>CAWEBP010000001.1:0-989275 GCA_963807375.1 uncultured Gammaproteobacteria bacterium
TGACGCGTGCTGCCGCGGGTTGACTGCCAGGCGGGCGAGCGAAACGGCGCTGTGAGCGCTCCACTGGAGCGCGCAGTAATGCACCAGACGTATCACCATGTTCCTAAAAAGTGAGGACGGCAAGTTCGCCGCTAAAAAGGATTTGAGTGTTACAGCTGCATTAAGTCGTTCCGCGATGCGGGCAGCCGGGCCAGCAACAGGGCCTGCGCGTTCCATTACGCATTTTATTGACGCCCACCTTGATGCGGCGCTTCCTGGTTTCTTCTTTCTTCGCCGACGTGACCCAGCAAATCCATTCGTTTCGCGCCAGCGGTGTGATATCGGCCCAGAGACCTTTCGCAGCGGCATCGGACTCGATGGCGCGCCGAAAGTCGGGCGGTAGCGTATGGATCGCGCCGCGAAGCGGCTTCGGCTTGAATGACTTGTTAGGCCGCTGCTGCATAGACTTGCCTGCGGCTAAATCTGCCATAGCCCGTGATCATTGCCGCCTTGAAGGTAGATGGCGAACGTGCCGTGACCGGGAATCTCCATTGGCGGATGAGCGACCTCGCCCCCCGCCTGCACGGCTTCAGCGACGGCCGCTTCGATGTCTTTCACCAGCCAATAGGGCCGCACTACCGGAGCCTCAGTCTCGCGCAAGGGTGCACGTACGCCCACAAGGCCGCCGCCCGCCAATGCGGCGGTACGTGCATTGCCGAGCCCAGCGTCAGGCTCGCCGAATTGCACGCCGTTCGTCGCGGCGTACGCGGCGCACACCGCATCTACTTCCTTGGTCACTATCTCGAGATATTGGATCTGCATGGCTCTTATTTTCGGTTGACTACGCGTATGGGAGAGGAAAGAAAGCACCAAAGATGCCGTGGCCGGAGAAGGTGGCTCCGAGTGCGGCAGCAACGACCAGCCAACTCAGGGCGAGGCAAGAAGTTGTGTAGCCAGGGATCGCGCTCATTTGAAACTAACGCCGCAGTTCAGTCGCGGGCCTCGCGGGTGCAGTGCGAGGACCGACGGCTGGAACGTTGGGCGTTATCTGCGGCGTCATGAGTGAGCTAGAGCGATCATGTGGTGCCAGACCCGCCAGTAAGAATACCGGCAGGCCTGAAGGACGGCTGACCCAGAAGCATAGTAATCATGTTCCAGGCTCGGTCTGGATCGGCGATATACCCGTTTTGGATCAACGAGAACCTCGGGATACAGATAATTACGAAGAGGCAAGACGGGAGCCCAGCCGATCTTAGGCAGATAGCTTGATGCTGATTGGGAAAAGAGATGCAGGTGAAGCGAAAGATAAAGTCTTTTCCTTTATCTCCACCGTTGGCGAGGTAGGCAGCGCGTACGCCGACAATTGTGAGTCGTTGCCACAATCGATAGCTTCGTAGGGCGTCTGCAAGCCCACGTGGTATTGGACGGCGTGACAAAAACGGCTAGATTTCAGCGCTTCACTTTCGACGAAGAGGAGGCGACTAGCTTCCCATAGAGAAGTAGCCAAAGGCATCGAACCTTTCCGTGAGTGCGCCCGGGCCGCTATGTCACGCGCTGACCGAAGCGCGGGTGCTGCCAGAAATGCATGTTCATGACGCCCAACGCCCAGGTTAAGCGGCAGGCCCGCGAAGCGGGACTCTCCGCTTGAACCGGTTGTTGGAAGGCTCTATGCTCACATTGATAAAGCGCCCAATCATGAAGACGACGAAACCAGCAAACCCCAGCGCCCCGGCAAAGCCACCCGCGCCAGGCAATGCCGTGCAAGCTTATTGGCGAGCCGATGAATAAGAACGAACCCGGCAGCCTCCCATTTGAAGCCTGCTCGCTCGACGGCCGGACAGAGTTAAAAGTAACGGCCCCTGGAGGTGGTGCCGTAGCGGCGCCGCGGCCACACGGTGATCCGCAACCAGGACATGCTCCCGCGCGAGAATCAGAGATTTCCTTTCCGCACTCGCTGCATTTGATTAGTGCCATATAGCCTTCCCTTATGCCTTCCAACGCCAATTAGACTTCATTAATGAGATATAACAAGAAAGTCGAATAGAACAGACTATTGCCAAGTAACTGTTTTTTTTGAAACATATAGGCACTCTCCTGTTCTCGACTCCTACAAACGCCTCACCGTGCGCTCCGCGCGTATTTGCGCCAAACACAACGGTTTAGGCACGCAAAAACTAGCCTGTGCATTGGATTAAACGCTTCATTGTGTTTAGCGGCAAGCGGAGCCCAGATCACTTGCTTGTAACGCGCCCTATAAGTAGATCACCCGCTTGCAGGCTTTTTTAGTGGTTTATTAGCCTTGGGTGAAAACAGGTGGTACTAAAAGTGTACCATTCGATTTTGTAATTCGGCCTGCAATGGCCTTTTAGGGCCCCAAGCGGGTGGCGGCTTGCAATGGCCACTCCCCGTAAAATCCACTGCTCATGCGTTTAACTCCACCTCCGCTTGTACTCGCCTCGCGTTCGCCGCGACGGCGAGAGCTGTTGCAGCAACTCGGCTTGCGTTTTGAGGTGGTGGCCGCCGACGTGGATGAGCGCCGCGCGCCCGGCCAGTCGCCGGCGGATTACGCCATTGCCACCGCCCTGGCAAAAGCGCAGGCCGGCGCGCGCAGTGCGAGCGCTGGCACGGTGGTGATCGGCGCCGACACGGATGTGGTGATTGACGACGACATTCTCGGCAAGCCGCGCAACGCGGCGGATGCGCTGGCCATGCTGGCGCGCTTGTCGGCGCGCGAGCATGAGGTCTACAGCGCGGTAGCGGTGGTGTGCGGCGAGCGTGCAGAAACGCGCCTGTCGGTCACGCGCGTGAGTTTCGCCCCGATTTCTGATGCCGACGCGCAAGCGTATTGGGACAGCGGCGAGCCCGCGGACAAGGCCGGTGCCTATGCCATTCAAGGTTTGGGCGCGCGCTTTGTGAAGCAAATTCACGGCAGCTATTCCGGCGTCGTTGGCCTGCCCCTGTTTGATACCTGTGAGCTATTGCGCGACTTTCGGGTCATGGCTTGAGTACTGAAATCCTGGTCAACATCGGCGCGCACGAAACCCGCGTGGCGCTGGTCGAGGGCGGCAGCGTGCAGGAAGTATTCGTGCAGCGCGCGGCGCGTCACGGCCTGACCGGAAATATTTACCAGGGCCGTGTCGAGCGCGTGTTGCCGGGCATGCAGGCGGCATTTGTCGAAATCGGCCTGGAGCGCACGGCGTTTTTGCATGCCTCGGATATGCAGCATCCGCAGTGGCATGAGCTTGGCGAGCCGCCAGTCCTGGACGGATCAACCCGCGCAGAAGAGGCCGCACTGATCCCACGGTCATCAGCGGGGCTACCGATCAACCAGCTGCTGCGCGAAGGCCAGGACGTGCTGGTGCAGGTGCTCAAGGACCCGCTCGGCACCAAGGGCGCGCGGCTGACCACGATGCTGTCGCTGGCGTCGCGCTATCTGGTGTTGCTGCCGCGCGAGCGCAACGGCGGCACGGTGGGCGTGTCGGCGCGCATCGAGGACGAGCCGGAGCGCGAGCGGCTGCGCCAGATCATGCAAGCTGGCGGAGCATCACGGCGTAATTGTCCGCACCGCGGCGGAAGGCGTGGACGAAGCCTCCCTGCTCAACGACCTGCAGTTTCTCTTGAGGCTGTGGACCTCGGTCAGGGAAAAAGCGCAAAAATCCAAACCCGGCGATCTGGTGCATGGTGATTTGCCGCTGTCGATGCGCATCCTGCGTGATCTGCTCGGCACCGACGTGGACCGCGTGCGTGTCGATTCGGCCACCGAAGTCCAACGCCTGATCCAGTTCGCGCGCGATTACGTGCCGCAAGGCGCCGAACGCATCGAGCTTTACGACAGCGCGGCGCCGATCTTCGATCTATGCGGCGTCGAGGACGACATCAACCGCGCGCTCGACCGGCGCGTGGCGCTCAAGTCCGGCGGCTATCTGGTTATCGACCAGACCGAGGCGATGACCACCGTCGACGTCAACACCGGCGCGTTCACCGGCCATCGCAATCTCGAGGAAACGGTGCTCAAGACCAACCTCGAAGCGGCGCAGGCGATTGCGCGGCAGTTGCGCCTGCGCAATCTGGGCGGAATGATCATTCTCGACTTCATCGACATGAAAGAGGAGTCGCACCGCGCGCAGGTATTAAGAGCGCTGGAAAAGGAACTCAAGCACGACCCCGCGCGCAGCACGGTCTACCCGTTCTCGCCGCTGGGCCTGATCGAGATGACACGCAAGCGCACGCGCGAGTCACTCGGCCATATCCTGTGCGAACCCTGCGCGGCCTGCGCGGGGCGCGGCAGCGTGAAAACGATCGAGACGGTGTGCAATGAAATTTTCCGCGAACTGGTGCGCTCGGCGCGCCAGTTCGAGTCCAAGGGGTTCCTGGTGATCGCCGCCGCGCCGGTGGCTGCGCGCCTGCTCGAAGAGCAGGGCCTGGCGCAAATGGAGGCGCAACTGAAGCGCCCGATCCGCGTGCAGGCGGATACGCTGTACCTGCAGGAGAATTTTGAAGTGGTGCCGCTGTGATCCGCCGTTCGTTGCGGGCGATCATGCACGACCCGTTCGCCGACCTTGAGCCCGGTGTGCGCCGATGGGTGCGCAGGCTTTTCTGGGCCATCGCGCTGACGCTCATCCTCGGCCTGTCGATCTCCGCGCTGTTCGCCACGGCGCTTAATCTTGCGCCGGAGTACCGTCAGAAAATTGAGGCTTTCGCCAGCGATGTCGCCCAGCGTCCGCTGCACATCGGCGATTTGCAGTTGCGCTGGCGTGGCTGGTACCCGAGCCTGGACTTGCTGCAGGTCGAGGTGCTGACGGCCGACGGGAAAAAGCCGCAGCTGCGGGTCGAAAAAATGCGCATCGGCTTCAGCCCTTGGCGCCTGGTGTTCGGCGATTTCAATCCGATCCACATCGAGCTGGCGGGGCTCGAGCTGTCGGCCGTGGTGGATGCCGAAGGGCAATGGCGCATCGAAGGGCTCGAATCTTTCATGGACGGTGGAGGCGAAACCGACTTTAGCGAAACCCTGCGCCAGCTGGCGCGGTTCGAGAGCATTGCATTCCAGCGCTGCACGCTCCTGCTGCACGATGCGCGGTTGGGAAAGACACCGCTGCGCTTCAACATCGACCGCGTAGTCCTGGTGCAGGGCTTGCGCGGGCCGCGTCTGGACCTGGCGGTGACTTTGCCAGAGGCGGTCGGCCAACGGCTGAAATTGCGCGCACGCATGCGCGGCAAGCTCGAGGAACCACAGAACTGGAATGGCGACTGGTCGGCAGAGCTCGAAGGATTGTCGGCACTGCCCTGGCTTAAGTTGCTCAAGCCGGAGTTGGCAGGCCTGCAGATTCAGAAGGGGCAGCTGCTGATCAATGGCGAAATACAGGCCGGCGCGCCGGTCTGGAGCGACTTGAATCTTCGCGCCAGCGCTGTGCGCAGCGGGCCGCCCTTGCACCAGGCGTCATTGCAAGATTTGGCGTTAAAGGCGCGGATCGCGCGGCAGCCGTTCGGTTGGGGCGCCACCATTCAAAGCCTGCAGGTAAAAGGGGTGCGTGGCGTATGGCCGGTGACACAAGGTGCGGTGACCTTGATCACGCCGTCCTCCGGACAGGGCGAGGAATGGGCCGGCCAGCTGAGTTTTTTACGGCTGGACGATGTGGCGCCCTGGCTGGCGCTGCTGGCGCCTGATTTACCTACACAGCTGCTCCAGATTTCTGGTGATCTGCGCAGTGTCGATGCAAGCTTTCGTGCCGGGCTGGACGCTGCACCCTCGCGCTACAGCTTTCGTGCCGCAGTGGAACAGCTGGCGATGCCGCCGCTGGAATCCTCTCCGGGATTTTCGGGGCTCAGCGGCGACCTGGCGCTGGATGAAAACAGCGGCCGTTTGGGTTTGCGCGACAACGCCCTGACCCTGCTGGCGCCACAGACGTTCACCTTGCCCGTGCGCATTGATTCGCTCAGTGCGGACCTGCGCTGGAAGCGCGAAACAGACGGCTGGAGTGTTTCTGCGCCTGCGTTCAACTGGAAGTTCAGCGGCAGTGAGGGCAGCGGCCAGATGGCGATGGCGCTGCCCAGTCAAGCGCCTGTTGCGCTGACGCTCAAGTCCAAATTCTCGGTGCAGGATGCCGCGCGTCTCAAGCCCTTCATGCCACGCACCTGGGGCGATGGCCTTCGCCAATGGCTGACGAAAGCACTGCTGCGCGTGCCCATTACCACGGCGCAATTGACCATTGACGGCGCGCTCGACACTTGGGTACTGGACGCTCGTCTCAACGACGCCGAGGTGTTCTACGCCGACGGCTGGCCTGCCATTAAAGGGCTCAATGCCGCCGTAGATCTGCGCGATGGCAGCATTGTGGTCAACGCCGATAAGGGCCGCATTGCTGACATCCCGATTCAAAAAATCGAAGCGCGCATTCCTGATTTCAGCCGGGGCGATTTGCAGATCGACGGCCAACTTTCGGGCGAGCTCGAACGGCTCCTCGCGGTGTTGGCCGCCAGTCCGCTGCGCTCGCGCTTTGAGGGCATGTTCAAGCACACGCGCGCCAAAGGCCCGGCGCGACTGGGGCTGCGACTGGAAATTCCATTGGAGGATGCATCGAAGACGGCGGTCAGCGGGCGGGTGGCGATCGACGGCGCCGAGCTGTTGCTCACCGACATCAACGAGACGGTGCGTGATTTGCGCGGCGAAGTGGCTTTCGGTCCCGAAGGCATCAGCGCGCGCAAGCTCGAGGGCCAACTGCTCAGCCAGCCGCTGTCGGGCTCGATTGCTGCGCGCAAGAACAGCAGCACCCTGACCGCGTTCTGGGTGCTGGATCTGACCAAGGATTCACCCGTATCAAAGTTGCTGCCCGAAGGCCTGAGCTCGCGCATTACGGGCAACACCGCACTGCGCGCGCAGTTGAATCTGACGGGACCTGAGCCGGTCGCGCTGGTGCTGGACAGCGATCTGCGCGGACTGACCCTGCGCCTGCCGGCGCCCTTGGCAAAAACGGCGACCACCGCCGCGCCGATGCGCGTGGTGATTGCGCAAGACCCGCAGAGCGGTCCGCGTTTGACGGCAGACTGGACCGGTCGCCTGGGTGCTGATCTGCGCTGGCGCTTGAAGGCCGGAAAATCGCAGCTCGATGCGCTGACTCTGCGGCTGGGCAGGGACGCACCGGTCTTCGCCGAGGTGCTGCCGGGTCTGAGTATTGGCGCGGTGGCAAGCGATCTTTCCATCGACGACTGGTCGGATTTCATTGACGGTCTTGGCGCCGCCAAAAGCACGCTCGGCACTCTGTCGCTGACCCGCGTCAATCTGCGCGCCACGCGCTGGCTGTGGCGCGGGTTCGCACTACCGCAGACCATGTTGCGGGTGCAGCCCGACGGCGCGGCAGGGGAGCAGCGCTGGCGGCTGCGCTTCGATGGCGCTGGCGCTACGGGCGAAGCGTTGTGGACGCGCGAAAAAATCCAGCTGCAACTTGCACACCTGGCGCTCGAGCACAATCCAAATCCGGTGCAGGCGCGCGAGTCCAAAACCGTTTTCGATCCCGGGGAGTGGCCGGCGCTCGAAGCCAATATTGGACGCTTTGATTTGGCCGAGGCGAGTTTCGGCGCGGTTCAGTTGCAAACCCAGCGCGTTCCTGGCGGCATGCGGCTGAGCCGCCTGACCACCGAAGGCGGTGAAAACGCGATTACCTCGACCGGGCTGTGGCTGCGCCGGGACGGGCAGTCCAGCGCCAACCTGGCGCTCAAGCTGGACTCCAGCGATTTCGAGGGCGTACAGCGCGCATTTGGTTTCGGCGCGACGCTGGTGGCCAAATCCTCGCGACTCAACACGCAGGCGGTGTGGGCGCCGTCCGCACGGGGTATCGACTGGCAGCAAGCGCGCGGCGATCTGTCGCTGGAGTTCGACAATGGCGCGCTGCGCGGTGTCGAGCCGGGCGTGGGCCGCGTACTTGGGCTGTTCAACTTTTTCGCGTTGCCGCGACGGCTGAGCTTCAACTTCAGTGATGTGGGCGGCAAGGGACTGGCGTTCGACACCGTGCGCGGAAACTTCACGCTGGCAGACGGCCAGGCACGCACGGAAAACGTCAAGGTCGACGGGCCTTCGCTGCGGATCGAGATGCGCGGTCGCGCCGGGTTGGTGGCGCGCGACTACGATCAGTACGTCACGGTATATCCGGGTCTGTCCACCGGTTTTACGTTGGGCGCCGCGTTGCTCGCGGGGCCAATCGGCGCCGGCCTGGTTTTTCTGGCGCAACAGATTCTCGACCAGCCGCTGGAAAAACTGACCCAGATCAACTACCACGTCACCGGCAGTTGGGATGATCCGAAGGTTTCGCGAGGCAAAGATTGAACCGGGCCGCGGTGGTGCAGATGAACCCGGGCGACGACGTCGCCGTCAATCTCGCCACGGCCGCGCGCCTGCTGCAGCAGGCCGCCGATGAAGGCGCGACGCTGGCGGCACTGCCGGAGACTTTTGCCTTCATGGGCGAACATGCGCGCGACGAAATCGCTCATGCCGAAAACGAGGGTGTCGGTGTGATTCAGGAGTTTCTCGCCGCCACCGCCCAAAAGCTGAAGCTGTGGATTCTCGGCGGTACGGTGGCATTGAAATCACCCGACGGGCGCGCATTCGCAGCCAGCCTGCTGTTCGACAGCGGCGGCCGGCCGGTTGCACGTTACGACAAAATTCATCTGTTTGATGTCATGGTCGGCGAACAGCCCTACCGGGAGTCTGCGCGCTACGCACCGGGCGCAATCCGGCCCGTCGTCGTGGAGTCGCCGCTGGGCAGGCTCGGCTTGAGTGTCTGTTACGACCTGCGATTTCCGGAGCTGTATCGCGCACTGGTGGGCGCCGGGGCGGAAGTACTGTGCGTACCGTCGGCCTTCACCGCGCGCACCGGCGCCGCGCACTGGGAAGTCCTGCTGCGCGCCCGCGCGATCGAAAATCTGTGTCATGTACTGGCGCCGGGCTTGTGCGGTGAGCATCCGGGCGGTCGCCAGACGCATGGCCACTCGATGATCATCGACCCGTGGGGCGCGGTGCTTGCGCAACGTGAACACGGCGAAGGCGTTGCCACCGCCGAGATTAATCGCGGCACTCGCGAACACTTGCGCAAGACCTTCCCGGTGCTTGACCATCGCCGCTTATGAACTCACTTGCCGTAGTCCAGCAAAATCTGTTGATGCCGTCGGGTCTTGAGCAGGCCCATCTGCAGCGGGCCCTGGGCGCGCTGATGAAAAGCGGAAGTGACGCGGCGGATTTGTATTTTCAGCAGACCCACAGCGAAAGCTGGTTTCTGGAGGACAGCCTGGTCAAGTCCGGGGCGCACCAGATCGAGCAGGGCGTGGGCGTGCGTGCCGTGAGCGGCGACAAGCAGGGCTTTGCCTATTCCGACGAAATCGCATTGCCGGCGCTGATGGATGCGGCGCACACCGCGCAGGCGATAGCGCGGCAAGGACAGAGTGGCACCGTGCAGGCATGGAACGCGGCAAAGCCGGCGGCGCTGTACACCGCCGCGAACCCGCTGAACAGCCTCAGCGATACGGCCAAAATCGAATTGCTGCGTCGCGCCGACGCCGCCGCGCGCGCCGCGAGTCCGCTGGTTACGCAGGTGATGGTGACGCTTGCTGGCGTGCACGAAAACATTCTGGTCGCCGCCAGCGATGGGACTCTTTCCGGCGACGTGCGGCCGCTGGTGCGCATGAGCGTCAGCGTGATCGCCGAGAGAAACGGCCGGCGCGAACAGGCACAAGCCGGCGGAGGTGCGCGCAGCGACTATTCCTATTTTGCGCAGGAGCTTCCCGAGACCTATGCACGCGAGGCCGTGCGCCAGGCGTTGGTGCTGCTCGACGCCGTGTCGGCGCCCGCCGGCAGCATGACGGTGGTGCTGGGTGCGGGCTGGCCGGGAATTCTGCTGCATGAAGCCATCGGCCACGGGCTTGAAGGCGACTTCAACCGCAAGGGCACTTCGGCGTTCAGCGGCCGCGTGGGCCAGAAAGTCGCGAGCGATTTGTGCACCGTGGTGGACGACGGCACGCTGCCGAACCGGCGCGGCTCGCTAACGGTGGACGACGAAGGAACTGCCAGCCAGTGCACCACCCTGATCGAAGGCGGTGTGCTTCGCGGTTACCTGCAGGACAAGCTCAACGCGCGGCTGATGGGCGTGTCCTCCACCGGCAATGGGCGCCGCGAATCCTTTGCGCACCTGCCGATGCCGCGCATGACCAACACGTATATGCGACCCGGGCCGCACGACCCGGCCGACATCATCGCCTCGGTGCCGCGGGGACTCTACGCGGTGAATTTCGGTGGCGGCCAGGTGGACATCACCTCCGGCAATTTCGTATTTTCGGCCACCGAGGCCTATCTGATCGAAGACGGCAAAGTCACCCGTCCGGTGAAAGGCGCAACGCTGATCGGCAATGGCCCGGACGTGCTGACGCGCGTCTCCATGCTCGGCAACGATCTCAAGCTCGACCCCGGTATCGGGGTTTGCGGCAAGGACGGCCAGAGCGTGCCGGTGGGTGTGGGTCAACCCACGCTCAGGATTGACGGCATCACCGTCGGCGGCACGAAGGGTTAAGGTCGTGGCCATTCGCGATTCGGGAAAATTGCGCATCATCGGCGGCACTCACCGCTCGCGCCTCATCGAATTCGATCCGAAATCCGGCGTGCGGCCGACGCCGGACCGCGTGCGCCAAACCCTGTTCGACTGGCTCATGCCGCTGATAGCCGGCGCCAAATGCCTCGACCTTTTCGCCGGCAGCGGCGCGCTGGGTTTTGAGGCGCTTTCGCGCGGCGCCGACAGGGCGGTGTTTGTCGAAACCGCGCGGCGCCAGACCGAGCTGATCCGCGCCAATCTTGCCAAGCTGAAAATGGAACCCCAGGCCGAAATCCTGCCGGTTGACGCAGTGACTTTCCTCGAAATGACGCCGACACGGTTTGACGTGGTGTTTATCGACCCGCCGTATGACACCGACCTGCTTTCGCGCTCGCTCCCGGCGCTCACCGCGCACTTGGCCGCCGTCAATCGCGTGTACCTGGAATGGCGTGAAGGGCAGAAACCCGAACTGCCCGCCGGCTATGCCTGGCTGCGGGAAAAACAGGCCGGTCAGGTATGCTTTGGCCTCGTTTCCTTCGAGAAACCGCACGCATGAAAGTGATTGCCGCCTATTCAGGCACGTTCGATCCGATCACGCTAGGCCACAGCGACATCATCGGCCGCGCGGCGGCGATGTTCCCCAAGCTGATCGTTGCGGTCGGTGCCAATGTCAGCAAGAGCCCGCGCTTCGATATCGACGAGCGCATCGGCCTGATCGAAGCGGTAATCCACGACATGAAACTGACCAACGTCACGGTCATGGGGTTCAGCGGACTGGTCGTGGATTTCGCGCGCGAACAGGGCGTGACCGTTCTGGTGCGCGGCGTACGCACCGTGGGCGACGTCGATTACGAAAAACAGATGGCGGTGATGAACCGCGACCTGTATCCCAAGCTCGACACGGTGATGCTGGCGCCCTCGCCGCAATACGCGCACCTGTCGTCGTCGCTGGTGCGCGAGTTGACCGGGCTTGGCGCGCCGGTCGAAAAGCTGGTGCCCAAGCCGGTGATTCCGGATCTGCTCAAGAGATTCGGGCGCAAGAAAAAATAGCCCCGTGGCGCTCAAGATCACCGAGGCCTGCATCAATTGCGATGTCTGCGAGCCGGTATGCCCGAACCACGCCATTTCGCAGGGCATTGAGATTTATGAAATTGATCCGGCGCTTTGCACCGAGTGCGTCGGCCATCACCCCACCGCTCAATGTGTCGAGGTATGCCCGGTGAAGTGCATCCCGTTCGACACGGACCATGTGGAGAATGCCGAACAGCTTCTGGAAAAGTACAAACGCCTCACCCGCTTAGCACCCTAGGAGGCTAACAATGGCTCATCGCCAGAAAACAGTGGTACTAAAAGTGTACCAATGGTTTTTGAGGGCCCGCCCAAAAAACCGAAAAAGCGCCCTGAGCGGGTGGCACTATTTATTGCCCCTGCTGTTCATTTTTTCTGCGCAGGCGGCAAAAATCCCAGGCTACGCAGTGGCCAGCGCCCATCCTCTGGCGACACAGGCCGGCATCGAAATATTGGAAAGCGGCGGCAATGCGTTTGATGCTGCGGTGGCCATCAGCGCGGCGCTCGCGGTGGTGGAGCCGACCGGCTCGGGTCTCGGCGGCGGGGGATTCTGGCTGCTGCATCTGAGCGATGAGAATCGCGACGTATTCATCGACGGCCGCGAAACCGCGCCGCGGGCGGCAACCCAGGACATGTACCTTGTGGATGGCATCGCCAACCCGACACTCTCACGCGACGGCGCGCTGGCCGCCGGCATCCCCGGCGAGCCGGCGGCGCTGGCCCACCTCTCCGAGCGTTACGGGACCAAGGCATTGGGCGAATTATTGGCGCCGGCAATCCGCTACGCCGATCAGGGTTTTGCTGTGGACGCCAAGCTGGCACGCGCCATCGTCTCGCAGCAGTCACGTTTTTCGCCTGCCGCCGCCGCCATCTTTGCGCCGGACGGCGAGCCGCTGTCCGAAGGGGCGATGCTTGAGCAAGACGATCTGGCCGACACCTTGCGGCGGCTGGCCCAGGAGGGTGTGTCGGGGTTTTACCAGGGCCCGACCGCCGAACGATTGCTCGACGGCGTTTACGACACCGGCATCTGGGACGCGGAAGATTTCGCCGCCTACAAAGTTGTCGAACGCGACCCGATTAAGTTTTCATACGGCGCTTACCGGATCGTCAGCGCACCGCCACCGTCGGCAGGCGGTATCGCGCTGGTGCAGGCACTCCAGCAATTGCAAAACCTGGGACATCCAGCCAAGGCCGCGCAGCGTAAACATCACGTCATCGAATCATTGCGCCGCGCCTTTCGCGACCGTGCGACCTGGCTGGGCGATCCGGGATTTGTCGAAATTCCGCTGGCGCGGCTGGTTTCCCGGGATTACGCCAAACAACTGGCGCACGGAATTTCCGTGAACCGTGCCACGCCGAGCGCGAAACTGCCCGCGCCTAAACCCGCGAACCAGGGCACGCAAACCACGCATTTTTCCGTGATCGACCGCTCGGGAAATCGCGTCGCGGGCACGCTGTCGATCAACTTGCCGTTTGGCTCCGGGTTCATCGCGCCTGGCACCGGTTTCTTCCTGAACAACGAAATGGACGATTTCTCGGCGCAGGTCTCCGCGAGCAATGCCTACGGGCTGGTGGGGTCGAAGGCCAATGCCATAGAGCCGGGCAAGCGCCCCCTGTCGTCGATGTCGCCCACCTTCGTCGAAGGGCCTGACGGCGTTCTGATCGTGGGCACGCCCGGCGGCTCTCGCATCATCAGCATGGTGTTGCTCGGCGTGCTGGGTTACACGGACGGTTTGAGCGCACAGCAGATCGTTGGGCTGCCGCGGTATCACCACCAGTATCTGCCGGATGAAGTGCAATTTGAGCCCGGCGCGATTGCCACCGGCGAACAAAAAACCCTGCGCAAAATGGGTCACGCGCTCAAAGAATTGAAGGAGCCCTACGGCAACATGCACGTGATCCGCTGGGACAAGAAAGCAAAACGGCTTGAAGCGGCCTCCGACGCGCGCGGGGTGGGGCTCGCGCGGGTGGTGACAGACTAGGCGGGAACGAAGCGCCGCTGTTCAGCGGCCGACATACGCTGTTCCAGGCGCGGCACCGCCATCGCCATCGCCTTGCGCGGCGCGGGGAAGCTCAGCACCTTGCCGCGGATCCCGAGCAACTTGCGCAGGCGCGGCGCATTGACCGCTTCCGGCCGGCGGCGCAGTTCGCCCAGGCGGTTTTTCTTCAGTAGTTCGTTCAGTCGTTTCAGGTGGCCTTCGATGGCCTCGATGTACGGGTTGCGCCCGCCAAAATGGAATTCGAGATAGCGGTAGGCGCCGTCGAAATAACCGTCGAGCCGTTCCTTATAGATCTTGCGGTTGAACTCGGGCGTCTTTCGCAGCAGGTCTTCTGCGGAGTCGTAGATCGGCTTGGGTCCGTGGGGCTTCGCGGCGCCGGCCAACCCGCAGATTTCAAATTCAGGGAAGAGAAAGTCGCGGCATTTTTCCAGGTAGCAACGGTCGGCGAGTTGCGCGACCACATCGGCGGTGCCGAGCAGAAAGCCGAGCTTGCGGTCCAGCGGCTCACGCACCTGCACTTTGTCCAGCGCGATTTCGTAGCCGGTGAAATGCACCAGCTGGCGGGTCATTTCGACCTCGCTTGCAAAACCCACGCGCGGCAGGAACCAGGCCAGGAATTCACCGCTGCGGCTCACGTGGTTGAGGGTGAATTCGGCGCCATGAGTTTCGCGATCGCCACGCTTGCGGATGTAGCCGGCGTCATGAAACAGCGCGGCGATCACGCCGAGCACGGCGCGCCGCCCGCCGACGCGTTCGGCCGGGGCCACCGCGCCGTCATGGCCGTCAAGCAGCCGCGCCATCGCCAGCGCGCAGTCCAGCGAATGCTGAGCATCGTGGTACCAGGTGTCATTGCCCAGATAGCCCGGCAATTCACCGGCATAAAGATCCGCAAATGTTTTGAACGCCGTTCGCAGAGCGCTGAACTGAGTGCCGGGATAGCGGTTGCCCAGTGTTTGGCAGACGGCGTCGCAGACTTCCCCCGGGTGCGAGATCAATACTGTGCCGGTGACGTCGTAGTGGTTGCCGATTTTTTTAACTGGCATATCCGTCTTTCTCCCGAGGAGAGCCGGCATCTTACTCCCGTCTTTTCTGGATGGGTGCAGTCAGTACGTGACCTTGGTCACAACCGGCGCATGGTCAGACGGGCGCTCGAGCCTTCGTGGCGCTGTATCCACTGCCCAGTGCTGCGCCGACAACGGTGCTGACAGCAGGATGTGATCTATGCGCAGGCCGTGGTCGCGCTGGAATGCCGCTTGCCGGTAATCCCACCAGGTAAAGCGGCCTTCGCGAGTCGGCGAGCAATCGTAAGCATCGCGCAGTCCAAGCGCCTGTACCGCGCGAAGTCCGGCTCGCTCCGGCTCGCTGCACAGGATCTGGCCTTCCCATAGATCGGGGTCGTGGGTGTCCTGCGGCGTCGGCGCAATATTGAAATCGCCCATCACAATCAGGCGTGGGTGCGCAACCAGCTCGGCGGCGAGGAAATCCCTCAGCCCCGCCAGCCAGCGCAATTTATAGGCATATTTTTCGCTGCCGACCGACTGGCCATTGACGACATAGACATTGACGATTCGCAGGCCGCCGACACTTGCGGTGATCACGCGCTTTTGCTCGTCGGCAAACGAGGGCATGCCGCATTGCGCGCTCTCGATTGGATGTCGCGAAAGAATGGCAACGCCGTTGTAGGTCTTCTGGCCATTCATGGACAAATGCCAGCCCGCGGCTTCGAGCTCCGATCGCGGAAACTGATCGTCGGTGCACTTGAGTTCCTGCAAACCAACGACGTCCGGCTGCGCCTGCGCCAGCCATTCCAGAAGATGCGGCAAGCGTACGCGCAGGCTGTTGACGTTCCACGTCGCAATCTTCATCAGAATTTTCCGTGGCGGCCGGCGCCGCCGGTGAAGCGGCCAGCGCCCGCCATGGTTTCACCGGATTGCAGGGTCTGCATACCCAGCTCGAACTCCCGGGCCAGGGCCTGAACTTCGTCCAGCCCCCATTGCTGATAGACGCTGTGGCGGTCATTGCGCAGGCAGGTCTGCGGGTGAGAAGCAATCTGCAACGCCAGCGCTTCGGACGCCTTCAGCACATCGGCGTCCGGCACCTGTCGGTTCACCAGGCCCCAATCCAGGGCTTCCTGCGCGTTGACGGCGCGCCCAGTCAGAATCATGTCGAGTGCGCGTGACTGGCCGATCAACCGTGGCAGGCGAAAAGTACCGCCGTCAATTAAAGGCACACCAAAGCGCCGGCAAAACACGCCGAACACGGCGGATTCTCCCGCTACGCGAAGATCGCACCACAGCGCCAGCTCCAGCCCGCCCGCAACGCAATAGCCGGATACGGCGGCGATGACCGGCTTGCTCAACTGCATTCGCGTCGGGCCCATCGGTCCGTCCCCTTCGGGGGAGAGCCGGTTGCCGCGTTCCTGTCCCGACGCAATCGCCTTGAGATCAGCCCCGGCACAGAAATTGCCTCCCTCACCGCTGAGGATGGCCACTTTCAAGTCCGGGTCCGTCTCAAACTGGCCAAAAGCCTGGGCCAGAGCCGCCGCGGTTTCGGCGTCGACGGCATTGCGGACGGCGGAACGGGTCAAGGTGACCCATATAACAGGAGGCTTGCGCAAGATGTGAATTTTTTCGCTGGACATGGTTTGCAAGTTGGTTAGAATGGGCACATTCCGGTTGATCCCGACCTTGAGAACATTAACAGGGGCGGCCGGCTCTACATACTGGGGTTCAAAAATCTGACGGGTAACCGTCACGGGAGAGGACAATGCTTCGCGTTAAATCTGATTCGCGTGTCATCACGCTGCTGGCTGTTATTGCTTTCATTTCGCCCATCGCCGCGTTTGCGGCCGCCGCGGAAACCGTCAATACGGTGGCGGTGGACCCTCTTTCTCCTGAAACCCAGGAAGCGATTGCGGGCAACACGTCTTCAACCAATCTGGACGTGCTGGAAGTGACCGGCTCGCGCATCAAGCGCACCGATTACGAATCCGCCCAGCCCGTGCTGTCGATCAGCCGCGAAGCAATCGAACGCACCGGTCTGACCTCGATCGGCGACTTGCTGCAAAACCTCTCCGAAGCCGGTTCGGCGCTTAACACCACCGTCAACAACGGCGGCAACGGCTCAACCGAAGTCGATCTGCGCAACCTGGGCTCGCAACGTGCTCTGGTGCTGGTCAACGGCCATCGCTGGGTCAATGGCCTTCGCGCCCAACAATCGTCGGCGGTCGACCTCAATACCATCCCGATCTCGATCATCGAGCGCGTCGAAGTACTCAAGGACGGCGCTTCGGCGGTGTACGGTTCCGACGCCATCGCCGGCGTCATCAACATCATCACCCGCAAGAATTTCCAGGGCGTTGAAATCCGCTCGCAGACCGGCGGCTTCATCCGGGAGCAGGACGGCTTCTCCCAGCAGAACAGCATTTCATTCGGCAACGTTGCTGGCGCGACTTCGACGTTCCTCGATGTCAGCTACACGCTGCAAGAGCCGGTATTCGCAGGGGATCGCGAACTTTCCAAATTGCCGCTGATCGGCACCGGCAACACGCGCGGCAGCTCCGCCACACCGCAGGGCCGTTTCGTGTTCTTCCCCAACCCGGCCGATCCCGATCCGACAAACGGCACCAACACTTGCCGCGCCGAAGGCTTTTGTAATTTGCACCTGAGCGAAGGCACCGACGGCACCAACGAAGATCATTACCGCGGTTTCACCGGCGCGGACCGCTACAACTTCGCACCCAAGAATTACCTCGCCACACCGAATGAGCGCGCCTCGATTTTCGGCGCGGTCAATCATGATTTCGGCGATATCCTGTTCGGCACCCCGGTCGGCTTTGCCGGTGAGTTTCTCTACAACGTGCGCAAGTCGCAGCAGCAGCTGGCCGAAACGCCACTGTTCGTCGGCGACCTCAGCGGCAACCCACCGTCCGACACGATCTATGTGGCTGCCGACAACCCGTTCAATCCGTTCGACCAGGACATCGGCCGCGGCAACGACGCCGGCACCCCGGACGACCCGGCCGACGACTTCGGCTCGGGCCTGATCGGCCGCCGCCTGAAGGAAGCCGGTCCGCGCATCTTCGATCAGAACGTGGACACCTTCCGTTTCGGCGGAACGTTCAAAGGTTCTTTTGACCTCCTTAACCGCTTCGTCTCCTGGGAATCCGGCGGCATTTACGCCGAAAGCCAGCAGTCACAGAAGCTGCAGGGTCTGGTCAATCTCGAGCATCTGCGTCTGGGACTCGGCCCGGTCGCGAACTGCAACTCGACGCAGGGCTGCGTGCCGATCAACCTGTTCGGCGGCCAGGGCGTGAACGGCAGCGGCTCGCTCACCCCGCAAATGCTGAATTATTTAATGTACACCGGTCAGGATTCGACACAGACCAAGCAGTCGGTCCTGTTCGCCTATCTTTCCAACGACCTGTTCAACCTGCCGGCGGGCGCCGTCAGTGCTGCCTACGGCGTTGAGGTTCGCCATGACTCATTTGAAGACAATCCGGATCCGCTGGTACAGCAGGGCGCCTCGAGCAACAACCGCGCCAAGCCAACCAAGGGTAGTCAGGTAGCCAAGGAAGGTTATCTCGAGTTGAGCGTGCCGTTGGTTAGCGGCATAACGTTTGTCGACTCTCTTGACCTGAGCCTGGCAGGCCGTTATTCCGATTACAGCCGGTTTGGCAGCAACTTCACCTACAAAATTGGTGCGCGCTGGAAGCTGTACCAGGACTTGCTGATCCGCGGTACGGCCTCAACCGCGTTCCGCGCGCCGTCGGTTTCCGAATTGTTCCTCGGCCCTTCGGACAGCTTCCCGGAAGCGGCGGATCCGTGCTCTGACTACACCGGCGCCAATGGCGGTGCACCCGCCACTCCGGAAGTACAGGCCAACTGCGCTGCGGATGGCGTGCCCGCGACCTACACCCAGCTCAACACGCAGGTGCTGGAAGTGCAGGGTGGCAACGACCAACTTACGCCGGAAAAGGCCGACACCTACACTGTGGGTTTCGTGTTCAGCCCCGAATTCTTGCCGAACTTCAACTTCTACACGGACTTCTACAGCATCGAACTGACTGACGCGATTGAGTCGCTGAGCAGCCAGGAAGTGCTGGACAACTGCTACTTGTCTGCGTCGCGTAGAAATTGCAACCAGATTTCCCGCAACAACGGCACCATCAACCAGGTTTCCAACATCCTGCTCAACATCGGTAAGGTGGAAGTGCAGGGTATTGACTTCGCGGCTGATTATGTCCTGCCGTGGTTCAAGGATTTCGGCACCTTCCGCACCGGGTTCAATTCTTCGTACTTGCTGAAATACGACGAAACCTTCCCCGACGCGCAGGGCAACCCGGTGACCAAGGAACTGGCTGGCACCAACGATGGTCAGCGCCCCAACGCCTTCCCGGAATTCCGCGGTAACGCGGACATCGGTTGGAGTCAGGGACCGATCCGCGCCAGCTGGACGCTGCGCTACATCGGCGAGCAGACCGAAGCCTGCTTCGACGGGTTGAATCCTTCGCTGACGGCGCTGGGCCTGTGCTCGCACCCCGATGCCGATCCGAGCAAGTCGAAGAACGAGCTGGAAGGCACGTTCTACAACGACCTGCAGTTCGGCTATAACTTCGCGGCCTATAACTTCGACATCAGCGGCGGCGTCAACAACGTGCTTGATCAAGGTCCGCCGATCTCGACCAGCGCCTTCGCCAACAGCTACGACGTCAACACGTATGACGTGCCTGGCATGCTGGGTTACATCCGCCTGAAAAAGACCTTCTGATTTTGGTTGGCAACAAACGACCCCGTCCCGCAAGGGCGGGGTTTTTTGTTTGCGGAATCGAAAACCAATGCCTTTGATTTCGCGCACCTGGCAACTGATCGCCGCGTTCGCCGCGGTCTATTTGATCTGGGGCTCGACCTATCTGGTCATCCGCGTCGGCGTCGAGACCCTGCCGCCCGCCCTGTTCGCGGGTGCCCGCTTTCTTCCGGCCGCGGTGCTGTTGTTGCTTTTCGCATTCTCGCGCGGGGCAAGATTGCCTCAGAAGAGTCGCGATTGGGGTGTCATTGCGGCGACGGCAATCCTGATGCTGGTTGGCGGCAACGGCCTGGTCACTTGGAGCGAGCAGTGGCTTGAATCGAACCAGGCAGCCTTGCTGGTCGCCACCTCGGCGCTATGGATGACGGGCCTGGGTGCGTTGGGCCCGCAAGGAGAGCGGCCAGGCATGCTCGCCATCGCCGGGCTTCTGTTGGGCTTCACAGGCGTGGGTTTGCTGGTTTCCAGCGGACTGGAATCCCAGGCCGCGCCGTGGTTCGCCTATGCGGCCATTTCGTTGTCGCCGGTGTTGTGGGCCGCCGGTTCGATCCTGGCGCGCCGTTACCCTGTGGCCACGTCACCGTTGATGATGGCGGCTTTGCAGACGCTCATCGCCGGCGTGCTGCTGATCTTGATCGGCCTTGCCAGCGGCGAAGCGCCGCGCTGGAACTGGAATCCGCAGGGCTTGGCGGCACTGGCTTACCTGGCCATCTTCGGCTCTTGCGTCGGGTACGGTGCCTACATCTGGCTGGTCCACCAGGTGACGCCCACTCAACTGGGTACTTACGCGTACGTCAACCCCGCGGTGGCGGTGTTGCTGGGCTGGTGGATTCTCGATGAACGCCTGAACCTATCGCAGGCGCTTGGCACGCTGGTCATTCTGTTTGGCGTGCTGCTGGTGACCCTGTCGCCCCGGCGAAAACCCGTCACGACATGAAGTTCGTCGCGGCTCTGGTGCTGATGTTGGCGTTGCCGCTGAACGCGCAAATGGTACTGCGAGCCGGCAATGGCGCCGAGCCCAACAGCCTGGATCCACACAAATCCGAGGCGGTGCCCGATTCCAACATCCTGCGCGACCTTTACGAGGGCCTCACCGGCGTGTCGCCGCGCGGCGAGGTGATCCCGGCGGCGGCTGAGCGCTGGGAGGTGAGCGACGATGGACTGAGCTGGACGTTTTTCCTGCGGCCGTTGGCGCGTTGGTCGAACGGTGACCCTCTGACCGCCGACGATTTTGTCGCGGCCATGCGCCGCTGCGTGGATCCTTTAACCGGATCCGGCTACGCGATGATGCTCTCGCCCTGGCTCAATGCCGAAAAAATCATCTCCGGTCAATTGCCGCCGGCTGCGCTTGGTGTAGAGGCGGTTGATGAGCACACCTTGCGCATTCGACTGAAATCGCCGACACCCTATCTGCCGGGCCTGCTCTCGCATCACACCGCGTATCCGCTGCATCGCCCGAGCCTGAAAACGCATGGCGCCGCATTTGCGCGGCCCGGCAAGTTGATCGGCAACGGCGCCTATCAGCTTGCTGAATGGGGTGTTCAGTCGCATGTCAAGCTCACGCGCAATCCACACTATTGGAACAACACGGCCACGCGCATTGATGTGGTGTTTTTTTATCCGACCGAAGATGTCGACTCCGAACTCAAGCGCTACCGTGCGGGCGAGCTCGACGTCACCTCCGACGTGCCGCAATCACGCGCTCCCTTCTTGCGCGCGCAACTCCCGCAAGAATTACGCGCGGCGCCCTATCTGGGTACCTGGTATTTCGGCTTCAACCTGACGCGAGCGCCGTTTCGAGACAACCCCAAGTTGCGTCGGGCGCTGAACATGGCGGTGGACCGCGAGCTGATTGTCGAGAGGGTAATGAACGGATTCGCGCTTCCGGCCTATGGCTGGGTGCCGCCCGGTATCGCCGATTACACGCCGCAGACGCCGCCGTGGGCGACATGGCCGCGTGAGCAGCGGGTCGCCGAGGCGCGCCGGCTGTACGCCGAGGCGGGCTATTCTTCCGAAAATCCGCTGGACGTGGAGCTGCACTACAACACTCAGCGTGACAACCAGCGCGTCGCCACGGTCACCGCGGCGATGTGGAAGCAGACGCTCGGCGCGCGCGTGCGCTTGGTCAACCTGGAATTCAAGGTATTGAAAAGCCGGTTGCGCCAGCGTGTGACCCAGATGTTCCGCTGGGGCTGGATCGGTGACTACAACGATGCCAGCAGTTTCTCCGACTTGCTGCACACGGCAAACGGTCAGAACATGACTGCCTTCAGTGATCCGCAGTACGACGCGCTGATCACGCAGGCGGGCCTGCAGGTTGATCCCTCGCTGCGCCGCGCGCTGCTGGAGCAGGCCGAGCGCCTGATGCTCGAGCAATCGCCCCTGATCCCGGTTTATTTTTATACCTCCACGCATCTGGTGAAGCCCTACGTGCAGGGCTGGGAGAATAATCTGCTGGACTATCACTACAGCAAGGATCTTGCGGTGTTGCCGCACTAAAAAATGCCTGCCTACGCCTTCAAGCGCCTGCTGACCAGCCTCCCGACGCTGCTGGTGCTGATCGCGCTTACGTTTTTCATGATGCGCGCCGCGCCCGGCGGACCGTTCGACCGCGAACGCGCGCTGCCGCCGGAAATCGAGCGCGTGATGCTGGCGTCCTACCATCTGGACGAGCCGCTGTGGCGACAGTTCGCGCGCTATCTCGGAGATCTGGCGCAAGGCGATCTGGGGCCTTCGTTCCAATACCCCGGCTTCAGCGTGACGGAACTGCTCGCACAAGGTGCCCCGGTTTCGTTGACGCTCGGGTTGCTGGCGTTGCTGGTGGCCGTACCTTCGGGCATGGCGTTGGGAATTGTCGCGGCCTTGCGCCAGAACCGCGCAGCGGATTATTCGGTGATGGCGCTGGCAATGACCGGCATGTCGGTACCCTCGTTTGTGCTCGCCCCTTTGCTGATTCTCGCGTTTGCGGTCGGATTGCAATGGCTGCCTGCCGGCGGATGGACCGGCGCCAGTGCCATGGTGCTGCCGGTGCTGGCCTTGGCCTTGCCGCAAGTCGCTTACGTCGCCCGATTGATGCGCGGTGCAATGATTGAAACCCTGAGCCAGAATTACATCCGCGCCGCGCGCGCCAAGGGCTTGCCCGAAAGACTGGTGATTCTGCGCCACGCCCTGCCGGCCGCCCTGATGCCACTGTTGTCGTACCTGGGGCCGGCCGCCGCCGGCGTGATGACCGGCTCTGTGGTGGTGGAGCAGATCTTCGGCATCCCCGGCATAGGCCGGTATTTCGTGCAGGCCGCGCTCAACCGCGATTACACGTTGGTGCTCGGCGTGGTCATTTTCTATGGTGCGCTGATCGTGAGTTTCAATTTTCTGGTCGATCTGCTCTACGGCGTACTTGACCCGCGCGTGAAACATGTCTGACACGGCATTTGCCCGCAGTCCCGGCCAGCTCGCGTGGGGGCGGCTTAAGCGCAATCGCGCGGCGATGATCGCCGCGCTGATCCTGGCGGTGATCGTGGGGATGGTGTTGCTGGGCCCCCTGCTGTCGCCCTACGACATCGACACGATCGATTTTAGTCGCGACTGGAATACCCCGCCGGCGCTGGAGGGCGCGCACTGGTTCGGCACCGACAGTCTGGGACGCGACTTGTTCATGCGCACGCTGGAAGGTGGACGAATCTCGCTGCTGGTCGGGCTGGTTTCCACGCTGGTTTCGCTGCTGATCGGCGTGGCCTGGGGCGCCACGGCGGGTTATTTTGGCGGCACACTCGACGGCTGGATGATGCGCGCGGTAGACGTTCTGTATGCCTTGCCATTCATGTTTTTCGTAATTCTGCTGACGGTGTTCTTTGGCAGGCATCTGCTGCTGGTGTTTATTGCCATAGGCCTGGTCAACTGGCTGGACCTGGCGCGCATCGTCCGCGGCCAGACGCTCTCGCTGCGCCACCGTGAATTTATCGCCGCCGCGCGCGCCGCGGGACTTCGCGACGCCGACATCATTCGCCGACACATCGTGCCCAACCTGCTCGGCGTGGTGGCGGTCAGCGTCACGCTGACACTGCCGCAGGTGATCCTCACAGAATCCTTTCTGAGTTTTCTTGGGCTCGGCGTGCAGGCGCCAATGGCAAGTTGGGGTGGGCTGATCAGTGAGGGCGCCTCCGACATGGAAACCGCGCCATGGGCGCTGATTTTCCCCGCAGGATTTCTGGCCGTGACGTTGTTGTGTTTCAACTTTATCGGCGATGGTTTGCGCGACGCGCTCGATCCTAAAGACCGATGACCGCACTGCTGCAGGTTGAAGATCTCGAGGTTGCGTTCAACTCGCCGGAGGGTGTCGTACGGGCGGTCAACGGGCTTTCGTTCGAGATCGGCGAAGGCGAAACGCTGGGTCTGGTCGGCGAGTCGGGCTCGGGCAAATCGCAGACCGCCATGGCGCTGCTTGGCCTGCTCCCCGGCAATGCGCACGTCCGCGGCAGGATTAATTTTCAGCAGCGCAACCTGCTGCAATTGCCCGCCGACGCGCTGCGAAAGGTGCGTGGCGCCGACATTGCCTTGGTGTTTCAGGACCCGATGACCGCGCTGAATCCGCACCTGCGTATCGGGCGGCAGATGAGCGAGGTGTTGGAACTGCACCACGGCACCACCGCGCCCGCCGCCTGGGCGGAGTGCGCCCGCATGCTCGATGCGGTGCAGATCGCCGATGCCGCCGACGTGCTCAAGCGTTTTCCGCACGAACTTTCTGGAGGTCAGCGGCAGCGCGTACTGATCGCAACGGCACTGCTGTGCCGCCCCAAGCTGCTGATCGCGGATGAGCCGACGAGCGCGCTGGATGTCACTGTTCAGGCGCAAATTCTCAAGTTGTTTGTGCAACTCAAGGCCGATTTTGGCGTGGCGCTACTGCTGATCTCGCACGATCTTGGCGTGATCGCGCAAGCCTGCTCGCGCGTGCTGGTCCTGTATGCGGGGCGCCTGGTCGAACAAGGTTCAGTAGAGGCGTTGCTGGCCCGCCCTGCACACCCCTACACCCGAGCGCTGCTAGATGCCCGCCCGGATTTACATGGCGCTGCCAAGACCCTGCAGGCAGTGCCCGGTCAGCCGCCGGATCCGCGCCAATTGCCGCCAGGCTGTGCCTTTGAGCCGCGTTGCCCGCGTGCGTTGACGGCCTGCCGCAACGGCCCGCCGCCGCTCGAATATGCGGACAACAGACATGTTTGGGCCTGTGTCAACCCGCTCGGCTGAAAAATCCATTCCTGTCCAATAGTTGCCGAACAGCTACCGCAACTGTTATTTTCCGTCGTAGCCACCGCATAAAATCTGGGTAACAAGCCCGTTGGGCGGTGCGCACCAGTGATTGAGGGGAAGCCATGAAATTAGCGGTCCGTCACAAACTCGCGCGCAGTTTCGTTGCCGTCATTCTCGGCATTGCTCCTTGGAGTGCGGTTAACGCCATCCAGTTCGATCTGGATTTCGGCGATGGCGTGCAGGGCACGCTCAACACCGTGTTCACTGCGGGTGCGGGGATTCGCGTTCAGGGCCGCGCCTCCGACCTGGTCGGCAAGGCAAATTTCAATCCCAATGTTTGTGACGGCCACAACCAGAGTTGTCAGGGCCTATTCCGCGACCAGACGCATCCTTCGCTCGCCTTGTCTCGGTCCCCGGGTCAGGCGACGCCGAATGCTGATGACGGCAACTGGAATTACGACAAAGGCGATCTGACCCAGGCGGTGCTAAAGGCAACTCAGGACTTGAGCCTCAAGTACAACGACTGGGGTTTCTTCGCCAAGTGGTCGTACTTCTACGATTTTGTCAACAACGACTTCACGGAATTTCATCCCAACCGCATCACCGCCGAAAATGCCGCGCGGGTGGGTGACGCCAACGACAACGGTTCCAATGCCGTGTTTGGCCGCCAGTACGGACCGGGCGAAGTGGTTCGCAACAAGCGCACTGACGGCGAAATACTGCGTCAGATCGGCACCGATCTGCAACTGCTCGATACCTATGTCTATGGCAAGTTGCCGCTGTATGGCGAAAAAGAACTGAGCTTCAAGCTCGGCCGCCAGACCCTGAACTGGGGCGAATCCACCGTGCTGGTGATCAACTCGCTCAACCAGGTCAATCCGGTCAACGCCAACAATCTATTCCGCGTTGGCTTTGACCTGTCGGAGCTGTTTGTGCCCACCAATATGCTGTACCTCACGTTTGAGCCGTTTGAGAACACCACGGTGGAGGCGATCTACGGGCTGGAATGGAAGCCGCTGGAAATTCCGGCCCCTGGCAGTTATTTCTCGTTCGTGGATCTGGGCAGCAACAACGCCGTCAATAACGCCGGCATTAACTTTGGCGGTAACGCTGAAGACCCCGACACCTGCGGAACGGTTTACAACCCGGATTCAGGCTGCGGCGTGCCGCAGGACAATCCGTTGTCGGGTTTGACGAACACCAGCCTTACCATCCGCCGGCTCAAGGACAACGAGCCAAGCAATTTCAGCCAGTTCGGGTTTTCGGTGAAGTATTTCGCCGAATGGCTGGGCAACGGCACCGAGCTTGGTTTCTATTTCCTGAACTACGCTTCCAAGTTGCCGTATCTGTCGGTGTATTCGACCAACCCCAGCTGCGGGCGCCGCGAAGGCAATCGCGTGGGCCAGATCGGAACCGATGGACCGAATAACGGAATTGACGTTACCAACGGCATTGAACTGCTGCTGGCGTGTCCGGATTTGCCGGTGACCCATCCCACCGTGACGGGCCCGGGCGGTTTGCCCGGAGTGGGGGGGCCAGATCAGGCCACCAGCAACGCGGTGCCGATTGATACGGTCAAGTTCCAGTTCGAATACCCAGAAAACATCCAGATGTATGGTGTGAGCTTCAACACCACTGCCGGCGATCTGTCGTTTCAGGGCGAAGTCGCTTACCGGCCGAACCTGCCGCTGCAGGTGGACGCCGAGGACCTGGTGTTCGCCGCGCTGAACCCGATGTTGAGCCGCTGCCACAACCAATCCGCCGGTTGCACCGGCAGCAATGGCGGCATCGGTACGGACGCCAGTGGCGCCGAAGTGGTTTACGGCTCCAGTGATTTCAATCCTTATCCAGGCCGCACCGCGTATGCCGATACCTTCGATCTTTTGATCGGCGCTGGTGTTGGTTCGGCGCGCTCTTTCCCCAGTTTCGTGAATCAATATCGCGGGGTCGCAGCAGGCGAGCAGCCGCCCAACAGCTATATCCGCGGGTATGAGCGTTTTGGGGTGTGGCAGGGCAATCTTGGGGCCACCTACGTACAAGGCGCGACCGACAACTTCTTTGGCGCCGATCAGGTCCTTTGGCTGTTCGAGGCCGGTGCGCAATACGTGCCCGACCTGCCGCACGTCAGCCAGTTGCAGATCGACGCCCCCGGCACCTACTACCACGCCAGTGCCGGTGCCGACGGCAGCATGACCGGCGACTATCAGCAGGACTGCGCGCATACGCCGGACTGCAACTTCGGCGCCGACGGCCTGCGCTTCAATCCGCATCAGGAAGATGCGAACAAGTTTGCGGACGACGTGTCATACGGCTATGCCATCGTCAATCTGATCCGTTACGAAAGCGTGTTTCCCGGTATCAGCTTCCAGCCGATTACGATCTGGAAGCATGACGTGGATGGCATCTCAGTCGACGTCGCCAACCAGTTTATCGGTGGCCGCAAGAACGCCATCTTCCTGTTCGAAACGCGCTACAAGGAAGCGCTGTCTATCAACCTCGGCTACACCTGGTTCTTAGGCGGCGGCGTGCAGAATCTGGTGCGCGATCGCGATCAGGCGCTGGCGTATATCAAATACCAGTTTTAATCTGTTCGTTGATCGAAAAAGGCCACGAAAGTGGCCTTTTTTCTGCCGCCCGTCGGCCTCAAATCGGCGCAGTTCGTAGGCGCCGATTTGTGGACCGATCCCGGGCGCGTGTAGTGCGCATCGGGACGCCACCCGCTTGGGGCACATTTTTGCCGTTTGAAGGGCATCACCAAAAAGCAGTGGTACACTTTTAGTACCACTAATTTTTTCGACTACCCCCAAATACGCCTCGCAGGCCATCAAGCGGGCGACGATGAAAAGACGCTAAGGCAGATTGATTGAAGGCAAAAACGCCCCCTCGTTCTCCTCGGCGGGTTTGGGCGGTGCCGCACCCTCGTCTATCCACTGACGAATCACCGCGATGGTTTCGGCGTCAAGCGGGTTGCCGTCCTTTGGCATCTGCGCACCAGTAATTTGCGTGCCTTCGAGTTTGACGATCAGATAACTGCGGTCGGCATCGCCGGGCTCAACCCGGTCTTGCAGCGGGTTCTGATTGCTGCGCACATCCACCAGCGCGTAGTAACTGTTTGCGGCGCTATCCAGCCGCATGCCCTGCTCGGCGTTGGAGCCGGAATGACAAGCAATGCAATGCGGGCCCAGCACGTGCTTCTGAATCGATTCCAGCGTGGGCTCGAGTTTGTCTTCTGTTTCTTCTGCCTCGTCAGTGCGTGCGGCCATAGCCGAATCGAACGGGTCGCTGGGGACGCAGGCCGCCATCAGTGTCAGCAATAGCAGGGCAGGCAGGAAGTTCACGCAGCTGTTGTACGCCAGCTTGCGGCCGCTGTCATCTGGATAGAATGGCCTAGATGAAAACCCTGGTTCCAATCCTGTGCCTGTCACTGGCCGCTTGTGTCGGCGGCAACGCTTCGGACACGGCCAAAAACCTGTCGAGTGCGGCCAATCTGGCGCAATGGCCCCCGCATCAGACGGGCGAAAACCCGCCACCGGCGCCGGCCGAAATCGAAGCCGTCATTACCCAGATTGACGCACTGGCCGACATGCTGCCGCGCGAGGTGGTGACCGCATTATTCGATCCGATTGCCTTTGGCGTGACCGTGCGCGACCTGACCGATCCTTCCTTGGTGGCCTTCGTGGTGCGCGCGACACTGGCGCAACAGAACGATGGCTCGCGTCTTGATCACGCGTACAACTGGTACGGGCATCCGGACTACAACGACAACGTGGCGCTGTTGCCGGTGACGTTCCATAACCGATACGGCACGAAACTCTATGCCGAGATCGTTCTGCCCAAGCGCGCCAACGTGCCGCCCAGTGCCGGACCGTTTCCGGTGATTCTGGTGCTCGAGGGGCTTAACACCAATCTGGCGATGTACCGCTGGTGGCATCAGGTTTTCGCCGACGCCGGTTATCTGGTGCTCGCACTCGACTTCAGCGGGCAGGGTCACTCCGACAACGAAGGCGCAGGCGACCCCGGCAACAACGTCGAGGAAGCGCAGGATGCCCTTACCTACCTGTTCGCCGAATCCCCGGTGAAGGACGTGCTCGATGCCGGCCGTGTCGGCGTCGTCGGCCACAGCCAGGGGGCGATTGCGACGATGGCGCTGCAGGCGGTAGAGCCCCGCATCCATGCGGCTGTCGCGGCCGCACCGATCAGCGAGATGTCGGCGCCGTTCGACGCCAACCCGATTCCGGTGATGATCCAGACCGGCGACCACGACGGCCCGATTGCGCCGATCCCGTTCGTCAACCCGGCGGTGACACGCGCGGTTTACGACAAGCTGACCCGTGAACGCGCCTTCATCGTCGGCGAAGCCTCGTCGCATGCGCAGCACACCAACTACCCCCTGTTGCCCACCGCCAGCTGGGGGCTGGAGATCGCCGGCCTGTATTCGCTGGCGTGGATGGACTATCACCTGCGCGGCGACACCGTGGCGCTGGAGATCTTGCGCACACCGCATCCGCACCTGTCATTTTTGTGGGACAGCGAGGTGGATGTCGCCGGTGAGATCGCCACCATGCGCGGCAATGGGACTGTCCCTGTGCCATTGCCGTCTTTACCCTGACTCAATCACTCCAAGGAAATAATCATGAGCAAGCCCGTTTCGATGTACTACGCCTCCGCACCGGTGTTCGTGCGCATGCTCGGCAACCTGCGCGCAATTCTGGAAAAAGGCGCGGCTCATGCAGCAGCAAAGAAGTTTGATCCTGCCGTGCTGGCGCAAGGCCGGCTGGCGCCGGACATGTTCGCGTTGCCGCGCCAGGTGCAGATTGCGACTGACGTCGTCAAGGGCTGTGTCGCACGGCTGGCGGGTGTCGATGTTCCCAAGTACGAAGACACCGAGGCGACAATTCCCGATCTGGTCGCACGCATCGACAAGACCATCGCTTTTGTCAAAACCTTTGCGCCCGCGCAGCTGGACGGCACTGAAGAAAAGTCCATTGTCATCAAGAGTCCGCGTGGAGACTTAAATTTCAACGGTCAGCAATACCTGCTGCACTTCGTGCTGCCGAACATGTATTTTCACATCGTCACGGCCTACAACATCCTGCGCCACAACGGTGCCGAGATCGGCAAGCAGGATTATCTCGGCGGCAACTGATTTGCGATGAGCGCATTGATCATCAACGAGCGGCTGAGCCTCGACGAAGCCGAAATCGAGATCAGTGCCATGCGCTCCCAGGGCGCCGGCGGGCAGAACGTCAACAAGACCTCAAGCGCGATCCATCTGCGCTTTGACATCTCGGCCTCCTCGTTGCCGCAACACTACAAGGACCAGTTGCTGGCACTGCGCGATCACCGCGTCACCGACGACGGGTTGATCGTGATCAAGGCGCAGCAGCATCGCAGCCAGCCGATGAACCGGGCCGAAGCGCTGGAGCGCCTGGCCGAGATGATCCGTGCCGCGGGCGTGGTGCGTGCGACGCGACGGGCAACCAAGCCGACGCGCGGCTCGAAGCGCAGACGCCTTGAAAGCAAGATCCTGCGCGGACGCGTCAAGGTTTTGCGCCGCAACAAGGAAATCTGACAGGCAATAAAAAACCGCGGCTTAAAGCCGCGGTTTATTTACCGCAAAACTAAAAGCTTACAGGCCGCGAATCTGTGTGGCCTGCATGCCCTTGGGGCCGCGCTGAGCGACGAATTCGACCTTCTGGCCTTCCTTCAGCGTCTTGAAGCCGGTGCCCTGGATTTCTTTAAAGTGAGCGAAGAGATCTTCACCGCCGCCGTCCGGCGTGATGAAACCAAAACCTTTCGCTTCGTTGAACCACTTCACAGTACCCGTTGTATTGCTCATGTAACTCCTTTCTATATCAATGATGGGCGCAAGCCCGTTAGTGCAAGCGATCAAGGAAGGGAGCCGGGTAACTGGCGAAGCATCCGCTGCTTAGGCGGGCACAGAATTGCCACGAACACACGCTGCTTGAAACGACTGCGGTACGTACTCTACCTGTATGTGGGGCAATCATCCAGTGGGGGTGACGCCACAGAAAAAGGGGCCTTGCGGCCCCCGTTGCAGATTCACGGCGGTGTGATCAGGGCGCGACGTACAGCAACGCGTTAGGGGAGCCGGCACCGACACCACTGAGCGCCCCGAGCGTGGCGGCGCCGAGCAGCGCGTCCGTCACGTCGTCGGGCGTCGCTGAGGGATGGCTGCCGAGATACAGCGCCGCTGCGCCCGCGACGTGGGGTGAGGCCATCGAGGTGCCGTCGATGGTGTTGGTCGCGGCGTTGCCGCCAATCCAGGCCGAGGTGATACCGGTGCCCGGTGCAAACAGATCGACGCAAGGGCCGAAGTTGGAATAACCGGTGTCGCGCGAGTCGGTGATCGTGCTGGCGCCGACCGTGATGGCATTTGGCACGCGGTTGGGCGAGCCGGTGCAGGCATCCGCCGACTCGTTACCCGCCGCGACGACAAAGGTCACGCCGCTGGCAATCGCGCCGTCCACGGCGTCGTCAAGCGCCACATTGTTGCCGCCGCCCAGCGACATGTTGGCGACCGCCGGCAGCACGCGGTTGCCCGCGATCCAGTCCACGCCGGCGACGACGCCGGAGGTGTCGCCGCCACCGCCACAGCCGAGCACGCGCACCGGATGCACCGTGGCCAGCTTGGCGATGCCAAAACTCGTGCCGAGCACGGTGCCGGACACATGCGAGCCGTGACCGTTGCAGTCGCTGGTGTTGCCCGGCGTGGTCGGCCCCTTGAACAGGCCTGTGCCAAAGTCGAGCGCGTAAGTGTTGAGTGGGTTGAGCGAGTTGAGGCCGGTGCTGTTGAGGATCGTCCCCAGCGTGCCGTCGTGGTCCGGGGCAAAGTTGCGGCCCGCGCCGACACGCCCGGTGAACTGGGTATGCGCGGCATTGAGGCCGGTATCGACGACGTAAACATGCACGCCGGCGCCGCCCTGGGTGGGATAGCTGAACTGCTGGTTCAGTGGCAGGCTGGTCTGGTCAACGCGGTCCAGTCCCCAGGACGGCGGATTGGCTTGTGTCGCGTTCGCCTTCATCACCTGGTCCTGCACCACGTATTTGACCTGTGGCAATCGGGCCAGCGCGTCGGCTTGTGCAGCAGAAATGCGGGCGGCAAAACCGCTCAAAGCATATTGGTATTGGTGCAACACGCGACCGCCGCCGACGCGCGCCAGCAGCGACTGTACTTGCCCAGAAGGATCACCGGACAAGGGCGTTTTGAGCACCACGATGTACTGGTTGGCAATCAACGACGCCGGCTTGGCCGGCGCCGCGTGCGCCTGCGGCAAGCTCGCGCCAAGGGCAAGACTTGCGGCGCACAACAGCACTTTCGAAAATTGCATGGACGTCTCCCAATAGGATTCGGAAAATTCGAAAAACTAAGCTGGCGCACATGATGAACTCGATGGCCGCGCATGCCAACTGAGAACCAGTTCACATGGCGAATTCTGGCGTTAGCGGGCCTCAACCGTCACTTCGGTAGTCACCGAGTTGGCGATAAAGCAATCGTGATGCGATTGCGCATGCAGCGCGTTCAATTCCTCGTCGCTCGGCTGTTTATCGCCACTAAAGGTAATGGCGGGGCGCATCACGACCTTGAGCATGGCCATCGCACCTTTTTCGTTTTTACCCATGGTGCCGATGGCGTTGTCATCGTAGCGATCAACAATGAAACCCTTTTTCGCCGCATGAAAAAGGAAAAACAGCATGTGGCAGGACGACAGTGAAGCCACAAATGCCTCTTCCGGGTCTACCGCGGCTTCATGCGACATTGGCAACGGCACCACCATCGGCGAACTGGAGGCGGGCACCACGGTGCCGCCGTCGAAGTGCCATGTGTGCGCGCGCGAATAACGGTTGTCGGTGTACTTTTCAGTGTCGCGCCGCGTCCAAACGACTTGGGCCGAATATTCGTGCGTGTTGCTCATGGGTTTCTCCCGTGCAGAAGGGAGTCTAGCTACAATCGCACTCCACATTTTTCAGGTTCATCCATGTCCAGCGAATCCCCCGGGAGCCGCTTCCGCACAGCGGTACGGGAAGAAAAGCCCCTCCAGGTTATCGGCGCGATCAACGCCAATCACGCGCTGCTGGCCAAGCGGGCGGGGTTTCGCGCGATCTACCTGTCGGGCGGCGGCGTCGCCGCCGGCTCGCTGGGACTGCCAGACCTCGGCATCAGCGGTCTCGAAGACGTGCTGATCGACGTGCGCCGCATTACCGATGTCTGCGACCTGCCGCTGCTGGTGGATGTGGACACCGGCTTTGGCAGCAGCGCCTTCAACGTCGCGCGCACGACCAAAGCTCTGATCAAGGCCGGCGGCGCCGCGATGCACATCGAGGACCAGGTTGGCGCCAAGCGCTGCGGCCATCGCCCTGGTAAGGAAATCGTCGGCAAGGATGAAATGGTGGATCGCATCAAGGCCGCGGTCGACGCACGCACCGATGCCAGCTTCGTGATCATGGCGCGCACCGACGCGCTTGCCGTCGAAGGCCTGGACAAGGCCCTAGAGCGCGCGGTGGCCTGCGTTGAGGCAGGGGCTGACATGATTTTTCCGGAAGCAATCACCGATCTGGCTATGTACCGGAAGTTCTCCGCTGCGGTGAAAGTGCCAGTGCTGGCCAACATCACCGAATTCGGCTCCACGCCGTTGTTCACGGTCGAGGAACTGCGCGGCGCCGAGGTTGGGCTGGTGCTGTATCCGCTGTCGGCCTTCCGTGCCATGAACAAGGCGGCGGAAAACGTCTACAAGGCGGTGCGCCGCGACGGCACGCAGAAAAACGTGGTGGATGCCATGCAGACGCGCATGGAGTTGTACGACAGTATTGGATACCACGCCTTCGAGCAAAAGCTCGATGCGCTTTTCGCGCAAAAGAAAAAATAGGGGTTCCTGGTGTCGCGACAACACCTGAAGCGGTTGCTGTGGATACTCATCGCGTTGGCCCTGCCGGCGCTCGCGGTATTGGCCTGGATTGATGAATCCGGTCTCAAGGTGGCGAGTGCGCCTCTGGGCACCATCTCCTTCGAGCTTTGCGGCTTCACCTCGAGCTGCAACCTGATCCTGAACGAATGGGGCGTGCAGGGCCAGCGCCTGCAGTTGTTCAGCCTCGGGCTCGACTACCTGTTCATGGTTCTGTATCCCGCGATCACCTGCATCAGCCTGCTGCTGGTGTCCTCGCAATTGCCGCCGACGCTCAAGACCGTGACCGTCGCTTTAGCCTGGCTGGCGTTGGTTGCGGGCGTTGCTGATGCGGGAGAGAATTATTTTCTCGCCCAGGTGATTCTCAAGCAGTCCGGCATTCCTTATGGCGGCTGGGCGAGCCTGTTCGCGGCTGCAAAATTCGGCATCATCGGGCTGACATTGTTTTGGCTGCTGTTTGTGTCGGTCTATTCAAGAATCCAACGCAATTCCAACGACGTGAATCCATGAGCGAACCCCAGAATCTGCCCAGCACTTTCAAGCCCAAGAAATCCGTCGCGTTGTCGGGCGTCACGGCCGGCAACACCGCACTGTGCACGGTCGGCCGAAGCGGCAACGATCTGCATTACCGCGGTTACGACATCCTTGATATCGCCGACAAATGTGAGTTCGAGGAAATCGCCCATCTGCTGGTGCACGAAAAACTGCCGACTGCATCGGAACTGGCGGCGTACAAGGCGCGACTAAAGACGCTGCGCGCTCTGCCGGCGGCGGTGAAAGCCGCCCTCGAAGCGCTGCCCAAAAACGCGCACCCGATGGACGTAATGCGCACCGGCGTCTCGGTGCTCGGTTGCGTCGAACAGGAGGCAGAAGATCACAACCATGCCGGCGCGCGCGGTATCGCCGACCGGCTGCTGGCCAGTCTGGGTTCGATGCTCTGCTACTGGCACCACTACGCCAACAGCGGCAAGCGCATTGAGGTCGAAACCGACGACGATTCAATTGGCGGTCATTTTCTGCATCTTCTGCACGGACGGACGCCGTCCGAGTCTGTGGGTCAAGGCGATGCACGTGTCGCTGGTGCTGTACGCCGAGCACGAATTCAATGCCAGCACCTTCACCAGCCGCGTGATCGCCGGCACTGGCTCGGATATTTATTCGGCGATCTGTGGCGGCATCGGGGCGCTACGCGGCCCCAAGCACGGCGGCGCCAATGAAGTCGCCTACGAAATCCAGAAGCGCTACAAAACACCCGACGAAGCCGAGGCCGACATCAAGGCGCGAGTCGAGAAAAAAGAAGTGATCATCGGCTTCGGCCATCCGGTCTATACGATCAGCGATCCGCGCAACAAGGTGATCAAGGAAGTCGCGCGCCAGCTGTCGACGGATCAGAAAAACATGAGGCTGTTCGACATCGCCGAGCGACTGGAGACGGTGATGTGGGACATCAAGAAGATGTTCCCGAACCTCGACTGGTTCAGCGCGGTGAGCTATCACCGCATGGGCATGCCGACGGCGATGTTCACGCCGCTGTTCGTGATGGCGCGCACCTCGGGCTGGTCGGCGCACATCATCGAGCAGCGCATCGACGGCAAGATCATCCGTCCTTCGGCGAACTACACCGGGCCGGAAAACCTCGAATTCGTGCCTATTTCACAGCGAAAATAGCCCACCCGCTTGAACTGATTCAGGGCGTTTCTGAAAGATCGTGCGAAAACTCCTGGTACGATTTTAGTACCACTGTTTTTTTGCACCGTGACTGTCGAAGCCTGAATTGGCCTCGAGCGGGTGGGGTGCGTCTCAACTTCCTTTGAGGAAGATCGGGTTGCCGATCGCGGTGCGCGACATCGCGTCGCGGGTTTCGATGCGCCAATACGTGCCGAGCGGGCCTTCGTTGAGCGGATTGCGCGTCGCCGCCTCGAACACATGTGTGAACGGATCGGAAGTGACCGGAACATTCAGGACCGGTATACCATTCTGAAGATAAGTCAGCAGTTGACCGCTGCCGTCAATGACTTTGCTGGTCAACCTCACGCGGGAGGCTTCGCTGGCCGGCACCGTGCCGCCGAAGGTCGCAAAGTCATCGTGTTCGGTGCGCGCCTCGAATTCGAGCGCTGGACTGCGGTCGACGCCGCGTGTGCGGATGTAGGCGCGGCCGTCCTTTATCGATGCGCTCAGCGATTCGCGCGACAGATTCGCGGCGTAAATCGCCGTAACCGACGAGCCATAGCCCTTGCGCTCACGCTGCTCCGGTGAATCCACGCCCTTGGAATCGGAACCGGAAACGGCTGTCAGTTTGAACCCCTGCTGTCAGCAGGTCGTCCCAAAGATTGAGCGCTGTTTGCAGGAAAGGGTTTTCGATTTGACCCGGAATTGGCACCGGCGAGCCGATGTCGTCGCTGGTTGCCAGCACCGGGCCGTTAACGATTTCGAGCGTGTCTACAAGATTCCAGTCGATCTGGTCGCCGAGCTCGAAAAAGCAGCCACGACAGAGATTGGAAAATACCGGCGGCGGGAACGTGGTCGGGTGGTTGACTTGGAACAACGCGCCCTGCGCCTTGGCCTGGCGTTGGATCTCGCCGAGGTTCACGTCCTCGAAGCCGTGACGGTATTCGAATACGCCGGGCGTTTCACCAAGGGTATTGGCGTGACCGTAGTAGGTGATGATTTCGCGGCCGGGCCAGATCAAAAGATCCGGATGCGTCCGCTGCACGCTGCCCAGTGTCTCCCAGTGCCGGCCCGTGACGTATTCCGTGACCATCAGAAAATCCAGCTTGGCGGCGCGCGCCTGCGCGATAAAGTCATCCCAGTCCGGTGCGTTGGGATTGGAGTGAAATGCATGCATGTGGAAGTCGCCGTGATACCAGCCTGGCGCGACGCGTGCGACATGGTTTTTGTCCACCGGGTCGGCCGCGGGCAGAGAGCCGCTTGCGCTCTTGCACTCGATCTTCACCTGCCAGTCAGCCCCTTGCGGCGATACCGCGGCGATGCCCAATTCCACCGACCACAGGCCAGCATGGACCGGGCCCGGGGTGAATCCGCGATCGGCACTATCGGCCTGAACGAAGACCGGCGGTTTGTTCTGGTCGATACGCCCTTGGCGCGAGCCACCCCAGCCGCGGAAACCCGCCGGATTGCGATAGCCCTTCTCGTCGTAGAGGCCAAGATCCAGCGTGGTCGCGGTCAGTGGTGATGATGGCGGTCCCGCCTTGTCGGTCCACTGATAAGAGACTTCCACGCGCCCGGAACCTGGCTTAACTTCAAACGGCAAAATTCGATAAGTCTTTGCATCCGCGCTATCGATGCTGCCCGTGAGCTCCAAGGCCACGCTACCCGGCGTGCAAATCCCGAGCGACTGGCCCGGCGCTGCCGGCAGCGCAAAAACAGAAGGGCTGCGATCACAGGCCGTGCACAGTAAACACAGCAGGAGAAGGGAAGGGCGCTGACGCATGTTCCCAGTTTACGCTGGGTGTCTGTCAGTGCATGACCAGAAAAATAGACGCGGTCGAGATATCGAGGGCACGTATCCACTTCAATCGCCCAAGAAAAAAATGGGCCCATCGGGCCCGTTTGTTCTTAAATGGCGGAGAGAGAGGGATTCGAACCCTCGATAGGGCTATAAACCCTATACGCCCTTAGCAGGGGCGCGCCTTCGTCCACTCGGCCATCTCTCCGGGAGCGGCAAATTTTGAACAGGGAGTGGAATTGCGGCGCGCAGTCTACCTGAGCCATCAACGCGCCGACACTAAAATCCAAAGACGCGCCAGATCGGCGGAGCCATCTTTGCCGGTCACGGTTTTAAAGACTTGTACGGCCTTGTCCTTCTGTCCGGCGATGTAATACGCATAGCCGAGCCGCAGCTTGGCGTCTTCGGGTCGTTTAAGCCCACCTTTTTTCAGCCCCAGTTCCATCAGAGGCAAGCCTTTGGCGGCATCGCCGCCGGTGACGTGGGCGAGCCCTACTCGCACCAGTCCGTCGCCGCTGGCGGCCGCGTTGGCCGCCGTGGTGGCCGCGGGCAGCTCGGTGCGATCCGCAGCGACCTTGGTTTCGATCAGGGCCTTCAAGCGCTGGTGCCGCGAGGCCTCCGCGCCCTCGCCGAGAATTTTCCTGGAAAAACCTTCCTCGACAATCGCTTTGGCTTCGCCTGGCAGCACAGCCTGTACCGCGAGTTGTGCCATTTCCATGTAGTCCTTGCTGCCTTGCAGCGTGCCGGTGACGCGCAGCAGGCGGTACATGTCCAGGGTCAGGCGGTCGGAGAATCCGGGCTTGGCGGCGGTGCGTTGTATCGCATCGGCCCAGTATTCCGGCTTGGGATAGAGCCTGATCATGTGCTCCAGCGCGCTGGAGTAGCCGGCCATGTCTTTTTGCTTGACGTAAGCGCTGGCGAGCAATTTGATCTGCTCCTCGCTGGGTTTGCCGCCGGCGGATTCGACGGCCGCGATCTGCGCCGCCGATTCCTTGGCCGCCTGGGCGTACTGGCCGGCGAGGTAATACGCCTGAGGAATCAGGTTGAGCGTGACGGCGCTTTTGCCGCCCGCCTCACGGTACTTGTTCAGCCACTCGATGCTCTTGGCGTAGTCCTTGCTGCGCAGGTAGGTGCCCGCGACGGCTTCGATCAGCTTGAGTCTGTTATCCGGCGCCAATTTGCCGCTGGCCAGCACCGCTTCGTAGGCTTTGAGCGCCGTCGCGTTGTCGCCCGCGCCGCCGGCGGCAGCGCCGCGCATCTGCTCGGTGACGAAATTTTCGTACGGCGTGCGGTTGGCGATCGCATCCACCTTGGCGACTTCCGCCAGTGCTTCCTTGTATTTTTTTTCGGCAATGAGCTTTTGCGCCGCCTGCAGCGGCTTGCCGACTTCAGGGCGGACGGTTTCCGGTGCCTGTGCCAGCAAGGACGCAGGTAGGGCGAGCAGGGCGGCAAGCAGGCCAGCTTTGAAGGTGGTGTTCATGAGATTGGGTTAGGCGGCGGGACTGACGAGGCCGATGGCGGTCACGCCCAGGCGCTGTGCCGAGGCCATCACGCCCGCGACATATTTATAGGCGACCAGCTTGTTCGGCCGCACGTGGATCTCGGGCTGCGGCACAAACGTGGCGGCGTTCTTCAGGCGCTCTTCCAGCATGGCCTGATCGACGATCTGCTCGCCATTCCAGTACACCGTGCCGTCGAAATCCACTTCCAGGTTGACGACCACCGGCTTGACCTCGGGCGGCGGGGTGTTCTGGCTCACCGGCAGGTCGAGCTTGACCGCATGCGTCTGGATCGGGATGGTGATGATCAGCATCACCAGCAGCACCAGCATCACGTCGATCAGCGGCGTGGTGTTGATGTCCATGATGACGTCATCGTCCTTGTTGCCGCCGACATTCATTGACATAAGATTTCTCTAGCCGCGCGGGGGCGGTTCGGTAATGAAGCCCACCTTGACGATGGACGCGCGCTGGCAGGCGTCCACGACCTTGCTGACCGACTCGAAGCGCGTTTCCTGGTCGCCGCGGATATGGATCTCGGGCTGCGGCACGATCACCGCGACCTCGCGCAGTTTGGCGCGCAGCATTTCCTCGTCCGCCACCGGCGCGTTGTTCCAGTAGATGTTGCCGTCGACGTCCACCGAGATGACGATGTTCTCCGGCTTGGTCTGCAGCGGCTGCTGGCGCTCGGCCGGCAGCTTGAGCGGGATGGTTTCGTTGACCACCGGGATGGTGATCAGGAAGATGATCAGCAGCACCAGCATCACGTCCACCAAAGGGGTGGTGTTGATCGAGGCGTTCAGCTCCTCATCGTCGTCGCTGGCGCTGCCAAGTTGCATGGACATGGGGGGTTTGCGGCGCCGGGGTTAAGCGGCCTTCTTCTCTTCGCCGACGCGGGTGCCGGACAGCAGCACCGAGTGCAGGTCTGAAGAAAAAGTGCGCACCAGGTCCATGGCGTTCTTGTTGCGGCGCACCAGCCAGTTGTAGCCGAGCACCGCCGGCACCGCGACCGCAAGGCCAATGGCGGTCATGATCAGCGCCTCACCGACCGGACCGGCGACCTTGTCGATTGAAGCCTGGCCGGAAATGCCGATGGCGGTCAGCGCGTGATAAATGCCCCAGACCGTGCCGAACAGTCCGACGAAAGGAGCCGTCGAGCCCACTGTCGCCAGCACCGCCATGCCCCCGGTCAGATTGCTCTGGATCGCGTCCACCGCGCGGCTCACCGACATCGTGACCCAGGTCGAAAGATCAATGCGCTCGACCATGGTGCCCTCATGGTGTTTGCTGGCGGACACGCCACGATCCACGAGGTACCAGAACGGGCCGCCCACCTTGAGTTTCCCCATGCCGTCCGCCACCGACTTGGCCTGCCAGAAATCCTTCTCGGCCGCTTTGGCCTCCTTGAACAGTTTTTGCTGCTCAATCAGTTTGACCGCCATGACGTACCAGGTCGCGCCCGACATGATGACCAGAATCAACAGCGTGCCCTTGGAGACGAAGTCGCCGGTTTTCCACAGCGCGGCGAGGCCGTAAGGATTTTCGACCTGTACGACCTCCGCTACTTCCTGGCCGAACGCGAGCGGCGCGAAGACGGCCAGCAGCAGGGTGAGGGCGATGCGGCTGGCGGTTTGGATGTTCAACATTTGTCTTCTCTCCTGGTCAATCTGTTTTGTATGTAGGGGTAACTTATTCCTTGAGAATCCAGCGGTAGCGCGTGGAGAACCAGGCCGCTTCCGGCTGGCCCGAATTACTGCCGACCTTGAATTTGCACTTGCTGAACGAACGGATCGTGGCCTCATCGAGCCGCGCGAACTTGCTGGACTTGTCGATGCGCGATTGCTGGACCTTGCCATCCACCCCGATCAGCAGGCTGACTTCGGCCACGCCTTCCTCGCCGAGACGGCGCGAGGTGCTGGGGTATTCCGGCTCGCGGCAGCCCCGGGGGCTGTTGGCGAAATCAATCGTCGGTCCGACGCGGGTGATCTGCGTCGTGTCGGGTTGCGGCACGTTGGTGACGCTGGTGATGGCGTTGGGCGGCGGTGGCGTCGAGATGATGATGTCCGGGGGCGGCACGAACGCCTGGGGCGGCGGCACGATTTCCGGTTTTGGCGGCGGCGGCGGTTCGCGCTCGAACTGGATTTCCTGAATGATTTTGGTCTCGATCGGCTCCGGCAGCAGTTCCACCACTTTACGCGCCAAGCCGCTGACCAGACCCCAGATCAGCAAGGCATGCAACAAAACCACGAAACCGATTCCGGCAAGCCGGGTTTTCGGATCCTGATGTTTGGCGAAATCCATTGCGGTGCATGTTCCCAGAAATTGGTCAAAAAAACCGTCACCCGCTGAGCAGACTTAAAACACGTTCTGTGGCAAACACGCAAAATCAGTGGTACTAAAAGCGTACCGCGTACTTTTATTCTTAGGCCCTTGAAACCCAAAAAATGGCCCGAGCGGGTAGCTGATTTTATGTCGAAACAAGGCTCAGTACAGGAGTGAAGCACTTTGTACCCGCACGCAGAGAGAAAACTATCTCGAGGTCAAGAAAACCGTCTGTGAGCGCCTGGATGAGCGACATTCATATAAGGCATGAGCCGGCCGCTAGATGTGTTTACGGACTCATCAACATTTGATGTTGCTTGCCGGACACCTGCGATTTCGCGTACAAGGGCGGGCATGACTGCCCTGGTTACTGTCCGTAAAGAATCCCGGCTCGCAATCGTTACCCTGGATCGAGGGGATGGGCGTAACGCGCTGAGTACCGAAGTCATGACCCTGCTGCGAGATGCAGCGCTGGAGCTCGCGCGTGATCCTAATCTTGGTGCGGTGATCGTGCGCGGCGAGACTGCTTTTTCAGCGGGCGTCGATCTTTCCGAACTTTCGCTGGGCAAGGCGGGCGCTGGCAAGAGCATTGCCGAATTGCGTGAACTGGTGAAACTGGGGCCTGCGATGTGCAAGGCCTGGGAAGATATCGAGGCGTTCACCATCGCCGCCATCGAAGGCTATTGCGTGGGCGGCGCCGCGGCACTCGCCGCCAGCGTGGATTACCGCGTGCTCGGTGAGTCTGCATTCCTGCGGCTGCCGGAAGTGCCGCTGGGCATCAACATGAGCTGGCAGACCCTGCCGCGACTGGTGGCGCAGATCGGCCCGGCGCGCACCAAGCAATACGTGATTCTGGGCAAGCGCGTGCCGGCCGCGCAGGCCCTGGACTGGGGCTTATGCGAAGAAGTCACCGCCGACGGCAAGACGCTGGAAGCCGCGCATAAACTGGCAGAAGAGATTTTGGCTCTGCCGCCGCTGCCGGTGCGCATGACCAAGCAGACCGTTAACGCGGTGGCCAATGCACTCGGCTCACTGACATCGCACATGGATCGCGACCAATATTTGCTCACCACGCAAACCCAAGATTTCGCCGAAGCGGTGAGCGCCTGGCGCGACAAGCGCAAGCCCAAATTCACCGGAAACTGAACAACCCGCTTAAAGGCTTTTAGCGCCCCCAGCGGCCAATCCTAAAAAAACATTGGTACTAAAAGTGTACCAACTTCGTAATGAATATCCTCCAGAATCGCTCTATACGGCCGCAAGCGGGTGGCGGTTTTTTATCTAAAAAACAACAGGAACAAACATGAAACTGAATAGCGAAATCTCTGCGGTGATCACCGGCGGCGCTTCGGGGCTTGGTGCTGCCACGGCGAGGTTGCTCGCGGCAAGCGGGGTCAGGGTTGCGTTGTTCGACATGAACGAGGCCGGAGGCACGGCGCTGGCCAAAGAACTGGGTGGCGTGTTCTGCAGGGTCAATGTCACCTCGGATGCCGACGTCGACGCCGGATTCGCGCAGTCTCGCAAGGCCATTGGCCAGGAGCGCATCCTCATCAACTGCGCCGGCACCGGCAATGCGATCAAGACCGCCAGCCGCGACAAAACCACTGGAGCGCCGAAGCATTTTCCGCTGGCAGATTTCGACCGCATCATCCAGATCAATCTGGTCGGCACCTTTCGCTGCATCGCCAAGTCCGCCGCCGGCATGCTTGGCCTGCCGCCGCTTGAGGATGGCGAGCGCGGCGTCATCATCAATACGGCTTCCGTCGCCGCGCAGGACGGCCAGATCGGCCAGGCGGCCTACTCGGCCTCGAAGAACGGAGTGGTCGGAATGACGTTGCCAATCGCGCGCGATTTGATGACCGAGGGCATACGCGTCAATACGATTTTGCCCGGTATTTTCGATACGCCGCTGATGCAGGCGGCGGCGGAGAACGTCAAGGCCGCGCTCGCCGCTTCGGTGCCCTTTCCCAAGCGTTTGGGCCAACCCGCCGAGTTCGCGTCGCTGGCGCTGGAGATGTGCCGCAACACCTATTTCAACGGGGAAAGTGTGCGGCTCGACGGCGCCATCCGCATGGCGCCGCGCTGAATCAATTGACCCAGGTGCCGGCGCTGATTACGCGGTCTTCCGGCAGCAATTGCGTGGGCGGGATCGGCGTCAGGTGCCGGATCCGCTCGTAGAGGGGTGCAAGGTCGCGGCGGGTTTCGGTGAACAACTGCTCGTAGCTGTCCACCACGAAATATGTCTGCTGGTACGAGTCGATCCGGTATTGCGTTTTCAGCACGCGCTCGAGATCAAAGGCAATGCGATGCGGCTCCGGCGCATCGATCGCATAGACGGTTTCGCCGCCTGACGAAAGAATGCCGGCGCCAAACGCACGCAGCCCAACTTTGGTCCGGATCAGCCCGAACTCGACCATGTACCAGTACAGGCGCGACAGCAGCGTGACCGAGTCCGACGCCAGCGCCTTCTCGCCCTGCTGGCCGTAAAGCTGCATGTAGTTGGCAAAGACCGGGTTCGCCAACAGGGGCACATGACCGAAGAAATCGTGAAAGATGTCCGGCTCGACCAGGTAGTCGAATTCTTCCGGCGATCGAAGCCAGACACTGACGGGAAAGCGCCGCTGCGAAAGATGCAGGAAGAACACGTCGTTCGGGATCAGGCCCGGCACCGCCACCAGCTGCCATTGCGTGGCCTTGCCGAGAAATTCGTTAATCTCGGTGAAGCGCGGAATCCGCTGTGCGATGTGCAATTGTTTCATCCCGGCGACGACTTCGGGCGCCGCGTAACGGTCAAGCAGTTGCGCCTGCCGGGCATACAGCCGCGCCCAGAGTTCGTGGTCCGCGGCGGTGTACTGCGAATAGTCCTGCTCGACGGTGTAGTCGGCGCGGCAACGCGTGTAGTCGCCGCGCAGCGTGCAATCGCCGGGGACCGCAAACGGATTTTCGGACACGGCGCCGCTACGCCCGTTTCAGCACGCCGCGCTTGATCTGGTCTTCTTCGATGGATTCGAACAGGGCCTTGAAGTTGCCCTCGCCAAAACCCTCGTTGCCTTTGCGCTGGATGATCTCGAAGAAGATCGGGCCGATCACGGTGCTGGTGAAAATCTGCAGCAGGATTCCCTCCACGGGCGCGCCGTCAATCAGGATCCGCAGCTCGCGCAGCTTCGCCAGCGGCTCGCCGTGGTTTGGCACGCGCGCATCGGTCTTGTCGTAATAATTGTCCGGCGTGTCCATGAATTTCACGCCCTGTGCGCGTAGTTTTGCAACGGTGGCATAGATGTCGGCGGTCGCCAGTGCGATGTGCTGTATGCCCTCGCCGCGATAGTCGCGGATGAATTCGGCGATCTGGCTCTTGTCGTCGGCGGACTCGTTGATCGGGATGCGGATCTTGCCGCACGGCGACGTCATGGCCCGCGACACCAGGCCGGTCTGTTTGCCCTCGATGTCGAAGTAGCGGATCTCGCGAAAATTGGCGATGCGCTGGTAGAAGCCCGACCAGACGTCCATGTTGCCGCGCTCGACGTTATGGGTCAGGTGATCTACGTCGGTCAGTCCCACGCCCTCATGCGCTGCGTCCGCGCCCTCGAAAAAGCGAAAGTCCACGTCGTAGATGTTCTTCTGCCCATAGCGGTCCACGAAATACAGCACGCTATTGCCTATGCCATAGACCGCGGGCAGGCGCAGTTCCATCAACCCCGGCTTGGCATCAAACGGCACCGCACCGTTGGCGACCGCGTAGTCGTAGGCCTTGACGGCGTCCTTGACCCGCCAGGCCATCGCGACCGCGCACGGGCCGTGCGCGCGAGCAAACTGCTCAAAGTGCGAATAAGGCGTGGCGTTGACCAGAAAATGGATGCTGCCCTGGCGAAACAGGGTGACGTTCTTGCTGCGATGCCGGGCCACCGCCTTGAAACCCAGCAGTTCGAACAACTGGTGCAACTGCTCTATTCCGGTTTTGGTCGGCGCGGTGAACTCGACGAATTCAAAGCCGTCGGTTTCAAGCGGGTTCATAGTTTGTGGATTATTCACGTCATGACTCCGGCATCTGGCTATAAATGTAACTGGACGCCGCTAAAGGTTCCCATTCGATGGTTGACTATAGACGAGCCGATTGCACGGGTCCCAACGGCGTCGCAGACAATATTTTTGACTTCCCAAAAAAAGCCCAACGGCCTTTTCCATCGGTGGGAACTGGCCATTGTGGCCATGATGTAGCGCTTGTTACGTCCAAGTAGCGCAACCCGCTTTACTAAAAAATCACAGAGCGGCATGAACAACGTATGCCGTTGATAAATTGGTCGGGGCGAGAGGATTTGAACCTCCGACCATCTGCTCCCAAAGCAGATGCGCTACCAGGCTGCGCTACGCCCCGATTCCCGCAGCATAACTGGTGGTGATAGGTGGACTCGAACCACCGACCTCAGCATTATGAGTGCCGCGCTCTAACCGGCTGAGCTATATCACCCCTGCGGGGGCGCGAGTGTAAGGAAAACGCCCCCAAGCGGCAATGCGGTCCGGCTGACCTTTTTAACCATTTTTTGCATAAAAATAGCCCCATGTCCTGGACCCGCAGTCTCCTGCAATCAAAGCTCAAAGCGCTGGCGATCCACCTGGGCATCAGCGCGCTGATCTTCATCCCGTTATTGGCGCTGATCTGGTTCGTCTGGTTTCCGCCACCTTTCTTCTTCACCGATGGCGGCTGGCAGGGTGTTCGCCTCATGCTGATTGTGGACATGGTGATCGGGCCGGCCCTGACGTTTCTGGTGTGGAACCCGGCCAAATCTCAACGCGCCCTGACGGTGGATTACACCTTCATCTGCTTTGTGCAGGCGGCGGCGCTGACCTACGGATATGTCAGCGTCGAGAGCAAGCGGGTGATGGCGGTTGCCTATCAGGACGGTGCGTTTACCGCGGTGACCCAGGATCGATTTCAGGAGCAGGAGTTTGATCGAGCCGACTGGGCGCGGCTCGGCGAGGGTCCGCCCTACTGGGCCTACGTACGCAAGCCCGACGAGGGCGACGAGGCGACGGGCGCGGCGATATTTTCATTTTCTGCGGGCATTGCCCCGCATGAATTGTTTTTTCTCTACGATCCGCTGCCAGCGCACGCAGGGCAGTTAAGGGCGTCGGCCCAGCCCGATTCGTATGGGCTGCGTTATTTCAGGCTGAACGGATACTTCCGGACCGCCGAATTAGGCCTTAATGAGCAATTGCAGCTGGTGACGACGAGATATCCAGACGTATCCAAGGACTAGACGTTGAAGCGAAAGTGCATGACGTCGCCTTCTGCACGACGTACTCCTTGCCTTCGAGCCGCCACTTGCCGGCGTCCTTGGCGCCGGCCTCGCCCTTGTGCTGGATGTAGTCGTCGTAGCCGATGACTTCGGCGCGGATGAAGCCCTTCTCGAAATCGGTGTGGATCACGCCGGCGGCCTGCGGCGCGGTGGCGCCGACCTTGACGGTCCAGGCGCGCACTTCCTGCACGCCGGCGGTGAAGTAGGTCTGCAGGCCGAGCAGCTGGTAGGCCGCGCGGATCACGCGGTTCAGGCCCGGCTCGGTCGAGGCCCAGGTCCTTCAGGAAGTCGAGCTTGTCGGCGTCGTCGAGCTGCGCGATCTCGGCTTCGATCGCGGCGCAGACCGGCACCACCTCGGCGCCTTCTGCCTGGCCGCGTACTCGCGCACCTGCGTCAGGTACTCGTTGCCGCTCTTCAGGCCGGCTTCGTCGACGTTGGCGATGTACAGCATCGGCTTGATGGTGATGAGGTTGTATTCGCGCAGCTGCGGCTCTCTTCGGCGGTCAGGCGCCAGCGAGCGCGCCGGGTTGCCGGCGTCGAGGTGCGCCTGCATGCGCTTGAGCAGCTCGTGCTTGGCGATCGCTTCCTTGGCGCCGGTCTTGGCGTTCTTGCCGGCGCGCTCGGCGGCCTTGGCGATCGACATCGAGGTCGGCCAGCGCCAGCTCGGTGTTGATGATCTCGGCGTCGCGGATCGGATCGACTTTCTCCATCGACGTGGATGATGTCGTCGTCGACGAAGCAGCGCACGACGTGCGCGATCGCGTCGGTTTCGCGGATGTGCGAGAGAAACGCGTTGCCCTTGCCCTTGCCCTCGCTCGCGCCCTCGACGAGGCCGGCGATGTCGACGAACTCGACCGTGCGCCGGCAGGATGCGCTGCGGCTTGACGATGCCGGCCAGCGCGTCGAGGCGCGGGTCCGGCACGGCACGACGCCGACGTTGGGGTCGATGGTGCAGAACGGGTAGTTCTCCGCCGCGATCTGCGCCTTGGTCAGCGCGTTGAACAGGGTGGACTTGCCGACGTTCGGCAGTCCGACGATTCCGCATTTGATGCCCATCGTTAGTCTCCTTTTGCTGACGTGCAGCTGACTGCATGCGCCTTCTCGCATTCCGCCGGCTGACCGAGCAGCTGGCAGGGCGTCGAGCCGCGGCCTGAATGCCGGCGTGAATCAGCTTCTCGTCGGTCAGGCGGTGTCGCGCTCGTCCGGTCAGATAACCGTGCACGCGCTCCTTGTCGCCCGGATGGCCGACGCCCAAGCCGCAGGCGCAGGTAGGCCTCGCCGAGGTGCTGGTGCAGGCTGCGCAGGCCGTTGTGGCCGCCGTGCCCGCCGCCGGCCTTGAGCCGCGCCGCGCCGGCCGGCAGGTCCAGCTCGTCGTGCACCACCAGAATCTGATCAGGCGCGAGCTTGTGAGAACTGCGCCAGCGCCTGCACCGCTTCGCCGCTGCGGTTCATGTAGGTGACCGGCTTGAGCAGCAGCAGCGTCTGCGCCGCCGATTCGCACCGGCGCGCAGCTCGCCACTGAAATTTCGACTCCACGCGAAAGCTGCCGCCGTGCTTGCCGATCACGAGCGCTCGACGAACCAGAAGCCGGCGTTGTGGCGCGTGCGCGCGTAGTCCGTGCCCGGGTTGCCGAGGCCGACGATGGCGCGAATGACAGTGGGCATGCGAAGGATTCTAAAAAGAAAGCGCCGCGTTGCGCGGCCGGGTCTTTGTTTAGCGCGCTTGACGTCTTACTTCTTCTTGTCGTCCTTCTTGCCTTCGGCTGGCTTGGCGCCGGCGGCAGGTGCGGCCCCCGGCTTGGCGCCGGCGGCAGGAGCGGCGCCTCGGCGCGCCTGCTGCCGCGCCCTCGGGTGTCTTGAGCGCGGTTGCCGGTACTTCGGCGGAGACCGGCGCGGCGACTTCCTCGACGACGGCGCGCGGCATGTGTACGGCGCAGACGCGAACGGTCATTGCCATGCCGCAGCTCGACCAGCGTCACGCCGTCGGGCAGCTTGAGCTGCGACAGGTGGATCGACTCGTTGAGCTTCATCGCCGACAGGTCGACCTCGATGAACTCCGGCAGGTCCTTGGGCAGGCACTCGACTTCGACCTGCGTTCATGTGGTGCTCGACGATGCCGCCGTCGGTCTTGACGCCCGGCGCCACTTCGGCGCCCTTGAAGTGCAGCGGCACGTGCATGCGGATGGCGACGTCGTCGAATACGCGCTGGAAGTCGAAGTGCATCAGGATCGGTCAGGGCCGGGTGGCGCTGGATGTCCTTGAGCACCACCTTCTGGTCCTTGCCCGACAGCTTGAGGGTGAGGATGTGCGAGTAGAAGGCTTCGGTTTCCAGGTGCTTGGCCATCTCGTTGATGGTTCAGCGACAGCTGCTGGGGTTGGTCTTTGCCACCGTAGATGATGGCCGGCACCTTGCCCGTGCGACGCAGGCGGCGGCTCGCACCCTTGCCCATGTCAGCGCGAACTTCGGCGTTCACGACAAATGATTCTTTCATTAAAAAACTCCGTCTTGATTTGAATGCCGCCGCCAGGGATGGCGGCGTCTTGTACAGGGATGTACAAACTCCCCCACAACCGCGACCAGTTGCGAGGGGCGCGCATTCTACCCAATGAGAAGGGGAATTACAGGGTTTGAGAGGCCACCCGCTTGGGGTGTTTTTGAGCCGTTTATCGCCGGGTGGCGAAAAACAGTGGTACTAAAAGTGTACCACTCGTTTTTGGAGTTGCCGCTAAAGCGGCCATTTTGGGTCGCAAGCGGGTGAGCGGTTTAATCGACATACAGCGAACTGACCGATTCTTCAGTCGTGATGCGGCGGGTAGCGACGCGAACATCTCGCCGAGGGGCCCGCGAAGCGGGATCGGCGCTTGGCGAGCGGCGCCATTCGCAAAAGGAACTGTTCGCCAGTTAATCAACGTACAACGAACTGACCGATTCTTCCGCCGCGATACGGCGAATGGTTTCGGCCAGCATGCTGCCGATTCGCAGCTGTCGGATCTTGGGGCAGGCCTTGGCGTCCGGGCGCAAGCGGAATGGTGTCGGTGACCACCAGTTCATCCAGCTGCGAGTTGGTGATATTGGCGACCGCGGAGCCGGACAGCACCGGGTGGGTCACGTAAGCGACGACGCGGACCGCGCCTTCAGCTTTCAGGGCGTTGGCCGCCATCGCCAGCGTGCCGGCGGTGTCGACGATGTCATCCGGCAGCACGCAGAATTTGCCTTCGACGTCGCCGATGATGTTCATGACCTTGGCTTCGTTCGGCTTGGGACGACGTTTGTCGATGATTGCCAGGTCGGCGTCGTCGAGCCGCTTGGCGAGTGCGCGTGCGCGCACCACGCCGCCCACGTCGGGTGACACCACGATCAGCTTGTCGTATTTCTGCCGCCAGATGTCACCGAGGAGGATCGGGCTGGCGTAGACGTTATCCACCGGAATGTCGAAAAATCCCTGAATCTGGTCGGCGTGCAGGTCCACAGTCAAAACGCGGTCGGCGCCGGCCGCTTCGATCAGATCGGCGACTACCTTGGCCGAAATCGGCACACGCGCCGAGCGGATGCGCCGGTCCTGGCGCGCATAGCCGTAATACGGAATCACCGCAGTGATGCGCCCGGCGCTGGCGCGCTTGAGCGCGTCGAGCATCATGCACAGTTCCATCACGTGGTCGTTGGTGGGCGCGCAGGTAGGCTGGATCACGAATACATCGCGGCCGCGCGCGTTGTCGTGGATCTCGACCTGGCTTTCGCCGTCCGAAAACCGGCTGACCAGCGCCTGACCCAGCGGCAACTTGAGATAGCTGGCGATTTCTTGCGCCAGCACCGGGTTGGCATTGCCGGAGAACAGCATGATCGAATTTTCGGCCATCGGATTTCTCGGTTGTCTTTAGAAAAAAATGGCTGGGGAGCCAGGATTCGAACCTGGGAATGGCGGGATCAAAACCCGCTGCCTTACCACTTGGCGACTCCCCATCATGCGGCGCGAATTATAGCGATGGCGCCGGTTCGAAATCTGGCACCGGTTCTTGCAAGTCGAGCCATTCGTCCACCAACAGTTTCACCCGCAGCTCGCCGCGCGTGAGCACCAGCAGGCGCGGCAACTCCCAGGATTTCACCAGGCTGTACTGCTCGAAGTTGAGCGTCCAGCCGGACTGAACCAGCACGGCGATGCGGTCGCGCTCGTCCCAGACGATGTTTTGATACTCGCCCGGTGCCGGCATGCCGACCATCCAGTAGCGCAAGCCCTGGATCGGCAGCGACCAGCCGAGGCGCTGGTGCAGCCAGGCCTCGGGCTCCGACGTGCGCAGGGTTTCCTCGCCGCTGCGCAATTCCACGTCCTGTGGCGTGCCGGCAATGGCAAGTGCGCCGGCGCCGAACGGGCCGCTGAGCTGCGCGTCAAACGCCTCGCCCATCTGCCGCCAGAACAGGTTGGCGCCGGGCGCGCTCGCGGCATTCGTCGAAATGCGGCCGCGCAGGGTGAACTGGTTGACGGAGGCAAGTTGGGCCTGCCGTTTGGCCCAACTGACGGGTGGCGGCATCTGGGCCGGTTTCAGTGCGCAGCCGGTCAGCGCCATCAGCGCCACCATGACAATCGCGTGTCTCACGGAGACAGACGCTTGATGGTTTCCTTCAGCACGCGATGGTCCGGGTCTTCGGCGAGTGCCGTGGCCCAGATTTCACGTGCACGGGCTTTTTCGCCGAGGACCCACAGCACCTCGCCAAAGTGCGCGGCAATTTCCGGATCCTTGAGCTTGCCGTAGGCTTTTTCCAGGGTGGCTTTTGCTTCCTGAGTCTTACCGCGGCGGTATTTCACCCAGCCGTAGCTGTCGATCACCGCCGCGTCGTCGGGGACGAATTCCAGCGCCCGGGCAATCATTTTTTCTGCCTCGGCAAAACGCTTGGTATGCACCGTGAGCAAAAAGCCCAGTGCATTCAGCGCGCGCGGATCGTCGGGGCTGTCCTTGAGGATGCGCCGCAGGTCTTTCTCCGCCAGCGTGAAGCGGTTGTTGCGCTCATGCACCAGCGAGCGTGCGTAAAGCAGTTCGGCGTCGTCCGACTGCAGCTTGAGTGCGCGGTCCAGCACGGCCAGCGCTTCGGCATTCAGGCCGGATTCGAGCAGCAGGCTGGCTTCTTCGCTGTCGATGCGGCTGCCGAGCATGGGCGCCTGCAGACGCAGGCTTTCGAACACTTCGCGGGCGTCCGCCATGCGATCGAGCTTGACCATCATCGCGGCGCGGCGGAACAAGCTGTCGAGCGCCTTGTTGCCGTCGATGACTTTTTCATACCACTCCAGGGCCTGTGCGTAGTCGCGGCCAAGCTGGGCGATGCTGCCCAGGTAAAAAGCGGCGTCGGAGGCGTGCGTCTTGCCTTCCGTCAGGGGCTGCAGATAGCCCGTGGCGGCTTCCAGATCGCGCGCGTCGAGTGCAATCAGGCCCAGGCCGAACAAGGCATCTTCGTTGCCCGGTGAAACCAGCAGGATGCGCTGAAGCTGTGCACTGGCCGCCTCGTTCTGCTTGGCGTCAACCAGCAGCTTGACGTAGCTGAGCCTGAATTCCGCCTCGTCTTGTCCCTGATCTATCAACTGGTCGGCCGTCTGGTCGGCCTGCGCAATCTGCCCACGTTTGACCTGCACACCGAGCAGCAGCAGGCGCGCATCCTGCGAGGATTCGTCAAGTTTAAGTGCCGCGAGCGCTGCCGCTTCAGCTTCTTCGTAGCGTCCAAAGCGCATCGCCAGAATGCCTTGGGCGTAGAAGGCCCCCGGCAAGTCCGGCCACTGTTTTTGCAGCACCTGCATCACCTGCATGGCAACAGATTCGCTGGCTTTATCCTGCGACAGCAGCAGCGCCACGTGGCGCAGGCCTTCGACCTCACCGGCTGCGTGGTCGCGCACGATGGCTTCGGCTTGCGCCTGCACCTGTGCCGTCTTGCCCAGCCGCAAGGCGGCGCGCAGCAGGATTTCACGCGGCTCCAGGTTGCTCGGCTCGAGCTTGAGCCAGCGTTCGGCGGCGCGCAGGGCCAGCGCGTCGCTCTTTGCAGAAAAAGCCAGTAGCGCAGCGCGCTGGGCAAGGCTCACATCGTCGATGTAATCAAGCGCCTTGAGCAGCTGCGTTGCCGCCTCAACCGGCTGCTGCCGTTGTGCCGCCAGCTCACCCGCCAGGATGTGGTACTGCGCCGCGGCCTGGGGCGTACTGAACTGCGGAACCGCCGCGGTGGCCGCCGCCCACGCGCCGCCGCTGGCGACAAACAATGTCAGCGCAATAGACAGCCGGGGGGACCACAACGACGGGTAAATCACTGGGGGGAAAAACCGAAATTCGGGCGCGGACCACTATACAATCAGTGCAGAATTTCTGGGCAGCTATGACGCTTTTAACCCTGGGCCTGAGTCACCACCACGCGCCGATCGCCGTGCGCACGCGCGTGGCCTTCGCCGACGCCGACCAGCCGGCGGCTTTGGCGCGGCTGCGCGCGCTGCCCGGGATCAGCGAAGCCGCGCTGCTCTCCACCTGTAATCGCACCGAGTTGCTTGCGGTCACGGAGGTTGAGGACGAGCGCCGATTGCTGGACTGGTGGCGTCGCGAGCGGCAAATCACAGAAGCGGAGCTGGCCGAACACGCCTATGTGCATCGCGATTTTGGCAGCGTGCTGCACAGCCTGCGCGTCGCGTCGGGCCTGGACTCGATGGTGATCGGCGAGCCGCAGATCTTGGGCCAGATGAAGCAGGCGTTCGCGCAGGCTCAGGGTGTGCACAGCCTGGGGCCAATCCTCTCGCGCCTGTTCCAGCATTCGTTCGCGGTCGCCAAGCAGGTGCGCTCCAGCACCGAGGTCGGCGCGCATCCCGTGACCCTGGCGTATGCCGCCGTGCAGCGCGCGCGCCACATCTTTGCGGATTTTCGCAATGCCACCGCGCTGCTGATCGGCGCCGGCGAAGTCGGCGCGCTGATGGCCAAGCACTTGCAGCAACAGGGCATTGGCCGGCTGGTCGTGGCCAACCGCAACCTGCAAAAAGCCGAAAATCTGGCACGCGAGGTACGCGGTTACGCCATCAGTTTCGATGACCTGCCGACTTACCTCAGTGACGCCGACTTGATCATCTCCAGCACCGGCGCGCGCGGCCACGTGCTGGAAAAACACGTGATGGAGCGCGCCATCGCGCGCCGCCGCCGCAAGCCGGTCTTCATGCTCGATCTTGCCGTCCCGCGCGATCTCGACCCGAAAATCGCCGAACTCGAAGACATTTTTCTGTACACCGTGGACGACCTGCGCGAAGTGATCGCGCAGAACCTGCGCTCGCGCAGCACCGCCGCGCGCCAGGCCGAGGCGCTGGTCGAGGAGCAGGCGCGCGAATTTTCACAGTGGATGGATGCGCGCGACGCCACGCCCACCCTGCGCGCACTGCGCGACAAGGCCCGCGCGCAGCGCGACGAAGTGCTGGACAAAGCGCGCCGCCGCTTGGCCGCCGGCGCGTCTCCGGAAGAGGTGATGGTCTACGTTGCCGACACGCTGTCGAACAAGTTGCTGCACGCGCCCAGCGCCAAGCTGCGCTCGGCCACGGCGGTAGAGCAGGCGTTGCTGATCAACAGTGTCCACAAGCTGTTTGATCTGCCGGAAGACGAGGCGTAGCGTCGCCCGACCCGTTGCCGTCCCCCTGCTTTTTCGCAGGCCCGCTCCACTGGTTGTTTGACGCATGAAAGACTCTCTCCTCAACAAACTTCAACGCATGGCCGAACGCCGCGATGAAATCGCACGCGAGCTGTCGGAGCCGGCGCTGGCCAACAACCCGGACCAGTTTCGCAAGCTGTCGCAGGAATACGCCCAGCTGGGGCCGCTGGCGGAAGGCTTCGCGGATTTTTGCAGGGTGCAGGCCGATATTGGTCACCTGCAACAGATGCTCGACCGAGCCCGACCGCGATCTGCGCGAGATGGCCCAGGCGGATCTGGGCCCGGCCGAGCAGCGCCGCGAGGCACTGGAAAAAGAACTGCACATGTTTTTGCTGCCCAGCGATCCGCTCGACGGCAACAACGTGTTTCTGGAAATCCGCGGCGCGGCCGGCGGCGACGAGGCGGCGATTTTCGCCGGCGACCTGCACCGCATGTACCTGAAGTACGCCGAATCGCGTCGCTGGCAGGTCGAGATCATCTCGGAGTCCCGCGGCGAGCACGGCGGCTACAAGGAAGTGATCTCGCGCATCGTTGGCCACGGCGCGTTTTCCCAGCTCAAGTTCGAGTCCGGTGCGCACCGCGTGCAGCGCGTGCCCGAAACCGAGGCGCAGGGGCGCGTCCACACCTCGACCGCCACGGTGGCGGTGCTGCCGGAAATCGAGGAAGCCCAGGCCAAGGCCATCAACCCGGCCGACCTCAAAGTGGATACGTTCCGCTCCAGCGGCGCCGGCGGCCAGCACGTCAACAAGACCGAATCGGCGATTCGCATCACCCATCTGCCCAGCGGCATCGTGGTCGAATGCCAGGACGAGCGCTCACAGCACAAAAACCGCGCGCGGGCGATGAGCCTGCTGCAGGCGCGGCTACTCGACGCCGAGCGCAGCAAGCAGCAGACCGAGCAGGCGGCGACGCGCAAGAAACTGGTCGGCACGGGCGATCGTTCCGAGCGCATCCGCACCTACAATTTTCCGCAGTCGCGCATCACCGACCATCGCATCAACCTGACCTTGTATCAGCTGCCGCGCGTGATGGAGGGCGATCTCGACCCGGTGATTCAGCCCTTGATCGCCGAGCATCAAGCCGAACTTCTGGCGCAGGCGAGTGAGTAACGATGGCTGAAATCGGCGCGGCTTTGAAAGCAGCTATTGCGCGGCTGGCGCCGTTGTCGGCGTCCGCGCGCGCCGACGCCGAAATCCTCATGGCGCATGTGCTGGGCTGCTCGCGCGCATCGCTGATCGGGCGCGCGACCGAATCTCTGACGACCGAGCAGGCGGTGGATTTTGACCGGCTGGTCGAGCGCCGCAGCGAAGGGCGGCCGGTGGGCTATCTCACCGGCGTGCAGGAATTCTGGTCAATGCGCCTGACGGTCACGCCGGACGTGCTGATTCCGCGTCCCGATACGGAATTGCTGGTGGAATGGGCTATTGAGCTTTTGAATCAACGCCCGTCGAAGCGCATTGCCGACCTGGGAACGGGCAGCGGCGCGATCGCTCTGGCCATGGCGCAGGAATGGCCCGGCGCAAAAATCGTGGCGATGGATGCCTCCGCCGCCGCGCTGAAAGTGGCACAGGGCAACGCGCACAGCCTGCAACTCAGGAACATCGACTACGTTCAGGCCAGTTTCGAGATGTTTCTCAGCCACGGCGATGCCTACGACCTGATTGTCAGCAATCCGCCCTATATCGCCGAAAACGACCCGCACCTGCCTGCCCTGGTGTTCGAGCCGCGCCATGCGCTGGTGTCGGGCTCTGACGGACTCGATGCCATAAGCCAGATCATCCGCGCCGTGCCCGAGCGGCTGAAGCCCGGTTGCTGGCTGCTGCTGGAGCACGGCGCCGCGCAAGGCGCAGCCGTGCGCGCACTGTTGCACGAGGCTGGGTTGGGCTTGGTGGAAACCCGCCGCGATCTGTCCGGGCACGAGCGCGCCAGCGGCGGGTGCCGCGCATGACCGGTTTTTCGCGATACAGCCGCCAGATCGCGCTGCGCGAGGTCGGGGTCAATGGTCAATCACTACTGCGCGATTCCAGCGCGCTGGTGGTGGGGCTGGGCGGCCTTGGCTCGGTGGCGGCACTGTATCTGGCCGGCGCCGGCATCGGCCGATTGCTGCTTGCGACCGCGACCGCGTCGAAGCCAGCAACCTGCATAGGCAGATTCTTTACGCCCAAAGCGATGTGGGCCGGGACAAGACCCTCGCGGCGCGCGAGCGGCTGGCCGCGCTTAATCGGCGACGTGGCCCTGGAAACGCTCGCGCCGGATGGCATTGAAGCCGCAATCAAAACCGCCGATGTCGTGCTCGACTGCACCGATAATTTTCCGTCGCGCTTCAAGCTCAACGCCCTGTGCGTCAGGGCACGTAAGCCGCTGGTGTCGGGTGCCGCCATCCGCTTTGATGGGCAACTGGCGGTGTTTGATCTGCGAAACGCAAAGTCATCGTGCTACGCCTGCCTCTACCCGGATCAAGGGCAGGCGCAGGAAACTTGCGAAGAGGCCGGCGTTCTCGGCCCGGTCGCCGGCGTCATCGGCAGCATGCAGGCGCTGGCGGCAATGCGGCTGCTGCTGGGCCAGGGCGAAGACAGTGGCAAGCTGCGCACCTGGAATGCGAGAACCCTGGAATGGAAAACCCTGAACCTCAAACGCGACCCGCAATGTCAGGCGCACTGACGATTTCCCGCACGCTGGCGATTCGGCTGATGCACGAGCTGCAGGTGCATGACGCCAAGACCTGTGGGCTGGTCAGCGTCGACGCCGTGCATCCGCTGCCGCCGGGCACGGATGCCGCCGTATTACTGGACAGCCTTGGCGCTCGAGTCTGGGCCGCCTACGACGCGGGTACGCCGCATCCGCAATTCAAATCACTGCGCCGGCTGTTCCTGGCCGTGGAAACCGCGCCGGAGCTGCGCGGGGTACTGAAAATGCGCTGCTTTGAAAATTCCATTGAACAGCCGTTGACCATTCTGGAGAACACATGACAGAGCAAAAAATCGTTACCGAAAAGCGCGGCCACGTTCTATGCATCGCGCTCAACCGGCCGGCCAAGTACAACGCCATGGATCTGGAGATGTACCACCAGCTGGCCAAGGCTTATGGCCAGCTCGACACCGATCCCGAGCTGCGCTGCGGGCTGGTTTACGGCAACGGCAAGCATTTCACCGCGGGTCTTGAGCTGGACCAGTGGGCCAAGCCCTTCGGCGGCGGCGCCTGGCCTCAGCTGGCGGCCGATGAGCGCGACCCGTTTGGCCTGATTCCCGAAAAGCGCGTGAGCAAGCCGCTGGTGTTCGCGGTGCACGGGATCTGTTTCACCGTGGCGATCGAGCTGATGCTGGCGGCGGATGTGCGGGTGGCGGCGGAGGATTGCCGCTTCGGCCAGATCGAGGTCAAGCGCGGCATCTACGCCGTGGGCGGCGCGACCGTGCGCATGGTGCAGGAATTCGGCTGGGGCAATGCGCAAAAATTGCTGCTGACAGGCGACGAGTTCAATGCCGCCGAGGCGTTGCGCATTGGCCTGGCGCAGGAGGTCGTGCCGGCGGGACAGCACTTCGAGCGCGGGCTTGCGCTTGCCGAACGCATTGCAAAGCAGGCGCCGCTGGGGGTTTACGCCAGCCTGAAGAATTCGCGCCTGTCACTGGAGCAAGGAATGCTCGCCGCGATCGCAAAAATGCTGCCGGAGTTGGCCCCGATCATGAAATCGGCTGATGTCGCCGAGGGCGTCCAATCATTTCTGGAGCGGCGCGAGGCGAAATTCCAGGGCAAATAAAAACGCCCCGCAGTTGCGGGGCGTTGTTTTGCACGGCCGCGTTCAGCCGCGTCGTTTGCGCAACAGCGCCGCGAAGCCCAGTCCGAACAGCAGTGTCAGCGGCAGCTCACCCAGCAGCAAACCCTTGCCTTGCTTGCCCGATGTCGCCGGCCCCACGGCTTTGGGCGGCGGGGCGCCACCAGCCAGAGGGACTAAAAAGTCCATCGCTGCGGTGTTGTCGACGGCCGTCAGCCAGCTTTGCACCCGCTGGTTCGGTGAAATGGAATTGCCCTGGGTATAGACCGCCGCCGAGTAGATGCGCCCGCCCGGCTGCGCCGGGACTTCCACCGGGCTGCGCGCCGGTGCGGCGACGTCTTCCGAGCATCGTCAGCAGTGACAGCGGCAGATCAAGCTCGATGGTGCCGGCCGCCTGGTCCACGCGACCCTCCAGCGGTGTGCTGCCGGGGTAGTAAATGCACTGGTCGGGGTTGGTGGCGCCGCCAGGATTCTGTGCGGCAGGCGGGGCACTCGCTGTCGGGTCCTCCGACGGCGGCGAGCCGCATTCCTGCACCGAGGCGACATAGCCGTTGTGGCCAAAGGTAAATCCTTCGACCGGGTTCCAGCGCGCGCTGGCCGCCTTGTAGCGGTAGCCGTCGACGTAATAAAAAATCCACAGCAGCGACTGCGCCGGTAACTCGAGTAATGCGTCTTCCAGCGCGACATTCGACAGATCGGCGAGCTTCATGCGCACGGTAAAGCCATCGCCGGTCGCAGGCGGCAGGATCTCGACTTGCGTCACGTCCATCGGCGGACTGTTGCCGCGGACTCCAGCGACGAACAACTGGGAGAAGTCGATGTAGGCATCGCCCGTCGGGTCTGTCGTGCTGGCGCGCAAGGCCTTGCGCTCCTTGTTGTCGATTTTGCCGCCGTTGTGGCTGGGGCCTGCGACCTGGCGCACCGATACGGTCGCCGTGGCCAGACCGGAGATGTCGCCGGGCTGCTTGTGTGCCCAGTTGTAAACCACCATCAGCTCGCCGTTGGCGGGGTTGTAGTCAATCGCAAAGAAATCCACCAGTGAGCGGTCGCCGCCGGCGACGCAGCCCAGGCCGTTCTGGCAGATCTGGTCGTAGTGCATCGGGTGCGAGCTGGCCTTGACCTGGTACCAGTCCGGCTTTTTGTCGAGCGCGTTGATTGACTGGGTGACATAGACATTCCAGGTGTGGGGCAGGGCGAGGTCGTCCGGGGCACCCTCGAGCTCCGAGCCATAAAACGCCACCGCGACGCGGCCTTTCTTGCCACTGGCGACCAGCCATGGGAATGCGGTGCTCTCGACCTTGTCACGATTGACCTGGATCGGCTCCGGGGCAGACAGGGTGTCGTCGGCGCAATTCAGGAGGTCGGCGTTGGTGACGCCGGTGACAAACGTATCCCAGCCACCGGCTTCGGTGTAGACGAAATAGATGTTGCCTTCCTCGTCGTGGTCGGCGATCGGAAACTTGTTGCCGGTGTCGCCAAAGGCTTCGGTGACGGTGCACAGCTTCCAGCTCGTGCCTTCGTCAAGCGAGAGCGCCAGGCGCAGGCTGGGGCCCTGCGAATAAGGAAAGTAAAGCACCGGCATGGCGTTCGCAGAGGGGTTCAGGCTCGAAGGCATCGCGCGGATCTGTCCTTGGGCAGAACCGCTGGTGATCAGCGTCTCGCGGCCGTAGGTCAGGCCGCCGTCGTCGGAACGCTGCACGTTGTAGCCGCCCTGCACGCCGATGCGGTTGTAGGTGTGAAACACGGTGTCCACGTCAGTGAAGACGTTCCATTGGCGATCAGTGCCCGGGTAACGGTGAAGTGTTTGCGACTTCAACCGTTGCGCCACGGTCCGCGGAGGTGGCGCTGGTGAAGGTCACCAGGCCGCCGAGGCCGGTGTAAGCCATGGCGAAATTGCCGGCGGCGTTTCTTTCTGTGGAGGTGGCTATCGCGCAGTCACCGCCGCCGCCGGCGCTGAACTGGCCGCGCGGCTGCGCGCCGATGGGGTTGTATTGATCGCCGTGGTCGAGCGAGACGAAGGTGTAGTCCTGGTTTTGCGAAAAGCCTGTCGGACCGCAGGTGTAGACCGTGCCGTCGCCATCGATCTCGATGATCGGTTCGCCGGCGCCGCGCTGCAGGTCATTGGTCTGCGGCGAGGAGAATTCCAGGCCGTTGGGCTTGCCGTTGGGCGGGGCCGCGACCGCGGCGGAAACGAACGACGAAACAACGACAAAAAGCGCGAGCTTTTTCATGGGAAGGTCATCAGGACAGGATGCAGGGGCGGCGATTATGCCTCTGCGCAGGGAAAAACGCCTCTTAAATCCGCTACCCGCTTAGAGGCAATCGAGGCTTTTGTGGGCAGTTTTCTCTACATCGTTGGTACACTTTTAGTACCACCGCCTTGCGCAAGCCACCCGCTTGCAGGCTGTGGAGCCTGCAAGCGGGTGCGCGAAAATTCTTACGGAAACGTCACGCTGGCAAAGGTTTTGACCGCCGCCGCCGCATAGTCGGCACGCGTCACCGCGGACTTCGGCCTGACCCGTGCCTGTCCGCCGGCAAATTCGGCGCTGATGATTTTCAGGTTCAGCGCTTCTTGCACATGGCCGCGCAGCGCCGGGTCGATGTCGGCGGCATCCGCGACTTCAACCGCATTGCCGGAGTCGTCCGGCGCGGTCATTGCGCCGGTGTGTGCTTCGGCCTGCGCCTGTCGGCCGATGGCCTGCACCAATGCAGAGGCGATTTCTTCGCGTGTAACTTTTGCGCTGGGCGAAAACTTGTCGGTGACGCGCAGCAACGGCAGCGAATCGGGTGAGCGGCTCAGGATCAGCGCTCCGCTGCGAGTGATCGCCTCGCTCGCTGCATGAACACGGGCCTGGTTTGCCGGGATATCTGCGTAAAGATTGCCATTGGCGTGACGGCGCGTCTGGCGCACGCCCCAGGCCATCAGGTATTCGGCGAAATCGGCGCGCAGCAGATCGGCGTTTGGCTTGAAACCGCTGGCGGTGCCGTCCATCAGCCGCTCTTTTACTGCGGCTTCAATAAAACCTTGCAGTGGATGGTTGGCGATGTCGGCCAGACCTTGTGCCGGCTTGAACGCGTACAGGTCGAGTGTGATGTTGACCGTGGCGGGCGCCGAGGCGCCGTTGGTCATTCCGGTGGGGTCGAGCACCACGCCAGAAAGGCTGCGCAGTCCGCGTACCGTCAGCGTCCAGGTGCCGGCGATACCGGTGGCAGTGGCCGAAACACGCGGAGCCAGCGTCGGCAGGGAGCCGCTGGAGCGGCGCTCCTTGCCGTTCGGGTCAATCAGCACCACCGAGCAACTGCAGGGTGCCTGGAAAGCGTAAATCGCACTGACCAGTGCAATGTCCGCCCCGACTTCAAATTGCACGCTGCCGGTGGGGCCGGCGGTGACAAACGCGATCGAATGCACTTCAGACGACACGCGCTCGCCGATCGGAATCTGCGCATTGAATTCGCGCAACGCGTGGTTGACCGAACCGTAATCCGTGCGCAGGTTAAGCGCCATGGCCAACGCCGCTTCCACGTTGGCGAAACCGGCGCCGGCTTCCCATGCGTCGTAGCCGGGCATGTTGGTGGCGGTGCTCTTGAATATGGATTTGATCTCGCGCCAGTTCAGCGCCGGGTTGGCTTCGAGCAACAGGGCGGTGAGGCCTGCCAGGTGCGGCGCCGCCATGCTGGTGCCGGTTTTGAGCGTGTAAAACGGCACCTGTTGCGGCGTGAATTGCGGGTTTTGTACGTCGTCCACCAGATCCAGCGGCAGGAACGGGTCGGCGGCGACCGCGCGTGCCGAAACGATATTGGTGCCGGCCGTGACCACCGTGGGGCGGTCTTCAACGGTGAATTTTTCGCCGTCGACTTCGACTTCATACACCGGATCGACCAGTGTGCCTCGCGACGACGAGGGCGCCAGCAGGCCGGATTTTTCGCCGTTGGCGGCAATCATGATCCACGGCGCTTTCTTGAAATTGCCGGTGATGCTGTCGGGGCCCGAGCCGGAGTTGCCGGCGGAGAACACGACGATCAGGCCGCGATCAGCAAGAATCTTGGTGACGATGTTGGTCGGGTCCTCGGGGTTGAACGGCGTGCCCTGATCCCCGGTGGCGCCAAACGAATTGGTGACGATGCGCAGGTTGTATTCGGGATGCTCGTCGAGCATCTGCAGCGCGTAATCAAAACCACCCAGAGTATCGAGCACCAGCAGTGTCGCTCCAGAGCCGTAGCCGATCAGCGACGCGCCTTTGGCCGCGCCGGCGTACTTGCCCCCCGATGCCGTGCCGTCGCCGGCGGCGATGCCGGACACGTGACTGCCGTGTGAGCCGCCGAAGTCACTATTGCAGGGCGTAGCGCATTCAGTGGGCGTGAACGGCAGCATCTCGTCTTCGGCGACGCCGCGCAGGTTGGTGTGGCCGATGGCATTGGCCACGACCTTGTTCATCAGATCGGGGTGCAGGCCATCGATCCCGGAATCATTGACCAGAATCGCCACGCCTTTTCCGGTGATGGGTTCGCCGCTGGCGTTGCGCAGTTCCGGCGCTGCCTGTGCGGCGTCCACCGACGACAGGTAGCGCGCATCCTCGTTGTCGTATTGCAGTTCGTCGTTGTGCCACAACGAACGTACATCGGGACGGCGTGCAAGCTGCTCGATCTGCTCGCGCGTAGCGACAACGCCGGCGACGGGCAGGCGCTTGAAGTAGCCGCCCTTGAGGCCCATCTCCTGCAGGCTCACGGCGGTGGACTTGGCCAGGCCCTTGTTCTGGCGGAAGGTGACGATGACTTCGAGCGTGTCGTCGCTGTCCATCAAAGCCATGCGCTCTTGCAGGCTCGCGCCGATGACGGCAGTCCCCGGCAGCACGGCGAGTTTGCTAGTGAAGCCCAGAGGGTCGGAGTGGCCGCAGGCAGACGACAGCAACGCCACAGCCAGCACGGCAAGCGTGAGTTTTTTCATGGGACGGTGATCAGGACGAAAAGCAGGGGCGGCGATTATGCCTTTGGCCCGGGGAATTCGCCCGTCAAAACTCCTCCCGCTTAGAGGACGATCAAAGCCATCGTGGGCTGTTTTATCTACAGCGGTGATACACTTTTTGTATCACGAATTTTTGATCGGCAGTGAAAAAAGGCCGGACAACGACCATAAGCGGGTGGCAAAAAATGATCCAGAAAACACTGAATCCACTGGCCTGGGGTTACGTTGAGGATGCGCTCAACGACGCCGAACGCGACCGTGTGCTCAAGCTCGCCTCGGGCTGGCTGGGCGCCAAAGACCTGACGTTGCAAGCGCGCCCGACGGTTGATGGGTTTGTGCTGCCGGCCCCGCGCCTGCAGCCGCCGGCCGAGCTGAAAGCAAGGGTCTCGACCGAAAAATCCACGCGCCTGCTGCATGCCGTAGGCCGCAGTTTTCGCGACCTGGCAACACTGCGGACGGGGCGCCTGACCCATGCGACCGACGCCGTCGCCACGCCACGCAATCGCGATGAATTGAATGCGGTGCTGGCCTGGGCCGAGGCGCAACGATTCGCGGTGATTCCCTATGGCGGTGGCTCCAGCGTGGTCGGCGGACTCAATGCGGAAGGCATGGACACCTACAACGGTGTGGTGACCTTGAGCCTGCGTGCGATGAACCGGGTGTTGGAGGTGGATGCCACCAGCGCGGTGGTGCACGCCGAAGGCGGAATCCTCGGCCCCGATTTGGAGCAGGCAGTGAAGCCTCATGGCCTCGCCGTGCGGCATTTTCCGCAATCGTATTTCCACAGCACGCTGGGCGGCTGGGCGGCGACGCGCGGCGCGGGGCACTTCTCCACCGCACTGGCCAAAATCGAAGACCGCGTGCAAGCGCTGGGCATCACGCTGCCCGGCGGCAAGCGCGCCGAGACGCGGCCATTGCCGGCGTCGAGCGTGGGCATTGACCCGAACCGCCTGTGGTTGGGCAGCGAAGGCGCGCTGGGCGTGATCACCGACGTGCGCCTGCGTTGCGTGCGCCTGCCCAGCGAGAAGAAAAACGCCGGCATCGTGTTTCCAAATTTCCTCAAGGCACTCGATTGCGCACGCACGCTGCTGCAGTCCGGCATTTTTCCTACGCAGATGCGCATCCTCGACGAATACGAACACCTGCTCAGTTCGGCATTCGCGGGCCGCGCGGTGAAAGGCGCGCTGATGGTGCTGGCGTTTGAGTCGGCCGGTGCGCCGCTGGCTGAAGTGTTTACCAAAGCGCTGGATATCGCCCGCGGCTTGGCGGCGAGGTCAAGGACGACGGCGGCAAGGAGGCGGTCGGTGACTGGCGCAATACATTTTTCCGCCAACCCTATCTCCGCGATGCGCTGATGGACTACGGCGTGATCTCCGATACGTTCGAAACCGCCGTTCCGTGGTCGCAGGCGCCGGTCTTCTACAAGGCGGTGCGCGAATCCACGCTCGGCGCGCTGATCAAGGCCTGTGGGGCGGGCGCGGTGTCCACCCGCAGTACGCACGCCTATACCGATGGCCTGTGCCTGTATTTCGCTTTCTTCGGCAAGGGACGCCACGGTGCGCTGGTCGAGCAATGGCAGGCGATCAAGAGCGCGGCGTCGGATGCCGTGATGAAGCACGGCGGCACTATCAGCCATCACCACGCCATGGGCCGCGATCACAAGCCCTGGGCGAAGCTGGAAATTCCGGCGGCGTTTCGCGCCGCCATCCGTGCCGCCAAGCGCGAGCTCGACCCGCAGGGCATTCTCAATCCCGGTCTCTGGTTCGAGGACTGAACCGGTAGAATCGCGCGCTCAAAAAGGATATTGAAAATGCGCCTGTCGCAGTTCGCCATCACCACCACCAAGGAAACCCCGAGCGACGCCGACGTCGTCAGCCACCAGCTGATGCTGCGCGCGGGCTACATCCGCAAGCTCGGCAGCCGGCCTTTACACCTGGATGCCGATCGGGCCTGCGCGTGCTGCGCAAGGTCGAGAACATCGTGCGCGAGGAGATGAACCGCGCCGGCGCGCTGGAACTGCTGATGCCGCTCGATCCACCCGGCCGAGCTGTGGCAGGAGTCTGGCCGCTGGGAAAAGATGGGTGCCGAGATGTTGCGCATCAAGGATCGCCACCAGCGCGACTTCTGCTACGGCCCGACGCACGAGGAAGTCATCGTCGCATCACATGCAAGCAGGACCTGCGCAGCTACCGCCAGTTGCCGGTCAACTATTACCAGATCCAGACCAAGTTCCGCGACGAAATCCGTCCGCGCTTCGGCGTGATGCGCGCGCGCGAATTCCTGATGAAGGACGCCTATTCGTTCCACATGGACGAGGCCGGACTTGCAACGTGAATACGACAACATGCGCGCGGCGTATACGAAAATCTTCACGCGGTTGGGCGTTGAATTTCGCATCGTCAGCGCCGACAGCGGCAACATCGGTGGCGCCAAGTCCGAGGAGTTCCACATTCTCGCCGCCACCGGCGAGGACCAGCTTGCGGTCGCCGAGGGTGGCACGTTTGCCTGCAACGTCGAAGTGTCCGCTGCCAAAGGGCTCAAGGAGGGCGACCCGTCGCCCGACGGCAACGGCGTGATCAAGTTCTACCGCGGCATCGAAGGCGGCCACATCTTCCAGCTCGGAAAGAAATACAGCGAGGCGATGAAGCTGACGGTGCTCGACGAAAAAGGCCAGGCGGTGACGCCGGAGATGGGTTGCTACGGCATCGGCATCGGTCGTCTTGCTGCCGCCGTCATCGAGCAAAGCAATGATGCCAACGGCATCATCTGGCCGGACTCGCTGGCGCCTTTTCGCGTCATCGTGGCGCCGATCAACGCCGACAAATCGCCCGCGGCCAAGGCCGCCGCCGAAAAACTGCACGAGGAGTTGACGGCGGCCGGCGTCGAAGTGGCGCTGGACGATCGCGGCCTGCGGCCCGGTGGCATGTTTGCCGACGCCGACCTCATCGGCATCCCCCATCGGGTGGTGATCGGCGACAAGAGCCTGGCGAACCAGCAATTCGAGTACAAGCACCGTCGCGCCGCGGCCGTCGAGATGATTCCGGCCACGGTCGAGGCGGTGCTGGAAAAATTGCGCGCATGAGTCGATGGCTGTGGCTGGCGCTGTTTGTTATGACGCCCGCATTTGCCGGCCCCATCGGCGAACCCGACCCTGCGCTGCGCAAGCGGCTGGAAACGGCGATTGCCGGTGCGGACAGCTTCGAGGACCGCTACGACGCCGAAGTCTGGCTCATCGACATGTCGGCGCGCATGCAGATGTACGTGCCCCAGGCGATCCCCGACACGGAAGCGCGACTCCAGTTTCTGCGTCTGCTGCACGCCGAGGCGATGCGCGCACGGATCCAGCCGGAAATCGCGCTGGCGGTGATCGAAGTTGAAAGCCGATTTGACCGCTTCGCGATCTCCAGTGCCGGTGCGCAGGGTTACATGCAGATCATGCCGTTCTGGTTGAAGCTGATGGGCCGCTCCGACGCCAGCCTGTTCGACGCGCGCACCAACCTGCGCATGGGCTGCACCATCCTGCGCTACTACTACGACAAGGAGCGCGGTCACCTGATGAACGCGCTGGCACGCTACAACGGCAGCTATGGCAGACGTGAATACCCCGATCTGGTGATCAAGGCCCTGAACCGGCGCTGGTACAAATCCTGATAAATCCGGGTTCGCAAACGCACAGACGGGTAGGGCGCGGCGCCTGAGAATCTACCCCATGAATCGCCCTATGCGTGTCTCACTGATCTCACTGATCGCGGTCATTGCACTGACCGCCTGCGGTAAGTCCGAGCCGCCGCCTGCAACCGTGGTGGTCACAACTCCGCGCCCGGCGCCGAGCGAGGTCAATGTCACCATGAACGTGATTGATGTCAATGGCGTCGGCGCTCCGATCGGCACCGTGACCATGCACGATAGCGCCGCCGGTCTGGCCTTTACGCCAAACCTCACCGGCTTGCCCTCGGGCCTTCATGGTTTTCATATCCACGAAAACCCGGACTGCAGCGCAAAGGAAAAAGACGGCAAATTGACCGCCGGTGAGGCCGCGGGCTCGCACTACGATCCGATGAACACCGGCAAGCACGCTGGCCCCGATGGCGCGGGGCACGCCGGTGATTTACCCAAGTTGCAGGTGTCGGCGCAGGGCCTTGCGATAACCCCGGTGACCATGGCGCGCTTGAGGCTCGCCCAAGTGCGAAACCGCGCATTGGTCATCCACGCCGACGATGACAATTATTCCGATTCGCCCGGCGGAGAGCGCATCGCCTGTGGCGTGATTCGCTAGAAAACACACACCCGCGGGGCCGATGAACTCGCAGAGCGGTCTTAAACAAAGGCACCCGCTTGATGATGTTTTAAGGCCCTTTTCGCACACCACGAAAAAACATTGGTACTAAAAGCGTACCACCTGTTTTTCGATACCTGCCGTTAGGGGCCGAAAACAGGCTCAAGCGGGTTTAGGTATCTGGCAGGTTTAGTGCCGCTCAATCCAAATCTGCGCGGGCTTTGAGCCGGCGTACGTCGGTAGGGTGCGTGTGAACTGACGTGCCTCAGTTGGCGCGTGAACCGAGCGCCTTCTCATCGAGATCTTTTGCTCTCAAGCGCTTCTGAATTGCGCGTTGAATACTCGCGCCGTCGAGTCCGCATTGCGCCAGTAGCTCTTCGCGCGTGCCGTGCTCGATGAATTGGTCCGGCAGGCCGAGATTCATGACGGCGACGTGCTGTTGATGCGCCGCCAGAACTTCGTTGACGCCACTGCCGGCACCGCCGGCAAGAACATTGTCTTCGAGCGTCACCAGCAGGTCGTTTTCGCGCGCGAGGTCGAGGATCAGGGCGACGTCGAGCGGTTTGACGAAGCGCATGTCCACCACGGTGGCGTCGAGCAGTTCGGCGGCTTCAAGTGCGGTTTGCACCAGCGCGCCAAACGCCAGCATCGCCACTTTCGGTTTGCGGTGGCCACGGGCTTCGCGCACGACGCCGCGCCTTGCCGAGGGGCAGGGTGGCCAGATCGCGCGTCACTGACACGCCAGGCCCGTTGCCGCGCGGATAGCGCACGGCCGCGGGGCCGTCGTGAGCAAGCCCTGTCGCCAGTAGGCGGCGGCTGTCGGCTTCGTCACTGGGGGCCATCACCACAAGGTTGGGGATGCAGCGCAGGAAGGAATAATCAAACGCGCCGTGATGCGTCGCGCCGTCCGGGCCGACAAGCCCGCCGCGGTCCAGCGCAAACAGCACCGGCAGGTTCTGCACGGCCACGTCGTGGATGATCTGGTCGTAACCGCGCTGGAAGAATGTCGAATAGGTTGCGACCACCGGATGAAATCCCTCGCAGGCAAGACCCGCGGCCAGCGTGATGGCGTGTTGCTCGGCGATGCCGGCATCGAGATAGCGCTCAGGAAACCTGCGCGCAAATTCGGCAAGGCCGGAGCCTTCGCGCATCGCAGGCGTCACGGCGACCAATTTCGGATTCGATTGCGCGGCGTCGCACAGCCAGTCGCTGAAAATCTGCGTGTAGCTGGGTGCGTTGGACTTGCCCGCGGGCAGGGCGCCGGTGACCGGGTCGAAACCGGTAACGCGGTGGTACTTGATCGGGTCGGCTTCTGCGGCGGTAAAGCCCTTGCCCTTGATCGTTTTCACGTGCAGCAACTGCGGCCCGTGTGAGGTATTGAGTTTTTCCAGCGTCGGAATCAGCGCGTCGAGATCGTGGCCGTCGATCGGGCCGTGATAAGTAAAACCCAGCGTTTCGAAAAACGCGGCGAGGGTGGTGTGTTCGTTCAGTGCGCCGACGTTGGGCGAGATGCTCATGCCGTTGTCGTTGAGCACCACCAGCAGGTCGGCGCCGATGTGCCCGGCGTGGTTCAGCGCTTCATAGGCCATGCCCGCGGTCAGGCCACCGTCGCCAATGACGGCGATGGCGCGGCGTTTTTCACCGGCGAGTTTTGCGGCAACCGCCATGCCCAGCGCCGCCGAGATCGAAGTGGAAGAATGCCCGGCACCGAAGGCGTCGTATTCGCTTTCGGTGCGCATTAAAAAAGGTGCAAGGCCGCCTTTGCGGTTCAGCGTCTCAAGTTTGGTGCGCCGGCCCGTGAGCAGCTTGTGCGGCAGTGCCTGGTGGCCCACGTCCCAGAGCAGGCGGTCATGCGGCGTGTCGAACACGCGGTGCAGTGCCAGCGCCAGTTCGACGGTGCCAAGGCTGGCGGCAAAATGCCCACCGATTCGGCCGAGCGTTTCGATCAGGTAGCGGCGCACCTCCACCGCCAGCGCCGGCATCTGTTCGGTCGGCAGGCGGCGCAAGTCAGCCGGCGCGTGGATGCCGCCCAGCAGGGCGTAGCCACCCATGGCAGGAGTGGGTTCACTCATCCGGTTTTGGCTGTGCGTCCATCAGTTGTTTGACGCGCAATTCGGCGGTTTCCAGCGCCAGGCGGCACTGGCTGGTCAGCGTCATGCCGCGCTCGAACAGCTTGAGCGATTCTTCCAGCTTGAGGTCGCCGCGCTCCATGCGCTGCACGATCTCCTCCAGCTCTTTTAGTGCGCTTTCGTATTGGGCAACCCGGTCCCCGGATTCGGCAGATTTCTTCATACGCGGATTCTAATGCTTGCAGCAAGCGGCGCCATTCCGTTACTGTCCGCGCGCAATTTCGTGAGATGAAATGAGTAAATACGACTCGCAAGAAATCGAAGTCCTGTCAGGGCCTGGACCCGGTACGCCGCCGTCCGGGCATGTACACCGACACCACGCGGCCCAACCACCTGGCGCAGGAAGTCATCGACAACGCGGTGGACGAGGCGCTGGCCGGCCACGCCAACGACGATCGAGGTCACGGTGTTCGCCGACGGCTCGCTGCGAGGTCGTGCGACGACGGCCGCGGCATGCCGGTGGACATCCATCCCGCAGCACAAGGTCACCGGCGTCGAGTTGATCCTCACCAGCTGCACAGCGGCGCCAAGTTCACCAACAACAACTACAAGTTCTCGCGGCGGCCTGCACGGCGTCGGCGTGTCGGTGGTCAATGCGCTGTCGACGCAGCTCGAAGTCACGGTCAAGCGCGACGGCAACGAATACGCGCATGGACCTTCAGGGACGGCGACGAGGCCAGCAAGCTCGAAGCAGGTCGGCACGGCGGCAAGACGAACACCGGCACGCGCGTGCGCTTCTGGCCCGACCCGAAGTATTTCGACACGCCGAAATTTCAGTCTGCCGCAGCTCAAGCACGTGCTGCGCGCCAAGGCGGTGCTGTGCCCCGGCCTGACAGGTCAAGCTTGTTCGACGAGGCCAGCAGGGAAGAGATCGAGTGGCATTACGAGAACGGCCTGCGCGATTACCTGATGGAAGGCGTCAAGGGCGCAGAAGGTGCTGCCGCCGCGAGCCTTTCGTCGGCAAGCTCGAGGGCGAGCGCGAAGAAGCCGAATGGGCGCTGGCTGTGGGTGCCGGAGCCGGACGGCGAACTGATCGCAGGAAAGCTACGTCAACCTGATTCCGACCGCGCAGGGCGGCACGCACGTCAACGGCCTGCGCACCGGCCTCGACCGATGCGCTGCGCGAGTTCTGCGAGTTCCGCAACCTGCTGCCGCGCGGCATGAAGCTGGCGCCGGAAGACGTCTGGGACCGGCTGCGCTTACGTGCTGTCGATCAAGATGCAGGACCCGCAGTTCACCGGCCAGACCAAGGAGCGCCTGTCGTCGCGCCGAGACCGGCGACCTTCGTCGCAGGCGTGGCGCACGATGCCTTCTGGCTTGTGGCTCAACCAGCACACCGAGACCGGCGACGCAGATCGCGCAGCTGGCCATCGCCAATGCGACCAGCGCGCGCTCAAGACCGCCAAGCAGGTCGAGCGCAAGAAGATCACCCAGGGCCCGGCCCTGCCCGGCAAGCTGGCCGACTGCGTCAGCGAGGACCTGGCGCGCACCGAGCTGTTCCTGGTCGAGGGCGACTCCGCCGGCGGCAGCGCCAAGCAGGCGCGCGACCGCGACTTCCAGGCGATCCTGCCGCTGCGCGGCAAGATCCTCAACACCTGGGAAGTCGACACCGCCGAGGTGCTGGCCTCGCGAGGAAGTCCACGACATCAGCGGTCGCCATCGGCGTGCGATCCGGGCTCGGCCGACATCAGCGGCCTGCGCTACGGCAAGGTCGTGCATCCTGGCCGACGCCGACTCCGACGGCCTGCACATCGCCACGCTGCTGTGCGCGCTGTTCCTGCAGGCACTTTCGCCCGCTGGTGCAGGCCGGCAACATCTTCGTCGCGATGCCGCCGCTGTTCCGCGTCGACGTCGGCAAGCAGGTGTTCTACGCGCTGGACGAAGACGAGACGCGACGGCGTGCTCGAGCGCATCAAGGCGCGAGAAGCTCAAGGGCACGGTCAGCGTCACGCGCTTCAAGGGACTGGGCGAGATGAACCCGATCGCAGCTGCGCGAAACCACGATGCACCCGGACACCCGCCGGCTGGTGCAGCTGACGCTCGACGACGACGACAAGGCCACCGACAAGCTGATGGACATGCTGCTGGCCAAGAAGCGCGCGTCCGACCGCCGCGACTGGCTGGAGAAAAAGGGCGACAAGGCGGAGGTTTGAAGTGACCACGATCACAGGCAAGAAAGTTCTGTTGACCGGGGCTGCCGGCGGCATCGGCCAGGCTATTGCGCGCCGGCTGGCGCAGGCGGGCGCCGAACTCGTCCTGACCGGCCGCAACCGGGAAATCCTCACGGCATTGGGCAGTGAATTGAAAGCGCAGGTGATTGTGGCCGACATCGCCACGCCCGAAGGCGTGCGCGCACTGCTCGAGCAGGCGGGCGCGGCGGACATCCTGATTGCCAACGCCGGCTTGCCGGCACCCTCGAGCGGCGGGCAGGGTACTTTTGATGAGATTGCCGCGGTGCTGGACGTCAACCTGCTGGCGCCGGTTCTGATGACCCGTGGCCTGATGAAGGGCATGCGCAGTCGCGGGGGCGGTCATCTGGTCTACATCAGTTCGCTTGCGGGCCGGGTCGCATCGCCCTTGTCGCCGGTTTACTCCGCCAGCAAATGGGGCCTGCGCGGTTTCGCGCAAAGCCTGCGGCTTGCCACGCAAGGCAGTGGAATCGGCGTCTCCTGCGTATTCCCGGGGATCATCCGCGACGCCGGCATGTTTGTCTCCAGCGGGGCCCGGCCCCCCAAAGGCATCGGCACCAACACGCCGGACGAAGTCGCGCTCGGCGTCATACAGGCCATCGAACAGAATCGTGCCGAAGTCATGGTGGCGCCGCTGACACTCAAAATCTGGTGCCGGTTCTCGGACATCTTCCCGGGTCTTGCATCCTGGATTCAGACCCGGGCCGGTGCACAGAAGGTCGTGGCGGGCTTCGACGAGAAACCGCGCTGATGCGTCATGCCGCTCTCCTGGCCACTGCACTGCTGGCCGGTTGCGCCACGCTGCCCGCCGGAGTCGGTCAGTCCGAATGCCGTGAGCGTTTTGAGCAACTCGATGTGCGCATTGATGCGGCCGGAGTGCGGGATGGCGGCGAACACCGCGTTGAGGGGTTTCCTTATCTGCGTGTCAACCGCTTTCAGGCTTCATTTCGCGATGAAGTCACGGATGACAAGCGTTTTATGGACTGGGTCGAACAGCTGCGTCAGCTTGATCTCAAGGCGCGGGGCGTCGAATTGCGCAATCTCGGCGCTGCAAACGAGTTGCCTGCACTGGATCGCTGTGGGCGTGACTTGATCAAGGCCGAGCTGGCATCTGCAACAGCGCGCAAGGCTTTGCGGGATGCCGCACTGGTTCCGGATGATTATTCCACCCCCGCTCGCGTGGCGGGCCTTTATCCGCTGGCAGTGCCTTTTCTCAAAATCGGCATTGGCGGCTACCAGAGACAAATACGTGAAACCTACGCCAAACCGCTGGCGCAGTTGATGGAGCAACCGCGAACCGAATATCGGCTGGCCGAGAGTGGTTCTGTCTCCACGCTGGCTCAGATCCATGCGCCGGCGTTCTGGGTGGCGACGGACAGCGACAGCGACCGCATCGGCACCCCGTTATTGAACACCGGTTTTGACGCGCAGCGCCCCGTGGTTTATTTCCAGACGGCCTCTACGCGTTTTGGCAGCCGGGTGTTGCCGCAACTGGTTTATACCGCGTGGTTTCCAGAACGCCCAAAGCAGGGCGCGCTGGACTCCTACGCGGGCCATCTCGATGGCATCGTCTGGCGCGTGACCCTGGATGAACGCAACCGGCCGCTGGCCTACGACACGATTCACGCCTGCGGCTGTTACCACAACTGGTATCCGGTCCAGTCATTGAAACGGCGCGAAGACGTATCGAAAATGGCTGACCCGCCCCTGATGCCTCAAGCCGGTCTGGCCCCGAAAAAGCCGGTCGTGCTGGTAGAGGGTGGTACACATTTCGTATCACGCGTGGTTTCTCCTCAGGATGTCAAGACTAATAAAGGGCATAAGCGGGTAGCGTATAAATTGCGCCCATACCGCGATTTGCTGTCGCTCGATACTGGCGCGGGCCGCACCCAAAGCCTGTTTAACCCCGACGGCATCGTCTGCGGCAGTGAGCGTGGCGAACGTATCTTTCTATGGATGAGCGGCATCAAAAGTCCCGGCGCCATGCGCCAGTGGGGCCGCCATGCGACCGCTTTTGTGGGCCGGCGTCATTTTGACGATGCGCGCATTCTTGAAGCAGTGTTTGTTCCTTAAATGAGGCTATGACGATGCAAACCCTCGACATTGAAAAAATCCCGCTGCGTGTTTTCGCCGAAAAGGCCTACCTCGACTACTCGATGTACGTGGTGCTGGACCGCGCGTTGCCGCATATCGCCGACGGCTTGAAGCCGGTGCAGCGCCGCATCATTTACGCGATGTCCGAGCTGGGGCTCTCCGCCGGGCAGAAGCACAAGAAATCCGCGCGCACGGTCGGTGACGTCATCGGCAAGTTCCATCCGCACGGCGACAGCGCCTGCTACGAGGCGATGGTGACGATGGCGCAGCCGTTCTCCTACCGCTATCCGCTGGTGGACGGGCAGGGCAACTGGGGTTCGCCGGACGATCCCAAATCGTTCGCCGCCATGCGTTACACCGAATCGCGCCTGACACCGTATGCCGCGACGTTGCTGGCCGAACTGGAGCAGGGCACCGCCGACTGGCTGCCGAATTTCGACGGCTCGCTGAAAGAGCCGCGGCTGCTGCCGGCGCGCCTGCCGAATATTCTGGTCAACGGCACGACCGGCATCGCGGTCGGCATGGCCACCGACATCCCGCCGCACAACCTGCGCGAACTGGCCAAGGCCTGCCTGCATCTGCTGAAGACGCCGAACGCGCACTGTCGACACGCTGTGCGAGATGATTCCGGGTCCGGATTACCCGACCGGCTGCGAGATCATTTCGCCGCCCGATGAGATCCGCAAGATTTACGCAGACCGGCAACGGCCAGGTGCGCGCGCGCGCACGCTGGGAGAAGAGAAGACGGCAACATCATCGTCACCCACCTGCCGCACCAGGTGTCGCCGGCGAAGATCCTCGAGCAGATCGCCGAGCAGATGCGCGCCAAGAAACTGCCGCTGGTCGAAGATCTGCGCGACGAGTCCGACCACGAGAATCCGATCGCGCCTGGTGATCGTGCCGCGCAGCAATCGCGTGGACATCGAGGCAGCTGATGGCGCACCTGTTCGCCACCACCGAGCTGGAGAAGCACGCATCGCGTCAACCTCAACATGATCGGCCTCGACGGCCGCCCGCGGGTGAAGAATCTCAAGGAAATCCTGCTCGAGTGGCTCGAGTACCGGCACGACACCGTCAAGCGGCGCCTCGAATCATCGTCTGAAGAAGGTCGCCGACCGCCTGCACATCCTGCTCGAGGCTTGCTGATCGCCTACCTCAATCTGGACGAGGTGATCGCGCATCATCCGCACGCGAGGACGAGCCCAAGCCGGTGCTGATGAAGCGCTTCAAGCTGTCGGACGTCGCAGACCGAGTACATCCTCGACACCAAGCTGCGTCACCTGCAGAAGCTCGAGGAGATGAAGATCAAGGGCGAGCAGAAGGCGCTGGCGGCCGAGCGCCAGCAACTCGATGAACTGCTCAAGTCCGACGGACAAGCTGAAGAAGCTGATCGCCGACGAGATCAAGGCGGACGCCGAAAAGTACGGCGACGCGCGCCGCTGCCCGATCGTCGCGCGCCCCGCCGCGCAGGCGCTGGAAGCGACCGAGATCCTGCCGTCCGAGCCGATCACGGTGGTGCTGTCGAAGGCCGGCTGGATCCGCGCCGCCAAGGGCCACGAGGTCAATGCCGCCGAGCTCGACGTACAAGGCCGGTGACGAGTTTCTTGCCGCCGCGCAGGGCACGCAGCAACCAGTTGCTGATCCTGATCGACAGCAAGGGCCGCGCGTACACGCTTCCAGCGCATGAACTGCCGTCGGCGCGCGGGCATGGCGAGCCGGTGACCAGCAAGCTGGACTTGCAGGACGGCGGCACGCATGGTCGGTGCGGTGATGGGCGAGGCGGCGGACAAGCTGCGTGCTCGGCGGCGAACAACGGCTACGGCTTCGTAGGCACGCTCGGCGACCTGCAGGCGCAACAAACGCGCAGGCAAGGCGGCGGTCAGCGTTTCTGAAGGCGCCTCGGCGCTGCTGCCGGTGCGCGTGCGCGATGCAACCAAGCGATCTGCGCGGCCTGCGTAACGGCCGAGGGCCGCCTGCTGGTGTTCCCGCTTACCGAACTGCCGGAAATGGCCAAGGGCAAGGGCAACAAGCTGATCACGGTCAAAGGCGAGGATCGCATCGTCGCCTGGGCAGCCCTGCCGGCGGGTGCCGGCCTGGTGCTGATGTCCGGCACGCGGCCGCTGACCTTGTCACCCAAGGATTGGAGAGCTACGAAGGGTGCGCGCGCCAGTCGCGGCGCGCAGCTGCCGCGCGGCTACCAGACGTGTGCAGTCGGTCTGTGGCCGAAAGTCCTAAAACTTCAGCTTGAAATTGCAGTCAAAGCCCCCAGAATGAAACACGTCACTCTAGGGATTAACCGAATGAAACGCATCTTCCTGTTCCTTGCCACCAACCTCGCCATCATGCTGGTGCTGCAGCACGGTCGCCACGCTGTTCGGCGCCAACCGCTGGCTGACGGCGAACGGCCTCAACTACGAGGCGTTGCTCGCGTTTTCGGCGATCTTCGGCTTTGGCGGCGCGTTCATTTCGCTGCTCTTGTCCAAGTGGATCGCCAAGCGAGCGACGGGCGCACACGTCATCACCAAGCCCAGCAATGCGGCGGAAAGCTGGCTGTTGGCGACGGTGGAGCGCCAGGCACGCGCAGGCCGGCATCGGCATGCCCGAGGTTGCGATCTTCGACGCGCCCGAGCCGAACGCCTTCGCCACCGGCGCAAAGCGCGATAGCGCTTGGTCGCCGTCTCCACCGGCCTGCTGCAGAAAATGAACCAGGATGAGGTCGAGGCGGTGCTCGGCCATGAAATCAGCCACGTCGCCAACGGCGACATGGTGACGCTGACGCTGATCCAGGGCGTGGTCAACACCTTCGTGATCTTCTTGCCGCGCGTCGTCGGTTATTTCATCGACAAGGTCGTGCTCAAGAACGATCGCGGCACTGGCATCGGTTACTTCATGACCGTGATGGTGCTCGAAATTCTGTCTCGGCATCCTTGCCAGCATGATCGTGTTCTGGTTCTCGCGTCAGCGCGAGTTCCGCGCCGACGCCGGCGGCGCGCACCTGGCCGGCAAGCGCAAGATGATCGCGGCGCTTGAGCGCCTCAAGCAGGCTCACGAACCCTCGACCTTGCCCACGCAGTTGCAGGCGTTCGGCATTCGCGCGGGGAAAAGCAGATTCGGGCGGCTCTTCATGAGCCATCCGCCGTTGGAAGAGCGGATTGCAGCGCTGCAACAATCGCAGGGAGTAGTTCGCTAGGGCATCTTCGGCGGCGGGGTGGCGGGCGTCGTCGTCAGCAGCCGGTCCACTTCCGCAAGGTCCGCCTCACCCAGGCGGCCCGCCGCCTGCTTCAGGCGCAACACGTTGAGCAGATAATCGTAGCGCGCCCGCGCGTAAGTGCTCTGCGCGCGAAAAATCTCGCGTTGCGCATTCAGCACGTCGAGGGAGGTGCGCGCGCCAACCTGCAGGCCGACTTCGCTGGCCTCGAGCGCCGTGTTGTTCGAGACCACCGCCTGCTTCAGCGCCTTGACCTGCGCGATGCCGGTGAGCACGCCCTGGTACGCGCTGCGCGTCAGGCGTTCGATCTGGCGGCGTGCGGATTCCAGCTCGGCGACGCGTTGTCGGTGCGTGGCGGCGGCCGCATCGACGATGGCCTGGGTGGTGCCGCCGGAATAGAGCGGCACGCTCAGGCGTAGGCCAATAGCCTCCTGAGTTTGCTCAGCAGAGAAGCGGCCGCCCTGACTGCCGTCGGTATAGCGGCCAAACAGGCCCAGCCGCGGATAGTGCCCGCCGCGCGCGATGCCGATTTGTGTCGCGGCGATGTCCGCCTGTAGTTGCGCGGTCAGCAAGTCCGGGTTGTCATTCAGCGCCGACTTGACCCAACTGTTGACGTCGGCCGGATTAGGGCCGTTGAGCGGGATTTCTTCCATCAGCGGCGTCACCGTCGTCGAGGTCGAGGGGCCGACGATCTCTGCCAGCGCATTGCTCGCATCTGTCAGCAGCTGTTCGGCGGCGATTTTCTGCGCCACTGTGAGGTCGTGGCGCGCCTGAGATTCCTGCACGTCGGTGATCGCCGACAAACCCACTTCAAACCGCTGCCGGGCCTGCTCGAGGCTGCGCACGTTGGCCTCGTTTTCGGCCACGGCAAAACGCAGTCCGTCGTGAGCGGCAAGCACGTTGAAATACGCCTCGGCCACTCGCAACGCCAGCGATTGCAGCGCGGAGGCGTAGCTGCTTTCGCCTGCGGCACCCTGCTGATTGGCCTGTGCGAGGCGCCGGAACGCCGCGTAATCGAACAGCGCCTGATTCAGATCCAGCGATAGCCCCTTGTCGCTGGAGTAATACTCGCAGGTGGTTGCGCCGCTGCTGAAATTGCACGGAGAGCCGGACGTAGTCTGCGAAGAGTGCGACCGCGTAAATTCGTAGCCGCCACTGATTTGCGGCAGCAGGGCGCCAAACGCCTGGGGCCGTGCGAATTTCGCCGTATCGCGGGAGGCGTCCGCCGCCTGCAGACGGGTGTCGGTATCGAGCGCGGTCTGGTAGAGCCGCAACAGTTCGTTGGCCTGCACCGATGACGCCGGCAATGCCAGACCCAGCAGCAACAGAATATTTTTCATGTCAGTAGCGCGCCACGTTGGGATCCACCTGCTCGGACCAAGCATCGATGCCGCCCGCCAGGTGCGCAAGTCCGTCGAGGCCCTGTTGTTCGAGAAAACGTCCAGCACGCTCGCTGCGCACACCGTGGTGACAGATCAGCACGACCGACTTGAGCGGCTTCAGCTCGGCCCAACGCTGCGGCAACTCGGAGAGTGGCAGGTGAACCGCCCCGCTCAGGCGCGCCAGATCCAGTTCCGGCGACTCGCGCACGTCAACCACCGTCGCCGCGCCTTGGGCGATCCGCTGCTGAAGCTCGAGAGGTGTAAGAGTTTGCATTGAGGAGGAAATAAATGCGGTCAAAAGTCTAACACGCGAGTCGTTTCGCGCCGCAAAAACTGGAATCCACACGCGTCGAGGCGTAATCTGTATTCATAGGACTCCGGGGGGAGAATCGCACAATGAAAAACATCCAAGCTTGGCTCAAGGATTATCAGCAGAGCCACATGAATCCGGTCAACAAGACACTGCATTGGATCTGCGTGCCGCAGATCGTGTTTGCGATCCTGCTTGGGTTCAAGAGCATTCCGCTCGGTAACGACTGGCTCAACGTCACGACCGTTGCCGCCCTGGGCGGCTGGCTGTATTACCTGACTCTTTCGCGACCGCTGGCGCTGGGTATGATTCCGGTGTTTGCGTGATGTATGCCGGCGTCATCGTAGTCGAGGGTATCGCCGGCAAATATACGCCGTGGCTGGCGGCGGCGATTTTCGTCGAGGCTTGGGTGGGCCAGTTCATCGGCCATCACGTCGAAGGCGCGCGTCCGTCTTTTTACAAGGATCTGCAATTCCTGATGATCGGCCCGTTGTGGCTGCTGGCGGATGTCTACCGCCGGCTGGACTGGCCGTTGCAGTCCGGCGGCGACAAGCCGGCGGCGGCTTGAACCGAGCGGCCTTGGCGCGGTCAGAGTGCCAACTCTGAAGAGAAGAACCATGAAATCGTTCCGCCATCTGGGCGCAGTATTACTGCTGATCGTTGCAAGCGCGGTTCAGGCGCAAGACCCGCCACCGGACCCGCCCAAGGAAGATACGTTTACGCAGGACGAAGTGTTGTCTGCGGCCAATGCATTTTTTGGTTCGGTAACCGAAGGCTTGGCCAAGGCCATCGAGCGAGTCCTCGCCGATCTGGGGCGGCCCAACGCCTATATCGCCGGTGAAGAGGCGGGCGGTGCGTTCACCGTCGGTCTGCGATACGGCAAGGGCCAGATGAAGCTCAAGAACGGTTACGTGCAGCGGGTCTACTGGCAGGCGCCTTCGATCGGATTTGATGTCGGTGGCAACGCCTCCAAGGTTTTTACGCTGGTTTACAACCTGCGCCGTGTTGACGACCTGTTCCAGCGTTTCCCCAACGTGGATGGCAGCCTTTATTTCGTGGCGGGCCTTGGCGTGAATTACCAGCGCACCGCCGGAATCACGCTGGCGCCCATCCGTACCGGGGTGGGTCTGCGCGCTGGCGTCAGCGTTGGTTATACGCACTACACGCCAAAGTCCAGCTGGCTGCCGTTTTAAAGATTTCTCGCTGCAACAAAAAACCCGCGCAGGCGCGGGTTTTTTGTTTGAAGAAACTGCTCAGAATTTGAAGGCGAGCTTTGCGAAGTAGTTGGCTTGCGCATCGTCCAGCGTTGCCTGCGGGATGCCCTGATCATGGATTTCAATCGCGGTGGAGGCGGTGAGTTCCAGCCAGTCACGGTATTGCAGGCTGACTTCGAGGGCCGCATCGGAAGCGGACTGATAACGGCTCAGGCCGGGGACGTTCGACGGCACCACTTCGTAGTGGGCCAGGCCGTATTCGGCGAAGATGCGCGGCACGATCTTGAAGTCGTACACCGACAGGCCATCCCATTCGGCGCGCAGGCGGAACAGAAATCCGCTGTCGCCGACGGCAACGCCCGGCAGATAGGCCGCAAGGCTGTTGGCGCCGCCCAGCACGAACTGCTGCTGTTCGGGCAGGACGTCTTCGGTGTACTGCGTGCTGATGTCAAAGCCGAACTTCCAGGTGTCGAGCGCCAGCGGGAGCTCTTCCGGGTGGTCCATCGTCAGTTTGAGGTTGTAGCGGGCCAGGAAGTAATCCTGCTGGACGCGCTGGTTGTTGTACGTATAGCCATCCTGGCTGCTAATGCCCTTGCGCGCGGACAGGCCGGTTTCCCAATTAAAGCGCCAATCGGTGAAGTTCCACAGCCGGTAATAGTTGCCGCCCAGTTCGAGTGAGTTGTAGAACTCTTTCTGGTAGGTTTTTTCCAGCGGTCCGCCGCCCACCGCTGCTGTCGCAGTTGGGCGTGTACTGGTCTGTTTGCTCAAGCGGTCGGCCTTGGCCGTTACCGTGAAGCGCTGGGTGAAATCCGCCGCCAACACACCGATCCAGTAAATCTCACCGCCGTGGATGATGCCTTGCGAGGGCGCTGCATTACCGGACGCGGCCGGGTCGGCGATGGTCTGGTCAAAATAACCATCACGCCAGCCCGCGCCGAAAATGCCCCAGGGCGTAACGCGATTCCAGCCCAGCACATATTCGTTGTAGTCCGATGCGTCGGCGCGCTTGTTCATCTGGCTGATGCCGTGGCGCAAAAAGCCGCGGAACTCATCGCCGCTGGGGATGCCGGCCTTCATGTCGATTTCAGCGAAATGGCGCCCCACATAGCGGTTGCCAGGGTTGCCGATTTCAATGCGCATCGAGGCGGGGTCCGCCTTGGCCTTAATGCGCTTTTTGAGAACCAATTCCTGGTTGTTGCTGCCGTCCGCGGCTGGGATGAGCCGCATGTCAACGACCTTGCCAGCACGATCCGCATGGATGCTGGCCAGGGCGCGCTTGGGCTCAAGCTCTTCGTCGGTCAAGGTGCCGCTCAGTGCCATCGAAATACGGCAGTAGCTCTGGCGGCGCACGCACTGAGCTGACGCTGCCGTAATCCACCAGGATGTAAAGCTCCTGGCCCGAGAGAGCGTACGAGAGCCTCACGCCGACATAGCCGGCGGCGTAGTAGGCGGCGTTGATCAATCGCACCGCATTGGAGAGTGAGTCGGCGTCGCTGACGACCTCTTCAAGATCTTGCTTGGTGACCTTGCCCTGGCCGCCAATGACATTCAGGGTGTACTCCTGAAATTTGACCTTGATGGCGGTCTCGGGGTTTTGAGCCTTGACCTGCTCAACCGTAATTTGCTGCGGCGCCTGCGGCGGAGGTAGTTCGACAGCCATGGTTATTTTCTTCCCTGAGAGTTAGTGATCTACAAATAGCGAAGCCGGGCATAGCATAGCCCGGCTTCGTACCAAACCGCTATAGAAAGGGCGTCAGGCCTTAGGTGACTTAAGTTTTGCGCAGTTCGCTTTTTCGCGCAGCTTGCCTTTAACGCGACCTCGGTTGTCTTTGGCCAGCAAGCCGCACAGTTCGCTATCACCATTGTTCTGGGCCGATTCGCCGTTGTCATCTGGGTTGCCGCCAGGCGATACGCCAGGGGGCGGACCGACTGGCGTCGTGCCACCACCGCTGCTGGTAAGAACCTGTGCCGGAACGACGGCATTGGCATCGTTGCCCGATCCGCCACCGCTAAGGACAGCCGCAGAAACAACCGGAGCCGCTGCGACAGGATTGGCGGCACCAGGCTGTCCTATGGCGCTGTTCTTATTGGAAAGCACGGCGACCGCGGCAACTCCGCCGAGGGTGCTCGTGTCGGTGGTCTGAGCGCTGTTATCGCCAGTGAGAACACCAACCGCTACTGAGCCCCGGCCGGAATCGTCGCCAGAACCTACGGCGATACCCGCAACATCGCCTTGACCCGTGTTGTTGCCGGAGAACGCGCTAGCGGCAATCAGGCCGCCATTGCCTGAGTTATCAGGGCCAATCAATGAGCCGGTGAGAACCTCGTTGGATGGAGTGACAAAGTCAGGCGCGGGCCCAGTTACGGTGTCTGCGCCGCCGCACGTGCCGCCGCCGCAAATTGTGAGAAGGTCGCCTTGGTTCAGTGCACTGACGCCTAACTGGCCGCCGTTGCCGCTGTTGCCATTGCGATTGTCAGAAAGCGCTGCAATGCCGATGGCTGAGCCATTGCCAGTGACGGCATCGTTACCAACGCCAATTCCGATGGTGCCGTTGCCGGTGTTATTGCCTGAGCCGACGGCGACGCCGATTCCAGAATCAGCCCCACCCGTTCCGAATGCGGAATTGCCAACGTTGTCACCTCCGAAGACGGCCACTTTGACCGCGCCGAATCCGCTGGGAGGATTTTGTCCGATCAGGTAAGGGGTGCCTAATGGCTCGTTATCAGAATTCGCTTGAAGTAATACGTCTTGCCAGAGATCTATGGCGCCAGTGGCAGGATCGCCAGCCCCGTCGCCGTAACCGATGATGGTTTCAGGTGCACTGAGCACTCCCAGGCCCAACACAATGTCATAACCGGTTCCAGGGACTGAACCGTCTTCAAGAACGTTAACGCCAACCGGAAGCGTGTTAGCCGGAATTGGAATGATCCCCGCCTTATTCGGCGCAAGCCCTGGTAGCGGCGCGGCGTTGGTGACGGGCATGGCGGCAGTTTCAAGCGTCAGGACCGTGCTGGTGAGCGGGCCGGAAATCGGGGTAATGGCGCCCGCAGTGGCGGGACCGCCGATGCCGAGCAGGCCGTTAACGGCGTTTGCCAGAGGGCCGGCTGTGGCCGCACCTGAGATAAGAGCGAGGGCGAAAACGGAAGTTGTTCTGATCATGGGGTTCATCCTGTTCGCGGCATGAGGGGACAGCCGCACGCCAATAATGTATGCGCTTACGGCGTGATTTACCAGCGTTTTGTGTAGGAAAACGCCACTAAACCCCTAGATAAAAGCTACTTTCCAATATGGAATATTTTGTGACTTTGCTCACAATGCGGCAATCCGTTGCGCAAGCGCCTCGATATCGGCGGGTTCGTGGTAGAGGCCAAAACCGAGGCGCAGGCGGTCATCGCGACAGTCGGTGACGACGTTGGCCCCGAGCAGTTGCCGGCGCCATTCGCCAGCGCCGCGGTGGCGGAAGATCAGGAAATTGCCGCGCGGATTGCCTTGGGGTGGTATCAGTTCTGCGCCATCCAGCAGGCCGTGGCGGGTAACGAGCTCAAAAAAAAGCGCCTGCAGTTGTGCGGCGTGATGGTGAACCTGCTCGACCGTGAATCCTTCGCGCTGCATCCAGTCCATTACCGCGTTGAGACGATACAGGCCAATGGGGTCGAAAGTGCCGCCCATGAAGCGCTGGCCGTCGTCGGGGTAGGGCGTCTGCGTGAAGTCCTGCGATTGCGTCAGCCCGCCGAACATTGAAAACCAGCCGGTGTTGGGTGGCCTCGCGGCGTACCCGGGCGGGCAGTGCATGAAGCAGGCGCCTTCGCCGCACATGGCGTATTTGTAACCGCCGGCGGCGTAGAACACGCGATGGGCGATATTCGACAAGTCGGTCGGCACCGCCATGTAGCCGTGATAGCCGTCGATGAAAACCACGGTTTTTGCGTCCGGTACGCGCGCGACCAGCGCATCGAGGTTTCGCACGCACAAGCCGGAGTTGTAGAACACCTGGCTGAAATAAATCAGGTCATAAACACCATGAGCAATGGCGTCGGCAAAACGCGATTCAAAAGTTTCGTAGGGCTCGACGCTGACGCGCGTGACCCGGGCTTGGTCTGATTCTTCCAGCCGCCTTGTTTGGCGGCTGAAGCTGTGGAATTCGCCGTCGGTGGTGAGTACGCGCAAGGGTGTGTGCTCGAAAGTGGACAACAGCCGCACAAGCAATTCGTGCACCGAGGGCGCAAAGCACAGGGTTTTCGGATCGGGCAATTTGAGGATGCGCGCCACATGCGCTTGAGCCTTGGGGATGATTTCGCCAAACACCTTGTCCCATTTGAGATCGGCCAGCCGCGCGGCGTCGTCCCACGCCAGTTGCTGTGCCTCATAACTGACGTTCGGCCACGGATGGTGGCTATGGGCGGTGAACAGCAAGCGGTCTGGCGCGGCGTTCAGAAAACGCGAGAAATGGGGTTTTAGGTTCATATTTTGGCCCACCCGCTTGGGCCGGTTTTTTGCCTATTGCGGCACGAGATCAAAAACCGGCGGTACACTTTTAGTACCACTCATTTTTCGCATGGCGTAAAAACTGCTTCGAAACGGCACCAAGCGGGTGGCACCGAAAACACTAAAAAATCCAAGGCAGCAGCCACCACGTCCGCTTTTTATACGCCGCCCAATCCGGATAACGCGACATGCTGGCTTCTTTCGTCGCCATGTTGACTGCAAACAATCCCAGCCAGACATACGCCAGCCACAGCCACGGCAGCCAATGGCCGACCATCAGTGCGAAGCCGCCGTAGATCATCATCTCGCCGAGGTAATTCGGATGGCGCACGTAGGTGTGCACGCCGTCGGTGATCAACCCGCGCTTGATGCGCAGGGTGAAATATTTCTGCGCGTCGGCGGCGGTCATCAGCGCGCTGCCGGTGATCACCAGCGAGATGCACAGGCAGTACCACGCCCCCACGGGCAGCGGGTAATCGGGTTGCGCGACCCCGGAGATCAGCAGCCAGCCAAAACTCCAATACATGCCCAGACCAAAAATGCCGGCGAGTGCGCTGCCCCAGGTCACCTTCACCTGCCAGCCAGGATCGGGAAAGGCCATGTCCTTCAAAAGCCAGACGAGGCCGTAGGAGCCGTGGAGCGCGAGGTAGATCCACGCCGCGGTGCTGGTGTTGCCATACCACCACATCAAAAATCCGAGAAAGAAAAACGACCCAGCCTTCTGCGTGTTGATGACCCATGAGAATTTCAGCACGCGCGGGCCGCCGCCCAGGTCGTTAAGCCACCAGTTATTGAAGCGGCGCAAAGTCTGCGCCCAGCCGGGAGCTGGATAAGCGTGTGCGGTTTGGCTGACAGCGTTCATGGCTCAATCCCCGTATGTTTTAATGCTGGGAAATTACTCTGAATCACGCCGCGAGGAAAGCCGATGAAATTTGATGAATACGTGCGCCATGACGCATTGGGGCTGGCCGATCTGGTGGCGCGCAAGCAGGTGAGTGCCCCAGAGTTGCTGGAAACCGCCATCGTGCGCGCGGAAAGCGTCAATCCGAAGATCAACGCCATCGTGCGCCCCTTGTTCGAGCGTGGACGCAAAGCCGCCGCCGCGCCTTTGTCCGGGCCGTTTGCGGGTGTGCCGTTTTTGATCAAGGACCTGATGGCCGATTTTGCCGGCGAGCCGATCACCAGCGGCTCGCGCTTCTTCGCGGACTATGTTCCTGCGCAGGATAGTGAGCTGGTCTCGCGGTATAAAAAAGCCGGCCTCGTGATTTTTGGCAAAACCAATACGCCGGAACTGGGCCTGACGCCTTTCACCGAGCCGGCGCTATTTGGCCCCGCGCACAACCCATGGAATCTGCAACACACGACGGGCGGTTCCAGCGGCGGCTCCGGGGCCGCAATTGCCGCCGGTATCGTGCCAATGGCCAACGGTGGCGACGGTGGTGGATCGATTCGCATCCCCGCCTCCTGCAACGGCCTTGTCGGGTTGAAGCCAACGCGCGGGCGCATTCCGACCGGTCCGGTGCGCGGCGACGTCTGGTTTGGCGCCGCCACGGAACACGTCCTGACGCGCAGCGTGCGCGACAGCGCCGCCGCATTGGATGCGACGGGCGGCCCCGATCCCGGCGCGCCGTATGCCGCCGCGCTGCCGGCAACATCTTTTTTGCGCCAGCTTGAACAAGCGCCGCGCAAATTGCGCATCGCGTTCAGCGGCAAGCCGATGCTCGGCAAGACCATGCACCCCGAATGCATCGCCGGCATGAATGCAACGGTGAAACTGCTGGCCGAGCTCGGGCACGAGGTCGTCGAAGCGGCACCACAGGTTTCAAGCGAGGCTTTCCGTTTTGCCTTCATGACGCTGCTCGCCGGTGAAACCGCGGCGGATTACGCCGCCGGAGCGCAGGCGATGAATCGCCGCTTCGATCCGTCTCAAGTCGAGCCGATGACGCTGGGGCTGATTCGACTGGGCCGTGCAATCAACGCCGAAGAAATCGGAATGGCAACGCGCTTGTTGAGCGCCGCCTCGCGCGAAATCGGCCGCTGGTTCGAGTCCTACGATGTATTGCTGCAGCCGACTTTGGGCCGTCCGCCGTTTCCCATCGGTGAACTTCAGGCGCGCGGCAGTATTGCTTTCCAGACCTGGCTCGCCAACCACCTGCCACTGGGACGGATCTCGAAAAAACCCGAGCGTATGCTGCCCATCGGCGAGCGGATGTTCGAATGGATTCCGAATACTGCGGTGTTCAATGTCACCGGCCAGCCGTCGATTTCGCTGCCACTGCACTGGAGTGACGACGAACTGCCGGTCGGCATGATGTTCACCGGCCGCTATGCCGAGGACGCGACGTTGTTGCAGCTCTCAGCGCAGCTGGAAAAGGCCAAGCCCTGGTTCGACCGGCGGCCGCGGCTTTAATCGCGCGCGTTGAACAAGAAGCGCGCTTTCATTTGTTCGTAGAGCGCGCGCTCTTCGTCGGTCTTTGCCGGAGGCGTGACGATATTCAGCGTGACGATCTGATCGCCGGCGGGTGTGCCGGGCAGGCCGCGGCCCTTGAGCCGCATCTTTTTGCCCCCCTGTGAATTCGCCGGCAGGTTGAGTTCCACCGTACCGCCCAGCGTCTGCACGCCCACTTTGCCTCCGAGCGCGGCTTCCCACGGCGCAAGATTCAGCGTGTAGTGGATATCGCGGCCCTCGATGTTGAACTGCGGGTGAGGTGCAAAGGAAATCTCCAGCAACAGATCGCCGCCATTCGTGCCTTGCCGGGCGAGGCGGATGCTCTGACCCGAGGAAATCCCAGCCGGGATTTTTATGTTCAACGTGCGTGCGCCCAGCGTCACGGTCAGCGAATTGCCGCGAAAAGCATCCTCAAGCGAGATGCTCAGCTTGGCGTGCTGTTCCTGCGGCGCACGGGAGAATCCGCCGTTCAGGTCCTCGAATCCGCCTTGTCCGAATGGCGAGCCCCCGCCGCCAAACAAGGTCGAGAAAAAATCTGAGAAATCACCACCGGGTGCCGAAGCGCCGCGCGCACCGCGCGATCCAAAACCCGGCGGCGGCCTGAATTGCTGGCCCGCTTTCCAGTTGGCGCCAAGCTGGTCGTAGGCGTTGCGCTTCTGTGGATCGGACAGCACCTCGTTGGCCTCGTTGGCTTCCTTGAACTTGTCTTCGGATCCCTTCGCCTTGTTTTTATCCGGATGATATTGGCGTGCGAGTTTTCGGTACGCGCGCTTGATCTCGTCGGCCGAGGCCGAACGGGAGACGCCTAAGGTTTTGTAGTAATCCTTAAATTCCATGATTCTTCATTGCAGCGGAGACCAGCCTCCTTGCCAGGGTTGCCCGGACATCCTTGTCCGGGCGTTCGCGACGCCACGAGCAATGCTCGCGAAGCATCGTCGCTCACTGTAATAGTCCTTGTATTCCATGGTCGAAAAGAAAGCGGGGCGCTCTTCGCGCCCCGCAATCTAACGTAGAACCGCCGACGGTTTCAGGCTTTTACCGTGATCCGGCGCGGTTGCGTGGCGGCGCGCTTGGGAATGGTGATTTCGAGCACGCCGAACTTGCCTTGGGCCGCAACCGTGTCGGAATCCACGGTATCCGGCAGCGAAAAGCGCCGGTGAAAACGTCCCGCGGCGCGTTCGCTGCGGCGCGATTCCACGCCCTCTTTTTGTACCGCCAGCTCGCGCGTGCCCGATAACGTCAGCACGCCATTTTCAAGCGTGACTTCGATGGACGCAGGATCCACGCCTGGCACGTCGGCTGTCAGCACGAACTTGTCGGTGTATTCCTCGATATCCACGGGCGGCGCCCAGTCGGTGGTCGCCCCAATCGAGCCGTCGTTGCTGGCCGACGCGCGATCGAACAACTGGTTCACTTCGTTCCACAATTCCCGGTGCAGGGACCAGGGTTGATAACGTACTAATGTCATAACTAGCCTCCTTGGTTAGTGGTACTTCGACAAAACTCCATCTAGGGGCGTGGCCGCCGTTTTCAAGCCCCTATACTTCGCCCCCATGACGAACTGGACGCCACATTCCTGGCAGCAAAAACCCGCCGTGCAGCAGCCGGAATACCTGGACAAGCCGGCGCTGGACTCGGCGCTGGCTCAGCTGGCGCAGCTGCCGCCTCTGGTGACCTCGTGGGAGGTGAATGCACTCAAATGCCGCCTGGCGCAGGCACAGGCGGGCGAATGCTTCGTTCTGCAGGGCGGCGACTGCGCGGAAACTTTCGACGACTGCCGGCCAGGGATCATCACCAACCGGCTCAAGGTTCTGTTGCAGATGTCGCTGGCGCTGACGCATGGCCTGCAAAAGCAGGTGGTGCGCGTCGGCCGTTTTGCCGGTCAGTACGCCAAGCCGCGCTCGGCGGATACCGAAACCAGAAACGGCACGACACTGCCGGCTTACCGCGGCGATCTGGTCAATGCGCCCGAGTTCACCGCTGACGCGCGCCGTGCCGATCCCGCGCGCCTGCTTGAAGGCCACGCGCGCTCGGCGATGACCATCAACTTCGTGCGCGGCCTGATCGACGGTGGCTTCGCCGACCTGCACCACCCGGAATACTGGGATCTCGACTGGGTCCAACACTCGCCGCTGGCGGCGGATTACCAGAAGCGCGTGGACGACATCGGCATTCGGTGCGCTTCATGGAGACGCTCGCCGGGCAATCGATCTGCATGAGTTTTCGCGCGTCGATTTCTATCACCTCGCACGAGGCGTTGCTGCTGTACTACGAGCAGGCGCAGACGCGGCAGGTGCCGCGCTCGGACGGCTGGTTCAATTTGTCCACGCATTTTCCGTGGATCGGCATGCGCACCGCCGAGCTCGGCGGGCGCGCATGTCGAATATTGCCGCGGCATCCGCAACCCGGTCGGCGTGAAGGTCGGGCCGGCGATGAGCGCTGACTGGGTGCTGGCGCTGTGCGCGGTACTGAACCCGAACAACGAACCGGGCCGACTGACGCTGATCCACCGCATGGGCGCGGGCAAGATCGCCGATCACCTGCCGCGCGCTGATCGAAGCGGTGAAAAAGGCCGGACACCGGGTGCTGTGGATCTGCGACCCGATGCACGGCAACACGCAGACCACTCGCAATGGCACTGAAGACTCGCCGCTTTGACGACATTCTGGGCGAGGTGAACGCAGGCGTTCGAAATCCATGCCGCCCACGGCTCGCAATTGGGCGGCGTGCATCTGGAACTCACCGGCGAAGACGTGACCGAGTGCATCGGCGGCGCGCGCAACCTGACAGAAAAAGATCTTGAGCGCGCCTATAAATCCACGGTCGACCCGCGCCTCAATTACGAGCAGGCGCTCGAACTCGCACTCAAGATTATCGACCGCGGAGCAACACCAGCTACCTGAATCGCCTGTCATGAAACATTAGTTATAGGACAGCTCCTACAAGGCGTCCGTGTAACTAGAGTTCTCCTCAACCTGCAATCCCGCAGGCGTTTTTAGGAGGACTTTCATGAAGAACACGCTACGTGTCGTCGGTGCCGCCGCAATTCTGATGGGCAGTGCCGCGAGTCAGGCTGCCACTCAAACCTCAACCTTCAACGTCACCGCCACGGTGGTCAGTGCCTGTGCGCTGTCGGCGGCGAATCTGGCGTTTGGTAACTACGACCCTTTATCTGTGGTCAATACCGACGGCAGTACCACGATCACCGTAACGTGCTCACTGCTTACGCCCTACAACCTGGGCATCAGCGCAGGCACATACGGCAGTGGGGTGTCTGCCCGGCAGATGCAGATCGCCGCCGGCACCGACACGCTGGATTACAGCCTGTTCCGCAATGCGCTGCGTACCCTGAACTGGGGCATCACCATCGGCACCGATACCCTCTCAGCCGTTGGTATTGGCGTGGCGGTTCCGACCACGGTCTATGGCCGCATTCCGAATAGTCAGAATGCGCCTATCGGGTCGTACAGCGACACCGTTACGGTGACCGTGACTTACTGAAACTCATTTGCGGGAAGGAGGATTTAAGTCATGCGTTTTAACTCGGTGTTGAAGTTCACCGCTACCTTGCCAGCGCTGCTGCTGTCCACAGCGGCGCTGGCTCAGGGCGCTCCGGGGCTATCGATCAGTCCGGTGCGTGTGGACCTATCGGCCAGCCACCGGGCGGATGCCATCACGATCGTCAACACAGGGCCGACGCGTAAAACGATCGAAACGGATGTGCTGAATTGGATTCAGGTGAATGGCGAGGACGTTTATGGGCCGGCGACAGATCTGCGCGCCAATCCGCCACGGGTTTCGATTGAGCCCGGGGCGACCCAGATTGTGCGGGTAGGGCTGATTCGCAGCGCGGTACTGCCTGCCGATACCGAGAACGCATACCGGATTTATTTCCGCGAAATTCCACAGCCAGATGAAACGGCCGGTGGTGAGCTTAAATTTGCACTGCGCATTGGCGTGCCGGTATTTGTGCGTCCAGCCCAGCCGGCAAAACCCGAACTGGCATGGACATCCCGCACCGAGAATGGCGCGCTGAAGCTGATCGCGACCAACCGTGGCCGTCTGCATGCCCGATTGGCCGATGTGCGTGTGCGCAGCCTGGCAGGAGAAATTGCAGCGGACGGGTTTCGCTATGTCCTCGCCGGGTCGAGCCGGGAATGGCAAATTCCGCAATTTGCGGATCAGGCGCTGAGCGTTTCGGCCTTGAGCGAAAGTGGCCGTACCGAATTCGGTATTGAGGCCCAGTCCCGCTAGTGTGCGCGGACCGTCCTTTTATATCGCGATGGCCCTGGCAATGTTTTCGCCACAACGCTTCGCGTCTGTGTGCGCGACACCCCCCTTAACAGTCCCCGCTGAAGAGTGGATGGTGCTGGTGCGCGAGTATCCCGGCCATGATGGCATCACGCGCGACCTGCTGCGTACGAACGAGGGATTTTCGGCCTCAATCGAGGCGCTGAACGATTGGCGCATTTCACCCACGGCGATTGCGCGCCGCCATGAAGGGCGCGACTGGTATCTGTTGGCGGCGATTCCGGGCCTGACTCAACATTTTGACGCCTGCACCCAGGTGCTCGATCTGGATTTATCACGCGTCCAGCGCGCCACAGAGCGGCTTACGCTGCAGCCGGCACAACCCGCGCTTCCCGGCGAAGCGGCCACGGGGGGATTTCTCAACCTCGACGCGCAGTACAGTTCGGTGGCGGGTCGTGGCGCGAGCGCCAGCTTGCTGGAGGCGGGCCTGTTCACCCGGCACGGGCGCGGCGGGCAGACCTTGTTGTTTAACGACGCACAGCCGTTGCGGTTGGATACGTTCTGGCTGAGAGAGAGCCCGGAACACATGACGACGCTGCGGCTCGGCGATGGCATTATTCATCCAGGCGCATGGGGACGCGCCGCTCGTTTTGCTGGCGTGCAATGGGGCACGGATTTTTCATTGCAGCCTTATTTTTCGACGTTTCCGCAGCCTGTGATCCGCGGCGATGCGGTGCTGCCCTCGACGCTGGAAGTATTCGTGGATGGCCAGCGACGAGGCGGGAGCTCGTCGGCGTCGGGCCCGTTCGAACTGCACGACATCCCGACTCTCTCGGGCGCTGGCGAAGCGCTGGTGGTGGTACGCGATGCCCTGGGCCGGGAGACGCGGGTATCGCAGCCGTTTTATTCCAGTCCGTCGCTGCTTCGGGCAGGGCTTCGGGATTACGCGTTGGAAGGCGGAGCGTTGCGACGCGACTATGGCATCGCCTCCGCGAACTATGGAGATATTTTCGCCAGCGGCACATTGAGGCAGGGCCTCAACGATCGCTTTACAGCGGAGATGCGCGCCGAGTTTCAAGCGGACCGGGCGGTCGGCGGTCTCAGTGGCGTCGGCTTGATTGGTAAGCTGGGCTTGTTGTCGGCCTCAACCACGTACGGACAGAATCGTGCAGGCGGCGGCTGGCAGGGCGCCTTGGGCTTTGAGCGCGAAGTGCCGGGCATTTATTCTTTTGCGCTGCGTTCGCAATGGACGCAGCCCGGGTTTACCCAGATCGGGCAGCCGGAAAGTCAGTTGCCGTCGAGGCGCCTGGACTTTGCGCGCCTGAGCGTGACGCCGCGTGGGCTGGGAATACCGGTTGGCGGCAGTGCGTCTTTTTTGTGGACTCACGAAGATTCGCGCAGCGGGCCTGACATTGAATTGCGTTCCGCGGCCTACGGCGTCCAGGTCGGTAACGGTTTTCTCAATCTGGGTTTCGCACAAACCTGCGCACCCGACTGTCAACCCTCGGCGCGGCTGGATTTCACCTGGAGCTTTGGTGGGCAGATCTCCGCCGCGATTCAGCACGAACATTCTGATGCGGGTGAGATTTCACGTGCCAGCGTGCAACGCAACAGCGCCGGGCCACTGGGGTTGGACTGGCGTGCCGCCACCGAGCGCCGATACGCCAGCGCAGATCAACGCTATGAGGCCTCGGCCGCCTGGAAGGGAGCTCGAGGCACTTTGACCGCCGATCTGATTCACGACGCCGACTTCAGCTATCGCGTGGGCGCGGCGACCGGCCTCGCGTTTCTTGGTACTGAAACGTTCTGGACCAGACCCGTCAACGGCAGTTTCGCAGTGGTGCGCACTGACGGACTGGCCGACGTTGCCATCACTGCGGATGGCCGCCCGGTGGGCCGTACGGATAAAAACGGCCACGCCCTGGTGCCCGATTTGCGTGCCTATGAAGTCAACCGACTGCGCCTGGCGGTAGAAGATATTCCGATCGAATCAGACCTGCAGAAACTGACCCTGGACGTCGTGCCACGCAGCCGCAGCGGCGTGAGCGCTGACTTTCGTGTAAGTGAGGAGGTCAAACCATGAAATGCCGAATCGCCGCAGTGGTCTTGGCATTATTCCCCTGGCATGCGAGCTGGGCGGCCTGCGGCATCAGCGCGCAGCCGACATCGTTCGGCAACTACAGTCCACTGAGCGTGACACCGCTAAATGCCGCCGGGCAAGTGACTGTCAATTGTTCGTTTCTTATCAGCCTGCTGACCACGTACACCATTAAGCTTTCAACTGGAGGTTCTGGTACTTATAGCCCGCGACGCATGCAGAGCGGCGCCAACACGCTCAGCTACAACCTCTATCTGGATGCTTTGCGTGCTCTGACCTGGGGCAATGGCAGTGCTGGCACCAGTTTCGTTTCGAATACGCAGTTGATAGGAGTTTTGGGTTTCAGTCAGTCCTACCCCGTGTATGGACGAATTCCTGCACAGCAGAATGTCGCGCCGGGGGTCTACAGTGACACGATTGTGGTCACTTTGGACTATTAGGCCCGCCACCCGCTTGTGGCCATTTCGATGCCCACGAAGCCATGCGGTAAAATCGAGTGGTACTAAAAGTGTACCGGTCGATTTTCGGCCTGGAAACTTTTGGGGCCGAAAACACCCAAAGCGGGTGAGGCCATTTTTATAGAGTTGGTGGACACTGAGGGTTTCGAACCCCCGACCCCCGCCGTGTGAAGGCGATGCTCTACCACTGAGCTAAGTGTCCAAGTCGGAATCGCAAGGGGCGCGATTCTACAAGCCGCGTCGCCGTAAGAACAGGCGCTAGAACCAACCCTGTTCGATGATCACCGTATCGCCCGGTAAAACCGGCGTGCTCAAATCGCCCTTCTCGCGGAGAAATACCTGGTTGTCTTCACGCAGGATGTAGATTTGCCGGGTGGAGGCCAGATCGGTCATGCCGCCTGCCAGGGCCAGCGCTTTTTCAACATTGATGCCTTCAACATACGGATACGACCCAGCGCGCTTGACCTGGCCAATCACATAGATCGGCCGGAAAGTCACCAGAGTAACGCGTACATCGGGTTTGACCAGAAATTGCCCCTGTGTAAGCCCTTGCGTGATGACGTTTTCAAGGTCCTTGGCGGATAACGTAATGACTCGCAAGCGGCCCAAGAGCGGGTAAGTAATGGTGCCGTTAGCCTCGACCGCGGTTTCGAAGGACAGGTCAGGCTCGCCGAATACGTCTATGCGGATGCGATCACCGCTGCCAATTTTATAAGTGGACAGTGTGCGCTTAAACGAAGCGGGCGCTGAGGCCGACATGTCTGCAGTCGGGACGGAACCCGTCGAGGGAGCGGGGGGCGCAGATGCACAGGCTGTCAGCAATAGAACTGCGACAGTGATCAGTAGTAAAGGAGAAAATTTCATGCCCTGCATTCTAGAGTCAATTGACCCTCGGCAACCGCTACAAATTTAGGGCGTATATCTAAAGCCCAGAAGTACAGTCGTGGCGTCGTAATCGAGGTCAAAGATATTGGTCGGGCTGATGAAAAAAACCGGATAGGTTGACTCGCGCTGAACGTAGTTGACAGCCGCTATCAACGATAGCGCCTTACTTAAAAGATAGCTTGCGTTGACGCCGGCGGAGTAAACATCATCTGTCCGGCCAGGGGTCGCCTCTACGAACTTTGAGCGTGTATAACCGCCACGCAAGCCTGCATCGAGGCGGTCTGAAAACTTTTGATTTAACTGTACTAGTGAATACAAATTATCTATAAAGCGCGCGTTGGTGTAGCTGTCCTGCGCCGCCCGCCCTGTTATTAACTTTACGCTGGTGAGCGGCACCGGTGCCCAGGTCACGACCGCACTCCAGTTGATCGCTTGGAAGCGACGGTCTGGCGTGCCATCAAAATTTCGCAACATGTAGCCGACACGCGCGTCGCCAGTCGTTTGAGCCGTAGCGCTCCAACGCAAGCCCAACAATATTGATTTCGTGGTGCCGTTGCGAGCGCGCGCGGCAGGGCTGGGATCAGAAAAGTAAACCTTACCGCCGCTGGCTTCCAGTACCGCAGCCGTCTTTGGGCTGTAGTTGTAAAAGATCTCAGAACGGGCCGACATGTTGGTGTTATTAAGATGAGAAGTCTGAGCCTGGTTGCTGTCGTAGTGTTTTTTTACAGCATTGAACGAGAACTCGATGTTGACTGGGGCGTCTCTTGACCCGTAGCGATAAGCTGATTTGATCGCATCAGAATGCCAAATATCCAACTCAGCGGCGACGCTCGAGGGTTGTGCCTCGGTACGCTGTACACCGAAAGGATCGTGACCCTGCACGTGAGTCGCGGCAAAGGTAGTCCGATGCAGCGTGCTCCACAGATATTCCACGCCACCTTCGGCCGTGCTATCAATGTAATCATCGTTGTCAGTTGGTCTTTCAAATACGCCAAATTCAGAATCGGCCCTAAGACCTAGTTTCAACCGACCGCGATCAGACAAGATGCGCCCGCTGGGACGGAAAATCGCACCAAAGACGGGTTCTTTGTCGCGCGCCTGACTATAAAAGTTATCGTTGAAATAACCTTCGGCTTTCAGCTCAGAGGCAAGATTGAAGCCGCCGCCAATGCTGTGCCCGTCCTGTGCATTGACTGCATAGGGACTTACGGCTATTAGGGCAGTTAGCAGAGCAAGATAATTATGCATCCAGCTCTTCCCCCTGCCTGAGAGTTTTTTATTCATTCAGGAATTACAACACATTGTTTGTTCAGGATGGACTGGCGGGCAGTTCGGTCGGCTGAATACGAGGTGAGATTTTGATCTCGGACTCGATCTCGAGCTGGCGATCCGGTCTAGAAATGCCCGGTAACATCAAGTCGAAGTCAAGTTCAACCGCCGCAAGAAAAGCGTCCACTAGGGCTGAGGCTATAAGCCTTGGCGCTGAACCGTCCGCGGGCACAAAGCCAACTTCGCCGGCCTTCACCTCGATACTGCCGTTCGCGTTAGTGATGATAACGATACCTTCATCAACTTTCACGTAGAGGCCGTCTTCGACCTTGCCGTTCAAGGATTTGGTGTATTTATCGCAACTGCTTTTGCAAAAGATTCCTAGATATTTGGTACCCCGGACGCCCAAAGTTGCCACGGGGGTGTTCATTTTATAAATGCCGTCCGCCCGCTTGCTAATCAACCCGGTTACGGTACGAAATCCACCTTTGAGAAGTGAATAGATTGAGCGCGGTCGATCAAATTTCGAGAACTCCTCAATTTTAAATTGCGTTCCACCCAGCGTAGAAAACGTCGAATTGTCCTGCATTGCCCATTGCACACGTCCAGTTTGGCCCGTGCTAATGGTGTCCCCCGGACGAATTTCCGAATTGGGATTGATCGCTAAAATCCGCGCATCGCGTTCAATCTGTGCTTCGCCGCCGCTGAGCGTGATGCGGCCACTGTCGGCATATGCCTCGGACAGGTTTAATACCAGCAGTGCGGCGGTAAATAATTTGGCAATGTGATTCATGGCTTACTCCGTTAAGCCCACAAGAACTGAATTGTGCCACAGACAAGCCCTCTGCCGCACACTTAAGTATGTGATGTAAGTCTCTGTTTGTGCAAATGCTTGGAAGAGCGCGACGCGCACGCAGCACACAACGCGAGAATAATGCACAGAGTTGCTGCATTGGCTGGGATTTGGAGATTGAAATCCACCAGGCTGTGGATGGCCATCGCGAGCAGTGCCATGAGACAGCCAACAGAGGTCGCCACTGGCAACCGCCGGGTACGACTAAAGATCACACGCAATGCATGCAGTACGTGAAGTCCCACGAAAAGACCCAATAGGGTGCAGCCAATGGCGCCGGTTTCGATAAAAAACTCGAGGTAGTCCTGGTGTGCGTGATCCAGGAACATTTTCACCTCCGGTGTGCGAAAGGGTTCGTGCGCGTCCGAAAATGTACCAAGCCCGGAGCCGGTCAGCGCATAAGCCTCGATGACGGGCGGTATCTCGTTCAAGAGTGCCAGACGCGCCTGCGTGGATGCGTCGGCGCCGGTTTCCTGGAGACGTTCGACCACTCTCTGCAGGCCGAACCAGTTGCTGACAACGAATACATCGATGATCAGTAGGCTCGCGAGCAGCAGCAGCGCACGCCAGAAATATTTTCGTTCTCGCAGAATCACAAACGCAAGTCCGATGATCGTCAGGCTAATAAAGAAAGCCGTGGTGCCCATGCGTGAACGGGTCAGAATCAGCCCAATGACCATAACAATGATCAGAACGCGCATGCGGAATCTCGCGCTGAACAGTAAGTCGATGAAATTAGCGGCCATGGCCCTTAGCGTTTTCACGCCGCTAACACCACGTCCAATATCGGCCAGCACCAACGCCATTGCCATCGCTGAGGTCAGCTCCAAATAACCGGCGAGGTGATTGCGGTTGATAAATGTTCCAGTGGCATAGCCCAGATAGTGCGGTTTTTTCTGAAAAAATCCCCATTCGATGCCCGACAGTGTCATCAGACTGCCGTAGGTTGCTTGAATCGCCCCTGACACAGCCAAAGTGCCGAGCAGCCAGCGTATGCGCGTCTCGTCCCGCGCCGTCAAGATGACCAAAACGTAGAGTGCAAAGTAGCCCAGGCTGAGTTCAAGGCCAAACAGCGTCTTGCCAGCAGCAATGCTGATTGTATTTTGGAGTTGCAAGCCCGGCAGTTCGCGTGCCTCCTGATGGATTTCCAGAGCCAGTGGAGAAACATCTCCCAGAAACTGATCTGGAACGGGGAGCAGCTGGAGCGCAATCCAACTCAGCCACAAAATCCATAGTGTCAACGGCCACCATAAATCAGCACGCTGAGAGGGAGCTTGAACGCGGCCCAGCGCCGCCAAGATGAACCACAGGGCCAGCAGGCTCAGGGCCAGTGCGCATAGGAGATGGGATGACCAAGTTGTATGACTACCCCAGGGCAGAGGCAGCCACAAGATCAGACCCAGCAATAATACGAATATGAGTTGATCTCCCTTTTTGGCCGCACTTGAGCCACCGGAGTGCATGTCCATCAACGTAAACCCAACTTTTGACAGCGTCGCAGAAGTGCGGGCTCCAAGTTGGGCCGGTCGCATTGTTGGCGTTCGCGTTGAATCAATTTGCACCAGGGATTCAGCTTCAATGCATCGCCCACCACGGTACAAGCCACGAATTCCAATCGTTCATCGGTTAGCCTCCGATGAAATGCTCCGGGCTGGTGTTTCAGTATGAACTGGGCGCTAAACAGTGTGTCGTTCCTCAGAAAATCGGGAGCGTCCCGCCAGATCTGGATTCCCAACAAAGCTTTGTTCAAATGCAAATGGGGCGAAGATGGAGCCAAACTTTGAACGCGCCTCAACGAGTGTTCCAGATCCTTGCCCCAAGCACCGGCATAGATCAGTGATTGTGCGTGGTTCATCCATATACGGGCATCTGCTGGAGCCCACCGCAGGGCCTCATGGCTGTACGCCAGCATCTGGGAATGGTTTCCGCGACGAGCTGCGTGGTATGCCCGATGTAACCAGATTTCAGACATCCAGGGCGATGCCCGGGTCGCCACAATGAGGGCTTGTTCAGGCAAAGTTCCATGCGGCATCTGCGGTTTTTTTGTGCTGGCAGCGGCCAGATAAATCTCACCCACTAGGCCGCGCAGACCAAGCAATCCCAATCCGCCACAAACCAGAGCGGCGCTCAGCCAGAGTATTCGCATCACGTGGGCTGGGGCACGGCTATAACGTGCTCAGCCCTTGGTTTTGGCGTAATAGTCGTAGGCGTAGTAATAGCCTTCTTGGTAGTACGGATTGCGGCGTGCATTAACCTGATTGATTAACGTTCCAATCAGAGGCGCCTTTGCATTGCGCAATTGCTTGAGCGCATTCTGCACCGCACGCCGGGACGTTGAGTCGGATTTCACAACAAAGAGGACGGCGTTCACCAGGCTCGAAAGCACCAGCGCGTCGCTTGCCGCATGACAAGGTGGAGTGTCATAGACGACACGGTCGTATTGGGAGGCCAAGGTCTCTGTCAGTTTCCTGAAAGCCGCCGAGGCGATGATTTCACCGGGATACTGTGTGCGGCTCCCGGCGGGAAGGATGAAAACGTTATGACTGCCTGGGTACTGTACCGTAGCCTGCTCCAGCGGCACATTACCGGCGAGAACGTCAGTCAGCCCCGGCTGGTCCTGTGGGATATCAAAAGCTTTGCTCAAGGCCGGTAACCGGAGGTCGGTCTCCACCAGCAAAACCCGTCCATGAGTGCCCAGCGAAATAGCTAATGTTGCGGACAGGCTGGTCTTGCCTTCCTGTGGAACGGAGGACGTGACCAGCAGACTTTTGAATTTTTTATCCACGTCGAGCAATTGCAGCGAAGCCCGGACACTTCGTATGCCCTCGCCGAAGGCGGTGTTGGGCTGTTTAATAAAGTGCTGCACGAGGTTTGTACGATTGCCGATGCCACGAACCTCCGGCAATACGCCCAAAACCGGTACGCCAGAGATTTTCTCCAAGTCGTCGGCCGAGCGCACCTCGTCGTTCAGAAGGTGACGAAGCAAGATCAACATAACCGCCAGCAGAAAACCCGCTATCCCGCCGATCAAGACAAGTCTTCGCACATCCGGCTTGAATGGAGTGACAGGCATTGCCGCCCGGTCGACGATGCGTGCGTCTCGCTTCTCAAAGTTTGCGGTCTGATCGGTTTCCTTGAACCGGTTCAGAAATACTTCGTAAAGCTGTCGGTTGCTTGTAACTTCCCGCTCGAGAACACTGCGATCATATTCCTTGCGATCCAGTAACCGCAGACGATTCTTTGCGCCTTCCACCAGGGCCGTCATGCTGCGCGCATTTTCCTGCGCAATCTCGTACTCCGCCTTGACGCCCTGGGCCGCTATACGAAGTTGTTCGCGGTACGCCGATTGAGCGCCCTGTAGACGGGAGCGTGCTGTCGTCATCTGTGGATGGTTGGGGCCGTAACGCTCTTCCAGCTGCTTGACGGCTTCTTGGGCCGATAGCAGGTTCTCGTTGGCGCGCTGAACAACCGGATCCAACAGGATCACACTGATGTCTTTCAGCTTCGTTTCATCGGTGCCAGCCGCTTGCACCTTGGCGTAGGCACTGGCCAGCTCATCGCGTTTTTTCTCCGATTCGCGCGCGCGTTGAGAATAATCCACCAGCTCCTGCTCACTCAGCCCGCGCGTCCCGCCTACGCTGACGACTTTTTCCTGTTCCCGATATCGCTGCAGCGCTTTCTCAGATGCTTCCAGTTGGCCACGAATCTCCTCCAGGCGGTCCGTGAGCCAGGAGCTGGCACGGGTGCCAGCATCCAAGCGTGCGCGCAGCCCGCTTTCCAAGTACAGGTCTGCCAGGGTATTGGCGGCATCCGCGGCCAGCTTCGGGGTCTGCGATTCAAAGTGAATCTTGACGATCTGGGTGTCCTTGACTGACTCAATCTTCAGATGATCCTTCACCAGAGTATCCATCAGCTTTTGCTTGTCGCGGATGGCTTTTTCTTCGGGGCTCAGGTTCAGCGCCTCCTCGGCAGGAAGAAATGGCAGCCATTCGCGCCAGTCCAGTTTTTTGAAACGTGATGTCCAGCGCTCGACTTGGGAGAACTCCGCGACTTCGGTCAGGGTCAATTTGTCAATCATGGGTGCCAGCAATTCGCGCGATGCGATCATCTCTTTCTGTGTACGCGCGTAGTCCGGTCGCCCCAGGCCGGGGTCATAGACGTCTTCGACGGCAACGGGCTTCTGCTCGGCCGCTTCAATCAGCAGCGTCGTTGTCGCCCGATAGACTTTCGGTAACGACAGCGCATAGAGTGCGGAACCGATCGTACTCAGCAGAACGATCGCCACGATGCTCCAGCGATACTGCTTGAATATCCGCAGCAAGTCGGGAAGATCAATTAGATCGTGATCGTGAGGCAAGGGCTGGGGTTCGGGACTATTCATTCGATTGATAAGGTGTGCTAACACTGCAGCAATGATCAAAGCCGACTTGAATCATACAGCCCGCACACTAACGCAGCTCGATGAAGAGGGGCATTTTTTTTGCCGTTTGATTTTATGTGGCTGCGCTCAAGGCGGATTCTAGAGCCTCATGAAGAATAAACGGATTGAGCGCGCCTGGCTGCGCGTAATTGCTCTGGGACGTTATCGGTCCATCCTGCTCGTGGCAATAGATCTGTTCGGGACCTATGCGTCCTACGCGCTGGCCTTTGCGCTTACGGTCGCGCAGCACCCGCAATACGATCCAAAAGGTCTGTCTGAAAACTACCGGTTTGCCGTCATCCTGGCTCTGCTCATTCAGCCTTTTTTATTCGATACATTTGGCCTGTATCGGGCCTGGCGGGGAGATAGTCCACTCCGCGAGGTCATGCGTTCGCTGACGGCCTGGGCGATGCTACTCGGGGCGCTGGTGATGCTCGCTGGACTGACTAAGACCACGGATTCCTATTCACGCATCTGGTTCGTGAGTTGGTCGGTGATAGGGGCGATATGGTTGCTGGTGTCCCACAGCTCAATCTGGATGCTCGCTGGGTTGACGCGGCGTATCGGGTATAACCACAAGCGCATCCTGCTGATTGGAGATGACGCCTCGGCGCATCGCGTGGTTCGCGCGCTTTCGGATCATCTTGAGGCCGGGTTTGAACCCGTTGCGTATTGCGCGGATCAACCCAGCGGGGACCCGGTTCTGCGATTGCTGCCTTACGGGGGGCCGATGCCCAATGCTTCGACACTCCAGGGTGTTGATCAAATCTGGCTGGCTTTTTCTTCAACCGAACATCAGAACCTACGGCGTACTTTGGATCAATTGCAGCACGTCATGATCCCAATTCGCCTGGTGCCGAATTTGCTTTCGGTACGGCTATTGTCTGCCCCAGTGGGCTACGCCGCAGGCATGACCATGTTCGATCTGAACGCAGTCCCCGTGCAGGGCATGACCCGGATCATCAAGGAAGTGGTGGACCGGGTGGGCGCCGTCGCCGCTCTCGTGGTGCTATCGCCGTTGTTACTGTTGATCGCAGTCGGCATCAAGCTCTCGTCATCGGGAACGGTGTTTTTCCGGCAGGATCGCGAGGGGCATAACGGCAGGGTGTTTAGCATCTACAAGTTCCGTACCATGCATTCACATCGAGCGCCAGACGATGAAGTGCGCCAGGCGACTCGCGACGACCCTCGCACATTCCGGCTCGGGTACTGGTTGCGCCGCTTCAGTCTTGACGAACTGCCGCAACTGTTTAACGTCATCAAGGGTGACATGTCCCTGGTGGGGCCACGTCCTCATGCGGTGCAGCACTCCGAAGAGTACCGGCCGCTGGTCGAGTTCTACGGCTGGCGGCAGATGGTCAAGCCGGGCATCACCGGCTGGGCACAAATCCACGGCCTGCGTGGCGAGACAGACGTTCCAGACAAGATGCGCCAGCGGGTCGAATACGATCTCTTCTATGTTCGCAACTGGTCGCTCTGGCTCGATTTTGAAATCATGTTACTGACCTTGGTGAGAGGATTTACGAATTCCAATGCGTACTGATGGCGGCGGGTTGCATCGAGAGGCGGGGACATGAAGATCCTGGTGACAGGTTCCAGTGGATTGATCGGCTCGGAAACCGTTCGGTATTACGATGGGCGGGGCCATACTGTTCTCGGTGTGGACAACAATTTGCGCGCAGTTTTCTTTGGCCCGGGCGGAGATACAGGCTGGTCACGCGATGAGCTATTGAAAACAACAACCCGATTCCGTCACCTGGAGCTGGACATCCGGGACCGACCGGGCGTGCTGGCCTTGTTTGAGTCGGAGCGGTTTGACGCTGTCATTCACTGCGCAGCCCAGCCCTCACACGACAAAGCGGCCAGTATTCCGTTCCTCGACTTTGAGGTGAACGCGGTAGGCACCTTGAATCTTTTGGAGGCCAACCGGCAATTCTCTCTGGACACGCCGTTTATCTTTCTCAGCACCAACAAGGTGTATGGCGACGCCCCCAACAATATCCGGCTGCGCGAGACTACGACGCGCTGGGAATATGACGATCCGGCATTTGCCAACGGCATACCGGAGAGTCTGTCCGTGGACCAATGCAAGCATTCGCTATTCGGCGCTTCGAAATTGGCAGCCGACGTCATGGTTCAGGAGTACGGACGCTATTTCGGCATGCCCACCTGCTGCTTGCGCGGGGGCTGCCTGACCGGCCCGGCACATTCTGGCGTCGAGTTGCATGGGTTTCTGAGTTACCTGGTCAAGTGCAATCTCGAGCGCCAGAAATACACCGTCTATGGCTACAAGGCCAAGCAGGTGCGAGACAACATACACGCCCTCGATGTTTCGCGGTTCACGGAGGCCTTCATCAAGGCCCCGCGTTCGGGCGTGGTCTACAACATCGGCGGTGGGCGTCAGAATTCCATCTCCATGCTGGAGGCCTTTGATCGCGTATCTCGGTTAACCGGTATCGCCATGGACTGGACCTACTCCGATCAAAACCGGATTGGCGATCACATCTGCTATTACTCCGACCTGAGCCGCATTCGCGCCGACTACCCGGACTGGGATCTTTCACGGAATCTGGCGCAAACACTCTCGGAAATTGTCGAGGGTTGGCAGCATCGCCTGAGCAAGGCTTGAGCCGCGCAAATCAAGCGCAGGCTTCCAGCCCGCGACTGCTGGTGATCGTCAACAATTTTCCGCCTGATCGCGGTGGCGGTGCGGCTGTTTTCGGTGACCTCTGCTATGGGATGGCCCAGCGCGGGTTCCGAGTGACCGTGCGTTGCGCATATCCCTATTATCCGGAATGGAAGGACAAGTCCGGACGTAATGGGCTACGCATCTGGCGCTATCAGGAACACGATGTCGAGGTTGAGCGCTATGGTCTATATATTCCTCGCAGGCCGGATTCATTGATGCCACGAATCTTGCATGAGCTTTCATTCCTGCTGTCGTTGCTGCGTGCAGTTCCGGCGTCCCGCCGGTTCGATGCCGTGATGGTCATTTGTCCGACGCTGAGTTCGGTGGTGATCGGCGCCCTGATCCGGGGCCTGTTTCGAAAGCCGTTGTGGCTCAATGTCCAGGACATTCCAGTCGAAGCTGCCTCCAGTGTCGCTTTGCTTCAATCGCCTTGGGTCAAGAATGCAACTGGTGCGATTCAACGCTGGCTGTTCAACGCCGCCGATGTCTGGAGCACTATCTCGCCCATCATGCGCGAGCGCTTGTTGCCGCAGCGGCGGCGAGGGCAACCCGTACATCTGCTGCCGAACTGGCTCGATCACGAACTCGCCGTAGAGATTGAAAAAATCCGCCCCCAGCAGGAACGTAAACCTCATACACCACTCCGGCTGCTTTACGGGGGCAACCTCGGATTAAAACAGAATCTGCTGGAAGTCCTGCAATGTCTGCAACGCAGTCGAACAGAATTTGATTTCCTGATTCACGGTGATGGCGTTCAGTCGGGTGCGATCCGCACCTGGATCAGCGCAACGGGCGATCCGCGCTTCCGAATGGGGCCGTTTCTGCCCGCTGCAGGATTTGCTCAAGCCATGTTCGATGCGGACTATTTCGTGATTACTGAAGGCGCGGGCGCGGGTGGCTCTTTCATGCCCAGCAAGCTGGTGCCGGCGCTGACCGTGGGGATCCCGGTGCTGACGATTTCAGATGCAGACAGTCCTTTGGGGACTGAAGTGAGAGCCTCCGGCCCCGGCCCCTGGTTTTCATGGGCACGGTTGAACGAGCTTCCGGTATTTCTCGGGAGTCAGGCCAGTGACATTCAGGCCTATTCAAGCTGGTCTCGGCGTGCCGCCGAACGCGCAAAACAGTTTTCGCGAACGAATCTGCTGGATCAATACGCGGATAAGCTCCATCAGTCCTTGCGACACCCGGAACCGTCTGCCTAGCTGCGGCTGACGTCTCTATATAGCTCTTCGAGCCTGCCGACGACGCTGTCCATGGAAAAGTTCTGCTCCACCAGCTGGCGGCCACGCGCGGCGAGTTCGGCAGAAAGCGACGGTGATCGCAGCAGTTTCTCGACGGCGTCAGCGAGATTTTCAGCCCCCGGCTCCGTTACCAGGCCGGCGTGATGGAGGGAAATCACCGGCGCGACCTGACAGCCCCGAGTGAGCACAACCGGTAGCGCCTTGGCCATCGCTTCAATCACGCTAAGCCCGAAAGACTCGCGAATGCTGGGATGGATGAACATATCGGCACCTTCAAATTCACCCTCCAGCGCAGAACGATCCAGCCCGCCCAGCAATTGAATGTCGCTTTCCAGTCGTAGTCGTACGATTTCGTCCTGCGCGCTCGCCAATTCCCCGTAATCCGACCCGGCGATGCGTCCGCACAGCTTGAGGCCGCGGTCGCGCAGAAGGCCAACCATGCGGATGAAATCCATCACGCGTTTGTCCGGGTGCAGGCGTGCAGCGAATAGGGCGACAGGCGTGCGATTCCGTGCACGCGGACGATTCGGTGTCCATCGCTTCAAATCAAGCCCGTTGGGGACCACTTCAACGCGCGCCCGAGGCCCGACACGCCGGATCTGAGCGGTCTCCGATTCCGTCAACCCGAGCACGCAAGCTGCCCGCTCAAAGATGCGGCGGGTCAAGACCCAGTCGGTCAGCCGGTGCTGCCATTCAAAGCGATGAAAGTTGCCATGGCTCTGCAGGATCACGGGGATGCCTAATTCCTGCGCCAAGCGTGCGGCGGCGGGAGACAGCCAAGCGCGTTCGATGTGGACATGGACGACATCGAAGTGCTGGTAATTGTCGCGCAACCACGCGAGCAGGGCGCGGGAATGAACCGCGGCAATATGCGGAATCAGAGCGTGTGCAGGAAAGTACCGAATCCGATAGCCCTCCTGCAGGCTTTCGATTTCATTGTGGTATTTGAGTGGTCTCAGAGACATCAGATTGGTGGTGGCCACGCTGACATCGTGGCCCCGCGCGGCGAGTGCGCGTGCATGGTCGCGCGCGACGTTGGGCGGGCCGCCATAAAACACCGACGGGGCGAATGTCGTGCTGACAATCAGTATGCGCATGGCGGTTCGGGCAAAATGTGTAGCACATTATCTTCGCTTTCCACGGGCACTCCTCACACATGAAAATTCTTTTCGCCCTACAGTGTGCGCACTTGGCGGGTACCGAGCGGATCGCGATTGGATACATCCTTGAATTGCGCCGTCTCGGCCACCATTGCGAAGTGGTTTCGATGGAACCCATTGCCGAGATGGGGCAGGTCTTGCGCGACGAAGGCATTGCAGCCACCGGGTTCGATTTCAAGCGCTGGTTTGGCATTCCCGCTTTTTTTCAATTGCGGCGCTTAATCCGGGACGCCAAGCCCGATGCCGTGTTCCAAATGGGGCACCGCCTTTCCACCACTCTAGCGGTGCTGACCACGTCCGTACCGCGCCGACTTTATATGGGCCTGCACCACCATACCGGCGTAAAAAGCCGATGGAAGTGGAAAATCTATTATCGGCTAGTGGCTGCTGCATTCCCACGCAGCGCGATGCTGTCCGGTTGGTTGCGCGCGGAACTACTCAGCATTGTCCCGGCGCTGCAAGCACATTGCGAAGTGCTGTACTCAAGTGTCCCTTTACGGACGGTGACGACTGCCGAGAACCGCAGTGCCGCCCGGCGGATTCTTGGCTTACCTCAGGAGGCATGGTTGATCGGCGCGGCTGGACGCCAGGTGCCGGTGAAACGGTTTGACGTGTTTCTTGACACCGCCGCTTTGATTGCGAAGCAAAGGAGCGATGCACATTTCGTGTTAGCCGGCCGTGGCCCGGACCACGATCAATTGCGCGCTCGTGCTGCCGCGCTGGGTCTGGAGGGACGTCTGACCTGGATTGACTGGCTGCAGGATGTCGAGAGTTTCTATAGAAGCCTCGATGTGCTGATGTTCAATTCGGACTGGGACGTGCTGGGCATGGTGCCGCTCGAAGCGCTGGCTCATGGAACGCCAGTGGTCTGTTCGTTGGTCAACGGCGGCTTGTTTGAAATACTGCCCTGGCGCGAGGTGTACTGTTTTCGTACTCATGATCGGCCCAAGCTGGCGCAAGCCGTGTTGTCATTGACTGGTGCGCGCGTCACGCAGCAAGTGGATGAGGGGCGGCGCCAGATAGCCATGCACCACGATGCAAATGGCGTCGCGCAGCGGTTGCTTCAATTGTTCGGGTGAGACCTTCAGGCTGAATGATCACAGCCCGCTTGAGGGCCTTTCTAGTGCAGTGACCCGGCGCTATGAAAAACGGTGGTACTAAAATCGTATCATCCGCTTCTCACTGAGGACCAAAAAGACCTCGAAATCTGCCCAGGCGGGTGACAGAAAAACGCCTTCACTTGCGGTCGGGGGGTGGGCTTGCGAGCCAGCCGGACTGGATCAGTCCGTTGGCCAGCAATTGCGAGTGGCGGATCTGCCACTCTTCATTGAGGTGGTACTGGCGGTCGTAGAACCCCTCACGCGGATAGACGTTCTGATTGGGTAGCACCAGGAATTTACCGCCATTGTCACGATAGAGTTGTGCGAGATAATCCTTGATCTCCTGAGGGACAGGCTCGTCATCAAATGTTGTTGGCAGTCCGCCGATGACGGTGACCCCGTGCGCGCTCAAGTCGCGTACGAAGCGTGCAATCAACTGCTGGCCGTACGCATCCGGGTCGTGAAATTCACCCAGGCTGGGTACGTAGGTGTGCAGCCGAGATACAAAATCGCGGTAAATCGCGCCATGGGCGGCCGTATGTCCCTCTTGGTCACCCTGGGGTGTCAGGTGATCGCCCTCGCCCTCAAAACGCTTGGCTCCCGCACGCACGATCGCCATCTCCTGGATGCCCTGCACCAAAAATGAAAGATTGAATGCCAGGCAGGCCCGTGCAGCGCGCTCCCAGCCGAGGCGCCAGGCCATTTCGTGCTGGCGCTGGCACAAGATTGCGTTCTCGGCGAGCGATGCATTTTCGCGCCAGTCCACCACGTACATGCGGTACTCCCACGGCATGTACAGCACGTCGCCGGACTGGAACAAGTCGCGGTAGCTTTCCATGACGTAGTCGAGGCCAAAGGTAACCGCCACTGAAAGATTGACGCAAGGCCGGCCGACCAAGGGACCGAGCGTCTGGCAACGGTGGCTGTAGCGGCCATTGCTGCCGCCAAACACAAAAAGTCGTGGCGCCGACGCTTCTTCGGCTATCCGCCGTTTGGTTTCTATCAACTCAACGAAATATTCGATGTTGATCGGGCGGCGGATATGGACGAACACCGCCGCATACAGGACGAAAGACGCCAGACAGCAAAGCAGGATGTTGCGGAGGGAGCGCATCAGAACTGGAAGTAAAGAAACTCGGTGCGCGTGTTGTAGACCAGATGATGCACCACGGTTGCTGCACAGAGAATAATCAGGCCGTGCCGCCAGCGTGGTGTGAGTTCGATGGTGCGACGGCCCAGCAGCACGATCATGAATCCAAGGATGAACAGGAAGAGCGATTCAGCGAAGCCCGAAAGCCGGCCGTCGGCAAGATAGGGAACGCGACCGCTGGTCTGTACCCAGCCTTCGAGAATCGGCATGAAATTCATGAATTGCGCAGGCAACACCGCCCCGTTATATCCCGCCATACCCCGCAACATAGTGAGTGCCGCCGTAAAATTGTCGGCGCGAAAAAATACCCAGGCGACGACCACAGACAAAAAGGTTATCAGCCAGTAAAGCGGTGCCAGCCACCGATCGAGGGCGGCGCGAATAGCTTCAGGCAGCAGCGCCTGCTTCAACGAGCGGAAGCCATGGTTGGCGATCAGGTAGGTTCCGTGCAATGCGCCCCAAACCACGAACGTCCAGCCCGCGCCATGCCACAAACCGCCAAGCAGCATAGTGACAAACAGATTGACGTAGCGCCGCAATTTGCCGCGCTTGCTGCCACCCAGTGGGATATACAGATAATCCCGCAGGAACGTGGAAAGCGAAATGTGCCATCGGCGCCAGAAATCTATGATCGAGAGTGATTGATAGGGCGAGGAAAAGTTGATCGGCAACCGCACGTTCAACATCCGGCCGAGGCCAATGGCCATGTCGGAGTAGCCCGAGAAATCGAAGTAGATTTGAAATGTATAACTCAGTGCGGCGCCCCAAGCGGCGAAGAAAGTCAGTGGTTCACCCTGCGTCGCGCCCTCAAATCCAAAATTGGCAAATTCGCCGAAGCGGTCCGCAAGGATCAATTTCTTGGCCAAACCCAGCAATAAGATGCCAAGACCATCGGCCAGATGGTCTGCAGAGAACCGGTAAGTCTCGGGCTTGGCGAACTGCGGCATCATCTGCTTGTGGTGCAGAATCGGACCGGCGATCAGATGCGGAAAGATTGTCACGAACAGCCCGTAATGAACCGGATTGTAGTCGCGCACCAAACCGGCCCGGGCATCCGCCAGAAACGCGATCTGGGTGAAGGTGAAAAACGAAATGCCGAGAGGCAGTGTGATCTCTGGCACCGGCCAAGCCGTATCGAGCAGCCCGTTGACGGTGGTGACGGCAAACGCTGTGTATTTGAACGACCCGAGCAGTATCAGGTTAACGGTGACCCCAAAGATCAACCAGTGCCTTGCGGACAACGGTTGTTGCCTCGAAACAGCATTGGAGATGCGGGTACCAACGGTGAAATTGAATGCGATGGAGGCGAGCAACAGGAGCACATAGCGGGCATCCCACCAGCCGTAAAAGAACAGTGACGCCAGGAACAGCCAACCGGCGGCCAACGAGTGGCTGCGCCGTCCGAGCCAGAAAAACATCGTCACAGTGACGGGCAGGTACAGCAGCAAAAACTCTACGGTCGTGAACAGCATGGTGAGAGCCTATGGGGATGGACGAGTGATGAAGTCCTAAATAATCAGGTTCCCACGTAGCGGTGCCCGAGTTTGAGCAACAACTCGCGGTGCTGCTGGTACCAGGCGATGGTTTTTGCAATGCCTTCATCGAACTGCGTTTTAGGCTGATAGCCGAGGCGATGCAGTTTTCCGGAGTCGAGGAATTGATCCGGAATCTCGATGAAGTTGGCTGGTTTCGGAATGATGACAGGCTCGAGATTGGAACCCAATTTCTGACGCAGCAGGTTAATCACCTCGACAACATTGCGGATGTTGGGGGACTGCTTCGGATCAAATCCAGCGTCGCCGACGGTCCCGCCAACGTTGTAGGCGATCCAGCCGTACGGTGCCTGGCCTGTCTGTGGCATCGGTGCCTGGTAATGACGCTGCATGTTCTCGGCGAGAAAGAGGTAAGCCCCAACCATGTCATCAATGTAAAGGTATTCGCGCAACACATGATCATTGCCCTGATTAATGACCGGGCGCTGACCCGAGAGCAGGCGCAGGATGGTTCGTGGAATCAGCCGTGAAAAATTCAAGTCACCGGGGCCATAGATATTGGAAGGCCTCAGCACTAATACCGGTAGTTTGAATTGAAAGGCATAGGTCTGGCTGATCATGTCGGCGCAGACTTTGGAGGCGCTATACACGTCCAGCCCGCGAAGGGCGTAGTTTTCGCGATAAGGAATGGGCTCTATGTCGTCAGCAGCCGCGTGATCGCCATAGGACTTGTCGGTAGACGCAATCAGAACGCGCGGGATTTTGTTGATGCGCGCGGCTTCAAGCAAATTGAGCGTGGGGATGATGTTGTTTTCGCAGGTGCTGATTGGAGCATTCGCCGCTTCGCTGACCACCGCCGCCGCCGCGACATGAAAAATGGTGTCGATCTGGTGTCGATTGCAGATTTTCTGAGTTTGGACGAAATCCGAAAGATCGGAATATTCAATGTCGGGGCTGTCGGCGGTATCCAGGAGTTTCAAGGTTGTAATGGGCCGTTGATGTCGTGCCACGACCGTGACCACTGCGCCGAGCGCCATCAACCGCTGGACGAGATTTGCGGCAACAAAACCATCGGCGCCGGTTACTAGCGCACGTTTGCCATACCAGAAGCGATTGTTGGGTTGGGGCTGGGTCATAGGGTTTCCATCGGAGCGGGTGAGAGACTTAACGAGAGACTTAAGTAGTGTGGGCGGCCAAAGCCTGGCTGGAAGCCGGGTATCGCGTGCTCGAGTCGGTTCTTTTTTTGCTGCTGGAGAAGTACAGCCCGAGAAGAATGCCAGCGAATAGGTGGCTGTTACGGTCCGTCAGGAAGGGCTGCAAGGCTCCGCAGACTGCGAATACCAGCGCCATCGAGATCGCGAAATCCAGAACCAGCCGGGTCTGTCGACTGGATAGAATTCCGTGATGGGTTGCGCGGTACTGGCCGATGGCGATCCGGATCAGACCGGTTGCCCAGATCAATAATCCCGCCAGGGCCAGGAGGCCTCCGCACTGCAGAATCTCAACCAGATGATTGTGCGCCAATCGCATGTATTCGAACCCGTGTCCAATGAGGGGCGATTGCAGAAACGCCGCCCAGCCATCGGCTAGCGCCTGCCTGCGGAATTCATCCGATGCGCGAGCACCTTCCTCGGATCCAAAGAGTCGGTTCAGGAGATAACTCGTCGTGCTTTGAGGATCATCACTCAAAAGTAGGGTGAGAAACAGCCCCGCTAAACCCATCGTAATCGCGACGATGGCACGCGAGCGGATGTGTGGGGCGCTGAGCAGCAACGCGCGGAACACGAAGGGTAGCAAAGCGACGGCGAGCGTCAGCACAGCGGTTCGTGAACCCGACAGGCGGATGGCTTCCAAACACACACCGGCGCAGACAATGCCAAGGACTTGCAATGTCCTGCTGCGCACGGTGAACACGAGATAAATCGACGCGAGAACGCCCTGCGCACTGGTAAAGCCGAGACAATTGGGATGGTAGGAGAGTCCCGCCGCGCGTATTCCACGCGAGGCTGGTTCGTCGAACAGGCCGAACAGCGAAATGCCTTGTCGGCTAAGAATAGCGATGGCGGCGGAAAGTACAGCGCCGGCTAGAAACCAGCGGATGAAGCCGTCCACGCTCTGCGGTTGTGAAGCAATGAGCCAGCCGATGACCAGCGGCAGGAAAACCAGGGTGGCGATGATCTTGATGACGTTGAACAGATTCTGTACCTGACCCCACCAAGCGAAGGTCATCAGGCTGCTGAGCAAAAGGCAGATCGTGGTGAAGAGCATGAAGCCAGGTAACTGGATTTGCGAGCGGGCGGAGCCGACAAAAAGGCAGACCAGTCCTCCGGCAAGCAGGACCACGTCCGTCAGAAAAATCACATCACCCGTTTCGCCGGTGTACAACGGGCAGATAAATGCCAGTGTGAACAGAATGGCGCGCTGCAGTATGGAAATCGCGTTGGCAGAGCCCATCAGGCGATTCCGCTAAAAGTGCCAGCCACGGTTTTGTTTGAAGCCACTAAGCAGGCCTCGGTAAAGCCGTTGACCGCTCAAACTGAGCAGGGCGTTGGCCCAGGTGCGCAGCATCCACGGGTAAATCACCAGGCTTTGCCACAGTAACTTCCGTCCCCAGCCAAAGTTGCCATGGCGTACGTTAGACCATCCGGTCAGCGCGGTCGCGCGCGCCACATTGACTCGATGCGGACCGTAATAACTGACATAGCGTTTGAGAAAATGCTCGTGGACCTCGGGCGTGAATCCGGAAATATTCGAGGTCACGCTGCCGGGCCCTTGCAGTACCACCGCGCACGGTCGTCGGCTGGTGATGATCGGGTAGCGTGGGCAGAAACGCGCCAGCAGATCGTGCTCCTCCCAAGCGGGGATGCGCTCATCGAAAGGGCCCGCTTCTTCCAGGACTTGCCGGCGGATCAACCAGTTCTGAGTTATGAATGGGAAATTCAGATCGCGGCCCAGATCGCGGGACCAGACCGGCTGATCGTAGGCCTCCGCCTTGACAATGCTCAGGCGGGCCGTGGTGGCGCCGACAAAGAGCACTGCGCCAATATGCAGCGCAGCTTCGGGCGCCGACTGCAGCGCCGTGACCTGTCGTTCGAGCTTGTCCGGCAGCCAAAAATCGTCACTGTCTAAAAAAGCGACAAATTCGCCCGTAACCGCACGCACGCCGACATTGCGCACCGCATTACGCCCGGCGTTGCGTGTCTGCGGCAGGTAGCGCAAGCGCGGATCCCGTATACCGGCCATCACCTCGGCCGTGCGGTCCTTCGACCCGTCGTCCACCACGATCAGTTCAAGCTTGGAATAGGTCTGAGCCAGGACGCTGGTAATGGACGCAGCGATGCAATGGGCCCGGTTGTAGGTGGGCATGACGACTGAAACCAGGCCCTTCATACAGTGCGCCCCAGGATTTGAAAGCGACGGCCTTCAGCCAGACGGGAATTAATCGCCTCAGGATCGCGGATGTACAGTGTATTGAGCGATTCGCGATTGATTTGCCGGTTCAAGGTCTGAAAATTCCGGAGATCCGGACGGTAGTGCACGGATTCAAAACCCGCGTCCAGCATGATTTGATGGCATTGCTGGTCAGAGCTGCCATAACGGGAGCCGCCTCCGAACATTTCGAGGACTACCACCAGCAGCGTCTTGTTTTGAAGCGTACGTCCAGCGCCCTTCAACACTTCGTGTTCCCAACCTTCGACATCGATTTTGATCATGACAGGAGATTTCTGAGCCAGTTCCTGGTCCAGCGTGACCACCGGAACCTCGATACTGGCGGCATCATCCGAGGCGCTCTCCAACACCCGGTTATTGGCATCTTGATCAGATCTGAATCGGACCTGACCCGGAGACGCGCCCACGGCGGCACGCCTCAGCGTGACCAACGCTTCGGCGTTGTTCAAGCGCAAATTATCGAGCAGGCTTGCACACGCCTCGGGGACGGGCTCAAAGGCTAGCGTGCGGGCGCCAGCCACGGCTGAGGCCAGCACGCTGAAAATACCCACGTTGGCACCGACATCGGCGAACAAGTCGTCGGGCCTCAGCAGGTGCAGCAGTAGTGACATTTCTTCGTATTCGGGCAGGCCGGTGTAGACCGCAGTGGTCGCGCCGTGCATGCGCGGCCGAACAATCAATCTGGAATTGTTCACAAAGGGCAGCACGGCGCCCCCCGGCAACATGCGACTGGCCAGATGCCAGGAAAAATATCGCCATAACGCCGTGACGCAGCGCCCCTGATTGAGCGGATGTCCCAGGATGAAGCGCAGCATGCCGCGGAGTGTGTGAAAGTTGTATTTCATGGTGTGCAAGCGGCTTTTCGCAGCGGCAGTAGTCGGTCGAGGTCAGCCGCGCAGATGTAGATGCAGGTGTTCACGGTTTTGGAAAAAAGTTCATATCCTTGCGAATTCATGAACCGGTGTGTCGCTGTGGTTTCGAGTTCGCGGACACTATGCACGAGGATTTCGACACAGACGACCGTTGGGCGGAAACGGCTCCAATCGTTCGAGGCCAGCACTTCGTAGTCCATACCCTCTACGTCCACATTCAGTAGATCGATGGGCTGCTGACCCGGCAGGTGCTGCTGCAGGAGGGTGCGCAAGGGCAGAACGGGAACTTCCACCTGCGAACGCACATCCGCGAAACCGCTGACCAGGTCAACCTGTTTATCCGAGATGGTGTTGAGCTGCCCCAGACGGAACTGGCGCAACACGGCTCGGCCGGACTCCGCTCCCACCGCCGCGGTTACCGAAATATCGCGCGGCCGCGCGCGCAGAAAACGCTTGCGTACTTCGGGCGTGGCATCCACGTTCAGTCCTCGCCACCCGCGTCGATAAAACGCATAGGTATTGGACAAATAGCGCGGGTGAAATGCGCCGACATCCACATAAAATCCCCGTTCTTGGCTCTCAAACAGCCGCAAGAGCAGCAAATCCTCGCCTTCTTGTGAATAGGCCGTGCGTGGCAGGTGTCGCAACGGGATGCGTGCGAGGTCTACGATGCCGCGCAAAAATCGCTGCAACCCTGCAGGCAGGCGGTTCGCCAACGACTTGAGTTTCAGCATATAAAAGATTCCGTTAAGCAGTCACTGCGCTCAGCCGGGCGCGTACACGTGCCAAGGGGCGTTCTACCGCGAAGTAGATCAAAGCCGCCGCTACGAGTGGAAGGACGAGGTTCAGAGGAAACCATGCCAGCGTGGACAGGAAGCTGCCGTCCAGAAACCGCTCTGGCGCTGCGGCGAACAACTGCTGCCACAGATACGCGCTATAGGAAATCAGGCCGATGCCCACCATCGCCCGTCCATTGAGTAGCCGGTGCACCAAGTCTTTCTGATAAATAACAGAGCTGGCGATCAGACAGGCGATGCACAGGCTCTGTACAACCGATCCCACCGCGGACAGTAATTGGTCAGAAGGTCCCGATGTTTTTCCGAAGATCACAACGGCCAGTAAAATCAAAGTTACGCCACGAATAATCTGCGTGTTCCAGCCATCGAACGTCCGCTCGAGTAGCGGGCGATGACGTTGAAAAATGCCGGCCAACCCCGCGCCCGCCGCAAGATCACTCGAGCGCGCGATCAGCGAGCGTGCCCAGATCAGTGAATCTGCATACACGGCATGGGCCACGAAAGCTACGGGGATCAAAATGCCCAGCCAGATTATCAGCGCCGAAATAATCTGTCTTTGAGTCCTCAGCAGGCTCAGGCAGAGCAGGGGCCAGATCAGATAAAACTGTTCCTCGACCGACAGCGACCAAGTGTGCTCGAGGAACCATTCGGTCGGGAAATAGTTTGAAATGAACAGCGTTGCGGATATGAAATCCGCGGCCTCTGGCATCGGCAACCAGCCGAGCCGTGCACAACCCCAGACCGCCAGCAGATACAGGCCGTACGGTGGCAGGATTCTCAGCGCCCGGCGTGCATAAAAGAGTCGCAGGGAAATCGAGCCAGTGTTTGCGTACTCCTTCAGTAAAAGATGGGTAATGATGAATCCGCTGATTACAAAAAATATCTTGACGCCGAAAAGGGCCATGAAAGTAAACCACTTGCCGTCCACCACCATGGGAAAACCCACGCCATAACTGGCGTGTCCGACGATGACCATCAGGCACGACACAGCCCTAAGCCCATCGAGGCTGGTCAGCCGTTGGGTCATTCCGGAGTTTGCGGAGTCCATTCCTGCGAGCGCGAGAGCAAATCGTCAGGACGTTCGCGAGGTCATCAGCGCGGCGTAAAGTTTTCGGGCCTGCTCTAGAAGGTCCGCGCAGTCGTCCAGGCGGATGTTCTGCTTGCGAGCGCTGCGAACCGCGCTGGGCTTGGGCAGGTGCACGTCAGGCATGGTTTTGCCGCCCAAGTTTGCCCGGCCGGTTTCCGCGAAGCGATTAAACACCGCTGCCGTTAACTCCGGAGTGTGCTGGACGGACTGAAACCGGCTGCCGAATCGCGCATTGATCCGATTGACCACGCTGCCGAAGTCTCCCGTCACCTCTTGAAAGGTCGCCAAAACGAGATCCGGAAGCAGATCCAGAATCTCCCGGTAGAACATCAGATACCAGCCAAGGGCGAGGCGCGGAGGAATATCCAGCCAAACAGAGATCACGGCTTTTGCCGCCTCTTCCGGCTCGCGGATGACAACGAGGGTTGGCAGGCCCCGCCGGATGCTGCGCTTGACCTGAGCCGGCGCATGCGTATGCGACGCGACGTGGATGCCGGGATTGGAAAGTTCGAAAGCTCTCAATGCGAACGAGTTGGCCGAGCGGGGGTACCCCTCGATGGTAATGGCGGTTGCGTCGGACAGCAGCGTGGGGCTGTGGCGCCCCAGCAGGGACCGCAGCGGGAAATAGAGCGCGGGGTAGTTGGCGACCCAGTTACGCAGCCGGAAGCGCAGCAGGTTTGCCTTGGGCACTACGAGTTCGACTTCGTCTTCGCTCATGGATTTGTTTTCTTAGCGTCTCTGATCAAGGGGTCATACGACGGCTGATCGCTCGATACGCATTGCGCCCGTAGACGAAGCATAAGGCGATACACAGAGTTGCTGTGAGCCAGAAATTGACGTAGGTCAGCGCCAATATCGCGCTGAGCACGATGAGAAGAACACCAAAAGGGCGCAGTGAAGAAGCCGCGGGCCGCATCCCTTCGAAACGGCTCAGGATCAGGTAATAAGCCAGCGCGCCTGCGAGATTTGCGATCAAGAATGCCTGTCCGCCAGCGTTCAAACCGGTCCGAGGGTACAACACGACAAATGAGCCGAAATACAGAAGGTTCGATGCGCCCTCGATTGCCAGGTAGGTTAATTTTCGGTCCTTCACCAGCAGGACTGATGCCATGATCCAAAGAGGGGCTTTGATGGCTTCCCCCAGCATCTGCCAGCGCAGCATGCCAGCGGCGGGCCTGAATTCGTCCGTGTACAGCAGCGAAATAACCAGCGGCGAAAAGGCGATTCCGGCGATGCACAGCGGCGCGATCAGGTGCAGTGAAATCTCGAGTTGCTGATTGACGACCCTCTCGGCCTCGATTCGGTTCAGGTGTATCCGCGACAGTCGGGGCATGTAATCCACGGTCATGGAGTTGAGAACAACCCCAATGTAAAGAACCGAGATCGATATCGCGGCGTGGTAGAGGCCCGCCTGGGTAATTCCCTCGGCCGTAATGAGGTAGCGCCGCACGGCCAACTGCGTGCCGCCACTGATTAGCACCACGGCGGAAAGCGTGAGCCCGGTAAACGCGATGGTTCGAATCCGTTCGCGGGCCAGCTCCGCATGCACCGCTGTGTCGGGCGGAGCTGATCGGTCGGCGCGCCAGCTGAGAAAGAGAAAATCCATCAGAGGCAGGGCGACCACAGCAATCACCAGTGCTGGGAATCCCCATTGCCAGACACCCACGACAGCGATCAGCGTGGACGCGGCGCCAGCGAGAATGAGACAGATGGAGCGCTCATGAATTTTTCCAAGCCCGGTCAGGACGGCGTCGCGGCTTGCGGCCAGGACAGCGAAGAAAATCGCAATCCCTAATGCGGCTACATGCCATGTATGGCCGCTCTCGTTGAAAGCCCAGTCCGATAGCCAGGGGCTGCTAGCGATGATCAACGCCGCGCCGCCGAGCGCCAACAGAAGGGCCGCGCTGCGCACGGCAGCAACTGTTTGTGAAACGACGGGCGGGGTCGCCGTGGACGCTGCGGCAATCTCGCGGGCCCCGGCCGTACTTAAGCCTCGCGCCAGGGCGCCCCGTCCCGTATGCAGCAGTGTGGTGAGAATTCCGAACAGGCCGACGCCCGCAGGCCCCATCACGAGGGCAACGACTTTGGTGCGCAGAATGCCGAACAGGATGTTGACAACGGTCGTTGCGCCTGTGGTGGCGGTGGCGCGCAGAATTTCGCGCGCTGGGTGGGCCGGCGGCATGGACACCCTCAAGCCGCCTTTACTAACCCTGAATCCGACCGGTCACGCGGATTCAAGTGTGCTGGTCTGCCAGCAATCGCCGGAAGTACAGTGCGGTTTTCTGCAGGCCCTGCTCCAGTTTGATTTTTGGATTCCACCCCAGCCGCTTTTTTGCAAGCGAAATGTCCGGTTTGCGCTGCCGGGGGTCGTCAGCGGGAAGTGGTTTACGTCGCAGCTTTGATTTGGAGCCTGTGATCTTGACCACTTGTTCGGCCAGTTCACACATGGTGAATTCGCCCGGGTTGCCAAGATTGACCGGGCCGGTCAGTTCCGCAGGCGAGTTCATCAGGCGGACCAGGCCGTCGACCAGATCATCTATGTAACAAAACGAGCGAGTCTGTGAGCCGTCACCGTAAATCGTGATCGGCTGGTTCTGCAGCGCCTGAACGATGAAATTGGAAACAACGCGGCCGTCGCTGGGGTGCATGTGCGGCCCGTAGGTGTTGAAGATGCGCGCAACCTTGATCTCCAGCTTGTGCTGGCGGTGGTAATCAAAAAACAACGTTTCTGCGCAGCGCTTGCCTTCGTCGTAACAGGAGCGGATTCCGATGGGGTTTACATGGCCCCAGTAGCTTTCGGGCTGGGGATGGATTTTCGGGTCGCCATACACCTCGCTGGTTGAAGCTTGCAGGATGCGGGCTTTCACCCGTTTGGCCAGGCCCAGCATGTTGATCGCGCCGTGCACGCTGGTTTTGGTGGTTTGCACCGGATCGTGCTGGTAATGCACCGGCGATGCGGGACAAGCGAGGTTGTAGATCTGGTCCACCTCGACATACAGCGGAAACGTCACGTCGTGACGGATCAGCTCGAAACGCGGGTTGCTGATCAGGCTGGCGATGTTGGCTCGCGTTCCGGTAAAGAAATTATCCACGCACAGCACTTCGTTGCCTTCCTTGATCAATCTTGCGCACAAGTGCGAGCCGATAAATCCGGCGCCACCCGTAACCAGGATTCGGGAGGTGCCGTAGTTGCGTTTATTCATTTTATGGTTCCGATTAAGTCCATTTCACTATATCTGTAGCGTTACCCGCTGGGTGGCTATTTCGGCCGTATTCAACCTGATTCTGTGGAGGGGTGGTACTAAAAGTGTACCACTCGAATTCGCACTAGCGGCTTTTGAGGTCAAAAACAGCCTCAAGCGGGCGGCTACTTCACCAGCGTATTCAGATCAAAAATCGGCAACAGAATCGCCAGCACGATCAGGAGGACGACGGCGCCCATGGTCAGAATCAGCAGCGGCTCGAATACGCCCATCAACATGGCGATCAGGGTTTCGACTTCACGCTCCTGATTATCGGCGGCGCGATCGAGCATTTCGTCGAGTCGGCCGGACGACTCGCCGCTGGCCATCAGGTGCAGGGTGATCGGGGGGAACAGCTTGCTTTCACCCAGCGCGCGAGACACGGGTGTGCCTTCGCGAACGTGTTGCGCGGCGACTTCGATTGCGTCGCGCATCGGGAGGTTCGATACCACCTGCGTGCCGATGCGCATGGCGTCGAGGATCGGCACGCCGCTGCCAAAAAGAATTCCGAGCGTGCGCGTGAAGCGGCCGGTATTGGCGCCGCGGGTCAGGCGGCCTATCAGCGGGAGGCGCAACTGCCAGCGATGAAACTGGCGGCGAAAGCCCTCGTTGCCCAATGCCCGGGCAAACAAAAATCCGCCGACGACCATCGCCACGACCAGCGTGAGGCCGTACTGCGTGAGGAAATCTGAAATTGCGATCAGCCCACGGGTCAGCGGCGGCAGCTCGGCCTTGAGGTCGGCAAATACGTCGACGACCTTGGGCACGACATAGGTCAGCAGCAGCGACACCACGCCCACGGCGACCAGGGTGAGAATCGCCGGATAAAACGCAGCAAGCATGATTTTGCTCTGCATCGCCTGCCGGCGCTCGACGTAGTCCGCCAGGCGCTCGAGCACGTCGTCGAGCTTGCCGGATTGTTCGCCGGCTTCGATGGTGGCGCGGAACATGGGCGGAAATACGGCCGGGAACTGCGCCAGCGCCATCGCCAGACTGCTTGCCTTCGGTGACGGCTGCGCGCACGCCCAGCGTGACGCGCTGCACGCGCCGGTTTTCGCTTTGCTGGGCAACCGCGGTCAGCGCCTCGTCCAGCGGCAGGCCAGAGCGGGCGAGGGTGGCGAGCTGGCGCGTGAACAGTGCGAGTTCGGTCGCCGATATACCTCCTCGGGAGAACATCGGCCGCTGCGTCTGCGCGCGGGCTTCCGATACTTCGTGTACTTCGAGCGGTGACAGTCCGCGGTCGCGCAACTGGCTGCGTACGCTGCGCGGGCTATCGCCCTCGATCAGCCCCTTTTGCTGCCGACCCTTGGCGTCGAGCGCGACGAATTCGTAGGCCGGCATCAGTCTTCAATGGTCACGCGCAGGACTTCCTGCAACGTCGTGTGTCCGGCGATGACCTTGTTGCGGCCGGACTGCAGGATGCCCGGGCTGCGTTCACGCGCGTAGGCTTCGAGCGCTTGCTCGGACGCACCGTCGTGGATCATGGTTTCCATGCCGCGGTCGACCTCGATGATTTCGTGAATGCCGCTGCGGCCCAGATAACCCGTGCCGCGGCAGTGCGGACAACCCACGGCCTTGTAGAGCGTTAACGGCGGATTTCGGGTTTTTCAGGGCCAAGCTGCTCTTTTTCCGCCAGACTGGCTTCGTAAGGTTGCTTGCAGTGATGGCACAGCACGCGCACCAGTCGTTGCGCCATCAGGCCGATCAGCGAAGACGACAGCTGGTACGGCTCGACGCCCATGTCGCGCAGGCGCGTCACTGCGCCGACGGCGGTGTTGGTGTGCAGCGTGGAGAGCACCAGATGGCCGGTCTGCGAGGCTTGCACCGCGATCTGCGCGGTGTCGAGGTCGCGGATTTCGCCGACCATGACGACGTCCGGGTCCTGACGCAGGATTGCGCGCAAGCCCGCGCGCGAAGGTCATCTCGACCTTGGTGTTGACCTGGGTCTGGCCGATGCCGTCGATGTAGTACTCGATCGGGTCTTCGACCGTCATGATGTTGCGGCTGCGGTCATTGAGCACCGCCAGCGCCGAGTACAGCGTGGTGGTCTTGCCGGAGCCGGTCGGTCCGGTGACCAGCATGATGCCGTACGGGCTGCGAGATGATGTGCTTGAGCGATTTAACCTGCTGCGGCGTCGATACCAAGCTGATCGAGGTCAAGGCGCTCGGCCTGCTTGTCGAGGATGCGCATCACCACGCGCTCGTGGTGCGCGCCGGTCGGGATCGTGCTGACGCGCACGTCCACTTTGCGGCCGCCAAACGCGCGCGAGATGCGTCCGTCCTGCGGCAGGCGCTTCTCGGCGATGTCGAGCTTGGCCATGACCTTGATGCGCGAGACGATGCGCGGCGCCAGCTGACGCGGCGGCGAAAGCACTTCGCGCAGCACGCCGTCCACGCGGAAGCGCACGGTCAGCCGGTTTTCGAAAGTTTCGATGTGGATGTCCGAGGCGTTTTCGCGGATCGCCTCGACCAGCAGGCCGTTGATGAACTTGATGATCGGCGCGTCGTCGTCGCCTTCGAGTAAATCCTGCTTCTCGGCCAGGGCGTGGGTCAGGCTGTCGAGGTCGGTGTCCTCTTCGCTGTCCAGACCCTCCATAAGGCCGGCCGCAGCGCTGCTCTGGCCCTCGTAGGTGCGCGCCAGCAGGTTGTCAAATTCCGTGACCGCGGCCGCCACCGTCAGCCGCGCCGGCTTGCGCATAAAGCGCTGGATCTCCTGAATCGCGTCCAGCCCGGCGCCGGGCCGGCACACCACCACCACATGATCCGCGTGGTCTTCGGTGACGACCACGCCGTGGCGTTTGGCGAACGCGAACGGTGGACGGCGTGAAACGGCCTCCATAAACCGCTCAGCGCGCGACAGGGGGGGCGTTATTGGGCGCCGGCGTCAGTGGCTTGCCTTGCAATGAATCCAGCGGCGGCAATACCGGCTGGGGCTGGTTCGAAAGCGGGGTGGGCTTAACCTTGTTGCCTGCGTCGAGCTGGTTCTGGCGAATAAAGTCGTATTTGCGTCGAGTGTAGTAATCGGCTTCGGCGCGTTGCGTAAGGATCACCGGGCGGATGAAGATCATCAGGTTTTTCTTGGTTTTCCTGATGGAGCGCGACTGGAACAGCCAGCCCAGCAGTGGCAGGCTCGACAGCAACGGAATGCCGTTTTCCGAATCAGAAATCTTGTCGTCCAGCAGGCCGCCGAGTACGAGCACCTGGCCGCTCTCAACACTCACAGTGGTGGTGACAGTGCGCTTGTTGGTGACCAGGCTCGAGGTGCCTACCGTGCCGGCCCCGCTGGAGACATCCGACACCTCGAGATTGATCTTCAGCTGCACGTCGTTGCCTTCGTTGATCTGCGGCGTCAGCCCCAGCGTCAGGCCGACATCCTTGCGCTCGATGGTCTGGAACGGGTTGACTGCGCCGGTGGTGCTGGTGGTGCCGGTGTTGCTGAATTGTCCGGTGAGGAACGGCACTTCCTGCCCGACTGAAATCTTCGACTTCCTCATTGTCGGTGGCGACAATGGACGGGGTAGAAAGCACGTTGTTGTCGCCGTCGCTCTGCAGGGCACGAAGCAGGATCCCAAAGCTGGTGTCCTTGCTGCGAAACACACCGGTCGCCGCCGTGAAGCCTGAGCCGATCACACTGGCTGCCGCCAGCGGGTCGCCGGTGGCGGCCACGCTGCCAAGCGCGGACAGCGTTGAGGGGTTTAGGAATCCGCCAACGCCACCGACCTCGGGCTGGTACAGCGCCCAGTCGATGCCCAGTTGCGAGGCCTTTTCAGCACTGACTTCCGCGATGATGGTTTCGACCAGCACCTGTGCGCGCTTGATGTCGAGTTGCGCAATGACGTTGCGTACCGCGCGCATGGTTTTGGGCGTTTGAGGTGATGACCAGCGCGTTGGTGTCCTTGTCGGCAACGATGCGGGTTTTGCCGTCGGCACTGCCCGTGGAAGCCGCAGCCGCCGCCGTCGCCGGGGCGCCCGCAGGGCGCGAGGCGATGTCGCTGGAGGCGGCATAACCTTCGAGAATCGGCGCGAGGTTTTCGGCGTTGGCGTAGCGCAGGTAAACCACCTGGGTGGCGCCGTCTTCAGTCAGCGGGGTGTCGAGCTGGGAGACGATTTCGACGCAGACGCTGGCGGTCGGCTCGATCGCCGCCGATCAGCACGCTGTTGGAGCGCTCGTCGGCAATCACCGAGGGTCGTTTTGGTGCCGGGGTCGGCAGTTTTGTCCTGCTGTGTCAGCGTGGTGAGGATGCGCACGACTTCGCTGGCGGCAGCGTGCTGCAGTTTGACCAGCTCCAGGCTCGCGGTCGCCGGTCTGATCCATTTCGCGGATGATCTGTTCGAGTCGCTGCACGTTGGCGGCGCGATCCGAGATGATCAGCATGTTCGAGGGCGCGTAGGCGGCGAGGTGGCCCCACTGTGGCACCAGCGGCCGCAGGATCGGCACCAGCTGCGCCGCCGAGATGTTCTGGATCTGGTAGACGTGGGTGACGACATCCGTCGGCAGGCATGCCGGCGCCGCTGGACGCCGCGCCACTGCCATCGGTGCGCGCATTGGTATCGGGAATGATCTTGATCGCGCTACCAGATGGGATTGCGGCAAACCCGTTGACTTCGAGCACGGCGAGGAAGGTCTGGTAGACGCTGTCGGCGGTCATCGGCGACGACGAGATCACGGTGACCTTGCCCTTGACGCGCGTATCCACGATGAAGTTCTTGCCGGTGACTTCGCTGACTGTCGCGATCAGGGTGTTGATGTCGGCGTCTTTCAGGTTCAGCGTCACCGCCGATTGCGCGGTCGTTGAAGCCAGTGCCAGCGCGGCGGCGAACACGGCCACGCGCATACCGATACGGGAGTCTTTCATTTCAATTCAGGTTGAGATTAATGGTTTGCGTCTGGCCGCCGCGCTCGACGGTCATGTTGAGCGTGGGGCTCTGGGCCAACTGTCCCAGCAATTGTAAGGCGCGGCCGGCATCGTTGAGTTCCACGCCATTGACAGAAGTGACAAGGTCCCCCGGCCGCAGGCCGGCGCCGGTGAATGCGGCGCGATCGCGGCCGGGATAAATCCGGTAGCCGCGCAACTGGCCATTCTGGTTGGCCGGCTGCACCCGCACGTACTCGCTGGCCTTGGCCGGGTCGCGCAGGATTTCATCGCGGATCTTCACCAGATCCTGAGTGCCGGTGGTGTCGGCGCTGGCGGTCTCGATGGGGGTGGGCGCCTCGGCGGTGCTGGGCCGGTCTTTCTCCAGTCGCAGCGTTTCCAGCCGGCCGTCGCGCAGGAGAATCACGCGGTCGGTCATGATTTTCTGCAACACCACGCCGGGCGTGATGCGGTCACCGACTGAATAAGGCTGTTCATCGCCACCCTGCTGGCCGATCAGCGCGCGCGAAAAATCCTCGGAAGTGCCCGCGAATATGCCCATCAACGTGAGATTCAGGGGCGTGTCCGGAGCTTCGCGTGCCGCCTGTGTGCTGATGGCGACGGGCTGATAGATGCCGAACAGATGCGCCGCCACGATTGCGGCAACGTCCGTTCTGCGGTTGTCGAGCGAAGCGGTCGGCGCGGGCGCCGGCATCGGCCGCCAGGCCGCGGATTCCGGCGCTGGCAACAACAGCCAGATCGCCTGGGCCAGTGTCGCGGCAACCAAGACGGTCAGCAGCGCCAACATCACCGAAGGTAGTTGGCGTCCGTATCGTTCCCAAACGCGCTGGGTCCACGCAAACGGTTGTTCCAGCAGTGCGGTTGCCATGGTGAGGATGATAGCTGTAACGTGCCCTTGGGGCTAAGTTTGGCCAGGGGGAGTGGTACATGCCGCGCACACTGATACGTTTGCTGATCAGCGGGTTGCTGGCGGCTCTGTTCATGATTCATACCGCCGGCTGGTACCCGGTGCGTCTGCTCGAGGGCATCGAGAACTTTACCTACGACGCGCGTGTTGTTTTGACCATGCCGCGCACGGTAGACCCGCGCGTCGTCATTATCGATGTTGACGAAAAAAGCCTCGCCGCCGAGGGGCAATGGCAGTCATGGACACGAGACAAATACGCGGCCCTGGTGAACAACGCATTTGATAAGTACGACGTTGCGGTGCTGGGCTTCGACTTTTTCTTTCCGGAGCCGGACAAGCGTTCCGGCCTTGATCTGCTGGAACGGCTGTCGCAAAAAGAGCTGGCAGATCTGCCGGGGTTCTCGCAGCGTATCGAAGGGCTGAGGCCGCAACTGGACTATGACGGCCAGTTCGCCGCAGCATTGAAGGGCCGTCCGGTGGTATTGGGCACGTTTATGAAATCTATGGTGTCGCCAGGAGAGTCTGCCGAGGTTGGTGCGCTCTGCAGGCCCATCATGGATGAATCCGCAGTCAAGCAGTACAGCGTGGATTTCGTGGCACAAACCGGATATAGCGGCAACGTCGCAATTCTGCAGGAAGCGACACCATTTTGTGGTTACACGGACAACCCAACCACGGATGTAGACGGCGTTTTCCGCAGAGTCCCTCTGGTGCAGAAGTACAAGGGTGCTCTATATCCCTCGCTGGCGCTGGCGCTGGTCAATCTGGCCGCGGGAAACAAAGGCATCACGCTGGAATTCGATCCGCCAGAAGCGCGCGGCTCGCTCAATCTGGAGCGAGTACGTACCGGTAATTTCACGGCACCCGTAGATGGTGAAACATCGGTATACGTTCCCTATCGAGGACCGCTTTTCAGTTTCCCTTATATCTCGGCAACCGATGTGATTCGCGGCACCGCCGATGCCGCCAAACTCAAGGGTGCAATTGTGCTTGTGGGCACCAGTGCAGCGGGCTTGAAAGATTTACGCGTGACGCCCGTCGGCAACGTGTTTGCTGGCGTCGAAGTGCACGCCAATATCGTCTCGGGATTCCTCGACGGGCGTATCAAGCAAAAAGCACCGTATTACGCCGGCATTGAAGTCATCACGCTTCTGACCATCGGCCTGCTGCTGGCGTGGCTGTTTCCCAAGGTGTCGCCGCTGGCCACGGCGGGCATCACGGTGGGCCTGATTGTTCTTGGCCTGGCGATCGGGTTCTCGCTCTGGCACTACGCCAACTTCATCATGCCCATGGGCGTGCCGATTGCTTACACCCTCACGGTTTTCCTGGCGCAGTTGCTTTACGGCTATTTCATCGAATCGCGCAAGGCGCGCGACATCTCGAAAATGTTTGGCGAATACGTGCCGCCCGAAGTGGTCGCCGAAATGGCCGACAAGGGCGGCCAGATTTCGATGGAAGGTGAAAGCCGCGAAATGACGGTGTTGTTTTCCGACGTGCGCGGGTTCACGACGGTATCCGAGAAGCTCGAGGCCAAGGAGCTGGCGCAGATGATGAACGTCTTCCTGACCAAGCAGACTTCCGTGATCCAGAAGCACCGCGGCACCATCGACAAATACATCGGCGACGCCATCATGGCCTTCTGGGGGGCTCCGCTGGCCGACGACCAACACGCGATTCACGGCATGAGCGCGGCGATGGAGATGATGCAGGCGGTGCGCGAACTGGACGACGAATTCGACAAGCGCGGCTGGCCCCGGCTCAACATCGGCGTCGGCCTCAACACCGGCAAGATGAACGTCGGCAACATGGGCTCCGAATTCCGCCGCGCCTACACCGTGATGGGCGATTCGGTGAATCTTGGCGCGCGGCTCGAAGGCCTGACCAAGGAATACGGCGTCGGCGTGCTGGTCAGCGATTTCACCCGCGGGCAGGCGCCGGGCGACTGGTCATTCCGCGAGGTGGATGTGGTGCGCGTCAAAGGTAAGAACGAACCGGTGCCGATCTATGAACCTATGGGCCCGAAGGATTCACTCGACCCGGCGGTACGCCAGGACCTCGCGCGCCAGCGTGGTGCGATGCAGCTTTACCGGGCCCAGAAGTGGGACGAAGCAGAGCAGGAATTCTTCACCCTCAAGACCGGCGCCAATCCGCAGCCGATTTACGACATCTTCCTCGAGCGCATCCTGTTCCTGCGCGAAAATCCGCCGGGGAAGAACTGGGATGGGGCGTTTACCTTTACCCACAAGTAATTTTCCCTCCACCCGCTTGGAGGCTCTGCGAGCCGTTTTCAGCCATGCAGCAAAAACCAGTGGTACTAAAAGTGTACCGCCCATTTTCCCATCAACCACGTTTTGAGGCAAAAAGCGCTTCAAGCGGGTGCGGTATTTTTTTGGCGTCTATTGAGTCGAGCGAAACCGCCCGCATTATTAACGACTAGACATCAGTTACTGGACGCTGACGCAGGGCTATTTATTTCGCCCGAGTTGGCTATGATTAATCCATGAGCCGCAAGACGCAGGACGAATCGCTGGGCGCACTCGACACCATCGTCGAAGAGGCGCGCCCTAAAACCAAACAGCCGCCGCTGTACAAGGTGGTGATGGTCAACGACGACTTCACGCCGATGGAGTTCGTGGTGCAGGTCTTGCAGACGTTTTTCCACCACGCGACACGAAAAGGCCGTGCAGATCATGCTGCAGGTGCACACGCAGGGCCGCGCGGTCGCCGGGATTTTCCCGATCGAAATCGCCGAAACCAAGGTGGCGCAGGTCAACGCCTATGCGCGCAAGCATCAGCACCCGCTGCTGACCGTGATGGAGAAAGGCTGATCGAGCGATCGCTTGTGCCGAACGAGCTGCAGAAAGTCTCTCGACGCGGCTTTTCGCGCCGCGCGAGGCGAGGGCCACGACCTGCTCACCGTCGAGCACCTGCTGCTGGCGCTGCTGTCCGACGCCAACGTCTCCGAAGTCCTGACCGCCACCGGCGCCGATCTCGACGCGCTGGAGCATGGGCCTCGCGCGATTACATCGCCAAGAACGTGCAGTCGATCAAGGACGAAGACAACCGCGAAGTGCAGCCGACGCTGTCGTTCCAGCGCGTGCTGCAGCGCGCGATCTACCACGTGCAGTCGGCCGGCAAGAAGCAGGTGACGACGCTCAACGTGCTGGTCGCGATGTTCAGCGAGAAGGACACCCACGCCGTGTTCCTGCTCAACGAGCAGGGCGTCACACGGCTCGACATCGTCAACTTCATCTCGCACGGCATCGCCAAGAACAACCGGCGGCGCCCGACCGGCGCGCCGGCGCCGGGCAGGATCGCGAAGAGCGCGGAGGCGACAAGCCGCGCCGGCAGAAGACCGCGCTGGAGCAGTTCGCGCAGTCAACCTCAACGAGCGCGCCGCGCAAGGGCCAGATCGACCCGCTGATCGGCCGCGAGCTCGAGATCGAGCGCGTGATGCAGACGCTGTGCCGCCGGCGCAAGAACAACCCGCTGCTGGTCGGCGAGGCGGGCGTCGGCAAGACCGCCATCGCCGAAGGCCTGGCGTGGCTGATCGTCGAGGGCAAGGTGCCCGACCTGCTGCAAGCACGGCGTGGTCTACAGCCTCGACCTGGGCTCGCTGATCGCCGGCACCAAGTACCGCGGCGATTTCGAGAAGCGCCTGAAGGCGGTGCTGACCGAGCTGGGCCAGATCAAGGGTGCGATCCTGTTCATCGACGAGATCCACACCATCATCGGCGCCGGCGCCGCCAGCGGCGGCGTCATGGACGCCTCCAACCTGCTCAAGCCGCTGCTGCAATCCGGCGACCTGCGCTGCATCGGCTCGACTACCTACCAGGAATTCCGCGGCATCTTCGAGAAGGACCGCGCGCTGGCGCGGCGCTTCCAGAAGATCGACGTGCCGGAGCCGACCGTCGAGGAAACCATCAAGATCCTCAAGGGCCTGCGCGCAGCGCTTCGAGGAGCACCACCAGGTGCACTACACCGACGGCGCGCTGCGAATCCGCGGTTGCGCTGTCGGCGCGGCACATCACCGACCGCCATCTGCCGGACAAGGCCATCGACGTGATCGACGAAGCCGCGGCGCGCCTGCGTCTGCTGCCCGAAGGCAAGAAGCGCAAGACGGTGCAGGTCAGGGACATCGAGGACACGGTCGCGCGGATCGCGCGCATCCCGCCCAAGAGCGTGTCCTCGAGCGATCGCGACCGTCTGGCGACACTCGAGCGTGACCTGAAGCTGGTGATCTTCGGCCAGGACAAGGCGATCGAACTGCTCGCGTCTTCGCATCAAGCTGTCGCGCTCGGGCCTGGGCGAGCCGGAAAAACCGATCGGCAACTTCCTGCTCGCCGGACCGACTGGTGTCGGCAAGACCGAGGTCACGCGCCAGCTCGCGCTGCAGCTGGGCATCGAGTTGATCCGCTTCGACATGTCCGAGTACATGGAGCGGCACACGGTATCGCGGCTGATCGGCGCGCCGCCGGGCTATGTCGGTTTCGACCAGGGCGGGTTGCTGACCGATGCGGTGCTCAAGCATCCGCACGCCGTGGTGCTGCTCGATGAAATCGAGAAGGCACATCCGGATGTGTTCAACCTGCTGCTGCAGGTCATGGACCATGGCACGCTGACCGACAACAACGGCCGCCAGGTCGATTTCCGCAACGTGATTCTGGTGATGACCACCAATGCCGGCGCTGAGGAGTCGGCGCGCCGCTCGATGGGCTTTTCTGAGCGGACAACAGCACCGACTCGCTCGAGGTGATCCGCAAGGGTGTTCTCGCCGGAATTCCGCAACCGGCTCGACGCCATCATCCCGTTCGCGCCGCTGCGCCGCCGGTGATCGCGCGCGTGGTCGACAAGTTCATCGTGCAATTGCGAGGAGCAGCTCGCCGCCAAGCACGTAGAGCTCGAAGTGCTTCCCGACGCGCGCGCCTGGTTCGGCGAGCACGGCTACGACATCAAAATGGGCGCGCGGCCGATGGCGCGCGTGATCCAGGAGAACATCAAGCGCCCGCTGGCGGAGGAATTGTTGTTTGGCAAGCTCGCCAACGGCGGCGAAGTCAGCGTCTCAGTCAAGGACGGCAAGCTGGACTTGCGGTTGGAACCTAGAGAGAAGCCCGTGGCGGTTGAAAGCGCCTAACCTGGTCGCACTAAAAAGGCGTCGACAGGAATTAGTTTTCCGGATTCATCGGCGCTTCGCGAGCGAGCCGAGAGCGTATTCCCGGGATTGAAATCAATCCACAAATACGCCGGAGAATGTCCTATCGCCTCAGGCGACTATCGTGAAACTATTTGTCTCTGAACGTGATGCGTCCCTTGGTCAGGTCGTAGGGCGTGATCTCGACCTTGACCTTGTCGCCGGTGAGGATGCGGATGTAGTTCTTGCGCATGCGACCTGAGATGTGGGCGCTGACGACATGGCCGTTCTCGAGCTTGACCCGGAACGTGGTGTTGGGAAGCGTCTCTTCGACGACGCCATTCATCTCAATATGGTCTTCTTTCGGCATGCGGCTTGATAGCCCTTGGAGTTGGGTGCGCGATTATGCGGGCGCGTCTAGGCGCTGCCAAGTTTGACGTCGTAGCATTTCCAGCGGCCGGAAATTGCTCTTGTAGGTCATTTTGCGCGAATGTTCGACCCAGTAGCCCAGGTAAACGTGGTCGAGCTGCGCCCGTCGCGCCTGCTCGATCTGCGTCAACACCGCCAGCGTGCCAAGACTGCGTGCGGATTCGTCGGGGTCAAAAAACGTGTAGACCGCCGACAGCGCGCGCGGCAATACGTCGACGATGGCGCAGGCCAGCAGGCGCGAACCCAGGCGGAAGTCCCAGACCTGCGCCTGGCCCCAGGCGCATTCCAGAAAACTGTGGAAGGTGTCGCGGTCTTCGGGGTCCATGCCGCCGGTCGGGTGGCGTGCGGACAGGTACTCGCGATAGAGCGCGAAGTGCTCTTCGCTCAATGCGCCGCTGCGGGTCAGCGACAGGTCGTGGTTGTGCTTGAGACAGCGCCGCTGCGTGCGGGTGGCGACAAATTCGCGCACCGGGATACGCACGGGCCGGCATTCGGCGCACCCCATGCAGGCCGGGCGATAGACATAGGCGCCGCTGCGGCGAAACCCCAGCTTCAGCAGTTCGGCATAGCGCGCCGGATTCAGCTTGAAATCCGGGTCAATGAAGGCGCTCCGCGCTTCGCGCCCGGACAAGTAGCCGCAGACATGCTCGCTGCCCAGCAATAAACGCGCGGCTTCACTCATGGGGCGGCAATATCTGATGACCAGCGACCGGTCACGCCACCGTCGCTCACCGCCGCACTCAGCCGCTGCAGGAATTCTTCGCGCGGCAATTCAACGGCACCCAGCGTCGCCAGATGCGGCGAACTGACCTGGCAGTCAAGCAGTTCGTAATTCCTGGCCACGAGCTGCTGGCACAGGAAATACAGGGCGATCTTCGAGCCATCCGGCATGCGTGAGAACATGGATTCGCCAAAAAACATGCGGCCCAGCGATACACCGTAGACGCCGCCGACCAATTGGCCCTGACGCCAGATTTCCACCGACTGGGCATGACCCAGCGCGTGCAGCTGGAAATATGCCTGCTTCATCTCGGTCGACAGCCAGGTGCCACGCGAACGTGTTCGCGGTGCGCGAGCAGGCTTCGAGCACGTCGCGAAACGCGTGATTCAGCGTCACGCTGAAATCCGGCTTGCGCAAACGCCGCGCAAGGCTGCGCGAGGTGTGGAACTGGCGCGGCGCCAGCACCGCACGCGGGTCGGGGCACCACCAGAGGATCGGTTCGTCCGGATTGAACCAGGGGAAGATTCCCTGCGCATAAGCGCGCAGCAATCGCTCGGGAGATAGGTCGCCACCGATCGCCAGCAACCCGTTCGGGTCGCGCATGGCGCGGCGCGGATCGGGAAACGGCTGCTGCGGATTGCGCGGATCCAGCCAGTGCAGACGAATCGGGTTATCCATTCAGGCGCCGTCCTGTTGTGGATTGGGCTCCGATGCCGGGGCTGCCGGCAGAGGGCTGCGAAACGGCGCATGCGCCATCAGTTCATTTTTGTACTGCTCGATTGCGCTGCGTTCGCGCTGCAGATGCCGCGACACCGCCTCGTGCAAATGCCCATCCACCAGCCAGTGCGCCGAACGCGTCAGCACCGGTGCAAAGCCACGCGTGCGTTTGTGTTCGCCCTGCGCGCCAGCATCGAAGTGCATGAGTCCCTCAGTCAGACAAAACTCGATACCTTGATAGTAGCAAGTCTCAAAATGCAGGCTGTGATATTTCTCAGCGCAGCCCCAGTGGCGACCGTAAAGCGTGGCGCCGCCCACCACCAGGATCGCGCAGGCGATCAGGCGCGCACCCTCGTAGCCCAGAACCAGGCGCAGCGGCGTATCCGACGCACGGCCATAGTCGAGAAAAAAATCCAGGTTCAGGTAGGGCGGCTGGCCGCGCTCCTCGTAGGTGTTGGAATACAGCGCGAACACCTGTGCCCACTGCGCTTCGCTCAGCTCATTGCCGCGCCGCGACTCAAAACGAATGCCGGCTTCCGCCACCCGGCGGCGCTCGCGCAGTATTTTCTTGCGCTTGTCGTGGGTGAGCCGCGCCAGAAAACCGCCGAAGTCGGTTTCGGTGGCGCGGTGCCAGTGAAACTGCACGTCGTAGCGCAGCAAGGCGCCACGCCGATGAAAATCCTGCGCCGTGCGTTCATCCAGAAACAGCGCGTGCAGGGAAGAATCATTGCTGGATTGCCAATGGGCGTGCAATGCGTCGAGCAACTGTGCGCGTGCGTGGTCGTCGAGAGCGCCTAGCCGGGGCCCGCAAGCCGGGGTGAACGGGATTGCACAGAGTTGCTTGGGGTAGTAGGGCTGGCCGAGCTCGCCGCTCGCACGGGCCCAGGCGAAATCAAAAACAAATTCGCCGTAGGAATGGGTTTTTTGATAACGCGGCGCGGCGGCCTTCAGATTACCTTGGGCGTCTTCCAGTAGAAGGTGACAGGGCTGCCATCCGGATCGCGGCGCAACGCAACCGTGGGTCTCCAACGCGCATAGAAATGCGTGACGGGTGAAGGGGTAGTCGGCGGGGAACAGCGCATCCCAGGCGGCAGCGGGGACGTCCCGCAGTCCGGAAACTGCGCGAACGGTCAGTGAAATGTGGGTGATGCGGCGGGCATTCCCTTGAGCGCCCACTGGATGCAGGCATCGTGCTCAAAGTGGGTGATCGCCTCTTTTTCGCTGGGCGCGCTGGTTTCGGCGAGGCGGCCGTCGGCGTCAAAGCGGATGCAGGCACCTGCCGACTGGATTTTCAGTTCGCGATTGTTATCGTCATTGACGGTGACCTGCAGATAGCGCACACGGTGGCCGGCGAATTCCGGCAGCTTGTTGGCGCCCGCGGCCACGCGCGCGGCCTGTTCGGTGCTGAACTCGCGCACTGAGCCTTCGGGGGTCAGAAGAAAGTGTCGGGTCTGGGTGGTCATCGCCTGTCATCCTCCATACGACATTAATGGTGTTTCTGATCCAAATTTCAAGCCCGTGGGTATGAAAACTCCATGCGATACTTATCCTCCATGCTGAGGAATAAAAGCCAAGCGGTACTCGACGGCCCCGGATGGATGCAGCGACAGCTGCGCGAGGCGGGTCTGGTGGCGGCGGTGAGCCTGGCCCTTTTCCTGATCATTGCCCTGCTGTCGCACCACCCGGACGACCCCGGCTGGTCGTCGAGCGGCGCCGGTGGCAACGTCCACAATTTGATTGGCAGCATCGGCGCCTGGACCGCCGACGTGTTGCTGAGCCTGTTCGGTTACGTTGCGTTTTTGCTCCCGGCCCTGGTCGCGCTGGTCGGCTGGTTTGTGTATCGGGGCAAGGGACTGGACGAGACGCGTCACATCGCACCGGTCTGGCGCAGCGGTGCTTTACTGCTGTGCGCCCTAAGTCTCTGCGCGCTGACCGCGTTGCATATTGGCGGTAGCGCCACCGTCACGCCGCAAGGCAGCGGCGGCATCCTCGGGCTGGTGATGGGCAATTCGCTGGTCGCGGTGCTCAACTCGTTCGGCGCCACCTTGCTGCTGCTCACCGTGCTGGTGGCCGCCCTGCCGGTGGCGCTGGTATTTTCGTGGCTGCAACTGCTGGACCGCGTGGGCGGCGGTTTGCAATCCCTGACCCGGCACCTCGCGCAACGCGCCAAGCCCGCGACTGTCAGCGCACCGGGGGTGATTCGCAATGCGCCCGCCGTTGGCGCTGTGACACCAGTGGCACCGCAAGCGCCACTGAAAGATAAGAAAAAACGCAAAATGCCGTTTGTCGGCGACAACCAGATGTCGCTGCCCATAGGCTCGGGGGAAAAAGGCGCCGACGTGCCTAAGTTTGCCGGCGATCCACTGCCGCCACTGTCGATTCTCGACCCGCCACGGCCGCCGGTGAAAGGCTATACCGCCGAGGATCTCGAGCGCATTTCACGCGAGCGTCGAGAGAGCACCTGCTGGCATTTCGGGGTTGAAGCCAAGGTGGTCGCGGCGCAGCCCGGTCCGGTGATTACGCGCTTCGAGTTGCAGCTGGCGCCGGGCGTCAAGGGCGCGCAGATCAGCAATCTTGCGCAACGATCTGGCGCGATCGCTGTCGGTGTCACGGGTGCGCGTGATCGAGGTGATCGAGGGCAAGTCCGTACGTCGGACTGGAGACTGCCGAACCAGAAGCGCGACATCGTCATGCTGTCGGAGATCCTGCGATCCGACGGCCTACGCGCAACTCGCATTCGCCGCTGACGCTGGCGCTGGGCAAGGATATCGCCGGCACGCCGGTCGCAGTGCGACCTTGGCAAGATGCCGCATCTGCTGGTGGCGGGCACCACCGGCTCGGGCAAGAGCGTGGCGATCAACGTGCATGATCCTGTCGATGCTCTACAAGGCCACCGCCGAACAGGTGCGCTTCATCTTCATCGACCCGAAGATGCTTGAGCTGTCGGTGTACGAGAACATTCCCGCACCTGCTGACGCCGGTGGTCACCGACATGAAGGACGCCGCCAACGCGCTGCGCTGGTGCGTGGCCGAAATGGAGCGGCGCTACCAGCTGATGACGCGCATGGGCGTGCGCAATATCGGCGGGCTCAACCGCAAGATCGAGGACGCGGCGAAGGCCGGCGCCAGCCGATCCTGAACCCGCTCGCCGCCCCGGCGAACGAGGGCGCGGAACACCCCGGCGCCCGAACCGCTGAAACCTCTGCCGCAACATCGTTATCGTCATCGACGAGCTGGCCGACATGATGATGGTGGTCGGCAAGAAGGTCGAAGAACTGATTGCGCGACTGGCGCAGAAGGCGCGCGCCGCCGGCGTGCATCTGATTGTCGCCACGCAGCGCCCGAGCGTGGACGTCATCACCGGCCTGATCAAGGCCAACATTCCGTCGCGCATCGCCTTCCAGGTAGCGTCAGCGAAGTGGATTCGCGCACGATTCTCGACCAGCAGGGCGCCGAAACCCTGCTCGGTCACGGCGACATGCTGTACCGCCCGATTGGCGCGAGCCAGCGTGCAGCGCATCCACGGCGCGTTCGTGGACGACCACGAAGTGCACAAAGTCGTGGCTTATCTCAAGCAGGTCGGCGAGCCGGAATACATCGAGGACGTGCTGGCCGACGAGCCGGACCCGAATGCGGCGGGCCAGCCGCTGGATGCCGAACAGGACGCGCTCTACGACCAGGCGGTGGCCATCGTGCTCGAGTCGCGCAAGGCCTCGGTGTCCTGGGTGCAGCGACGGCTGTCGGTCGGCTACAACCGCGCCGCGCGCATGGTCGAGCAGATGGAGCGCGCCGGAATCGTCGGCCCCTCCGGCGCCGGCGGCAATCGCGAAATCTTGGTGAACAATCACTCCTGATTGCGGTCTACCCCTCATGCGCCCATACCTATTTTGTTTCACGCTCCTGCTGCCCTTTTATGCCTCGGCCGAAACCGCCGAACAGGCGCTGCAGAAGTTCGTGGATGGCGTGCAGACCTTTTCGGCCAACTTCGAGCAGGTGCAGAACGACGAAAAAGGCGCGCTGATCCAGAAGACCTCCGGCCGCATGGCCCTGTCGCGGCCCGGCAAGTTCCGCTGGGCCTACGAAAAACCCTACGAGCAGCTGATGGTCTGCGACGGCAAGACCATCTGGCTGTATGACCCTGACCTCAAGCAAGTCACCGTGCGCGAGGCCAAAGATGCCTTGGCCGGAACCCCGGCGGAACTGCTTTCGCAGCGCGCCAACCTGAAATCCCAGTTCACCATCAAGGACGCCGGCAAGGAAGGAGCTGCGCGCATCGTCAGTCTTACGCCAAAATCCACCGACGGCGATTTCCAGTCCATCGAAATGGTGCTCAAGGCGGGCGTGCCGCAACGCATGAAATTCCACGACCAGCTCGGCAATATCACGAACGTGAGTTTCAGCGAAATCAAGACCAACACATCCCTGGATTCCGCGCAGTTCAGCTTTACGCCGCCGCCGGGCATGGAAATCGTTAAAGCGACTGAAAATTAGCCTTACCCGTCGGACTCAAATCGGCACCGCGTTAGCGGACACCGATTTGTGTGCCGATCCCAGCGCGTAAAACGCGCATCGGGACGCTACCCGCTTAGCGCCTAAATTTTGCCAAAACCACTCGATTCCGAAAACAGGCGGTACACTTTTAGTACCACTGTTTTTCTAGGCGCGGTCCAAAACGGCCATTACGGCCGCCAAGCGGGTGGCAAACTTACGCCATGATTTCGACCGCTCCGCTGGCTTCACGAATGCGCCCAAAGCATATGGACGAAGTCGTTGGCCAAAGCCACCTGTTGGGCAAAGACGCGCCGCTGCGCCGCCTGCTGCAAGCCGGCTCGGTGCCCTCGATGGTGTTCTGGGGTCCGCCCGGTACCGGCAAGACCACGCTGGCGCGGCTGGTGGCAAGCGAGTCGGATTTCCAATTCATTGCCATGTCGGCGGTAATGGCCGGCGTCAAGGACATCCGCGAAGCGGTCGCGCAGGCGCAGGCCGCGCAGGCGAAAACTCCGCCGCAGCGCACCGTGCTGTTCATCGACGAAATCCACCGATTCAACAAGGGCCAGCAGGACGCGCTGCTGCCGTTTGTCGAAGACGGCACGCTGATTTTGGTCGGCGCCACCACCGAGAATCCTTCTTTCGAGCTGAATTCCGCGCTGCTGTCGCGGCTGCGTGTGTTCGTCCTGCAAGCCGCTGGGCGATGCAGACCTGCTGACGCTGATGCGACGCGCCTTGTCGGACGCCGACCGCGGCGTTGGCGCCGAACTTCCAGAAACCTGGCTGACGCGCATGGCCGAGCTGGCCGACGGCGATGCGCGCCGCGCCCTGATCCTGCTCGAGACCGCGGTCGAGCTGGTGCGCGCCGAAGGCACGACTGACGAAGCCACGCTGGAAAAGCTGCTCGGTAAGAGCTGGCGGCGCTTCGACAAGCAGGGCGAGCAGTTCTACGACCAGATTTCCGCACTGCATAAATCGGTACGTGGCAGCGACCCCGATGCCGCGCTCTATTGGTACGCGCGCATGCTCGACGGCGGTGCCGACCCGCGTTACCTCGCCCGGCGGGTCACCCGCATGGCGGCAGAAGACATCGGTCTGGCTGACCCGCGTGCGTTGCAGCTCTGCCTGAGTGCCTGGGATACCTATGAACGTCTCGGCTCCCCTGAAGGCGAACTCGCCATCGCTGAAGCCATCGTATTTCTCGCCGTCGGCCCCAAGAGCAACGCGGTCTATGCCGCGTTCAGCGAGGCCAAGGCCGCGGTCGAGAAATACGGCACGCTCGAAGTGCCGCTGCACATCCGCAACGCGCCGACGAAATTGATGAAGGAGCTGGATTACGGCAAGGGATATCGCTACGACCATGACGAGGCCGAGGCGCATGCCGCCGGACAGCAGTTTTTGCCGGATAAACTGGCCGGCATGGAGTTTTACCAGCCCACGCAGCGCGGGCTGGAAATTAAAATCGCAGAGAAGCTCGCCGCCCTGCGCGCGGCAAACAAGCGGGGGAAGTCATGACGGCCTGGATAGCGGTAATGCTCGGCGGCGCTTTTGGCAGTGCCGCGCGCTACGGCGTGGGGCTGTGGGCAAAGAATCTCTGGCCTGGGTTTCCCGCGGCGACGCTGATGGTCAACGTAAGCGGCGGTCTGCTCATGGGTTTTATCGCCGCCTACGCGCTCGATCGGCCCGAGTTTCCGGGCTGGTTGCGGCTGGGCCTGACCACCGGCGTGCTTGGGGGATTCACCACCTTCTCGGCGTTTTCAGTCGAAACACTGGAACTCTGGCGGGACGGTTTCATGAGTGCGGCGTTGCTTAACGTGGCGCTTAATCTGGTGCTGAGTCTTGGCGCCTGTGCGCTGGGACTGTGGCTGGCGCGGGCGGCGACCGCTTAAACTGCGCCCAAAAGAACTTCCGATGCTAGACCCAAAACTACTGCGCACCGATCCGCAGAAAATCGCCGCGCAGCTCGCCCGACGCGGCTTTGTGCTTGATCTCGCGCAATACGAGAAGCTGGAAGCGCAGCCGCAAGCAACTGCAGACCGAGACCGAAAACCTGCAGGCGGAGCGCAACGCCGGCTCCAAGCGCATCGGCCTGGCCAAGGCCAAAGGCGAGGACGCGTCGCCGATACTCGAGGACATGGACCGCATCAAAAGGCAGCTGGAGGCGAACACCAGAAACGCTCGCGGCCCTGCAGGCGTCGTTCGAAGACTTTCTCCTTGAGACTGCCTAATGTTCCTGACGCCAGTGTGCCCGACGGCAAGGACGAGCACGCCAATGTCGAAGTGCGCACGCAGGGCGAACCGAAGTTATTTTCGCTTTACGCCGAAGGATCACGCCGACCTCGGCGAGGCGCTGGGCCAGATGGACTTCGCCGCCGCCGCCAAGCTCACCGGCGCGCGCTTCGTCGTGCTGCGCGTGACCTGGCACGGCTGCATCGCGCTCTGATCCAGTTCATGCTCGACGTGCACACGCGCGAGCATGGCTACGAGGAGTTGTACGTGCCCGTACATGGTCAATGCCGCCTCGATGCAGGGAACCGGCCAGCTGCCAAAATTTGAAGCGATTTGTTCGGTTCCACGGACTACGAACAGGTCCTGCGCGAAATGCGGGGCGAATGTTCAGCGATCCTGGTGGCTGATTCCCACCGCCGAGGTGCCGGTCACCAACCTGCTGCGCGACGAGATCGTAGACGCCTCGGCACTGCCGAAAAAATGGGTGGCGCATACGCCGTGCTTCCGCGCCGAGGCCGGCGTCTGCCGGCAAGGACACCAAGGGCATGATCCGCCAGCACCAGTTCGAGAAGGTCGAGCTGGTGCAGGCGACGACACCGGACAAATCAGCTGAAGCGCACGAGCAACTTACCGCGCACGCCGAATCGATTCTGCAGAAGCTCGAGCTGCCGTACCGCGTGATGGCGCTGTGCGCCGGCGACATGGGGTTTGCCGCCGCCAAGACCTACGACCTCGAAGTCTGGCTGCCTTCGCAGAACCGTTACCGCGAGATTTCGTCCTGCTCCAACTTCGAGGATTTCCAGGCGCGGCGCATGCTGGCGCGCTATCGGAATCCCGAGACGAAAAAGACCGATCTGCTGCACACGATCAACGGCTCAGGTCTGGCGGTCGGCCGTACGCTGGTCGCGATTCTGGAGAATTATCAGAACGCCGATGGCAGCATCACGCTGCCGACGGCGATTCGTCCTTATCTGGGCAACGTCGAGAAGATTGCCGCGGTTTAAGCGAGTCTGCGGCGGAAGATCGAGGGCTGTTCGTCCGCGGCTGCCTGATAGACCAACGAAAAATCCTTGAAGGCATTCAGCGCATTCTGCGGATCGAGCCCCGGTTTGGGTTCGATGACGTTGATGCCGCAGCGGTGCATCGCAAAAATCGTGTCACGGAAAATATCCCCCACGGCACGAATATCGCCTTGATAGCCATAGCGCTCGCGCAGCAAACGCGCCTGCGAGTAAGCGCGACCGTCAAAGGTGATGCCCCCCTCGGGTTTGGGCTTGATGAAGGCAAACGTCAGTTCGATGCAAGCGAGATGCGGTAGATCGTCCTTGAGTTCACTGACATCCAGCGCCGAGGGAATCTGCACGCCAACCTGGCCGCGGGGTCGAAGCGCTTCTTTTTCTGCGCGCCAGCGCGCCACAGAGACGATGATGGGTCCAGCAGCGGGCACGGCAGCCGCGTCATCGAGTTTGACTGTGTTGTCTTCGACGACTTGCTGGTCGCGGATCAGTTTCATGCGGTGATGGCTTCTTTCGCGTAGACGCGAGCCTTGTAAGGTTCGATGCCGACGCGGCGATAGGTGTCGACGAAGCACTCGTCTTCCTGCCGTTGTTCGACAAAAGTTTCGATCAATGCAGCGATGGCGTCCACCACCCTGGCGCGCTCGATCGACGGGCCGATGCGATCGCCGAGCGGGCGTCGTTGCTGGCGCTGCCGCCGAGCGTGATCTGGTACCACTCCTCGCCTTCCTTGTCGACGCCGAGCATGCCGATGTGGCCAACGCTGTGATGGCCGCAGCCGTTCATGCAGCCAGACATCTTGATCTTGATCTCGCCGAGGTCGTACAGGTAGTCGAGATTGTCGAAGCGCTCGGACAGTTCCTGCGCGACGCCGATCGAGCCGGCGTTGGCCAGCGAGCAGAAATCCAGGCCCGGGCAGCAGATCAGGTCGGTCAGCATGCCGATGTTCGGCGTCGCCAGTTCGAGCGGCTGCAGCGCCTGCCACAGCGCGTGCAGATCCGCCTGCTGCACGTCGCCGAGCACCAGGTTCTGGTCGTGCGTGGTGCGGATCTCGCCAAAGGAGTAGCGGTCGGCCAGATCGGCCAGGGCGTCCATCTGTTCGGCGGTGCAGTCGCCCGGCGCGCCGCCGCGCGCCTTCAGCGAGACGAAGACGGCGCGGTAGCCCGGCAACGCGATGCTGCCATGAGTTGCGCTGCATCCAGGCGGCGAACGCCTTGTCCGCCGCCAGCTGCTGCGCGTGAGCTTGCGTCCGCGCACGGCCGCGCTGTCGTAGGCATGCGGCTGGAAGAATGCTCTGCGAATGCGTCGAGGTCTTCACGCCGCAGCTTGAGATCGGGCTCGTCCTTGATCAGCGCCCACTCGGCCTCGACCAGCTCGGTGAACTTGGCGCACGCCCATGTTCCTTGACGAGGATCTTGATGCGCGCCTTGTGGATGTTGTCGCGCCGGCCGAGGCGGTTGTAGACGCGCAGGATCGCTTCGAGGTACGACAGCAGGTCCAGTTCCGGCAGGAACTCGCGGATCTTCTGGCCGATGATCGGCGTGCGGCCGAGGCCGCCGCCGACGAACATCGTGTAGCCGAGTTCGCCTGCGGCGTTGCTGCACGATGCGCACGCCGATGTCGTGCGTCAGCAGTCGCCGCGCGCTCGTGCTGCGTCGCCGAGAACGCGATCTTGAACTTGCGCGGCAGGCAGTTGAATTCGGGATGGAAGCGTCGCCCACTGGCGCGTGATCTCGCAGTACGGCCGCGGGTCGACCAGTTCGTCGCTGGCGACGCCGGCCAGGTGATCGGTGGTGATGTTGCGGATGCAGTTGCCGGAGGTCTGGATCGCGTGCATCTCGACGCTGGCGAGGTCGGCCAGGATGTCCGGCACTGCTTCGAGCTTGGGCCAGTTGTACTGGATGTTCTGGCGCGTGGTGAAGTGGCCGTAGCCCTTGTCGTACTTGCGGGCGATGTGCGCGAGCATGCGCACCTGCCTCGACGACAGCAGGCCGTAGGGAATCGATACGCGCAGCATCGGCGCAAAGCGCTGCACGTAGAGGCCGTTGCGCAGGCGCAAGCGAGCGGAACTCGTCTCGGGATCAGCTCGCCGGCGAGGATAGCGCCGGGTCTGGTCGCGGAACTGGGCGACGCGTTCGTTGACCAGTTGCTTGTCGTAATTGTCGTAGCGGTACATAGGGGCGCGAAGATTATGCAGGCGCGAATGCCGGCATGGCAGCTAAAGAAGAATAGAAACTAACCTCATGCCCTCACAGAACAGGCAGCCCGGCCATCAATTTCTGCGCGCGCCGGCGGCGCTCTTCCGGGTCGGCTATGGCGGCCATTTCGATCGACCACCTCGCGCGTCAGGTGCGGCGCGAAGGTGGTGATGAACTCGTACATGTAGTCGCGCAGGAACATGCCGCGGCGGAAGCCGATGTGCGTGGTGCTGCGCTCGAACAGGTGTGCCGCTTCGAGCGCAACCAGATCCGTGTCCTGCTTCGGCGTCAAAGGCCATGTTGGCGACGATGCCGATGCCCAGCCCTAGCCGCACGTAGGTCTTGATGACGTCGGCGTCGACGGCGGTCAGCACCACGTCGGGCTTGAGGCCGTGCGCGGCGAACGCCTGGTCGAGCTTGGAGCGGCCGGTGAAACCGAAGGTGTAGGTGATGAGCGGATGCTGCGGCGACATCCTTCAGCGTGAGCTTGCGCCTGGACTTCGCCAGCGGGTGGTCCGGCCGCACCAGCACGCAGCGGTTCCAGTGGTAGCAGGGCAGCATCACCAGGTCCTCGAACAGTGCTGCATGGCCTCGGTGGCGATGGCGAAGTCGGCCGTGCCCTCGGCGGCCATCTTTGCGATCTGCGGCGGCGAGCCCTGGTGCAGATGCAGGTTGACCTTCGGATATTGCTTGCGGAACTTGGCGGATCACCGGCGGCAGCGCATAGCGCGCCTGCGTGTGCGTGGTGGCGATCGAGAGGTCGCCGCGGTCCGGCCTGCTTGGAACGTCGTCGGCGACGTTCTTGATGTTGTCGACTTCCAGCAGCAGCCGCTCGGTGTAGTCGAGGATGCGCTTGCCGGCCGGCGTGACCTCGACCAGGTGCTTGCCGTTGCGAACGAAGATGTCGACGCCCAGCTCCTCCTCCAGCAGCCGGATCTGCTTGGAGACGCCGGGTTGCGAGGTAAACAGCGCTTCGGCCGCGGCGGTGACATTGAGCCCACGCCGGGAAACTTCGTGGACATATCGCAATTGGCGTAATTTCATCTGGCGCCCCCGTTATTCGTTTCAGGTCTAAAAGTATAGAGAAACAATCCTTCTCTGGCATGTCGGCCACTGATACCTTGCGTCGTCCAACGAGAAATTAAATGGAAGGTCTGGGGTTTTCAGTCGCAGGGCTGCTGGTCGGTACGGCGGTCGGCGCCACCGGCGTCGGCGGCGGTTCGTTGATGACGCCGATCCTGATCCTGTTCTACGGCATTTCGCCGGCGGTCGCTGTCGGCACCGATCTGCTGTACGCCTCGATCAGCAAGAGCTACGGCGTGTTCCTGCACCAGCGCAACAAGACCCTCGAATGGCCCGTCGTCGGCTGGATGGCGCTGGGCAGCGTGCCGGCGTCGTTTGTCACTCTGGCTTTCATCCACTCCATCGGGATTACCCCGGAGCTGGACCGTTTAATCAAGATCACGCTGGCGACGGCAGTCATCGTCACCGCCACCTTCACCCTGTTCCAGCAGCCGCTGCTGCGTTGGGTCAATCACCTGCGTGGCGACAACGGCACTCCGCGCGATATCTCACGTCGCACGCAAATCGTATTGACCGCGCTTTCCGGCATCCTCGTCGGCAGCGTGGTGACGATTTCCTCGGTCGGCGCCGGCGTCATCGGCATGATGCTGCTGCTGTGGATTTATCCCAAACATGAACCGATCAGACTGGTCGGCAGCGACCTGGCCCATGCCGTGATCATCACCGGCATCGCCGGCCTCGGTCATGCCCAGCTCGGTACCGTCAACACCTCGATGCTGTTCTGGCTGCTGGTCGGCGCGTTGCCCGGCATCTGGATCGGCAGCCAGGTCGGCTTCCGGCTCAATGCCCTGCAGTTGAAGAAAGTGATTTCGGTCATCCTGCTGGTCGCCGGCACGATGACCATGGCCAAGGCAGTCGCCAGCGGGTTTTGACGCGACTTTTTGCGCGACCGCTGCGGGCGCCCTGACTTTCTCGGCATTTGCGCGTCCTGCCCGGCAGAATAGCGCGTGGACTATTTTCCGATCTTCCTGAAGTTAAAAGGCGCCCGCGTATTGGTGGTGGGCGGCGGAGAGGTTGCGCTCAGGAAAATCCGCTTGCTGTCGCGTGCCGGCGCGCAGATCGAAGTCGCAGCGGCGGAAGTGCTGCCGGAGATCTTGGCGCTGCCCGGCGTCGAGCGCGCGGGCTCGCGTTTTGAGCCCTGGCGCGTAGCCGGATGCCGGCTGGTGGTGGCCGCCACCGACGATGCCGCGCTGAACCGCGCCGTCGCGACCGCGGCTGACGCCGCCAATGTGCCGGTCAACGTGGTGGACGACCCGGCGCCGAGCAGCTTTATCACCCCTTCGATCGTTGATCGCGACCCGGTGCTGGTCGCGATATCCACCGGCGGCACGGCACCGGTGCTGGCGCGCCGGTTGCGCGAGAAAATCGAAGCATTGATTCCAGAGACCACCAGCCATCTGGCGCGCTTCATGCAGTTGCAGCGCGAGCGCATCAAAGCGCTGCCGCTGACATTGCGCCGGCGGGTTTGGGAGAAGTTCCTCGACGGCGCGGGAGCCGAATCCGCGATGCGGGGCGACGCCGAATCCGCGCAGGGCGAAATCCACAACCTCATCGCCGGCGCAACGCAAGCAGGCGAGGTGTACTTGGTCGGTGCCGGGCCCGGCGACCCGGACCTGCTGACGTTCCGCGCCCTGCGGCTGATGCAGCAGGCCGATGTGGTGCTGTACGACCGGCTGGTATCCGCACCGATTCTCGAGCGCGTACGGCGCGACGCCGAACGCATTTTCGTCGGCAAGGGTCCGCGCCAGCATGAGTTCTCACAAGAGGAAATCAATGCGTTGCTGGTCAAGCTTGCCAAGCAGGGCAAGCGCGTGCTGCGCTTAAAAGGCGGCGACCCCTTTATTTTTGGCCGCGGCGGCGAGGAGATCGAAACCCTTGGCGCCCATGACGTCAAGTTTCAGGTCGTGCCCGGCATCACCGCCGCCAACGGCTGCGCGGCCTACGCCGGAATTCCGCTGACGCATCGCGATTACGCGCAGGCCTGTGTTTTTGTCACCGGCCATGCGCAAAAGGACGGCACGCTCAAACTGAATTGGGATCAGCTCGCGCAGCGCGGCCAGACGGTGGTGATCTACATGGGGCTTGGCTCCTTGCCACAGCTTTGCGCCCAACTCATCGCACACGGCTTGCCGCGCGACTGGCCGGCGGCCCTGATCGAGGAGGGAACATCGGAGCGTCAGCAGGTGATCGCCGGCACGCTTGGCGACCTACCCCGCAAAGTCGAAGGGGCCAACATAAGGGGTGCGAGCCTGGTCATCGTCGGTGAGGTGGTGAAGCTGCGCGATCGCCTGCGCTGGTTTGCATGAAAAAGCGGCACGCGTCGCTGGCGGCACTGCTGCTCGGGTTGACGGGCGCGGTCTACGCCTGGCTGACGCCGTTCGGCTCCTCCGACGTGTACGGCGGCCTGCCGCGCGCGGAGTCGTTCTGGACACGCCTTTCCACACATACGCTGCAGAATCCCGGGTTTGTCATCGGCTATTCCGAATGGCGCCGCGCGCCGCTGTGGGTCGCGTTTCGTGCAGCGGCAATTCAGGACCGGGGCGACAAGCCGCGGCCCGGCCACTTCAGCCAGGATGAACGCACCCTGTTTGAAGTCGATTCCGAGGACTACCGCCGCTCGGGTTACGACCGCGGCCACCTCGCACCGAACTACCTGATCTCGCGGCTGTATGGGCGCAAGGCCCAGCGCGCGACTTTTCTCATGAGCAATATCGCGCCGCAGACGCGTCGGCTCAATCAGCTGCTGTGGCAGCGCATTGAGGAAGCCGAGGCCGATCTTGTCGCGCCACGCATCGGCGAACTGTGGGTCATCACCGGCCCGGTCTATGGCGACGGCAAACGTCTGGCGTCCGGCGTCGAGGTGCCGGTGGCGTTCTTTCGCATCTGGCTGGATGCAAGCACGAAGACCGCGCTGGCATTCGTGGTTCCGCAAACGGTCTGCGGCGATGAACCCCTGACCGAATTTTTGACCCGCGTGGACGAGATCGAGCAAAAAACCGGCCTCGATTTTTTTGTCGATATGGAAGACGCCGAAGAAGACTCGATGGAATCTTCCCTGGCCGCCGAACACTGGCAGGTGGACCGATTCGCGCGCCTGCCGGCGCGCTACGCCGACAATTTTCGCGGCCATGCGTGTGAGCGACGCTAGAATGTCCCCATGACTGAAATCCTGGTGCTGTATTACTCGCGCAGCGGCTCAGTGGCCGGCATGGCGAGGCGTATCGCGCGCGGAGTTGAATCGGTCCCCGGGTGTTCGGCGCGTCTGCGCACCGTGCCACCGGTGGCACCGCAGACCGAAAAAACCATTGCCCCGGTCCCGGATTCGGGCGCGCCGTATGTGATTGAGCGCGATCTCACCGAATGCGCCGGTCTAATTCTTGGCAGCCCGACGCGTTTTGGCAACATGGCGGCACCGCTTAAGCATTTTCTCGACACCACCGGCGGACTTTGGATATCGGGCGCACTGGCGGGCAAGCCCGGCGCCGTGTTCACCTCGACGGCCTCCATGCACGGCGGTCAGGAATCCACGCTGCTTTCGATGATGCTGCCGCTGCTGCATCACGGCCTGTTGCTCGTCGGCTTGCCATACACACTGGCAGAACTGACCGCGACGCAGGGCGGGGGCACACCGTACGGGGCCAGTCACGTCGCCGGCGGCGGCAACAAAATGATCGAGTTGTCCAAGGACGAGGCGACGTTGTGCGAGGCGTTGGGGAAACGGGTGGCTGAAACGGCTCTCAAACTTGCCACCCGCTTGTGAGGCTTTCGGGCCTTTTTCACCGAATATGAAAAATAGACTGGTACTAAAAGTGTACCAATGGTTTTCGCCAGGGTGCCCAAAGCAGTCACTAAAGGCCCCAAGCGGGTGGTGATGAATACCGTTAAATGGACTCACGCCGTGATGCTGGCGTTGCATCTGGCGCTGATCACCAGCTTGATGCTCGCAGCACAGTCGCTGCTGGGCATCATCGCGGCGCTGCTCCTGTTGCTGCCGCTGCCAGGCCTGCTGCGCGGCCGCGCCTACACCGCGGCTTGGGCGTCGATGGGCCTGACGTTTTATTGTGCGCTGCTGCTCGCCGAAGGCTACGCAAACCCGGCGCAGCAAACGCCGGCATTCGCGCTGGCGACTTTGGCCGCGGCCGATTTTGTCGCGCTGATTCTTTTCGTGCGGATCAGCGCGCGTTCAAGCCGAGCGTCTGGCGAACAAACGGCAGGGTGAGCTTGCGTTGCGCGGCGAGCGCGGCGCGGTCCAGTTTCTCAACCACTTCCAGCAATTCGGGAATGCTGCGATCCATGCGCTCGACAAGCAGCTCAGCGACGGCCTGGTTCATGGTCAGCCCGCGCGCCGCGGCGCGTTCGACCAGATAGGAGCGGCGGTCGGCATCGGACAAGGGCTTCAAGCCAAATACGGTGAAGGCCGACAGCCGCGTGGCCAGGTCGGGCAGCACGCTGTCGGCGCGTTCTGGCGGCGCCTTGGCGGCCAGCGCCACGCTTTTTCCGCGTGCACGAAGCTCGTCGGTCAGCCGCAGCACGGCCAAGGTCCACGGCGTCTGCAGAAACGCACTATGCAGGTCATCCAGGCAGACCACATCGTGTTGTTCAAGACCTTCAAGGGCAGTGGGACGCTGGCCTCGAAACTCGTGCAGGTTCAGATAGGCCGCGCGCCGGTGGTTGTCTGTTGCGGCGCGCGCCAGCGCCTGCAACAGATGGGTCTTGCCGTAGCCCCCGGCGCTGAACAGAAACACCGCGCCGGGATGGTCCACGAGTTTTTGCAGCGCCGTGACGGCCGGCATGTTTGGGCCGGTCCAGAATGTGGCGAAACTCACCGGCTCGCTGAGCTGCACGCCCAACGGCAGTTGCGCAAACTCGGTCATTCGTCCTTTTTGAACCAGCGCGTATTGACGTAACGCAGCAGTACGACGACCACAGCCGCCGCCGGCAGTGCCAGTAACACGCCGACGAAACCGAACCACTGGCCTCCGGCGAGGACCGCAAAAATCACCGCCACCGGATGCAACCCGATACGGTCGCCCACCAGCCAGGGCGTGATCAGCGAGCTTTCCAGAACCTGGCCAATGCCGAACACCAGCAAGACCCAGACCAGAGGAAACAGCTCGTGCGTCTGAACCAGCATGGCGATACTGGCCGCGAGTATGCCGACGATGAAGCCCAGGTAAGGCACGAAACTCACGAGCCCGGCGACCAGGCCGATCAGCAGGCCCAGCTTCAAGCCGGCGATCAGTAATCCGGCGCTGTAGAACACGGCAAGGAAAGCCATCACCAGCAGTTGCCCGCGCAAAAAGGCGCCGAGCACCTCGTCGGTCTCGCGCGCGAGCTTTTCGGCGGTGGGCCGCGCGCGGCGCGGGATCAGTGAGTGAATTTTTGCGATCAAGAGATCCCAGTCGCGCAGCAGGTAAAACGTGACCACCGGAATCAGCATGAGATTCGCCACAATGCCAAGCAAGGCCAGCCCGGATTGCGTCACCGGCTTCCATACGGCCGCGGCGACTCCGCCGGCTTTGGCGCTGTGCTCACTGAGCATTGCGCGCAAAGCTCCGGCATCCAGCTCGGGTATCGGCAGGCCCAGCGCGACCAGTCGGGTCTGCACCCAGCGCAGCCAGTCCGGCAGGACCTGGATCAACGTGGATACCTGCTCGATCAGCATCGGCAACAGCAGCGCCAGCGCCAGCGCGCCGACCGAAAACAAAACGACGAAAACCAGCGTCACGGCCACCGTGCGCGACAACTTTTTTTCCAGCCGGTCGACCAGTGGATCGCCAAGGTAGGCGAGGCCGGCGGCGACGGCAAACGGCGTCAGCACCGGACCCAGGCTCCACAGTAAAAGAACCGTCGCGGCCAATGCGCCGAGGCCGATCAGTGCGGGTTTCGAAATATCGATCTGCACCGTCATCAGCGCACCAGGCTATAACCGAGCGCGCCACGCGCAGTGGCGGAGGCTTCTCGCAGCACGCTGCCGGCGGCGATCACGCGCGTCAGTTGGGTTTCGCTGCCGGTGAGGTTGATCCGGAACAGCACGCGGTTACCCTCTACTGCACCGACATTGACGGATTTTGTGAGCTCAAGCTTCTTCAGATAATTCAGCGTGCGCGCGTAATCCGCCAAAGTTTGTATGCCGACTACTTCAAGCGCGGTTTCGGTGGTGGACGGGCTCAGCCCGCGCAGGGCGAACTGGCGCGCTTCAAAATCGGCCAGATGTGACACGCCGGCGGCCAGGGCCGCCGCCGCACTGCCTCCGGTGGACTGCCACTGCTCGGCGGTGCCCTTGGCGCTGAGCAACGACCAATTCGCGCTCCAGCGCGTACCCGACGAGCCCGTTTGGGACACCCAGGCCGAGACAACCTGATCGGTGTTGTAACGGGCGGCTGCCTTGAGCAAGGGGTCCGCGACACCGACAAACACATCCGCCGGTTTCACCGCGTCGAGATCGGCGGCGTCTCCGCGCGGCAATAGCATTGGCACGCCGCGCACTTCGGCGGCCTCCAGCAGTGCTTGGACGCTGTCCTTGTCCTCCTGGCTGATCAGTGTCGCGGGCTCGCCATCGAGTGCGATCCACAGCAGGTGCGTAGGGCGATCAGCGCTCCACACCGGCAGACCGGCAACGCGCAACGCTGCGATCAGTGCCGGGCCGTTGAAGGTGGCCTTGAGCCATAAAACTTCCGCACTCTGTTCGTAGCTGGTGCCCTGAACATAAGTTGCGGCCCGGTTCATCAGCGCGCCGGCGTCGGGCGACTGCGTGATATTCGCGTCCCCGGTGACGCGCACCAGCACCACCGCCAGCGCGCTGGTGAGGGCCATTTCGCGCGCCGGCGCAGACTGATCGGCCACCGGCACCCGCGCCTGGAACAGGTCCACCGCCGCCTGTGCGGGCAGGGCCAGCAACATGACGGCGGCGAGGGAAATAAAGCGCATGCGTTAAACTACCACGCTCTCCGATTCAGCCCAAAAATTCCAATGACAACCCGGCTCACGTACCGCGACGCAGGCGTCGACATCGATGAGGGCGACGCGTTGGTAGACGACATCAGCCAGATGGTGCGCCGCACGCACCGGCCTGAAGTGCTGGCGGGTGTCGGCGGTTTTGGCGCGCTGGTCGCGCTGCCGAAAAAGTATAAAAACCCGATTCTGGTGTCCGGTACCGACGGCGTCGGCACCAAGTTGCGTCTCGGCATCGAGTCCGGCCGGGTCGCGGGTCTGGGCATAGATCTGGTCGGAATGTGCGTTAACGATGTGCTGGTGTCGGGCGCCGAGCCACTGTTTTTTCTCGACTACTACGCCACCGGCAAGCTCGACAGGCGCGTCGCGGCGCAGGTCATCAAGGGCATTGCCGAAGGATGTCACCAGGCGGGCTGCGCGCTGGTGGGCGGCGAAACCGCCGAGATGCCCGGCATGTATACGGTCGGCGACTTCGACTTGGCGGGTTTTTCGGTGGCAGTGGTCGAAAAATCGAAAATCATCGACGGCTCGAAAATCAAGGCCGGCGACGTGCTCGTCGGACTGCCATCGTCAGGCCCTCATTCCAATGGCTATTCACTGATCCGGAAAATCCTGTCGGTCAGCGGTTCGCACCTCGGCCAGAAATTCGGTACGGGCGTACTCGCGGACCCGCTGCTGACCCCCACGAAAATTTACGTCAAGCCGATCCTCAAGCTGCTCGCCGCCGGTGTTCCGGTGCGCGGCATGGCGCACATTACCGGGGGCGGCATTCCCGGCAATCTGCCGCGCAGTTTCCCCAAGGGCGTCGGTGCCGTGGTCGAAGTCGCGAGTTGGAAGCGGCCCGCGATTTTCGACTGGCTGCAGCAGAAGGGCGGCGTCGAGCCGGGTGAGATGTGGCGTGTATTCAATTGCGGCGTCGGTTTTGTCGTCATTGTGCCGCGCATCGCGGTACCGAAAACACTGGCCTCGCTCAAGGCATTCAAGCCCTTTGTCATGGGTGAAATCGTCAAGGGCGGGCAAGACGTGCGTTTCGTGTGAAGCGGATTGCCGTACTGATTTCTGGGCAGGGCCGCAATCTCCAGGCGATACTCGACGCCTGCTCCGACGGCCGCATCGACGGCCGCGTGGTGGCGGTCATCAGCGATCGTGACGACGCCCCGGGCCTGAAGAAAGCCGCACACGCCCAAGTAGTGCCCTGGGCGCAGAGCAAAGATCGCGAGACTTTTTGCGATGCCCTTGCCAATACGCTCGATACACACCAGCCCGATGTTGTGGCGCTCGCCGGGTTCATGCGCGTGCTGACCCCGAGTTTCACCCAGCGTTTTGCAGGCCGCCTGCTCAACATCCATCCGTCGCTGTTGCCGCGCCACCGCGGCCTGCACACCCATCGCGCCGTGCTGGCGCAAGGTGACGCCGAACACGGCGCCAGCGTGCATTTCGTGACCGCGGAACTCGACGGCGGCCCGGTGGTCATTCAGGGGCGAACGACGGTGCGCAGCGACGACATCGAAACCACGTTGGCCGAGCGCGTAATGAACGAGATTGAATTGAAAATCTACCCGCAGGCCCTCGCGTGGATCACGCGCGGCGAACTGGTGTATGCGGCGGGCGTCATCCGTTTCCGCGGCCAGCCGTTAAATCGGGTATTGACACTCGATGATCTGGAGCCTGCCTTCCCATGAGATTTATTTTTGCGCTGCTTCTGCTGCCGTTGAGTGCGCTCGCCGCGGAACCCCTGCTCCCGCTGTCGGACGACACGTATGAAGTCTCATGGCGCGAATACGCTCTGGGCGACGGGCAGGTTACGCTCGAAAAATCAGCGCGCGCCAACTGTTATCGATACCGCTCGGTCACCGACCCGATTGGACTGGTAAAAATGTTTTACGGCTCTCCCAGCGAAACCAGTGAATTCTGCGTCGTCGGCGGCCGCGTGCGGCCGACTCATTTTGAATTCAATGGCAAGGGCAGCGACAGCTACACGCTCGACTTTGACTGGAAGAAGCGCAGGCTGCGCGGCGGCGATCTACCCGAGCGGCTATTGAGCGCCGACAGCGTGGATCATTTTTCGATCCAGCAAGCCGTGCGGCTGTGGGTGATCAGGAATGCCGGCAAAAAAAGCCCCGGCAATCTGAAACTGATGTTGGCTGAAAAAAATGGCGAAAGCCCCTATACCTTCGCCATTCGCGGCCGTGAAACGATCGAGGTGCCCGCCGGAAGTTTCAATTGCATCCGCGTCGATCTGGTCGGCCACGAACGCAAGAAAATCCATTACTGGATTGCCCCGGAACGCGACTGGTCGCTGGTCAAGCTGGAGCACATCAAGGACAAGAAGCAGCAGATGATGTTGGTGCTGAAGTCCTGAAAAAACACTCGTTGCGTCAGTACCAGCCAAAGTACAGGGTGGCAATGCCCCAGGCGTCAATCAGCGCGTGCGCGAGAATCACCGTCCACAAGTTACGTCCGCTCAGGTAGAAGACTGCGCCCATCAGCAAACCGGTGAGTCCGGTCAGCAACATGCCGACCATACCCTGCGTATGGTGTGAAAGTCCGAAGACCGTGGCGCCGAGGACGGTGGCCGCCACGCGGGTCAACGTGCCGTTCCCCAGAACGGCCTCCACCTGATGCAGAAAATAGCCGCGAAAAATGATTTCCTCGCCGATTGCCGCGCTGATCCATGCGTAGGCAATCAGGCGCAAGCTCATTGGCAGATTGTTCTGCAGCGCGCCGTATCCTGAGTAATCTGCGGCTGTGCCGGTCAGGTGGTTCAGCCAGGGTTCGATGAAGGGCGTGACGAAGGCGCAGATGAAGAGCGTCGCCGCGAGCGCCCACAACAGTGTTCTGCGCAGCGGAATCGGCCAACAAAATCCCATAGAAGCGAGCGGCTCGCGCGCTGCCAGAACCAGTGCAATCGCGAACGCCGCAATCAGCGGCTGGCGCCAGGGGAATGGCATCCACTTGAAATAGGCCAGAGCCACAACTGCGGCAAGGCAAAGTAGCCGGATCGCAGGGCGACGCAGGGCTGTGCTTATCACGTTCACAGTGGGCAGAACATGGGATTGAACTCGCAACAGGATATGACATTCCTGCGAGCCGTCACTGCTTGGCGTAATTATTGGCCTGAAAGCGACCGCGCACTAAAAGTAGTGGTACTAAATCGGTTTCGCTTATTTTGAGGTCGAGGTTGGAAATTTCCAGAAAGGCATTCGAGCGGGCAAATAAATTTATATTCCCTTCCAAACTAAGATCGCATCAGCGTTGCCGTGTCTGTTCGCTAGCGAACTGTATTCCGTCACCGAGGCGGTGATCGTAAGGGTGCCGTTTTAACGATGTGTGGATTGTCTGCGGGATCAGCTGCACCCAGGGGTTTTAGAATAATAATGAAAAAGCCAAATAGCTATACGATGTGTTTCCTGACAGTCCTGTTGAGCGTCCTGACGACAGGCTGCGGCAATCCAATCTTAGGCTTCGGTAAGCCGGTCTTGTCGGACTCGCGCCCACGGTGACGGCAGTAACCCCGCTCAACAATGCCACCGGCGTGGCGACCAACACAAAAACAATCACGGCCGCCTTCAGCAAGGAGATGGACCCCGCTTCACTCAACGCCGACCAGCTTTACGCTGGCCTGCCCTGCAGGAACGCCCGTGGCCGGACGTGTGACTTATCAGACGGCAGGCAGCATTGCGACGCTTACGTTGCCGGCAGCGCCCGAATCTTCCAGCCGGTACCGTATGTACGGCCAGGATTACCACCGCGGCCCGGGACACGACTCGGTATTCCGCTGGCCACTGATTTTGTATGGACGTTTACCACCGGCGCCGCCCCTGACGTCACCGCGCCCACAGTCACTTCGACCGTACCCGCAGCGGGCGCCACCGGCGTGGCGCTCAACTCGCTCATCACCGCCAGCTTCAGCGAGCCGATGAATCCGGCCACCATCACTGCTGCCAACTTTACGCTGGAATGTCCGGCCGCCACGTTCATCACGGGCGCCGTGAGCTACGCCGTAAATGGCAACGTCGCAACCTTTGCACCGGCGGCCGCGCTGCCGGCCAGCACGGTTTGCAGGGCGACCATCACCACCGGCGTCCAGGACACCGCCGGCAATGCCATGGCGGCCAACTTTGTCTGGACCTTTACCACCGGCGCGAGCCCCGACACCACCGCGCCCACGGTGACTTCGACCGTACCCGCAGCGGGCGCCGTCGGTGTGGCGCGCAACTCGCTCATTACCGCCAGTTTCAGTGAGCCGATGAATCCGCTCACCATCACCACCGCCAATTTCTCCGTGGAATGTCCGGCCGCCACGTTCATCACCGGCACCGTGACTTACGCGCAGAACGGCAACGTCGCGACCTTTGCGCCGACAGCCAATCTGCCGGCGAGCACGCTGTGCAGGGCCACGATCAGCTCGAATGTCCGCGACACCGCCGGCAATCCGATGGCGACCAACTTTGTCTGGACGTTCACCACCGGTGCGGCGACCGATACCACAGCGCCCACGGTGACCGGCACGAATCCGGCCAATGCCGCCGTCGGCCAGTGCCGCCAGAAGAGCGTCAACGCCACTTTCAGCGAGCCGATGGATCCGCTGACAATCAACACAGCGACCTTCACACTGGAATGCCCCGTGGCAACCGCCGATCGCCGGCACGGTGAGCTACGCGCAGAACGGCAACATCGCGACCTTCAAAGCGACCAGCGACCTCCCCGGCAACACCACTTGTACTGTCACGGTCAAAGGCGGCCTCAGCGGGGTCAAGGACCTGGCAGGCAATGCGCTTGCAGCCGACAACGTCACGACCTTTACCACCAATGCATCCACCTGCGTTACGCCACCCGCGCTAGGTGCGGCCGCACCTTTCGGCAGCTTTCGGCGGCAACGCGACACTGACCAACGACGGACTCAATACCGTCATCAACGGCGATATCGGAGTCAACGCGGCGCCTCAACCACCGTGACCGGACTGCGCGATTCCGGCGGCAACGTCTATACGGTGACGCCGAATAATGACGGCACGAGTGAACGGGCTGGTGTTCACGACTAACGTGCGCCGCCGGGGTCTGTCCCCGGCCAAGCCGTGACGCAGGCTCGTTCCGACGCCTCTGACGCCTTTAACGCCATTTCCCCCGGCAATCTCCCGGGTGGTATCGACGTATCGAATCTGGCGCAGTGTCCGACCTGCGGCGGCGCTGGCGGCGGTGCTGACGAGTTGGCCGGACGCACGCTTCCTCCCGGCGTTTATCTGTCCACCACCGGCACTTACGACATCGGTGGTGCGGGACGCACCATCGGCAATCTCACGCTGGATGCCGGCGGCGACGCCAATGCCGTCTGGGTGTTCCAGACCGCGGCGGGCACCGGAACGCTAAACGTCGGCCTCACCGGACCGGCCACGCCTGCCGTCCCGATTCAGGTTCTGCTCATCAACGGCGCCCAGCCCAAGAACGTCTTCTGGTTCGTCCCTGCGGGCGCGACGATTGGCACCGGCTCAACGGTTGCGGGGACCTTGTTGGCCGATGCGGCGATCACGATTTCCACAACGGGCGGCTCACCGCCAACGGCGGTGATAACGACCCTGAATGGAAGAGCAATTGCCCTGACGGCAGCCGTGACCATCGTTAACACCGTCATCAACGTGCCGGCACCGTAAGTAAATGAGTACCAAGGGAAAAAAAATGAAAATCCAAAAATGGCGCAACACTTCGGGAATGTCGGGCCTACTGGCGCTTGCTATCTTCATCAGCTCTGCCGCCGGAGCGTCCGATTCTGGGTGGTACACCGGCGGCAGTGCCGGCTTGTCACACGCAGAAGTCGACGAGAAGCGAATCACCAGCGGCCTGCTGGGCGGAGGGTTTGCCACCACCTCGCTCAGCGAGGATGAGTTCGCGCCCGGCTTCAAGCTTTTCGGCGGTTATCAATTCAACAAGTATTTCGCCCTCGAAAACGGCTACTTCGAACATCGAAAGTTCGGCTTTACCGCCACCACGGTGCCGGCCGGATCCCTGACCGGGATAATGCGGTTCAGGGGCGTCAATTTCGACGTGGTGGGCATTCTGCCTATCACTGACAACTTTTCTGCGTTTGGTCGCGCCGGCGTCATCTATTCCGAAGCCAAGGGTTCGTTCAACGGAACCGGAGCGGTCGTCGTCACTGATCCCAACCGCCGCAAGCGCGGGGTGAGCTACAAGTTTGGTGTCGGAGTTGAATACGCTTTTACAGACTGGTTCAGCCTGCGTACCGAAGCCGAGCGCTATCGAATGGACGATGCCGTCGGTAACCACGGCGACATCGATCTTTTCTCGTCCGGGGTGGTGTTTCGCTTCGGCGGCGAAGCGCCGCCCGTCGCCTCACGCGTGGAAACGCCGCGGCGCAGCGTCGCGGCCCCCGTCCCCGCACCCCGGCCGCCTGCCGTAACGCAGAAGCGTGTGACATTTTCCGCCAACACCCTCTTCGACTTCGACAAGGCGACGTTAAGGCCGGAAGGCAAACAAGCCCTGGACGCATTTGTTTCGGAGTTGGCCGATGCCGACGTTTACATCATCACGGTTACCGGTCACACCGACCGGCTCGGCTCGCAGGCGTACAACCAGGCGCTTTCGCAGCGTCGTGCCGCAACGGTCAAGGCCTATCTGGTGGAAACCACAACCATTCCGGCCAGACAGATCACGACCCGTGGACTCGGCGAATCGGAGCCTGTGACTCAGCCCGACGAATGCGTGGGCAACCAGAGAACCGCAAGATTGATTGCCTGCCTGCAGCCCGACCGACGAGTGGAAATCGAGGTCACAGGCACGAAAGAGTAAGCGCCAAAGCCTGCCGTTCAGTTAAGGCGGCAGGCGGCCTTCGGCGCGCAGCTTGGTCATGTGCGAGCGGATGTTGATTCGCGCCAGCGGCAGCAAGATCGGCGGCGTGTCTTTGTAAACCTCCCCGAGAATCTGGTCTTCGTTGCGCCCGGCGCTATGCAGGGAAAAGATCTGGCTCTCGCGTTGCTCGCGGTGCTTCAGCGCTTGCGAGAGGCGGTAGGTGGTGCCGAGCGCGGCGCCGTGTGAAGGGATGATCACCTGCGGGTCGAGGGCGATGATTTTCTTCATCGAGTCGAAATATTTGCGCATGTCGCCTTCGGGTGGCGAGATCACCACCGTGCCGATGCCCTGGATCAGATCGCCGACGATGCACCATGCGCGCGAGTCCGGCATCAGCGCGAGTTGGCCTTCATCGTGACCGGGCACCTCAATGATTCGCACCGATTCGCCGAGCCAGCGCGTCAGTTCATCCCCTTCCCGGTAGATTTTGACGAGGAGACTGTCGAAGAATTTTTTGCCGGACTTCTGCTCGATGCGGCTGCGCGTGTCCTCGCTCATGCCCAGCGGCACGCAAAAGTGCCGCGCGATGTCGTCGGCGTATTCGCGATGATCGGGATGGTGGTGCGTCAGAAACACTTCATTGACGCCCATGCGCTCGATCGTTTGCAACAGTTTTTGCATTTCGGCGCGATTGCACGGCGAGGGGTCGATCAGCACCTTGTGCGCATCGCCCAATAGAAAAGCGTTGGTATGAGCCGCGGGCGGCAGCGTGTTGGACCGCACCATGAACATGCGCAGCCCGCGCAACGGCTCCACGGAGGGCACCTCGAACTCGGGCTCGTACTCGTGTCGCATGCGCGCCAGGTCCACCTGCGTGCAATGGGCGTCGCAGGCGAGTGCGTCCAGCGCCGCCAGCGTCGGCGGTGCGGCGAGCAGCTGCCCGCGGTCGTAGCGGTTGCACAGCTCGCGTGCCGTTTCCCAGACGCTGTCCATCGCCTCGTCGGAATTCATGTGCAGGTCGGGCCGCCGCACGAGAATGACCTTGTAGAACCAGGTGCGAAAGCGCGTCGGGATGAAGGCCGGCGTAGTGATTTCGCCCAGGCAGTCCACCGAGCGCACGTCGCCGTCCGCGCAGGCCTTGATCAGGTCAAACCCGGTTTCTTCCATTAACTCGCGCGCCAGTGCATGCATGATCTTGGGCGGATGCGCATCGAGCAGCGGCTGGCCGGTGGGCTGATCGGAATCTTCGGCATCGACCTTGCCGCCGGGAAACGCGTGATAGCCACCGAACGCTGGCAGGTGCGGCTGGCGCCGGCACAAAAAAACCTGATCCTCAAAGATCAGCACGGCCGTGACCGCGTCGCGTATCGAATTCGACATGAGATGTATTGTGGCAGAGCGTTGACGGGGCTATGCTCGTCGCAGAACAACGAAAGGGGAACGCGTGATGTCGAACCTTGGCGCTGTGGCTGTGCGCAATTACATGACCACCAAACTCATGACTTTCTCGCCAAACATGGAGGTCATGACTGCGCTGCGCCTGCTGGTCAAGCGCGGACATTCCGGCGCACCGGTGGTGGACGACACCGGCCAGCTGGTCGGCATGATGACCGAGAAAGAATGTCTGAAAGTGGCCGTCGTCGCCAGCTACGACGGTACTTACGCCGGGTTGGTCAAGGACTTCATGAACGCCAATGTGCAGTCGGTGACGCCCGACACCAGCCTGCTGGAAGCGGCGACCAAGTTCATTGACTCGCCGATCAAGCGTCTGCCGGTACTCGAAGGCGGCCGGCTGATCGGCCAGATTTCGCGCTCGGACGTTTTGCGCGCGATCGACGAACTCACCTGATGCAATTTTCTGAGGTGCTCCGCACGCTGACGCGCGATGCGGACGGATGGAGCGCGAGCGTCCCCGATGAATGGCTGCAGGGGCGCACCGCGTTTGGTGGTCTGACTGCGGCGTTAGCCGTCAACGCCATGCGCGAACTGTTACCGCGGCCCATGCCGCTTCGCACCCTGCAAGTCACATTCCTTGCGCCGGTGCCCGCGGGTCGCGTGACAATCGGCGCGCAGGTGTTGCGCACCGGTAAAAATGCAGTGCATGTCGAGGGACGCTTGGTGGATGGCGCGCAACCGCTGGCGATCCTGATCGGTGTGTTCGGCGCGGCACGCGAATCGGTGGTGCGCGTGGCGCCCAAGCAGGCGCCGGCGGAGTCCGTAAAGCCGATGACGTTTGGCTATGTGCCCGGAGTCACACCGGCGTTCACCCAGCATTTTTCCGCGCGCTGGCTGCGCGGCGGCTTTCCCTTCAGCGGCGCCACGCTGCCTCAAAACATCATCGAACTGGGGCTGAAGGACGCCGGGCCGACGAGTGAGGCGCATGTGCTCGCGCTGGCCGACTTCATTCCGCCGGTGGCGTTGTCGCTGCTGAAGAAGCCATCGCCCGGCAGCACACTGACCTGGATGGTGGAGTTTCTGACAGACCGGCTGCATCACCTGTCGCTCGATGGCTGGCGGGTAGACGCTGATCTCACCGCCGCTGCCGACGGGTACACCAGCCAGTCGGTAATGCTGTGGGGGCCTGGTGGCGAAGCAGTGGCGCTCAGCCGCCAGAGCATGGTCGTGTTCGGCTAGTACGAGAGCATTTGCCCCAATTCGGGCGGTGTTTTGCCTTCCAGTGTTTGCCGGTAAACCGCCTCGATGGCCTGCGGCCCCTGGCCGTGGGTGATTTTCAGCCACGGCCGCGTGGTGGCGATGAAATCGCGAATCGCCTCCGTCACGCGCTCCTCCAGGCCCGGGTAACCCCAGTCCGCGACACGTTTTTGCAACTGCGTCGGCGCAAAGAAAAACGCCGGTTTGGCGCCGGGCAGCGCGTGCTGGGTCTTGCGGTTCTCCCAGTGCGTGCCGCCGACCATGCAGCTGTACTTGAGGTTGTCGCGAAAATGGTGATGCAGATCGTGCAGCAACGTCCCGTTGCCGGCCATGTCCACGAACACGGTAGGTGTCGCGGCATTCAGGCCCGGCAAGCCGGTGTAGGCCAGCACGCGGTCGTAGCGGCCGGTTTTTTCGCAGAACGCGATGTTGGCGGCAGAAGTCAGGCCAATGACTTCGACCGCTTTGGGCTGCCGCCGTCGCAACTGGTGCGCGAGGCCGAGCGCGGTTTTGCTCGAGGCGCTGGAGAGCACGATGGACTTCGCGCCAAAAAACTGGTTCTCAGCGAGAAAATCGTCAATCAGGAACGAGGTCACGAACAGCGGGCGGAAGATTGACTGGTGGTCTTCGAACGCAGCGTCGTGCCCCGCGTCACCCGCCACCCGCGTATAGCCCTGGTACGCCGCCGGCAGCTTAAGGCGGTGCGGTGTCACGTCCACAAAACGCATGGTGTTCAGCTTGTCCGGCTGTACGATCAGATGCGTGGACATCGGCAGATAGCCAAATACTTTTTCGGTTTCGCGCAAACCCGGATGCAGCGATTGCGTGACCACCGCATGGCCCCACACCGGAATGCGCCCCCAGCCCGCGTCGGCGGGGAAGAACGCCCAATACGCCATCGCTTCACCGAACACCGCGTAGGTGATGTTGTTGGCAGTGAAGGCAAAGCGCTCGATCTTCAGCAGCGCTTCGCCCGGCGCCAGCCCGGGCAATTCACCGGTGATGACGCGGCATTCGCGCAGGTTCTTTTTCTGGACTTCAAAATGAGTGATAGACATGGCGTTCAATCCTTGGAGTGCACGACCCGCTTGGGACTGTTTTAAGCCATTTTCAGCGGATTGTCGCAAAACGCTGGTACTAAAATCGTATCACCTGTTTTCGAAGTCCCACAAAAAATTGCTCAAAAAAGGCGTAAGCGGGTTGCGGGCCGCATCGTCGTAGCGCAGCATTGCACCATGCCCCGCCTGCAACGCAAAAGCTTCAAGACGCCGGACCAGGTCCGCAAATTCACCTCTGGGCAGGTCGATATCGTCACGCTCGACGAGGTGGCTGTTGGCCATTTCGTATTCCAGCCGGGGTGGAAATGGTCCAAGGACGTACAGCCGGTTGCCGGCACGAAATCCTGCCAGTTCCGCCACGTCGGCTACACGCTCTCGGGATCGCTCGAGGTGTGCATGGACGATGGCACCAAACTCGTCATCAGTGGCGGCGAAGCCTACGAGATACCGCCGGGCCACGACGCTTGGGTGGTTGGCGACACGCCCTGGGATTCACTCGAGTTCGCCAGCGCCCACACCTACGGGCTGTCGCCCGATGTGCTCGGTGAGCGGATCCTCGCCACGATCCTGTTCAGCGACATCATCGGTTCGACGACGGTACTGGAAAAGATCGGTGACCGCGCCTGGGAACAACTCCTGCATGAACACAATGTACGGATTCGCGCCGCCATTGATCGTTATCGTGGACGCGAGATTGATTCGGCCGGCGACGGATTTCTCGCGCTGTTCGACGGCGCGGCAAAGGCGGTGCACGCTGCGACACTGATGGACCCGTCGGTCACCGACCTTGGAATTCGTGTGCGGGTCGGCATACACACCGGCGAGGTCGAGCTCGTCGGCGGCAAGCCGCGGGGCGTCGCCGTGCACGCCGCGGCACGCGTGGCTGCGCTCGGTAATGCAGGCGAGGTGCTTATCTCTGGCACCACGCGCGACCTGCTCGACGGCTCGGGCCTGATCTTCGAATCGCGCGGCGAACACGAACTCAAAGGGCTGAGCGGTGCGCGGCCCGTATTTTCACTGAAGCGTTAGCTTTGCGGGCGCAGTACTTCTGCCGACAGCCGGTCAAGATTCTGCTCATTCGCCGGCACCACGATGTGTTGAATGCCACTGGCAACCCGCGGGTCTTCAAAGTCCTGCACCCAGCTCACACGCGTTCCGCCAGCACGTGTTGGCTCCAGAGTCACCGTCAGTAGATATCGCGGTTGCGATATGTGATGAATTACGACCCGCTTGCAAGACTCGATTGTGCGAAAGACACTTTCGTTTGGATAGTTTTTCGCGCCCGGACCGTGCATGACGTACGACCATTTACCGCCCGGCCTGAATTCACAGGTCATGAACGTATTGGTGAAGCCGGCAGGCCCCCACCAAGTGGCCAGGCGCGCGCGGTCTTCAAAGGCGGCGAACACGCTGGAAGGGTGGGCCGAAATCTCGCGCGAGGTCTGGAAGGCCATTTGTTATCGGCGGTTAGCGCCGATCAGGCTTGAATAAGGAGGCGTGACGCGCCACGCGTCATGCCGGGGCGGTATTGAGTTCGTGGATCTGTCGATTCAGCGTGCAAAAATCGTAGAGCACGCCGACCAGCAGCAGGCCGCCGGTGAGCATGTAAATGATCCCGGTGATCCACTTGCCCATGTAAAAGCGGTGGATGCCGAGCCAACCGAGAAAGGTCAGCAGAATCCATGACACGGTGTAGTGCGTTGTGCCTTCGCTGAAGCGTCGGTCGGCTTCGCGATCCATCGAGGGAATCAGGAACAAATCCACGATCCAGCCAACGAACAGCAGGCCTAATGTGCAGAACCAGATTGTGCCAGTCACGGGTTTGCCGTAATAAAACCGGTGCGCGCCCATGAAACCGAAAATCCACAGGATGTAGCCGACGACGACGCTATGGCTGTTGTTGGACGGTGTCATCAGCGATCCACTGACAGCTTGCAGTAATCCAGCAATGCATCACGCAGGTCCGGCAGTTTCTTTTTTGCCTTGTACTCGGCGCGCACCACGGTCACGACCAGCGCGGTCAGCAGGCGCGCGCGGGCGGCACTGAGCGTGGCGCCCATCGCCTGCAGGTCGGCCTGTGCGACTAGAGCAACACCCACTTCCATGCGCTGCAGCACATCCCAGCCCTCGTGATGACACTGGATGTGATGCGCCAGTTCCTGCAGCGCCGGGTCGGTGAGGTTGTAATCCAGGTAGGTGATGAACGCCGCGCACAACTGCTTCAGGCCGGCGTTCAGGCCCGAAGTCCCCTTGATTACGGCCTCACGCGCTTCACTGAACATCAGCGTTGCGAGATCGCGCTGAAAGCCATGGAAATCCGGGAAAAATTCAGCAAACTCCGCTTCGGTACAGACGCCTGTGGAGGCGACATCGGTCGCGCTGATCCGGCTTGGCGTTGCGCCAGTTCCAATCAGCTTGCGTGCAGCTGCCAGGACTTTGCTTTTCATGCTTTGGGCATCATAGCCGCTAAGCGGAGAATCACCCCATGCTGAAGAAATTCAGCTTGTTGCCGTCGAGATCGCGAAAATATCCGCCAAAGAAGCCTTCGCCGCGCGGACCGGGCGTGCCTTCGTCCTTGGCACCCAGCGACAGGGCTTTTGCATGCAGTGTCTTGATCTGCTCAAGATTCTTCGCTTGCAGAGCCACCATCACGCCGTTGCCCACAGTGGCGGGGTTGCCGTCGTGGGGTTTAGTCACGCAGAGCATCGGCTGATCCATGCTTTTGCCCCAGACGACGAAAGTGGGGCCGAATTCCATCACGCGCTTGGCGCCGAGCTCGGCGAGTAGAGCGTCGTAAAACTTGGCGGCTCGGGGAAAGTCGTTGGTACCGAGGGTGACGTAGCCGATCATGGTTTTCTCCTATGGGGGCGTGAATTGTTGCATGGAGTGTCGCTGCTAATATGACCGCTCGAGGACAATGCTGAGCATGACTAAAAGCAACGCCGTACCGGTCTGGATTCTTACCGCCATTTTACTGGCCGCTTGCGGTCGCAGCGCAAACGAAGCCAGGACGACGACTGTGACGGCCCGGGCGGCTGAAATCCCCTGCACGCTGCAGTCGGACCCACGACTGCTGGAGATGAGTGACAACGGAATTCTCCCGGCCAGCGCGATGGGACTGGCGGCGGGCCGTTACGCACTGCCCGATGCCCTGGCGCCGACGCAATTGGTCGTCATGTTTCATGGGCATGGCAATGATTCGTGTTCGTGGCGCAATCACCTGCGAACGGCGGCCGCCAAGGGCGCCGTGGCTGTCGCCATGGATTACCCGTACCGCGTGCTGGAGGACGGCACGCTGTACGGCTGGTTCGTGCGCCAGGGCGCGGCGGACTCGATCGCCGCGGCAAAATATTTTCTGCAGATCTATCCCTCGATCACGCAGGTGTTCGCCTTTGGCGTCAGCATGGGCGGCAACATGTCCGGCTATGCGGTGGCGTCGCCCGATGCGCTGCGCGCCGACGGTTCGCCACTGTTTGATTACTGGGTGGCGGTCGAGGGAGTTCACGATGTCATCGAGGAATACCTGATCGCCCGCGCTGTGGCACCGGTCAACGCCGGTGGCGCGTTAGCCGTGCAGGAACTCGAAGAGGAAAACGGCGGAGCGCCGTACGAGGTGCCGGAAAAATACGTGGAGATCACCAATGTCGCGCGCGCACCAGACATGACCGGGCTCAAGGGCGTGGTGCTCGTCGGCGGCGCTGACGATGGCCTGGTCCCGGCGAATCAGAATTTTGAAATGCTGCTGGCCCTCAACGCCGTCGAGGTGCCGGCGCATTACTACGCCGTGTTGTTCAGGGGCGGCGCCGAAGCTGGCACCACCGCGACCGCGATCGCGCTCGGCCCGATTTTTAGCGGCGCCGGTATGTCCTACGAAAGTCCGCTGGCCGGGCATGGCTGGGAGGGTAGCGACACGCACCTGGTCATCCGCACGGGCCTGGACCAGCTGTACGCACTGATGGACGGCGGCAGCGTAATGCCGGGGGTGACTCCCGTACCAGGCGCGCCATGATTACCGTGCACCACCTCAACAACTCGCGCTCGCAGCGCGTGCTGTGGCTGCTTGAAGAGCTCGGCGTGCCGTATCAGATCAGGCATTACCAGCGTGATGCCAAAACCATGTTGGCGCCGCCGGAACTCAAGGCCGTGCACCCGCTCGGCAAATCGCCGGTGATCACCGACGGCGACGTCACCGTTGCCGAATCCGGCGCGATCATCGAATACCTGGTCGAGCGCCATGGCAACGGACGATTGATTCCGCCCGCCGCCAGTGAAGAGCGTCTGCGTTATCGCTACTGGATGCATTACGCCGAGGGCACGCTGATGCCGCTGATGGTGATTTCGCTGCTGATGAACCGCATCGAGCGCGCACCGCTGCTGGTGCGACCGATTGCAAAAGCGATTTCCGGGATGGTGAAAAAGGCATATCTCACGCCCAACATCGAAATCAATCTCGATTTCATGGAGAGCGAGCTGGCAAAAAGTGAATGGTTCGCCGGCAGCGAACTGACCGCTGCCGATGTGCAGATGAGTTTTCCGCTGGAAGCCGCCGCCATGCGCGGCGGCCTTTCAACGCCTGGGCCCGGCCGAACGGGGCCCTCTGCAACCGGCAAGGTCTTCGGTGCGCGGCGGCCACGACTGGCGGAATTTCTAAGGCGCGTTCATGCGCGACCGGCCTATCAACGTGGGTTGGAGAAAGGCGGGCCGTACCAGCTGTTGAGTTAGATGCGCGAGTTGCTTTCCAACCGCTGAATCAGCCCTTCGAGACCGTTTTTCGCGATTTCGGATTTGAATTGCGCGCGCAGCCCCGCGCCCAGGCTGACGCCGTCGAGCGCCACGTCATGGATTCTCCATTGTCCGTTGGACAGACCCACCGAAAAGCCGAGCGCAATGGGGCGTTGATTCTTTCGTTTCAGCGTTGCTTTGACGATCGCATCGCCGCGAGCCGTTGGGGCGGCCGAATCAGCCCAATCGATACTGAGGGAGTCCTGCTGCGCAAGCACGGCGTCCGCGTAACTGTGGACCATTGAACTTTTGAAGGTCGCCGCGAGCCGCTGACGCTGGATCGATGTTGCCGATTGCCAGTGCGAGCCCAAAGTGAGTTTGCCGACGCGTTGCAGGTCGAAATACGGCAGCATCACCTTGTCTACCATGGCGTAATAACTCGCCGAATCCGCCATGTATTGCGAGTGATTGCGATCGATGAGAGCCTGTACCTTTTCAACCCCTCCGCGGATGGTCGCTTCGGGCGTGGCCGCTTGCGTTGCGTTGCCCGCAAGCAGGAGCGCGACGAGCACCAGGATTTTGTGACGCATTTCACATCATGCACGAGAATCGTCGCGATGCGGGTACGCTTTACGCCATGCGCATGTTGACCGGGTTTATGGGGGGATTGAGTTCGCGGATTGTCGCGATCGTATTTGCCGTCAGCGCCGCACAGTTCCCGCTCTACTACCTGGCCTACAGCAACACGCTGGCCGGCGCCAAGCTTGAGGCTGAGGCACGCTACCGCCAGCTCGAGCAGGAGGCGCGGTCGCTGGGGCTGAGCATCGAGTCCTTCATCCAGCGCCACGAAATCAATTCCGACGAAACGTTTCAGGCATCGGGACGTATTCATCGCACGACGCAGGAACATTTCACGCGCTACACCGCGCAGGATTCAGCCTTGCGTTCGGCCACGGTCTGGCAAAAACCCTGGGCGCTGGCTAAAAATTTCGATCCCGCCCTGCACCGCGTCACCCGGTTTGAACCCGGGTTGCCACTGACGCTCGAAGGCGGCGCCTACGCGCTGGCGGGTTTGCTAGTGGCCTGGATGCTGACGGCCCTCGTGGGCCTGCTGATCAAGCCTCGTACTTGAAACTCAGCGCGACGCGGACGCGGTATTCCTTGATTTTGCCCTTCTTGCCGACGGTGGCGTCCATCTTGACCACTTCGGCGATTCGCAGGTTGCGCACCGAGCCAGACGCCGATGACACGGCGGCTTCGGTAGCGGCTTCCCAGCTCTTTTCGCTGGTGCCGACGACTTCAATGATTTTGTATGCGCTCACGGATGACTCCTTTTGAGTTTTTGGGTGGCGTCAATTGGCGCCACCCCGAACCCTAGTCCTCTGCGGAGCAGGTGTCCACACATACACCCCGGCGACCAAGCGGCGCTGATCTTCGATCTGCAGCGGCAATGTCCATTCTCCCAACTGCTGCGGTGCCGCGGGATCTTTGGCCGGGGCACCCTTGTACTTCAGCCGAGGCTCCAGCCAAGAGTAGCTGCGCGCGTCCGACACTTTTTGCCAGCCCACTCTCGATTGCGGGTGTGAGGGAATCGCGCTGGCCGCCTGCCACGCGGCGCTGGACGTATCCGCGCGCACGCCGGTCGCATCGATACTCAGAAATGCGCGGCCGTTGGCGTCAAGAACCTTCACGGTTTTGTCGCTGTGGTTCTGGATCCGCAGTATGGGGTTGACGCCCGGTGCAAGCTGAAGCGTGATGCCCGGCGCCAGCACAGAACCCGAACGCAGGACCGCCTGCACGCTACCTTGGGGCGGCGGTTGATAAACGAACTGTCCTCGAATATCTAACGGCTTGCCGTCGAGCACAGCAGCAATTGACCAGTTTTGCAGTTTTGCCGGTTTGCCCGCAGAGACGACGGACTTTGGAATTGGGATGGAATCGGTGTCGAGTCGCGAATCGAACCAAGCGTAGGATGGCTCCTTGCGTATCGTGCGCCACTCCCGCTCGTTAACGGCAGGGCTACGCGAAGGGGTCTCGAACGGATTCTGGCCGGTCTTCCAGGCTTTTGAGCGCACATCGGCGTCAACCTGTTTCGGACCGATGCGCAGATAAGGCTGGCCTGTGCGGTCGTGGATCTCCAGCATTTTGCCGCTGCGGTTTTTCACCATGATCTGCGGCGTGCGGTCGCCTTGTCGCAGGTCCATCGTCAATCCAGCGATTATTGGTGCATCGAGCGTAATGCGTATTTCCGGACGCCCGCCCTGGGCACTGGCATTTGCAAACAGTAAAAAGAAAAAAGCTGCAGTAAGAACCCCGCTTTTACAAGATTTCATTCCTGAAAAGATCTCGAGCGGTTGGCGTCGAACTCGTTTATCGGGGCGTCACTTCAAGCGCGCCAAGATCCACGTGAGCGTGGTGCAATTCGAAATCGAAGCGTCCGCTAAGGGTGGCCTTGAACTTCAACTCGGCGGGTTGATGGGCGCGCAAAGGCAGGGAAAGGTCGTAGCCATGCAGGTGCAGTTCGTCCGTCCGGTCGGAAGTGATGCGCAGCACCACATTGTCGCCCTGGGTCACCTTGAGCACCGGCTCGCCGGTCACCAAGTTTTTATCGCGAATCACCAGATCGAAAGTCTTAGCCGAGGGTATGACGACGACCGGCGCGCCCGGCGGCGCCGGTGCGGGCGTCGCGTCCGATGCCGGGCGCAGCCACACGAACAGCGCAGCGAGAAGCGCCAACGCCCCCAGCGACAACAGCAGATTCTTCATGCGAAATCCGGATCTTGCTTCAAGATAACGTCTCTATTGTGCGCAATCGCAGTTGTCGGCGCTCGCCGTCGTCGTGATAATGCGGACAAACAAATCGGCCGCTTTCAAGCAAGCCGGAACACGAATGAAACACAGGAGCCCGTCATGATCCGTGGTCAGATGATGAACATGCCGTTGATGATTTCGTCATTGATCGTCCACGCCGACACTTATCATGGCGATACCGAAATCGTCTCACGCACGGTCGAGGGCTGCCTTGATCCCACGGTCAAGGACAAGATTCACCGCTACACCTACCGCGAGGCGCATACGCAGTCGCGCAAGTTGGCCAATGCCCTCAAGCGGCTGGGGCTGAAAGCCGGCGAGCGCGCGGCGACCATGGCCTGGAACGGTTACCGCCACTTCGAGTTGTATTACGCGATCTCCGGCAGTGGCGCGGTGATGCACACGATCAATCCACGCCTGCATCCGGAACAGATCGCGTGGATCGCCAACCATGCGGAGGACAAGATCCTGTTCTTCGACATCGGGTTTGCGCCACTGGTAGATGCGATGGCAAGCCAGTGCACGACCATCAAGCACTGGGTCGCGATGACCGACCGTGCGCACATGCCGGCGCTGAAAAACGTAAAAGCGCTGTGTTACGACGAACTGGTGGCCGCCGAAAGCGATGTATATGAGTGGCCCCAGTTCGATGAGAATTCCGCTTCGCTGCTTTGTTACACCTCCGGCACCACCGGCAATCCCAAGGGCGTGCTGTATTCGCACCGCTCGACGCTGCTGCACACCTACGCGGCCTGCCTGCCGGACGTGTTCAATCTTTCGTCTTGCGATGTGATTCTGCCGATCGTGCCGATGTTTCACGTCAATGCATGGTCGGTGCCATACGTCGGCGCGATGATGGGTGTGAAACTGGTGTTCCCCGGCCCAGCGCTCGACGGCCCCAGCGTCTGCGAGTTGTTCGAGTCCGAAAAAGTCACGTTTTCCGCAGGCGTGCCCACGGTCTGGCTCGGCGTTTTGCAGCATCTGCAGCAGACTGGCAAGAAGCTTTCCACGGTCAAGCGGCTGGCCTGTGGCGGCAGCGCGGTTCCGCCGTCGCTGATGAAAGCATATCGGGATGATTACGGCATCGAGCTGATGCAGCTCTGGGGCATGACCGAAATGTCGCCGCTCGGCGTCACCGGCAAGCTCAAGGGCAAGCACATGGGCTTGTCCAAGGACGAGCAGTTTGCGGTGCAGATCAAGCAGGGCCGCGCGGTGTACGGCGTGGAACTGAAAGTCGTGGACGCCGAAGGCAAGGAATTGCCGCGCGACGGCAAATCGTCCGGCGAGCTGATGGTGCGCGGACCGTGGGTGATCGACACCTATTTCAAATCCACCGAGAGCCCGCTGCGCGACGGCTGGTTTCCCACCGGCGATGTCGCCACACTCGACCCCGACGGCTACATGCAGATCACGGATCGCAGCAAGGACGTGATCAAGTCCGGCGGCGAATGGATCGGCTCGATTGACCTGGAAAACATCGCCATGGCGCATCCGGCCGTGGCCATGGCATCGGTGATCGCCGTACCGCATCCAAAATGGGACGAACGGCCGTTATTGATCGTCGTCAAAAAACCCGGTCAGGACGTAACCAAGGACGCGCTGATCAAACATTACGAAGGCAAGATCGCCAAGTGGTGGACGCCCGACGACGTGCAGTTTCTCGACGCGCTGCCGCTGGGCGCCACCGGCAAGGTGCAGAAGAACAAGCTGCGCGAACAGTTCAAGAGTTACCGATTGCCAACGGCGTAACTTCCCCCGTTTGTCTATGGCTTCGGTCAGCGGTTTTGCGCATGCGGTCAAGCCTTATTTTGCGCCGCCATTCTCAAGATAGTTGCCCACGGCCGTCAGCAGGGCTTCCCACTCCGCGTGCGCGATCGTCTCGACCGGATCGTTGCCGAAGCGCACGCCGACCAGGTTCAGGGACGGCATCACCGCGACGTGCTGGTGCCCGTAGCCTTCCGCCGTGTAGTTGCCGGACTCGGGATCGCCGATGGGCGGCCACAGGTAGCCGCGCGGGCCGCCGCCGGTCGCCTTGTCGTAGTTGTGTGACATCCGCACCCAGTCGGCGGGGATGATCTGCTTGCCGTCGACGCTGCGGCCGCCGTTGCGGTGCAGCTCGCCGAAGCGAAGCATGTCGCGCGGCGTGGCCATCAGGCCCATCGAGGCGAAGCTGTTGCCGAGCCGGTCGTGCATGACCAGCGCGTCGTTCTGCATGCCCGCCGGGCGCCAGAGCTTCTCCGAGAGGATGTCCGTGTAGGGCTTCTGGTACACGCGCTCGAGCAGCCACGCCAGCATCTGCGCATCGCCGCTGTTGTAGCGGTGGAACTCGCCCGGGGGCGAGGTGCGCGTGAGCTTCAGCAGGTACTCGTCGCGGGTCATCCCGTAAAGGCCGTTCGAGTGGTAGTCAGCCCCCATCAGCACGAGCTGCTCGGGCTGGTGCACCGGAACGTCGACCCAGTAGGTGCCGGATTCCATCTGCAGCAGGTCTTCGACGCTGATGCCTTCCCAGACGGTGTCGGCTGCTTCGGGGATGTACTTCTTGATCGGGTCGTAGATCGAGTCGACCAGGCCTTCCTCGACCGCGATGCCGACCAGCGAGGTCGTGACCGACTTGGTGACCGACCACTGGTGGTGGCGCGTGTTCGGGTTGAAGCCGTTCTCGTAGTCCTCGTAGATGAACTGGCCCTTGTGCGCGAAGGCGATCGCGTTGGTCGAGCCGCTCTTCATGAAGTCGTCGACCGTGCGCGTGCGGCCATTCACCTCGTAGGTGACCTGGCTCAGGTCGACCTTGCGCTCCGGCATCGCCGCGGCCGCGGGATTCGACTCGGCCACCTGGGTCGGCAGGATCACGATCACCGTGGTCGCGTCCACCGGCAGCAGCAGGATCGAGCCTTCGCCATCCTGCAGGTCCTCTGCCATGCGTTCGGGCTGCCCGGCCAGCAGCAGGTTGGCGCGCGCCTGCAGCAGGTCCATCAGCGGCCCGACGCCGGGCGTGAACTCGTCCGGCGTCGGGTAGTACCGGCCCAGATGCATCGCGATGACGTCGCCGAGCTGGTCGGGCAGGGTCATGATCGACTCGAGCGCCGCCGCAGGATCGGACGGGAGCGAGTACAGGCCGCTGCGCTCGACGATGTGCAGGAGTTCCTCGAACGAGGATCACATTTTCGTCCGGCGGATCGGCCGACGTGTCGTTTGCGCCCCGAATTTCGGCTTGAAGCGGCTTGTCGCTGACGCCACATGCCGCAAGTGTCAGCGTGATGACGAATGCGCTCACAAGACGCCAAAGGGATGGATTCATGGGTTCTCGACTCCTCTATTTTCGACTCAATTTGATGATCTGAATTATGCCGGAATCGCCCAATGGGCAGACCTTGTGCCGCCTAAAACAGACTGCCTTCAGCACCGCCGAGCATCTGCTCGCGTACCAGCGGGATCGGCGGGCCGCCGTACGACAGAAAGGCGTCGTGGAATTTCTGCCAGGAGTCGCGACCCCCGCCGTGCTTCGCGGTCCAATCGGCGCGCAATTTGTAAATCATGAGTTTGCCCAAGGTGTAATTCAGGTAGGCCGGGTCATACGTGCCGCGCGCGGCCTGCTGGCGAGCGTTGCCCGGGTCCTGGTAAGCCTTTTCGCGAAACATTTTCTCGCAGGTTTCCACGCTCATGCCCTGCGTATGCAGGCCTATGGCGCAGAGAAAGCGCACATCGCGCAGCAACGCCTTGGTGATCTGGCCGATGCGGATTTCCGGTGCGCCCTTGGCGAGCCCGGCCTCGATCATCATCTCCTCGGCGTAATGCGCCCAGCCTTCGGCAAAGGCGTAACCGACAAAAATCTGGCCGAACGCGAATGACGAGCGGTTGGCGTGCAAGAACTGCAGAAAGTGCCCCGGCCAGACTTCGTGCACTGATGTTGCCAGCAGATTGGCCTTGCCCGGCAGATACGCTTCCTGGTCGGCCTTGGACCAGGCGGGGTCGGGCGGTGCGATGTAATAAACCGACGGCATGCCCTTGTCGAACGGGCCTGGGATATCGATGTAGGCAAAGTTGGCGCGATTAAAGGCTGGCGCCTCGTTGACCAGCGCCAGTTCGGTGCCGGGAATGCTGACGAGATTCTGCTCGACGAGGAATTTGCGCAGGTCCACCAGTTGCGCGCGTGCGCCTTCCACCGGGCCGCCGGCAGGCTTGTCGTTGGCCATTTTGGCGATACAGGCTTCAATGGATTTTTTGGGCAGATACTCGTCGCAGGCAGATTTGAGTGCCGCGAGATTGCGCGCCAGATCCGCCTGTCCGATGGCTTCGAGCTCGGCGAGCGGCGTGGTGACGCGCTCGGTTTTCTGCAGCATTTGCGCAAACTTTTCCGAGCCGAGCGCGTACGAGTCGGTGGCTTTGGGTTCTTCCGTTTTGAGCCATGCGGCCAGCGATTGCATCGCCGCGGCGGCGGGTTCAATGGCGGCTTTGAGCTCGGCTTGCAGCGCGGCGTCGCCGACACCGGCAAACGCCTGGCTGGCGTCACCGCGGAAAAAATCCGCGTAGCCGGCAAACGCCTTGTGCCCGTAACTCACATAGGTTTTTGGTAGCGGCGTGCGCAGGTTGGCGCGGATCGAACCGGCGGCGGCGGGTACTGCCCGCAGATACTTGATGAAGGCCTTCAGGCGCACCTCGGCGGCGGCGTAAGGACGCGCAAGATAGGTGCTTGGGTCCAGCGCCCCGGTGTAATACGCCGGATTGCGGGAGGAAAAGCCGGAGTCCTGCAGCCAGAATAATTCGGTATCGATAAGCGACAGCAGATATTCGCGCTCGAAGCGCTGTGCCGGGTCAACCTCGGAGAACTTCACGGTTTGGGCGTGCGCGGCGTTGAGCCAGTCGGCTTTTTTCTTCAAGCCGGCCGCTGTCCAGTCCGGCAGTTGACCGTCGAATTCGTGCCGGCCCTGGCTGACCGCGTTGGGCGGGTTGAATGCAAAATAATCTTCCTGGAACAGCTTGAGATGTTGAGCCCAAATCGCGTCAGATTTGGATTGGTTGCAGCCGGCCGTAATCAGCAGCGTGGCAACAAGCGTCAGGCGTAGGTAATTCATGGGGTGGGGTCGAGTCATAAGCGGTGCATTTTCCGTGATTTATGCATCACCCGCTTACAGGCAGTTTTTGCTCGATACGGCCGCAGGTCAAAAACGGGCGGTACACTTTTAGTACCACGTGTTTTTGGCGTATGACATAAATCACTGCTTTTAGGTCGTGAGCGGGTGACGTATTCTTTGCTTTACTGACCGGGATCACTCGGCAATTCTTCGGGGAAACCAGCGTGCGAAATACCATTTTTACTGGCTTTGCGGCCTTTGTCGTGGCGTTTGTGTCCGGTCTGGCAGGCTGCCGCAGCAGCGTCGAAGCCGATCTGAATACTCAGTCGTCAAAGGCCGACTCCGCGCCCAGGGCGCAGTGGGTGGGCAACCGGCTGGAGGTGGACGTGCCGGTGCCGGTCATCACGTTTGGCCTGTCGGCGAGCGAAGCAGCGGCGCTGGCGGACGCGCTGCCGCGATACACCGTGGATCACTCCACCGGCGACATCAACCAGGTGATCTCCACTGATACAGAAGAGCCGATGGACGACCCGAGCGCGCTGTTGCCGCTGATGGGTGAAAGCTACCCGGTCCCGGTATTGCCGACGGCGGTATATGCGGTGCAACCCGCGCCGCCAAAATTGGTGGACGGATTCCGCAAGGCGCTGGACACCGCAAAGATTTCCGCCAACCGCTTCGACGCGTTGATCATGGAAGACTGGCTGGCGGCCGAGCTGCCCAAACACGGCTTCAAGCTCAATCCCAATGCGCCGTCGCTGGTGGTCTTGCATCTGGCGGCGTTCGGCGTCGACACGCATGGCTGGAAAATCCAGGGCGACACCGGATTCCTCGAGCCGGTGCGCTTATTCGGCGACCGCAATCCGTTGCTGGTGCTCGACCCTTCGGCCGAGGACGAACCCTATGACGCCACCAGCGGTGGCTATCGCGACCCGGTGACCAGCGACAACGCCGCAGTGATCGCGAACTATGTGCGCGCAGTGACCGATTACCGGGTGCTGCAGGGCAGCATCTACCCGGTGGCTCAGGCGCCCTGTCACGCGGTGACCGCCATCATGGGCGTCAAGGCGGCCAGCCTTTCGCAACTGCCGATGTCGCCGCTGCGTCCGTTCGAAGAGGCGTTCCGTCCTGAGGTAATCAAGGCCGCGTTCGACAACCTGACGGGAACCGACGTGTTTCTCGATGTGAAGATTCTGAGCCTGCCGGCGGACGACCCGGCGCTTGATGCGATTTCGCGCGCCGAGTTTCCCGCGTTTGAAGTGATGCGTGGCTACCTGACCGCGATGTGGGAGAGCTATCACGTGGACCATCCGGGCTGCGAGGAATACCTGTCAGTGGTGTTCGTCGGCGACGCGGCGGCGGTCCCCGGCGGGGGCATCCTTGGCATTGGCACCTATGACGACAATCCGGGCAAACGCATCAGCATGTCGTGGGTGCATGACGCCTTCCGCCTGCTGCTTGACCCGGAAAGTCCGGGCTGCGCGGTGGGCGGGCAGGTGTTCAGCCCGTATTACTGCGAGGGCAAGGATTACCTCAACTGGTGGGAATACCTGATCAGCCACGAGTCCGGGCACATTCTCGGCCAACGCCACCCGCATGACATCAGTCTCATCGACGGCAGCGTTGCCAGCAGCGATTCATTCAGCAGCATCTGGAGCAGCATGAGCTACCAGCAGGACGGCCGCATGATTGATTTCGGTGCCAACGACCGCGCCAACTGGCAGCGCAACCGCGCCGGATTTGCGTTATTCATCGCCGCCCAAAACGGCCGCGAAGGCACGCCGGAATGGAACAAGGCGATGGACGCCGCCAGCAAGCTCGAATGGTTCAGTGTGTGGCAGGCCCTGCAGGCCGACGCGGCGAAAACCGCAGGCGCTCCCGCGCCGTCGAACCCGCAGGCGCTGCGGCCGCCGGGGCCGATCACTCGCTAACTTAGGGTTCGGCTCGCGAGTTTTTCGCGGATGAAGATGTTGTGCGGGACGTGCAGCAAGTCGGCGAGCCGGCGCAGCAACGCCTCTTCGTGAATGTCCAGCCGCTGGTCCGCATAGGCCACCTGCCAGAGCGCGCGTACCAGGCCGGCTTTTTCCTCGGCGCTGAGGCGGTCGTTGACGAGTTTCACCGTGTCGTGCAACGACACCGATTTTTCGACATGAGCCTCCGCTTGCGCAATCAATTCATCGAGCTGAATTTCACTCAGTCCATAGGCTTGCGACAGATGCCGTCGCACGATCAGCATCTCGTTGACGGTCACGCTCAAGTCCGAGCGCGCAATTTCCAGTAAGAGTTGCGCAACGGCCCAGCCGGGCGAGGGTGCAGCCTGCTTGTTTTCGGCAGCGCGAAACAGCCGTTTCAGGTCAAAAACCATGTCAGCGGTTCTGATAATTGGCTTTGCGCTTCTGCATGAATGCCAGCACGCCTTCCATGGAATCCTGCGTGCGCCCGCATTCGCGTTGCAGGTCGCGCTCCAGATCAAGCTGCGCCGCCAGTTCGTTGTGCGGGGCGTTGTTGAGTGATTGCTTGATTCGCGCCAGCGCGATTCCGGGTCCGTCCGCCAGCTTTTGTGCGAGTGTGCTCGCGGCCGTCACCAGTTGGTCGTCGTCTACCACGTCCCAGATCAGACCCCAGGCCAGCGCTTTCTCGGCGGAAAGTTTTTCGCCGAGCATGGCCATGCCGGCGGCACGTTGCGGGCCGACCAGGCGTGGCAACAGCCAGGTTGCGCCCGCATCGGGAATCAAGCCGATATTGACGAACGCCTGCAGAAAGTACGCCGAGCGCGCGGCGATCGTGAGGTCGGCCATTAGCGCCAGCGAACAACCCGCGCCGGCGGCCAAGCCGTTGACTGCGGCGACAATTGGCTTGGGGCAGGCGCGCAGCTTGAGGACCAGCGGGTTGTAGTGATGATCCAGCATCTGGCCGAGGTCGAGCCGGCCTTGCGCGTCGCGCGGTGGCTGGGCGGTGTTGGCAACCAGATCGGCACCGCTGCAGAACGCCCGGCCTTCACCGCCAAGCAGGATCGCGCGTACCGACTCGTCGGCGATGGCGCGGTCGAATGCCTCGCTGAGTTCCGTCAGCAGTTCGGGCGTCAGCGCATTCAGCGCTTTGGGCCGGTTCAGGCGGATGCGCGCAACGCGGTTTTCAATATCCAGCAGGATAAGTTGTGTGGTCATACAGACATTCTAGAGGTAGAAGAACGGCTAGAGTCGGCGCTATGGAACCCGAAACAATCATGCTGTGGCTGCTGGTGGTGGCGCTGGTGCTGACCGGCATTGCCGGTACCGTGCTGCCGGCGCTGCCCGGCGTGCCACTGGTGTTTGCCGGCCTGTGGCTTGCAGCCTGGCTCGACGATTACCAGAAAGTCAGCAGCGTCACCGTCATGGTGCTGGGCGTGTTGATGGTGCTGGCATTGCTGATGGATTTTCTGGCCACGGCGCTGGGTGCAAAAAAAGTCGGTGCCAGCAAGCAGGCGATTGCCGGCGCGGTGATCGGCACGTTCGTGGGGCTGTTCTTCGGACTGATCGGGCTGCTGATCGGGCCGTTTATCGGCGCCGTGGCCGGCGAGCTGAAAGCGCGCGGAGATCTCGAACAGGCGGCCGTCGTGGGTTACGGCACATGGATGGGCCTGCTGTTTGGCGCGCTGGCGAAAATCGCGCTGAGCCTGACGATGGTCGGCGTGTTTGTGCTGGCTTATTTCATCTAGGCCGTCGCCGCACGGGCGGGGGTTGGCTCGCGGCGCTTGACCTCGGTGCTCCAGGTACGCACGGGTTGATGCCCGGCGCGCGTCCACTCCGGCGGTTTCCACAGATGCTTGAGTCGCTCCCAAAACGGGCCGGGTGCGAACACGTCCCGCATCATGTCGACGAATTCGTGCACATTGAGCACCAGGAAGTTATAGCTTTTTACCTGGTTGACGATGCCGTACTCGACTTTCTCGACTTCCTTCTCGTACGTACCGAATATCCGGTCAAAAATAATCAGCACGCCGCCGTAATTCTTGTCGATGTATTGCGGATTGCGGCCGTGATGCACGCGATGGTTCGACGGTGTGTCGAAAACATATTCGTACCAGGCGGGCAGACGGGCGACGGATTCGGTGTGCACGAAGTATTGATAGGCCAGATCCACCGCAAGCAAAAAGCCCACCACCGGCGGGGGTACACCCAACCACACCAGCGGCAGATAGAAAACAAAAATGCCGATAAAGGCGTTGAGCACGCTTTGACGCATGGCCGTGGTGAAGTTCATTACCTCGCCGCTGTGGTGAGGCACGTGAGCGGTCCAGAACCAGCGCACGCGGTGGCTGCTGCGGTGAAACCAGTAGTAGCAGAATTCGACGGCGATGAAGATCGGGATGATCGTCCAGCCATTGACCGGGATATCGAACAGCCGGTATTGGTAGACCCAGATGAAGATCGCGCCGGTGAACAGCGTGAACATCACCACTTCGGCGATTTGATACGCCGTGCCAAGGCTGACGTTGGCGAAGATCTCGTGCCAGTCGAACTGCGAGCGGCGGCCACGCCGGCTCATCACGTCAAATTCAATCAGAAAAACCAGAACAAATATCGGCGTCATGCCGATCAAAAAAACCTGCTTCCAGTCCACGGCGGGTCCAAAGCTGGCGACGATCCACTGATAAAGCTGTTCCATGACTGATCCCCCGATCAGAGCTTGGCGTCCGGCCCGCTGATTTTGAAGCCTGTGCGTGGAAAATGCACTGTGACTTCGCCGGCACGCGCATCCGTGCGACGAATCGCGACGCTATGCAGGTCGGCGTGCACTAGCGTGCCGGTCACCGGGTCGGTGCCGTAGTCCAATGCCGATAGGGTCACGGTGTCGCCGGCCTTAAGCCCGGTCGCGTCGTTGACGCTGGGGCTGTTCTCGCGTGGCTTGGAGCGGCGCGCGATCTCGATCGCATCGGCGCTGCTGATGATCTCCGGCTTGCCCTCGCCAAACGCGGCAATGCGCTGCGCCCAGGCGCGGATGTTTGGATAGGGCGTGAAAAACGCGGTCACGCCCGCGTTGCAAAGGATAAACCAGAGAGGGTGATAGATGGAAAAATCCGACAGCGTCGGCGCCGCGCCGTCGATAAATGGCGTCTGCCCCAGTTGCGCTTCGAGCTGCGCCAGGTAGGCCGGCAGCTCGGTCTTGCTGGCAGCGGCGGAAGGCCGCTGTGCATGGCCGCCGGTGAAAAGCGCCGCGCGGTCTTTCTGGAAATCCATCATCGCCGAAGGCGGCAGCTTGCCAAAAAAATGTGCCATGCCCTGGGGCACGAAGACCACGGGCACGCACAGCTGGAACAGCTTCTCGCTCCATTGTTCTTGCATCACGCACGAGGCTTCGCGGCCCTTGACGAACAGCGGCGGGTGCGGATGCATCGCCTCCAGCACGCGCACCATGAGCTTGGTGTCACAGTAGATGTCGCTGCCGATCTGCATGACCGGCGTTTTGCGAAAGCCGCCCGTGAGCGCGATCAAGTCGGGCTTGGGCATTACCGTCGGGATGTGTACGGACTTCCAAGCTAGTTTCTTGTAGCCGAAAATCGCGCGGATCTTTTCCGAAAACGGTGATGTCGGATAGTGATGCAGGATGATTTCGTTCATGGGAAGTGCACGGCGCGAAAGCCGTAGCCTAGCCGAGTCCATTACACTGCGGGCAGAATTTCAGGGAGTCACGGTGGCAAAGCCCAATTACACATTCGACAAGCGTCAGCGCGAGCTAAAAAAAGCCCGCAAGCAGGAAGAAAAGCGACTGAAGAAAATGGCGCGCAATCCCTCGTCAGATCCGCAGGATCCCACCACGCAACCGGAGCAGGCCACATGAGCAAAGAGCAGAATCGAAAGAAGGAAACCAAGAAAAAGCCGATGAAGACGCTGATGGAAAAGCGCGCCGAAAAGCGCGCCAAAGAAAACGCGCGCTAACACGCACGCCGGCGGGCGCCGGATTTCCCAAGGCGCCTCGCTGACGATTGAATCCATAACGGGTGCTGAGGTGGCTGTTTGATTGCCTCGGCAACCAAGGATTGCGGTGTGGACATGGCATCATCCGAGTGTCCGGTCAGGCGTCTAATTAAAGGGCCGACTCTCACTGTAAATGCGCCGTAATACTTGATCCATGACAAAGCGCGCGCTGTTGTTGCTGTTTTGTTTGATTGTTTGTGGGCCCCTCCGCGCGGCCGATCCGCATTACGAGCGCTTCGATGCCCTCGTTGCCATGAGCGATGGCGTGCGGCTCGATACCTCGCTCTACCTTCCCAGACAGGCGAGTGCGGTGCGGCTGCCATTGATCGTGCGTCACCACGGCGGCGGCTCGAACAAGGACAGCCCGTATGACGTGAAATACGCCTTGAAGGCGGTGGAGACGAATCATTTCGCGGTCCTGATGTATTCGGTGCGCGGTCACGGAAATTCCGAAGGACTGTTCGATTTCTTCGGGCCGCGAACCTCGCAGGATTTCTCACAGATGCTCGATTGGGTCTCCGCTGTGCATGGCGATCGGGTGGACGCTGGTTACACGGGCGCGTCCGGCTATTCGCAGGGCGGCGGCGAATCGCTGCTGCCGGCGGCGCAAGATTCGCGCGTAAAAGTGCTGGCGGTCGGAAACACGTTTGCGGATCTCAATTACGCGCTCAATCCAAACGATTGCTACAAATTCAGTTTTGCCACGGGCATTTTTCTTGGCGCTTACACGTCGACCGCCTCGCGGGTTGATGTCTCGCTGGCGGCGCGCTGGGGTGCGCAATTGATGACCGACTCCGAGGACATCGGCACGCCTCTGGTCCTCTCTACCACCGACGATCTCGCCTCGCGCTCGCCGCAGACCTACGTGGATGCACTCATCGAGCGAAAGGTTCCGGTGTTCTGGACCAATGCCTGGGAGGATCAACTGTTTCCAGCCGACCATCCTGAGCGCGTGCTGTCCGCGCTGGATGCCGGTGGAGTGCCGGTGCATTACTGGTTCGCCTCGGGCGGGCATGCGGCCGGTCCCAGCTTTCCTGCGGAGGAAGAGCAGCGTGAACAGGCGATGCTCGACTGGTTCGAACAGTTTCTGAACGGCGCCGACCGAGGCTACACCACCAGACCCAAAGTGGATTACTGGCAGCGCGTGTCCGGCGCGCCACGCAAGGCGGGCGAGTGGGAGCATCACACGGCGGCGGCCTGGCCGATTCCCGGAGCGATCGTTACGTCGTTTTATCCGCAGGCGAATGGTGTTTTGGGCATGGACCCCGCGTCCGCTGAGCAAACGGCGACGCTGATCAACGATTACTTGAGTGCCAACGTCGCCAACGATGCCCTGGTTCTCGAGATTGCCGGCAACGCGCCCGGACTCGGCGATGTGTTGATTCAAGTCCCGGAAAGCGAAAACCCGCTCGACACGATTACATACACCTCGGCGCCGCTGACGCAGCCGCTCAACGCCGTTGGCGCACCCGAAGTCACCGTTACGCAGGATTCGACGCACCAGCAGGTGCAGCAGCTCGACGCCAAGGTTTGGGACGTGAGTGCGCAGGGTGCTCAATTGATCTGGCGCGGGGGCGTATCAGGGCGGCATGGAGATGTCGTGAGTTTCAAGCTGTGGCCGAACGCCCATCGCTTCGATGCCGGTCACCAGATCATGCTGACGATTTCCTCGGTGGACTTTCCGACCTACAAGCCCGATATCGAGCCATGGCGCGCGAGCATCTCGCTGGCGGGTACGCGCCTGGATTTACCGGTGGTGGCGGCATCCGGCGCCAGCGCTTACTCAAAGCCGGCACCCTCGGGCCGCGGTGTATTCGGCGGCGTCATGCCCACTCTGGCGCTGCTCTTCGTATTTCTATGCTGCCGTCTGCTGGCCCGCCGTTTCAAAATCGACTAACTACTGGAGCTTTTCATGCAAGACCTCATTGCCGCCTACCACTCGAGTGTCCTCGGTTTGTTTGTTCTCGCCGTGTTGATCTTGACCCAGCTGCTGATCGCCGACGTCGCGGGCATTCGCGCCAAGCATATTCCCGGCATGCCGGTGGTCGATGGGCACCACAGCTTTTTCTTCCGCTCAGTGCGAGCGTTCGCCAACTCCAATGAAAATCTCGGACTCTTTCTGCTGCTGTTTGGTGTGTGCATTCTGTCTGCCGCGAGCGCCAGATGGGTCGAAATCTGGGTCTGGGTTTACGTTGGCGCCCGCGCAGGGCACATGCTGTGTTACTACGCAGACCAGAAAATCGCGCGCAGCGCTGCCTTTATCGTGGGCTTGATTGCCGAGCTTGGCCTGCTGGTCGCGGCGTTTCAGGCGCTTTAGGCGCTCCTCGAATGGGTGGTTTTATCTACACGGCCGAGTAGACGTGAGCGGCGCCTGATTGGATGCTTTCACGCACGCAGGCAAAGGAGTAAGCAATGAAGGCCCGGATCATTCTGGTGGTGTTGGCCCTTGCCGCCACGAGTTGCGTTGAGTCGGACCCGCTGACCGCAACCGCGGGCAAGGCCGAACGCACGCTCGATCTCACCGGCACCGACCAGGCGGCGGATCTGTCCACGGCGGAAAACTCGGCCAAGGCCACCGTTGCGCTGGTCAATACGGTCACCACCGCGGCGCTGATCATCGGTGAGCTGGGTAGCGCCGCCGGGGATCTTTTTCCCAACGAAAACAACCCCTGCCCAGGTGGCGGGTCGGCGTCGAGCAGCGTCGGTGGCTCGTTCAATCATCCGCGCCTGCACATGACTTTTTCAAGCTGCGTGCGCGGCGATTTCACGCTCGACGGCCAGGCCAGCATCACCTGCGACGATCTCAACGGCAGCAGTTGCCCGAGCGGGAGCATTTACGTCGGAGAAGGCAACGCGGTGCTGCATTTTATGCGGCCCGAGGGCATCGTCCTGATGGTCGGCAACGCCGACATCAGCGCGGATGAGGCCTCGCAGCACTTGCACGCCATTGCCGACCTCAAGGGCGAGATCCGATCCGCGGATGAAACCCGCAGTTATTCGTTTGTGACCGAGGCGCTGGACCTCGATATCCAGCGCGTGTCCGAGGGCAGGGCGGAAGTGCGCATCAGCGGGGTAGCCGCCATGGGGGGCGGCGCGGAGCAGGTCAATTGCATCACCGGCCGCTTCGACAGTGAAACGCCGGCGGATCCGCTGATCATCGACGCGGACATCCTGCGCAGCGGATTCCTGCGCTTGCACAGCCCGCCTCCGCGGCCAGGGATGCAGCAGGCCGAATCCACTTACCTGGACGGCAGCCTCGACGTAAAGGGCGCAAACGGCGAACAGCGCCGCTACACGCCAGAAGCGCTCGCGGAATTCTGCGCGCCCTGATCGGGAACAGGGGTGTCGCTCTTAATGGCGGTGTCCATCAGCGTCGAGGTCAGCAGGCTGGCGAGACAGAAGGCCAGGAACATGAAAAAACCGATCTGCAGCGATGTGCCGTTGGTGGTGAGAATGTCCACGCTGTCGCCGCCTGCGCGCGAGAACTTGGACAACTGGCTGGCGATGATGCCGTTGAACCCGATGTAGGTCATGAACATGGCGACAACGAACACGTCCGCCATCGACCATTTTCCTGACTTCAGCGCGAAGAAGTGCGTAACGGCCGAGCGGCGCAGGCCGCGGTAGTCGTAAAGATAGATGAATGACGCCAGCAACTTGGCCAGCGGAAAGATCACGCTGAAGGTCATGATCAGGATGCCGACAATGATCATGTCGATCTTGCCGGTGCGGGTCAGGATCTCGACCACATCGAGCACGCTCTTGCTCTGAAAATACAGCACCTGGTTGGTGAACTCTACGGGCTGTTCCAGCAGGATAAATCGAAGCTCCGAGATCCGCGCTTCGATTTCGATCATCGGCGTGAGCACGCCGCACAGCATCAGCATTGCGCAGCACAACGACAGTAATGCGAGCCGGTCGGGCTGTTTAGCGCCCGGTGTCAATGCCGCCAGCGCAAACAACAGCGCCGTGAGCAGGAGCACCGCGACGGTCAGTTGCATCGCCCGCTGGTGGTTGGACTTCACGGCCGCATCAATCGCTGGGTGACAGGTGGAACGGTCGCTGCATTGATACCTCGCCTGAATCGCCTCGAGTTCGGACTGGTCCACCAGCGCAAACGTGGAATCGGACACACGCGCCAGCATTTGTTTCAGGAAATCCTTGATCTCTTCGCGCGCCGCCGGTTTTTGCATGGCGGAAAGGATCTTGTCGGCGTATTGCGGAATACCGCGCTTGATCTCATCGACATTCACCAGACGATCCTGCACGGTCAGCTTGACCTTGCCCTTGGCACGCTTCCACCAGCCGCCGGTTTGGCTTTCGCGCTTGGTCTGCATGCGCATGTAGCGGTCGGCTTCGGTGATCAGCACGTCGAGCATGCGCACCAGGCTGCGCTTGATGGCGGCGCGATTCTGCGGCGTGATTTCAAACGTGTTGATCTTGTACTCGATAATCGCCGAGACCTGGTCCAGCCAGACGTCCGCGTTGAGCAGGCCGTACTTGGCGTCGTTGAGTTCGGCCAGATCGCTGCTCATGCGCTGCTGTTCGCGCAACGTAACAATGAGTTGCGCCGCCAGGCCCATGATCACGGCCAGCAGCAGCGCCAAACCGACAGTGATTCTTTTTGCGCGCGGCTCGTTCATGTTGAGAACAGCATATCGCGGACGCCGCCGCGAGCGGTCACGCCGCTTTGAGCATGTCGGCCGATGCGTAGCTCCGCGTCTTAGCGACTAGCGCGTCCATCTGTTTGAGCAGGTGACGGTTGTCGTGGTCCCACGGGTGAAATCCGGGGCGGAAATATTCCAGCCACGGCCGGGCCAGTCGCGGCAGCAATGCCGGTGTGGTGAACAAAAACTTCGCGAAGTCGCCGACACCCTGCCATCTCTTGGGCGATTGATCGGCGCTGAGCAGCCGCGCCTGGTAATACAACACCAGTGTCAGGAATCCCGCGGTGGTCAGCACCATGCCGCCACTGCGCAAGACATACGCCTTGAGGCCACGGCCCAGTGCTTTTTCGTAGACATCGAAAGCCACGGCTTTGTGCTCGGTTTCTTCCAGCGCGTGCCAGCGCCACAAAGCCGCCAGGGGTTCGTCCGCACCGGCGATCAGGCGCGGGTCGGTCAGTACCAGTTCGCCGACAATCGCTGTGAAATGTTCCTGCGCAATCGTGGTCGACAATTGCGCGGCCGGCGGCAGCCATTTTTTAAGTAGCGTAAAGAACTGCTGGGCATGCTTTTCGAGCGCTTTGGCCGGCAGGCCGGATTCCGCCAGCAGCCTGTTGTAGTCCTCGTGTTCGCGGCCGTGCATCGCCTCCTGGCCGATAAAGGCGGTCACAGCCTCCTGCAATTTGGGATCGGTGATTTGATCTCGGTAGTGGCGCACCGTGTGGATGAAATAGCGCTCGCCTTCGGGGAATGACAGCGACATGGCGTTGATGAATTGGGTGACAAACCGGCCCTGAACATGCCAGTTGTGGACGCTGCCCGGCTTGAGCCTGAAGCGCAGATCGCGACGGGTGGGAATCATTGGCGCACTCTCCGAGAATTATCGGAAAGAACTTTATCCAGGACCCACCTTGGCGTCGGTGGGCTGGCGCACGCTGAGAATCAGGCGCGCTTTTTGCGCCGTAAAAGCCCGTCGTCCAACACCTGTTGAAAATGGTCGCAGACCGTCTGCTCCAGCGGGCGGTAATGCATGCCCAATTCGCGCACGCTTTTTTGGTTGTCGAAACCGATTTTGTAGCCGACGTTCTGGCTGACGAACTTGCGCGTCAGCCGCGCCACCGGCGCGGCCAGCCAGATCAGCAGCTTGGGCGCGGTGAATTTAGGGAATTTATATTTGTTGCCGAACTTTTTGCGCAGGATCCGGCCCATCTCCAGCGGCGTGGTATTGGCGGCGTTGATCAGGTGGCGGCCTTTGGCCGTGGGCGTGAAGCCGGCTTTGATGTGCGCCTGTGCCACGTCGCGCACGTCCACCACGCCCATCCACAGCTCGGGCGCAGCCGGAAACATGGTGCCGTTTGCCAGCTGGCGGATAAACACCAGGCTGGTCGAGGCGCTGGCCTGCGCCATCGAAGGGCCCAGCACCAGTCCGGGATTGACCGTCACCAGGTCCCAGCGCGACTGCTTTTTTTGCATTGCCCAGGCTTCGCGTTCCGCCATCACTTTCGAGTAGTAATAAGGCTGGTGATCCACGCTGCTGGTGGTGTTCCAGTTTTCTTCGGTGAGGGTGTGATTCGGCAGGTCGCGTGCGTCAATGTTGTCGCCATAGGTCGAGGCGACGCTGCTGGTCAGCACGACGCGCTTGACGCTCGCGGTGCGGTTGACGCTCTCCAGCACGTTGCGCGTGCCTTCCACTGCCGGGCGCACCAGCGCCTCGTTGGCGTCGGTGAACCCCGAAATCACGAACGGCGAGGCGGTGTGCATCACCAGTTCGCAGCCCTGCATCGGGGCGTCATAACTGCCGTTGTCCAGCAGTTCCGCCTTGAACAGCTTGAGCTTGCCGCCGTGCGCCGCCGCCAGTTTATGCAAATGCTCCATGCCGGACTTCTTCAAAGGGTCGCGCACCGTGCCGTGCACCGTGTAACCGGCTTCGAGCAGGTACTTCACCAGCCAGCTGGCGATGTAGCCGCTGGCACCGGTGACCAGCACCGGCGCAGCGGGATTGACTGCGGTCATGCGATTCCCCTGATTATTGGTCTGAACTCTTTGGCATTAAAGCATGCGTTGGCTGCAAAACTTCCGCGCCTGACCGTTGATCGGGTCGGTGAAGCCAATCGATCGGGCGAGCAGTTTAAGCGGGCGTGCGAAATCGTCGGCGGCGTCGGCCTTCAATTCCGGATACCACGGATCGTTGACGATGGCTGCGCCCAGCGCGGCCATGTGTACTCGCAGTTGATGCTGCTTGCCGGTTACAGGATGCAGGCGATACAGGCTTTGCGCGCCACGACGCTCGGCGATTTCGATCCGGGTTTCGGTGTTCGGCGTGCCTGCCGATTCGCGCATGCGGAAAAACGGCTCACCTTTCACCACCCGGCTGCGATGCGTGAACGGATAAACCCGGTCGAGATGCGGCGCCAGCGCTTCGTAGACCTTGGCCATCTGCCGGGATGCAAACAACGCCTGGTAAGCGGCGCGCGTTGCCGGGTTGGTGGACAGCAGCACCACGCCTGCCGTGCCACGATCAATCCGATGCAACGGCACCAGGTGTTCGAGTCCCGTTAATTTCTTGAGCCGCACCAGAAGCGTCTGCTGCAAAAAACGCCCGGAGGGCATCACCGGCAGAAAATGCGGCTTGTCGGCAACCAGCAGGTGCTCGTCCTGGTGCAGCACGCCGGCTTCGAACGGAATCTCGATTTCCGTTTCCAGTTCGCGGTAATAGCGAATACGTGCACCGGCGGTAAACCGGCTGTCCGGTTTCAGCGCTTGCCCCGCTTCATCCAGAACGCGGCCGCGCTCCATGCGTGAGCGCCACGCCTCGGGGCTGATATCAGAAAAGTGCGCGCTGAGGAATTCCAGCAGGGTGCGCCATACACCCGCTGGCAGCACTACCGAGCTGGCGCTGACGCCGTCTTTGGTCGTGGTCAATGCGTGAACAGACGGGCAGGCTTCAATGCTCGCACGCGGCGGTATACGTTCCGCCATCGCAACGAAAGCGCTCGAGCTTTTCCTTCAGCTCAGCCAGTTTTTGCTCCAGTGCCTGCACGCGCGCGCTCAGCTCTTCGCGTTGCTTGGCCCGGCCATGGTCCGATAAGTCGCTGTCGGCGGTTTCGCTTGCGTGCAGCTGGCGCCGGGCCTCGTCCAGTTCGTTGTCCGTGATGTCGTGCTGGTTCGCGGTCTCTGAGAACCGGTCGCTCTGTTCACTGCGCCGCTTGCGCTCCTCGAGTTCAGCGATCCAGCGTTCGTCTTCAATTTGGTACGCGGGTTTGGCACCTGCCGGATTCTCGGTGGCAAGCTTGATTACGTTCTGTTCGATCTGCGCGCACCATTCGCGGATCAGATCGCTTGGGATACCTGCCGGTGTGCATTTCCAGCTCAGCGCGTCACTCCCCAGTGATGGCGTCAGCGTCAGGCTCGCGTTACTGAATATCCAGCCGTTGTAATTCAACTTCAGTTCGCCGTTTTCCAGCATGTTGAGACGCAGTTGCACCGTTCTGTCGGGCGTGCCGATGGACTGGTCGTACGGCATGAAACCCACCGCTTCGGCATTCTTGGGCAGCAAACCGGTGTCGTAGACCGTCGCCTCCACCTGCTGCTTGCCGAGCTTGAGGACGGCGAGCGAGTGCGCGATCACCGAAGGGCCGTAGGCTTTGTTCGCCAAGTGGCGTTGGTAAAGCCATAGCGCCAGCAGCACCGCGCCGATCACCCCCAGGAGCTGAGGCCAGGACACGGCGCCCGCCTGTCGTGTGGAAAACCGTTGAGTCACGCGCATTTAGAAAGGCTCCTTGAATGGCCGCAGATCGATCTCTTGCGACCATGCGGTTTTGTGTTGACGGTGCAGTTGCCAATAAGTCTCGGCGATGGCGTCCAGCTTGAGTAATCCGGATTCGCCCTTGAGCTTTGCCAATTGCGGCATCCGCGTATTGATCCGCTCGCCGTCGATTGCGCCGTCAATCACCACATGCGCCACGTGGATGCCCTTGGGCCCGAACTCGCGGGCAAATGACTGGCCGACCGCGCGCAGCGCCGCCTTGGCCGAGGCAAAGGCGACAAAGTCCGGCCGTCCACGCAAGGAGGCGGAAGCGCCGGTGATCAACAGCGTGCCGTGCCCGCGCGGCAGCATCCGTTTTACCGCTTCGCGCGCAAACACCATTCCCGCCGTAGGCGCCGGTGCGCCACATCTTTTCAAAAAATTCGCCAGAGGTTTCAAGGTTCGCCTTCGGGCTGTTGCCGCCCGCGTTGTAGACCGCGACCTCGACCGGCCCGAACTTTTCCGCCTCGGCAAGCAGGCGCGTGATCTGTTCTTCCGACGCCGCATCGGTAACCACGGCGCGTGCGGCAAAACCCTGCCGCTCTAGTTCCTGCACCACCTTGTGCAGGCTGGCTTCGGTACGCCCGGCGACTACGGCGGTAAAACCTTCGCGTGCAAAGCGCAGTGCCAGCGCCGCGCCCAGCCCCTGCATTGCGCCGACGCCCAAAACCACTGCGACCTTGTTAGCCGTCATCGAAATCCCCTGAGCGGTCAGTTTACTCGTGGCCATACCGCCACCCGCTTGATGCATTTTTTAGCTGATTTTCAGCATCCAACAAAAAACAGTGGTACTAAATCTGTACCACCGTTTTTCGGAACGCATCCGTTGTCAGGTTAAAAACGCCTCAAGCGGGTGAGCCCCAAAACGAGCAGCGGCAGCAATAAATAAAGCCCCAACGCACCGAGCAGCAACCCAGAACCCGAAGGTTGATTGCCGGGGCCTGATACGACGGGAGGGGGCGGCGGCGTCACGGGCGGTGCTGGCGCCGCAGGCGGATCGAACGCGGCAAACAGGGTGCGGCCGCCGGACTGCCGGATGATTGAGGTTTTAGCGACGGTGTTGAGGCAGGGGATCGGCGGAAGGCAGACTTGCGTCGGTGTGTGGGGTGGCAGCAGGCAATCGCCGGTGCAGCCGTCGTCAAAACCAAACAGCACGCGGCCGCGGTCATCAACGGTGGCGTCGTTGAAGTCGAGCAGGTTGCGGTTTTCGATGCAGGTAGTGCCGCCCAGGCAGATGCCGCCGGTGCCCTGCACCGGGTCACCCGGCGTGACGTTGGTGGTGTGCCAGGTGTTGCCGCCGTCGTAGGTCATGGCGACATACGGATGCCAGATCCCCTGGAAGCTCGTGGATTGGTAATTGCCCTCCTGCGTGGCAGTACCCAGAAAAGCGCAGGCGGCACGATCGGGGTCGCCGGCCATGGCCACCGGAAACACCGCATGGACGACACCGGCGGCATAGCCGATATCGCGGTCATTCACCCAGGTGTTGCCCTTGTCGTGCGTGACGATTGCATGCACATGGCTGTCGGTGGACAGATAACAAAAATACCCGGTGCCGTCGCTGGCGATGGCGAGTGAAGGGTCGTTTGCGCCACTGGTCACTGGCACTGTCTTGACCACAAAGCTGTCGCCGCTGTCCTCCGACCTCAGCAGCGCCTGCTTGCCGCCGCAATTGCGGTCGGGCACGTAGACCGTGCCGTCGGGGGCGACTTTCACATGGCCGTGAATGCCGCCCAGAAAGCCGTCGCAGTCGCTCGCGGCCTTGGTGACGGTGGGCACGCCAAAAGTGGCGCCGCCATCGTCGCTGCGGATGCAAAAAGCCACGGCCACCGATTGCGAGCAGTAATACACCGCGTTCGGATAACTGCCAACGGGTCCGGCGCTGCCGGTGGCGGAGTAGGGGCCGCCGCCGACGGTCTGGTGGTCAATGCCGCCGTCCATCGTGCTGGGCGATAGCGTCCAGCTGTCGCCGTCGTTGTCGGTGTAATAAAAAATGCTCTGGCCCGGCGTGCCACCCTGTAACTGCGAAACAAACGTGCGGCCGGTGGCCTGGTCGGTGAACAGAATCGGGTCGTTGGTGTTGGTCTGCGTGTTGGGTTCCGAGACGTCTTCCCAGGTTGCGCTGCCATCGGCGGCAAACGTGGTGCGCAGCGTCTGAGTAAAGCCCAGCGTCATGACGCGTCCGGTCGCGGGATTGAAGCCGATATTCATTTCACCCCCGGTGTTGTCACCCAGGCCATCCGGCGGCGCGAGCGCAACGTAGCTGGGTGCGGATCCCGTGGCCGGTGCAGTCTGGTCTGGCACCAACGAGACAACCGTGGTGAGCAAATCACCCGCAGTGACCGAAGGCACGATGCGCACGGTGTAGTTTCCGGGCACCGCCGGTACCGACAGGCCGTTGGGGTCGGCGTCAGAAATCGCGCTGGCGATGACCGCGCCGCTCGAATCCAGCAAGTAGAGGTAATACGCCGACTGGTTGACCGGCCACTGGGTCACGACGTGAATCAGATCGCGCGGATGCTTGCCCGGGTAGTCGTCCAGCCGCAGGGCAAAGTCGTCGCACTGGTTCACCGGCAGCAGGCAGCCCGGGTTGTTGGGGTCCTGCTGCAGCGTCGGGTTGGTTCCTGCAAACGGACCGGACGCGTAAGTCAAAGCCGGGTTTTCCGGCGAGAGCGTTCCCGCTTCCGGGACGGCGGCCTGCGCTGGGGCGACGCTGGCCAAAATCAGGACGGCGGCCAGCACAGAAATTCTGCAAGTCTGTGGGAAATTCATAGCCAGCATTCTAAGACGAGTACCACGTCACGGTAGGAAAAATCCGCGCGTGATATTTTTCTCGCTATCGCATGGACGCATTGAGCAAAAGGACGAGCAAACATGAGTGAGTCGCCCCAGGTACTGGTCGTTGATGATTCGCGCTCGGCGCGTTTTGCAATGCGCATGTACCTCGAGCGTTGCGATTTCACCGTGGCCACCGCCGAAAACGCCGAGCAGGCCTACGCCTTTTTGAAGGCACAGCGCCCACTGATCATTTTTTTGGATTACCTGATGCCGCAGGTCGACGGGTTGCAGGTGCTGCAGGTGCTCAAGCGCGACCCCCACACGCGGGATATCCCGGTGGTGATCTGGACCTCGTTCGAGCGCGTGGATTTTGCGGTGCAGGCGCGGGCGCATGGCGCGGTGGACGTGCTGCACAAGCCGCCGAGCATGGAAAAGCTGGTGGAATTGCTGCGTCGCCTGAATGCGCCAGTCACCGAACCGCCGCCGCTTGAGCTCAGTGCCCCCGTCGGGCAGGTGATGGCCGCTGCCGGGCCCAAAGCCGGGGAAAACTCCGCCGCGACCCCGCCCGCCGAAAGCGTGGCCGCCGTGACCGAATCAGCGGATCGCTATCTGGGGTTGCGCGACGAAATCACCGGCAGCATGCGCCGCCTGACCGACGAAGTGTTCGTGCAACTGGCCGAGCTCAAGCAGCACATGGTCGAGGTGGATGCGCGCAGCCTGTCGGAAACCGAGAACAATCAGTTTCGCCGCATTGCGCGCGAAGAGGCCGACGGCCTCAATCAAGCGGTCAAGAACGAGCTTGAGTTCATCCGCAAGCGCATTGAAACGGTGAGCGGCTTCACGCAGGGCGACCGCGCCGACGTGATCGAGGCGGCGCGTTCGGCGGCCGCTATCGAAGCTCAGACCGTGGCGCAGCAGACCGTTGAGCAGGCCGCCGAGAAACTCTCGACCCGCCTGATCGACGCGCTGACGGTGGCGCTGAAAAGCCTGCGCTAGCGCCTTCGGCGGCGCGCCGCCAGCAGCAACGGCAACAACAGCCAGGGACCCAGTGCGCCCAGCAACAACCCTTTGCCCTGCTTGGCAGCCAGCACCGTCACCGCTTCAGTTTTTTGCGGCAGCTTGATCGGCCGCGCTGGTTTGGCGCATTTTTCGGAGCCGATCGTGCTGTCGAATTCCGAGAACAGCGTCAGGCACGAATCAAGCCGGCCGACGGTATTGACCGCGCTGCGCGAGGTGTCGGGCGAGGAGCCGGAGAAACAGTTCATCTCGGGCACGCAGCCGTCGGCGAACACGAACAGCGGCCGGCCTTGTTGATCAATCTGGATGTCGTTGAAGTCGAGCATGTTGCGGCACGGGTTGCCGCCGCCTTGCAGCCAGACGCAGCCCATCTGCACCGGATCGTCGGGCGTGGCGTCGTGCAGGCCCCAGGTTTTGCCGCCGTCGTACGTCGTGGCGACATACGCATGCCATTCGCCGTTGAAGTCGGCCGATTGCAGTGCGCCGGGTGTCGAGGTGCCAAGGAAGAAGAACGACGCACGGTTGTCGTCGCCGGCAATCATTTCGGGGAACACGCAATTCTGGATGTCTGCCGCCTGGCCGACGTCGGCGATATCGCCCCAGGTCAGGCCCTTGTCGTGCGAGACCGCGACCTTGGGATGGCTGTCGGCGTCGCAATAGCCCAGATACACCGTGTTGCTGGCCTGGCCCGCGGGTTTGCCGGTGTCGTTGAGGCCGGTGGCAACCGAGGGATCGCTGATACCGCCCGGCGGCGCGCTGCCCGGCACGGTGCGGATATCCCACGTCAGGCCGTTGTCTTCCGATACCACCACGCCCTGGCTCAAGCCGGTTTCGCTGATGCACTTGGAGTTGGGTAAGTACACCGTGCCGTCCGGCGCCACGCGCGGATGGCCATGGATGCCGCCGCATTCCGCGGTGTACACCACGACGGCAGGGCCGTAGGTGAGGCCGCCATTGTCGCTGCGAGAGCAGGTGGCGTCGCCGATCACCGCGCCGACGGATTGCGCGCAGTAATAGACCGCGTTGGCGTTGAGCGGCGGCAGCGGTACCAGCGGCGGTGCGTAAGGGCCGCCGCCGAGTGCCTGGTGGTCAGCGCCGGCCGGTGGGCCACAACCTTCGGCCGGAATCCAGGTCGCACCGTCATCGAACGTGACGGAGCTCAGGCTGCAACCCATCGAGAACAGCACGACGTCCGACACCAGTTGCGACACCACGGTGTAGCCGGTAACGCGATCGGTATAGAGCAGTGGGTCAAAGGAAATGAGGTTGGTGCGCGGCGGACGGTTGACCCAGCTCGCGGTCGCCGGCTTGGCGTTGTCGTCAAAATCAATGAACAGTGCCGCGGCCGAATTGCCGACCACGGCCGTGCCGGTCTTCCAGTTGACGCCAATGGACGGTTCGCCGCCACTGGCTGCGTCAACCAATTCCGCCGGCGGCGCAAAAATCTGGAAGCCCGCGACCGGACCGGCCTTGGTCACGCTCGCCGCGGCGATCGGCTCAAGATAGATTTTTGCCGTGAACGTATTGCCGAAAGGCTGGAAAGGATTCACGAAGATGGTGTAAACGCCGTTGATGGCGTCAAAGCGCGCGATTTCCGGGTCGGTGGTGCTGGCTGATGAAGCAATCGAGTTTTCGCCCTGGAGGATGTCGAGGTCAAAATCCGCCTGGATCGGCTCCGGCCAGTCAATCCGCACCACGGCACGCCGGGTCTTGGCGATGGCGGGAGACACCGCAATGGTCAGCTCGGTGTAATCGCAGAACTGTGGCTGGGCGCAGCCGATTTCTGCGGTGCGCACCACGTACGGGCCCGCCGTGAAAGTCACCGGGTTGGCTTCGTTGTTGGCATCGGTCAGTGTCACCGCGGGCGAAGCCAGCGCTGTTTGCGCGGCAAATAACAGGGCAACCAGCCCGAGCGATTCGGGCACAGACAGTGGTTTCATGAGCGGGGAATCCAGGCGGACAAAAGAGGCGCAAATTATAGCCGCCGACCTCGCACCCGCTGGGTGGCAAAAAAGTCGTTATGGCGGACCGATATGAAAACCAGTGGTACTAAAAGTGTACCACTGGTTTTCTGCCCACACCCAATTTGAGGCAAAAATCGCTCCAAGCGGGTGCGGTGTTCTAGCGCGAAATAAAGGTCTTGAAGCCGCCCCAGAACATGCGTTTGCCGTCGAACGGCATTTTCGTCGGGTCCATCATGGACGCCAGCCGCTTGTCCTTCATCACCTTGGCGTTGACCGAATCACGGTGCTTGCGCGACTTGTAAACGATATAGGAGAAGAACACGACTTCGCCCTTCTTGAGCTTCACGCTCTGTGGAAACGAGGTGTGCTTGCCGGGCTTGACGTCATCGGCGATGGTTTCGACATATTCAAGCGCGCCGTGATCGCGCCAGACCTTGCTGGCGAGCGTCGCCATTTTTTTGTACGCGGCGAGGTTTTTTCTTGGAATCGGAAGTACGAATCCATCCACATAATTTGCCATTGGCTTTCTCCTTGGGGTGGGTTGAGGTCAGGGGTTGACGCCATAACGCTTTTCGACACGCAACGTTTCTTCGATCGGCCGCACCTCGATGCTGCCGATGCGCGCCGACGGCCATTTTGCAGCCACCTGGATCGCCTCGTTGAGGTCGCGCGCCTCGATCAGAAAGAAGCCGCCGAGCGTCTCTTTGGTTTCGGCGAACGGGCCGTCCGTGGTGGCCAGCTTGCCGTGGCGCATGCGCACCGTGGTGGCGTTGCGCACGCTTTGCAGCGCGTGCGTGATCAGCAAGCGTCCGCTGTCGCGCAGTTCGCCCACGTAGTCCATGGTTTCCTTGCGCAGGGCGTCCCATTCTTTTTGAGACAGCGCGTCAAGCTTGTCTTCCTCTTCGTAGGCCATGCACAGGTATTTCATTTTCAACCTCCGTCGTGCGCCTGCTGCAGCGTCTGGATGTCGAGCTTGGTCATCTGCATCAGGGCCTCCATCACCCGGCCGGAATTTTTACCTTGCATCAGTGTGGGCATTACCGCGGGCACAATTTGCCACGACAGACCGTACTTGTCCTTGAGCCAGCCGCATCGGCTTTTCTGCCCGCCTTCCGAGAGCTTCTCCCAGAAATAATCGACTTCCTTCTGATCCTTGCAGTCCACCATGAACGAGACGGCCTCGGTGAATTTGAACATCGGTCCGCCGTTAAGTGCCATGTAGTCCTTGCCGTCCAGCGTGAAGCTGACGGTCAGCACCGTACCTTTGGGCAGCGGCATGTTGTCGCCGTAGTGGCGAGTCGTGCCGATTTTCGAATTCGGGAAAATCGAGGTGTAGAACCTGGCCGCGTCTTCGGCATCGTGGTCAAACCACAGGCAGGGGGTGAGTTTGTGGCTCATGACTTTTTTGGCATCGCCGGCATGGATTTCTGCATCGCCTGCTGCCACTCGCCGGGCGCAATGTCGCGGACGTGCGTGGCGACCGACCAAAGATGGCCAAACGGATCCTCGATCTTGCCGTAGCGGTCGCCCCAGAACATGTCGGCGATGGGCATGGTGATTTTCGCGCCCGCCTTGACCGCGCGCGCGACAAAGGCGTCGACGTCTTTGACGAACAGATGGATCGTCACCGGCGACCCCTTGAGCCGCTTGGGTCCAAGCGCACCGTACTCGGGATTTTCATCGGTCAGCATCACTGGAGAATCGCCGATAGTGATTTGCGCGTGCATCAGCTTGCCGTCACTGCCGGGCAGCCTTGAATTCTCCACGGCACCGAACGCCTTTTTGTAGAACTCGATGGCGTCGGCCGCGCCGCCGCAGATCAGATGCGGCGTGACGCTGTGCATGCCCGCGGGGATTGCTTTGACTTTGGCTTTACTTGGCATGGGTTTCATCCTGGCTTGCTTTAAGCCTGATCATGAAGCGCATAGTTTTATCTCCTTGAATGAGGTTGGTCGGTGTGCTTTCACTCATTAGTCGAATGGCGGCCGGCCTTTTCGACATCACCGGGATATTTATTTTTTGGCCGCAATAGCATGGCGGCCAGTGCGGCACCCACCACGGTGACGATGGTGGCGCACAAGAAGGCCAGCTGATAACCGTTGAGCAGGGCAAGCGCGGTTTCAGTGCCGGTAGCGTGCAAGGCACTGGTGCGCGCATCGGCAATGCTGGCCAGCACCGCCAGGCCCAGCGCACCACCCATCATGAACGACGTATTGACCACGCCCGAGGCCAGCCCGGACTCGTCGTTGGACACATCATTCATCGCCGCCAGCAGCACGGGGTTAAAGGCCATGCCGGCGCCCAGTCCCAGCAGCAACATGCCCGGCAGCACATCGGCGACGAACGTGCCGTCCAGCGGCGCGCGCGCAAACAGGGCCAAGCCGGCGGAGGCAAGCAACAGCCCGATCCATAGAGGCTCGCGGATGCCAAAACGCATCACCATGCGCGCCGACAGCCCGGCCGAAAACGCCGCCATGATCAGATCGGCCGGCAGGAATGCCAGGCCCACCTTCAGCGGATCGTAGCCGAGCACGTGCTGCAGATAGAGCGCCGTAATCACGAACCACGCGAACATGCCCGCCGCCCACAACACACCGACGGCATTGGCCGTGGCCACGTTGCGCAAACGAAACAGGCGCAGCGGCATCAGCGGCTCGCGCACGCGGGATTCGATGAACAAGAACAGCGCCAGCAGCGCGACCGAGGCGGTGAGCAGGCCCACCGTTTCTACCGAGGCCCAGCCCGCCTCGTTGCCGCCGACGATGGCGTAGACCGCCAGCATCAGCCCCAACGTCACGGTCACGGCACCGCCGATATCGAGGCGGCGCGGCGCCACAGACGGCGAATCGGGCGAAATCAATTTCAGGCACAACACATAGGTCGCCACGCCGATCGGCAGATTGATCAGGAAAATGGATTCCCAGCCGAACAGCTGGGTCATGAATCCGCCCAGCACTTCGCCCAGGCTGCCCCCGGCGGCGCAGACAAAACCGTAGATGCCCATGGCCTGTGCACGTTCGGACGGTTTGGTGAACAGGTTCATGATCAGCGACAACGCCACCGCGGTGACCACGGCGCCACCAAGCCCCTGAATCGCGCGTGCGATCACCAGCATCGACTGAGAGCCGGCCAGCCCGCAGGCCAGCGAGGCGAGGGTGAACAGGCTAAGCCCGAGCAAGAACCAGCGGCGCGGGCCGTAAAGATCGCCGAGGCGTCCGCCCAGAAGTAAAAAACCTCCGAACGTCAGCATGTAGGCGTTGAGCACCCAGACCAGCGAGGTGCCGGAAAAACCGAGGTCGGCCTGGATTGTCGGCAAGGCCACGGTGACGATGGTGGTGTCGAGTACGATCATCAGCACGCCTGCACACAGCACGTACAGCGCCAGCCAGCGTTTGCGATCTTGTGCGGCGGTCAAGGCCTGCTCCTTATGAATAGTCCGGATCACTATGGCGTAGTCGAACGCCAGGCTGTCCGTTCGACAGCCGGGGTAAGAATTATTTCAGTTGCGCGATCCGCCCCTGCAAAAACCGCTGCTCGGCATCCTGCTGGGTCAGGGCCAGTGCTTTTTCGTAGGCCGTCCGCGCCTCATCATCGCGGCCCAACCGCCGGCACAGGTCCGCGCGCGCCGCGTAGGCCATGCGGTAATCGGTGAGCTCTCCGCGCGCAAGAATCGCGTCCACTTCAGCCAGGCCCGCGGCGGGGCCGTCACGCATGGCCAGCGCCACCGCGCGGTTCAGCGCGACGATGGGCGAGGGGTCCATGCGCATCAGCACGTCGTAGAGGCCGACGATCTGGTCCCAGTCGGTTGCGGTCGGCTCTCGTGCTTGCGAATGCACGGCGCCGATCGCCGCCTGAATGCTGTAAGGACCGAAGCGGCGCGTCGCCAGCGCGCGTTCGACCAGTGCCGTGCCTTCGGCAATCTGTGCGCGGTTCCACAGCGAGCGGTCTTGCTCGATCCAGCAACACCAGGTCGCCGGCGTCGGTGGTGCGCGCTGCGCGGCGTGAGTCGTGCAGCAGCATCAGCCCCAGCAGGCCCAGCGCTTCGGGTTCGGGCAGCAGTTCGCACAGCAAGCGTCCGAGGCGGATCGCCTCGCCGGACAAATCATGGCGAGTCAGCGAGGCGCCCGAACTCGCGGCATAGCCTTCGTTGAACACCAGATAAATCACGCGCAGCACGGAATCCAGTCGTTGCGGCAGATCAGCCGCGGCCGGCACTTCGTAGGGAATCTTCGCCTCGCGGATCTTGGTTTTGGCGCGCACGATGCGCTGCGCCAGCGTCGGCGCCGGCGTCAAGAATGCGGCGGCGATCTGTTCGGTCGTCAGACCGCAGACTTCACGCAGGGTCAGCGCCACCTGCGCGTCCGGCGACAGCGCGGGGTGGCAGCAGGTGAAGATCAGCCGCAGACGGTCGTCCTCGACGCTTTCCGGGTTTTCGGCGTTCGGTCGCCGCGATGTCGTGTACATCGGCATCGAGTGGGTCCAGCCGCGACTGCCGCCGAAGGTGGTCTATCGCCTTGAAGCGCCCCGCGGACACCAGCCAGGCGCGGGGTTTTTCCGGCACGCCCGTCTTGGGCCATTGCTCCAGCGCCGCACGAAACGCCTCGTGCAGCGCTTCGTCGGCCAGGTCGAAATCCCCCAGCAGGCGGATCAAGGTGGCGAGCACGGCGCGCGACTGCGTGCGATAAACCGCCGCCACCGCCTCGTGCACCGACTCCGTCACGGGCTTACTTGACGACCCGGTTGCGGATGACACCGAACATGTCGCTGTGGATTACCACCTCGTCGCCGGGGCGCAGATAAACCAATGGGTTCCACAGATTCAGCGGTTTGAAGATCACACCGGCGGGCGTGCCCGAGAACAGAATCGTTCCGGCGGGAATCACCGCTCCTCGTCCCAGCAGCGAGACGTTCTGGGTGCCGTAGCGATAACCGTCCGGGCGGCGGAATATTTCGCGCACGATGTCGCGCGGCCCCCAGCGCATGGCCACGGCTTTTTCCTTCTGCCGCAGCCGGCCATTCAAATACAGGCGCAATTCAACATCGCGGTAAAACGCTTCGAGATTGCGCGGGATCACGAGCAGCGGGCCGATCGGGGCAAAACCGTCACGGCTTTTGCCGTCGGCAAAGCCGGTGGTGCCCATCGGCGCGCCACGCTTGAAGTTGCGCACCAGCGCCCAGCGGTCGGTCACCTCGTTGCACAGCACCAGCCCCAAAACGGGCGGCCCGGTGTCGGCTCCGGCGATGTCTTCCAATACGACGAAGCCCAGTTCGGCCTCGTAATCCAGCAGCACCGAATTCATCCTCGAAAGGTTGCTGACCGAGAGTGTCGGCCGGGCAAACTTGGGAAACAGGAACGGCGGCTCGTCGAGCTGCGATTCGCGCGCATGCTCGGCGTAGTTCAGGCCAACCCCGATGTTTTGCTCGTGCGTGTCAAACGGCACGTCCAGCGCAGTGGCCTCCACCGCCACCGTGTCGGCGATGCTCGCCGATGCGTCCTGCAGCGCGTCATAACCCAACTGCCTGAACAGTCTCACCGGATCCGTCTCGGCGGTTTTCAGGCGCCGGTTCAGGTCAATACCGATGATTTTGCCGTCTCGGTAACGCGTGACCAACAATACGCGCCGCTGGGTTTCGACCCGGACGCGCGCAAACGTCAGCGCCTGTTCAGGCCGCGCGATGGCGATGGAGTCCAGCGTGGCGGGCTCAAGCGTTTCATCGAACGGCGAGCGCGAAACCACAATGCTGACGGCCAGTGCCGCCACACACAGCAGCGCCAGGCCCCCAACCATCCAGCGGACTATTTCTTACCCCATTTCTTCTGGTCGTCCTTGTCGCGTGCGTCCTGTTGTTCGGCGCGTGCGCGGGTCCGTTCGAGCGCGGTCGCGGCTTCCTGCTCGGTCGCGTAGGGGCCCAGTCGGCTGGTGCTGGTGCAGCCCGCGCCTTGCTCAACCTGCTTGTGTTCGAGACACCAAAACCAGCTCATGACCGACCTCCATTTCAATTTCAATGCGTGGAAATTTAACCGATAGAATCAAGACATGCAGAAAGAAGCAGCCTGGTTGCTGGGCGAACTCAAGGAGCTTGTCAGTCGCGGCGTGCTCGACGATGCCAATGCCGCGAGGCTCCGCGCCCACTATGCGCCAGCCGCCACCCCGCAAGGATTGGGCTGGGGCATGATTCTGCTTGCCATCGGCGGCGCGGCCTTGGTCGGCCTCGGCGTGATCCTGATTTTTGCCCACAACTGGGAAAACTGGACGCCCGAAGTGCGCGTGGCGCTGTCTTTCGCGCCCTTGCTGGCCGGCCAGCTTGCCGCGTTTCATGCGCTGCGCAACCGCAGCCGCTTGTGGAAAGAAGGCGCCGGCTTGTTTACCGCAATCGCCATCGGCGCGAGCATCGCGCTGATCGCACAGACCTACCAGTTCGGCGGCGATCTGCCGCGATTCATCCTCACCTGGACGCTGCTCGCGCTGCCGCTGATTTACCTGCTCGATTCCAGCGCCGTCGCCGCGCTGTGCTGGCTGGGTGCGCTGGGCTGGGCGCTGGTGAGTCCGCACCAGGGCTGGTGGGGCGAGACCGCGCAGGATGTGTTGCGGCTGCCGGCGTTTTTATTGCTTGCCAGCCTGCCGCTGCCGCACCTGATGCGGCATATCCGCCTCGATCGCGCGAGTGCGCGCGTTGCCTGGCTGCTGCGCGTGGTCTTGCTGGTGCTGGTGGCCGGCCTCGCGGTTGCGCCCCATCACCGGCAGTTCGGTGAACTGCTGTTCGTCTACGCCGGCATGGCCGCCGCGGCGACGTTGGCAGGACGCCTGTATTTTTCCGGCATTCATGGTTTGTGGGGCAATCCGCTGCAGGGGGCGGGGCATCTTGGCGTGCTGGTCATCGCGCTGCTGATGACGGTCAGGGAAATCTGGCCCGCAGTCGATCTGCCACATTCCACACTGCTGCTGATTCCTTGTGCGCTTGGCCTGCTCGCGTTTTGGCTTGCGGCGCAGCTGGCGCAGCGCGAAGGTCTGCTGTTGCCGTCGGTGCTGGCGGCGCTGGTGCCAACGGTTTTTTTGCTGGATGCCCTGGCGCCAAACCAGCCCGGGCTGGTCAGTGTGCTCGCCCATGCTTACGCGTTGCTGCTGGCCGCCGCGTTGATCCACACCGGACTGCGCCAAGGCAGCCTGGGGCTTGCGAACCAAGGCGCCGGGCTGATGGCGGCCGTGGTGCTGCTGCGTTTTTTCAACGATGACCTGAACTACATCGTGCGCGGTGTCGGCTTCATCGTCACCGGCGGTGGATTCTTCGCTGCCAATGTCTGGTTGCGTCGCCGCCTGAGGAGCGACGCATGAAATCAAATCTGCGTTATGGATTGTTCGGCCTGGTGTGCCTGGCGCAGATCGGTGTGCCCGCCTCCTTGGTGGTGCAGCACGAACAGACGCGTGCCGCCGGGACCCTCTGGAAATTCCAGACCGCGCCGGTAGACCCCAACGACCCGTTCCGTGGCCGCTATGTCCAGCTGAGTTTCGCCGCCGAGCGCGAGCCGGTGCTGTTCGCCGATAGCGGAATGATCTTCATCCGCCACGGCACCCGTATGTATGCCGAACTGGCCGCCGGGCCGGATGGCTTTGCCCAGCTGGTGCGTTTGCACGAAAAGCGCCCGTCGGGCGGCGAGTACCTCGACGTGTTCGTGGGACAGATGCGCGCGCCGCTGGAGCGCAAGAAAGATTCAGAAGAAAAAGAACTGCCGCCTGCCGCACAGGTTCGCCTGCCGTTCGACCGCTACTACCTGCCCGAGGACCGCGCCCCGCAGGTCGAGCGGGAGTATTTCGAAGCCTCGCGCAACGCGCAGGCCAACACGTATGTCGAGGTGCGCGTGCGCAACGGTCACGCCGCGCTGGTCGGTCTGGTGCTCGGCGGCAAGCCGGTTCTGTAACGAGCCGCCGGTCAGCCGGCGTGACGCAACGCCTGGCGCACCAGCATGCGGATTAGCGCCGCATAAGCGATGCCCACCTTGAGCGCCGACTGCGCGATCTCGTCGTCCGCGGCGATGCAGGGATTGACGTTGGGCTCGATCACGTAGACCTGGCCGGCGGCGGTCACGCGCAGGTCAAAGCGCGCATAGCTGCGGATGTTGAGCGCGCGGTAGGCGCGCTTGCAGACGTCGTTGATGCGCGCCTGCAGCCCGTCGCCGCAGCTTGTCGGCGAACGTGTTGCCTGATGCCCCAGCGCTTGCGATAGGCGTCGTCCCACTTGGCCTTGTAGGTGGCGATGCGCGGCTCGTCCTCCGACAGCTGGCCGAACGTCATCTCGCGCGGCGGCAGCACGCGCAGCCGCTGGTCACCGATCAGGCTCGACGTACAGCTCGCGGCCCTCGACGTATTCCTCGGCGATGGCGTCGAGGTTCATGCGCTCGTGGATCATGCTGCACGCGCTCGATGAAGCTCTTTTCGTCGTCGACGATCGAGGCCTGCGAAATGCCGCGCGAGGCCTCCTCGGTCAGCGGCTTGATGATGCACGGCAGGCTTCAGCGTCTTGGGCAGCCAGACCTTGTGGCCGCGGTAGAAAGTGTGGAAGCGCGGCGTGCGCACGCGGTGGATAGCGCAGGATCTTCTTGCACAGCCCCTTGTCGTTGCACAGGAACAGCGCCGCCGACGACGCGCCGGTGTAGGGCACGCTCGAGCATCTCGATCAGCGCGGTGATGTTCTTGTCCCACTGCGTGACGTCGTGGAAGGTCTCGACCAGGTTGAAGATCACGTCCGGCTTGAACTCGTCGACTTCGTCCAGCAGCGGCCGCACGTCGCGCATACAGCCCGAGCAGCCGCACCTCATAGCCGTTTTCCGAGCAGCGCCTGGTAGACGTCGTTCTCGGTGTAGCAGTTCTCCGGGTCCGTGAACTCTTCGGCGTAGTCGTGGCCGCGCGCAACCGCGTAGGGCATGTCGAATACCAGCAGGACCTTGCAGACGCTTTGCATTTGCGGGCCATGGCGCTATCTCTTTGTTGCCGCGCAGGCGGTTGGTGTAGCGGTAGTTCATCAGCAGCGTGGTCAGGTAGGTGCCAAGCTTGAGCACCGCCACCGCCTCGGGGTCTTCGGTGACCAGCCGCAGCGCCTTGCTGCGCTGGTGGATGGCCTTGAACACCTCGTTGACCATGAAGCGCCGCTCGCCGCGTCCAGCCCGCCACCGTGACCAGCAGCGTCTTGCGATGCGTGCGCAGAATAGCTTGGCCACCGCCAGCCGCGTTCTCGCCCTGTGCCTGGCCTTCGATGAACATGCGCCGCAGGTTTTCGTCGTGGAACTCCGGCCGGTTCTCGGCTTCGGCGGCGCGCCGTCGCTGGTAGAAGCGCCGCAGCGAGCTGCGGATGCTGCGAGGCCTGCCACAGCTGCGGCTTGCCGCATTCCTTCAGCGGCGGCTGGTCGGCGATGCTCTTCATCAGCTCGTCGACGAACAGCAGCTTGTCCAGCGCCTTCCAGCCCGCGTATTCCTCGCGCCAGTCGAGCCCCGGCGTCAGCCACACGGCGAAGGTCTCGACGAAATCCTCGTCCGGGTGGTACTGCGCGTAGTAGTAGTCGAGGTGCCGCACGAAGCTCTTGCTGTACGGGCGAAAGCGGTAGGTGTCGTCGTATTCCTGCGAGGCATTGCCAAACACCCGTCTGCCAGCTGCGGCTTCTTGTGCAGGCCGTAGGCGTAGGTCAGCGCGTGCCCGGCTTCGTGCCGCAGCAGCTTCATGCACCAGTCGACGGTCGACGCCCTCGGCCTCCAGCATCATCTTCTTCTCCAGCGCGATCAGCCGCGGATGCGCCAGGTAGAACGGGATGCCGATCACCGGCTCGTCCTCCGGCGTCAGCCACTCGTCCGCCAGATAGCAGCGCGGCTCGAAGTCAGAGTGCCCTTGGCTTCGAGTTCACGATGCAGCTGCGCGACGCGTGCTTCCAGCCAGGTGCCTTCGATCTCCAGCGGCAGGTCGCAGATGCGCAAGTCCAGCAGGCGCTCTTCTGGCAGCGTGTCCAGATCGAGCGCGGGTGGGTCCTGCGGCGGTGCTTGCGTCATGGGTATGACGTATTTATAGCCCACCCGCTTGCGCCTGTTTTGGCCGGGGTTTGGGCCTGAGGCAAAAAGCAGTGGTACTAAAAGTGTACCGCTGCTTTATTAATCCGTGCGCGGGTGGGGCTAAAAACGGCCTAAGCGGGTGGCGAGTTTTTGTCCGCTTCGGCGATTTCGCGGGTCAGGTTTTTTTGATAATCAGCCAGTACCCGCTTCACGTAGGTCTGGGTTTCGGGAAACGGCGGAATACCCTTGTGGTTAGTCACCGCCGTCGGCCCGGCGTTGTACGCGGCCAGCGCCAGCTTGATGTTCTGGTTGAAGCGCTCGAGCATCATCTTCAGGTAACGCACGCCGCCGCTGATGTTTTCCTTGGTGTCGAAGCTGTCGCGCACGCCAAGGTGGGCCGCGGTCTGCGGCATCAGTTGCATCAGCCCGCGCGCACCCGAGCGCGAGACCGCGCGCGGGTCAAAGCAGGATTCCACGCGCATCACCGCGCGCACCAGCGCCGGCTTGACGCCGTGTTCGGCGGCGTATTTCTGGATCAGCGCCTGGAAGTTGGCCGCGCGTGTCTCGAGCTTGGCCGGTGTCAGGCCCAGGCACGAGGCCGAGGCGGTCGGGCGGCCGGTGTTTTCAATGCGCACGTAACCACCGCGTCGCGGCATGCGGTCGGAATACGTGCGGCTGCCGTCGGCCTGTTTGTAGAGGTAGATCGCCGATTCGGCATGCGCGAGCGATCCGGCGAGTACATTCGTCGCCAGCACAACCAACATAAACTTCTTAACGAACTTCATGCTGTAACTCATTGTTCAAGTGTAGAAAATAGCATAAAAAATGCTTGTGAACACGGCCGGTCAATCCGGCCAGGCGCCGTTGGTCACACGCACCGCGTAAAAGCCGCTGTAGACGTCGGAGTACCAGATCTCCTTGCGCTCGGGCACAAAAGACGGGCTCGACATGGCGTAGTTGCTGGCCGCCGTCGGTACCGGGAACAGGCGCGGATTCTCTGGCGCGTTGAAGTAGGCGACTTCGCGCGGGTTGTACGGGTCGCGGATGTCGAACACGCGCAGGCCCGACATGATCATGCTGCAAGCGACGATGGTCGGGTCTTCGCGCGTCGGCACATTGCAGTAGTGGCCCGCATAACCCTGGCCGGCGAAGGTGGCGCCGGGGTCGTCGGCCTGCGCGGCGAAGTTTTCCGGGTTGTGGACTTCCAGCCGCAGGTTGGAGATGACCTTGGGCTTGGTTTCGTCGCCGATATCAATGATGCGACCGGCGCCGACTTCGGTCTGCTGGCCGAACTCGTCAATCTCGATCAGGTACGGATGGCCCTTGATGGTGATCGGGATGGCGTTCTGCGGAATGCTCATCGGGCTCCAGGTCAGGCGCGAAATCTCGCGTACCTGCGGGTTGGGTTTGCGTGCCTGGATTTCAGAAATATCGACGATCACCAGCGCGCGGTCTGGCGCCGGGTCTGGCACTTGGGTGACGGCGCCGTTGGAAAAAGCACGAACACTGCCGGACAGGCCAATGCAGGCGAGATAGGCGCGATTGCCATCGGCAGAAATCGAAAGGCCGTGCGAGTAATACGGCAGTACCGCAAGCGGAACCGGCAGCAAGGGGGTTCGAAATATCGATCGCGGTGACGGTCGGCGTACCCGGCGATGCCGCGTAAAAGGTCTTGCCGTCGGGCGAAATCCCGCTCTCATGTCCCAGCAGGCCCACCGGCGTCACGCTCTTGAGCACCGGATGGCGGCAGTCCTGCGAGATGTCGTAAATGTCCACGATGCCCGGCGCTGCGACAACGGTGCCCGCCACCGCCACCAGCAAGCCGCGCGAGTGGCTGACGATCAGCGACTCGTGGGGCGTGAGCATCGCCGGCGTGCGCAGGGTGTCGGTGAGCACGGGGTTGGTGGGGTCGGACATGTCGAGCACGTTGACGCCCGCTTCCATGTCGAAAATATTGGTGGGGAACGCGAGCGTGGTGTCGTAGTAGGCGCAGTCGTGTCCGGCGGCATCCACATAGCGCTCGACCTTGAACCCGGCCACGGTGCCCAGCGCGTTTGGCACGGTGTACGAGCCCACCAACTCGGTGTTGCAGGTGTAGCCCTGCTTGGCGCGGCCGTTGGTCGTGCTCTTCGGCACTGACTCTTCCCTGGATGCCGATTTCGGGCAGCGAGCCTGGGCCGCACACGGCTTTGGGTGTTGCCGCCGCCGTTTCGGCAGACGCCGACACCGCGGGAGTCGAGCGCGAGCAGCCCGCAAGTCCGGCACCTGCCGTCAGCAGGGCCAGCACGGGTAGCAACAGTGCGCATCTCATGGGGGCTTCTCCTCGGTACTCTGCCCGAGCGGGCAGTAGTGCCAAGCCAAAATCTACCACCGATTCATCCCTAGAATCGTGGACAATTCCCCTCGGTATGGATTACCCACACGCATAAGAACAAAGGAGATTGCCATGCACAGCCCGATTCTCGCCCCGGTCGTCGCCCTCGTCGCCTGGACCCTGGTGATGTGGACGTGGATGTACATCACAAGGATTCCGGCGGTGATGCAGGCCCGCATGAAGCTCGACCCCTTTGCGCCGCGTGGCGAGCAGATGAACCTGCTGCCGCCCCAAGTGCGCTGGAAGGCCGACAACTACAACCACCTGTTCGAGCAGCCGACTATTTTCTACGCCGTTGCGCTGGCTTTGGCGCTGATGGACAAGGGCGAGGGCATCAACCTGACGCTGGCGTGGGCTTACGTGGCTTTACGCGTAGTGCACAGCCTGGTGCAGGCCATGTGGAACAAGATCGAGGTGCGCTTCGCGCTGTTCTTTATATCGACGCTGCCCTTGATCGGCCTGACCGTCCACGCCTGCGCCGCCGTGTTTTAGGCGGGCGAGGGCTTCTTGCCGGGCTCAACGAGCTCGCGGCTCACATTGTTCTGATAGTCGGCCAATACGCGCTGCACATAGGTGCGCGTTTCAGGATACGGGGGTATGCCCTTGTGGGTGGCTACCGCCCCCGGCCCCGCGTTGTATGCAGCCAGCGCGAGGTTAGTGTTCTGGTTGAAGCGCACCAGCATCATCTTCAGGTAGCGCACGCCGCCGTCGACGTTTTCATTGGCATCGAAGCTGTCACGCACGCCAAGGTGGGCCGCGGTCTGCGGCATCAGCTGCATCAGCCCGCGGGCGCCGGTGCGCGACACCGCATTGGGGTTAAAGCACGACTCCACACGCATCACGGCGCGGATCAGCGCCGCCTTGACGCCGTGAGCCGAGGCGTATTTCTGGATCAGCGAGTGGTAGTTGGCCGCACGGGTTTCGAGCTTGGCCTGCGACAGCCCCATGCAGGAAACCGCGGACGAGGCCGTAACTTTGGTCTTGCGTACCGGCACAGCCGCCGGACGCCCCGGAAGCGTAAAGGTGGTGTAACTGGAAGCGCGCAGCGGAACGCTGTCGGTATAGACGCGGTTGCCATTGAGCGCTTTGTACAGATAGATCGGCGCCTCGGCCTGTGCCAGCGGACTGGCGAGCGCACTCATAGCCGGCAGGAATGCCGTAAACAGTCTTATTCGCATTTAATAAGAACCCCCGTTGCTCCCCAAGGCAAATTTACCACCGTTTTGGCGGCGAGGCTTGCCGGTTCCTGACCTAGTTAATTTTATCTACCGGTAGCCACCAAGCCTGGCGCCGCCAGTGCTATAAAGCGGCCGCAGCCGCGGCGCGATCCCCTGTTTTTCCCCAGCGTCTGCCAAAGATGGAGTCCTCTATGAGTCCTGCTCAATTTTTCAGCCCGATTTCATTCTTCGTGGCGCTGGCTGTGGCCGGCGTCAGTGGTTGTTCGCGAAGCGCCGCGCCTGCAACGGCGGCCGTGGCGTCCGCATCTGCACCGGCGGCCACACCCAAGGCCACCTGTGGCCCGGGCTCGCGGCCCGAAACCGGCATGCAGGGCCGCGTCAGCGTCGAAGACCACAGCAGTGGCCGCGCGGCGCAAGGCTTTGCCTGCAACATGGAAGTGGTTGGCTCGTTCGTGGTCGAAGCCGACGCTGGCAACGTCGGCGGCTTCAAGGTCGAGCGCTATACCGACAAGGCGGGCCACGACTGTGCCTACTACGACACGACGCTGGTTTTTCCGTCGAACCTTTTTGCGGGCGAGGCCGGCGTCAACGTGCTGGATATGACAGACCCGGCGAATCCGGTGCGCACTGCGCGCCTCACCACGCCCGCCATGCTTTCGCCGCACGAGTCGCTGGTGCTCAACAAGGAGCGCGGTCTGCTGGTGGCGGTCATGGGCAACCCCGCGCTGTTCGCCGGGATCGTGGACGTGTACGACATCTCGCAGGATTGCCGCACGCCGGTGCTCAAGTCGGTGACACCGCTGGGCGTCTTTGGCCATGAAAGCGGATTTTCGCCCGACGGCAAGACCTTCTACGCCGCCTCGCCGGGTTCGTACACAGTCACCGCGATCGATCTCAACGACCCGATGCTGCCCAAGCCGCTGGCCGTGTTGCCGTATTCGTCGCACGGGTTGTCGGTGAGCGACGACGGCAATCGCATCTACATTGCGGGCATCGGCTTGTCGGGCTCGGTACGCGCCTTTGGCGGCGGGGGCGGCGTGCCCGATCCCAACAACGACCGCGCGCTAGTGATCGTGGACGTCTCGCAGATTCAGGCGCGTGTGCCTAATCCGCAGGTCAAGGAGATCTCCCGCCTGACCTGGTCACCCATGAGCATTCCGCAGAACGCGATACCGTTCACGGTCAAGGGCCACCCGTATCTGGTCGAGATCGACGAGTTCGGCCGCGAGGGCGAGGTCGGCGCCGGCCGCATCATTGATATTGGCGACGAAACCAAGCCGGTGGTGGTTTCAGACCTGCGGCTGGAGGTACACAACCCCGAGAACTTCGACGCCATTGCCGCCGACCCCGGCGCCGACGGCGTCGGCCAGGGTTACGCCGGCCACTATTGCAACATTCCCACGCGCACCGACCCAACCATCGTCGCTTGTTCGATGATCGTTTCCGGCCTGCGCGTGTTCGACATTCGCGACCTGAAAAACCCGAAGGAAGTGGCTTACTTCAACGCCCCGGTGCAGCCGCGCGCCAACGCGTTTCCGCCGTACATCGTGGCCAGCAACTTTGCCATGTCGAGCCCGTCGTTCGTCCCAGAGCGAAAAGAGATCTGGTACACCGACGGCAACAACGGCTTCTTCGCGTTGCGCGTGACCAACGGCGCCTGGCAGTAAAACGTTCGGCTAGATCTTGCCCATTACCAGCAGTATGACGATCACCAGCAGCACCAGGCCGAGACCGCCGCTTGGGCCATAACCCCAGGACCGGCTGTGTCCCCAGGTAGGCAGCGAGCTGAACACCAGAATCAGCAGCACGATCAACAGAATCATTCCTAAGCTCATTGCGTCATCTCCTGCGCGCTAGCGCTGGTATCGCCTCGAAGTAGAGGCCAATGACAATGCGCGCAGGTGTTTGTAGATCACCGTGCGCTACGCCACAGACCGCAGAGGGCGCAGAGTTAACGACCCGCAGGACTCAACGCGCTGCGAAAGGGCGCCAGGTCCACGTCCCGCAGCAGCTTGCCCACGTACTGCGCCTGGCGTGCGCGTGCGGGCAGCTTGTTCATCCGCCGCAGTTCGGTAATCGCGTCGCGCAGTCGCTCATCCATGTCGATGGCGTCGAGCCGCGCCTGCTGAACGCCAATGAGCTTCATCGCCAGCTCTTGCAGCGCGTGATAGTCACGCTTGATCTGCGACTTGCTCGGGTTGTTCGGGTCAGGCGGCTCTTCGACGCGCCAACTGGGCTTCTTGATGGCGGGCATTTTTAGTCCGGCGTGCGCAGCACGGTGAGCCGCGCATCTTCGAGCGCCGCGGTGCGGTGAACTGTCGCGGCCTGGTAATCGGGCATTGCCAGCATGCTGAGAAACGCCTGCACGCTGGGGTAATTCACCAGCAGCACTTCGTCCCATTCTTCGCCTTCGGGCCCGATGAAACGCTCCAGCGCGTCGGCCATGAACATGGGCTTGCCGCCGACTTCCTTCACCTTTTGCACGGCCACGGCCGCGTAGGTTTCATATGCCTTGCGACCGGTGCAGGGCACGTGGCCAGAATCCTTGGGGTACTGCGCCTGCGGGTGAAACTTGAGCAAATTGAGCATCGTCACCGGCGTATTTGCAGGCACCGCCGTGGCAATGCGTTTGATGTCGGCGCCTGTGGGGTCAACGGTTCGCAAGAGCATGTGAGTTTCACCAAAAAAAGTGTGGCCGCATCTTACGACGAGCCAACGATTGTCCGGGCAAGTTCAGGCATCCTTGTCGCATGACGCGCTATACCGCTTACATGAAGGGCATTGTTCTGTGGCCACTGTTGGCCGCAGTTTTGGCCGCGTGCTCGTTGTCCGACCCGCCAACGCTCGGCGCGCCGACCGGCAATGCCCCCGACAACAACACGCCAGCCGCAACACGCCCCGTGGCCGACCCGGCCGATCCGCCGGGTGTGCGCACCATGCCCAATCCACTGTGCCCGCTCGACTATTTAGGCACCACCGGCCAGATGCAGGCGCTGCCCGATCCAGGTCTGGGATTCCCCACCGCTACCACGGGTGGCGCGGCGGCCGCGCCCGCGATCGCCGCCACGCTGCCCGATATCGTGCACCTGCGTGACACGCAAGAGAGTTACAACGCCACGCATTACTACGCCGTGCGCGAGGGTGACATCTACCTCAAGGCCAACCGCGAGCTCACCGGCACCGACGAGCCCTGGCGCCAGATGCTGTTGCCGGGTTGCCTGCAGGGCCGCGTCAGCGAGGTGTCGGTGGACGGCACCGTGGTAATGGCGGTGGATAACGAGCGCTGGCTCTACACGCTCGACACCAACAACTACGGGCCGATGAACACGGGCTGGACGCGGCGCTGGGGCGCATTCTTCTGGACCGACCCGGGCGAGCAGATGCCCGCCGATGTGAGCCACTGGGCCACCTCGCATCTGGCGGGGCCAGACACTACCTACATCGACAGCGCCGGCCGCGAGCAAAGCGTCTACGGCATCCTTACGCTGTACGTGCTGCGTGGTGACGAACTGCGCATCACCTACATGGACCCGTGGCTGCCCAGCGACGAGAGCCGCGAAGTCTGTGGCCCCGAGCGCGGCACGCGCACCATGGCCGGGCTCAGCGGCAGCGGCTCCACCGTTATGGTCGTCACGCGCGACGGCACGATCTTCACGCGCCTCTACGAATTCGACGTCTCCGGCGCCAACACCGTGTTCTTTGATTACTCCTGGCAAGACCAGGAGGGCGTCGCCGCGCCGATGTTCCAGTTGCCCGCGCCCGACTGGGTGCAGCAGCCGCCCGTGCCGGGTGCCATCAGCAATCGCATCAGCCTGCGCAAACTGCCGCCCGACACCGTGCACCGCATCTTGCGTGTCGAAGGCCGCGACGGCAGCGACACCGGCTACTGGCAAAAAGACCTGACCGACAGCGCCTGGAGTTTCGTGCCCACCGGCGAGCCTTGGCGCGGCACGCCGCTGCCGCTGCCCGGGCCGCACGCATACCCGCCCGAAGACAGCGCCTACGAAGGCACGATTGCCGGCTGGAGTGCCGAGGTGCTCGACTTTAATCCGTATTGTTCGCCCGCCACGCTGCGTGTGCGCATCGGGCAGGGCGCGCCCACCGATTTTGTTTTGCACAGCACCGACGGTCTGCGGCAAGAGCGGCGCTCGCGTGGGCTCAATGCCCAGCCGCATGTGTACCGCAGTGCCGTCGAGGTTCCGCGCGCGCTGTGGAACACGCTCGACCAGCAACCGGCAGACGTGCGCGAATTCATCACGACGCATTTTGGCGCGCAGCGGTTTCTCACCGGGCCGCTCGCGGCCACGCCCGCCACGCTGCAACTCAACACACCGTGCTGGACGTTGAAACGCAGCGGCACCGAAGCCGACGCACTGCTACCCCCGGTGCCGCCCGACTTTGGGTCATACATTGCCGACCTGCTTGCCGCCGACGAAGAAGGCCGCATGCCCAACTTCTGCCCGCCGTAGTTCTTCGCGGCCCAGTTTCCTCGGCGCGGCGGCTGCGGCAGAATGCGCGGCCATTTTGTTCACGCCGCGCCATGTCCAACATCGTCGTCCAGCGTTCTGCCATCCACGGCACCGGCGTCTACGCCGCGCGCGCCTTTAGCGCCGGGGAAGAGATCATTTATTACACCGGCCGCATGGTCACGCACGCGCAGGCCGACGCCGACTACGAAGAAACCGGCCACACCTTTTTGTTCACCCTCAACGACCATTGGGTGATCGACGCCAGCGTAGGCGGCAATGACGCGCGCTGGATCAACCACAGTTGCGCGCCCAACTGCGAGCCGGTGCAGGTCGAGAGCGACGACGGCCCCGACAACGACCGCATGGTGATCCAGGCCGTGCGCGACATAAAAGCCGGCGAAGAGCTGACCTACGACTACGGCCTGACCACGCCCGAACCGATCACCGACGAAGAGCGCGTCCTGTGGGCCTGCCGTTGCGGCGCGCCAGCGTGCAGCGGCATTTTGCTCACGCACGAAGCGCCAGCGGCGTAATCAGCACAAAAACTGGCCGCAATACGGCCACCCGCTTGATACGTTTTTTTGCCCCTTTGCGGCACTGCATAAAAATGAGTGGTACTAAATGTGTACCACTCATTTTTTGATACCGGCGGTTTGAGGCAAAAAAGCCTATCAAGCGGGTGGCAGTTTCTGCGGCGTTTTGAGGCATCCTAGAACCACAACGAACAAGGGCCTCACCGCATGACGCGCTACACCGCCTACGTAATGGACATCTCGTACTTCAGCGGCAAGTTCGAGGCCTACCTGCGTTACAAGGGCATTGCGTACAACCGGGTCGACGTCAACCACCCGCAGCTGTTCGACATCTACAAACAGACCGGCACCATGAAAGTGCCGGCGGTGAAGCTCGACGACGGCCGCTGGCTCAAAGATTCCACGCCGATGATCCGCTGGTTCGAGCAACAGCATCCGCAATCGCCGGTGATCCCATCCGACCCGGTGCTGCGCTTTATCGCCAACCTTATCGAGGACTACGCCGACGAATGGCTGTGGCGCCCGGCCATGTGGTGGCGCTGGGTGCCTGCCGATTCGCGCTTTACTCTCGGCCATCGCATCGCGCGCGAAGTGCTGGCGGGTTTGCCGGGGCCGGTGTGGGCCAAGGCCGCGTTCTTCGCCTGGCGCCAGCGCCGCACCTGGTTGTGGGCCGACGGCATGACGAAGAAAAACCAAAACCAGATTCGCGACATGTATCCGCAGCAGCTTGCCGCACTGCAGGCGATCTTCGAGCGCCAGCCTTACTTGCTTGGCTCGCACCCGAGCATTGCCGACTTTGGTTACTTCGCCTCGATGTTCCGCCACTTTGGCAACGACCCCGATCCGGCCAGGCTCATGCGCCAGACCGCACCGGCGGTGTACGAATGGCTGGCCCGGCTGTGGAATGCACGCGGCAGCGCTCTGCCATCGCCGCCCGTGTTCACGCTGCCTGAAGGAGCCGGCTGGGCGTACATCCTCAAAGACATTTGCAGCGTGTATCTACCCTATCTGCACCAGAACGCGCTGGCGTTTCGCGCCCGCAAAAAAGTCTTTGATTTCGAATCCGGTGGTTTGAGCCTGCCCGGCACGCGCACCACCGATTACCGCGTCTGGTGCCGGCAAGACTTGCAACGCTTGTTCAACGCGCTCAACCCCAACCGAGCAGCAACGCGTGTGCGACTTCTTAAAGCCGCACGGCGGGGTGGATGCGCTGCTCACCGACGGCGAGATTGATAGCGGTCTGGACGAAGAGCTCAAACTGCCCTTCGCCCCCAAACCCCCGGCGCCGTTGTGGAAGCGCGCAATGGTCTGGGCCAACGGCAACGCGCGGCAGGCGCGGGCCTAGCGAGAACGACTCAACTCAAAAAGGCAAGATCAGGCTCGTCATATTTACGTTGACGCTCCCAGCCAACGGAGCGATGCTCGGTAAGCAAGCCTAGGGAGAACTCGCCATGTCGACCATCTCAATCCCTCGTTTCTTTTCAGGCCGTGCAGTCGCCGTGATTCTGGCGGCCTTCTGCAGTGCCGCCTTTGCCCATCAAGACAGCCAAAGCCAGACGCCGCTGCCCGGCGCGTTGCGCACCGCGGGCGCGGTGGACTTCCCGATCTCCTGCGATACGGCCGTGCAGGCCGAATTCAATCGCGGCGTGGCGCTGCTGCATTCTTTTTTCTACGAAGAGGCGCGCAATATCTTCACCGGCCTGAGCGAAAAGGACCCTAACTGCGCCATGGCGCAATGGGGCATTGCGCAAAGCTGGTGGCACCCGATCTGGACCCCGCCGACCGAGGCCGAAATGGCCGCCGGCCGCGCCGCCGCGCAACGCGCGTTGGCGCTCAAGTCCACGCCGCGCGAGCGCGCGTTCATCGAAGCAATCAACGCTTACTACGACGCTCCTGAATCCAGGACCGAAGGCCCGGTGGGACAGTCCTGCCATGGCCCCATCGGGCCGCGCGACCGCGTGGTGCGTTACGAAGCCGCAACGCGCAAAGCACTCCAAGCGTTTCCGCAGGACGCCGAGATGCAGATCTACCACGCGTTCGCCGTGCTCTCGTTGGGCTACGCCACACCACTGGACACCACGCTCACACACCAGAAACAGGCTGGCGCCAGTTTCGAGAAGCTGTGGAAGAAACACCGCAAACATCCCGGCGTGGCGCATTACCTGATCCACAGCTACGACTACCCGGCACTCGCGGCCAAGGCCTTGCCGGCCGCGCAGGCCTACGCCGACATCGCGCCCTGGGTGCCGCACGCCCTGCACATGCCCTCGCACATCTTCACGCGCCTCGGCATGTGGGACGAGGCGATCGATTCCAACCAGGCATCGGCCGAGGCTTCGCGCAGCTACGCCGCCCAGCGCAAACGCACGGCGGCAGAAGTCGAAGAGCTGCACGCACTCGACTACCAGATGTATTCCTACCTGCAGCAGTCACGCGATGTAGCGGCCAAGACCGTGCTCGACCGCGTGGGCGCGATCCACGCCACGTATCCCGAAATCGATTTCATCGGCGCCTACGCTCTGGCGGCGATGCCCGCACGCTACGTGCTCGAGCGCAACGACTGGACTCAGGCAGCGGCGCTGTCGGTACCCCAGCGGCCGCATTGGGCCAAGTTCCCCTTCGTCGAAAGCCTGTTCGAGTACGCGCACGCGCTGGGCCGCGCGCGCACCGCTGATCTTGCCGGCGCGCGTCAGGCGCTGCAGCGCATGCGCGAGCTGCACGCCGCCAACACCGAGCCCAAGTTTGAATACTTCAGAAAGCATCTTGAGCTGCAGATGCAAGCCACCTCGGCGTGGATCGCTCACGCCGAAAACCGCAGCGACGAGGCCGTGACCACGCTGCGCGCCGTGGCAGACGCCGAAGATGCACTGGGCAAGCACCCGGTCACACCGGGCGCGCTGGTCCCCGCGCGCGAGCAGCTGGGCGAACTGCTGCTGATCCTCAAGCGCGACAAGGAGGCGTTGGCGGCCTACGAGGCCGGCCTCAAGATTTACCCGGCGCGGTTCAATTCACTTTACGGCGCGGCACTGGCGGCCGAGCGCATGGGCAGCAAAAAGACGGCACGCCGTTATTACGAAACGCTGGCCAAGCAGACCGCAAAAGCAGACACCACCCGCGACGAATTGACCCACACCCGCGACTATCTGGCTCAGGTGGATACGCCACGCGCGGTGAAGACAGCGCTGCGTAAATAAACCGGAGGGGCACAACGCGCGTCACAGCAATGGGGCATCTGATGTGAGCGCTGAGGGGCTAAGTATCCTGCCAGTAAAAAGGCTTGCGATGTTGATGTGCGACGGCCAGCACCAGAATCGCATCGCTCGAAATTTCATAGATCACGCTGAACGGGAATCGCCGCAACAACCCACGCCGAATTCCAGGGCGCAGCTCGGTGTAGATATCGGGTTGCGCTTGTATCCGTCGCACGGTTGATTGGAGTTCAAGCAAGAAGCGCTGCTGCAATCCTTCCTGTTGTTTTCGATACCACTCCACCGCATCATCAATCTCACGTTCGGCAGCAACGGTGAGGTTGACCGCGATCATTTTGCGTATTTGCGCAAAACCTCGTCGAGGGGTTTAACGCCCATGTCGCCACGCTTCACGGCTTCACTGCGTTTCTGGGCTTCGTCGGCCCACAACAATTCAATCGCAGGGTCTGGAACGTCGAGTTCGGCAATCAGTCGATCAACCAGTTCCAGCTTCTCGCTGGCCGGCAAACGGCTGGCGGCTTCCAGTAATTTCGCGGCGGCTGAAGTCATGGGCTCTCAAAATATCTGCCTGACCACATATTACGCCGATGTTACCCAGCCTCCACAATCCAACCCGTTCGCCCCGAGTAGCGCATTAGCGCGTATCGAGGGGAACAGCGTGTATAGAGTCACTGGGCAGCTAAACGCGCAGCTTTCTCGCCGCCGTAGATAAAAGAATCCGTGAATAAAGCGCGTGAAAGCCGAGCAGGGCGCGGAACAAAAACGCCATTTTCGGCGGCCCGTGACCGGATGAACCGGCTGACTTTTTAGGTACGACTGCGGAGCCGAAATACAAACGCGTCGCGGTGCCGTTGCTGAGTGGTTCCACCATCAGCCACGAGCGCGTGCTGCCGTAGAGGTCGCACATCAGAATCTGGTTCGGCGCGCGGGCTTCTACGCTCCACGCCGCAAAAGCATCGAGCTTGCCCGCCGCGAGTTGTTGCGCTTGTAGGTCGGTCGAAGGTCTTGCGACCGCGTATTTCAAAATGAAGCGTTCAATCTTGAACACCCAGGTTGTGTAGAACGCTGCGACGTACTGCTCGTGCGTCACGGTTTTTGGAACGTCGGTGGCATAGCAATCGGTGTAGCCGCCGTTGCGCGAATACACCGCGAGCAGGGCGTTATCGGGTAGCGCAAGTTTTGAAATGCTCATCTGCGTCTATTCTCACTCTTCACGAGGCGCGACCCGCCTGCTGTTCGAGCGCCTCCCAGCGCCGGTACGCCTCGCCCAGCTCGCGCTCAATGGCGCTGCTCCGATCCTGCATTGCCCGCGCCTTCTCCCGATCGCGCGCGTACAGGCTCGGATCGCTGAGCTGGGTGGACACGACGGCCTGCTCGCTTTCCAGCGTTTCGATGCGTTTGGGTAGCTCGTCGAGTTCGCGCTGGTCCTTGTAGCTCAGGCGGCCAGCGGGCTTCGCGACGGCCGCTTTGGCGGCAGGGGCGGGCGCCGGAGTCGCTCCGCGCCGAGCCTGCGCCAGTGCCGCAACGGTTTGCCCCGTCTGCCGCAGCCAGTCCTGGTAGCCGCCGACGTAATCGCCGACATGCCCGTGCCCTTCGAACACCAGGCAGCGGGTCACCACGTTGTCGAGGAACTCGCGGTCGTGGCTCACCAACAAGACGGTGCCGGCGTAATCGATCAGCAGTTCTTCCAGCAGGTCCAGCGTTTCCACGTCGAGGTCGTTGGTCGGCTCGTCCAGCACGATGATGTTGGATGGCACCGAGAACAGCCGCGCCAGCAGCAGGCGGCTGCGCTCGCCGCCGGACAGCGCCCGCACCGGGCTGCGCGCCCGGTCGGGCGTGAACAGGAATTCCTGCAGATAGCTCATCACGTGCTTGCGCTGCCCGCCGATCTCCACGAACTCGCGGCCGTCGCCGATGGCCTCGAACACCGGCTGATCGTCATTGAGCTGGGCGCGGAGCTGGTCGAAGTAGGCGATCTCCTGTTTGGTGCCGCAGCTTCACCTGGCCGCTGTCCGGCGCGAGTTTTCCGAGCAACAGATTCAGCAGCGTGGTCTTGCCGGCGCCGTTGGGGCCGATGATGCCGACCTTGTCGCCGCGCAGGATGGTGGTGGACAGGTTGCGGATGATCGGGCGCGGATCGCCCTCGGTGGGGCGCGAGAACGACGCGCGTTCGAGGCTGGCGACGAGCTTGCCGGAGCGGTCGGCCTCCTGCAGCACCAGCTTCGCCTCGCCGGGCAGGTTGCGGCGCTGGCCGTACTGCTCGCGCATCGCCAGCAGGCGCAGCACGCGGCCCTGGTCGCGCGTGCGGCGCGCCTCGATGCCCTTGCGGATCCACACCTCTTCCTCGGCCAGGCGCTTGTCGAACAGCGCGTTCTGTTTTTCCTCCGCGTACAGCGCGTCGGACTTCTGCTTCAGGTATTCGTCGTAATTGCCGGACCAGCTTTGCAGGATGCCGCGGTCGATCTCGACGATGCGCGTGGCCAGGCGGCGCACAAAGGCGCGATCGTGCGTGATGAACAGCAGCGTGCCGTTCCAGTCGAGCAGAAAATCCTCGAGCCAGCGGATGCTCTCGATGTCGAGATGGTTGGTCGGCTCGTCCAGCAGCAGCAAGTCCGGCTCGGCCACCAGCGCGCGGGCCAGCAGCACGCGGCGCTTCACGCCGCCCGAGAGCGAGGAGAACGCGACCGCGCCATCGAGCTTGAGGCGCGACAGCATCGCCTCGACGCGGCTTTCCAGCGCCCAGCCGTCCTGCGCTTCCAGCGCGGTCTGTATGCGGCTGAGCTCCTTGAGATCCTCGGCGCCGCGCTCGAGAAAGTGGTGGTACTCCGCGATCAGCCGCCCGATTTCGCCGAGCCCTTCGGCGACGGTGTCATACACCGTGCCGGCGAGATCCTTCGGCACGTCCTGCGGCAGTTGCGCGACCTTCAGGCCCTGCGCGCGGCTGATCTCGCCGCCATCCACCTTCACCTCGCCGGCGATCACCTTGAGCAGCGTGGACTTGCCGGCGCCGTTGCGGCCCATCAGGCAGAGCCGTTCCCCGGCGTCGAGCGTGAGGTTGGCTTTATCCAGCAGCGCCGTGCGGCCGAGGTTCAGGCTGACGTTCTTGAGGCTGAGCTGCACAGTGGGGCGGGGCGGCGTGAGGGGCGCCATTGTAGTGACAAGCACGCGCACCCTAGGAGAAACCCATGCCCAAAATCGTACTGACGGATTTCGATTTTCAGGCTCAAGCCGCGCAGCGGATTGAGCACTGACCCCGCAGTCTTCTGGCGGGGCAGCCCACCCGCTTGAGGCCAATTTTTATTGTTTTTGGGCTTGGGGCGAAAAACAGTGGTACTAAAAGTGTATCACTCGTTTTCTGAATACAGCGATTTTGAGGGCTAAAAGTGCTCTAAGCGGGTGGCGTCAAAAAGCGATTTCGATTGCGACTCTGACCCCGAATATCGTTCGAAAGTTGTTCTCAGCTCAAGTTTGAATTTTGGGATGAGCGTAGAGCCTTGGAAATTGTCTTTGCAATTGGATAGAACAATTTAAAGGAGTCACCGGGGTTTGCAGATTTAGCGAACTCCTCTTTGATGAGTTTCTTCAATTTGCCCTTCGCACTTTTCTGTTCTTCATTTGTTCCGTTGGTGGCAGCTGTTAACTAAGTCTGCATTCGCGCTAAATACGGCGCTCGAATTGCGTCCGGACAATTCCTTCGATATTCCTCTTGCCAGCAACGTTAAGACCCCAACTCCTAAGTAATGATTCCCCTTTTCGAATCCAAGCGCCTTAAGTGTTTTTTCAATCTGGCTCTCGACGTCCAAGTTCATAGGTGACAAACACTCTCCTATATCGATTCTAATAAATCGCAGCAACACGCTCTACTAACTGCTCGTTCGTAACAAGAGAATTCGAAAGAAGAGCGCCAAGATCCCATCGTAGGCAATTGATTTCGCCATCAAATCCAAGGTTGTTGATTCACGATGTTCATCGGAGCGCAATAGTTCAAAATATTGCTTATCCGTTTCTCCCTCCACCAACAAAATGGATTCACTGGCGCTTTCAGCCGCTATGAGCCGATGAAGAATAGATTTTTTCCAAGGTTTGAATTCTTCCGTACTCATGCCAAGCACGTGGCCAAATGGCGTTTTCATCCATTTTTCATGCCATGCTGAGTCAATCTTTATTGTTTCCCTTGCCTGTCCGTAATGAGGGCGTCTATCTAATAGAACATTAGATGGTGTTGATGTAAGCGACAACATGTATGGACTGTGTGTCGTAACTGTTACTTGAATTCCAAATTCTTCTGCGAGATCTTGGAGTACACGACCGAATTCCGCTTGCGCAGAAGGGTGTAGAAAACATTCTGGTTCTTCGACGATCAAGAGCGGAGTAATTTTTGAGGCTGATACTTCGGCATTACTAATCTGTTTCGCGCGAAATAATGCAAGCAATATCTGCGTTCGATTTTTTGTGCCGCTGCCCCATTCATTGAGCGGAACACCATATTTCTTTTCGCCCAAGCTAACGTTTAATGGCATCCAGCTTGGATCAAAACTGGGTATCGATAAGGTAACTTTATATTTTCCTTCCAGTCGACCTAACAGTTGTTCTAATTCGCCCTGTTGGTTTTTTGCTATTTTCTTTAAGGCTTTTTCAAAATTTACTTTCGTTCGGGCGATAATTTCTGCTGTTTCTCCAGACAAGTCTTTTATTCGACTAATCCCTTCTTGATGCGAATACGGATTTTGTGTGGTGGAATTATGGAAGAGAACGCCTCTAGAGGATTGCACGAGCTTTAATACTTGCTGTGCTTCAATTCCAGTAAATTCTTTTGCGCCTACATGTACACGTACCGTAGGTTCGCCGCGATGATCTCCGGAGTACGATGTCAAAATAGTAAACGCAAGATTGTCTGGCGGGTCCTTAAGTTGCAATTGCTTAACAACGGCAGAGTACCAGGCCAGCGTCTGCCGAACTGTTAATTTGCTTAAACACAACGATAAATCAATCGATTTGGGCGGAGTTGATGGTTCCACCCATTTCGGAAAATCATTTTTTACGTTTACTGGATCGGAGCCCGTAAGAAATGGAGAGTCTTCTTCTTCCAGCACAAATCCTTTAATTGCTCTAATTGCACGTTTGATTTTCCCGAGTCATTTTTTCCACAAATGGCGGTATATGTATTCGGAAAATTCAAATCTAATAATTCCAGCGTCCGGTAGTTTCTGCACGACACGGAAATGATTTTCATGTTTATATTCTGAAGGTGTTGGTCGGTGTTTGATGTTGTGTGTAGACAGCAAGATTACATATTCCTTCGATACTGCCCGCCCACCTCAAACAGCGCATGCGTGATCTGCCCGAGTGAGCAGGCGCGCACGGCGTCCATCAGGGCTTCGAAGACGTTGCTGTTGTTGATGGCGGCGGCGCGCAGCTTGTCGAGCAGGCGCTGCGCGGCGTCTCTTCTCGTGGCGCTTCTGGAAAGTCGCGCAGGCGTTTGATCTGGTCGTTCTTCTCGTCGCTGCTGGAGCGCGTCAGCGCGGTTTCGGTTTTCTCGGGCGGTTTTTCGTCCGGGTTCAGGAAGGTGTTGACGCCGACGATGGGCAGTTCGCCGCTGTGCTTCTGGTGTTCGTAGTACAGCGATTCTTCCTGGATGCGTGAGCGCTGGTAGCCGGTTTCCATGGCGCCGAGCACGCCGCCGCGCTCGGAGATGCGCTCGAACTCCTTGAGCACGGCTTCTTCGACGAGGTCGGTCAGCTCGTCAATGATGAAGCTGCCCTGATTCGGGTTCTCGTTCTTGCCCAGGCCCCATTCCTTGTTGATGACGAGCTGGATCGCCAGCGCGCGGCGCACGCTTTCGGCGGTCGGCGTGGTGATGGCTTCGTCGTAGGCGTTGGTGTGCAGGCTGTTGCAGTTGTCGTAGATGGCGATCAGCGCCTGCAGCGTGGTGCGGATGTCGTTGAACGCGATCTCCTGCGCGTGCAGCGAGCGGCCGGAAGTCTGGATGTGGTACTTGAGTTTCTGGCTGCGGTCGTTGGCGCCGTATTTGTCGCGCATCGCCACCGCCCAGATGCGCCGCGCCACGCGGCCGAGCACGGTGTATTCCGGGTCCATGCCGTTGCTGAAGAAGAAACTCAGGTTCGGCGCGAAGTCGTCCACCTTCATGCCGCGCGCCAGATACGCCTCGACGAAGGTGAAACCGTTCGCGAGCGTGAAGGCGAGCTGCGAGATCGGGTTCGCCCCGGCTTCGGCGATGTGATACCCGGAGATCGAAACCGAGTAGAAATTCTTGACGTTGTTGGCGATGAAGTATTCCTGAATGTCGCCCATGCACTTGAGCGCGAACTCGGTGCTGAAGATGCAGGTGTTCTGGCCCTGGTCTTCCTTGAGGATGTCGGCCTGCACGGTGCCGCGCACGGTGGCCAGCGTCTGCGCCTTGATCTGCTTGTGCTCGTCGGCGTTCGGCTCGCGCTTGTGCTCGGCTTTGAACTTCTCGACCTGCTGGTCGATCGCGGTGTTGAGGAAAAACGCGAGGATCGTCGGCGCCGGGCCGTTGATGGTCATGCTCACCGAATTGTTCGGCGCGCAGAGGTCGAAGCCTTTGTACAGCTCCTTCATGTCGTCGAGCGTGGCGATGGACACGCCGGAGTTGCCGACCTTGCCGTAGATGTCGGGCCGCTCGTCCGGGTTTTCGCCGTAGAGCGTCACCGAATCGAACGCGGTGGACAGGCGCTTGGCCGGCTGGCCCTTGGACAGCAGATGAAAGCGCTCGTTGGTGCGGCGCGGGCCGCCTTCGCCGGCGAACATGCGCGCCGGGTCTTCGTTCTCGCGCTTGAACGGGAAAACACCGGCGGTGTAGGGGAAGTAGCCGGGCAGGTTCTCCAGCCGCAGCCACTTGAGCAGATCGCCTTCGTCGGAATAGCGCGGCAGCGCGACCTTGGGGATGTGCGTGCCGGACAGCGAGACGTTGGTGAGCTTTACGCTGATCTCTTTGTCGCGGACTTTGTATTTGTATTCGTCGCCGACGTAGTGCGCGCGGGTCTCCGGCCATTCGTGCAGCAGGCGCTTGGAGTCGGCGTCGAGCTGGTCGATGCGCTGGTGCATCAGCGCTTTCAGGTCGTCCACCGGCTTGTTGATGTGCTCGACCATGCGGATGGACTCGCGCAGGTGCTGGCGGTCGCGCGCGACCAGCGCCTGGTCTTCGGTGTGCTTGCGGTAGCCGCGGCTGGTCTCGGCGATCTCGGCGAGGTAGCGCACGCGCGCGCCGGGCACGATCTGGCGGGCGGAGGTTGAGGTTTTGGTGGCGGGCTGCTGCAGCACGCCCGCGGCCAGCTTCAGGCCCTTGGCTTTTAGCTGCTCGCGCACGTCGAAATACAGCGCCGTCATGCCGTCGTCGTTAAAGCGCGAGGCAATGGTGCCGTACACCGGCAGGTCTTCGGGCTTCTTGGCAAAGGCCTGTTTGTTGCGCTGCACCGGCCTTGCGCACGTCGCGCACCGCGTCTTCGGCGCCACGGCGGTCGAACTTGTTTACCGCCACCACGTCGGCAAAGTCGAGCATGTCGATCTTCTCGAGCTGGCTGGCGGCGCCGAATTCCGGCGTCATCACGTACAGCGAAACGTCGGAATGCTCGGTGATGGCAGCGTCGCCCTGGCCGATGCCTGCGGTTTCGACGATGACGAGATCAAACCCCGCGGCCTTGCACGCGGCGATGGCGCCGGGCAGGGCCGCGGAGACTTCCTTGCCGCCTTCGCGCGAGGCCAGTGACCGAAAGTAGATGTTGGGGTGCGTGATCGCATTCATGCGGATGCGGTCGCCCAGCAACGCGCCGCCGGATTTGCGCCGCGACGGGTCCACGGCGATGACTGCGATCTTGAGCTTGTCTTGCTGGTCGAGCCGAAAGCGGCGGATGACTTCGTCGTTGACGCTCGACTTGCCCGCGCCGCCGGTGCCGGTAACGCCAAGCACGGGGATAGCAGTGGTGGGCGCAGGGATCAGCGAGGCGTCAAAGCTGCCGGCTTCAATCAGCGAGATCACACGAGCCAGCGCGCGGCGGTCGCCGCCTTTTACTTTGAGTAACAGCGACGCCGCATCGCCATCGAGCTTGTGCTCGGCGCGCTTCAACATGTCTTTGATCATGCCGAGCAGGCCCATCTGCTGGCCGTCGTGCGGGGTGTAGATGCGCGACACGCCGTAGCTGTGCAGGTCGTTGATTTCTTCGGGCACGATCACGCCGCCGCCGCCGCCAAACACGCGGATATCTTTGCCACCACGCTCTTTTAAAAGATCGAGCATGTACTTGAAGAACTCCACATGCCCGCCCTGGTAGCTGCTGATGGCGATGCCGTGTGCGTCTTCCTGCAGCGCAGCGGTGACGATGTCGTCCACGCTGCGGTTGTGGCCAAGGTGGATCACCTCGGCGCCTTCTTGCTGCAACAGGCGGCGGATGATGTTGATGCTGGCGTCGTGGCCGTCGAACAGCGCGGCGGCGGTGACAAAGCGCAAAGGCATGCGCGCCGGCATTAACGAGGGTGCTGGGTCTAGCGGCCGGGGTCGGGACATGCGGTTTAAATATCGTTCAGGTTGGGTGGCGCCAGGGGCGGTATGTACCCCTCGCGGGTTTCAGGCGCTGCGCCCGGCGGTGAGGGTGACGAAGGCTGGGCGGGTGCAGGCACGGGTACGGGCGTCTGCGTGGGCGTCGGGGCAAGGTTTTTGCCGCAAGAGGCGGGGTCTTCTTCGCAGCGCGCTTTGAGTGCCGCGCGGCGCGCATCCGTGGCAGCGCAATCGGACGGGTGTTCATTGCACCAGAGCTCGCGCCGGGCATTGATCTCCTTGCAGCGCTGCGGGTTGTCTGCGCAGAATTTTTCGCGGACCTTCGGGTTAGCCTCTTCGGCACGCGCAGGCAGTGCCGCCGTCAGCGAAAGCAGCAGGCAAATCAAAGCCCAGCATTGGAGAAACCGCATGGCCGCAATTTAACACCGGATTCGTTCGTCCCGCAGTATCGCTAACATCTGCACCATGCGCGTAATCAACCAAGTCTGTGTAGCCCTGCTGGCGTCCCTCTTATTGAGCGCCCCCGTGGCGGCTATTGAGGTGGGCCAGCGTGCGCCCGAAATCTCCGGCACGCTGATGGATACCGGCAAGACACTCAAGCTGAGTTCGCTGCGCGGCAAGGTGGTGTACCTGGATTTCTGGGCCGCGTGGTGCTTGCCGTGCCGCGCAGTGCTGCCCGACCTTGCAAACATGCACGACGAGCTGGCGCCAAAAGGTTTCGTGGTGCTGGGCATCAATCTCGACGACGAAACCAATGTTGCGTTGCAGCTCATGAAAAAAGCCGGGGTGAAGTACCCCAACCTGCGTGAAGTAGACGAAGAAATGCTCAAGGCGTGGGAAATGTCGGCGATGCCTGCCGCCTACATCATTGACCGCAAAGGCATTGTGCGCGCGGTGCACGAGGGTTTTCGGGCGTCGGACTTCGTTGCCATGCGCGCGGATGTAGAAAAGGTTTTGAAAGAGAAACGCAAATGAAGGCAGCGATGCTCGGCGTGGCGTTGATGCTGGGCGGCTGCGCGCTCGTGCCGGTTGAGCCGTGGCAGCGCGAAACCCTGGCGCGGCCCGAAATGCGTTGGCAGGCGGGGTTGGTGCAAGAAGCCGCAATGCGCGGCCACACCTATGCCAGCAAAGAGGCCGCAGGCAGCGGCGCGGCGCATTCGGCCAGCGGTTGCGGCTGCAACTGATGCAAAGAAAAGAATCGAAAAAACTGTTTGCACTGACCGCCGCGGCGATGAGCCTGCCGGGCTATGCGCCGCAGGCGCAGGCGTGGTCCGACCCTGAATCAGAAGCGGGGTATCGTTTTAGCCATTACGCGGAGTCCGACCTGTCGTCGTCGGCGACCAACAGCCGCAACCGCGAGCGCTACACCGTGCTGTCGCACCAGTTTCATGTGCGCGTGCCCGAGGGCGAAGACCGCCAGTACACCGGTGATCTGACGGTTGAGACCATGAGCGGCGCATCGCCGTGGTTTATCGTGCCCGCCGCAAACGGGCAGCCGATCCAGGTCATGAGCGGCGCAACCATCGATGATTCGCGCGTGGCGGTTCAGGTGGGCAGGACAAACTTTGCAGAACTCGGCAGCCGCACGTATTCCTTTGGCCTGTCGAAGGAGGAGGATTATTTGTCGCTCGGTGGCGGCATTGAGCAAAGCTGGGATTTGAATAACCAGCACACCACGCTCAACGCGGGCGCGCAGTACTCGCATGATTTTCTCAAACCCACCGACGGCGCCACCGCGCGCTACCCAGACCGCATAAAGCAGGCCAACAAGGGCATCGCCACGATTACGGGCGGCCTAAGCCAGGTGCTGAGCAGCACGGCCACCGCGCAACTGAGCCTGAGCTACATCTATTCCGGGGGTTTTTTGTCTGACCCCTACAAAAAAGTGCTGGTGGATAACCAGATTCTTCCGGATAACCGGCCAGACCAGCGCAACCAGTTTGCGTTGTCGGCGCGGCTGCGCAAGTTCTGGTCCGGCGTAAAGGCGGCGCTGCACCTCGACGGCAACATCTCCCACGACGATTGGGGCGTGGCGTCCGAATCACTCGAAGCCGGCTGGTATCAAAACGTATGGAATGACTGGCTGCTGGTGCCGTCGGTGCGCTGGTACCAGCAGGGCGAGGCTGACTTCCACAGCCCGTATTTCACCCGTGCGCCGGGCGACGGCCACTACAGCAGCGACTATCGCCTCTCGACGTTTGGCGCGCTGAGTTATCGCGTGGGTGTCCAGCGCGAAGGGCCGCAGTGGTCGTTTGCATTGTCGGGCGAGCGTTACGAATCCGACCCGTCCTATTCTTTGCGTGGCACCGATCAGAACAATCCGGGGCTTGTGAGTTTCAGCGTTTTTAGCGCGGCCTTTAGCTACAAGTTTTGAAATGAAGTTGCACAGCGTGCGCTTTCGCGCCATGGGCGGCCCATGCGAGTTGCAGCTTTACGCCGAGCATGAATCGGCGGCCATCCCCGCCCGAGTTGAGATCGCGCGCCTCGAAAAACGCTACAGCCGGTTTCTCGACGGCAGCATTACCAGCGGCATCAACGCGTCGGCCGGCAACGGCATGGGGGTGAGAGTAGACGATGAAACCGCCGCGCTGCTGGATTACGCCACCGCGGCGCACGCGCAAAGCGACGGCCTGTTCGACCTGACTTCGGGCGTGCTGCGAAGAGCGTGGGATTTTCGCTCGAAGCGAATCCCCACCCAAGAGGAAATTGCGGCGCTGCTGCCACTGATTGGCTGGGAGAAGATTCTCTGGAATCGTCCGCGGCTGTTGCTGCCCCGCGAAGGGATGCAGCTGGATTTTGGCGGGGTGGTGAAAGAGTACGCCGCCGACCGCGCCGTACAAGTGCTGCGCGCTGCCGGGGTATTACATGGGTTGGTGGAATTGGGTGGAGATATCGCCATCATCGGTCCGCATCCGGATGGATCGCCGTGGCGAGTTGGCATCCGTCACCCGCGCGACGTCGAATCGGCCATTGCAACCATCGAACTGGCCAGTGGCGCCATCGCCAGCAGCGGCGATTACGAGCGATTCATGGAGGTGGACGATAAGCGCTATTGCCATATCCTCAACCCGCGCACCGGTTGGCCCGCGCAAGGGCAGGCATCTGTCAGCGTGGTTGCTCCGCAATGCCTGATTGCCGGTACCAGCAGCACGGTGGCGATGCTCAAACAAAGCGAAGGCCCACGCTGGCTCGATGAGCTGGGGCTGCCGCATCTTTGCTTCGATTTAAAGCTGCGCGCCACAGGCACTTTGGCTTTCTTGACAGCAAAAGTTACATAAGTTACTTTTGCCTTTCACAGGATGAAGCCGGTCGTTTTTATGAATCTGGCTCTAAAGGAAGGAGTAGTTGCGCGTCAGCCCCAACGGCTGCGTACGCGCGCGCGTTTTGACCAGGTGCTGGACACCGCCGAAGCCCTGATTTGCGAAGAAGGGGTTTCCGAATTCTCGATCCCGGCGCTGGCCGAACGGCTTGGCTACACCCGGGCCAGTATTTACAAATTCTTTCCCACGCCGTACGCCGTGCTCAACGAGCTGGTGCTGCGGCAGTTGTCGCAACTGGAACAGCGCCTGACCCGCCGCGCGATTAATACCGCAGAAATGTCCTGGCAGGACGCGCTGCGCGAAGTCAGTTTTGAGGCCGTGGCCTTCTACAACGAGAACCTGGTGGCAAGGCTGTTGATTCTTGGCGGGCCGGCCACGGGCGATAGCTATCGCGCGCTGGAGCTGCTGATCCAGCGCCTGGGCGGGCTGACCCGCCAGATCATGGAGCCGCGCGGAATTTTTTTGTCGACTTCCAAGCCCGATGCCGCGACACTGATGGTGGAAATCGGCACCAGCTGTTTCCGCGTGTCTCAGTTTTTGCACGGCAAAATTACGCCGGAGTATCGCGAGGAGGCCGTCCGCGCCATGGCCGCCTATCTTTCGCTGTATGTCGCGGAGCAGATCACCCCTTTGCGGCAAAAACCCCGGTTACGGCAAATCAATGGAAGAAGCTGACATGACCTCGACAACCTTTTGGCTGCGCCGGATCACACTTGCAGGCACGGTGCTGCTGTCAGCTTGCAACAGTTCACAGCCCCTGAGCGCGGTTGCGGCGCGCGCGGTCACCGTGGGCGACTGCGACCAGCTCTTCACACAAATCGTCCAGCCGAATCTGGCTTATTGCCGTACCTGCCATGTGCCGCAAGGTGTGGCCGATGTTCCAGATGGCCGGTTGTTCATGCTCAGCAGCAACGAATCGGAAGACTTCGCAAATCTTCGTGCGTCGTGGGAGCGCCTGGGCAAAAACACCGGTGGCAAGTCACGCATTCTTAAAATGGCTTCGGGTACCGACACGCGCTCGCATACCGGCGGCTCGCCGTGGGCAGTGGACAGCGACGCCTATCGTGCAATGGACGCCCAATTGCAGGGCTTTGAAAACCCGGCGTCATGCGCGCTGTCCAGCGAAGGCGAAGCCAACGATCGGCCCTTGCTCGGCAGCAGGCATGCGCGCCATCTGTGGGCGAGTTATTGCGAAGGCAAGCCGGATGAAGCGGCGTTACCCACCGATCCGCGCCAGCTGGTGCGGCCGGGCGCCAATGCGAATCGCGCCGTGCATTACAACGGCTGGTGGGAAAACTGCCACGTCAATCTCCCTGCCAGCGAACAGCACGCTACAACCTGCGGCGAATACCGCACCCGTCGCGATCGCGGTCGCAGCTTCCTGATGGACGAACTGCCCACCGGGTCGACGGCCGCGGCGGATTACAACAACACCTGGCAGAAATGGGGGCTGAGCGAGCGACCCGCCAATTTCGATCAGATGTACACGCTGCGTTACGGACTCAATTCCGCACCGTTCGACAATCCTTACCCGCTGCCGGGTGAAGACCCGAACGCGACGAACGGCGGTTCTGGCCGGCTGCCGCTGGGCCTGCGCCAACGCAAGGACGACACCGGCAAGTGGACCGGGCAAATCGCCAACGGCGCGTGTTTCTCCTGCCACGGCGGCCAAATCGGCGACCCGCAAAACCTCATCACGGCGGACACCCTTGGGCTTGGCAACAACAACTACGACGTATTGATGAGCGGCCAGGACAACTCCGCGTTCAACAGCACACCGGCGGGCAGCGCGTTGCCGGCGGTGAATGTGGAAAGCCTGTTCAACATTGGCATCAAGCAGCGCGGCCAGAACAACGCAGTCGGCGCCTTCGAGCTTTTGATCACGATTCTCGATCTCGACTCGCTCGGCGTGAATCCCAATCTCCTGAAAAACGAGGTGGGCGTGACGGGCTTGCAGGACACCGCACACCCGCTGGCGCACACGCAGGACACGCCGCCGTGGTGGAACATGGGCTCGCGCCCACGCAAGTTCTTTGACGCCGGCGTCTCCAACGACAGCACGCGCATCATCATGGCCGCCGGCTCCGCCGAGGAGCTGTTCAGCTCCAACGGCAAGCCCTACCGCGACCGCATCGAGCAATACGACCAGGACCTCGAAGCATTCTTCCTGTCGCTGCACTCGCCGGAATATCCGCGCGGGGTCGAGCAGGCACTCGCCGAACAGGGCGCGATCCTGTTTCACACCAAAAATCTCTGGGCCGCAGCAGGCAATGCCAACGCGCCGAAGCCGGCGGGTGGCAACGGCTCTTGCGCAGGTTGCCATGGCGCGTATTCGCCACGATTTGTCCACGACCCCGCCTATCTTGAAAATCCGGCGCTCGAAGGCGTGGCCTCGCATATCTCGACACTTGAGGTCATCGGCACCGACCGCGCCCGCTCCGACATGCTGACGCCGACCCTGCGCAATCGATGGGACTCGACCTATTGGGGTTACACCGACGGTGTACCGGGTTGGACCTCGCCCGATGTCAAAGACCCCATTACCGAACTCGCCGACGACATGCTGCCGGTGGTCTACGACGCGCCGCAGCTCGCCGGCACGCCGTTGGTGCGCCCGCTTGGGGTCTGTAACTGGCAAAAAGAGGTCATTGGCTATCAGGCCCCGCCGCTCTACGGCGTCTGGGCTACCGCCCCGTATTTCCACAACGGGTCCGTGCCGACGATTGCGCAGGTACTCGACTCTGGCGAGCGTCCGCAGATCTGGCGGCGCAAGCTGCAGACCGAAGGGCCCGTCACCGGTTTCGATCAGAATCTGGAGCGTGCGTATGATTTCAATCGCGTCGGCTGGCAGCACGACGCGATGACCTGCTCCGAGATGCCGGGCACCGAGCAGATGAACTGCAACCCGATAGACGACCAAGGGCCCTCGTTGGTGCAGATTGCACAGAACTTGATGAACGGCGCGGTCAGCTGGCTGGGCTTGGTGACCATTCCCGATCCGGCGGCGGACGCGACAGACAAGCGCTTTGTCTATGACTCGCGCATTCTTGGCAACGGCAACGGCGGCCATGCGTTCTCTGACGTGCTGACCGAGCAGGAGCGCCGCGCCATAATCGAGTATCTGAAAACCTTGTGACGTAGGCGCCCATGAAGCGGATATTCGTGATCGTTACCGCGGCGCTGCTGATGGCTTGCGGCCACAGCAGTCCGCCCGATTCCATGAATGCCCGCGCCAGCCTGCCGAATTCGGGCGAGGCCGGCCGCAAAGATTTGCCACTGCTCGGCGGCCCGCGCGGCGGCAATGTCTGGGGAAATTTCTGTGCAGGCCAGCCAGACAGCGCGGCGCTGCCGCGCGATCCGCGCACCCTGGTCCAGCCTGGGGTGAATTCCGGCAAGGCGGTGGCTTTCAATGCCTACTGGCGCACCTGCGACAACGGCGTGCCGCGGCCCACCACTTGCGGCGAATTGCGCGCGCAAAGTGCGCTCGGCGGAATCGTCGGCCTGGGCAACGGCGAAATCGGCAGCCCGACATCATTCGCCGGTGGCAGCGCATCGCCCAGCGGCCTTCCCGCCGACCAGTACAACTCGCTCTGGCAGGTCTGGGGTCTGTCTTCGCGTCCCGATAATTTCGACACATTGGTAGCAGAACGTTACGGCTCGCCCGCGAGCCTGGTGCGCAATCCTTACCCGCTGCCGGGCGAAGATCCGAACGCGACCAACGGCGGCTCTGGGCAGTTGCCGATGGTATTTACGCAGATCCGCGAGGCCGACGGCACTTGGCGCGGCGAGATCGGCACCAAGGTCTGCGTGTTCTGTCACGCAGGTCAACTCGGCACGGCTGCTGATGGTCCGGGCCTCGGCCCGCAGCTCGGCGGCGCCGGCGCCATCGGCGATTTCACGGTCGCCTGCTACGACTTTGCCAAGGCGGGCGACTACGCCGCAGGCGCCACCGCCGGCATCACCATCTCCACCAACCGCGGCACCGGCGCGATCGATTTCTTCCAGCTCGGTTTCGTGCTGTTCAGCCGCGGTGACCCGCATGCTGTTGGCCAACGACAAGATCGTACTGAGCCAGGCCATCGGCACCATCAAGAGCCCGCCGTGGTGGAACATGGCGTATCGGCCGCAGAAATTCCACGGCGCGATTCTGCCAACGGACTCGTCGCGCATCGACATGGCGGCTTATTACGACTTGTCCAAGGGATTATCCGGCGGCGATCCGATCGCCTGGGTGGACCAGCACGCCGGACCGTTCCAGGTGTGGATGGAAACCCTGCCGTCGCCGCAATTTCCTGGTGCGATCGACATCGCGCTGGCCGAAGCGGGCGCGATTCTGTTCCACGCCAAGGACCTGTGGGCGACCGAATTTGAACAATCCGGTGTCGCGGCCGGCGGCGGGCAACGGCTCCTGTGCCGGCTGCCACGGCGCGTATTCACCGCGCTACGTCCACGACCCCGCCTTTCTCGACACGCCGGAACTGGCGGGCGTCGCCTCGTACACGATCCCGATGAGTATCGTCGGCACTGATCCGGTGTACGCCGAGGCGATGCAGAGCCTGAAGCAGGCCGACGGCAGCACCAGTCCGGCGATCATGAACAACGATCTGCTCTATTGCGGACTCGGCGCGGTGGGCGACACCACGACGCCGATGCTGCTGGCGCCGCCCCTGTGGGGTATCTGGGCCGCGGCGCCGTATTTCCATAACGGCTCAGTGCCGAACATTCTGGGTGTGCTCGACCCGCGCAGGAGCGGCCGCGCATCTGGCGCCGCGTCTCGGCGCCGGCGCGAACCGACCAGGTGGGCCAGGTCGTCATGGGTTACGACACCAATCTTCAACGCGCCTTTGATTTCGAAAAACTCGGCTGGAAGTACGACGAGCTTCATTGCGGTGATTCTGGAACAACGCCGATGGTGGATTGCGATCTGCTTGATCCGCAGACGGCCCCGTTGCTGGAACAGGTGCTGGGCGAGTTCTACCGGCGCATTGCACTCTTGTGGAACCTGCCGCGCGCCGACATGATCGGCATGAGCAACGCGCAGATTGAAGCGCGCAAGATCTACAACACCAATGAATACAGCCAGGGCAACCAGGGTCACGCCTTCACCTCGGTGCTCTCCGACAACGAACGCCGCGCGATCCTCGAGTACTTGAAAACGCTATGAATCGTCTTCTGCTTTTATTGGTTGTTTCTATGCTGGCCGCCTGCGGCAACAGCAGTCCGCTCGAGTTCCAGAATTCCCGCGCTAGCGGCACGAATACTGCAGCGGTTGGCAACAAGGACTTCCCATTGCTTGGCAGCGCGCGCGGTGGCCATTACTGGTTCGACTACTGCGCGGGCCAGCCCGACAGCGCGGCGGTGCCGCAAGATCCGCGCGAGCTCGTGGTGCCGGGTGTCAATCAAGGCAAGGCGGTGTATTTGAATGCGTGGTGGCAGACCTGTCAGGACGACAATCACCCCGGTACCTGCGGCGAACTGCGCGCCCGTACCGCGCGCGGCTACCCATTGGTCGCCAGTGCGGGCGAAGTTGGCGCGGGCAGCTTCTTTTCGGGGAATTACGCGGAATCGAACTTTGCTTTCAGCGCTGCCGACTATGCCGGCATGTGGCAATCCATCTGGGGGCTCGCGGCCCGGCCGGACAACTACGACGATCTGGTGGCGCAACGCTGGGGCATGCCGCTGGCGCCGACACGAAATCCGTATCCGCTGCCGGGCGAGGACGCCAATGCCAGCAACGGCGGCAGCGGTCAGTTGCCGATGGGCGTTACGCAATTGCGCAACAGCGACGGCACCTGGACTGGCAATCTCAATGTCACCTGCAGCATCTGCCACGGCGGGGCGGTAGGCACGCCGGAGGATGGGCCGGGCCTCGGTTCGATGTACGGCACCAACAGTTTGTCCGACATCACGGTGATGTTTACCGATCTGTCGCGCCTCACGCCGCAGCAGGGCGCGCTGGCGATGATTTCGCAGAACAAGGTGCGCGGCACCGGCAACATCACCAACTTCCAGCTGTTCGGCACTCTCACCTTGTTCGATCGAAGGCACGCAGCTGGATTACCTTTCCGTCCAGACCGAGCCCTCGACCGGCACCGAGGATCCGCCGGTGTGGTGGAACGTCGGCCACCGGCTCGGGCAAGTTCTTCGACGGCGGCCAGGCTTGGGATTCCAAACGCATCGAGCTGTCGTTTCATTTTCCCGGTGCGGCGCAACCCGATACAGGACCCGGCAAGGATTGGATCCTCGCGCACATGCAGGATGCGGACGCGTGGATCCTGTCGCAGAAATCACCGGCCTGGCCAGAAAATCGTCTGGGTGCCATCAACACCGCACTGGCCGAAGCCGGCGCGATTGTGTTTCACGCCAAGGATCTGTGGGCGTCGGGCCAGAACAATCCGGCACCCAAACCCGATGGCGGCAATGGCTCCTGCGCCTCGTGCCATGGCGCGTACTCGCCGCGCTTTGTCAACGATCCTGCGTTTCTGGATTCGCCGCTGCTGGAAGGCGTTGCCGGGTACATCGTGCCGATTGAAATTATAGGTACCGATTCGCGCCGGCTCGATGGCAACAGCCAGCGCGTCGCCGATGCGGCCTACAGCAACTGGTTTGCCTACAACGACGGCCCTCACAACGAGGCCGGTATTCCGCTATGTGCGGACCAGAACGACAGCGCGCTACGGGGCGAACGCCGCCTCGGTTATCTCGCGCCGCCGCTGTATGGCGTCTGGGCGAGCGCGCCGTATTTACACAACGGCTCAGTGCCGAATGTCGAGCAGGTGCTGAATCCGGCCGCGCGCCCGACGATTTGGCGCCGGCTGTCAAACGCGCCACAAACCGGCGTGGTCATGGGGTTTCGTCACGACCTCGACGCTTATGACAGCGCACAACTGGGCTGGAAATACGAAGCGCTGGCTTGCGGCAACGGCTCGACGCCGGGGCTGGACTGCAATCCGGTCAGCGACGATGGAGCGACGATTCAAGATGCGCTGTCCCTGCTTTGGGCGCGTGGCGGTCTGGCGTGGAACCTGCTCAATTTGCCGCTGTTCACCGACCAGCAAATCGAAGATCGAAAGGTCTACAACACCAAGTACTACAGTCAGAGCAACGCCGGGCATGATTTCACCTCGGTGCTCAACGAGGCGGAGCGACGCGCGCTCATCGAGTACCTGAAAACGCTCTAAGCGCTAAAAAACGAAGCCGCTGGGGGTGCCAGCGGCTTTTGGACAGGCAGGGTGCGACTTATGCGCCTGAAGACACTCGCGCCTTGCGACGCTCCTCGCGCTTCTTGCGGAACTCTTCCTTTTTCACTTCGCATGCGGCCGGATCTGCAGCGCATTTCGCCTTCATTTCTTCGCGCTTTTCCTTACGTTGCGCTTTGTGTTTGGCGCAGGCTTCGGGGTTCGCGTCGCATTTGGCCTTCATCTTCTGCATGCGTTCACGCCGGGCTTCTTTTCGTTTGGCGCATTCCTCTGGATTGGCGTCGCATTTGGCTTTCATCTCGGCATGGCGCGCCTTCATGCGCTCGCATTGCTCAGGATTTTCAGCGCAGCGCGCTTCGAGTCTGGCTTTGAAATCTCCGCGGGACGGCTCACTTGCGTAAGCCTGGGGCAGCGCAAATGCGCCAATGAATAACGCGGTAACAGCGGGTTGCATCCAACGGGTCATCTGAGTCTCCTTGAGGTGGGGTAACCGCAAGTTAAACGGAGCGTGGGGCCATTGGTTGACTCAGTAGACCGGTGTTGGGGCGGGACCCGGGAAAGACAGGCGCAGATTCTTCAGCCAGGTGGTGCCGAACTGCCGCGCAAGCGAAGCCGACTGTTGTAGGGCAGGCCATAGCGATGCTGCCAGCGCCCGTACCCGCGGAGCGACTTCCGGGTAGCGGTTGCTGCACATGTCCGGGAACAGGTGGTGCTCGATCTGGTGGCTGAGGTTGCCGGACAGGATGTGGAACAGCTTGCCGCCGGCGATGTTGGCCGAGCCGAGCAGCTGGCGCACGTACCAGCGCGCGCGGGTCTCGCCTTCGACCTGTTCCTTGCGTGAAGTTGTGCACGCCGGACGGGAAATGGCCGCAGAAGATGATCATGAACGACCAGATGTTGCGCATGATGTTGGCGATGGCGTTGGCGCCCGCGACCAGGCCGAACACCAGCCACGGTGACGCACGGCACATAGAACGAGATCGGGATCGCGACCAGCGCGGCGGCGCGCGGGCCAGGCGATGTAGTCCTTGACGACCTGGCGCCAGACCTTGCAGCCAATGCGCTTGAGCAGCGGCTGGATTTCGCTGAAGGTCTTCTTGCCCTTCATGTGGTCGTCGATCGCCTGTTCGTGCAGCGCCACGCCTTCTTCGAAGAACAGCATGAGCATGACGAAGATGATCGGCTGCAATAGATAGGCCGGATGCCATTTCTGCATCGGCGTCACGCGCATGATGCCGTAGCCGACGTCGAGATCCTTGCCCAGCACGTTGGTCCAGGTGTGGTGGACGACGTTGTGCGAGTGCATCCAGCGGTCGGACGGGCGACATCGTGTCCCACTCCCAGGTGTTGGACTGGATGTTGGGGTCCTTCATCCAGTCCCACTGTGCGTGCAGCACGTTGTGGGCGATCTCCATGTTCTCGAGGATCTTGGCGATGCCGAGCATGGCAATGCCAAGCCCATGATCGAAAGACAGGCCGCCCATGAGGCGAGGGCATGCCCCCAGGCGGGGACAAAGAACAGGCCGGCGTAAATAATGAAGCGCCCGATCACCGCCATGCTGCGCTGGGTTCTGATCACCTTGAGGATGTAGTGGCGGTCGCGCTCGCCGCGCAGTCGAAGCACTTCGTCGCGGATGGCGTCCATCTCGCGGCCGAATTCTTCGATCTGGGCGGCGGTCAGGTTGTAGGGCATGGAGGCGGTAGTCATGGTCATTGCTCTTTAGAGATCGAGTTCGCAATCGCCGGCCGCCGCGCAGATGCAGGTCTGCACGATGGCGCCGACTTCGTTGAGGATCTTGCCGGTGCGCAGGTCGCGCACGCAGCCGGATACGCAGTTTGCGCGTTGCAGGTGTGGCAGATGCCCATGCGGCAGCCGTGCGGCGGGTTCATGCCCGCGTCTTCGGCGACACGCAGCAGCGGCGTCACGCTGTCCGCTTTCGCTTGGATGTTGCTCTTGCCGAATCTCACGACGCCACCGACGGCGTCCTCGGGCACTTCGGCATAAGCAGCGCGGAATCGCTCGACGTGGAGGTGGCGCGTGCGACCGGCGTCCTGCCAGTGTTTTTCGAGTGCGGCGAGCAGCGATTGCGGGCCGCAGGCGTAGACCTCGCGCTCGCGCCAGTCGGGGCACAGCTCGTTGAGCTGTGCGGCTGAGAAGTGCTTTCCGCCAGGTTTGTCGGAACCCAGTTCGCGGGTCAGCACCAGGTTCAGCTTGTAGCGCTCGTGCTGCGCCGACATCTCGCGCAGCTCCTTACCGAAGATCACGTCGAACTCGTGCGGCGCGTAATGGATGTGCACGGCGTCGGGCAGGCGCTCCTGTGCAATCAGGCTTCGCAGCATGCTGACATCGCCGGCGTGATGCCGCTGCCCGCGGTGATGAACAGCGGCTTCACTGGTTGGGCGTCGGGCAGGTAGAAATCGCCCTGCGGCAGGCCCAGCGGCAGGTAGTCGCCCGGCTTCACCTGGCGGACCAGGTGGTGCGACATGCGGCCATCCTTGATCGCCTTTACGGTGATGGTGATGCAGCCATCGTCGCGTTCCGGCGGCGATGAGATGGTGTAGGTGCGGGTGTAATGCATGCCGCCAATCGGCACGCCGAGGCGGGCATGCTGGCCGGCGCGATGGCCGCGCCAGTTGACGCCGGGGCGCAAGCGTAATGGTGCGCGCATCCTTGGTTTCGTCCCAGACTCTTACAACGCGCGCCTGCAGCGTATGGGTGGTCCACAGCGGATTGACCAGCTCAACGTAATGTGAGGTGCGCAGCGGCCATGCGAAGTAATCCGTAATGGCCGAGATGCGTGAATACAGCGAGCGCCCCGGCTCTGTTTTTCCTTGCGACAGCATGTTCTTTACTCCTCAGTAGTGAACAAGTGTGCACATCTTAAGTAATTCTAAATAGAATGTCAACAACTGTTCACTATATACTTTATAAATCATGTACAATCATTTTGTTAGGTTAACTATTTAAATGAACATTAAAGTTAATTATGGCGCCTAAGAAGCCCAAGCGGGGCGAAGATCGCAAGTCACATACACGCCAGTCGCTGCTCGATGCCGCTCTCAAGCTGGTCGCGGACAACCACAGCTTCGGCAGCTTGTCCTTGCGCGAGGTTACGCGCGAAGTGGGTGTGGTGCCAGCCGCGTTCTACCGGCATTTTCGCGACATGCAGGAGCTCGGCCTTGAGTTGGTGGATGAGTCGTTTAGAAATCTGCGCGAACTGTTGCGCAAGGCGCGCGCGGCGGCGTTGCCCGACGAGCGCATCGTGCGTCAGTCGGTGGACGTTGTCCTGACTGCGGCACGCACCAACCGGCTTTATTTCGAATTTGTCGGCCGCGAGCGTTTTGGTGGGTCGAGCCTGATCCGCAGCGCTATCCAGAAAGAGATTCGCCTGATCGTCAGCGAGCTGGCTACCGACCTTGGCCGTCTGGCTCCGCCGGGCCGATGGACGACTGAAGATTTACAGATGCTCGCGGGGTTGATGGTCAACGCGATGGTCGCGGTGATTGAACAGTATCTCGACGCCGGTGCGCGGCCCGGCGTGGAAGCCGAAATCCGTCGCAGTGCCGAAAAGCAGTTGCGCCTGATCGTGCTGGGCGCAATGCAATGGAAGTCAGTGGCGGCCAAGCCCGCCTGATCATGGCGATCGCGCTAGGGGTTCTGGTCGGCGTGGTGCTGGGGCTCACGGGCGCGGGCGGCGGAATCCTGGCGGTGCCTTTGCTGATGTACGGCGTGGGCTGGTCCTTGACTCAGGCCGCGCCGGTGGCACTGATTGCGGTATCTCTCGCCGCCGCGCTGGGCGCGTCAATCGCGTGGCGCTACGGATGGGTGCGTTATCGCGCTGCCCTGCTGATGGGTGCCATGGGCGCCGCCACTGCGCCGCTGGGAATCCTGCTGGCAACCCATTTGCAGGTGCGCACCCTGACCCTGGTTTTCGCCGTCACCATGCTGATCAGCGCAGCCCGTTTGTGGCGGCAGATGGACGATAGCCACGGTCTGCGTGAGCCGATGATTCGCCTGAGCCCTGAGACCGGACGCTTCATCTGGACTTTTCCCACGCTGGTTACGATCTCTGCGATCGGCGCGATCACCGGCGTTGTCGCGGGAGCGCTGGGCGTCGGCGGCGGTTTCATACTGGTGCCGGCGCTGCGCCTGGTCACGTTGCTGCCCATGCAATCAGCCATCGCGACTTCGCTGATGGTGATTGCGCTGATATCCGGCAGTACCGTGGCCGGCGCGCTGATCAGCGGTTACGACTATCCGTGGCAGTTCGCCGGGCCGTTTGCCGCCGGGTCCATGGCCGGCATGCTCGCGGGGCGCGCCATAGCGCCGCGCATTGCCGGAGTGCGATTACAGAAGGCGTTTGCCCTGTTGATGGTGTTGGTGGCGATTGGCTTTGTGTTCAAGACGAGCAGCTGACGCTGAGGTGCGGCGCCGATGACGGCGGCTCGGCAGAATAATTCTCCATCTCAGGCTGTTCGTCGAATGGCCGGCGCAGAAGTTTTAACAGACGGTCGATTTCCGATGCGTCGCCGGCTTCGGCTTTCTCGATCGCCGCCTGCGCCAGATGATTACGCAAAACATACTTGGGATTGACGCGGTTCATGCGGATCGCGCGACTCGCGTCGTCGGATTGCTCGGAATTCAGCCTTGAGCTGTAATTTTTGTGCCACCCGCTCAAGCCTTCTGTGTCCGCACAATGGTCGGTGAGCAGAGGAGGGGGTGATACACTTTTAGTATCAGTGCCTGCGAGAAAACGAAACGAGCGGGTGAAATCGGCCGCCGAGCGGGTGAGCAGTTCCAGCCACTGATTGATCAGTTCGTGGTCGTTATCGCGAGCCTCTTGCAGCCCCAGCTTGGCGCGCAACAACGCGAGGTTGGCTGAAACAAAAATTTCACGATAGCGCTCAAGGATCGGTTGCGCGCGTTCGACCGCGGCCTCAGGGTGCGCAGACAAAAGCGGCAGGCAGGCCTGCAGCAGTCTCGAGATATTCCAGTGACCGACGCCCGGCTGCTGGTCGTAGGCGTAGCGGCCACCTTCGTCGGAATGGTTGCAGACATGGCGCGGGTCGAACGCGTCCATGAATCCGTAGGGGCCATAGTCGAGCGTCAGGCCCAGAATGCTCATGTTGTCGGTATTCATCACGCCATGGCAGAAGCCAACCGACTGCCAAAGCGCCATCAGCCGTGCCGTACGTTCGGTTACTTCGCTGAGCCAGGCGCCGTATTGGTCGGCATGCCCGACCAGATGTGGGAAGTGTTCGGCAATGACGTGATCCGCCAAGGGCTTCAGTTTGTCGTACTGCTCCCGGTAGTAGAAAACCTCGAAGCTGCCGAAGCGTACATGCGATGGCGCCATGCGGCACAGCACGGCGGCGCGCTCGAGAGTTTCTCGCTGCACCGGCTCGGGCGATGTGACGATACACAGCGCGCGCGTGGTCGGGATGCCAAGGCTGTGCATGGCCTCGCCGCAAAGATATTCGCGCACGGTAGAGCGCACCACGGCGCGGCCGTCGCCAAAACGCGAGTACGGCGTCTTGCCTGCGCCCTTGAGTTGCAGGTCCCAGGATTCATTTTTTTTATTTATGGCTTGCCCGATCAGAATCGCGCGGCCATCGCCGAGTTGCGGTACGAAGGAGCCGAACTGGTGTCCGGCATAGAGCATCGCCAGCGGCTCGCCTCCGGGCAGGGGCCGGTTGCCGGCCATGGTCTCGACGAACTCCGGCCGGGACGCTTGGGCCGGATCCAGATCGATCAGTGCTGCCGCGTCATCGTTAAAGTGAAGTAGACGCGGTTCAGGCAGGGGCGTTGGCGCGACGTACGAAAAATAATCTTCGCCAAGTCGCGCGTAGCGGTTGTCGAGATTCAACGCCGCGATGGCTGGCACTCGCGTGCATCGCAGCGCGCATTACCGGCACCCGACCCGTTATCGGTGTCGCCCTGCACCGGCGATGGCAGCGCCGGCAGACCGGGCGGAGCGGGCAATGCGGATTCACAGTAGATGTAGGGCGAGACGTCCACAGACTGGCCGGCTTCGCCACCGCTGTAGTCGCGCACCTCACCGCCGGAGGCGTCGTCCACGGGTTTGAGTGCCGCATATGCCTGCTCGGAAATCGGGTAGATCGCGGGTGAAAACGTGCTGAACCAGAAATGCCGCTCCTGCATGAGCGCGCTGTTGAATTCGCAAAAGCCCATCGGTTTGCCCAGCCCCTCGGCGCCACCAAAACCGAGGACCGAGAGCGCGTTTTTAACCACGTGCTTGGCCGGATCGGCCGAGATTTCGCCCCAGCCGACTTGCAGCCACGGCGCCGCCGGGTTGATCGGCAGGCCAAAGCTCAGGCCCAGCCCCGCGGCTTCGTCCACCAGTGCGGCCGGCTGGAAGTCGGTGACGGCAGGCACATACGCGGCTTCTTCGAGTGCGCGCCGGATCTGCCAGTTGCTCACGCTCTGGCCTTTGCCTTCAGCCATCACGGGCGCCTGGCCTTCGCGCACCAGAATGCCGCCCAGGTGTCCGAGCTCGCGCCGAACTTCGAGCAGGATTTTCGAGGTCACTCCCGCGGAGCGCGGGGTGGAAAAACTGGTCCCGCCGACAAATTCATAACCGTCTTCGCAGCTAAGGCAGTACGGCAGTTCCTGTGTGAAATCGGCGATGAAGTCGGGGAAATTGCCGGACAAAATCGTGCGGCCGTTATTCGAGCCTTCTTCGTAACCTGATACGCCGATGCTCCACCATGGGCCGGCGCCCGCGCGATGCGTCGAGAGTCCGGGGCCGTTGCCGCCGGAGCTGAAATGCAGCTTGCCCAGATTGACCACGCCTTCGAAGGTTGCATGAAATGCGCCGTACTCCACCGCCGGTGCCAGGCCCAGAGCCTCTGAAACACCGTAGCTGGTCGAAAGCATGTCCACCGCTGGATGGGTGAATACGTAGGTGTGGCTTTCTTCCTCGCCAAGCCCGTCTGCGCCCATTTCTATGAAGAAAATGATTGCTTCGGGATTCGCAGTCAGCACCGACGCCGAGGTACCCACGCCGTGGGTGTTGTCATCCGCGAGTACAGGAATCTGGCTTATGCGCGGTTCGACGAAACTGGCGACGATCATATTGGTGTTCTTGATCCAATACGGTTTGCCGCGCTCGATTCCGTTCCAAATTTCGCGGTCGCGCAGAAAGTCTTTGCCGTAATCGCCGCTGGGTTTGGCGTCGATGATGTGTTTTTCGTCGATGCCGAATTCGGCCAACACGGCCGGCGTCACCGAGTTTGGCGCCTGATCCGGGTAAATCGGGCTGCCCTTGTAGAGAAACGCGTGATACGGGTTGATGCCTGTGTCGAGCACGGCGACGACCACGCGCGGTTTGCTGCCGCCGGGGTTGGCGCTGTCGGCTTTGGCAGCGAGGCCGTCGAGCGGAGCCGAATTGCTGCATGCAATCAACGACAAGAAAGCGGACGCGAGAATCAAGCGTTTCATGATGTTTGGCGGTTGGTGGGGCCGCAGTTGGCGGCCGATGGTTAAATATTACGCCAAGAGCTGACTTCGCAGCGCGGCGGGGGTCATGAATTGTGCTGGCGAGCGGCCTTCCTGGGCCTGTACCAGGCTGACGATTTTTGCATTGACCGGCGCGGGCGCTTTCAGTTGTTCTGCCAGCCGTACGATCTCGCCGTTGAGCTGGTCCACTTCGGTGTGCCGGGCGTTTTCGATGTCGGCGACCATGGACGGAAACGCGCCTTCCTGTAGCCCATTGCGGATTTTCGCAAACCACCACGGCAACGGACCGCCGTGACGCAGGATTCTGCGGTACATCGGGTAGGGCATAGGCATCGGCAGCTGGTAGGGAATGCCGGCCCGCTCGATCAGCTTGACCGCCTCGTCCAGCACCGCGACATACACCGCGCGAAGATCCGGGTTGCTGAGCAGGTCCTTGAACGTGGAATGCGTGAGGGCACAGATCGCATTGGCCAGATTGATCAGCAGCTTGCCCCACACAGCGGACTCGGCCTCGGCGCACTTGAGTTTCATCTCGCTGCCGCGCAATTGCTCGGCGATGGCCGCATCGCGGCTGCCAAGCACGATCTGAGCCTGCGTCGTCAATCGAGCGCGAAGGGGTCCGAGCCACTGGCCGTTGAACATGATGGTCAGCGCCATGGCGCGTTCGAACGGACGCAGGTGGCGGATGCGCTGCAAGGCGCGAATGCCATTGAGCGTCGACACCACGGTGACCCCTGCCGGCAACGGGCTGGGCAGCAGTGAGAGCGCCGCATCCAGATCGTGGAATTTGACGCAGATCAACACCAGGCTGACGCCGGCCAGATTGGCCTCGGTAACGATTTCGGGTTTTGGGGCGACCAGCGGCGTGCGGCCGACGCGCTCAATGCGCATCTCGGACGCCTGCTGGTAAGCGCTCAAGCTGCGTTCGCGAACCAGCAAGCGCACCGGCTGGCCGGCGGCGCGCAGATGCGCCGCGAGGATGGTGCCGACGGCGCCGGGGCCGATGATCAGAATCATGTTGTCAGTCCCTATAGAATTGACACTAGTTTCTCACGGGGGGCAATGGGCAATGTCGGTCTGTCCGTCTTGCAACACCGGGAATCCCGCGGGCGCGCGTTTTTGTAACCAATGCGGCACGAAACTCGAGGCGGCAACGGCGGTCGAGCCGCGCGCGCGCCAAGCTCAGGATTACACGCCGCGCCATCTCGCCGACAAAATTCTCAAGACCCGCGCCGCGATGCAGGGCGAGCGCAAGCGCGTCACGGTGCTGTTCGGCGACATCAAGGGCTCGACGCGCCTGGCCGAGCAGGCGGGCGCCGAGGCGCTGGCATGGCGATCCTCGACCGCTTCTTCTCGATCCTGGCCGACGGCCGTGCACCGCTACGAGGGCACCGTCAACCAGTACACCGGCGACGGCATCATGGCGCTGTTCGGCGCGCCGATCGCGCACGAGGACCACGCCCAGCGCGCCTGCTTCGCGGCGCTGGAAATGCAGCGCTGAGGTGCGCCGCTTCGCCGACGATCTGCGCCTGCAAGAAGGGCCTCAACCTCTCGTTGCGCGTCGGCCTCAACACCGGCGAGGTGATCGTCGGCCGCATCGGCGACGACCTGCGCATGGACTACACCGCGCAGGGGCTGACGGTGAACCTGGCGGCGCGCATGGAGCACATCTGCGAGCCGGGCCACATCTACCTGACGCGCAACACCGCCGCGCTGGTCGAGGGCTATTTCAACCTGCGCAGACCTTGGCGCGATGGAGGTCGCCGGCTCTCGAGAGCCGGTCGAGGTGTTCGACCTCGAAGGTGAAGGCGAGCTGCAAGACGCGCCTGCAGCGCGCGCTGGCGCGCGGCAGTTCCCCCTTCATCGGCCGCGAGCAGCGAATTGTCATTGCTCAACGCCGCACTCGAACGTGCCCAGCGGGGTGAGGGCTCGGTGGTGGCTGTCGTCGGCAATGCGGGCATCGGCAAGTCGCGCCTGTGCCACGAATTCGCCGAGATCGCGACACGCGCCGGAATGAAGGTGCATCGCGCCACCGGTGTGCCTTACTCGGGCGCCCTGCCGCTGTTTCCGGTGCAGACGTTGGTGCAAATCGTGTCTGGGCCTGCCGGAAATCTGCAAACTTGAGGACGTGCGCCGCCTCGTCGCCGGTACCTTCCTGCTGCAGGACCCCGCCAATGCCGCGCTGGTCCCGGCGATACTCGAGTTTCTGGGCTACGCCACAGGCTCTACGGCGCCAGATCGGGCGGCTTTGGTGCGCGAAAAAATATTCGATTTGCTCGCCCAGTGGTTACCGCAATCCGAAACACCGCAGTTGTTGCTGGTGGAGGACGTGCATTTTGCCGATGTCGCCACCGAGGATTTCCTGGCGCGTCTGGCACGCGCGGCGCGCGGCACCCGCACGCTGCTGTTATTTAACTACCGGCCAGACTACATCAGTGAATGGCTGATTCCGCACCTGGACGAGCAAATCGCGTTGTCGGCGCTCAGCGCTGATCAGTTGCTGGCCATGACCCGTGCGCTGCTGGGCGGTCACGCCAGTCTGGCCGGTGTGGCCGAGCGCATCGTCGAGCGCGCCAAGGGCAACCCGTACTACGCTGAAGAAGCGCTGCATGCGCTGGCGGAAGGCGGCTATCTTGAAGGCGAGCGTGGCATCTACGTGCTGAAAAAACCGATTGGGGTATGGCGCATCCCCGACACGATTCACGCGCTGATCGCGGCGCGCATTGACCGGTTGCCGGACGAGCATAAATCTCTGCTGCAGTCGGCTGCGGTGATCGGCCAGGATTTTCGTCCTGAACTGCTGTCGCAGCTGGTCGAGCTTCAGACCGATCCGTTCGAGGATTCACTCTCGGTGCTTGAAGAGACGGGGTTTGTCCATCAAAAGCCGGAGTCGCGCGAACGGCACTATCAGTTCTGCCATCCTCTGGTGCAGGAAGTCGCGTATCAGGCGCAGCTGGAAGCGCGCCGCGCGGCTGCGCATGCGCGCCTGGCACAAACACTGGAGCAACAATTTCCTGCCAGCGGCGCACCGCATGAAGGCTGGATGCAGATCGCGCATCACTGGCGCCGCGCCGGCGAATGGATGAAAGCCGGCGAATGGAGCCTGCTGGCCTCGCGTTATGCACTGGCGCACGACATCAGCAATGGCGTGTCCCTGTTGCGGGTGGCCGACGAGTGCTACCGGCGCGCCGAGTTTTCCGATGTCCAGCGCAAGGGCCGGATCGCCGCGTTGGCCGGCATCGTGCGCGTGGCGCAATTTACCGACGTGCCGGAAGCCGAAGCCGAGAAGGCTTATCAGGACGGATTAAAACTCGCCCAGGAATGTGGCGATGTGGTGTGCATGGCCGAGCTGAAACTCTCCTACGCCTCCGAGATGTTGCACCGGGGCGATGCCTCGGCGGCCGTGCGTCTGGCGGCCGAGGCGGTCGCGATTTGCAAGGAATACAAAGTGCCTCAGTTGATTCATCGCTTCAGGCTGGCGATTTTGTTGCCCCACAACGCCGCGGGCCTGCCGGCCGAAGGCATCCGCCTGGTGGATGAAGGCGGTGGATCAGAATGGCGCTCGGCGCCTATCACCGAGGAGAATTTTGCCTCGCGCGCTTTCTATGGGTTGATGTTGGCGTGGATGGGCCGCCTGCCCGAAGCCGAGGCCAATCTGAACGGCGCTCTGGAAGTCGCCATGCGCGAAGACCGCGCCGCCAGCTGGATGCACGCCAACATGGTGGATTTCGCTTGGTTCTCAGGAAACTACGAGCCGGCGCTGTCCCACGGGCGTGACGCCATTCATCACGCCGAAAAATTCGGCAGCCCGTATTTCATCGCCGTCGCCTTGCGTGCACTGGGGCTCGCCCATGGTTTGAACCGTGATTTCGCCAGTGCCGTGCGCGTGATGGAACCGGGAATTTCATTGGTTGCGGCGGGGAGTCAGGCTTTTGCGTTCGAGGCCAATTTCCTGGCGACACTGTCGCGCGCGTATCTTGGACTCGGGCAATACGACAAAGCGGCCGAGATGGCGCAAAAAGCCATAGCCAGCGCGCAAAAATCCCACTCAAAGGTCTGGGAAGTGTCGGCCTGGGTGTCGCTGCTTTACATCCCGCCTGAAGGACCGTGGAAAACACGCGTAGCGGAAGGTCTCACGCGGCTGACTGAGTTGATCGAAACCACCAATGCCAAGGGCTATTTCCCTTGGTTGTTGCTGTGCCGTGCGCGCTGGTCGCAAGATGCGGCGGAACGTGCGCGGTTGCGCCAGCAGGCGGCGGATGCATTCCTGCTTATGGGCGCCACGCGGCATGCAGAACGCGTGATAGCCCGCTCGTGAAGTGCACCGCCTGTGGCGCCGAGAATCGCGGCAGCGCGAAGTTCTGCGACGAGTGCGGAGGGCGTCTGGGCGCGGTGCCCGCCAGCACCTTTGCACAGCAGGCGGCGGCGACGCACCCCGGTTACACGCCCAAACATCTGGCCGACAAGATCCTGCGCTCGCGCTCGGCGATGGAGGGCGAAAAAAAACTGGTCACGGTGTTGTTTGCCGACATCAAGGGCAGCACCCAGATCGCGGACCAGGCCGGCGCGGAAACCTGGCATCACCTGCTGGACCGTTTTTTTTCGATCCTGACCACCGCGGTGCATCGTTTTGAGGGCACGGTCAACCAGTACACCGGCGACGGCATCATGGCGCTGTTCGGCGCGCCGATCGCGCACGAAGACCATGCACAGCGCGCCTGCCTCGCGGCGCTGGCCATGCAACAAGAGCTGCAGACTTACGCGCAGCAGGTCAAGACCAGCTACGGTCTCGATCTGGGCATGCGCGTGGGCCTCAACTCCGGTGAGGTCATCGTCGGGCGCATCGGGGACGACCTGCGCATGGATTACACCGCGCAAGGGCTGACCACCAATCTCGCCGCGCGTATGGAACAAATGTGCGCGCCAGGAAAGATCTACCTGTCGCGTTATGCCGCCGTCCTGGTGCAGCACCGCTTCCGCCTTCAGGCGCTGGGTGAACATCTGGTTCACGGTGCGTCGCACCCGATTGGTGTCTTCGAACTGCAGGGCGAGGCCAGCGACAGCGCCGTCGCCGCCTCGATGGCGGTGCGCACGCCATTCGTAGGCCGCCAGTCCGAGTTGGCGTTGCTCGGCACGGCACTGGACCGCGTACGCAAGCAGGCCGGGGAAGCCATAGTCGTTGTCGGCTCGGCGGGGCTGGGCAAATCGCGCCTGTGCCGCGAGTTCGGCAGTGCGTGCGTGCGCAGCGGCGTCACGTTCTATCGGTCGGCCTGCCTGCCTTATTCCCGCGCGATGCCGCTGTGGCCGATCCGGCGTCTGTTGCGCCAGCGTCTGGACATCAGCGACGCGCAGTCCGCGGCGGATGTGCGGGCGATCGCCGAAATCGCGTTCAGCACCTATACCAAGCCTGACCGTGCACAACTGCTGCCGCTGTGGCTGGAATTTCTCGGCGCGGCCGGCGATGGCGCCATGACCACGCAGACGCCGGGCATGCGTACGCGGTTGATGGATTACATCGCCGCCTATCTGCTGAAAACCCCTACGCCGCAGGTGCTGTTGATTGAAGACCTGCACTGGATCGACAGTGCCAGCGAGGAGTTCATCGCGCAGTTGTGCGATTCGGTGAAGGGCGGACCGACATTGCTGGTGTTGAACTTCCGCCCCGACTATCAGCCGGAATGGCTGTTCGCACACGCACGTGAGCAGATCCTGCTCACTGAATTTGCCGGCAGCGAACTGGAAGAGCTGGGGCGCGAACTGCTGGGCGCGCACCCCAGCCTGAGCGATGTCGTCCAACGCATCGAGTTACGCACCAGCGGCAACCCCTTTTTCTTTGAAGAAGCGGTGCGCGATCTTCTGGATTCCGGTTATCTGAGCGGCGCACCGGGGCGATACGAACTGGCCAGGCCGATTGACCACTGGCACATCCCCAACAATGTGCACGCACTGCTGGCCGCGCGCATGGACCGCCTGCCGGATGCACAAAAGCGCCTGCTGCAAATCGCCGCGGTGATCGGCCAGCGCTGGCCGCTGACCTTGCTCGGTTCCATGCTGCACGCCGACCCTGATTCATTGACGGCGTCAATCATCGCGCTGGAATCCAACGGGTTTTTGCGTGCGCGGCCTGGTTCGGCGCAGGCGGAATACGCGTTTTGCCATCCGTTAATGCAGGAGGTCGCCTATTCCTCGCAGCTCGAGTCCCAGCGCAAGGCGATCCATGCACGGCTGGCGACGCAATTGCAGACCCAGCATCCGGCCGACGGTGCGCCCAGCGAATCGTGGCTGACCGTCGCCCATCATTGGGCCTGCGCCGGCGACTGGGCCCGTGCCGGCACCTGGAACCTGCGTGCCGCGCAATGGGCATCGAACTGGGACATCGGAGTGATGCGCGAGCAGGTGCGTACCGCGGTTGCACACCTCGACAAAGCGCCCGACAGCGTTGAGGTTGCGCGTAACCGCGTGGTCGCGCGTGCGGCGCTGGTGCGCATGGCCGTGGTCGCTGGCGTGCCGTTGGAGGAAACCGAGCGTGCCTACCAGCAGGGCCGCATGATCGCGCGCGAAAAGCGCGACCTGCGCTCGCACGCCGAACTCGTACTGTCGTATGGCGTCGACTGGCTGCACCGCGGCGATGCCGACGCCGCCTGTGCGCTCACGGCGCAGGCAGCGGGGTTGATCCGTGTCGCGGCCGTTGGCACGCCCGACTTCAGTTTTGCCGAATACGCGCTCTACACCCATAACGTCGCCGGCCGGCTCGAAGACAGCGCACTGCTATGCAGCGATTTACTGGGTCCGGATTGGGTGCGCCAGCCGCTGTCCGCCGCCAATTACCGCGCTCGCGCCGAATACGCCGCTCACTTGTGTTATCGCGGCCAACTGGCACGCGCTCGCGCCGAACTCGAAGCCATACTCAAGGCGTTTCCGCACGACGACAACACCGGCGCCTGGGTCAACGCGTTTCTGGTCGACTGGGCGGTGTTCTCGGGCGACGTTTCTCACGTCATGAACGATGCGCAAAAATCCCTCAAACACGCAGAGGCGTTCGGCAGCCCGCAGTACCGCGCACGCGCACTGCGTGCCGTCGCCGAGGCGGCTTGCCTGCAGGGGCAGCACGAAGCGGCGCTGGCCCCGCTGGAGGAAATCCACATCTTGTATACCAGCGAAAGCAATCTGGCGATTTTTCGCGGCGCCTATCTTTCGGTGCTGGCCGAGGCTTACCGCGGTGCGGGCGATGCTGCCCGCGCTGCCGCCGCCGCCGAGGAGGCAATTCCAATCTGCCGGGCGCAGCACAGCCGCATCCAGGAAATCATGGCGTGGAGCGTGTTGTTGTCATTGCCGCGCGATGGCCACTGGGTGGGCCGGGTGCCCTATGGCTTGACGCGGCTCGAAGAACTGATCGCCTTCACCGGCGCCAATGCCTTCCTGCCCTGGCTGTGCCAGTGCCAGGCGCGATGGGCGACGGATGCGGATCAGCGCATGGAATGGCAGTTGCAGGCGGCCGAGCACTTCGCCAGCATCGGCGCCGATGGACATTTTCAGCGTTTGGGCGTTGTCATATAGCGCACCCGCTTCGCACCTTTTTAAGTTCTTGTATTCGCACTTTCAAAAATGGTTGGTACACTTTTAGTACCGCCGATTCAATTAAGGCACTCATCAACCGCCTCAATGCACGACAAGCGGGTGGCATAATCCCTTCAAGGATTGAGAGTGTCCTGGGAGCCCCACATGCGCTTGTTCGTTGCATCCAGTTTTGCCTTCCTGCTTGCCTACTCACTGCCGGCGGCGGCCAACGATGCGGCATCCAAGCTAATGGCCTGCATGAAGGCCAACATTCCTCCGACCGTGCGCATCCAGACGCTGGAGCTCACCGCCTACGACCGTTCGGGCAGCGAGCGCAACCTCAAGGGCACGGTGTACGCCACTCGCGAGAGCAGCAAGGCGAGCGTGATGCTGCGGGTGGATGCCCCGCCAGACCTCGCACGTTCGGCCTACCTGGTGCGCGAGAACAACAGCGGCGACGAAATCCACATTTACCTGCCAGCGGTCAACCGCACGCGGCGCGTCACCGGCGCGGCGGTCGACGGCAACCTGTGGGGCAGCGACATCTCCTACGTGGATCTCAAGCAATTGCAGAACGCCTTCGATGGCAACAACCTCAAGCTCGAAGCGCCGGGGCAGGTGGATGGCGCGCCTGTGGAGGTGATGACCTTCACGCCCAAGCCGGGCACCACCACCAAGTACAACCTGATCCGCGCCTATGTCGACCCCAAATCCTGCCTCGTGGTCAAGGCAGAATTCCTGGCCGGCGATGCAGTGCGCAAGTTGATGACCGCGTCGCCCAAGGATTTCAAGCAATCCGGCACACGCTGGTATCCCGGCGAGATTTTCGTCGAAACGCCAGCCGAAGGAACGCGCACGCGGGTCAAGGTCACCGGCGTGAGCATCGGCGACAAGTTGTCCAGCCGCCTGTTCAACCCCACGGCTTTCTATCAATAAGATCCCGCGGGGCCTGACGTGCATCGTCTAAGTGAATGGCTCGCGCACCGCCCTCACTTGTGCGTACTGCTGGTGCTGGTGCTTTCGGCCGGCGCGGCGCTACTGTGCTGGGACTGGGACAAGCAACGCCTCGCATTAGAGGTAGACCCGTCGATCGAACGCTTGCTGCCGGCCTCGGGCGCCGACCGCCAGGTGTTCGATCGGGCGCGCAAGTCCTTCGGCGACGCCGACGCGTTGCTGGTGGCGATCGATTTTTCGCCGAGCGTGTGGACGCAGGAAAACCTCGAGACGATTGATGCCCTGACGCAGTCGTTACGCGACCTGCCGCACGTGCGCAGCGTACTGTCGGTGGCCAACGCGCCGAATATGGTGACGAACGGCAACGAGGTGGATGTCAGTAATTTCATCGAGCAGGCGCGCCGCGATGCCACGGTCATCCAGGGCTTCCCCGCGCAGTTCAAAGCCAACCCGATTTATCGCGGCTCGCTGGTGTCCGCCGACGACCGCACCGCCGCCTTCGTCCTGCTGCTGTCGTCAATGGAAGACCGCCAGTTCCAGGCACAGCGCTACGACGAGCGCATCCGCGAGCTGGTGCGCGAGCGCGGCATTGCGGCCTCACCCGCGATCGCCGGGTCGGGTATCGCACGCTCGGCGACGACGCAGGCGCTGATGAACACCCTGCAGTTCACCGTGCCGGTCGTGTTTGCGCTGATTCTGGGCCTGCTGCTGGTGACATTCCGCAGCCTGCGCGCGGCGCTGGCATCCGGGCTCAGTGTGGCGCTGGCGCTGGTGTGGACGCTGGCCGCGGCGGTGGTGCTGGAAATTCCGTTCAACCTGATTACCGCGCTGGTTCCGGCGCTGACGGTGATCATCGGCCTGTCGTTTGTCATCTATCTGCTCTCAACGCATTTTCAGGCGCAGCAGGACACCACGCTGGTCACGCCGACCGCGCGCCTGTCGTGGGTGATCGAACGCGCCAGCCCCGGCCTGCTGCTGTCGGCGGCGACCACGACATTCGGATTGATCGCGCTGCTGATCAATCCGTTGCCGGCAATCCGCCAGTTCGCACTGCTGGCGAGCATCGGCGTCGGTTTCGCCGCGTTGATGGTGGTGGGCTTTTTGCCGGCGCTGCTGACCCTGGCCGGCTCCACACGCAAGCCGCCGCTGGCGGAAGCGCGTTTTGCGCGCTGGGGCGAACGGCTGGCCGGATTCGACGTGCGCCGCCGCGGTTGGATCATTGGCGTGGTGCTGGCGCTGATCCCGCTGGACCTGTGGTTCGCCTCGCGCATCCAGACCGGCGCCGATTTCATCGAGACGTTTTCAAAAGACAACCCCGTGCGGCAGGATTTCGAGCGCATCAACACTGCCTTCAACGGCGCCAACCTGATTTCGGTACTGATCGAGACCTACGTCAATGATGCGCTGACCGAGCCGGTGCTGGCGCGCGAAATCGAAAAGCTTCAGACCTGGCTGCGCGCGCAACCGGAAGTCGGCCAGACGGTGTCGTACGTGGATCACCTCAAGTTGATCAACCAGAGCCTCAACGACAACGACCCGGCATTCGCTGCGATCCCGGGCAGCGCGTCGGCGATCAAACAGCTGATGGTGCTGGCCGGCGGCGAGGAGCTGACGCAGGTGATCGACGGCAGCTTCAAGACCGCCCTGATTACGGTGCGCATCAACGTCGACGGCTCGATCCCCATCGCGCATTTCCTGGCGCGCCTCGACGCGCGCTTGCGTGAAATGCCGCCGCCGCTGAACGGGCAGGCGACCGGCGCCACGGTGATCGCGACGCGTACGGTCACCGCCATTACCTCAGGGCATTTTCTGTCGCTGGGCATCGCCACGCTTTTGATCTGGGCGTTGCTGTCACTGATGTTCACCTCGATCCGCGCCGGCGCTATAGCGTTGCTGCCGACACTGGTCCCGGTGAGCCTGTTCTTCGGCATGCTCGGCCTGCTCGGTATTCCGCTGTCGCCGACCACCTCGCTGATCGCCTGCATCGTCATCGGTATCGCGGTGGACGACACCATCCAGTACCTCGCGCGTTTCAACATCGACGCACGCGCGCTGGGCAAGGAGGAGCCGGCGGTCCGCAGCACGCTGGCCAACGTACTGCGGCCGATCACGCTGTCGACGGTGACGCTGTGCATCGGATTCCTGGTGTTCAGCGGCAGCGAGCTGCGTGAGCCAGATGCAGTTCGGCCTGCTGTCGGCTTTCACGCTCGCGGCAGCCTGGCTGATGAACATCACGCTGACGCCGGCGCTGGGTTCCAAGCTGCGCATCGTGACCTTCTGGGACCTGCTGCGCCTCGACCTGGGCCGCAGCCCGCAGCACACCATTCCGCTGTTGTCCGGATTGAGCCTGCGCGAGGCACGGATTTTTGCGCTGATGTCGAAGCTGGAGACGCACCCGGCCGGCGCGCGCGTGATCCAGGAAGGCGATTGGGCGCGAGACATCTACGTGATCATCGACGGCGAGCTGCAGGCGTTTTTAGAAAAAGACGGCAAGCGCAAGACGCTGTCGAGCATGGCGCGCGGCGCCATCATGGGCGAAACCGGTTATTTCGGCCAGCGCCGCACCGCCAGCGTCGAAACCACCTCGCCGTCGCGCGTGCTGCGATTCGACTCGCAGGATCTCGAGCGCATGCGTGTACGCTATCCGCGCATCGCCGCAACCATTTTCCGCAACCTCAACCGCATCCAGGCCGAGCGTCTCGCGCGCACGACCGCGATGCTCCAATAGGAAGAACCCATGTCACTCAAAGGCAAAACACTGTTCATCACCGGCGGCTCGCGCGGCATCGGCCTTGCGATCGCGGTGCGCGCCGCCAAGGACGGCGCCAACGTGGTCATCGCGGCAAAGACCTCCGACCCGCACCCGAAACTGCCGGGCACCATTCATACCGCGGTCGAGGAGATCAACAAGGCCGGCGGCCGCGGGCTGGCGGTGCAGTGCGACATTCGCCTCGAGGAGCAGGTGCAGGCCGCCGTTGCCAAGGCCGTGGAAACTTTCGGCGGCATCGACGTGCTGGTCAACAACGCCAGCGCGATCAACCTCACCGGCACCATGGCCACCGACATGAAGCGCTACGACCTGATGAACGGGATCAATGCGCGCGGCACCTACTTGTCGGGCCGTTGCTGTTACCCGCAGTTAAAGCGCAGTGCCGAGGCCGGCCGCAATCCGCACATCCTGACGCTGTGTCCGCCGCTGGACATGCGTGCGAAATGGTTCGCTCCGCACGTCGCCTATTCGATGGCCAAGTACGGCATGAGCCTGTGCACGCTGGCCTGGGGCGAAGAGTTCAAAAAAGACGGCATCGCCGCCAATGCACTGTGGCCGCGCACCCTGATTGCGACGGCGGCAGTCAACATGATCGGCGGCCAGGAGTTGCTGGACAAATCACGCACGCCGGAAATCATGGCCGACGCCGCGCACGTGATTCTCAACAAGCCATCGCGCGAATTCACAGGCAAGTTTTGCATCGACGACCTGGTTTTGCACGATGCCGGCGTACGCGACTTTGGCAAATATGCGGTAGTTCCGGGCACGCCAAACAGCGCAATGCTGCCGGACTTCTTCCTGCCGGCTGATCTGGCAAAACTGCCCGAGTAACGCGTGGCGCGGGGCTGGGGACGCGAGTCCGATTTTTCTGCCGAGGATGAGGACGCGCCGGCGGCGCCGGTGCGGTCTTCGCCGTACATCACGCCCGGGGGTTACGCCCGGTTGAAGGCGGAATACGACCAGCTGTGGCTGGTTCGCCGCCCTGAAGTCGTCCGGGCGCTGGCCGCCGCGGCGGCGGAAGGCGACCGCAGCGAAAACGCCGAATACATCTATCGCAAGAAAGAGCTGCGCGAAATTGACCGGCGCGTGCGCTACCTGCAAAAACGCCTGCCGCTGCTCAAGGTGGTGGAGGCCAGGCCCGCCGATATTTCGCGGGTCTTTTTCGGCGCGCACATCACGATGGCCGACGAAAGCGGGGTAGAGAAAACCTACCGCGTGGTGGGCGCCGACGAAGCCGATGCGGCGAACGGAAACATCAGCGTGGACTCGCCACTGGCGCGTGCACTGCTGAAGAAAACCGTGGGCGAATCGGCACTTGCACGTTTACCCGGCGGCGATCAGGTATTTGAAATCCGCGTGATTCGTTACGCCTGACCTGACAGTAGACCCGGCTATCGTCAGCAAGCGCTCACTAGGCTGCGCGCCTTCATCCCAATGGCACCACGCGCACTCTGGCTTAGGTTGGCAGTGCGTGCGGAGTGCACGCTCTAACCGAAGGAGAAGTCCGATGTCCCCAATCAAAAATGTCCTGATCACCTGTGGTTTTGTACTCGCCTCTGCCCCCGCGCTGGCGGATACCGTGCTGCCGATTCCAAGCGTGCCCAGCCTTCCATTGCCTGCGCTGCCCCTTCCGTCTCTGCCGGTGATCGCAATTGCCACGGGTACCGCTATTGCTCTGCCAGCCATGCCGGGGCTGCCTGTGGGTGGGCTGCCCACGCTTCCAGGCCTGCCAGGTCTGCCCGCGCTGCCAGGATTACCGGGCCTCCCGGGTCTGCCAGTTGGACTGCCCGGTCTTCCCTCGCTGAATGTCGTCGGCGTGAAGGCTGCGGCTGCTGTCGGTGGACCGAGCTTGCTCGCCGGCCCGAAGGTGACGTTGGTCGGTGCGACTTTGCCCGCGCTTCCTGGTCTGCCGGGTGTTCCGGGTGTTCCGGGTGTGCCGGCACTGCCCGGGGTTCCGGCGCTGCCTCTCTAATATTATTCTCTGCCGTACCAAAGGCCCCGGAAACGGGGCTTTTGCTTTAGGGCAGATGCGGCTTCGCCAGGTACGCGGTCGATTGCATCTCGATCAGTCTCGAACGTGTGCGTTGGAATTCGAACTTCAGGCGCTTGCCGGCATACAGCCGGTCCAGCGGCACTTCGGCCGCGAGGATCAGCTTGACGCCGCGGTCGTAAAATTCGTCGACCAGCGAGATGAAACGCCGCGCGGCGTCTTCATCATTGGGGCCCAGCGGCGGCACGCGCGACACCAGCACGCTGTGATGCGTGCGCGCGATCTCGATGTAGTCCGCGGCGGCCCTTGCACTGACGCACAGCGGCGCAAAGTCGAACCAAACGACGCCCTCGGCCCGTTGCCGCACGGGGATCACGCGCCCTTCCACCACCAGTTTCTTATCGTCCGCCGGCGCCGGTGCGATCTGGCCGAACCAGCGCGCCAGGTTGGCCTCGGCCGCAGCGTCGCTGGGGTGGTGATAGATCTCGGCGGCGGTGAGCGCGCGCAACCGGTAGTCCATGCCGCCATCCACTTCCAGCACGGTGCAGTTCTGCTTGAGGCGCTCGATCGCCGGCAAAAAATTCTGCCGCTGCAGGCCGTCGCGGTACAGCGCATCGGGTGCAACGTTCGAGGTTGCCACCAGCGTGACGCCCTCGTCGAACAGTGCTTCGGTCAAGCGCCCCAGGATCATCGCGTCGGCTATGTCTGAAACGAAGAACTCGTCAAAGCACAGCACGCGGGTTTTGTCGGCGAGTGCCCGGGCGACCAGCGCCAGAGGGTCCTTGCGGCCGGCGAAGCGTTCGCGTTGCGCGTGAACCTCGAGCATGAAGCGGTGGAAATGCGTGCGGCGCTTGCGCGTGAACGGCAGCGATTCGAAGAATGCATCCATCAGATAAGTCTTGCCGCGGCCGACCCCGCCCCAGAGGTACAGCCCCTGCACGCGCGGCCAGTGCAGTTTGCCAAGGCGTTTGCGCGGCGGCTTTTCGATCAACTCGTCATGGACTTTTTGCAAAGCCTCCACGGCGCGCGCCTGCGCGGGGTCGTGTACAAAATCGCCACGCGCCAAGTCGCGCTTGTAGCGCTGCCGCGGCGAAAGTTTTGCGCTCATGCGGTCGCATCCGCTTCGCCGCAATGATGCAGCACCACCTCACGGGCCTTGTGCCTCAACGATTCGGGGTCTGCGTTTGCAACAATCGGCTCGAACACTTCGATTTCTATCCGGCTGTTGCGCAGCCACAGACGGTCTTCGCCAAAAAAACGGCGCGTGCCGCGGATCACCGCCGGCACTACCGGTACGCCGGCCTGCGCCGCCATCAGGAAAGCGCCTTTGCGAAACGCCAGCAGGCCCGGCGGCCCTTTGAAGGTTCCTTCGGCGAATACGGTCAGCGATTCGCCACCTTGCAGGCGCCGGATCAGTGCGCGCGTCTGCAGCGCACCGATGCGCGCGGAACTGCGGTTGACAAAGGTCACGCCCATGCGCCGGATCACCAATCCTGCGTACGGCCAGTGGGCGGCGCCGTCCTGCACCACGAAGGTGAAGCGCGAGGGCAGGGCCGCGGTCATCACCAGGCCGTCGAGATAGCTCGCGTGGTTCGAAACCACGATGCAGGCTCCGGGGGGCAGGCGTTGCAACCCGCGCACATGCAGTGGCGCGAAGCAGGCGGCCATGACGACCTTCACGCCCGTGCGCCCGATCGCGCGGCGGATGGCCAGCGTCGGCCCCAGAATTATCAGCGGGCAGAAAATCATGCAGCCCAGTACGACCCATACGGTCAGGGCGTAACAACCGTATAGAAATTCCGCGAGTCGGCGCATGTGCGCACGTATTATAGGTTTATGCCCAGCGACGGAATCCAAAGTTTTCTCGACACGTTGTGGGCCGAGCGCGGGGTCTCGGCGAATACGCTCGACGCCTATCGGTCCGACCTCAAACTGCTGGCGCGCTTTCTTGAAAATCACGGCGCCCAGCTTGGCGCCGCCAGCGAAGCCGACCTCAAGGACTATCTCGCCAACCGCGCACGCACCGGCAAGCCGTTTTCGGCGCGCTCGCAGGCGCGGTTGTTGTCGGCACTGCGGCGCTACTACCGGTTTCAGGTTCGCGAGCGCCTGCGAGCCGACGACCCGACCGCAATGATTGCCGCGCCGCGGCAGGGCCGCAGCCTGCCCAAAACACTCGTCGCGGAAGACGTCGAAAAACTGTTGACGGCGCCGGACGCGGAGTCGCCCCTGGGCCTGCGTGACCGCGCCATGCTGGAGCTGATCTACGCGTCCGGGCTGCGCGTCTCCGAGTTGGTGGGCCTGGGCGTGCACCAACTGAATCTGGCGCGGGGTGTCGTGCAGGTGGTGGGCAAGGGCGGCCGCGAGCGGCTGGTGCCGGTGGGCGAGGAGGCCACGCACTGGCTCAAGCGTTATCTGGAGGAGTCGCGACCCCACCTGATCAGGCGCAAAACCAGTGATGCGCTGTTCGTCAGCACCCGTGGCGGCGCGATGACCCGGCATAACTTCTGGCACCTGATCAAAAACCACGCCCGGCGTTGCGGGCTCAACCCGCTAAAGCTTTCTCCGCACACGATGCGCCATGCGTTCGCCACGCACTTGCTCGAGCACGGTGCCGACCTGCGTGCGGTACAGATGCTGTTGGGCCACCGCGACCTCTCCACCACGCAGATTTATACCCACGTGGCCCGCGAGCGGCTCAAGTCCATCCATGCAAAGTTCCATCCCAGGGGTTGAATCACGCCACCCGCTTGCGGCCTCAAAAGGTTGTTTTTCGGCAGTCACTCAAAAACAGTGGTACTAAAAGTGTACCAGTGGTTTTTAAATATCGGCTGTTTTAAGCCTCCCAAGGCTCCAGGCGGGCGGTGTCCCGATGCGCGCCTTGCGCGCCCGGGATCGGTCCACGAATCGGCGCCAACCGCTTGCGCCGATTTAAGGCCGACGGGTAAAGCAAAAAGGAACGTTGCGAGACATCCTTTGTCATACTTCGCGCTCTCCCATTGAGATTTGCCATGCGTTTTTTCACTTGCCTGACTTTTTTGCTTGCCTGTGCTTCCTGCGCCTCCAGCGAGGCGCCGGACGCCGAGGCGATGCGCAAGAAAATCGCCTCGAAAATTCCGGGCATTGAGGCGGGCGACATCCGCGAGTCGGCCGTGGCGGGCTACTACGAGATCAAGAAGGGCAGCGCGTACGGTTACGTCACGCGCGACGGCAAGTATCTGTTCGAGGGCGATATGGTGAACCTGGAAACCGGCGAACCGATCACCGAGAACCAGCGCCGCGGCGAGCGGCTTGCGGTGCTCAAGCGCTTCGGGCCGGACGATGTGGTCGAATTTGCGCCGAAGAAAACCGAATACACGGTCACGGTGTTCACCGACATCGACTGCGGCTACTGCCGCAAGCTGCACCGCGAGATGGCGGACTACAACGCCCAGGGCATTGCCGTGCGTTACCTGTTTTTCCCGCGCACCGGGCCGCAGACCGAATCCTATTTCAAGGCCGAGGCGGTGATGTGTTCGGCCGACCGCCGGATCGCCATGACCAAGGCCAAGATGGGAGTAGCGCTGGACACCGGCAAGCTGTGCCAGAACCCGGTGAAGAAGCAGTACGCCGCGGCCGAGGAATTGGGCATCAACGCGACTCCGCTGATCGTGCTGCCCAACGGCGATCTGGTGCGCGGTTATGTGCCCGCAACGGCGCTGGCGGTGAAGCTCGCTACCGGCGAATTCGCGCAGGTCAACTAAGCGTCGATCTCGACCCACTCACGGGTTGCTGTCAGGACCAGCCCGCCGCGCACCGTCCTTTGCGGCCAGATCTCGCGGGCCGCGCGCAAATAGGCGGCGATCTGCGGCGCGTAACGCTGCGCCAGTCGGTGCGGGTCCGGTGATTCCGTGGTTTTGTAATCCACCACCCAGATCGTTGCACCGTCGTCGACCAGGCGGTCGGCAATGCCGCCTTCGCCCTGGGCGAGCGTCAACGGCACTTCATTCCAGGCCGGATGCGTGCCGCCAAAAAAACGCAGCAGTCCGGGCGCGGCCCGTACCGCGCGCGCCGCTTCGATCCAGGCGCTGAATTCAGCCGTACTGGGCTGGCGCTGCAATTCATGGGTGAGCCCCGCCTGCAGGCGGGCGGGGTCAGCCGCCGCATCCTTGGCCAATTCACACAGCAGAAAATGAATGGCAATGCCGCGCGCCGCGGCTGCCGGATCGGCGGCGGACTGCGCCGTGCCACTCGGCGGCGTGTCGTCACGAGCCGGCAGTTCGATCGGCAGGCGCAGCCGCGGATCCTGCATCTGTGGCGGCGGCCGTTCCTCTGCCGCCGCAAGTTGCGTGCGGCCTTCGCCATAAGCGCGCGCGCCTTCGCTGACACCGGCGAGCGGCAGCGAAGGTGACGTCAGGGATTCAAGCGCGCGCCAGGCGTGGGCGTGCCAGGAATTTTCAGCATTGCCTCTAGCAGGCAGTAAGCCGCTGATATGCAGGAGTTGCCGCGCGCGCGTGGCCGCGACATAGAGCAGGTTGAGGTTCTCGCGTGCTTCGCGCTGGCAGTGCAGGTCGAAAAGCCTGGCGGTGAGTTCGTCCTGTTCCTCAAGCGGGCTGGCGGTCGCGGCAAAATGCGTAGGCGCGGTGTCGCCCGCAGGCCACTCCACCAGCCATGGCGGTGCCTTGCGCTGTTCGATAAATCCGCAGTTGACCAGAAATACCGCCGCCGCTTCGAGGCCCTTAGCGGCGTGAACCGTCAGGACCCGCACCTGGCCTTGAGAGTCGCCAAAGGCATGCGGCGCCGCTTCGTCAGGCGCATCGCGCTGCGCACGCAGGCGCGCTTCGATATCTTCCAGAAACCCACTCAGCGATGGATAGCGGCCGCTGTCAGCTTCCAGCGCCAGTTGCAGCACGGCTCCAAAATTGGCGTGAACCCGCGCGGCGGCGCCGGGCGTCAGTGCCGCCGCATAGCGATTGGCCGCGTTGGATTGCGTGAGGATGACATCCAGCAGATCGTGTACGGGCAACTGCTCGGCGAGCACGCGCCAGCGGCTCAGTAATTGCAGCGGTCTTTGCAACGGCACATCGTCGGCACCGATCGCGGACAAGGCCGCAAACCACGATTGGCTACCGCCGCGCGCGGCGCGGGTAAGGCGCATCAGCGCCGTGTCATCGAGCGAAAACAACGGCGAGCGCAACACCTGCGCCAGATCCAGGTCGCGGTGTGGCGCGTCCAGAAAGCGCAGCAGGGCCAGTACGTCGCGGGCCTCGGAGGTCTGCAACAGCGTGCCGCGCGATGCACCCACGAACGGAATCCCGGCCTCGGCCAGTGCGCGCTCCAATTCGGGCAGGTGCGTGCGCCGTCGCGCCAGCACCAGCACGTCGTCCGGGCCAAGCCGATGCGTGCCTTGACGATCACTGACGGCTACACCCGAAGCCAGCAGCGACTTGATTCGAGCCGCCACAGCGCATGCCTCATCCCGGGCACGGAAATCCTCGCGCGGTGCACGGGCCGTGGTCAGCGGATCGCGCAGGCCGGTGGGTGGGTCCAAAGCCTCGCCGCGTTGCACTGCCGGCGCGACTTCGACTTGTCCCCAGTCGTCGTGCCGCACGGTGCTGTGTGGCGCAAAGCCGATCTGCGCCCCCAGATCGTTGTCGAACAGCGCATTGATAAACGCCACCACCGCAGGCGCCGAACGTCGCGATAGCGTTTGCTGGGCCTGGATCGCGCCCGGAATTCTGCTCACCCATTGCCGGGCCTCCACGAACACTTCGGGATTGGCGCGCCGAAAGCCATAAATGCTCTGCTTGGCGTCGCCAACGATGAACGCCGAACGCGTCCGCCCCGTGTCGAGTGCCGCCATTTCGACGAGCAGCGGCTGCAGCAGCTGCCATTGCGTGGAGCTGGTGTCTTGAAATTCATCGACCAGCAGGTGCTCGATGCGCTGGTCGAGCTTGTAGCGCACCCAGTCAGCGGCGCCGTTCTGTTGCAGCAGTTGCAGTGCGTGCCATTCGACTTCGGCAAACCCCAGCGCACCTTCGCGCGCAAGTTCGGCCTCAAAGGCAACGAGTGCGCTTGCGCCAAGGGCGCAGGCCGCTTGATTGCGCGCCAGCGATTGCTCGCGCCGCGCGGTGCGGGTGAGCTTGTCGAGTTCGTACAGCACTTGCCCGTGCGTGATGAGGAAATGATGGCGCTCTTCGCCTTTGAGCTTCTGCAACGCTTTATCGCCATCGGCGATCTTGTAAGGCGTGCCGCTTTGCGTCAGCAGAGCCCGCTCCAGTGCGAGGCGCTGCGCTTGCCCGGTCAAGCTCCAGCGCCGGCGCAAGTTTTTCCGGCTTCAGCCAGCGCGTGCCACCCATCGTCTGCAGATGCCGCAACAGGATGCACAGCTTGGCGTTGAACGCTTTCGGAGCTTCGGGCTGCGCGTCCGGCAGCTCGGCCAGTTGCGCACGCCAGCGCTGGTGCGCGTACAAAACCGGGTCCGGCTGGCCTTGAACAAACGCGCGCCAGTCGTTGCGCCGCTGCAAAAAATCCATCACCTGCCGGTGGACGCCATGTTCGGTCTCGCCCAGGTCCATCAGCGTCGTCAACGCGCGCGCGGCGGCCGATTCGGGCTGACGCAAGATGTGCGTTTGCACGCGCCGCCACGCGCGGTGTTGCAGCGCCGCCTCTTCTTCAACCAGCTTGAATCCTGGCGTGACGCCGGCTTCAAACGCGAATCGCCCGACCAGTTCCTGGCAGAAAGCGTGCAAGGTGCTGGCGCGCATTGCGAACGGCTGAAACAATTGCTCACGGTAAAGCTGCCGGCTTTTTTGCTTCAATGCAGCGTCAGGCACAAGTCCGATGCCCTCAAGGATGCGGTCCTGCGCCTCGGATCCGCTTTCGGCCAGTTCGCGCAGGGCCTCATTCACGCGCAAGCGCATTTCGGCGGCGGCCTTGCGCGTGAAGGTAAGAGCGACAATGCCGGCAGGATTGGCGCCCGCCAGCAGCAGGCGCACGATGCGCGATGTCAGCAGCCAGGTTTTGCCGGTGCCTGCCGAGGCCGCAACCGTGGCACTGACGGCGGGATTAAGCACGGCCTCAGCCATCGGGGGCACCCTCCGGCCAGTCACCTTTCCTGCACACCCCGCGGTAGTCGCAGTGCTCGCAGGTGTCTTCGTCACCGTGCGCGGGCAGTGCGGCGCCGGCCTGCATGCGTCGCATGCCGGCCTGCAGTCGCTCCAGCGCCTGCTGGCGCAATTCGACCAGGCCTTCCTCGAGGCTCACGGATTTTTTACCGCGCTTGAGCGCGAGATATTCGGCACGCGCGATGCGTGCATCGAGGGCGGCGTAGTGCAGCAACTGCACATCCTCAGCGGATTCCACCTCCTTTTTACTCGCGACATGGCCGGTCTTGTAATCCACCACTGTCAGCGTGCCGTTGCCGTGTTCCTCGAGGCGGTCCAGCCGGCCCAGAAGTTGTCGTTCGCCCAGCGCACAGGTCAGCTCGACCTCGGCGTGGACTCGCGCCGGTGACCGCTGTTCCAGCCAGTCAAGCAGGGTCGCAAGTCCGGCGTTGAATTCTGCGACCCAGAATTGTGCCAACGCGCGCGTGCGCAGATCAGGGCCGAATACGTCGGCGGCAATCTGCTGCAGGCGGGTGCTCATGACCGCACGATCCTCCTGTGGGCCGGACGTTTCGGCGAAGCGGCGCAGGATGCGGTGCACGCGCTCGCCGTAGTCGCTGCGATCCGGGTCCTCGTCGGGCGCCTGTTCCGTACGCAATTGCAAAAGCGCGCGGCCAAAAAACTGGTACGGGCAATCCACCAGGGATTGATGCGCGCTCGCGCTGAGTGTGTCCGGGATCAGGTCGGGCGCCGTGGCGGGCGCAGGCCGCCGGCTGCGTGCCGGCAATGGCGTGCCGGCCTCAACGATTTCGCACGCCGGATCCAGCGCTTGTTGCGCAAGCCGGGTATCGCGTATGGACTCACCCGCCTGGCGTGCCACGTTCTCAAGGGCTTCGAGCCAGGGGCACAGCACTGCCGCCTCGCCGTTTTTTTCAGGCGCATAGGTGACCCAGACCTGCGGTGCGGCATGCAGTACGCGTCGCAGGCGCGCCAAGGTCAGGTCATAGCGGCCTTGCCAGTCCGGTAACCCCAGTTCGCGGCGCACGGAGGCGTTGAACACGGGGTCGGCCGGGGCGGTGCCCGGCCATTGATCGCGCGTCGCGCCCGCCAGAATGACCCGATCGCAGCGCAGGTTGGCGCTCTGTTCCAGAGTCAGAAGTCGTACCGGGCCGCGGCCGCGCTCAGGCACAAACGTTTCGCGTTCCAGCACGCGGTCGAGCAGGCCGCGCAACTGATCGCCGTCGAGTTTCTGCGGATGCGCACGCAAGGCGCGCGCGACCGCTTCAAGCAAGACCAGCAGGCGTGCACCGGCTTCATCGGATTGCAGAAATTTATCGGCGCCAAGTGTGCGCAGCGATTGCAACAGCATCAGGCAGCGCTGGTCACCGTTGACCGGCTCATTCCAGCTGGGGCAGGTTTGTGCCGCCTGATGCAGGCGCATCAGCAAGTGGTGCAGTCCGTGTTCGGCCGGCACGCACGATATGAAAAGCTCAAGGCCGCGTTCGCAATGGCGCCGGTAGATGAGGTCTTGCTCAAGAAAGCGCAGAGCCTCCGCCGCGGAATCAACGAACGGCGATTTGAGCAGCGTGAGCAGCGGGCGGAAGTGAAAGCCCGACGCAAGGCAGTCGAGCCAGGCATTGAGGAAGGCCGCGGCGCGGCTGGTAGACAACGCCCATCCCACCGGGTCATGCAGGCTAACGCCCGCACGTTCGAGCAAGGCGCGCAAGCGCCGGGCCAGGCGACGATCATCGGTGACGACGGCGATATCGCAGGAAGCGTCCTCGAGCAAGGCGCGACGGATGGCGAGATCGACGCAGCGAGCCTCGTGTTCGGGGTTGCCGGCCTCGACCATGAAAAGGGCGGGCGCCTCTGCCAGCCGTGTCACCGGGCCGGTTTCTTTTGAAAACGCAATGTCCGCCAGCGACGACAGCGGCGTGGCTTCGCCGATATCCGCGGACGGATCGAGTGAAAGCAATCGGCACAGGCTCTCGATTGCCGCACCGTCGTAGCCGTCGCGCCGGCCGTGCAGGATCAGTTCGGCGCGACCTGATTCCAGCAGTGGCTTGATCGCCGCCGCCTCGGCTGCCGAAAAAGTGTCGAAACCGAGCAGGTAGAGCGATTCGTCCGGTGCAAGGGTGGTAAATGCGTCGTGCAGCTGACGGCGGTATGCCGCCGCCGGACTGGCGTTGCCGGTATCGGACCGGTAGGCGTTGAACAGCAACTGGACAATTTTTGCTTCGCGGCTGAGAAACGCCGAAGACGGTGCCCCATAGGCCTTTTGCAGACGCCCGGCAAACAAGGCCTCATCGTCACCCGGGGTCAGGCCGTGCGCAATCATCTCCTCGAACAGGGCAAACAGGCTGTCGGCGGTTCCGTGAGGGTCCGCGCCGGAAAACAAGTTGCGATAACGGCTCAGCGCCGCGGTCAGGCGCAGCCGGCAGTCGAGTGCGGGCAGCGCCGCGACCTGCGGTGCCCGGCTCTGGACGAACTGCGGCAGCATCGATATCACCGGGCCCAGCAGTCCGCGCTGAGCAATTTGAGCCAGTGCCCGTCGCAGCCTTGGTGCTGCGCCCCAGTCTGGGATCAGGACAGTGACGCGGCTTATATCGGGGAGATCGGCCCGGTGCTTCGCAAGGAGGCGTGCCGCCGCGTGATCGAGCAAATCGGCCGAAGCGGGCAGCAGGTGGACGTGCGCGGAATTCATCGCGCGCAGGTTAAATCAAATCCAGCGCCCGGCTGGGCGGGCCTTGGGCGAAGGTTACTTTTCCAGCAGCTTGAGCTTGTCGGGCTTGCCTTCCCACGCCTTGGCGTCGGCGGGCGCCGGCTTCATCTGGGTGATGACCGGCCATTGCTTCGAGAGCTCGCGGTTGAGCGCCAGGAACTGCTTTTGTTCTTCCGTCAGGTCATCTTCCGCAAGAATCGCATTGACCGGGCATTCCGGCTCACACAGCGTGCAGTCGATGCACTCCTCCGGGTCAATCACCAGGAAGTTCGGCCCTTCGTGGAAGCAGTCCACCGGGCACACTTCCACGCAGTCGGTGTATTTGCACTTGATGCAATTTTCAGTGACGACAAAGGTCATGAGCGATTTTCCACAAAACGAGCGCTGCGGATTATACCGGCGGCGCAATACCAGGAGTGGCATTTGCGCGCGCCGGCCAGTGCAGATCGAGGGTATGCACAGGGAACACGCCTGCGGCGCGGTCGGCGAAAAAGAACTTGAGCCCATGAAAGATGGTCGGAAAGGCGATTTCCGACCACGGGATTTCGGCCTCGTCCATCAGGCGGGTTTCGCTGCTTTCGAGCGTAGGCCCGTGATGCGCGCTGCGCAACTGGCCGCGATGGACCATGTAGATCTGGCTGACATGCGGTACCGAGATCACCGCCATCAGCTGCAGATGGCCGACTTCGGCCTGTGCTTCTTCGATCGTTTCGCGGGCGGCGCCCGCGGCATGCGTCTCGCCGAGCTCGAGAAACCCGGCAGGAAACGTCCAGAACCCGCGTCGCGGCTCAATGGCGCGTCGGCACATCAGGATTTTCCCCTGCCATTCGGCCACCACGCCGGCGATCACGCGCGGATTGAAGTACTGGATGTGGCCGCACGCCGGGCACACCGCGCGGCTCAGGTGATCGCCTTCCGGAATGCGCAACTCGACGGCGGTTCCACAGGCATTGCAAAAGCGGGCCGAGACGATCATGCATTCAGATTAGCGGGGCCTGCTGGATTTGTCTTTGGAAATCGGGGATGCTTCGCACTCGAAGTATCGACGCCGCCTTCGACGCGGTGCGTATGCAACCAGGGGATCACATGATTGACCGCAGCCTGCTTCTCGCCATCGCGATGACTATTTCATCTTTCACCGCGCCGGTTTGGGCCGATGCCGATCCGGATGATGAGTCCGAGGACCTGCCGCCCGCGGCGGAAGTCCCCGTAGAGCCTGCCCCGCCCCCTGAGCCGGAGCCCGTAGCCGCGCCCGAGGAGAGCGTTCCGGTCGAAAGCGCGCCTTACGTCGAAGAGGCCCCGGCGCCGGTGGCCGAGGAGTCATCGCATAAAGCCTATGTGGGGATCGATTACGTGCGCGGAGATCTCAACAGCTCGGTCGGCGCAACCGCCAGCACCACGCGCAATACCTACGAATTCGACATGCTGCGCCTGCGCGGCGGCGTGCGCTTCTTCGAATTTCTGGCGGCGGAGCTTCAGGCGGGCACCAGCATCAGTGGCGACGACGCGGACAAGTCCGAGATCGATTACTACATCGGCGCATTCCTGGTACCGCATGCCGTGTTGTTTGACACTTTTGAACTCTCGTTCCCCGTTGGCGTCGCCAAACTGGAGGTTCAGCAGGGCGGCCTGATCTTCGACGACACCGATATCGCCTACGGATTCCAAACGGACCTGCCCCTGAGGATGCTTGCCGATGTGCCTGACCTGCGTTTGGGATTCGGTTTCATGGTCTACCACGCCGGCAATCCTTCGCGCACCTACGGCTTCAATCTGGGTTTACGCTACGACTTCGCGGCATCGAAACTTGCCGCCCTCAACCCGATGAATGCCGTCCGTGGCCTGTTTGGCGGGGGTGACGGCAGCACGGGCAGCGAGTAAAAAAAACTGCACAACAAAAAAGCCGGCTAAGCCGGCTTTTTTGTTGGTGCCTGGGGACGGACTCGAACCGTCATGAGGGGTTGCCTCGGTGGATTTTGAGTCCACTGCGTCTACCGATTCCGCCACTCAGGCGCGGCGCGCATTATAGTCGCGCGCGATGAAGCGTTCCGAATTTAATTACGAACTTCCGCCGGAACGGATTGCCCAGCAGCCGGCCAATCCGCGCTCGGCATCGCGGCTGCTGGCACTGGACGGCTTGCGCGATCTCGCCATGCGCGATCTGCCTTCGCTGCTGCGACCGGGCGACCTGTTGGTGTTCAACGACACCCGGGTCATTCCGGCTCGGCTGTTCGGGCGCAAGGACAGCGGTGGCAAGGTCGAGATCCTGATCGAACGGCTGTGTGGAGAATCCGAAGCGCTGGCTCAGGTGCGCGCCAGCAAGCCGCCCAAGCCGGGAAGCCAGATTCACGTCGAAGGCGCCCCGCAGGCGCTGCACGTCGTGGGCCGCGAGGAGGAGTTCTATCGGCTGCGACTGACAGGCGCTGGCTTCGAGTCATTTCTGGAGCGGGCCGGCCATATCCCCTTGCCGCCTTATATCAATCGAGCGGACACGTCCACTGATCGCGAGCGTTACCAGACATTGTTCGCGCGAGCGCCGGGTGCGGTTGCGGCGCCCACGGCGGGTCTGCACTTTGATGCCGCACTGCTGAAAGCCATCGAGGATCGAGGCGTGCACACCGCCACGCTGACGCTGCACGTGGGCGCCGGCACATTTCAGCCCATGCGCGTTGAAAACCTCAGCGAGCATCGAATGCACGCGGAGCGCTACGAGATTTCAGGGACGCTTTGTGAAGCGATACGGCGAGCGCGTGCAAACGGCGGACGCGTAGTCGCCGTGGGCACCACGGTCTGCCGCGCGCTCGAATCCGCGGCGGCACGCGGCAAGATGCAACCGCATCACGGTGAAACCCGCCTGTTCATCACCCCGGGTTATACGTTCCTCGCCGTGGATGCACTTTTGACCAATTTTCATCTGCCGCAGTCCACTTTGCTGATGCTGGTTTGCGCCTTTGGCGGACAGGCGCACGTGCTGGAGGCGTACCGCCATGCGGTAACCCAGGGCTATCGGTTTTTCAGCTATGGCGACGCGATGTGGTTCGGTGCGAAGCCCGGGGTAGAAATCACGGCGAAGGATAGTCCTTCAGCGCTGTCTTGATGATCTGGTAGAGGTCGCGCGTCCATGCGGGTACCCCCTTGGGAGGAGTCCAACGCCATGTTTCACGAAAATCTACGGGGCTGATGATGACCTTGATTTTTTTAAGCCCGGTTTCCTGCGCCAGCGTGAACAGATCTTCCGCATCTTCATTGCTGACCACAACGCAGCCCGCGGACAGGGCGTGGCCGTGGAACATGATGCTGCCTCCCAGGCGCTTACGACCGTCCTCGGCAGCGCGCGCGCGGTCATACGCGTTAGGGTAAGTGACATGCAAGGAGACGTGGTAGGCGCTGTTCGGGTTGAGGTAATCGATGCCGTAAATGCCTTCCGGAATCTTTTCGTCGCCCTGACGCAGTTTGGGGCCGAGTCCGCTGGCAATGTCCTCCATCACCAAGGTACGGATGTAACGGGGGTTGCCGTCATCGCCCGACGCATAAATCTGCACCTGCGATTCTTTCTTGAATACCAGCAGTGCCACGGATTTGGGTGGATAGGAGACGCCAGCGCGCTTGAAGTAGGGTGCGAGCCGGTCAGCAGCGTCTTCGCCAAACTGGTCCATGCGATCTTCGACGCTGCCATCCGCCATGGCCAGCGGGCTCATGGAGGCCAATAGCCAGGCGAAGCCTGCAATCAATAATTTTCTGCGCATGCGCACGTTCATAGCCAATCGGTTTGGGCCTTTTGCGGAGCGGGCAAGTCTAAGTCACGAACATCGGTGGCTTTCCAGGGCTCATTCATGAAGGCGGGGAGACGACAGGCGCCGAAGCGCTTGATCGAAAGCCCGATCTCGGCGCTCGATTCCAGTGGGCCGGGAACAAGGCTGATGGAAGGAGAGCCCAGACAGTTGGCCGCCCAGTGCGAAAACGACGATCGCGGTGTGACCACGATGCTTGGACAGCAGGCGAGGGCGAACAAGTCAGCGATGGGATGGGTTTCAGACGCTTGCGGCGCCCCGTGATGCGAATAGGGCGTAGGAATCGGCAGCGTCACACAGTTGAAGCGGTCGAGGAGAAAGTTGTAGTCCGTCACCTTGCCGGTATAGGACAGGAAAAAAACGGTATCCGGAAATCGCCGGCTGATCCGCTCCAGCGCAAAACTTAATTGCATGTCGCTGGTGGCTGCATGCCGGCGTTTTCGTTCGGGGTCTACCAGGAAATCTCCGCGCCGGATATGCACGCCAACCACGGGCCTTTGAATGCCTGCGAAAAAATCCTTGATCTGTGCCGCCAGGCCACGGTTCAGCCGCAGGCTGCGGGTCACGTGGGGCAATTGAGGGTCGAGCAGGGCAGGCGGGGCGCCGTAGAGCCCGCGCAGATCAACATGCCGATAGCGCCCCAGCGTTTCAAACGCCGCCTCATCGTTGCCCGGATATTTGACGCCGTTGAACCGGTGATAGAATTTTTTTGCGCCCACATGGGTGGAGTCGATGGCAAACGCATCAAGCTCGGGCCAGTCCAGCCAGATTTCGTGGCCAAAGCGCTCGCGAACGGCGAACGCCAGAATCACAGTCTCGAGGTGATTGCAGATTCCGGTGTAATTGCCGATGAAAACCTTCATGCCCGCTTATACCCCTTCAGGCACCCACAGCGGGCCTGATGAAAAACCAGTGGTACTAAAAGTGTACCACTGGTTTTTGGGCAGAGATCTCAAACGGCCACAACGTGGCCCAAGCGGGTGCCGCTTTAGTTACCCAACGGATAGGCCGCCAGAGCCGAATTGATGTTTCGATACAGTGCGGGTGTCCAGGATGGGGCGCCTTCGGCAATCCCATCGAGTGCGGTAGTGCGGAAGTCCACCGGCGCGATGATCACTTTGACCTTCTCGTAGTTAGTGCGCTGGGCCAGCACAAACAGATCCTCGACGGTTTCGTTATCCACGCAGATCGAGCCGGTGGATTCCGAATAGCCCTGGATCATGATTTCGCCGCCCAGATTCGAGCGCTTTTCTTCCTTGGCGCGGGCGCGGTCATACGCGTTTGGATAATTGATGCGCAGCGAAAGATGAAACGAACTGTTCGGGTTGAGGTTGCTGATTTCGTAAATGCCTTCCGGCACCTGCATATCACCCTCGCGCAATTTGGGGCCCAACTCTCCGCTGACGCTAACAATGGGGTACGAGGTAATGAAACGCTGTTTGCCGTCGGGGCCTGGCGCATAGACCTGCAGCACTTTTTCCGACTTGAGAGCGATCAGCGTCGCCGATTTGGGAGGATAGGCGACTCCGGCTCTTTCAAACTGCGGGGCCAGTCGCGCGTTAACGTCACGACCGAATTCAGCGACGCGGCTCGCATCGGACTTCTGTGCGAATGCGGGCAAGGCGCATGCCATCATCAAAATGCCAGTGAGATATTTGTTATTCATTAGGAGAACTCCAGGCAAAAAAACATGGGTTAATACATTTCTATTTTAAGCACAAACTAAAAAAGTTCTGTTCGGTAGCGCGCATAGCCCGCATGAATTGGGCCCACCCTTGAATAAATCGGGGCCGTTTGTCGGTCCCGATCTAATAATCATGAATCTTTCTAAATTCTTGGAGAGGGGTAAGCGTCCAGTGCGTCGTCGATAGAGTCGTACAACTCACCGGTCCATTCGGGCAAATCTTTAGGCGTTCGCCGCCAGAGAACTTTGCGAAAATCGTTGGGGGCGGTGATGACGGCGACATTCCCTATGCCTATCTTGTTTGCCAGCGTAAACAACTCTTCAACCGCTTCATTGTCTACCACCACGCAGCCCGTGGACTCGGCATAACCGTGGACTTCGATATCTCCACCCAGATCTTTGCGGCCATCCGCGGCGGCATGCTGGCGGTCGGTGGCATTGGGATAATCCACCCGCAATGCGACGTGGTACGCGCTATTGGGATTGAGCGCATAAATTCCGTAAATGCCCTCTGGAATCTGCAGGTCACCCCGGCGTAGCTTGGGTCCCGGTTTGCCTGAGGCATGCACCAGTGGATACGACTTGATGAAATGCTGCTCGCCGTCCGCGCCCGCCGCATAAAGCTGCGTCACCTGTTCTTCCTTGAAAGTCAAAATGGAAATGGATTTTGGCGGATAGGCCACTCCGGCCGCTTCAAATGCAGGCTTTAGCCGAGCCGTCGCTGCCGAGCCGAATTGTTTGATCCGGTCCTGTGTGCTCGCCGCCTGTGCTGAGGAAAACGTCGCCAGCAACAGCGTCCCTGCCATATAGAAAGCGGCTGATTTGTTCATTCACATCTCCGGATGTTGTTTTGCATTGGTTGCTACGTCCCGCAACGGCAGCGGCTTCACCCTACCAGAATCATGGCGGCCCGATCATGCAGCGGGATTGACACTAAAATCAGGCGATGAAATTCAAACTTTTATCCGTGTCGGGAACGGCGCGCCGGGGGCATTTGGCGTTTGCGCGCGGTAACGTCGAAACGCCGGCTTTTATGCCGGTCGGAACCTACGGCACGGTCAAGGCGATGACGCCTGGAGAATTGCGCGAAACCGGAGCGCAGATCGTTCTGGGCAATACATTTCACTTGATGCTCCGGCCCGGCGAGCGGCTGATCGCCGCGCTGGGAGGCCTGCACAAGTTTATGAACTGGGATGGGCCCGTGCTGACGGACTCCGGCGGTTTTCAGGTGTGGAGTCTCAAAGAATTGCGCAAGCTGACGGAAGAAGGCGTGCATTTTCAGTCGCCCGTCAACGGCGACAAAGTTTTTTTGACGCCGGAACGCGCCATCGAGGTGCAGCACGCGCTGGGCGCGGACATCGTCATGCAATTCGACGAGTGCACGCCGTACCCGGCAACGGAAACACAGGCGCGCGACTCGATGTTGCTCTCGGCGCGCTGGGCGCTGCGCTGCAAATCAGCGCATGGCGATAACGCCGGCGCGTTATTCGGAATCGTGCAGGGCGGCATGCACACCGCCGTGCGCCAAGAGTCGCTGGAAAAACTTACCCAGATTGGTTTCGACGGATACGCGCTCGGAGGATTGTCGGTCGGCGAGGCCGAGAGCGAGCGCCTGCATGTGCTGGACGCGGTGGCCGGCAAGTTGCCGGCCGATCATCCGCGCTACCTCATGGGCGTGGGCACTCCGCGCGACCTGGTGCAGGCCGTCAGCCGGGGCGTCGACATGTTCGATTGCGTCATGCCGACGCGCAACGCGCGCAACGGCCATCTGTTCACCTCGCAAGGCGTGGTGCGCATCCGCAACGCGGTGCACCGCAATGCTGAATCAGCGCTCGACCCGCACTGCGCCTGTTCCACCTGTCGGGGCTATTCGCGCGCGTACCTGCACCACCTGGATAAATGCAACGAGATTCTTGGGGCGCGGCTCAACACTTATCACAATCTTTTTTATTACCAGAGTCTCATGCGGCAGATGCGCGAGGCGATTGAAGCCGGCTCATTTGCAAAATGGGCGGCTGATTTTCTTGCCAGTGATTCAGAGTAGCGCCGCGATATCCGAGTCGATTTTCTCGGGCGTATCGACGCTGCCGTAGCGCCTGACCACCTGGCCGGACTTGTCCACCAGGAATTTGGTGAAATTCCACTTGATGCCCTCGCTGCCCAAGAGCCCCGGTGCTTCGTGCTTGAGGTGCCTGTAGAGCGGATGCGCGTTGTCGCCATTGACTTCGACCTTGGCGTACATTGGAAAGCTGACTTCATAGGTCAATGAGCAGAAATTCCTGATCTCGTTCTCGTCACCCGGCTCCTGATGGCCGAATTGATCGCAGGGAAAACCGAGAATCACCAGCCCCCGGTCCTTGTACTTGCGCCACAGGGCTTCCAGGCCCTTGTACTGCGGCGTGAAACCACATTTGCTGGCGACGTTGACCACCAGCACGACCTTGCCTTTGAGCGCGTCGAGCTTCTGATCCTTGCCGTCGATGGTTTTGGCGCTGAAATCGTAGATGCCCATCACGTATCCCCTAGAAATGTTTGCTGTCGAGCTGCATCAGCAATCCTGCGGATTGGCGCACGTTGGCGCACAGGGCCGGGACCTGACTGAGCAAGCGTGTAGCAAAAAACTCTGCGGTCGCGCGCTTGGCCGCACGATAACCGGCGTCGCCGAGTAAAGTCGCCGCCTTGTCCATGCGCAGCCAGTTCCAGCCCAGGTAGGTCAGCGAGAACGCGCGCAGGAAATCCGCGCAGCCGAAGGCGGCATCGTCGGGAGTGGTCTTGTAGCTGCTCTGCACCCACGCGGTGGATTTTTCCAGCTCATCCAGCGCGGCCTCCAGCGGTTTTGCAATAAAAGCGTCGGCCCCGGCGAGGTCCTTGCGCACCGCGGCGAAGAAACGCTGGGGCAGGCGGCCGTTGTGCAGCATCAGCTTGCGGCGCACCAGGTCCATCGCCTGGATGCCGTTGGTGCCCTCGTAGAGGCAGCAGGATCTTGGCGTCGCGCGACGATCTGCTCGACACCGTGCTCCTTGATGTAGCCGTGGCCGCCGTAGACCTGGATCGCCATCGAGCCGAGTTCGACTCGCTGAGTCGGTGCAGAACGCCTTCACCAGCGGCGTGTTCAGTTCGACCCAATCCCTGGCTTCTTCGCGCATTGCCGCGTCCGGATGGTGATTGGCAAAGTCGACGTGCATCGCGGTTTCGTAGGCCAGCACGCGCGCGCCTTCGGTGATCGCCTTCATGTGCAGCAGCATGCGACGCACGTCGGCGTGCTCGATGATCTGCGGCGCGCCCGTTGGAGGCCTTGCCCTGCTTGCGGTCCTGCGCGTAGCGGATCGCGTTCTGCGTGGCGAGTTCGCACTGACCAAGGCCCTGGAAGCCGACCATGATGCGCGCGAGGTTCATCATCACGAACATGTTCTGGATGCCCTGGTTCGGCGCGCCGACCATCCAGCCCTTGGCGCCCTCGAACGCCATCGAGCAGGTGCACGAACCGTGCATGCCCATCTTGTGTTCGATCGAGACGCAGCGCACCCCGTTGCGCGCGCCCAGCGCAGCCGTCCTCGTTCGACCAGGAACTTGGGCACGACGAAGGTCGACAGACCCTTCACGCCGGGCGGCGAATCCGGCAGGCGCGCCAGCACGAAGTGGATGATGTTGTCGGCCATCTCGTGCTCGCCGCTGGTGATGAAGATCTTGCCGCCATCGATCTGATAGCTGCCGTCGGCCTGCGGCGTCGCCCGGGTCTTAACCGCGCCGACATCGGACCCGGCCTGCGGCTCGGTCATGCACATGGTGCCGGTCCATTCGCCGGTGGCCAGCTTGTGGCAGGTAGGTTTGCTTCTGCTCGTCGCTGCCGCACGCGTCAATCGCCTCGAAGCAGTCCTGGGTCAGGCCCACATACAGTTCGAAGCCGACGTTGGCCGGCGCAGTTCATTTCGCTCGATGACCTTTGAAACGGTAAACGGCAGACCCTGACCGCCGTACTCGGTGGGGTTGGAGATGCCGACCCAGCCGGCCTGCTGATAGGTTTTGTAGAACTCGACCATGCCGTCGGGGATTTTCACCTCGCCGTCTTTGAGCGAGCAGCCCTGCCGGTCGCAGATCGCATTGAGGGGTGCGAGCTGTTGCTCAACCAGTTTCGCGCATTCCTCAAACAGCCCCGCCAGCGTCTCCGGCGTGGCTTCAGAGAACCCAGGCAGCTTTGACAGCCGCTCCAGATGCAGCACCTGGTTTAGGACAAAATTGATTTCGCGCAGAGGCGCCTGGTACGAGGCCATAAAAACCTAAACCGAATCTTTGGGCAGAGGGGGATAAATGACAAAGCGCACGCTGGCGCCAGAGCCGGTGACGGCGCTCTCCACTTCCGTGCGATGCACTTCGGGCCCCAGATAAACCAGGACCAGGCCTTGCAGGCCATCGCCCCGGTTGCGCTTGAGCGCCGACAGCAGTTCAGACCGGTTGCGCTCGGCATCCGGCCCGGCCACGCCGAAATAGTCTTTCTCGAGGGCGGCCTTTTTCAGCAGTCCGGCGAGTTCGCTCACCTCCTCGTCCTCGGAGCGGGCCGCTTCGGGCACGAAAAAATAAAAGCTTTCGATCTGTTCCGGCACATGTTCCCCGGCGGCGTGCATGGCGCCGTCCAGGTTGAACATCGAAATCGCGGGGGCTGGCCGCATCGCGGCATAGATGCCGAATCCGAGGCCGGCGAGGACCACCGCAAGTGCCAGCAGTGGCAAAGTCGAGCGTGGCGCATCGGCTGAGGAATTCATGCAAGAAGCATAGCATCGGCGCTAAGTTCGGCATGGCATAATCCGCCGCCTTTTTTAGCCGGGATACTCTCCAATGCTCGATTTCTTCCTGTCACCCGCTTACGCCCAGGCTGCCGCCCAGCAACCGAGCGCGCTGATGCAATTTCTGCCGCTGGGCGTGCTGGTGGTGCTGTTCTATTTCATGTTGATCCGTCCGCAGATGAAGCGTTCGCGCGAAGCGCGCGACATGCTCGGCAAGCTTGCCAAGGGCGATGAAGTGATCACGTCCGGCGGCGTTGCTGGGCGCATTACCGACATTGGCGAAGTGTTCGTGACGCTCGAAGTTGCGGCCAACACCGCCATCAAGGTGCAAAAATCCGCGATCAGCACGGTGTTGCCCAAGGGCAGCCTCAAAGCACAATAAAAATTCAAGGGCTCGTTCGTGAAACCGTACCCACTCTGGAAAACCCTAACGCTGATCATAGTGACGCTGATGGGCGCGTTGTATGCGCTGCCCAATTTTTTCGGCGAAGACCCGGCGGTGCAAATTGGCACCCAGTCCGGCGATCCTATGAATGCGGAGTTTGGCGCGCGCGTGGCGCAAGTCATGGCGGCCGAAAAGCTCGTCCCGAAGTCCTCGACGTTGGATGGCGCCAAGTGGATACTGCATTTTGACGACGGCACGACCCAGCTCAAGGCGGCCGATGTGCTCAAGCGTGACCTCGGCCGCGGTTATGTTGTCGCGCTGAATCTGGCGCCGAACACGCCGCAATGGTTGCGCGCGATTGGTGCCAGGCCCATGGCGCTGGGCCTGGATTTGCGCGGCGGCGTGCACTTCCTGCTGGAAGTGGACGTCGACGACGCACGGACCAAGGCGATCAGCGCTATCTCAACGACCTGCCGGCGTTTCTGCGCAAACAGGACATCCGCTACACCGGTCGCCGCCAGGAGGGCGACACGGTGCTGCTCGAGTTCTCCGAAGCGGATCGCGTGGATGCCGCACAAAAGGCCATTGCCGGCGAATATCCCGAACTTGCGCTGACGGTGGATGAGGCCACGCCGCTGCTGCTGCGCACGAAACTCTCGGAATCCGAAGCACGTCGCATCGTGGATTTCGCGGTCAAGCAGAACCTGACCACCCTGCGCAACCGCGTCAATCAACTCGGCGTTGCCGAGCCGCTGGTGCAGCGCCAGGGCGCCAACCGCATCGTCGTGCAGCTGCCAGGCGTGCAGGACACCGACGCGCGTCAAGGATCTGCTCGGCGCCACCGCCACGCTGGAATACCGCGCGGTGGATCAGGACGACAGCGCAGATCAGGCGGCCGCCAGCGGGCATCATCCCGCCCGACGATGAGCTGTTTTACACCCGCGAAGGCAACCGCCCGGTGCTGCTGCAGCAAGGAGATCATCGCCAGCGGCAATCAGCTGGTCGATGCGGCATCCACGGTCGACGAGGAACGGCACCGCCCGCGGTATCGGTGACGCTCGACGGCGCCGGGGCCAAGAACATGTTCGCGTTCACCGAGAAGAGCGTCGGCAAGCCGATGGCGGTGCTGTTCCGCGAAACCGAGATCACCACCAACTACAACGCCAAGGGCGAACCGCTCCGCGAGCAGCCGCGATATCAAGGACATCATCTCGGTCGCGACCATCCGCGGCGTGTTCGGCAAGCGGTTCCAGACCACCGGCCTGACCAGCAAGGAAGCCCATGACCTGGCGCTGCTGCTGCAAGGCGGGCGCGCTGGCCGCGCCGGTCGACATCGTCGAGGAACGCACCGTCGGTCCGAGCCTGGGCGCCGACAACATCCGCCAGGGCTTCGCCGCCGCGGCGCTGGGCCTTGCGCTGGTGGCGGTGTTCATGGTGTTCTATTACCGCGTGTTCGGCCTGTTCGCGGTCGCGGCGCTGCTGGTCAACCTGCTGTCTGGTGGTCGCCGGTGCTGTCGCTGCTGCAGGCGACGCTGACCATGCCCGGCATCGCCGGCATCGTGCTGCACATGGGCATCGCGGTGGACGCCAACGTGCTGATCTACGAGCGCATCCGCGAGGAATTGCGCAGCGGGCATTCGCCGCACGCCGCGATCGAGGCCGGCTACGACCGCGCCTTCCTGACCATCGCCGACGCCAACGTCACCGTGCTGATCGGCACGGTGGTGCTGTTCGCGCTCGGCGCCGGCGCCGGTCAAGGGCTTCGCCATCACGCTGGCGCATCGGCATCATCTCGCTCGCAGTTCACCGCGATCGTCGGCTCGCGCGCGCTGGCGCAGCTCTTCTTTGCGCAGCAAGAAACTGAAAGACGTCCCCGTCTGGTAGGAGCGCCATGAAAATCTTCGCCAAAGTTCCCAACATCAACTTCATGGCCCAGCGCAAGACGGGCCTGATCGTCTCCCTGGCTGCTGACGATTGCGGCGCTGTCGCTGCTGCTGCTCACGCGCGGCCTGAACCTCGGCATCGACTTCACCGGCGGCGTGCTGGTCGAAGTGCATTATCCGCAGACGGTGGAACTGGAAAAGGTCCGCGCCGAGCTCGCCGAAGGCCGGCTATCGAGCGCGCGGTCGCTGCAGTACTTCGGCTCGACGCACGGACGTGCTGATCCGCCTGCCGCCGGCCGAGGAGCGAGACCAGCGCACAGGTCAGCACGCAGGTGCTCGAGGCGCTCGGGGCACAGAGCAACAGCATCGAGCTGCGGCGCATCGAGTTCGTCGGCCCGCAGGTCGGCGAGGAACTGACCGACAAGGGCAGCCTGGCGATGCTGATCGCCTTCATCGGCATCATGGCCTGTACATCGCGTTCCGCTTCGAGTGGAAGTTCTCGGTCGGCGCGATCGCCGCGCTGATCCACGACGCCTTGATGGTGCTGGGCTTCCTGTCGCTGTTCTGGATCGAGTTCGACGTCACCACGCTCGCGGCGATCCTGGCGCTGATCGGCTACTCCAACAACGAGACCATCGTCATCTTCGACCGCGTGCGCGAGAACCTGATCAACCTGCGGCGCATGGAGATCCTCGACGTGGTCAATCTGTCGGTCAACCAGACCCTGCTGCGCTCGGTCATCACGCACTTGACCACGCTGCTGGTGCTGACCGCGTTGTTCGACGCTGGGCGGACCCAGCGTGCACAGCTTCTCGGTGGCGTTGATCGTCGGCGTGATCGTCGCGACCTATTCGTCGATCTACGTCTCGACCAATCTCGCGGTGCTGCTGGGCGTCTCCCGCGATGACCTGCTGCCGCCGAAGCTCGAAGAATCCGAAGAAATGCCCTAACCCGCTTGGGCGGCTAAGGGGGCATTGGGGGCATTGGGGCGAATACCAGTGGTACTAAAAGCGTACCACCCGTTTTTCAACATCAGCTAAAAGTGGCAAAAATTCCCGGCAAGCGGGTGCGCTGCGCGACCGAGGGTGACGAATCGAGATCGAGAATCGAGCGCGCCAAGCATTGTCTGGCGTGCCGATTGCTGCGCATACGCGGTGTCGCTGACGCCTATCTGGAAGCTTTAATCAGGCTCAGGAACAGCGGGTGCAGCTTGGGATTGCTGGCCAGAATGTTTCCGGTCTTCATCACGTCTTCGGCGCCATTCAGTTCGCTCACCAGCCCGCCGGATTCTTGCACCAGCAGCATGCCGGCAGCGATGTCCCAGGGTTTCAGGTTCAGCTCCCAGAAGGCATCGAGATAGCCGGCGGCGACATACGCCAGGTCGAGTGATGCCGAGCCTGCGCGACGCACGCCGGATGTTTTTTCGGCGATGGCCTTGAGCGTCGGCAAATAAGCCTCGAGCGTGGCGCCGCCACGGATCGGAACGCCCGTGCCGACCAGGCAGTCCTCCAGCGTTTTGGTTTTGCCAACGCGCAGGCGGCGGCCGTTGAGTTGACTGCCGCCGCCCCGGCTGGCGGTGTAGAGGTCTTGCGTGCAGGGCGCATAAACCACGGCGTGTTCCATGCGGCCGCGGTATTGCAGGCCGATACTGACCGCGAAATGGGGTAGGCGATGCAGGAAATTGGTGGTGCCGTCGAGCGGATCGATGATCCAGACAAATTCGCTTTCCCCCGCCGCGCCGCCTTCTTCGGCCAGCACGGCGTGATCCGGGTAATGCTTGTGGATGATGCGGACGATTTCGCCTTCCGCGTTGCGGTCGACATCGGTGGCAAAATCACTGCGGCCCTTGCGTGTGACTTCGAGCAACTCGACGCGTTCGAGGTTGCGCATGATGAAATTGCCTGCCGCGCGCGCGGCTTTGACGGCAATCGTAAGCAGAGGATCCACGGTGGAAATGAGCAGGTAAAAACGTAACCGTAGAATATCACGCATGAAATCTGCTCTTGACCGGATACGCATCGTGCTGGTGCGTCCGCAGCACCCCGGCAATATCGGCTCCTGCGCGCGCGCCATGATGACCATGGGGCTGTCCAAACTGGTGCTGGTGCAGCCGTTGCGCTATCCGCATTCACAAGCCGTTGCGCAATCGTCTGGCGCCACCGGCATTCTCGATGAAGCGCGCGTCGTCGAGACGATCGATCAGGCGATTGAGGGGTGCGTGTGGGTGGTCGCCGCCTCAGCGCGGCCACGGCACCTGGGCGACGAACCGCTCACGCCTTGGGAAGGTGCTGAGCGCATCACGGAAGCTGCCAAAACCGGAGACGTCGCACTGATGTTCGGCCCGGAGCGCACCGGTCTGGACAATCTGGACCTCGACCGTTGCCATGCGACGACCATGATCCCGGCCAACCCCAAGTACTCCTCGCTGAACCTCGCACAAGCCGTGCAGGTTTTTTGCTATGAATTGCGGCGGGCGGCCCAGCCCGAGGTGCCGAAAGTTTCAAGAAAGCACGGCTTGTCCTGGTATGCGCCTTCCACCGCCGAGCAGATGGAGGGTTATTTCGAGCATCTGGAAAAAGTGCTGCTGAGCACGGGTTTTATCGATCCGGCCAACCCGCGACTGTTGATGCGGCGCTTGCGCCAGCTCTATAACCGCGCGCGCCCGGACAAGAACGAACTGAACATGTTGCGCGGGATACTTGCCTCCGTTGAAAAACCCAAACGCAGGCGCAAGAAAGTCTAAACTGCGCGCCGCATGAAAAATCTCTGGGATGACGCCGAAGCCGGTCAATACAAGACCGATCTTGGCCTGCGTGTCTACACCTCGCGCCTGCTGGGCCGCGACAAGTCGCTGGTGTTGCATGGCGGGGGCAACACCTCGGTCAAAATCCGTGAACGCAATCTGGTCGGCGACGACGAGGACATCCTCTACGTCAAAGGCAGCGGGTGGGATCTCGAGTTCATCGAAGAGGGCGGATTCTCGCCAACGCGGCTGTCGCATCTGATCAAGCTGGCGAAGCTCAAGAGCCTGAGCGACCCGCAGATGATCAACGAGCTGGTCACGCAGATGACGCGCGCCACGGCCCCGGCGCCTTCGGTTGAGGCCATCCTGCACGCGATCCTGCCGCACAAATACGTAGACCACACCCATTCCGACGCGGTGCTGGCAGTGACCAACACGGACGATGGCGAAGCGCGCATCCGCGAAATCTACGGCGACCGCGTCGTGGTGATTCCCTATGTCATGCCGGGGTTCGATCTTTCCAGGCTCTGCGCAGAACTGTTTCCAAAATATGCCGGCCCCAACACGATAGGCATGGTGTTGCTCAAACACGGCGTATTTTCTTTTGGCGCCACCGCGCGCGAATCCTATGAGCGCATGATTCAGCTGGTGCAAAAAGCCGAAGATTATCTGGCGAGTAAAAAAGCCTGGACACTGCCCCTTGTTTCCAGCCCGACAGGGGAAAAAGTATTGCCTCACGAGCTGGCTCAGTTGCGCCGGGATGTTTCTGCCGCGGCCGGATTCCCGATGATTTTGCGATGCCATACAGGACGCGCGCAGCCTTTCATTCGCTCGCCGTTCGGACGTGGCACAAATCGCCCAGGGGCCGACCACGCCCGACCATGTGATCCGCACCAAGCGTCTCCCGATGATGGGCCGCGACGTGTTGGGCTATGCGGCTGAATACCGCAAGTACTTCGAGGGCATCGCCCCGCAAGCGCGGGAACCCAAAACCATGCTCGATGCGGCGCCGCGCGTGGTGCTCGACCCCCAGTTCGGGCTGTGTGCATTGGGGCGCACGGTCAAGGACGCCGGCATCGTCAGCGATCTTTATTCACACACGATGGACGTGATTGAACGCGCCGAATTGTTGGGCGGCTATCGCGCGCTGCCAGCCAAGGATATTTTCGACGTCGAATATTGGGACCTGGAACAGGCCAAGCTTAAAAAAGGCGCCAAGCCACCCGTGTTCGCGGGCGAAGTCGCGCTGGTCACCGGCGCGGCATCCGGCATCGGCAAGGCTTGCGTCGAAGCCTTGCTTGCGCGCGGCGCGGCGGTGGTCGGCCTGGATCTAAATCCGTCGATTAAAAGTTTGTTCAAACGCGTTGATTTTCTTGGCGTGAAGGCTGACGTGACTTCGGAGGAGCAAATCAAGGGGGCGCTTGAAGCTGGCGTGCGCGCATTTGGCGGCCTCGACATGTTGGTGCTCAATGCCGGAATCTTCCCGGCGGGCACGCCGATAGCCGCACTCGGATCTGAGGAATGGCGCAAGGTGATGAGCGTAAACCTCGATTCCAATTTAGTACTGATGCGCGAATGCCACCCCTTGCTGAAACTCGCGCCGCGCAACGGTCGCGTCGTGGTCATCGGTTCGAAGAATGTCGAAGCGCCGGGCCCGGGTGCGGTGGCGTATTCGGCATCCAAGGCCGCGGTCAACCAGATCGCCCGTGTCGCCGCACTCGAATGGGGTGCGGATGGAATCCGCGTCAACGTGTTGCACCCCGATGCCGTGTTCGACACCGGCCTGTGGACGGACGAGGTTCTTAAAGCGCGCGCCGCGCATTACAAGATGAGTATTGAGGATTACAAACGCCGCAACGTTCTCAAGACCGAAGTGACCAGTCGCGATGTCGGTGAGTTGGCGGCTGAAATGTGCGGCCCGCTGTTTGCCAAAACCACCGGTGCGCAACTGCCGGTGGATGGCGGCAACGAACGGGTGATTTAGCCCGCAAGCGACTAAACTGCGCACCCCGAAAAGGTGCTCCATGTTCTCCGGAATCCGCGAAGACATCCGCAATGTGCTGCAGCACGATCCCGCCGCCAAAAGCGCGTGGGAGGTGCTGACCTGCTACCCGGGCCTGCATGCCGTCTGGTGGCATCGCCTGAGTCATTGGTTCTGGACGCACGAAATGCGCTGGCTGGGGCGATTTACCTCGCATATTGGCCGCTGGCTCACGGGGATCGAGATTCACCCGGGTGCGACCATCGGCCGCCGCGTGTTTATTGACCATGGCTATGGCGTGGTGATTGGCGAAACCGCGGAAGTCGGCGACGACGTCACCATCTACCAGGGCGTGACCTTGGGCGGCACGTCGCTCACTCGCGGCGCCAAACGCCACCCGACTATTCGCAACGGCGTTGTGATCGGGGCCGGCGCCAAGGTGCTGGGGCCTTTCACCGTCGGCGAGGGCGCCAACATCGGCAGTAATGCGGTGGTGGTTCGGGCCGTACCGGCAGGTGCGACGGCCGTTGGCATTCCTGCACGTGTGCTGAGCGCCGATGCGGGGCGCAAGACGGAGTTCCACGCCTACGGCATTACCGACGAGGGCATGCCAGACCCGGTGGCCAATGCCATCGCCAAGATTCTTGAGCACACGCAGAAGCAGGACGAGCGCCTGGTGCAGTTGTGCGCCGCCCTGCATCGCCTCGGCGCGCAGTTGCCGGATGTCGAGATTGAGAAATTGGACTTGCCGGAGTTTTGCAAAGACGCGGGCAAGTAGCGGATGCCGGTCTATCTCGATAACAACGCCAGCACGCATCTGGACCCGCGCGTACTCGAGGCGATGCTTCCGTACCTGTCCGGCCCGCATGCCAATCCTTCGAGCGTGCATCGCTATGGACGCATGGCCCGCGATGCCGTTGAAAGCGCACGCCACCAGGTCGCGCGGCTGGTTAACGCGCAGCCGCAGGATCTGGTGTGGACGTCCGGCGGTACCGAATCGAACAATCTTGCGGTCAAGGGCATCGTCGGCCGTGGCGCGATTCTTTACGGGGCCACCGAACATCCGGCAGTGATGGAGGCCGCCGAATCGATTGGCGCAACACCCATCGCCGTAGACGGGCAGGGGCTGGTGCAGTGGCCGTTATTCGAATCGCAGTTGCAATCCACACCTGCGCGGCTGGTATGCCTGATGCGCGCCAACAACGAAACCGGTGTCGTGCAGGACGTCGCGCGCGCGGCGCGACTGGCTGCACGCCGCCAGCGCCTTGCTGCATGTCGACGCGGTGCAAGCCGCCGGCAAGATTGGCGTGGATTTCGCCACGCTCGATTGCGACCTGATGAGCCTGTCCAGCCACAAGATTTACGGTCCCAAAGGCATTGGCGCCTTGTTCGTGAAAAGCGGAACCGAGTTGTGCCCACTGCACCACGGCGGACCGCAGGAGCGCGGCTTGCGCGGCGGCACCGAGAACGTCGCGGCATCGTCGGCTTTGGTGTGGCGGCCGAGCTGGCGCTTGGAGGAGTTGGAGCAGCGCGGGATGCTACTGCTCGGCTCTGCGCGACCGGCTTGAGTCGGGCTTGACGCAAATTCCCGAGCTCGGTGATTTTTGGCGACGGCATCGAGCGCCTGCCCAACACCGTGCAGTTCGCGCTTGAGGGTTACGACGGCGAGGCGCTGCTGCTGGAATTGGACAAGCGCGGCATGGCGGTGACTTCGGGCTCGGCCTGCGCCAGCGGTTCGCGCGAGCCCGCCACGTGTTGCTGGCGATGGGGCTGCCTCGCGCCTTGGCGCAATGGCGCCATACGCGTCAGCCTTGGCAAGGACAACACCGCGGCCGAGGTGGATCAATTCCTGATGGCCTTGAAGGCTGTTGTTGCAGTGATCTATCTGGATCACGCGGCGACGACGCCGCTGCATCCACGCGCGCTACGAGGCGATGTTGCCGTGGCTGAAGCCCGGCGGCGAATTTGGCAATCCGGCCTCGAGTCACGTGGCGGGCTTGCGCGCCGCGCAGGCGGTCGAACAGGCGCGCGGACAGGTGGCGGCGCTGATTGGTGCGCAAGCGAATGAGGTCGTGTGGACTTCGGGCGCCACCGAGTCCAACAACCTGGCGATCAAGGGCGCGCTGGAGTTCCGCGGACTCAAACGCGCACATGTTGTCACTCGCGCTCATCGAGCATAAATCGGTGCTCGATACCTGCCGCTACCTGGAAACGCTGGGCTTGCGCGTGACCTACCTGAAGCCGGACTCCTGTGGCCGCATCTCGCGTCACAAGTAATTGCAGGCGCTGACCCCGGAGACCGCGCTGGTTTCGCTGATGTGGGTCAACAACGAGACCGGCACCATCAATGACATTGAAGCGCTGGCGCCGCAATTGCGCGAGCGCGGCGTCCTGTTGCACGTGGATGCCGTGCAGGCGGCGGGTAAGTTGCCGATTGACCTGAAGCAGATTCCGATCGATCTGCTTGTCGCTGTCCGCACACAAGTTCGGCGGCCCCAAAGGCGTCGGCGCGCTGTTCGTGCGCAAGCAGCCACGGGCGCGGCTTTCGCCGCAGTTGCACGGCGGTGGGCACGAGCAGGGCATGCGCTCGGGCACGCTGGCAACCCATCAGATCGTGGGTTTGGGCGAAGCCTGCTTGCTGGCCCGTGAGCACCTGCCCGCGGAGTCGGCCCGACTGGGCGGCTTGCGCGACACCCTCTGGCAGCGGTTGAGTGCGCTGCCAAAAATTTATTTCAATGGCAGCCTCGAGCAGCGGGCGCCGCATATCCTCAACGTCAGTTTCGAAGGCGTTGAGGGCGAAAGCTTGCGTGCGCTGCTGGGCGATGTGGCGGTGACCAGCGGTTCGGCGTGCTCGTCGGCCACGCGCGAAGCATCCTATGTTCTGCGTGCGCTGGGCCGCGACGACGAGCTGGCCGGGTCTTCGCTGCGTTTTTCCATGGGTTACACAACCCGCGCCGACGATATCGAGCAAGTCGCCGCGAAAGTCATCGCGGCGGTGGAATGGCTGCGGAGTCTCGCGCCATGAGCGAAAACGTTTTTGCCTACGCGGCGCCGTTGTGGCGGCGATTTCGCGATCCCGCGCACGCGGGAAGCTGGCCTGAGGGGGCCGCGGTGCGTGCCGGTGAAGCCGGTAGCCGCGCAGCGAAATTCGTCTTGCGCGTGCAGGTGAAAGGCGCCCAGGCGCGATTCAAGGCCTATGGCTGCCCGACCACCATCGCGGTCGGCGAATGGCTGTGCGAGCAGATCGAGCGTGACGGGATCGAATCGATGCGTGATATTTCTGCGGCAAAAATACGCGCGGCTCTTGAAATTCCCGAGGACAAGTCCCATTGTGCAATGCTGGGTGAAGACGTCATCAAAGCACTATTGAAATCATGAGCCTCCAGCTAACCGAATCCGCTGCCCGCCGCATCCAGACCCAATTGGGTCAGCGCGGCAAGGGCATGGGTTTGCGCGTGGGTGTCAAGAAAACGGGTTGCTCCGGGTATGCCTACACCATGGATTTTGCCGATGAGGCCGGCGCCGACGACGCGGTTTTCGAATCCCACGGCGCCAAGCTGGTGGTCAAGCAAGAGTTTCTGCCGCTGCTCGAAGGCGTCACAGTCGATTTTCGCCGCGAGGGCCTGAACGAGTCCTTCAAGTTCCAGAACCCCAATGTCAAGGGCGAGTGCGGCTGCGGGGAAAGCTTCACCGTTTGATTCTTTGCTGGGATTTTTGCTGGTTAGGGCAGCAAAACGTTACAATCTCTTGATTTTTCAACGGCTCCCCATCGGGGGGCATTTCCCATTACGAAAATTGGAGTCAAGAGTCATGGCGGTCGAACGTACCCTTTCCATCATCAAGCCGGACGCGGTTTCCAAGAACCACATCGGCAACATCTATAACCGTTTCGAAGCGGCGGGCCTGCAAGGTCGTCGCCGCGCGCATGAAGCACCTGACCGAGAAGCAGGCGGGCGGCTTCTACGCAGTGCATCGCGAACGGCCGTTCTTCAAGGACCTGGTCAGCTTCATGACCAGCGGCCCGGTGATGATTTCGGTGCTCGAGGGCGAAAACGCCGTGGCCAAGCATCGCGACATCATGGGCGCCACCGATCCGAAGAAGGCGGCCAAGGGCACCATCCGCGCCGATTACGCCAGCAGCATCGACGAGAACGCGGTGCACGGTTCGGACTCCCTGGAGAACGCCAAGGTCGAGATCGGCTATTTCTTCCGCACGCGAGCTGTGCCCGCGCACGCGCTAAAAAGACGTGCACCGAATTCGCCGCAGTCAACCTGTTCGGTCTCGACCGGACGGCATTGCGCGCGGACTTCGCCCGGAAGGGCGAGGCGCCTTTTCGCGCCGACCAGATCATGCAGTGGATCTACCGGCGCGGATTCGATGATCTTCGAGGACATGACAAATATCTCCAAGGATCTGCGCGCACGGCTGGCGAGCAGTTCGTGATCATCCACCCGGAACTGATCACCGAGCAACTCTCGGCCGACGGCACGCGCAAGTGGGTGCTGCAAGGCCGGCGACGGGGCAGGCCATCGAGACCGTGTTCATTCCCGAGGACGATCGCGGCACGCTGTGCATTCGCTCGCAGGTCGGCTGCGCGATGGACTGTTCATTCTGCTCCACCGGCAAGCAGGGCTTCGACCGCAACATGACCACCGCCGAGATCATCGCGCAGGTCTGGTTCGCGGCACGAGCGCTCGGCGGCGACTTCCAGAACGAGCGCGTGATTTCGCAACGTCGTCTTCATGGGCATGGGCGAGCCGCTGGCCAATTACGACGCGGTGCTGCCGGCGCTGCGCATCCTGCTCGACGATTTCGGCTTCGGCCTGTCCAAGCGCCGCGTCACCGTTTCGACCTCCGGGCTGGTGCCGTTCATGGATCGCCTGCGCGAGGATTGCGATACGGCGCTCGCGGTGTCGCTGCACGCGCCGAACGACGAGCTGCGCAACGAGCTGGTGCCGATCAATCGCAAGTATCCGATGGCCGAGCTGATGGACGCCTGCCGCCGCTATACCGACGGCAAGGACCGCAAGGCGCACATTACGTCTACGAGTACGTGATGCTCGACGGCATCAACGACACTCCCGCGCACGCGCGCCAATTGGCGAAGCTGCTGGCCGGGATGCCGGCCAAGGTGAACCTGATTCCGTTCAACCCGTTCCCGCAAATCCGCATACAAGCGCTCGCCAATCCGGAGCGCATCCGTGCCTTCAGCGAGATTCTGCGAGCCAAAGATGTTTTCGCCACGACGCGCAAGACGCGCGGCGACGACATCGACGCCGCCTGTGGGCAATTGGCCGGACGCGTGCAATCGCGCCAGAAGCGACGGTTGGGCGATATCGCGGTGACCCTGCAATGAAATTCGCGATCGCGGCATGCCTGTTGTTACTCACCGCCTGCGTCAGTGACGGACCACAGGCCGGCAGCAGCAAACCGGATTACACAGAGGCCTCGCGCCTGAATGCCGAGCTCGGTGCGGATTACCTGCGCAAAGGACATACCGAACAAGCCAAGGAAAAACTCATGCGCGCCGTCGAGCAGGATTCGCGCAATGCCCAGGCTCATTCCTCGCTGGCTGTGGTTTATGCGCAGCTTGGAGATACCCGCGAAGCCAAGCGCCATTACAAAAAAGCCCTGTCTTTGAATGGCGATGACCCGTCCTTGAAAAACAATTACGGCACTTTTTTGTGCTCGCAGGGCCAATACGAAGACGCCGAAAAATTATTTCTCGAAGCCGCGCGCGACCGAAAATACACTACGCCGGAAGCTGCGCTGACCAATGCCGGCCTGTGTCTGCGCCAAGGCCCCGCGCGCGTCCGGGCCGAGCCGTACTTCCGCGAAGCCATCCAGATCAATCCGGCATTCCCCGAAGCGCTTGCGCAACTGGCGGTGATTTCGTTCGAGCGCGATGATTTTTTGCGCTCGAGGGCCTTCATCCAGCGGTTCGAACGCGTCGGCAAACACACGGCCGAAACCCTGGCGCTCGCGGCAAAGACCGAACTCGCGCTAGGTGATCGTGGCTCGGCTGCCCTGTATGAGCGACGGCTGAAGAAAGAGTTTCCGGATTCACCGCAACCCCCCAAACAATCGCACGACCCGACCCCATGACTTCCGACGCCGCAGCCGAACCCGCTTCCATTGCCGAAAGCCCCGGACAAATGATCCGGCGCGTGCGCGAGCGCGCCGGCATGTCGCTGGAAGATCTGGCCGGCCAGATCAAGCTGTCGCGAAGCACGCTGGATGCTCTGGAGCGCGACGATTTTGCGCACCTCGGTCAGCCGGTGTATGTGCGCGGCTATTACCGCAAGTGCGCCAAGATTCTGCCGTTGTCTGAGCAAGAGTTGCTCGCGGGTTACGAAGCACGCGTAGCGCCCTCGGCACCGCAGGCGCTAAGGCGCATTCCGCTCGCCGGCGGAGTCAGCTCAGGAGCGGTGCCGGGTCAGCAGCGCCAGTTGATGGTTGCCGTGATCGCCGTTGGCGTGGTCATCGGCTTGCTGTATTGGTTGGCGCGTGGCGATTCCGACGTGCGCACCGAAGTCCGGCCGGCATTGCAGGTAGACGAGTTCCCGATCAGCGCGGCGACCGACTCCAGTACGGCTACCACGCCATCAGCCGAAACGGCAGCGCCGGAGCCTGCAGTTGAGACACCGACCGCCGTCGCCGAAACCGCGCCGGCGGTTCCGCCCAACCAGTTGGCCCTGCAATTCATTGAGGCTTCCTGGGTGAGGGTGGAGGACAGCCGCAACAAGACCCTGCTGATCGGACTGGTGCGCGCCGGCGAAAAGCAGTTATTGCAGGGCGAGCCGCCGTACACCGCCTTTATCGGCAATGCGCGCAAGGTGCGCGCGGAATTCAATGGCCAGCCTTTCGATTTTGCCCGCCATATCCAGCCGAACGACACCGCACGCTTTACCGTTCCGTAAGGGCGTTTTGTTCAGATGAACAAGCACCAGTCCTTGCGCGGGTTCAATGACGTTCTGCCAGCGGACGCCCCGGCCTGGCGACACCTGCTGCGCACCGCGGATGACGTGTTTGCGGCCTATGGCTACGCCGAAGTGCGGTTGCCGTTGCTGGAGCAGACGGATCTGTTCAAGCGATCGATCGGTGAGGCGACCGACATCATCGAAAAAGAGATGTTCAGCTTTCAGGATCGCGATGGCGACAGCCTGACCCTGCGGCCCGAGGCCACCGCCAGCCTTGTGCGCATGGGGTTGGAACACGGCCTTCTGCACAACCAGCAACAGCGACTGTGGACCTGGGGGCCGATGTTCCGTCACGAGCGTCCGCAGGCTGGCCGATACCGGCAATTTCATCAGCTCGACGTTGAAGCCTACGGCATCGCCGGGCCCGACATTGACGTGGAATTAATCGCCTTGTCCGCGCGCTTGTTGCGCAAGCTCGGGCTCGCCAACCTGACGCTCGAACTCAATTCGCTTGGCGGCGCTCAAACCCGAGTCGCCTATCGCGCGGCGCTGACCGGGTTTCTGGAAAAGCACGAAACCAGCCTCGATCCCGATTCCCGGCGGCGCCTGCACACCAATCCGCTGCGCGTGCTCGACTCCAAGGTTCCGGCGACTCAGCTCATCGTCAAGGACGCGCCGGTCATCACCGATCATCTGGATGCGGAATCCCGCACGCATTTCGATGGCATGCAGCAAGCGCTGGCAGATCTGGGCATCGCCTTCAAGGTGAATCCGCGCATCGTGCGCGGGCTCGATTACTACACGCGCGGTGTTTTCGAATGGACCACCACCGAGCTTGGCGCCCAAGGCACGGTGTGCGCCGGGGGGCGTTACGACGGCCTGGTTGAGCAGCTTGGCGGCGCGCCGACCCCGGCGGTCGGCTGGGCGCTGGGTATCGAGCGCCTGCTGTTGTTAATGAAGGCGCAAAACGTCGCGGTGCCCGATTTCGCCGCGCATGCTTATTTTTGCGTGCTGGGCGAAAACGCCGCGCGCGATGCTCTCCGTCGCGCGGAAAATCTTCGCGAGTCACTGCCCGGTTTGCGCCTGACGCTCAACGCAGGCGGCGGCAAGCTGCCGGCGCAACTCAAGCGCGCCGACAAGTCCGGCGCGGCGCTGGCCTTGATCTTCGGTGACGACGAAGCCGCAAAGGGCGTGATTCAAGTAAAATCACTGCGAGAAAATTCCACACAGACCGAATGTGCCTGGCCGGAGCTCCCGGCGCGGCTTTCGGCCCTATTGAAATTGAATTAACCCACCGAATTGAGAATAGCGATGTCGCATTACGACGATGAAGCACAAGTTGCCGAACTGAAGCAGTGGTGGAAGGAAAACCGCGCCCCCCTGATTGCGGGCCTGGTGCTCGGCTTGTCGGGTATCGCCGGCTGGCAGTTTTGGCAGAGTTACGATGCGCGCCGTGCGGGAGAGGCGTCGCAGATGTTCGAAGACCTCAAACAGGTCGCCAACCAGGGCAAAGTCGGCGAAACCCGCACGCTGGTCGAAAAGCTCAAGTCGGATTACCCGCGCTCACCCTATGCCGCCGGCGCCGCACTGTTGTCGGCGCGACTGGCCGCCGACCGCCAGGACTGGAAAATTGCACACGAGGAGCTGGAATGGGTCAGTGCCCATGCCCGCGATGACGGCTTGCGCCAGATCGCGCAATTGCGTCAGGCGCGTGTGCTCTGGCAATTGGGTCAACCGGAGAACGCCCTCAAACTGATTCCGGCGAAGCCGGAAGCCGGATTTGCACCCCTGTTTGAAGAGCTGCGCGGCGACATCAAGCTGGCGCAGGGCGACCGTGCCGCGGCGCGCGATGCCTACCAAAAAGCGCTTCCGGACGCGGCCGCTTCCACGCGCGAGCTGATCCAGCGCAAGCTGGATGATCTTGCTGAAACGCCGGCGGCTTCATGATTTTTCGTATCGCGGGTTTGATGTGGCTGGTCATTCAACTCTCAGGCTGCGGCGACAAGGGCAAGATCAAGGAGCCGGCAACGCTCTCGAAAATCAACTCAGCCCAAGTCTCGCCGCGCAACGCCTGGAGCGCTCGCGCCGGTGCCGGCAGCGGCACGATTCGCACCACGCTGCAATTGTCCGTGCAATCCGATGCGGTTTACTCCGCCGACATCGAAGGCGGCGTCTATGCCTTTGAACTAGCTACCGGACGCCGTTTGTGGCGTGCGGAGACCGGCGCACGTATTGCGTCGGGCCCGAGCGTTGACGGCACTCTCGTGCTGGTGGGCACGCAGGACGCTGAAGTTATCGCCTTGCGCCGCACCGACGGCAACCCGATCTGGCGCGCAGAATTGCCCAGCGAAGTGCTGGCTCCCCCGGTGCTGGCGGGAGACGTAGTCGTGGCCCGCACCGCCGACGGTCGCGTGTTCGGCCTGTCTGCCGACAATGGCACGCGCCTGTGGACGATCGACCGCAATCAACCGCCGCTGACGCTGCGCGGACAGTCAGCGCCGCTGGTGAGCGGAACCACGGTCATTACCGGTTTGGATAATGGCCGTTTGATCGCGCTTGATTCGCGCGACGGCAAGCCGTTGTGGGAGCAGACCATCGCCGCGCCTACGGGCCGTACCGAGCTGGAACGGATCACCGACATTGATGCGCAGATCGTGCCCGGCGGCGATGTGATTTATGCCGTCAGCTACGGCGGCGAAGTGGCGGCGCTGACGATGGCCACCGGAGACGTGTTGTGGCGCTACGCGCTGAAAAGCTACTCCGGACTGGCGCTGGCCGAGGATCGCGTCGTTGTCAGCGACGCGGACGGACTGGTCTGGGCGCTCGATATCAAGACCGGCGCGGTGCTGTGGAAGCAAGAAGGCTTGCGCAACCGCGCGACTTCCGCGCCCACGGCACAGCCGGGAAGCGTGGTGGTGGGTGATTTCGAGGGTTATCTGCATTGGTTGTCGTTGAAAGACGGCAGCTTCATCGGCCGCAGCAAGCCGTTCAGTGACCCGATCGTTGCGCCGATTGTCGCCAGCGGTGCGAATATTTTCGCGCTCGATGTCGAAGGCCGCATCGCGGTTTTGCAGTCCCAGCCAAAAAGTTAATCCGCCATGAGCTCGCGCCTGCCGCTGTTCGCGCTGGTGGGCCGGCCCAACGTCGGCAAGTCCACCTTCTATAACCGGCTCACGGATACACGCGATGCGCTGGTGCTCGATTTTCCGGGCCTCACGCGCGACCGCCAGTACGGCCGCGGTGAGTTTGAGGGCAGGCATTTTCGCGTAACCGACACCGGGGGGCTGTTTCCGGACCAGGCCGACGGCATCGCCAAGCAGGCGGAAGTGCAGGCGCAACTCGCGATCCTTGAGGCCGACCGTGTGCTGTTTCTGGTGGACGCGCAGTCCGGCCTGATGCCTGACGACCGCACCATCGCCGCGCAACTGCACAAATCCGGCAAGCCGGTGACGCTGATCGCCAATAAAGCGGAAGCGCGCTCCAGCGCCGCAGCGGCAGAATTTCAAGCGCTCGGGTTTGGCGAGGCGCAGTTGATTTCTGCCGAGCGCGGTGAGGGCGTCAAACCGTTGTTGCGGCAATTGTCATCGCAGATGACGGAAGTGCCGCCAGAGCTGCCGATGGGCAACGACATCCGCATCGCCATCATCGGCCGCCCGAATGTCGGCAAGTCCACGCTGATCAACCGCCTGGTCGGGGAAGAGCGCGTTCTCGCGGCCGATCAGCCCGGGACGACACGCGACGCCATCGAGGTGCCTTTTCGCCATGGCGACCGCGACTACATTCTGGTCGATACCGCAGGCGTGCGGCGCAAAGCGCGGGTCGAGGCGCACCTGGAAAAACTCTCGATCGTCAAAACCCTGGACGCCATCGAGCGCGCGCATATCGTGATTGCCGTCGCCGACGCGCAGGCCGGCATCGGCGAGCAGGACGCGAAAATCATCGGCCTGGCCGCGCACCACGGCCGCGCCATGATCATTGCGGTCAACAAATGGGACGGGCTGGCCGAAGACCAGCGCGAGTGGATCAAGTCCGAAGTGGACCTGAAACTGCCGTTCCTGTCCTATGCGCCGCTGCATTTCATCTCAGCGCAGCACGGCTCAGGGCTCGGCGAACTGATGAAGGACGTGGTCGCCGTGCACGAGGCCGTGCAACGCGAACTCACCACGCCAGAACTCAACCGCGTGCTGCAGCAAGCCATGCAGTCGCATCAGCCGCCGGCGGTAATCGGCCGGCGCATCAAGCTGCGCTATGCGCACCAGGGTGGACGCAATCCGACGGTCATTGTGATTCACGGCAACCAGACCGAACGACTGCCGGATGTCTACAAGCGCTTTCTCGCCAACGAGTTCCGGCGTGAGTTCAAGCTGCGCGGCATTCCGCTTCAGCTGGTGTTCAAAACTGGCGACAACCCGTTCAAGGGCAAGAAAAACATACTCAGTGCGCGACAGCAGATGAAACGCAAACGCCTGTTTACGCGCCTCAAGAAAAAAAGAAAGAAAGGCCAGAAAAAGTAATTACAATGCGCGCCTTATGAGCGACGTCACGCGGCAGACCTTCAACGAAGTAATGGTTCCGGTTTACAACCCGGCGGACGTGATTCTGGTCCGCGGCGCCGGCTCGCGCGTGTGGGATCAGGCGGGGCGTGAGTATGTGGACTTCGCCTGCGGCATTGCGGTGACCGCCTTGGGCCACGCGAATCCAAAACTGATCGCGGCACTCACCGAACAGGCCGGCATGCTCTGGCATGTGTCGAACGTGATGACCAACGAGCCCGCTCTGCGGTTGGGCCAAAAACTGACCGCACTGACTTTTGCCGAGCGGGTGTTCTTCTGCAATTCCGGCGCCGAAGCTAACGAGGCGGCGTTCAAACTGGCGCGCAAGTGGGGCAATGCGCAAGCGCCCGGCAAGAACGAGATCATTTCATTCACCAACGCGTTTCACGGGCGCACGTTGTTCGCCGTCAGCGTCGGTGGCCAGGAAAAATACACACAGGGGTTTGAGCCGCTGCCGGGTGCCATCACGCACCTGCCGTTCAACGATGTTTCCGCGCTGTCCAAAGCCGTCTCTGCAAAAACCTGTGCAGTGGTGCTGGAGCCGGTGCAGGGTGAGGGCGGCGTCACGCCCGCGACGGTGGAGTTCTTACGCAGCCGCGCGCGAGCTGTGCGACCGGCACAGCGCATTGCTGATCTACGACGAAATTCAGACCGGCATGGGCCGCAGCGGCACGCTGTTCGCCTATCAGCAGCTCGGCGTCACGCCCGACGTGATGACAGTGGCCAAGGGCCTGGGTGGCGGATTTCCGGTGGGGGCGATGCTGACCACGGCGGCGATTGCACAGACTTTGAGCTTCGGCACGCATGGCACTACGTTCGGCGGCAATCCGCTGGCCTGCGCGGTGGCCGGCGCGGCCTTGGACGAAATCGCAAAACCTGAAATTGCGGCGAATGTAAACGCGCGCAGCAAGCAGATGCAGGACGGACTGAACGCCATCGGCAGGCGTTATGGATTATTCGAGCCGGTGCGCGGACTGGGCCTTCTGCTTGGCGCACCTCTGACGGCAATGTTTAAAGGCAGAGGCAAAGACTTGACCAACGCCGCGCTCAGGCACGGCGTGTGGAATCTGGTTGCGGGGCCAGATGTCTTGCGTTTTGCGCCGGCGCTGAACATCAGCGAGGCCGACATGGCGGAGGGATTGAAGCGCCTTGATGCCGCCTGTGACGAATTCGTAGCGTTACCGAAAGCCTCAAACGCTTGAAATAGCGTCACCCGCTTGTGGCGTGTAGAGGCCTTTTTCAGCAGGTGCTCAAAAAATAATGGTACTAAAAGTGTACCGCCTGTTTTTCTGCCAGAGCCGTTTCGAGTTGTTTAAAGACTCAAGCGGGTGGTGTCCCGATGCGCGCTGTGCGCGCCCGAGAGCGGTCCACAAATCGGCGCAGGAAAGATTTGCGCCGATTTGAGGCAGACGAGTGCCGGATTCCACAGCATGTCGCGGTGCCCGCAACCTCAAAAACCGAGCGTGACGCCAACATGCACGCGCGACGTATTGGTGTCGAAGGCGTTGTCGGCAAGTGGGAAGCCCCAATCCGCGCGCAATTGCAGATGAGGATTTATCGAGTAGCGCATCCCCGTCCCCACGCTTGAAAGCACGCGGGATTCGCCTTCGCCCGGAACCAAATTGACGTTCGACACCACGCCGTAATCCACGAAAGTCAGGAACTGCATGGCCTGGGTCAAGGTGTCGCAGCCCGGCACAGGGAATCGGAACGTCGGCGACCAGAACTCGTTGCTGACCATGAAACCTTCGTCTCCGTTTTCGAGGCGTTCTCTATAGCCGCGCACGGTAGCGTTGCCGCCGATGCCCATCTGCTCGCTGCCCAGAAGATTCTGGGTGGCGACCTGCAAGGATCCCCTGATAGCCCACGAGAGTTCCCAGGGAAGGTTCGTCATTCGCGAAAGCGCCAAGGTGAAGTAGGAGTAATCAGCGCTGGCCTGGACTCGCGACAGCGCGAAGATTGCATCGGTGTTGTTGTTGACCATCCCGCCCGGGCTGTGTACCAGCGTAGCGCTCGCTGAAGTACCGCCCAGCCGGTCTTCGAAGCTCGCCGCGTAACTGACGAGGAATTGGGAAATTGTGGTGCTGCTGGCCGTCACCGTGGTGCCGCCGAACAGCAGGTTGTTGTTGCTGTTTTTCCAGTCGTATCCCCCAGTCAGACTTTCTCTGAAGTTACCCACCGTGGGCAGGGGGATGCCGTACCGAAGGCCGACCTGGGAGGATTCGCCGTTGAGTGCAAAAGGCGCCGGCACGATGCCGCGGATTTTGGAATAGCCACCGACCAATTGCAGCGAATGGCCCCAAGGGTACGGAATCGTGTAGCTCGCCGTATGCGACTGGAAGACGTTGAAGTCATCGCCCATCGTGAACTGGTAATCCAGCGAATGGCCGAGCATGAATGCATTGCCCCAGTTGAAGCCGGTGAAGTAACGGTTAACGCCGGTGGTGGCAAAGCCCGAGTTTTCGTAGCCGACGTAGGAGCGAATCGGCAAGCGGTCGCTTGCGACCACCGTGATGTCGGTAGTGCCAGGTTGTTTGCCGGCTTCAAAGGTGACATCCGCGCTGCGGAAGGGGTTGGCGTTGATCGCCTCGATCGCCGCGTCCATAGCCTGTTTGCTCAGATTCTCGGCGGCGTCCCAGAGGATCGGCTCGCTATACGCCGAATCCGGAAACCAGCGGTTACCCTCGACCGTCAGTGTGCCCAGGCGGCTTTCGATCACCTGCACCTGCAAGACTCCGCGGGTGAGTTCCTGCGGCGGCGTCAGAACGCGGACAAAAGGCTGGTCATGCCGGACATAGAACTGGGAGGTTGTGTTCAGCACCTGACTGATCAATGTCTTGGTCAGTGGTTTGCCCAAGTACTGCTGCATGCGCTCCGCGAACTCCGGCGAGTCCAGCAGGGGCACCCCCTGCGCTTGCACGCCGGTGACAGGCGGACCACCGGATTTCCTGATTGCGGCACCGTCGGTGGTGAAGACCAGCCCTTTCAGCTTGACCCGGCTTGTTTCAGAGGGAGGCTTGCGGCTTTTACTGGGGGAGACAGCGGGTGGCTTTGCCGCTTTCGCGCGAGGTTTGGCTTGCGGCGGCGCCGCCTTCGGCGCCAGGGGCTGCATGCCCTGACCAAAAGGTTTCTCCAGGTCTTCGGCCGCCACTCCAAGCGAAACTGAAAAAAGCGCCACCAAGGCAATACGCAAAAAATGTCTCATCTCACTCCCCGTTTGATTTTTTTGGCCGCGCGCGCGGCCATTGTTGATTCGTTACCGGTTGTTCGTGAACGACGATCCATCCATGCCGATCAGTTTCGCAATTTCCTTCAAGTTGCCGGCGCCTGCAGCAACGATATTGCCGGCGCCTGCAGCGACGATATTGCCGGCGCCCGCAGCAACGATATTGCCGGCGCCCGCAGCAACGATATTGCCGGCGCCTGCAGCAACGATATTGCCGGCGCCCGCTGCGACCATGCTCGCCAGATCCAAGCCGACCAGGCTGGCCCCATCCGCGCCGATCAAATTGAGGCCGCCCGCGGCGACCATGCTGGCCCCATCCGCGCCGATCAAGCGGCTGCCTGCCAAGCTGACCCCTTTCGTGTCCATCAAGTTCGTCACACCGGAGCCGAGGCCGGCGCTGCCCACCATATTGCCGGCACCGGCGATGATATTGGAGCTGCCCTTGGTGATGATCGCGGAACCGTCGAGCTGACGAGGCGGCTCTCCGGTCCACTCTCCGTTTTCAAAAGCGGGATATGCCTTGCCCTCGAAGATAAAAAATCCGCCATCTTTGGGAGCGGCCCATGGACCGCCGTAAATATCCACCAGGAAAACGGATTCCCCGCTGGCGATCCACGTATAGTCGGGCAGGGAGGCGAGCCCGCCAATATCGGTCACAGCCCAACTATTTCCAGCGTTGCCGAAGCTATCAGCCATGTTCGCAAGGGACTTTTGCGTATCTTGTGTAAGGCGCCCAAAGACGGGCGCGACGGCATTCAGTTTGATTTGCGTGCCCTGTGACAGCCCGCTCCATGTTGACTGTGGTATGCCTTTAACCAAATTGGATACGGGGCTGATGATGGCCTTGCTCAAATAACCGCCGCCCCCGCCAAATTGCGGGCTGGTGAGATCGAATGCGGGAGCGCTCGACAAGCGATACGAGTTTGTACGTGTCTCGGGGGTGAACTCCTCCCCCTCCTCTTCGGAAGAAGTATCTAGAACCCCTCTTTCGACCAGCAATTTGGCCAGTTGGGTCGTTTCCGCGTCTGTGGTCCGTCCACTTAAAATCAGAAGGAAGATTTGCTCATCCGTGAATGCATTGAAGTTGGTCCCCGGGGGGAAGGCGCTCGTGGTTTCTGGCGGAGTGACCGGTGGAGTAACCGGTGGGGTAACTGGCGGAGTGACCGGTGGAGTAACCGGCGGGATTGGCACGCCAGCCAGACTTCGGAAATAGAACACCGAGGAGGTCGGCATCGGGTCAGACGCTGGCGAGTTAGGGTTAGCAGTAATGAATGTCACACCCGAGGTCGTATACAGGGGGAAAGTCAGGTTGCCCTTGTCGAACAAGACTCCGTTAAGCGAATAAACCCGGTAGCGCCCGGTTCCGCCCGCATTGACTTCCAATGGCGCGGCGGTGGCCCGGTTGATAAACCACCCGTTGTTGCTGGTCAGCGTCACCGTGGCATTGTCGGTTGAGATCATGCTGGCCCCGTTGAACTCGATGTTGTCGAGGGTGGACCGGATGGTCAGGGGCGCATTTTTGGCTACGATCAGGCCGCCGTTGTTGATGAACACGTTGCTGCCGGCGGTGATATTGATACTGCCGATGCCATCGGCTATGGCGGGGCTGGCAAAGTGAACGACACCGCTAATGGTGATGTTGCTGCCCGCAGTGAAATTAGCCAGCCTGGGCCGCACTTCGCCAGTGGGGGCAATCGTGATCGAGCCGCCGGCGATGAGGTCAATGTCAATCTGCAAGGGCCCCGGGGCTCCGAAGTCTCCGTCATTGCCGATCTTGCCGCTGATTGTGATGCTGCCATTGGCGTTCAGCGTAAGTTTGGCAGGGACGCTACCGATGGCGCCGGCGATGCCGATGATGTCGGCCAGCACTTCGATATTGCCGGCCTGGGTGCCCGCGCCGGCCGTGGTGATGGTGACGCTGGTGCCGTTACTCAGAGCCGTGACGATGTCGTCGGCCAGTACGGTTGCGTTGTCAGCAGTGGCGGTGAAGGTGTTCGGAGACGCCAAGTCGAAGGCACCGTTATTGGTCGCGTCCGGGAAAGTCACGATCGAAACGTTGTACGGATCGAGCAGCCACTCGCCTGGATTGCCTTGGGGGGCGCCGGCGTCAACCTTGCCCCGCGCCTGTAAAAATGCGGATGAAGTTTCGACAAAGCCGCCATCGCCCGATTCGCTACCGCCGCGCGCGAGAATCTGGCCGCCAAAATAATTGTGTTCGTTACCCCAGGTGATGACGGTGCCGCCGTCGCCGTTGAGGAGGGCGCTGGCATCAATGAGGGCATCGGCCTCAACCCAGACCTGCCGGGCGTTGGAGATGTCGGGGTCCTTGCCTTGTTTTCCGCCTCCAATCAGGACCAGACCGCCGCCCGTTGCGCCGCGCGCGTCAATGCGGCTGCCGCGCAGCAGGGCGATGCGATCGGCGGTGATAACGACCTTGCCGCCGCGCCCATCGTCGCCTTCGCCGAGCACGTCAATCAGCCCCGAACTTGTGACGGTACTGACCGGGCCAACGCTCTGGCCGCCGGTAATTTCAACGGTGCCGCCGTCGCCGGAGTATTTGCGCGCGATCAGCGAGCCGGCGTTGTGAGTGCGGCCACCGTTGCTGGATATTGAGATTCGCCCGCTGTCGTTGGACAGGAAGGTGCGGCCATCACGCTCGATGATGCCGGTGGCATGCACCGAGCCACTGTTGTTTACCGCCAGGCCATAGACGTTGTCGCCCGCGGCGGCCAGCTCCACTTGCGCGGCGCGGATGGTCCCGGCGTTATCCACGCCCGTTGTGTTACCGCGCGCCAGACTGCTCTTGACGTACAGGCGCTTGTCGCCGGCCTGGCGCAGCAAAACCACGTTGCCCGCAGCAAGGCCCACAGTGCCTTCAGCCGCTTCCAGCGTGCCCGCGTTCTTAACCGAGTAGCCCACCAGGAAAACGTCGCCGCCATGTGCGGTGATGGTCCCCAAATTCTCGACCTTGGCCACGGAATTGCCGCTGAACTCAAAGTCGCCGCCCTTCATGAAGCTGGCGTTGTCGAGATCCAGCGTGGCGCCGACGAAGCTTTGCGTGTCTATGCGGGCGCCGGCTCCAACCAGAATGCCGTTGGGATTGATGAGAAACACCTGGCCATTGGATTCCAGACTGCCCAGCAGATTGGAAGGGTTGCCGGATAGAACGCGGTTCAATACCGCCGAACTGGCACCGGGCTGGTTGAAGCGGGTGAGCTCATCAGCGCCAATCGAGAAATCCTGCCAATGGATGATCGCGCGATCGGAAGTCTGGTGGACGGCCAGCGTCGAGCCCGTGCTTTCAAACGAGGCGGCACCCGCAATGACGGTGCCATCCATGGGATTGGCCGGGGCGAGCGTGGCATAGGCGGAAATCGCGGTCGCAATAAACGTCTTGCGAAAATCAAACGCGGCGACCAGCGCCGGAATACGAGCAGTTTTCATCGGTCCCCCCGCAGAGTCTGCGCTCTTGTATTTAAAGTATAAGCGCGGCGGCGGCAAGATTAAATAGAAAGTTTGGCTACTAAAATTCGCTTTGGTCGACGATGCCCGCCGAAGGGCCTTAAAAAGATGTTCGATTCTGTGACAAGGCTGACGATCAGATTGAATTGGCGAATAACAGCGGCAGGTCGAAACGAAGCAACTACGTCAGGGCTTTTTGCGAGTCATTAGCTCCTTAAGATCAGCAAAGGGGCTGCCGGTTGTTGGTCGAGTGTCTGCTGCTGCCAAATTGCCGGCGGTGTGGTCGATATAGCGTGAGTGCTCGTTGTCATGGCAATACAGGCACAGCAATTCCCAGTTGCTGCCATCGGGTGGGTTGTAATCGTGGTCGTGATTCTTGTGGTGGACGGTCAGCTCGTGGAGGTTGGCTCGGGTGAAACTGCGAGCGCATCGGCCGCAGACGTGCGGGTACATTTTTAATGCCTGTTCGCGATAACCCATGCCGCGCTCCTCGGCTTTGCGCCGCGCCTCGGCGACAAGGCGGTCAAGCCGGTCGTTGTTCATTGGACTGGGTACCTGTTGATCTCTAATTGAGCGGGTAGATCACCCGCTCGCCCTGCCAGTCGAGCACCAGTCCGTTGGCGATGATCTCGACGATCTTTGGGCCGGCCTGCAAAGATTCACCTTCGACATAGCGATAGCCGTTGATGCGCACAAACCGCGCGGCGGGGCTGGGGTCGTAGCTGTGGACCTGAATCGTCACGATCGGGAATGCCGCGCGGTACGCTGCGGGCGTTTCGTTCAACGGCACCGGCGCTTTGTTTCTGGCGATGGGCTGTGGTTGCACGGCGCTGGGCGGCGCACTTACTGCCGCTGGCGGGATTTCCGAGGGCACAGGTGGCATGACAATGGCCGGCGCCGGCACTATCGGCGATTCCAGCTGCTGTGATTCTTCCGACCCAGTCACTTCATCGAAGTTGGCGACGTCTTCCGTTCCTGCAATCGGCGTAGCGGGAGCGCCCGAGGGGACCGGGCTACTGGTGACGGGCCTTGGCGGCTCTGGCGTGGAAGCGGCGGGCGGCAATTCCACCTTAACCACTTCGGTGCTGGGAGCCGAGCTGAAATATCGCCACACGCCGGCGGCCGCGATGACAACGACCACGGCCCCCAGAATCATCCAGCGCCCGCTTGTCGGGGCCTGTTGCAGTGACACGGGGCTCAGTTCCGGCAATCCGGAAGCCGCCTGGGCACCGCGTTCGCTTTCGGCGCGTTTCAGTGCATCGAGGATCAGCGACATCAGCGCGCCTTGAGTAGTAGCGGCGGAGGCGTATCGGCAAAATCGGACAGCGCAATCAACGTGCGCAATCCCACCACGCCGTCAGCGATCAGCCCTCGTTTTTGCTGAAAGCGCACGACGTCATCGCGCAGCGGCAGGTCAAAGTAATCCGAAGGCGCTGCCGCCAACGCGCGCCCCTCAGCCCGGGCCAGCCGCGCGCGCAGCCAGCGCACATCTTCACTTTGCGCGTCCGGCAGCAGGAACGTGGACGTGGTTTCGCGCTGCCACAACAGCAGGAAGTCGCCGTTCCACAGCAAATCGAGCTGGTCCGCGGAGATGCGGGTGACGCCTTTGCGCGTTTCCAGTACGGCCGTCTTGCCGTCGAGCTCGCGCAGCAAGGTGTAGCGCGTATCGCCGCGTCCCGTGGACAGCGCCAGCACCGCGGGCCGGTTGATCTGCTCAAGGTCTGTCCACGATCCGGTGCCGCGATAGCACATCACTCTAAGCTGCGAGAGCGCGCTGCACAGCGTGCCGCCCGGCTCGACGGTGGGCGTGACATTCCAGATCCGCACCAGCCGCGACAAAACACTGCCCAGCGACTCGCCTTGCGCGAGCACCTGATCGAGCTCGCTCGACAGCGCGGGCGCGGCCAAAACCGGCTCGGGCGCAGGCTCGATGACAGGCGGCGCGGCTACCGGCGCCGGTTCGACGGCTACTGAGGACAGTTGCGGCAGGCCCGGCGCGCGCCACACGAGCGCGGCAATCAACACCGCAAAAATCAGCACCACGAGCGCCACGTCGAGGCCGCTCCATTCACGGCCCAGGCCGCGAGTGGCACGCAAGCGCCGCGGGCGGATTTCACCCTGCACTTCGGCGTGGGCACGACGCACCAGCGCGCGCGTCACTGTGCGCGTGCCGCTGGCATAAGCGCCCAGCAGGGCGCGGTCGCAAAGAATGTTGATGTTGCGCGGCACACCCTGGGTGAGGCGGTGGATCAGCGACAGCGCCGCGGGGGCAAACAGCCGCGCGTCCCCGCCGGCAATGCGCAGGCGATGGGCGATGTAGGAGCGGGTTTCGGAGGCGGTCAGCGGCGTCAGGTGGTAGCGCGCGGTGATGCGCGAAGCGAGCTGGCGCAGGTCGGCGCGCGCCAGCAGTTCGGCAAGCTCCGGCTGGCCGACCAGCATGATGCGCAGCAGTTTGTCCTTGTGGGTTTCGAGGTTGGTCAGCAGCCGCACCTGCTCCAGCACTTCGGGCGCCAGGTTCTGCGCCTCGTCGATGATCAGCACGGTGCGCCGGCCGCGGGCGTGGGCGTCGAGCAGGTGGGCGTTGAGGGAATCGACCAGCGTCTTGATCGTGCTCTTTTTAGCGTAGGTCACGCGCAGCTCGTCGCAGATCGACTGCGACGAACTCGAGCTCGCTCTGGCGCGGGTTGAGGATCATGGCCACGTCGACGTCCGGCAGCTTCTGCGCGAGCAGGGTGCGGACGATGGTGGTCTTGCCGGTGCCGACCTCGCCGGTGAGCTGCACGAAGCCGCCGTGCTGGCCGGTGCCGTACAGCAGGTGGCCGAGCGCCTCCTGGTGGCGGGGCGACATGTACAGGTAGGCCGGATCCGGCGTGATCGAGAACGGCATCTCGCGCAGGCTGAAGAAATTCAGATACACGCGAATTCTTGTGCTTTAGCTATGGAGCGCGAGTATAGCGAGCGGGGCGCGGAATTTTCCCCTTGCGGCTGCCCTTGGGCGGGCGCACCACCGAAAAATACTTGGCAAGGTCCGCCGGCAGGATGTGTGAGGGCGATCGGTCGAAAATCGCCGAGCTGCGTTCCAGCGCGCGGGCGACGAGACCTGAACATACCGACTGGCCGTCGAAGCCAAAGCTGAAGCGCCAGCCGGTCAGCGCACTGAGGATGATGCTGACATTGGTCCAGAAGCCGTATTCCTGCCCCAGCGCCCATTCCGCGTAGCGGCAAATCTGCACGCGGTCCTGGTCCGACGCCAGCGTGTTCAGCCGGACGATATGAAAATCGGTGGGCCCGTAGGCCGACAGGTGGCTGCGCTGCACGCCGCTGCCGAGCGCTTCGATGAGGTCGCCGGTTTCCGAGACGATCAGCGCGGCATGGCTCCACCAGATGTATTTTCGGTCGCGCCCCAGAAAAACCAGCGACTGGCCAAACCGGATGAAACGGCTGGTGAACGAATTGCCGTGCGTAAGGATGAAATCGCCGGGCTGAAAATCGGCCGTTCCGGCGGCGACGTTCGGCGCAAAGTGGGTCACCGAAGCGCCATCGGTTTTCGGGGGTGGGTAGCGGCGTGTGCGCATGCAGAATCCTTTGAAAATGGGCCGTTGGATGGCTACCCGCTTGTCGCGTGCAGAGCCCTGATTCCGGCCCCGATCAAAAAGCAGGTGGTACTAAAAGTGTATCACCTGTATTTCGATACGGGTGTTTGCGAGCCTGAATTGAGCTCAAGCGGGTGTCGTGATGGGAGCCCGATCCGAGAGCACTTCCTGCGCGGCTCGTTCGCCCGAGCGCACCGCGCCGTCCATGTAGCCGGTCCAATAGCCTGCGGTCTCGGTGCCCGCCCAGTGGATGCGCCCGATTGGCGCGGTGAGGGCAGGCCCAAAAGCCGTCAGCAGTCCGGGGGGTGCGATGGCGGTGGGGCAGCCGCGCGTCCACTCTTCGCGGCCCCAGTCGGCGACATACCACTCGCGCACTTCGCGCGCTTTGGGGCCAAAGCAACTCACGAAGTTTTCGATCACCGCCGCGCGCATCGCATCGGGCCGGTTGGAAAACTGGCGCGCACCTTCGCCGCCGACGAAACCCAGCAACATGCCGCGGCTGCCGTCAGGCGGCGAGACGTCAAAGACGCTGCGCGCGGGCCCGGCGGTAACCACCGCTGACCCGTTGAGGCCATCCTTGCGCCAAAACGGCGTGTCGTACAAAGCCTCGCATTTGATCAGCCAGCCAAAGCCCAGGCGTTGCGTGAGCAGGTCGCGCTCGGCGGGCAGCAGGGGATCCCAATGGATGCGCCCGGCAAGGCTCGGCGGGATGGCAACAATAACGTGCCGGCCGCGCACGGTGGCGCGCTCGCCAATCACCGTGACGCCGCGGCCATCCTGGACGATGCGCCGCACCGGGTTGGACAGCAGCACGCGTTCCTTGAGGCTGGCGGCGATGCGCGTGCTGATGGCCTGAGCGCCTTCCACTATTTTTTGCTCCTGCGCGCCATTGCGGGTGTTGAGCAGGCGCTCCAGATTGCCTGGCGTGCCTTCGGTTCCGGCGCAGGCGATGTAGTGCAGGGCGAACAGCGCCGAGATTTCGCGCGCCTCGGCGCCAAACACCGCCTCGAAAGCGGCCGAAAGATTTTGCGCGGTCTGGTCGAGCAGGTTGAGTGTGCGCGCACGCAGCCAGGTCTCGAGCGTCTGGCGGTCCAGCGCCTCGGCGTCCTGCGCCAGCCAGGGCTTGCCGACGGGGATGCTCTTGGCGATGTGGTTGATCCAGGTCGCGGCCACGGCCATGTCGGGAATGATCAGCGGGTCGGGCGGCACCGTGCCCAGTGGCGGCCGGTCCTTAAAGGTCTCGCGCTCGCCGCGGCTGACGTAGACCGTCTCGCCTTCATGGTGTTGATCAAACAGATGCAGGCCCAGCTCCCCGACCAGCTTGATCACGTGGTCCTGCGTGGGGCCAACCCACGTGCCGCCCAGCTCGGCGATCACGCCTGGCGCCACCTCATGGCTCCAGGTGCGCCCGCCCACGCGGTTGCGCGCCTCGCAGACCAGCACGCTGAGTCCGGCCTGCACGAGCTTGCGTGCCGCGGTCAGGCCGGCAATCCCGGCACCGACAATGATGACGTCGGCCTCCCGCGCTATTTTTACCGGAGCTTTCGCCCAGGCCAGCGGCCCCAAAGCGGCGCTGGCGCCGACGGCAGCAGCGCCGGTCAGCAGTTTCCTGCGCGTAAAAATCGGCCGCTCTTGGCTCATGGGTTCGGGCTCTGCCAGCGCATGTCCACGTGCGCAATGCCGTCTTCCATGTACTCCTCGCCGCTGCGGGTAAACCCTAGCGACTGGTAAAACGGCGCCAGATGCGCCTGCGCTTGCGCCCGTACGGTTTGCCCGGGGTACGCCTTAGCGCAATGGGCAAGCCCGCGCTCGATGGCATCGCGCGATTGCCCACGCCGGCGGTAGTCTTTTGCGACAACCAGCCGGCCGAGCGCCGGCGTGTCGGATTTCAAGCCGGGCGGAACGACGCGCAGATAGGCCACCAGCGTAGTGCCTTCATAACCGCAAAGGTGCACACAGCGCGGGTCGAGGCCGTCCATGTCGGAGAACACGCAGTTCTGCTCGACCACGAAAATATCGCTGCGCAGCTTGAGAATGTCGTAAAGAGTTTGCGGTCGCAGCAGCCCAAACTCATGCCAGGTCCATTCAGTCATCTTGCTTGCTCCAGCCGATCTCGCGCGCGGTCAACAGTCCGACCACCGTCTCGTCCAGGTTCGCGGGAATTTCGGCCTGTGTCCCGGAAACCGGGATGCGCCCGCCCATGATTTCGGCCGCAACCTGCGGGTATAGCGGGTTGCGCTTTGGGTCGGCGTAGCCTCCCGGAAAGAGCGGCAGCGTTGTGCGCGGGTTGTATTTGTCGCTCGCGCCCAGCGTGTGCAGAAGTTCATGCGCAATGACCACGTTGTTGTTGGCAGCTAAATTGCGGCTGGCGAAAGCGTGCACGACTCCGACCCAGCCTTTTTGCAGGCCCAGCGAATGCGCCAGCCGCGGGCTCGTATCGGGATCGTAGTACAGCACGAAGATTCGTACCTGGCCGGCCAGCGGCGGCTGCGCAGATTCTTTTCTTTTCGACCACCAGCGCAGTTTCAGGCTCCACCAAGCGGTGCCGAGCAACCCTCTATCGGCCGGCGGCTGGGGTGGCAGCTCGGCGATCTCCTGTCCGAGCCGGACCCGCAGCGGCGTTGTCAGGGCCACCCCATGGTTCTTTGCTTCGCGTTGCAGAAATGTTTCCAGCGCGCTGAAGTCCTCGAGTTGCAAACCCTTGACGTACTCGCGTGTGGAATCCTTGCCATCAGCCACAATTGGATAAAGCGACAGCCGCAGCGGCGTGTCCCAGTCGACGGCGCGCATGCGCGTGATCCAGGTGTCGAGTGCGACAAAAACCAGAATCAGCATCAAGACAAACACCCGGATCGCTTTACCTGTGATCATCAGACCTTACCGGGCCATGCGTGCCGCTTCCACTCAAGATTCATCGCCGGTTTATCCTGTGCGAAACAATTAGATGAACACCCTTATGCGCTGGCTGTGTCTTCTGGCTTTGCTCGCTGCCGGCCCGCTGGCCGCACAGGAGTCCGCGCTTGAGCAAATTCTAAAGCGCGGCGAGCTGCGCGTCGGGCTGGAGGCCGGCTACATGCCGTTCGAGATGCGCGACAAGAGCGGCGACATCATCGGCTTCGACGTCGACCTCGCCAAGCTGATGGCGCGGCAGATGGGCGTGAAGCTGACGCTGGTCAACACGCAGTGGGACGGCATCATCCCGGCGCTGCTGACCGACAAGTTCGACCTGCTGATGGGCGGCATGACCATCACCGCCGAGCGCAACCTGCAGGTGAACTTCTGCGACCCTTACGTACTCATCGGCCAGACCGTGCTGATGCCCAAGAAGCACGCGGCGACGATCAAGTCGTACCGCGACCTCAACACGCCGAGTTACACCGTGGCCACCAAGCTCGGCACCACCGGCGACATCGCCGCGCGCAAATACATCCCCAGGGCGCGGATCAAGGCGTATCGAATCCGAAGCCGACGCCGCCATCGAAGTGCGCAACGGCCGCGCCGACGCCTTCGTCTACGACCTGCCGTTCAACGCGGTTTACGCGGCGCAGAATCCGGAGAACCTGATCCACCTGCGCGAGCCGTTCACGCAGGAGGCGCTGGGCTGGGCGGTGCGCAAGGGCGACCCCGACTTCCTGAACTGGCTGAACAATTTTCTGGCGCAGATCCGGCGCGACGGCATCTACGACGCGCTCTACAAGAAATGGTTCGAAAGCACCGTCTGGCTGCAAAAACGCATGGCAATGAACGCCGTCGCTGGCTGTGGCACGGCGTCTACGTCGTGGTCCTGATGGCCGTCGGCTACGGCGATCTACGAGGCCAGCGAGCGCGTCGATTACACCTGGCGCTGGGAGCGAATCCCGCAGTACATGGTGAGCACGGAGGGCGATGAAATCCGCGCGCCGTTCGATGGCTTTGTCGCGCTGGCGGACGACGGCAAATCCCTGACGCTGGGCGAGCTCAACGGCGGCCGTGCAGAAATCTTGACCGGGTTCGACACCGCGCTGGCCGGAGACGGCGACCTGGTGTTCCAGAACGACGTGCTGGCGCGCAAGGCCGGGCTGCGCGCCGGGCCCGCTGCTGATCGGCCTGTGGATGACGCTGAAGATCTCGGCGCTGTCGCTGGTGCTGTCGCTGATTCTCGGCCTGATCGCCGGCCTGGGCCGCGTTTCGCACAACCCGACGGCGCGCGACCTGGCGGCGACCTACGTCGAGGTCATCCGCGGCACGCCGCTGCTGGTGCAGATTTTCATCTTCTATTTCTTCATCGGCACGGTGCTGACGCTGTCGGCGTTCGCCGCCGGCGTCGCGGCGCTGGCGGTGTTCACCGGCGCCTATGTCGCCGAGATCGTCCGTGCCGGCATCGAGGCCGTGCCGCGCGGCCAGATGGAGGCGGCGCGCAGCCTCGGCATGAGCTACGCCGCAGGCGATGCGCCACGTGATCCTGCCGCAGGCGCTGCAAAAAATCGCTGCCGCCGCTGGCCGGCCAGTTCATCAACCTGATCAAGGATTCCTCGCTGGTGTCGATCATGGCGCTGACCGATCTGACCAAGGCCGGCCGCGAGGTGGTGAGCTCGCACCTTCAGCCCGTTCGAGGTCTGGTTCACGGTCGCGGCGATGTACCTGGTGCTGACCGGCGCGCTGTCGCTCGCTGGTGCGCCGGCTGGAACGGAGAATGGCGCATGACTAGTCACGCGAGCAGCGTGCGGGGGCCCCATGCACTGCATGGGGGTGTAGCGCCGGCGAGTCGGGACCGGGATAACTAGGATATGACAGAGCCCGTCATCTCTATGCGCGGCGTGGACAAGCGCTACGCCAACGGCGTGGACGCGCTGAACGACGTATCGCTCGATGTCCAGCCGGGCGAGGTGGTGTGCATCGTCGGCCCCAGCGGCTCGGGCAAGTCGACGCTGCTGCGCACGCTCAATGGGCTGGAAGACAGTCACCGCCGGCGAGGTCCGCGTCGACGGCGTGCCGCTCGATGCGCGCCGGCGCACAACCTCAACCGCCTGCGCACGCGCGTCGGCATGGTGTTCCAGCAGTTCAACCTGTTTCCGCACATGACCGCGCTCGAAAACGTGATGCTGGCGCCGCTGCGTGTGCTGCGCGAGCCGGCGGGCACGGTACGGGCGAGGGCGCTGGCGCTGCTCGACAAGGTCGGCTTGTCCGACAAGGTCCACGCGCGGCCCTCGCAACTGTCCGGCGGCCAGCAGCAGCGCGTGGCCATCGCCCGCGCGCTGGCGATGCAGCCCGAGGTCATGCTGTTCGACGAGCCGACCAGCGCGCTCGACCCGGAGATGGTCGGCGAAGTGCTGGACGTGATGAAGCAGCTCGCCGCAGAGGGCATGACCATGGCGGTGGTCACGCACGAGATGGGCTTTGCGCGCGCGGTGGCACACCGGGTGCTCTTCATGGAACACGGCAAAATCGCACATGAGGATGCGCCGGGCGCTTTTTTCAACGCGCCGGCCAACGAGCGGTTGCGTGAATTCCTGGGCCAGGTGCTTCGATGAAAACATTAAGGCAGATACACAAGCAGGCATCGGCTCACTGGGTCGGCGACGGGTTTCCGGTGCGACAGCTGATTTCGATCGAGCGGCATGCACGCGACACCAGCCCTTTCCTGATGCTGGATCACGCGGGACCTCATGAATTCCAGCCGGCCGGCGAACCGCGCGGTGTCGGCGCGCACCCGCACCGTGGATTCGAGACCGTGACGATCGTCTATCACGGCGAGGTGGAGCACCGCGACACCGCCGGCAACCACGGCGTGATCGGTCCGGGTGACGTGCAGTGGATGACGGCGGCGTCGGGCGTGCTGCACAACGAATTCCACTCGCAGGCATTTACCCAGGCCGGCGGTGTGATGGAGATGGCGCAGCTGTGGGTCAATTTGCCGGCGCGCGACAAAATGAGTGCGCCCCGCTACCAGGACATTACGCCGCGCGCAGATTCCAGAAGTGGAATCTGCCGCGGCGAGCCGGCCGAGTACGCGTGATCGCTGGAGATTATCAGGGCGCAAAAGGGCCGGCACAAACGTATTCACCGATGAAGGTTTTTGATTTGCGGCTCAAGGCCGGCGCAGAGACGCCATTCAAGGTACCGGACGGCTGGAACACCTTGCTGGTGGTCCTGCACGGAGAGATCGATGCCGAGGGCCAAAAAATCGGCGCCGATCAAGTCGCTGATTTTTCACGCGAGGAGGGACAGCATTCTGCTGCATAGCGCCGTAAGACAGCGTGGCGTTTTGTAGCGGACTTCCATTGGATGAGCCGATTGCGCACTACGGTCCATTCGTGATGAACACCCGGGCAGAGCTGGAAGTAGACGTTCGACGATTACCACAACGGCCGTTTTGGACGTCTGGAGTAGAAATTCAAAGTCCACCCGCTTGAGGCACTTTTGGGGCTAAAACGGCCCATCGCCAAAATGGGCGATACACTTTTAGTACCACTGTTATTTCGCCAAGCCTGAAAACAGCAGAAAAATGGCTGCAAGCGGGTAGCGCAAAAAATGACGACGGAGATCGGTATGGACACGCTCAAGACGATGACTTATGCCGTCACCGGCCGTATCGCCCGCATCACGCTCAACCGGCCTGCGCGCGGCAATGGCATCACCATGGACATGCCGCGCGAGCTTGCCGCCTGCGTCGAGCGTGCAAACATCGATCCGTCGGTGCATGTGATCGCTTTGTCGGGCAACGGCAGCGGGTTTTGCGGCGGTTACGACCTGGTCGAAAGCGCGCAGACGATGTCGCTGGGTGAGGACAGCCCACTTCGCCCCAAGGGGTCGGCGCTCGATCCGCGGGTACAGATGCAAAACCACGTGCCCAACAGCGCCTGGGACCCGATGCTCGATTACGCGATGATGAGCCGCAATGTGAAAGGCTTCATGAGCCTGTTTCATAGCGAAAAGCCGGTGGTGTGCAAGGTGCATGGCTTCTGCGTCGCCGGCGGCACCGACATGGCGCTGTGCTCTGACCTGCTGGTGATTGCCGACGACGCCAAGATCGGCTATCCGCCGGCACGCGTCTGGGGCTCGCCGACAACCTCGGTCTGGTTCCATCGCATCGGCCTGGAAAAATCCAAGCGCCTGCTGTTCACCGGCGACTGCCTGTCGGGCAAGGAAGCCAAGGAGTGGGGACTGGCGATCGAATCCGCGCCGCCCGACAAGCTGGACGAGCGTTTCGAAATCCTGCTCGAGCGCATCGCGCGCATGCCGGTAAACCAGCTGGTAATGATGAAACTGCTGCTGAACCAGACGGTGGCGGCACAAGGCCTGCACACCACGCAGATTCTCGGCACCGTGTTCGACGGCATCACCCGCCACACCAAGGAAGGCTACGCGTTCCAGCAACGCGCCGCCGAAGCCGGCTTCAAGCAGGCCGTGAAGGAGCGCGACGATCCTTTCGGGGATTTCGGCCTATCGACGTTCAAAGGCTAAAAAGAATCCGGACCTGTATTGAGTGGGTCTGTTCGCTGGACCACAGAGTGTTATCACACGTTACGCCAGACTAAGCGCACTGAGCCGGTTTTCCCTGCGTTTATGGCGACTTGACGTCGCCCGATCCTCCTCCAAGACCCCTCGATTCAACTCTGGAGGTGGACAATGTCCACGAAACCCCTGGCTCCCACCCGTCTAAAACCGCCACAGAACACACACGTATCGAATAAGACCGTTGCGGGCGCGGTGGAATTCATCGCGGAAGCCAGCCGCCAGCAGGCCCTGCTCGATAAAGGCGCCCTGCAAAGCGCCATCTTCAACAGCGCCAACTTCTCGAGCATCGCCACCGATGCCAAGGGAGTGATCCAGATCTTCAATGTCGGCGCCGAGCGCATGCTGGGTTACGCCGCTGCCGAAGTGATGAACAAGATCACTCCGGCCGACATTTCCGACCCGCAAGAGTTGATCGCCCGTGCCAAGACGTTGAGCGTCGAGTTCGGCACCTCGATCACGCCGGGTTTCGAGGCACTGGTGTTCAAGGCCTCGCGCGGGATCGAGGACATCTACGAGCTGACTTACATCCGCAAGGGCGGCAGCCGCTTTCCGGCGGTGGTTTCAGTGACCGCGCTGCGTGACGCACAAAACACCATCATCGGCTACCTGCTGATTGGTACTGACAACACCGCACGCAAGCAGGTCGAGGCTGAGCAAATGAAGCTCGATCAGCGGCTGCGCGACCAGCAGTTCTACACCCGCACCCTGATCGAATCCAACATTGACGCGCTGATGGCCACCGATCCGCGCGGCATCATTACCGACGTCAACAAGCAGACCGAGGCGCTGACCGGTTGCACGCGCGACGAACTCATAGGCGCGCCGTTCAAGAACTACTTCACCGATCCGGAGCGCGCCGAGGCGGGCATTAACCGCGTGCTGAATGAAGGCAAAGTCACCAATTACGAACTCACCGCCCGCGACCGCGAGGGCAAGCTCACGGTGGTGTCGTATAACGCAACAACATTCCATGATCGCGACCGGCGATTGCAGGGTGTGTTCGCCGCGGCGCGCGACATGACGGAATTAAAGCGCTTCGAGCAGACGCTGCAGCAGAAGAATGTCGAGCTCGAGGAGGCCAGCCGCATGAAGTCCGAATTCCTCGCCAACATGTCGCACGAATTGCGCACGCCGCTTAACGCGATCATCGGCTTCTCCGAGGTTCTGCGGGACGGCCTGATGGGCGATATGACCGAGGAACAGCGCGGATTCATCGGCGACATCTTCAGCAGCGGACAGCATCTGCTGTCACTGATCAACGACATTCTTGATCTGTCCAAGGTCGAGGCGGGCAAGATGCTGCTGGATCTGGAATCGGTGCCGGTGACATCGTTGTTCATGAACAGCTTGTCGATCATCCGCGAGAAAGCCGCGGCGCGTGAAATCCGCCTGAGCCTGGATGCCGCCGAAGAGCTGGGTTCGACCCAGGCCGATGCGCGCAAGGTCAAGCAGATCATCTACAACCTGCTTTCCAATGCGGTTAAATTTACGCCCGAAAGAGGGGCGGTGACATTGCGCGCCAACCGTGTTCCGCGAGCCGAGGTCGGACAGCCGGGCGGGACCTGGGCCGCCAGCCGGAGCTTCCCGCTGGCCGAAAATGAATTTGCGGAATTTATCCGGATCAGTGTTATTGACAGTGGCATCGGTATTTCGCCGGAAGGACTGGAGCATCTCTTCACTCCTTTCAGCCAGATCGACAGCGGCCTGTCGCGAAAATTCGAGGGTACGGGGCTGGGTCTGGCCATGGTCAAGCTACTGGCCGAACTGCACGGGGGCACCATGGCGGTAGAGAGCACACCGGGTCAGGGCTCTTGCTTCACGGTCTGGTTGCCGCTGCGTTCGCCACAGGAGCCGGCGGTGGTGCTCACCGCGCCCAAAGCGCCAGCGGTTCGCTCAAAAGCGGCTCTTGCAGGCGCGCTGATAGCCCTGGTTGTGGAGGACGACACCAAGTCCGCAGAGCTGATCCGCGTGCAGTTGGAAGCCGAAGGCTTCAAGGTTCTGCTTGCCACCACCGCCGAGCAAGCGCTGGCTCTGCTCAAGCTGCAGCCGGTCGCCCTGATCACGCTGGACATCATGTTGCCCGAACTGGACGGTTGGGAATTCCTCAGTCGCATCAAGCAGCAGCCGACGTTCAACCGAATTCCGGTCGTGATCATCTCGATCGTGGCGGATCGCAGCAAGGGCTACTCGCTGGGCGCCGCGGCCGTCATGCAAAAACCGATTTCACGGCAGGAGCTGCATGAGTCGCTGGTGCATCTGGGCCTGTTTCCCCTTGCGCCGGGTAAACAACTGAAAGTACTTGTGGTCGACGACGACCCCAAGGCGGTAGACCTGATTGCCGTGCGCCTCAAGGACCTGGCGAGCACTGTTTTGCGTGCTTACGGGGGCCAAGAGGCGATTGATTACGCCCAACGCGAACTGCCGGATTTGATCGTGCTCGACCTGATGATGCCGGAAGTGAACGGCTTTGCCGTGGTGGATGCGCTAGCCAAGCGCGCCGAAACGGCGCGCATCCCCGTCCTGGTCGTCACGGCCAAGCTGATCACTGCCGAAGATCGCGACCGGCTGAATGGCTACGTGATGACGATCATGGAAAAAGGCAAATTCGACAGCGCCCGATTCACAACCGAAGTCCAACGCGCCCTTTCGGGCCAGCGGATAGTCTTCTGATATGGCAAAAATCCTGGTGGTCGAAAATAACCCCGTGAACATGCGGCTGGTGGTCCTGATTCTGGAAAAAATGGGCCATAGCGTGATTTGTGCGGTCGATGCGGAAGCCGGGCTTACGCTGGCCCGTGAAGAGCGGCCCCGGCTGATCCTGATGGACGTGCAACTGCCCGGCATGGACGGCCTCGAAGCGACACGGCTGCTCAAGCAGGATGACGCGACTCGCGGCATTCCCGTGATCGCTCTTACCGCGCTCGCGATGAAGGGCGATGAGGAGCGCATTCGCGCCGCGGGCTGCGACGGTTACATCGGCAAACCGATGCGCTACAAGGAATTCCAGACCACCGTCGCGGCCCAATTGGCCGCGGAGGCTGACTCGGACGGCTCGCTCTTGGAGGCCCAAACACAAACGCCACCTTAGAGGTGGCGTTTGTGTTTGTTGGTGGAGGCGGGGGGAATCGCACCCCCGTCCGGCAACCCTACGTCCAAAGAACTACATGCTTAGCCTGCTCTTTGTTTTTCGTTGCCGACTCCCGGAGAGGCACGGAGCGCCGACACTTATCCCCTTCTTAGATTTAGTGGATCGGCCAAGGGCGGACGTCACCACGAGTTGATGAGAGTCGACGGTTGATTCGGTGGCATCAACACCAGCCGGTCAACCGCTCACCGGATATTAAGCGGCGAGGGCGTAGTTAGCGTCATTCGCAACTAGCTTTTTGCGGATGGTTTTACGATGTCTTCCGCACATCGGCATGCACTTCGGGTTTCGTGACCACCGTCGAGACTGGTCGCCCCCGTGCCGCACTATTTTACACCCTGCGCGTCAGCGGCGTTCGAGTTCGCGCAGCGCGTCGCCCGCTTCGCCGCGCAGACAGGAGTTGCGGGTCAGGTTGGTCCAGCCAAAAGCGCTGAGCTGTCGCAGGACTGGGATCGCGCGCCGGTCGCGCAGCGCGCGCAGCTGGCGTACCGCCCTGAGGCGTTCCTGGCAGCTCTCGCTTTCATTCAGCGCCAGCATCGCTTGCCCGTATTTGTCGATGCGCGCGCCTTCGCCGAAGTCTTCGAGCAATTGCGCGGCACGCTGGGCGCCGAGGCGCCCCGGTTGCCCGGTGCGGCGGGCCAGCGCGTCGAAGATGGTTGGGCTTGGATATTCGCGTATGACCGGGATCGCCTGTTCACTGGCGTAGCTCAAGGCCGTGACGAGATTGTTGGCAAGGGCCGGGTCGTTCTTAAGGTCTGGTTTTAATTTAAGTGCGTGGGCATATAACCCCACCGCCTCGCGCCGGTTGCCGAGCCTGAAGGCCTCGTGTCCGCCTTGCAGCGCATCCTGCAATTCCATGGAGCTGTTGGCACTGCCTTGCGGCGGGGAGGAATCCCGCATCCACCAGACAAGGAGGCTGACGAGGATGACGACGGCTACGCCGCCAGCCACGACCAGCGTGCGCTGGGGCACGGAGATATGGCGGAGTCGTTGCCCCAGCAGCGGCAATTCGTGCCACTGCAAGGACAGCCGGGTCATCAGGTCGGGTTTCTTTGGCAGGCGGTGCATGCCACCAAATGGCAGCTCACCGGCAATCAGGCCCAGATCCTCGCCGCCCGGTATCAGCCGGTTGATCTGCCGTGGTGGTGCACGAAACACGCGCACCGGCTCCGGAATGCCCTTGAGCTTGTGTTCGCCCAGGGGTTCCGAAGGCACTTCGGCCTTGTTCATCGCCAGGTAGACCGCCTCGGTGAAGTAGATTTCATCGGCAGGCGTCAGGCCTTCGACCCGTGCGGCCACATTCACGGCTTCGCCGAAAATGTCGCGCCCTTCGATCCGCACTTCGCCGACATTCAAAGCCACGCGGATGTGCAGTTGTTCGGCGGCTTCGCGACGGCTGCTGTAATCGGCCACCGCGTCCAGCATCGCCATGCCGCAACGCACGCCGTCGGTGGGCGAGCGAAAGGTGACCAGCAACGCGTCGCCAATGGACTTGACCGGGCGGCCGCCGTACCCGGCAATGACCGTCAACAGCAGCCGGTTGAAGGCCGCGAGCATCGAGCGGTTCTGGTCGCGCGACTGCGCCGAGGTGCGCTCGGTGAAGCCCACCATGTCGACGAACAGGATCGTCAGGTTTTCGGTGCCTGCCATGTCTGCACTTTACGGCTTATCGGTGGCGCATCAAGCGTTGTTTTTGCCGTTGCCAATCCTTTTCTTTCTTATCCGCGCGTTTGTCGTGCTGTTTTTTGCCCTTGGCAAGGCCGACTGAAAGTTTTGCACGGCCGCGAGTCCAGTGCAGATCAAGTGGAATCAGCGTGTAACCTGCGCGTTCGACTTTTCCGATCAGTTTTGTGAGCTGTTCGGCGTGCAGCAGCAATTTGCGCGTGCGGGTGGAGTCGGGATGAATGTGCGTGGAGGCCGATAGCAGCGGCGTGAAATGCGCACCGACCAACCAGGCTTCTTCCTTGATGATGCGCACGTAAGCTTCGGTGATCTGCACGCGGCCATCGCGCAGGCTTTTCACTTCCCAGCCCTGAAGCACCAGTCCGGCTTCGTAGGTTTCCTCGATGAAGTACTCGTGCCGCGCCCGGCGATTCAGCGCAATGTTGCGGTCGGCTTCTTCTTTGGACTTGTCGGACACCGCGAAATTATAGATGCTGGCCCTTATGCCCATTCGAGAAAGCAGCTACGGCGTCTGGACTTCCCACCGCAGCTTCATGTGCGTGGCGGCCGGGGCGGTCATGGGCATAGGCAATGTCGTGCGGCTGCCCTATCTCACGGGGGAATACGGCGGCGGGGCTTTTTTGCTGGTGTATGCGCTGGCGTTGCTGGTGATCGGCTGGCCGCTACTTGTGGCGGAACTCGCGCTGGGCCGCTGGACGCGGCAAGACCCGTTCTCGGGTTTGCAGTCTCTCGCGGCAGAGGCCAGGGCCAAACCGGTTTGGGCGGCTGTGGGCGCTCTGGCGTGTATCACCGCGGTGCTGGTGTTGTCGTATTTCAGCGTGGTGGCCGGCTGGAGCATGGCGTATGCCATACGTGGAGGCGCCGGATTGTTCGCCGGACTCGACCCGCTGAGCGCGCAAACCATGTTCCTGAACCTTGCACGCGATCCCGAACGCAGCCTTGCCTGGCATACGATCTTCATGGTCACGGTGGCGATCATCGCCGCCCACGGCTTTCGCGAGGGCATCGAGCGTGCACTGGCGCGGCTTTTTCCAGCCGCGCTGATTCTGGGCGCTCTGCTGATGATTTACGGATTCTTCTTCGGTAATGGTGAGGCGGCGCTTACTTATCTATTCACTCCCGACTGGAGCAAGCTTGGCTGGCACGGCGCGCTCGAAGCCTTGCACCAGGCATTTTTCACGCTGGCGCTGGGCGCCGGCGTGATGATGATCTACGGCAGCTATCTGCCGTCCAAGGCGCCGGTGGCGCAGTTGGCACTGGGGATTATCCTGCTCGATACCCTGTTCAGCCTTGCGGTGGGTCTTGGCTTGTACGCGCTGATATTCGCCTCGGCGCGCGATGCCTCGCCGGGGCTGACCTTGCTGTTCCAGACACTGCCGCAAGTATTGCCGGCTCAGTTTGAGGGCGCCATCGGCGCCACGCTGGTGTACTTGATGATGTTCGTGATCACTTTGTCGGCGGCGTTGGCGCTGCTCGAACCCGGCGTGCGCTACCTGATGGACCGCCACCGCATCACTCGGGTATTCGCCTGCGTTTTCATGTCGGTGATCATCTGGTTTCTGGGTCTTGGCAGTCTGTTGTCGTTCAGCGTGACCGAGCACCTGGAATTCTTTGGCCGCAATTTCTTCGACTGGATGCAGTGGCTCACCGGCCGCCTTCTGCTCCCGGCCACCGGGCTGCTGCTGTGCGTGTTTGTCAGTCGCGTCATTCCGGTGCCCTTGCAGCGGGAGATCTGGGGCGAACAGCCGCAATGGGTCTTTCGGGTATGGAGCCTGGCGCTGCGCTACCCGACGCGAATCGCGCTGATCGTGTTGATGCTGTACTGCCTGGGTGTCGTGGATTACCTGACCGAACTTTGGTCGCCTGCGCCGGGGCTTGGCGTGCCGTGATCCGTGTCAGCGTGGTGGATGCAACACCCGGGCGACAGCAGGTTTTCCATCTGCAGGTTGCCGAAGGAACAACATTGCGCCAGGCCGTCGAAGAATCAGGAGCCGACCTGCGACATCCGCTCAGGCTCGGCGTATACGGGCGCGTGCGTGAATCCGGCGAATGCGCCGTCGAGGGCGACCGAATTGAGATTTACCGCGATCTGCTGATCGACCCGAAAGAGGCGCGCCGGCAGCGCGCGCGAAAAAAAGCCTAGCGGCTATTTTTGCGTGCTGGATTCGCCGGTGGTGGGGCGCGGCGCTTCGGACTGCTTGTCGCGCTCGGCCTCGAGCCGGTCTTTCTTGTCGGTTTGAATCACGTTCTGGACGTCCGGCGTCTCGAGGGCCTGCTGTTGGTCGCGGTCGGCGGCGGCAAGCTTGGTGCCGTCCATGCGCGACAACTGCCCCTTGTCGAAAAACAGCGAAACCGTGCGGCTCGAGACCTGTCCGCGCGGGCTCTTGTAGTAGCCCACATAATCCCAGCGGTCGTCGCGGAACGGGCTGGCCGCCAATGGCGTGCCGAGCAAAAACTTGACCTGGTCCGGCGTCATGCCGATTTTCAGCTGGTCAAGTTGCTTTTGTTCGAGGACATTGCCCTGGCGCGTCGGCAGCTTGTAGGCGAGCGGATCGAACCAGCTCGCGCAACCGGCGAGGCAGAGCGTTATCGCAAAAATAAGTAGGGTGCGCATCGAGCGTGCATAATATCTCACATGGAATCCCATGATCTGCGCAGCGCCGGACTCAAAGTCACACTGCCGCGCCTGAAAATCGTCGAAATCCTCGAAAACAATCCGGCGCGGCATATGTCCGCCGAGGACATTTACAAGATCCTGCTCAACTCCGACCAGGACATCGGCCTGGCCACGGTCTACCGCGTGCTGACCCAGTTTGAAACGGCGGGTCTGGTGCACCGCCATCATTTCGAAGGGGGTCATGCCGTATTCGAACTGGTGCGCGGCGACCATCACGACCACATGGTGGATGTCGAGTCCGGCAAGGTGGTGGAATTCGTCAGCACTGAAATCGAGCGGCTGCAGCACGAGATCGCCAGCAAACACGGCTACGACATCGTCGGTCACAGCCTGGTGATGTACGTCAAGGCAAAATCGAAAAAGAAATAGCCTTCAGGCTTTCAGCAGGTCCTTTGCGAGCGCCTCGGTCGCGGCGCTGGTTTTTTTGCCGCCGAGCATGCGGGCAATTTCGTCAATCCGTGCCTTGCCCACCAGCGGCGAGACTCGCGTGTAAGTCTGGCCGGTTTTAACTTCCTTGCGAATGGCGTAGTGATGATCGCCTTGCGCCGCGACTTGGGGCAAATGGGTGATGCACAGCACTTGTCCTGAGCGTGCCAGTTCATGCAGCTTGCGGCCGACGGTTTCGGCCACCGCGCCGCCGATGCCGGCATCGACTTCGTCAAAAATCAGCGTCTGTGCCGAGGACGCCTGACGCACCGTCACCTGGATCGCCAGTGACAATCGCGACAGCTCACCGCCCGAGGCGACCTTGGCCAACGGCCGCGGCGGCTGACCAGGGTTGGCGGAGAAATCGAAACTGACTTCGTCGCTTCCAATGGCGCGCGGCGCCGCGTTTTCGTTGTGGGCCACAACGATCTGCAGTTGCGCCTGCGGCATGCCGAGTTCGCGCAGCACGTTGCTGACTTTGGGCGCCAACACAGAGGCCGCCTTGTCGCGCGCGGCGGTCAGTTTCTGCGCGGCCGCCTGATATGTTTTAAGCGCGGCCTCCTGTTTGGCAGTCCATGCACCGAGATCGCCGGCCGCTTGCTCCAGCAGGCTGCTTTCTTCCTGTAACGTCGTCAGGTGTTGTGGCAATTCTTCACGACGAACCCGGTGCTTGCGCGCCAGTTCATGGATTGCGGCCAACCGCTGCTCGACTTCCACCAGACGTTCGGGGTCGAGTTCGAGCCGATCCAGCATTCGGCGCAGGCCGTCTGCGGCTTCACGGGCTTGCAGCCGAGCCTGCGTCACCAGGGTCTGGAACTCGCCGAATCCTTCGTGCAGTTCGCTTAAGCCCTGCAGGAGTGTTTCAACGCGGTTGAGCTGGTCGTGCAGGTTGTTCTCGCCGCTGAGCAGTAATTCTTGCGCCAGGCCGCCGTCTTCGATCAGGCGTCCGGCGTGCGCCAGTTGCTTGTGTTCGGAGTCCAGTTGCGTGAGTTCATCGGAGGTCAGCCCCAGCGCTTCGAGTTCGCGCACCTGCTGACGCAGATAGTCCAGTTGTCCGGGATCGCGTGAGGCCAGCGCCCGTGCGCGTTCAATCGCCTGGCAGAGCTTCTGATATTCGCGGGCAGCGTCCGCAACCGCTTCGAGCAGCGACGCGGCGACACCGGATTCGTCGAGCAATGCGCGCTGCGTGGCAATTTGCGTCAGGCGCTGGTGTTCATGCTGACCGTGAATTTCCACCAACCGCTCGCCAAGTTCGCGAAGATGCGACAGCGGCGCCGCGCTGGCGTTGATGAAAGCGCGGCTGCGGCCGTCGCTGCCGATCACGCGCCGGACCAGGCAGTGCCGCGCATCGTCTGGATCCGTCAGCTCGTTTTCTTTAAGCCACTGCGTTGCGTCGGGCGAGTGTTGCAGGTCGAATTCCGCGCTCAATTCCGCCCGCTCACGGCCGCTGCGCACCACGCCGCCTTCGGCGCGGTCGCCAAGCAGCAGTCCAAGTGCGCCGATCAGGATGGATTTGCCCGCACCGGTTTCGCCTGAAAGCACCAGAAACCCGGATGCAAAATCCAGGTCAAGCGCATCGATGATCGCGTAATCGCGGATGGACAGGCGGCGCAGCATTACGAATGTTCCGGCCCGCGGCCCCAGTTCATCTTGTTTCGAAGCGTATTGAAGTAGTCATGATTGGCCGGATGGATCAGCGTCAGCACCGCTCGCGCACGGCGGATTTCGACCGTGTCGCCCGGCGAAATCTCCTCGTTGACTTGGCCGTCGGTGGTGCACGTCGCGCGCACGCCCTCGCCACCGGCGAGCACGATGCGCACGGGCTGTTCGCAGCCGATCACGATCGGGCGGTCTGACAGGGTGTGTGGACAAATCGGGACCAGGGCCAGCGCCTCAAGCGCCGGGTGCAGCACCGGTCCGCCGCCGGAAAGCGCATAGGCGGTCGAGCCGGTGGGTGACGAAACGATAAAGCCGTCGGCGCGATGGCGGCTGATGAATTGTTTGCCATACCAGGTTTCAAATTCCAGCATGCGCACCGCCGCCTGATTGCGGATCACGACGTCGTTGATGGCGAGGAACGGGCCGCGCTTCTGACTGCCGCGCTGAATCACGGCCGACAGCAGCAAGCGCCGCTCGCGTACGAAACGTCCGCTCAGGATCTCGCGCAAGGTGGCGCGCATTTCCTCGGGTTTGACATCGACCATGAAGCCAAGCCGGCCCTGATTGACGCCGAGAATCGGCACCGCCTGCGGCGCCAGCGCGCGGCCCGCTTCCAGCAGCGTACCGTCGCCACCGGCCACGATCACCAGGTCGCAGCGCCTTGCCAGCAGCTCACGGCTGACGGCTTTGACGCCGCGCAGGCGGTAGTGCTCGGCCGTTGCGTCCTCTACCAGCAGCGTACGTTTGTAACCGCGCAGCAAGGCGCACAATTCGCGCAGCGTCGCGCCGGCGCGGGCGTCGCGCAGTTTGGCAATGACCCCGATGGTTTTGAATCCAGCCATTTTGTGTAGGTGTTGTGGGCGGTCAGAAGCTAACAGATTCTTACTTGATTTTGGGTAGTGTGCCCGCTAGGGTGCGCGGCCCCATGCGACACATCATCTCGATCCTTTTGCAGAACGAAGCCGGCGCGCTGGCGCGCGTGGCCGGGATGTTTTCGTCGCGCGGCTACAACATTGATTCGCTGACGGTGGCGGCGACCCATGATCCAGCGATTTCGCGGCTGACCGTGGTCACCGGCGGATCGGACGAGGTGGTGGACCAGATCGTCAAGCAGACGCGCAAATTGATCGACGTGGTCGAGATCACCGACCTGTCCAGCGCCGACCATCTGGAGTGCGAGCTGCTGATGATGAAGGTCGAGGCCCGTAACGGCACCGCGCGCAAGGTGGTGGACAGCGTGCGCAGCAACCGCGGCCAGATACTCGACGAAAGCGAAAACACCCGCACCGTACAATTTGCCGGCACCGGCGCGGAAGTGGACGCCTTCATCGCCGAACTGGCCAAGGTCACGCCGATGTCTCGAAGTCGTACGCTCCGGCGTCGCGGCATTGCATCGGGGTCACCAGATTCTCAAGCTTTCCAACTAATTTTCACTGGAGCAACACCGTGAGCATCAACGTTTACTACGACAAGGACGCCGATCTTTCCCTCATCAAGTCCAAGAAGGTGGCGATTCTCGGCTACGGCTCGCAGGGCCACGCCCATGCACTGAATCTCAAGGACAGCGGCGTCGATGTCACTGTCGCGCTGCGCAAGAGCTCGAAGTCCTGGGCCAAGGCCGAGAGCGCCGGGCTGAAAGTCTCGGAAGTCGCCGACGCGGTGAAGGCGGCCGACCTGGTGATGATTCTGGCGCCCGATCAGGACCAGCGGAAGATCTACGAGGAATCGGTCGCCGCCGAACCTGAAGAAGGGCGGCGTGCTGGCCTTCGCGCATGGCTTCAACATCCACTTCCAGCTGATCGAAGCCACGCGCCGATCTCGACGTCATCATGATCGCGCCTAAAGGTCCCGGCCACCTGGTGCGCTCGCACTTACACGCAGGGTGGCGGCGTGCCCAGCCTGATTGCGATCCATCAGGACGCATCCGGCCAGGCCAAGAAGCTAGCCTTGTCGTATGCCAGCGCCAACGGCGGCGGCCGCGCCGGCATTATCGAAACCAACTTCAAGGAAGAAACCGAAACCGATCTGTTCGGCGAGCAGGCGGTGCTCTGCGGCGGCGCGACCGCGCTGGTGCAGGCCGGATTCGAGACGCTGATGGAAGCGGGCTATGCGCCGGAGATGGCGTACTTCGAGTGCCTGCACGAACTCAAGCTGATCGTCGACCTGATGTACGAAGGCGGCATGGCAACCATGCGCTACTCGATCAGCAACACGGCCGAGTACGGCGACTACATCCGCGGCCCGCGCATCGTCACCGAGGAAACCAAGAAGGAAATGAAGCGCATCCTCAAGGAAATCCAGACCGGCCAGTTCGCGCGCGAGTTCGTACTGGAAAACCAGGCCGGAGCGCCGACCTGAAGGCCATGCGCCGCATCGGTGCCGAGCATCCGATCGAGAAAGTGGGCGCCAAGCTGCGCGCGATGATGCCCTGGATCGCCAAGAACAAGCTGGTGGACAAGGCGAAGAATTGAGTTTTAGTGCCACCCGCTTGGAGCATTATTGAGCTCCAGTCGGGCCCGAATAAAAAACGGGTGGTACTAAAAGCGTACCACCCGTTTTCGTTTATGGGTCGCCAGCGCACTGATTGCGGCCCAAGCGGGTGAGTGTTTTTAGAGGCTCGTCAGCCGTTAAGATGCGCCGCATGGATGATCTGACCGTACCCAAGCGCCGCCGCGGCATTTACCTGCTGCCCAACCTGTTCACCACCGGAACGTTGTTCGGCGGTTTCTACGCGATCGTCGCGGCGATCAAGGGGGAGTTCGCGCCGGCCGCCATCGCCATTTTCGTCGCCATGGTCTGCGACCCGCTCGACGGCGTGATCGCGCGCAAGACCAATACTGCCAGCGAATTCGGCAAGGAATACGACAGCCTTTGCGACATGGTCGCGTTCGGGGTCGGTACCTCGGTGGTGATGTACATGTTCAGTCTGCACTTTCTTTCGGAGTATCCCTGGCTGGGCGGCAAGCTCGGCTGGGTTGCGGCGTTCGCCTATACCGCCTGTGCCGCGCTGCGACTGGCGCGATTCAACGTGCTGTCGTCGCGCGGTGAGGCCAAGGGCGCTTTCTTTGGCCTGCCGAGCCCGGCCGCGGCGGCGGTGATGGTCGGCTTTGTCTGGATGGCCGATGAATTTGGATTCGATGGCGAAGTGCTGGTGATCCCCGCCGTCATCATCACGCTCGGAACCGCGGTGTCTGATGGTCAGCAACTTGCGCTTTTTCAGCCTGAAGACCGTGAGGCTCACCGAGCGCGTTCCGTTTCGCTACATCGTCTTCGTCGTCGGGGTGCTGACGCTGTTCGCGTTGAAACCGTCGCTGATTTTCTTCTTGCTGTTTTTTGTCTATGCCTTGACCGGCCCGATTGGCGCGCTGGTGCGGCGGATGCGCCGTCCGCCGGTTGCGGCGCGTCCGTGACGGATTTATAGTCAGCCCATGCAATTCATGCGCGAACCCGGATTCTCCAAGACCCTCTCGGGTCTGCTCGCGCTTCTGCCGTAAGGCAGACCCACTTTCGGCCATGCGGGGCCTAAGCCGCGAAACTCCTAGAATCCTCCAGCGCCGCAAGGCGCTATGCCCGCCTGTATACGGGCAAACATCACGAGTAGTGCCATGACCATGTTGAAAAATCCTTCCGAAAAATACCGTGCCTTTGCGCCGGTGCCACTGCACGACCGCACCTGGCCCGACGTCGTCATCACCCAGCCGCCGATCTGGTGCAGCGTGGACCTGCGCGATGGCAACCAGGCCCTGATCGAGCCGATGAACCGTGCGCGCAAGCTGCGCATGTTCGAGACGCTGGTGCAAGCGCGGCTTCAAGGAGATCGAGGTCGGGTTTCCGTCGGCCTCGCAGACCGATTTCGATTTCGTTCGGCATCTGATCGAGAACAGCCTGATTCCGGACGACGTCACGATCCAGGTGCTGACGCAGGCGCGCGAGCCGCTGATCCGCCGCACGTTCGAGTCGCTGCAAGGGCGCGCGCCGCGCGATCTTGCATTACTACAACGCCGTGGCGCCGGTGATGCGCCGCGTGGTGTTCAACATGAGCCAGGACCAGGTGATCGCCGAACTGGCGGTGCAGCACGCGGTGCTGATCAAGGATCTGGCCGCACAGCAGCCGGACACCGACTGGGTGTTCCAGTATTCGCCCGAGATGTTCTCCGGCGCCGAACTGGATTTTTCCAAGCGCATCGTCGATGCGGTGACCGAAGTCTGGCAGCCGACGAAAGCGCGGCCGTGCATCATCAACCTGCCGTCCACCGTCGAGCACAGCACGCCGAACATCTTTGCCGACATGATCGAGTGGATGCATCGCAATCTGGCAGCGGCGCGAGGCCATCGTGCTGTCGGTGCATCCGCACAATGACCGCGGCACCGGTACCGCCGCCGCCGAGCTGGCGATGATGGCGGGTGCGGATCGTGTCGAGGGCTGCCTGTTCGGCAACGGCGAGCGCACCGGCAACGTCGATGTGGTCAATCTGGCGTTGAACCTGTATTCGCAGGGCGTTACATCCAGGACTGGATTTCTCCGACATCGACGAGGTGCGCAGCGCGGTCGAGTACTGCAACCAGTTGCCCGTGCATCCGCGCCATCCCTATGTCGGCGATCTGGTCTACACCAGCTTTTCCGGTTCGCATCAGGACGCGATCAAGAAGGCGTTCGGCGCGCGCAAGGAGGGCGACATCTGGGACATGCCCTATCTGCCGCTGGACCCCAAGGATCTGGGCCGCAGTTACGAGGCGGTGATCCGTGTCAATTCGCAGTCGGGCAAGGGCGGTATCAGTTACCTGCTGGAAGCCGAATACGGCATCGTCATGCCGCGGCGCCTGCAGATCGAGTTCAGCCAGGTCGTGCAGGAAGTCACCGACGCCAGCGGCAAGGAAGTCACCGCCGAGGACATCTGGTGCGATCTTCCAGCGCGAGTACCTGGACCACGAAGGGCCGTATGCGTATATCGCGCATCACCTGGTCGAGGATTCCAAGCAGAACGCGGTGGAGCTGGCGACCGAGATTCAGGCGCAGGGCGCGCATGCAGATCCTGAAAGGCCGCGGCAATGGGCCAATCGATGCGTTCGTCCACGCCTTGCAGGAACTGAGTGGCGAGAAACTGGCAGTGTTGGATTACCACGAGCATGCGCTTACGGGCGGCGCCGATGCGCGCGCCGCGACTTATATCGAGTTGCGCGTGAACGACCAGCGCACGCTGTTCGGCGTGGGACTGGACGCCAACATCGTCACCGCGTCGTTCAAGGCGATCCTGTCTGCCCTGAACCGGGCCAAGGGTGCGCGTCATAAAATGATCGAGCGCGCGGCGGCCTAGCTACACTAGCGCCATGAAAACGGCGCCACGCGCGAAATATCTCAGTGCCTTGGGCATTGAATCCTGGGCTCGACGCGACAGGCCGGCAGATTCGGCAGGGTCCCAGTGAGCCGCTACTCGCGTCAGCCGGTTGGGGCGAACTGCGCGACGCCGTGAAGGATTGCAGGAAATGCCGACTGTGCGAGACGCGCACGCAGACGGTGTTTGGCGTCGGCCCGCAAACGGCGCCGCTGATGGTCGTCGGCGAGGGCCCTGGCGCCGATGAGGACGCACAAGGCGAACCGTTCGTGGGCCGCGCCGGAAAACTGCTCGACGAAATGCTCAAGGCCATCGGCCATTCGCGCAAAACCAACACTTACATCGCCAATGTCGTGAAATGCCGCCCACCTGAAAACCGCGAGCCGGCGGAAGATGAGGCGGAATCCTGCCGTATGTATCTTGAGGCCCAGCTCAAGCTGGTGAAGCCTAAACTGATCGTTGCGCTCGGCGGCACCGCGGCCAAGCGCCTGCTGATGACGGACGAGGCGGTCGGAAAACTACGCGGGCCGTTGCATGCCTGGGGCCCGGACAAAACGCCGCTGATGATCACCTACCATCCGGCGTATCTGCTGCGCAGCCCGGGCGAAAAGGCGAAAGCCTGGGAAGACCTGAAAAAAGTCCATCGGTTTTTGTCCGCGTGAGTGCCCAACCGCAGGAACTCTGGGAATTAGCGCCGATGGCGGCGGTTCATCTGCCGCAACTGCTGGAAATCGAGCGCCGGGCCTACGAGTTTCCGTGGACAGAGGGCATTTTCCGTGACTGCCTGCAGGTGGGTTACAGCGCCTGGGTGGTCAGCAATCCTGCCGGCGATGTCCTTGCTTACACTGTCATGTCGATGGCAGTGGGCGACGCGCATATCCTCAATCTGTGCGTGGAACCCGCGCATCAGCGCCGCGGTCTCGGGCGGTTTCTGGTTCAGCATCTCAAGCGCCTGGCGCGCAGCGCGCGCATGGAGCAGATGCTGCTCGAGGTGCGGCCCACCAATGTGGCGGGCATTGCCCTCTATCGGCACGCGGGATTCCACCAGGTCGGCAAACGCAACGCCTATTACCCGGCCCGCATGGGCCGCGAAGACGCGCTGTTGTTCAATTGCGATCTGAAATGACCTCTGCGCGCAGAGCGCAGTGGAGTTGGGCCTTATATGACTGGGCCAATTCGGCGTTTGCGACGACGGTGTTGGCCGGGTTTTTTCCGATCTTTCTGGCTAAATACTGGGCGGCCGGCTTGCCCGAAGGCGAGCGTACCTATTGGCTGGGATGGGCCGGTTCGATCGCCAGCATCGCCGTCATGATGCTGGCGCCGCTGCTCGGTGGAATCGCCGACCGCCGTGGCCTGAAAAAGCGCTTTTTGTTTTTTTCCACGCTGCTCGGTGCCTGCACCACCGCGGCGCTTTACGCCGTGCCGCCCGGGGGCTGGCAGAGCGCTTTGGCGCTGTTCACGTTGGCATCCATGGGCTTTTTCGCCGGGACCTCGTTTTACGATTCACTCCTCGTTCATGTGGCAGAGCCGGGTGACTTCAACCGGATTTCCGCACTTGGTTATGGGCTCGGCTATCTTGGCGGCGGCGTGTTATTCGCGGCCAACGTGGCAATGGTTCTGAAACCCGAACTGTTTGGTGTGGTGGACGCGGCCATGGCTACACGCTTTGCTTTCCTGAGCGCTGGATTCTGGTGGATGTTGTTTGCATTACCACTGTTCTGGTTTGTGCCTGAGACGCCCGAGACCCGAAAACAGGGCAACGACATGCAGGCGCTGTGGCAAACATTGAAGCAGCTGCGCGGACAAAAACCGATCTGGATGTTCCTGCTCGCCTACTGGCTTTACATTGACGGCGTCGACACCATCATTCGCATGGCAGTGGATTACGGCATCAAGCTCGGATTTTCATCCTCTTCCTTGATCACCGCGTTGCTGCTGGTGCAGTTCATTGGATTTCCCGCGGCCATCGCCTACGGTTGGCTGGGTCGGCGAATCGGCACACAGCGCGCGATCCTCACCGCAATCGCGGCCTATGCCGCGGTGACGTGCTGGGCCTATACGCTGAAAACCGAGGCGCAGTTCTACTGGATGGCGGCGGCGATCGCGCTGGTGCAGGGTGGCGTGCAGGCCTTATCACGTTCGTTTTATGCCCAGCTGATTCCGTCAAACGCTTCCGGCCAGTATTTTGGTTTTTACAACATGCTCGGCAAATTTGCCGCGGTGCTGGGGCCTTTGGCAGTCGGGTTTACCGCGGCCGCTTTTCCCGACAACCAGCGCCTGTCCATTCTGGCGTTGCTGCCGTTCTTCGTAATCGGCGGCTGGCTGCTGACGCGCGTGCAGGCGCCCTTAGCCGTTCGCTGAAAAATTCTGCGGATATTTCGGCGTGATGGTCCGGTAAAACGCCTGGATTTTTTCAAGGTCTGCAGCGTAGTCGTCCGTGGGCCAGAGGACCAAGCCGGTACCGGCGACCTTGCGGCCGTAGTCGAGGTACGCACAGACGATGGGCACTTTTGCTTCCAGCGCGATCAGGTAAAAGCCGCGCTTCCATTTCACCGCATGCCCGCGCGTGCCTTCGGGAGCGAGGCCTATCAGCAATTGCGACTGGCCACGAAAGGCCTGCACGGTCTGCCCGACCAGACCGCCCGCCGCGTTGCGGTTGATCGGAATCGCGCCCAGCATGTTGAGTAGCCCGCGTAACGGCCAACGAAACATGCTGTGTTTGACGAACAGCCCGAGTTTCAGGTTCATCGCCGCCAGGGAGATAATGGCGAAAAATCCATCCCAGTTCGAGGTGTGCGGCGCCGCCAGTACAACCATTTTCGGTTCGTCGGGCAAACGGAATTCCAGGCGCCAGCCGAATAGGCGCAGCAGGCCCAGGGTCAGAGACTGTGCAAAACGGAAATGGGTACGGGGGACGCGCGGGCCCATTTCGACGAGATGGGCACTCACGATGAACGTTTGGGGAATTTCAGGGACTGAGCCTCACGGGAGAGCGATTGTAGTGCCTGTGAATTGTCGGTGGCGATGTAACGGGCCTGCAGATACGCCTCGGCGAGCTGCCGCAGGCGGGCTTTCAGGTCGGGTCGCCGCTGCGCGACGCGTTCGATGAAGTCGCGCGGACCCTCCGTTGCCCCCGGCGTAAATCCGGCGCGCGCCAGTTTGCGCAGCGCCCGTTGCCAGTGCTTCAGGGCGGCATCGTTATTTAATACCGGGCGGCTGTGGCGCAGCATGGCCAGGCCAAGGGCGCTGAGCATCAGCGTGGTCAGCACGGTGAGCGCCAGGATCATGTCGCCCCAGTCGAGCAGGCCAAACTGGCGCAGGAAGGTCTCCTGGAGTTCAGGGCCGTAAGCGAGGACCCAGCGGTTCCAGCTCGCTTCGACCCAGTCCATGCGCGCTTCCCAGCTTGCAGCGAAATCTCCGCGCGCGGTGAGAAAACCCGGCAAGCCCTCGCTCTGCGGGATCGCCGCCGAAATGCCCTGTTCGATGCGGATCGGCGCGACGGCTGCGGTGGGGTCGGCGCGTGTCCAGCCTCGCCCCGGCAGCCAGTATTCGCTCCACGCGTGCGCGTCGGACTGGCTGACGATGTAGTAGCCGCCAAGTTCGTTGAGCTCGCCGCCCTGGTAACCGGTGACCACGCGCGCGGGGATTCCCGCCGCGCGCATCAAGAACGTGAAGCTGCTGGAGTAGTGTTCGCAGAACCCGCGCCGGGTGTTGAACAGAAAATCATCAATCGCGTTGCGCGCGAGTTTCGGCGGCTGCAGGGTGTAGTAAAAATCCTCGGCGCGGAAGTGCCGGAGGATCGCTTGCGCAATGGCCGTACCGTCTTCGCCGTACTGTTCGCGTAATTGCTGCGCCCACGCCTGCGCCTGCGAATTGCCGCTCGGCGGCAGCCGCGTGTAAAGCTTGAGCAGCGCGGGCGCGAGCTCAGGCTCAAATTGAAATTCGGTGAGCGAGGTCAGGGTGTACAGCCAGCGCTCGTGCACCGGCTTGCGCGCAGTGAGCAGCAGGTCTTGATCGAAAAAACTGTTCGGCGGCAGCGTGGCGGGGTCGGGGACGTCCAGTGAAAACATCCACTGCTGGTCGTGCGGCTCGAGCGTGATTTCGTAGCGCACCGGCCGGCCATGGAGCAAGGCCTGTGCCGGCGGGGCGCGCACGAACTCGCGCGCCAGATGCGTCCAGCGACGACCGTCAAAGCGCTCGAACGACGGGCCGCGCCAGTAACGCTCGCGTGCCGGCGGCGCGGCCCCTTCGAAACGCACGCGAAACGCCAGCGCGTCTGACTGGATCAGGCTGGAAATATCGCCCGGCGACATGCTGTCCGAAAGGCCGGTGCGGGCCGCGCCGCTGCTGGACGGCAGGCCCCACAGCGGGCCGGGGATGCGCGGAAACAGGATGAACAGGATCACCATCAATGGCAGCGCCTGCGCCACCAGCGATACTCCCATGCGCAGCGATACGCGCAGCGGCAGCGGCTGGCCGCCGTGGTTCGACTCGACCATCACCGCCGTGATCGCCGAGGCGCAGACCAGCAGGTACGCCACCGTCCACAGGTCCTGCGAAAACAGAAAGTGCGTGAGCAGCATGAAGTAGCTGAGGCTGACCACGACCATGACGTCACGACGCGAGCGCATTTCGGTCAGCTTGAGCGCGAGCATCAATGCCAGCAGCGCGGTGCCGGCGGTCTGCCCGGTGGGCGAGCCGAAACTGGCGTAGACGCCCAGAAAGGCGAGCACCGTGAGCGCAATGCGCACCACCGGCTTGGGTAGCGGCCAGTTGCGCCGCGCGGCGGCAGCGCGCCACAGGATCAGGCTGACGATCAGCAGGGAGATCCACGGCGGCATGCGCCACAGGTGAGGGGAGATGACCAGCGCCAGCATCGCGAGCAGGCGCAGCAGCACGCCCTGCGCCAGATAATTCTTCGCAGTCGTTTTCATGCCGCGAACAGCGCCAGTTCCTTGAGGCAGGCGTGCCGATGGTCTTCGCCGTTGTTCGGCGCGACCGTCAGGCCCGGCAGGCGCAAGCCGTAGTAACGGTGCGCGCCGTCGGCTTCGAGCACCCAGCGCGTCAATTGCGACAACCGCGCTTCGGTGTCGAGATCGGCGAGGTCGTTCCAGTCCAGCCACAATTCCTCGTCGAGGGTTTCGAGAAACTGCTTGACCATCGGCGCGCGCAGCTTCGGCAGGGATTTCCAGTGGATCGAGCGCGGCGAATCACCACGCTGGTAGGTGCGCAAGCCCGCAAATTCGTCGAGGCCCGACTGGTTGCCCGCGGCATGGCCGTCACCGCCTTGCGCGGCGGGGGGCTTGCGCCCCGGAGCGGCGGGCCGTGGATAGACCAGGCAACTCATGTCGAGTTCGGCCCATGTCCAGGCGTGAAAAAGTCCGAGCGGAAAGTCGGTGCCAAGGCTGAACACGCGTGCCGGCAAAAAACCGCGCTGGCGCGCCGGCAGGCTCAGGGTCATCCGCGTTTCGGCCTGCGCGGCCACATCGGCGGTGACGTCTTCTTCGTCGGCGTTCGCACGGCGGCGCGTGCCCTGCAGCGGTTTGCCGTCGCTATTCAATGCCGTGTTTGCCACGGTGTAGCGCGGCCATGAAAGCGCGAGGCTGTAGCGCGCCCGCGCCGAAGGATTTTCGATGCGTAACTGAAAATGCGCGACCTCGCCGGCGAATACTGGTGCGCAGCGACTGGCGTGCATGCGCACGTTGACCAGGTTGCCATGCGTCTGGTGCATAGCCACCATCCCCAGGCCCGCGAGTAGGAAGGTCAACGCAAAACCCATGCTGTTGGAGTAGTTCATCGCGCCCATCAGCATGACGAACGTCATCAACCCAAAGCCGTAGCCAAAGCGCGTCGGCAGAATGTAGACGCGAAATCGTGTCACCGGAATCGGCCCCGGCTGGCGCTTGACTCGTGCAAGCACCCACGAATCGATACGCTCCTGGGCGAAGCGCAACGGATGCAGCAGGATTTTGGCGACCAGCCAGAGGCGCATGGGCGTAGTTTGAGCCAAATTCGGTGCCACCCGCTTGCATCCCTTTTCGGCACTGAGGGGCCGATTTTAGAAAATCATTGGTACACTTTTAGTACCACTGTTTTTTAATCGATGCCAATTTCAGGCTCCCCAAGGCTTCAGGCGGGTGGCAGTATTCGGGGATGATCCGCATCCATTGGTTGGCCGTTTTGTGTTTGTGCGGCTGCTCGGACAGCGATCCGGCATCGGGTGGTGCCGCTGGCGCAGCCGTACCGCCGCAAATCGAATGGGCGGTGGATGCCGGCACCCTGAAGCTACGTGTGGATGATTCACCCTGGCGCATGCGTTTTTTCAACGCGCAGGGTCAGGAGCTGCTGACGGAACAGGGCGGAACCGGCCCGGGACCGGCCGGTGCGCTGGGTTTGCATGTCGGAGCACCAGCCGAAGGCAGCGGTACATTGCCGCTGCTGACCCCGGTGGTCATGGGCCAGCCTGCCGCGCCCATTGCGCGTGATACGGGCTGGGTACACGCCACACGCGTGGTCGAATCGCACCGCGAAGGAGCCGACTACGTGGCGACGCTGGCCACCAGCAGCCCGCTCCACCTGCTCACGCTGCGCGCGCACGCAGACGGCGAAGGCATCATCAGGTTGCAGGTGCAACCGTTCGTGCCGGTGCTGGTGCAGGCGATGGGCGTGGGGTTTGATGCCACCGCCGACGAAAAATTCTTCGGCTTTGGCGAGCGCAGCAACGCCGTCAATCAAGCGGGCCGCACGCTTGAGCATTACGTGGGCGAAGGGCCCTATCAGAACGTCGAATACCCGCCGATCGCGGCGGTGGTTCCTAAATGGGGGCTGCGCTGGCGCGAAGATGCGACGTATTTTCCGATGCCCTGGCTGCTGTCTTCGCGTGGATACGGCGTGCTGCTCGACAACGACGAGTTGAGTTACCACCGGCTGGGTGACAACGGCTGGAGCATGGAAGCGGAAAGCACGCAGCTGAGTTGGCGCGTGTTCGCGGGCCCGCGGCCCGCCGATGTGTTGCGCCGTTTTTCAGCGGCGCTGGGCCGCCAGCCCGCCAATACCGCCCCGTGGTTCTTCGGGCCATGGGTGCAGCCGGATACCGACGAGCGAATCGCCGAGTTGCGTCAGGCTGACGTGCCGACTTCGCTCGCCGCCACCTATACGCATTATCTTGCCTGCGGCGACCATCAGGGCCAGGAACAGGCGCAACGGATGCGTACCGCGCGGCTCAACGCCGAAGGCACGGCGGTGCACACGTACTTCAACCCGATGATCTGCACCGATTACCAACCCGCTTACGCCAATGCCGATGCGCAGGGCGCGTTGATCAAGGATCGACTCGGGTTGACTTATGTTTATCCGTACACCACGACCAATGTTTTCACCGTCAGCCAGTTCGACTTTGGCTCACCCAACGGCATCGCCGCCTACAAGGTATTGACCGACGAAGCACTGGCGCATGGCTACGAAGGCTGGATGGAGGATTTTGGCGAATACACTCCGCTCGACGCCGTCGCCAGCGACGGTGCCACCGGCACGCTTTTTCATAACCGCTACCCGCGCGATTACCACTGCGGCGTTCAGGCCGCAACGGCAAATGCAGGCAAGCCGCTCGCACGCTTCGTGCGCTCAGGATGGACCGGTTCAACGGCATGCTCGCCGCTGGTCTGGGGCGGTGACCCCAGCACCAGTTTCGGTTTCGACGGCCTGCAATCCTCGATCTACCAGGCGCTATCGATGGGCACCTCCGGTGTCGGGCTGTGGGGATCGGACATCGGCGGATTCTTCGCGCTGGGTTTTTCTGCGCTCACGCCAGAGTTACTGAACCGCTGGATCGCCTTTGGCGGGTTGTCGGTGGTCATGCGCAGCCAGAAGGACGGCATCGCCATTCCTCCGAAATCACGGCCTCAGCCCTGGGATCCCGCTCACCTGCCCATCTGGCGGCGCTACGCCAAGCTGCACACCCAGCTTTATCCCTACATCCGCGCGGCGGTGGACGAATATCACGCCAGTGGCATGCCGGTGATGAGACATCACGTGCTGACCTACCCGGATGATACGCAAGCCATCGCGCGTGACGATCAGTACATGTTCGGGCCCGACCTCCTGGTGGCTCCCGTGTACAACGCGGGCGCCACGACGCGCGAGTTGTACCTGCCGCCGGGCCGCTGGCTGGAATGGTGGCGCGCGGTGGAATACCGCGAATCCGACGGCAGTTTCATGCGGCGCGATGCCCCGGTGGTGGAGGGGGGCCGCCTAGTGACGGTGGACGCGCCGATTGAGCAGATTCCGATGTTTGTGCGCGCCGGTGCGCGCATCCCCCTGCTGCCGGCGGATGTTTTCACGCTTGCCGACCACGGCAGCAATCCCGCCATCGTGCATCTGCGCGACCGCGAACAGCAGACGCGTTTTCTGGAATTTCCACCCTAGGAAATAGCCTATGCCGACTCGTCAGGGTTGTTATCACTGCGGCAAATCCACGCAGGAAGTTCGAGGGCACTCTGCAGCAGTCACAACATCGATCCATGTGCGCAGACAGGATGGTCTGGTCTTATGGCAGACGGTGTCTGCGAACGGCCGCATGTACTGAGTGAATACGACTCAGCTCAGGAAATATTGCGCGCGATTGGCGTCGGCTACCCAGCGTCTGCATGAACACCCAAGCAACGTGCTGGTGTATTCGGTCGGGGGTAAAAACTTTGCGTACTTCAAAACCAGCGAGCCGGAGCGCTGGCGCTTCAGCGTCTGGGTCGGGCCGGAGCAGTTCGTCGCGCTCACCGATGTGCCCGGCATCAAGCCGGCGCGCTACAGGGGCCGCTACCATTGGATCACCATCGTGGACGTGCGGCGGGTGCCGGCGAAATTTCTCAAAACGCTGGTCGAGGGATCTTACCGGCGCGCCGCCGGCAAGCGAAAATCTAGGGAATGGCGACCTTCGCCAGAATCTCCTCCGCCGTCGGTGCGCCGGCTTCGCGCTCGGACGTCGCCAGCAACCGGTGATTGACGACGGCCGGAAACACCGCCTGCACATCTTCGGGGATCACTCCGCTGCGGCCTTCCAGCAGCGCCCAGGCTTGCGCAGCACGGCGGATGGAAAGCCCCGCGCGCGGCGACAGGCCCATGCGCAGCCCCGGATGCTCTCGCGTGTAGTGCACCAGCGCAAGGATGTAGTCCACCAGCGCCGGGCTGGTGCGCTGAGCGCGGACCTGACTCTGCAGCGCCAGCAGTTCCGCCGGCAATAGCGCGGGCGTCACGGCGGCGAGGACGTCACGGCGGTCGCGCTCGGACAGCAGGATGCGTTCGGCTTCTGCCGGCGGATACCCCAGCGACAGGCGCATCAGGAATCGGTCGAGCTGCGATTCTGGCAGCGGAAATGTTCCGATTTGTGTCGCCGGGTTCTGCGTGGCGATGACGAAGAAAGGGTCGGGCAGGGAGCGCGTTTCGCCTTCGGCGGTGACCTGGCGCTCCTCCATGGCTTCAAGCAGTGCGGACTGGGTTTTCGGACTGGCGCGGTTGACCTCATCGGCCAGCACCAGTTGGGCGAATACGGGGCCGGGGTGGAAGCGGAACGCGCCGCTGGTCTGTTCGTAGATCGATACGCCGAGAATATCCGCCGGCAGTAAATCGCTGGTGAACTGGATGCGCTGGAACTTCAGCCCGAGCACCTTGGCCAGCGCCAGGGCCAGCGTAGTTTTGCCGACGCCGGGAATGTCTTCGATCAGCAGATGACCGCGCGCCAGCAGGCAGGCCAGCGCCAGCCGCAATTGCAACGGCTTGCCCAGAATAATTTGCCCCAGCGAACTGAGGGTGGTGGTCAATCCGTGTTCCATTGGCTTCCCCGAATCCATGCCCGAAGTGTAATGAAATCGTGTGAGATTTTTACCATTGCTGAATGCAGGCGTTTAAAGCACCATGGGGACAGCACCTTCATTACAGGAAGAACACATTGACCGACCGCATCGCCGCCGAATCGCGCCACGCCATGGACCACGCCACCGACTACCGCAGTTGGGCGGCGGCGGCCGAAGAGCTGGACCGCCGCCAGGGCCGCGACGACTGGAAGGACGAGGAAGTCTCCGACGACTACGATTGGCGGCTGGTGCGCTCGCGCCTGCGCCAGATCCGCCAGTACCGCCTCGCCAATGACGTGCCCCGGCTGGTGTATCACCTGCGTCAGGGCCTGCACTGGAATCTCGGCAACACCGGCAATCCGCAGCTTTATACCTATGCGCGTTTTGGCACCAAGCGGCTGGTGCGCGAGTACGTCACCGAAGTCAGCGAAGCGCTGAAATTCCTCTGTACCCACGAAACGCCAGAATTCACACGCGCCGCACGCCTGCGTTTCTTCCACGAAACCGCGTTGTCGTACGGGCGCTCGGCGCTGATGCTTTCGGGCGGCGCCACGCTGGGGTTGTTCCATGTCGGGGTGGTCAAGGCGCTGTATCGCGAAAAACTCCTGCCGCTGGTGCTGTCCGGATCCAGCGCCGGTTCCGTGGTTACCGGGATCGTCGGCTCGCGTGCGCCGACCGATGTCGAATCGCTGCTCGACCCGGAAAACGCCTACTACGATTTCTGGCGCATTCTGCCGATGCGCGAAATGTGGAAGCGCGGCGCGATGATGGACCAGAACCAGGTGCGCACCGCGCTGTCGCGCAACATGCCCGACCTGACGTTTGAAGAGGCTTACAAACTTTCGGGCCGCATTGCCAACATCACTGTGTCGCCGGCGGGCAGCAACCAGCCCCCGCGCCTGCTGAATTACCTGACTTTTCCGTATCTTTATCTGCGGGAGGCGGTGATGGCGTCGTGCGCGGTGCCGCTGCTGTTTCCGCCCGTGCAGCTGATGACGCGCGACGAGGACGGCCAGCGCTCGCCGTACATGCCGCTGCTGCGCTGGAACGACGGCTCGCTGAAATCCGACCTGCCGACCATCCGCCTGCGCCGGCTGCATAACGTCAACCACTTCATCGTCAGCCAGACCAACCCGCACGTGATCCCGTTTGTGTCGCGGCGCGATCCGGCCGAACGCCAGAACGTGATGAGTTCGGCTCGCGCCTATGCAACCTCCACGGCGCGAGGCCAGGCCAAGTCGCTGCTCGATCTGGCGCGCGGCTCTCTGCCGCTGGGGCCGCTCGCGCGGCCGCTGGAGACGGCGTCGGCGATTCTCGACCAGAATTACCGCGGCAACATCAACATTTTTCCGGATGTCAGCCTGTGGCGGTACTTCAATGTCACCTCGAACCCGAATCTGGAAACGGTCAAGCGGTTCATGCTGGAAGGCGAGCGCGCCGCATGGCCGCGCATCGAAATGATCCGCAACCAGACCCTGATCGGCATCACGCTGGATGCGTGTGTGGACCGTCTGGAGCAGGAGGCGCGAGGCGTCGAAGAGGCGCTGACGGAATTGCCGCAGATGCCGAAAAAGCCCGGGCTGAGGGTGGTCAGAGCGCGGGATTAAAGCGAGCGGATCCGCTCCTGTTGCGCGCGCAGCGCCGCCATGTCTTTTCGCTTCTGCTCGACGTTGGCGCGGGCACCTTCGACGATATGCGCGGGCGCCTTGCTCAGCTGAGGGTTTGCCAGCTGCGCTTCACCGCGCGCCAGTTCCTGTTCGAGTTTGACAATCTGCCGGTCGAGACGCGCGAGTTCGGCGCCCGTGTCGATCAGGCCCGCCATTGGCACCAGGATCCTCATGTCGCCCAGCAGAGCCACCGCACTTTGCGGCGCCTGTTCCTGGTCTTCGAGGTAATGCGGTTCGACGATTCGCGCCATGGATTCAACCAGGCCATGCAGCCGCTGCATGCGCTCGACGTCGTTCTTGGACGCGTTCTGCATCAACACCGGCAGCGGCTTGGCGGGCGATAAATCCATCTCGCCGCGAATCTGGCGCACGCCCAGCACAAACCCCTTGACCCATTCGATATCCGCTTCAGCCAGCGTGTCGATTTTTGCAGCGTCGGCCAGCGGGTAGGGTTGCCGCATGAGGGTCTCGCCGGATTTTGCAGCCAGGGGGGCGATTTTTTGCCAGAGCTCTTCGGTGATGAACGGCATCAGCGGGTGCAACAGGCGCAGCGTGGCCTCAAGCACCCGCACCAGCGTACGCCGCGTGCCGCGTTGCGCGGCGCTGTCACCCGATTGCAGCGCGGGCTTGGTCAGTTCCAGGTACCAGTCGCAGTATTCATTCCAGACAAATTGATAGAGCCCCTGCGCCAGCAGGTCGAAGCGGTAGGTCTTGAAATGCTCGGCGGCTTCCTGTTCGACGCGCTGCAATCGCGAAATGATCCAGTTGTCGGCGGTGCTGAGCGTCACGGCGGCACTGGCATCGAGTCCGTAGTCCTGTCCCTCGCATTGCATCAGTACAAATCGGGTGGCGTTCCACAGCTTGTTGCAGAAATTCCGGTAGCCTTCGGCGCGGCCTGCGTCGAAACGGATGTCGCGGCCCTGCGTACACAGCACGGCAAATGTGAAGCGCAGCGCATCCACGCCGACCGGTGCGATTCCGGCGGGGTAATCCTTGCGGGTTTTCTTTTCAATCTTGGGCGCGGCTTCAGGCTGCATCAGTCCGGTGGTGCGTTTCTTGATCAGCTCGTCGAGACCGATGCCGTCAACCACGTCGAGCGGGTCGAGGACATTGCCCTTGGACTTCGACATTTTGTTGCCTTCGGGGTCGCGAACCAGCCCGGTAATGAACACGTCGCGGAACGGCGGCTCACCCATGAAGAACTGTCCCATCATCACCATCCGTGCGACCCAGAAGAAAATGATGTCGAAGCCGGTGACCAGCACCGCGCCGGGGTAGTGCTTTTTCAGTTCAGGCGTTTGATCCGGCCAGCCGAGCGTGGCAAACGGCCAGACATCGGATGAGAACCAGGTATCGAATACGTCGTCATCCTGCTTGAGTGAACTATCCGCGGAAAGCCTGTTTCTCGCGCGAACTTCCGCTTCGCTGCGCCCGACATAAATCTTGCCGGCATCGTCATACCACGCCGGGATGCGATGTCCCCACCAGAGCTGGCGGCTGATGCACCAGTCCTGGATGTTGTTGAGCCAGTGGAAATAGGTGGCCTTCCAGTTGTCGGGCACAAATCGAATGCGGCCAGATTCGACGGCATCGATCGCGGGCTTGGTGATTCGGCTCCAACCGCCATCGGTGGATTTGTCCGTGAGGTCGACGAACCACTGGTCGGTGAGGTAGGGCTCGAGCACCGCGCCGCTGCGGTCGCCGCGCGGGACTTTGAGCTTGTGGTCTTCGATTTTCTCGATCAGGCCCTGCGTCTCAAGATCGGCAATGACTTTCTTGCGCGCAAGAAAGCGGTCGATGCCCCGGTAGGCGGACGGAACTTCGTCGTTGAGCTTGGCGTCCCGGGTGAGGATATTGATCAGCGGCAGCTTGTGGCGCTGCCCCATCGCGTAGTCGTTGAAGTCGTGCGCCGGTGTGATCTTGACCGCGCCGGTGCCGAATTCCCGTCGACAAACGTGTCGGCGATGACCGGAATATCGCGATCCGTCAACGGCAGGCGGATTTTTTTGCCGATGAGATTCTTATAGCGCTCGTCTTCCGGGTGCACCGCCACGGCGGTGTCGCCGAACATGGTTTCCGGGCGCGTGGTGGCTACCACCAGCTGGCCGGAACCGTCCGCCAGCGGATAGCGCAGGTGCCAGAGTTTGCCGTTTTCTTCCTCGTTGACGACCTCAAGGTCGGAAATCGCGGTCTGCAGACCGGGTCCCAGTTCACCAGCCGTTTGCCGCGATAGATCAGCCCGTCTTCATGAAGCTTCACGAAGTGCTCGATGACCGCCCTCGAATAGTCCGGGCTCATGGTGAAGGCTTCGCGGCTCCAGTCGACGGAAGAACCCATGCGGCGGATTTGCGCACCGATGGTGCCGGCCGAGAACTTCTTCCACTCCCAGACTTTCTCGACGAACTTCTCGCGGCCCAGCTCGGCTCGCGTCGGCTCGCCGGCGAGCTTGAGGTTGCGCTCGACCACCATCTGCGTCGCGATGCCGGCGTGATCGGTGCCCGGCTGCCAAAGCGTGTCCTTGCCCGACATGCGCGCGTGGCGGATCAGCGCGTCCATGATGGTGTGCTGGAATGCGTGCCCCATGTGCAGCGTGCCGGTGACGTTCGGCGGCGGGATCATGATCGCGTAACCATCGCCCGAGCCGGAGGGCGCAAACCAGCCGTTTTTCTCCCAGGTGTCGCGCCAGCGCGCCTCAACCGCGCCGGGCTCGAAGGCTTTTTCCATGGTTAGAGCTTGTGGGTATCCAGCGAATAGCCGCGGTCGCGGTAGTACTTGAAGCGTTCGCGCGACTTGGCGCGCGTGGCGGCATCGCCATGGACGATTTCCAGCACGCGCTCGAAGCGGCTGAAGAATGACGGCACTTCCGTATCCAGGTTGATCAGCACGTCGTGATGGGTCGAGGGCGGATCGGTGTCGCCGATCAGCACCGCCGGACGCGGTTCTTCGGCCGTGGCGCCCAGACGTTCATGCGCAATAAAGCTGCCTTGACGAAACGTCCACAGCAGTTTGTCCATATCCATCGCGAGCGCTGGCTGTGTCACATGGACATACACGCGTTTGCCGTCCGCCACGGCTTTTTCGCAAAGCTGGCAGGCGGTCAGCGTGGCACCGCCCGTCGAGTCTTCAGGCAGCACATAAAAATCAACGCGCGTCACGCGGATTTCTTGCTCGCGTAATTCAGCAGGTACTGCGTGAGCAGCGGTACCGGACGGCCGGTCGCGCGCTTGCCTTTCCAGGCGGTGCCGGCGACATCCAGGTGCGCCCACTTCATCTTGCGGGTGAAGCGATGCAGGAAGGTGGCCGCGATGATCGCACCGCCGTCGCGCCCGCCGCGTGATGTTGGCGACGTCAGCGAATTCGCTCTTGAGCAGCGTCGTCGTAGTCCTCCCACAGCGGCAACTGCCAGGCGCGGTCGCCGATCTTCGTCGCCCGCGTCGAGCAGCGCGCGGGCCAGCGGCTGGGTGTTGCTGAACAGTCCGCTCGGAATGCCGCCGAGCGCGATAACGCACGCGCCGGTGAGGGTGGCGATGTCGATGCACACCGCCGGCTCGTAATTACGCTCGACGTAGGTCAGCGCGTCGCACAGGATCAGGCGGCCTTCGGCGTCGGTGTTGAGTACTTCGATGGTGATGCCGGCCATGCTGGTAACGATGTCGCCAGGCTTGTTGGCGCTGTTCGCTCAAGCAGATTTTCGGTAGCCGGTACGACGCCGACCAGGTTGATCGGCAGCTTCAGCTCTGCCACGGCCTTGAAGGTGCCGAGCACCGAGGCGCCGCCGCACATGTCGAACTTCATTTCGTCCATCTTGTCGGCGGGCTTGATGGAGATGCCGCCGGCATCGAAGGTCAGGCCCTTGCCGACCAGCGCGACCGGTTTTTCGTCCTTCTGGCCCTTGCAGGTATTCGAGCACGATCAGTTTGGGCGGCTGCTGGCTGCCGCGCGCCACCGACAGGAAAGAGCCCATGCCGAGCTTTTCCAGCTCGGGCTTTTCCAGCACCTTGACCTTGATGCTGGCGTGCTGTCGGCCCAGCGCCAGCGCTGCTCCGGCAAGGTAGGTCGGCGTGCAGATGTTGCCGGGCAGGTTGCCGAGGTTCTTGGCCAGCGCGCATGCCCTGGCTGATGGCCAGCGCTTCGCCCAGGCCCGTCTCGCCCGACGGCAGGTCGCGAGCGGCGCGGCACGTCGAAGGTCAGGCGCTCCAGCTTGTGCGTCGACAGATCCTCGCGCGCCTTGTCGCCCCGCATCTGGTCGAAGCGGTAGAACTCGTTCTCGGTGACCAGGGCAGCCTGCTGCACGTTCCAATGGACAGTCGCGGCCCTTGATCTCGAGGTGGGTGAGGTAACTCACCGCATCGATCGCGCCGGTGTTGCGCAGGGCAGCGGCGGCGGCCGTGGTGGCCTTGCGGTAGGCGCTTTCGTCGAAATCGCGCTCCTTGCCCAGGCCCACCAGCATTACGCGGTCGGCGAAAGTCCCGGGCAAGTTGTGCAGCACCAGGGTGGTGCCGAGCTTGCCGTCCATGTCTCCGCGCCGCAGCACGGTGGCCAGTCGCACCCTTCGCGGCCTTGTCGAGCGCTTCGGCGGCGTCGGTGGGTTTGCGCCGGTCGAAAATGCCGACAATGACGCAGGCCACGCGCTGTTTTTCGGGGTTGCCGCTTTTGACCAGGTAGTCCATGAGTCTTGTCCTAAAAATATGATTTATTCGATGCGAGCACGGCAGTGTAGTGAAATGGCTCCGTTTCGCCAAGATTACTGCGCATGAAAATCCGGATTCTCGACCGTTACCTGTTCTGGGAGACCACGCAGGTCTGGCTGGCGGTCACCGCGGTGCTGCTGACGATTCTGCTGTCGAACCGCTTCACCAAAGTGCTGGCGCAAGCGGCGACTGGCGAAATTCCACGTGAATTCTTGATGAAAGTAGCCGGGTTCAATGGCCTGCGTTTTCTGGTGCTGCTGGTTCCGGTGTCCCTGATGTTGGCGATCATGCTGGCCCTGGGCCGCCTGTACAAAGACCAGGAAATCGCGGCGATGGCGGGTTGCGGCGCCGGCATGCGGCATTTCTATCGGCCTTTTGCGTGGTTGGCGGCGAGCCTCGCCCTGTTCACGGCATTGCTGTCGTTTGAGTGGGGGCCGTGGGCAGCGCGGCGCATGGACGCCCTGCTGACCGATGCCAGCGTGTCGGTGCAGTACTCGCCGTTTGAAGCCGGGCATTTCAAGGCAGTGGCGGGCGGCCGCGCGATGTTCTACAGCGATGCGGTCGATGAGCGCGGCGTTGCCAGCGGCGTGTTCGCCGAAATCCCCGAGGACAAGGGCACCAGCCTGATCACCGCGCAGCGCGGCGAACACACGATCGATCCGGCGACGGGCGAGCGCATCCTGCAGTTGCGCGATGGCGTGCGCTACGCCGGCACACCGGGCCGGGCAGATTACGACGTGCTGTCTTTCGATACGTTTTCGCTGCGGATTCGCCCGCCGCAGATTATCGAAAGCGTCAACAAGCGCGACCGCGCACTGACCGGCGACCTGTGGATATCGGACGACCCTCAGGATCGCGCCGAACTGCATTGGCGGCTGGCCGCACCGCTTTCGGTGCTGTTGCTGGCGTTTCTGGCGGTGCCGCTGGCGCAACTCGGCCCGCGTGACGGACGTTACTCGAAGCTGGTCTGGGGAATCGTCGCCTATCTCATTTACTCAAATCTGCTCGGCATTGGGCAGACGCTGCTGAAGCAGGGCGTGGTGTCCGAAACCCTGGGGCTTTGGTGGGTGCATGGCATCGCCGCATTCGCGGTCTTGCTGCTGATCCAGATTCGGCGTGGCGGCTTCACCCGCAAATCCCTGTTCGCGCGGGAGGCCTGAAAAATGCGCCGCCTTGATCTTTACATCCTCGGTCACGTGCTGGCGCTGACGGCGCTGGTCGCGCTGGCGCTGGTGGGGATTCAGTCTTTTCTCGCGTTTGTCGCTGAGCTGGACGATGTCGGGCAGGGCCAGTTTGGTTATCTCGCCCTGTTCACATACACCGCGCTGCTGATCCCGCGTGGCTTCTACCTGATGCTGCCGGTGATCGGGATGCTCGGCACGCTGCTCGGGCTTGGCGTGCTGGCCTCGCAGTCCGAGCTCACGGCCATGCGCGCATCGGGCATTTCGGTGTTGCGAATCGGCGGCTCGACGTTGATGGCCGGCCTGGTGCTGGCCGTGTTGTGTCTGCTGCTGGGCGACTGGCTGGCGCCCGAAGGCCAATTGCGTGCCGAGTCATTGCGTACCGAAGCGCGCCTGGGTGCCGCTTCGGGTGCCATCGACCGGCCGCTGTGGCTGCGCGAAGGCAATCACATCGTGCACCTCCGGCAGCTGCGGAGCGAGAATCATCTGGGCGCGGCCGAAATCTTCACCCTCGACGAATCACATCGCCTGCGCGCGGTCACGTCCATTGATGAGGCCGAATTTTCGGAAAATCGCTGGCGCCTGAAGAACGCGCGGCGCACCGATTTTGCCAGCCAGAGCACGCAGGCGCAGACACTGCCCGAACAGGACTGGGAGGGTGAGCTGGCGCCGGACGTCCTGCGATTGTTCGTGCTCGAAACCCGGGCGCTGTCCATGCGTGGCCTGTGGCGGCTGATCGGCTATATGGACGACAACCGGCTTGACGCGTCGGCCTATCGCCTGGCGTTCTGGCGCAAGGCCGTGGCGCCGTTGACGGTCATCGCACTGATGTTGTTTGCGGTGCCGTTCGTGTTCGGGCCGCTGCGCAGCGCCGGTGCCGGTCAGCGATTGCTGCTGGGCATCCTGATCGGGCTGAGTTTTTATGTGATCAACGACATCGTTGCCAACACCGGCCAGCTCTACGGCTGGCAGCCATGGATTTCGGCCGGGGCACCGACCGCGGCATTGTTCGCCACCGCATTTTGGCGACTGCAGCGCGTCAGCTAGGCTTTCTTCGGCAATAACATCACGTGGGTTCCCGATAATCGGTCGTGCCAGGCGCGCCGCTGCGGGTCAAGCCAGCACCACAGCACGCTGAGTCCGAGCAAGAGCATCAGCACGAATCGATGCAGGGCGGCCGGCCAGTGCAGCATCGCGCCGTCAGTGCGGCGTACATGCAGACGCCAGGCGCGCATGCCTAGCGTCTGGCCCCCGTGTACCCAGAAGTAGCCGAAAAAACCGAAGCTGAGCGTAAACAGCAACGCGCGGGTCATGGGGGGTGTGAGCCGAAGACCGGCGAGCTGGGTCAACACAAGACTGATCAAAATCGCGGTCAGCCAAAGCGCCAGCAGCAGAAGTAGATCGTATAGCGTGGCAAGCAAACGCCGCCAGATCGGGGCCGGGACGAAGCTTGGCGACATATTCAGCGCGACCCGCTTGGTGTGGTTTGAGGGCCCTTTTGACCCGATTCCAAAAACCATTGGTACACTTTTAGTACCACTGGATTTCGCAAAAGACATTGCAGGGCAATAAATTGGCCCCAGGCGGGTGGCGGTCTCATACCCGGTTTTCGCGCTGCTTTTCTTGATTGAGGACGGCTTCGATCTCTTGTCGCGAATGGAGCTTTCCAACACCTACGCCCGGACAGCCGGGCTTGACTTCACGCTCCCAGGTTTTGGCCTTCATGTTGGCCGGCCAGAACGGCCAGCTTCTGCACTGCTCGGGGCGGGCCTGGTAAACCGTGCACCGCACGCCACTCAGAAACTGGCAGTCATTCTGTGGATTGCGCAGATGGAAAAACCCGCTGGTTTTTTCGCAATGCGTCCGCGTGAACTCGGCGGTTTTGAGCCCAAGGTGCGCGGCCAGGCGCTGCCGCTCTTCAAGACTGACGTAGACATAATCGTAACCACCGCGTGATTTGCAGCATTCACCACAGCCGGTGCATTCAAACCGGAGACCGGCGGAGTAGAAGCTCTTTTCCATCGCCGCGAGTTTACGCGACGCTCCTGACGAATTTATTGAGCAAGGCTGGCAGCAGGGTGAGATTGAACAGCACCGCAAGCGCCATTGCCAGCGCCGTCAGCAGGCCGAACAGCACGCTGGGAATGAAGTCGGAAAAGCCCAGCAGCGAAAACCCCAGAATCACGATGAGCGAGGTGTAGAGCAGCGCGTAACCGACGCTGGTGTTGGTGCGAGCCACGGCCTCTTCGGCGGTGCCAGTCCTCAATTCCTCACGGTAGCGATGAATGTAATGAATGGTGTCGTCGACCGTGATGCCCATGGCGATGGACGCAATCATGATGGTCATGAAGTCCAGCGGAATCCCCAGAAGGCCCATCAGCCCGAGGACCATCAGCGTCGCCAGCACGTTGGGCGTGATGCAGATCAGCGCGATCTTCATCGATCGGAAAATCAGCAGGATCGCCAGCGCCAGCACCGCGAAGGTTATGCCCAGCGTCAGAATCTGAGACGTGAACAACTGGTGCAGCAGGTCTTCGTAAAGTACATAAAGGCCGGTGAGCTTGTACTGTTCAGGCGCAATGCCGAGTTTCTGCATGTAGCCGTGGATATCGGCCAACAGGCGTGAGCGGTTCAGGCCCGGCGTGGTGTCCTTGATGCGCACCGCAAAGCGGACCTGCGAGTTTTCGCGTGAGAAGAACGAACCGAGCAGGTCGTCACGCAAGTTGGCGTCCATCAACAGGTACAGCGTGGTCAGTTCGTACTCGGTCAATGGCTTGTTGGCGTTGAGGTCCTTGGCCAACTCGGTGACGTTGACCACCGAAAGAATCTTGCCCACCGCGGGGTGTTGCTGAATCGAAGCCTGAATGCGCTGCATCTGCTGCACGCTGGCGGCGGTCAGCACCAGGTCGGTTTTGCGCTGATTCGCTGGAATCGTGTAGGTGAGATCCAGCGGCGTGGTGCCGCCGAGCTCGCGGTCAATGAATGTCAATTCCTGATGGACTTTGGTCGAGTCGCGAAAATAATTGATGAAGCTGTTCTCGACATCGAGCAACAGCATGCCGAACCCGCTCGCCGCCAGCAGACCGAGGCTGGCCATGACAATCAGCCCCGGATGTTTTTGCGAGAGCGTTGTGGAGGTGTCCAGCAGCACACGCGAGAAGGCGCGGCGCGAACGGGGTTTGGTTGAAACGGCCGGCTCACGCTCGAACAAGGCCATTAATGCTGGAAACAGGATCAGGCTCACCGCAATCGAAAACAGCATGGCAATGCTCATCATCCAGCCAAAATCAATCACCGGCTGGAGCGAGCTGAATATCAGCGAAGCGAATCCAACGATGTTGATGAAGCCGGCGTAGAAGCACGGCCCGGCCTTGCGCACCAGCGTCTCGGTCACCAGTTGTGCCTGGGTCCAATCGGCGTTTGCGGCGCTGTATTCGCGGTATTGCACGATCAAGTGCACGACGATGGCCAGCGTCAGGATCAATTGCAACGCAATAAAGCTTGATGAAATGACCGTGGCCTTGTAACCCACCAGCCCAAACAGGCCAAGCGTGGACAGCACGCTGCACGCGCAGCACAGCATCGGGATCGCCACCCAGCGCAGCTTTCGAAACACGAAAAAAAGCACCAGGCAGATCATCGCGCTGATCGCGGCACCGAACACTGCCAGGTCGCTGGTGATGATCCGGACCAATTGTGAGCCGAGCACGTGGATGCCGCCCAGATAAATATCGGCGTCATCCTCGAATTCGGCCTGGATGTCGCGGATCGTCTCGAGCTCGTCGGCGCGCGTCTGGTCGAGCCGCCGTTTGATGGGCTCTGCTTCCTCGTTGAGCCGCTTGAGCGCTTCGCGCTCCTCGGCCGTCAAACCCTGGTCCAGCGATTTTTGCTGCAGGCGGGTGATCTTGTTTTCTATCGTGGCGAGTTCCTTGTCCGCCTTGAACAGCACCTGCATGGTTGTTGCGGTTTGTGCCTTGTTGATCAGCAGGTCTTCATAAATCGGATGGCCGGCGAAAGCCTGCTTCAGATACGCCGTACTGAAATTACGCCGCTCAAGCGTCGAGCCCGGCAGGTCGGCCGCCGCGGCCAATCCTCCGCCGGATGACAACAACGGCACGTTGAGAATCGAACGCACCGATTCAACGCGGTCGAGCTGCTTCAGCTTTACGGTCAGTTCGCGCAGATCGGCGAAGGTCTTTTCCGACAATACGGACCAGTTGCGCGGCTGGTAGGCGACCAGCAGAAATTCCTGAGAGGCAAAGCGCCGGTCAATGACCTTGGTCTGGATGTAATGCGTGTTGCCTTGTGTGAGCAGCGTGTCGGCGCCCGCATCGATACGAAAATCGCGGGCGTGAATGCCGAGCGCGGCGGTGCCGGCTAAAAAAAGCAGCAGTACGGTTTTGGGCCATGCCACCAGTATCCCGGCCAGCGCACGGCCAACCCCCGGGGTGCGTTGATCAATAGGCGGCATCGCGATCCTGTGCCTGCAAGTACAGGTTGCGGAAGAAGATATAAGGGTCTTCTAATTTCAACCGCAACGATTCCGAGAAAGTTTCGTAGGACTCAGCGCCCGGCGCAAACTCCTGAAATTGATCAAACGATGTGACGAATGTGGATTCGGGCGTATCGACGATGTAGGGAATCGGGTTGAGGAAGTAATCCACCACCAACGATGTGGTGCCCCGCACATCGGAAGGGCCCAGCAGGGGCAGAACGAGAAAATAGCCGCGCCCGGCGCCCCAGAACCTCAGGGTTTTGCCGAAATCGGTATCGGGCTGCTCAATCCCAAGCCAAGTTGATGCGGGGTCGAAAAGACCCAGCACCCCGATCGTCGTGTTAATGGCAAAGCGCCCCAGATGCCTCCCCAGCGGCCTGTGTTCCAGCTGAAACACGTCATTCACCGCATACACCGGCGTTTTGATGTTGCGAAAGAAATTGCCGATGCTGTCGCGTACGGGGCTTGGCACCCAGCGCACAAAACCCTTGCTGAGCGGAATAAGTGCGTAACGGTAGGCAAAATCGTTGAAGCCGAAAATGACGCGATTCACGTGGATCAGCGGGTCGTCATATTCCGTGCTGATGCTGCCGCTGCCGCTGCTGCCGCCACTGACAACTGTCGGATCTATCTCCGGCGTGCCGGCAGGCGTAGGGCGCTCAAGTTGCGATCGCGAGCCTTGGGGCTTATCAACCGCCTGAGCACCGCTGACACTGGCGCAGCCGCTGACAAACGCGCCGGTCAGGAGCAAAAATGCTGCGAGACAAACGCGTCGAGCAACGGGTTGAAATCGGATTGTTTTCATAGTTTCCATGGGCGGTATATTTTTGATCGCGATGGGCGAATTATGCTGCAAACGCAAGTGGTGTCAGAAAAAATCCTTAAGACCTAATTCATGATGACGGATTGAAAAATTGCCTGCAAAATACTCCTTACATTCAAGGAGTCTTTGTGCGCAAAAGAACTGTGGGTATAGGGTTACTTGCCGTATTGCTTTCAGGCTGCACGGCGACACCGCCGGCTAAGCTTGTGTCGAAGAAGCCCTCGGTGATTTGTCACAGCGAAAATCCGACCGGATCGCGTTTGCCCGTGACGCGCTGCGAATCACAGGCGGAACGTGATGAACAGGCTCGCAAGGTTCAAGACACGCTCTCGCGTACACGTTCGAGCCGCTCCACGCCTGACAACGGCGGGCGCTAATCGCGAAGCGCGATTTGTTGAGAGTGGGTGCGCCACGTCTCTCGATCGGTATGTGGTGCTCCTATCGTCGGCTCCTCAGGACCTGGCAGACGCTGAGGCCGCAGGGGCAAAGTATTTGAGCCCGCACGGACGATCGACAGCCCTCTCGTCTCGTGTCGCGCGATCGGCCCTATTGCCGAGCCCGTCTACGTATAATGCGCGCCTTCAAATTCCCGCTCCCATCGTCTAGAGGCCTAGGACGGAGCCCTCTCAAGGCTTAAACCCGGGTTCGAATCCCGGTGGGAGCGCCACTTTTAATCTTTTAGTTGCCGGAACCAACATCATCGAAGCCAAACGTATCCCGCGGGGCGAACATCCGATTTCGCGCTCGGACATATCACCCGGACCCCTCAAGGTTCTGTACACGCTGAAAGACGCGGGCTACGAGGCCTACGTGGTCGGCGGCGGCGTGCGCGACCTGCTCGCCGGGGCCAAGCCGAAAGATTTCGACATCGCCACCAACGCACGGCCGGAGCAGATCCGCCAGCTGTTCCGTTCGTGCCGGCTGGTCGGGCGGCGCTTCATGATCGCGCACGTGCGCATGGGGCCGGAGATCGTCGAAGTCACGACGTTTCGCGGGCCGATCACCGACAGTCACGAACGCGACGAGACCGGCCGCATTCTCTCCGACAATGTTTACGGCACGCTCGAAGACGATGCGTTCCGCCGCGACTTCACCGTCAACGCGCTGTACTACGACATCCGCGACTACTCGATCGTCGATTTCGCCGGCGGCATGGACGACCTGCGGTCCCGGACGCTGCGCCTGATCGGCGACCCGGAATTGCGCTATCGCGAAGATCCGGTGCGCATGCTGCGCGCCATTCGCATCGGCAACAAGTTGCACTTCCGGCTCGACCCGGCCGCCGTCGAGCCGATGAAGACCCTGGCGCCGCTGCTCGGCGAGATTCCGCCGGCACGCCTGTTCGACGAAGTGCTGAAGCTGTTGCTGAACAGCGAGGCGGTCGAGAATTTCCGTGCGATGCACTGGTTCGATCTTTGGCGCGAGTTGTTTCCCGACAACGCGCACGCGCTGGATGACGTCGGTGACGACGTACGCGGGTTCATTGAAGGGGCATTGGCGAATACCGCGGAGCGTGTCCGCCAGGATCAGCCCGTCAGCCCGTCCTTCCTTTTCGCGGCGCTGCTGTGGCCTTCGGTGCGTGCCCGCGCCTCTCGCCTGGTCACCGAGCAAAAGCATCCGGACTACATGGCGTTGACGCAAGCGGCCGACGAATATTTTGCGCGGCAGTCGCAGCGCATCGCCGTTCCCAAGCGTTTTTCAATGCCGGCCCGCGAAATCTGGCAGTTGCAGACGCGCTTCGACCGGCGCCGCGGCGGACAGCCGCAGAAATTCCTGACACACCCGCGGTTCCGTGCCGCCTACGATTTTCTGCTGCTGCGCGCCGCCCTGGCGAGCCGGTGCAGGAGCTCGCGGACTGGTGGACGCAGGCGCAGGCCGGTCAGGCCCCAGTCGTGCCCGAAGGCAGCGAGCCTGCGCAACCCGCGCGCAAGCGCAAGCGCCGCCGCCGCCGTGGCGGCGGCAGTCAGCCGCCACCTCAACATTGAGCCGTGGTCCGCGCTTTTATCGGGTTGGGCGCAAATCTTGGCGATCCCCCGACGCAGTTGCGCGAAGCCTTGCGCCGGCTGTCAGAACGAACTGGGATAGATCTCAAACGCCAGTCTTCTTTTTATCTCAGTAAGCCTCTGGGGCCCGCCGGCCAGGCCGATTACTGCAATGCCGTTGCGGCCATTGACACAACGCTGAGTGCGCCGGATTTGCTGCATGCGCTACTGGACATCGAGCGTGCGATGGGCCGCACGCGAACCGGCCAGCGCTGGCAACCACGCCTGATTGACCTCGATCTGCTGCTTTACGGCAACGAGCAGATTGATATCCCGGGTTTGCGCGTGCCCCACCCGGAAATGCACAAGCGCAATTTCGTGCTGGTGCCGTTGGCGCAGATTGCCCCAGAACTTGCGGGCGAGAGTGCCGCGAAGATCGGCCGTGACGGACTTCAATTGCTATAGTCGCGCGAAATGAGTGACAAGAAAGCCGTCAACATTGCCGAGCTGCGCCGCATGCGCGAGGCCGGCGAGAAAATCGCCTGCCTGACCTGCTACGACGCCAGCTTCGCGCTGGTCGAGGATCGGGCCGGCGTCGACGTGGTTCTGGTCGGCGACTCGCTGGGCATGGTGCTGCATGGCGGCGCAACGACAACGCCAGTCACGGTCGACCACATCGTCTACCACTCGCAAGTGTGTGGCGCCGCACCTGAAGCGCGCTTTCCTGGTCGCCGACATGCCGTTTCTGTCCTTCGCCACGCTGGACCGCGCGCTCGATGCCAGCGCAGCGGATGATGCAGGAGGGCGGCGCCAAGATGGTCAAGCTCGAAGGCGGGCGCGAGCAGGCGAATATCGTCGAGTATCTTTCCGTGCGCGGCGTGCCGGTGTGCGCGCACCTGGGCCTGCAGCCGCAGTTCATCCACAAGATGGGCGCGTTCAAGGTGCAGGGGCGCGACGAAGCCACGGCGCGAGGCCATGCTGCACGACGCGAAGGTGCTGGCCGAAGCCGGCGCCGACCTGCTGCTGCTCGAGTGCATTCCGGCCGCGCTGGGCGAGCGCATCTCGGCGGAGTCCCGGTGCCGGTGATCGGCATCGGCGCGGGCCGCGACGTGCATGGCCAGATCCTGGTGCTGCACGACATCCTCAACATCTCGCCGACGGTCACGCTCGGCCGCAAGCCGCGCTTCGTGAAGAATTACATGCAGGGCGCCGAGACATCGAGGCCGCGATCAGCGCCTACGTCACGGAGGTGAAGTCCGGCGCGTATCCCGCGGCGGAGCATTGCTTCTAGTCCGACACCGCCGGCCGAGTTGCGCTCGGCGATGGGCGGCTGGCGAAGGGCCGGCCAGCGCACTGCCTTCGTGCCGACCATGGGCAATCTGCATCGCGGCCATCTGGAGCTGGTGCGGCGCGCGCGAGCGTCGCGACGCGCCGTTGCCAGCATCTTCGTCAATCCCCTGCAGTTCGGGCCCAGCGAGGACTTCGACCGCTACCCGCGCACGCTGGCCGCACGATCAGGCCGGGCTGGAGCAGGCGCATGCGACCTGCTGTTCGCGCCAAACGCGCGCGAGATCTACCCGCGCGGCTTGAGCGGCCTCACGCGCGTCATCGTGCCGCTGATGTTCGACAATCCTGTGCGGGCACTTCCGGCCGGGGCACTTCGACGGCGTCGCCACCGTGGTCAACATCCTGTTCAACCTGGTGCAGCCGGACGTCGCGCTTGTTCGGCGAGAAGGACTACCAGCAGCTGCTGGTGATCCGGCGCATGGTCACCGACCTGCACCTGCCGGTCGAGATCGTCGGCGTGCCGACGAGCGCGAGCCCGACGGCCTGGCCCTGTCGTCGCGCAATCAGTACCTGACCGCCAGCGAGCGCCGCACGGCGCCGGCTCGTCCACGAAACCTTGCGCAGGTTGCCGAGCGACTGCGCGATGGCGGTCGCGACTTCGCCGATCTCAGGCCGAGGCGATGCGCGATCTGGCAGCGCCGGCTTCAAGCCCCAGTACGTCGAAATCCGAGCGCCGGATCTTGGCCTGCCGCGCCGGAGACGCGTGAATTCGGATCGCGTGGCCGCGGCCTACCTGGGCACCACCCGGCTGATCGACAACGTAATCAATCGCTGGGAAAACATTTGGTCTTGGGGCTTGTCATCGTCTTGAAATGGGCTAGACTGGCCATAGTTTCGTGACAGATTTCACGACATCGGGCGTATGTCTTAGTGGGCCGCCCGCCTGCAGTCAAGCCTGGATCGCCGGGTGCATGCCTTAGTGGGCCACCCCAATCCCGAAGAACATCTCGAGGATTTCGCCATGCAACTGACCATGCTGAAGTCGCAAGCTGCACCGTGCGCGCGTCACCCACGCCGAACTCGATTACGACGGCTCCTGCGCGATCGATTCCAAGCTGCTCGAAGCTCGCCGGCATTCTCGAGTTCGAGCAGATCCAGATCTACAACATCACCAACGGCGAGCGCTTCACCACCTACGCGATCCGCGCCGAGGCCGGCTCGGGGATCATCTCGGTCAACGGCGCCGCCGCGCACAAGGCGCGCGTCGGCGATCGCGTGATCATCTGCGCTCTACTCGCAGATGGACGCCAACGCCGCGCGCATCTACAAGCCGCGCCTGGTGTACCTCGACGAGCACAACCGCGTCGTGCGCACCGCCAACACCATCCCGGTGCAGGCGGCCTGATCCTCAACGACGCTGAAACGCCGGCGCTTTGCCGGCATTTTTTTTGACATCAATGAAACGAATCCAGCGCTGGTTCCCCACGCTGATCTACTGCGCGCCGCTGGGGCGGGGCGCCGCGTGCTCAACGCGAGCTGCTCGCGGATGCGGCGCAGATCCGCGCTCACGACGCCGCCGGCGGCGCTGGTCGCAGGCGAGCTATCCCGGCGGCTACACCAGCTACGGCTCGCTCGACCGGCTGCACCGCTTCTCCTCCACCTTCGGCGAGCTGCGCGAGCGCATCGACCGGCACGTGCGCGCGTATTCGCGCGCGCAGGGCTGGGACTTGCGCGGCCGCAAGCTGGCGATGACCGACTGCTGGGTCAACGTCATGCCGCGCGGCTGCGCGCACAGCTTCCACCTGCATCCGCAGTCGGTGATCAGCGGCACCTATTACGTGCGCACGCCGCGCGGCTCGCCCGGCCTCAAGTTCGAGGATCCGCGCCTGTCGAGGCTGATGGCCGCGCCGCCGCGCAAGGCGCACATCAGTTACCCGGCGCGCGCCGGCGAGGTGATCCTGTTCGAAAGCTGGCTGCGCCACGAAGTGCCGGCCCATCGGCGAGCGCCGAGCGCGTCAGCATCAGCTTCAACTACCATCTCCTGACATGAGCGCGTTGACAAAGAGCCCGGCCTGGCAAGCGCTGTCTGCGCATGCCGAAGCCCGGTCCGGGGCACGCATCGCGGACTTGTTTTCCGAGCGACCCGGAGCGCGCAGCGGATTTCTCGCTGGATGCGGCCGGGCTGCACCTCGACTACTCCAAGCAGCGCGCCAGCCGTCAAACCCGCGCCTGCTGCTGAAGCTGGCTGAGCAGCAGGATTTGCCGGGCTGGATCGCGAAACTGTTCGCCGGCGAGGCGGTGAACCACACGGAGAAGCGCGCGGCGCTGCACATGGCCTTGCGCAACCGTTCCGGCCGGCCGATGTCCACGCAGGGCAGGGACGTGATGCCCGATGTGCTGGCGGTGCAAAAGCGCGTCATGTTTTTGCCGAGAAGGTCGCGCAGCGCGGCACAGCGAAGCGCATCACCGACGTCGTCAACATCGGCATCGGCGGCTCGGATCTCGGCCCGCGCATGGTCTGCGACGCGCTGGCCGATTTCGCAGACGGGCCGCGCATGCATTTCGTCGCCAACGTCGACGGCGCGCAGCTCAGCGGCGTACTCAGAACGCTCGATCCCGCCACCACGCTGTTCATCATCACCAGCAAGACCTTCACCACCCAGGAGACCATGGCCAACGCCAACGCGGCGCGGCGCTGGCTGACGACGGCGCTGGGCGAGGGTGCTGTCGCCTCGCATTTCGTCGCCGTGTCGACTCATTCAACGAAGGCGGCGCAAGTTCGGCATTCCCGCTGAAAGATGTTCGAGTTCTGGGACTGGGTCGGCGGTCGCTACTCGCTGTGGTCCGCGGTCGGCCTGTCAGCCGTTCTCGCGCTCGGCACCCGGCGCTTTGATGAGCTGCTGGCCGGCGCGCACGCGATGGACGAGCATTTCCGCACCGCACCCCTGGAGACGAACCTGCCGGTGTTGCTGGGGCTGCTATCGGTATGGAATGTGAACTTCCTCGGCGCTGCCAGCCAGGTCATCGCGCCCTATGCGCAGCGGCTGGAACTATTCGTTTCCTGGCTGCAGCAGCTGGAGATGGAATCCAACGGCAAGGGCGTGGACCGACAGGGACAGCCGGTGGACTACGCAACCACACCGGCGCTGTGGGGCGACGTCGGCACCAACGCCCAGCACGCATTCTTCCAGATGTTGCACCAGGGGCCAGCGCTGCATCCGGTCGATTTCATCCTGCCGGTTGAATGCAGTCATGAATTGAAAGACCAGCACCGGCTGCTGATCGCACACGCGCTGGCGCAGAGCGCCGCGCTGATGAATGGCGAGCCGTCCGCTGATCCGCACCGTTCATTCCCGGGCAACCGCCCGAGCAATACGCTGCTGCTGCCGCGCCTGGACCCGTTCCACCTCGGCGCCCTGCTGGCGCTTTACGAGCACCGCACCTTCGTGCAGAGCGTGATCTGGAACATCAATGCGTTCGACCAGTGGGGCGTGGAGCTGGGCAAGCATGTGGCGGGTGAGGTGCTGGGCGGCAATCAATCCGCATGGATGCGTCCACGCAAGCGTTATTGAGCCGAATCCAACTAAATAGTGACCACCCGCTTGGGGCACTTTTAAGCCATTTTGGGTCGCTTCAAAAAAACAGGTGGTACACTTTTAGTACCCCTGCTTTTCGACGGATGCTCTAAACGGCAATTTTGGGCGGCAAGCGGGTGACACGCTTTAATGCCCATTGAACGTGTTCGCGCACTATTTCGTCCGCATCATCGCTCTTTTTTGCAAAGCATGGACAATTTCGGGGGACGGCGGCGCATTGCCCAGCGCCACGGCAAGATTGCGCATCCAGCCCGCATAGCCGGTGCGGCGCAGCGCCATGCCTTCGGTGTTTTTCAGCCACTCGCTTTCGCTCCACGCCATCAGTTCGGTGAGTTGCGCCGCGTCGAGTCCGTGCCGCGGCGTGAAGTCGGATTCCTGCGTGAGCCGCGCATAACGGTTCCACGGACACACCAGCTGGCAATCGTCGCAACCGAAGATGCGGTTGCCGATCAGCGGCCGTAGTTCGACCGGGATGCTGCCGTGATGCTCGATGGTCAGGTACGAGATGCAACGGCGCGCGTCGAGTTTGTACGGCGCGACGATGGCCTGGGTCGGGCAGACTTTTATGCAGGCGCTGCATTTGCCGCACTCATTCGCCACGGCTTCGCCCGGGTCTGGCGGCAGCGGCAGGTCGGTGTAGATCTCGCCGAGGAAAAACCACGAGCCGGCCTCGCGATTCAGTAGCAGCGTGTTCTTGCCGATCCAGCCGAGGTGGGCGTTGCGTGCCAGTGCTTTTTCCAGCACCGGGGCCGAATCTGCGAACACGCGATAGCCATGAGGGCCAACGGTGGCCTCGATTTTTTTGGCCAGCTTCAGCAGCCGTGAGCGCATCAGGCGGTGATAGTCACGGCCCAGGGCGTAACGCGAGATGTAAGCGCGACTGCCATCCTTCAGTACCTGCTCGGCTGCCTCGGCTTGCGGCCGATAGTCGAGCCTCACGCTGACAACTGACACCGTGTCCGCACGCAATTGCTGGGGTTGGGCGCGCTGCTCGGGATTTCGTGCCATGTAGTCCATGCCGCCGTGAAACCCGGCGGCCAGCCAGTCGCGCAGATGTGTCAGGTCTTCGTCGAGCCTGAGTTCCGCGATCCTTGCGTCGGCAAAGCCAAATTCCTGCGCCCAGGTGCGAATTTGTCCGGTAAGAATTCTTGGTTCTCGCACGTATACTTTATCGATGGGCGGCATCAACCGGCGATTGTATTCGGCAGCGCAGATCCGCGAGATCGAGCGCCGCGCGATCGAAAAGCTCGATATCCCCAGCCTGACGCTGATGCGCCGCGCCGCTGCAGCTGCCTGGGCGGACCTGCGCAGCGCCTGGCCCAAGGCGCGCGTCATTGGTTTTGTCTGCGGCCCCGGCAACAACGGCGGCGACGGCTATGCGATGGCGCGGCTGGCCAAGGCGGCCCGACGCGAAGTCAGGGTGTGGCAACTGGGCGCACCCGCCAAAGGCAACGATGCCGAAAAAATGCGCGCCGCCTGGCGCAAAGCGGGCGGAAAGGTAACGCCGTGGACCGCGGCGGTTTCATTCGACGGCTGCGATGTTCTGGTCGATGCGCTGTTTGGCATCGGCTTGTCGCGACCTCTGGAGGGCAATGCGCTGGCCGTCGTCAATGCCCTCAACGCCACGTCCGCCGCCCGATTTTCGCTGGATATTCCCAGCGGCCTTAACGCAGATACCGGCGCGGTGATGGGCGCCGCGGTACACGCGGATCACACGGCGACGTTCATCGGCTACAAAAAAGGCCTGTTTCAGGGCGCCGCGCAGGAAATCATCGGGTCGCTTGCATTGCATGCCCTGGGGTTGCCGGCCAAGGCCTATACGGAGACACACACCGACGCAGAACTGCTCGATACCCAAGACCTGAAAAGCGCATTGCCCAAGCGCAAGCGTACGTCCCACAAGGGCCATCACGGCCATGTGCTGGTGATCGGTGGCGATCACGGATTCATGGGCGCCGCGATGCTGGCAGGCCGCGCCGCGCTGCGTGCGGGTGCCGGCCTGGTCAGCGTGGCGACGCGCACCGCGCACGTGCCAGCGATGACCGCCGCGCAGCCGGAACTGATGTGCCGCGGAGTTGAAGATACGAGTGATATGGGGCGAATGATTGAAGCCGCGTCGGTCATCGTGTTGGGGCCAGGGCTAGGACAGGCCCCCTGGGGCCGCGGCTTGTTTGCGCACGGCTTAACCGCAAAAAAGCCTTTGGTGGTGGATGCCGATGGGCTCAACTGGCTGGCGCAGAATCCAACGCGGCGCAAGGACTGGGTGTTAACGCCACATCCTGGAGAAGCGGCGCGGTTGCTCGATGCCGATACGCCACAGATTCAAACCGACCGTTTCGCGGCAGCCCGAAAACTGCAAGAACGCTATGGCGGCGTGGCCGTTCTGAAAGGGGCGGGCACCGTGATTTGCGATGACACCCTGCGCATCTGCCCTTACGGCAATCCGGGCATGGCCGTCGGCGGCATGGGTGATGTGCTGGCCGGGATCATCGCCGGGTTATTGGCTCAAGGGTTGACACTCACCCAGGCAGCCCACGCCGGCGTGCTGGCGCATGCGCTGGCGGGCGATGAAGCGGCAAAGCTGGGTGAGCGCGGCTTGCTGCCGACCGATGTGCTGGCATTGCTGCGCAAGTTCCTGAATCCATGACGCGAATAGATCTGGCCGATGCCGCGGCCACCGAGCGTCTTGGCCAAGGCCTGGCCCAGGCTTTCGCTGCGCATCCGGGGTTGGTGATTTACCTGCATGGCGATCTGGGCGCCGGCAAAACAACGCTGGCGCGCGGGCTGTTGCGTGCACTTGGAGTCATGGGCACCATCCGCAGCCCGACCTACACCCTGCTGGAGCCCTACCAGATTGACGCACTTTCGCTGGTTCATATAGACCTGTATCGCCTGGACCATGCGCGAGAACTGGAAAACCTGGGCTTGCGCGACTATCCACACACACAGACCTGGTGGCTCGTGGAATGGCCTGAACGCGGGGCCGGGCACTTGCCCCCGGCGGACGTGCAGGTGCGTCTCCAACATGCAGGTAACTCCCGTATTGCCGAAGTGGAATCCAGTTTTTTTGCAAAAGCGCAGGCCGCTTGCAAGATGTCACTTTAGAAGTACCGCGCATCCCCATTGTTTTATTTGAAGTTTCGTTCTATATTTCGGGCCATGCGCGCACCCAGTTGTCTTGCATTGTTGTTCGTCGCCCTGCCTTTGTCGGCGGCCGAACTGCGGGAGGTGCGAGTCTGGGCTGGCCCTGAAAGCACGCGCGTGGTGTTCGATCTCGACCGGCAGACCGCCCATCATCTGAATGTCCTTCACGGGCCCGACCGCATCGTGATCGATCTGCCGGGCGTGCATCGCGGCGAAGGTGTGGTCATGCCGGGCGAAGCGCGCGGACTTTTGCAGCGCGTACGCAGCGGCATCCAGCCCGATGGTCTGCGCGTGGTGCTGGATTTGTCCAGCGCGGTGAAACCCAAGAGTTTTGTGCTGCCGCCAAACGCCGATTACGGCTACCGACTGGTGGTGGATTTATTCGACCCCAATCCGCCTAAAGATCAGGTGATCGAAGCGCTGGCGGCGATACCCAAGACCGTCACCGTTCCCGAATGGCAGGCGCCTGAGGTGCCCGACAAAAAATCCATAGAGCCGGCCATGCCAAAGGCCGACAAAAAGACCGACAAACCCATCGAGCTGGTGATGGATGACCCAGATTCCAAGGTTGCCGGCACAGATTCGGCGCCCTTAGCGCCCTCCAAGCCTTCGAAGCCTTCCAAGCCCACCGAGTCCTCAAAGCCCTCCAAACCTTCCAAAGCGATCGCATCATCACCCACAACGGACCGGCCAATCGTGATCGCGATCGATGCCGGTCATGGCGGCGAAGATCCCGGTGCGCGCGGCAAGCGTGGCGTACTCGAAAAAGATGTGGCGCTGGCCATGGCGGCCCAGTTGGCCAGCCGGATCAACAAGGAGCCCGGTTACCGGGCGATATTGACCCGCGACGGCGATTATTACGTCAGCCTGCGCCAACGCATGGCCAAGGCGCGCCGCGCGCAGGCCGACTTGTTTGTTTCCGTTCACGCCAATTCAAACCGCGACCGCCGCGTGAACGGCACCGCGGTCTATGTGTTGTCCGAACGTGGCGCAGACTCGGAGCACAATCGCTGGCTGGCGCAAAAGGAAAACGAATCCGACCTTATTGGCGGTGTCGAAATCCACGACAAGGACGACACCCTGGCCTCCGTGCTGGTGGATATTTCGCAGGCCTCGGCGATGGAAGCCAGCCTCGACGCTGCCGCCCGCGTGCTCGACTCGATGGGCAAGGTCAACCGCTTGCTCAAGACAGAGGTCCAGCAGGCCGCCTTCGTCGTGCTGAAAGCGCCGGACATGCCCTCGATGCTGGTTGAGACGGCCTTTATTTCGAACGAAAAGGAAGAGCGTCAGTTGAGCGACCCTGATTTTCAGAACGAGCTGGTGAGCGGCATGCTCAATGGCATCAAGGGCTACTTCGACAGCTACCGCCCCTCGACGGAACAGGTGGCGGCGAGCGAAGGACAGCACAAATCGACCGCACTGGCAGCGCCATAAAACTGCTCTGAATTTCCGTCGTCCGCTATCCTTACGTCATGGATAGACCCACACGCAGTGCACGCAAGCCCATTTTGTTGCTGATGGCGCTGCTTGTTCTGGGCATCCTTCTTTTGAATTACGTGGCGGGAGTGATATTCAGTCCCGACCGGGCATCTGTGGTGCAGGGCCCGCCGCCGGCGTATCGCGCGCAGAGTCCCGCCGTCGTGCTGTTTGCCACCTCGTGGTGCGGTTATTGCGCCAGGGCGCGCGACTACTTCGCCCGTAACGGGATCGAGTATCTCGATCTGGACATCGAGCGCAACGCCGACGCCAACGCCGAACATGAGGCGCTGGGCGGTCGCGGCGTGCCGGTGATTCTGGTCAAGGACAAACTGCTGCACGGCTGGGACGAAGCCGCATTGACTCAAACTCTGACTACCGCAGGCCTGCTGAAATGACCAAGAACGACGCTGTGAAAATCGCCATCAACGGCGCCGCCGGCCGCATGGGCCGCGCGCTGATCAATGCCGCGCTGGTGACCCCAAACGCCAAATTGTCCGCCGCGGTGGATCGCCCGAACTGCCCCGACCTGGGCATGGACGCCGGCAGCTTTGTGGGCCTGCCTGCGTCAGGCGTAGAGCTCAGCGACAACCTGGCCGCGGCGCTCGCCGCGAGTGACGTGCTGGTTGATTTCACCCGCCCCGAAGGAACCATGACCGCGCTCGACGCCTGCGTAAAAGCATCGAGGGCCATGGTCATCGGCACCACGGGTATGACGCCGGAACAGAAGACCAGGATCGACGCCGCCGCAAAGCAAATCCCGATCTGCATGGCGGCCAACTTCAGCATCGGCGTCAGTGTCACGATGAAGCTGCTCGAGCTCGCCGCCAAAACTTTCGGCAACACGGTGGATATTGAGATCCTTGAAACGCACCACAAGCACAAGCTGGATTCGCCCTCCGGCACGGCATTGGTGATGGGCGAAGTGGTGGCGCAGGCCACCGGCCGCAATCTGAAAGATGTGGCCCTCTACGGCCGCGAAGGCCAGGTCGGCGCTCGCGACCGCAACACCATCGGCTTTTCCGCGATTCGCGGCGGCGACGTCGTTGGCGATCACACGGTGATGTTTCTCGCCGAGGGCGAGCGGCTGGAGATCACACACAAGGCGACGAGCCGGCTTAACTTCGCCCAGGGCGCGATCCGCACCGCGATCTGGCTGTCGGGTCGCAAGCCCGGGTTTTATTCGATGCGCGAGGTTCTGGGGCTCTGAAAACCGGCTAACCCGTCGGCCTCAAATTGCGCACGACTTGTCGGCGGCAATTTGTGAACCGATCCCGGGCACGCAAAGCGTGCATCGGGACGCCACCCGCTTGCGACCGAAAGTTGGCCAAAACCTTTCGATGGCGAAGAATAGTGGTACTAAAAGTGTATCACTCGATTTGAAGAATCACCCCAAAACGGCCTGAAACAGTCTTAAGCGGGTGGTGCTTCGCCGATCTCCACCAGCAATTTTCCGGTGTTTTCGCCCTTGAACAGCTGAGTCAGCGCCTGCGGCGCATTGTCGAGACCGCGCACGATTGTGGTCTGATCCTTGATCAGCCCCCGCTTCATCCACCACATCATCCGCAACTGCGCCAGCGGGAAACGCGCCACGTAGTCGAGGATGATGAACCCCTGCAGCTTGATGCGCTTGATCAGCAAGCTCTGGAAGTCGCCCTTGCCGGGGTCTTCGCTGTCCGCCTTGTTGTATTGCGAGATCATTCCGCACAGCACGAAGCGACCGTGGTTGTTCATCAACCCGATGGCGGCATCCATGATCTCGCCGCCCACGTTCTCGAAGTTCACATCGATTCCATTCGGGCAGGCGGCCTTCATCTGCGCGTGCCAGTCCTGGTCGCGGCGGCAGATCGCGGCGTCGAAGCCCAGCTCGCGCTTCAGCAGCTCGCACTTGTCGCGCGTACCGGCGATGCCGACCACGCGGCAGCCCTGGATCTTCGCGATCTGTCCGACGATGCTGCCCACCGCGCCCGCGGCGGCAGAGACGAATACGGTCTCGCCGCGTTTTGGCTTGCCGATATCGAGCAGCCCAAAATACGCCGTCATGCCGGTGACACCGAGCACGCCCAGCGCTTGCGCCGGTGGAATCTTCGGGAACGACGGCAGCACGATAGGTTCCGACTCGTCGTCCTTGCCGATCAGTGCGTAATCCTGCCAGCCCAGCAGGCCTGCGACCTTTGCCCCGACCTTGTATCGGGAGTTGTTCGAGGCCACAACGACGCCTATCGCCGCGCCGCGCATCACTCCGTTCAGTTTCACCGGAGGTAGATAGCTCGGCTCCTCGCGCATCCAGATGCGGTTGGTCGGGTCGAGCGAGAGCATCTGGTTGCGCACCAGTGCCTGGCCGGGGCCGGGCACGGACACCGGTTCGACAACGCGTTCGAGGATCTTCGGGTCGTAGTCTCCCGAGGGGCGTTGGCGCAGAAGGATGCGGCGGTTCAGCGTGCTGGGATGTTTCATTCGAATTCCTTGGTAATGAGCTTGCGAATCACGCCCAACAGACCGCCACCATTCGCGGCCCCTGGTACGGCAGCCGGCCATGGCCGATGCGGTTGTTGTCCACCGCCACCACGTCGCCCTGTTTCCAGGCATAAGCGACGAGGTTGTTCCAGATGGTGTCGCGTACGTGTTCTATGTCCGATGTAGGGATTTCAGTGCCATCGTGATAGGTACAGTGCATGGCCTGTTCGTCGGGTTTGAGCCGCAAGCGTTTCCAGTTCACCAGTGCAGATGAGAATCCCCACATGCTCAGCGCCTTCAGGCTCGGCCGAAAACGGAAGATGCGTTTGAGTTCCGCCGCACCAGTCGACAGATGAAATACCTGCGAGTGATTGAACCACACAGGAACGCCTGTATCGGGATGTGGGCGCGCCGGCTTGTGACGGCTGATGAGCGTGAGGCGGTCGTGCGCGTGCCATTGCGGCTCAAATCCTTCCTTGCGCGCCATCTGTTCGACCACGGCCTTGTCGGTGGTGCGGAACATCTCGTCCCAGCGCTTGAGCTGGAACAGGTCCTTGTTCTTGGTGCCGGGACCGGAGTAGTTGCGCACGATGCGGATACCGCCTTTTTCAAAGCGCTGGCGCACATCGGGCTTGAGTTCCTGCCAGACCTTGGCGAAGTCCACCAGCGGGGTTTCGCCGCCGCCAATCGATGGCTCGATGCCGCACCAAAAGAAAATCCGGCGCGGCGGGTTGGCGGTGAACGTCATCTCGCAGTGCTGCGGGATCGGATAAAAACCCGGCAGCTCGCTGGCCGAGAACACGTAGTCGGTCAGCGCGTCACGCGGCGAGGTGCCGAGGTATTCGTTTTTGAGTTCCGGGTCCACGGCGCGGGCGATGGTCTCGAAATCCAGCGGCGTCTTGACCTTGAAGCCGCGGAACAGGATGGCGCCGTGCTCGCGCAGCTGATTCTGCGTCCAGGCCGGATCGGATTTAAGCCAGGCGGCCAGGGTATCGGGCGACTGGATTTGTCCGGGTTCGACGACGAGCGGCAACCCGTTCTTGGAGCCCTTGACCTTACCCAAACTCACTGGAATTGCGTTCATGTTTTATCTCCTCGGGCGTAGGATAACGCCGTTATGAATCCCATCCTTGATCGCTTGGCCCGCAAGGGCCGTGGCGCGGTGTCGAACATCGCCGGGCGCTATGAACCGCGCCGCAGTGAGGTGATGGACGACGGCTGGGCCAGAGAACCGGATGAACTTCAGACTTTACTGACGACGGTACTGCCCGAAAAAGCCAAGAGCATCATCACCACAAACCAGTCGCCGGACATTTCGTTTTCGCAGTCCATCAACCCGTATCGAGGTTGCGAGCACGGGTGCATCTATTGTTACGCGCGACCGGCACACGCCTATGTGAACTTGTCCCCGGGGCTGGATTTTGAGACCAAGCTTTTTTACAAGGAAAACGCGGCTGCGCTGCTGGAGCAGGAGCTGCGCAAGCCAGGCTACAAGTGCTCGATGATCTCGCTCGGGTCCAACACCGACCCTTACCAGCCCATCGAGCGCAAATACCGGGTCACACGCTCGATTCTGGAGGTGTTAGACCGTTACAGCCATCCGGTCGGCATCGTCACCAAGGGCCCGACGCTGATTGAGCGCGATCTCGACCTGCTGGCGGGCATGGCCAAGCGCAATCTGGCGATGGTGTTCATCAGCATCACCAGTCTCAATGCCGAACTCAAGCGTACGCTGGAACCGCGGACCGGCGCACCCGCTGCGCGCCTGCGACTCCTGAAGCAGCTGGCGGATGCCGGCATTCCGGTGGGCGTGATGTTCGCGCCGGTGATTCCCTTCATCAACGACAGCGAGATGGAAGCGGTGTTGGAATCAGCCCAAGAAGCCGGTGCCAGTTGGGCGGGCTACGTGATGTTGCGGCTGCCGCACGAGGTGGCGCCGCTGTTCCGCGAGTGGCTGCAGACCCACGTGCCTCTCAAGGCCGAACACGTGATGAGTCTGGTGCAGCAGATGCGAGACGGCAAGGACTACGACTCCAACTGGGGCACTCGACACCGGGGGCAGGGCGCCTATGCCGGCATGATTGCGCAACGGTTTGCGCTGGCTTGCAAGCGACTGGGCCTTAACCGCGAAAGGCGGCAGCTCGACACCAGCCAGTTCAAAATCCCGGTCAAAACCGGCGACCAGATGAAATTATTTTCCTGAAAAGACTTTCGCCCGCGGTGGGTGACGAGTAGAATATCCGCTTAATCCGAAAGGGGCGCTCTTGCGCCCTTTTTAATGCCCGCACCTGTAGTTCTTTGGGATTAGCTGCTGAATGATTGAAACAACGCCAGCCCTGCTCGTACTTGCTGACGGTTCAGTATTTAAAGGTGTTTCTATTGGGGCGGCGGGGCAGACGGTCGGCGAGGTGGTTTTCAACACCGCCATGACCGGGTACCAGGAAATCCTCACGGACCCGTCCTATCGCCAGCAAATCGTCACCCTCACGTACCCGCACATCGGCAATGTCGGCACCAACGCCGAGGACGCCGAATCCGACGCCGTACACATCGCCGGACTGGTGCTGCGCGAAGTGCCGCGAGCACCAAGCAATTTTCGCTCGACCCAGGATTTTCGTGAATACCTGCGCGCCAACAAGGTGGTCGGCATCGCTGGTATCGATACGCGGCGGTTGACGCGATTGCTGCGAGACAAGGGCGCGCAGAGCGGATGCATCATCGCGGGCGGCAAGCCCAGCGAGAAAAAAGCACTGGCGGCCGCGCGCGCTTTCCCCGGTCTCAAGGGCGCCGATCTGGCGAAAGTCGTTTCGTGCAAAAAATCCGTCGTCTGGACTACGGGCTCATGGACGCTCGATACGAATCGGGAAACTTCGCTCAAGAACGAGCGCTTCCATGTTGTCGCTTACGACTTCGGCGTCAAGCGCAATATCCTGCGCATGCTGGTGGACCGCGGTTGCCGGGTGACGGTCGTCCCCGCACAAACCCCGGCAAATGAGGTGTTCAAACTCAAGCCGCAGGGCGTGTTGCTGTCCAACGGGCCCGGCGACCCGGAGCCTTGCACGTACGCAATCGAGGCGACTCGCGAATTCATCAAGGCGAAATTGCCGGTGTATGGCATCTGTCTTGGCCACCAGATTCTGGGTCTCGCGGTCGGCGGCAAAACCCGCAAGATGAAGTTCGGTCATCACGGCGCCAATCACCCGGTGCAGGATCTCGAATCCGGCCGGGTGATGATCACCAGCCAGAACCACGGTTTCGAAGTGGACGCCGACTCGCTGCCGAAAAACGTCAAGGTGACGCACAAGTCCCTGTTCGACGGCTCACTGCAAGGCATCCGCGTGCTCGACGCCCCGGCCTTCAGCTTCCAGGGGCATCCCGAAGGCAGTCCGGGTCCGCATGACGTGGCTTATCTGTTCGACAGGTTCATCAAGTTGATGGAGGTGGCGCGTGCCTAAACGCACGGACATCAAGTCCATCCTGATCATCGGCGCGGGCCCGATCGTCATCGGCCAGGCCTGCGAGTTCGACTATTCCGGCGCACAAGCCTGCAAAGCGCTACGTGAAGAAGGTTATCGGGTGATTCTGGTCAACTCGAATCCGGCGACGATCATGACCGACCCGGAGATGGCCGACGCGACGTATATCGAGCCGATCCGCTGGCAGACGGTGGCCGCCATCATCGAGAAGGAAAGGCCGGATGCGCTGCTGCCGACCATGGGCGGCCAGACTGCGCTGAACTGCGCGCTTGATCTGGAAAAGCACGGCGTGCTGAAGAAGTTCGGCGTTCAGATGATCGGCGCCAACGCGCACGCCATCGATCTGGCCGAAGACCGCCAGAAATTTCGCGATGCGATGACCGAAATCGGGCTGGGTTCCGCGCGTTCCGGCGTTGCCCACACGATGGAGGAAGCCACCGAGATTCAAAAAACGATGGGCTTCCCCGTGATTATCCGGCCCAGCTTCACGCTGGGCGGAACCGGCGGCGGCATTGCCTACAACGCGGAAGAGTTCGAGGAAATCGTCACGCGCGGTCTCGACCTGTCGCCGACGACCGAAGTGCTGATTGAAGAATCTCTGCTCGGCTGGAAAGAGTTCGAGATGGAGGTGGTCCGCGACCGCAAGGACAACTGCATCATCGTCTGCTCGATCGAAAACTTCGACCCGATGGGCGTGCATACCGGCGACACCATCACGGTGGCGCCCGCACAGACGCTGACCGACAAGGAATACCAGATCATGCGCAACGCCAGCATCGCGGTGCTGCGCAAGATCGGCGTGGATACGGGCGGCTCCAACGTGCAGTTCGCGATCAACCCGGCCGACGGCCGCATGATCGTCATCGAGATGAATCCGCGCGTGTCGCGCTCATCCGCGCTGGCTTCGAAAGCCACCGGATTCCCGATCGCCAAGGTGGCCGCAAAGCTGGCGGTGGGCTACACGCTGGATGAACTGCGCAACGAGATCACCGGTGGCGTCACGCCGGCTTCGTTCGAGCCCAGCATCGATTATGTCGTCACCAAGATTCCGCGTTTCACGTTCGAGAAGTTCCCGCAGGCCGACTCCCGCCTGACCACGCAGATGAAGTCGGTGGGCGAAGTGATGGCGATTGGCCGCAATTTTCAGGAGTCATTGCACAAGGCCATGCGTGGGCTGGAGGTAAGCAGCGATGGCTTTGATCGTAGGTGACCGACGACAAAGCGCGCATTCAGGAAGAACTGGTGACGCCACGTTCGCGATCGGCTCTGGTATGTCGGTGATGCCTTCCGCCATGGAATGAGTGTCGAGGATGTTCACAAGCTATCGAGGATTGATCCGTGGTTTCTCGAGCAGATCGAAGAGCTGATTCACACTGAAACCGAAATCGCCAAGCTCAAGCCCGCGACGCTGAAATCCAAATCCTTGCGACGCTACAAGCGCCTTGGCTTCTCCGACCGGCGTCTCGCGACTGTTGATGGCCGTCAAGGAAAAAGCCGGTGCGCACGCGCCGCCACAAGCTGGGCATCCGTCCGGTGTACAAGCGCGTGGACACCTGTGCCGCCGAATTTCCATCATCCACGGCCTATCTGTATTCCAGCTACGACGAAGAATGCGAGGCCGCACCGACTGACACAAGAGAAGATCATCGTGCTTGGCGGCGGACCCAACCGCATCGGTCAGGGCATTGAGTTTGATTACTGCTGCGTGCACGCGGCAATGGCGCTGCGCGAGGATGGTTTCGAGACCATCATGATCAACTGCAACCCGGAAACCGTGTCGACCGATTACGACACCTCGGATCGCCTGTATTTCGAGCCGCTGACGTTCGAAGACGTGATGGAAATCATTGAGCTCGAAAAGCCCAGGGGCGTGATCGTGCAGTTCGGCGGCCAGACGCCGTTGAAGCTTGCCGAGCAGCTGGAAGCGGCCGGTGCGCCGATCATCGGCACCTCACCCGACGCGATTGATCTGGCCGAGGACCGCGAGCGTTTCCAGAAACTGGTGCGCAAGCTCAAGCTGTTGCAGCCGCCCAACGGCACCGCCAAGTCGGAAAAACAGGCGCTCCAGGTGGCGCAAAAGATCGGCTATCCGCTGGTGGTGCGCCCTTCTTATGTGCTGGGTGGCCGCGCAATGGAAATCGTATACGACAACGATGACCTCGAGCGCTACATGACTGAAGCGGTCAAGGTTTCAAACGATTCGCCGGTGCTGCTCGATCGCTTTCTCAACGACGCGATCGAGGTGGATGTGGATGCGCTTGCCGATGGCGAGGACGTTGTCATCGGCGGAATCATGGAGCACATCGAGGAAGCCGGCGTGCATTCAGGTGACTCGTCCTGTTCGCTGCCGGCGTATTCGCTTTCGAAAAAGATCCAGGACGAAATTCGCAACCAGATTGAAAAGCTGGCCAAGGCGCTGAAAGTCGTTGGACTGATGAACGCGCAGTTCGCCGTGCAAGACGGCAAGGTCTATCTACTGGAAGTGAATCCGCGCGCCTCGCGCACTTCGCCATTTGTGTCCAAGGCCACGGGCCGACCGCTGGCAAAAATCGCAGCACGGTGCATGGCGGGGCAAAGTCCTGAAGGCACAAGGGCATCTTCGGCGAAATCATGCCGTCTTACTTCTCGGTCAAAGAGGCGGTGTTTCCGTTCAACAAATTTCCGGGCGTGGATCCCTTGCTCGGGCCGGAGATGCGTTCCACCGGCGAAGTGATGGGGGTCGGTGCCGTTTTCGGTGAGGCCTTCAGCAAGGCGCTGCTGGCGGGCGGCATGGGCGTGCCCAGTTCTGGCACTGCATTCATTTCAGTACGTGATGCAGACAAGCCCAAAGCGATTGAACTGGCGCGTACGCTTAACGCCAAGAAATTCAGGGTGGTTGCTACCGGCGGCACTTCAGCAGCGATTCAGGCCGCGGGCGTCCAGTGCGAAACCGTCAACAAGGTCAAGCAGGGCCGTCCTCACATCGTCGACATGATCAAGAGCGGTGAAATCCAGTTCGTCGCGAACACCACCGAAGGCAAGCAGTCCATCGAGGCTTCGCGCTCGATCCGCGCCGCCGCGATTCAGCACAAACTTTGCTACTTCACCACCATTGCCGGTGCGCTTGCCGCGGCGATGGCGATGGACCACGTGGACAAGCAGAACGTCAACCGCCTGCAGGATTTGCATCGCTCCTTGTAGCCCTTTGATGTTGTATCTTTAGTCGCTCCAATAAAACCACCAGGCCCGGCGTCAGCGCCAGCCAAACGGGAAATTCCATGAGCCGCATCCCCCTGACAGCCAATGGTGCTGAAAAACTTCGCGCTGAACTGCGCGTGCTGAAAAGCGAAACGCGGCCGAAAATCATCGCGGCCATCGCAGAGGCGCGCGCGCACGGGGATTTGCGTGAAAACGCCGAGTATCACGCCGCCAAAGAGCAGCAGGCCTTCGCCGAAGGCCGAATCGCAGAGATTGAGTCCAAGCTGGGCAATGCCCAGATCGTGGATATCACATCCATAAAGGCCAACGGCAAGGTGGTGTTTGGCGCCACAGTTGACCTGGCCGATGCCGAGTCAGGCAAGGAGTTGCGCTACCAGATCGTGGGTGAGGACGAAGCAGATTCGAAGAAAGGACTGATCTCGATAAACTCGCCGATTGCACGCGCGCTCATCGGCAAATCCGAGGGTGACGTGGCGCAGGTCAATGCCCCGGGCGGCGAGCGCGAGCTGGAAATCGTCAAGGTGACCTACGTCTGATTTGCTTGCAGTGGGCCCTTTTGAGCTAAGCCAGTGAAATGCTTTTGGCTGACCCTGAAGCCAGTTTGCTTGAGACATCCGGAATGACGCAGTGAGCAAAAACCGCACCGCCAGCTCCAAGCGCTGGCTCGCCGAACACATCGCCGACCATTACGTGCAGGAGGCGCGCCGTCTCGGCTTTCGGTCACGCGCGATCTTCAAGATCAAGGAAATCAACGAGCGCGACAAGCTGTTTCGCCAGGGACAGGTTGTGGTGGATCTGGGCGCAGCACCGGGCGCCTGGAGCCAGTACGCTCGACCCATATTGGGGCCCAAGGGACGGGTGATAGCCCTGGATATTCTGCCCATGGACCCTCTGCCGGGGGTGGACTTCATTCACGGCGATTTTCGTGAGGTTTCGGTGCTGAGTGAATTAGAAACCTTGGTCGGCGAGGGAACTCGCGTAGACCTTGTAATGTCGGATATGGCCCCCAATATCACTGGGGTGAGCACCTCGGACCAGGTTGGAACCATCCTTTTGTGTGAATTGGCGCTGGAATTCGCACGTGCGCGGCTCAAGCCCAAGGGGATATTTCTGACCAAGCTGTTCCAGGGCGAAGGCTTTGACCCTTACCTTAAGGCGGTACGCGCGAGTTTCGAGTCGGTGGTGATCCGCAAGCCCAAGGCATCGCGGCCCCGCTCGCGCGAGGTTTATTTGCTGGCGCGCAATCTGCGCTCGGTGTAACGTGGAATCGCACAATGAAGCAACCGGGAAATAACGTTGAACGATCTGGTCAAAAATCTCCTGCTATGGGCCGTCATCCTGATCGTGCTCATGGGCGTGTTCCAGGGGTTCGCCGGCAAGACGGGGGCGACGCCGGCGCTGGCGTATTCCGAATTTCTGGACCAGGTCAAGCAAGGCAACGTGGACCAGGTCCTGATCGAAGGCCAGCACATCCGCGGCCAGCTTAAAAGCGGCTCTCGCTTCACCACTGTGAGCCCCGAAACCGACAATCGCGCCATGGTCGGCGCGCTGATAGACGGCAATGTCCGCTTCGATGGCGAACTGCCCAAGCAAACACCCATCTTGCTGCAACTGCTGTTCAACGCCTTTCCGATCCTGCTGCTGATTGCGGTGTGGGTTTACTTCATGCGCCAGATGCAGGGCGGTGCGGGAGGCCGCGGCGCCATGAGCTTTGGCAAATCCAAAGCGCGCATGCTCAGCGCCGATCAGGTGAAGATCAACCTTCAACGATGTCGCAGGAGTCGAGGAAGCTAAACAGGAAGTCAGCGAGCTGGTGGACTTTCTCAAGGATCCCGCCAAGTTTCAGAAATTGGGCGGCAAGATTCCGCGCGGCGTGCTGATGGTCGGTTCCCCCGGTACCGGCAAGACGTTGCTGGCCAAGGCCATCGCGGGCGAAGCAGGGGTTCCGTTCTTCACCATTTCCGGTTCCGACTTCGTCGAGATGTTTGTCGGCGTTGGCGCCTCGCGCGTGCGCGACATGTTCGAACAGGCAAAGAAGCATGCGCCCTGCATCATTTTTATCGACGAAATCGATGCGGTTGGCCGTCATCGAGGCGCTGGCCTTGGCGGCGGACATGACGAACGCGAACAGACCTTGAATCAATTGCTGGTTGAGATGGACGGCTTCGAGGGCAATGAAGGCGTCATCGTCATCGCCGCCACCAACCGCCCCGACGTGCTTGATCCCGCCTTGCTGCGCCCAGGCCGCTTCGACCGCCAGGTGGTGGTACCGCTGCCCGATGTGCGTGGCCGCGAGCAGATTCTCAAGGTCCATATGCGCGCCGTGCCGCTGGCCGACAACGTCCAGCCCTCGATCATCGCGCGCGCGACGCCCGGGTTCTCCGGTGCGGACCTCGCCAACCTGGTCAACGAGGCGGCGCTATTCGCCGCACGAGCGAACAAGCGCCTGGTGGATCACAACGATTTCGAGAAGGCCAAGGACAAAATCATGATGGGCACCGAACGGCGCTCGATGGTGATGTCCGAGGACGAGAAGAAACTCACGGCGTATCACGAGGCGGGCCACGCCATTGTCGGCCTGACCGTGCCGGAGCACGACCCGGTCTACAAAGTCACCATCATTCCACGCGGCCGCGCGCTGGGCGTGACCATGTTCCTGCCCGAAGAAGACCGTTACAGCTATACCAAGCGCCGCCTGAATTCAGCAGATTTGTTCGCTGTTCGGCGGGCGTCTGGCCGAGGAAATGATTTTTGGCCCCGAGCGAATCACCACTGGCGCCTCGAATGATATCGAGCGCGCCACCGCGCTGGCACGCAATATGGTGACCAAGTACGGCATGTCCGAAAAACTCGGGCCGTTGTCGTATACCGAAGACGAGGGCGAGGTGTTCCTGGGCCGCAGCGTCACCCAGCACAAGAGCGTTTCAGACGAAACGGCGATGACAATTGACCGCGAAATCCGCACGCTGATCGACATCAATTACCAAACGGCGAAAAAGATTCTCGAGGAGAACATGGCCAAGCTGCATGCCATGGCCGAGGCGCTGCTCAAGTACGAAACGCTCGACATGCATCAGTTGAAGCGCATTATGAACAACGAAGCGCCCGGCGATCCCGAGGGCTGGAACGATGGCAAACCGCCGGCACCGCCCTCGCCAGTGACGGACAAGTCAAAACCGACGGTCAGCGGCGTGCCCAAGCCAGGGACTGTTTAGCAGAGTGCAGCTGCGCTGCAAGACCCGCATTATTGAATTGAGTGCGCCTGCGGTGATGGGCGTGCTCAATGTCACTCCCGATTCTTTTTCTGATGGCGGGAAGCACCACCGGCTTGATGCCGCGTTGAGCCATGCACGCAGGATGCTGGCCGATGGCGCGACGATCATCGACGTCGGCGGAGAATCCACGCGCCCCGGCGCGCATCCTGTATCCGAGCAAGAAGAGCTGGATCGAGTGATCCCGGTGATCGAACATTTGCATGGCGAACTTCACGCGCTGGTTTCCATAGACACAATGAAGCCCGGCGTCATGTCAGCGGCGGTCCGGGCGGGTGCTGAGCTGATCAACGACGTCAATGCGCTACGCGCGCCCGGCGCTTTGCAGGCCGCGCATGAAACAGGCGCCGCCGTGTGCCTGATGCACATGAAGGGGGAGCCCGGAACCATGCAGCAGAACCCGCAGTATTCCGACGTGGTATCGGAAGTGCGGCAATTTTTGCAGGATCGAATAACCGCCTGTGCCCAAGCGGGTATTGCGCCGGTGCGGATTGTGATTGATCCTGGATTCGGCTTCGGTAAAAAACTTGAGCACAATCTGGACTTGCTCGGCCACCTTGGCAGACTGGCCGATCTGGGCTGTCCGTTGCTGGTGGGCCTGTCGCGAAAATCCATGTTCGGAGAGTTGCTGGGGCTGGCCGTGAACGACAGGGTATCTGCCGGCACCGCCGCGGCTGCGCTTGCGGTATTTCAGGGCGCGGCGATAATCCGCACCCACGATGTAAAACCAACCATCGAAGCCATAAAAACCGCGGCCGCGATACGCGCCGCGCATCAAGGAGAACTCAACTGAGCGGCAAGTATTTTGGGACGGATGGCATCCGCGGCCGGGTCGGTCAAACGCCGATCACGCCGGATTTTGCTCTCAAGCTTGGCTGGGCCGCAGGCCGAGTACTGGCGAAAACACCCGGCGCACGCGTGCTGATCGGCAAGGACACGCGCCGCTCGGGTTACATGATGGAGTCGGCGCTGGAGGCCGGTTTTGCCGCCGCCGGCGTCGAAGCCGACTTGCTGGGGCCGATCCCGACGCCCGGCGTGGCATACCTGACCCGCGCACTGCGCGCGCAGGCCGGCGTGGTGATCTCGGCCTCGCACAATCCCCACGAGGACAATGGCGTCAAGTTTTTTGGCGCGGACGGTGAGAAATTGTCCGACGCGATGGAAGCGCAGATCGAAAAAATGCTGGACACCGAAATGCGTTGCGTCGAATCCACCCAGCTCGGGCGCGCGCGGCGAATCGACGATGCGCAGGGCCGCTACATCGAATTCTGCAAGAGCACCTTCCCCCTGCGCTGAATCTGCGCGGGCTTGAAACTCGTGGTTGATTGCGCCAACGGCGCCGCCTACAAGACCGCGCCTGCGGTATTCGCAGAACTAGGTGCCACGGTCGTGACCGCTTGGCGTCGACCCCAATGGGCTTAATATCAACGACGGTTGCGGATCTACACACCTGAACGCATTGCAGGAGGCGGTTCGTTCACAGAAGGCCGATCTGGGTATCGCCCTGGACGGTGATGCCGACCGTTGTTTAATGGTCAGCGGCACGGCCATGCCGTGGACGGCGATCAGATTCTTTATGTCATTGCCCGCCACCGAAAGCAAAAGACTGACTTGCAAGGCCCCATTGTGGGTACTTTGATGAGCAATCTCGGTCTTGAGCAGGCGATGAAGAAAGCTTGGGCTGGATTTGAACGCGCTCGCGTCGGCGACCGTTACGTATTGCAGATGCTGAGGGAAAAAGGCGGCATCATTGGTGGCGAAACCTCTGGCCACACGCTGTGTCTGGATCGCACCACGGCCGGCGACGGAACGGTGACCGCGCTTCAGGTTCTGGCGGCGTTGTTGGAGTCTGGCGTCTCACTGGGATGGCGGTTAAGGGCATGCGCAAGCATCCGCAGGTTCTGATTAATGTGCGGGTTACGTCGCCAAATCAACACCCATTCTCGAGAGAGTCTGCGGTGCAGAAGGCCCAAAAATCAGTTCAGCAAAAATTGGCGACGCGCGGGCGCGTGTTGTTACGCGCGCTTCGGGACCGAGCCGTTGATTCGCGTTATGGTTGAGGCCGACGAGCGCGAAACTCGCGCACCATGGCGCCGAGGTCATTGCCGACGCCGTGTGCGCCGCCACAAAATGAATCCCATGCGCAAATATTTGGTTGCCGGAAACTGGAAGATGAACGGCAGCCGCGCGGCTAACGCGGCGTTGGTAAGAGAACTTCTTGCTGGTGTTGCAAAATCCCCTGCGGTCGAAATTCTGGTCTGTCCGCCATTTGTCCATCTTGAATCTGTGGGTGCCGCGCTCGCCGGGTCATCGGTTTTGCTGGGTGCGCAGAATCTGTCGGATCAGGAGAAGGCCGGCGCCTACACCGGCGAAATTCACGGCGCTATGCTCAAAGAACTGGGTTGCCGATACGTGCTGGTGGGCCATTCGGAGCGGCGCGCGCTGTACGGTGAAACAGACGCTGTTGTCGCGCGCAAATTTAAAACCGCTCAGGCGCTAGGGCTCACGCCGATCCTCTGTGTCGGGGAAACCCTGCAGGAGCGCGAGGCGAGCCAGACTGAAGCCGTGCTCAAGCGTCAAATCGACGCCGTGGTCGATTGGTGTGGAATCGAGGCATTCGCGGACGCGGTTCTGGCTTACGAGCCAGTCTGGGCCATTGGCACCGGCAAAACGGCAACCCCAGAGCAGGCGCAGGATGCGCACGCGTTTGTACGGACACAATTGGATGCGCGCGATGGTAATATCGCGCGCCGTTTGCGGCTGCTCTATGGCGGAAGTGTCAAATCCGACAATGCAGACGCGCTTTTTGCAGGCGCGGATGTTGATGGCGGTTTGATCGGCGGGGCGTCGCTCAAGGCGGATGATTTTCTTGCCATCTGCGCCGCCGCGCAGAAGCAAAAGTAGGCACATCCGGCACAAGACGCGTCCCTTGTGGGCCGCGAGTTTTCGGAACGATGATAGGAGTTTTATGTTTACGGTTTTAGTGGTGTCGCAAGTGCTGGTCTCAATTGCCTTGATCGGCCTGATTCTGATCCAGCACGGCAAAGGTGCAGATGCGGGTGCGGCCTTTGGTAGCGGCGCGTCCGGGACCGTGTTCGGCTCGCGCGGCTCGGCCAATTTTCTTTCACGCGCCACCGCAGTGTTGGCCACGCTGTTCTTTTTGACCAGCCTGTCGCTGGCCTACGTGGTTCACGGCCAGAGAAAACCCACCAGTATTGTGGACACCGTTGCGCCTTCATCGGCGCCGGTCGTGACGGATGCCCCGGCTGCACCCGCTCCGGCAGACACAACGCCAAAGGTTCCAGAATAGATTTTTAGTTTTTTTGCCCTCGTGGTGGAATTGGTAGACACACTACCTTGAGGTGGTAGCGCCGAAAGGCATGGGAGTTCGAGTCTCTCCGAGGGCACCAGATTAAGAAACCGGCACAAAGCCGGTTTTTTAGTTTGGAGACCCTGGTTTGACGTTGCATTGAAATGTAGCTCACCATAATTCGCTTGAGCTCTGCCGAGAAGGCAGGCTTGATGGCTTTCATATAAAAAATCCATATCCAGGGGGAGTGACATGAAGACGAGTCCAAGGGGCGAGGTTGCTCCTGAAATAACCACGAAAATTAAGTTTCTGCCGGCCTCGATTTACGCCGTCCTGTTGCTTGCTTGCGCGCCCGCTGCTTTTGCCGCCACCGCTGCTAAGTCCTCTTCCCCGTCGAAGGCTCAATTCGACGGGTATTACGGGTACACCACCAGAGAAGTCACTATCCCTACGTTCACCGGAAAACTGGATGGAGAGGCTCATGGCGGCGGCATTCGCGGGACGCTTTCATTGGGTAACGGGTTTTTTGCAGAAGGGTCTTTTGACAAGAAAGAGTTCGAACTGGAATTCAATGGCACGCCGTTCCCCCCTGGCTTCGACCTGCAGGAGGATGAATATCGCGTAGGCCTAGGAGTTGCCACTGCGCTGAGCAGAAAGCTCTTCGGCTTTGCGCAGGCGGATTTCCTGAATCTGCAGCAAGCGATCAACGGCTCCGAAGACTCTGACGACGGCTACGTCGCGGGGGGAGGTTTGTGGATTGGGCCGTTCGTCAAAAATAAACTGACGTTTTCGGTTCGCGCCAGCTATTACAAGATTGGCAGCGAGACCACGGGCGTTGAAGCATTAGCCGGCATGCGTTATGTGTTTGCCGAAAGGCTGAGCGTGTTTGTAGAGGAACGCTATTTGGGGCTAACCCGCGAGGTTCCAGGTCCAGACGTTGAAACGGTCTATTATCAGTTTCGCGCAGGGGTGGGATTCTCGTTTTGAGAGCCGGATACGGTATTAACGCCACCACCCGCTTGGAGTCATTGGAAGGCCCGGGAGGCCGGTATTGAAAAAACAGTGGTACTAAAAGTGTACCGCTGGTTTCCAGAATATCGCCTCGCCAAGGCGAAAAAACCTCCAAGCGGGTGGCGCAAAACAGGGGCTTTTTCGAGATTTGCCCTTGCCCCCGATGCCCCGACTCTCTATGATGCGCGCCCACGGTGCGGGGTAGAGCAGTCTGGCAGCTCGTCGGGCTCATAACCCGAAGGTCGCAGGTTCAAATCCTGCCCCCGCTACCAAAGTTTTTGATTTGACTGGTGCTGTACAACCAGGGCCTCGCGGGGCCCTTTTTTGTTTCTCGACCATGGCGTTACAGGACAAATTGAACACGATGCTGGAGCCCGTCGTCACGGCGATGGGTTACGAACTGGTGTTGCTGGAATATCACCCGCACGGCGGGGCGGCGACGTTGCGCCTGTTCATTGATTCGCCCAATGGCATCACACTCAGCGATTGCGAATCCGTGAGCCGCGAAGTGGCGAGCGTGCTCGATGTCGAAGACCCGATCCCGCAGAATTTCCAGCTTGAAGTGTCTTCACCCGGTGTAGATCGCCCGCTGGTCAAGCCCGAACATTTCGCGCGATTTGACGGTCAGAACGCCGAGGTGCTGTTGCAAGCTCCGGGCCTCAACGGCCGCCGCCGTTTTGAAGGGTTGCTGCGCGGCCTGCAGGACGAAACACTGAAACTGGAAACCGGACAGGGCGTGTTGGAGTTTCCGCTCGCCAATATCGAGCGGGCCCGACTGTCTCCGGACTATGACGAACTGATGCGCAAACGAGTGGAATCCCATGAATAAGAACATCCTGTTGATGGTTGACGCCCTGTCCAACGAAAAGGGCGTTGAGAAAGAAATTATTTTTCAGGCGATCGAGCTGGCGATGGCCTCGGCGGCCAAGAAGCGCCACGCTCACGGCGATGAATTCGATGTCTATGTAAACATCGATCGCGTCAGCGGCGACTACGAAACCTTCCGCCGCTGGACCGTGCTGGAAGACGAAGATCCCAATTTCGAATCACCTTACCGCCATGTGGATTTCAGCGTGGCGCAAGAGCGCAAGCCGGGCGTCCAGGTCGGCGAAACCATTGAAGAAAAACTCGAGAACGTCGAGTTCGGCCGCATTTCGGCCCAGGCCGCCAAGCAGGTCATCGTGCAGAAAGTGCGCGAGGCCGAGCGCGCGCAAGTCGTGGACCAGTACAAGCACCGTATCGGCGAATTGCTCACGGGTCTGGTCAAGCGACTTGAAAAGGGCGCCGTGATCGTCGACCTCGGCGGCACCACAGAAGCCATCATCACCCGCGAGCACATCATTCCTCGCGAGCCCTTGCGTCCTGGCGACCGTGTCCGCGGCTATCTCGAAGACGTGCGCACCGAGTTGCGCGGGCCGCAACTCTTCTTGTCGCGCACCAGTCCCAAGTTCCTGATGGAACTGTTCAAGCTGGAAGTGCCGGAAATCGCCCAGGGCCTGATCGAACTCAAGGGCGCCGCCCGCGATGCCGGCCTGCGTGCCAAGGTGGCGGTCAAGGCCAAGGACAAGCGCATTGATCCGGTCGGCGCTTGTGTCGGCATGCGCGGTTCGCGCGTGCAGAGCGTCTCCAACGAGTTGGCGGGCGAACGCATCGACATCGTGCCGTGGGACGACAATCCGGCACAGCTCGTGATCAACGCGATGGCGCCGGCGGAAGTGGAATCCATCGTCGTTGACGAAGAGGCGCACGCGATGTCGATTGCCGTGGCGGAAGACAAACTGGCGCAGGCGATCGGCCGCGGTGGGCAGAACGTGAGGCTGGCGTCCGAGCTCACCGGCTGGGTGCTTAATGTGATGACCGCCGCCGAGGCCCAGGAGAAGAACCAGACCGAAAGCACCTCGCTGCTCAAGCTGTTTGTCGAACAGATGGGCGTGGACGAAGACGTCGCTGGCATTCTGGTGCGCGAGGGCTTTACTACGCTCGAAGAAGTGGCCTATGTGCCAGCCAGCGAACTAGTGGAGATCGATGAATTCGACGAAGCCATCGTCGAAGAACTCCGTACCCGTGCGCGCGACGTGCTGTTGACCAAGGCAATTGCCAAGGCCGAAAAAGCCGCCGACAGCAAGCCGACGGATGATCTGCTGGCCGTTGTAGGCATGGACGAAGACCTGGCCTACAAGCTGGCGGAGCACGGCATCGTCAGCGCAGAAAATCTGGCTGATCTGGCGACCGACGAATTGATCGAGAAAATCGCAATGGATGAAAAGCGCGCGTCTGCGCTGATCATGGCGGCGCGCACCAAGGCCTACGCCTGAGTCCGGAATCGCCCATGTCCACCACCGTCAAGGATTTCTCCAAGGAACTGAATCGCCCGGTAGATGAGCTGCTGGCTCAGCTCAAGGACGCCGGCGTCTCGGCCAAGGACGGCGATTCAAAGATCACCGGCGAGGACAAGCTGGCGTTGCTGACTTACCTCAAGCAGAAAACCCGTGCCGGCATGTCGTCGGCCAACGAACCCAAGCGCATCACCCTCAAACGCAAGGAAACCAGCGAGATCAAGCTTGGCGCCGGTCGCGGCGCCACGGCCAAAACCGTGAGCGTAGTGGTGCAAAAGCGTCGCACTTATGTGAAGCGCGATGCCGCGGACGAAGAACTCACCGCCGCCGAAGCTGCCGAAGCGGCCAAAGAGCAGGCCCAGCGCGAAGCCAGTGCGCACGCCGCCGCCGCCGCCGAAGCCAAGCGCCATCAGGATGAAGCTGAAAAGCGCATGCGCGAGGATGAAGAGGCGCGCCGCAAGGCAGCCATCGAAGCCGGCAAATTATCAGGCGACTCGACGGGATCGGCGCCAGCCGACCCGGCCCGCAGTGAAGCCGAAGCACAACGCAAGCGCGCTGAGGAGAACCTGCGCCGCTCCACCGAGCGTCCCGTTCAGACCAAGGAAGAGCGCGAACGCGCCCAGCGTGAATCGAATATTGCCTCGCGCGGCAAAGCCGTGCGGCCCGGTCGGCCGGATCGCAAAACGCGCCGCGCCGCGATTGCCAACAGCAATCTCAAGCTGGACACGCAGCACGCGTTTGAAAAGCCGGTGGCGCCGCAGGTGCGCGAGATCGAGATTCCCGAATTCATCATGGTCGGCGAGTTGGCCAACCGCATGGCGGTCAAGGCGATTGAAGTAGTCAAGGTGTTGATGGGCATGGGCTTGATGGTCACCATCAATCAGTCCATCGACCAGACCACCGCGCAGCTGGCGGTCGAGGAAATGGGCCACAAGGCGAAGCCCGTCAAGGCCGGCGACATCGAAGAAGGACTGATGCAGGCCGTCACCGGCGATGCCAAGGATGCGGTCACCACGGCGCGCGCGCCCATCGTCACGGTGATGGGCCATGTAGATCACGGCAAGACCTCGTTGCTAGACACCATCCGCAAAACCCGCGTGGCCGCAGGCGAGGCGGGCGGCATCACCCAGCATATCGGCGCGTACCACGTTGAAACGGCGCGCGGCATGATCACGTTTCTTGATACCCCTGGCCATGCCGCATTCACGCGCATGCGTGCCCGCGGAGCGCAGCTCACGGATATCGTCATTCTGGTGGTTGCAGGCGATGACAGCGTCATGCCGCAGACACGCGAAGCGATTCAGCATGCCAAGGCCGCAAAGGTACCGATGGTGGTCGCCGTCACCAAGATGGACAAGCACGAAGCCAGTGCCGACAAGGTCAAGAACGATCTGCTGAAGGAAGAGGTGGTGGCCGAGGATTTTGGCGGTGACGTGCAGGTAGTGCCGGTGTCAGCGCAGACCGGCAAGGGCGTCGACGAATTGCTGGAAGCCGTGTTGCTGCAGGCTGAAGTTCTGGAGCTCAAGGCCGCGGCCGACACGCCGGCCAAGGGCGTGATCATTGAATCTTCACTCGAAAAGGGCCGTGGCCCCGTGGCGACGGTGCTGGTGCGCTCCGGCACGCTGCGTCAGGGTGATGTCATTCTTACCGGCCCGCACTTTGGTCGAGTGCGCGCCATGTTCGATGAGGCGGGTGCGGCCACCAAGGAGGCTGGGCCTTCTATACCGGTTCAGGTGCTGGGACTTTCCGGCGTACCGGATGCAGGCGATGAGGTAGTGGTGGTTTCCGACGAGCGCAAGGCACGCGAACTCGCCGAATTGCGTTTCTCGCGTCTGCGCGAAACCAAGCTCGCACAGAACCAGGCCGTGCGCATGGAACAGGTATTTGCACGCATGGGCGAGGGTGCCGGCAAGAGCCTGAACCTGATGGTGCGCGCCGACGTGCAAGGCTCGATGGAAGCCATTACCGAAGCCCTGCGCAAACTGCCCTCGGCAGAAGTGCGCGTGGTAATCGTGTCGGCGGCGGTGGGTGGCATTACCGAATCCGACGTGGACCTGGCGCTGGCCTCCAAGGCGATCATCATCGGCTTCAACGCCCGCGCCGAAGCGACCGCGAGAAAGCGCATCCAGGAAGCTGGCATAGACGTGCGTTACTACAGCATCATTTATGAATTGATCGACGATGTGTCCAGCGCCATCGCCGGCCTGTTGGGCACCGAAATCCGCGAGCAGATTGTCGGCACGGCTGAAGTGCGCGACGTGTTCCGCTCCAGCAAATTTGGCTCGATTGCCGGCTGCTTGGTGGTCGAGGGCGAAATGCGCCGCGGCCTGCCGGTGCGCGTGTTGCGTGATCAAGTGGTGATCTATCAGGGCGAGCTCGACTCGCTGCGCCGCTTTAAGGACGACGTGCAGAAAGTCGAATCGGGAACCGAGTGCGGCATCGGCGTGAAGAACTACAACGACATCAAGCCGGGCGATTCGGTCGAATGCTTCGCCAAGATCGAAGTGCAGCGCAAGGTTACGGCGACAGTTTAAGGCCGCGTCATGCCGAGAGAGTTTCCGCGCAAGCTGAGGATTAACGCCCAGCTTCAGCGCGAGCTGGCCGAGATGATCCGCGAAGATCTCAGCGACCCGCGCTTGGCCGGCATTACCGTCACCGACGTGGACGTGGCGCCTGATATGCGCAATGCCACAGTCAAGATCAGCAAGCTTGCCTTGCAGGCGGATGTCGCCGAGCCCGTAAAAATTCTTAATCACGCCGCGGGATTGCTGCGGCATAACCTCGGCAAGCGGCTGCGGCTGCGTTCGGTGCCGGTGCTGCACTTTCGGGCCGACAATGCCCTCGCCGAAGGGGACCGGATTCACGGCCTGATTCGCAAAGCGGTGAGCGAAGACCAGCGCCATCACGAAAGCGATACACCGAAGGAATGAAGCGAGCATTGCGCGCGGTGCATGGCGTGCTGCTGTTGGATAAACCACCGGGCTGCACATCGAATCAGGCGCTGCAACGGGTCAAGCGCATCTTCCAGGCAGAAAAAGCCGGTCACACCGGCAGCCTCGACCCGCTGGCGACCGGACTGCTGCCGATTTGCCTTGGCGAAGCCACCAAGCTGAGCGGCTATCTGCTGGACGCCGACAAGCGCTATGTCGTACGCGCCAAGCTGGGGGAAAAGACCCATAGCGCTGATGCACAGGGCGCAGTGACCGCTACCTCCGACGCCAGTCTTGTGCAACGAGCCGGCCTCGAGGCCTTGCTGCCGCGCTTTACCGGCGCGCTAAAGCAAATCCCGCCGATGGTGTCGGCATTGAAGCATCAAGGAGAACGACTGTATGAATTGGCGCGCCGCGGCGAGGAAGTGACGCGAGTGGCGCGCGACATCGAGATCCGCAGGCTCGAGTTGCTCGCCTTTGAGCCGCCATTTTTTGATCTGGACGTAAGCTGCACCAAAGGAACATACATCCGCACGCTAGTCGAAGACATCGCCGCCGCCCTCGGACAATGCGCGCATGTCACAGTTTTGAGGCGCACCGAGTTGAGCCCTTTCACGAATCCGCAAATGGTGACACTGGACGCGCTGGAGCGCGCCGCCGGTCAAAGTCCGCAGGCGCTGGACAGTTTGCTGTTGCCCCCCGCCAGCGCGTTAGCTCATCGTCCTCAACTGATAGTGACAGCCGACCAGCAGCAACGCCTCAGGCATGGCCAGGCGGTGCAGATTTCCACCCCCTCACTTGTTGGCGAGGTGGTGGTGTTGAGCCAGACCGGCGCGCTATTGGGAATTGGCCTCCTGGACGCCGCCCGCCAGTTATCCCCGCGCCGCTGGATGACAAACCCCGCCTGACCAACGGCACCCGCTTGTCGCGGTTTTCTCGGCTCAGGCGGCATGGCACAAAAATAAGTGGTACTAAAAATGTACCACTGGTTTCTTGCGGCCGGCATTCGGACTCCCGCAGCGGGCCTAAGCGGGTGGGGTCGAAATGCTTGAAAACGGGCGATTTTACTTGTGAAGGAGCGGTTACGCCGCTAGAATGCCGCGCCTTACAAAGACCCAAATTAAGTGGAGTTTCACGCAATGCCAGTCAGTGTTGAACAGAAGCGCACCGTTGTCAGCAAATTTCAGCGGGGCAAAAGCGATACCGGTTCTCCCGAAGTCCAGATTGCGCTGTTGACCGAGCGCATCAAATTTCTCGGACCGCATTTTGAAAAAAACCTAAAGGATCATCATGGCCGTCGCGGCCTGCTGATGATGGTTAACCAGCGCCGCAAGCTGCTGGATTACCTCAAGCGCAAAAACGCCGACAGCTACCAGAAGCTGATTACCGACCTCGGTCTGCGCCGCTAACAGCGGCGCTTTTCGTTTCTATCCCCCAATTTACGATCGAGAACCTCATGTCCTTCCCCGCAGCCCCCACTAAAGTCTCATTCCAGTACGGCGCGCATGCCGTCTCCATCGAGACCGGCCACATTGCCCGCCAGGCGCACGGCGCCGTCACCGTCACCATGGGCGACACCGTGGTGCTGGTTACCTGCGTCAGCCGCAAGGACGTCAAGCCTGGCCAGGATTTCTTCCCGCTGACCGTGGACTACATGGAGCGGTTTTATGCAGGCGGCCGCATCCCGGGTGGTTTCTTCAAGCGCGAAGGCCGCCCCACCGAGAAAGAAACGCTGACTTCGCGTTTGATTGATCGCCCGCTGCGCCCGTTGTTTCCGGAAGGCTTTCTGAACGAAGTTCAGATCACCGCGACGGTGATGTCGCTGAATCCCGAAGTTAACGGCGACATCCCAGCATTGATTGGCGCCTCCGCTGTCGTTGCGTTGTCGGGGGTGCCGTTCCAAGGCCCGATCGGTGCCGCGCGCGTCGGTTACGTCAACAGCCAGTACGTGCTCAACCCCAGCGCCAGTCAGCTAAAAGAATCGCAGTTGGATCTGGTCGTCGCCGGCACCAAGGACGCCGTCCTGATGGTGGAGTCCGAAGCCAAGATGCTGACCGAGCAGGTCATGCTCGGCGCCGTGCTGTTCGGTCACGAGCAGATGCAGGCCGCCATCAAGGCCATCAACGAACTCGTGGGCAAAGTCGGCAAGCCGAAGTGGGACTGGAAGGCCGCCGATACCAGCCAGGTGAAGGACTTCGTCAAAAAACACGAGGCCGCGCTCGCGCAGGCCTACACCCATACCGACAAGCAGACGCGTTACGCCAAGCTGGATGAAGTGCGCGATGCCGCTGCTGCTGCCCGCGCCGCCGACGCCGCATACACCGAGAACGACGTGTATTCCGCGATGGGCGACCTGGAAGCCAAAATCGTGCGCAACCGCGTACTCGACGGCCAGCCGCGCATAGACGGTCGCGACAAGTTCACGGTGCGTCCGATCTCGGTCGGCACTGGTCTACTGCCGCGTGCGCACGGCTCAGCTGTGTTCACGCGCGGCGAGACGCAGGTGATTGCGGTGACCACGCTCGGCACCAGCAAGGACTACCAGATCATGGATGCGATTGAAGGCGAGTGGCACGACACCTTCATGTTCCATTACAACTTCCCTCCGTACTGCGTCGGCGAAACCGGCCGCATGAACGCACCCAAGCGCCGCGAAATCGGTCACGGACGTCTGGCCAAGCGCGGCGTCGCTGCCGTGCTGCCGGACCTCAAGACCGAATTCCCCTACGTGCTGCGCGTGGTTTCGGAAGTCACTGAATCCAACGGCTCCAGCTCGATGGCCTCGGTCTGCGGCGCCTGCCTTTCGCTGATGGACGCGGGCGTGCCGATCAAGGCACCGGTGGCGGGCGTGGCGATGGGCCTGATTCTCGAAGGCACGCGCTGGGCGGTACTCACTGACATCCTTGGCGACGAAGATCATCTCGGCGACATGGATTTCAAGGTTGCCGGAACCCAGGACGGCATCACCGCGCTGCAGATGGACATCAAGATCGCGGGCATCACCGGCGAGATCATGAAGCAGGCACTGGAGCAGGCCAAAGCCGCGCGCCTGCACATCCTCGGCGAAATGAACAAGGTCATCACGGCGCCACGCAAAGATCTGTCGCCTTTCGCGCCGCGCATCAGCGTCATCAAGATCAACCCCGAGCGTATTCGCGACGTGATTGGCAAGGGTGGCGCGACGATCAAGGCGCTGCAGACCGAAACCGGCACCGAAATCGACATCGAGGAAGACGGCACCATCAAAGTTGCCGCCGTGGACGGCAAGGCCGCCGAGGCGTGCATTGCACGCATCATGGCCTTGACGCGCGATGTGCAAGTCGGCGAGATTTACGAAGGCCGGGTGGCCAAGCTGATGGATTTCGGCGCGTTCGTGACAATTCTGCCGGGCAAGGATGGATTGGTCCACGTCTCACAGATTTCCGACAAGCGCGTGGAGAATGTCTCCGATGCGCTTTCCGAGGGCGACATCGTGCGGGTCAAGGTTCTCGAGGTCGACAAACAAGGCCGCATCCGGCTGTCGATGAAAGCGCTGACCACGCCGGACGCCGCGTAAGGCAAAGAATATTGGGGTGATGTGGAAGGGTGAGAGTAGGTAACAATCAGGGGGCGGCAACGACCGCCCCTGGCCGTAGCGGTACCGCAGGTTTTGATCGGACAAAAAAAGAGCCCCCCGGGGTTAACCGGGGGGCAAGTGCGAGAAAGGCACGAGGCCTTTCTGGAGGAGACTGGTCAGAACCGGATCTAATTTAAAGCCCAGTTAGCTGGGCTTTTTTATTTCCGATTTATGTTGCGGTGCAGTATAAATGCGCTATTGCAACGTGTCAATGATCTACGCGTAATTTATTATTTGTTTATTATCAATTACTTGAAGATAAACGCTTATTAAGTGACTTAAGCGTCAAGAATTATTATTTTTGTCTTCAGTCTCAGCAACTAGCGTCTTGCGTTGACCGCGTATGGATTTTGCGCGGCTGAGATTCTTGAGGAATTCCTTGCGCACGGTCTTCCAGATTGGCATCTGGTGTTCGGCCATTTCGCGCAGGGTCTGAAGCGGTGACTGCGCCGCCTGGCCCAGCAGCTGACGTAGCTGATCAGTGAACTTGCCCTGCTGCTCGGTGAACAACTGCATGGAAAGCTCGAGATAGCGGCTGATGCTGGTCTGCATCGGGTCGCCATAGAAGCGAATAATGTGCCGCAGCAGTTCCACCTTGAAGATCGGGTTGCCGCCTTCTTCCTGCTCGGCAATCACCAGCAGCAGGATGCTGCGGGTGATGTCTTCGTCGGTGTTTTTGTCCAGAACGCGAAAGTCGGCGCCCTGCAAAACTAGCTGGCGTACTTCCTCGAGAGTGATGTAACGACTGATTTCCGTGTCGTACAGACGACGATTGGGGTACTTCTTGATGATGCGGCTGGGGGCGGGTTCGCTCATGGGGAAATGTTGCAATGCAATATGAGAATCATGACAGAAGCTGTTGCGCTGCACCATGAAACTTGTGGGAAATATCTAGGCGATAGGCGCTGACTCAACAGTAACGGGATGTCAAAATAAGTACATGCCGTCCCTGCAGGCAATACTTTTTGATGTGGATGGCACGCTCGCCGACACCGAGGGTGGCGGCCATCGAAAAGCCTACAACAGCGCATTTCGCGAACTCGGACTGGGTTTTCGCTGGGGCGCCGAGCTTTACCGGAAATTGCTTAGCCAGCCTGGTGGCCGCGAGCGGCTCAAGCATTACCTCAATAAATATGAACCTGGCCTTGGAGAGCATGCCAAGGCCGCGCGCGAGAGTACTGAAGCCTGGGTAAGTCTGGTGCATGGACTTAAGTCCCGTTACTTCCGCCAAATCGTACGTCTGGGACATGTGCCGTTGCGCCCCGGCGTGGCGCGACTGATGCGCGAAGCGCACGATGCCGGGCTACGAATCGGCGTCGTCACCAACGCCAGCCGCGCCAGCCTGCGGCCGATTTTCCGCTACAGCCTGGGTGATGAGCTCACCTCGCTGCTGGACGTGGTCGTCAGTGGCGAAGAGGTCGCGCGCAAAAAACCCGCGCCTGATTTGTACAAGCGCGCGCTCAAAACCCTGCAACTGCGTCCGGACCAATGTCTCGCGGTGGAAGATTCCGCCATGGGCCTTAAGGCCGCAAAAGCCGCCGGAATTTCCACGGTGATTACCTATAACGGCGATACCGAGCAGCAGGATTTTGCAACCGCCCTGCTGGTGCTCGATTCGCTTGGCGAACCGAGACAGCCATCGAGAGTCATTCGCGGCAAGCTCAAGGGCAAGGCTTGGGTGACAGCGAACGGCCTGCGGCAGATGTTCAAGTCCCAGCGCGCGACGTAGATATACTCGCAGCAAAAAAGGGGATGCCATGAGACGCTGGAATGGCTGGGGCGACGATTCCGATAACTTTCCTCTGAATGAGGCTGCGCTCAAGTTCGTTCGTGAACGCGTCGGTGACGGCAAGCCGCCGAAAGACGCCACGCGCGCCGAGGCGCTGGGGCAGGTGCCCGGATCGCGCTTGCACAGCACGAATATTTTTCTCACCGATGCCGCTTTGCGGCTGGACCACGCACGCGGCCAGAGCTTTGCCGACTGGATCGCGATGCGCTCGGGCCGCATGGGGCCGTATGCCGACGGTGTCGCGCTGCCCACCAGCCATGAACAGGCCGTCGCGGCGCTGACGGAAGCCAAAAAAATTGGCGCGGTGGTGATCCCTTATGGCGGCGGCACCAGTGTCGTCGGGCACCTCAATGTGCCGGAGACAGACCGGCCGGTGGTCAACATCTCGCTGGAAAAAATGAACCGGCTGATGGATCTGGACGAGATCTCGATGCTGGCGCGCTTTGGCGCGGGCACGCCGGGCCCGTTGGTGGAATCGCAGTTGAAAGCGCAGGGATACCTGCTCGGACATTTTCCACAGTCGTATGAATACTCGACGATCGGCGGCTGGGTGGTGACGCGCTCCAGCGGCCAGCAGTCGTACCGCTATGGCCGCATTGAGAATATTTTCGCGTCGGGCCGCCTTGTCACACCTCGCGGAGAAATGACCGTGGGCGCCGTGCCGGCCTCCGCCGCGGGGCCCGATCTGCGCGAAGCGCTGATGGGCTCGGAAGGCAGGCTGGGCCTGCTGACGGAAGTCACCGCGCGGATTCGTCGACTGCCTGAGCGAGAGGAATTTCACGCGATCTTTTTCCCGTCCTGGGAGGCCGGCATTTCGGCGGTGCGCGCCCTGACGCAAGAGGATGTTCCGCTTTCCATGTTGCGGCTCTCGAATCCGGTGGAGACCGAAACACAGCTCGCACTCGCCGGCCATGAAAAAATGATCGTCTGGCTGCAGCGTTATCTGGGGTTTCGCGGCATCACGCGCGGCCAGTGCATGTTGATGGCGGGCATTACTGGCAGCACAAACGAAGCGCGCCGGTTGTTGCGGCAAACACTTGCGACCTGCCGGCGCTTCGAAGGCGTTGGCATCGGCAAGACCATCGGCAAGGGTTGGGCCAAGAACCGTTTTCGCGGCCCATACCTACGCAACTCGCTGTGGGAGGCGGGGTACGCCGCCGACACGGTGGAAAGCTGCATCAACTGGCCCAGCGCCACCGCGCTAATGAACGGCATCGAGGCCGCCGCGCGCGATGCGCTCGCCGGTGAGGGTGAGCGAGTGCACGCCTTTACCCACTTGTCGCACGTTTACCGACAGGGGTGCAGTATTTATTCGACCTTTGTCTACCGCTGTGCCGGATCCTACGAAGCCGACCTAGAGCGCTGGAAAAATCTCAAAAGCAAGGTCTCAAAATCGATTGTTGCGGCAGGTGGAACAATTTCTCACCAGCACGGTGTCGGCGTCGACCATGCCCGCTATTTGCCCGCTGAAAAAGGGGAGCTCGGCATGGATCTGATCCGCGCCATGGCGCGCGAACTGGACCCGACGGCGATGATGAATCCCGGCAAGTTGTTTTCGTGAGCGTCGCTCCAGACTACGATCTGATCGTAGTCGGCGGCGGCATCACCGGCGCCGGCGTTTTTCGCGAGGCGGTGCGTACCGGCGCCAGAGTCCTTTTGGTGGAGCAAAACGATTTTGCATCGGGAACATCGTCGTGGTCATCCAAATTGGTGCACGGCGGACTGCGTTATCTGAAAACCGGTGAATGGCGCCTGACCCTCGAATCGGTACGCGAACGCCAGAAGCTGCTGGATCAATTCCCGGGGCTGGTTGAGGCGCAGGCTTTCCTGATGCCGCTGTATGCCGGCCTCAAGCCCGGCAAGGCGACCATGCGCATCGGCTTGTGGCTTTATGACCGCATGGCCGGTCGCGCCAATTCGCGTTGGCTTGATGCGGCCCGGACGCTGGAGTTGGAGCCGGACTTGCGGCGGGAAGGGTTGCTCGGCGCCGTGAGTTACGACGATGCACGTACCGACGACTCACGTCTGGTGCTGCGACAAATCTTTGAGGCCGTGGAGGCGGGCGGCACGGCGCTGAATTACACGACAGCACTGCCGGTGCAGTCTGATGGCCGCATCACTGGCGTCGAGTTGAAAAATTCTCTGACAGGCGAGAGCTGGCGCGTGGCCGCAGGGGTTGTCGTTAACGCGACCGGCGCCTGGTCCGCACAGTGGGGCGGCAAGGATTCGCGCGCGCCAAAGTTGCGGCCACTGCGCGGCAGCCATTTCGTATTCCCGTTGTCGCGATGGCCAGTGCGTCGCGCGGTGTCGTGGTTACATCCGGCAGACCGCCGACCGATTTTTGTCTATCCCTGGCAGGGCGTCGCGCTTTACGGCACGACCGATCTGGATCACGACGGCGATCTGCGCGCGCCGTCCATGAGCCGGGATGAATCACGCTATTTGCTGGATGGGCTGGCTTATCAATTCCCCGGCCTGAAACTGACGGCGCGCGACGCGATTTGCACTTACTCCGGCGTGCGGCCGGTGGTGGCGGGTGACGAGTCGTCACCGTCCGAAGTGTCGCGCGAATCGGCGCTATGGACGCAACCAGGCCTGGTTGGTATTACCGGCGGCAAGCTCACGACCTTTCGTGTGACCGCGCGCGAGGTGCTGCGCAAGGCCGCCCAGCAGGTTCCGGCTCTCGAGCCCGTGGCGCATCAGGACGCGTCCCAGCCAAAGAATGAACCGCATGCGTCCGAGCCGATTGCCGGCACGCCGTATTGCTGGACGCGTCTGGGTCAACTCGCGCGCGAAGAACAGGTGCGGCATCTGGATGATCTGATGATGCGGCGTACACGTCTGGGCTTGATCGTGCCGCACGGAGGTCGCGATCTGCTCGGCCGGGTGGGCGAGGTCTGCAAGCAGGAGATCGGTTGGGATGAAACGCGCTGGCAATATGAACGTCAGCGCTACCTTGATTACTGGCAACGCCAGCATTCACCGGAGAATCTGGCATGAAAGCTCACCGTTTGCTGGCACTGGACGTGGGCACGCAAAGCGCCCGCGCGATCGTATTTGATGCGCAAGGCACGCTCATTGCCAAGGCACAGAAGGTTTTCGAGCCTACCTACACATCGCCGCAACCCGGATGGGCCGAGCAGGATCCCGAGATGTACTGGCTCGCGCTCGAACAAGTGTGCAACGAGTTATGGCAGTCCGGGGTGGTAACGCCGGATGAGATTTCCGGCATCGCGCTGACCACCCAGCGCGCCAGCATGATTTGTCTCGATGGCGCCGGTCACGTGCTGCGCCCTGCGATTCTCTGGCTCGATCAGCGTCGCTGTTCCAAGCCGCCACCCATGGGACTGATGTGGAACACCCTGTTCAAGATCGCGCGCGCGGATGACCTGATTCACAACCTTCAGGTGCAGGCCGAGGCCAACTGGCTGGCGGAGCACCAGCCGGCCTTATGGGCCGAAACCAAAAAATACCTGTTTCTCTCCGGCTTTATCACCCACCGCCTGGTCGAGGAATACGTGGACTCGTCCGGCTGCCAGGTCGGCTATGTACCCTTCGATTACAAGCATCTCAACTGGGCAAAACCCTCCGATTTCAAATGGAAGGCTATCGCCGTTCGCGCACAGCAATTGCCGCGCCTGACGGCCCCGGGTACGAAACTGGGAGTCTTATCCGCCCGGGCGAGCCATGAGTTGGGCTTGCCACAGGGGATTCCCGTTATCGCCGCTGCCGCTGACAAGGCATGCGAGGTGCTCGGCGCGGGCGCACTGGAACCCGACACGGCGCAACTATCCTTTGGCACCACGGCAACCATCAACACCACGCAGACGAAATACATCGAAGTGCAAAAACTGTTGCCGCCGTACCCCGCGGCACTGCCCGGGGCTTACAACACCGAGATCAATATCTACAGGGGCTTTTGGATGGTGAGCTGGTTCAAGCGCGAATTTGCGCATCGCGAACAATCACTCGCCAAAGAGCGGGGCGTGCCGGTGGAATCTTTGTTCGATGATCTGATCAAAAGTGTGCCGCCGGGCTCTATGGGCTTGACGCTGCAGCCGTATTGGACGCCGGGCGTGCGGGACCCCGGCCCAGAAGCCAAGGGCGCCATCATTGGTTTTGGCGACGTGCACACCCGTGCACATTTGTATCGCTCGATGATCGAAGGGCTGATTTACGGTTTGCGTGCCGGCAAAGAGCAGATCGAAGGCCGCATCGGCCAAAAAATCCGCCGTCTGCTCGTGGCCGGTGGCGGCTCTCAGAGCGACGCCGCCATGCAGATCACCGCCGACGTGTTCGGACTGACCGCCGAGCGTCCGCAAGTCACAGAAACCTCAGCGCTCGGTGCCGCGATCAATCTGGCTGTCGGGCTCGGGCTGTATCCTGATTATCCGACGGCGGTTAAGGCGATGACGCGCGTCGGTTCGAGTTTTGCGCCCGATGCCGCGGCGCAGAAGATTTACGACGAGCTGTATCGCGAGGTTTATCAGCCGATGTACCAGCGCTTGAAACCCTTGTACGAACGCATCCGCGCCATCACCGGATATCCGCCCTGATTTTTACGGCACCCGCTTGGACCGTTTGAATACACAAAACGGTAGCAATTCAAAAACCAGTGGTACTAAAAGTGTATCAGTGGTTTGTATGCAACCCTTTTTTTAGACCTAAAAAGCTCGCAAGCGGGTGGCTATGATTCGGGCTCATTTACATCGAATATTTGAGCGCCCATGTCCTTGACTCCTTCCAGCATGATGCCGTTGAGGACGAAAGCTCCAGACTTTCGTTTGCCCGACCCTGTGAGTGGCAAGACGCGATCTTTGTCGGAACTCAAGTCCGGTCAGGGCACTGTGGTGATGTTCATCTGCAATCACTGCCCTTATGTGAAGCACGTCAATCCGGAGCTGGTGCGTCTGGCGCGTGATTACCAGCCAAAAGGCGTGGCGTTCGTGGCGATCTGTGCCAACGATGCCAAGTCTCATCCCGAGGACGCTCCGGAAAAGATGAAGGAGACTGCCCAGAGGCTGGGTTATCCCTTCCCCTATCTGTATGACGAGAGCCAGGACGTGGCACGTGCTTATCAGGCGGCCTGCACCCCGGATTTCTTTTTGTTCGATGGCACGCTGCAGCTCGTCTATCGCGGATGCCTGGATGGCTCGACCCCGGGTAACAACATTCCGGTTACGGGATCCAGTCTGCGCACGGCTATCGAGGCTGTGCTGGCCGGCAAGTCAGTGGACCCGGAACAAAGGCCGAGCATGGGGTGCAACATCAAATGGAAAAAGTAGTGGTACAGGTGCATGTTGCAGTGCAGCAATGTAGAATGCCGCCGCAATACCGTCCGCAGCTAAGGCCCTGATTGGAAAGCTATCAGTGAATACTGCTACCGCATTGGCTCACCCCAACATTGCCCTGATCAAGTACTGGGGCAAGCGCAATGCCGCCCTCAATCTGCCGGCGGTTGGTTCGCTGTCCATCACCTTGGATCAGATCTGGACCCGGACTCAAGTGAGCTTCGAGCCTGCACTAAAGCAGGATTCGCTAAGCCTTAACGGCCGCGAGCAGGCTGGCGAGGCTAAACGCGTCAGCGCCTGCCTCGACCTGTTGCGCATCAGGGCCGGCGTGAAGTACGGCGCACGTATTGAAAGCCAGAACAATTTCCCAACGGCTGCGGGGCTGGCATCGTCCGCTTCCGGTTTCGCCGCACTGGTCGTGGCCGGCGCGAGGGCCTTGGGCTTGCAACTGACGGACGCCGAAAAATCGGCGCTCGCACGTCAAGGCTCCGGCTCGGCAGCGCGTTCGATTTTCGGTGGCTACGTCGAGTGGGCCCTCGGTACGCGCGCGGATGGTTCGGACTCCGTCGCAACACCCCTGCTCGATGCAGGTGCGTGGCCGCTTTCCGTGGCCGTCGCCATCACCTCGACCGCGGCGAAGGACACGGGTTCGACTGAAGGCATGAACCGCTCAGCGGATACCTCTCCGTATCAGGCCGCCTGGGTGAATTCGCAGGAAACCGATCTGGCGCTGGCGCGTGTTGCCGTCAAGGCGCGCGATTTCGAAAAACTCGCTGAGGTTTCTGAACACAGCTGCTTGAAGATGCACGCCCTCGCGCTGTCCGCGCGGCCTGGACTGATTTACTGGAATGGCGCAACTATCGAGGGCCTGCGTCGCATCCGCGAACTGCGCCAGCAAGGCCTGCCCGTGTTTTTCACCGTGGACGCCGGCCCGCAACTGAAAGCCATCTGTTTGCCGAGCGCGTTGGCGCAGGTCAGCGCCGCGCTGCGCGAGATTCCCGGCGTACTGAATGTGATTGAAACCGGGCTAGGGCAGGGCGCTCATATCGTGGAGAACGCACCATGATGGAAGTCGTCGCCAGCGCCCCGGGGAAATTGGTCCTGCTCGGCGAATACGCCGTGCTCGAGGGTGCGCCCGCGCTGGTAATGGCAGTCAACCGGCGCGCACGCGTGCGCATTGCCGCGCAGGCGGCCGGTGTATGTGAAGTGAATGCGCCGGATCTTGGCATCACTCATCAGGCCTTGCGCCTTGGTGATGACGGCCTCCCCGACTGGGGCGCGGATACCGAAACGGCCAAGCGCCTCAAACTGGTCGATCAAATCCTGCGCGGACTGGCGCGCGAGTCGCTGTCGTTACCCGCCGGTCGTGGCTTCAGGCTGACGCTCGACACCGCCGAATTCTTTGACGCCGATTCGGTTGCCCGACCCAAGCTGGGCCTGGGCTCCAGTGCCGCGCTGACGGTGGCGTTGGCATCGGCGCTGGCGGTGTTTGCCGGGCGCGGTGCGGTCACCGCCAACCGCAAGGTCTGGATCGACAAATTGCTGGCGCTGCATCGCGATTTTCAGGATGGCCGCGGCAGCGGCGTGGACGTGGCGGCGAGCCTGGTCGGCGGGCTGCTGTCTTATCGCCTGCGTGGCGACAATCAGGGGCCGTACTTCGAGCCGCTGGACTGGCGTTTTATGGGACTCAAGCATTTGTCGGTCTGGAGCGGGCGCGCGGCCTCGACCAGCGACCTGCTCGCGCAGCTTTCGCACTGGCGCGAATCGCACGATGCCGACTATCGTGCGCACATGCAGGCACTGACCACCATTGCGGAAGCCGCGCGCCAAGCGGTGATCGACCAGCGTGGCGACGAACTGCTGAAGTGCACGGCCAGCTATGCAGAGGCGTTGCACGCTTTTTCCGACAACACGGGACTTAACATTTTCTCTCCCGAGCATCAGCAATTGACTAAAATCGCCGCGCAATCCGGCGTCTGCTACAAGTCCTGCGGCGCTGGCGGCGGCGATTTTGGTATTGCGCTTTGCCTGGACACCGAACGCCTGAATGACGCCCGCAAACGCATCACCGCCGCGGGATTTCGCTGCCTGCCCCTGGCCTGCGACGAGCAGGGCCTGCATCTGGACTACTGAGCAATATTCGATGACCACCGCCACGGATAAATCGCGCTTCCCCGAGTTCTACAAGCTCTCGGTGGCCGATCGCGTGCGCGTGATGCGCGAGCGTGGCTGGCTGAGCGAGGCCGACTATCAGGCACTGATTTCCGGCGAGCACACGCTCAAAGTCCAGAAAGCCGACAAGATGATCGAAAATGTCGTCGGCGTGATGGGACTGCCGGTCGGCCTGGGCCTGAATTTCTTCATCAACGGCCGCGACTACATCGTGCCGCTGGTGGTGGAGGAACCTTCCATCGTCGCCGCGCTGTCTTCTGCCGCAAAAATCGTGCGTGCCGGCGGTGGGTTTACCACCGACAGCAGCGAATCCATCCTGATCGGCCAGGTGCAGGTGGTGGACATCCCGCAGATCGCCAAGGCGCAAGCGGCATTGCTGCGGCGCAAGGGCGAGATTCTGAATCTCGCCAACAGCCTGCATCCGCAGATGGTTGCACGAGGCGGCGGCGCCAAGGACCTCGAAGTCCATCTGCATCCTCTGCCCGACCAGCGCGACATGCTGGTCGTGCATCTGCTGGTGGATACCTGCGATGCGATGGGCGCGAACCTGGTCAACACCATGTGCGAAGGGGTCGCCTCGCTGGTGGAATCCATCACCGGCGGAAAAGTGTTTTTGCGCATCCTGTCGAACCTCACCGATCGCGCGGTGGTGCGCGCGCGCTGCGTGATTCCGGTCGACAAGCTCGCCGGCAAGGGCTACAGCGGCGAACAGGTGCGCGACGGCATCATCCTCGCCACCGATTTCGCCTCGGTAGATCCCTATCGTGCCGCGACCCACAACAAGGGAGTGATGAACGGCGTTGATGCCGTGGCGCTGGCCACCGGCAACGACTGGCGCGCGATTGAAGCTGCCGCGCATGCCTACGCCGCACGCGGTGGACGCTACACCTCGCTGACGCGGTGGACGCGCGGGACAGAGAAAGGCGAAGAAGGCGCCCTGGTCGGCGATATCGAGATTCCGATGAAGGTCGGCACCGTCGGCGGGCCGTTGCAATCCAACCCCACCGTCGCGCTCAATCACCGTCTGCTCGGCGTGAAATCCGCGCGCGAACTGGCGGAAATCATGGGCGCGGTGGGCTTGGCGCAGAATTTCTCGGCCTTGCGGGCCCTCACCACCGAAGGCATCCAGCAAGGCCACATGACGCTGCATGCACGCAGCGTGACCATGGCGGCCGGCACGCCGCCGGAACTGTTTGAAACCGTGGTCGAGCGCCTGATCGAGTCCGGTGAAATCAAGATCTGGAAGGCGCAGGAAATCCTGGTCCACGCGCGCAAGCAGGAGCGCGGCGTCGAGCCAGACAAATCGGTCGTACAACCGCACCCGCGAGCGCATGGCCACGGCAAGGTGATTCTGCTCGGTGAACATGCGGTGGTTTACGGCAGTCACGCCATCGCCGCCCCGGTGCCGCTGGCGATTCAGGCCGCGGTGCAGGACACCGACGCCGGCGGCGTCGACATGCTGATTCCGCGCTGGGGTGTCGAGTACCGTCTGCACAAGGATCCGGCGCATCGTGACAGTTACCAAAAATCTCTCGGCATCATTTTCGACAAACTGGGCCTGACGTCGCGCTCGATGCGCATCGAAGTGTTCCCGGGCGTGCCACGGGCCATGGGCCTTGGCGGTTCCGCGGCGATGGCGGTGGCGATCATCCGCGCGCTGGATGCGCATTTTTCCCTGAAGCTCGATGACGCGCAGGTCAACGCGCTGGCTTTTGAGTGCGAGAAAGTCGCACACGGCACGCCCTCGGGCATTGATAACACTGTGGCCACGTACGGCAAGTTCCTGCTTTACAAGCGCGCGACCGACACCCAGCCTGCGGTGATGCAGGACATTAAAAATCCAAAACCGATCCCGCTGGTGGTCGGCCTCAGTGGCAAGGAGAGCCTCACCGCGAAAACCGTGGGTGGCGTGCGCACCGCTTGGCAGCGCAACCCGGAGCTTTACGAGCGCATCTTCCGCGAGATTGACGGCCTGACCCTGCAGGGCGTCGAAGCGATCCGCAAATTCGATCTCGAGCATCTCGGCGAACTGATGAACATCTGCCATGGCCTGCTCAACGCCCTGCGTGTTTCCAGCTGGGAGTTGGAAGAGCTGGTACAGATTGCGCGAGAACACGGCGCCTTGGGCGCCAAACTCACTGGCGGCGGCGGCGGCGGTTCGATGATCGCGCTGTGCCCCGAGCAGCCGGAAAAGGTCATGGCGGCGATGCGCGAGGCGGGTTATCAGGCGATGGAGGTGAAGCTTGGCTAGCCCCGGCGACAACGCAGCGCGCATCGTCTCGTTCGACGACGAGCCACTGGTTCTGGTGGATGCGAGCGATCGCGAAGTCGGCTTTCTCGACAAGGCCGCCGCTCATCGCGGCAAGGGCACTTTGCACCGCGCATTCTCGCTGTTCATATTCAATACGCGCGGCGAATTGCTGCTGACGCAACGCGCCGCCGGCAAGCGCCTTTGGGGCGGCTACTGGTCCAACACCTGTTGCAGCCACCCGAGACGGGGCGAGACCATTGAATCCGCTATCCATCGCCGGCTCGATGAAGAGTTGGGTTTGAAAGCACCGCTTCAATTTCTGTTCAAATTTGAATATCAGGCGCAATTCGATGCCGACGGCGCCGAACATGAGCTGTGCTGGGTGTACGCGGGCCGCAGCGACCAGGCGCCGCGAGTCAATCCCACTGAGATTTCGGCAATGCGTTACATCGCGCCGGCTGCGCTCGACGCTGAAATCGCCAGCACCCCAGACGCTTTCACGCCCTGGTTCAAACTGGAGTGGGCGCGTATCCGCAAAGAATTCAATTCATTTACCGCTTAAACTCATTAAATAAAGTACGGAGAAGTCATGGGAATCCCGTTTATTCAGCAGATCAAGGTCGCCAGCTACATCATCGGCAAGAAATTGTCGGGCGAAAAACGCTATCCGCTGGTGTTGATGCTGGAGCCATTGTTCCAGTGCAATCTGGCCTGCGCCGGTTGCGGCAAGATCGACTATCCGGAAGATGACCTGAAAAAGCGCATGAGCGTCGAAGACGCGATGCGCGCGGTGGACGAGTGTGGCGCGCCCGTGGTGACGATACCCGGCGGCGAGCCGCTGATCCACAAAGAAATGCCGCAGATCGTCGAGGGGATCCTCGCGCGCAAGAAATTCATCTACTTGTGCACCAACGCGATCCTGCTGCCCAAGCACATCGACTCCTACAAGCCGAGCCCGTATTTCACCTGGTCGATTCATCTTGATGGCATGAAGGAGCGCCACGACGAATCCGTGTGTATGGAAGGCGTGTTCGAAAAAGCCGTCAAGGCGATCAAGCTGGCGCTCGACAAGGGTTTTCGCGTGACTGTCAACTGCACCCTGTTCTCGGGTGAAAAGCCCGAGGAGATCGCCGAGTTCTTCGACTACGCGATGTCGTTGGGCGTCGAGGGCATCACGGTGTCGCCAGGCTACAGCTACCAGCACGCGCCGCGCCAGGACGTGTTCATGGGCCGCACGCAGTCCAAAAACCTGTTCCGCGATGTGTTCAAGCTGGGCAAGACGCGCAAGACCAAATGGGTGTTCAACCAGTCGCCGATGTTCATGGACTTCATCGCCGGCAATCAGGCGTATCAATGCACGCCGTGGGCCAACCCGACGTACAACATCTTCGGCTGGCAGAAACCCTGCTATCTGCTGGTCGACGAGGGTTATGCCAAGACCTACAAGGAATTGATGGAAACGGCGGCCTGGGACCAATACGGCGTCGGCATCAATCCCAAGTGCGACAACTGCATGGCGCATTGCGGCTTTGAGGGTACCGCAGTCAACGATGCGTTCTCGCATCCGCTGAAAGCACTCGGCGTTATTTTCAAGGGACCACGCACCGACGGCGCATTTGCACCCGACCTGCCGATTCTCTACGGCAATCGCGCCGATGCCGCTGCGATCCGTATCCCTGTCAGCGCCATTCAGCGCTCGACTCCGGCGGGCGAACACCACACGCACTGACGTTTTTTGCGGGGACTTAAGGTGAGTCTCGCCTTGTGGGCAACGCTGCCTGCGGCCGTCGTCTGGTTTGGCGTGCTGCTCGCACCCTGGCGCCCATGGAGCATGCGCGAACGGATTGAAGCGACGGTTGCCGGCGCCGATCTTGGCGACATTACCGTGCTGATCCCCGCGCGCAACGAAGCTGAAGTCATCGCAAGGACGCTGGCTTCATTGCAGCAGCAGGGGCCTTCACTGAAAGTCATCGTAGTGGATGACCAGTCCACCGACAGCACGGCGGCCCTTGCGCGTGGATTTCCGAATGTCGAGGTGCTTTCTGGCCAGCCTCTGCCAGAAGGCTGGGCGGGAAAGTTATGGGCGCTGGAGCAGGGCAGGGTGCTGGTGCGAACCCAGTTGACCCTGCTGCTTGACGCCGACATCGCACTCAAACCCGGCATGCTTGCCGCCTTACTCGAGCGCAGGCGCGAAACCGGCGCGAACTTTGTCTCGCTGATGGCCGACCTGCGGCGCGACAGTTTCTGGGACCGTCTGTTGCTGCCGGCCTTCGTCTATTTTTTCAAACTTCTGTATCCGTTTGCGCTGTCGAATTCGCGCTTTGCCTACGTGGCTGCTGCCGCCGGTGGCTGCATCCTGCTTGAAACCGCCGCGTTACAGAAAATCGGCGCGTTCACCAGTCTGCGCGGGGCCTTGATCGACGATTGCACGCTGGCGCGTCAGGTGAAAGACGCGGGTTATAAAACCTGGACCGGCGTTTCGCGCGGTGTCATCAGCCTGCGGCCGTACCGCACGCTGGCCTCGATCCACGACATGGTCGCGCGTTCGGCGTTCACGCAATTGCATTATTCGACGCCGCTTTTGCTGGCGGTCACGGCTGTGTTCATCGCCGCTTACTGGCTGCCGTTGGCGGCGCTGACGACCAGCGCTGGCGCACTGGCCGTTGCCGCGCTCACCGCGATGGTTTTAGGCTACCTGCCGACGCTGCGCTACTACCAACTCTCGCCGCTGTGGGCGCTGGCGTTGCCATTGACCGCCGCCGTGTATCTGGCGATGACCTGGAGTTCCGCCCTGCGTTACTGGCGCGGCGTTCGCTCGCAGTGGAAAAACCGTACCTACATCAGGGAATCAACATGAGTCAGCAGGAATTTGGACTGAGCGGACTATCCGTTTTTGTGCCGCCGTACCGCGTACAGCTCGAAGACTGGTGCCGGTGGACCGGCGGCGACTGGTCGAAAATCAGCGCCGTAGTCGGTCACAGTTTTCGCCTGCGCGGACCGGAAGACAGCATCTACACCATGGCGGCCCAGGCGGCGCTTCAACTGATCCTGAATAACCACATCGACCCGGCGAAGATTGGATTCCTCGCGCTGGCGACCGAGTCCAGCAGCGACAACGCCGTGGGCGCGGTCATCGTGCGCGGCCTGCTGGATGACGCGCTGCGCGCGCACGACCTGCCGCCGCTGGCGCGCGACTGCGAAGTGCCCGAATACAAGCAGGCCTGCATTGCCGGGCTCTATGGCGTCAAGGGCGCCATCCGTTACCTGGCGCATGACGGCGCGGGAAGGCAGGCGATCGTGATCGCCGCCGACGCCGCCGAATACGAGCTCGGCAGCAGCGGCGAGCCCACGCAAGGCGCGGGCGCGGTGGCGATGCTGGTGGAGCAGAACCCGCAACTGCTGGCGCTGGACTTGACGCAGTCGGGCAGCGCGTCCAATTACCGCATCGCGGATTTTCGCAAACCGTTTTCGCGCTATGCCGGACAAACCGTGGGCGCGCACGGCCGTCTGACCGATTTTCCGGTATTCAACGGCAAGTATTCCACCGCCTGCTACCTCGACGAAGTGATCTGCGCATTTGACGCGATGTTCGTGCGCAAGCAGGGCCCGCGCGCGCAGTACCTGCGCGAGCTTGGCGCTGCGTTCATGCACCGCCCCTACAGGCACATGCCGGTGTCGGCGTGGTCCATGGCCTATCTGTTCGCGCTCGGTGCCGACGGCGGCAAGGAGCACGAGGAGCTGGCTTCGTATTGCGCGGCTGTTGACGTTCCTTTGGACAAGGTACTGGCCGAGATGCGCAGCCGCCCGCAGATCGCCAGTCAGATTGAAAAAGGGATTGCGCCTGACGAGCCTTATCCGCTGATCGCGCTGGTGATGAAGGCCTTCCGCAAGAGCCCCGCTTACGCCCTGGTAGTCGAGGACAAGTTGCGTCTAGGCGCAGAACTGATGATGAGTTTCGGCAATCTCTACACCGCCGCGCTGCCGGCCTGGTTGGCGTCCGGGCTGGAGGATGCGCTGGAAAAAGGCGTGAGTCTCGAAGGCCAGTCGATACTGCTCGCCGGCTACGGCAGCGGCGACGCCGCAGACGCAATCCCCGCGCAGGTGATGCCGGGATGGAAAGCGGCTGCCGCCCGGATCGGTGTCCGGCAAAGCCTTGTCAGCGCGGTGGATATGACCCACGAAAGCTACCGCGCCTTGCATCAAGGCGCGCAAACCGCCGAAACGCGGTCACAGCAGCGCAAGGGATTTGTGGTGCGTGGAGCCGGCGCCGTGCGCAGCGGAAAGTTCACCGACGCGGGTATCGAATACTACGACTATCGCCGTTAGGCGCTCTTGATTTTTTCTTTTGATTTACGGGCCAGTTCACGCGCTTTTTTAAGCCAGCGCCTGGCCCAGTAGAACTGCGTAGCCAGAATCGAAAACCCGATGGGGATGACGATAAACGCCGGCCCCGGCAGCACCAGCAGCGCAATCCCAAACAGGACCACTGTCACGCCAATTACGCCGACCACGACGCGTACGGCGATGTTGTGGCTGGGTGGGCGAGCAAGCCAGGCCTTCAGTTTCTTGAAATCGAACTTCATTATTCAACCCGCTTTGGTCGGTTGAGCGGCGTTTTTGAACCATCGGCGAAAAGCAGTGGTACTAAAAGTGTACCACTGGTTATCGGCGATTGACCCCAAAGCGCCGATTTTGACCTCAAGCGGGTGGCAGCTTTTTAAACGTTTCCAATCCAGCCGCGTTCCTGCCAGACGGTTTTCAGCGAAGTCAGGTTACGGCTGTCGAAGAAGGCTTTGCCTGCGGCTTTGAAATCACCTTTCTTGAGGCCGTTGTAGGTGTCGCTGGCGGCGATGGCGATGTGTTGCAGCACGCTGGGGTCGCGATAGCAGTCGATCATGCAGCGAGTGCAGCCGTCGCGGATGATTTTGGTCTGGTCGAATTCGTAGATGCTGCACATCGGCGTTTCCCAGTAGTGGCAGCGGTACAGGTTCAGGTTCCAGTCCAGGTAGAAGTACTTGTGGCCGCCAAGGCAGCCGAATTGTTCCTTTTCACCACGTAAGTGGCGCTGCATATCAGTGAGCGAGGCAAAAGGGTTCTCGATGTGCACGTCGCCCTTTTTCTTCAGTGACTTGATTTTGTCGAAAATGCCGATCAGGTCTTCGGTCTTGTGGTCCACCAGCTTGGAGTCGCTGAAGCTCAGGTAGGACGACGCGAGCTTGGTCAGCGGGTAGCTGAAGGTGCAGCGCGAAAAGCCGAGTTCGTTCAGAAACGCCGGCAGCTTTTCGTAGTCCTCGATGAGATGGCTGACCGTGATGCTCGCCGTGCTCTGGATGCCGAGCAGCTTGAGCACGCGGTTGGCTTCCTTGATCTTGGCGCAGACCTTGGGCAGGCCGCGGTTTTTCTCGTGCTTGGCGGCGTCGTGAGCATCCACCGACATCACGACGCTGGACAGGCCGTCGGAGACCAGGTCGCGGATGTCCTGTTCATCCCACAGCGAGCCGTTGGTGCAGATCATCGGACGGATGCCGGCCGCAGCGGCGTACCGGACCATTGGGCGAATGTCCTTGTGGGCGAGCGGCTCGCCCCCGACGAAAAGCATGTAGCCGATGTGGTTGCGTACGGCGATATCGATTACGTCGCGAGCCTGTTGCAGCGTCACGCTCTTCCAGTGCGCGTGATCGAAGCGGTCCACCGCGAAGTTGCAGAAATCGCACTTGGCGTTGCAGATATTCGTGATGGCGAACTGGATTTGCCCTGGCCCACCGTGGTCTAGTGCCTCCTTGGTCAGCTGCCAGCCGCTCTTGCGCGGGACGACGGGTGCGAGAGCCTGAGAACTGCCAGTGGCTTGTTCCATGATGGGATTTTCGTTGGGGATGCGAATGAGGCTGAAGTTTACATGAGCACTGTTTTTCTGATGGGACCGACCGCTTCCGGCAAAACCGCTTTGGCGATGGAGCTGGCCGCACGCATCCCCTGCGAAATCGTCTGCGTGGACTCTGCACAGGTTTATCGCGGCATGGATATCGGTACAGCCAAGCCGACACCCGCAATGCGTGCGCAGGTGCCGCATCACTTGCTCGACATTTGCGACCCTGCCGAGGCTTATTCGGCGGCGCGCTTTATGGAAGACGCGAAAAAGGTGATCTCGCAAATCCAGGCACGTGGAAACGTGCCCTTGCTGGTCGGCGGCACAATGCTGTACTTCAGAACCCTGCAGGGTGGACTGAGTGCGCTGCCCAGAGCCGATGGCGTCGTGCGTGAGCGCATCGCCGCGCAAGCGAGGATTCATGGCTGGCCTGCACTGCATCGGCGGCTGGCGCAGCTCGACCCGGTGACGGCGGCAAGGCTTGAACCCGGCGACTCCCAGCGTATCCAGCGTGCGCTGGAGATCTTCGAGTTGTCCGGACGGCCCGCCAGCGAGCTTCAAGCGCTCGGGCGCAGCGGCGGATTGGCCGGACCGATCGTGAAATTTGCGCTGATGCCGGCTCAGCGAGAGGTTCTGCACGTGCGCATTGCGCAACGCCTGCAGCAGATGATGGCCTCAGGATTTCTGGACGAGGTGAGGCGGCTGCGCGCGCGAGGCGATCTGCATCCGGATCTGCCTTCGATGCGGTCGGTCGGGTATCGCCAGTTATGGTCGCAGCTTGAGGGCGAATCTGATTTACCGACGGCAGTGGAACGCTGCACCGCCGCCACCCGTCAGTTCGCCAAGAGACAGATCACCTGGTTGCGTTCGGAAGACAATGTAAACCTGTTGGATTCCGCGGAACCAGATTTGGTCGGCAAGGTCCTACAGCAACTCAGCGGACAACGCTGATAAACTTTGTCTTCAGCTGTACCACAAGAGCCCACAAGAGAAGGAAATACAAATGTCCAAAGGCCAGACTTTGCAGGAACCGTTTCTCAACGCATTGCGCAAAGAGCGCATCCCCGTCTCGATCTACCTAGTCAACGGCATCAAGTTGCAGGGTCATGTCGAGTCGTTCGACCAGTTTGTGGTGCTGCTGAAGAACAGTGTCAGTCAGATGGTCTACAAGCACGCCATCTCGACCGTCGTGCCCGCGCGCGCGGTCCACGTCGGCGAAGAAACCGGTGAAGTGACGGCTGAGCCTGCTGCGCCCTGATGTTTGAACGCCCCAAAGGGGGCCAGCGCGCCGTACTCGTTCATCTGGAGTTGCCGGGCGCGGACTTTGAATCCGACCGGCAGGAATTTATTGATCTGGCGCGATCCGCCGGCGCAGAGGTCACCTCGGTTATTGGCGGACGCCGCGACGCGCCGGACGCCGGTTTGTTCGTCGGTAGCGGCAAGGCACAAGAGGTCGCGGACGCAGCCGTCAGCGGCCGGGCCGAGCTGGCGATTTTCAACCACGACCTGTCACCCAGCCAGGAACGCAATCTCGAAAAACTGCTGAAGTGCCGAGTACTCGATCGCGCCGGCTTGATTCTCGATATTTTTGCCAAGCGTGCACGTTCGCACGAAGGTAAATTGCAAGTCGAGCTGGCGCAATTGCAGCATCTCTCCACGCGCCTGATTCGCGGATGGACACATCTTGAGCGCCAGCGCGGCGGTGGTATTGGCCTGACGGGACCCGGCGAAACCCAGCTGGAATTGGATCGCCGGTTGATTCGAGGTCGCATCGGCAAACTGAAGCGCGACATCGAACAGGTGCGAAGCCGGCGCGCCCAGAACCGTCAGGCACGCACCCGCAATGCCATTCCCACCGTGGCACTGGCCGGTTACACCAACGCCGGAAAATCCACGTTGTTCAATGCGCTCACCGGCGAACAGACGTTTGTTTCGTCCCAGCTGTTCGCAACGCTGGACCCGACCTTGCGCCGCTTGGAGCTTCCCAGCGGCGGATTCGCGTTGCTGGCCGACACGGTCGGATTCATCCACGACCTGCCCCATGATTTAGTGGCGGCGTTTCGCGCCACGCTCGAAGAGTCGCGTGAGGCGGACCTGCTGCTGCACGTGGTGGACGCCGCCGACCCGGAACGCAGCTTGCGCATTGCCCAGGTGGAAGCCGTGCTGGAAGAGATCGGGGCGCAGGACGTGCCGCGCCTGCAGGTGTTCAACAAGATTGACCTGAGCGAGAACAAACGCCCCCGTCAGCAGCGCGATGCGCGCGGCCTGATTAATCGCATTCATGTGTCGGCAATCAAATCCACCGGCCTTGATGCCTTGCGTGCGGCTATCGCGGCGCGCCTGTTCCCTGATTTACGCGAACAGACCCTGCGCCTTTCCCCCTCATTGCCGCAGACCGCAAAATTGCGCGCCAGGCTGTTTGCCGAAGGGGCGGTGCGCCGCGAGCGTATTCTGAAAAACGGCACGATCCATTTGCGCGTGATGCTGCCCGCTGAAAAACTGCGTCGCCTGCGTGCGGAGTCAGGTTTTGAGCCGTCGCAAGCCCTATAATCCGCGAGCTTTTTCCCCACCCTAATCTGAAACTCGGACCCTTAGAACTGTTATGGCCTGGAATGAACCTGGAAACAAAAAAGATCCGTGGAGCGGTGGCCCTGGCAAAGGCCCGGATCTCGACGAATTATTGAAGCGTCTCAAGGAGCGTTTTGCCGGTCGCGGCAGGGGCGGCGGCACTCCCGGTACTCCGGGAAGTCCGTTCGGCCAGCCTCCGCAACTTGGCTGGCTGCCAGTAGCAATTGTTGCGCTGTGGCTGATGTCGGGCTTTTATATCGTTGATGGGCAGGAGCGTGCGGCCGTGTTGCGCTTTGGCGCCTACACGCGCACCGCCGAACAGGGCCCGCACTGGCGCATGCCGTGGCCGTTCGAAAAAGTTGAAAAGGTCAATGTCACCCAGGTGCGCCCGATCACGGATCGTTCGGACATGCTGACGCAGGACGAAAACATCGTCGATGTAGAAGTGAAGGTGCAATATCGCGTCAGCAAGGTTGAAGACTACTTGTTCAACGTGGATGACCCGGACGGCACAGTCAAGCAAACACTGAAAAGTGCCTTACGTGAGGTGGTCGGACGCTCCAACATGGACTTCATCCTCACCGACGGCCGCCAGAAAGTAGCCAGCGAAACCAAGCAGTTGATTCAAGGGCGCTTGGACGCCTACAAGACCGGGTTGATCGTCAGCGAGGTCAACCTTCAGCAAGTACAGCCACCGGAACAAGTCCAGGGCTCGTTTGCCGACGCCATCAAGGCGCGCGAGGACCAGCAGCGACTGAAGAACGAAGCCGAGGCCTATGCCAACGATCGACTACCACGCGCGCGCGGTGGCGCAGCGCGACAGACCGCTGAAGCCAGCGCTTATCGAGACCGCGTGGTCGCGCGCGCCAAAGGCGATGCGTCGCGCTTTACCGCGGTTTTGCGCGAATATCAAAAAGCGCCGCGAGTGACGCGCGAACGCCTGTATCTGGATGCTATGGCCGAAGTGCTCGGCAGCTCCAGCAAGATTCTGTTGGACGTTAACAAGGGCAACCCGATGCTGTATCTGCCGCTGGAGCAATTGATGAAAAACCTGCCGCGCGCAGCGGAGGCGGGAGCCGCTGAGGAGGCCACGGCGGTGCCCGAGGTGACGGTGCGTCCGCCGGACAGGGAAGGGCGCTCACGCAACCGCGGAGATCTGCCATGACACAACAGCAAATGCGTTTTATCAGCATCATTTTTGCGCTCGTCGCGGTGATCTCGGGCAGTTTATTTACGGTGGATACGCGCGAGCGAGCCATGCTGTTCCAGCTCGGCGAAATCAAGCGTGCCGACTACGCGCCCGGCTTGCACTGGAAATTGCCGCTGATCCAGGACGTCAAGAAATTTGACGGCCGCGTCCGCACGCTCGACAACCAGACCGAAAACTTTCTGACATTGGAAAAAAAGAACGTCAAGGTCGATTTCTTCGTTAAATGGAGAATTGCCGACCTGGCCACGTATTACCGTGCCACCGGTCGTGAAGGCGCCGACAACGTGGCAATGGATCGTTTGGCGTCCATCGTCAACAGCGGTCTGCGTGATGAGTTCGGCCGCCGCACCATCCAGCAGGCCGTTACCGGCGAGCGTGACGCGATCATGCGCGCGCTGGAAGCCAGCGCCAAGGACAAGGTTGCCGAACTTGGCATTGAGATCGTCGATGTGCGTCTCAAGCGCATCGACCTGCCGGACGAAGTGCGCGGCTCGGTATACGAGCGCATGCGCGCCGAACGCACGCGGGTGGCCTCCGAACTGCGCGCCAAGGGCGCGGAAGAGGCCGAGCGCATCCGCGCCGAAGCGGATCGCGCCGCCACCATCATCGTGGCCGATGCCTATCGCGATGCGGAAATGGAGCGCGGCGTCGGCGACGCCAAGTCGGCGGAAATCTACGCGCAGGCGTACGGCAAAGACGCCGAGTTCTACAGCTTTTACCGCTCGCTGAACGTCTATAAAGAATCCTGGAAGAGCAAACAGGACATGCTGGTTCTGGAGCCGAAGAGCGATTTATTCAAGTACTTCAACAGTCCGAAACCCTGAGACATGAGCGGGCTTGAAGGCATTGGGCTGGATCTTGCGCGCGCACTGGCACTGATGCTGGTGTTCGAGGGCATGGCTCCGTTCCTGATCCCCGGCGGCTGGCGGCAAATGATGGCGCGCTTCAGCAGCCTCGACGACCGCGTGCTTCGTACTGTTGGTTTGTTATCCATGATCAGCGGGCTGGTCTTGCTGCAAATGCTATGACGCGCCAGCGCGGATTTCTGCCCGAAGGCGTCGAAGAGTGGCTGCCGCCAGCGTCGTGGCGAATGGAAGACATGCGCCGCAAGCTGCTCGATCTGTATCGCGGGCGTGGCTACGAACTGATTCTCACGCCACTGCTGGAACACCTCGATGCGCTGCTGACGGGTGCCGGCTCCGATCTGGAATCTCAGACCTTCAAGCTGATTGATCCGGCCAGTGGCCGCCTGCTGGGACTGCGCGCCGACATGACGCCGCAGGCCGCGCGTATTGCCGCCCTGCGTTATGCAAAACAAAAAATCGTGCGACTGTGTTACCTCGGCACGGTCCTGCGGACGCAACCGGACGCGCCCGGCGGACCCCGTGCCCCTCGCCAGGTGGGTTGCGAACTGTTTGGTGAGGCCGGTGATGCCGGCGACCTTGAAGCCATCGGCCTAATGCTGGAAACACTGACGGCGGCGAGGATCAAGCAGGTGCATCTTGATCTCGGCCATGTCGGCATTTACCGCGCGATTGCCGCGCGCCTGAAACTCAGCGCCGCAGACGAAGCGGCGCTCTTCGGCATTCTGCAGCGCAAGTCGCAACCGGATTTGCGCATGTTTGCGAAAGCCCAGGCGCTCAAACCCGCCGCCGTGAGTCCGTTGGCGACACTCATGGACTTGAATGGCGACGTCAGCGTCTTGAAACTGGCGCGCGTTAAATTGAAAAGCGAAGGTGCCGCCGTGAGCGATTGCCTGGCCACCCTGGAGAAAGTCGCGCGGCGGCTGAAGAAAATATGGCCCCGCCTGCCAATTCACATCGATCTGGCGGAACTGCGCGGCTACCGCTACCAGACCGGCATGGTGTTTGCTGCATTTGTTCCGGGGCATGGGCGCGAGCTTGCGCGTGGCGGGCGCTACGACGGCGTCGGTCAGGAATTCGGCATGGCAAGGCCAGCGACCGGATTCTCGGCAGATCTGAATGAATTACTGAGGCTGGGAAGAAAATGGGTAAGACTGTTGTTGTCATCGGCGCTCAATGGGGTGACGAGGGTAAGGGCAAGGTGGTGGACTTGCTCACCGACCGTGTGCAGGCCGTGGTGCGTTTCCAGGGCGGGCACAACGCCGGCCATACGCTGGTCATCAAGGGCCAGAAAATAGCGCTCAACCTGATCCCATCTGGAATCATGCGCGAAGGCGTGGCCTGCCTGATCGGCAATGGCGTGGTGCTGTCGCTGGCCGATTTGCTGCGCGAGATCGAGAAAGTCGAAAAAACCGGCACCGAAGTGCGCAGCCGGCTGAAGATTTCCGAAGCTGCGCCGCTGGTGCTGCCGGTACATGCACGGCTCGATCAGGCGCGCGAGAAGGCGCGCGGCGATGCCAAGATCGGGACCACCGGCAAGGGGATCGGCCCGGCTTACGAAGACAAGGTCGCGCGACGCGCGGTGCGCGTCAGCGATCTGTTCCACCGCGAGCGCCTGACTGAAAAACTGGCGGAACTGCTGAAATACCACAACTTCGTGCTCACGCAGTATTACAAGGAAGAGCCGGAAGATTTCCAAAAAACACTCGATGACCTGTTGGGCTATGCGCAGATCATCAAGCCGATGGTCGCGGATGTCACTGAACTGCTGCGGTTGCATCTGGCGCAGAAAGACAATGTGCTGTTTGAAGGTGCGCAGGGCGCACTGCTGGATGTCGACCACGGCACCTATCCGTACGTGACCTCGAGCAACACCACCGCCGGCGGCGCCGCCACCGGTTCCGGCGTCGGCCCGCGCAATCTGGATTACGTGATGGGCATCATCAAGGCTTATGCGACACGTGTCGGGTCGGGTCCTTTTCCGACCGAACAGGCCAATGACATCGGCCAGCACCTGCGCGACAAGGGGGATGAGTACGGCACGGTGACGCGCCGGCCAAGGCGTTGCGGCTGGTTCGATGCGGTTGCAGCGCGACGCTCGATTTTTCTCAACAGCATGTCAGGCCTGTGCGTGACCAAGCTCGACGTGATGGATGACATGGATACCGTGCGTATCTGCACCGGTTACCTGCTCGACGGCAAGATCACCGACCTGGTGCCGATCGGCGCCGAAGGTCTGGCGCGGGTCGAGCCAGTTTACGAAGACATGCCAGGCTGGAAAACCTCGACGGTCGGTATTTCTGAATACGGAAAACTTCCTGCCGCCGCCAAGCGTTACCTCGAGCGCTTGGAAAAAGTATGCGGAGTGCCAGTGGCGATCATCTCGACGGGTCCTGACCGCGTCCACACCATCGTGCTGAAGAACCCCTTCGACTGATCAGGCAGCCGTGGGCGCCAGCGCATAGCCTGCCAGCTGTGCGCGCAGCAGTTCGACGCGCCGCCGCTGCAGTTTGAGCGAACGTTCCAGCACCCGCAGACGCGTGCGCATGGTTGAGTGCTCCCACTGCTCTTGCAGTTGAGTCTTCGCCGCCTCGAACTTTTCACTCTGTATCTGCGTCCATTCGCCTACAGTGGCGCGAAAGTTGTGCAACTCCATTTCCAGAAGTCTCTGCCACTCGGCAAGACGTGACTGGTTTTCGGGCTTGGCCAGCGATGCCAGTTCTTCATGCGCGCGCTCGAACTGGTGGTCGAGCATGGCGCGCTGGATCTTGAATTCGGGCACGCGTTTCAACTCGCGGGCAAGGCCGACCTTTTCGCTCGCGGCAATCAGCCACTTGGTCGGGTCAAACTGCCACCAGCGGATACCGTTGCGGTAATCCCACTGAAAAATATGATGGAAGTTGTGATAACCCTCGCCATAGGTGAGGAATGCGAGGATATCGTTGTCGCGTGCGGTATTTTCCTTGGTGTATGGCTGTCGGCCCCACCAGTGCGCTAGCGAGTTGATGAAAAAGGTGACGTGGTGATTGACCACCAGCCGCAGGAAACCGGCGACCAGCAAAAAGCCCCAGACATCGCCATAAGCAACCCCCAGCAGCAACACAACACCGAGGTTCATGCCCAGCGCGATGGCCAGGTAATGCCGCTGCTGAAAACGGACCACCGGATCGGCGAGCAGGTCAGCCGCGTTTTTGTAGTCGATCTGACTCGCGGGGTAGTCGCGGATCATCCAGCCAATGTGCGAATGCCAGAAGCCGCGCGGCGCGGAGTAGGGGTCGTGGTCCACGTGATCGACATGTTGGTGATGAACGCGATGCGTCGCCGCCCAGACCTGGATGCTGTTTTGCAATGCCATGCCGCCAAATAGCGCGTAAACCCACTTGAGCAGTGGATGCGCCTGGTAGGCGCGGTGCGCCCATAGCCGGTGGTAGCCGGCAGTAATCGATAGGCCATTGGCCCAAAGCAATACAAACGCCCAGACCCATGCCCAGCCTGAAACCGTCTGTGTAGCCAAATGCCAGGGCAATATCGTGACCACCGGCAAGGTGGTCAGTACAAACATCACTGCGGCCGGCCAGTTAATGGGCGCACGTTTGACTGCCTGCATTTTCATCCCCAATTTTGGTGCGCCATTCTGCCACCCGCCCAAATCCTTTTCAGGGCTGCTGGGGGGGTCATTGGACAAGCGCGATACATTTTCAGTACCACTGGTTCTTGGGGCATGGCTACCCGCACTTGATGTCCCGGTGGGCAACCAAGCCCGTCTGGCTAAGTTCGATAACGCACAGTATTCAGTCCAAAAAAGAAGAATATGTTGAGCCCACGCATCCTCGTCCTGGGAGTGGCGTATGACCTTTCATTTATTTGGAACCGTGTCGGGTTGCTGGGCGTTAATTTTCGCTGCCATTTCTGGGGCTATCCGCGTGCTGGATGGGCCCAGCCTCTATGCACTCGGCAGCTTTCAACTATCAGCCATCCTATTCCTCATTTTCGCGGTTTATCTTTTTTCGCTTTTATTTATTTCGTTGCTGGTTGCGAAACCGCGGAACGACCGCATTCCTGATCGCCATTGAGCCTTAAAGAAAATAAAAAACCGGCCGAAGCCGGTTATTTATCTGGTGCCCACGGAGGGACTCGAACCCCCACGGTTTGACCCGCTAGTACCTGAAACTAGTGCGTCTACCAATTCCGCCACGTGGGCAACATTTGAAGGGCGCGAATTGTCGGCGGCGGGTTATCCTTTGTCAATGAAAAATAAAAGCGGCGTCGGCGACTGGCGCAAACACGATCCCGATTACGAGCGCGAGCGCCTCAAACACCCGAATCCGGTGCCGGGGCGGGGCTATATCCTCAAGGTGTTGACCGAACATTCAGGCCCGCTGACCGCCGACGAACTCGCGCGAGAGATCGGTTTGGGTCCCGACGATTCGCCCGAGGCCTTCGCCAAGCGAATGCAGGCGATGCTGCGCGAGGGGCAGGTGGTGCAGAACCGACGCGGTGCGTATGGACCGGCGCGCAGCATGAACGTGATCAAGGGCACGGTCAGCGGCCATCGCGACGGTTTTGGTTGGTTGATTCCTGTGGACGGCGGGCCGGATATTTTTCTCAACTCACGGCAGATGCAGCAGCTGTTGCCGGGCGATGTGGTGCTGGTGCGCATCAGTGGTACTAACGAGCGTGGCAAGCCCGAAGGCACGTTGGTCGAGGTATTGGAGCGAGGCACCAAGTCGGTGGTAGGCCGGTTTCAGTTCAAGGATGGCGTCTGCTATGTGATTCCGGACAACACCAAGATCCAGCAGGACGTGCTGATTCCTCCCGAAGCACGCGGCGGCGCCACGCATGGCCAGATGGTCGTGGCCGAACTCACCGCGCCGCCGGGCAACCGCACCATGCCGGTTGGCAAGATTATTGAAGTGCTGGGCGAGCACCTGGCGCCCGGCATGGAGATTCAGGCGGCGATCCGCACGCACAGCCTGCCCTCCGAGTGGCCTGAGGAGGTTACCCGCGAAGCCGCGGCAATCCCCGATCACGTGCGTAGCGAGGACATCGTCGGGCGACTCGATTTGCGCACGTTGCCGCTGGTGACGATCGACGGCGAGGACGCTCGCGATTTCGACGACGCGGTTTATGCCAGACCCGAAAAGGACGGCTGGACACTTTGGGTTGCCATCGCCGATGTCGCGGCCTACGTGAAGCCCGGTAAGCCACTCGACGTCGAAGCCGCCAACCGTGGCAACTCGGTGTATTTTCCGCAGCAGGTGATCCCAATGCTGCCGGAGAAACTTTCGAACGGCTTGTGCTCGCTGAACCCGGACGTAGAGCGCCTGTGCATGGTCTGCGAGATGCAGATCAACAAAGTGGGCGAGGTGCAGCGGTCGCGCTTTCATCAGGCCGTAATGCTCTCCAAAGCGCGCTTCACCTATAACGAAGTTTTCGCGATTCTTGAAAATCCGAACGGACCTGAAGCTCAAAAACGTGCGTCTCTGGTGAGTAATTTGCAGACCCTCGACGCGTTGTTTCATGCCCTGTTCAAGGCCCGGCAGGCGCGAGGTGCGATTGATTTCGAGACCGTCGAAACGAAAGTTGTGTTCGACAAGGACCGCAAGATCGAGAAGATTGTGCCGGTACATCGAAACCGCGCGCACCGCCTGATCGAGGAATGCATGATCGCGGCGAATGTCGAGGCGGCCAAGTTTGTAGGCCGCGCCAAACTGCCGACGCCTTTTCGTATTCACGCACCGCCGGAAACAGAAAAAGTCATCGCGCTGCGTGAATTCTTACAAGAGCTGGGACTCAAGCTCGGCGGCGGCGAGCGCCCACAGGCCATGGATTACGCCAAGGCGTTGCAGCGCGCGCAAGACCGCCCAGACACCTCGATCGTCCAGTCGATCCTGCTGCGCTCGATGATGCGCGCCTGCTATAGCACGCAAAACATCGGCCATTTCGGGCTGGCGCTGGAGGAATACGCGCATTTCACCTCGCCGATCCGCCGCTATCCCGACCTGCTGCTGCACCGGGGCATCAAGCACCTGCTGCAGCGCAAGCCGCTGGAGACGTTCGAGATCAGTGCATCGGACATGGAAGCGCATTGCGCGCGCAGCTCAACCACCGAGCGGCGCGCGGACGAAGCGGTGCGCGACGTGATGGTCTGGCTCAAATGCGAGCACATGCACGAGCACATCGGCGAGGTCTATACCGGTGTCGTCACCAGCGTGGTTGGTTTTGGTCTGTTCGTCGAGCTCGAAGGTCTCTACATCGAAGGTCTGGTGCACGTCTCTAGCCTGAAGAACGACTATTACCAGTTCGAGCCCAAGCAGCACCGCCTGCGCGGCGAACGCAGTGGCAAGGTCTACAGCATGGGCCAAAAGCTGAAGGTGAGGCTGGCGCGGGTGAATCTCGACGAGCGCAAGATCGACCTCGAACTGATGGACGGCATGGATCGCGCGGATTCGCCCAACCCGCACGCCAGGAAAGGTTCGCCACGGCAGGGCGCACGAAAAAAGACCGACTTCCGGCGTGATGGCTCGGGAGGAAAACCCAGGCACAAAGGTCGCAGGCGGTGAGCGGTACACAGCTCATCGGCGGGTGGCACGTGGTGCTCGCCACGCTTGAAGACGGCGCGACGCCCCCGCAAGAAATCCTGATCCAGGCCGGCCGAGAAGATGACCGCGCACATCGCGTTCGCGAACTCGCACACAAGCTCGGCGTGCCGCTGCGCGTTTGTTCGCGCGGTGATCTCGATCTGCATGCGCCGGAATTGCGCCATCAGGGCGTGCTGGCACGAGTCACGGTTGCGGATTTCACCGACGAGAATGTGCTGGATATTGCGGCGCCGCCCGATGGCCTGTTGCTGGTGCTTGATGGTGTGCAAGACCCGCATAATCTTGGTGCGTGCATCCGCAGCGCCGAAGCCGCCGGTGCGATGGCAGTGATCATCCCCAAGGATCGCGCGGCAGAGCTGACGCCGGTCGCGCGCAAGGCCTCGGCCGGCGCGTCCGAGCGTGTGCCGGTGCTGTCGGTGACCAACCTGTCGCGTACGCTGGAAAAACTCAAGCAACGCGGCTGGTGGATCACCGGGCTTGCCGGTGAGGTCAAGGAGACGCTTTTTGAAGCCGACCTGAGCGCGCCGCGCGTGTTGGTGCTGGGTGCGGAAGGCGAAGGGTTGCGCCGGCTCACCGGCGAGCACTGCGATCAGCTGGTCAAAATCCCGATGCGCGGCAAGGCCGAGAGCCTGAACGTCTCGGCCGCGGCGGCGGTCTGCCTGTTCGAGGCTCGGCGCCAGAGCATTGCGCGCAAGCGCTGAGTCACTTACCATGCGCGCCCCTTGAGCCTGGCTCAAGGACAGCGTCAAAAATCTGCAATCACTTGTCCCTTCGGGGACCTCGCCTAAAGGCGAGTCCAAAAGGAGTTTTATGCGCCACTACGAAGTCGTGGTCATGGTGCACCCGGATCAGATCCGAACAGGTGCCCGCCATGACCGAACGCTACAAGAGCATGGTCGAAACCGACGGCGGCAAGGTCCACCGCCTCGAAGACTGGGGCCGTCGCCAGCTCGCCTACACCATCGCCGGCCTGCACAAGGCGCATTACGTTCTGATGAACGTCGAGTGCACCGACAAGGCGCTGCAGGAACTCGAATCCGCGTTCCGCTTCAACGACGCCGTGATCCGCAAGCTGGTGATCCGCGTGGAAACCGCAGTCACGGCGCAGTCGCCGCTGTTCAAGGTGCCCGAGGACGAATCCAAGGAGTACAAGGCGCGTCGCGGGGCCGATGAGGCCGGCGAAGAAGGCGTACCCGCAGACGTAAGCGCAGAACCGGAGGCCGACAATGCTGCCGCGTAAGAAAAAGAAAGCTGACGACAAGAAAAAGAAGGACGAGCGCCGTGGCCGCACCAACAGCATGTTCTTCCGCCGCAAGAAAACCTTCAAGGCTTCTGCCGAAGGCGGCGCGATCGACTACAAGGACCTGAACCTGCTCAAGCAGTACATCGGCGAGAACGGCAAGCTCGTTCCCGGCCGCATGACCGGCACTGCGTCGCGCAATCAGCGCCAGCTATCGGTCGCGGTCAAGCGTGCGCGCTATCTTGCGCTGCTGCCATACACCGACAAGCACTTCTAGGGAGCCGCCGATGAACGTGATTCTGCTGGAAAAGGTCAAAAGCCTCGGCGACCTCGGCGACACCGTAAAGGTCAAGTCCGGCTACGGCCGCAACTTCCTGCTGTCGCAGGGCAAGGCGCTTCCGGCCACCGAATCCAACCGCAAGGTATTCGAAGAGCGCAAGGCCGAACTGGTCAAGAAGGCCGGCGACTCGCTCAATGCGGCGAAGATGCGCGGCGAGGCACTGGCCAGCAAGACCATCACGGTCGCCGCCCTGGCGGCCGAAGAGGGCAAGCTTTACGGCTCGGTCGGACCTGGCGATATCGCGCGCGCGGCGCAGGCGCAGGGCCTCGACCTCAAGAAGAGCGAGATCGACTCTGGCGGGCCCGATCCGCCAGACCGGCACGACGGAAATCACGGTACGGTTGCACACCGAGGTGGAAATCAAGCTCAACGTGGTCGTGGTTGAAGAAAAAGCCACTGCCTAGTTTCTAATTGCTGCGCTAAACTCCATGGCCCGCGTGACCCGCGGGCCATTTTGTTTCTGAGGCCATGGCCACCCCAAATCCTGCATCCGCGCGCATCGTCTCGCAGCCCCGCCATCCGCCGAACTCGATCGAGGCGGAGCAGTCCGTGCTGGGCGGCCTGCTGCTGGAAAACCGGCTGTGGTTCGAGCTGGCCGACAAGCTGGCCGAAAATGACTTCTACCGTGCCGATCACCGTCTGATCTTCCGCGCCATCGGCGAGCTGATCGGGCGCCAACAAACCCTGCGATTTCGTCACGCTGTCCGAACATCTGCGCAACCAGGGCCGACTCGATGAGGCCGGCGGCGTGGCCTATCTCGGCTCGCTGGCTGCCGACACCTACAGCGTGGCCAACGTCGTGCACTACGCCGAGATCGTGCGCGAGCGCTCGGTGCTGCGCAGCCTGATCGCCGCCGGCCACGACATCGGCGAAATGGGCTATCGGCCCGAAGGCCGCTCGCCCGGCGAGTTGGTCGATGAAGCGGAAAAGAAAGTGTTCGAAATCCGCGAGCGTGGCGCGCGCGGCAAAAGCCACTACCTTGCGCTCGATGCGTTGGTGACCCGCGCCGAAGATCGGCTCGAAAAACTGCGCAAAGACCCCAACGCCTATACCGGCCTGATGACCGGCTTTACCGAGCTCGATCGGCTGACCAGCGGCCTGCAGGCAGGCGACCTGGTGATCATCGCCGGGCGCCCCGGCATGGGTAAAACCAGTTTTGCCATGAACATTGCCGAGAACATCGCGACGCGGCACATCGGCGAGAAGAATCCCGAGCGCGCCAAGCCGGCGGCCGTGGCGGTGTTCAGCATGGAAATGTCCGGCGACCAGCTGGTGCTGCGCGTCTTGTCATCGTTCGGCCGGGTGGATTTGCGGCGGCTGCGCACCGGCCAGCTTGAAGCGCGCGACTACGACAAGCTGGTTTCGGCCAGCGGCATTGCCAGACAAAGCACCACTGTTCATCGACGAGACCGGCGGCCTGTCGCCGCTGGAATTACGCGCGCGTGCACGCCGGCTTAAAAGCGCAGCACGACATCAAGCTGTTGATCGTGGATTACATCCAGCTGATGCAGGTGCCGGGCAACAAGGACAACCGCACCAATGAAATTTCGGAAATCTCGCGCAGCCTCAAGGCGCTCGCCAAGGAACTGGCGATACCGGTGATCGCGCTGTCGCAGCTCAATCGCGGCGTCGAATCAGCGCGACGACAAGCGGCCGCGCATGTCCGACCTGCGCGAGTCCGGCGGTATCGAGCAGGACGCCGATCTGGTGGTATTCATCTACCGGGACGAGTCAATACAACGACGCGTCGCCCGACAAGGGCACCGCCGAAATCATCATCGCCAAGCAGCGCAACGGTCCGACTCGGCAAGGTCCGTACGGCTTCGTCAAGGCAATGCACGCGCTTCGACAATCTGGCGGATCCAGCTACGAAATGGACTGAAGCGATTTGTCCGCATGATTCCGCGCGTCACCGCCACGATTGATCTCGCGGCGATCCGCCACAACCTCGGACAGGTGCGGCGCTCTGGCGCCTCGGTCAAAGGTGATGGCGGCGGTCAAGGCCGATGCCTACGGTCACGGCGCCGTGCCGGTGGCCCGCGTCGCTCGAGGAGGCCGGCGTCGACGCGCTCGCCGTCGCCTGCATGGAGGAGGCGATCAGCCTGCGCCAGGCACATATCAAGGCACCGATGGCCTTGCTTGAAGGCGTGATTTCCGCAGAGGAAGTCGCGCTTGGCGGTGTATGAGCGATTGCAGGTCGTGGTGCACGATCACTGGCAGATTGCGCTGCTCGAAGCGCTGCCGGTGACATCCGATGTGCATGTCTGGTTCAAGCTCGACAGTGGCATGCACCGGCTGGGCTTTCCGCTTGCCGACGTCCCGCGCCTGGGCGAAACCCTGCGCCGCCATCCCAACTGGCGATTCGAAGGCTGGATGACGCACCTGGCCTGCGCCGACGAACCGCAGAATCCAATCACCGCGCAGCAGATCACGAAGTTTGAGTCCGCCACTCAGGGTCTGCCCGGTGCCCGTTCGATCGCCAACTCCGCCGGCATCATTGCCTGGCCGCAATCGCGCACCGACTGGGTGCGGCCGGGCCTGGCGATATACGGCGCCTCACCCATTGCCGGAAAGACCGCGCAGGATTTCGGCCTGAAGCCGGCGATGAGCCTGGAAAGCCGGCTGATCGCTGTGCGCGAATACGACGCAGGCGAGCCTATCGGCTACGGTCAGACCTACCGCTGCCCCGAGCGAATGCGTGTCGGCGTGGTGGCCGTAGGTTATGCCGATGGCGTACACCGCAGCCTGCCCAGCGGCACACCCGCACTGATCGGACCGGCGCGGGTCGGCTATGTCGGACGCGTTTCGATGGACATGATCAGCCTCGACCTGCGTTCGGCCCCGCAGGCCCGGGTCGGTGACGCGGTGCTGCTGTGGGGCGAGGGGTTGCCTGCGGAAATGATTGCAACCCACGCCGGCACCATCGTCTACGAACTGTTCTGTGGTTTGACCCAGCGCGTGCGCTTTTCGCACATCAATGGTTGAGATCGCGGCAACCTTCAATCACGCCCGATTCCATCCGGGGCAAACGCTCGGCCACTACGAAAGTTTTTTCCAGCGGGCAAACCATCCCACGCGGCCGCTCGCCTTCTGGATTCGCTACACCGTGTTCTCACCCCACGCTGAACCTGCACGCGCCATTGGAGAATTGTGGGCGGTGATGTTCAATGGGGAAACCGGGCGCCATGTGGCCGTCAAGCGGGAAGTGCCGATGGCGCAATGTGAATTTTCGCGTCACTGTTTTGGGGCCCGCGTCGCAGACGCCACACTTTCGCCCGATGCGCTCACCGGTACGGCGTCATCAGGCGGGCACAGCCTGAAATGGGACTTGCGCTATTCCGGCGACCAGCTCCCCGTGTTTCTGATGCCGCTGGATAAATACGCAGGCAGCTTCCCAAAGGCCAAAAGCCTGGTCGGGTTGCCCATGGCGCGTTACAACGGCGCTGTCATCGTGGACGGCGAAAGACACGCCGTCGAAAACTGGGCCGGCAGCCAGAACCACAACTGGGGCTCGCGGCACACCGACCGCTACGCCTACGGCCAAGTCTGCGGCTTCGACAATGCGCCCGACAGTTTTCTGGAAATGGCGACCGCCCGTATCCGCCTCGGCCCGTTGCTGACACCGCCGATGACACTGGTGGTGCTGCGCCATGAGGGACGCGAGTACGCATTCAAATCAATCTGGAGAGGGTTGCGCGCAAAAGCTTCGTATCGCTGTTTTGAATGGCAGTTCGCCACCGGCGACGGTGACGCACGCATCGAGGGCGAGATCCGTGCGGACAAGAGTGCTTTCGTCGGGCTGCGCTACTACAACCCGCCCGGTGGCGATAAATATTGCCTCAACAGCAAGATTGCCTCGTGCCGTCTGTTGCTGAAGCGCCGGGGGCAGCCGAATGCAATGCTCGAATCCAAACAGCGCGCCGCGTTTGAAATACTGACTGACGATCTTGAGCACGGCGTCGTCATACGTTGCTGAGGGCTTAGTGACTCTGCACCCGCTTAAGATCTTTGGGAAGCCTTTTGGGGCCGCATCCTAAAAGCAGTGGTACTAAAAGTGTACCGCGCGTTTGCTCAAAAGTACCGCCTGTGGCCAAAAATGCCAGCAAGCGGGTGATTGTTTAGCCGACAATCAAAAAGGTCATCTTTGTGCCGGCAAGTTCGATGACGTCATTGTTGCTGAGTTTTCGAGCCTGAACGTCAATCTCGGCGCCGTTGACGATCGGCCGTTTGCTGCCGCCGCCGGTTCCCCCGACATGGACAATGTAGTAGCCGTCGGCGCGTCGAGTGATGGCCGCTACCTGCACACCAGGACGGCCGAGCGTAGTCAACGCTTTTGTCAGTTCAAGTTCTTTGCCCTGGCTTGGGCCTGAATTGACCTTGAGCTTGCCCAACATCGGCGCCGACGGTGCGCCTGCAGTCATTGACGACGAGGCCGCAGGGGCCGCGGCGGCGGCGTTGGCCGCGCTGTTGAACGCCGCGCCCATCTGGCCCGGCTTGATGATCATGGTTTTTTCGAACTCGTCCTCGGCGCCCTTGGCTTCGCCCTCGAACTTGAGGGTGTGGCGCCCGATGGCAGATCAGGTCGCCATTGGACAGTGGATGCTTGGCGACCTGCTTGCTGTTGACCAGCGTGCCGTTGGTGGAATCGAGATCTTCGAGGAAAGAGTCTTGCAGGATGGTGATGACGACGGCGTGATGGCCCGACACGGCCTTGTCATTGTGCAGCGGGATGTCGTTGTCGTTGTGACGGCCGATGGTGACCCGCTCCTTGGTCAGCGGAAATTCCTTTTTCTTGCCCTCGCCATCGGTGACGATGAGTTTGCCCATAGACTTAGAACCACTCCATCAGACGTTTGTACCAAGGCGGGCCGTGCGAGGTGGAGGCATCCACCCGCGCCAGCACCACCGAAACATTATCTTTGCCCCCGCGTTCATTGGCGACGCTGATCAGACTCTGTGCCGCCTGCGCGAGATTAGCAGTATATTTGAGTGAGGGTTAAGCGGATGATCTCGTCCTCGACCATGTCGCTGAGCCCGTCGGAACAGATCGCCAGCACATCGCCCGACTTCGACCGGGTCTTCGATCAGGTCCACCTGGACCGCCGCTTCGACCCCCAGTGCGCGCGTAACGATATTCTTGCGCACCAGCTTTTTGGCTTCCTCGCGCGTGTAGTGTCCGCGGGCGACCAGCTCTTCGAGTCAGTGAATGGTCGCGGGTCACCTGTTCCAGCTTTCCCTTGCGCAGGCGGTACAGCCGCGAATCGCCGACATAGGCGATCGACAGGCGGTCGTCGTGGATCAGGCAGGTGACGATGGTCGTGCCCATGCCGGCGCACTGAGGCTGCGTCTGCGAAACCTGGTGAATCGTGCTGTGCGCAGTTTCGACCGCGTGCTTGAGCAGCAGCGCTTCGACGGAATAGCCTGACCGCTCATCGAGCGCGCCGGCTTGCAGCTTGGGCCATTCCTGCTTGACCATGTCGCGCACGGTGGTCACGGCGATACCGCTGGCGATCTCGCCGGCGTTATAGCCGCCCATGCCGTCCGCCAGTATCAGCAGGCCGAATTCTTCGACTTCGCCGACCGCGTCTTCGTTGTTGGTTCGCACCATGCCCTGGTGCGAGAGCAGGGCGGTGGCAACCTTGCCTTTCAGCGCCATGACTCAGGCCGTGATGAGCGCGCGCAGGTCGCGCGCGAGCTCGCTGCCGCGTTGATAGCGCCGGTCGGCGTCCTTGGACAGGGCACGGTCAATGACCGGGCCGATGCCAGGTGGTAGGTCGGGTCGCACCATGTTCGGCTGAGGATGGGCCTCGTTGGTGATCTTGAACATCAGCGTCGCCATTGACTCGGCCATGAACGGCAAGCTGCCCGTGAGCAGTTGATACAGCGTGACGCCGAGCGAAAACAGGTCGGAGCGGCCGTCGACCTTCTTGCCGGATAATTGTTCGGGCGACATGTACGAGGGCGTGCCCAGCACCATGCCGGTCTTGGTCTTGCTTGAATCTGAAAGGCGGGCGATGCCGAAATCCATCAGCTTGATGGTCTTGGTCGCTTCGACCAGCATCATGTTCGCGGGCTTGATGTCGCGATGCACCACGCCGTTGCTGTGCGCGTAATCCAGCGCGTCAGCGGCGTCGGCAACGTATTTCATTGCCTCGTTGATCGGCAGGAGCGTGTTGGGTTTGATGTGCCGGGTCAGGTCGTGGCCCTTGATGAATTCCATCGCGATGTAGGCCAGGTCGTGCTCTTCGCCGGCGTCGAAGATCTGGACGATGTTCGGGTGCGACAGCCGGCCCGCGGTTTCGGCTTCTCGGAAGAAGCGTTCTTTGACGCCGGCCAGTTCGTCGGCTTCGAACTCCTGGGTCAGCGCCATGGTCTTGATCGCCACCGTGCGGCCGATTTTCGGGTCCTTGCCCAGGTAGACAATGCCCATCGCGCCCTTGCCGAGTTCCTTGTCGACCTGATAGCGGCCGAGCATCGGCTTTTCGATCTCGATTTTTTGCGTGCCGTCCGCATTGTCGGTGTTGAGGATCATGGTGCCGCCGCCGGGGTGGGTCCCGCCGCCGCCGAGGATCACGGTTTCTGACAGCTTCTTGGCGCGGGATAAGCGCTGCTGGATGTCGCGAAAATCCTTGTTGTGTGAGGCGATGTACTGGAACACCGACTCGGTCTTGTTGAACTGGCGCTTGCGCTCGAAATCGAGTGCCAGGTTGTAGATCAGGTCCAGCAATTTATCGTCGACTGTTTTAACGCTGCGGAACTTGTCGAACGCCATGTCGAGCTGACCCTGGCCCTGGAACGCCAGTCCCAGCATGCGGTTGCTTTCGGAGCCTTCCGCCTCGCTCGTTACCTTGAGCATTTCGGTCAGGCGCAGGCGCTTGATCGTCATGAACAGGAAGCCGGCAACAAGCAAGACCACGGGCGAGGTCAATTGCAGCCAAAGGGCGCTGCCTGCCAGCAGCGAAAGCTCGGTCACCAGCAACGCTACCGCAATGCCACCGGTGGCCATTGCGCCGGCGGCGGGCCCCAGCCTTGGCGCCAGCAGCGCAAGAAAGGCGATGACCAGCACAAACACCAGCATTTCGGCCCAATAAGCCCAGCTTGGGCGCGTGAAGAAATCCTGCTGCAGGATGGAAGAAACCGTGTGCGCGATCGTCACCACCGGCGCCATCGCGGCTTGACACGGGTGTGGGGTAGGCGGCGCCCACACCGGCAGCGGTGGCGCCAATCAGCACCACCTTGTCCTTGTACTTCGCCGCCGGAATCTTGCCGCTGAATACGTCGTAGAACGAGTCGATCTGGAACGGTGGTCTGTCGTCCACGGTTTTGTAGTAGTGCGTGTACATGCGCAGATCGGGCGTGGTGCCGATGGTCAGGCCGCCCAGGGCTATGCCTTCGCCCAGCCTCACCTCGATGTCCTTGGGTGCAAGGTTTAGCGCTTGCGCCGCCACCATCAGGGCGAGCGAAGGGTAGAACTCGTCGTAATGGCGCAACACCAGCGGCTCGTAGCGGTTGGCGCCGTCGACATCCAGGGTCTGAGTCAGGTGACCGATGGCCGCTGAGGTGGCGCCTAACTCCGCCAACGGTACTTGCGCGGTACGGGTGGGAATCGGCAGCCAGCCGTTGTCGCGGGCGCCTACGCGATCCTGAATGTTGGTGAGCGCGTTGCGTTTCACGTAGTCCGGCAACGGCTGGTCCTGATTGCCCAGGGTTTCGCCCAAAGTGAACTCCATGGCCAGCACGGTATTGGGCCCAAGGCCCATGGCGTCGCCCAGGGCCTTGTCGGCCGAGCCTGCTCCTTGCGCCGTGGTGATCTGGGCGATGAGTTTTTCCATCTCGGTTTTGTACTGAGTAGCCAGCGCGGACTGCTTGTAGGCCTCGGCGATCGGCGCAATGGCGGGATTGCCGGCACCGTCGGCGAGCATGGCGCCGAACGTCTCGACTTCAATCGGAATCTGGGTGGTCAGTGGCGAGGCGGTCAGCGCACTGACCAGGGAGTCAACAAACTGCTGGTCGGCGTCGGACTGCCGCTCGAAATAGAACACCGTATTGCCGACGACCTTGGCGCCGCCCGCGCGAAGGATTTCGAGCATGCGCACCTGTTTTTCGCGCGGCCACGGCCAGCGGCCGATGTTCCTGATGCTGTCGTCGTCAATCGCGATGACCGCGACCTTTTCCGAGGGCGTGCGGTCGCGTGCGCGCATGCCCAAGTCGTAGGCATAGCGCTCGAGACTTTGGAAGCTGTCGCCGTAAATAAAAATGGCGATGACGGCGAAGACAAAAGCGAAAGCCAGCGCGGCAAACCAGTCTTTGGACCAGATTTTCTCTTTCACCGAGAATCCCCTAAGCCTTTTTCTAGTTTCCACAGCATAGTACCCTGTTTCTAAAGAGTCTCTCCATACCAAGAATTGCGAGTCTGCATGGCCAAAATAAAAACCGCTTACATCTGTCAGACCTGCGGCGCGCAGTTTGCCAAGTGGGCCGGTCAGTGCGGTGATTGCGGCGAATGGAACACCCTGGTGGAATCGGTAATCGAAGCGCGGCCGCGCGCCGGCGCTGCAACCGGCGGTTCGCGCGTGCAACGACTGGACGAGATCGGCGCCAGCGAAACGCCACGAGTTTCCTCGGGCCTCGGCGAGATGGATCGCGTGCTCGGCGGCGGCATTGTGCCCGGCTCGGTCGTGCTGATCGGCGGCGACCCGGGCATCGGCAAATCCACGCTGCTGCTGCAGGTGCTTGGCCGCGGTCGAGGGTCGTCTTGGCACGTTGTATGTGACCGGCGAGGAATCGTTGGCGCAGATTCACCTGCGCGCCAAGCGTCTTGGCTTGTCGCGGTTGGATCTGCCGGTGCTGGCCGAAACGTCGGTCGATGCGATCGTCCAGCAGGTCCAGGCACCAGCGACCGGGTCTGGTGGTGATTGATTCGGTGCAGACGCTGCACACCGAGGCGCTGGAGTCTGCGCCGGGCTCGGTTTCGCAATTGCGTGAATGCGCGGCCCAGCTGGTGCGTTTGGCAAAAACCCAGGGCATCGCGGTGGTGCTGGTCGGCCATGTCACCAAGGAAGGCGCCATCGCCGGGCCGCGCGTGCTCGAGCACATGGTCGACACCGTCTTGTATTTCGAGCACGACGCAGGTTCGCGCTTCCGGCTCGTGCGGGCGGTGAAGAACCGGTTTGGCGCGGTCAACGAACTGGGCGTGTTCGCGATGACCGACAGCGGCCTCAAGGAGGTCAGCAATCCGTCGGCGCTGTTTCTGTCGCGTCACGAGCAGCCGGTGCCTGGCAGCGTCATCACCGTGACTCGCCAGGGCATCTCGACCGCTGCTGGTGGAGGTGCAGGCGCTGGTGGATGCCGTCAAGTTCGGCAATCCGCGGCGAGTGACGCTGGGCCTCGAGTCCAACCGCCTGCACATGTTGCTGGCCGTGCTGCACCGGCATGGCAGCGTCTCGCTGGCCGACCAGGACGTTTTTGCCAACGTGGTCGGCGGCATGCGCATCCAGGAACCCGCGGCGGATCTGCCGCTGCTGTTGGCGGCGCTTTCGTCATTCCGCGGCCGTGCGTTGCCGCAAGACCTGGTGGTATTCGGAGAAGTGGGCCTCGCGGGTGAAATCCGGCCGGTCGCAGGAGGCGAAGAGCGCCTGATGGAGGCGGCGAAGCATGGGTTCAAGCGCGCGCTGGTGCCCGAGGCGAACAAGCCCCGCCGCGGGACGAAAATCGATATTGAGGTGATTCCTGCCGCGCGGCTGGATCAGGCGTTGAACGCGCTTTGAGTCCTATTTTTCGACGAACGCGCGCTCGATGACGTAGTCGCCCGGGTCGCCGATGTGCGGCGAGATCGCGAAGCCGCGGGTATCCAGCAGCCGGCTGGAATCTTCCAGCATTCCCGGACTGCCGCAGATCATGATGCGGTCGTGCTTGGGATCAAGGTCTGGCAGACCAACGTTGGCGGTGAGCTGGCCGTTGTCGAGCAGTTGCGTGAGGCGACCCTGATTGCGGAACGGTTCGCGCGTAACAGTGGGGTAATAAATCAGTTTTTCGCGCACCTGCTCGCCGAGAAACTCGTGCTCGGGCAATTGGCGCGTAATGAAATCGTGATAGGCGAGATCGTTGATCTGGCGCACGCCATGCACGAGGATGACTTTCTCAAAACGCTCGTAAGTGTCGGGATCGCGGATCAGGCTCAGAAACGGTGCCAGGCCCGTGCCGGTACTGAGCATATAGAGCCGCTTGCCCGGCTTGAGGTCATCGAGCAGCAAGGTGCCCGTCGGTTTACGGCTGATCAGGATCGGGTCGCCCTCGCGAAGATGCTGCAGACGCGAGGTCAGCGGACCGTTCTGGACTTTGATGCTCAGGAACTCCAGCTTGTCCTCGTAGTTGGCGCTGGCGATGCTGTAGGCCCGCAGCAACGGGCGACCCTCCACTTCAAGACCCAGCATCACGAACTGGCCATTGCGAAAACGCAGGGCCTGGTCACGGGTCGCGGTGAAGCTGAACAGCGACTGATTCCAGTGCTGTACATTGAGGACACGTTCGGTGCTGACAGCGGCCATCGGTGCAAGATTCCTTAGATCAATTTGATTCGAAAATTATATCCGTTCAGGCGTGACGCTTATACCGTCCGCTCAGACTATTTACACATAAACTTATGGCGCAAACAGGGGTATTGCCATGTCGGAATTGATCGTCGCCGCCGCGTTTTTTGCCGGCATCCATCTACTGATTTCAGGGACCCGGCTGCGCGATAGGCTGGTCAAGCTGATCGGCGTCAAACCGTATCTGGCGCTGTTTTCGCTGGCCTCGGCCGGCGGTCTGACCGCATTGATCGTGTATTACGGACAAGTCCGAACGCCAGTCGTGACGGCATGGTTCGAGCTTCGCTGGCTGGCGGCATTGTTAAATTTTCTGGCGCTGACGTTGGTGATCTATGGCGTGACCAGTCGCGGCCCCACAGCCGTCGGCGGCGACAGCAAGCTGGCCGCTGCGAACGCCATACGCGGCATTCACCGCATCACCCGCCATCCCATGCTCTGGGGGTTCATGGTCTGGGCGGCGGTTCACATGGCGTTCAATCCGGAGCTTGTGAGTCTGATTTTCTTCGGCACATTCCTGTTGATCGCGCTGAGTGGGACTTTCGCCATCGACGCCAAACGCGCCCGAACACATGGCTCGGCCTGGGCTGCCTATGCCGCGCAGACATCCAACCTGCCGTTTCTGGCGATCGCCCAGAACCGCAATCAGCTCGTACTGAGAGAACTGGGCTGGATTCGACCCATGGTTAGTCTTGCCCTATTCGCGACGCTGATCGTGTTGCACCAGCGTTTTTTCGGATTGCCGGCAATTTAAAAGCCGTTACGCGGCCGGCGATTCGATTTTGGCCTGGGGAGGGCGGATGCGCGCCGTCTTGACTGCATTGCCCTGGGTTTCGGTTATCTCGACCTGGTAGTCGCGCAGGCGCAATACCTTGCCGGGCTTGGGGATATCTTCAAGCTGTTCCAATACCAGTCCGTTGAGGGTGCGCGGACCGGTGCTGGGCAGTTTCCAGCCCAGCGTGCGATTCAAGGTGCGAATGGTGACGCCGCCACTGACCAGATAGCTGCCGTCAGCCTCCATCTCCACGTTCTTGATGCGCTGTGAGGGGTCCGTGGTGAACTCGCCAACGACTTCCTCAAGAATGTCGGTCAGAGTCACCAGTCCTTGAATATCGCCATACTCATCAACGACAAAACCAATGCGGCGCTTCTGGTTTTGGAAGTTGAGCATCTGTTGGTTGAGCGGCGTGCCTTCGGGGATGAAATAAGGCTCGCGCGCCAGCCGCAGCATGTGATCCGCGTCAAAGGTTTCTGCGCCAACCACCTTGATCGCGTTGCGCAGGTGGATGATGCCGCGCATGTCATCCAGCGAGCCATTGAACAGCGGCAGGCGCGTGTGCTGGCTGTTGATCAATTGTTCGCGCAATTTCGTGGGCGGATCGGTGAGATCCACGCCGACGATTTCGTTGCGCGGCACCATGATGTCCTCGACCGTGGTTTTTTCCAGATCCAGCAGCGACAGCAGCATGCGTTGGTGGCGCTGCGGAATCATGGCGCCGGCTTCGGCAACCACCGAGCGCAGTTCTTCCGTCGAAAGGCTGTGCTGCGCGGCATCTTCTGGACGCACACCTGAAAGCCGCAGCAGGGTGTTGCCAATCAAATTGGCCAGATCCACCACCCAGGCTGCCAATTTCAGCGTAGTCCAGTAGACATAGGCTGCGGGGAAGGCAATCCGCTCCGGGTGCAGGGCACCCAGAGTTTTCGGCATGGACTCGCCGAAGATAAAAATCAGAATGGCGACCGCCAGGGTGGCGATCGCGAGAGCCGCATCCGGGTCGGCGATGAGCCGCGCACAAATCAGCACGGTGATGGTTGCCGCGAGGGCTTGGACGATGTTGTTGAGCAGCAGGATCAGCCCGATCAGTCGGTCGGGTCGCTTCAACAGGCTCTCGGCCATTTTCGCCGCCCTCACGCCTTTCTTCGCCAGGCTGCCGAGCTTGTAGCGGTTAATCGTCATTAGCCCCGTTTCGGAGCCAGAGAAGAACGCGGAAAGACCCAAGACCAAAACGAGCAGCCCAAACAGGACGGGCAGGGGGATTTGATCCAAAGGGTGAGGTTCCAGAAGGGGTGGACCCGTAGCTAACGAAACCGGGCTATGACCTGTCAAGCCAAGCTGCACATAGTTACTTTAATAAAACTACGTTACTTGTTGTTTTATTTGAATAAACTACATGAAATATTTACTACCGAAATACGCAAGTATCAGCGCGCCATAGCCTGAAAGCGCCCAGCGCGTGGCCACTTGTCCACGCCAGCCATAGCGCTGCCGACCCCACAGCAGCACGCCGAAAACCAGCCATGCCGTGATCGAAAGCACGGTTTTCTGGATCAGGTGCGGCGCAAACCAGTTTTCGATGAACCAGAGTCCGGATAAAAGTGCCGCGCTCAGAAGCAAAAACCCGATGGCGATCAGGCGGAACAGCCAGCGCTCCATCGTTTGTAATGGCGGCAAGCGGCTGACCAGCGATTCCCAGCCGGGCCGGTGGAGCAAGCGCTCCTGCGCCGCCAGCAACAGCGATTGCACGGCGGCAAGCGTCAGGCAGGCCGCCGCAAGCGCCGAAAGCAGAACATGCAGAGTCATTTCAAAAGACAGAATAGCATCGCTGACCTGAGGATCATTTAAGTTTGTGACGCAGTTCGCGGGCTAGGAGATTTCCGACAATATTGCCCAGAAACGTCGTGTTAGCATCGGAATTAGTGCAAAATTCTCATTACAAATGCGCATAAAGATTCTGGGGTGCAGCGGGGGCGTCGGGCCTGGCCTGCGCACCACCAGCCTGTTGATCGACGAAGAAATCCTGATCGACGCGGGCACCGGTACCGGCGACCTCTCGCTGGCGCAGATGCGCCGCATCGGCGACGTTTTCATTACCCATTCGCATCTGGATCACGTCTGTGGCCTGGCCTTTATGGCCGACAACCTGTTCGACCTGATCGACCGCCCGATGCTGATCCACGGTACCGCCGAAACGCTGGAGGCGATCCGCACCCATATTTTCAACTGGAAGATCTGGCCGGATTTTTCCCAGCTGCCCAACGAGCAGAATCCCCTGATCAAGTTTCTCGAGCTCAAGCCCGGCACTCCGGTGACTCGCGGCAACCGACGGCTGACGGCGTTTCCGGTACTGCACACGGTTCCGGCCGTGGGTTACGCCTTGGAAGCGGGCGAGGGCGTCTTCGCCTTCAGCGGCGACACCTACGCCACCGACCTGCTGTGGAACGCACTGAACGCGCTGCCGCGTCTGGACAAGTTGATGATCGAGGTCGCTTTCACCGACGAGGACCAGGAGCTTGGCGATAAATCGAAGCACTTCATACCTTCACTGTTGGGCAAGGAGCTGAAGAAGCTGAAACACAAGCCCGAATTGTTTCTCACGCATCACAAGCCGGGCTGCGAAGCGATCATCGAGAAGCAGTGCCGCGCGGCGCTGGCGGGGTGGGAATACCACCACCTGAGCCGCGGTGACGTCATAACGATTTAACTCACGCCATGTTCGAGAATCTGAGCACGCGCCTCGGCGCGGTGATGGAGGGGTTGCGCGGCCAGGGCCGTCTTACCGAAGACCAGATCAAGACCGCTTCGCGCGACCTGCGCATGGCGCTGCTCGAAGCCGATGTGGCACTGCCGGTGGTGCGCGACTTCGTCGAAAAAATCCGTGAGCGGGCAACCGGCGCCGAGATCGCCGAAAGCCTGACGCCAGGACAGGCGTTTTTGGGCATCGTCCAGCAGGAACTGACGCAGGTGCTTGGCGGCAAGTCCGTCGAGCTCAACCTGCGCGCCCAACCCCCCGCGGTGATCCTGATGTGTGGTCTGCAGGGCGCAGGTAAAACCACCACGAGCGGCAAGCTCGCACTGTGGCTCAAAAATCGCGAGCACAAGAAAGTGGTCACGGTGTCATGCGACGTTTACCGTCCCGCCGCCATCGAGCAATTGAAAATCGTCTCGGCGCAGGCCGGCGCCGAATGGTTCGCAAGCGCTGCCGGGCAGGAGCCGGTTGCGATAGCGCACGCCGCGCTCGCGCACGCTCGCAAGCAATATGCAGACGTCTTGCTGGTGGATACCGCGGGCCGCACGTCAATTGACGAAGAAATGATGCGCGAGATCGCAGCGCTGCATGCGGCGCTGAACCCGGTCGAAACTTTATTTGTCGTCGATGCGATGACCGGGCAGGACGCCGCCAATACCGCCAAAGCCTTCCACGACCGTTTGCCGCTAACGGGCGTGGTGCTGACCAAGGCCGATGGTGATTCGCGCGGCGGCGCGGCGCTGTCGGTGCGCGCGGTCACCGGCGCCCCTGTGAAGTTCATTGGCCTTGGCGAAAAGCTCGACCGCCTTGAGGTATTCCACCCCGATCGTATCGCCGCGCGCATTCTCGGGCAGGGCGACATGTTGGGCCTAATTGAGGACGCCACCAGCAAGCTCGACTTGGCGAAGGCCACGCAGTTCGCCGAAAAACTCAAGAAGACCAAGGGTTTTGATCTGGAGGATTTTCGTGAACAGATGAGCCAGATGCAGAACATGGGAAGTGGCGGCATCGCCGGCCTCCTGGAAAAACTGCCCGGTGGTGCGCAAATGCAAACCGCCCTGAAGAATGCCAACCCGGAAAAAGACATCAAGCGCGCGGTCGCCATTCTCAGTTCGATGACGCGGCGAGAGCGCCGCTTTCCCGACCTCATCAAGGCGTCGCACCGCAAACGCATCGCCAGCGGCAGCGGGACCCAGGTTCAGGACGTCAACAAGCTGTTGCGCCAGTTCGAGCAGACCCGCGACATGATGAAGAAGATGGCCGGCGGCGGAATGATGAAAATGATGCGCGGACTCGCCGGAAAAATGCCACCGGGAATGATGCCGCGCCGTTGACCCGTTTTTCTGTAGCTACGGGTTACGGTAGCGCAGTTCAAACGAACCAGCGCCTCGCGCGGCGCTGACGCGCCAGCGGTACAGGCCATCGCCACCGTTATAGCTGATCGCTTCACGGTTTCCCTCGCTCTCCGAGGCCGCAACGGCGCGCCAGCCGCCGCCGAGTCCGAGCAGGCCACCGCGGGCATAGTGGTCGAGATACAGATCGAAATCGGTTCCGGCTGCGCTGCGCAAGGTGGCCTTAAAGGCGCCGCCGCCGCTTTCGAAACCATTGGCCGACGGGATCGCGAGCGCATCATTTTCGCCAAGCGTATCGCTGACGCTTGTGCAATCAGCGCACGCGGCGTCGTCTGACGGCGGCAGCGACGACGGCGGTGGCGGTGACGGCGACGGTGCGGGCCGAGCCGCATTTTCCGCGGGCGCGACAAACAACAGGCGGTTGGGGGAGCTACTGCCGGCGTCGGTGACCGCATTGCGTGTGGTGGCGCCCAGCAGCAGGTTCTGCGCTTGCGCTCCGGTCAGGCGCGGCTGTTGGCTGAGGATCAGCGCCAGCGCACCGGCGACGTGCGGGGTCGCAATCGAGGTGCCGCTGAAACTGGCGAGCGCATCGCTTCGCGCATGCGAAGCCGCGGTGATTCCTTGCCCCGGGGCAAATAAATCAACGCACGAACCGTAATTGGAGAACGAAGCGCGCGCATCATTCTGGGTTACGGCGCCCACGGTCAGTACGCTGGGCTCAGCGGCGGGTGATCGCAGGCAGGCGTCTCTGTTTTCGTTACCGGCGGCAACGGCGACCGCGATGCCGGCGCGCACCATGTTTCGCACCGCCTGTTCCAGGTAGGCATCACGCGCGCCCGTGGTGCCCAGAGACATATTCACAACCGCCGGTGCTGATGCGCTCTCGATCACCCATTCGATGCCGGCGAGCACGTCTGCGCCCGCACCCGCGCCTTCGCAACTGAATACGCGTACCGCGTGCACAGTTGCCTGCGGCGCCACGCCATAACTCGCGCCAGCGGCGACGCCTGCCACGTGGGTGCCATGGCCATTGCAATCGGTCCACGCGTTGGGGTCCAGGCCGCCCGAGCTGCTGCGCACCAGGTTGCGACCGGTGCCGACACGGCCGCTGAACTCGTTGTGTCGTGCATGGATGCCGCTGTCGATGATATACACGTGCGCGCCGCGGCCGGCCGGTTCGGGCGGGCTGTAAGTGCCGCTCAAGGGCAGGCTTTGCTGATCGATGCGGTCGCGACCCCAAGTCCGGGCGCGGGTATCGATCAGTTTATAAACCCGGTCCTGGGTGATTTTTGCGACCAGCGGATTCGCCCGCAGCAGCGGCAGTTGCGCCAGTGGCAATCGCACGGCAAATCCAATTAGCGCGCGGTCGTAGACATGAACCAATTGCGCCCCCGGAATATCGGTGAGCAACGCGTTGACCTGTCCCAACAGCGGCACCCGCCCGAGCACTCCACCAAGCGCGCCGGATTTTAATTCGACGATGAACTGGTCGCGCACCAACCCGCTGCTGAGCAATTGTGGCGGCGTAATGCGATCGGCGGCCGGGAGGGTCGTACTCGACAAGGCGAGTGCAGCGACAACTAGGATTCGGTTCATGGCCGAGTATGGGCTTGAAAAAGCTCTTTCTACCACGCTGCGCCTTACAATTATATTTCTTCAAGCCTCTTGCGTAAGCTTGCCGCTCCGTGAAAAGTAAAAAAAATGCTTCATCCCAATCCAAGCCCCCGGCATCGCGAGAGCGTGAAAGGATGAAGCCCTCACGCCCTACCGCACCGTCCACGCCGAAAAAACCCAAACGGCGCTCCGCCAGACTCGATACAGCGGCACTGCGGGAACAGCTGCAATCCCTTGAGCTGCACCATCAGGCTGTCAACGAAGAGTTGCAGGCAACTAACGAGGAATTGCAGACCGCGAACGAGGAGTTGCAGGCGACAGCCGAAGAGCTCACCGCGTCGAATGAAGAGCTGACCGTCCTCAACCAGGAACTGGATCAGCGCAATAGTGCCGCGCTGGCCGACCGTGATTACGCCGAAGCGATCGTCAACACGATGCATGACCCGCTGCTGATCTTGAAAGCCGACCTGCGCGTGGATGATGCCAACGACGCGTTCTACCAGACGTTCAAGGTTGCGCCGGCGCAGGTACAGGGACGCCTGGTTTATGAACTGGGCGATGGCCAGTGGCGGATTCCACGGTTGCGCCAACTACTGGAAGAAATTCTGCCGTACGAACAGACCTTCAGTGATTTTGAAGTGACTCATGATTTCCCCCACCTTGGCCGCCGCACCATGCTGCTCAACGCACGCCGGGTCGAAAGCGTCGAAGGTCAGCCCGCCAGAATTCTGCTCGGCTTTCAGGACCTCACCGAAATCACACACTTCAAGGCAGCGCAGCAGAACCGCAGCCGATTCCAGACGCTGATTGATGTTTCAGCGCAGATCGTCTGGGCCACCGACGCCCATGGCGCGGTGCAGGAAGATTCGCCGTCGTGGCGTGCCTACACCGGCCAGACCTACGAGCAGTGGAAGGGCAGTGGCTGGCTCGATGCCATCCATCCCGACGACCGCGAGCGCGTCTTGAACGCCTGGCGGGATACAGTGGCTCGCGGCGTACCTTTGGAAGTGGAGTACCGAGTGCAACACGTCAGCGGCGAGCACCGGTGGACGCTGGCGCGGGCAGCGCCGGTGCGGGGCAACGACGGTTTGATCCGCGAATGGGTTGGTATGAATACCGATATCAACGAGCGCAAGCAGATCGAATCCGACCTGCGGGACGGCGACCGCCGCAAGAATGAATTCCTCGCCATGCTCGCCCATGAGTTGCGCAACCCGCTTGCGCCGATCAGTAACGCGTCTGAAATCCTGCGTCTGGCCGCACACCAGCCTGAAACCGTGAAGTCGCTGGCGGATATGGTGGCGCGCCAGGTCGAACAAATGGTGCGGCTGGTGGATGATCTGCTCGACATCAGTCGAGTCACTCGCGGCAAGTTCGAGTTGCGCCGTCAACGCGTCGAACTGGCGCAGGCTGTCAATCGGGCGGTCGAAACCGCAGCCCCGCTGCGCATGAGCAAGAACCAGGAGTTAACGCTGACGATGCCGCCTCAGCCGATCTGGCTGGACGCGGATCCGGTCCGGTTGGCGCAGATGATCGGCAACCTGCTCAACAACGCGTGCAAGTTCACGGAGCCCGGAGGGCATATCTGGCTCACCGTTGAAACGCACCAGGGGTGGGTGGCTGTTTCTGTGCGAGACAGCGGCGTCGGCATAGACGCGGAGCACCTGCCGCGCATCTTCGAGATGTTCACCCAGGTGGATACCTCGATGGATCGTCGCCAGGGCGGTCTTGGGCTGGGACTGACACTCGTAAAAAACCTGGCGGAAATGCACGGCGGTACGATCAACGCCTTCAGTTCCGGCGTGGGTCAGGGCAGCGAATTTGTCCTGAAATTACCGACATTGCCCTTACCCGCTTGAGGCCTGTAGAAGCGGGTAGCGGCAGATAACCGAAAACCGGTGATACACTTTTAGTACCAGTGTTTTTCCGCCGTTGGCCCACAACGGCCCAAAAAGGCTGCAAGCGGGTGACACCCAAGTGAGGCAATTTTCGGAAAATTGGCCTTTATTTTCAGGGCGGAGCGGCTACAATACGCGCCCTTTTCGTCGGCCCCGGCCGCATTGAGCTTAAAAAACATATGGTCAAGATTCGTCTGGCACGCGCCGGCGCCAAAAAGCGTCCTTTTTATCACCTGGTGGCCACCGACTCGCGCAACCCGCGTGACAGCCATTTCATCGAGCGCATCGGCTACTACAACCCCAATGCCAAGGGCAAAGAGCAGAAACTGGTGCTGGATACCGCGCGCATCGAACATTGGAAGAGCAAGGGCGCACAGGTATCCGACCGCGTCGACTTCCTGATCAAGAACGCGCCGAAAACCGCGGTCGCGGCCGCCTGAGCGAAAAATCCGTAACGCTGGGGCGCATTACCGGCGTCTTCGGCGTTCAGGGCTGGGTCAAGGTTCATTCCTACACCCGTCCGCTGGACAGCATCCTCAAGTACCGCGAGTGGCGGCTTGGCGATGAGATCAAAAAGGTAGAGCAGGGCAGGTTGCATGCGGGCGGATTGGTCGCAAAGCTGGTGGGCACCGATGAGCGCAATGCAGCATTGGGCCTGATGGGCCGTACGGTTTCGGTAGAGCGCTCGGCGCTGCCAAAGCCGAAGAAGGGTGAGGTTTACTGGGCAGATTTGATGGGTTGCGCGGTGGTGTCGACCTCGGGCGTGGCGTTGGGTGTGATCACCGAAGTACGCAGCAACGGTGCGCAGGACGTGATGTTGCTGCAAGGCGACAAGGAAAGATTGGTGCCCTGGGTGTCGGGGCCGATCGTGAAGTCGGTGGATCTGAAGGCGCGACAGGTGGTGGTGGAATGGGAAGCGGACTGGTGAGGGACAGGAGCCAGCCGTGAAGATCGAAATTTTGACTCTGTTCCCGGAGTTCGTGGAGCAGGTAGGGCGTTACGGAATTGTCCGTCGCGCGGCGGAGACGGGGCTGCTGACCCTCACCGCACGCGATTTGCGTGACACCAGCGAGAACCGCTGGCGCAGGGTCGATGACCGGCCCTATGGAGGAGGTCCGGGCATGGTGATGGAGCCAGGGCCCGTGGCGGGTGCGATTGAGGCTTCGAAGAAGTCTCTCGGTGCCGCCAAGGTCATCGGGCTGTCGCCTCAGGGCGAGCCGCTGACGCAGGAATGGGCACGGCGGTTGGCGCAGGAGTCAGGGCTGATTCTGCTGTGCGGTCGGTATGAAGGCGTAGACGAACGTGTGGCGGCGCAGGTGGATGTGGAGCTGTCGTTGGGCGATTTTGTCCTGAGCGGCGGCGAACTTGCGGCGATGGTGCTGGTGGATGCGGTGGTACGGCTGTTGCCCGGCGCGCTGGGCGATGATCAGTCCGCGGAGAATGATTCGTTCTCCAAGGGACTGCTGGATCATCCGCACTACACGCGGCCGGTGGATGGAGTGGGCGGCAAGGTGCCGGAGGTGTTGTTGAGCGGTGACCACGCGAAAATTGCGCGGTGGCGCTTGCAACAGGCACTCGGTGCGACGTGGCTGAAACGGCCGGATTTACTGGAAGGGTTGGAGCTGGATCAAGAATCGAAAGAACTGTTGCGCGAATTTATCGCGCAGCGGAAGGCAAACTGAAAATAGCGAGGGCGTCATGAGCATGAGCAAGCTGGTAGCGATGGTGGAAGACGAGCAGGTGGCCAAGAAGAAGATCCCGGCCTTCAAACCCGGCGACAGCGTCGAGGTCAAGGTCAAGGTCAAGGAAGGCGACCGCGAGCGCCTGCAGGCGTTCGAGGGCATGGTTATCGCCAAGCGCAATCGCGGCCTCAACTCCGCGTTCACCGTGCGCAAGATGTCGCACGGCGAGGGTGTCGAGCGTGTGTTCCAGACCTATTCCGCGCAGGTGGCCGGCATCAAGGTCACGCGCCGCGGCAAGGTGGTGCGCTCCAAGCTGTACTACCTGCGTAACCTCGCCGGCAAGGCCGCACGCGTTGAAGAAAAGCTGAGTTGAGCGGGAGCCGCACAAAAAAAGCCCGCACTTCGCGGGCTTTTTTATGCCGCACCACCCCTGATGTGATTGAATACCGCGCTCAAAAATCATGAATACCGTCTTCCCGCGCATCCAGCGCCTGCCGCCCTACGTCTTCAACATCGTCGGAGAGTTGAAGAAGGCTGCTCGAGCGCGTGGCGAGGACATCATCGATTTCGGCATGGGCAATCCCGACCAGCCGACGCCCAAGCACATCGTCGACAAGCTGGTGGAGTCCGCGGTGCGCGGTACCGACAGCGATTACGTCGTGCCCGAGCACCGGAATATCGAGGGGGTGCACACGCATCGCTATTCGGTGTCCAAGGGCATCCCGCGCCTGCGCCGGGCGATGGCGACCTGGTACAAGCAGCCGCTATGACGTCGAACTCAATCCCGAAACCGAAGTCATCGCCACGATCGGCTCCAAGGAAGGGCTGGCGCATCTGGCGTTTGCCACGTTGTCGTCCGGGCGACACGGTGCTGGTGCCCAACCCGGCGTATCCGATTCACCCCTACGGCGTGGTGCTGGCCGGCGCCGACGTGCGCCACGTGCGGTTGACGCCGGACGTGGATTTCTTCGAGGAACTGCAGACGGCCATCAAGGAAACCATGGCCGACGCCGAAGATGCTGATCCTGAATTTCCCCGGCAACCCGACCACGCAGTGCGTCGAACTGGCCTTCTTCGAGAAGGTCGTCGCGATCTGCCGCGAGCACCGGTATCTGGCTGGTCCACGACCTTGCCTATGCCGACATCGTGTTCGACGGCTACAAGGCGCCGAGCATTCTGCAGGTGCCGGGCGCCAAGGACATCGCGGTCGAGTTCTTCACCCTGTCGAAGAGCTACAACATGCCGGGCTGGCGCGTCGGCTTCATGTGCGGCAACCCGACGCTGGTCGGCGCGCTCGCGCGCATCAAGAGCTATCTCGATTACGGCATGTTCACGCCGATCCAGGTCGCCGCCATCGCCGCGCTCGAAGGCCCGCAGGATTGCGTGGCCGAGATCTGCCAGATGTACCAGATCGCGCCGCGACGTGCTGTGCGATGGACTGAACAAGGCCGGCTGGGCGGTGGAAAAACCCAAGGCGACGATGTTCGTCTGGGCGAAGATTCCCGAAGCCATTCCGCGCGCTGGGCTCGATCGAGTTCTCCAAGCGGCTGCTGAACGAGGCCAAGGTGGCGGTGTCGCCCGGCATCGGCTTCGGCCAGTACGGCGACGACCATGTGCGCTTCGCGCTGATCGAGAACGAGCACCGCACGCGCCAGGCCGTGCGCGGGATCAAGAAAATGCTGAAAGAAGATCATGAGCGCGCCCGATCAAGATCGGCCTCATCGGCCTTGGCACCGTCGGCCAGGGCGTGGTGCGCGTGCTGCGCAAGAATGCCGAGGAAATTGCGCGCCGCGCTCGGCCGGCCGCATCGTGGTCACGCACGCGGCCGCCCGCGACCTGAAGCGCAAGCGCGACTGCAACCTCGACGGCATCACCCTTGCCAGCGACCCGCTGTTCATCGCCCGCGATGCCGATGTCGACATCGTGGTCGAAGTGATCGGCGGGCTGTCACCGGCGCGCGAACTGATTCTCGCCGCGATTGCGCGCGGCAAGCCGGTGGTCACCGCCAACAAGGCGCTGCTGGCCGAGGACGGCAACCGGATATTTGCCGCGGCACGCGACCAAGGCGTGATGGTGGCATTCGAGGCGGCGGTGGCCGGCGGCATCCCGGTGATCAAGACGATCCGCGAGGGCCTGGCCGCCAACCGCATCGAGAGCCTCGCCGGCATCATCAACGGCACCTGCAATTACATCCTCACGCAGATGACGAGCGCGAAGTGGATTTCGCCGAGGCGCTGGCCGAAGCGCAGAAGCTCGGCTATGCCGAGGCCGACCCGACGCTTCGACGTCGAGGGCGTCGACGCCGCGCACAAACTGACGATTCTCGCGGCCATTGCCTTTGGCATGCCGCTGTCGTTCAAGCAAATTGCGACGCGAGGGCATCACCCAGGTTCACGCCGCAGGATATTCGCCTTGCGGGCGAGCTCGGCTATCGCATCAAGCATCTGGGCATCGCCAAGCGCACGGCGGCAGGCGTCGAATTGCGCATGCAGGCGACACTGATCCCCGAAGACCGCTGCTGGCCAAGGTGGACGGCGTGCTCAATTCCATCGTGATCCGCGGCAATGCCATGGGCCAGGTGGGCTTGTACGGGCGCGGCGCCGGCGGCAGAGCCGACCGCCTCGGCGGTGGTGGCGGATCTGGTTGATGTCGCACGCCTGCTCGGCGCACCCGCGCAACACCAGGTGCCGGCACTGGCATTCCAGCCCGATCACATGCGCGATCTGCCCATCACCGCCGCTGTCCGAGATCGTCAGCAGTTATTACCTGCGCTTGCGCGTGGCGGATGACGCCAGGCGTGCTCAAGGGCATCACCTCGATCCTCGCCGAGCACGACATCAGCATCGAGGCGATCCTGCAGAAGGAGCCCCGCGAGGACGATGCGACCATCGCCATCATTACCTCGAAGGTGGCGGAGCAACGGTTCAACGATGCGCTGGGCAAACTGCGCGCACTGCCGTTTGTGCGCGAGGGCCTGTCGCGTTTCCGCGTCGAGCATTTCGATGAGTAACTACACCGGCCTTGTTGATGCCTGGCGCGACCGCCTGCCGATTGCGAAAAATGCACGCGCGATCAGCTTGGGCGAAGGCCGCACGCCGCTGATCCGGCTGCGCGGCATTCCGCGTGAAGCCGGCTTCGACGGCGAGCTCTACGTCAAGTTCGAGGGCCTGAATCCGACCGGCTCGTTCAAGGATCGCGGCATGACGGTGGCGGTGACACAAGCGGTGCATGAGGGCTCGCGCGCCATCATTTGCGCCTCCACCGGCAACACTTCGGCATCCGCCGCCGCCTACGCCGCGCGTGCCGGCATCACGGCCTTCGTGCTGATTCCCGACGGCAAGATCGCCGCCGGCAAACTGGCGCAGGCGGTGATGCACGGCGCGGTGGTGGTGCAGATCAAGGGCAATTTCGACGACGGCATGCGCCTGGTGAAGGAGATTGCGCAAACCCTGCCGGTGACGATCGTCAACTCCATCAACCCGTTCCGCTTGCAGGGGCAGAAGACGGCGGCATTCGAGATTGTCGAGGCGCTGGGCCGCGCGCCGGATTACCACTGTCTGCCGGTCGGCAACGCCGGCAACATCACCGCGCACTGGATCGGCTATTCGGAAAGCCCGGGCCCGCGACCCAAGATGCTCGGGTTCCAGGCTGCCGGCAGCGCCCCGTTCCTGCGCGGAGCGCCGGTCGAGAATCCAGAGACCGTCGCCACCGCCATTCGCATCGGCCATCCGCAGAGTTGGGATGCCGCCTGGAAAGTGCAGAAAGAGTCCGGCGGTTGGTTCGATGAGTGCTCGGATGAAGAAATTCTCGCCGCGCAGAAACTGCTGGCGATCAAGGAGGGCGTTTTTTGCGAGCCCGCCTCGGCGGCATCCGTCGCCGGCGCACTGCGCGACCTCAAGCGCGGCAAAATTCCCGGTGGCAGCACGGTGGTCTGCACCTTGACCGGTCATGGACTCAAGGACCCGGATATCGTCACGCGTCATGCCATGAGCCCGGTGATCCAGGTGGCCGCGGAACGTGCGGCGGTTGAATCCGCGTTGAAAGCGCGCCTTGACTGAGTCTCGGCTGCGTAGACGAAGCACCGGAAGACCGGAAGCGCTCCCCGACTCGCTGCACCCGGTTTTGCGCCGGGTTTATGCCAGCCGCGGCATCACCTCAGCGCATGAGCTTTTACTTGACCTGAAATCCATGCTCTCCCCCGATGGCCTGATGGGGATAGAACGGGCGTGCGAAGTTCTGCACGCGGCCCTTCAACAACAGAAGAAAATCGTCGTGGTCGGTGATTACGACGCCGACGGCGCCACGGGCACTGCACTGGCGGTGAGTGCGTTGCGCGCGTTTGGCGCGCAACAGGTGAGTTACATGGTGCCGAGCCGTTTCAGTCAGGGTTATGGACTGTCGCAATCCATTTCGGCCCTGGCCGCGCAGCAGGGCGCGCAATTGCTGATCACGGTCGACAACGGCATTACCAGCATCAGCGGGGTTGCCGCTGCACGATCACTGGGCCTGCAGGTGCTGATCACCGATCACCATCTTGCAGGGTCGGAATTGCCGGCGGCCGATGCCATCGTCAATCCCAACCAGCCTGGCTGTGGATTCGCCAGTAAATCCCTGTCGGGCGTTGGCACGATGTTCTATGTGCTTTCGGCCCTGCGCGCACGTCTGCGCACAGCCGGCTGGTTTCGTGACCGCGCGGAGCCGAATCTGGCGGATTTTCTTGATCTGGTGGCGGTGGGTACCGTGGCGGACGTGGTGCGATTGGACTCCAATAACCGGATTCTCGTCGCGGCGGGCCTGGCGCGCATCCGCGCGCAGCGTGCGCGGCCCGGGATACAGGCTTTATTGCGCGTGGCGGGACGCGACGCGCGCCACCTCTCGGCGACGGACCTGGGATTCACCATCGGCCCGCGCTTGAATGCGGCCGGGCGTCTCGAGGATATGGCGCTGGGTATCGATTGCCTGCTGAGTGATAACGAAGAATCCGCGACACGCAGCGCACAGAAGCTGGACCAGCTCAATCGCGAGCGGCGCGGCATTGAAGCGCAGATGCGCGACGAGGCGCTGACGCAGGTCGAAAGCATTGACTCGGCGCAGATCGGCGTCAGCTTGTTTGACCCCTCCTGGCATGAAGGCGTGGTCGGGCTGGTGGCGTCACGCATCAAGGACCGGTTGCATCGCCCCACCATTGCTTTTGCGCGCGCCCAAGAAGCGGGCGTGCTGAAAGGCTCCGCGCGCTCGATTGCCGGACTGCATGTGCGCGACGCGCTGGCGGCGGTCGATGCACAGCGCCCAGGATTGATCCTTCGATTTGGCGGCCATGCCATGGCGGCAGGGCTCCAGATGCCGCAGGCACGGTTCGAAGAATTCTGCGGTTTATTCGACAGCGCCTGTCGCCAGATGCTCGCGCCCTCCGATCTTGAAGAAGTGATTCAGACCGATGGCGAACTGGATTCCAGCGAGCTGAATCTTGAGACAGCCGTTGCCATTGAAGAGGGCGGGCCGTGGGGTCAGGGATTCCCCGAGCCTCTGTTCCAAGGTGAATTCAAGATCCGTTCGTGGAAACCCGTCGGTGAGCATCACCGGCGCTTTGAACTGGTCAGCGGTAACGGGGCGCCCATGGAGGCGATCTGGTTTGGCAGCTCGGAACAGCCATTGCCTGGTGCCACTGATTGCTGGATTTACCGATTAGGCGTGGACCGTTACCGGGCCAACCCCAAGCCCATGATGTATGTCAAAAGCGTTGGCGACGACCCTGGGATAACGCAGTAACGGGCGCAAAAGCTGCCGGATGGCCAGCTCGGCCCTCACCCCCGTCGCGCGCTGATCTACCTGCAGGCCACCCGCCTGTGGCTAAAAAATGCCGCAGGAGGTCGGAGCCGTAAAGAGGGTGGTACTAAAAGTGTATCAGTGGTTTTACGGATTCGGCCCCATCACGATTATTTGAGCCTCAAGCGGGTGCGCTGAAAGTCAGTGGCGTGGGCCGTGCAACGGCATATCCTTGGAAGTAATCCGCGCCCAACTTGCGCCAGTGACCGAGCGTTTCGGCATCTTCGACGCCAGTGATGATCACGCGGGCGTCCTGCAATCGCGCGAGGCGCATGCAGGACTGGGCCAGTTCGCGCACCGCGGCGCTGTCGTCGCCTAGCGGGTAGCGGCGCGCATCCAGCTTGAAGAAATCCAGCGACAGTTTCGACAAGGCACAGACGTCGGCAGCGTCACGCCCCCGATACCCTTGCACCGCGATCAGACAGCCCAGCCGCTTGAGAGTGGAGCAAAACGTCTGCGCATGCGTTGCATTGCGCAGCAGGTCGTCTTCCCAGACTTCAAAACATATTTTGCGCGCGAGCGGGCGGCGTGTGAGGAATTGCTGAATCAGGAACTCTGGCAGGTCGGGCTCGCCCAGCGTCTGGCCTGACAGGTTCAACCCCAGCCAGGCGATTTGTGCGCTGACATCACTGTGCAGCGTCAGGTAATCGAGGGTCTGGCGGATTACCCAGCGGTCGATCGTGCTGCCAAGCGAATGGCGCTCGGCAGTGCCCATGAAGGAAACGGCCTCGGCCCAGAAGCCGTCCTCGTCCTCGAGTCTGAGCAGAATCTCAAACGCACGGCCCTCCTCGCGCAAGGCCGGGCTAGGTTGAATCCACTGGGTGGTGATATGGAATTTGTCCTGCTCCAGGCCGCGCTGCAGTAGAGACAATTCCGGGGTGTCGTCGATCAGGGGGTCGACGTACTTCTGGGCGATTTGCATGGCACCCAATCTCTCACCTCCTGTAGTCCTTGGACTACAGACGGTGCGAAATATCTATTTGTTATGCCAGTAGTTTTTTTGCCTTTTGAAGCGCCAAAACCAGCTGGTCTATGTCGTCCTGACCGTTGTAGACCGCCAGCGAGGCGCGGGCGGTGGCTGAAAGGCCGTAGCGCTGCATCAGCGGCATCGTGCAGTGGTGCCCGGCGCGGATGGCGACGCCTTCGCGGTTGAGAATGTCGCCAAGATCCTGCGCCGGCGCGTGGTCCATTACAAACGACAGGATGCCACCCTTGTTTTGTGCGGTGCCGACGAGCCGCAGACCGGCGATCTCGCCCAGACGCGCAGTGCCGTAGTCCAGCAACTGCCGTTCGTGAGCGTGGATCGACTCAAGGCCCACCGACTCCATCCAGTCCAGCGCCGCCGCAAAACCCACTGCGCCCGACATGTCGGGCGTGCCGGCCTCGAATTTGTACGGCACTTCATTCCAGGTGCATTGATCAAAGGTGACGCTGCGAATCATGTCGCCACCGCCTTGCCAGGGGCGCATCGCTTCGAGATGTTCGCGTCTGGCATAAAGCGCGCCAAAACCCGTGGGACCGTAGGCCTTGTGCGACGAACAGGCGTAAAAGTCCACGCCGAGTGCTTTGACGTCCACCGGCAGATGGGCCAGGGACTGCGCGCCATCGACCAGCACCGGAATGCCGCGCGCCTGGGCGGTGCGGATCATTTCGGCCACCGGGTTCACGGTGCCGAGCGCATTGGACACGTGAACAATGCCGATCAGTTTCGTGCGCGGGGAAATCAATCGAGTCCATGCGTCGAGATCGAGTTCGCCGTTGTCCAGCACCGGCGCGGCGATGGTTTTGGCACCGGCCAATTGCCACGGCACGATGTTGGAGTGGTGCTCCATCCCGGTCAGCAGCACCTCATCGCCGCTCTGCAAACGCGGTTGCAGAAAACTGCGCGCCACCAGGTTGATGGCTTCGGTGGTGCCGCGGGTAAAAACGATCTCCTCAGTTTGAGCTTTAAGCCAGCGTGCGATGCGCGCCCGAGCACCTTCGTAGGCGCCGGTCGCGCGCTCCGCCAGTTCATGCGCGGCGCGGTGCACATTGGCGTTGCGGGTGCGGTAGTAGCCGTCGAGCGCCTGCAGCACGGCCTCGGGTTTTTGCGTGGTGGCCGCGTTGTCCAGATACGCCAGCCGCTTGCCGTGAATGGTTTCGCGCAGGATCGGAAACTGGGCGCGGATCGCCGCCAGGTCAAGCATGGAATTCATGCTGGATTGAGCGCGGCAAATCGGTCTTCGAGAGTCTGTTCGACGGTCGCGCGGATGTCGTCAGGCAGTTTGGACAGGATCGGCTCGACAAAAGCACGGGTCAGCAGCGTGCGCGCAACTTCGAGTGTCAGTCCGCGCGAGCGCATGTAAAAGAGCGCATCTTCGTCGAGCTGGCCAAAGGTGGCGCCGTGCGCGCACTTGACGTCGTCGGCTTCGATCTGGAGTTCAGGTTTGGCGTTGATCTCCGCCTTGGGCGATAGCAGCAGGCTCGCGATACGCTGCTCCGAGTCGGTCTTCTGTGCCTGCGGGTGCACGATTATTTTTCCGTTGAATACGGCGTGCGATTGGTCAAATGCAAGTCCACGAAAATACTCACGGCTGATGCAATGCGCCACGCGGTGGTCAATCCGGGTGTGATTGTCGACATGCGTCTTGCCGGCAGGTGCAAAAAGGCCGTGCATGTGCACTTCAGCGCCGGGCCCCTCCAGCGACACGTCGAGATCGTGGCGTACCCATGCGCCGCCCAGATCGGCACCGACGATCTCGAGACGCGCGTCACGCGCCAGGCTGATTTTAAGTCGCGTAAGTCGCACCGCATCCTTGCTCGCATCCTGTAGGCGGCTCAGGCGCAGGCGCGCGTTCGGCCCCAGGACAATCGAGGCAAAGAACAGGGCAAGGGGCGAGGCGGTCGTATCCCGCAGAACGAGTTCCGCCTCACCGTTTATATGCAGGCGCCAGCGCTGGTGCAGTCCGGTGTCGAACTCAGCGCGTCCCTGGATGGTTTTTTGTTGCAGGCCACCGGAGAGCGCGACACTGAGAGCGTCGAGACCGCAGTCGTAGGAGACGGGATATTCGAAATTGTCCGCCCGCGGTCCGATGTCGGCGGGTGCAAGGCGGCTCAGTGTCGAAAGGTCGGTGTATTTCCAGTCCTCTTCGTCGGTGCTGGGCAGTCCAAACTTCAGAAGCGCATCCAACGCTTCGCGACGACCCGCGTTTTTGGCGGAATCCGGCAGCAATTCAAATGCGTTGATGAAGGGTTGCAGCATCGCTTTACTCAAGCCGCGGCTAGCCAGCCGTAGCCTTTTGCCTCCAGCTCCAGCGCCAACTCAGGTCCGCCGGATTTGACGATGCGCCCGCCCGACAGCACATGGACGTGGTCGGGCTTTACGTAGTCGAGCAGTCGCTGGTAGTGCGTGACCAGCAGCGTGGCGCGCTCGGGTGAGCGCAGGGCATTGATGCCATCGGCGACGATTTTGAGCGCGTCGATGTCGAGCCCGGAATCGGTTTCGTCGAGAATCGTCAAGCTGGGGCTCCAGCACCAGCATCTGCAGGATCTCGTTGCGCTTCTTTTCGCCGCCGGAGAAACCTTCGTTGACGCCGCGTTGCAGCATGGGGATTTCCATCTTCACCTGCGCTACGCGGTGGCGAACCCAGGCCATGAAGTCCACCGCGTCGATCTCCGGCTGGCCGTGGTACTTGCGCTGCGCGTTCAGCGCCGTGCGCAGAAAATACAGGTTGGAGACACCGGGAATTTCGACCGGGTACTGGAAGCCAAGAAACACGCCTTCGCAGGCACGCGACTTCGGGCGTCAGTCGCCAGCAGATCCTTACCGCCGTAGCGCACGGTAGCCGGCCGTAACGTCGTAGTCCTCGCGCCCGGCCAGCACATTCGACAGCGTGGATTTGCCGGACCCGTTGGGGCCCATCACCGCATGCACTTCCCCGGCCTTCAATGATGAGGGTGATGCCGTGGAGGATTTTCTTGTTTTCGACTTCGGCGTGGAGGTTATTGATTTCGAGCATGGTCGATTCAGCCGACGGCACCCTCTAGTGAAACGGCCAGTAACTTTTGCGCTTCCACTGCGAATTCCATCGGCAGTTCCTTGAATACCTGCTTGCAGAAGCCGTTGACGATCATGGAGACCGCGTCTTCCTCACCGATGCCGCGCGAGCGTGCGTAGAACAGCTGGTCTTCGCCGATCTTGCGATGTGGTCGCTTCGTGTTCGAGATGTGCGCTGGAGTTACGCACTTCGGTGTACGGAAAGGTGTGCGCGCCGCACTGGTCGCCGATCAGCAGCGAATCGCACTGCGTGTGGTTGCGCGCGTTCTCGGCCGACGGCAGCACGCGCACCAGGCCGCGGTAGGTCTGCTGCCCGTGTCCGGCGGAAATGCCCTTGCTGACGATGGTGGACTTGGTGCGCTTGCCGATGTGAATCATCTTGGTGCCGGTGTCGGCCTGCTGGCGATGGTGCGTCAGCGCCACCGAGTAGAACTCACCGACCGAATCGTCGCCGCGCAGGATGCAGCTCGGATATTTCCAGGTGATCGCCGAGCCGGTCTCGACCTGGGTCCAGACTGATCTTGCTGCGCGCGCCCGCGGCAGTCGCCGCGCTTGGTGACGAAGTTGTAGATGCCGCCCTTGCCGTTCTCGTCGCCCGGGTACCAGTTTTGCACGGTCGAGTACTTGATCTGGGCGTCGTCCAGCGCCACCAGTTCGACGACGGCCGCGTGCAGCTGGTTCTCGTCGCGCTGCGGTGCGGTGCAGCCTTCCAGATAGCTCACGTGCGAGCCTTCCTCGGCAATGATCAGCGTGCGTTCGAACTGGCCGGTATTGCGTTCGTTGATGCGAAAGTAGGTGCGAAAGCTCCATCGGGCAGCGCACGCCCTTGGGGATGTAGACGAAGGAGCCGTCGGTGAATACGGCCGAATTCAGTGCCGCGTAGAAGTTGTCGCCCTGGGGCACGACGCTGCCGAGGTATTTCTTCACCAACTCCGGGTGCTCGTGCACCGCCTCCGAGATCGGGCAGAAAATTACGCCGGCCTCCTTGAGCTTTTCCTTGAAGGTGGTGGCGACACAGACCGAATCGAACACCACGTCCACCGCGACGCCCGCGAGCATTTCCTGCTCTCTCAGCGGAATGCCGAGCTTCTTGTAGGTCTCGAGCAGTTTTGGGTCGACTTCATCGAGCGACTTCGGACGGTCTTTCAGCCCCTTGGGTGTCGAGTAATACGAAATCGCCTGATAGTCGATCTTGGGGTAATGCACGTGCGCCCATGTGGGCTCCGGCATTTTCAGCCAGCGCGCATACGCTTTCAGGCGCCAGTCCAGCAGCCATTGCGGCTCGTTCTTGCGCGCCGAAATCATGCGGATGGTGTCTTCGCTCAGACCCGGCGCCACGGTGTCGGTGGCAATGTCGGTGACAAACCCGGCCGAGTAGGGGCCGCGGGCTTTTACCAGTTCGCGCGCATCCTGCGGTTGAGCGGTCATTTTAGATTCTCACGCTCGCTGCGATGAACTTCACCGGGCTTTCGATCATGCGACGCGTCAGGGGCGATGCCATCTGCGCCAGCGTCACGGACTCCAGCGCATTGCGGATTGCGGTGTCGATCAGGCGCCAGTTGTTCTTCGAGCCACAGGTGGACTCGATGCCGCAGCCTTCGCCGTGTGTCGAACACTGGGTAATGGCGATCGGCCCTTCAACCGCACGAATCACCGCCGCGACGCTGACGGCTTCGGGCGTGCGCGCGAGCCGGTAGCCACCGCTGGCCCCGCGCAGCGATTCCACCAGGCCGGCCCTGGTCAGGAGTTTGAGCAGTTTGGCGACGGTGGGCAGCGGCACATGGGTGCGGTCGGCCAGCTCATGCGCGTTGCACAGTTCGCCCGGCCGTGCGGCAAGAGCGGTCATCAGCACCGTGGCGTAATCCGCGAGTTTGCCCAGCTTGAGCATTTAATCAATACCAAATCAGTCCTATATGAATTGTAAGGGCCGGCATTGCCGATATCAATGGTCTTGCGCGAGACTGCGGCGGGGGAAAACAAGAATGACACTCGAAAGCGTGATTCCAAAGCGGCTGCTTTTTTTTGCCGTCTGCGTTGCCATTTTCCTCAGCAGTCTGGCGCTGATCCCGCTATGGCAATTCGCGATCTCGCTGGCCGTCCTCAGCGGCGCACTGTGTGCCGTCGGCGTCTGGGATCTGCTGCAAACAAAACAGTCCATCCGCCGCAATTACCCGATCCTCTCGCATCTGCGCTTTTTCCTGGAGCTGATCCGCCCGGAAATCCGCCAGTACTTTCTGGAGTCAGACCAGGAGCGCATCCCGTTTTCGCGTGCGCAACGCTCGTTGGTCTATCAGCGGGCGAAAAACGTCATCGACAAGCGCCCGTTCGGCACGCAGAAAGACCTCTACGAAAGCCATTACGAATGGATCAACCACACGATGGTGCCGGTGCACAACAAGGACTGGAATTTCCGTGTGCGTATCGGTGGTGCCCAATGCACCCAGCCGTATGACGCCTCGATATTCAATATCTCGGCGATGAGCTTTGGCGCCATCTCGGCCAATGCAGTGCTGGCCCTGAATCAGGGCGCCAAGGCCGGTGGATTTGCCCACGACACCGGCGAGGGCTCGATCAGCCGCTATCACCGCCAACACGGCGGCGACCTGATCTGGGAGATCGGCAGCGGCTATTTTGGCTGCCGCAACCCCGACGGCACATTTTGCGAAGACAAGTTCATTGAGAACGCCAGCGTGCCGCAGGTCAAGATGATCGAGATCAAGATCAGCCAGGGCGCCAAGCCTGGCCACGGCGGCGTGTTGCCAGGCCCGAAAGTAACACCAGAAATAGCCGCGGCTCGCGGCGTGGCCGTGGGCGTGGACTGCATTTCTCCCGCAACCCACGCCGCATTCACAACGCCGATCGAGCTGTTGCAGTTCATTCAGCGTTTACGCGCGCTGTCCGGCGGCAAGCCGACCGGCTTCAAGTTCTGCCTCGGCCATCCGTGGGAATTCTTTGCTATCTGCAAGGCGATGCTGGAGACGGGCATCACGCCGGACTACATCGTGGTGGACGGCGCCGAGGGTGGCACCGGGGCGGCGCCGATCGAGTTTACGGATCATGTCGGCACGCCGCTCGCCGAAGGCCTGCTGCTGGTTCACAACACTTTGGTCGGCTTGAATTTGCGCGAGCGCGTTCGTGTCGGCGCCAGCGGCAAGCTGATTTCGGGCTTCGACATCGCGCGGGCGATGGCGCTGGGCGCCGACTGGTGCAACAACGCGCGCGGATTCATGTTTGCGCTCGGCTGCTTGCAGGCGCAAACCTGCCATACCGGCCATTGCCCCACGGGAATCACCACGCAAGACCCGTTGCGCCAGCGCGCCTTGTACGTGCCCGACAAGGCCGTGCGCGTTGCCAATTACCACCGCAATACGCTCAAGGCGCTGGCCGAGCTGGTGGGCGCCGCAGGGCTGACGCATCCGAACCAGCTGCGCGCGCATCACATCGTGCGGCGCATATCGGTCAACGAGGTGCGGCTGGTGTCGAATATTCTGCGGTTTCTGCGACCGGGTGAACTGCTTGAGCGGGTCTCCGAGCACCCGGTCTATGCCACGTTCTGGAACATGTCGTCCGCGCACAGTTTTGCGCCGCAAGCCCCGGCATGACGGTCAATTGGGATGTAGCCGCGCCCTTTGTCGAATCCGTGACGGTGATGCCCGAGGACATCGACGAATTCGCCCACACCAACAACGTCGTCTATCTGCGCTGGCTAGAGCGGGTCGCCTGGAACCACTCGGTGAGCCTGGGGCTCTCGATGGAGGATTACCGCCGCCTCAACGCCGGCTGTGTCGCGCGCCGTCACGAGATGGACTATCTCGCCCCCACGTTTGCCGGTGACCAATTGCTTGCGGCAACGTGGATTGCCGAATGCGACGCCAAATTCACCATGTGGCGCGGTTACCAGATCATCCGTCCGGCTGACGGCAAGACCATCATGCGTGCTCGCACGCATTGGGTATGCGTGGATCTTAAAACCGGGCGCATCAAGCGCATGCCGCCGGAATTTGTCGCGGCCTACCGGCCTGTGAGCATCTCTCCCGCTTGAGGCTGTTTTGGGCCGTTTTGCATCAACGCAGAAAAACCGTTGGTACGATTTTAGTACCACTTATTTTCCGGGTCAGCGGTTTTAACGTTGCCAAGGGCTCCAAGCGGGTGGGGGGCTAAAGCCAGAAAATTCTGGGGTTGCGACCTGGCCCACCAATCAATATTGCGTTCTGCCCAAAACGTCGCCCCAGCGTCACCGCCTGGCGCAGTGAAATTGCGCAGATTAAGACCCCGTGCTCATCCGGCCAGTGCGCCTTTGGGTCACGATGGATGGTGTGGAACACGCGGTGTCTTCTGGCGCCAAGTAAGCAATTCAACTGATTGAATCGTTGGATGTTCCACGATTCAGACAGTTGCTTTGAATGTGGATTTGCGGCGCTGAGAATGACCCAGGAATTACCTATCCCCGTTTCCTGCCGAAGGCGCCGGTCGGCATTCAGATTGCGCTCGCCGACACGCAAGGTCAGTTCGCCACGCGGTAAACGGACTACGTACTGGGTCTGCCGATAAGCCTGGGCGAAACTGCGCCAACGCCTAAGCGGCATCCAGGCGTTCCAGGAGTTCGTCGAACAGACGCGTGATCACCGGCAGCTGATCGTTGAGGGTATGGCCGCTGTTCAAAAGATGCAGGCCCACTGGAGTTTTCTGCGCACTGGCAAAACGTTTGCTGACATCGGCGGGCACGACCTCATCTTTCCAGCCATGAACGACAGTTGTCATGGCGGGGCAGCCTGCCGGCTCCTCGTCCCAGCCCGGAAAATACAGCGCCGGCGCCATCAGAAACAACGCCTGCGGTTTGAGCTTCGCGCAGGCCTGCGCCGAAACATAACCGCCCATGCTGGATCCGCACAGCACCAGTTTTCTGGCCTTGGGTGAGAGCGCCAGCAGCTGCTCGACGCGGCGTTTGGGGTCATGCGTGTGGCTATAATCCGGGCTGATGACTTCATACCCGCGCGCTCTTGCAACCTCGGCCAGCCGGGTGATCTTTGTGCCCCACGGACCGGACTCCTTACCGTGCGCGAATACCACCAGCTTGTCTGTTTTATTGGCGGTCATGGTCGAAGAATGATAGCCAAAGCTTCTCATCGAAAGAGCCGCGAACCGTTGGATATTAAACTGACGTTACGCTTTAACTTCAGTTCAGAACCTACTGATGTAATTACAGTTATGGATGACAAGTCAGTACCGATGGTGGGTAGCATCTTTGAGCATCGAGACCGCCTGGTACGGGCGTTTACGACCTTGCTGGTCAAGAACAGCCTGTCTTCGCCCCGTGTCATCCGTGAATTGTTCCCGGTTTTTCGCGCCCTGCGGCGGCGCAAATGAAACATCTGCAAATCCTCAACCTGAGCCTCGCCGCGATGGCGGCGGCGTTTGCCGTGGTGCTTGCGGTGGTGTGCGTACTGTATGCCGCCAACTATGACGCAGCGCCCAAGCTGGCGCGCGAACTGCCGCGACTGTTTGTGATGACCGGATTGTTCGCCGCGTTTGCCGGGGCGGCCGCACTAGCTTGGTGGGCACGCTCGAATCGCAAGACCTGGGCATGGTGGCCGCAAGCCGCGCTGGTGCCAGCGGCTGCGGCGGTATTTTTCGGCATCGCCAGCGCCATCGGGCTGCGATGACCAGCCCGATGCACAAAGGCGAGCCGCCGCTGCCGCGCCAGTGGGAGCCACTGGCGGCAATCCCCATTTTGTCCGGGCTGCTCTGGCTTTTGGGGGGGGATGGGTGGTGGCACGTCTGGTCCCTGTTGCCGGGCAGCATGTTGCTGGCGACCGGCGTTTCCCTGCTGTTTTGGCCTGGCGACGGACGCGTGCCGGCGTACATGGCATTAGGCGCGTTGGTCGGCGTGATATTTGCCGTGCCGGCCACGATTCCCGGAGACGGGTTCGTTGGGTTGTTTGCGCTGGTTTTATCAATCGCCTCGTTTATCGCCGCCGGTCGTGTGGCCTTGTTGCATGGGCCGACCTTTGAGGGCATCCCGCGTCCCGATCTCACATTATGGGTCTGTGCCAAGGCGGCGCTGGACGAGGCACTGCTGGCGTATTTCGTCGGCAGCGCGCGCATTGCGGACCCCGACGAGGTGGCCTTGCACGTCCGCCAGATGACAGAGTTCGAGCAGTTGGCCAAGGACCGCGACTGGCACGCACAGCCCGAACGTCTGCACCTTGAGCCCCCCGCTCCCGAGCAGTTCTTCTCGACGGTCGCCGGCCTCTTTGGGCAAAGCTACGAGCATTTGCATTACGAAAGCGGCTACGAACCCGACCCGGCTTTTCCCGGTGCAGCCGAATGGAAGTCGCACCGCGACAACGCCAACAGCGTCGCCTGGCTCAAGCGGCACACCACAGCGGGGCGTCCGTGGCTGCTGGGCGTGCACGGTTATCGGATGGGCCTGCCGTGGATGGACCTGTCGCTGTTCCCGCTCGGCTGGCTGCACCACAAACTCGGGCTCAACGTGATGTTGCCGGTGCTGCCGCTGCACGGGCCGCGACGCATCGGCCTGCGCAGCGGCGACTGTTACCTCGAGGGCAACCCGACGATCCTGTTTCATGCGCAGACGCAGGCGTTATGGGATTTGCGCCGCGCGATCAAATGGATCAGGGCGCAGGATCCGCAGGCGCGCATCGGCGTGCTCGGCTACAGCCTCGGCGGCTACAACACCGCGCTGCTGGCGCAGTACGAATCCGGCCTGGATTTCGTCATCGCCGGAATTCCGGCGGTGGATTTTTCCGAACTGATCTGGCGCCACGTGCCGCCGCTCTACAAGAATTATTTCCAGACGATCGGCATGACACAGACGCGACTGCGCCATCTGCTGGTGCCGGTATCGCCGCTCGGCCGCGCGCCGGTGGTGGCCCAAAACGCGCGCTACATCTTCGCCGGCTCGGCGGACCGCGTAATCACCCCCGAGCAGCCGGCGCTTCTGGCGCAGCACTGGAACACGCCGGTGCAGTGGTACCACGGCGGTCACCTGACGTTCCGCAACGAACGCGTGGTGCGCGCGCACATTGAGGCGGCCATGGCACGCGCCGGCTGGACCCTTGATTCCGTGCCGGCACCGGCCGCATGAAAAAAATCGCGATCACCGGGACGGGACTGTTCACGCCGGCGGAGTCCATCTCCAACGACGAACTGGTTGCCTCGTTCAATGCTTATGTCGAACGGCACAACGCCGAACACGCCATCGAGATCGCCCAGGGGGCGCGCGAGCCTCTGGCGCCGTCCTCGTCCGAATTCATCCTCAAAGCCTCCGGCATCAAGTCGCGCTTTTGCGTGAACAAGTCCGGCGTGCTCGATATCCGCACGATGCGTCCGCAGATTCCATCGCGGGGCGACGACCAGCCGTCGCTGATGTGCGAAATGGGGGTGGCCGCGGCGCGCGAGGCGTTGCAGCGGGCAGGGCGCACCGCGGCAGACGTGGATGCGGTGATAGTCGCTTGCTCCAATTTGCAAAGACCGTACCCGGCAATCGCCGTTGAAATACAGCAGGCGCTGGGTATCGGCGGCTGGGCTTACGACATGAACGTGGCCTGCGCCTCGGCCACGTTCGGCATCCAGGCGGCTGTGGATGCGGTTCGCCAGGGCAGCGCGCGCGGCGTCCTGGTGATCAGCCCGGAAATCTGCACCGGCCATTTGAATTTCCGCAATCGTGATTGCCATTTCATATTCGGCGATGCCGCGACCGCGGTGCTGGTCGAAGCGCAGGAAAGCGTCAAAGGCGAAGCCGTGTTTGAAGTGCTGGGTACACGCATGCTGACGCAGTACTCCAACAACATCCGCAACAATTTTGGCTTTCTCAATGCCGGCGAATGCCCGTCCCGCACCTGGGATGACCTGTTGTTCCGGCAGGAAGGGCGCAAGGTTTTCAAGGAAGTCGTGCCGCTGGTCGCCGAGTTGATCACGCAACACCTCACCGGCCTTGGGTTGCAGGTTCAGGATGTGCGCCGGTTCTGGCTGCATCAGGCCAACCTGTCGATGAACCAGTTGATCGCCCGGCGCGTGCTCGGCCGCGAACCCAATGCGGACGAAGCACCGGTGATTCTTGACCAGTACGCCAATACCAGTTCAGCGGGGTCGGTGATCGCATTCCATAAACACCACCGTGACCTCAAATCCGGCGATCTGGGCGTGCTGTGCGCGTTCGGCGCCGGGTATTCGGCCGGCAGCGTGGTGATGCGCAAGCTCAATTAAAAGAATCATCGGCCTGCTGGGCCGCTGTCACGAATCTGCAATGTGTTGCGATCAGACTGCAAAGCTGGCAAAAACGAATGCATGGCCATGGCGAACCAGAAGCTGATTCTGACGGTTGAGGATGAAGCCTCGATCCGGGAGATGCTGCGCTTTGCCCTGCAGCGCGCTGATTTTCGCGTTAACGAGGCGCCCGACGCTCAAGCCGCGAGGATCCAGATCGCCGAAGCGCGGCCCGACCTGATTCTGATGGACTGGATGATGCCCGGCGTGTCCGGCGTCGAGCTGGCGCGCGAGCTAAAAAATGCCCCGACGACGCGTGACATCCCGATGATCATGGTCACCGCCCGCACCGAGGAAGAAGACAAGGTGCGCGGGCTGAACACCGGAGCCGACGACTACGTCACCAAGCCGTTTTCGTTTCCCGAACTGATCGCGCGCATCAATGCGGTCCTGCGTCGCAGCCTGCCGGGCGGCGAGGATGAGCGTATGTCGGTCAACGGCCTGGAGGTGGATGCCGCCAGCCAGCGCGTAACCGCCAACGGCGAACCGGTGCGGCTCGGCCCCACCGAGTATCGCCTGCTGCATTTCTTCGTCAGCCACCCCGAGCGCGTCTACACACGCGAGCAGGTGCTCGATCGCGTCTGGGGCCAGAACGTGTATGTCGAAGAGCGCACGGTGGACGTGCACATCCGCCGATTGCGCAAGGCGCTGGAGCCGTTCGGCTATGAGGAAATGATCCAGACCGTGCGCGGCACGGGATACCGGTTTTCGGAAAGAGCCTGAACACCTGACGTGACCACCAGCCTGCCGCCTGAGGCAACGCCTCAGATCGAGGTGAGACGGTTGGTTGCGCAATCCATCCGCCAGGAGCTCTTCAAGGCCGCGATGATCGTGGTGTTGGCCGGCTTGGTCGGGTACTGGCTGGATCACGCACTGCTGGCGGTGGCGCTGATTCTTGCGATCTATCTGGGCATCCAGCTGCGTTATCTCGTCTTGCTGCGCGCCTGGACCGAACACCCCAAGCGCATCGAGCTGCCCGAGCCCGGCGGCATCTGGGGCGAAATCTACGAGCGCCTGCTTGATCTGCAAAGGCGCAATCGCAAGCGCAAGAAAAAACTCACCGCGATCCTCGCCGAATTCCAGTCTTCGACCGAAGCGTTGCCGGACGGCGCCGTGGTGCTGGGCCCCGCGGGTGAGATCGTCTGGTTCAACAGCGCGGCTCAGGCGCTGCTGGGCCTGCGCGCGCCGCAGGACATTGGCCTGCGCATTCCCAACCTGATCCGCCACCCGGATTTCACCGATTACTTTGCGCGTGGCGATTACCCGGGTGACGCGGAGGTACCGTCGGTGGTCAATCGCGCGGTGACGCTGTCGCTGCGCCTGATTCCCTACGGCAATGGCCAGCGTCTTTTGATTGTGCGCGATGTCAGTGAATTAAAACGCGTCGAGATCGCGCGCCGCGATTTCGTCGCCAACGCTTCGCACGAACTGCGCACGCCGCTGACGGTTCTGCGCGGATATCTGGAGGTGATGGAGCCTGAAGCACGCACCGAGCCCGCCCTGTCGGGCTGGCGTGCACCGCTGGTCGAGATGCGCGCGCAGGCCTTGCGTATGGAAACCCTGCTCGCCGACATGCTCAAGCTGGCGCGGCTGGAGTCCGACGTGGTGTTGACGCGCCAGGATGTGCTGGATGTTCCGCGGCTGCTGGAAGGGGTGCTCGAAGGTGCGCGCAAGATTTCCCAGGATCATCATGGGATCGTGACCGATATCGATGACAGCGCCTTGCTCTTTGGGCGCGAATCCGAAGTGTTGAGCATCTTCACCAACCTTTTGCACAATGCCATTCACTACACGCCGGAGCGCGGGCAGATTGGAGTGCGCTGGTGGTCGGACGGGGAGGGCGCGCATTTTTCAGTTGAGGACCAAGGTATCGGCATCGCGGAAAGGGATATTCCGCGCCTCACCGAACGTTTTTATCGAGTGGATATCGGCCGTTCGCGTGCCAGCGGCGGGACCGGCCTGGGACTTTCGATCGTCAAGCACGCCCTGGAGCGGCATGAAGGCCGCCTGCAGATCATCAGCGCGCTGGGTGCGGGCAGCCTGTTCATTGCACATTTCCCCGTGCACCGTTTGCAGCAGCGCGCGACGCAGGCCGTAAACACATAAAAAACCGCCACCCGCTTGGCGCCCCAATCAGCACGACGGCATCTCCTTGCGAAAAACAGCGGTACTAAATATGTACCACTCCTTTTGAGTCACGGGCGAACAACGGCAGACCGCCCCCTTGAGCGGGCTGTGGCTCGGGGCAGTGTCATAAACCGGTCACATTCCCTACATACAGTTGTCACGCCCAATGCACAGACTGCGCATCGTTAAATAGCCCCCCAAATGAGGAACGACATATGAAGTTGCACATCGCCGCAAAGCTGCTTGCTGTAACCGCGGGTCTGACCGTCGCCTCGGCGATGGCTGCGCTGGATTCCAAGTTGCCGTCTTACGCCAAAGCCAGCGGCGTTTCCGGCAATGTTTCCAGTGTCGGCTCCGACACGCTGAACAATCTGATGACACTCTGGGCCGAGGAGTTCAAAAAGCTTTACCCGAACGTCAACATTCAGATTCAGGGCGCCGGCTCCTCGACCGCGCCTCCGGCGCTGACCGAAGGAACCGCCAATTTCGGCCCGATGTCGCGCGAGATGAAGAGCGAAGAGTTGCAGGCTTTCGAACGCAAGCACGGCTACAAGCCAACCGCGATTGGGGTGGCGATAGACGCGTTGGCGGTATTCGTCAACAAAGACAACCCGATAAAGGGCCTGACCCTCAAGCAGGTGGACGGCATTTTCTCCTCGACACAACGATGTGGCGGCGAAAATATGCAGCGCTGGGGTGATCTTGGTGTTGTCAGCGATCTGGCCGGCAAGCCGTTTGCGCTGTACGGCCGCAATTCGGTGTCCGGCACCTACGGGTATTTCAAGGAAAATGCGCTATGCAAGGGCGACTTCAAGAACGGTGTTAACGAGCAGCCCGGTTCTGCGTCGGTGGTGCAATCGGTGGCGACCAGCCTGGATGCCATTGGCTACTCGGGCATCGGCTACAAAACCTCCAGCGTCAAGGCGGTGCCGCTGTCCAAGGATGGCGTTACCTTTATCGAGGCCGACGAGAAAAACTCGCTGTCCGGCAAATATCCGCTGGCGCGCTCCCTGTTCGTCTACGTCAACAAAGCGCCGAACAAGCCACTCCGCCCGCTGGAACTTGAGTTCATGAAGATGGTGTTGTCGAAGCAAGGGCAGCAGGTCGTACTGAAGGACGGTTACATTCCGTTGCCCTCTGAGATGGCAACGCAGCAACTCGCCAAGCTGCAGTAATTATTGTCACCAAAATTAAAAAGGGAGAATAAAGAAAGTGAATATCAATACCTGGATCAGCGTGAGCGCGGTGGCACTTGCCGCCACCGGTCTCTCTGGCGCCGCACTGGCCGATAGCGCCGAAACCAAAGGCGGCCTCACCATTAAAACCGACGACGGCCGTTTCTCGATGAAGATCGGCGGGCGTATCCATTTCGATGGGTATGTGGGTACAGCCGAAGATTCGATCAGGGCAAACGGTTTAGGCGACCCGGTCAGCACGACCGTTTTTCGTCGTGCGCGCCTGTCGCTTGAGGGCAAGGCGTATGGCTGGGACTACAAATTTGAGGAAGACTTCACTGCCGCCGGTGCGGCAGGCATTCGCGAAATGTGGTTAGGCACGAGCGTATTCGGCCACAATCTGCGCATCGGTCAGGCCAAGCCTTTTCGAGGCATGGAAGAGCTGACCAGCTCCAACGAAATCGTGTTTATGGAGCGCCCTTTCGCGACGGCATCCGGCCTTTATTCCTCGAACCAGTTTGCACAAGGGCTGTTTCTGGATAGCAGCGCCAACGGCTGGACCTGGGGCATTTCGGCCTACAGCCTCGCGACCGGCACCACGACAACGCAAGGCATTGGTGCCGCAGGCCGGGTCACCTTCGCGCCCATCGCCACCGATACGGCGACGCTGCACTTTGGCTCAACGCTCAGCACGGATCGCCCAAGTATTGGGGCTCCTGCCACCAGCGCCGCCGCCGGGCGCCCCTTCGGCCGGATTCTTGGCGCGACGGCCGTCGGCGCTACCAGCGAGGACGCTTCTGCCTACGGGTTTGAGCTTGCCGGCAAGTGCGGGCCGTTCTACGCCCAGGCGGAGTACGCTGACTTGCGTCTCAATGGTGTCGGCGTTGGAGAGAACGTCGAGGCGTATTACGTCCAGGCCAGTTTCCTGGTCACTGGCGAATCGAAACCGTATGACCTTAAAAAGGGCGTATTCAAGTCACCCAAGCCGGATCAATCGTACGGTGCGGTGGAATTGAAAGCGCGCTACGACGTTCTGGATGGTGAGGTCGGAGCTGACGATCGCCTGACGCAATGGATCGTGGGCGCGAACTACTTCGTCAATCCCAACGTGCGCTTCATGCTCGAATTCGTCAACGGTGCGATTGAAGGCACAACTGAAACCCGCGGCAGTGTGGCTCAGGGTCGCGCGCAGTTCAGCTTCTGAGCGGCATTCGCGTAACGAAACAGGCATTACCCCGGCACATTAACCCGTGCCGGGTTCATTTCAAGACACTCGACCATTGATCGAGTGTCTTGAAATGAACTTAATGTCCACGCCATTTCACAGGGCCGCTGAATGAGTCAGAACACCCTCGCTGCGGAAGCCCCGAGTCCGGCCAACCGGTCGCTTGCGGCCGATACCCATTTCGTCCGCTGGCGCCATTTCAAGGACAAAGCGGCCAAGTACCTGGTGGGCCTTGGCGGGCTCTCGGTGTTGGCGGCATTGACCCTGATTTTCGTTTACCTGTTGAGCGAAGTCGCACCACTATTCAAATCCGCACACATCAAGCCGCGAATTGAAATCACCGAATCCGGGCCACGCAGGGCGCAGTTCCTGGCGTCAGAAGAGCAGGGCGATATCGGATTCAGAAGCCTGGCCGATGGCTCGCTCGTTTTTTCCGATTTGCGGACCGGTGGAATACGCAAGCAACTCCAGCTTGCGGTCGGCGCAAATGAGGTGACAGGCGTCAGCGAAATGAACCGCGAGCAGGCGTACCTTGCGGCTGCGTTGACTGACGGTTCGGTGCTGCCCTACAAGACGACTTACGCCGTCACTTATCCAGACGACAAAAGGCTGATCGAGCCGGACATTGCCTATCCGTATGGCGAAAAGCCGCTGGCGTTTATGTCTGAAACACCTTTGGTCTTTGTTGCGCGCGACGAGCGCGGGACATTGCTGATGGCGGGCGCAGACGCCACCGGTGCGGTCCACCTGAAATCATTCGAAGTGCAGACCAACCTGATGGGCGAAAGCGCCATGCAGGAGGGTGCGCAGTCCCGCTTTAACCCGGATCTGAAACCTGATTTTCTACTGATGGACCCGCTGCAAAGCTGGCTGTACGTGGCCGAGGCGGCGTCGGGCAAATTGGCGCTCTACGCCCTGAATGGCGCGGCAGCGCCCAAGCTGGTCGACACTCAGGAAATCGGCGGCAAAATAATTTCTGCCGCCTTTCTGGGCGGCGGCATCTCGGTGATTGTGGCGGACGATACCGGGGTGGTTTCGCAATGGTTCCCGGCCCGAAAGGTGACGCGGGGCCCGCGGCAACTGGCGCGCGTTCGCGACTTTAAAATCTCCGGCGGTGCCATCACGGCTTTGGCGGCCGAGCCGCATCGTCGCGTTTTCGCGGTAGCGGATGACCGTGGCAAGGTCACCCTGTTTCATGCCACGGCGCACAGCAAGATTCTGGAAACGCAGGTGACACAAGGCCCGATTGAGTCCCTGGCGTTCAACCCGCGCGCCCATACCTTGCTGGTGCAAAACCCGCAGGGCCGCGTGCACGTGCTGGATGTCGAAAACGAACATCCCGAAGTGTCGTGGTCCTCGTTGTGGGGCAAGGTCTGGTACGAGAGCTACGACGATCCGAACTACCTCTGGCAATCCTCCGCCGCCAACGCCGACTTCGAGCCGAAGTTCAGCCTGACGCCGCTGACGGTCGGCACGCTCAAGGGTGCGTTCTACGCGATGATGTTCGCGATGCCGCTCGCGATCCTGGGCGCGATCTTCACCGCGAACTTCATGTCGCCAGCGCTGCGCCAGGTGGTCAAGCCGACGGTCGAGATCATGCAGGCGCTGCCGTCGGTGATTCTCGGCTTCCTCGCCGGCCTGTGGCTGGCGCCGTTCGTCGAGGACAATCTGCCGGCGTGTTTCTGGTGATGCTCCTGCTGCCCCTGTCATTGCCCTTGTTCGGCTTTATCTGGATGCGCGCGCCCGCGCGTTATGCGGCAGGCGGTTGCCGCCGGGCTGGGAGGCGGCGCTGCTGGTTCCGGTGATCGTTTTCATGGTCTGGCTGTGCTTCGCCTGGCCCAGCCGATGGAGGCGGTGGTTTTCGGCGGCAACATGCAAGGCTGGCTGGACCGGAACTTCGGCATCAGTTACGACCAGCGCAATGCCTGGTGGTCGGCATCGCCATGGGCATCGCCGTGATCCCGGCGATCTTCTCGATCGCCGAGGACGCGATCTTCAGCGTGCCCAAGCACCTGTCGCTCGGCTCGCTCGCGCTCGGCGCCACGCCGTGGCAGACCCTGATCGGTGTGGTGCTGCCGACCGCCAGCCCCGGCATTTTCTCGGCGGTGATGATCGGCCTGGGCCGCGCGGTCGGCGAAACCATGATCGTGCTGATGGCCACCGGCAATACGCCGGTGACCGACTTCAGCCTGTTCTCCGGCATGCGCACGCTGTCGGCCAACATCGCGGTGGAGATGCCGGAGTCCGAAGTCGGCAGCACGCACTTCCGCCTGCTGTTCCTCGCCGGGCTGGTGCTGTTTCTGTTCACTTTCATCTTCAACACGCTGGCGGAAGTCGTGCGCCAGCGGCTGCGCGAACGCTACAGCAACCTATGACCGACGCCCGCGATGAAATCCGTGCGGCCCTGGCCGGCACCCGCGACCTGACGGCGCGCGGTACAGAAAGCGTGCAGGCCTACGTGCGCTCGGCGCGCCGTATGTGTGGACGACGGCGGGCATGGTTTCAATTGCCGTGCTTATCGTTCTTTCGCTGCTGGGACTGATCGCGGCGCGCGGCATGCCGCATTTCTGGCCGGGCGATGTGGTGATGGCCGACTACCAGGAACCGGGCAAGGATGCCGAGCCGCTGCTCGCCGAAATCGTCGAAACCGAGGAGGTCAGTTCCGCCGCGCTTGAACAACGCCGGGCTTGCCCATAGAGACCTCGCAGCCCACGTACGATCGCCTGCTGCTGAAGGTCGGCAACCGCGATCTGCTAGGGGCGGATTTTCGATTCGGTCTGGCGGACTGGCTGACCGAACGCCGATATCCTGATGACATCGTGGTGCTCGAGCGCCTGGAATGGGGCAACTTCTACGGCATCATCAAGGCCGTGCATCAATCGCGGTCAGGCCGTGGCCCAGGGCGCAGACGCCTACGAAATCTGGCAGGACCTGCAAGAGCGCGACCGGTCAATTGCGCCGCGAGCTCGAGCATCTCGAAAAGAACGACATTGGCGGCATCAACTACCGGATGGAGCAGCTGCGTCTGGGCAAGCGCCGGCTGGAGCTTAAGGGCCGGACCGCCCTGTCCCATCCGCAGGATCACGCGGCGCTCGATCAGCAGCGCGTCAATCTCGACGCCGAGTACGCCAGCATTCTGCGCTCAGGTCGACGAAACTCAACGACGCCATCGGCGCGCGACAGCGTGGTCATGCGTCCCGCCGAGCGGCGACGAGGTCGAGATCCCGTTGTCGAAGATCGTTCGCGGCTACCGCCCAACGAGATGGGCTTGTTCGCCAAACTCGGGTTTTACTTCGCCAAGCTCTGGGAGTTTGTCAGCGAGCACGCCGCGCGAAGCCAACACCGAGGGCGGCATCTTCCCGGCGATCTTCGGCACCGTGATGATGGTGATGCTCATGTCGGTCATCGTCACGCCGTTCGGCGTGCTCGCCGCGCTCTACCTGCGCGAGTACGCACGCAGGGTCCGGCGACCCGCATCATCCGCATCGCCGTCAACAACCTCGCCGGCGTGCCGTCGATCGTGTTCGGCGTGTTCGGCCTCGGCTTCTTCGTCTACTTCGTCGGCGGCAGCATCGACCGCCTGTTCTACCCCGAAGCACTGCCGCCCCGACCTTCGGCACCGGCGGCATCCTGTGGGCCTCGCTGACGCTGGCGCTGCTGACCGTGCCGGTGGTGATCGTCGCGACCGAGGAGGGCCTGGCGCGCATCCCGCGCTCGCTGCGCGAGGCCTCGCTGGCGCTCGGCGCGACCAAGGCCGAGACCCTCTGGCGCGTGGTGCTGCCGATGGCCTCGCCCGGCGATCATGACCGGCCTGATCCTGGCCATGGCGCGCGCCGCCGGCGAGGTGGCGCCGCTGATGCTGGTCGGCGTGGTCAAGCTGGCGCCGTCGCTGCCGCTCGACGGCAACGTCCCGTTCCTGCACCTGGAGCGCAAGTTCATGCACCTCGGCTTCCACATCTACGACGTCGGCTTCCAGAGCCCGAACGTCGAGGCGGCGCGGCCGCTGGTCTACGCCACGGCGCTTCCTGCTGGTGCTGCGTGATCGTCGTGCTGAACCTGACCGCGATCCGCATCCGCAACCGCCTGCGCGAGCGCTACAAGGCGCTGGATCACTAGATCCCATGGAAGCCGATAGCCATGACATGCTGTGCAAGACAAGACCCCGCTCGGTCGCGGCATCGACATCGACGTCGCTCGAGCCATGAGCGCCAGCGGCGCTCGCATCGAGGACGAGACCATCGCGCTCGAGGTCGACAAGCTCGAACCTCTACTACGGCGAGAAGCAGGCGCTGCAGCGACATCAGCCTGACGCATCCCGCAGAAGAAGGTCACCGCCTTCATCGGCCCGTCCGGCTGCGGCAAGTCGACGCTGCTGCGCTGCTTCAACCGCATGAACGACCTGATCGACGGCTGCCGCATCGACGGGCCAGATCCGCCTCGACGGCAAGAACATCTACGACAAGCGACGTCGACGTCGCGCAGCTGCGCCGGCGCGTCGGCATGGTGTTCCAGAAGTCGAATCCGTTCCCGAAGACGATCTACGAGAACGTCGCCTACGGCCTGCGCCTCGCCGGCATCAACAAGCAAGCGCGTGCTCGACGAGACCGTCGAGTGGGCCTGCAAGGCGGCGGCGCTGTGGGACGAGGTCAAGGACCGCCTGGAGGATACCGCGCTCGGCCTGTCGGGCGGCCAGCAGCAGCGCCTGGTGCATCGCGCGCGCCATCGCCATCGAGCCGGAGGTGATCCTGCTCGACGAGCCCTGCTCGGCGCTCGATCCGATCGCCACGCTGAAGATCGAGGAGCTGATCCACGAGCTGAAGGCAGAGCTACACGATCGTCATCGTCACCCACAACATGCAGCAGGCCGCGCGCGTCTCCGACTACACCGCCTTCATGTACCTCGGCGATCTGATCGAGTACGGCAACACCGACCAGATCTTCACCAACCCGCGACAGAAGCAGACCGAGGACTACATCACCGGCAGATACGGCTAATGGAACAACTCCGGCGTACAAATCAGCACATCTCCAGCCAGTTCAACGCCGAGCTGGAGGACGTCCGCCAGCGCGTGCTGGCGATGGGCGGACTGGTCGAGCAGCAGATCGTCGACGCCACCCGCGCGCTGATCGAAGGCGACGGCGCGCTGGCCAGCAGGTCGCGAAGAACGACTACAAGGTCAACCAGCTCGAGGTGTTCATCGACGAGGAGTGCAGCCGCATCCTCGCGCGGCGCCAGCCGACCGCCAGCGACCTGCGGCTGGTGTACGCCGTGATCAAGACCATCACCGACCTCGAGCGCATCGGCGACGAGGCCGAGAAGATCGCGCGCATGGCGCGCGACCTGGCCGCGCAGGAGCGCTCCGGCTCACGGGCATGGTCGAGATCGCAGCACCTGTCCAGGCACGTCGCGCAGATGGTGCGCGACGCGCTCGACGCCTTCGCGCGCATGGACGCCGAGGCGGCGCTGGCGGTGGCGCGCGAGGACGCAGAGCGTCGACCGCGAGTACGAGGCGCTGATGCGCCAGTGCATCACCTTCATGATGGAAGACCCGCGCACCATCCGCCGGGTGATGGACCTGATCTGGTCGCGTGCGCGCGCTCGAGCGCATCGGCGACCATGCCAAGAACATCGCCGAGTACGTGATCTACTTCGTCAAGGGCAAGGACGTGCGCCACATCTCGCTCGAGGACATGGAGCGCGAGGTTCGTCGACAGTAGCTCCTAGAAGAGCTTGCGTGCCCACCCACCACGCAATGGCGGACATGAAGGCCGAGGCGGGGATCGTGAAGATCCAGGCCCAGACGATATTGCCGGCCACGCCCCAGCGCACGGCCGATAGCTTATGCGACGAGCCCACGCCGACGATTGCGCCGGTAATGGTGTGCGTGGTCGAAACCGGGATGCCGAGGCCGGTGGCCAGGAACAAGCTCATCGCGCCGCCGGTTTCTGCGCAGAAGCCACCGACCGGCTTGAGCTTGGTGATTCTCTGGCCCATGGTTCTGACGATGCGCCAGCCGCCAAACATGGTGCCAAGACCGATGGTGATGTAGCAGCTGATCACGACCCAGGCGGGAATGGTCTCCTCCGTGGAGGTCATTCCAGCGGCAATCAGCAGCATCCAGATGATGCCGGCGGTTTTCTGCGCATCGTTGCCGCCATGACCCAGGCTGTAGAGCGACGCCGAAACCAGTTGCAGTCGGCGGAACCATTTGTCGATTCGCCCCGGCAAGGCACGGAAAAATATCCACGACACCGCCAGCATCAGCAAGCTGCCAAGCAGAAACCCGAGCAGCGGCGAGATCACGATGAAGCTGATGATTTTGATCAGGCCGGAGGAAACCAGCGAATCGCCACCGGCCTTGGCCACGGCGGCGCCGATCAGCCCGCCGATCAGCGCGTGCGACGACGACGAGGGAATGCCGTACCACCAGGTGATGGCATTCCAGGCGATGGCGCCGACCAGGGCGCCAAAGATCACGTACTGGTCGACGATCATGGGGTCGATCGTGCCCTTGCCGATGGTCGTGGCCACTTTCAGCGGAAAAATGAAGTAGGCGAAGAAATTAAAAAAAGCGGCGAACAGCACGGCGGTAAACGGCTTCAGCACGCCGGTCGAAACCACCGTCGCAATCGAGTTGGCGGCATCATGAAAGCCGTTCATGAAATCGAACGCGAGCGCCAGCACGATCAAGATCACCAGAATTTCGATACTCACGCGGGCTTCAGGCGTTTTCGAGCACGATGGCTTCGATGATATTGGCGACGTCCTGACAGCGATCGGTTACCGACTCGAGCAGCTGGTAGATCTCCTTCATCTTGAACAAGTGCTTGACGTCGGGCTCCTCGCGAAACAGCTTGGCCATGGCGGCGCGCATGACGTGGTCGGCATCGCTCTCTAGCCGGTCAATTTCCTTGCACAGCGGCAGGATCGCCTGTGCGTTCTTCAGGTTCGGCAACAGCTTGACGGCGGACTGGACCTTTTCGGTGCTGATCAGGCAGATGTCGGCCAATTGGATTGCTTCGGCCGTGACCGAGCGGATGTCATACAGGAACATGCATTGCGAGACGTCTTCCATCAGGTCGAGGATGTCGTCCATGCGCGTGATCAGCTGATGGATTTCGTCGCGGTCCAGCGGTGTAATGAAGGTCTTGTGCAGCAGTTGCATGGTCTGGTGCGTGATCTTGTCAGCGCGGTGCTCGATCTTTTCGATATTGCGCTTGCGCTCCAGCAATTCACCGACGTTCTTCATCAGCGCCTGCAGTTCGGCAGCGCCAAGCACCAACTGCTCGGCGTGAGCGCTGAATAAATCGAAGAACCGCTCTTCTCGCGGCATCCATCGTCCGAACATGGAATCTCCCAAAATGTTTTATTGCCGGCGCATCCTGCCACAGGCTGCGCCCGGCAGGTGCGCGCTACAATAGCTGGCTCATGATGCAATAAAAATCTCCCGCCCTTGGATCCATGCGGGTATCGCTCTGGCCAGTCTCTGCCTGATCGCATTCTCGATCTATCTTGTGGTTCTCGATCGCGAAATCCGCGGCCGTTTTGCCGGCGCACGCTGGACGCTGCCGGCGCAGGTTTATGCGTCACCGCTTGAGCTGTACCCCGGGCTGGAAATCAGCCCGCAGGCGTTGCGTCTTCGGTTGCTGCATCTTGGATATCGCGAAGGCAAGGCGCTGACAGGCCCCGGCACGTTCGTGGTGACGCCCAAACAAGTGGAGCTCGTAAGCCGTGCCTTCACGTTCTGGGACGGACCGCAGCCTGCCACCCGATTTATTGTTCGTTTCGGCGGCGGCGCCATCGCCGACGTGCGGACACCAGAGCAGACGGAAGCCACGGCACTGGTGCGCCTCGACCCGTTGCTGATCGGCAGCATTTATCCACGCAAAGGCGAAGACCGCGTCCTGGTGCGGCTGGATACGGTGCCGCCGATGCTGACCTCGGGGCTGATTTACGTCGAAGACCAGAATTTTGAGGATCACGGTGGCATCGACGTCATCGCCATTCTGCGCGCCAGTTTTGCCAACCTGAGGGCGGGCCGCGTCGTTCAGGGCGGCAGCACCATCACCCAGCAATTGGTAAAGAACTTTTTCTTGAGCAGTGACCGCAGCTACAAGCGCAAGATCAATGAAGCGCTGATGGCGATGCTGGTCGAGATTCACTACAAAAAACAAGAGATTCTCGAGGCCTATCTCAATGAGGTGTACCTGGGCCAGGACGGCGAGCGCGCCGTACACGGCTTTGGCCTTGCCAGCCAGTTTTATTTCAACAAGCCGCTGCAGGAATTGCGCGTGCATGAATTCGCGCTGCTGGTGGCACTGGTCAAGGGTCCGTCGTATTACAACCCGCGCCGCCATGTCGAGCGCGCCAAGGCGCGACGGAATTTGGTGCTGAACATGTTTGCCGAGGGCGGATACCTGAAGCCCGAAGAATTGCAGCAGGCGCTCGCCGCGCCACTCAATGTCACCGGCAAGGCCGGCAAAGGCGCGGGTCGCTATCCGGCATTTGTGGACCTGGTCCGCCGCCAGCTCAAGGGCCAGTACCCCGAAACCGCACTCACCGACGAGGGTCTGCGGATCTTTTCGACACTGGACGCGCACGCGCAAGAATCACTGGAAACGCGCATCGACCAGGCCATGGAAACGCTGGAAAAAGTGCGCAGGCCCAAGGGCGCCACCGGGCGCCTCGAAGCCGCCGGGGTGGTGACCACCGCCGAAGGCGGGCAGGTGCTCGCGCTGGCGGGCGGCCGTGAATCCAATTACCAGGGGTTCAACCGCGCGCTGGATTCGCGCCGGCCGATCGGATCGCTGGCCAAGCCATTTGTGTATCTGGCCGCGCTGATGCAGCCGCAGCGTTACAACCTCGGTACGTTGCTGAACGACGAGGCCATCGAAGTGCCGCTGAGCAACGGCGACATCTGGGAGCCGCAAAATTACGATGGCGAAGCGCACGGACCGACGCCGCTGTATCGGGCGCTGTCGCAAAGCTACAACTTCGCCACTGTGCGCCTGGGCCTCGACGTCGGCCCTTCGGCAGTGGCGAAAGTCTTCGCCGCCGCGGGTTATCCCGGCGGTCCGCCACCGGCCTACCATTCCATGTTCCTCGGCTCGCTTGACCTGGCGCCGCTGGATGTGGCGCAGATGTATTCCACGCTGGCGGCCAATGGCTACCAGACACCGCTGCTGGCGATCCGCGAAGTGCTGACCGGGAGCGGGCAGCCTTTGACGCGTTACGAATTCAACGTGAATCGCGTGTTGCCCGAAGGCCCCTTGCACCTGCTTAACTGGGCGTTGGAACAAGTCGTCCAGACGGGCACCGCGGCATCCACCGCAATCCATGTGCCGCGCTCAACGCGCCTGGCAGGTAAAACCGGCACCACTGATGAACTGCGCGACTCGTGGTTCGCGGGGTTTGGCGCCGATCGCGTCGCGGTGATCTGGGTGGGGCGTGACGACAACTCGCCCGCCGGGTTCACCGGCGCCTCTGGTGCGCTCTCCATCTGGGCACCGCTGATGAAGGACCTCGGGACGCGCGGGTTGGAACCGCGGTTGCCGGAAAATGTCGAAGAAATCGCAATCGATTCGCAAACCGGCCTGCGTGCCGACGACAGCTGCTCGGATACGGTCCTGATACCCTATATGAAAGATTATCCACCCGATAAATACGCGCCTTGCGCCGGCGGCCGTTCGCCGCTGCGCTGGCTCCAGGACCAATTCTGATGCTCCGAATACTTTTACTCGCGCTGATTGCGATTTGTGCCGGCTGCGAGACGTTCAAAGGCGAGCGTCAGGACGACGCACCCGGCGGGATTTACGACGATTCAGACGAACAATCAACCGCCCTAGACCCGCCAACGGACGAGACAGTTGAACCCGGACAGTCCGCATCGTCCTCTGCGGGCGCCGAACGTTATCCGACACGACAGCACAAACCCGCCTCGTTGCCGTCTTACCGTGGCCAGTCTGAGACGCGGGCGCGTACCGCCGAGTCCTACAGTGGGCCGGCGGTGCTGTCGCTGCTCAAGCAATCCAAAACCGCGCTGAGCAAGGGACGCAATGATCAAGCGTCAGCGGCATTGGAGCGCGCGCTGCGCATCGAGCCGAAGAATCCATTCGTCTGGCAGGCGCTGGCCGCGGTGCACCTGAACGGCAAGCGCGCCCAGCAGGCCGAAGCCACCGCCGAAAAATCCATCAGCCTCGCTCAGGGCAATCCGCATGTTGCCGCCGGCAGCTGGCGGCTGATTTCACAGGCGCGAACCATGCTGGGCAATAAAGCCGGCGCCGCCGAGGCACTGCAAAAAGCCAACGAGCTCAAAGACTCGAATTGAGTCCCGGCGAGGCGGAGGCGTTATTCGGCGCGCATGGGCCGCTGGCCCGCGCCATTGCGGACTACGCGCCGCGACCACAGCAAGTTTCGATGGCACAAGCCGTTGCGCAGGCGCTCGAAAGCCATTCCACCGTGTTGGTTGAGGCCGGCACCGGCACGGGCAAAACATTCGCGTATCTGGTTCCGGCACTGCTCTCTGGCAAGCGCGTGGTGATTTCGACCGGCACCTTGAACCTGCAAGACCAGCTGTATCGCCGTGATCTGCCGCGTGTACGCGATGCGCTGGGTGCACCCGTGCGCGTGACCTTGCTTAAGGGCCGCTCCAATTACTTGTGCGTGCACCGTCTCAAGCAGACGCTCACGATGCCAGGGTTTCGAGCGGAATGGCCAAGGCTGCAGGCGCTGGAGCTCTGGTCGCGCGAATCCGACACCGGCGAGATCCAGCAGGCCGAATTGCTGCAGCGTGATGATCCGATCTTGCCGCGTGTGACGTCCACGGCGGAAAACTGCCTTGGCAGTCGCTGTGCCGATTTCGATGCCTGTTTCGTGGCCAAGGCGCGCCAGGCCGCTCAAGCCGCCGACATCGTCGTGGTCAACCATCATTTGCTGCTTTCCGATTTCGTACTCAAGGAAGAAGGCTTCGGCCGCATCCTGCCCGGCGCCGATGCCGTGATCGTCGATGAAGCGCATCAACTGCCGGATGCGGCTGAGCAGTTTTTTGGCACACGGCTTTCCTCCCATCAGCTCGACACACTCGCGCAGGACTGCGCGCTGGAAACGCAGCTCAGCAAAGACCTGCCAGACCTTGCCCAAGCGGCGGTCAACCTGTCACGTGCTGCGGCACAGCTCGCGGGCACATTCGCCGGGCTTGCGGGCCGCGTCAGGTTCCAGGAGTACCGGCGTTTGTCCAGCGCCGCCGCCGGGCTAGAAACGGTCCACAACGCACTGATCGAGCTGGGCACGACACTCAAGCCGCTCGCCGAGCGCAGCCCGGAGCTGAAGGCGCTGGCCTCGCGTGGCGCAGACCTCATGGAACGGCTCGACCAGATCACCGGCGCCGGAGATGCTCAGGTGCGTTGGGTGCAGGCGCAACTGCGCGGCGGCAGCCTGCACGCCACGCCGTTGAAGCTCGATGAGGGGTTTCGCCGGTTACGCGAGACTTTTCCGGGCGCATGGGTGTTTACCTCGGCGACCCTGGCGATTGGTGATGATTTCAGCCACAGCGCCTCCGAGCTGGGGCTCGAAGACGCGCAAAAACTGCGGCTGGAAAGTCCGTTCGATTTTGAAACCCAGGCGCGGCTCTACCTGCCGGAGAATCTGCCCGAACCGAACGCGGCGGATTACCACGAACGCCTGTTCGAGGCCGTGCTGCCGCTGATCCGCGAAAGCGGCGGCGGCGCATTTCTGCTGTGCACCAGTCACCGCGCGCTGCGTCTGGCAGCTTCACACTTCCGTCGTGAGCTCAAGCTGCCGCTGTTCGTGCAGGGCGAGGGCGATCGCGCCGCGCTGCTGCAACGTTTTGCCGAGGCCGGGAACGGCGTGCTGGTGGGCACCAGCAGCTTCTGGGAGGGTGTGGATGTGCGCGGCTCCGCGCTAAGGATGGTCATCATTGATCGCCTGCCGTTTACCGCGCCCGGCGATCCGGTGTTTGAGGCACGCCTGGATGCGATCGCAAAGGCCGGCGGCAATGCCTTTATGGATTTGCAGATGCCGCAGGCGATCATGGCGCTGCGCCAGGGCGCCGGCCGGCTGATCCGAGACAGCCATGATCGCGGCCTGCTGGTGCTGTGCGACCCAAGACTGCGCAGCAAATCCTACGGCGCCAGAATCCTGGCCAGCCTGCCCGTGATGCCGGTACTGGAAGACGCGGCGGATGCGCTAAGGTGGCTGCGCAAAATCAGACCCGATTAACCATGCAACGCTGGCTGGCAGTGGACACCGCAACCGAAGCCTGTTCGGTTGCCCTATGGCAGGACGGCAAAGTGCTGGAGCGCTTTGAAGTCGCCGGCCGCAGTCATACCGAGCGCCTGCTGCCCATGCTCGATGCGCTGCTCGCCGAGGCGGGCTGCGTGCCCACTCAACTCGATGGCCTGGTCAGTGGCGTGGGTCCGGGCAGTTTTGCGGGTGTACGAATTGGCGTCGGTCTGGTCAAAGGCATGGCGCTGGCGCTGGATAGGCCGGTGGTGCCGGTGCTCTCGCTGACCAGCCTGGCCCAGCGAGCGATACGCCTTCATACCGCCACGCAAGTCGCCGCCGTGATCGATGCGCGGATGGATGAAATTTATTTTGCCCGTTACACGCGCGGTGACGATGGCCGCGCGCAACTCGATGGCCAGGCACTGGTTTGCGCGCCTGCCGACGCGCCGGCGCTCGCCGGCGGAACGTGGCAGGTGGTTGGCAGTGGCGCGAAGCTTCTGCGCGCAACGGCGATGACCACGATAATTGCGGACGCGTTGCCGCACGCCGAAGACGCCCTGCATTGGGCAATGGCCGAATGGCAGGGCGGGCGCACGATCCATGGCGACGAATTGGAGCCGGTCTACCTGCGAAACAAAGTTGCATTGACCCTCGCCGAGCAAAAAAACCGGCGACCCGCTTGAGGCCCAGAATGGCCCTGCCTCGCACCTTCGCAAAAATGAGTGGTACACTTTTAGTACCACCCGTATTTCACCGGCCCCTGAAAACGGCCTTCACAGCCTCCAGGCGGGTCAAGGAAAAATCATGATTCATTCGCTCGAAAACGACACTCCGAAGATTGCACCGGGTTGCTTTGTCGCCCACAACGCCACCGTGCTGGGCAAGGTGACCCTGGAGACCGACGCCAGCGTCTGGTTCAACTGCGTGTTGCGCGGTGACGTCGACGAGATCCGGGTCGGCCAGGGCAGCAATGTGCAGGACGGGTCGGTGCTGCATACGGACGTTGGTATCAAGCTGATCATCGGCAAGGGCGTCACCGTCGGCCATCTGGTGATGCTTCACGGCTGCACGATCGGCGACAACACGCTGATCGGCATCAAGAGCGTTATTCTCAATCGCACCCGCATCGGCAAGAACTGCATCATCGGCGCCAACACGCTGCTGCCCGAGGGTAAGGACATCCCCGATGGCTCGCTGGTGATGGGCTCTCCGGGCAAAGTGATCCGGCCGGTGACGCCCCAGGAAATGGCTATGACCACGCTGTCGGCGCAGCATTACGTCCAGAACAGCAAACGCTATCTGACCGCGTTCAAACCCGCCGCTTAATCGCCAGCCTGTTTCGGGTAACTGTAGAGCGTCAGCTGCCCGCACCCGGCGGACACTTCCGCCCACAATTTCACCTTCAGTTCGATGCAGGCGCAGGCGCAGGTCGGCAGATCGTCGAAAGTACATTCGGCCAGCCGATGCGCCGCCTCGCTGATGCCGGGATTGTGGCCAAACAGCCAGATTTGCGTCACGCGGTCATCCAGGCCTTGCAGCACGCGCAGAATGTCGGCCGGGCCGGCTTCATATAATTTTGGCTGCACGGAAATCTTCTCGTGCGCCATCGACAGTACATCGGCAAACGCGTGGGCGGTGGTAATCGCGCGCAGCGCCGGGCTGGTCACCAGCAAGCCGGGTTTGAGGCCCGCACGTTGCAGGCGCTGCGCCATCTGCGGTGCGTCGCGGCGGCCGCGCTCATTCAGCGGCCGCTCGAAATCTGTCAACCCGGGGTCGTCATGTGACGACTTGGCGTGGCGGACGAGGACCACATTCTTCATTTGCGAAAATACAGGTCGTAACGCACCTGGGTGCCCTTGAGCACGGCGTCCGGCTTTACGTCGGACAGCCTGGGCGCTGCCAGCAGGCGCTTGACGGCAACGCGCTTGGCGCAGGCACGGGCGGGCTCCAGTAGTTCGTGAGCGTCGGTGTCGTCGCCGCAAAGTTCGCGCAGAATTTGCAGCTCTTTTGAGGGCAGGGCGGTCTTGCTGTCCTGAGGGAACATCGGGTCGAGGTGAATCACGTCCCACGGTTGTGACATCAGCTCGCGTGCATCCTTGTCCACCAGCGTCAACCGCTGTGCAATTTCTGGCTGCACCGCCGTCGACCTGCGGTGTGCATCCCAAAGCAGGCGAAAGACCGTGCCATTGCGCTCAGTCAGGGTCACGCGGGCGCCCAGCGCCGCCAAGGTCCAGGCATCGGTGCCCAGGCCGCCGGTCGCATCCAGAATGCGCAGGTCCTTTGCATGGTTGAGCCCACAGGCGCGCGAGAGCAGCTGCAGCTTGCCGGCGGATCCGCGCCGACGCATTTCCACGGACTGCCAGTCGGCGAACACCGGCCCGAATTTTGGATGGTGCGCCGCGTGCAGTTCGAGACGTGCCGGCGTTTCGTGCAGCACAAACGAAAAGCCCCGGGAGTCCGGGGCCTTTGCGTTGAAAGCGGCCCTGAGGTCAGCCAAGTTTCGAAGCGCTGAAAAAGGTGCTGAGCTTTTGCGCGAGCATCAGGTCGCCTTCGAGCTGGAGCTTGCCGGTCATGAACGCGGTCATGCCGTTCAGTTCGCCCTTGAACAGGGCAACCAGATCGTCATCTTCCATCGTGATGCTCAGGTCCGGCGCGGCGGCTGGGCCGTCGGCCACCGTACAGGCGCCGCCCTTGATGACGGTGTGCATCGGCTTGGAAATATTGAACTGAATGGTGCATTCCTGGCCGGCGGCGCCGTCGGCGTCGAATGCGGCAGGGAGCTTCTTGATGAGTTCAACGGCAGCGGACATAAAAAATCTCCTAAAGGGAGCCGACATGCTAGCGGCGTCGCCCTGTTTCGGCAATGAATATCTGCTGGTGCAGTAAGCGCGCTTACTCGGGGTTGTCGCTGGCTTCGAGCAGAAAATGCGCGCGCGCCAGCGCCACGGTCCGCACATCCGCGCCTTGCCAGCAGCGTATCTGCACTTGCGCCACCCGCCGGCCCAGACGCGCGACTTCGCAGGCGGCAAAACAGTCCTCCGCATGGGCCGAACGCAGGTAGTCAATCGAAAAATCGATGCTCTTGGGCACTTTGTTTTCATCGAGCAGCAACAACAGGTGCAGCTGGGCGGCGTTTTCCATGAACCCGGCGATGACGCCGCCATGCAGCGCCGGCAGCGAGGTGTTGCCGATCAGGCTTTGCCGGAAGGGCAGGCAAAAGGTCAGTACGTCTCCGCGTTGCTCCACATGCACGTCCAGAAATGCGGCATAGGGCACCAGCTTGCGCAGTGGAGAAAAATCATTGCGTTCGCGCACGGCGCGGCGTGCTTCATTGAGCGTGGTCATGCCGATTTTCGACGCGACTTGTTTGAGCCAAACATGAAGGTGGACTGGCTCACCGCCACCGGCTGCGCCTCGTCGTCTTGCCAGGCGCTGGCGCGCACGAAGGCGATGGAGCGCGTTAGCCGGTAGCACACGGCATGGCAGAAAAGCGTCTTGTCCGGCAGCGTTGCGCGCAGGTAGTCCATGCGCAGATCGAGCGTGGCGATAGTCTGCGGCTTGGCCAGGGCGACGAGAACGGCCAGGCCGCACACGGAATCCACCACGGTGGTGATGACGCCGGTATGAATCAGCCCGCGCTGTGTATCGCCCAGCCAGTCGGGTCGATAATGCAGTTCGGCCCACGCGCCTTTTTCAGACAAGGCGGTGATTCGCAGGCCTATGTCGCGTCCGTGCGGGATCGAGTCCGCGAAATGTTTGCGCAGCGTTTCAAAATAATGGGGTGATGTATTGCCGTCGTTCACGGCTGAATTGTAGCGGCTGGGGTTTGGCTACACTGCGATGGCATGCCAAATGAAATGGAAAAACGGCTCCGTGATGCGCTGGCGGGCACGTCTGACGTCTCCCCACGCCCGTTGTCGGCGATCGAATTGCCGCTGAAACTCGAACAGCTGATATTGCCGCAGCTGCTTAAAAACCTGCGTCCCGCTTCCGTACTGGTGCCGGTGATCCGCCGCGAACAGGGGCTGACCTTGCTATTGACCAAGCGCTCGCAAACCATACGCTCGCACAAGGGCCAGATCAGTTTCCCCGGCGGCCGGCGCGAGGATTCAGACGAATCTGCCGCCCACGCCGCCTTGCGCGAAGCGCAGGAGGAAGTGGGCATCGAGCCGGCAGCGGTGGAGGTCATCGGTTACCTCGACGATTACCTGACCATTTCCCGTTATCGCGTGACGCCGGTCGTGGGCTTGTTGTCGCCGCCCACCCTCAGGCTGGATGAGCGCGAAGTGTCCGAAGCCTTCGAAGTGCCGCTGGACCTATTGCTGTGCGAGGACAGCTATCAACGCAAAGTGTTCACGCGTGAAGGCCTCAACATTCCGTTTTTCGAGATCCATCATGAAGACCGCCGGATCTGGGGCGCTACGGCCGGCATGCTTAGAAACCTGATGCAGAAAGTATGCGCGCAAAAATGAAAAATACCGATCCCATCGCCGAGGCGCTGCGCGTGCAAAAAGGCGCCGCGCGGCAGGGCTTTGACTGGAACCGCCCCGCGCCACTGTGGGCAAAGCTGCAAGAAGAAATCACCGAACTGCGGGCGGTGGCACGTCAGCCCAAAAAAGCCGAGGAAGAGCTGGGCGACTTGTTGTTCATGGTGATCAATCTGGCGCGTCATTTCGGGCTTGACCCCAAGGCCGCACTCAAGGGGACCAACCGCAAGTTCCTGCGCCGTTACGGTTACGTGCTCAAGGGCGCAAAAAATCTTCCGCCGCTGGGTCATCCGCGCCGGCTGGCGCAGATGGAAAAACTGTGGAAAAAAGCCAAAAAGCAGGGCTTATGACCAACGACGGAACACAAAGGCGATACGGGCCGTAAAAAAACCCGCCACCCGCTGGGGCCGCAATTTTGCCATTCGCGGTAACGCTGCAAAAACGCAGTGGTACTAAAAGTGTATCAGTGGTTTATTGAGATGAGTCCAAAACGGCCCAAAAACGCCTCAAGCGGGTCGGCACTAAAAATGCGTTACCCGTGTGCCGGGCGCGCAGGTCAGCGTTGCTACACCGCGCCGAGCGCGAATCTTTGATTGATAAATTTTTCCAGGGCGGCAAGATCCAGCGGCTTGAGGAGGTGATGGTCGAAACCGGCTTCCTGGGTCTTGGCGCGATCATCCGGCTGGCCCCAGCCCGTCAGCGCCACAATCGTGACGCGCTGAAATTCTGGGAGCGCGCGCAAACGCCGCGCCACGTCGTGCCCGCTGAGCCCGGGCATGCCGATGTCCAGCAAAATCAGTTCGGGCCGAAAGGCTTCTGCTTCGCGAATCGCCTGGTGTCCGTCATAAGTGGTTCGAACCTCATGGCCCAAAAGACTCAGCAACGAGGAAAGAGTCTCGGCCGCGTCGCGGTTATCGTCCGCGACCAGGACCCGGAGTTTTCGCATGGTGACTGCTCCACTGTTATCGGCTAAGGGCGCCACCGCGGCGTCGGGTGATGCGCTGGCTACAGGCAGGTGGATCACGAATTCACTGCCCTTGGCTTTTTCGTCGCACCGGACTTCAATCGTGCCTCCATGCATTTCCACCAGCCGCTTGACGATGGACAGGCCGATGCCAAGGCCGCCCTGCGACTGCTCCTTAGAGTCGATGATCTGGGTAAAAGGGTCAAAAATTTTCGCGCGCATGTCTTCGGGTATGCCCACGCCGTTATCTTTCACGCTGATGAGAGCCTGTTCGCCACTGCGTTTCACGGTGAGGTGGATCAGGCCGCCGGGCGCGGTGTATTTCGAGGCGTTGTTCAGGAGATTCACCAGTGTCTGTGACAGCCGGGTCGAATCGGCGTCCACCAGGATCGGTTCGGTCGGCAGCACCACTTCGAGATGGTGGTTTCGCGCAGAGATCAGAGGATAGCTGGCTTCCACGGCATTGCGGGTGATCTGCGTCAGGTCGCAGCGTTGCTTGCGGAGTTCAAATTGCCCGGTGGAAAAGCGGGCGACGTCGAGCAGGTCGTCCACCAGGCGCACCATCTGGTGCAATTGCCTCTCGATGATGCCGCGAGCCTCTTCTACCGTCGCACGGTTGTAGCTGGCCCGGCGAAGGATTTCCATCGCATTGCCCAGCGGGGCGAGCGGGTTACGCAGTTCATGCGCGAGCGTGGCCAAAAACATGTCTTTGCGCCGATCGGCCTCGCGCAGCGCTTCCTGGGCGCGCTCTTTTTCAGCAATTTCCAGCTTGAGTTCGAGGTTGGCTTTCTCGACGGTCGCCAGCAAGCCGCCGGTACGCAGGGCCATCTGCGCGTCAATCACCGAGCCGATCAGGGTGGCCGTGAGCAAACCCAGAACTGCAAAGGCGAGGGTGAATGCCAGTGACTCGTTGGCAAGGCCAAAGGCATCCGTCGCCAGGCACAAGGATGCGGCGTCGAAGTGAGCGGCGGCCATGGCGGTGTAATGCATGCCGCTGATGGCCACGCCCATGACTATGGCGCTGAGAAGCTTGGCTGCAACGCCCGCGTAATTGGTGCGTGCACGCAAGTGAAAGGAAAGGTACAGGGCGACGACAGAAGCGACAATCGCGATCAATACCGAAGCCATGAACAACAACAGATCGTATTGAATGGGCGGTGACATGCGCATCGCGGCCATGCCGGTGTAGTGCATGGCGCAAATTCCCGCACCCATGAATAGCCCGCCGGTCAGCAAGCGGCGGATCTCGAGAGTGGGGCGACTGACCACAGACAGTGCAAAAGCCGAAATCGCGATGGCGATCAGCAGGGACGCCACGGTAATCTCTAAATCATAAGCCAGCCGGATCGGTAGCGAAAACGCCATCATGCCGATGAAGTGCATGGACCAGATGCCTGCGCCCATCGCAATCGAGCCGGCGATGATCCACATCCACGCTGAGCGGCCTTTTGCCTGGGTAACGCGGCCGGCCAGATCCAGGGCGGTATACGACGCCATCATCGCGACGATGATGGAGAGGACAACGAGACTGAAGTTATAGTTGCTTGCCATTGAAGGATCCATTGAGTTGCAGGCCACTTCACAGCTGACGGAAGCTTTGTTGCTTCTCTAGAGCAAATACCAAGATGAATCCGTGACGCAACTATACGGCCTGGAGACTGGATGGCAATAGACCGGCGACTTTGTGCTATGTGCGCAAACAGCTAGACAAATGAGGTCAAGCTGATTTATGAGCAAGTCAGGCGAGTAAGGCACCCGAGGCGCCGAGCTCAATTACCCAAGTGAAATTGTGCAGCGCACAACGACCGTTGCACTACTTAATTAAGGCCTGAATTAGGTACGAGCCGCGATCAATAGGGCATCGCCCGCCGCAATTGCGCCGTCCTTGTTGTAGGCTAGGGTCCAGGCTTCGTACATCTTCAAGTCACCGAACTTCCACGGGTGAAACCCGGGGATGAAATAGGCCAGGTAATGCGGCATCAAGCGCGGATACAGGCCGCCCCAGCCGTAGAGCCACCACAGACCCTTGAGCCAGACGCGGCCTCGGTTCTGCACGCCGTCCACCTTGAACATGTGATTCATGATCATGAACACATGGAACGGAAAGGTGAATGTGGTCAGCATGAAGCTGACGATGCGCGTGAAGTAGCTGGCCTTGGCCACTTTGGTCATGACGTCGTAGGCCACCGCCTTGTGCTCAATTTCTTCAATCGCATGCCAGGCATACATGGCACGAATGCGCGGATCGGCATTTTCCATAATGCCGGCCTTGAAAAAGCCGTGCGCCATCAGCGCGGTCAGGTGTTCGGCGGCGGCGGTCTGGCCGAGCGTGAACGTGCGTGGAAATCGTTTGCGAAAAAACCCGAACATGATGCTTTTTTGCTTATTCAGGATGCGGTCGACTTCGATGCCTTGAGCCTTGAGCCGGTCGTTGAACTGGGTGTGGACCATGCCGTGCTGGCCTTCCTGATAGATGAAGTCCTTGACCTGTGCGGCCAGTTCCGGGTCGGTGATCTGGTCGCGGTAGTCGCGCACGCAGGAGATGAAAAACTTTTCGCCTTCCGGAAACAGGATCGACATCGCGTCAAAAAAGCGCGTCTTGAAGGCATCGCCACCGAGCCAGTACTTGGGGATGTCGCCACCGAGGTCGAGGTCGGGCCCTTTGCGCGGGACGATCGGCTGTGAACTGCTCATGTTGCACTCCAGCTAAAAATTTCCTGAGTGCAGGTTAATGATCGCAAGGGTCAGAGGCTATGACCGTGGGCGACGCATGGGAACAAAGCGCGACATTCACAAATATCAGTAATATCAATATCTAAGAGTGACTATTTGATGCTTTCAGGCCGCGTTGTCGGAATTGGCTGGGACTGACGCCACTCCAGCGAGTGAAAGCCCGGGTAAAGCTGCGGCGGTCGGAAAATCCCAGTCGCTCGCTGATGTCCTCGAGGCTGATCCTTGTATCGCCTCGCTGATCCAGCCATTGCATCGCCAGGCGGTATTGCACTCGCGCCTGTAGGTCTGCGAACTGATCGCCGGTGTCTTTGAGGCGACGCTGCAAGGTGCGCGGGTGCAGCTTCAGTTCGGCGGCGACGGCGTCAACGCCCCGGCCCAAAAGGCGCGTCTGGCGCTGCAAGATGTCCTCAATCGCGGCGACCAGGCCGGTGCGGCTCGGCAGTTTTTGCAAACGTTGTTCGACGCGGTACTGCGCCTGCTCGTGCAGAGACGGAAACGCGCCCTGGAGCGGTACGTCCATCAGCGAGCGGTCGATGACCAGGGCATTTTCGCGGGCACTGAAACGAACCGGCAACTTGAAATAGCGGCGGTACTCCGCGGCGTAGCGCGGCGGCGCGCCCTTCATCTGCAATTCGCGATAGTCGCCATGGTCGCCCATCAACAGCCGGCCAAAACGGACGATGGCGGCAAAGGTGGTTTCGGTGAACCAGCGTGTCGCTTCCCGCGCCTTGGGGCCTTCGTCCTCGCCGGGCGAACGTAAAATCAATCGTGCGTCTTTGCCCTGTTCAACCAGCGTGACGTGAATCATCGGATTGATCAGCTCACGCACCCACTCGAAAATTTTCATGGCTTCGCGCAGTGTCGGGCTGGTGGTGACAAATGTCTCGAGGTCGGCCAGATATTCAAACGCAAAGGTTTCGCCCAGCGCGAAAGGAAAGTGCTGCTGGCGTGACTGCGCCACGCATACCCGCATCGCCTGTACCAGCAGCGGCCGCGCAATTGTCGCGCTTTCAAGATGCACGAGATCCGTCGGGATACCCAGCTCCTTGAAAATCGGCTGGATATTGAAACCGCAACGAGCCGCCGCCTTGACCCAGTTGGGCAGGGTAATGAATGGAATCGGGTCTTCGTGCAACGGTTTTGGCATGCGGGGCAGTATGCCGCAGGGGTTGGCGTTCAAAACTGTCGGCGCGAGCCATCAGTGCCTTTCCCGCCATGCGTACGGCAGCGTACCGACGTCCTGACTATTCGACGCTAGCGTGGGTGGAGCAGTAAATCACATGACGGAAGTGCCATGAACAATCAAAAAAGACGAAGTGTCAGGCTGATTTTCCTCTTGCTGGCGGTTACCACGGGATTAACCACCTATTCGACATCTGGCGGCGCCCAGGCGGCGGCGCCGGTCATTGAGCGTTTCGACGTCGAGTCCGAAGACCGGTTGGTGGTGGGTTCGCGTTTGCGATTCACCATCGAAGGCAGTCCGGGCGCGGTGGCGAGCGTCCGCATCAACGGAATAAAGCAGCGGATCCCGCTGAAGGAAGTCGAAGAGGGCGTTTATGAGGGCGCTTACACGGTCAAGGCCGGTGACAGGATCATTGCGGGCAGCAGCGCGCGCGCTACATTGAAGAAGGGCAATCGTTCTAGCAGCACGATTCTGCAGCAATCCCTGGGCGTGACGGACGCATTGACCGGGAATATTCCCGGGGTACTGCCCACAGGGATTCAAAGCTTTAGCGCTACGCCAATAGAGAAAATCGAACCCGGCGCGGATATTGAGTTTACGCTCGTCGGAACCCCCGGAGGTCAGGCCTCTGTGAGTATTGAAGGACTGGCGGGCAGTGTGCCGTTACGTGAGGTGAAAAGCGGCCGCTATCAAGGCGGCTACACCATTCGCCGCGCCGACAAGATCCCGGACAGTGCGCGCGCCTCGGGAACTCTGATCGCCAATGGCAGGACGTTGCGCACCGGACTGATTCAGAGCTTGACGTCGGTCAGTCGGGCATTGATCCGTAACCTTTCGCCACGCGATGGGGAAACCGTCGCGACGGGCGGCCAGACGTCGATCTCCGGCAGCTTTGACGACAGCAGTCGCGCTGGCATCGATCCAAAAAGCGTGAAGTTGATGGTTTCGGGTGTCGACGTCACCCGCAATACCGTGGTTACACCCCAGTTCTTCAATTATCAGACGGAGTTGCGCTCGGGCACCCACACGGCCGTGATCACGGCAAAGGACTACGCAGGGAACCCGCTGAGTCAGTCGTGGACTTTCATGGTCTCGGATCAGGCCGGGACAACCGGTGGTGCGGCCAGTGCCTTGCCTCTGGAGATTCTGAGCCATCAGAACAACACCGAGATCGGTACGGGCGTCAGCACGATTCGCGGCCGTACCGCACCCGATGCCATGATTGATGTTCAGGTCGTTAGCGTGATCCCTGTTTTCGGAATGTTCGGTTATTCACAAAAACAGCAAGGTCAAACGACGCGCGCCGATGCCAGTGGTAATTTCGCCTTCAACTTGCAACCGCAAACGGTCACCCAGGGCACGCGCTATGAAGTCACACTGACCGCGTCTAAAAATGGCGTGAGCCAAATTTCGAATCTGACCCTGCTACAGAAGCCATAAGCACGGTTGTTGCGGGTCCCGCATAGGGTACTGATACGTCCGGGCATCACCCCCGACGGTTGATACAAACCGCCGTGACCCCGGTGGACAGGGTGATGAATGGAATCGGCTCTTCGTGCAACGGTTTAGTCACGCGGGGCCGTATCCCGCAGCGTATATGGGCCAAAAACCGGCGCCTCCCCGCAAAGCGGTGGTACGCGTTGCGAGGAGGCTGAGTCAGCCTGGGATGAAACTATTTCGCTTTGACCTCTACCGGCACTGCATCCAAAGGCGACTCAAAGGCAATAAAGAGTACGCAAGGATCGGCGCTCGCGCAGGCGCCGCTATGCGGGCGTTTTGGCGGACCGTAGGCGTAAGTCCCGGGCTTGAGGACGGACATCTTCTGCCCTTCGTAAGTGACGTGGAGTTCGCCGGATACCAACACCATGCGCTCCGCCGAGGTGTGCCAATGAAGCGGTAGATTCGACTTGCCCGGTAACTTGAACAGAACATCAAAATTGCCTTTGGCCGGATCGCCATGCAGCACGGCGATGGCACAGCCTTTGGGCAGGAACGCCGGGCAGGGACCCCATTTGAGGCTGGCGTCATCGGCCGTGAGTGCCAATGCGGGCTCAACGACTGGGGTTTGGGCAAAAGCGATGGGGCCGGCAAGGCAAGTGAGCAATAAAAAAACCGCTGAGGTTTTGCGCATGATCGTTTCTCCTGAGTGGGGCGATAGATAAGTGGCAAGACTAGAGCGCATAGCTCGATGCTCGCCACCCGCTTAGGGATATTTTAATTGGATTTCCAGGTGCACACGAAAAAGAGTGGTACTAAATATGTACCATGGTTTTTCTATGCAGCTCCGCGCAGGCCTGATTTAGGCCACAAGCGGGTCAGGCCGCTGCGCGTAATTTCTGCCCGGAAATGTGATCCAGCACCAGCCGCGCCAGCCGCGGCAGCAGTTGCGGCGGCAGGTCGTGGCCCATGCCACGGATGATTTCCAGCCGTGCGCCCGGAATGTGACGCGCGAGGTCGTGTGCGGCAGCCACCGGCACTAGCGCATCGTCCTGCCCGTGCAGTACGAGCGTCGGAGCCTTGATCTGCCGGATCAAGGAGACGCGGCTGCCCGAAGCGAGGATGCCGAGCGTTTGCCGGGCCAGCCCCGGCGGATAAAACGCGCGGTCGAATGCGCGTTCGATCTTGCCGCGCAGCACACTCGGTTCGGTCGGGTACTGCGGACTGCCGATCAGGCGCCAGGTTTGCATCGAGTAGCGCACCAACGATTCACGGTCGGTTTTGGGTGGGCGCGATACCAGCCGCATGCGGATTTTCATGCTCGGCCCCGGCAGGCGCGGGTTGCCGCTGCTCGACATCCAGCACACGAATGACCTTACGCGTTCGGGATATTTCGCGGCGACGATCTGGCCGATCATGCCGCCCATGGAAACGCCGACCACGTGCGCAGATTCGATTTTCAGCGCGTCCAGAAGGCCGAGGGCGTCCAGCGCCATGTCGTCGAGCGTGTAGGGCGCACGTACGCGCAGCCCCAGCAGCGATTTCAGCCCGGCGCGAATCAGCTTGGTTTTCCCCAAGCCGCTGATTCGGGTGGAGAGGCCGACATCGCGGTTGTCGTAGCGGATGACGTAATGACCCGCGTCTGCCAATGTCTGGCAGAACTCTTCCGGCCAGTGAATCATCTGCCCGCCCAGGCCCATGATCAGCAGGATCGGCGAATGGGCCGGATCGCCGAAAGTTTCGTATTCCAGTTCGATGTTGTTGGTGGATATTCTCGCCATGAGCGGAGTTTATCGCCCTTAGGGAACGGGAATAAAAACCATGCGCGCGACGCCGTGCACCACCATGTTGATGGCACGGTTGTTACGGTCGGCGGCGATGCTCGCCATCATGTCCTGCAGGGCTATCATCTTGCCGAGGGTGCGCTCGAAGCTGATGTTCAGGTCGCCGGTTTCGGCGTCGGTGCCCGAGGTCAGCAGGTAGACCTGGCCGTCGGCGCCTTGGCGGTGGCGTAACCGCCATGAAAGGATTTCGATGTTGCGCGCGCTGTTGTACAGCGCCTGCTCGTCCAGAGACTGCAGCATGAAGAATTCTTCGCGCTCGCCATAGGCGGCGCGCAGCATTCCAGCGAGGCCGGCCATCAACGCGAAGACACGGTCGCCGGCGTAGTCGTTGTTAAACGCCAGCAGCATGGCGTCGGTGCCTTTTGCAAAATCCATTTCTTCAAACGCCAGTGCCGCATTGCCCTGAATGGCGTTTAGCCGGCTTTCAATCGTCTGGCCGGGATTCTTTGCCAGCTCGCGCGGATTGCGCTTGTAAAGTTTGGTCAGCAGCGCGGCCTGGTGCGCTTGCATCTGCCGGATATGCGCATCGGCAACAAAGCTGATGTCGTTCTTGGCCAGATTCTTGACCTGATAGTCCGCGCATCCGGAAATGAGCGGCAGAACCAATGCCAGGACCGCGACGGCGCGCAGGCGCCGCCGGTGGTTCAAGCCGTCATCTGCCACAGCCGACGGTGCAGGCGACGCAACCCAAATAACCCCGCGAGCAGCAGCAGAACCAATGGCGACAAGCTGCCCAATAACAATCCCGAGCCGCTTTTTGCGTCTGGACCCGCGAGCGGTTCGGATTTGCCATCCTGGGCGCTCAGGGTGACGGCCATCGCCAGCGCCTTGCGCACGTTGACCATGCCAAAACCCGAAGCGTTATCAAAGCCTTTTTTCAGTTCAGGGTCCCCGGCGATCACCATGTCATCGGCAGTCGTGATCAGGATTTTTCGCACCTGCGCGGGGGTTAGAAAGGGGTTGGCCTGCAATAGCAGAGCGACCACACCGGCCACGTGCGGCGCGGCCATGGAGGTGCCGGACAGGCGCATGTACCCCAGGCGATTGATCACCTGGTCTTGCGGGCTGTCTCCAAAATACTCGCCTTCCAACGCCTGACCGATGGGGATGAGCACCGAAGGAGATTGCGTGGACAGAATCTGGTCGCCGGGTGCGGTGACATCCACCTGCGGCCCGCGCGAGGAAAATCCGGTGACACGGCCGGCTTCGCAGGAGCCATGGCCGGCTTTGCAGGCTGCGGCCACCGCGATGACTTCCTCCATGCCATTGGGCACCGGACGCACCGTGTCAGTGGTGGCGTCTCCGCCATCGTTGCCCGCGGAAAAAACCAGCGTAATACCGGCGTCGGTGGCGGCGCGAATCACCGCTTTCAGCGGATCGAAATCCGTCGGGTTGAGCCCGGTGGGCGGTACGGTGTTGGAGGGTTCTTCCGCAAGAATTCCCCAGGAATTGCTGGCGACACGCACGTTGCCCAGGTTCAAGCGGTGACGAATCAGGTAGTCGAGAGCAGCTACTGCGTTTGCCTCGAAGCCGAAGTCCTCGACCACGCCATTGACGGGGCTGCCGATTTTCATCGCGACAAAGCTCGCTTGTGGTGCGACGCCGCGCTGGTCAAGCCCACTGGCCGCAGTGCCCGCGCCGCCCACGATGCCAGCGCAATGGGTACCGTGACCGACGTCGTCCTGCAGGGCGAGAACACCGGTGTTTTCGGCGTACAGATCCCAGGTGGCGGTTCCGATCACGCCCAATTCGCGCTTTTCAATTGAGAATTCGAAGTTGCGTCCGGCGGTGACCCTTCCGATCAGGTCGGGGTGAGCGGCAAAAATGCCGGTATCAATTACCGCGACGGTGACGCCAACGCCAGTGACGCCTGGCCGCTCGACGGCAGTGCCATTCGGTCCCTTGACTGTTTCGGCGGTTTCAACGCCGCGCGCGTTGATCTGCTCTACCGAGCTGTACAAATCGAAGCGAAGGCGCCGCTGGCGGGTAATACCCAGCACCCGGGGATCCTTGGCGATGGCTTGCAGCACCGACAAGGGTGCAGTCACCGCGACAGCATTGATCGTGGGCAACACCAGGCCGTGAGTTACCCCGAGCGCAGTGAGTTGCTCGGCGGCATTGGCCGGCATGGTGCCCTTATAGGCGACAAATGCGCGGACGGGCTCGAGCGCTGCGGAATGGGCGACGGTCGAGCAGAGGATCAGGAATAACGGCAGGTAACGCATGGGAACTCCAGGACAGGAATGTTGTGGCAGGTCACGCGGCCATTTGACGGAGCATGTAGTGCAGCACGCCGCCGTTTTCGTAGTACTCCCATTCTTTTGGCGTGTTGATGCGCACCTTGGCTTGGAAGCTCACGTTTTTGCCGTCGGCTTTCTTCGCATGGACGGTGACCTCGGCAGCACCTTTCGTCAGGCCTTCGATATCGAACACTTCGGTCCCGTCGAGACCGAGCGCGGCCGCGGTCTGGCCGTTCTGAAAGTTCAGGGGCAACACGCCCATGCCGACCAGGTTGGCGCGGTGGATGCGCTCGAACGATTCGGTGATGACTGCCTTAACGCCGAGCAGGATGGTGCCCTTGGCCGCCCAGTCGCGCGAGGAGCCGGTGCCGTATTCCTTGCCGCCAAGCACGACCAGCGGCACGCCGTCTTTCTTGTACTTCATGGCCACGTCGTAGATCGGCTCCACCGGGCCTGCCGTGCCGTTGAAATGTCGCGACACGCCGCCTTCGACGCCGGGTGTCATCACGTTCTTGATGCGGGTGTTGGCGAACGTGCCGCGCATCATGATCTCGTGATTGCCGCGGCGCGATCCGAAAGAGTTGAAATCTGCGCGCTGCACGCCATGCTGCTCCAGGTATTTTCCGGCGGGCCCGTCCTTCTTGATGTCGCCTGCGGGCGAGATGTGATCGGTGGTGATCGAATCGCCCAGCACGGCGAGTGCCCGCGCACCCTTGATCGTTGGAATGCCGGGCGGCGTCTTGGTGATGCCGGTGAAATACGGCGGGTTCTGCACGTAGGTGCTCTTGGCGTCCCAGTTATAGGTCTCGGACTTGGTGACCTTGATGGACTGCCAGCGCGCGTCGCCCTTGAGCACGTCGGCGTAACTGGCCTTGAACAGATCGGCCGTGACGGCCTTGGTGACCGCCTCCTGAATTTCCTTTGACGTCGGCCAGATGTCCTTGAGATACACGTCCTTTCCATCCTTGGATTGGCCTATCGGCTCCGTGGTCAGGTCCAGGTCGGTGCTGCCGGCAATGGCGTAGGCGACGACCAGCGGCGGCGAGGCGAGGTAGTTCATGCGCACGTCCTGGTGCACACGCCCCTCGAAGTTACGGTTGCCGGACAAAACGGCGGACACGCTTAGTTTGTTGTCCTGGATCGCCTTGCCGATCGGCTGCGTTGAGTGGTCCCGAGTTGCCGATGCATGTCGTGCAGCCGTAGGCGGTGACGTAAAAGCCCAGGTGTTCGAGGTCTTCGATCAACCCCGCTTTTTGCAGGTAGTCGGTGACGACCTTGGAGCCAGGGGCGAGCGAGGTCTTAACCCAAGGCTGCGACTTGAGGCCCAGTGCGCGCGCTTTGCGCGCAAGCAGGCCGGCGCCAATCAGTACAGCGGGGTTGGAGGTGTTGGTGCAAGACGTGATCGCGGCAATCACCACCGCGCCGTCCTTCAGCTGATAGGTCAGGCCATTGTCGGTAACGCGGGCCGGGCCCGCAGACGGACGCATTTTCTGTTCGCTTGCAAAAGCGGTCTGGTAGTTGGTTTTGACGTCGGTCAGCAGCACGCGATCCTGCGGCCGCTTGGGCCCGGCCAGTGAAGGCTTGATGCTGGCGAGATCAAGATGAAGCACGTCGGTGTACTCGGGCTGCCGCGGCATCCGGCGTCCACCACATTCCCTGCGCCTGGGCGTAGGCCTTGACCACAGCGACCTGATCGTCGCTGCGACCGGTCAGGCGCAGGTAGTTCAGGGTTTCTTCGTCAATCGGGAAGATGCCGCAGGTCGCCCCGTATTCCGGCGCCATGTTGGCGACGGTGGTGCGGTCGGCGGTGGCGAGATTGCCCAAGCCCGGACCGAAGAACTCGACGAACTTTTCGACCACGCCGCGCTTGCGCAGCATTTCAGTGGCGGTGAGCACCAGGTCGGTGGCAGTTGCGCCTTCCGGCAGCTTGCCGGTCAGGCGCACGCCGATGACATCTGGCATCAGCATGGAAGAGGGCTGGCCGAGCATTGCGGCCTCGGCTTCGATGCCGCCGACGCCCCAGCCCAGCACGCCGATGCCATTGACCATGGTGGTGTGGCTGTCGGTGCCAAAACAAGTGTCCGGGTAGAGCACGCCGTCTTTTTCGAAGACTACGCGCGCGAGATATTCGATATTGACCTGATGCACGATGCCGGTGTCCGGCGGAACCGCCTTGAAGTTTTTCAGCGCCTCTTGGCCCCAGCGCAGGAAGGTGTAGCGCTCTTCGTTGCGCTGGAATTCGATTTTCGAGTTGAGGTCCAGCGCGGCCCGCGAGCCGTAGTGGTCAATCATCACCGAATGGTCAATCACGAGTTCGACTGGGCATAACGGATTGACCATGTCGGCCTTGCCGCCCAGTGTCTTGATGGCGTCGCGCATTGCGGCGAGGTCCACTACACAGGGAACGCCGGTGAAGTCCTGCAGTACCACGCGCGCCGGGGTGAAATCGATGTCCTTGGCAGGCAGTTGCTTCAAATCGGCGCCCGCCAGTGCGGCAATGGTGTCCTTGGTGATGTTGACGCCATCCTCGTGGCGTAAAAGATTCTCCAGAAGAATCTTGTAGGAATAGGGCAGCCGCGAGACCTTGAATTGCGTTTCGAGTTTGGTCAGGTCGTAGAACGAATAGGTCTTTGCGCCGACTTTCAATGCGGATCGGGTTTTGTAACTGTCCTGCATGTCGAAACTCCCTGGGATCTAGCCCGTGTTTTTTCCGGCCGAATGGTTGCCGTGAGCGGAGGATTATACTGAGACCCATCGTCCCACCGTCGGGTATATGGACTCACATAACCCGCTGTCCGAAGCCGAAGCCGCCGTTACCCGCGCTCTTGAAGAGGCGCAGATGCTGCGTGAAATCGCCGACGCCAGCCCGGCGTTGCTGTTTCAACTGCAACAGGGTGCGGACGGCAACATGTTGGTAACGTTTGCCAGCCGCGCCACGGAAGCGTTTTTCGGCGTCAAGAGCACTGATCCAAAAGCGGATTATCAGACCTTCGTGCGCCAGTTGTTTCCCGGCGATGCCGAGAGAATCGCCAAGGGGCTGCAGAATTCTGCTGGCGACATGCAACCCCGCGACATGGAATTCCGCGTCCATCGAGTCGGAGGGGGCCCACCGCAATGGGTCAAGGCGGTGGTCAAGCCAAAACGCCAGTTCGATGGTGTGCTGGTATGGAACGGCGTGATGGTGGACATCTCCGAACAAAAAAAAGCGGAAGCGCGCATTGAGGCGGCGGAGGTGCAGTTGCGTGATGTCACGGACAACGTCGATGGCATCGTCTTCCAGCGGCGACAGGCGCCGGACGGCCATGTCAGCTTTCCATTCCTGAGCAAAGGCTTTCATCGCCTGAATCCGAAATCAGAGTGGAATGATCACGACAGCATGCGCGACGCGTTGCGGACGATCCACCCGGATGATCGCGCGCGCGCGGAACAGCTCGTTCAGCATTCTGCGCAAACTTTGGAGCCCTACCTGATCGAATACCGGCTGGAGTTGGCCGATGGCAGTTTCCGGTGGATGCGTGGGTCCGGAGTTCCGCGCCGGGAGGCCGACGGAGCCATCACCTGGAACGGATTTACCGTCGACATCCATGAGCGGCGCGAAGCCGAACAGCGCATTGCCGAGGAAGAGCGCCGTATCCGCGAGATGACGGAACGACTGCCGGGCGTGGTGTTCCAGCAGCGGCTGGGACCCGACGACGACCATGTGCACTTTCCGTACGTCGGCGGCGCCCTGACGGACCGGCTGCCGGGGCTGCAGGCGCTGCTGAATAATCCGGACGCCCTGCGCCAGTCAGTTCCCGAAGAAGACTTGCAACGCATGACCGCTACGATGATGCAGTCGGCGCGCGATCTCCAGCCCTACACCGTCGAACATCGCTTACGCCTCAGCAACAACGAAACGATCTGGCTGAAAGTGGAGGCGATTCCGCACAAATCCGCAGATGGCGCAATCGTCTGGAACGGGTTTTCGGCGGATATCACCAACGAAAAAGCCGCCCAGGAGCGCATCCACGAGATCACCGCGGCGCTGCCTGGCACGGTGTATCAACTACAGGCGACACGTGAAGGCGGCATCCGCTTTACGTATGTCTCCGGCGGTGCGGACAACATTTGGGGAGTCAAGGCCGACGCCATCGTGGTGGATGCCCACGCGATTAATGATCGTATCCAGATCAACGATTTTCTCACCCTGAATAGGAATTTCATCGATGCCGCCAAAAAGAAAAAGGCGGTGCAATACGATTACCGTTACCACCACCCGGATGGACGTCTGCGCTGGCTGCGCACGACCGCCATGCCTCGCCAGGTGGGTAACGGCGTTACGGTGTGGAACGGCTACACCATGGATGTGACGGTAGAGCGTGAGGCCCAGCAGCGGCTCGTCGATGTCACCGAAACCATGCCGGGCGCGGTGTTCCAGCTGGTGATGAACAAGCAAAGCCAGCTCGAAGTCTCGTTTGTCAGCCACGGCGTCGAGCGCCTGATCGGCCTCAGCAAGGGCGAAATCGAAAAAAATACGGCGGCACTGAATCTGGCGATCCTCGAGGAGGACCGGCCGATCATGGCCGCCACGTTGCGAGAATCGTTGCGCTCGAATACCTCGGGCGTTTGTGATGTCCGTGTCCGCCACCTGCAGAACGGCAAGCAGCTATGGATTCGCGCGGCGGCCAGCCCCAATCTGACCAACCCTGATTGCATCACTTGGAGCGGGTTCTGGTGGGACATCACAGACATCAAGGAGCTCCAGGCGGAGTTGGGCAAAGCGCGGGACAGCGCCGAAGCCCTGCACGAAAAATTGTTGGGCGTCACCAACAACATGCCGGGCGCGCTGTTCGAATTTCAGTTATCCAATGATAAAGAAGTCGAAATCCCGTTTGTCAGCGGCAGCATTTACAACCTGCTCGGCGTGACCAAGGAGGAGATCGAACGCGACCGCATGGCCTTGCTCAACCTGATTCCGTCCGACGCGATGAAGGCCATCGAAGGCATGATCCACGAATCCTTGCAGAGCATGCAGCCGCGCAATGCGGATTTCCAACTGCGCCACAAGTCCACCGGTCATCTACGTTGGATACGGGCGGCCGCCATTCCCACTGGCATTCCGGCGATCCACAACGTGGTGTGGCGTTCGTTCTGGCAGGACATCACGGACATCAAGGAGTTGCAGCTGGCGCTGGAAACGTCCAAGGAGACCGCAGAGTCGGCCAACCGCACCAAGAGCGAATTCCTGGCCAACATGAGCCATGAAATTCGTACACCGATGAATGCGATCCTCGGCCTGTCGCACCTGGCGCTGCGTGCCGATCCGCCACCGCGTCTGAAAAACCATCTACAGAAAATAGACCGCGCCTCTCGTTCGCTGCTGGGCGTAATCAACGACATCCTCGACTTCTCGCGTATCGAGGCCGGCAAGCTCGAGCTCGAGGAGATCGCCTTTTCGCTCGATACGGTACTCGAGGATCTTGCCAACCTTACCGGTCCGGGCGCGCTGGAAAAAGGCCTGGATTTTTCATGCAAGGCCGATGTCAACGTGCCGCGCGAGCTGGTCGGCGACCCGATGCGGCTGGGTCAGGTGCTGCTCAACCTGGTCAGCAATGCAATCAAGTTCACCGAGCGCGGTGGAGTCCGGGTGCGCACCGAGCGCGTCCGCCAGGAGCTAGGCCGGGTGGAGCTGATGTTCGCAATCGAAGACACCGGCATCGGATTGAGTCAGGAGCAGAAGGGTCGGCTGTTCACTTCGTTCTCGCAGGCCGACGCCTCGACGACACGCAAGTACGGCGGCTCAGGGCTGGGGTTGTCCATCAGCCGCGATCTGGTGGAGATGATGAAAGGCAGCATTGATGTCGAAAGCGAGCCGGGCCGCGGCAGCCGATTTTTCTTCACCGCCAATTTCGGTCTGGCGAAGGCCGGGACGCTGGAAAAACGCGGCAACCCCATTGCCGGGCGGCTTTTGCAAGGCCTGCACATCCTGGTGGTGGATGACAACGAGATCAATCTGGATATCGCGCGCGAGGTGCTGGAGTCCGCGGGGGCGCAGGTCGCAACCGCAACCAATGGCCGGCAGGCGGTTGATGCCGTGCGCACGACGGCCTGCGATGCCGTGGTCATGGATATCAACATGCCGGTGATGAACGGACTCGAGGCCACGCGTGAAATCAGGAGCGAGAAGCGCTTTACACGCCTGCCGATCGTCGCCATGACCGCGAGCGCCATGGCCGAGGATCGCACCCGCTGTCTTGAAGCCGGCATGAACGCACATGTCACCAAACCCATTGACGTCGACGAAATGGTCGAGGTCCTGGCGCGCCTGACGCGTGGTTATCAGTCCGTGCCAGTTCGCGCCGCCCCGCTGTCCAAACTGCCTGACGATCTGCAGGCATTGGCCGCGCAGCTTGATCTGGTCAGCGCGGTGCGTCGGGTTAATCACAATGCAGTCCTGTACCGAAAATTGCTGCGCACTTTTGCGCAAAGCAACCGGCGCTGGAGTTCGGAGGTGCAGGCCGCGCTCAAGGAAAAAGATTCCAAGACCATCGAGCGGCTGGCGCACTCCCTCAAAGGCGCCGCCGCCAACCTGGGCGCACAACGGTTGGCTGCTGCCGCCTCCCAGCTCGAAGCGGCGGCACACAAGGGCATGGCCGGCTTGCAAAAACTGGTGCCGGTTACGGAACTGCCGCTGCGCGACCTGTTGCTGGCGCTGGCCCCGCTGGATAATGCTCAGGCCGAAAAATCCCCGGTGGCCCCGACGGCGCAGACGCTCGACCCCTTGCGTTTGCGCACTCTGAACCGGTTGCTGGCACACAACGACGCCAAGGCTGCCGATCAGGCGCACGCACTGGCGCAGGATTTTCCGTCCGAGCCTGGCTTTGCCCAATTGGAGAAGCAGGCCGGGGCTTACGATTTTGAGGCGGCGCGCATCACTTTGCTGAAACTCTCGGCAAGGTTGAAGATACCGTTATGACCCTGCCCCGACCGACGCTGTTGCTGGTGGACGATACGCCCGTCAACATTGACGTACTACGCGCGGCGCTCGATGAGCACTACGATCTTAAAGTTGCGCTCAACGGCGAACGCGCGCTGTCGATCGCCGCCGCCGATCCGGCACCGGACTTGGTGCTGCTCGACATCATGATGCCGGGCATGGATGGCTACGAAGTCTGCCGCCGCCTCAAGGCGGCCGAACGTACGCGCCGCGTGCCGGTGATTTTCGTCACTGCACTCAATGACACCGACGACGAAACCGAGGGCTTTGCCGTGGGCGCAGTGGACTACATCACCAAGCCGGTGAGTCCGCCAGTGGTGCAGGCACGCGTCGCCACGCATCTCAAACTGTATGACCAGGAGCGCCACCTTGAAGATCTGGTGCGCCAGCGCACCCGCGACCTCGACCGCACGCGGCTCGAAATCATCCGCCGGCTTGGGCGTGCCGCCGAATACAAGGACGACGAAACCGGTTTGCATGTGATCCGCATGTCGCACTACGCACGGCTGCTGGCAAAAGCGACAGGGATGTCCGACGACGCCGCCGAGATCATTTTCCACGCCGCACCACTGCACGATATCGGCAAGATCGGCATGCCCGACCGGCTGTTGCAAAAATCCGAAGACCTCACGGCTGAGGAATGGAAAATCATGCGCACTCATCCCATGGTCGGCGCCGGCATCATCGGCAAGCATGAGAACGAATTGCTCGACACCGCACGTATTGTCGCGCTCACCCACCACGAAAAATGGGACGGCAGCGGTTATCCACGCGGGCTGCAAGGCGAGCAGATTCCGCTGGCGGGCCGCATCGTTGCCATCGCCGACGTGTTCGACACGCTGACTTCGGAACGTCCGTACAAAAAAGCCTGGCCGGTAGACGAGGCCGTGGCCTATCTGCAGAAAGAAAGCGGCAAGCTGTTCGACCCCGACCTGATCAAGTGCTTTCTGGCGCTGATGCCGGATGTCGTACGCATCCAGGATCAGTATTCCGAGTTGCCGATGACCGCGTTCGATTAGAAACCATCGGTACACATTTAGTACCACGGGTCCCAACGGCGTGTCGGATACCGCTAGGAGATCGCTTTAAGCGGGTCCGTTACTTTTGCCGATTTCACCGGCTCCCAGACACTCTTCGCCATCGTAAAGGGCCGCGTACTGTCCGCTTACTACGGCGCGCTGCGGCTGTGCAAACTCAATCATCACTCCACCGTCCGTGTCGATTTGTGCGGCGCAGGACTGAAGAGCCTGCCGATGCCGGATGCGCGCCTGCAGCAGGTCGGGCAGTGGGCTTGGCTTGCGAATCCAGTGGAATGCGGTCGTAGTCAGCCGACGGCTCATTAGTCGAGGATGATCCGGCTCCTGAGACACGATCAACACATTGCGCGCCGCATCCTTGGCGATGACATACCACGGCGCCTGGCGCGCACCGCGCTGGCCGCCGATTCTGAGCCCTTGGCGCTGACCCAAGGTGTAATACATCAGGCCCTCGTGTGCGCCGACAGCGTGGCCTGTTTCGTTTTCGATCACGCCGGGATTGGGCTTCAGATAATTCGCAAGAAAAGCACGAAACGGCCGCTCGCCGATAAAGCAGATGCCGGTGGAATCCCGGCGGCGGTGATTCGGCAGGCCGGCTTTTTCGGCGATGCGCCGCACCTCTGGCTTGGGCAGACCGCCGACAGGAAACAGCACCCGCTCAAACAGCCGGCGCTCGACCGTGGCGAGGAAATACGACTGGTCCTTGTTTTCATCAGCCGCGCGCAGCAATCGTGGACCCTCAGGCGAGGATTCGAGCTGTGCATAGTGGCCCGTGGCGACGAAGTCGGCACCCAGCCGCAGGGCGTGCTCGCGAAATGGTTTGAATTTCACCTCGCGGTTGCACAGCACGTCCGGGTTTGGTGTCTTGCCGTCGCGGTAGTCGGCGAGAAAGCGCTCGAACACCCGCGCGCGGTATTCCGCCGAGAAATCCACGCGGTGCAGGGGAATGTCGAGCTCTTCGCAAACCGCCTGCGCGCTTTTGTAGTCCTCGGCGGATGAGCAATAACCCTGTTCGTCCTCGGTCCAGTTGACCATGAACAATGCACTGACGCGGTAACCCTGTTGTTTGAGCAGCACGGCACTGACGGCGGAGTCCACACCGCCCGACAGGCCGACCATTACGTGCTCGCCGCTCACAGCTCGCGTACCAGCTCCAGCGGGTAGCGCCGCCCGGCGAGATAGTCCTCCACGCACGCCAACACCGCCGGGCCGCGATGCTCAGGTTGGCGCGTGCGCAGCTCTTCTCGCGTGAGCCAGACGGCGCGCTCGATTCCGGCATCGAGCGGCCGCTGTGGGTGGTGTCGGCGCGGCTCGCAGATAAACGCGAAGCGCAGAAATCCGTAGTCCAGTTCGTGGGGTGCGAAGGCATAGGTGCCCAGCAGTGCCATAGGCTCCACCTCCCAGGCGCTTTCTTCCAGCGTTTCGCGGCGCACCGCGTCGAGCAAGGATTCGCCGCGGTCCCAGTGGCCTGCGGGCTGGTTGAGCTTGAGCGCGCCATCAACGCGCTCTTCGACCACCAGAAATTTGCCGTCGTGCTCGACCAGGGCGGCCACCACGACGTGCGTGTCGCGCGCAAGGCCCGCGCCGTTCACAGCGAACCGTTGCGGCGCAGGTGATACCAGGCCTGGTTGTCCGGTGGCCCCAGCGTGCGCAACAGGTTCAGCAGCGCCGGATCGGCGCCGGGCTTGGGGCGCAATTGCAATCGCAGTTCGTAGCTTCGGTCCGGTTTGTAGGTGGCGCTGCCCTCGATCTCCAGCGGGCCCTTGAGGCCGGCGATCTGCACTTCAAGGTTTTCGCCCTTGGGCGCTACGCGTGCTTCGAGTTCGCCGAGCGGTAATGGGGTTTGCGCCAGGGTCCAGCGCAATTCTTGCAGGCGCAGGACGCCCTGCGCCGTGGGCGGCTGGTCTTTTTTCCAGCTCACTTCGTCCAGTGTCAGTTCAGCGCGGCCTTGCAACGGCAGGTAGGACTGGCCGGCGGCGGCCGCCAGCGACTGGAGGGTGAATTGGCCGTTGAAATCCTTCAATTGCCAGCGCCCGAACGCTGAGCGGCTGATGCGGGCGCGAAAGGCGCTGTCATTCGCACCGCCGCTCACTTCATAGCCGAGGCGCAGCAGCAGCAGTTGCCAATGCGAAAGCCGCCAGCGCAGGTTTTCGAGCACCGGGCGATTCTTTAGCGTCACTCCCTGAACCTGGCCTGCGCGCAAGGTGCCGTCGACGCCGAACAATTTCAGATCGCTCTTGGAATCGGCGGTGGAGAGCAATCTCGATGCCGGCCAACTCAACACCAGCATCACGCCAAACGTAATGACGCCGAGCAGCAGCAGCCGATGCCAGCTCATGGACGAACCAGTGTCAGTTGCGCAGTGACCGTTCCGGCCGCGGCATCGCGCTCGATATCCACCGTCTGTGTCAGCACGCCATAGCGCGATTCGAGATCAAACAGCCATTTCGCCAGCGCATCGAACGGCACGCTGTCGAACCAGACTTTGGCCTGTTTGTCCCCATCCGGCTGCAGGCGTGTCCACGGTTTTCCAATTGTGGATTGCTTGATCGACTGGTCCAGCGCCGCGAGCAAGGAGGTGGAGCGCGCGGCCGGCACCAGCCCGCGTCCCTGACTGGCACGAACTTCGGCACCGATCATCACCAGCCGCTGCGCCAGCGCACGCGACTGCTCGAGCGCCATTTCGCGCTGGGCGCGGGTTTTTGCCATCGGCTCGATCACGCCCAGAAAAACCACCAACGCCAGAACGACCGCGGCACCCGCCGCCAGCAGGTATTGCTCGCGAGGGGCGAGACTGCGCCAGCGTTCCATCACGGCCTGAAATTGCTGTTTCATGCGGGTGTCAACTTCAAGCGAATCTGCACGCCGATGCTGCTGGAATTGGCGGTTTCGACTTCCAGTCGCACGTCACTGCGCTGGCCAAACCACGCGCGTAGCCGGTCCAGGGCTTGAAGATCGTTGCCGGTCAAGCTCAAGAAAAGCGCGCCGTCTCGAAATTGCAGCGATTGCAAGGCGAGGCCGGATTCGCTGGCAAGCCCGGCGCGCGCGGCATCCAGCAGCGGAAACAATCCTGTGCCGGAGCCGCCCCCCTTGATCTGCGTGAGCTGTTGTTCGGCCTGCACCGCGATATCGACGATCCGTGTTTCTGAGGGAAACAGCGTCTGGAACGTTTGCAGGTTCTTTTCGTCCTGGCGCGCCAGCTCGCGGCCCAGGCGCGAGGTTGAAACCGCTTCGACGCCCAAAGCCAGAACCAGCCAAACCGCGGCCAGCACTGCCGCCGCACGCCAGGGCTTCCACAGCGCCACGAGATCATGGCTGCGTCCGTAGGCGCCCTGCAGCAGATTGATGGCGGCGGTTTCTTCCAGGCTGGCGGCGAGACAGTCCAGCCCCAGCGTCCAGCCTGGGCGCAATTCGGCACGCGCGCCGAGCGCGGAAAAATCAGCGCTGGAGCCGGCGACCGTGTGGATGTTCAGCGCCTGACTGTCCGCAGCGCCACTCATCTGCAAATGGGTGTGAAGATCGGAGGGTGCGCAGATGAACCCGGTATACAAATCGCTGCGCACCAGAGCCTGAGCCGGTTCGACGAGTACCTGCCAGCGGCCTGCTGTGGGCAACGGCAAGCCCAGCAAGTCTGGTAGCAATAAATCGGGCATCAGCTTGCGGGCACGAAAGGGCGTCAGCCAGGCATTCATGATGGACCTTGCAACCACCGCGACCGGGGTGCGGCCATTGATTTGGGTCGGGCCGATGGCGAAATGCAGCGTCTCCACGTCTTCGGCGAATTGGTCTTCGAGCGCGTAGGGCGCGGCCTGCAGGATTTTCTGCGGCTGTTTCGCGGGCACCGACACCGACGTCAGCCGGACCTCCGAACTCGGAACGAACACGATCAAGCGGCAGCCGGTGGCGTTGTTCAGCGCGTCGGCAAGCGGTACACGCACTGCGCGCTGGCGCAGCCCCTTGCCCGGCGACAGGCAGGTCTCGCAGACGGCCGTTTCGCCGGCGCTGCTCAGGCGGATATAGAGAGTGTCCCTCACGGTTTAATTATCGTCGCTGCTGTGGCTAAGCACGACCAGTGAGCCTTGTTTTGGGCGGTGAATGGAACTGTATAGGCTGACGCGGCTGCTGCCAATGAAAACGTTACTCCGCAGCTGGAAATACTTGCTGGCGACGTCGGCAAGTTCGGGATCGAAATCGGCGCTGAATGTGCCGTCCTGTTTCAGGTTCTTAACATCGGTTTCCGGGTTTTTTTCACGCTTTTTGTAGAACGCGTCGAGTTTTGCGTCGTTCGGAGTTATCGACAGCGAGCGCAGAACTTCATTGCCGGCCGTGTTGACGTTGACCGCCGTTTTTTCAGGTAACGCACACATATGCGGCGCCAATACGGCGTAAATCTTGGCGTCGATGCCCTGGATCGCACGCAGTTCGCTGACGCTGGCAAATCGGCGATTGCCGGTGCGATACGGGATTTTCAGGCTCAGGTAATACGAATCCTCGCCGCCGATGGGTGGCGTGGGGGTGTCGTCGGCATCAAGCCAGTCACGGATTAGTCCGGACAAGCCGGTAGGCCGCGCGGAGCCGCCAAAATCCAGTGATGCGATCAGGCGATTGAACTGTGCTTCGTAGGCGGCGGCTTTGGTGCCGGCCAGCGTCAGGTCGAGGTTGTTAAGGTTAAAGCGGCCTTGCAGGTCAATGACATCGCCACTTGCGCTGCCGTAATCCACGGGCAGACCCGCCACTGGACGCGCCCAGTCGTCGCCGAGGCTGTCTTCCTTGTTGTCGTCGCGGTCCTTTTCAAGAATCGCCATGACCCACGACTCGATGCCGTCCGAGATCCAGGTGGCGCGTTCGGTGTCCTGCAAGGTGGCGGTGCGGTGGATAGCGAGTTGTGCGGACGACAGCATCGCGGTGGCGGCGATGCTCGCCAGCGCGACGACAAGGATGGCGGTGATCAGCGCAACGCCCGATTGTGTGCGCGTAATCATGTGCGAAACAAGTAACGCAGTTCGCCGGAGTCTTTGGTGACCAGCGTGATTTCCACCGCCAAGGGCGGCGGGCTGGCGGCAATCGCCTGCGGGGTTTGCGACGTGGCGGCCGGCCACTGCGCATGCCATTGGCGGTTGGCGTCCAGAAAGCGCCAGCGCAGCTCTTCGATGCCTTCGAGCAACTCGGTTTTCACCGGCAGCGAATCCTGCGCGCGGTCGAGCACGCGCCAGCTTTCACGCAGCAGTTTTTTATCGTCGAGCCGGTACGACACCCGCTCAAATCCGGAACGACTGAAGCCCTGCGGGTTGCGCCAGCCGCCGCGCGTGAACTCAGTGCGGCCCAGCCCAGCCGGGGCGTAGAACGCCGGTTGCGCAATACCAAACTCGTCGCGGATGCCGCGCGTTGCGACTTGCTGGAAATCATTGCGCAGACGCAGGTAGGTCTTTTGCAAAATGGTCGTGCGGTTCAGTGCTTCCTCTACCCGGGCACGGCTGGTCAGCACGCTGTTGAGCCCGCCGTACGCCATCACCGACATGACGCCAAATATGGCGATCACCACGACCAATTCCAGAAGCGTGAACCCGGCGTTGCGGCCCTGGCTTGTCGAGAACCTCATTTGGTCAGGAATCCCGCCAGACGGATCAACTCGCCCTCGCGGTCCTCATGCCGCACCGACACTTCAATGCGCCGCACCCTGGAATCAGGCGTTTCCTTGACCTCGGCTTGCCAGTCCCATTTTGCACCCGACATTTCCATCGTGCCGTCGCTTTTCCCAATTTCGGGCCAATTGGCTTCCAACTCGATTTCCGTCAGCCGGTTATGGGCGACCCACAAGGCCACGGTCTTGTCGCGCAGGTGTACGGCGGTGTCGGCGTAGCGCGCCATGCCCGACAGGATCGCGGCGAGAGCAATCCCGAGTACTGCGACGGCTACGAGTACCTCCACCAGCGTGAACCCGCTTGAGGTCTTTTTTGGCACCCAACGGCGATTTGCGAAATGCGAGCGGTACACTTTTAGTACCACCTTGTTGGGTGCAAGCGCACAAACGAACTGAAAAGCGCGTTAAGCGGGTGGCGCATTTTCTTTGTACTCCAGCTTGATCCGGCCCAGGGCATCGCTTTGGATCCGGTAAAAACTCTTTTGTTTTGGCACTCGCAGGTCCAGCGTGAAAGCGGTGGTGTCGCCGCTCGAGAGCAAAAGCACCTGCGGCTTGAGTTCGTCGTCCGCCTGTTTCGTGGTTTTCACTGCACGCCCTTCGATGGAGAGTTCGATATAGAACGGCTCCGGCAATTCGCGTGCGCGCAAAGATCCCGTGGGTTCAAGCGGTGCCCACTGACCGTCCGGCGAGTGGGTGAGAAATTCATAGTTTTTGGCTTCGAGGCGCAGGCCGATCTCAATGCCCTGAATTTCTGCCTCCTCCGCGGCCAGCCCGATCAGTTTTTCCAACCGCCGCGCTTCGGTTTCCAGCCGGGAATCCTGCGAGCGATTGCCCAGTGACAGCACGGCAAAACTCGCGAGCACGCCGATGATGAACAGGACCACCGTGATCTCAATCAGCGTGAAACCCGCAGCGCTGCTTTTCACGCGGGTTCTTCAGGTGCGGCTACTGAATGTTCCAATTCCCGATATCGGAGTTGGCGCCTTCGCCGCCGGGTTTGCCATCGGCCCCGAGGCTGAAGATGTCCATTTCACTTTTCACGCCAGGCTGCAGGTATTGATACGCCGCGCCCCACGGATCCTTGGGCAGGCTCTTGATGTAACCGCCGGCTTTCCAGTTGTTGGCCGGCGGATCGCCGCCGGGCTTTTGTACCAGCGCCTCGAGTCCCTGCTGGGTGCTGGGGTACTGGTAGTTATCGAGCCGGTACAGGCTCAGCGAGGATTCCAGTACGCGGATGTCCTGCCGCGCTTTGGCGATGCGAGCGTCATCCGGCCTGTCCATAATGCGCGGCACCACCACTGCCGCCAGAATGCCGAGGATCACCACCACCACCATGATTTCAATCAGGGTGAAGCCGGTTTCGCGGTGAGGGCGTGCTGAAAAATTCATGATTTTCTTCTAAAAAAATGCGTCGGGAATGATAACAACAAACGCCGGATATGGTTCCCTCAAAACCTGGTTGCCGCCGCTGGCGCTGATTGTTTTCATCGGCGTTCTGGCGCTCGGCGGCGAATCCTTGCGCGACACATTGCGCTACGAGCGCGCCGCCATTGCCGCCGGCGAATGGTGGCGGCTGCTCAGCGGTAATTACGTGCACTTAAGCCCCTGGCATGCCTTCTTGAACGGTCTGGGCGTGCTGGTGCTGGTGCTGTTGTGCCCGGAAGCGCTCGACTGGAAAATCTGGCTGCGACGCCTGCTTTTTTTGAGCCTCGGCATGACACTGGGGTTGTATTTCCTGGTACCTGATGCGCACGCCTACGTCGGATTGTCCGGCGTGATTCACGGGCTGTTTGTGCTGGGCCTGATGCCGCAGGTGCTGAAAAAAGACCTCATCGCGCTCGGCTGCCTGCTGTACCTGCTCGGCAAAATCGGTTATGAATTATTTGCCGGGGCGCCGGTGTCTGACGAAGCCGCTTTGGGCGGCAAGGTGCTGGTGGAATCTCACCTGTATGGAACGCTGTCGGCCTTCCTTTATGGCTTTGTCTTTCGCACTTACACTCGTCCCGAGAGGTTTTCACTGAGTCCTGGCAAAACATGAAATACGCGATGCTGTTCCCCGGCCAAGGCTCGCAGGGCGTGGGTATGCTGGCCGCGTTATCAGCCGGCCATCCCGAGGTGGCACAGACCTGGGCCGAGGCGTCGCAGGCGCTGGGCTACGACGTCGGCAAGCTCATCAACGAAGGGCCGCTCGAAGAATTAAATCGCACGGAGCGCACGCAGCCGGCGCTGCTCGCCGCGGGCATTGCGGTCTGGCGCGCCTGGCAATCAAAAAACCTGCCGCCGCCTTCCGCGTTCGCAGGCCATAGTCTTGGCGAATACACGGCCCTGGTGGCGGCGGGCGCGCTGCCGTTTGCCGATGCACTCAAGCTGGTGCAGTTGCGCGGCCAGCTGATGCAGGCCGCGGTGCCGGCGGGCGAGGGCGGCATGGCCGCGGTGATCGGCTTGGATGAGGCAGGTGTGGAGAAACTTTGCGCGGCGAATCCCACCGGCGCGGTGCTGGAACCGGTCAATTACAACGCTCCTGGCCAGATCGTCGTCGCCGGTCAAACGGCCGCCTTGGACTGGCTGTATGCCAATGCCAAAGCGCAAGGTGCGCGGATGGCGGTGAAGCTGCCGGTGTCGGTGCCGTCGCATTGCTCGCTGATGAAATCCGCCGCACTGACGCTGTCCGGACAACTGACGACGGTGCCGTTTCACACGCCTGCAATACCGGTGCTGCACAACATGGACGCCGGGCCGCACTTGCAACCCACGGCTGTGCGTGCCGCGTTGCGCCAGCAACTGTACATGCCGGTGCGTTGGACACAGACCATCCAGAATCTCAAATCCATGAATATCGCGACGATGTTTGAATGCGGGCCGGGAAAAGTGCTGAGCGGCCTTAACAAGCGCATAGACTCCGGCATCAAGACTGTCGCGCTCGAAGATGAAATGGAGCAGGCGGCACAACTGGTGCGGGATGGCGCATGAAACTGCAAGGTGAAGTCGCTTTGGTCACGGGTGCCAGCCGCGGAATCGGCAAGGCGATCGCCGCACGTTTGGCCGCGGAGGGCGCAAAGGTTTTTGGCACCGCCACGACGGCCGCGGGCGCACAGGCCATCACCGATGCCGGCATCAGCGGCAGGGCGTTGGATGTAAATGATGCCGCCGCCTGCGAGAAGCTGCTCGAAGAAATCGGCGCCGTGTCGATCCTGGTCAACAACGCCGGTATTACCCGCGACACGTTGTTGCTGCGCATGAAGGATGAGGACTGGGACATCGTGATCCAGACCAATCTGACCGCGATTTTCCGTTTATCGCGTGCGGTGCTGCGCGGCATGATGAAGGCACGTCACGGCCGCATTATCAGCATCGGCTCGGTGGTGGGCGCCATGGGCAACCCGGGGCAGGCGAATTACTGCGCGGCCAAGGCCGGGCTGGTTGGATTTTCCAAGTCGCTGGCGCGCGAAATCGGCTCGCGCAACATCACGGTCAACGTGGTGGCGCCCGGGTTCATCGAAACCGACATGACCAAGGGTCTGGGCGAGGAGCCGCGCCAGGCGCTGATGGCGCAGATTCCGCTGCAAAAACTGGGCGCACCCGAAGATATCGCCGCGGCGGTCGCCTTCCTCGCTTCCAGGGAAGCGGGGTACATCACCGGCGAAACGCTGCACGTCAACGGTGGCATGGTGATGACGTAGCGCAATCAGGTTCCGGGCGGCTGGCTAGGGTTGCCGCGAATCTCTTACAATGCGCCGGTCAACTGACGAATCCAACGAATCTCGAGGAGCGAACATGAGCAGCATTGATGAGAAGGTCAAAAAAATCATCGCCGAACAGCTGTCGGTGAGCGAAGACCAGATTAAGCCGGACGCTTCCTTCGTTGAGGATCTGGGCGCGGACTCCCTGGATACCGTCGAGCTGGTGATGGCACTCGAAGAGGAGTTCGAGATTGATATCCCGGACGAGGAAGCCGAGAAAATCGTCACTTATCAGGACGTGCTCAATTACATCAAGTCGCATTCCAGCAAGGCGGCCTAAGCTGCATGATTGCCGCGCTTCAGCGCGGCCATACAAATGAGTGACTTCCTCACCGCTCAAGGCAAGCGCCGGGTGGTTGTGACCGGCATGGGCATCATCTCGCCGGTTGGCAACGATCTGGCGACCGCTTGGGCGAGCGTGACCGCTGGCAAGTCCGGCATCACCACCATCACCCGTTACGACGTCACTACATTTGCGACCAAGTTCGCCGGCCAGATCGTCAATTTCAACCCCGGCGACTGGATGAACCCCAAGGAAGCGCGCCGGGTTGACCCCTTCATCCATTACGGTGTGGCCGCGGCAAAAATGGCGGTCAAGGATTGCGGGCTGCAAATCACAGACGCAAACCGCGAGCGCATCGGCGTCTGCGTCGGTTCTGGTATTGGTGGCATCGGCACCATCGAAGAGCAGAGCAACATCCTGGCCAAAGACGGCATCCGGCGCGTGTCGCCATTTTTCGTGCCCTCATCGATCATCAACATGGTTTCGGGCCACATCTCGATTGACCTTGGGATCCAGGGGCCGAACCTGGCAACGGTGAGTGCCTGCACCACGGCGGCACATTCCATCGGTCTTGCCTACCGCATGCTGCAATACGGCGATGCGGATGTATTCATCGCCGGTGGCGCCGAAGCCGGCTCCGCTCCGGCGGGCATGGCCGGCTTCATCCAGGCACGGGCTCTGTCCACTCGCAACGACGCGCCCGAGAAGGCCAGCCGCCCTTGGGACAAGGACCGCGACGGGTTCGTAATGGGCGACGGTGCCGGCGTGCTGGTGCTGGAAACTCTGGAGCACGCGCAAAAGCGCGGCGCGACCATTTACGCCGAGATGATCGGATTTGGCATGTCGGGTGACGCGCACCACATCACCGCGCCACCGGAAGACGGAAGCGGTGCGCGTCGCAGCATGCAGGTGGCGCTCAAGGACAGCGCCATCAGTGCAGAGCAGGTGGATTACATCAACGCGCACGGCACGTCGACACCCCTGGGGGATGTCGCCGAAACACTGGCCGTCAAAGGTGCGTTTGGCGATCACGCCAAAAAAGTCGCGGTCAGCTCCACCAAATCCATGACCGGTCATCTGCTCGGCGCCGCGGGCGGCATTGAAGCGATCTTCAGCGTCATGGCGCTGCGCGACGGCGTGATTCCGCCCACCATCAATCTCGACTCGCCGGGAGAAGGCTGCGATCTGGACTACGTCCCGCACACCGCACGGCAAGCCAAGATCAACATCGCCATGTCCAATTCCTTTGGCTTCGGTGGTACCAACGGCACGCTGGTTTTCAAGCGCTTTTAAAGTGATTCATCGGGCGTCCATCGCCGGGGGCGTCGATTTATTTGAGCTGCACCGCCGTGATCCCGTCGCGTATCCTTTTTTGCTGCAGAGCGCGGCCGGTGCAGGCCGTTACGACATTCTTTTTGCGCAGCCGGGAAAAATATTGCGCAGCGGCGGTCAGTCGCCAGGTCAGTTTTTTGCGCAGCTCAATGCCGCCGCCAAAGCCGAACCATGTTCCTCCGCCAGCCAGCTGCCCTTCATCGGGGGCTGGTTTATCTATCTGGGCTATGAACTGGGGGGTCAGATCGAGCCCGCGGTACATTGCCCCCCCAGTCCCTACGGCCTGCCAGATGCCTTGGCGGTGCGCTGTTCTGCGGCGCTCATCCAAGATCACCAGCGCAATTTGATGGAGGCCGTTGCCGAAGATGAAGGCGCTCTGGCGCAGCTCATGAGTGACGCCGCAAGCCCGATAGCCGCGCGGGAGTCGTCGCCGAAAATCTTGATTGAACATTGCGACGAGGAAACGCCCGATCAATTCACGGAGGGCGTGGACCGTATCCTTAAATACCTGGAAGCTGGGGACGTATTTCAGGTCAACCTGTCGCGCGGATGGCGCGCCCGACTCAAACCAGGCTGTGGTTATGTCGATGTTTACCGGCACTTGCGCCAGTCCAATCCCGCGCCGTTTGCCGGGCTTTTGTACTGGGAGGGTGTTGCCGTATTGAGTTCGTCACCAGAACGGCTGGTTGAAGTGCGCGATGGCCGCGTTCAGACGCGCCCGATCGCGGGGACTCACCCACGCAACCCATCGCCCGAACTGGATGCGCAGTTGCGCGCACATTTGCTGGCCAGCTTTAAAGAGCGCGCTGAACACATCATGTTGATTGACCTGGAGCGCAATGACCTGGGCCGGGTCTGCGAGCCAGGCAGCATCGAGGTGGATGAACTGATGCAGGTCGAAAGTTATGCCCACGTTCATCACATCGTGTCCAATGTGCGAGGCCGCCTGCGCAATGAGGCTGGACCCGGCGACGTGCTGCGGGCGGTATTCCCGGGCGGCACCATCACCGGTTGTCCCAAGGTGCGCGCCATGCAGATCATCGCTGAGCTGGAAGGAGCTGGCCGCGGTCCTTATACGGGCGCCATGGGTTATCTTTCCCGTGATGGACACATGGACATGAACATTCTGATCCGCAGCATGGTCTGCGAAGGCCGCGAAGTGGAGTTTCGTACCGGCGCAGGCATCGTCGCCGACTCAAAGCCCGCCGATGAACTGGCGGAAACGCGCGCCAAAGCGCGCGGGTTGTTGATGGCCCTAGGAATCGACCCATGAAGGGGCTGGCATGAAGTGGCTCGCGTTGCTGGCTGTACTGGGTTCTGCCGTATTTGCGGCTGTCATGTGGGATGCAAGCCGGCAATTGTCGGAACCCTGGTCTTTGCAAAGCCCAGAATTGATAGCAGTGCGTCCTGGACAAAACATTAAGAATGTTTTGCATGAGCTTGAGAAAAAAGGAGTTATTAAAAACGAGCGCGCCTGGATTTATGCTTCGGTTTATCTACGGCTGCGCGTAAAAAAAGGCGCTATCCGAGCAGGCGAATATCAGGCCAGACCTGGCATGACGACTCTGCAATTCTTGCAACTGGTCATTTCCAGCAAGGTGTTTTTCCACCAATGGCAGGTGATTGAAGGTTGGACCTTCGATACGGCGGTAAAAACCCTGCTCGCGCACCCGGCCGTGCAGAAATCCGCCGCCAAGGCCACGCCCTCGCAGATCATGGCACTGCTGGGCGACTCAACAATCCACGCCGAGGGCAGTTTGTTGCCGGAAACCTATCGATTCGCCAGGGGCACGACCGATATTTCCCTGTTGCGCCAGGCCCGCGATGCGATGAAAAAAGCATTGGATGAGGAATGGGCGGGCCGCGCCTCCGACTTGCCTTACCGCAAGCCGATGGATGCACTGATCATGGCCTCAATCGTCGAAAAAGAAACCGGTCAAGCGAGCGAGCGAGCGCAGATTGCCGGCGTCTTCATCCGCCGGCTGGTGAAAGGCATGATGCTGCAGACCGATCCGACCGTGATCTATGGCATGGGCGCACGCTTCGACGGCAATCTGCGGCTGCGCGACCTGCGTCGCGATACCCCGTACAACACCTATATGCGCTATGGCCTGCCGCCGACGCCGATCTGCCTGCCGGGCCGCGCGGCGCTCCACGCGGCGTTGAATCCGGACGGCGGTGATGCGGTTTATTTCGTTGCACGCGGCGACGGCAGCCATCAGTTTTCCAAAACGCTGAGTCAGCACAATGACGCCGTACGCCGCTATCAATTAAAAGGCCGGACGAAACCGTCAGCAAAGGAAAAGCCATGAGGCGGCGCGGGCGTCTGGTTGTTCTGGAGGGTGGTGAAGGGGCTGGCAAGAGCACCTGCGCCCTGCTGATTCGCGACTGGCTCAAAAAAAGGCGGCGCAAGGTGGTAATGACGCGCGAGCCTGGCGGGACCCCGCTGGCCGAAGCAATCCGCAAGGTTTTGCTCGAAGGCCGCGATAGTCTTGAGGCCAGCAGCGAGCTGCTGCTGATGTTCGCCGCCCGGGCGGATCATGTAAGCCGGTTGATAGAACCGGCGCTGCGATCAGGGACGGATGTCGTCTGTGACCGGTTTGTCGACTCGAGCTACGCCTATCAGGGCGCAGGCCGGGGCTTGCCGCGGCGCTGGATCGCGAAACTCGAGCGCATGACGCTGGGCAATCTCGAACCGGATCTAGTCGTGGTGTTTGACCTTCCGCCCGCGATCGGGCTCGCGCGCGTCGGCAAGCGTGGCGAAGGCAAAGACCGTTTCGAGCGCGAAACAATGGCGTTCCAGCAACGTGTGCGCAGGGAATTCTTGCGCCGTGCAAAAATGAATAAAAATCGCTATGCCGTGATGGATGCCGGCAATACCCCAGACATCGTGCGGAAAAACCTGCTACGCGTGCTGGAGCAGCGGCTATGAGGTGGCAGCCGCTGGCGTGGCAACAAACCGCCTGGGAGCGTTTGCTGGCTGCTGAAAAAAGCGGCCATTTACCGCACGCGTGGCTGCTGGCCGGGCCAATGAACATTGGCAAACGCCATTTCGCACAAGGCATGGCGGAATTGCTGCTGAAAGAATCTGCGCACCTGCTCGCCGGCGGGCATCCGGATTTAATTCGCCTGTCGCCAGAGGAAGGTAAAAGCCAGATTGGGGTCGACGCGTTGCGCGACGCGATGCAGCGGCTGGCGCTGACCAGTCACAGCTCTGGCAAGCGAATCCTGCAGATTGAACCGGTCGATGCACTCAACGACAGTGGCGTCAATTCATTGCTGAAAACTCTGGAAGAGCCTCCCGGTGCCGCCCACCTGATCCTGATCACCAGCCGGTTAACCAGCCTGAAATCCACAGTGCGCAGCCGCTGTCAGATTTTGCGCCCCGGCCTCCCGACGTCAAAACAAAAACTGGATTGGTCCGGCCCCGAGCATGACGCGGCTGATTTAGAGAACTGGAGTGAATGGTTGACGGGCCTGGCCCGCGCACTGAATGGTGTCGGCAGTCTGGATAGAACCCAGACCGTGCCTTTTTTGCGCTGGCTGTTGCGTGAGGGGACGCGGGCTCTGGCGTCACAGTTAAGCCAGTCGGCACAATCCCAGACTATTTTCAGCCGTCTGACGCCCCACGCATTGTCGGATTGGCTGATGCAGGCCTGGCACGCGCATCGGGCGCTGGCGGGCCAGTCCGCGGTCAATCCCAGACTGTTGTTGGAGTCGCTTATGATTGGACTGTACGAACGAGCGAGTGCAAAACCATGAGCAGACCCGGCGGCGCGCAACCCGGAATACTGACGCTGAACATAAAGGACAAGAGCGCCTTGTATGTATCGTTCATGCCATTCATCAAGAACGGCGGCTTGTTCATCCCCACCAATAAGGCTTACAAGCTTGGCGATGAAGTCTTCATTCTGCTGACGCTAATGGACAGCGCCGAACGCCTGCCTGTCGCCGGCAAGGTCGTCTGGCTGACCCCTCAAGGCGCGCAGGGCAAGCGTGCGCAGGGCATCGGCGTGCAATTCAGCGCGCAAGATTCCGGCGCTACGCAGAAGAAAATCGAGGGCTTGCTCGCCGGTGCGCTGGGCGCGGACCGGCCGACGCATACGATGTAAGGCGGTGCCGGGCTAACCCGTTTTCGGCGGTATGCCCTTGTCCAGGACGTACGCGTCAAAGCCTTTTTGCGTTAGCACGAATACGGCCACTGAGCTGCGGCGGCCCGTATCGCAGCAGGCGATGTAAGTCACCTTGGGGTCGAGCGTGGCGAGCTTCATTCGCAGGATGTAAAGCGGCACGCTGACGCTGCCGGCAAGATGGTGCTGCTGGAATTCCGTCGGCAACCGTACGTCCAGCCATTTGGCGCTGCCGGAATTAACCATGACCTCGGCCTGCGCATACGACAATTTGCGCGCCAAAGGGTCGTTCAGCAGATTGCGAAAGTCGTCCTTGGCAAGTTTCATCAGCTTGCCGCGCGTCAGCATGGTGATGGTGGCATTGCGCTTGGCGTCGGAGATCAGCGCCTCTTCACCAAAGCACGAACCGGTGTCCAGCTCGGCCAGCCTTACCGGTTTCTGGTTGGGTTGCTCGCGTGTGACCAGGCAACGGCCCTCGATCATGACGTAGAAAAAATCACCCTCTTCGCCCTGCTTGACGATCACCTGGCCTGGCTCGACGCGCACTTCCTGCATTTTCATGAACATGGATTGCAGGTTGGATGGCGGCACCATCTGGAAAGTGCGCATCTGCAGCAGCTTGGCCATCCAGTCGCCGGAATCCACGTCTTGCCCGGAGAGTTCGGATACTTCGAACGTGCCGGTCTGGTCCCACGTCAGCATGACGTCAAGCAGTCCGGCATCGACCGTCAGGTAACGCACGGCGGACAGGCATTTGGCCGATGCCTTGCGCGGCGATTGATGCGCGAGGCGGTGTAGCGAGTGGGTGTCACCGCCGGTGATGCGCCCGAGCGATTTTCCGGTGGAATCTTCAAGGCCGACTTCACCGGATAACACGTACACCGCGTGCTTGGCGGTATCGCCTATCTTGAACAGGTATTCCCCGGGTCGCGCCGAGAGAATATTGGACTTGCGGGCGAGGTCAGCCTGGCTTTCGCGCTTGAGCGAACTCAACGGGACGAGATTCGCAAACAGCGAAGGGTCAACAGTCAGAGCGTCCGCAGCCATGGTTTTGAGTGTTTTCGTTCCTGCGAATTACGGCGAGAAAGATAGCATGGATGAACCGTCACAGAAGGATTATTCGACCGGCATCAGGTCTTTCAATTGGCGCCAGCCGCCATCGACCGAGACGACATTCCGGTAACCCATTTTCTGCAAGGCATCGGCCGCCAGCGCCGAACGAAAGCCGCCGCCGCAATACAGGTAAAGCGGGGTGGCTTTGTCCGGGTGTTTGCTTTCGATGTCGCGCTCAATCACGCCTTTGCCAATCCATTCCGCGCCCCGGATGTGTCCGCTGGCGAATTCGCTTTCTTCACGCGCATCAATCAGTTTTGCGCTCGTGTCGCGGGCAAGGAGCGCGGGCAGCTCAGACGCATTCACCTGCTTGATGCGCGCCTTGGCCTCGTTGACCAACATCTGAAATCCAGGGGAATGGGTAGCAGCCATTGCGCTCTCCAGTGGAGGATATTTCCGACATTTTAGGCACAAACCGCATGCTAAATTGACGGCTATGATCCGATTACATTCATTGATTCTGCTGACGCTTGTCGCTGCGGCCCACGTAACGGTTCAGGCCGCCGATCCGATCACCCAGTCGTACGATGCCACGCTGGATGCAACGCAAAAAGCGCGCGCCTCGCAACAGGCGATTAACAAGCTGGACGACCAGACCCGTTCCGCACTGGAAAGATATCGCTCCGTTTTATGGCAGGCGCAACAGCAGGCGGTCTACGCCAAGCAGCTTGAGCAGATCTCCGCGACACAGCAGGCTGAGAAAAACTCACTCGATCAGCAACTGGCCGGAATCGGCGATACCGAGCGCGAAATCCTGCCGCTGATGCTGCGCATGCTGGATTCGCTGGAGAAGTTTGTCGCCCTGGACCTGCCGTTTCTAAAAGCCGAACGCGGCGAGCGTATCGCCGCGCTCAAGCGCATGCTGGCCGATCCGCAGACCGGGATCGCGGAAAAATACCGCCGATTGATAGAGGCCTACCAGGTCGAATCCGATTACGGACGAAGTCTGGGTGTCGAGCGCGCGGAACTCCCGGTGGGCGGAACCGCCAAAATCGTCGACGTCCTCAGAGTCGGACGCAGCGCCTTGTTCTTCATTTCACTGGACGGCGACGAAGTCGGCCGCTGGGACGCCACGGGCAAAAAGTGGGTGGCTCTGAGCGGCAGCTATCGTGGCGCTATTCGTAAAGGCCTGAAGGTGGCCCGAGAGACTTCCGCACCTGAATTGCTGGTGTTGCCGATGCCGGCTGTCGTTGCGGCGGGAGACTCAAAGTGAGCCGCCGCCAAGCTTTTATCCTCGCGACGGCCCTGATTTCCATCTCTGCTTCAAGTGCGCATGCCGCCAGTGCCGACGATTTACTGCGCCAGGTGCAGGAAAGCAGCCGTGCGGCGGCGATGTCGAACCAGGAGCGCGAGCAGCGCTTTCTGAAGAATCGGGATGGACAGGCCGAACTCCTGCGCCAGGCGGAAGCAGAGCTTGCGGGCGTCAAGGCGCGCGCGGACCGCATCAAGGCCGGCTTTGATGTGCGCCAGAAAGAGATTACGGAGCTGAAGAACCGGCTGCAGTCGAGCTCCGGTGATCTGACGCAGTTGTTTGCGGTGGCGCGACAGACCGCGACAGATTTTCGCGCCGGCGCAACGGACTCGCTGGTCAGCGCGCAATTTCCAGAGCGCATCGCTTTTCTGGATCAACTGTCCAAGGGCGCCGCCGTTCCCGGCATGTCCGAGCTGGAGCAATTCTGGTACGTGTTACAGCAAGAATTGACCGAGAACGGCAAAGTGGTTCGCTTCAAGACATCGGTGGTTGATGCACAAGGCGCCGCACGCCAGGCCGAGGTCATCCGCGTCGGCAGCTTCACGGCGTTCTCGGGAAACGAATATCTGGCCGTCACGTCCGGCGGCACACAGCTGGTTGCGCTGACGCCGCAGCCTGGCCGGGGTTACGCCGGTCTGGCGGAAGATTTTGCACAGGAGGGTGGCGACATCCTGATCGACCCTTCACGCGGAGTGCTCTTGGCGCTCGAATCTCAGAAACCGTCACTGATGGATCGCATCGAACAGGGCGGGGTAGTGGGTTACGTCATCATCACCATCGGCATTGCCGGGCTGCTGCTGGCGCTTTTTCAGCTGCGGTATTTGTCGTCGGTCAATGGCAAGGTGCAGCGGCAACTGGCTAACGTCAATGCTCCACGTGACGACAACCCGCTGGGGCGCGTGTTGAGCGTCTACCAGCAACTGAAAAGCAGCGAGGATGCCGAACTGATGGAGCTGCACCTGTCCGAAGCGGTACTCAAAGAAACGCCGCGCCTTGAGCGCTTCCAGCCGCTGTTGAAGCTGTTCACCGCCGTCGCGCCCTTGCTGGGCCTGTTGGGCACAGTGACCGGCATGATCGTCACCTTCCAGGTCATCACCGCTTTTGGCACCGGCGACCCCAAGCTCATGGCTGGCGGCATTTCGCAGGCGCTGGTAACGACGGTGCAGGGGCTGGTGGTGGCGATCCCGATTCTGTTCCTCAACACCTTGTTGACCGCGCGTTCGCGCGCGCTGGTGCATATCCTCGATGAGCAGAGCGCCGGCCTGATCGCGCGCCGGCTGGAGTCCGCGCGTGCTTGAAAGCCTGCTCTGGGAGGGATTGTTTGCTCCCTTCCGGGGCCTCGATGACTTTCTCACGGCTGGCGGCCCGGTGCTCTATGTGATTTTTACCGCCGCGGTGATCCTGTGGACTCTGATCTTCGAGCGCTACTGGTTTTTCCTGCGCCTGCATCCCGCGCAATCCGCCGCCTTCGCCCACGAGTGGCGGCAACGGCGGGACAAGCGCTCGTGGTGTTCGCGCCGCATCCGTGAAGAATTGCTATCGCGAGCCCGACTCAGCATGTCCGCGACGCTGCCGTTGATCCGCATGTTGATCGCGCTGTGCCCCTTGCTTGGGCTGCTCGGCACCGTGACCGGCATGATCGAGGTGTTCGACATCATGGCCTTGAAAGGCACTGCGGACGCGCGCGCCATGGCCGCCGGTGTTTCGCGGGCCACGGTGCCGACGATGGCCGGAATGATGGTGGGCATTTCCGGCTTGTTTTTCGCCAGCCGCTTCGACACCCGCGCGCGCTACGAGTCCGAGCAGCTCGCCGACACGCTGGACTACACATGAAGATCCGGCGCCATACCCAGACCGCCGACGAAGGCGGCATCGATCTGACACCGATGCTCGATGTGATTTTCATCATGCTGATTTTTTTCATTGTCACGACTTCGTTTGTGCGCGAGTCCGGCATCAAGATCAACCGGCCGAGTGCACAGACTGCACAAAAAGAAGAGAAAACCAGCATCCTCGTGGCAATTTCTACCGAAGGTGAAATCTGGATCGACCGCCAGCGCGTGGATATCCGCGCCCTGCGCGCCGCAATCCAGCGACTGCGCGCTCAGAATCCGGAGGCCTCCGTGGTGATCCAGGCCGACCAGAACTCGCGCTCGGGACTGCTGGTCGAGGCGATGGACCAGGCCCGGTTGGCCGGTGTCCAGAACGTGGCGGTGGCCGCCTCGCCCAAGCGCTGACGTATGCGACGCACGCTTGGCTCGCTGGGTCTGGCGTTGCTCGTCGTGGCCGCGCTGTTCCTGTTGATGCGCTGGATGATCTTGCCGCCCGAAGGCGACGGCATTCCCCCCGCGGTGACCGAAGGCGTGGACATCGTGCAGGCCCAGGAGCCCGACGAACCCGAGGACGAGCCCTTGCAGCAATTGCAGCAGGCCGCGCCACCACCTCCGCCGGCACCCGCTGCACTGAGCTTTGACGGCCCGGTACTGCCGGTGCCCAGCACCAGCGTTTTCAGCGCTGCCGGGCCGATAAGACTCGATACCAAAATCGGCGGGGGCACCAAATTGGGCGGTGGCGCGTTCGGGGGTTTCGCGCGCGGCGGCGGCGGTTCCAGCGGCGGCTACGGACGCGGTGAAGGCTTTGTCGGCAAGGACCTGATCCCGCTGTCCACTGCGCGACCGCAGTTCCCCGAGTACGCCTACAAGCGCAGCATCGAAGGCTGGGTCGAAGTTGTGTTCACCGTCATGCCCAGCGGTCGAGTCCAGGACGTGAAAATCATCGACGCCAATCCCAAGGGCGTGTTCGAGGCGACCACGGTCGAGAGCGTGTCCAACTGGATTTACGCCGAGAACTCCAAGGCGCGGATGGTGAAGCAACGAGTGGATTTCAAGCTCGAAGACTTCAAATACAACTGGCGATGAAACGCGCACTCCTGATTTTGCTGGCGTGGCTGCCGGTGATGGCCTTTGCCGATCAATACCGCAGCCAGGTCAAGGAACTCGATTCGCCGCCGCCCACACAACGGGCCCCGGTGGACGAAGCCGCCATGCTCAACTCGGTGACGGATCCCTACGCACGCGCGCTGTTGCTGCGTGACCTGGCGAGCAAAACCGCCGGCAACAAGGACTATGCGGCGGCGGCCAAGTATCTGCAGCAGGCGATCGAGCTGAACAGCCTGTCGGGACCCGCGCTGGAGGAAATGCAAAAAGACCTGACACAGCTGTATATCGCCTCCGGCAGCCCCAAGGAAGTAATCGCAGCACTCGAATCCACGGTCGGCAAGGACCCGCAGGCATCACCCGAGGCGCAAGCCGCGCTGGCGTCTGCCTACGTGCAGTTCAAGCGCTACAAGGCGGCGATCCCGCTGCTTGAACGAGCGATCGCGGCCCGGCCCAATCCCGACGAATCCTGGCTGGCGGCATTGCTGGCGGCTTATCAGTTCGAAAATCGCGAGAAGGAGGCGATCGCGGTTCTGGAGAAACTGATCCGCACCAATCCGGCGCGGCGCGACTACTGGATGGGACTGGCCGCGCTGCAATTTAAGGTCGGACAAAAGGAGCGCGCCCAGGCGACGCTGGAACTGGCGCAACGCCAGGGACACTTGCAAAGTGCAGAAGAACGTTTGCAACTGATTGGCCTGACGGCGCAGGTAGGCGCACCGTTTGAGGCGGCATCGCTGATGCAAGGCTGGCTCGAAGGCGGCCCGTTGCCGGTCAACGCCGAGAACTGGAAGTTACTCGCGGGTTTGTGGACCGCGGCGCGTGAGTTGAAACTCGCCGCGCGCGCCATTGAGCAGACGCTGCGCCTTAAATCCGATCCCCAGTTGTTTCTGCAGTTGGGGCAATTGCAGATGGACCGCGAAAACTACGCTGAGGCCGCCAAGTCGCTCGAGGAGGCCACCAGCCGTGGCGCGCGCAGCGGGCCTGCGTTGCTCTTGCTTGGCATGGCCTATTACCAGCAGGCGGATTTTGACAATGCGCTGCGCTCCTTTAGCGCCGCACAGGATTACCCGCAAAGCCGCGCGCAAGCCCAGCAGTGGACCAAGTTTCTGGACAGCGAGGCGGCACGAGACGCGATCCGTACGGCGCTCAAATCCACGCGCAAGACATCTCGCGAGGAATCAGAAAATCTGAGTGCACGACTGAAGGGCCCGACCGTGGCCGTGACCCAGGGCATTCCACTGGCGCCCGAGTTTCCGGGGCGGATATCGGACCGGCCCACGACTTTCAGCGGCAACTTGACTCCGGTCGGTGCTGAAGTGGCAGCCAATAGTGCCGGCACTATTCCCGCCTGGACCGGCGGGCTCGTGCAGTCGCAATGGCCCGCTACCTTCAAGCCAGGCGGGCGTCCGACCGACCCCTACCCGGATGACAAGCCGCTGTTCGTCATCAACAAGGCCAACATCCAGCAATATGAGGACAAGCTGACCGCCGCGCACCGTGCGTTGCTGGTCAAGTACCCCAATTACACGATGCCGGTATTCACCACGCGCCGCAGCGTGGCGTATCCGCAGGCCATCTACGACGCGAGTCTGGCCAACAAGGGCAAGGCAAAACTTATCGGCTCGGATGCGCTGACGGGCGCGCGACTGGGGGTGCCGTTCGCTGATCCACAAAACGGCGTCGAGGTGATGTGGAACCACCGGCTGCGGTATCGCGGCGACTCGGTGGACGGGCAGGGTCGCCTGGCCGTGGTTCGACCGGACGGCGATTTCACGCTCGGAGCACAAAAACTTCGCGTGCTGTTTCGTTATGGCAACGTCAAGGATCCGGTCGACATTGCCAAAGATAACGAGATCGTGCTGGGCATCATCAGCCTGTCGCAGGGAGGTCGCGGTGCGGACTTCGTCGTGTTGTTCCACGAAACCGCCAACTCACTGAAAAAAGCACGCGGCATCTGGGCGCTGATCGTCAAGATGGGAAAAATGCTGCGCATCCCACCGGTGGGTTACGACCAGCCGCTGTTCGGCACCGACGGCATCTCGTATATCGACATGATTGACATGTACAACGGCGCGTTCGACCGCTACGTCTGGAAACTCACCGGCAAGCGCGAAATGTACGTGCCGTACAACAGCTTCAGGCTCAACGACGGCCGCTACAAAAACGCCCAGTTGCTCAAACCCGGTCATTTCAACCAGGACGCCACGCGCTACGAGTTGCATCGCGTCTGGACGATTGAAGCCACTGAGCGCGAAGGCAGCAAACACAGTTTTGGCAAACGGGTGTTTTACGTCGACGAGGATTCGTGGAACATCCTGCTTGTTGAAAACTTTGATCGCGAAGGCCGACTGTGGCGTTTCCAGGAAGGCCATCTGCTGCCGTTCTACGAATCTCAATCAGCCAATACGTTCCCGTCGCTGACCTACGATCTCAAGGACAGCCGCTACCTTGCCGAACGGCTGCTGTCCGAAGACCCGCCGCTGAAATTCAACCTGACCGATATCAACGATCAGGAATTCCTCCCGGCTAGCGTCAAGAGCCGGTATTCACGCTAAGCGGATTGTCCCCCGCCTGGTGCCCAAAACAATGTGTTTTTGGCATTGACCAAAAAACCGTGGTACTAAAAGTGTACCGACTGCATTCCGAAACACGTCTCACGGTGCCCAAAAACAGTCCAAGCGGGTTGGTCTGTTGGAGCACAGACGGCGGAGTCAGGATGCGTTCGAATGGGTCACTGACGCGCGCTTTGTGTATCCTCAAAGAGGGTCGGCGACGCGATGGAGACTCACCATGTATATCGGCGGCGGTGCCCTGGTTGTACTGATCGTTCTCCTGATTATTTTTCTGTAACGATTTATCTGAACCCGTCACATCTCGGGTGTGACGGGTTTTTGTTTTTATCAGCGGAGTAAAAAATGCGCTGGCGCACCGGTAGTCGCAGCGACAATGTGGTGGATCGGCGCGGTATCGGCGCCGGCGGGCTGTCCGGCGGCGTGGCCTTGGTTGTCGTTCTGGTCAGCTGGTTCCTGGGCGTAGATCCACGGCCGCTGCTGGGTCTGGCAGAACAGGTCAGCACGCCGACCGGCGAGCAGGGCGGTGCGCCGCCGCCCGGTGATGAAAAAGCCGATTTTGTGCGCGCCATCCTCGGTGAAACCGAACAGGTTTGGGGCGCACTCCTCAAGCCGGCCTACCAGCCGCCCAAACTCGTACTGTTCTCGGGCGCCGTGCGTTCGGCCTGCGGCCGCGCGAGTTCGGCCGTCGGGCCGTTCTATTGCCCAGCCGACCGACAGGTCTATCTGGATTTCTCATTCTTCGACGAAATGGAGCGGCGCCTAGGCGGCGGCGGAGATTTCGCTTATGCCTACGTGATCGCGCACGAAGTCGGTCACCACGTACAGCATCTCACCGGTTCCGCCGATAACGTCAACCGCATCCAGCAGTCCGGCGGAAATGTCCAAGGTGAAACCGGGCCGCTGGTACGCCTGGAATTGCAGGCGGACTGTTACGCCGGGGTCTGGGGCCATCACGCACAGAAGCGCCACCAATGGCTGGAAGCCGGTGACATTGAAGAGGCGCTCAACACCGCCAGCGCGATTGGTGACGACCGCTTACAGCGCCAATCGCAGGGCGAAATCGTACCGGACTCATTTACCCACGGCACCTCGGAACAGCGCGTGCGCTGGTTCCAGACCGGGTTCGACAGTGGCAAGCCTGAGGCTTGCGACACCTTTGCCGCGCCGCGCCTGTAGCGCGCGTTTGCCGCCCTGGGGTTAGCGGGCTGGATTCGCCAGCCGTGTAATGCCCAGTTCGCTGACGACCAGCAGCTCGTTTTTCCAGGGCAGAACCGCGGCATAGCCAGCAGAGACTTCGTTTTGACCGTCCGTGGATCCGGCACGGCGGACTTTGTTGTCCGTACCGACAATCAACACGGCGCCATCGGCGCCCACCAGTACCGCTTCCCCATTGGACAAAAGAGCACCGCCGAACAGCGACTGAACGGTGCCGGTGTTTATCTGCGTCCATTGGCCGCTGCGCACATCTGAAGTTACGTAGACATTGCCGCGCAGGCCATAGACCAGAGCGCCGCGGTCACCGCGGGGCAGGGCACCGAACAGCGAGCCGTCGTAAGGCAGCTTGAGGCGGCGCCAGGTCTGCCCACTGTCCTGGACGCCGATCAGGCCCGACTCGCCGACCAGGAACAAGTCGCCGTTATTGAGCTTGATCAGCGCGTTCAGATGTGGCCCATCCTGGAGAATTGCGGGCGCGGCCACCGGCGTCCAGATGATGCCGCCGTCGAACGTGTTGAGGAACAGACCGTAGGCGCCGACGGCGTAGGCGTTCTGCGCATCCACAGCGAGAATGCCGAGCACCGGCTTGCTGTCTTTGGCCGAGAAGTTTTGCAGCTTCCATGTGCGGCCCGCGTCCGTGGTGCGCAGGATCGTCGCATCGTGACCGACCGCCCAGCCGTTCTTGGCGTCGGCGAAGGAAACTGCGGTCAGGGTGGGATGTGCAGGCACGGGCACCTGCTCCCAATTTTCCGCGTCCGTGGACAATAAAATTGTTCCTCGATCGCCCACGGCAACCAGCTGATCGCCGGTCCGGACAATGCCCAGCATTAGATTCTTGGCCGCGTTGGGCGCTATTTCGGCGGGGCGTGGCTGCAGATTGCCGATAGAAGGCGCGCTGGTTTGTGCGAACACGCTGCCGCTCACAACGGCGACGAGTACCCAGAGAGTGGATGTTTTCACGCGGTGGCCTCCTTGCGGGCGGCCACAGGGCCATCGTCGTTGTTCTCGACTTTCATTAAGAATGCAGCGAACGCCGGCAGCAGGATGACCGCGGCGGCGGCGTTGGCCAGGAACATGATGGTCAGCAGGATGCCCATGTCGACCTGGAACTGCAGGCCCGACAGCATCCAGGTGCAGACGCTGGCCGCCAGCGCCAGCGCGGTGACGATCACCGCCTTGCCGGTCTGGTGCAGGGTCTGCTCGTAGGCCTGCGCGCAGGCTCATCTTCTTCTCGTTCACGCACTCCTCGAGCACGCTGTAGATGTAGATGCCGTAGTCCACGCCGATGCCGGCCGCGAATGCCGCCACGGGCAGCGTCGAAACCTTCACGCCGATGTCGAGGAACACCATCACCGCATAGGTGATAGACCGACACCAGCGCCAGCGGCACCAGCACGCAGATCATGCCGGCGATGCTGCGGAACGAGGCCCAGACGCAGATCGCGATGCACAGGTACAGCCAGAACAGCACCTGGCGTTCGGTGTCTTCGATGACGTCGTTGGTCGCGGCCATCACGCCGACGTTGCCGGTCGCCAGCTTGAACTTCACCGGAGAATCCGGGCTTTGTTCAGATCGAACTTCTCGACCGCGGCGACGATGCCGTCAATGGTCTCGGCCTTGTGGTCGGCGGTGAAGATGAACACCGGCATCGCGCTGCAATCGGGGTTGAGCAAACCGGTCGAGCGTGGGAAAGCGCTGACCGGCCAGCACCAGTGCACCCGGTTCGCGCGGCAGGATCATCCATTTCGGGTTGCCTTCGTGAGAACGCGTTGTAGACGATCTTGGCGACCTGCGGCAGGGATATGGTGGACTGCACGCCCGGCGTGTTCTGCATGCGCCAGGCGAAGCGGTCGATCTCCTCCATCACCGTGTGATCGATGCAGCCGTTCTCCGGATTCTCGGCGATGACCTTGATGACGTCCACGCCGATCGCTGAACTCGCTGACGATCGTGGCGGAGTCCCGGTTGTAGCGCGAATCAGGGCGCAGCTCGGGCACGCCGTCGTGCAGTTCGCCGATCGCGAGGCTCTTGTGACACATATTCGGCCCAGCCACAACTGACGGCGGCCAGAATCAGCGCGACGAGCGCAACGGGTTTCAGGGTAATCAGGTCGAAAGCGCGCGCCACATCGGCACGAACGCCGCGTCGCGCTTGATCTGGTGCTCGCGGAATTTCTCCGGGTCGCCAAGCGTGCGCGTACGACAGCAGGCAGGGCAGCAGGATCTTCTTGCAGACGATCACCGCCAGCAGGCCGAACATGGCGTTGATCGCCATCTCGCTGCACGATGCCGATCGGGATCAGCAGGATGGTGCCGAAACCAACGACGTTGGTCAGCAGCGCGGTGATGCCGGGGATGACGAGCCGGCGATAGGTCGCGCGCGACGCATCGCAGACTGTTGCGGCCGTGGTCGGCGACTTCGTACAGCCAGAAGCTGGTGATCTGGATGCCGTGCGAGACGCTGATCGCCAGCACCAGGAACGGCACCAGGATCGCGAACGGGTCGAGCCCGTAGCCGAACAGGTGCAGCATGCCCAGTTCCCAGACCACGGCGAGGATGCCGCAGGACAGCGGCAACAGCGCGATCAGCGGCGAGCCGGTGTACCACCACAGGATGCAGCCAGACCAGGAAAATAGTCAGGCCAAAAAAGCCGACAACTTCGAGCGAGGCGTCGGCGATGTCGCCAACCACCTTGGCGAAGCCGACGATGTGGATGTCGACCTCGGCGTTGTAGTCGGGGTTGTCCAAGACCTCGACATTCAGTTGCGTCCAGGATAGCGGCGGGTTTCCTTGCCGCCTTCCGGCGTGGTGACCGTCGTGTCAATTTTCTTGAAGAAGAAAAGTGGTCCACTGAGATCGGTGTAGCCGGTAAAGATCACATCGCCCGCCTTCAGAGGCGGGTCGTCGTCAGCCAGCGTGTAGCTGGTACATCTTCGGCTGGGTGAAGCTGTTGGCGCACGTCCTCGATCAGGTGTGCGGTCTTGACGTAGTCCAGCGGCTCGTCGTTGACCGGGTTGCGGTCGAGCAACTCGGAAAACACCATCGCGCCCGTCAGGTCGTTGGCGACCAGGCGCCCCGCGACCTTGGCCTTGGTCACGTTGCTGCGCACCTGCTCGAGCATTTCCTGGGTCGGTGCGTAGTCGGCGGGTATGACGTTGCCGCCATACAGCCCTTCTTCGCGCACCTCGACGTAGCGCACGTCCGGCGTGAACAGCGAGCTGACGCGCGGACGATCCATGCCCGGCATGAAGAAAATGGCGTCGGTGAGCTTCTTCAGCGTCGCCATGAACTCCGGCGTGTAGATGTCACCCGCGACGCCGGGTTTTCTGATCAGTGCGAACAGCACCGTGTTGGCGCCGCCGAACTGCTCCTGGTACTGCTTGAAGACCTTGATGTATTCGTGGCCCAGCGGCAGCTGCTTCTCGAAGCCAGTGTCGAGCTTGAGCTTCGAGGCCTGCCAGCCCATCAGCAACGTCATCAGGAAAAGCACGATGAGCGTGCGCGGCCGTTTGCCGAACACGATCGGTTCGGTGTACTGGATGAATCCCTGCGAAAAGGCGCCCCGAGCGTCACCGTGCATGCTTCTTTCTCCCCAGAAATGTCACTTTGATGTTATTTAAAAATAAGACTAACACGCCACCCGCTTGCGGCACTCGGGGAGGCTCTTACGCCATCCCCCAGAAAAACAGTGGTACTAAAAGTGTATCACCGCTTTTTAGACTCGGCTTTCGCAACGAGAAAACGATACCTGAGCGGATAGGGCTCATGAACTAAAATCTCGCGCTGCGAGGCGCAGTGCGATGAGGCCAGATGACGGCTCATGCACACGCATCGCCACAAACGCCGTGTCGCCGCCGCTTAATCCAGATAATTTCGGATCAACTTGCCAAATGCGGGCATCGCCGCGGTCAGTTCTCGTGCAACAAAACCGCGGAAGGTCCGGTAGAACGACTGCGCCGTGGAATTTGTCGATAGCGCCATGCGTTCATCCGTGACTGACAGCAGCGCTTCGGCGGCCTCTTCTGAATTTCGGGTCAGGAACACACTAAAATCGGCAGGGCCTTCTGCACGAAACTGCGCGTAAAGTGGTTCCAGCGTGGCCAGAAACTGGGGCATGTAGCGGCGCGTACCGCGCGGAATCATGTCTGGGATCGCACGGCTGGCGCCGGCGAGCGCTGCGCGAAAGCTCATGCCCTTGAGGCCGGAGAGTCCGGCGACGTGGGTTTCGATCAGTCGTACGGTATCGGTGAGAAATTCATCGCGATGATGCGGGGCGAGCAGGGTGTCAGCCAGGGTTTTCACGAGCGAGGGTATGAGTAACAAGGATCAAAAAATTCTAACCCGGCTGCCGACCCGGCCGCTGGAGCGCAATCTGCGCCTGACGCGTCTGGGCCTGACTGCCGGAAGCCAGATCGCCGTGCATTCGGTCGCCAATCTGTTCCGCAGCGCCAAGTCCCAGCGCGCGTCGGATCGCACGTTTTATCGCGACCAGGCGCAGGCGCTGGCGGACGAGTTGGGCCGACTGAAGGGAAGCGTAATGAAGGCCGGTCAGATGTTGTCTCTCTATGGCCAGTATTTTTTGCCGGAAGAAGCCGTGCAAGTGTTGTCAGGCCTGCAGGACGACACCCCGGCGGTGGAATGGCGCGCACTCGCGCCGATGCTGCAACGCGCACTGGGGCGCGAGCGGCTGCGCGAACTGGAGATCGACGAGACGCCATTGGCGGCCGCTTCACTCGGCCAGGTGCATCGTGCGCGCCGCCGCAAGGATGGGCTGCAACTGTGCATCAAGCTGCGCTACCCGGGCGTGGCGGAAGCCATCGAGAGTGATGTCAGTACGCTTCATCGCCTGGTGGTGATGACGCGCCTGGCGCCCAGAGGACTGAACCTGGAACCGGTTTTCGATGAAGTGCGCGAGATGCTGCACCGCGAGACCGATTATGGCGCCGAAGCGCGCTTCACCGAAGATTACGCCGCGCGCCTGGCGGGCGACGTCCGTTACGCGGTGCCGCGTGTATTGACGGAATATTCCAGCGATACCGTACTGACCACGACGTTTGAACAGGGGTTGCACGTCAAGGATCCCCAAGTGCAGGGCTTGCCCCAGGCCCGGCGCGACGCGTTGGGCGCCGCCGCGCTGGAGCTGTTTCTGCGCGAATTATTCGCCTGGGGCCAGGTGCAGACCGATCCGCACTTCGGCAACTATCGGGTGCGTTTTTGTCCGAATGAGGATCGGCTGGTGCTGCTGGATTTCGGTGCCACCCGCATCTTCAGCCGCGGCTTTGTCGAAGGCTACGCGCAGATCGTGCGCGGTGCGCTCGACAAGGACCGTGCGCAACTGGAGCAGGGCGCGCAGGCCATCGGCCTGATGCAGCCCGGTTTTCCGCCGGAGGTGCTGGAGGGGTTTGCGGAGCTGTGTGACCTGATCGTGGAACCGTTCCAGAAAGGACGAGTCTATGACTGGGGTCGCAGCGATCTGCCGCAACGGACGACGTCCAGCATTGCGCGCAACGCCCTGTCACGTCATTTTCGCGTGCCACCCCGCGAGATGGTGTTTTTGCACCGGCGTCTGGCCGGCGTCTTCATTCTGTTGGCGACTTTGCGCGCAAAAGTGGACGGGCGCGCGGCACTGCTGCAACATCTTTCGGACCTCTAGCTTTTTAAACGGAACCATTCGCTCATGCACAAGAATATTTTTCTGCTGCTTTGTTCGGCCACGCTGGCGCTTGCCGCCCCGCACGTCAGCGCAAAAGTCACGCCCGAAGAAGCCGCTCAGCTGGGCAAAAACCTGACCCCGGTCGGGGCCGAGCGTGCCGGCAACAAGGACGGCACGATTCCGGAATGGAAACCACTGCCGCAGAGCGGGCCGCTGAAGAGCGAATTTTTCACGCGCCCGGAGATCGACAGCCAGCCGGCGCTGCTGACGCTGACCCGCGACAACATGGCGCAGTACGCCGACAAGCTTACGAAGGGCCACCAGTATCTGCTCAAGACGTACGCCGACTACAAGATGAACGTCTATCCGAGCCACCGCCTCGCCGGCTGGCCGGAGGAAATCTACAAGGCGACGGCCGACAACGCGCTATCGTGTTCGATCACCGGCACGGACATTCTTGACGGCTGCAAGCTGGGCTTTCCATTCCCGATCCCCAAGTCTGGCGCCGAGCCGATCTGGAACCACAAGCTGAAATGGCGCGGCGAAGCAGTGACTCGCTACAACAACCAGATGATCGTGCAGCCGACGGCTCATCGCAGCTGACCAAGATCGTCGAGGACGTGAAGTTCTATTACGCCTCGATCAAGAATCCGGTTCCGCTGACAAAATCCTACGGCGAGTTTCTCTAGTACCTGTCGCAGACGCGTGGCGCCGCCGCGCCTGGCCGGCACCTTCATCCTGGTGCACGAGAAGGCGGGAACCGGCGCCGAAGGGCGCAGCGCCTGGCTCTATTCGCCGGCGCTGCGCCGCATCCGCCGCGCACCGACCGTGTGCTGCGACAACCCCTACGAGGGCACCGACGGCCACCAGTTCTACGACCAGGTGGACATGTTCAACGGCGTGCTCGAGCGCTACAACTGGAAGCTGGTCGGCAAGAAGGAAATGTACATCGGCTACAACGCCAACAAGCTGGCCGGTCCGAGCGTCAAGTACAAGGACATGGCCAAGCCCAAGCACCTGAACCAGGACCTGCCGCGCTACGAACTGCATCGCGTCTGGGTGGTCGAGGCCACCATGCGCGCCGGCACCAACCACACCTTCAAGAAGCGCGTGTTCTACGTCGACGAGGACGGCTGGAACATCGTCGCGGTCGACAACTACGACAAGCGCGACCAGCTTTACCAGTTCCAGGAAGGCCACTACATCTGGGCGTCCAACATCCAGGCCGGCACGACCATTCCCGAAGTGATCTATCACTTCGAGTCGGGCCGTTACTTCGTCACCGCGATGGCCAACGAGGACAAGCCGAATGACCTGTCGGTGAAATTCAGTCAGGATTATTTCACTGCGGCGTCTGTGCAGAAGCAGACCACGCGCTAGCTGGCGGTTGCGGTACGACTTCGGTAGCATCCGGTACATTAATAAATATGAAGCGTCTATAACGAGGAGAAGGTGATCATGAATAGTCGTCTGCTTTTAATTGTCGGTTTCACGCTCTCGGCCATGTTCCAATCGGTCGCCGCGAAAGTGCCGCAGGCCGAAGCCGATACCCTGGGTAAGGGTGTGTTAACACCGGTGGGCGCAGAACAAGCCGCAAACAAAGACGGTTCCATCCCCGAGTGGAAGCCGTATGCGAAGCGCGAGGTACCACTCAAAGGCTATTACCCGGAAGACCCGGTACTGGATGTCCAGCAGCCGCTATTCACAATCACTAAAGCCAATATGGGGCAGTACCTCGACAAGCTGACCGAGGGCAACAAGAAACTCCTGTCCACGTACGACAGCTACAAGATGAAGGTGTATCCGTCCGTACGAGATGCGACGTGGCCGGACTTCATCATTAAGGCCACCGCAGAGAATGCCGTTAAATGCGAAATTTCGGGCAGCGATATCCTCGATAGCTGCAAGCTCGGGTTCCCGTTTCCGATTCCAAAGTCCGGTGCCGAGCCGGTCTGGAACCACAAGCTGAAGTGGCGCGGCAATGAAGTGCGTCGCGTCAATAACCAGATCATCGTCCAACCGAGCGGGCAGTTCCAGCTCACGAAAATCGTCGAGGACGTGACTTTCTCGTACGCCAACAGCGCCAATCCGGTTCCGCTGACCAAGACGTCGGGTGAATTCCTGAAGTACCTGTCGGAAACTACCGCGCCGCCGCGTCTGGCGGGTACTTTCATCCTGGTGCACGAGAAAGCGGGCACCGGTGCTGAAGGCCGCGCGGCCTGGCTGTATACGCCGGCATTGCGCCGCATTCGTCGCGCGCCGACGGTGTGCTGCGACAACCCCTACGAGGGCACCGATGGCCACCAGTTCTATGACCAGGTGGACATGTTCAACGGCATCCTTGAACGCTATAGCTGGAAAATGATCGGCAAGAAAGAAATGTATGTCGGCTATCACGGCAACAAGTTGGGCGGCCGCCAGACCAAGTACAAGGATATGGCCACGGCCAAGCACCTGAATTCCGATCTGCCGAGATACGAGCTGCATCGCGCCTGGGTCGTCGAAGGCACCATCAAACCCGGCACCAGCCACACATTCAAAAAACGCGTGATGTATATCGACGAAGACACCTGGAACATCGTGGCCGTGGACAATTACGACAACCGCGACCAGCTCTATCAGTTCCAGGAAGGGCATTACGCGATCCAGCCTTCGATTCAGGCGGGATCGACGGTCCCGGAAGTCATTTACCACTTCACGTCCGGTCGTTACTTCATCACCGCGATGGCCAACGAAGACGAGCCGAACGACTTCACGGTGAAATTCTCACAGGACTATTTCACTTCATCTGCGGTTCAGAAGAGAACCACGCGCTGATCGCAAATACGATCGGTTATTTCCAAACAGGGGCCGCCACGCGCGGCCCCTTCTTTTTCAGGTAGGGGAGAGTATTTTTATGAAATTTGATGACAAGCATGTTTTCAATAAACCAGCCGCAACCGTCCTGAAGATGTTTTCAGACCGCGCGTATTTCGAGCGCAAGTACAAGGATCTGGGGTTTTGGAATATTGAAGTCCTGGAGCACGACAAAACCGACAAGAAGTTTCGCATCAAGGTGCGTTACTCGGCAAAGAACGATGCCGCTTTGCCTGAATTCGCCAAGAAATTCATGGCGGAATCGAATGTCGTCACTCAATCAGATACGTGGGATCTGGAACGAAAAACCGGCCGTCTCGAAGCGGAAATCCGGGGCGTACCCGTCAAGGTTGCTGCCGATATGACCTTGAAAGACGAGGGGGCGGGTTGCGCCAATCACCTGAAATGGAATTTGAGTTGCGGAATTCCATTGATTGGCGGAAAGCTGGAGCAGGTGGTCGGTGACGACATCAAGGCGAAATCCAAAACCGACGTCGCCAAATCAGTCGCGTTACTGAGCAATTACTGAAACTTTCAACGGGTGGTGGTAGTGGTAGTGCCGGTATCTTGCTGGCGGCTGTCGCTGGCAACGATGCCCACGACTGCACCCAGAATCGCACCCACGGCAATAGTCGCTTCAAGCATTGCTTCGCTGCCTACCGCGCCCGTGGCGGCGTCAGCGGCTCGAATACCGGCTGCGGTATAGGCCAGATCGGGTTTGACCGGGTCCGTTGGTTGCCCTTGCGCAAAAGCCGGTGCTGCCGCTAAAAGCGCCAGAGAGAATAGGCTGAGATTGCAGTTCATCATGTATCCAATTTTCACTGAACATATCGCTGCGCTCTGAGCCTATCGGTGCGGTGCCGAACATTTGTTCAGGGAGCTGTGGTGGTGGTCGTCGAGGAATTTGATTGGTCACCACCACTGACAACGACGCCTATGACCGCGCCAATAATTGCGCCACCGGCAATCGCGGCAATCGTTCCCGCGCCCATGCTTCCGCCGACAGCGCCGGCGGCACTGCCTGCACTGCCGCCCGCGCCCGCGGTGCCGAATCCGGTATTGCTCAGGGCCGCTGGCATGGTGCTCGACGCAACCGGTGCCGCGGCGCTCGCCGAAACCGACGCAAATCCACCGGCCTGGACATCCACTGTGCCTGCGGCGTTGGTCACAAAACCGGCACCTTCCTCAACACCCATGCCAAGGCCATTGACCGTGTCAAAGGCGCCAATGATGGTGCTGCCGCGGATACCGATGGTTGCCACCGGGGTTGAGATGCGATAGCTGTTCAGTCCGCGCTTGCCCAAAGATCGCGTCACCGCGCGAAACCCGCCTTTTAAAAGACTGTAAAAACTGCGGCCCGTGCCCGGGTTGGCGACATCCGTCGGCGCCTTGAACTGATCGATCGAGAACTTCGTATTAGGCCGAAGCTGGATTTCTTCGCCGTTGACCATTCGTACCCGCAAGGTTCCGGAATCGCCGGTCGTGAAGACATCGCCGGATCGCACGGCCGCCCCCTGGGCGAGCGCCAGGTTCTTGCCACCCCGCTCAACTGTCACCAGTCCCGACATTTGATCGACACGGCCGGCATCGGCATGCAGGGGTGCGCTGCCTAAAACAGCGAACAGGGCAATTAAAAAATAGACCGGTTTGGCATACACAGGGTTCATGGGTCACTCCTTCGTGAGGCTCAGGCTGTCAGGGATAATTGTGATGCGCAACTTCGCGGAACACTACTCATTTTGGATGATGCCGCACCCGCGTGCCTATGAAAACCTGTCTTCACTGTGCTGTGCCGACTCGGCCGGCGCTGGACAGGAGAGTCGCATGTCATCCAAGCCGCAGAAAACCTCGCCCGGAGTGTCTCCAGAAAGCCTGATCCAACGTGCACGGGAATTGGTGCCGGTGCTCGCCGAACGTGCGACCAAGGCGGAAGCGCTGCGTAGCGTCCCTCCCGAAACCATCGCCGATTTCCAGAACGCCGGGTTCTTCCGCGTGCTGCAACCCAGGCAGTACGGCGGCTACGAGATGGATCCGCAGGTGTTTTACGACATCGTGATGACGCTCGCCGAAGGCTGCATGTCGAGCGCCTGGATGTTACGGCGTGATCGGTGTGCACAACTGGCAGATCGCGCTGTTCGACCCCAAGGCGTCCGCCGATGTCTGGGGCAAAGACACCTCCGTGCTGATCGCCTCGACTTATATGCCCAAAGGCCAGGTGAAGCCGGTTGAAGGCGGGTTCAAGTTCAGCGGCCGCTGGGGATTTTCCAGTGGCATTGATCACGCCCAGTGGGTATTTCTCGGCGGTCTGATCTTTGACCCGGCCGGAAAGGCGCCGCCGGAATACCGCACCTTCCTGCTGCCGAAATCCGATTTCGAAGTGGTCGATACCTGGCATGTCATGGGTCTTAAAGCCACGGGCAGCAAGGATGTCGTGGTCAAGGATGTCTTCGTGCCCGAGTACCGCACGCACAAGGCCAGCGATGGATTCATGGGCACCAACCCGGGCCGCGACACGTTTACATCGCCTCTATACAAACTGCCGTTCGGACAGATTTTCGTGCGCGCGGTTTCCTCGGCGGCGATCGGCGCCTTGCAGGGCGCCGTGAACGCTTACCGGGATTGGGGTAAAGCCTGGATGGGCAACATGGGCGTGAAGACCGCCGAGCAGGGGCCGGCGCAGTTTGCGGTCGCCGATTCGATGGTGGCGATCGACGAAATGAAGCTGGTGCTTAACCGCAACTTCGAGTCGCTGATGGACAAGATCAAGGCGGGACAGCCGTTGGACACCAACGAGCGGTTGCATTACCGCTACCAGGCCTCGCAGGTGGTGGAGCGTTGTGCGCGCCACGCCTACCAGGTACTTTCGGCCTGCGGCGGGCGCGGCATCTTCAACGATTTCCCCGTGGGCCGTCACTTTCTCGATATCTGCGCGGCGCGCGCTCACTACGCCAACAACCCGGATATTTTCGGCCGCAATTACGGTGGCGTAATGCTGGGGCGCGACAACACCGACTTCTTTATTTGAACTTTCACGTTCAACAAGAAGTTGGGTCATCCAGGGCCGCGCATTTTTGGAAATGACCATGACATTTGATCAAGAGTTTGATGTCGTCGTCGTCGGCTCAGGCGCTGGCGGCATGACCGCGGCGCTGTGCTGTCAGGCGCAGGGCCTCTCGGCCGTCGTCATCGAAAAGACGGATCGCTACGGCGGTACCAGCGCCGTGTCCGGTGGTGGCATCTGGATCCCCTGCAACGATCAGATGATTGCGGCCGGTGTGCCCGACTCGTACGAAGAAGCGCTGACCTACATGAAGCACCTGACGCTGGGCGAGGTGCCGCAGCCGCGTCTTGAGTCCTATCTCAAAGGCGCGCCGGAAATGGTGCGCCACCTGGACAAAACATTCGGCGTGCGCTTTCGATCCGTGGCGAAGTATCCGGACTATTTCCCGGATCAGCCGGGCGGCAAACCCGGCGCGCGGACGATGGAGCCGGCGCAATTCGACGCCAAAAAACTCGGTGCGGAATTCGAGCGCCAGCGCGAACCTTACAAGGGGACTTTGGTGCTGGGGCGGGTCGCCATGGATCAGGTCGAGGCCCACACGCTATTTGGACGCGCGCCCGGCTGGGTCTGGCTGACGATCAGGATGATGTGGAATTACTGGACGGACTTTTCCTGGCGCCGGCGTACCTGGCGCGATCGCCGGCAGGTTCTGGGCCAGTCGCTGGTGGCGCAATTGCGTTACGCCATGCTGCAAAAGAATATTCCGTTGCATTTGCAGACATCTCTCGAATCGCTGGTTGAGGACAACGGCCGCGTCGCTGGCGTTCGTGCCACCCAGAACGGCAAGACCTTACACATCGGGGCGCGGTGCGCCGTGGTGCTCGCATCTGGCGGTTTCGAATCGAATCAGCAGATGCGCGAACACTATCTGCCCAAACCCACGCAGGTGGCCTGGACCGCTGCGCCAGGAATCAATACCGGCGATGGCATCCGCGCGGGACTCAAGCTGGGCGCCGGTTTGCAGTTCATGAACCTGGTGTGGGGATCACCGACCGTGGTCCTGCCCGAAACGACAATTGCCAGCGCGATGTTCGTCGAGCGCTCGTTGCCGGGTTGCGTCATGGTCAACAAGCAGGGGCGCCGGTTCGTCAATGAGGCGGCGCCGTATACGGAAGTCGTTCACGCTATCTATGCGGATCACGCCAAGAGCGGTGGCACCATCCCGTGTTGGATGATTTTCGACGCGCGCTTTCGCAAGAACTATCCATCCGGCCCGATGCTGCCAGCCAGTTTTGCACCCGACAGCAAGTTGCCCTCAAGTTGGTTGGGCAAGGTTTACTACAAGGCAGACACGTTGGACGACCTCGCGACGCAGATCGGGGTGGATGCAAAAATCCTGTCCGCAACCGTGCAGAAAATGAATGGTTACGCTGTTAGCGGCGTCGACCCGGAATTTGGCAAGGGCAACAATGTGTTCGACCGCTATTACGCCGACCCGAAAATCGGGCCCAATCCGTGCCTGGCGCCAATCATTGAGGCGCCGTACTACGCCATGCCGCTGGTACCGGGCGAGATCGGAACCAAGGGCGGCCTGACAACCGACCCCAGCGGCCGCGTGTTGCGCGAGAACGGCGCGGCGATACCGGGGTTATATGCGGTCGGTAATTGTTCTGCTGCCGTGATGGGCCGCACCTATACCGGGCCGGGCGCGACGCTGGGCCCCGCCATGACATTCGCCTATCTGGCTGCGCGCGAGATCGCACGGGCTAAAAATAGCAGCGGCGCAAAAGTCGCCATGGCGGCCTGACATGGGCAAGACAGCGCTGCTGCTGATCGCCACGCTACTCATTGTCCCCGTCCTTGCTTATACATTCGATCAGCCGCCGAGTGCGGAGCAGTTGCAGCTGCTAAAGACTGTTGCGGGGTTGATGCTCGGTATCGCCTTGCTGTGTTTTGTTGTGGGCGAGCTCACCAAAAACGTAAGTCAGGTCGACAAGCTCTGGAGCATCGTGCCGATGCTCTACGTGTGGTTGCTCACCGATGCCGGCGGCTATGACCCGCGGATGGTGCTGATGTCGGTCTGTGTGACTGTCTGGGGCGTACGGCTTACCTACAATTTTTCCCGGCATGGCGCCTATATCTGGAAATTCTGGACCGGCGCCGAGGATTACCGTTGGAGTCATGTACGCGCCAAGCCTGAGCTGCAGGGGCGCATGCGCTGGAGCCTGTTTCACCTGTTTTTCATCTGCCTGTACCAGAACGCACTTTTGCTGCTGATCACCCTGCCGATCCTGTTGGCAGTCGGCGCCAGGAATCCCCTCGGGGTTGCGGATTGGATTCTGGCAGCGGCATTTGTTGGCCTGGTGATTTTCGAAACCATCGCCGATCAACAGCAATGGAACTACCAGACCGAAAAAAAGCGCCAGACGGCCGCCGGAAAGCTGGAAGGCCGTTACGCCCGTGGCTTCATCGCCGAAGGTTTATGGGCGCGTGCACGGCATCCAAATTATTTCGCCGAGCAATCGATCTGGGTTGTATTTTTCCTGTTCAGTGTCGCCGCCACCGGCCGCTTCAACTGGACGATCGCCGGCTGTCTGCTACTGATCTTTCTGTTTCAAGGCAGCGCCACCCTGAAAGAAAGCATCTGCAGCGCTAAATACCCACAGTACCCGGAATACGCCAAGCGCACGCCGCGTTTCCTGCCCAAGTTGTCGGGATGAAGCTGCGCGGCCAGGTGGCACTGGTGACCGGCGCTGGCCAAGGTGTCGGCCAGGGCATCGCTTATGCGCTGGCGGCAGAAGGCGCCGCGGTGGCGGTGACCGGACGCACGCTGGCAAAAGTGCAGGCGACCGCCAAAGAAATTGAAAAGCGCGGCGGAAAGTCCCTGGCGCTGGAATGTGACGTGAAAATCGCCGCGATGCTGGAAAATACCGTCGATCAGGTCGTAAGCCAGCTCGGCGGTCTCAATATCCTCATCAACAACGCGCAGGAAGTGCCGCTCGGCACGTTGGAAAAAGTCAGTGATGCGGCGTTCGAGGCCGGTTGGTCTTCTGGACCGCTCGCCACGTTCCGGTTGATGAAGCTGTGCCACCCGCACCTGAAAAAGAACGGCGGATGCATCGTGAATTTCGCCAGCGCCGCCGCCAAGCGCTGGGACATGGGTGGTTATGGGGCGTATGGCGCAGTGAAGGAAGCCATCCGCCAGCTCACGCGTGCCGCCGCCAGCGAATGGGCGCAGGACGGAATCCGTACCAACGTCATTCTGCCGCTGGCCAATTCGCCGGCGATGGACTGGTGGGTGCGCGAGCGGCCACAAGAGGCCGAGGCGTTCTTGAAAACGGTGCCGATGCAGCGTGTCGGCGACTGCGAACAGGACATCGGCCGCTTTGTTGCCGTGCTGTGTTCAGACGATTCGCGCTACATCAATGGCCAGAGCATCGCCGTAGACGGCGGTCAGGCATTTCTCGGCTGATCGTGGGCTGGACTCGGGCAGACATTCCCTCTCTCGCAGGCAAGACGGCGCTCGTGACCGGGGCGAATCGCGGGCTAGGCCTGGAAATCGCCTGCGGTCTGGCCGGTGCTGGCGCGACGGTGATCCTTGGTTGCCGTGATGCCGGCAGGGCGCTGGACGCCATAACTGAAATCCGGCGTCGCGTGCCGGGCGCCAAGCCGCGAGCGATGACACTCGATCTTGCTGATCTGGCCTCTATTCGGCTTTTCGCGAAGGAATTTTCTGCGCGCCACTCGAAACTCGACATTCTGGTCAACAACGCCAGCGCCATTCTCGTGCCGCAAGGCAAAACCCGCGATGGCTTTGAAACCCACATCGGCGTGAATCACCTTGGCACCTTTGCATTGACCGGCTTGCTGCTTGACTGTTTGCGTGGTGGCGGCCGCATCGTCAACACCTCGAGCATGGCGCACAAGATGACCAAGGGTCTGGACCTCGACGACTTGAATCTGGAACGCGCGCGATACAAGGACATGGACGCCTACGGCCGCAGCAAGCTGGCGACGTTGCTGTTCACCTTTGAGCTGGATCGGCGCCTCAAGAAAGCCGTTTTGCCGGTGACGGTTGCGACGGCACATCCAGGCTGGTCCAACACCAATCCGGACAAGGGCGGGTTTTTCTTGCGTCTTAGCAACAAAGTATTTGCGCAACCCGCTGCGGCGGGCGCGCTGCCGGCGCTTTATGCCGCCACCATGCCGGACGTGCAGGGCGGCGAATACTTCGGCCCCGGCGGCATGGCCGAACTTCGCGGTGCGCCGAAGCGCGTGCCGTCACGGCCGGAAGCGCGCGATGCAGTGGCGGCCCAAAGGCTTTGGGCGCTGTCGGAAAACATGACTGGCGTGCGATATCTCGATTAAGCGCACGTTATTTTGGTGACAAATCGGTACACCCGCTTGCAGCCTTTTGAGGCCGTCCAAGCCCCTATCCGAAAAACGGGTGATACGATTTTAGTACCACTGCATTTCGCATGATGGCTGAAACCGCCTCTGCAACCGTCCAAGCGGGTAGTGCTTGTTTAAACGCCCGGAGCGCCGGGAAAGCCGACGTAATACTGTCCGGTGAGCATGCCACCGTCGACGGCGATCTCTGAGCCGCACAGATAAGAAGATTCGTCGCTGGCCAGGAAGAGGCTGACCTGTGCGACTTCTTCGGGGTCGCCGACGCGTTGCAGCGGCACCATGGTGTAACGCTGGTTCACCTTGGCTTTGGGTTCGGCATACGGGTTGCCCATGGCCGTATCAATGCCGCCGGGGTGCACGGAGTTCACGCGCACGCCTTTGTGGCCGAATTCCATTGCCGCGACCTTGGTCAGGCCACGGATACCCCATTTACTGGCGCAATAAGCGCCAAGCCCATTGGCGCCTTTCATGCCGTCGGCGGACGAGATATTCACGATCGAGCCACGCCCGCGCTCCACCATCACGGCGCCAACCAGCTTGGTGCCGAGAAAAGTTCCGGCGAGGTTGATCGACAGCACGCGCTCGAAGTCGGCCTTGGTGGTTTCGGCGATGGTCTTGAACAAAAGCACACCGGCATTGTTTACCAGCGCATCGATAGGTCCGAGGTCGGCGGTGGTTTTCTGAATCACGCTGTTCCAGTTGTTTTCGTCACTGACGTCAAGATGCATGAATACGGCACTTTTCAATTCCTTCGCCAGTGCCTGGCCGTCGGCATCGAGCACATCGGCGATGACGACTTTCGCGCCTTCCTGTGCAAACAGCTTCGAGGTGGCTGCGCCCATGCCTCGCGCGCCTCCAGTGATGATGACGACCTTGTCTTTCAGGCGGCCCATGGTTGCTCCTAGATTGCGGTGATCTGCACGCTGACTTCGCTGGCGCCTGCCAGATTCTCGATCAGCAGCAGGGGTGCGCCGGGCGCTGACAACTGGCGCGCGCCGGTCAGTACGACTGCGTAGCCGTTCGGGTAATGCAGCGTCGGCACGTAGATTTCGGTCGGCGCCGACGCGCAGCGTGGCGTGTAGCGGTACAAAAACGCTTTGGTGTTTGGGTGGAAGGACAGCTCCAGCGGGATGCCCGCGGTGGCGCGCGGGTAGGTGCGCTCCAGCAGCTTCAGCTTTTCAATTTTGACCGAGCTGAGGTCGCCATCGTCCGCAAACATGCCCTGGCCGCCGGATTCTTGCGACTGCGTCGTGGGGTCGGCCCATTCTTTGTAATGCCAGTATTGCCAGCCGACCCGATTCTCGTCGGCAAGGCGGGTGACGCGCTCAAGCAATACGAGATCGTCGGTGGCGCCGAACTCGGTGATCAGTTCCGCGGCGCCGATACGCTCGGACGTGATTCTGGATTGCCGGAAATTCTCGGCCTCGAAATCTTCGCAGGTGTCTTGCGGCCCCACCGGTAGCGGTACCGGCAGGCCAAGCTGCGCTGCCTGCGCCAGCGCGGTCAGCGGACAGTAGTTGTGGACCGAATAACCGAGCTGTGTTTCGCCGGCGATGGCTTGAAAACCGGTAGGCGCGCCGGTGCCGCCGGCCAACAACTGCGGCTCTATCCAGACCATGTTGTCCGGGTCTACGCTGCGGATACCGCGGATGGCGTGCTCGAAAAACGGCTGGATTTCATCCCTATCCGCCATCGGGCAACCGGTTTGCGGCAGGAAGATGCACGTGGGCCATTCAAGCCCAGACCAAGGTTCGTTGAACAGGTCGTAACCCATGGAGTAAGGCTGGTCGCGCCACTTTGTGGCGACGGCCATCCAGGCGTCACGAAAGCCGTCCCAGACTGCGCCGCGCTCGGCCCAGAGATTGTCAAAAGCTTCTGAAACCTGAGGCGTGAAATAGTTGAAGGGGAAGCCGAACATCGGCGAGCCCAACAACGCCGTGGTCGGACCTTCAAGGGCTTCAATTGCCCATTCCGGCACGCCTTCACCCTGGTACACAGGTCCCAGCATGTCCTGATGAAAGTCGAACAGCATCCAGATGCCACGCGCTGCGAGCAGTTGCACGACACGATCCCAGGCATTCAGATATTCCGCGTCAACCTGACCCGGCGCTTGCGGCGTAACGCCCACCCAAAGCGTGCCGATACGTGCGGTGTTGAAGCCGTGATCGCGCAGCCAGTCGGCATCGGCAGGCAAAAAGCCTTCGGCGACCGCGGGCGGCACAAAGGGTGCGTTCTTCCACACCAGATTCACGCCGTGGAGCAGCACCACGCGCTGCTGCGGGTCTACCAGCCAGCGGCCGTCGCGGCGCAATTGCGGCGGGCCCGAAACCGCAGGCGCTGTTGCGCAACTTGCTGCGGGCGCAATGCCAGCTACTGAATCAGTGCTGCTGCGGCATGCCGTGAGTGCCAGCGCAGATACGACGAGCAAAGCGGCAAGCTGCCGCATGATTCTGGCCCTACTCCACGACAGCCGGATGCGCCTGCACTGGTGCGCCGAGCATGGCGCGGTGCGAGGGCGGCTGCTTGTCGCCTTCATCCTTGATTCCGTACTCTTGCGCCAGCTCAGCGCCAATAATGACCTGGCCGGATTTTTCCATGCGCTTGTCGTCGCGATACAGCGCGGAGATCAGATGCCCGGTGAATTCCGGCGTCTCGGCGATCTCCCAGAACCCTGCGTACTTCGCGGGGTCCTGGTCCATCACGCGCTTCGTGCGGTCGGTCTTGAGCATGCCCATCCAGATCGACACCGCGGCGACGTTGTACTTGCGCAAGTCCACCGCCATGTCCTTGGCGAACTTGTCCACGCCGACTTTCTGCGCGCCATAGCCGGGGCCATGCATGTAGCAGCTGGCGCCGAAAGACGAGGTGAAGGCGATCAGCCCGCGTTTTTGCTTCGCCATCAGCTTGGCCGCGTGCCAGCTGGCGACATAGGCCGAGCGCAGGCCGACATCGAGGATGTTGACCAGGTCCAGCGGCTTTTTCCAGAAACCGCCTTTTTCGATCAGCTCGTCGTGCAGAAAGGTGGCGTTGTTGACGAGGATGTCGAGGCGGCCGTTGTTTTCGTCCTTCACCCGCTCGAACAAACTCCCGACCTGCCGGTCTTTCGAGTGGTCACAGGCCACGGCGATGCCCTTGCCGCCGGCTTTCGTGACCAGATCGGCCGTGTTGCCGACAGTGCCGGGCAGGGGCGCGTCGCCCTCCTTCACCGAGCGGCCGGTGACGTACACCGTGGCGCCTTGTGCACCCAGGGCGATCGCGATGCCCTTGCCGGCGCCGCGCGAAGCACCCGTGACGACTGCCACTACGCCTTCGAGATTCCTGGTCATCATGCATCTCCCTTGGTTTGTGCCTTAGCGGTATTGCGTAGCTGGAACTTCATCACCTTGCCGGACGGGTTGGTCGGCAGCGCGTCGAGCACTTCGACGTAACGCGGCATCTTGTAATTGGCCATCTGCTCACGGCACCAGGCAATCAACTCCTTGCTGTCGATCTTCTGCCCGGTCGCGGCACCACGCACGCCTTGCCGACTTCGCCCAGCCGCTCGTCCGGCACGCCGATCACAGCCACCTGCGCGATGGCCGGGTGCGCGGCCATCATGCGCTCGATTTCGGCCGGGTAGCAGTTGAAGCCGCCGGCGATGTACATGTCCTTGAGCCGGTCGGTGATGCGCAGGTAACCACGCGCGTCGAGCATGCCGACGTCGCCGGTGTGCAGCCAGCCGTCGGCGTCGATGGCTTCGCGCGTGCCTGCTTCGTCTTCGAGATAGCCCTGCATGACGTTGTAGCCGCGCACCAGCACCTCACCGGTTTCGTCGGCAATACGCACCTCCGTGCCCGCAATCGGTTTGCCGCAGGTGCTGGCAATGGTCTCGGCGTCGTCGTCGGCCGCGCATAGCGAGACGACGCCGCAGGATTCGGTCAGGCCGTAGCCGGTGAGCACGATCTTGAAGCCGAGCTCGGCGCGGATGCGCTCGATCAGCGACGGCGCCACGGCCGCGGCGCCGGTGATGGTCGAGCGCAGCGTGGACAGATCCGTTTGCGCGCGAGCCGGGTCGTTGAGCAGGCTGATGAACAGGGTCGGCGGGCCGGGCAGCACGGTGATTTTCTGCGCGGCGATGCGGCGCATTACCGCCGCTGCGTCGAACACCGCACGGGGCAATACAGTGAGGCCCGACAGCAAGCCCACCAGCCAGCCGACCTTGTAGCCGAAGACGTGGAAGAACGGATTGACCACCAGATAGCGGTCTTCGGGCACCAGCTCCAGCCGCGCGCCGAATTGCGCAAACACTTTCAGGTTCTGGCCGTGGGTGGTGACGACACCTTTGGGCAGGCCGGTAGTGCCGGAGGTAAACATCACGTCCATGCAGTCATCGGGCTTTACTGCCGCGGCACGCTCATGCACTGCGCTTTCGGGAACGGTGCTGGCGCGGGCGAGAAAGCCGAGCCATGACAGATCGCGGGGTTGCTCATTGCCGATCACGACGATTGCTTCTAGCGTCTTGGGCCGGTGCGCGCCCAGCAGCGTCGGGTAATGCTGGTTCAGAAACTGGCCGGGGCAGAACAGGACGCGTGCGCGGCTTTTTTCCAGAACATAGCCAGCTTCCTGACCCTTCATGCGCGTGTTCACGGGCACGATGGCCGCGCCGACGCTGTGGATCGCCAGCCCGGCAATCATCCATTCGACCGAGTTGGGTGCCCAGATCGCGACGCGATCTTTTGGTTGCACGCCCAGCGCAATCAGTGCGCGCGCGGCTTCGATGCGCTTGGCATCGAGCTGGCTGTACGTCAGTTGCGCGCCGTCTTCACCAATCGCGGCGAGACGATTGCCGTAGCTTTTGACCGATTCGGCAAACGCCTTGGGGACGGTGTCAGCAAACTTCACGGATTCAATCAGCCCACATCAGATAGCCGTTGTCGATTCTGTATTCGGAGCCGTTGATGAAGCGCGACTCGTCCGACGCCAGGAACAGAACGAGGTTGGCGATGTCGGCCGGTTCGCAGAAGCGCGCCATCAGCCGCTTGGGGTCATTCGCCTCGCGCACGGTGTTGGGCTTCTTCGGGTCGCGCGGCAGGTTGAACACCATCGGCGTCTTGATGCCGTCGGGGTGGATCGAATTGCAGCGGATCGGGATATGGTTGAAGCGGCTGTGCGCGGCGATCGAGCGCGTCATCGCCGCCACCGCGCCCTTGGACGCGGAGTAGGCGCAGAAACCCGAAACGCCGCCGATGCCGGCCATCGACGACATGTTGACGATGGAGCCGCCGCCGCGTTTCTTCATCGCCGCGAACCCGTAGTTGCAGCCGAGGAAGTAGCCGTCGGAATTCACGCGCTGGATCTTCTGCCAGGTTTCGAGGGTGGTGTCCTCGATGGTGCCGCCGATCAGGATCGCCGCGTTGTTGATCAGGATGTCGACGCCGCCGAACTTCTCTTCGGTCTTGGCGATCACGTTCTTCCAGTCATCCTCGGAGGCGATGTCGTGCTTGACGAACAGCGCCGCGTCGCCAATCTTGGCGGCAACCGCCTGGCCGTCTTTTTCGTTGAGGTCGGTCAGCACCACCTTGGCGCCTTCGCGTGCCAGCAGCATTGCATCTTCCTTGCCTACGCCGCTGGCGGCTCCGGTGATGATTGCAACCTTGTCTTGTACCCGTCCCATTAGTCATCTCCAAAAGTATTTGGGGCGGGGCCCCAGCCCCACCCGTTCACAAGGCAAGAACTGCCACTGGCAGTTCTTGAAAGCCCTTGTTCACTGTCTTGTACGCGACCCATGGATGCACTCCTTCTGGTTTTACGCATTATTGCTATGGCGGTGAGAAGGGCTTCGTCCAATGGGGTGAGCGTTTCGCGGGTGACGTGACCACATAATCACCCCGGGAGGAATCACACATGAAGAACACCGAAACCCCGGGCTCGGCCCACTGGTATTCCGCGGTCGAAGCGCCAGAAATCGCAGGCCCCGGCACGAAGTGGGACGCGGAGTGCGACTTCATTGTTGTCGGTTACGGCGGTGCGGGCGTGGCCGCGGCACTCGAGGCGGCGCAAGCGGGCCTGTCGGTATTGGCGCTGGATGCAGCCAGCGGCGGCGGCTCGACTGCGATTAATGGCGGCGTCTTTTACGCCGGTGGCGGCACGACTACACAGAAGCAGGCCGGCGTCGAGGATTCGACCGAGGCGATGTTCCAGTATCTGCGCGGCGAGACTCAGGGCGTGGTCAGCGACGCCACCTTGCGGCGTTTCTGCAACGACAGCGCTGCGACGCACGACTGGCTTGTTCGCCACGGCGTGAAGTTCGATTCGACGTACTACAAGAGCAAGACTTCATATCCGCCGCCGGGTTATCACCTGTATCACTCCGACAGTTCGCTGGTTGCCTCGCGCGCCGCGGTGGCCAAGCCCGCCGCGCGCGGCCACAAGGTGTGGACCGAAGGCTCGACGAAAGTCGCCACCGGTTTTGGCAAGGCGATGACCGAGCCGCTGCAGGCCAGCGCTGCAAAAGCGGGCGTCAAGTTCGAGCCGTACTCCGAAGTACGCAAGCTGATCCAGGACCGCGACGGCCGCGTGCTTGGCGTCGCAGCGTTGCAGTTCGCGCCCGGCAGCGAGGCTGCGAAACGTTATGCGCAGTTACAAGCCAAGGCAACGAAATACATCCTCGCGCTGCCGCCCGCGTTCCCGATGGCCGGAATCACTATGGCCATCGCTGGCTGGTACCAACGCCGCGCACGCGCGCTCGAAAGCCAGCGCACGCTGCGGCGCATTCGTGCATCGAGGGGCGTGTGCTTGTCCGCCGGCGGTTTCGTCTTCAACCCGCAGATGGTCGAGCACTACGCACCCAAGTACCGTCAGGGCATGCCGCTCGGCAACCCAGGAGATGACGGCAGTGGCATCCGCCTCGGCCAGAGCGTGGGCGGCGCGGTGCAGCGCATGCAGCACATGAGCGCGTGGCGGTTCATCCGCCCGCCTGCAGGCCTGACTTGGGGCGTGGTCGTGAACGGCCAAGGCGCGCGCTTTACCGACGAGACCGTTTACGGCGCCGCCATGGGCTACGAGATGATCGAGCATCACGAAGGCAAGGCCTGGATCATTCTCGACCAGGCGCTGTACGACGAAGTACTGCAACAGGTGAAGAGCAAGGAGCTGTATTCATTCCAGAGCGGGCCGGCGTTTCTGGCGCTGCGTTTCGCGCGGCGCAAGGCGGCGACGCTCGAGCAGCTCGCGACACAGTGCGGCTTCGACGCGAAAATATTTGGCGATACGGTTGCGCGCTACAACGATGCCGCCGCGGGCAAAGCCGCCGATGCGTTCGACAAGGCGAAGGACGACTGCCGGCCAATCGCGACCGCGCCGTTCTACGCGGTGGACATCGGCGTGACCAGCCGCCTGTTCCCGCTGCCGATCCTGTCGCTGGGCGGGCTCGCGGTGAATGAGGACACCGGCGCGGTGTTGCGTGACGACGGCAAACCGGTCACCGGGCTGTACGCAGCCGGGCGCAACGCCATCGGCGTCTGCTCGCACCTGTACGTGAGTGGACTGTCGGTGGCGGACTGTATTTTCTCGGGCCGCCGTGCCGCCGCATCGGCCGTGGCGTCCTCGGCGAGCGTCTGAAACATCTAAGAACTCGCCACCCGTCGCCCTCAATACGGCCACCCGCTTGGAGCCCCTGGAAGCCGTTTTGCCGCGATATCGAAAAAACAGTGGTACTAAAAGTGTACCGCCTGTTTATCGGATACAGCAGATATGAGATTAAAAATGCTCCAAGCGGGTAAGCGCAGAAATGGCAGATAACGGCTAGCAGCAGTTACTCCACGACTATGCTGAACGACTGCTATCAGCCCGAGCGGACATCTAGACGACTAGTTGACCGGCTTAGATCGGCCAGAAGCGGACGTTCACTTACGCAAATTGGAAGGTGTCCGGGAGGTCGGTTCTAGTTGAAGCGTCGTCGCAGAAAACCCACGATCAGTAACAGCCAAAAATTCACCAGACTTAATGCACCACCGCCCCCGCCACTACCGCCGCCGCCAATGAACGGGAACACGGGATCCTGAATCGTGCCATTTGCCGCGCGGTCGGCATCAAAGTCGCCGCCGTCGGTCAGGGTAAAGCGAATGCGGGTTTTGTTGCCGACAGTTGTCGCGGTAGTTGGCAGCACCTCGAAAGCATTAGTGGCCAGATTGCGCTTCGACAAACCGGTGATTCCGACACTAGCGGGGAAAAACAGATCAATGACCTGGCTCGCGCCTATGCCGACGCCGTTCACTGTAAACGCCAGTCCCGCTAGCGGCGCGGATGATGTGGATGGAAAGTCCGCGGGCGTCGCTGCCACCACTACATTGCTAAGCGTGATGCCAGCACCGGCGACTGCAGCGGTGACAAATGTCCCTGTCGCAGTCGGAAGCGAAGCGACGTTGGATTGCTGGCTGTCTGGCACTCCGTCGTTATTGCCATCGCCGGTGCCACCGCCGCTGGCGCTAGGTACCTGACTTTCGCTGGAGTCAGCGACACCATCTGCATCAATCTCCGTCTGCGGAGTGGCGGCGACCGCATTTGATGCAGTGCCATTGCCGACACTGTTCACCGCTTGCAGCTTGATGCTGTACGTCGTGCCGTTGGTCAGGCCAGTGATTACCACTGGAGACTGTGTCACCGCCGGATTGAACGCTTGGAAACTGGCGCCGTCATCAATCGAGAAGCGGTAGTTGGTGATAGCCGCGCCGCCGTTGCTGCTCGGTACAAGGAAGGACACCGTCACCTTGCTATCACCCGCGGTGGCAAACAGACCAGTGGGCGCGCCCGCAGTGGTTGCCGCTACCGGCTTGATCGCCGAGCAGCTGGCGTTTGTTCCGCCGCCAGTTCCCGCACAACTCCAACTGAATCCCGTGCCCGTATCCGTCACCGTGCTGGCACTGCCAGCACTGCACAGATTCGCCGCCGGCGCGGTAGTAGTGGTAGTACCGTGGGCAGTACCGCAAGCACCGTTGACCGGTCCCGTCGGAGCGGCCGCGATGCTGAAAGTTTGCGTGACCTGAGTGGCGGCGTTGTAGTCGCCATCGCCAGCCTGATCTGCCGCGATGGTGCAGTTGTTAGTGCCGGAGGCAACACCGGTGACGGTGCTGCCGTTCATGGTGCAGGCAACGGTGGTGGTACTGGTAAACGTCACTGTCAGCCCAGCACTGGAAGTGGCGCTCACCGTGCCAGTGCCGCCTACCGTCACATTGCTTGGCGCGGCGCCAAACGTAAGCGTCTGGTTGCCTTTACCCACTGTGATGTCCGCGGTCTTTTCCGCGGCAGCGAGAAAGCGGCTGGTGCCGGTGTCGCCGGTGCTGGCGCGATTCGCCTTGATCGTACAGGTGCCGGGGTGTGTGCCGGTGGCGCTGGCTGTCGCCGTCATTCCCGTACCGCTTTGCGCACCGAGCGTGCAAAAACCCGTGGTCGTGCTGCTCAAAGTGGGCGTCAGGCCGGAGTCGTTGTCTGCCGTTACCGTACTGGCGGTACCACCGACCGCGACACTGGTGGGGTTGGCGCTGAGGGTGATGGTCTGTGCAGGGTAAGGCGCGGAGCAGGCGAGTCCGCTGGTGCTGGTACCGCCACCGGAACCGTTGCAGTCCCAGTTCCACTTGCCGTTATTGTTGCCTGCAACTGCCGTGGCGGTGCCCGTAGAGCACAGATTCGTGGTTGGCGCGGTGGCCGTTGCCGTGGCCCCGCTGGCGTGCCGCAAGCGCCGTTGACCGAGACCACTGGGGCGACGCCATCGGTTTCATACGCGCCTATGTCGCAGGCCAATCCGGCTGGCCGCGAGTAGCCACGTTGATCTGTCGTCTGGCCAGGGCAACTGCCTTGGTCAATCGCGACACTTCCTGTAGCCAGCGCGAAGGTCTTGGTTGGGCCGCCGTTGTTCTGCAAGCCAGTCGGGTCAAGACCGGCGGCGGTGCTGTTCCTGGAGGTGGGGAGTGTAAAACCGCAGGTGGCATCATCGGAAATGATGTAGCCGCCGTCATCAACGGAACCGGCATAGTCACAATTGCCTGGCACTCCGCCACTGGTGTTGTTCGCAATGATTGAGTTCGAGAGGATGGCATAGGCTGCGAAGTTGCCGAATGCGCCCCCGAACGCATCCGTCGCGACGTTATTCGCAATTGTGCTGTTCGCGATGGTCATGTTCCCCGCGATGATCACGGCGCTGCCCAGCTGTGCCCGGTTGCCGGCGATGGTGCTGTTGCGAACCATGACGGTGCCGCCCCCAAGGATGGCGCCGCCATAGGCCGCATTGTTCCCGGTCAGGGTGCTGTTGGTGACGGTGACGTTTCCCGAATTATGGATGCCACCACCACCTTGGAGCGTACTGTCTGGACCCCAGCCGTTCTGGATCGTAAGCGCGTTCAGGGTAGCGACGGCGCTGGAATTAATGACGAAGACGCGAACGCCTGTGGTGCCGGCCGGCGGGTTCTGACCGTCCACTGCAATCGACTGCCCTGCGCCGTCAATAGTGAGTCCGTTCTCGGTGATCACCAGCGCAGAACTGAGCAAGATGGTGCCTGAGACACTAAAGCTGATGCTGTCGTTGCTGCCGGCTCCGGCCGGGCATTCGCCCGCCGCAGCGCCCGAGGCCACGGCATTTTTCGCGGCGGCGATGGCTTCGCGTAGCGTGCAGGACCCGTCGTTCGCAGTCGTGTCCGACACGCTGTTCACCGTAATTGCAGCAGCCCACGCCGGCGCGCCGTTGCACAGCGCGGTAAACAGCACAAACCAAGCTGCAGTAGAGCGGGAAGTGCGAAGTGGGCTCATGGACTGGGTGGCAGCGCGGTCGCAATTGGTGCGTAAATCATGCGCCCTTGCCTGCGGTTTTAACAGGACCTCCCCAACCCATCAACGCCCGCTACGGCCTGTGGTGAACGGCCATTCGTGAACGTCCGTTACGGGTCGGTAGGCGCCTCCCACCAAATATTGATGATCGTCTGCTTCTGGCACATAGCAGTCATGTAGAAGCCTCAAAACCCTCCACCCGCTTGCAGCCTCTACAGGCCGTTTTGGGGTGATATCGAAAAAACAGTGGTACTAAAAGTGTACCGCACTCAGAGAGAAAACCGTTGTTTTGGGCCTAAAAGTGGCTTGAGCGGGTGATGTCCCAATGCGCACTGCGCGCGCCCGGGATCGCTCCACAAAAATGGCTTCGACGAGTCGTGCGCCAATTTGAGGGCGACGGGTGTGCCTATCAAACGTTATTTAGGCCCTGCGCTGAGGCCCGTTGGCAGGTTGTGGTCGAAGCATTTCTCCTCGACGCGCTCAGTCAGGCGCCAACCTTGCGCGGTACGTACCCACTGGTCGAGGTACCACAGGCCAAAGAACATCACCTGCGATTTGCCGTCGGGAAACTGAATCTGCATCGGGTTGAAACAGGCGGTGCGTGAATTCGCGCTGTCGCCTTTGATCTTGAGTTCGATGTTGCCGATCAGGTGGTAGTAATGCGGAAACTTGCTCAGTGTTTCTTTGAGCCAGGCTTTGACCTGCGGGTATTTGCCGTCGATGCCGCCCATGGACGCGGTAATCAATGTACGCATCAGGCGTGAAGACGTGGTCCAGCGCGTCGTAGTTCTTTTGATCAATAGCGCTGGCGTAATCCACCATCTGCTGCTGGATTTCCAATCGGTCCGAAATCTCCTGCATGGACAGCATCGGCTGTTCTCCTCAATCAGTTGAGCAGGGAGGCTAGACCGAGTGATGCGGGCGTCACTCACCCGAAGGGATGAAGCACCCAGACGGTGGTCGTTCTGATAATGCTGTCATCCGTAAATCAACCGGTGGAATCTCCATGGTCAAGATCCAGTCGCTCGCCTATTTCGTCGCGCAAAGCACCGATGTTTCGAAGTGGAAACAGTTTGGTGAACAGATTCTCGGTACCGCCAGCGGCGCCGCGCCGGAGGGCGGGTTGTATTTGAAGCTCGATGAGCGCGAGTTTCGTATCGCAGTCGTCAAGGGCGATGCCGACAAATATTTTGCCTCGGGGTGGGAGGTAGCCGACAAAGCCGCTTTCGATTCCGCGGTCGCAGCCCTGAACAAAGCTGGTGTCAAAACTGAAACCGCGAGCGACGGCGTAAAAGCCGCGCGCCGCACAACCGACCTCGTCAGCTTTACCGACCCGGCCGGCAATCGCCACGAACTGAGCTATGGCTACAAGGGCGCCAACGCCGCGTTTGCCTCACCGATTGGCGTCAAAGGCTTCAAGACCGGCAAGCAGGGCGTGGGCCACACGGTGCTGCCCGCGCTGCCTTTCGACGCGACCCTTGCGTTTTTCAAGGACACACTCGGGTTTGGCTTGTCCGACATCTTCAACTTCAAGCCGGCGCCCGAGGCACCGAACATGCGCATCTACTTCCTGCATGCCGCCAGCGGCCGTCACCACAGCCTGGCGCTGGCCGAGATGCCGAACCCGTCGGGCTGCGTGCACGTGATGCTGGAAGTGAATTCGATGACCGACGTCGGCCTGGCCCACGATCGCCGCGAGAAAGCCGGCATCAAGCTGATGGCGACGCTCGGCCAGCACGAGAACGACAAGATGACCTCGTTCTACATGATGACGCCCGGCAACTTCGCCATCGAGTACGGCTGGGGCGGCATCGATGTCGATCCGGCGACCTGGAAGACCACGGAAACCAAGCAGGTTTCGATCTGGGGCCATGATTTCTCGGTGGGCTTTCGCTAGGAAACGCCGGAGTGTTGAACAAGGAGCTGACCGCCTCGCAGGTCGTCGCGCAACTGCGCGATGGCATGACGCTGGGCATTGGCGGCTGGGGGCCGCGGCGCAAGCCGATGGCGCTGGTGCGCGAGATCCTGCGCTCGCCCATTAAGGATCTCACGGTTGTCTCCTACGGCGGACCGGACGTCGGCATGCTCTGCGCCGCCGGCAAGGTCAAGAAACTGATCTTCGCCTTCGTCACGCTCGATGCGATTCCGCTGGAGCCGTATTACCGCAAGGCGCGCGAATCCGGCGCAGATCGAGGTGATGGAGCTCGACGAAGGCATGTTCGAGTGGGGCCTGCGTGCCGCGGGCATGCGCATGTCGTTTCTGCCGACACGCGTGGGGCTGGCCACCGACGTGCTGACGAAGAACCCGCAGATCAAAACCATCGCCTCGCCTTATGCCGACGGCGAAGTGTATGTGGCGATGCCGGCACTCAAGCTCGATGCCGCGTTGCTGCATGTAAACGAGGCGGATCGCCTGGGCAATACCCTGATTCGCGGTGCCGACACATTCTTCGACCACCTCTTCGCCCGCGCTGCCACAGCCTGTTACGTCAGCACCGAAGTGCTGCATGAGCGGCTGGCGCTGGACGCCGATACGGCGCGGCAGAATCTGTTTGAGCGCTATCTGGTCAGCGGCGTGGTGCATGCGCCCGGTGGCGCGCACCCGACCTATTTGAGCCCCAACTACGGCTGGGACATGGACCACCTCAAGCGTTATTGTGCTTCAGCTGGCGAAGAGCAGGGCTGGGAAACGTACCTGAATGAATTCGTGCGCATCGGCGAGGCCGCGTATCAGGAAAAAGTCGGTGGCAGCGCGCGCCTGGCCGCATTGACGCAACCGGTGTTCTGATGAGCGAGCCCATTACGCTGGCCGAGTTGATGATCGTTGCCGCCTCCGAGGCCTGGCGCGATAACGGCGAGCTGCTGGCCTCTGGCATCGGCACCATTCCGCGTCTGGGCGCCGGCCTGGCCAAACTCACGCATTCGCCCGAACTGCTGATGACCGACAGCGAGGCCTATCTGGTGTCGGAGCCGATTCCGCTGGGCCCGCGTGGCGAGCTATGTAGCCCAAGTACGAAGGCTGCCATGCCGTTCGAGCGCGTGTTCGAATGCGTCTGGGGCGGCAGGCGCCACGCCATGATCGGCCCGACGCAGGTCGACCGCTGGGGCCAGACCAATCTTTCCGTGGTCGGCGATTACGCCAAGCCCAAAGCCGCAGTGCTCGGCGTGCGCGGATTGCCCGGCAACAGCATCAGTCATCCCAATTCTTTGTTCGTGCCCAACCACGGCCCGCGTGTGTTCGTCGCCGGTGAAGTGGATATGGTTTCTGGCGTCGGCTACAAGCCCGAAGCGCTGGGGCGCGGGCATGAAGCGCGAGTTTGTTGACCTGCGCCTGATCGTCACCGACCTGTGCGTGATGGACTTTGGCGGCCCCGAACACGCAGTCCGTGTGCGTTCGCTGCATCCCGGTGTTGGTTTCGAGCAGGTGCAGACGGCCACCGGCTTCCCGTTGTTAAAGGCCCAGATCTTTGCGAAACACCGCGCCCGAGCGAAGAACAACTGAGCGATTATTCGCAAGCTTGATCCGCATAACCTGCGTGCCGCCGTGCTCAAGAACAATCCGCCCATGGAGCGCAAGGCCGCATGAACGCTGACACCCTGCCCATGGCAAGCAACACTCCCGGCATTGGAAGGCTGGTACACGCTGGATCGCAACACGCCGCACCTGCTTGGCACGCGCTGCAAAGCCTGCGGCACGTATTATTTTCCCAAGCTCAAAACCTTCTGCCGCAATCCGGCGTGCCAGAGCGATGCGTTTGAAGAAGTGCAGCTGTCGCGCACCGGCAAGCTGTGGTCGTACACCAACGCCTGCTACCAGCCGCCCGAGCCGTTTGTGGCGCCGCAACCTTTCGCGCCATTTGCCATTGCCGCCGTTGAGTTGCGAAAAAGAAAAAATGATTGTGCTCGGTGCAGTGGTCGAACGGCATCGCCGTTTCGGAGCTGCGCGCCGGCATGCTGCTGGAGCTGGTGCTGGAGCCGCTGGCAGACGGCAAGCAGATTTAGAAGTGGAAACCCGTGGCGTGAACAAGGACATCGCCATTCTCGGCGTCGGCATGCATCCTTGGGGCAAGTGGGGGCAGCAATTTCGTCGAGTACGGCGTGCACGCCGCGCGCGCGGCGTTGAAAGATTCGGGCGTGGACTGGCGCGATATCCAGTTCGTCTCCGGCGCAGCAACGATGCGCAACGGTTATCCGGGTTATGTGGCGGGCGCAACCTTCGCCCAGGCGCTGGGTTGGCAGGGCGCCCAGGTGAACACTTCCTATGCCGCCTGTGCTTCGGGCTCGCAGGCGCTGGCCGCTGCGCGCTCCAAAATCTTATCGGGTGAGTGCGAGGTGGCACTGGTGGTCGGTGCCGACACCACGCCCAAGGGTTTTCTTGCACCACAGAAAGGCGAGCGCCCGGATGATCCGGATTGGGTGCGCTTTCGCATCGGCATTACCAACACCGACGTATTTCGCGCCTTTATGCCCGCCGCCGCATGGACTTGTACGGCGATACCCAGGACGACTTCGCCGCGGTGAAGGTTAAGAACGCCGAGCATGGCGCGGAGAATCCCAATGCGCGCTATCGCAAGAAGTTCACGGCCGCGGATGTGGCGGCTTCGGCGATGGTGGCCGACCCGCTGCGGCTGATGGATATCTGCGCCACATCTGACGGCGGAGCGGCGCTGGTCGTGTCGAGCCTGGCGTATGCAAAAAAACTCGGCAAGGAGAAATGCGCGCGCGTCGCTGCCATCTCCACGGTGACGCCTACGTTCGCCTCGGGCCAGGTGGAGATGCCGGATATCGCCACCGACTCCGCGGTCGCCGCCAGCCCGCAGAGTTTCCGCGCGGCGCTGCCACGCAAGGCCTATGAAGAGGCGGGTGTCGAGCCCAAGGACGTTAATCTCGCCGAGGTTTATGACCTGTCCACCGCACTGGAGCTGGACTGGATCGAAGACCTGCAATTGTGCAAGCGCGGCGAAGCTGGCCGGCTCACCCGCGAAGGGGCGACGAAAATCGGCGGCCGGATCCCAGTGAACGCGTCCGGCGGACTTGCCTGTTTCGGCGAGGCGGTGCCAGCCCAGGCGCTGGCGCAGGTATGCGAGCTCACCTGGCAGTTGCGCGGGCAGGCTGGCGCGCGGCAGGTGCAGGGTGCAAAAGTCGGTATCACCGCCAATCAAGGACTGTTCGGCCACGGCTCCTCGGTTATCGTCCAGCGATGAGCGCTCTTACGACAGCACTGACGGAGCAGCTCGGCTGCCGCTATCCGATCGTGCAGACGGCCATGGGCTGGATCGCGGACGCAAAGCTCGTCGCCGCGACCACCAATGCCGGCGGCTTCGGCTTTCTGGCGGCGGCCACCATGTCCACCGTCGAGCTGGAATCCGCCATCGCAAAACTGCGCACGGCGACTCCGCAACGATTTGGCGTGAATTTCCACATGTTCCAGCCCAATGCCGACGAGGTGATTGAGCTGGTACTCACGCACAAGGATCGCGTGCGCGCCGTGAGCTACGGCCGTGGCCCAGACGCAAAAACCATTCGACGATTCAAGGACGCGGGCGTGCTGTGCATGCCCACGGTCGGCGCGCTCAAGCACGCACAAAAAGCAGTGGAGCTGGGCGCCGACATCATCACCGTCCAGGGGGCGGAAGGCGGCGGTCATACCGGCTCGGTGCCGACAACCCTGCTGCTGCCGCAGGTGCTCGATGCGGTGAAAGTGCCGGTGGTTGCGGCGGGCGGTTTTTTCAACGGCCGCGGCCTGGCCGGTGCGCTGGGCTACGGCGCCGCCGGCATCGCCATGGGCACGCGTTTCTTGTTGACCACCGACTCGCCGGTGCCGCGCGAAACCTTGCAGAAATATCTGGACGTCAAGGACCCGCGCAGATCCGTGCGTCCACCGCGGTCGACGGCATGCCGCAGCGCATGATCGACAACGCCTATCTGCTGAAGCTGGAAGCCGGCGGCGCCGCTGCGCCGATTCCTGACGGCGCTTGCCAGCGCCTGGCAATGGAAAGCCCGCACCGGCATGTCGTTGGCCTACATGTTGCGCACCGCTTTCGGTGCCCTGCGCGAAGGTGATTCGGTTGCCCAGACCCTGATGGCGGCCAACGCTCCGGTGCTGATTCAGCGCGCGATGGTCGATGGCCGGCCCGACGAGGGCGTGCTGCCCAGCGGACAGGTGGCCGCGGTGATCAATGACCTGCCGACGGTGGCGCAGTTGATTGAATCCATCGTCACGGATGCGCAGGCGCGTCTTGCGGCACTCGGCCCCGCACAGCAACGTCTGATGAGCGCCGCATGAACAGCTCTTTCAGCACTTCGATCAAGGACGGCATCGCCGAACTGGTGATCGACCGTCCGCCGGTCAACGCGCTGAACGACGCCGGCTGGCATGCGCTGGCCGACGAGATCAAGCGTCTGGGCACTGCGGCTGATGTGCGCGTCATCGTCATCCGCGCCGAAGGGCGCGGCTTCTGCGCCGGCGTCGACATCAAGGAGCTCAACGCACACCCGGAAAAGATCGTCTCGGTAAACGCCGGCAATTACCGCACCTTCGAGGCGGTGCACCGCAATCCGCTGCCGGTGATCGCGGCCGTGCACGGCTTCGTGCTCGGCGGCGGCATCGGCATCACCGGCGCGGCCGACATCGTGATTGCCGCCGACGACGCGACCTTCGGCGTGCCCGGAGGTCGACCGTGGCGCGATGGGCGGCGGCGCTCATCTGCAGCGCCTGTTTCCGGTGCAGAAGGTGCGCATGATGTATTTCACCGGCGAGCCGATCACGGCCGCCGAGGCGTACCGGCTCGGCGCGATCGAGCGCGTCGTGCCGCGCGCCGCGCTGCGCGAGACCGCGCTCGAACTGGCGCGCAAGATCGCCGCCAAGAGCCCGGCGATGATCAGGCTGGCCAAGGAATCGCTGAACGGCATCGAGGACGGCAATCTCGAGGACAAATACCGCTCGGAGCAGGGCTTCACCGTGCAGGCCTATAAAACCAAGGATTCGGCCGAGACCCGCAAGGCCTTCGTCGAAAAGCGCGACGCACAATTCGAGACGAAGAAATGAGGCTCGACTACACCGAGCAGCAGAAGGCATTCCGCGCCGAAGTGCGCGACTGGCTTGCAGCCAACGTGCCGAAGGAATCGCTGGCCAGCTTCGACACCAAGGAAGGCTTCGAGCAGCACCGCGCCTGGGAGCACAAGCTATCGACCGCCGGACTTGAGCGCGGTGACCTGGCCTTCGGTGATGGGCGGCCGCGGCTGCGACCTGATCGAGTGGCTGATCTTCGAGGAGGAATACTGGCGCGCCGTCGCGCCGCTGCGCGTCAACCAGAACGGCATCTTCCTGCTGGCGCCGACGCTGATGGAATACGGCACGCCGGAGCAGAAGCAGCGCTTCCTGCCGCGCATGGCTTCCGGTCGAGGACATCTGGGCGCAGGGCTGGTCCGAACCCGGCGCCGGTTCCGACATGGCGGCGATCCGCTGCAAGGCGACGCGCGACGGCGATCACTACGTGCTCAACGGCCAGAAGACCTGGTCGACGCGCGCGGTCTGGGCCGACTGGCTGTTCGGCCTGTTCCGCAGCGATCCGGCTTCGCAGCGCCACCACGGCCTGACCTTCCTGCTGCTGCCGCTGAAGTCCAAGGGCATCACGATCCGGCCGATCCGCCAGCTCAATGGCATGACCGGCTTCGCCGAAATCTTCTTCGACGACGTGCGCGTGCCGGTCGACAACCGCCTCGGCGAGGAAGGCGCCGGGCTGGAGCATCGCCATGGCCACCGCCGGCTTCGAGCGCGGGCTGATGCTGCGCTCGCCGGGCCGCTTCCAGCAGACGGCGCAGGCGCTGGTCGAGCTGTATCAGCAAGCACCAGGACACGGCCGACGCCGATCCCGCGATCCGCGACGCCGTGCTGAAGAGCTGGATGGACGCGGAGGCCTATGCGCTGGCGACCTACGCAACGGCCTGCGCGCCTGGCCAAGGGCGGCACAGATCGGCGCCGAGGCGAGCACCAACAAGATCTTCTGGTCGGAGCTGGACCTGCTGATGCACGAAACCGCGATGCGCATCCTCGGCGCACGCGCCGAGCTGATGCCGCACGCGCCCGGATGCCGATGGTGTCGGCCACTGGCTCGACGGCTTCCTGTTCGCGCAGGCCGGGCCGATCTACGCCGGCACCAACGAGATCCAACGCAACATCATTGCCGAGCGCATGCTCGGCCTGCCGAGGGTCTGCATGGATTTCACCTTCGACGACCAGCAGCTCGCCTTCCGCGACGCCATCCGCAAGTTCCTGATGGTCGAGGCGGCGCCCGAGATGCTGCGCGAGATCTGGGAAACCCAGAGCGGCCGCTCCGCGGACCTGCGCGCCAAGCTCGCCGACCAGGGCCTGACCGGCGCTGTCGGTGCCCGAGGAGTTCAAGGCGGCATCGGCCTCGGGCGATCTCGACTGGGTACTGATCCAGCAGGAACTGGGCTACTACGCCATCCCGGATTCGCTGTCCGACACCGCCTACCTCGCGAGCCGACCTGCTCAATCATCAACCCGACGCGAAACTCAGGAAAGAGTGGCTGCCAAAGATCGCGGCGGGCGACGCGCGTATCGCCATCGGGCATCCCGTTCAATCCGCTCGTCGCCGACGCACAGGCGGCAGATTTGCTGCTGCTTGTGGCACAACGACGAAATGCACGCACTCAAGCCCGCCGACACCCGGCTGACTTTCAACCCGAGCATCGACATGTCGCGCCGGCTGTTCAAGGTCGAGTGGACGCCTTCGCGACAAAACCCGCATTGCGCCTGCATCGATCGGAAGGGCGCTTTGGTCGCGGCGCACTGAACCGGGCGGCGCTTGCCGCCGCCGCGCAGCTGCTGGGCCTGGCCCAGCGCATGCTCGATCTGGGTATCGACTACGCCGCGCAGCGCAAGCAGTTCGGCAAGCCGATCGGCTCGTTCCAGGCGGTCAAGCATCATCTGGCCGATGTCGCGGTGAAGATCGAATTCGCACGACCGGTCGTTGCGCGCGCCGCGTACGCGCTGGCGCATGACGCGGCGCAACAGGCGGTGCACGTCTCGCATGCCAAGCTGGCGGCGGGCGAGGCCGCGACACTGGCCGCGCGCCAGAGCCTGCAGGTGCACGGCGCGATGGGTTACACCTGGGAGGCCGATCTGCAGATGTTCATGAAGCGCGCCTGGGCGCTCGATGCGGCCTGGGGCGACCGTGCATTCCACAAGTCACGCGTCGCTGCTTTCGTGCTGGCGCGACGGCGCCGCCGTTGGGGCCCAGCGCTACTTTTAATTAGGAGATATTATCGTGGCTGAAGCCTTCATCATCGACGCACTGCGCACACCCACCGGCAAGCGCAAAGGCAGTCTCTCGCACATGCACGGCGCCGATCTCGGCGCACATGCTCTCAAGGCGCTGGTCGCAGCGCAACGCGATCCCGGCCGAGGACTACGACGACGTGATCTTCGGCTGCCTCGACGCCATCGGCCCGCTGGCCGGCAACATCGCGCGCACCTGCTGGCTCGCCGCCGGTCTGCCGCTGCACGTGCCCGGCGTGACCATCGACCGCCAGTGCGGCTCGTCGCAGCAGGCGGTGCATTTCGCCGCGCAGGCGGTGATGAGCGGCACGCAGGACGTGGTCATCGCCGGCGGCGTGCAGACCATGACGCAGATTCCGATCGGCTCGGCGATGACTGCGCCAAGCCGCTGGGCTTCAACGATCCGTTCTCCGGCCGCAAGGGCTGGGTCGAGCGCTTCGGCGACGCAGCCGGTGTCGCAGTTCAACGGCGCGCAGATGATTGCCGACAAGTGGAAGATCTCGCGCCTCGACATGGAGCAGTTCGCGCTGGAAAGCCACGCCGCGCGCGCGTCGCGCACAGAAGGAAGGCCGCTTCGACCGCGAGATCATCGAGATGCGACGGCCTGAAGATGGACGAGACCGTGCGCGACACCACGCTCGAGCAGATGGCCAAGCTCGAGCCGCTGGCTCCCGGCGGCACCATCACCGCCGGCGTGTCGAGCCAGACCGGCGATGCCTCGTCCGCCCTGCTGATCGTCTCGGAGAAGGCGCTCAAGCGCTACAACCTCAAGCCGCGCGCGCGCATCCATCACATGAGCGTGTACGCCGACGACCCGATCTTCATGCTCACCGCGCCGATCCCGGCGACGCGCAACGCGCATGAAGAAATCCGGCATGAAGCTCGAGGACATCGACCTGGTCGAGATCAACGAGGCCTTCGCGCCCGGTCGCCATCGCCTGGCTCAAGGAGACCGGCTACCCGCACGCGCAGACCAACGTCAACGGCGGCGCCATCGCGCTGTCGCATCCGCTGGGCGCCACCGGCACCAAGCTGATGACCACGCTGCTGCACGAACTGGAGCGCAGCCAGAAACGCTACGGCCTGCAGACGATGTGCGAGGGCGGCGGCGTGGCCAACGTCACGATCATCGAGCGACTCTGAATGGGCATCTGCAGGCACGACAGCATCATCGTCACCGGCGCCGGCGCGGGCCTGGGCCGCGCCTATGCGCTGGCGCTCGCCGCCGAGGGCGCGAACGTCGTGGTCAACGACATCCGCCGCGAGAGCGCCGAGGCCGTGGCTGCAGAGATCAGCAAGTCCGGCGGCAAGGCCATCGCCAACGCCGACGACATCACCAGCATGGCCGGCGCGCGAGCCATCGTCGGTGCCGCCGTGAAGGCCTTCGGCGACGTGCATGGCGTGGTCAACAACGCCGGCATCGTGCGCGACCGCATGTTCGCTCGCTGAGCGAGGAAGACTGGGACTCGTGGTCAAGGTCCATCTCAAGGGCCACTTCTGCATCAGCCAGCATGCTGGTGCAGCGCTGGCGCGACCAGGTCAAGGCCGGGCGGCAAGGTCGATGCGCGCATCATCAACACCAGCTCCGGCGCCGGCCTGCAGGGCTCGGTCGGGCAGAGCAATTACGCGGCGGCCAAGGGCGGCATCGCCTCGCTGACGCTGGTGCAGGCGGCGGAATTGGCGCGCTACGGCATCACCGCCAACGCGCTGGCGCCGGCGGCGCGCACCGGCATGACCGAAGAGCTGTTCGCCGACGTGATGAAGAAGCCAGACGGCCAGGCGTTCGATCACTACGCCCCCGACAACGTCGCGCCGCTCGTGGTCTGGCTGTGCAGCCCGTTGTCGGCGGACGTCACCGGCAACGTGTTCGAGGTCGAGGGCGGAAAGATCTCGAGTCGCCGACGGCTGGCGCACCGGCATCGATCCGCGACAAGAAGGCGCGCTGGAAACCGGCAGAGCTCACCGATGCAATCGCCGATCTGATCGCCGCTCGCCGAAGGCGCAGAAGGTCTACGGCACGTGAACCTCGCGCTCACCGACGACCAGCGCATGATTCGCGACTCCGCGCAGAATTTTCTCGCGGACGCGAGCGACTCGGCGGCGGTGCGTAAGTCGATGGAAACCAAGACTGGTTTCGATGCCAAGCTCTGGCAACGCATCGGCAGCGAGCTGGGCTGGTGCGGAACGTCTATTCCCGAATCCTACGGTGGTCTTGGCCTTGGCCCTGTGGAATTGACCCTGATTCTTGAGCAAATGGGCCGGCATCTATTGTGCTCTCCGTTTTTTTCATCGGTATGTCTGGCGGGAAACCTGCTGCACCAGGCGGGCAACGCCAAGGCCCAGCAAACCTGGCTGCCACGAATTGCCGACGGCAGCCTGTTAGCGACCGCCGTATTCGATGGCGAATTCAAGATTAGCGGGACGAAGTTAAGTGGCCGCGCGCGCGTATCGGACGGCGCGAATGCCGAATTGATCCTGCTCGTTACCGGAAACAAGGTCTTCGCGATCGAAAGTGGTACATCAGGAATGACCTCTAAACCATTGAATACATGGGATGGAACTCGTCGTTTTGCGCAGATAGAACTGAAGAATGTCACCGCTGTGCGCATTGATGATCCCAAGCAAAACGATGGCATAGCGCGGGCGCTATCGTTGTCGCGACTCTATCTCGCGGCCGAACAGCTGGGCGGCGCCCAGCAATGCCTGGACCTGATCGTGCGCTACACCGCCGAGCGCAAGCAGTTTGGCCGCGCCATTGCCTCATTCCAGGCCGTCAAGCATCGCTGCGCTGAGATGATGGTGCGAATCGAGGCGCTGCGATCAGTGGTCTACGGCGCGGCAGCCCTGGCTGCTGCAAATCCGGAGCTGAAACATTGGCGCAAGAATGCGCCGCCGCCAAGGCACTGGCCTCGGACACCTTCTTCCACTGCGGCAGGTGAAGCGATCCAGCTGCACGGCGGCGTGGGCTTCACCTGGGAATACGAGCCACAGTTGTACTTCAAGCGCGCACAGGTCAGTTCGCACTGGCTCGGCGCCGCCGATGCGTTGCGCGAAGACATCGCGCAAGCGTTGTTCGCCAGTGCACGGCGCCATGTCGTCTGAAAAAGACAACGAGAAATTCCGCGCTGGAGGTGGCCACTTGGCTGAAAAAACACCTGACGGGCCGCTTCGCCAGCGCTCAAACATCGCGGCGGCCCAGGCGACGAGGAATTCGAGCCCGCGCTGCGCAAGGAATGGGAGCGCAGAGCTGGCGAAAGGCGGCTGGACCTGCGTCGGCTGGCCCAAAGCAGGCCGGCGGTCGCGGCCTGTCGATCGAGCAGCAGGTGATTTTTCACGAGGAGTACGCGCGCGCCGGCGGACCCGGCCGCATGGGCCATCATCGGCGAGGGCCTGATCGGCCCGGCGCTGATCCACTTCGGCAGCGAGGCGCAGAAGCAGCGCTTCCTGCCACGCATCGTCGCGGGTACGCGAATACTGGGCGCAGGGTTATTCCGAGCCCAACGCCGGCTCCGACCTCGCCAATGTGCAGACGCGCTGCTGGCAGGAGGCCGACGGCACCTGGCGCGTGCAGGGCCAGAAGATCTGGACTTCGCTTGCGCACGAGTCGGACTGGATCTTCGTGCTGGCGCGCAGCGAGCCCGGCATCGAAAGGGCAACAAGGGCCTGACCTTCCTGCTGCTGCCGCTGAAGCAGCCGGGCATCAGATCCGGCCGATCCGCCAGATGAGCGGCGGCAGCGAATTCAACGAAGTGTTCTTCGACGGCGCCGTCGCGCAGGCCGAGCACGTGGTCGGCGGCCGGGCGACGGCTGGAAGGTCGCGATGGGCCTGCTCGAAGCCGAGCGCGGCGTGTCCACGCTCGGCCAGCAGATGCACTTCACCTATGAGCTGGACTTGGTGATCGAGGCCGCACGCGCAATGGCCGCTCGAATGACCGCACAGATCCGCCAGCGCATCGCGCAGGCCTGGAGCGGGCCTGCGCGTGATGCGCTACAACGCGCTGCGCATGCTGTCGGGCGCTGAAAGCACGAGCCTTTCGCGCGAGGCGCTGATCTTCAAGTACTACTGGTCGAACTGGCATCGCGACCTCGGCAAGCTTGCCGCCGACGTGCTCGGTCCCGACGGCGACGTCATTTCGGACGACCCTGACCTTCGGCGCTGCAGCAGGTGTTCTTCTTCTCGCGCGCCGACACGATCTACGCCGGCACCAACGAAATCCAGCTCAACCTGATTGCCGAGCGCGGGCTTGGCATGCCCAAAGAACCCCGAGGAGACAAATGAACAACGCACCGGCCTACGTGCCGCCGCACGGCCTGCTCAAGGGCAAGACCGTGCTGATCACCGCCGCTGCCGGCGGCGGCATCGGCTTTGCCACAGCGCGGCGCTGCCTGGAAGAGGGTGCGCGTGCGCTGGTGATCTCCGACATCCACGAACGCCGGCTCGGCGAGGCGGTCACGGCGCTCAAAAAAGAATTCGCACAAGCGGAAGTTCACGGCAAGCTTGCCAATGTCACCGTCGAGGCCGACGTGCAGGCGCTGGTGGAAGATGCAGAAGACAAGACCGGCGGCGTCGACGTGCTGGTCAACAACGCCGGCCTCGGCGGCAGCAAACGCGTCGTCGACATGAGCGATGAGGAATGGCACAAGGTGCATTGACGTGACGCTCACCGGCACGTTCCGCATGACGCGCGCGATGCTTAAAAAAATGCAGCCGCGCAGCCGCGGAGTGATCGTCAACAACGCCTCGGTGCTGGGCTGGCGTGCGCAAAAAGAGCAGGCGCACTACGCCGCGGCCAAGGCGGGCGTGATGGCGCTGACCCGTTGCTCAGCGTTGGAAGCGGCAGAGCATGGCGTGCGCATCAATGCGGTGTCGCCGTCTATCGCCTTCCACGACCACCTCAAGAAAACCGCCCCGGATGCATTGCTCAAGGATTTGGCCAGCCGCGAAGCGTTTGGTCGCGCGGCAGAAGTCTGGGAGATTGCCAACGTGATTGTGTTTCTCGCATCGGACTATTCCTCGTATCTCATCGGCGAAGTCATTTCCGCCTCGAGCCAGCACCCATGACCACGGTCTTCAACTCCCAGGATGAAATCCTTTCGGCTGCCGGCAAGGCGCTCGGCGAAAGCCAGTGGCTGACCATCACCCAGGAGCGCATCGACAAATTTGCTGACGCCACGGACGACCATCAATGGATCCACATTGATCCCGTGCGCGCCAAGGCGGGCCCCTTCGGCGCGTGCATCGCACACGGCTATCTCACGTTGTCGCTGGTGTCTTACTTCCTGCCGCAGATCATCGAAGTGCGCGGAATCAGGATGGGCGTCAATTACGGTACGGACAAGGTTCGTTTCCCGGCGGCAGTGAAGGTGGGTGCGCGCATTCGCGGCAAGGGCGAGATGATTTCTGCTGAAAAAACCAAAGACGGTGCGATCCAGGCGATCGTCCGCGTGACTGTGGAAATCGAAGGCGAAGCCAAGCCCGCCTGCGTCGTTGACACCATCAGCCGTTACTATTTTTGAGAAAGCCATGAACGAAGCCGTCATTGTTTCCGTCGCGCGCACTGCAATCGGCAAAGCCTATCGTGGCGCGTTTAACGACACCGAGGCGCCAGTGCTCGGGGGTGCGGTAGTGCGCGAGGCGGTAAAGCGCGCGGGTATTGAGCCGCGTGAGGTGGACGACGTGATTCTGGGTGCGGCCGCGCAACAGGGCACACAGGCTTACAACCTCGGGCGGCTTTGCGCTTATACCGGCGGTTTGCCCGACACCGTGCCAGGCATGACGCTGGACCGCCAATGCTCCTCGGGCCTCATGAGCATCGGCATCGCCGCCAAGAACATCATGGTTGGCGAACAGGACATTGTCGTGGCGGGTGGGCTCGAGTCCATTTCGCTTACGCAGAATCAGCACAAGAACACTTACCGTTTTGTGTCCGAGGCCGTGGTCGCATCAGAGCCGACCGCGTATATCCCGATGATCGAGACGGCCGAGCTTGTGTGCGAGCGCTACGGCATTTCACGCCTGGCGCAGGACGAATACGGGTTGGAAAGCCAGCGCCGCACCGCCGCTGCACAGACAGGCCGGGCGGTTCAAAGACGAGATCATCCCGTTGACGGTATCCAAACAATTGTTCGACAAGGAAGGCAAGCCCACAGAGAAGCAAACAGTCACGCTGGCGCAGGATGAGGGCAACCGGCCCGACACGACGGCCGAGAGCCTTGCCGCGCTGAAACCGGTATGGAAAAACGGCAAGTGGGTTACCGAGGGCAAGCACATCACCGCGGGGAATGCCTCACAGCTTTCTGATGGCGCGGCCGTGGTGCTGCTGGCCAGCAAAAAAACCGCGCAGGCGCGCAACTTGCCGATACTCGGGGTTTATCGCGGGACCGCCGTGGCCGGCTGCAAGCCGGACGAAATGGGCATCGGCCCGGTGTTCGCCATTCCCAAGCTGCTGGCGAAACATGGCCTCAAGATTTCGGATATCGGTTTGTGGGAATTGAACGAAGCGTTTGCCTGTCAGGTGATTTACTGCCGCGACAAGCTCGGTATTCCAATGGACAAGCTCAACGTGAATGGCGGGGCCATTGCCATCGGCCACCCCTTCGGCATGTCGGGCGCACGCATGGCGGGTCACGCGCTGATCGAAGCGCGCCGGCGCGGCGTGCGATATACAGTAGTCACGATGTGCATAGGCGGCGGCATGGGCGCGGCAGCTTTATTTGAGCTTCCGGGCTGACGAGATTTAGTCAAAGATCCGGTTTAATGATTTACCCGGCAAAGACTGGGCGACGAGTGGGAGGAGATTTCGCGATGGATAAAGATTCGTCTGCTGTTGGCGTGCAGTCCTCCATGGCGCGGGGCTGGCCCTCGTTGTTGTTGACGCTGACGATCATCGGTGCGGCGATCTATTCGTTTTCACCGCGGCCGTCACCGCCGTTCGCCCCCACTCAAATCTACTCAGACCGCCTGATCATCAACGCAGTGGCGCGCAGCGGCGCCCGGCTGATTGCTGTGGGCGAGGATGGGGTGATCCTGACCGCGGCTAATCCCGCCGGACCGTGGACGCAGGCAAAGGTTGACCCCACCCGGGGCTCGGTACTAACGCAGGTGTTGGCCGTTGATGAAAAGATCACGCTCGCTGTCGGGCACGACGCATGGATTCTTCGCAGTGAAGACGGCGGCGCAAGCTGGAAGGAAACGTACTTCGACAAGGAGCGCTCGGACCCACTGATCGGCGTCGCGGGTCCTTTCAACGGAGCAATCTACGCTTTTGGCGCGTTCGGCAGATTCATGGTGTCCACCGATCAGGGCACGACCTGGCAGGCGCAAACCCACGAAGCGATGGGCGATCACCACCTGAATGCGATGACCCAGATGGGAGACGGTGCATTGTTGTTGGTGGGGGAGCGCGGACTCATGGTCCAGTCGGCCGACAACGGTGCAACCTGGGCGAAACTCCCCGAAATCTACAACGGCTCTTTCTACGGCGTGCTGTCGCTGCCTGAAAACAGGCTGTTGGCATTTGGCATGCGTGGCAACGCATTTGTCAGTGCCGATTTGGGCAAGACCTGGACCAAAAGCGAAATCCCCGACAACAAGTCGCTGTTCGGCGGCACCGTCACGGACAAGGGTCGGGTCATTCTGGTCGGCGCCAGCAACACCCTGATGGTATCGGACGATGCGGGCGCTAATTTCCACCGGGCTTCGGAGGTCGACCGCTGGGGCCTGGCTACCGTGATGTCACTGCCGGATGGCACGGCACTGGTTGGCAGCGACGGCGGCATCAGCGTACGCAAACTGACACTTGCGGCAGACCCGTCCGGAGAACAGAAATGAACCGGATCGACCGACTTGTTGCCGGGATTTCCAACATCCTCATCGGCTATCGCCACATTCTGGCGGCACTGTTTGCCGCCATGACGCTCTTCTTCGGCTACAGCGCCAGCAAGATCAAGCTCGATCCGGGCTTTCTCAAGCAGATCCCGATCGAACACAGCTACATGAAGACGATGATGGAGTACGTCAAGGAATTCTCTGGCGCGAACATGTTGCTGGTGAATCTGCGCTGGAAGGGCGAGGGTGATATCTACAACGCCGAGTACCTGGCCGCCCTTCAAAAAGCCAACGACGACGTCATGTTCATCCCCGGCGTCGATCGAACCAAGGTCGCCTCGATCTATGCGCCCAGCGCGTATTACATCGAGATCACCGAAAACGGTTTCGATGGCAAGCCGGTGGTTCCCGCGCGATTTTCCGGCCAGCCGGATGAACTTGAACAGGTGCGCAAGAACGTCGCGCTCTCAGGCCAGATCGGCTTGTTGGTCGCCAACGATCTCAAGGCTGCCCTGATCCGCGCCAACCTGCAGGAAGTGGATACCGGCGATCCGGCCAAGGCGGAGATCTTCTACCGCCAGGTCATGACCAAGCTCGGCGATATTCGTGGTCGCATCGAAAGCCCGCGCAAATACCTTTACAAACTCAAGGGTGACCGCCCCCCGCTGAAAGCGGGCGACACCGTGGTTGAGGGCTTCGTGGATTACGGCTGGATGGGGCGCTTCCAGGCGTTTTATGTCGCGGCCGAAGAGGGCAGTGAGCCGCTGCGCATTGATGGCAGTGAGCTGACGGTCGAAGCGGTGGACAACCCGGACTACCGCCCGAACATCGAGGTCAACATCATTGGCTTTGCGCAATTGCTCGCCGACGTGATCAGCGGCCTGGTTGGCGTGTTCGCGTTTTTTGGCATGGCCTTTGTCATCACGCTGGTGCTTTTATTCCTGTATTCGCGCTCACTGCGGCTCACGCTGGTTGCCATGATCGTTGCGCTGCTGCCGGTGCTGTGGCTGCTCGGTATCCTGCCGCTGATCGGCTATGGCGTGGACCCGATGTCCATCCTGGTGCCTTTTCTGGTCTTCTCGATTGGCGTGTCGCATGCGGTGCAGATGACCAATGCCTGGCGCCAGCAAGTCGTGGCTGGCCTCAACTCGATTGAAGCCGCGCGGGTCTCGTTTCAGAAGCTGTTCATACCCGGCGCGGTGGCGTTGTTGACCAACGCACTCGGCTTCGCGGTGATCATGTTCATCGATATCCCGATCGTTCACGAGCTCGGCATCACTGCCTGCATCGGCGTTCTGCTGATGATCATCACCAACAAGATGATCCTGCCGATCCTGCTCACGCATGTAACGCTGGAAGAAAGCAGCCGCGTCACGTCCCAGCGCCGTGCCGCCGGCGGTGGTTTCGATGTTTGGAAAGTAATCGCCCGTTGCGCCGAGCCGCGCGTGGCAACGGTGGTTTTTGCCCTGAGCCTGGTATTGCTGGGGCTCGCCACATGGAAATCCCGTGACCTGGTGGTTGGCGATTCCGGCACAGGTGTACCTGAATTGCACGCCGATTCGCGCTACAACGTCGATAGCCGCACCATCGCCAGTTCGTACAACATCGGTGTGGATGTGCTGTCGGTCATCGCGGAGGCCAAGGAGTTCGAGGGCGACTCTTGTCTGTATTACGAAGTGGTGAATCTGCTTGACCGTTTCGAATTCTTCGCGCGTGGCATCGATGGCGTGCAGTCGGTGGTTGGCGTCGGCGGCATCGGCAAGCTGGTGATTGCCGCCTTCAACGAAGGCAATCCGCGCTGGCGTGCACTGCCCCGATCACAGGCCGGCCTGTCGACGGGCTCGCGCGCCTTCGACCCTGGCCTTGGCTTCAACACCGAGAGCTGTCGTGCGATCCAGATCATCGTATTCATGAAGAATCACGACGGCACCACGATTGCGCACGCGGTCAAGGAGATCAAGGGATTCATCGAAGCCAATCAGGTGCCCGGCGTAACGTTGAGGCTGGCCAGTGGCAATGTCGGCGTGATGGCCGCAACCAATGAAGCGGTCGGTTCTGCCGAAGTCAGCATGCTGCTCGCGATTTTCGGTGCGCTGATCCTGTTGTGCCTGCTCGCCTTCCGCTCGTGGACGGCGGTCATTTGCATCATCGCGCCGTTGACCATGGTCACGATTTTCTGCAATGCACTAATGGCGTTGCTGGGCATTGGCCTCAAGGTGGCCACACTGCCGGTGATCGCGCTCGGTGTCGGCGTTGGCGTTGATTACGGCATTTACCTGTTCGAGCGCATCCAGCACGAAATGGAAGACGGCCACACGTTCCGCGACGCCTTCTACCAGGCCATGCGCCAGCGTGGCACAGCCGCCGTGTTCACGGCGGTGACCATGGCCATCGGCGTTGGCACCTGGACGCTGTCGGCGCTCAAGTTCCAAGGTGATATGGGTTTGCTGCTGGCCTTCATGTTCGTGGTCAACATGCTTGGCGCCATTTGCCTGCTGCCTGCCCTGGGCGCCTGGTTCTATCGCCCCAAGACCTGCTTAGAACCCGCATCGACGTCCCTTGCGCTATGTGCGTTATCGCACCGAGAGGGATTGGCGGCCCAGCGAGCATGTTCCCTTGCCAGTTGCGGGGATGGACTAACAGGAGATTAAATATGGGAATCAACCTTGTTACGCACGGCGTTTGCGTCGCCCTGTTGCTTGCGGCGGTCAGCGCTCCCGCACGGCCAAGACGTCTGGGCTCAGATGCGTTTTCATGCAGCTGTGTCGAGCTGTGCTAAATTTCATGGTGGTTGCCGGCACGAACGGATGTTCAAGCGTGAAGATCTCGCTCAGTTTGCAAAGCGACTGGGATATTCGGAAGCGGACAGCTACTGACGCGGCCATATATAGAGTTCGTTCACCCTGAGGACGTGGGTTCGACGGGGAGTCAGGCCAAGAACCTGGCATCGGGAATGTCCACTTATTATTTTGAAAATCGCTATCGACACAAGGATGGATCAGGCGGCTGCTGGCCTGGACCGCGTCTGCTGCACTGGCGGGCGAAAACCTACTCTATTGCGTGGCGCGTGACATAACTGAGCAGAAAGCCCGTGAAATAGAACGAGCGCGGATGCTCGAGACTGTGCGCAGTTCCATTGAGAGCGCCCAAGTTCAAAATGACCTGATCCGGATTTGCCGCATTTGTAAAAACGTCGAAACGGAAATGGGCGCGTGGGAAGAGCTTGAGTTCTACCTTGCGCGCAAGACCAAGCTGCGATTCTCGAGCGCTTATTGCCCGCCTTGCGTTGCCATAAACTACCCTGAACTTGCGGCGCCAGAGCACCCGCTGCCACCCGCCAAGGGGGGCGGTGGGCGTGACAATCAGCCCGGTGGCAAACGCAAGTACCTTGAGACTGCTCAAAGCCTGCTTCTGCCGGGCAAATAAACAGGTTCAACCTGGCACGCCGCGAAGTTCAAAAACCTAGTGCGGGCGGACGCATTGACGTGATTTAAGCTTCTGGCCGACGGCAAGGCAGATCTGCGGGTAAAAGCACGGCCCCGCATCAGAGCCGCGGTATGAGTTCGATCTTTCGGGCAGGGTGAACAGGAAATATCCCGTGCGCACGGGGGTATCCGGGGCTTGGCCTGGCGTGGTGCGTCAGTTGGTGACCCTGCAGGGGGGAGACGTCGTGGCTTACGGCAGGGGAGGCCGGTGCAGATAGTGAATTGTCCGGCTGCCGGCATTGACCCCAATGCGCCGACCGCTCGGCGAGTTGCGCCAAGCGAATCGTGGTGGTAGACGACAATCATGATTCGGCCGAACCCTGAGCCTGTTAGGCAACGGCCAGGGCATGAAGTTGAGGTTTACTACGACGGCAAAGATGCTCTCAAAGCACGGTGGCCTCGCCGATGCCGTTTGTTGGACATCGGCATTGCCCGGGTACGGACTTGAGTGGCCAAAGCGGATCAACCTGACTGCTTGACCCGCCCAGGTGTGCCGGAGCGGCATGGGCAGCGGATCGGATGGGAGGCTACGCTCAGGCCGGGTTTATGCGACCGTCAAGCCGGTGGTGGCGTGAATCCGCAATCGGCCAGGCGGCCTTTCTCAAGGGGCGAGGTGTCCCTGGTCGGATTTCATTTGACCGTGTTCAGGACGTGGCTGGATCTGGGCGTGGAATTTGGCAAGTTCACCATTTCGCGACTGGCGACAAGGAAAATTCGCGCCGCCCTGCGCTTGCCTTCAAGCAGTGCGGTCAGGGCGGCGCTGCCACATTCCATTTACGTTAGTGGTCTTCTGGCGCGACACCCGCTTGCTGATCTTTCCGGGTGTTTTCGGCCTATACCAAAAATCAAGTGATACACATTTAGTACCTGCTTATTTCTGCATTATTAAAAATCGGTCCGAAATCTACACAGGCGGGTGTTAATTCGGCATAAAGCGCGGCCAGCGAGACACTTGGGGTATTGTCGCAGTCCATCGCTGTATTCCGAGGGCTGGTCACATGACTGCATCTGCGTAAACGCGTAGTTTTCCTTAACGTCGAGGATCGGCGCAGGTTCCAGCAACCATTTGATCTACTTTGCAGTTTGGTCAAGGCTGCCCGGACCAAAGGTAATCAGACCTGTGAATGATTCAAAGCTGACCCAGCCGTGAGCGATCCGAAATTGAGTGTGGGCGCGGGTCTTGGCACCTTTGCCGGAGTCTTTACGCCAAGCTTGCTGACGATCATCGGTATGGTTTTGTTCCTGCGCTTGGGCTTTGTTGTCGGCAGCGTGGGGCTGATGGAAGCCCTGCTGATCCTGGCCGTTGCTCACGCCATATCCATTCTCACCAGCCTGTCGGTTGCGGCCATCGCCACCAATCTCCAGGTCAAAGGCGGAGGCGACTACTACCTGATCTCGCGCACGCTGGGTCAGGGTTACGGCGGGGCTATCGGACTGGTGCTGTTCGGGGCGCAATCCCTTGCGGTGGGCTTTTATTGCATCGGCTTTGCCGAGGTTTTAACGACAATGCTGGGACAGCCGTCCTCGCCCGTATTTGCACGAGTGCTGGGATGCTTCGCCGTCGTCAGCTTGTTTGCGCTGGCCTGGCGCGGGGCGGCGGGCGCCGTCAAGTTCCAGTACATCGTCATGGTCCTTCTGGGCGCAGCGCTGATCGCTTTCACGCTTGGAGCCTGGCAGGTTTGGGATTACGAGGTGCTTTACAAAAACTTGCCGGTGCCGGCCGCCGGTATTCCATTCTGGGTCGGATTCGCAGTGTTTTTTCCTGCCGTCACCGGATTTACCCAAGGCATCAGCATGTCGGGTGATCTGCGCGATCCGGGCCGCAGCATTCCGCTGGGCACGCTGGCGGCGGTACTGATCTCCTTGCTGGTTTATTTTGGTGCCGCGCTGCTGTTTGCCGGCGCAGCCCCAGCCGAACAGCTGGCTGTGGATGGCATGGCGATGCAGCGGCTGTCGGCGCTGCCGTTCCTGTTCGAAGCCGGCGTAATCGCCGCGACTTTGTCGTCCGCGCTGGCCTCGTTGCTTGGCGCGCCGCGCATTTTGCAGGCCATGGCGCGCGACGAAGTGCTGCCATTGCTGCGACCTTTTGCGCGCGGGCATGGCGAGGATGCAAACCCCCGGCGAGCGCTGCTGCTGTCGGGCGCGATTGCGATCCTCGTGATCCTCGGCGGCAGCCTGAACACGGTCGCCGGACTGGTTTCGATGTTCTTTCTGCTTTCGTATGGTTTGCTCAATTACGCCACGTACTTCGAAGCCAAGGCGGCAAGCCCTTCGTTCCGGCCTTCATTTAAGTTCTTTAATCCCAGCACAAGCTTGCTCGGCGCCGTGGGCTGTGCCGCCATCATGTTTGCCATAAATCCGGTCTGGGCGCTCACTGCGGGCGTGATTGTCTTTGCGGTGCTGCAGTACCTGCGATTGCGGGCGATGCCCGCGCGCTGGGCCGATGGCCGCCGTTCCTATCACCTGCAACAGGTGCGCAATCATCTGCACAGTGCGGCCGGCGAGTCCGGGCATTCGCGAGACTGGCGGCCGCAGATTCTGGTGTTCTCCGAAGACCCGTTGCGGCGCGCGCAGATTCTCAAGTTTGCATCCTGGATCGAAGGCGGGGCCGGCATCATTACGGCGGTCCGCGTCATCGAGCGCCAGGGGCCGGCTGCACTCGAGCAGCGAAAAGCCGCGGTTCAAGCGTTGCAGGCCGAGCTGGGAGCACTTGAATCGGCCGCGTTTCCACTGGTCGTGGTGGCGCCGCGGCTCGACGAAGCCATTGCCGTCGTGGTGCAGTCCGCGGGCGTCGGCCCGGTGCAAGCCAACACGGTGATCGCCAACTGGCTGCGCGACACCAATGCCATGCAGACGTTTGCCGCGCGTCGTTTCAACGAAAACCTGAGTACGGCGTTCCGCGTCGGCTGCAACCTGCTGATGCTCGACTCCGATGCGGAGTTGTGGAAGAAACTCGAAGGCGTACCGGCCCGCAAACGCCGCGTAGATTTGTGGTGGAGCGACGATGTCACGGGAGAGCTTTTGTTGCTGCTCGCACACCTGATGACGCGAACGGACGACTGGCATGAAGCCTCGATCCGAGTCCTTGCGTTTCCCAAGCGGGGTAGCGATGCGCCATCGCGCAGGCGAGAAATTGAAGAGCGCCTTGATAAGGCGCGCATCCGGGCCGATGCGCAAGTCCTCGAGAGCGACGAAAACATCTCGACACTTATTGAAGCTTCGCGTGATGCTTCCATAGTGTTTGTGCCTTTCAGCATTCACAGCGGCCGCTTCTATCACCGCTATGGCGGCGAAATTGGCCCGCTGATGGATCAATTACCGATTACGGTTTTGGGCATGGCCGCCGACGATGTCGATCTTGAAGCCGACCCGGACCACCCGGAATCAGCGACGGCTGATGAACAGGTCGCGGCCAAGCCCGGCGACACCACAAAACCGTGATTCGCGTCTAGAAAGGCCAGACCAGCGGGATCAGGAACACGGCAGTGACGCCGACGATGATTTCGACCGGCAGACCCAGTCGCCAGTAGTCACGAAAGCGATAGCCGCCCGGACCCATGACCAGCGTGTTGGATTGATGCCCCACCGGCGTGAGGAAAGCCGATGAAGCGCCAATGGCCACCGCCATAAGAAATGGGTCGCTGGAAACGGATAGGCCCGCTGCGACGCCGGTCGCAATCGGACACATCAGGATGGCCGCGGCGGCGTTGTTGACGATGTCCGACAGGCACATGGTCGCGACCATGATCGCGATCAGGCCCAGCACCGGCGGTGAACCCACGGCCGCTTGGGTGATGAGTTGTGCAAGCCAGGCGGCACCGCCGCTGGATTCCATCGCGGTGCCGATGGGGATCATTGCCGCCAGCAGCAGGATGATCGGCCAGTCCACGGCGCTGTACGCCTCGCGGGCCGAAAACATACCCGCCGCGCCCATGGCCAGCGTGCAAAGGATGAAGCCGATGTGAATCGGCACCAGCCCAACCGCGGCGATGACAACGGTTGTGCCAAGCATGGTTGCAGCGGTCAGTAATCGTGTGGGCTGGCCAATACGCAAGTCGCGCGCGGCCAATGGCAGACAGCCCAGCGTGGACAGGGCATCGGGAATCTGCGCGCGATCGCCTTCCAGCAACAAAACATCGCCGGCTTTCCAGGTTGCTTCGGCAATACTTTTGCTCAGCGAGCTGCCATGGCGCGAGACGGCCAGCAGGTTAAGCCCGAAGCGTTCGCGCAAGGCCAGCGAACGCGCGGACTTGCCGGTGGCCCAGCCCCCGGTCAAAACCACGGCTTCGACCAGATAAAGATCGTCCGATTGCAAGAGCTGTTCGGTGTCCTTACCGCGCCCGGCCATTTCAAATTTCAGCTTGTCGACGGCTTCTTTCAGATCCTGTGCTTTGCCTTTTACAACCACAATGTCACCGCCCACGATCGGCTCGGAGGCATGATGACCGCCGATGCGCCGCTTGCCGCGGATGACGCCCAGAATCCCGACCCCTTCACCCAGCTTGTCTTCCAGTTCGCTCAAGGTCATTCCCGCGTGCGGCGAGTTATCGGGGACTCGTACCTCAGTTACGTAACCGGACAAGGTAAAACTAATGCCACTGCCGCCTTCACCCTTGCGGCGCGGCAGCAAGCGCCAGCCCAGCAGAATCAGGAAGACCAGTCCGAGCACGGCACTGGCCGCGCCGACAGGGAAAAAATCAAACATGGCAAAGGGCAGGCCGGATTCACGCTCGCGGTAGGCGGAGACGATCATGTTGGGCGGGGTGCCGACGGCGGTCATCAGGCCGCCCAAAAGTGAGGCGAATGCCATCGGCATCAGCAGCAACGAAGGCGGATGTTTGTGAGTGCGAGCCAGCCGCAGTGCCACGGGCATCAGCAGCGCCAGCGCGCCGACGTTGTTGATAAATGCCGAGAGCAGCGTGACCGCGCCGGTGAGCAAGGCCATCAACACCATGAGATTGCTGCCCAGCTTTTCGAGTGGCCGTGCCAGCAGGTCAGCCACACCGACATTAGCCAGGCCGCGGGTGATGATCAACACCGCCGCAACCGTAATCACCGCCGGATGTCCCAGGCCCGAGAAGGCATCCGCTGCTGGGACGATACCCGCCAGCACCAGCACCAGCAGTGCCGATATCGCTACGGCCTCGTAACGGATCTTGTCCCAGACGAAAAGGAGCAGTGTGGCCGCAAGGACACTGAAGACCAGCACTTTATCCATGTGGCGGGAAACTTAGCTCGGGTTGGGCGTTTGCATGACCTGCACCGGGAGCGGCTTCGAGGCGGTGAGATGCAAATCGCGCTGGGGAAATGCCACCACAATCGCGTTTTGCTTGAACAGCTCGGCAATGCGAAGGCGCAGCGCGGACTGCGTGCGGCGCAGGTCCATGGGCGCGACGATGTCAGTCCAGAAAAACAGCGTCATCATCAGCGCGCTTTCACCAAAATCCTCGAACATCACTTCGGGCGCCGGCAGCTTGCGCAGTTGTTTGTTTTCGTGAGCGGCCTGCAACATTAGCTCCAGTACGCGGTCCAGAGGCGAGCCGTAGGCCACGCCGACCGATACGGTGCCGCGAACGTCGGATGAGATCAGCGTCCAGTTGACAACGCGCTGCTCAAGGAAATAACTGTTGGGGACCAGCACGTGCACGCCGTCGTAACGGCGGACGCGAACGCAGCGGCTGCCGATGTCCTCGACTCGCCCGCGTTCGGATTCAAGCTCGACGATGTCGCCGACCCTGATCGGGCGCTCCAGCAACAGGATGACGCCGGAGATCAGGTTATTGAGCAGGTTCTGCGCGCCGAATCCAAGGCCGATGGCCACCGCGCCGCCCAGCACCGCGAACATGGTGATGGGGATGCCGGCAAACGGCAGCACCACCAGAATCACCAGCGTGTAGGCAAAGTACGCCACCAGTTTTTGCGTGGTGTAGGCCACCTGGCGCGAGGCGCCCTGACGCCGTTCGAGAAAATGGCCCAGTGCCCGCGTGGCCCGGCGCACCAGCCAAAGGCCGATGACAATCAGCAGCACGGCAATCACCAACTGGCTTACGAGCACCGGCGAATCGCCGGCCTTGTACAACGGCCATTCCCAAATCGACCGCAATGAGATTCCGATCTGTGTCACTGCCATTGCTCCGAACTGCACTTCGAACTGGCCACCACAGTACCTGTGCCAGCTCTGATTTGCTTGGTGGATCCACAACTAGCGCAATTAAAGCGCACTTCCAGTCGGAGAAAGAATCTATTTTGGAGCCGCTAGAGCAACACCCGCTTACTCACCTTTTTATGCATTTTCGGTCAATAGCAAAAATCGAGTGGTACACATTTAGTACCACCGCATTTTCTCAAGGTCTTCGAAACGGCATTTCCATGCACCAAGCGGGTGGAGCAAAGAATGGGTGTCAAGGAATATTTATGTCGCTTCAATTAACAAGCCTGCTGGCGTAGGCTCACCCAAATGCAGCAGGTGGATACGGGCCTGCGCCGTTAAGGTTTAAACCATTCACACGAGGTGCTTATGGCCGGAGTTCTCAGCGGTATTCGCGTACTGGATTTGTCCTGGGGTATTGCCGGCCCGATGGCGGCGATGCTGATGAGCGACCACGGCGCCGACGTGATCAAAATCGAGCCGCCAGGCGGCGATCCTTACCGCGGCCAGTTGGGCTACAAAGTCTGGCAGCGCGGCAAACGCAGCGCGGTATTCGACCTCAAGGACAAATCCGACAAAGACGCCTTTCTGTCGCTGGTGAAGACGGTGGACGTACTGATCGAAAGCTACGCACCCGGCGTGGCCGCGAAACTTGGCATTGATTACAAGACGCTGGCGACACTCAACCCGCGCCTCGTCTATTGCTCCATTACCGGCTATGGACGTGACAACAAGCACTCGAATCGCCCGGCCTACGATGCGCTGGTCGCCGCGCGCACAGGCCTGCATTGGGAACAGCGGGGCTGGCCTGAAGGCGCACTGAACCACATCACCGGCAAGTCCGACCCGTATCCCGATCTGGAAATCCCCTATGACCAGGTGCAAGGCCCCGCGCGGCCCGGCCCGGTGTTTCCGGCCTCGTACTGGCCCAGCCTGGGCGCTTTTTTCATCGCCTCGATGGGCATCAACGCTGCGTTGCGCGCCCGCGAGCACAGCGGCAAAGGGCAGTGGGTGGAAACCTCGCTGATGCAGGGCGCCATGGCTGGCGCAGCCGGCGCCTGGCTGCGTGCAGAAAAAACCGAGACGCCGGGTTTTGATTCCTGGATTCTTGGCAGCAAATCGCCCAAGGGTCACTTCCAGTGCAAAGACGGCAAGTGGATCCACAACTGGGTACCGAATCCGCGCTTTATCCTGCAAGCATCAACCGGAGACAAGCTCAACGCCTCTCCGGACCTCACGGTACAGAACGACCCGGACCGCTTTGGCACCGGCCCCGAAGAAATCCTGGTGATGCAGCATTACCAACCGCTGCTTGCAGAAGCGGTGAAAAAATTCACCGCACAGGAATGGACCGAGGCCGCCGAAGTGGCCGAGATGACCATGCAGCCGGTGCGCTCACCAGAAGAAGCGCTGGCAGACCCCTTGTTTCTAAAAGACGGCTGCGTCGTCGAAACCAAAGATCCTGAGCTGGGCACGATTCGCACCGTGGGCGTCACCTACAAGATGGGCGCAAACCCTTGTCAGCCGCAAAAATGGATTGCGAAAGTCGGCCAGCACACGGCGGATGTGAAGGCAGAGGCGGCGACGGCCGCGGCGACCGTGGCCGCAAAGCCCGGCAAAAAAGTCGGCGCGCCGCTCGAGGGCATCACCGTGCTCGACCTTGGCCTGGCCATTGCGGGCCCGTTCGGCACGCAACTGTTGTCGGATCTTGGCGCCACGGTGATCAAGATCAACGGGCTGTATGACATGTTCTGGCACCGCGTACATATCGCCTACATGGCCAACCGCGGCAAGCAGAGCCTCACGCTGAACCTCAAAGACCCGCGGGCGATGGAAATATTCCTCAAGCTGGTGGCCAAGGCCGATGTCGTGCATCACAACATGCGTTACGACGCCGCCGAGCGCCTGAAGATCGATTACGAAAGCCTGAAGAAGCTCAACCCCAAGCTGATCTACTGCCATTCGCGCGGTTTCGAAACCGGCCCACGCGCCGGATTGCCCGGCAACGACCAGACCGGCGCTTGCCTGTCCGGCATTCAGTATGAAGACGGCGGCATGGCGCGCGGGGGCAAACCGTTGTGGAGCTTCACGTCTTTTGGCGATACCGGCAACGGATTCTTGTCAGCCGTGGCGGTGATCCAGGCGCTGTACCACCGCGACCGCACCGGCGAGGGTCAGATGGTCGACACCTCGATCATGAACGCGGCGCTGCTCAACACTTCGTATGCCGTGGCGACGCCGGAGGGCAAAGGTTTTGAGCGGCCACACATCGACGCCATGCAGCTGGGCTACTCGGCGGGGCATCGGCTGTATGAAACAAAGCAGGGCTGGCTGTGCCTGGTGCTGGTCAACCCGTCGCACTGGGACGAACTGTTCACCGTGCTGCGCTCGCCCAAGCTGGTGCTGGACGAGCACTTTGCAACACCCGAAGCGCGCAAGAAGAACGACGCGGAGCTGGCCAAGTTCATTAGCGAGCGGCTGAAGGCGCACACCGCGCAGGAATGGTTTACCGAACTCGACAAGGCCGGCGTGCCGGTGGAAATCGTGTCCGAAGATTTTTCGCTGAAGCTGCATGACGATCCGGAATTCCAGAAGCGCAAGTGGGTCGCCTCGTTCCCACATCCGCATGTGGGCAAGTTCGACATGATCGGATTGCTGTGCGACCTGTCCGATACGCCGGGTGTTATCCAGAGCCGGCCCCTGATCGTCGGCGAGCACACCAAGGAAATCCTGACCAGGCTCGGCTATACCGAAGAGCAGATGAAAACCATGGAAGAGCAATTCGCCATCGGTTATGCCGGCATGCCGCGCATGCCGCCGCGCCCCGCCAAGCCAGATGCCGCGCCTAAACAAGGCATGGCGGGCATGCTGCAGCAAGAATCCAAAAAGTAAAAACCAAACGCAGATACATCAAGAGCCGCAAATGAACCCAACGACTGAGTCGCCGCCCGCGACGGCTGCGGCCAAACCCATGCGCATCGCGCCGATCGTCACCTTTGAGGCCAAGTTCTTCTGGGAGGCAGCCGACCGCGGGGAATTCGTCGGCCAGCGTTGCGGGGATTGCCACGCCTACCGTTTTCCGCCGGGGCCGATGTGCCCGCAATGCAACAGCCTGAACACGAAAGTCGTGGCGCTGTCTGGGCACGGCAAGGTGGTGAGCTGGATCAGGCCGTTGCATCCGCCGGCGTTTGGTTTCAAGGAGCCGCCAACGGTTGCCGTGATCGAGCTGGAAGAAGGCACGCGCTTTGTCTCCAATATTGTCGGCATCGCCTTTGAGCAGGTGACACTCAACATGCCGGTCGAAGTCTGTTTCGAGCCGACAATGAACAACCACAAAGTGCCGGTGTTCCGGCCGCGTGGAGCCTAGGGCGATGATCAAGCGACACGCCGCCATCGCCGGCATCGGCGCCACTGAATTTTCCAAGGCCTCAGGCCGCACGGAGCTTCAACTCGCCGCCGAATGCTCGAAGGCCGCCTGCGACGAGGCGGGGGTCAAGCCGCAGGACATCGACGGCATGATCACCTTCACCATCGACAACAGCGACGAGATCGGCCTCGCGCGCTGTCTGGGCGTCAAAGATCTGGCGTATAGCTCGCGCATTCCCGGCGGCGGGGCGGCGGCGGCGGCCACCCTTTACCACGCAATGACACTGATCGATTCGGGCGTGTGCGAAAACGTGCTGATCTGGCGCGCGATGAATGAGCGGTCACAGTACCGGTTTGGTCAGGCACCCAAAGACATGTCGGGTTACACCGCGGGGCACGGCACCGGCTCGCTGTTGTGGTGTCTGCCTTTTGGCGCGATGACGCCCGGCACCTGGGCCGGTCTTGCGGCGCGACCCTACATGGAAAAGTACGGTGTCACCAACCGTGACTTCGGCCTTGTATCAGTCGTGCAACGCAAGCATGCCGCCACCAATCCCAAGGCCTGGTTTTATCAAAAGCCGATCACGCTGGAAGATCACCAGGCCTCGAAGTGGATCGTCGAGCCGGTGCTGCGCCTGCTCGACTGCTGCCAGGAGAGCGATGGCGGCGTCGCCATTCTCGTCACCTCTTTGGAGCGTGCGCGCGATCTCAAGCAGCCGCCGGTGCGCATCCTTGGCGCAGCACAGTCGATTCCAAAAAATGTCGAAGTGATCGCCAATTTCTATCACGACACACTTGAAACAATGCCGGAAGCCGAAGGCACCGCCAGGCGCCTGTACAGGCAAACCGGCCTCAGGCCCAGTGATATGCAGGCGGCAATGATTTATGACGCGTTCACTCCGCATGTATTCATGCAGCTCGAGGCCTTTGGATTTTGCAAGCGTGGCGAGGCCAGGGATTTCGTCAAGGATGGTCATATCGAAATCGGTGGCAGCCTGCCGGTCAACACCCACGGCGGCCTGATGGGTGAGGCTTATATCCATGGCGTGAATACCATGGCCGAAGGGGTGCGCCAGGTGCGAGGTACATCGGTAAACCAGGTTAAGAATGTGCGGCATGTCCTTGTTTCATCAGGGATGGCAGGCGCGATACTCGGTAAGGCGTGAAGCCGCGCAGCACAGTTTTGCAGGTGGATTCCGGCGTCACATTGCCGGGTGAAGGCAGGCTGGAAATTTCGCTCGAAATCCTCGCGCCGGAGAAACCCTTACCGATTGTTTTGGTCTGTCTCCCGGGTGGGGCGATGACGCGGCGTTACTTCGACCTGCAAGTGCCGGATGACGATTCCTACAGTTTTGCTCGCGGGATGACAGCGCGCGGCTTCGTTTGCGTGCTGATGGACCACCTGGGCGTGGGTCAAAGTTCGCGCCCTGCCGACGGTTACGCACTCACGCCCGAACTGCTGGCTCGCGCTAATGCCCATGCGACCGATGCGGTGATGCAGAAACTTCGTGACGGATCGGCGCTGCCCGGCTTGCCTGCACTCATGAATCTTGTGAGCGTGGGCGTCGGTCATTCCATGGGCGCGATGCTGACCATTTTCCAGCAGGCGCGGTTTCACCAGCATGGGGGCATCGCGGTGCTTGGGTTTTCTACGCGCGGGTTGCCCGAATACCTCTCGCCTGAGGCAAAAGAGCTTGCAAAGGATCCGCCTGCCGCACGCAAAGAGGTGGCGCGCCTTGCCAGGACCATGTTTCGCGAGGCGTACCCGAATATCGGCCGCACGGATGACGGCGCACAGCTCTATGCAGGCAAGAAGGCTGAGGCCGCCGGAGTAGAGGCGATCAAGTCCGCACGCGAACGCCTTCTGCCGGTGCCGGCCTTCATGTCCATGCTGCCGGGCAACGTTGCGCCAGAATCCGCGCAGATCGACGTGCCGGTATTTATTGGCCTGGGTGAACTCGACATGGCGGGCCCGCCGCAGGAGGCCCCAAAGGTATTCACCGCGAGCCCGAGAGTGACGCTGGAAGTTCTCGCCGGCAGCGGTCACAGTCACTTTATTTTCCCCGCCCGTCGACAGCTTTTTAATAGTCTTGATGAGTGGGCGCGGACGATCGCCATCGCGCGCTAGCGTAGGCCTCATTCAAAAAGACGACGGCAACAAGATGGCTGTCTGTCTAATATGGACCCATACGAAATCCTGGGAGGGGTGATGGCGACTTTAAAAGCAGGAGCCCGCTTCAAAAGCGCGGTGTGCGAAACGCAGGTGATGGTGATCAAGGCGCCCGCCGGCGAATTTGATCTGCGCTGCGGTGGCGCCGAGGTGATTGCGCCCACGGCCGCCACGCCAGAGGGCGCGCAACTCGACGCCGCTCACAGCATCGAATCGCTGATCGGCAAGCGTTACGTCAACGCCGACGAATCGGTTGAGCTGCTGTGCACGAAGGGTGGCAAAGGGTCGCTCGCGCTCGGCACGGAGCCAATGCAGGTCAAACAGGCAAAACAACTGCCGTCGTCCGACTGAACCTGGCGGCGATTCGCGCATGAACATCTCCACCATTCTCGACATGGCCGCCGAGGCTTTCGGTGACCGCGTGGCGGTGGTGTGCGGCGGCGACTCCTATACCTATGCGCAACTGCGCGAGTCCGCGATGCGCGCGGCGGCCGCATTCAGAGCCAGTGGCGCCAGGTACGCGGGCCTGCTGGATGTGAACAGTCCGGCCGTGCCTGTCGCCTTATTTGGCGCGGCCTACGCGGGTATTCCCTACGTTGCGATCAATTACCGCCTCACCGAACCTGAGATCAACGAGCTGATCGCGCGCATCACGCCGGTCTACCTGGTGGTGGGTAAGACTTATCGCAACCTGGTTGCACCGCACGGTGATGTGCAGGTGATTGACCAAAAAACATTCCTGGATTTGCCGGCCGCGCAGGGTGAGTCGTTGCAGGCGCCAGACGATCCACGTCTCGTCGCCGTGCAGATCTTCACCAGCGGCACAACCGGAAAACCCAAAGCCGCCATCCTGCGCCACGAGAACCTGATGTCGTACATCGTCGGCACGGTGGAATTCGCGGGAGCGGGCGAGGACGAGACCAACCTGATCACCGTGCCGCCGTACCACATCGCCGGCATTTCGGCGGTACTGTCGTCTGCCTATGCCTGCCGTCGCATGGTGCAGCTCGAAGGGTTCGATCCAAAGTCCTGGGTCGACACGGCGCGAACACACAGCGTGACACAGGGTTTCCTGGTGCCGACCATGCTCTCGCGCATCATCGATCAGCTCGAAACCAGTGGCAACACCTCGTTGCCGTCGCTGCGCGCCATCTCCTACGGTGGCGGCAAGATGCCGTTGACTGCCATTCAACGCGCAATGAGGTATCTGCCGCAGGTGGATTTCACCAATGCCTACGGACTCACCGAGACCAGCGCGACCATCTGCGTACTGGCCCCGCAGGACCATCGCGATGCGGCCAGTGCAAGTGATGTCAACGTCAGGGCGCGGCTGGTGTCGGTCGGCCGTGCCACTAGCGCGGTGGAAATGCAGATCCGCGACGAAAACGGCAAGCCGCTAGCCGTGGGTGAAGCCGGGCTGGTCTATGTGCGCGGCGGTCAGGTTTCGGGAGAATATCTTGCGCACGGATCTCTGCTGGATGGAGAAGGCTGGTTCTGTACACGCGACCGGGGCTGGCTGGACGAAGGCGGGTACCTGTTTCTCGACGGCCGCGCCGATGACGTCATCGTGCGCGGCGGCGAAAATATTTCACCGGGGGAGATCGAGGATGTGCTGCTGACTCATCCGGCCGTGGCCGATGCCGCCGTGGTTGCCATGCCTGATGAACAGTGGGGCGAAGGCGTGGCAGCTGCCGTGGTCTTAAAAAGTGGCGCCCGGGCAACGCCCGCCGAATTGCAGGAACTGGTGAAGGGCAGGTTGCGTTCATCTCGCGTGCCACAAAAAATAATCTTCAAGGACACATTGCCCTACAACGAACTTGGCAAAGTACTGAGACGCGTCATCAAGCTGGATTTCGCAAGGACGTAACAGGAGAAGTCGCATGAAATTTGTGATTGACGAGACCGTGGAAATCAATGCGCCTCCTGAAACCGTGTGGAATGTCCTCACTGATTTTCCGCGCTATGGAGAATGGAATCCTTTCTGCCTGGAATGCCGATCGAGCCTTGTCCCTGGCGAAGCGATCGAAATGACTGTGCAGCTGACCGCAAGGCCACAGAAAGTGGTGGAGTGGATCAACGGCCATCTACCCGGCCGCCACTTCGCCTACAACATGAAGCCGGTTCCGCTGGGCGCACTGACCAGCCTGCGGTCCCACGGCGTGGAAGCATTCGGGGCGGGGGTTACCCGCTACCACTCGTATTTCAGGCTGAGCGGCTGGATGATGCCCTTGGTCAGGGCGTTGTACGGGACGAATCTTAAAAAGGGGTTTGGCGACATGACCAAGGCTGTCGCTCGTCGGGCGGAACAATTGGCAAAAAACAACCAGGGCTGAAGAACCAATGCCCGACGGTGCGCAACAAGCAGTCGGTGTCGCGCAGGCATATGGCGAGCGGCTGCTTGCAGATTTAGCCCGTTGGGGTGCGCAGCCACAGCGAACCTTGCAAGTCCCGTCGTTGCATCCAGCACTGGCTTGGGCAGATTCGGGTTTGATGTGGCTGACCGGCAGGCCCGATACCGGGCCGCAGATGTGCCCGGCGCCGTTGGCCGCTTGTGCCGAGGGTGTGCTGGCCGCGTTGGCAGGCTTCGGTCCTTGCGGCGCGCTCGACGGAATTGAAGGCGCGCAACTCCTGGGTGAACGCGCTGCCATCACCGGATATTCGCGCGCAGGGTCAAGCTCTCCTGGCGGCAGTTGCCGCCTCCTCGCAGGCAAGGATGGCTGGATAGCGCTCAATCTCGTGCGTCCGGAAGACTGGGCACTCATGCCGGCATGGCTGGAGACGCCGGACGAATTTCAATGGCCCGAGAATTCTTCTGTCGGGTGGAGCCAGGTCCGGCGCGCATTGTTGGATAAACCCGTGCAGGGACTGGTAGAGCGCGGCCGTCTGATGGGTTTGGCGGTTAGCCTCAATCAAGCACCCGCGGCTGCAACGCCTTCGTGGTGCTCCATAAGCCGTGCCGGCACGCCGCGCCAAGTGCCGCGCCATGTGCCGCTCGTGGTTGATCTTTCATCGCTGTGGGCCGGACCGCTGTGTAGTCATCTGCTGCAAAAGCTCGGCGCACAAGTCATCAAGATCGAGAGCCCGCAGCGTACGGATGGCGCGCGCCGAGGCCCGACGGCGTTCTTTGACCTGCTGAATGCCGGCAAGCGCAGCGTAGCCCTCGACCCAAGCACCCCTTATGGGCGTGAGCAATTGCTGGCATTGCTGCGCAAGGCCGATATCGTCATAGAGGCGTCGCGCCCGCGCGCATTACGACAGATGGGGATTCATGCAGAGGCGGTGATTCAAGAAAACCCTGGACTCACCTGGCTCAGCATTACCGGCTATGGCCGTGAATCACCTTATGAAAACTGGGTGGCGTACGGTGACGACGCCGGCGTGGCCGCAGGATTATCGCAGCTGATGTTTGATGCGACAGATGGCGAGTTATTGATCTGCGGCGATGCGATTGCCGATCCTCTGACCGGCCTGCATGCCGCACTGGCGGGCTGGGCCGGGTTTCAGGGCGGCGGCGGGAAACTTATTTCGCTTTCGTTGCGTGATGTCGTGGGGCATTGCGTCGGTTTTGATCTGCCTGGTTGTGCGGATACGGTGCGAAACCGTTACCTTGAATGGACGGATTTGGTGCGCAAGCAAGGAGATGCACGCATGCCGCGCGCACGACAAGCGGCAGTCGCAGCACCCCCGCTGGGCGCAGATACGCAACAGGTTCTTAAAGAGTGGGCCATTACAAACTAGAACGAGGAGACCTTTTATGAAATTTGAAATAAAAGCGCGATATCCAGCGCCATCTGCCGTCGTCATCAAAATGTTCTGCGACAAGGATTTTCATACACGCAAACTCGAAGCATTGGGTTTGAGCAAATATCAGGTACTGGACCATAAGACCGACGGCGCGTCTTTTCGCATTCGAATCGAGCGCAAGGTGCCGATGGCCCCACCGGGCATCATTAGCCGTCTGGTACCGGCAGAAGCCAGCGTCACGAGCGAAGAGCGCTGGGATGCAACGCAGAAAACCGGCAAGGTTAAAGTCGAGCCTGCTGGCATCCCGGTGGAAATCACTTGCACCGCCTCGATAGCGGATGCGGGGCAGGGCAGCGTGGTCACCTATCTGTGGGATGTTAAGGCGAGGGTACCGCTCATCGGTGGCGCTCTGGAGAAATTTGTAGCTTCCGATATGGAGAAGAAAATGGCCGATGAAGCCAAGGCGGCCATTACCCTGGTCGATTCCTATCGTTGAGGGACCGATGGGCAAGGGCCGGCTCTAATCGGTTTGGAGGATGTGCGGTTTACCTGCCGGGTTAGCCTAGTGATATTAGAAGAAGGAGGAGGTCACAATGAATTTCAAAACAATTATTACGACAGTGCTGGCTGCAGGCAGTCTGTGGATGGCACATGCGTCAGCCAAAGTGCCGGAGGCAAAAGCCGCTGAACTGGATGGGCCGGTTTACACCTGCATGGGCGCCGAAAAAGCCGGCACGGCCAGCGGAATCGCCGAATACGCCGGCAAGTACTACAAGACCTGGCCGGGACAAACAAAACCGTTTGGCTATGAGCCCGGCCCGTACGCTGACGAAAAACCGCTGTTCAAGATTTCTGCCGAGAACATGGACAAGTACGCGGATAATCTGTCGGACGGGCAGAAGGCTTTGCTGCGCAAGTACCCGAAGAGTTACTGGCTCAATGTCTATCCCAGCCACCGCGACTTCCGTTTTGCGGATTGGGTCTGTCCGACCGTTAAAAAGAATGCAACCACATCAGAATTAGTCCACGAGGGCATGGGCATTACCGGTACTAACGGTGCGATTCCATTTCCGTTTCCGCAGAGCGGGCTCGAGGCGGTATGGAACATGATCAATCCGCACCGGGCATGGACCGAGAAGGCGGTGTGCGACATCGCCGATGTTTACGCCAACGGCAGCATCGCGTGGGGTCGCAACAAGTTCATGACCATGAACCCCAATAACCATCCGACGACGCGCGGCACCTATCAGGACAAGGAAAACATCAACGCCTATTTCTACACCAGTTACTTGTTGCCTCAGCGTGACAAGGGCTTCACGGCGGTCGGTTTCCAGCCCAACGATTTCAAGGGTGCGGGAACCATGTCCTGGCAGTACATTCCGGGGCTTCGCCGCGTGCGCCAGGCGCCCGAGGTGGGATTCGATTACCCGGTCCCTCCCGCAGGATTGCGCACCGTGGATGACGACTACGGATTCAACGGTTCGCCGGAACGCTACACCTGGAAGCTGATCGGCAAGAAAGAAATGTACGTGCCGTACCACAACTTCAAGGTCAACGACCCGGCGCTCAAGTACAAGGACCTGATCAAGCCCGGCTCGATCAACCCCGACTATGTGCGTTATGAGATGCACCGCGTGTGGGTGGTCGAGGGCACGCTCAAGTCCGGCTTGCGCCACATCTACGGCAAGCGCGTGCTGTACGGCGACGAAGATACCTGGTCGACGCTGTGGGCCGATAACTATGACGCGCAGGGAAAGCTCTGGCGGGTGAACTTCGTCAATTACTTCTACTCGCAGGAATCCGGCACCTTTCACCGCTCGACCACGGTTTATCACGACCTGACATCCGGCGCGTATGAAGCCGGTTACATGGTCAATGAGCGTGGCAACGACTGGTGGCGGATCAACATGCCGATGACGGCGGAGATGTTCAGCCCCGAGGCGGCGGCACGAGCCGGTCACTAGGTGAGGTCATGGCACAGATTGCGGCGTCTTTGCCGCGCCTTTAATTAAAACACTATGAAAAACGCATTCCTGACTGGCGCTAACGTCGGCCAATCCAATTTACTGGCGAAAGCGCTGGTGCAGCGCGGCTGGCGCGTGTTTGCCGGAGTGTTGCCCGGCGCACCTACCGATCTGGTCAACAGCGCGAACCTGACAGTTGTCGAACAGGATGTTTCGAACACCGCCTCGGTGCGCAAGAGCGCTGAAATCGTGACCGACGCGCTGAATGGGCAGGGGCTTGATCTTCTGATGAACATCGCCGGAGTGGCCAATATCGCCGTTGGCGTACTCGAAGCCGCCGATTTAGCTCAGGCCGAGCGGCTGTTCCACATCAACGCTTTTGGCCAGCTGCGCGTGATACAGGCATTTCTGCCTTTGATCCGCAAGAATGCACCCGGTTCGCGGATCGCCAACTACAGTTCGGGCGCGATTCTTGCCAACCCGGTGGGCGCCGGGGTTTACACCATGACCAAGCACGCGATCCATGGCATGACGCTGACGCTGCGCCACGAACTGGCGCCTTTCGGCGTTCAGGTCACCTCCGTCGTGCCGGGCGGGGTGCTCACCGGCATGTCGGCCAACTCGCACGAAAACACGAAGAAGACCTGGGCGATGCAGCCCGAAGCCATACGCAAGGTTTACGAACCGCACCTGGGCAAGGTGATGATGCAGGTGCTGCCCGACATGCTTGAAAAAACCGGCAGCACTCCAGAACAGGCGCTCGAGGGCACGCTCGAAATTCTAGACAAGAAAAAATGGAAACCGATCGAGTATCTCGGCAAGGACGTGAAGCCCATGGGCATCATGCGGCGGCTGCTGTCGGACACGCAGCTTGAATCCATGATGCGATCGGCTTTCAAGATCCCGACATACAAAGGTTAAGCGCCGCATGAACGCCGTACTGAAAGACACCAACGAAATTGCGGCGCTGTTCCAGCGCCTTGCCGAAAAAGCGCCGTCGCTGGCGCAAACCGGTGTCGAAGTTCGCGTTGCCAAGCTGCAAAATTTAAAGAAAGCCATGCTGGATGCGCGTCCGGCAATCATCGAGGCAGGCAAGAAAGAATTGCGCCTCTGCGATACGGACATCGACGCCCAGCTGCTGATGGTGAAAACCGAAATCGACTTCATCTGCCAGCATCTGAAGTCCTGGGTGGGGCGTCATCCCGTGCAAGGCTCGATGATGACCTTGGGCAAGAAGAGCTACGTGCAATACGAGCCCAAGGGCGTGGTGTTGAACCTGGCGGCGTGGAATGCGCCTATCGCCATAGGGCTGGTGCCGTTGGTGGGCGCAGTCGCGGCGGGCAATGCCGTGCTGCTGAAGCCCTCGGAACTGGCGCCACACTCGGCGAAGGTATTGGCGGACCTTATAGGGTCGGTATTTTCGGGCGATGAATTTGCGGTCGTGCAGGGCGGGCCCGAAGTCGCGCAGGAATTGCTTCGGCAGCCGTTTAATCACATCTTTTACATTGGTGGTCATGCCGTGGGGCGATTGGTAATGAAGGCCGCGGCTGAATACTTTGCATCCGTCACGCTGGAGATGGGGGGCAAGAATCCCGCTATCGTTCACAGCAGTGCGGATATTGAAGATACCGCGCGCAAGCTCGCCTGGGGTCGCGTCGCCAATGCCGGGCAAGTGTGCCTTGCGCCCGATTACGCCTTGGTGCAGGACTCGGTAGAGCGTCCCTTCATCGAGGCATTGGGCAAGGCGATGACCGCGATGTACAACGCCGACGGCAAGGGATTCGAGCGCTCGGACTTCCTGCCGCGCATCATCAACGCGCGTCACTTTGAACGCATCAAGGGCTTGCTGGACGATGCGGTGGAAAAAGGCGCGCGTATCGAGATCGGCGGCGAAACCAACGCGGCGGATCTTTTCATCTCGCCCACGATACTCTCCAACGTAACACCCTCCATGCGCATCATGCAGGAGGAGATCTTCGGCCCGATCATCGCGGTTGTGCCTTTTCGCGAGCGTCAGGACGTGATTCGCGAACTCAACAGCCGCCCCAAATCGCTGGCGCTGTACGTCTTTGCCAAGGACCGCGAGTTCATAGACTGGGCTCTAAACCATACGACGTCTGGCAGCGCTGTGGTTAACCACAACCTGATTCAATCTGGCACCAATCCGCATCTTCCATTCGGCGGCGTTAATGCCAGCGGTATCGGACGGCTTGGCGGGCATTACACTTTTCTGGAGGCCTCCAATGCGCGCGCCGTGGTGGAGGACGGGCCTGGAATCGGCGATCCCAACATGATGTTTCCGCCGTACACCGACAAGTACAAGGAAGCCATCGCCTGGATGTTGAGTAAGTCACTCAAAATCCCCAATGCGATGCTCAACACCATTAACTCGGTGCTTCGCCTGCGCAGTTAAGAAGTTTCTGCGACCTTACTCCGGCGGCCAGACCTGGTGTCCATGGCCGGGTACCTTGCCCCAAAGCGCGGCAGCCTCCGGGTCGAGCACGCCCAATAAGCGATTCAACAGGGTTTTAAGCGCCGCGGCCTCGCCTGCGCCAAGTCGTTCGATGAGTTGAGATTCGACGGCTTTCGCCGCCGAGATCAGCCGCAGTGCACAGTCCCGGCCCTCTGTGGTCAGCTGATACTCCGCACCATGCAGTTCGGCCACTACCGGCGCTTCGCGCACCAATCCGCGCTCTGTCAAAGAGCGCACCGCCTCTGCGGCGAGTTCATTCATGACGCCTTCCATGCCCGCAGTTAGTTCACGCTCGGTGACGCTGCGTTTTAATGTCAGGGTAGAGAGCACATAGAACTGCTGTTCGGTGAGCCGTTCCTCCGACAGGGCAGAGCGTATCTGCGCCAGAAACCGAAAGTGACTGCGCCCAAGCAGGTAACCCAGAAAATCCTCGCTGAAGCTGCCTGCCAAAAAGGCATCGCGTGGCTTTGCGGTCAGTGGATCTCGGCGAGTGGCATGGGCATATCGGCCGGCATGAAAGACCAGTGGCGCCACGTCCGTGCGGTCAAATCGCAGGACTTCGCCGACAAAAATCACGTGGTCGCCACCTTCGTACTGAAAGGCGGTCTTGCACTGGAAGCGCGCGCTGCATCCCACCAGAAGAGGAACATCACCGACGCCCGCTTCGACAGGTACGCCGTTGAACTTGTCCGCGCCGCGCCGAGCAAAGCGCCCCGATAGCTCCTCCTGGTCTGCGGCCAGCACATGTACTGACCAGTGAGACGCCTCTCGGAATACCGGCAGGCTGAGGGCATTGTTGGCCAGGCTCCAAAGCACCATCGGTGGGTTGAGCGACACGGCGTTGAAACTGTTCACAGTCAACCCAAGCGGTTCACCGTCCTTGCCGCGGGTCGTGATGATGGTGACGCCCGTTGCAAAGGAGCCGAGCGCACGACGGAATTCCGCGGCCTCGAAGGCAGGTGCAACGCTCACAGACCCCTCAGCAAAAGTACGCGCAAGCGCTCACAGGCTGTACTTGATGGTGAAGCTGAGATAGTCATGGTCCACATACGGATTCGCTTTCAGTGTGCTGGGACCGATGTGCTTGTTCGGATCGCCGAGAAAACCATTGTATGTAGTCGAGAACTCGAGGTTCTGAAGGTACTGCAGCGTCAGGCCGACGCTGAATCGGGTATCGCCGTCGCCATACAAGCTGCCGAAAGTCCCCGGCACGGAAGGGTTCTTATGCAGGTAGGCAAATGAAATGGGTGTGGCCAAATCCCAGCCACTGAAGATGTTGCGGCCCTTGGGCGCTACAAGCACCTGAACGGCTCCGGCATCCGTGTCGTAAAACAGGTAATCACCGTTGCCTACCAGGTTAATGCCATCTTCCTCTGGAAACCTGTCTACATCGTCCACCTTCAACCACCCGGCCTCACCCACAACAACCACTTCGTCGTAGAACAGAAAGTTGGGATTGTTGACATACAGGAACGAAAGGTCGATTTGCGAAACATTGCCGCGCGTACCAACCGGGCTACGCACTCCGGAAATATCAGCAGCGACGGACATGTCGATGTTTTCGCGCCGGGTAATCTCACCGGCGATGTTGAACACCCAAAAGACTGTCGAAAAGGTGATTCCGGTCATCGTGATGTCGTCGGCGTACTTCACGTTGTAGGTTACCGGCACGCGCTGATCGAGAATCTGTGTTGTAAGAGGTTGGCCCGCGACATCCCCAAAACTTGCGTAACCCATGTTCAACTGCACTGAAGGATTGTGGTTGTGATAGTGCAGATAGTACGCACCCAGGTTGAAGTTCTGGGTGAGCTGGTACTTCAGGCCGAGACCCCAGGGCTTGTCGCTGTCCTTGGGCAGGATATCGGGCTCGCGCGTAATCAGAATAAAGCGCGGAACGTTGGTTAACAGGCCGGTGGTCTGACCGACACCTCCGCCGACTGATGCGGCGCAGATAATCACGGCTGTGGGATTCGTGGGCAATGGATTGCAAGGATTGGTGCCCGGAGCGGTGTAAGCCGGATTAATAGACCCATAGCCGAAAGTGGCGCCGGGACCGACCAGATCAGCGGGAGAAAAGAAATCGCCCATCGGGAAAATCTCGGTCGGCTCAAACTCGAATTGATACTGCCCCAGCAGCGTCAGGTCGGAACCTATGGACATGCTGAACGAAATCTGGTTCGTCGGCAGCAGGATTTCCTTGACCTCGGCGCCGGGCACGAACGCCTTAGTGGCATCAAATGGCCCTTGGGCGCTGACAATGCCAGGGAAGAACAGGCTTTCGCCCCAGGCGGCCAGATGGCGGCCTCCACGTACGTTTATGTTGAGGGAGTCTCCAATTGATCCGTTGGCATACGCGTAGGCTTCTAGAAGTCGAATGCGCTCACCACTTGTCTCGACTGCCTCTGGTGTAAACGAGTCGACGGGCAGGGTTCGGTAGCCGCTCCGCGCAGCCTCTAGATCGTTGTTGACGGTATCGGGCGAATTATTATCGTTGGAATTCTGGAACACCAGATCGTAAAAACCCGCGCCACTGCCCACAATCCCAAAATTATCGCCACCAAACCTGACTTCGCCGTAAAGGCTCGCACGATTATTGAGCAGGCTGAACTGGTTGAAATTCCGGTTGGCGTCGTCGAAGTTGATGGTGGTCGACAGGCCTGTATGGGTGAACTTGCCATCAGACTGGAACTGAATCGGGTCGATCGGGCCGTTGATCAAGGCCTGTTCCTGATCTTCCATTCGCAGGGCTACGGCGTAGCTCAGCACCGTTTTGTACTCGAGGGGTATCCCCCAGAGATCAAAAGACTCGGCTTGCGCGGGGCTCGCCAATGCCATGCCTGCAGCCAATACCAGAGCTGCGTGTCTTAATGACAACGGACAAAACTCTTCCCGTTTATGACGCATCGGTGTTCTCTCCTCCCCAGGATCTAAAACCGTCCTTATTTCTTAGTATGAGCGGCCACTTTTTTGCAGCCTCACCCGAACTGACTAGTGAAAAACCTGCCGTATTCACGGTCGCGATATCCTACAGGTCAGGAAACCGCCCGGCGGCAGGTTTAAAACACTATCTCCGCCGGGAGAATAAAAAACACTTGGGGAGACGCGGATGAATTATCTGAACCCGATGGATGTCGCCTTCCTTCGGATGGAATCGAAACGCACGCCGATGCATGTCGGCGCGTTGATGACCTTTCGCCTGCCGGACGATGCGCCGCCTGACTTTCTGCGCAACCTGTTGATCTTGATGCGCGAACACCCGTTCATGCCGCAGCCGTTCGGCAGTCGGCTCGCACGGTCGCGCTTGCGCAACATTGCGCCGACCTGGGAGGAAACCGAACTGGACATGGAATACCACATGCGCCATTCGGCACTACCGTATCCCGGCGGCGAGCGCGAACTAGGCGTGCTGGTCGCGCGCATGCACTCGCACCCGCTGGATTTGTCACGGCCCCTGTGGGAATGCCATTTGATCGAAGGGCTTGAAAACCGCCGCTTTGCTTTTTACTTCAAGGCCCACCATTGCTGCATTGACGGCATGGGCGCCGTGCGCATGGTGCGCAGCTGGTTGTCGGAAGACCCCAAAGACCGTTCGCCACCCGGCATCTTGAACAATCCACCCAAATCTAAGGAATCTGGAAAAGCTGGAACCGGAACATCGCGTCTGCTGCGGCCGGTGGCGCTGGCGCGCGAACAGGCCCGGGGTTTTGCCGAACTGGTCAAGGCGCTGCGCAAAATGAGCCAGCAGGGGCCGGGTGAAGGTACGCGCGCCGCCATGGCGACGCCACGCACCCTGTTCAATGTGCCGGTCACCGCGCAACGCCGCCTGGGTACGCAAATGCTGGACCTCGCCCGGGTCAAGGCGGTCAGCACCGCGACCGGCACCACCGTCAATGATGTCTGCCTGGCGTTGGTGGGAAGCGCGGTCCGCCGCTACCTGAAGGAGCTTGATGCACTTCCCGAAAAAACCTTGATGGCCTCGGTGCCGGTGGCGTTGACTCGGCCCGAGGGCAAAGGCGGCAATGCCGTTGCCGGATTCGTCTGCTCAATCGGTACCGATACCTCCGATCCGCTTGCGCGCTTGCAGCATATCCACGAGGTGACGGCCCGCAGCAAGGACCAGCTGATGGACATGTCGCGCACAGCTCTTGCGCAATTCGCGCTACTGGGGATCTCGCCGTTTCTCATCGGCCAGATGACGGGCGTGCTGCCGAAGATCCCGCCGCTGTTTAATTTCGTCGTGTCCAACGTCGTCCTATCAAAGACCCCGCTTTATCTGCATGGCGCGGAATTGGAGGCGATGTACCCGGTTTCGTTTCTGTTCGACGGTTACGCGCTCAACATCACGCTGGTCGGGTACAAGGATCGTATCGCGGTGGGATTTCTTGGCTGCCGCGACACCATTCCCAAGCTACAAAGACTCGCGATTTATACCGGTGAGTCCTTGACAGAACTGGAGCAGGCGGTGCATTCAAGAAAAATCAAAGCTGCAAAAAAAACGACCACCCGCTTGAAACCTATTTGAGACGTTTAAGGGCATGACTTAAAAGTCAGTGGTACTAAAAGTGTACCGTCTGTATTTTAATACCCGTCGTCAAGAGCCAAATCCCGATTCAGGCGGGTGCACGATTAGTTACCTCATCAGACTCGATGCAGAAAGCGGAAAAGTCACATTCGCTTGCGCGTCAGTTCTCTCTGACATGAGGCTGGCGGCACATGTTTATTTGCGCTGGGTAGGCGTATAAGGTCAGCAGGATCACAGGAGGGCCTTTGAAATGAACGCCATCTTTCCTCGCAGTTCCGCCGCTGTACTTTTGCTCCTGATCGCCGGGTCGGCTTGGGCTGAAAAGGTTGCAAGTTCTGCCGCCACGCACTCAAAGCACATCATGATCGCGCCCGACGAGATCGTGTGGGGAGAATGCCCGCCGTTTCTGCCCCCTGGCGCTCAGTGCGTGGTGATCGAGGGCAATCCGCAGACGCCCAAAGCCTTGTTTACCCTACGCAGCAAGTTGCCGGACCACTACGTGATTTCGCCTCACACACATCCGACAGACGAGCACATCACGGTCATTTCAGGCACGTTTAAAATGGGCCTGGGCAAGATCTTTGACGAAGCTGCCATGAAAGCCATGCCCGAAGGAAGCTTCATGGTCATGCCGAAAAAGACAGCACATTTCGCCATGACAGACGGTGAAACCGTTGTTCAGGTTCACGCCGTCGGCCCAATGACTTTTAACTACGTCAACCCAGCGGATGATCCCCGCCACGCTAAGGGCGAGTAGCGCGGGCAATAGCGCCAAGCACGCGCACCAGCCGCAATACGCCCGCAGGCGCAACTGATTTTCCGGTGTTCAAAAGTGCCACCGAGATATCGCGTTGCGGGTCGGCCCAGCAAAGGATGTTGACGAACCCGAGGTGTCCGAAAGCCTCCTGACAGTTGGGCCCGTACAAACCAAGCGGGTTCTGTCCCAGCATGAAACCAGCGGAGAAACGCAGTGGTATGGCCAGCATGCCGTCGATCTGAATTTTGCCCACGGGGCGAATCGCTTCGGCCACGGTGGCGCGTTTCAACACGCGCTTGCCCTCCAGTTCGCCGCCGTTCAACAACATCTGGAATACGCGGCAGGCATCGTCGGCCGAGGCATAAATATTGCCGGCTGGAATAACAGCGGACAGAAATGCATCGTGGTTGGACACTTCCGTCGCACGCGCGAAGGGCACGCCCATGATTCGCCGCGCGTACATCGTCACCGGCCAAAAAGCGCACGGCCCAGTATTGGCATTGGGCGGCGATAGCGCGCGCAACTCCGGCGCCAAGCCATAGGTCAGGTACCGGCATCCGAGCGGCTCAGCGATCCACTCGCGCAGTACATCCGGCAACTCGCGGCCGCTGACGCGACGCACCAGCTCGCCGATGATGAAGCCGCTGGTCAGCGCGTGGTAAGCCTGCCGCTCGAACACCACATTGTCGGGCTTGGCTGCGCACATCGCCTGCACGATGGTGTCCCACTGCGTCAGCAGCTCGGGCTGTGGATCCTGGATCGGGATTTTCGGAATGCCGGCGCGGTGCGCCAGTAATTGTCGAACGGTTACGCACTCCTTGCCTTCGGCGGCGAATTCCGGAATATGCGCCGACACGCGGTCCTCCAGTTTCAAGCGGCCGTCTTCGACCAGCTTGTGGATCAGTAGTGCTGAGATGGCCTTGGACGCGGAGAACAAGCAGATCGGCGCGTCCGGATCCAGAGGCACCAGCGGCCCTTTTTCGCCGGGGCCGTTGCCGCTCAAACAACCGATGCTGCGCTTCATCACGATCTTGCCGTGACGGCGCAGCACCAGCGTGATAGCCGGGTGTACTCCGGACTGAAACAGGTGTTCGACCTCCGACCAGATGCGTGTGACACCGACGCCCGTCATTCCTGCGTCCCTGGGCCGGCATTCGGCAGCGCGGTCTATGCGCGTGACCTTGCCGAGATTCGGCGGGACGGTGACGTAGCCGTGGCCGCGCAGCAGTTTTAGGAGCATCAGGCCGGCACCAGGGTCTTTAGTGGCACTGTTTCGTCAGCGAGTTGCACCGGGTCAGGCTTCAGTTTCATCGCCACTATTTTCTTCGCCAGCATGAATTCCAACGGCCGGGTCACGGTGTCCGCCGCAATGACCTGGCCTTCCTTTAGGTAAAACACTGCGAAGTTGCGTTGCGTGCACGTATCACCCCGAAGCACAATCTGGTCGTATCCATTCGAGAGTCCGACCATCTGCAGTTTCAGATCGTATTGGTCTGACCAGAACCAGGGCACCATCTGGTAGGGCTCCTTTTTGCCCAGCAGGTTGCGCGCCGCGACTCGCCCCTGTTCCATCGCGTTCTGTACGGATTCCAGCCGCAGGCGGCGACTGAAGTGCGCATTCGGATGGTTGGTGCAGTCGCCCGCGGCGACGATGTGTTCATCCATCGTTTGGGTGAACTCGTCCACGACGATGCCGTTATCCACCGTAAGGCCCGCATCCTGCGCCAACTCCACATTCGGCAGGATACCGATGCCGACGACGACGAAATCGGTCTCGATGCACGTGCCGTCGGCAAGCGTAAGGTGAGTGACGACAGGTTTGCCGTCGAAACTTTTGATCTGCACGCCAGTGCGCAGATCGACGCCGGCTTCGCGGTGCATCCGCTCGAAGAAAGCCGAGACCTCCGGAGCGGTGACGCGCCCGAGTACGCGCGACAGGCCTTCGAGCACGGTGACTTTCAATCCCAGCTTCACCAGCACAGCTGCGACTTCCAGCCCGATGAAGCCGCCGCCAACGATGACGGCGCGCTTGCCCGGTGCGCAGTGCGACCGAATGCTTTCTACATCAGCAATGGTGCGTAGCGGGAATACGTTACTTCCCTCTGCGCCGGAGAGGGCGCGAGCGCGGCTGCCAGTACAGAGCGCGAGTTTGTCGTAAGCCAGCTTGCGCCCGTCGCTGAGTTCTACCTGCCTCTCAGCACGATGGATGCGCGTGACACGCGTATCGCCGATGAATTCGATATTGGATTTCTCGAGCGCGGCCTTGGGCATCACGTAGAGCGAGTCTTGAGTGACGCTGCCGGCGAGAAAGCCCTTGGACAGCGGCGGCCGCTTGTATGGCAACCAAGGTTCTTCGCCAACAATGGTCACGGGCCCGCTGTGTCCAAGCTGACGCAGTTCGGAAGCAAGCTGGCCGCCCGCCTGGCCGGCGCCGATGATCAGGATAGTCAAAGCGTTACTGAGCGTAGGGCTTGAGAGGTGGTTCTTCGTTAGTCAGGTGCAGCTCGGGCGGCCCGTTTGCGATGGACATCGGCCCGAGGGTGAGCATTTGTTGCAATGCATCCGGACCAAGATGCGTGCCCGGCAGCGGTGAGAGCGGTTGGCACAACGCGGCGCCACCGGCGCGTTCAACATTTGCCGGTCCTGGATTGCTAATGGCATCGAGGGCGAGGTCGAAACTGGCGCGGTCGGTGGTGCCAATGCTGAGGTGATCCACAAGCAGTAACGGGCACACATCCTGCAGCAGGATATTGGTTACGTTCGGATTATTCAGGCCAAAGTCGAGCGCGGCGGTTGGCACTGGCGTGACCGGCTGCACCAGCTGATCAAACTGGGTGTAGAGCGCGGTATAGGAGATGTCGCCGGGCGTTTCGTCACCGGCGTTAACAGTGGCAATGAAGTTGGAGCCCGGCGCAAACTGCCAGGTGCCGGCGGGTTGGCCCAGCGGGTTCTGCCCATTGGAACCGCCGGGGCTGGCGACAGTGGTGCCGTGGTTGGGCCCGGCCTGAAGCACGAAATCATCTACCGCTTCACGCGCGGAAGGCCACCATTTGAGCGCCCAACGCGGCATTCCCGCGCCCTGGCTGTGCCCGATCATCGCGACCTTGCGGCCACTCTCCGCGCGGATCTTGCGCAGTGCATTAACCACGTACTCCGCCGAGATCTGCTGATCGCCGAGGCCGCGATCGGGGTAGGTCACTGTGCAGACATCGAAGCCACGCGCAATCAGCAAGGGTTTGTAGTTCCAGTTGTACTGCTCCTGGCCGTAGGTACCGGTGCCGTGCACCAGCAGCACAGGCGGTTTATCGGGATGGGTGTATGCCGTGCAATCCAATCCGGCATCGAGCATGGCCTGCGGCGTTTCCAGGGCCGGTTCGGACAGGATCACCGGGGAGGAGACACCCGGCGCATTCGTAGTCTCGTCTTTTTCAGGCGTGTAAATATCACAAGCGCTGATCAACGCAGCGGCAAGCAAAGGGATGAGTCGGATGCACTGGTGCATGGGTATTCGCGGTGTGTAACAAGAGCCCTAGTGTCCGCCAATCAGCAGGCTGTTGCCATCAGCCGAACGGGGTAAAAATACCCGCCAACATCAGGCCCGGATGTGTTCTTTGATGAACGCGACAATGTCCTTGCGCGCCTGCTTCACCTCGGGAAACAGCCGCTCGAATAGCGGAAAAGCATGCGGCAGCAACGGCCAGACCTCGAGTTTGACCGTCACTCCCACTTCGCGCGCGCGCCGTGCGAGAAGCACGGTGTCGTCAAGCAGCACCTCGGCATCGCTGGCCAGTAGATAGAGCGGTGGGAAGCCGCGGCAATCCGCGTACAGCGGCGACAGTTCAGGGTCGGATGCGTCCCAGCCGCCGGCATACCAGGCGTCTACTCGAGACAGCGCGGCAATCGGCAGAATCGGGTCTGATTTTGCCTTCAGCGCGCGCGAGGGTGGGGCGTGGATGCGGCCCATCTCGGTGACGGGCGAAATTGGAATCGCGCAGGCGGGCATAGGCAGGCCAGCCTTGCGAATACGCTGCAATACGCCAAGCGTGAGGTTGCCGCCGGCGGATTCGCCGGCGATGGCGATGCGTTCGGGTTTGAAACCCAGTTCGAGCAGCGCGCGATACGCGCGCTCGCAATCGTCTAACGCCGCCGGGAATTTATTGAAAGGCGCGAGCCGGTAATCAACCATGAAGCCGACGGCATCCAGATCGCGACACATGCGGCCCATCACCCAGACATGGGTTTCCGGGACCGCCGGAATCAGGAAGCCGCCACCATGGATATAGAGCAAGACGGTCTTGTGTATGTCGGTGAGCTTGCCTATGACATGGCCGGGGACGCGACCAATGACCGTGTAGTCCAGAGGCAGTCCGCTGCTGTCGCGGCAGGTGCGCGCCGCCAGCATCAACTGGACGTTTGCGATGCGCTCGTGCCCGCCGTTGACACTCCATGCCAGCAGGGGCCGCAGAATCCGTCGCAACAGCCAGATGATGAGCCGGCTGCGCAGTCCAATACTGACCGGCTTGAGCTGAATGGCCCGTTCATCCGAGGTCGGCAGCGTGTGACGCTGCCGCTCAATGACTTTGGGGTCCAGGTGCGGGTCTTTAGGGTTATTCATTAAAAGAGCTTACATCCGGAAGATGCCGTAGCGCGGATCGTTGATTGGTGTGTTGAGCGCGGCTGAGAGCGCTATGCCTAGGGCATTGCGCGTATCAACCGGGTCGAGGATCCCGTCGTCCCAGATTTCCGAAGTACTCCAGTAGGCGCTCTGTTTGCGCTTGAAGTCGCCCAATACCGGATCACGAATTGCGGCGATATCGTCGGCCGACAGCTTTTTGCCCTGTTTGGCGAGCTGGCGGATTTTCACGTCGGCCAGCGTGTTGGCGGCCTGCTCGGCACCCATGACTGAAATCTGCGACTGCGGCCATGAAAACAGGAAGCGCGAATCAAAAGCGCGCCCGCTCATGCCGTAGTTGCCGGCACCAAAGGAGCCGTGACACATCACGGTGAATTTGGGCACCTCTGAACAGGACACCGCCATGATCATCTTGGCCCCGTCTTTGGTGATGCCGCGCTGCTCATATTCTCGGCCGACCATGAAGCCGGTGATGTTCTGTAGGAACAGTAGCGGGGTTTTGTTCTGGTTACACAGCTCGATGAAGTGCGTGCCCTTCAATGCGCTGTCATTGAACAAAACGCCGTTGTTGGCGAGGATGCCGATCTTGTACCCCCAGAGGTGAGCGTAACCGCAGATCAGGGTTTTGCCGTAGCTGGGCTGGTATTCATGAAAGCGTGAGCCGTCCACCATCCGGGCAATGATTTCGCGCATATCGAACTGTTGCTTGATGTCGCGTGGCAGCACGCCGTAAAGCTCCTGCGGGTCATAGAAAGGCGCTTCGGGCGGCTGATATTCGACAGGTGTTTTTTGCGGGCGCCTGAACTGGCCAACGATGTCGCGAGCAATGGCAATCGCCTCTTCTTCGCTCGAGGCGGGATAATCGGCTACGCCGGACACCGAGGTATGCATATCGCACCCGCCCAGTTCATCCACAGTGTTTTCTTCGCCCGTAGCGGCCTTGACCAAAGGCGGCCCGGCCAAAAAGATGGCGCCAGTGCCACGCACAATGACGTTGTAATCTGAAAGGCCCGGCACATAAGCGCCCCCGGCGGTGCAATGTCCGAGCACCACCGCGACCTGTTGCACACCCATTTTCGACAGGATGCATTGATTGCGAAAAATGCGGCCGGCGTAGTACTTGTCCGCAAAAATCTCGGCCTGCAGGGGCAGAAAGCCGCCAGCGGAATCGCATAAATGCACTACCGGCAACCGGTTCTCAATGGCGATATCCAGTGCCCGTACGGTTTTCTTGACAGACAGCGGATACCAGGCACCGCCTTTCACCGAAGCATCGCCGGCGTTGATCACGACTTCGCGGCCAGAGACGATACCGATGCCGGTGACACAACCCGCGCCCGGCACCTCGCCCTCGTAACTCTCATTGGCGGCCAGAGAAGAAAGCTCCAGGAACGGGGTACCCGGGTCGAGCAATTGCTCCAGACGCTGGCGCACGAACATCTTGTTCTGACTCTGCAGGCGTTCGATATCGCGTTGGGGACGGTCATGCCGGGTCTTGCGCTGCTTTTCCCTGAATTCATCGGCCAAGTTGCGGTTATACGCTGCGTTAGCCCGGAAGTCGGCGGAGGCCGTATTCAGCTTTGACTCGATGCGTTTCATTTTTTCTCTTCTGCGAAAGTGGCGAGTACTGCATCGCGGTCAAACGTCTGGCCCTTCTCGAATCGCACCTCGGCAATCACACCATCACGAGGCGACGTGAGGGTGGTTTCCATTTTCATGCTCTCCATCACCAGCAGAGTCTGACCGCGCGTAACACTGTCGCCTGCCTTGACCTGTACGGACACCAGGCTGCCGGGCATTGGCGCACGGATGCTGTCGTCAGCTGCTCCGTGTCCGGTGGCCGCAAGCCGGTCCAGCGGATGTTGGTAACTCAACTGGTAGGCAGCGCCGTTCAGGTGAATGAATGCCTGATCTCCAAGCGTCGCAATGACGACCTCATAAATCTTCCCGCCCACCGTGAGCCAAGCCTTGCTGTCGGCGCCAGTCTTGAGATTCACGGACACGCTGATTTCACCCAGATGCAGGCAATAGGCATCGGCGCTGCGCGACAGTTCGACGCCGTGCTCGGATTCACCCATTTTGAATGCGTGGTGCATTAATTTCTCCAGGCACCCATGGCCGCATGCAGGTCCGGAGTGGTGTCGGCGACATCGCGCATCGGGCGTGTCATCAACGCGGCAGCGGCCAGCAGGGCTTGCAACGTGTCTGCTGGCAATTCGGGATCAGCGGCGATCTGTGGATGCGCGTCAAGAAAACCGGTGTGGATTTCACCATTTTCGAAGGCCGGGTGATTCAGTAACCGGCGCAGGAAGGCAGTATTGGTCTTGCAGCCCAGCAGCACTGTCTGTGCCAACGCCCGATCCGCTCTGCTAAGCGTTTCTGCCCGGTCGCGGCCAGTGACGATGAGCTTGGCCAGCATTGGATCAAATGCGGCGGTGACCTCGTTACCTTGGAGGATGCCGCTGTCCCAGCGCACGCCGTCCCCTGCGGGCGGATGCAGCACCAGCACCGGGCCGGTGGTGGGCGTATAGCCCCGAGCCGGGTCTTCCGCATAAATGCGAAATTCCATGGAATGACCCGCAGATTGCACCTCTGCCTGGGCATAGCCAAGTTTTTCTCCTGCCGCCAGACGTAATTGCTCGTGTACCAGATCTTTGCCCGTGATTTGCTCAGTGACCGGGTGTTCGACCTGCAAACGCGTGTTCATCTCCAGAAAATAGAACTCGCCGGATTGGCCAAAGATGAATTCCACGGTCCCCGCATTACGATAGCCCGCAGAACGGGCGATGCCAGCCGCGGTCTCGCAGATTTTGGTGCGCTGCTCGGGCGTGAGGGCAGGGGAGGGCGTCTCCTCAACGATTTTCTGGAAACGCCGTTGTACCGAGCATTCGCGCTCAAAAAGGTGCACGACATTGCCATGCGCATCACCCAGCACCTGTACCTCGATATGCCGCGGATTTTCGATGTAACGCTCTACATAGAGGCGGCCGTCGCCAAAGTAACGCTGACCTTCGCTGCGTGCCCGCTCGATTTCAGTGTCGAGCGTTTTCAGGTCCCGCACGATGCGCATGCCTTTGCCGCCGCCGCCAGCAGAGGGTTTGATCAACAGCGGTGAACCGACTTGGCGGGCCCGTTCATTGAATGTCTTGGGATCGTCGTCTTCGATTGCCGAAGGTGCCACAGGAAAACCGGACTTCTGCACAAAGTTTCGCGCCCGCACTTTGTCGCCCATCAACTCGATCTGTTCGGGCTTGGGCCCGACGAAAATCAGGCCCGCCGCCTCAACCGCGCGTGCAAATCCCGCGTTTTCGGACAAAAAACCGTAACCCGGATGAACCGCGCCTGCGCCGCAGGCTTTGGCTGCCGCGAGTATCTGCTTTGCATCGAGGTAGGCGGCTACGGGTGTCGCGCCGGTAATTTCTATTGATTTGTCCGCCATTTTCACTGCGGGCGCATCGCGGTCGGCAGCGTGGTAGACGACAGCACCCTTAAGGCCAAGCTTTTGCACCGTACGCAGCACGCGCAGGGCAATCTCGCCACGGTTGGCAATCAGCACCGTATCGAACGGCCACTTCATGCCTTTCTCCGTTTTTGCGTTGATGCGCCGTTCCATACCAGCTCAATGATCTGTTCGGCGACGGCTTCAACATCCAAACCGCCGCGCCCACACAGATAGTTCCAGCTGTGATGCTCGATGCCGCCGTAAATCATGTCGCGCAACAAAGTGGGTGGAGGCTCATCGCGCAACTCTCCCGTGCTTATCCCTTCACGCAGCACGTCAACCAGTAACTGCGTATAGCGCCGGTTCTGCGTATGCAGGCTGGAGCCGGGGTAATCCTGCTCGGAACGTACTTCGCGGAACATCAGTCGACATAACTGCGGGTGCTTTTTTACCGAAGCCAGATGGTGGGAGACCAGGGTTTTCGCACGGGCGCGCGCGCCTGTAACGCGCTCCAGAGCCTGCTTGTATTCACTGAACATGTCGTCGTACCAGTTGCCCAGCACTTTGAGCAGTAATTCGCGCTTACTGCCGAAATACTTGTAGACATTGGCCTCGACCAGGCCCATGCGCGCGGCAATCTCAGAAACGGCCGTGTTGTCGTAACCCTTCTTGCGGAACACGTCATGCGCTGCGTCCAGAATCTGGTCCACGCGCTGCGCTCGTGCGAGACGCAGAACAGGCTTGCGCGCGAGTGCTCGGTTCAACGCCCGCTCCATTTTGGCGGACGCTTTTCCTGGAATGCGGTCATCCCTTCGCGGGCGTCGTCGGTACTGGACATGATCGGCACCATGGACTGGGCGTATTCGAGAGATTCGCGCAGGCTCATGTCTCGCATTGCGTTGAACGCCTGCTTGCCCAGCCGTACCGCGGTGGGTGACTTGTCCAGAATCCTCTGCAGCAGCCAGTCCAGCTTTGCATCCAGATCGGCGCGCGGAACCACGTAGTTCAACACGCCCCAGGCCAGTGCCTCGGCAGCAGTGAACTGCTCACCGGTGATGCACATTTCCTGCAGCCGTCGCGCAGGCAGCACCCGCTGCATGAAGGGCAGGATCATCATCGGCGTGACGCCGATTTTGCTCTCGGGCGTCCCGATGCGGATGTCGTCGGCCGCAATCGCCATGTCGCAAGCGCACAACAGCCCGAAACCGCCGGCCATGACATGGCCGTTCACGCGCGCGATCAGCGGCAACGGGCATTCCTGGATGCGCTTGAACAAATCCACGATGTAATGGCGCGGGCGCGAGAAATCCACACTGAAAGCCCCGCCTTTGGCGTTCTTCTGCAAATCAGCGCCCGCACAGAACGCCTGGTCGCCTGCGCCGGTCAGCACGATGCCGCGGCAGTCCCTGTCCTCCATGGCGTGCGCAATGCCGCTTTCAATAAGTCGAACGACTTCTTCGTTAAGTGCGTTGCGACGCTCAGGGCGGTTGATCGTGATCCATTGGACAGTGGCGCGGCGCTCAACCTGTACGCAAGCTGTTTCTGTCATGGCCGCTCCCCAATATGGTGGATGGTGAGTCAGACTCACCAGAGTGGCCATACTAGCCGGACAAGGTGATATCTGCCAACAGCCGGGGCCGCTGGCATGATGAAGAGACCATGGATTCTTCTATGCCGATCATTTTGTTGACCGAGCTTGCGGCGATGGCGCGTAGCGGCGCGTCGCTGGATGAGTATTCGCCGCTGTCGCCCAATAATTGTCTGCTGTTCAGGTCTGACGGCAAGTCTTTGAAAGCCGCTGACGCAAATGAGGTTGCGCTCATGTTGCGGCAACTGCCCTGTCCCGTGATCGGGATCCTCAGCGGGCGCGCTGATTCAGTCATTCGCAAGGCCTGTGACATCGTCTTGGAAAAGCCCGAACAAGCCATGCCTTTGCTGGCCAATATTTATCAAAGCCCGATTGCATCCGCGGTGCTGGTGCAGCTGTTGCGCGCGACAGAATCGCTCCCGGTTGCCGATGCCTTATCAATGGAATCGATGGCCTATGCGACGCTGCAATCGGGGCCCGAATACAAGCAGTGGCTGGCGACCTCCAAGCCCTCACCGCAAACCATTACGGATTCCGGGCCGCCGGTGATTCTTACGCGTGACAAAAACCGGCTCAGCATCGAATTAAACCGGGCCTCGAATCGCAATGCGATGTCGGTTGAGGTGCGCGATGCGCTGGTCGAGGCGTTGCAGCTGGTGCTGGCCGACACTTCTATCCGCGCCGTTGAAATCAGCGGGCGTGGCAAATGCTTCAGCATCGGCGGTGATTTGTCCGAGTTTGGCACCGTGCCTGATTTCGCCACGGGCCATGTCGTGCGCAGCTTGATCCTGCCGGGACGGCTGCTGGCGCAATGCGCTAAGCGGGTCACGGTGCGGGTGCATGGCGCCTGCATTGGCGCTGGCATCGAATTGCCAGCTTTCGCTAGCCGCATCGTTGCGAGCAAAGACACCTTCTTTCACCTGCCCGAAGTGCATTTTGGGTTGATTCCAGGCGCCGGCGGCTGTGTGAGCATCTCCCGGCGCATTGGCCGCCAGCGGCTGGGTTGGCTGGCCTTGTCCGGTAAGCGCATCAACGCCAAGCTCGCGCTAGCCTGGGGGCTGATCGACGCTTTGGAAAAGAACTGATCAGTCGCAGTTACGCGTGCCGGCCGTGCTGAAGCGACTCGTGGCGGCACCAGCCCGCTCTAAAAGCTCTGTCGCATCCTCGGGCAACAAAAATCCTTCGCTCAGGGTACGTGCCGCGGCCGTCTTCATCTTGCAGTAGTAGTCCGCGTGCGTCGGATACAGCGCCATGATCTGGACGGGCGTGAACGGAAAGGTGATGCCGCCGAGCGGACATTCCGTGGAGGCATAACGTGCGATCGGCACGTCCACCACCGGATAGCGGATGCCGCCCCGAGTGTTGCCATGCTCGTCTGCCGCCAGCGCGCCGCTGCTATCGAACTCAAAACGTGGCCCGTCGGGTGGCCGCGAACCGCCTTGCGCCCATTGATTGAGATGAAACAATGCCGACTTCACTGCATAACGCATCGGAAAGGCACTGCCGGCCACCACGCAGACGCCGAGCAATGGGTGCAACTGTTCGCCGTAGTTCGCCGCCACGGCATGCAGTTCGCTGTCCGCAGATGCAGGTCGTTGCTGATCGGCAAGTGCGCGCGGGCCCTGGCCCGCAACCTGGTGGTAACCGACATACAGATCTGTATGCGAAGAGCCGCCGACTTCCCATAACGAGTAGTTGGCATACGTTCCCGGAGCCTGTGGGTCTGCCTCCGCATCGCTGTGCAGATGGATCACAGGCACGGGCGGCGTTTTCTTGAACACCTTGCTGCCGCCGCCATGAATCAAGAATCCGTCAATCACTCCGCTCTGTGCGTAACCAAGATCCACGTAGCTGTATAGCCTGCTTGCCGATTGCGACTGTCCGGCGGCGAGAACGCGTTGGACCTTGAGCCCGCCCATGGGCTCGACGCCCGCAGGCGAACGCAGCGCCTGCGCGATCTGGGCAAACATGTCGAATGACCAGTTGTCGCCAGGATGGCTCAGCGGCATGTAGCGCACCGGGTCCCACATCTTGGGCGTGAGTTGCGGCACGCAGCACAGGCCGGCCGACTGCGCACTGACGTGGACAAAGGCGAAACCTTCTCGCAGCAGGAAATCATGCGCTTCGGTGATGTCCACCGCGTTCTCGAACTGCGCGGTGACGTTGACCCATTCCATCAGTACGGTACCGTTGAAGCGGGTCGGGTCCGACGGCCGCGTGACGATAATGCGCGTGGTGTAGCCAGCCGTTGCACCCTCCGGCTGCACCTGTGCCGTGCCCGAGATGAAATATTCCTCTTCAACGTAGCCCAACTCCGCGAGGTCGAACCAGCTGTCCCAGAGCGGGTGGCCGTGAATTCCACCGGTGATGGGTCCGGCGACGTTGGCGATTGCAACCGGAAATCCGGCCTGATTGCCAGAAGGTGCTGTGCCAGTAGTGACAGTCTCTGAGCGGCAACCCATCGTCAGCAACATGCTGCAAAGCAGAAGCGCGCGGTTCAGGCTCATGGCGTCACTATATGAAGCCGACGGACTGTTACTCTCATCAAATCGGACGAAGTATTGTCAGGCCCTCATGTTTATCGTTCCGCAGACAAGATTTATCTCCAGCCAGCCATGAACGACCAGCGCAGCTCCGAACGCCCCAGCGTGACGCAAGCATTTACTGGCCTGTCTGCCGACGAAATCGAAGTTCTCGCGCAAGCTGATCATTTCGCGCAAAAGGAGCTGTACCCGCTGGCGCAGCGCATGGACGACGAGGAATGGTGGCCGCCAGATGTATTCCGCAAGATCGGCGACACCGGCTATTTCGGCGTAACCGCGCCAGAAGCTTACGGCGGTTCGGGCTCGGACTTGATGAGCGCGGCCTGATTCTGCAGGCGTTTTCTCGCTGGAACCACGCGCTGGGCCTGGCCTGGGTCGCGCACGAAAACCTGTGCCTGCACAACATCCTGCGCAACGCCAACGAAGCGCAGAAGAAGAAGTATCTGCCCGGCCTGTGCAAGGGCACGCTGATCGGCGCGCTTGGGCTGACCGAGCCCGGCGCCGGCTCCGATGCACTCGGCTCGATGCGCACCACCGCGCGCCGAGAAGGCGGCCACTACCTGCTGAACGGCCGCAAGATGTACATCACCAACGGCCCGGTCGCCGATGTGCTGCTGGTCTACGCCAAGACCGACAAGGACAAGGGCGCGCAGGGCATCTCTGCCTTCATCGTCGAGAAGGATTTCGCCGGCTTCAAGGTCGCGCAGAAGCTCGTGAAGATGGGCTTTCGCGGCAGCCAGACCGCCGAGCTGGTGTTCGAGGACTGCAGGGTGCCGGCGGAGAACCTCGTCGGCCGGAGAACCGCGGCGTCAAGGTGGTGATGAGCGGTCTCGATCTCGAGCGCGCGATGATCTCGCCGATCTGTCTTGGCATCGCCGAGCGCGCGCTGCAGCTCTCGATCGACTACGCGCGCCAGCGCAAGCAGTTCGGCCAGCCGATCTCCAGCTTCCAGATGATCCAGTCGAAGCTTGCCGACATGTACGTCTGGGTCGAATCGATGCGCCTGTTCACCTACCAGACGCTGCGCGCGGCCAGCGTCATCGGCGATGAAGAGGGCGGGCGCGGCGAGATCCACAAGCTCACCGCCGCCGGCGTGATGTACGCGGCCGAGACCATGAACAAGGTGCTGAACGAGGCGGTGCAGATCCACGGCGGCACCGGCTATATCTGGGAGTCCGAGATCAACCGCCTGTACCGTTCGATCAAGCTGCTGGAGATCGGCGCGGGCACCACCGAGGTGCGCAAGATCATCATCAGCGGGGAAATGCTGCGCGGATAAGTGATGAGCGATCTCCTCAAGAAGTTGTGGACTGCGCCTACCGTCTATCGCCCCGACCTGTTCAAGGGCCAGACCGCTCTGATCTCCGGCGGCGGCAGCGGCATTGGCCGCGCCGCGGCGCTGCTGTTCGCCCGGCTCGGCGCCAATGTGGTGATCTGCGGACGCACGCCAAGCCAAGCTCGACGCGGTCGTTAAGTTTGCGAAAACCAAGCGCACGAAGATTCTTGCGATTGCCACCAACATTCGCGAGCCAGATCAGGTCAATGCTCTGTTCGAGAACATTGAAGATGAATTCGGCGCTCTGGACATGCTGGTCAACAACGCCGGCGGCCAGTTTCCGCAGGCGGCGATCGATTATGCGCCCAAGGGCTGGAGCGCGGTCATCAACAACAACCTCAACGGCACCTGGTACATGATGCAGCGCGCCGCGCAGCACTGGCGCAAGCGCAAGCGCCCGGGCTCGATCGTCAATGTCGTTGTCGTTACCGAGCGCGGCATGCCGGGCGTGGCGCACACGGTCGCCGCGCGCGCAGGCATCATCGGCGCGACGCGCACGGTCGCGGTCGAATGGGCGCCGCTGAACATCCGCGTCAACTGCCTGGCACCGGGGCTGACGGCCACCGAAGGTCTTGAGGTCTACCCGCCCGAGGCGCAAAGGGAATTTCCGCGTGCCAACCCGATGAAACGGCCCGGCACGCCGATGGAAATCGCCGAGGCTTGCGTTTATCTGGCTGCGCCTTCGGGCAGTTTCATCACCGGCGAGGTGTTGACCGTGGACGGCGGGGGCGCTGTGGGGCGAGCTTTGGACGGCTGGACGCCCGGACTACTACAAAGATTCAGTGAAGCGCTAACCCAGCGCTAGCCTCCGGCAATGCACGGATTCGCACAAGCCCTGTTACGCCGAGTCGAGCCGCTGATCTACGGCGATCGCGGACGCCGTGCGTGTGTGATTGTTCTTACGTTGCTGACGACGGTTTTCTTCATCCAGTCATTGCGGATCGAGCCGGACGCCAGCTTTGAGCGCAACCTGCCGCTGACGCATCCGTACATGCAGGTGTTCAAGCAGTACCAGTCCACGCTCGGCGGCGCCAACACCATTCTTGTCGCGCTTATCCGTCGCGAAGGCACCATTTACGAAGAGCGGTTTCTGGGGAGCCTCCGGACCGCGACCGATGAGGTGTTCTTTACGCCGGGCATAGACCGCGCCCGGGTGACTTCGATCTTCACGCGCAACGTGCGCTACGTCGAAGTGGTCGAGGGCGGCATGGAAGCGGCCGATGTGATTCCGTCCACCTATTCGCCAAGCCCGCAGATGTTCACCCAGATTCGTGCGTCGGTGGCCAAGGCGGGCGTCATTGGCCGGCTCGTCACCACCGATCAGCGCGGGGCGATTGTCTCTGCCGAGGTCCTGGAGCGTGACCCCGTCACGAACCAGATCACCGATTACCCGCGCGTGGCGCAGCATCTTGAAGACCAGTTGCGCCAGCGCTTTTCTAGCCCGACCAAATATCAGTTGAAGTTGAAATCCGCGCATCCGCCTTTTGAGGCAGGCACGGCGGCTGGAGAAACTTTTGCAGCCCCGGACTGGCGCTTTGCCCTGCGCAGCGTTGAGCTGCGCCGCGAGCAGCCGGACCGGACCATGGCCGTCATCACCGTACGCGGCCGTGATCTGGAGGTACAAGAAGTTGCAAACCCCGACTACAACCCCGAAATCGACGTCCACATCATCGGCTTTGCGAAAATTGTCGGTGATATCGCCGATGCCACCCTGCAGGTGTTGGGCTTTTTTGCGCTGACCGTCGCCGCCACCATGCTGGCGTTGTGGTGGTATCTGGGCAGCCTCAGGCTTGCGCTGCTGCCGCTGGGCTGCTCACTGGTCGCCGTAATCTGGGAGTTTGGCCTGCTGCGTACGCTGGGATTTGGGCTCGACCCGTTTGCCATTTTGGTGCCTTTTCTGGTGTTGGCGGTCAGCACCAGCCACGGCGTGCAGTACGTCAACACCTGGGCCGATGAAGTGGTAAAGGGTTTTGACAGCTACGAAGCCTCACGCCTCACCTTTCGCCGGTTGTTCGTGCCGGGCACGCTGGCACTGATCACCAATGTCGCCGGGTTTTTGACCATTGCCCTGGTGCCCATCGACAGCATCCGCGGCATGTCGCTCAACGCCTGTCTTGGCATGTTCGCTGTCATCGTCACTAACAAAGTGATGATGCCGGTTTGGTTGTCATACCTGCGCGTAAGCGATCTGGCGGCGTTTCGCGAGCAACGCCAGCGCCAGATTCACGCCGGTGATGCGCTGTGGCACCGGGTTTCTGCCGTCACGGAAAAGCCGGTGGCTGCGTCGTTTGTCGCACTGTCTCTCGTGGTGCTGGCCGTGTGCTGGTGGTACCAAGACCGCCGCATCATCGGCGACGCGCAAGCCGGGGTGCCCGAATTGCGGCCCGACTCGGTCTACAACCGTGACGTACGGGCGATCAGCGATAACTTTGCCATTGGCACCGACCTGCTCAAGGTCATCGCCGAAACCGAGCCCAGCGGCTGTGTCCGCTACGAGGTGCTGGACCAGATCGACCGTTTTGTCTGGCGCATGATTAATACGCCGGGCGTCACCACCGCTGTCGCATTTTCTACTGCCGCCAAGCAGATTTATTCCGGATTGTGGGAGCTGAATCCCAAGCTCAACATTCTGCCGCGTAATTCGAACGCGCTGGCCATGGTCAATCAGGCCATTCACACCAACACCGGCCTGCTCAACCCCGACTGCAGCGCCATGCCCGTGTTCGTATTCACTCACGACCACAAGGCACCGACGATTGCATCCATTGCCGCAGCCACCGAGCGCTTCAATGCCGAAAATGCTCAGGCATTTTTCTCGACTCGCGCCGGGGCCAGCCCTGCGGCCTGTCAGCAGCGCGTGCATTTGCGGCGTGTCGCGGGAGTAGCCGACGCGCAACTTGAAGACCGCCGCAATGAATTGCGAGCGCAAGGCGTTAAAGAGGCCGACATTGCCGCACGGCCCGATGTGCTTGCCACCGAGCAGAAGATCGAAGCCTTGCGCCAAGAGCGGGCCGCAATCGCGCAGGACTGCCCCGTGGAGTTTGCGCTTGCCTCCGGCAATGTCGGTGTAATGGCGGCCACCAACGAGGTGGTCGAGGCCAAAGAGCTGCCCACCGTGCTGTGGGTTTATGCCGTCATTGCCGTGTTGCTGATCCTGTCTTACCGATCATGGGCGGCGATGATCGCCATTTGCGTGCCCTTGTTCATGGTGTCGGTGTTCGCCAATGCGCTGATGGCTTTTCTGGGCATTGGCCTTAAGGTCGCCACGTTGCCGGTGGTCGCGCTCGCGGTCGGGGTGGGCGTGGATTACGGCATCTATATCTACGATGTTCTGCACGAACACGTACACGGCAAGAAGATGCCGCTGCGCCAAGCGTATTTTGAAACCCTGCGGCGCACCGGCAAGGCCGTGCTATTCACCGGCGCCTGCCTTGCCGGCGGCGTGGCCGCGTGGCTGTTCTCAGACCTGCAATTCCAGCGCGACATGGGGCTGCTGCTGGTATTCATGTTCACCGCCAACATGCTGGGGGCGGTATTGTTGCTACCCGCCTATTGCCGTTTCCTCATGCGCTGACTGCAATAAAAAGACATTTACGCATGCACCCGCTTATAGCCCTCAGCCCCATTTATCACGCCCGAACAAAATGACCGTGGTACAGAAATAGTACCGCCGGTCTTTCGATCAGTGCCGGTAAGGCCTGAATATCGACTTAAGCGGGTGGAGCTACCACGGCCCGTGGATTGACTATGCCCGGCGCAGGATCTTGCGTTGCGAGTGGACATCGTCTGTTTCGGCAGTATCTTTAGATGAACGCGAAGCTGCACCACCTTTTCTTTTCGCCAGGCTCTTGGCGAGCAGTTGGGTCAGGTCCACCACGTTGGACTTACCCTCGAACGACGGCGGGTCCTCCAGTGGCGACACTGTTTCGGTGTCGCCTTGCTTGATCTTCATTTTGACCAGTTTGTGCACGGCATCGGTGAATGTGTCGGTAAAACGCTCGGGCTTCCATTTGGCCGTCATGTCGTTGATCAGCTGCGCCGCCATCTTCAGATCGGCAGGCTTCAGCGCCGACGACGTTTTGCTTTCTGCCGGCAGTTTCAACTCAGTCGGCGAGCGCATTTCGCTCGCCCAGCGGATGGTGTTGAGCACCAGGGCGGGACCAGAGGGGATAAGAATCGCCAGGTGTTCTTTCGAATGCATGACGATGCGCGCGATGCCGATGACCTTTGCCGCAAGCATTGCTTCCCGCAGGAGGGCGTAGACCTTTCCGCTTTTCGCGGCCGGTTCGAGAAAGTAAGGTCTCTCAAGAAGAACAAGAGGAATTTCATTTGCATTGACGAAAGCTTCGATCTCGATGGTCTGCGTCGCCTTGGGGTAGGCGGCCTTGATCTGCGCTTCGGTCAGCAACACGTATTCGCCGTTGTCCTGCTTGATCCCCTTGACGATGTTTTCTTTCTCGATCTCCTTCCCGGTTCTTTTGTTGACTCGTTTATATCCGACAGGGTCCATCGAGCGCTTGTCCAGCCAGTCAAAATCTATGCCGCCGTCTTCCGACGCCGGGTACATCGACACGGGCACATGGACGAGTCCAAAAGTCACAGCGCCTTTCCAGATTGCTCGGGGCATAAAGTTCTCCTTAATTAAAGGGTGTATTTCATTCGGCGGCCTTCAGCAGTTTTATGGCGTTGCCGAGTTTGCAGGCGGCTTTTGCGTAGCCGTTCCAGGGTTTGTTACCTACATCGAGTCGCTTGTGAGCGGTGCGAACGGTCCATTGGTCTGCTGACCGCAACGACTTCAGCTCATCCCATTCAATCGGCACCGATATCCCAAGGCCGGGCCGGGCCCGGGCAGACCACGCGCTTGCAGTCGTCGCACTCGAGCCATTGCGCAGGTAGTCGATAAAGATCCTGCCGACACGGTTTTTGGGACCGCTTTTGGCCACGAATCGTTGCGGAATGGTCTTGGCCATGTGAACCACCAATGCGCGCGAAAACTCCTTGACCGTATCCCAGTCATGCACTCGTTTAAGCGGTGTAATGAGGTGCAAACCTTTGCCGCCACTGGTCTTGATAAAAGCAGGCAAGGCGAGCTGTTGCAATAAGGCGCGCATCAATTCCGCCGCCTCAACGACCTGCTTCCATCGCACGCCCCCGCCGGGGTCTAGATCGAAAACCATACGGTCTGGGGTAGCAAACGACTGCCTGAGCCCGTTGCGCGTATGCAGCTCAACGACATTCCATTGCGCACCGGACAGCAACCCGCGCGGGCTGGCGACCACAAGCATCGGGGCATGTCCCGGGTCCAGTTTGGGGTCCAGTTGAATGATTCCCGGCAACTTTTGGAGTTCGGCATGTTTCTGGAAGAACAGTTCCTTGCCGATACCTGCGGGTGCACGCACGAGGGCAACCGGTCGATCTTTAAGATGCTCCATCATCAATTCACCCACGAGGCCGTAATAGCGAATCAGCTCGATCTTGGTGATGCCGGTACTGGAATCGATGACACGGTTCGGGTTGGTGATGCGCAGTTGCGAGGGCAGCGCATGGGATTCCGCTGCCGCATGTTCAACTTGTTTTGGCGGTGATACTTTTGCCGGCTTCTCACGCACGATGGCCCCGGGTTTCTTGTCGGTCCGCATTCCATGAAACACCGGATGCCGGATGACCCCGGCGCGCGTCCATTCGCCAAAAGATACTTCCGCAATCAGGAGAGGCTTCACCCAGTGCGGTCTGCCTTGAATGCCGTTTGAGGATGAGAACGGATTGGATTTTGACGAAAGCGGTTTCAGTTGCGCGCTCACGTTCCTCAAGGTGCGCTCGTTGAAGCCAGCGCCGACCCTGCCGGCGTATTTCAGCGCGCCATGATCGTCATGTACGCCCAACAGCAACGAACCAAAACCGCTGCGGTTGCCCTGCGGGTCGGTGTAACCACCGATGACAAACTCCTGTCGCTGTGTGCATTTGAGCTTGATCCAGTCGGGTGAGCGCCGTGAGACGTAGACCGAATCGCGGCGCTTGGCAATGACCCCCTCAATGCCGAGCTTGCAGGCTGATTCGACCACGGACTTGAGCGATGCTTCGAATACTTCGCTGAAGCGCACATGGTTCGAATTTATTCTGCCCAGCAGTTTCTGCAGCAACATCCGGCGCGACTCAAGGGCAACAGAACGCAGGTCATTGCCGTCGAAGAATGGCAGGTCGAACAGGTACAGGACCACTTCCTTCGTCGACGAATTGTCGAACGCCTGCTGCAGGGCGCCAAAGTCCGGGATGCCCTGTTCGTTAGGGACGACAATCTCGCCGTCGTACCAACCCGACGGCAGCTTCAGCGCGGCGATCTCCTGCTTGAGTGAAGCAAGCCTGGAGCTCCAGTCGTTACCGTTGCGCGTGAACAGCCTTATATTTCTTCCGTCGATCCGTGTCAGCAGGCGATAGCCATCGAACTTGATTTCGTAAATCCAGTTCTGCGGGTCAGGGGGTGGACCCTCGACCAGTGTTGCAAGCTGCGGCGCTAGCGTGTGTGGCAGTTTCGAGGGCTTGGGCCCCACGGCGGGCTGGGTCTTTTCAGCTTTCGGCATTTTGAGTTTGCGGACGCTTTTGGGCTGCTCGTCGATCACGCTAAATTCTGCTTGCGCTCGCGCATGTCGGTCCTTTTCCTTTATCAATAGCCAGGGTTCCTGCTTCTCGCCCTTGCTCTTCATGCGCACCAGGACCCACTTGCCTCGCAATTTATGCCCGCGCAACTCAAACTTGAGATTGCCGTCGCGATAACCCTTGTGCGGGTCGCCCAAGGGTAGCCAGGTACCTTTGTCCCAGATGATGACTTTGCCCGCACCGTATTGTTTCGCGGGAATCTGGCCCTCAAAGCTGGAATAGGAGATCGGATGATCTTCGACGTGTATGGCCATCCGCTTCACTGTGTTGTCGAGGCTGGGCCCTTTTGGCACAGCCCAGCTTTTCATCGTGCCGTCCAATTCCAGGCGAAAGTCGTAGTGCAGGTTGCGTGCCCAATGTTTCTGGATCACAAATGACAGCTCGTCGGCCCTCACGTCGCCACCCTCCGCAGGTTCCGGGGTGGTCGCAAAATCTCGCTTGGACTTGTAGAGCTTTAAGGGATCATCCATTGGCTTGGCTGTTCTGAGAGGCCCGCCCATCCCCCCGCTTTGTGAGGGGAGTGCGCGCGTCGAGCATGGACAATCGAATCTACGAGCAGAATCTGGGCAATTCCGTGCGGTGGTTAACGCAGCCTTCCGAGGTGCCTATAATTTCTCCGCCATGCCATTCGATATAAAAGCACTCGTTGCCTCGCGTCTCGGCGAAAACTACGAATTGCACGAAAAGCATGTCAACCCGGCGCTGGTGAAGGTGCTGCGCACCATAGGCTTCGACAAGGTCTATGCCCGCGGCGAGGGGGCCTACCTTTACGACCGCGAAGGCAACGCCTACCTCGATCTGCTCGGCGGCTACAGCGCCTTCAACATGGGGCGCAATCACCCGGCGGTGAAGAAAGTCATCACCGACCTGCTCGAGCTCGACCTGCCCAACCTGGTGCAGATGGATTGTTCGCTGCTGAGCGGCCTGCTGGCCGAGAAGCTGGTCTCGCTCGCACCAAAGCATCTCGACACCGTGTACTTCTGCAACTCCGGCACCGAGGCCATCGAAGGCGCCATCAAATTCTCCCGTGCAGCCACCAAGCGCGAGCGCATCGTCTATTGCGACCACTCCTTCCACGGCCTGACCACCGGCTCGCTGTCGCTGAACGGCAACGCCGAATTCCGCGAAGGCTTTGGCGACCTGCTGCCCGCGACCGGCGTCGCGCTCGGCGATCTCGCCGCGCTGGAAAAGGAACTCGCCAAAAAGGACGTCGCCGCGTTCATCTTCGAGCCCGTCCAAGGCAAGGGCGTGTTCTACCCGGCGGACGACTACTGGCAGAAGGCGCAGTGGCTGTGCCGCAAGTACGGAACGCTGTTCGTCTGCGACGAAGTGCAGACCGGGCTCGGGCGTGCCGGCAAGTGGTTTGCCTTCCAGCACTGGAATCTGGAACCCGACATCGTCGCCATCGCCAAGTCCCTGAGCGGCGGGCTGGTGCCGGTCGGCGCCATCCTCAGCCGCCGCAGCATTTACGAAAAAACCTACAGCCGCATGGACCGCTGCGTGGTGCACTCGTCCACGTTCGGCTTCAACAACATGGCCATGGCCGCTGGCCTTGCGGCACTGACCGTGATCGAAGACGAAAAGCTGGTCGAGAACTCGGCACGCATGGGCGAGTTGCTGATGCAAAAGCTCAATGCTCTGAAGGACAAAGCACGAATTGGTGAAGGAGATTCGTGGCAAGGGACTGATGATCGCCATCGAGTTCGGCGAACCGTCATCGCTCAAGCTCAAGCTGGCCTGGCATTCGATCCACGTGCTGAACAAGGGCCTGTTTGCGCAGATGATCATCATGCCGCTGATGAGCAAGCACCGCGTGCTGACCCAGGTGGCGGGGCACAACATGGATGTCATCAAGATTCTGCCGCCGCTGACCATCGGCGAGAAGGAAGTGGACCAGTTCGTGACTGCGCTCGATGACGTGATTACGGATTGCTACAAGCTCAATGGCCCGATCTGGGAACTCGGCCGCAATCTTCTGCAAGCCGCGATGCGGTCAAAAGCGGGACGCTGACTGCTCAAAAAAGCGTATTTATGGATGCACCCGCTTGAGGCCTTTTAGAGGCATAAAAAGCCTCTAAGCCAAAAGGGGTGGTACAGATTTAGTACCACCTCTTTTTCGATACAGTGCCGTTTTGGGCCTGAAAACGGTTCAAGCGGGTGGGGCTCCAAGAGCCTGAAAGTCTATTTTCACTCTGATCCCGAACGAATCGAGGGGCGCATACCATTGCACGAGCAGTCGCGGGTAGCACAACGCGACCTATCCCCAGATGACGCAATCTACTGCGCGCACGAATCGACTCCCACGGACCCAAGGGCGGAGAGCGTTCGACCGCGCCTTTGCGCTAATCAATTCAGGAACAATGCGCTACTGAAGCCGCAGTGGCTGCAGCGAAACTGCTTAATAGAACGACATGATTGCGGCGAGTACCGTCGACAGAGCAACGCTACGGTGCGCTGACGCCTATTAACGCACCGAGCGCGACGTTGAGGAGAATCCGTGCTGACTTACAAGCAAATGGTCGTGCGCTACGCGACGAAGCTCGGAGGACGCTGGTCTTCCGACGCGCTCGCGCAACGTGCATGTCGGGTATCCCGAAGCGAGCTAATGGGGAGCCATCACACGGAGGGGATTTCCGGTTTTCGCGACGCTGCGCTGCGGTTTGTAGAGACAGGCACTCGAGTCGCGTAAACCAGCAGGCCGCGTCAGTCGCGGCGATCGACCACTTGACAGATCGAATACAAGGCTGCGACGCGGAACGATGCTTGTTGCGCGGAGTGCAGCATGACGCTCTAGGACTTTTACGGGACTGCTATCATAATCAGGATGACCAAGGCAGCGCCAATCGATTCAGCGATGTTTTTGGACTGGCAAAACGGCAAAGATCGGGACATCGGCATAAGCGAAAGCACGACGATATCTTTAATAAGGCACTTGCAAGTGCGTCGAGCCGATTTAGCTTTGATCGACGGTTCGGCTGCTAGGGGCGTCGATAATACTGGACCGCTACGCACAACGGTTTGATCAGCACTGGAGTGCCGCGCGCAGATGCAGCGGTTATTGGGCGCGGACCAAGTTTGCCAGATTGAGCGCTCCGTTGCCCGGGATGCCGTGACTGGACAGCTTGGAAAAATGTCGACACAGACGCTGAAGTGAAGCGCTGAGAGCCGACGAGACAAATGGACTGACCGGGATTCGTTGGCGCGAGTGGTAATCAACCGCGGTCTATTGCGGGGCTTGCAAAGCGGCCATCATTTAAATTGACGCCATAGGTTCTGCGCCGAACCACGATGTCAAAGGGTGGACAAGCAAGGCGGCATGAAAAAGGGCGCTAGCATCGATCTGCTGAAAACGCGATAACTTAGGGAGCGCAAAGAATGGTTCATTTATCCAGAGTTGGGAGCGTGAAGCGCTGAAAAACTTCGTCACGTGACAACTTTGCGAAACCGCTACTGGCGCGGATGGACCAGCGTAAGAGCACCCTGAAATGGCCAGCGACTTGCAGGCCATTCATTTGGGCAGACACGGTTGGTCGCTATCTGAAAACCTGCTATGCTCGCGGAAAACCAGGAGCAGGTCTCAGCTTGAAACTAGCCGTCGATTGAGTATTCGCAGTACATTCGGGGTCGGAGGAAGAACCGATGCGCCGACAAACGCTCAAAAACACGCCACCCGCTTGGAGTACTTTTGAGGCCAAGACAGCATCCCTTGAAAAACAGGCGGTACATTCGGGGTCAGAGTCGCAATAGAGCTCAAACAGAAGCATCGCCAAGCACGTCCAGACCTCAAATAATCGGCCACCCGCTTAGAGCATATTTAGGCCGTTTCGAGTCATGCCCAAAATAATGGTGGTACAGATTTAGTACCGCCCCTTTTCGAGAAGTGCAGTTTTGAGCCCTTAAAACGGCACAAGCGGGTGGGCACAAAAAACTCTGGAATCCCATTTCCACGGGAATGACGGATGTCGCTCAGAGCATGTAAGTGCCGCCATTAGTGCTCAGAGCGACCATCGAACACCCGTCAGTTGTTCCGAGCGTTGCCACAACTCGGCGGCAAGTTTCGGGTCCGCTGCGGCGGTACCGGGTTTGATGATGCCGGGCTTGCCGAAGGCTTCGAAGGGGCCGGTGGGCCCGATGAAACTGGCGGCTGGAATCGTGGGCGAAAGCGCCGCTTCAATCACGGCGGCGGCGCCGTTTTCCGGTGACTGTCCCACATGGCTCAGCAGGTAGTCGAGCGCGTTTGATGAAAAGCGTTGCCACCAGCGATCCTGCGCGGACCGGCGCCGATTGCGTGCCAGCTGGGTGCGGCAGACGCCCGGGTGCGCGGCATGGCTGCGAATGGGGCTTGCCGCCGCGTCGAGCTTGCGCTGCAGTTCCAGCGCGAATAACAGGCAGGAGAGTTTGGCCTGCTGATACGCCTTGACCGGCATGTAGTTTCTGGCGAGCGTCAGGTCATCCAGATCCATGTGTGCGCGTCGCTGCACCAGGCTCGACACGCTGATGACCCGCGCGGATTCTGGGTTCAGCAATGGCCATAAATCGTGTGTGAGCCGGAAGTGACCGAGATGGGCGATGGCGAAAGTCAGTTCGTGGCCTTCTGGAGTCAGCGTGCGCTGCGAGGGTGGATAAATCCCCGCGTTGTTGACCAGCACGTCGATGGACTCGCCGCGAATGAACATTCGGTCGGCAAGCTGGCGAATGCTGTTCGCGTCCGACAGATCGACGTGCTCGTAGGTACAGGCTGCGTCGTGCACTGCGTCCGCCTGCACTGCGGGCAGCGCCCGACTTGCCGCGTCGCTATCAATGTCGGCGAGGGTGACTGAAAAACCAAGCTGGGCGAAGCGCCGGGCACAGCCCAGCCCAAGCCCGCTGGCGCCACCGGTGATCAGCGCGTGGGGCATTCCTAGGGTTGACTGGCGACGGGCAACACCAGATAGCTCGGATCGTCGCCGCCTTGGTGCACGGTATTGATCGCCGGCAGCAGCGGTGTGATCTCGATCGCCTGGATCGCGGTCACATCGCGCGCCAGCCGCAGCGAAGCGGGCGCGTGCGTCGGCACGTCGAAGCTGGTCAGGCGCAGCTGCAGGCGATGGCCCGAGGCCAGCTCATACGCCGTGGGCCAGATCTCGACTTCGTATGGAATCGTGGTGCCGGGCTCGATCGGCTGCGGGTCGACATGCGTGTGGTACGGCACCCCCTCGCGGCTGCGCGTCGGGTCGAGCGCGCGGTGCGAAGCGCGAAGGTAACCGTTGGTGATCAGTGTTTCGCTGCCGTCGGGCGCAACGTCAGCGAGCTTGCGATCCAGTCGGTATCGGTTGCTGTGGAACTCGCGACGAGGTGCAGCACGCTCGGCCCGATCAGCGTGAGTGGTGCTTCGAGCGCTTCCGTGCGCCAGGTGAGGCCCTGCGCACCTTCAAGCCGCTGGTCGGTGGGGATGTACGGCGACGCCGCCACAGTGCCGTACTGATCGAAGGTCATCGACAGGCCGGCCAGCGGATTGGTGAAGTAGCTGAGCTCACTCGCTTGAGCCGGCGCTGCAGCGGTAAGCGCATCGCCGGAAAGGTGCAGGCGCGTGAAGCGCGTCGTTTTCGGCGGCCAGGTGGCGTGGTCCTCGAGACGGTTGGCGCCCTGAACGTAAATGCGTACCGGGGCGCGCAACGGCGCTGGCGCGTCGAGCAGGTACTTGGCCAGGAATTCAAAGGCGAGCGCGTTGGTGTCCTCTTGCCCAGGTGGGTTGTTCAGCGGCGCGAACGGCGCGCCGCAGCCCTTGTGCACACAGGGGTTCATGTACAGGCGCGTCTCAACGCCACTGCGTTTGCTCAGCGCATGAAACATCTCGGGGCCGCCGCGCTGTGAAAGCCCGTCGCGCCAGCCGCCGATCAGCAACACCGGCACGCGAATGCGGTCGGCGATCTCGATCGGTGAGCGCGCGCGATAAAAGGGGTCGTCGTTCGGCCGCGCCAGGTAGTCGAACGCGATAGGCGTGCCGGCCAGTTGCTGCAACTTGCCCAGCACCGTCATTTCCAGCAGAGCAGGATCGGTGTTGAATCCGACGATGCCCGGCCCACCCTGGACTGCGATGTACTGCGCGTCGAAGAAGATGCTGGGGATGCCACCGTGGGCGAAGCCGTCGCGATACAGGTCCGAAAGCACGACCACCGGCACGATTGCAGACAGATGCGGCGGCTGCTGTCCCGCCGCCAGCAGTTGCGTGATGCCGACGTACGAGCCGCCATACATGCCGACGCGGCCGCTCGAGTAGTCCTGCGTGCCAAAGTATTCGATCACCGTGGCGCTGTCGCTGGCTTCCAGTGGCGAAAAGTAATTTTCGTTGAGGTTGCCCTCGCTGCCTCCGGTGCCGCGCGTATCCACGGTGACGCCGATGATGCCGCGCGTGGCGAAGGTGGCGCGATCCGGCGAGCTGTTGGCGCCATTGCGCGAATAAGGCGTTATCGAGACGACGGCGGGGAATTGGCCTGGGGCAGGTGATGTGCCGTCATTGGAAGGAAACGTGACCGTCGCGCCCAGACGTACGCCGTCGGCCATAGTCAGGGCCAGCTCGCGACTCACCGTGTTCGAGTAAATGGGCGGCGGTAATTCAGCCGATGGCGGGCTTTCGGCCCCTAAGTCACGCGGCGTGGTGGATGGCGTCGAACTACGGCCACAAGCCACGACGCTCAGCGAGAGCGCGACTATCAATAGTGAGAACCGTCGAAAATGCACGACGCGAGTCACGGCATGTACGCGCCGCCATTCACGTCCAGCGCGGCGCCGGTGACGGCGCTGGCGTAATCGGAGACCAGGAACAGGGCGGGGCGGGCGCACTCGTCGTCGGTCGGGATGCGGCCCATGGGAATGTTGGCGGCGATCTGCGCCTTGATTTGTTCAGCCGGAATCTTCAGCTCGCTGGCCTGCCACGCGACATAGCCCTGCACCGGCGCGCCCCACATCCAGCCGATGTGCACGGTGTTGACGCGGATTCCGCTCGGCGCCAGTTCCTTGGCCAGGTACATGGCCGAGGTCGCGAGCGCGGCCTTGGACGCGGCGTAGCCGGCTTCGCCCAGCGGCGGCACCTGGCGCACGGCCATGGTGTTGACCATGACGATGGCGCCGCTTTTCTGCTGCTTCATCTGCGGGATCACGGCCTGCGTGAGCTTGAGCGTGCCGATCAGGTTGGTGCCGATCGGCCCAGGTATCCAGGCGTCGAGGTCGGCGCTCGATGCGTAGTCCATGGCGCCGTGGACGAAGGCACTGTTGACCAGTGCGTCGATGCGGCCGAAGGTTTTCGTCGCGGCTGCGGCCAGCGCGTCGCACTGGCTGCGATCGGTGATGTCGGTGACCTGCTTGAGAACTTTGCACTGCTTGGCGACGGCGTGGATGCGCTTCTCGGCGTCGTCGAGCTTGTCTTGCGTACGGGCAGCGACCACGACGCCAGCGGCGCCCTCGCGTGCGGCTTCGACGGCGAGTTTTACGCCAAGTCCGGGGCCGATGCCGGAGACGATGACGATCTTGTCTTTGAGCAGCACGGTGGTCTTCTCCGAAAGGTTCAGGCTTTGGCGGGTTTGATGTGCTGCTCGATGTACTCGGCAAAATCGTTACGGATCTGGGCAGTGGTCAAGCCATATTGCTCCGGGGTGTATTCATGGGCGGCGGAGTGGCTCCTGTTGTCCACGGCGAGCCAGGCTTTCATCGCTGATGTCCACACATTTATTTGGTCCCAGCCAATGAATTCATAGATGCGTTGCACGACTCCGAGCGGGTTCTTAACGGTGTCTTCGAAGCTGACATCCAGAAACTGGTTTGCATGCATCTGGCGGATGTTCATGGTGTACGAAAGGCCGCGGGCCATGCGGTCACTCCACGAGCGGCCGGCGATGCTCGCGACCACATCGTTGCTGTAGATGCGCCATAACGTGTCGACGAAGCTGGCAATCGAGGGGATGCTCTGCACCGGGTCGCGGTGGGTCAGGATCACCTGCACGCCGGGGAATATGCGCAGCAGAATGTCCATGCGCAGCAGGTGGTGCGGCGTCTTGAGTAACCAGCGTTTGCCGAAAGTCCGCGCCGGCGCTTCTGCCACTGCAGAAATTGCATCATGCGGCGCAAAAAACGGTATGCAGGCGTCTGGTCCTGTTTGTCGAGCCACGACACGTAGCTGGGGATATCAGCGTAGGCGTCGAATGCGCAGAGAAAGGAGCTGTTCCATCAGCATCAACTCTTCCTCGGCCTCGTCGTTCGACATCGGGTGTATGTCCATCAGCTTGGGCATGGACTGCACCATGTAGTCGATGATCTTCTTGCCTTCGGCGATGCGCGCGGTGGGGTTCTCCAGCGTCTCGTTCGGAAACGGCACAGGAAACTGCGACTCCCAGAATGTCATCCAGTGAAAACGCCGATCGCGTGACAGCAGGCGGTGCAACCGAGTGGTGCCGGTGCGCGGTATACCGACGATCACCAGCGGTGGCGCGATTTCTTCATTGGCGATTTCTGGGTGCTTTTTAAACCAGGACTCCACGCAGCAGGCGGTTGGTGAGCTGGCCAACGAGTTTTTGCCTTAGCAACTGCAGCGCCGGCTTCAGACAATCGGCCCTCGCGGTCGAGCGCAAAACACAGCGCTTCCAGCGCAGGCAGAAAGCTGGCGTCGCCAAAATCGGACAGTCCGCCAGCCGCTGTGCTGGCATCGGCCATCAGTTTTTCGGGGACAAAAACGCGGGCCTTCATGCCGCTGCCTCCAGTGTCGAGTGTTTTACCACACGTGTTGTCGGGTGCACGGGCTCGGTGGCGCCGACCCAGCGCATGCAGAGCGTGCCGCTGTCGTGGCCGGCGGTGTCGAGCCAGTTCGGGTGTCCGGGGTCGCGGTGCGCCAGCACTAGCGTCACGCTGCCATCCTTGGCGACTTTGCGCCGAATGCTTGTTGTACATGCACGTGGTGATAGCGGTAGTCGAGCGATTCCATCCAGTAGTTGTTGATCTGCAGGTTCCAGAAGCGGCACTCAGGAATACGGGCGATCGTGGATCACCAGCGCTTCATCCGGCGCCAGCTTCCAGTGGGAGTGGTAGTAAAAAATATTCGGATCGCCGCCGACGCGCTGGCACACCGCCTGGTCCGCGGGCGGCAACTGGTTGGAATGCGGCAGGTAGCCCTGCGCCCAGTCGGCGAACAGCCTGGCGGTGCCTTCGACAAAACGCGCGGCATTGCGAAGGCCGCTGCTGCAGGCGCAGGGCCGACAGCGGGGCGGGCAGGGCGCCAGCGTTGCAGGCGCTCTATGCGCAGTTGCGCCGGTTTTTCTCGTTTGCGGTCAAGGAAGGTCTGGCGCACGATGACAGCGTTGGTTTCAGTTTCGATTTTCAGCCAGTTGCCTGGACGCTGGTCTTTGCTCAGTACGATTTCAAAACGTCCATCCGCACCGATCTGCATGTGCTTGAGAATCGAGAAATCCGGTCTGTTCCATGCGGCCGTTGGTTTCGTAGCCGCCTTTCTGCGTGCCGAAAGTCAGGTAGGGCACGCTGCCGCGCTCTCCGGTGATGCGGTAGTCGTGCGCGCCGTTGAGCCGCGCCATCAGGTAGAGATTGTCCGGGTTGTCGGCGCCGATCTTGCCGGTTTCGTGCGAGGGCGCGAAGAAGCCGGGAAAGTCCGGGTCGGCAAACTCGAGATGCATCTCCAGGCCGATGCGCAGCAGGCGCGATAGATAGCGGTAGCCTTCGGCGCGGTCGAGCTCGCCACCGGGCGTTTCGGGCCGCAGGATCTGACGGCCGCTGCGCTTGAGCGAGTCGCAGAATTCGTCCCAGACCTGACCGCTGACGACGGCGCTGATGGCATCGTCCTTGACGTCCATGTAGTACTCCAGAACCCGCGCCAGGCGGGTATACGCAAGATATCCCTGCCTAGCATGCCAAGCTTCACCCCTTTGCGGGAGGACTGACCTCGCGCAACAGGTTGTAGTGACTCCAATTGAAAATACGGGAGCATTTAATGGAGCCGAAAGATCTTGAGCAGCGCTTGCAAAAACTCGAAGACGCCGAGGCGATACGGGCCCTGAAGGCGCGCTATCTTTTCTGCTGCGACCGCAAAGACCCCAAGGGCATGCGCGCCTGCTTTGCCGACACGAACGTGCATATTGATTACGGCGTAGTAGGGACATTCGACAACGCCGATGCGCTGGTGAAAATCTACACGCAGATCGCCTGCCACGACCACATGGTCGAGATGCATCACGGCTCGAATCCGCAGATCGAAGTCCAAAGCGCTACGCAGGCTCGCGGCACCTGGAGCCTGCATTACTTCCTGATCAACACACAGACCAAGGGGTTGACCCAGCTCGCCGGCTATTACGAGGACGAATACCGCAAAGAAGGTGGCAGCTGGAAGATCAGCCGCACGCGGTTTGTAGCGACGTCTACCCTGGCTATGGATTACACCGACAACGTCGCCAAAGCGCTTTTCGCGGGACGCAGCGTGCCGGCGGCGTAAGGCGATGCATTGGACTGCCGCCGATGTCCCGTCGCAGACGGGCAGGGTGGCTATCGTCACTGGCGCCAACAGCGGCATCGGCCTGGAAACCGCCATCGTGCTGGCCCAGGCGGGCGCGCAGGTGGTGATGGCTTGCCGAAGCCCGGACAAAGCCAGTGCTGCGCTGCAAGAATTGCACCGGCGGGCACCCCAGGCGCAGGCCGAGGTGATGGCGCTTGATCTTGCCGACCTCGGTTCGGTCAGTGGTTTTGCGGGGGCTTTCGCGGCGCGGCATAAGCGGCTTGACCTTTTGATTAACAACGCGGGCATCATGGCGCTGCCCTATCTCAAAACAAAAGATGGTTTTGAGATGCTGTTCGGGACCAATCACCTGGGCCATTTCGCGCTCACCGGGCAGTTGTTCGATCAGATTCGCGAGACTCCGCGTGCACGCGTGGTCACGCTCAGCAGCGTCGCCCACCGCAGCGGCCGTCTGCCGTTGGAGGATCCGCATTGGGAACGCCGCGCCTACTCGCGCTCGGGCGCTTACCGCCAATCCAAGCTCGCCAACCTGTTGTTCGCGCTCGAACTGGAGCGTCGCCTCCGGCGTGCAAACATCGACACCATCAGCGTTGCGGCACATCCGGGCTACGCAGCTACCAATATCGTTTTTGGTGGCGTGGCCGCGCCGCGCTCACCCATGCGCAGCCTCTGGAACCAAATGGCAAGTCTTGGAAATACACTGCTTGCACAGCCGGCCAGCCAAGGCGCACTGCCGACGCTGCACGCGGCGACGGCACCGGATATCAAGGGCGGCGATTACATCGGTCCGGACGGGTTCATCGAGTTCAAGGGTTATCCGACACGGGTCAAGCCCTGTGCTCTCGCGCTGGACGAACCCCTGGCCGCAGGGCTCTGGAGCAAGTCGGAGGAAATGACCGGCGTGCGGTTTTTGTAGGGGGCCCGCAAGCCCGACGCGCTTGGCGTGGATCATCATGGACAGGTGCGGCGATTTTCGTGTTGAGCTAACGCGTCAACTGCAAGGCCGTCATCCCTTATCTTTTGTAGGGTGGTTGAAGCGCGTTGTCTACGCCAAAACCCTCCGCAAGAGCACTGATTACCAGCGCAGCAGCCCGGAAATTCCAACTGTCATGGGTTCGACAAAGTTAGCGATGGTCAGGTTCTGGAACGTCCCGGGGCCAAAATCAATGAAATTGTTTGCAGTAGCGTTATCGGTCAGGTTGCGGCCCCAGAACACGAGCTCACCGAGACGGCTGCCGCCCAGCGGAATGTCAGTGAAGGCGAGCCGCACATTGAGCAGGCCGTGCGCGGCGACTTTACTGTTCTCTGCCTCCTGCTTCTGCTGACCCGGCGGGTTTGGGTCCGGTTTGAGCTGGTACGGATAAGTGTAGAACTCGTCGGTCCAGGCATAGTCGGCCACCATCCGCAGCGCACCCCAGCCGGTGGTCCACACCACGCTGTCGAGCACGATGTTGTAGCTGGTTTCCGGTGCGTGGACGAAAGCGCGGTTGTCGGCCACGTTCTCCCCAAAATCCAGGAACTCGTCATACCTCGGATCAAGGTAGGCGTAGTTCACGCGCAATTGTGTGCCGGCGAACGGAATGAAGGCGGTTTCGATCTCGATGCCCTTGACGGTCGCCTTGCCGGCGTTGCGTACGATTGAAGCTGCGGCGCCCTGCGCGGTGAAGATCGAGGCCTGCAGATCTTCCAGCTTGTTCCGGAACACCGCCGCATTCAGCAGCGCCTTGCCCGCGAAGAACGAAGTCTTGGCGCCCAGCTCGATGGATTTCTGTTTCTCAGGCCGGAACGGCGTGTTGGTCTCCTGCTGGTTGGCTTCGGGCGTGTCGGTCAGGCTGCTGTATTCGCCGTTATAGCCACCACTCTTGAAGCCTTCCGCGTAACGCATGTAAACATTGAGTTGCTGATTGAAGCGCCAGGCGGCCGAGAATAATGGCGTGATCGAAGTGAATGTTGTACCCGGGGTCTTGAAGCCTTCGGGCATGTAGTAGAGGTACGGCAGCAGCGAGGACTGCCGGTGACCGAAGACGCGGTCCAACCCCTTCTTCTCGGTGGTGTAGCGCGCGCCGGCCGTGAGTGTGAGCGGGTCCCACGGACGCCAATCGGCCTGACCATAGCCGGCCCAGGCCACGCTTTGGGCACCGTAGCGCGAATCGAAATCGAGCAGGCCATTGAGCAGGTAAATCGGGTTGTTGGTGAATCCGTCGTCCCTGAAGTAATAGACGCCGGCGGTGTAGTTCCAGCGTTCGCTGCTGCCGCTGTACTGGAGATCCTGCGACAGTTGCTCGTAGTCAGTGTGGCGCTCGCTTTGGCCGACGACCTCCGGCGTGCCGTCCAGGTCCAGCTTGTCTATCCATTTGACGCGTCGATATCCCGTGATCGACTTGAACGCATTGGTTTCGTTGACGTCCCAATTGAAGGTCAGCGAATGGCCCTGAACCCTGGCCAACTCGGCCGAGGGCGCGTTGATGTCCGCATGAGTCTGCCGCTCTTTCGAGACGTAGCGCTGTAGCCGGGGATCATCGGAGCGGTAGAGTTGCAGAAAAGTATTGGTCTGGTCGGTTTCGCTGTAGTCCAGACGGTACAACGCCTCCAGCGACGGGGCGAAGTCGAGCAGGGCGGCCAAATGCATGCCGTCGTTGTGCCGGTTGTTCAGGCCGTCCACCGGGCTGGTGGGCGTGGTTTCGACCCAGGGGTCGCGTCGCTCTGAGCGCGCGGCAAGGGTGATGTCCGCGAACGCGAGGCGCGGCAGGTCCAGCGATGCGCGCAGTACACGCGAATTGAGATTGCCGAACTCAATCGCCGCATTACCACCGAAACTGCCAGACGGTTCACGCGTGATGAAATTGATCGTGCCGGCGATGGTGTTGCGTCCGTACAGAGTGCCCTGCGGGCCACGCAGGACTTCCACGCCGGCAATATCCACGATGTTGAAGATCGAACCTTGCGCCTTACCGATGTAAACACCGTCTAGGTAAACGCCCACGGCCGGGTCCCAGTAGATGGCCGGATTGATCTGTGAGGAGCCACGGATGGTGAGCTGCGAGATCGTGGTGTTCGCCGGACTGCGACTGACCTGCAATCCAGGCGCGAGAGAGTTGAGATCATCGAGCCGTGTAATGCCGCGCGCCTCAATCTCGTCCTGAGTCATGGCAGTGACCGCGATCGGAACGTCCACCAGGCGCTGCTTGCGACGTTGCGCGGTCACGACGAGGGTGTCGAGCCCGTCTTCCTCCGGCTCGCCAGCCGGTACCGGCGCAGACGCACCGCCCACGACCGGAATCGATTTCACAGTCTGGGGCGCAGTTTCGTCCGTTGCTTGGTCAGGGGCAGCCTCATTGGAGGTCGAGGTCGGGTCTGCCGGCGTGGATTCCGCCGCTGCAGGCTCTGCCGCGCCGTCCGGTTCCTGCGCCAATGCCGGCGTTATACAGGCCAACAACAGTAGAACAACGTCAAGACGCCTGGTGCTCATAGTGCCGCCCCCTTGTCTTGTTTTTTTAACTGTGCCGCGCCAAACCTCCACTCGCCCCGACTAGCTGGAAGCAGTTTTTTTCAAGTCGCGTTCGCGCGCCATGTTGATGGCGGTGTCCTCGATCATGTCTTCCTGGCCGCCGACCATCTTCTGGCGGCCCAGTTCCAGCAGGATCTCGCGCGCCGAAACGCCGTACTTGGCCTCGGCGCGCTTGGCGAACAGCAGGAAGGACGAGTACACGCCGGCGTAGCCCAGCGTCAGCGAGTTGCGGTCGATGCGCACCGGGAAGTCCATGATCGGCGTGACCAGGTCTTCGGCGACGTCGGAAATCTTGAACACGTCGACGCCGGTTTCGATGCCCATGCGGTTGCAGACCGCGACGAACACTTCCATCGGCGTGTTGCCGGCGCCGGCGCCCATGCCGCCGCAGGCGCAGTCGATGCGTCGCGCGCCGGCCTCGACCGCGGCCAGCGAGTTGGCGATGCCCATCGACAGGTTGTGGTGGCCGTGGAAGCCGAGCTCGGTTTCGGGCTTGAGCTTCTCGCGCAGCAGGCCGATGCGCGCGCTGACATCGTCCGGCAGCATGTAGCCGGCCGAGTCGGTGACGTAGAGGCAGTTGGCGCCGTAGCTTTCCATCAGCAGCGCCTGCTCGAGGATCTTCTGCGGCTCGATCATGTGCGCCATCATCAGGAAGCCGACGGTGTCGATGCCGAGCTTGCGGCCGAGGTCGATGTGCTGCTCGGAGACGTCGGCCTCGGTGCAATGCGTGGCGACGCGGATGGTGTGCACGCCGCAGTCCTCGGCCATGCGCAGGTGATCGACGGTGCCGATGCCCGGCAGCAGCAGCGCCGAGACCTTGGCCTTCTTCAGTCAGCGGGATGACCGCGCGCAGGTATTCCTCGTCGGTCGCTGCCGGAAAGCCGTAGTTGACCGAGGCGCCGCCGAGGCCGTCGCCGTGCGTGACCTCGATCAGCGGCACGCCGGCTTCGTCGAGGCCCTTGGCGATCGACTTCATCTGCTCGATCGTGATCTGGTGGCGCTTGGGGTGCATGCCGTCGCGCAGCGACATGTCGTGCACCGTGATCTTGATGCCTTTGAGATTCATCGTTCTGCAGCTCGCGGTTCAGCTGCAACGGCCGGCTAGCATCTCCTCGGCGAACATCTCGGCGGTGCGCGCCGCGCTGGCGGTCATGATGTCGAGGTTGCCGGCGTACTTCGGCAGGTAGTCGCCGAGGCCCGCGACCTCCATGAACACGGTGACGCGGTTGCCGTCGAACACCGGGCCGTTCATCAGCCGGTAGCCCGGCACGTACTTCTGCACTTCCTTGATCATCTCGTGCACCGACTCGGTGATCTCGTCCTGCTTGGGCGTCTTCGTCGGTCAGGCAGTGGATGGTGTCGCGCATGATCATCGGCGGCTCGGCCGGGTTGATGACGATGATCGCCTTGCCCTGCTTCGCGCCGCCGACCTTCTCGACGCCGCCGGCGGTGGTGCGGGTGAACTCGTCGATGTTCTTGCGCGTGCCGGGGCCGACCGACTTGCTGACGCGACCGTGGCGACGATCTCGCCGTACTTCACCGTCTGCACGCGCGACACCGCGTAGACCATCGGGATCGTCGCCTGGCCGCCGCAGCGACACCATGTTGACGTTCGTCGCGCTCTTGCCGACGTGCTGCTTGAGGTTCACCGGCGGCACGCAGTACGGGCCGATCGCCGCCGGCGTCAGGTCGATCACCATCACGCCGAGCTGCGGTGAGCTTGTCGGAGTTTTCCTCGTGCACATAGGCCGAGGTGGCGTCGAAGGCGATCGGATGTCGTCGGCCTTCACGTGCGGCAGCAGGCCGTCGACGCCCTTGTCGGTGGTTTTGAGGCCCAGCTGCTTGGCGCGCGCCAGGCCCTCGCTGGCGGCGTCGATGCCGACCATCCACACCGGCTCCAGCAGCCTGCTGCGCTGGAGCTTGTACATGCAGGTCGGTGCCGATGTTGCCGGAGCCGATGATGGCGCATCTGATTTTTTTCATGCGTGCTCTATGCTCCGATCAAACGAAACCGACGGCATCGCCGATGCCGGCGAGCGTCATCTCAAAACGGTCGCCTGGCGCACAGCCGGGCAGCAACGGCGCGAGCGAGCCGGACAGGATGATCTCGCCCGCGAGAAACGGGATGCCGAACTCGCCCAGCGTGTTGGCCAGCCAGGCGACGGCCGTGGCCGGATGGCCCTGCACCGCCGCGCCCAGGCCGCTGGCGACATGCTGGCCGTTCTTGCGAATCTCCATCTTCACCGCGGCGAGGTCCAGCGTGCGCGGATCGACGCGTTCGCCGCGCCGAGCACGAACACGCCGCAGGACGCGTTGTCGGCGACGGTGTCCTGGATCTTGATCTTCCAGTCGCGGATGCGCGAGTCGACGATCTCGAAGCACGGGCTGACGTAATCGGTGGCGTCGAGCACCTGGTCCTCGGTGACGCCGGGCCCTTGCAGGTCCTTCTTCAGCACGAAGGCGATCTCGCCCTCGGCGCGCGGCTGGATCAGCTTTGCTTCGCAAGGCTCACGTTGCGCGCCGTCGGCCACGTGCATCGTGTCGAGCAGAAAGCCGAAGTCCGGCTGGTGCACGCCGAGCATGTCCTGCACCGGCTTGCTGGTGACGCCGATCTTCTTGCCGATGATGCGTCTCGCCTTCGGCCTTGCGGCGCTCGAGCAAGCGCAGCGAGATCTGGTAGGCGTCGTCGATCGTGATGCCGGGCTCGCGCGCGGTCAGCGGCGTCGAGCACGCGAGCGCGCGCGCAGGGCGGCGAACAGCTCGTCGCCGAGGCGCGTGACGGCAGCGGCAGAGAGTGCCATCAGCCGTTCTTCAGGAAATCGAGCGTCATGCGGTTGAACAGGTCGCGGTGCTCGATCATCACCCAGTGCCCGCAGTGGGGCACCAGCACCATGCGGCCATTGGGCAGGCCCTTGGCCAGTCGCAGGATGCCGCTGTCCGGCATCATGTTTTCGTTCAGGCCCCACAGCGTCAGCGCGGGGCACTTGATCTCGCCCAGGCGCCCGTCAGGTTCGGGACCTTCATGGTCTTCATGACCTGCGGGTTCTGCAGCTTCATCAACTCGAGGCGCTCGTGCACCAGCTCGTCATCGACGCAGGCGGGGTTGACCACGAATGCCTTGATGAAGAACTCCTTGAGCATCGGCTTCGGTCACCGGCTTACCGGAACCGAAAAGCTGCGAACATGGCGGCCATGCCCGGCATGGCGAGGTAGTCGGGCAGGTCGTTGAGTCCGCCGGGCGCCATCAGCACCAGCCGTTCGACGTTCTGCGGGTGTGCCAGCGCAAAACCCAGCGCCACCGCGCCGCCCGAGCGAGTTGCCGACCAGTGTGTATTTCTGCACGCCGATGGCATCCAGCGTCTGCTTCACGCACTCGATGAAGAATGACGAGCGGATATTCGACATCCGCCGGCTTGTCGGAATAACCAAAGCCAATCAGGTCGGGGAGGATGGTGCGATAACCGTTCTCGACCAAGAAGCGGGTAATTGCCCTTGAAGTTGCTGTATCCGCAGGCGCCGTTGCCGGAGCCGTGCAGAAAAACAACGACCGGACCCTTGCCTTGGTCGAGGTAATGGATGCGGCGGCCGTTGGGCAGGCTCGCATACTTGCCCTCCGGAACGGGTTTATCAGCCATGACCTGTATTGTTAGCGTAGGTGCAGACAGCAGCGTCGTCCCTTTGGGTGATGGAGCATGCATCGTCGATGACGCAGAGTCACTCGAGTGAAGTGTTCGGAGCGTGCGTGAAGCAGCCAAAAATCGTACTCGTCACGGGCGGCGGCAAGGGTGTGGGCCGCGGCATCAGTGAATGCTTCCTCGAAACCGGTGCCGAGGTGGTGATCTGCGGCCGTGAGGCACCCGAAAAAGTTCCGCAACATTCCGGACGCAGCGCTCATTTCATCAAAGCTGATGTCAAGGTTCGCGCCGAGATCGATGCGCTGTTTGCCCAAATCCAGCAGCGCTTTGGACGGCTCGACGTGCTGGTGAACAATGCGGGTGGCTCTCCATTTGCGCTCTGCAGACAAGGCCTCGCCGCGCTTCCACGAAGCCATCATCCAGCTCAACCTTGTTGCGCCGCTGAATCTTGCTCAGCAGGCAAATGGGCTCATGCAAAAACAGGCCAACGGCGGCGTCATTCTGTTCGTCGGCAGTGTCGCTGCAGATCGCGCCTCGCCGGGCACGGCGGCTTATGGGGCCGCTAAAGCGGGTGTGGCAAGCCTGGTGCATACGCTTGCGGTGGAATGGGCACCGAAGGTTCGCGTGGCAGGCGTGAATCCCGGGCCGGTGCGCACCGAACAATCAGAGTTGCACTACGGTGACGAAGCAGGAATCAAGGCAGTGGCCGCAACGATTCCGCTGGGCCGGTTGGCCGAACCGCGCGATGTAGGACAAGCCTGCATCTGGCTGGCGTCCACAGAGGCGTCGTATGTCTCGGGCACGAGCCTCGTGATTCATGGCGGCGGCGAGCGACCCGCCTTTCTTGACGCTGCCAGCGTGAACAAGTCGTGAGTCCCAAGCTCACAGTCCTGCCGCTGCTATGCGCGCTAGTGCTGATCGCGTGTATCGACCGGCGATCTGATACCGGCGTGGTGGGCAGCGGGCCAGTGCCGAGCCGGCAGTGCAGCAACTTCAATGCGCTGCGCCAGCCATTTTTTGGCGACCTGCATGTGCACACAAAATATTCGCTCGATGCCAATACCCAGGGCACTGTCATCACGCCGCATGATGCTTATCGTTTTGCCATGGGCGAACAGCTCGGCATCCAGCCGCATAACGAGGCAGGCGAGCCGCTGCGCTTTACGCGGATTTCACGGCCGCTCGATTTCGCCGCGGTGACCGACCATGCCGAATTGTTCGGTGAAACTGAAATCTGCACCAATCCGGCCTACCTGGAATACAACACACCGGAATGCATTTTCTATCGTAATTTCCCCGATCAGTCGTTCATCTTATTCAACCTGGTCGCGGTGGGGCTACCGGAGCTGCCTCAGTTTCCGGTGCCGCCGTGGCGTGCCGGTGGTGTCGGACGCGCCTGTAATCGGCAGCAACGGCTCGATACCGCGCTTGCCTTACTGCGGCGTGAATGGTGAGCGATGCTTGCAGGCCGCCAAGACGCCCTGGGGTGACATTCAGCGTGCGGCAGCCGCGTTTAATGATGAGAGCGACAACTGCCAATTCACGACTTTTGTCGGCTACGAGTACACCTCGGCGCCAATGTCCAACAATTTGCACCGCAACGTGATTTTCCGCACGCCGGTCGTGCCTGAACTGCCGCCCGCTACTCAGGAATACCCGTATCCAGAATTGCTCTGGGCAGCGCTGGCAGCGCAGTGTCGCGAAGCCGACGGCTGCGATTACCTGACCATTCCGCACAACTCCAACCTCAGCGCGGGGCTGATGTTCGAAACCAAGGATCGCTTCAACAACGACTACACCACCGAATTTGCACAGACACGCCAACGCAATGAGCCGCTGATCGAGATCATGCAGGCCAAAGGTCAGTCCGAATGTCTGGGCACGACGGGTGCGGGTGCAGCGGACGAACTTTGTGACTTTGAGATTCTTCCCTACAACAATCTCACCGGCGATCGCTTCGGGGGTCTCAACACCGGTCCGCCAAAAGAACAGGATTTCCTGCGCGAGGCAATGAAAGAGGGAATCCGTCTTGAGCAGACGCTGGGCGTCAATCCATTCAAGTACGGCTTTATCGGCAGCTCGGACACCCATATCGGCACGCCGGGCAATGTGAGCGAAGCTGAAACATTCCCCGGCCACGGCGGCGCAGGCGCAAGTGGCGGTAGCGGCCTGACGGACGTGATCGAGGGAAATCCAGGCGGCATGGCCGTGCTGTGGGCCGAGCAAAACACGCGTGATTCGTTGTTCGGTGCCATGCGCAGGCGTGAGGCCTATGCGACCTCAGGTACGCGACCCGTGGTACGTTTTTTTGGCGGCTGGAACTTGCCGCCGAACCAATGCGCCAGCCAGGATTTTGCCGGCGACGGATACCGGCTGGGCGTACCGATGGGCGGTGATCTTCCAGAGCGGCCAATTTCAAATAGCGCACCGCGTTTTGCCGTGTCAGCGCTGCGGGATCCGGGCGCATCAGGCGATCCGGCACAGGCGCTGCAGCGCGTCCAGATCATCAAGGGCTGGATCAAAAATGGGGTAAAGCAGGAAAAGGTGTACGAAGTTGCCGGCAACCCCCACAACGGCGCCGGCGTTAATCTTTCTACCTGCGAATCCACGGGTACGGGATCTACGAGCTTGTGCGCCGTATGGCAAGACCCGGACTTCGATCCCGCCGAATCCGCGTTCTATTACGCACGCGTGGTGGAAAACCCGAGTTGCCGTTGGTCCACTCGCCAGTGCCTGGTCGCTGGCGTGGATTGCGCGAGGCCCGAGACCGTAACCGCCGGCTTCGAGAACTGTTGCAACGCGGACTATCCCAAAACCATCCAGGAGCGCGCCTGGACATCACCGATCTGGTACCGGCCCCCGCCATGAAGCCGCCGGTGGCCTTGATGCATCCGTTGCTGCATTTTCTGCTGATAGGTGCCTTGCTGTTTACCGGCCAGCAATTGCTGGCGCGACAATCAGCGCCACAGTTGCAAACCATCCACGTCAGCGCCGCCGATCTGCTGCGGCTGCGCGGTGAATGGAGGCGCGAGACAACTCGCGCACCGTCTGACTCCGAGATGCGGTCCAGCGTGCAACGCCATGTTGACGAAGAGTTGATGTTGCGTGAGGCGTTGCGCCTTGGCCTGGATGCGACCGATCCGGTCGCACGTCAACGGTTGGTCATGAACATGCAATTCGCATTTCCTCAAAGTGGCAAGAGCGAGGCTCAATTGCTGAGCGAAGCGCGAAACCTCGGTATGGCAACGCGCGACCTGGTGGTGCGTCGGCGTCTGGTGCAGGTCATGGAGATGCGCATCGTCGGCCAGGCCAACCTCGGTGAGGATGCACTGCGTGCGTATGTGGCGAAGCATCCCGAGCGCTACGCACGGCCGGCGCGTTACACCTTCCGGCATGTGTTCTTTAGCGCTGACCGATCGCCAGAAGAGCCCGTGCATATGGTGCTGGCGCAGTTAAATTCAATAAATCCGCCCTCGGTGACGGGCGACCCTTTTTTGTTGGGCGGCGAGTTTCCGCTACTCAGTGAATCCGAGATCGCAAGACATTTTGGTACTGAATTTGCACAGTCACTGGTCTCTACGCCACAGGGCCGTTGGGGCGGGCCGTTGCGCTCGCCGTACGGCCTGCACTTGGTGCAGTTGATAAATGTTGAATCCGCAAGACCGCAGGATTTTGAGCGTGTTCGCGACCGGGCTGCCTATGCGCTGCTTACGGAACGCGAAGCACGTGTTTTGCGCGACAAGCTGACGCAACTGCGTCTGAATTACCGCGTGGTGTTACCTCCCATGGATACACCTGCAGATCTGATCGTCGGGCGTGCACCATGAAACGCTTGCCTGTGCTCGTGTTTTTATTCGCTTTACTTCAGCCGCTGCTCGCATCGGTCGCGCATGCGCATGCGCTGGCTCCCGCGTTGCTGGAACTGCGCGAGATCGCACCTTCGCTTTACGAAGTGCTCTGGCGCACTTCTATCTCGCGTACTCAGGGCGCAGACGTGCTGCCGCACTTGCCAACTTCCTGTCAGACGCTGGCCCCCGAGCATGTTTTTGCAGAGGAGAGCCAGTCGATGGTGCGGCGCTGGCAGATTCAGTGCGGTGCGCGGGGACTGGCAGGCGAAACGCTCGGTATAACGGGTCTGGATCGAAGTCGCATCAATGTGATCCTGAGAGTGGAGACGCTCGCTGACGGCGTTCACACCATTTTGCTCGACGCCGCACGACCGACTTATACAGTGCCAAAGTCACAACTCGCCCCTCCGGTATTCAAGAGTTATCTGGTACTTGGCGTCGAGCACCTGCTTTGGGGACTGGACCATGTTCTGTTTGTGCTGGCGCTCGCGCTCTTGGTCAGAAAACCCTGGCCACTCGTGTTCACCCTTACCGCCTTCACGCTGGGCCACAGCGTGACGCTGGCGCTGGCCACGCTGGGCTATGTACGGATGAATCCGGCGTTCACGGAGTTGGCGATTGCGGCAAGCATCCTGATCCTTGCGCTGGAAATAGCCCGGCCCAGGCCCGACTCGCTGTTCCGCCGCCGTCCCTGGTTAATGGCCGGCGCCTTCGGCCTGTTGCACGGCCTGGGTTTTGCCGGTGCGCTGGCGCAAGTGGGCCTGCCGCAGGATGAAATTCCACTGGCGCTGCTCGCCTTTAATGCGGGAATCGAACTTGGCCAGTTAATGCTGGTGGCTGGTTTTTTTGCCTTAACGCAGTTGTGGTCAGCGGCCGGATCGGCGAGGGCAGGGAGGCTGCCGGCAATAGTCATGGCCAGGGCTTCATGGGTCCCGTCCTATTTCATAGGCTCACTTGCGGCGTTGTGGAGTTATGAGCGGGTAATGGTTCTGGTTCTTTAGATATCACGATGTACTATCAGGCGCCGGCCATGTCCGGCCAGGGGAGGATGACATGAAATATTTCTGGGGTCTCTTGCTGTTCGTGATGCTGGTGCCTGTACAGGCGCAAGAGGACGCGAAAAAGGTCGCGTCCTGCGTGAAAGCCAACATCCTGCCGGGGCCGCAGATCCAGCAGCTGGAGCTGGCGTCCACCGATCTTGGCGGCAACACCCGCGTACTCAAGGGAAAACTGCTGGTCACGCGCGAGAATCTGCCCAAAGCTCAGGGGTTGCTGCGTGCAATGCTAAAACTCAAATCACCCGATTACCTCGCTGGCGCGGCCTATCTGATGCGTGAAACCGAAGACGGTCGTCTCGATTCGCTGTTCGCGTACCTGCCTCACGTGAGACGCGTACGCCGGATCAGTGCCGAGTTTTCTGACGGTGCCCTGCTGGGTACTAACTTCAGCTATTTCGAGTTCAAGCAACTGGTGAATGCCTTTGGCGACCTGGAATGGAAACTCGAAGCCCCGACCAAGTATGAAGATCGGGATGTGCATGTGGCGCTTTTTACCGCCAAGCCGGGAGACCCGACGGCCATTTACAGCGCGGTGCGCCTGCAGGTGGATCAGAAAACCTGCGTGCCTTTGACCGCTGATTTTTACAAGGGCAAGTTAGTGCGCAAGCGCTTCAGCGGGTCGGCGAAGGCCTTAAGGCAATCGAAGAACTACTGGTATCTGTCCGAAATGGAAATGCGCGACCTGATAGACGATACCCATACGGTTCTGCGCGTGGTGAGCGTGGAGTCCGTCGATAAACTTCCGGGCAGCAATTTTGACCCGACCGCATTTCACCTGGGTAATTAAAATTATGGAACCAAAAGCATTTTCAAAGGGCGCTGCAATCGTATTCGGTGGCAGCGGCGGAATCGGTCAGCATCTTGCGCGAAGTCTGGCTGGCGCCGGTTCGGACGTCGCCCTCGTGTATCGGTCCAAGAAGGATGTGGCGGAGAGAGTTTCGACCGAAATTCAAGCGCTGGGAAGAAAGGCCACCATCCACGGCGCCGATGTCACCGAGCGTGCGCAGGTTTCTGCCGCCATTGATGCGGCGATAAAAGCTCATGGACAACTGCACACGGTCGTATGGGCGGCGGGGCCGGTGGTTGAACAGGTGGCGATTGCCGACACGAGTGAAGCGCTTTGGAAGAAATCTATCGATATTGAGGTTCACGGCTTTTTCAATGTGGTGCAGGCAACGCTGCCGCACATGCGCAAATCCGGCGGAGGCTCCTATGTGCACCTGGGCTCTGCCGGCCATTTGTGGTGGCCACCCAAGGACGGACTCTCGGTAGCCCCCAAGGCCGCCAACGAGGCTCTGATCAAGGGGATTGCCAAGGAAGAGGGGCGCAACAATATCCGCGCCAACTCTATTCTCGTTGGCGTCATCGAGGCTGGAATGTTTCTGGAATTACTCAAGCGCGGCGTGTTCGATCAGAAATGGATTGACGAGACGCACAAGCTGCTGGCCTTGAAGCGCTGGGGTAAACCCGAAGAGATCGGCCACGCTGCTGTGTTTCTGGCGACGAATGGCTACGTCACCGGCCAGCAGATCAATGTGTCGGGTGGTTTTGGAATCTAACGTCGCAAAAAATGCCTAACCCGCTTGCTGGCCTTTTGAGCCTCTGGCAGTGGGAATATTAAATCAAGTGATACACTTTTAGTACCACGTATTTTCAAGCGATTGATTCAAGCACTTGTATAACGGCCCAAGCGGGTAGGGTAAATAAACCCGCTAGCCTATAGAAACAACGCTGTTGAGCAGCAGACGCACGAGCATGGTCTGGCGGGTGACGCCGGTCTTGCAGAAAATCGAACGCAGATGCGTGCGTGCCGTGTTGCGGCGAACGTTCATTTTTTCGGCTGCCTCGTCCAGCGTGTAGCCCTCGGTCAGGAGTAAAGCCATCGCGGCCTCCATGCGCGTGAGGCCGAACAGTCGACGAACCAGTTCATGTGAAGGCTGTACCGAGTTTGCTTCCGAGTCACGCAGAAATACGGCGACGGCGGGGCGATTTTTGCTTTCCGACCATTCACCCAGCGGAATGGCCTTGACCAGCACACCGAGCTTGCTGTTGCCCGACGGTCGCGTAATGGACATGGCCTCGACGACGCCGGGACCTTCACCGGGCGGCTTGCCGGCGAGCGTCTGCTTGATCATCCGCTGGAGCTCGCGGCCCTCTTGGCTGCCGTCAGCGACCAACGTGTTGCCGGCAAGCCGTATGCCATCCTTTTCCGCCAGGATGCGTCGAGCTTCCTGGTTCATTTCGATGATCTCGCCGTTTGGGGCGAGGCTGACGATGCCGAGCAACATCCGGTTCACGGTACCGGCGAACAGTGCGCGCTCGCACTCCAGATAGTCGAGACGGACGTGAAGCTGGATCGACCGCTTCAGGTGCGGCAGCAGAAACCGCACCAATGCCTTGTCGTCTGCACTGAACGGCCTTGCGTCGTGCGAGCGCGTGATTCGCACACGGCATTCGACACCATCCTTCGTATAGATATCCGAGCCGAGCAGGTGGCGAATGTGCAGCGGTTTGAGATATTCCTGGTAGACCGGACTTTCCAGCCACTGAGGGCCAATGAGCTCTTCGGCGGTCACGACGTCGCCTTCCTTCAGCCGCACGAAGGGGTCGAGCGCGAAGTAGTGTGTTTCGTAGGACTCCACCGCCTGTTGCGCGACCGGGCCGGTGCTGATCATTACGCCTGAGCTGTCGGGCGAGGGCGGGCGCAACATCAGCGTCACGTGTTCCGCCTTGAGTTGCTCGCGCACCATTTTCAGTGCCGACTGCCAGGGCGGGGATTCCAATGGCCCTTCGTAGATCGTCCCGACCAGCCGGTTCAGTAGGTCCAAACCAGTCGATTTGGGTAATTCTGCCTGCGGGGGGCCGCCCGCTTTTTTTGCACGGGTGTTTCTGCCCCTTAATGGCTTTTTAACCGCTGACATATTTCTTTGTGGAATCAAGGTTCTACTCGAATGTTTTCGCATTCAATTTAGATTTTCCGCGGGCAGTATAGGCAACTACTGAACGCAGCGCCCGGCCACGTCAAAGTGTCAATGATGCGGACATGGTCTGGTTGGATGATTTCGTTTAAGTGGCAGTGCATCACCATAGGCCTATCCATCTAGGGGAAAAGGCGATGATCAGCGAACAGAAGATGAAACAGGCCATGCAGGCCTACATAGATGCGTTTAACCGCAGCGATGCGGAAGGCGTCATCGCGCTATATGCAGAGAATGCAACGGTCGAAGACCCGGTGGGTAAGGAACCGATGGCGGGCATTGCAAAAATCGCCGATTTCTACCGCATGGCGATCAAGACGGGCGCCAAACTAGCACTGGCTGCGCCGATACGGGCTTCGCACGGCAATTCTGCCGCGATGGCGTTCGACGTAAAGCTCAACATGCCGCAGGGTCCTGCACTGATCCGGGTCATTGACGTAATGACGTTCAATGAGCAGGGCAAATTCACATCTATGCACGCCTACTGGGGCCCCAGTGACATGGAAGGCCTGGGCAGGTAACAAAACAGGGGGCGCTTACCCCTCGAGTGCGTGCTTCATGGGCGGTTTGTCCTTGAGACCCTTGTCGATTTCAACGACGCGGCGGGTTTTAAGATTGGCCGGGACTGCGCTGGTGTCCATGTAGAACTGCTCGTACCACTGGCGGTTCTGGTAACACCGGGCCGTCGCCGTCGCACAGCAGCGGGTTGTCGATGCGCACCTTGTTGTGCCAGATCTCGACGTCTTCGCCGAAAGCCTTGTTGGTCAGGTCCACATACTGCTTGACCATCGCGTCGCAGGCTTCCTGGGTCATGCCGGGGAATTTCTTCACCAGCACGCCGAAGCGCAGCTCGAAGCTGTTCTGGTCGATCGGCGTGTGCGAGTTGAGCAGGATCGATTCGACCGGGTAGCCGCCCATCGAGCCGAACATGTGCGTGATCTGGTACGCCGGGCCGAAGTAGCTGGCGATGGTGGTCAGGTAATCGTCCGCCGCCGAGGCTTGCTCGTTGAGCGCCGACCATGACCTGCGTGGCCTTGTGCTTGTCGAAGATGTCGGCGAAGTAGACCACGTTGTTGGAGCCGTGCACGGACACGAAGTGCGCCATGTCGGCGATGTTGTCGATCAACTCGCGGCAGTTGTTCTTGATGGTCCACTTGACCAAGGACCAGTCGGACCACTCTTCAGGTTTGAATACCTGCTCGATGCGCGGGATCGCGACGTCCGGGGTCGGGCCGTTGCCTTCCGGATCGTTCCACACGAACAGCATCTTGTTCTCCTCGCAGGTCGACCAGGTCTGGATCGTCGCCTTGGGCGGAATGCGCTTGGCATAGGGGATGTGGTTGCAGACGCCGTCGCCGCCCCAGCTCCAGCCGTGGAAACGGCACACCACTGAATTGCCCTTGATCGCGCCCAGCGCAAGGTCGGCGCCCATGTGCGGGCACCAGGCGTTGAGGATGTTGCATCTTGCCGTTCTCGCCCTGGAACACGACCAGGCGCGTGCCGAAGATGTTGATGCGAATGCGGCTTGCCGTCGTTGAAGTCAGCGGTAAGGCCCAGGCAATGCCAGCCGCGCGCGTAGCGCGACGGGGGCGGTGCCGCCTCGATTTTGTACATGGGCGAGGCAGGCGGGGCTACCGGCTTTATGACTGCGGACATGGATCGAACTCCGTCTGTAGCGTGCTATGAAGTTTGTTGGGCGAGGCTTGCATCACACATCATCCATTTGAGTGACTAGTGGCGGTAGCCTTTTACGCGCACGCAGAAATCCATCGCCGGTCCCGGTGTGGGCGCGGTCTTGGTCTTCAGGGTGTAGTTGGCCGGCTCCAGCGCGAGGTCGAGCCGGTAGAACAACCGAGCCATGGAAAGTGCGATCTGTACTTCCGCCAGGCTCTTACCCAGGCAGGTGTGCGGCCCGCGGCCGTACGGTGAATACACGCCGGGCTTCAGGTGCTCGGCCCGCGGCTTTTCGTAACGATCGATGTCGAACTTCTCCGGCTCCGGATAAAACTCATGCATGAAGTGCGGAACACTGGTGGCGACGTACAGCAGCTCTCCTTCGCGGATGGCATGGCCCTGGAATACAAAGTCTTTGTTGGCGGTGCGCATTTGTGCGACGGCGATGGGGTATAGGCGCATCGTTTCCATGATGGCGCCATTGAGCGCTGGAATGCGGTGCAGCAGGTGCTCTTCGGTGATCGCACCTTCTGAAAACAACGCATCCACTTCGCGCTGCACGCGCTCGAGGACTTCTGGATGTTTCAGTACGGTGTAGACGATTGCGCCCGTGGTGTTGGCCACCGTATCGAGCCCCGCGACATAAGGGCCTGTGACCGTCAGGATCAGGTTGCTGTCCGGCATGATCTCCGGAGTGTTGAGATGCGCAGCCATGATGTCGTCAATCAGGTTCTTGTCTTCGTCTTTGACGGTTGCGGCCCGGGCCTTGGCTTCGACGATCATCTTGCGGCCCAGTTCAAGTACCCGCGCCTTGGCGTTCTTGTATTCGGGCCGCAGCAGCAGGAATTTGGGCCGCTGGCGCGTGACCAGGACATTCAGGATGTAAAGAATGGTCGTGCGGATGTCCTTGACGTACTCCAGAGGCGCGGCGCCCGTGAGAATGCTGCCAAGCTGGTCCACCACCATGTACTGCATGGCTTGAACGACCGGCACGCGCTCACCTGCTTTCCACTCCCGTTCGATGCAACGGTCGGTAATCGTGACCAGTTCGTTGTAACGGCCCTTGATGGATTCACGTGAGTAGCCTCGGCGCATGACGTCGCGCAGTTGCTTGTGGCGTTCACCATCTTCACTGACTAGCGCATGGGTGGCGCCGTACTCCTTGAGCAGGCCTTCCCAGAATTCCCTTGAACGCAGGCACTCCCGGCCTTCGCGCGTGCCCATGAAGTTGGCGGCTTCGACCCCGGCGATGGCCGTGTAGGTCTGGCCGAGCAGCTTGACCCGGAACACAGGGCCATACTTGCGGTAGCAGTCGACGAAAAATTGAGCGGGACCTTTGCTGACCATATCCAGCACGCTACCGAGCAGAGGCCAGCCGCGTACCTGAGGGGTAGGGTGGGTCGCAGCCGTTACTGTGGTTTCTGACACGGACATCGTGCGCTCCGGATCGTAGGCTTGATCAAGCCGACTATAACGAGCAAAAAAACTTACCGACTGCCACGAACGGACGACCCCGCGTACCAAGAAACTGCGGCAGAATTAACCGGCAGAATTTCTATGGAGGCAAATTCACATGACCAGCAACCCCGTCGTCAATCTCAAGATGCTGCTGGAATCCCAGACCCTGAAGCGTGCGCCGTTCCCGGTTCCGGTCGGCTGGTACTTCATCGACTACTCCGAAAACCTCAAGCCCGGCGAGCTGCGCAACATCAACGTCTTCGGCCAGGAGTGGGTGCTGTTCCGCAGCGAGAGCGGCGAGAAGGTCGGCGTGACCGATCCGTACTGCCCGCACCTGGGCGCGCACATCGGCCACGGCGGCAAGGTCTGCGGCGACAACGTGCGCTGCCCGTTCCATCACTGGGAATACGACACCGAGGGCTGGTGCAAGAACATTCCCTACGCCAAGGTCATGCCGCCGATCATCAAGAAGGCAGCCGATCCTGCGCACGCTGCCGACGGTCGAGAAGTACGGGATGATCTGGTCGTGGTATCCACCCGAAGTGCGAGGCGCCGTCCTGGGAGCTGCCGTACATCCCGGAGATCGAGGACAAGACCGGCTATGCCGGCAAGCGCCGCGGCACCTGGACTGCCAACACCTGCATCCAGGAGATCGCCGAGAACGGCGTCGACGTCGCGCATCTGAAGTTCCTGCACAACGCACCGATGATCCCGCCGGTCGAGGCGACCTATGACGGCCACAAGATGCGACTCGACATCGGCAAGGGCTACATCGTCGGCGACAGCTACGGCCCCGGCCTCAACGTCATGCGCTTCACCCAGGTGAATCCCGCCACGCAAAAGCCGATCACGGCGACGATGCTCTCGTACACCGTGCCGGTCACGCACGAAGTCAGCCAGATGAACATGTGCTTCCGCCACGTGGACTTTGCCGAAGGCACCAGCGAACTGGCGTTCACCAAGAAGCAGATCGACCACATGATCGGCGCGGCCGAAGGCGAGGAGAGCGCGGGCTTCGAGAGCGTCGACTTCATCGTCTGGAACAACAAGCGCTATCGCCCCAACCCGCTGCTGTGCGACGGCGACGGCCCGATCTTCCCGTTCCGCAAGTGGTTCAGGCAGTTCTACGTAAATTCGGATCCGGCCAAGAGCTGATTAGAAACCACTTCTGCGATGGCTGAAATACGCGTCACGGACCGTTTGGGTGCCGTGCAGAAAATCGATTCGGCCACCGACCGTCCGCTGATGGAGGCTTTGCGTGACGCTGGCCTTGGGGTTCTGGGTACTTGTGGCGGTCAATGCTCTTGCGGTACCTGCCATGTCTATGTGGGTTCAAGCTGGGCGAAAAAACTGGCTGCACCCAGCGAAGACGAAAGAATGATGCTGGAAGCGATCGGGGAACTGGTGGAAGTGCGCGATACCTCGCGACTTTCCTGTCAGATTCAAATGAGTGATGAGTTATCTGGATTGGAGATCGTAATTGGGCCTGTAGCTTAACCCTTGATCTATATTTAATGTATACATTGTATATTATGTTAAATAATAGATATTGATCTGGAATTAATACCCCTTCTACGACTATTTCGTTGACTGATATTTGCTCGGGGTGCTATAACGCCGCGCTCTAAAATGAGTCTCGAGAGTCCTTAGGCATGAAAAAGAAGAGTAGCGCGGTAAAAGCGAACAAAAAGAGCGTAAAGCCCAAAGGCAGCGGAAAAGCGCGCAAGCCATTAATCAAGGCAAAGAATACGGCTAATCGGTTGATTAAAAAAGCCATATTGCCAATCACCGCTAAGCTTAAAAGCCAAATGGCTCCGGCTCGATCTAAGAATCGTTTGGCGGCCGCCGCGATGACAGAAGGTCAGATCCGGCGCATGCCGAATTCTGCCTACATGAATGAAATCCAGCTTGAATATTTTCGTGCTCGGCTTCTGCAGCAGCGCCTGGAGGTGCTCTCGAGACAATCCGAAGTCAAAGATCGCCTCAACCAGCATGAAAACTTTGCTGATCCGGCGGATCGCGCCTCGGCTGAGGAAGAGCATTGGCTTGATCTGCGCTTGAGAGAGCGTGAATCGATGTTGCTGCGCAAGCTCGATGACGCATTGCGCCGGATTACAGAACGTGAATATGGTTATTGCAAGGTCACGGGTGAGGCCATTGGCATCCCTCGCCTGCTTGCGCGGCCAACGGCTGAGGTGTGTGTCGACGTTAAAGGTCAGAACGAGCACGTTGAGGCGCAGTTCCGCGACCGCTGATTAATACCGTTTAATCTTCTGGGTCGTTAGCTCAGTCGGTAGAGCAGTTCCCTTTTAAGGAATTGGTCGTTGGTTCGATTCCAACACGACCCACCATATTGATTAGCGCCTATTGATAGCGTGTTGGATCGCGTACCCCGGCTTTCTGAAAGCCGTCCCTTCTAATTCTGCAGGCATCGCAGCGGCCACAGGCCTTGCCCTCCGCATCTGCCTGATAGCACGAGATGGTCTTCTCGAAGTCCACACCTAGTGTGAGCCCCAAACGAACGATCTCGTCCTTTCCACGATCGATCAGCGGCGAATGAATCTTGAGCGGCGGTTCATTTGGCGAAATGCCGGCCTTGGTTGCGAGCGCTGCCAGTCGTTCAAAAGCGTTAATGAATTCTGGCCTGCAGTCTGGGTAGCCGGAATAATCGCGGACGTTTACACCAATAAAAATATCATGACAATTCAGCACTTCTGCCCAACCCAGTGCAAGGGCCAAAAATATAGTGTTACGCGCCGGCACATAGGTAACCGGGATGCCGGCCGTTGAGGTTTGTGGCACGGGGATTGAAAGGTCCGTCAACGCCGACCCTCCCCATAAATCCAGATTGACTTGAATCAGCCTGTGTTCATGCGCCCCTAAATCCTTAGCTACCAATCGCGCCGCCGACAACTCTGCGGCGTGTCTCTGGCCGTAGGAAACACTCAACGCATAACATTCAAAACCATCCGTTCGAGCAACTGCCAGCGCCGTTGCAGAATCCATGCCCCCTGAGAGAAGGACTATGGCTTTTCTTTTAATGTCCAGGGGCGTTGCCCCAAAGTAGCTTATGCATTTGAACCTGAAATCTCACGGGCAGCCGATCCTGAATAATCCACTCGGCCAGGGTGCGCGGATCCAGGACGCCTGCGCAAGGCGAAAATAAGACCGTGCAACGCGCACTAATCTCGTGTGTTTGCAGGATCTGCCTGCTCCATTCGTAGTCTGCGCGACTGCACAACACAAATTTAATTTGATCGGATTCTCTGAGCTCGACAAAGTTGCTCCACAAGTTCTTTTCGCATTCGCCGGAGCCGGGGGTCTTTACATCCACCACTCGAATCACACGAACATCTACGTTGCTGATGTCGAGTGCGCCACTGGTTTCGAGTGAGACGATGAAGCCCTCGTTACAAAGTAACTTTAGAAATTGTATGCAACTCTTTTGGGCGAGCGGTTCGCCGCCCGTAACGCAAACGCGCTCAACATTCTGGGCGCGCACTTCAGTCAGGATTTGATCAAAACTGCGCCATTCCCCTCCGTAAAAGGCGTATTGCGTATCGCAATACCCGCATCGCAAGGGGCAGCCGGTCAGCCTCACAAAAACAGTAGGCCAGCCCACGAGCGTGGATTCTCCCTGAATCGAAAGGAAAATCTCCGTGATGCGAAGCCGCTGGGATGGAATCGTCTGCGGCGAATTGGCCGCAACCACGATGTTCACGGAGTTTTGAGTTGTTCCAGCCTGGAACGCGCGAGAGCCGCCGCGCTGGAGTTGGGATGGTCCTGAATGACTTTCTGAAAAGCATCACGCGCCGAATCTGGGTGGTTCAATTGCTGATGTGTGAGCCCGAGCTTGAACAGCGCGTCTGGTGCTTTGGGGCTGGTGGGATGCTTATCCAAAACGGCTTGAAACGATTGTTGTGCGAGATTGAATGACTTTTTGATGTAATAGCTTTCACCCAGCCAGTACAGGGCATTATCGGCATAGCGCCCTTGGGGCCATTTCGACTGCATTTCCTGAAAACCGGCAATGGCTTCGTCATGCCGGCCCGCCTTTAGAAATTCGAAAACCCTAAGGTAAGTGGCTTCTTCCTCTGGGGTGGCCGTAGTCGCAAGACTCGACGCACCCTCAAGCTGGTTGGAAATGCTCAACTGGGTCGACCGCCGGGACGATTCCAGCGCCAGGATTCGCTTGTCCATATCGACATAAAGTTCCTGGCTGCGCTTGCTTGAGCTTTCGATCAAATAGCGCAAATTCTCGACATCGCCCCTCAGCGCACGCATTTCGTCACCAAGGCGGATATTGTCACGGCTCTGCGAAGCGAGATTCAGGTTATCCACGCGACGTCCCAGGTCGACCAGCTTGGATTCGATCGCCTGTGTTCGGATTTCTTCGGGAGGCAGGGTCGAGGAATTACCGCCCAGCGGCTGGGCAAAATCCGCGCAACCGGACAACAACACGATTGCACCCAATCCGCAGGCAGAACTCCTAAACAAGAAAGTCACATCAATTACTGCTGAAGTATCTCGGCGCGGCGATTCTGACTCCAAGCCGTTTCATCATGACCCAGGGCAATCGGCCGTTCCTCACCAAAACTGACCACGCTGAGCTGGGCGGCTCCTACGCCGCGCGATGTCAACGCCTCTAACAGTGAATTGCCTCGGCGCTCGCCTAACGCCACGTTGTATTCACGCGTCCCGCGCTCATCGCAATGCCCTTCGAGGCGTACTTTGACGGTAGGGTTTGCAACCAAAAATCTCGCCCAAGCTTCAACCACAGGCAGGCTCTCCGCCTGAATATCAGACTTGTCCAGATCGAAATACACGGTGCGCTTGTTTAAATCAGCGTCTGAATCGCTGCCTGGCGCACCGGTGTTTCCACCAGCCCCGGCATTTCCAGAGCTCGAGTCGTATCCGCTTCCAGAAGTGCCCGCAGAGCTTGAAGGACGCTCAACCGAGCCTTTTTTTCCGCGGCTCGCCGTGCAGCCTGCCGTCGCCAATCCCAATCCGACGGCCAAAATGATCCAGTAATTTTTCATACATAACTCCTGATGATTTCTAATGATTCTAGCCGAAGTCGCTTAACGGCCTAAAGGGGACCATGAAGGTTCACGGACGTCGCCTGCCTGCGTCAGCCTCTGACGTGTGCGTCCATCCACGCTGGAGGTGGCCAGTTCAGCGCCTTTTCTTCCTTGAGATGCGTAAATCAGCAGGGCGCCGTTCGGGGCAAAGCTGGGACTCTCGTCGAGGGGGCCGTCACTGAGAATGCGCAGATTGCGCGTTTTCAAGTCGAGAACGCCGATTCGGTAACCCCCCTCGTCTTCATTGACCAGCGCGAGCGATTGTCCGTCTGGAGAATATTCGGGGCATAAATTCTGCCTCCCCTCGTGGGTCAGCCTTCGGGCGGATCCGCCGGCGCTGCTGACAACATAAATCTGTGGCCTCCCGCCTCGGTCCGAGGTGAAGGCAATCTCCTTCCCGTCTGGCGACCAAGCCGCTTCAGTGTCGATCGCATAGTGCTCCGTTAAACGCTTGCGCTGGCCTGAATCCAGATTAATGAGATAGATATCCGGATTGGATTCAAAAGACAGGGTCACCGCCAGCGTACGGCCATCCGGTGACCAGGCTGGAGCACCATTAATACCGCGCTCACCAATAATTTTCCGTAATTCACCTGTAGCGAGCGTATGCACGAAGATGGCTGAGCGGCTGCGCTCGAATCCAACATAGGCGAGCCTGCGGCGATCCGGCGACCAGCTGGGTGACATTAACGGCTCACGCGAGCTTGCAACAGTGACCGGGTTGGCGCCATCCGCGTCAGCCACGATGACCTGAAACAGCCGCTTGCGTCCGGTCCCCGAAGCGGTCACATAAGCAATCTGCGTATCAAATACCCCGCGAACGCCTGTGAGTTTTTCAAAAATCCGGTCGGCGGCCTGATGCGCAGTAGAGCGCCAGCGCGCAGGGCTCACCAGTGAGACTTCTGCACTCATGCTTTTTTCGCTGCGCACCACATCGAGCAGTTCAAACGAAAGCGTTGAGCGGCCGCCAGTGGCCGGACTGAGCCCGCCGACCACTACATGATCCACGCCGACCACAGACCAGTTTTTATACTCCACTTGATCTGCCCTGGTCGGCTTTTCCAGCATGTCTTCGCGGCGCAATGGCTTGAACAGTCCGGTGCGCGCCAGATCAGCCTCTATGACGCTTGCCAGATCTCCGGGCGTGGTGCCTGAGAACGGAACCACCGCAATTGGCTGGGCGCCCGTTGCGCCGCCGCTAATAGTGATTTCAAGTTCAGCCGAGGCCACAGAGGCCACCGACAGGAGTGAAAGGGCAATACTCAAATATTTCATAGGCTTACTTTGGTACAAATTTAAAAGTGAAAGAGCGTTGGAAGGCAGCAGGGTCAGTAACCAATGGTAACGGATTAGACTTTTCTACCGCCTTCAGGACCGAATCATCGAGCAACTTATTGCCGCAGCTTTGCACCATCCTGCTGCTCATGATCTGACCGCCGGGCAATTGTTCAATACGCACGATACATTCGAATTGCTCATTAGAGTCCGGCGGACGCAACCAGTTCCGTCGGACCTGTTCGGCAACCAACGCACTCCAATTATTGAATGCGACTTGCGCCTGCCGTTGCTGTTGCTTGTTCTCTATTTCTGTTGCTTCGGCCTCCATTTGCTGACGTCGCAAATCCTGCTCGGATTTTTCCAGCGCTGACTGCCGCTCCTTTTGTTCCTTGCGGCGTTGTTCTTCCTTGAGTTTCTTCTCCTGTTCAATCTTCTTTTTGGCCTGGTCTACTTTTTTCTTTTCTTCGAGAACTTGCTTATTTCTCAAGTTGTCCTGCTCCACTTTCTTCAGCTCCGCCTGCTTGCGTTGCTCATCAAGCCGTGCATCCTCGCGCTCTTTATCTTTTTTTTGCTTTTCTTGTTTGGCCCGCTCCTGCTCTGCTGCTCGCTTATTCTCCGCCATCGCCTTTTCACGCCTGACGGTTTGGTCTCGGCTGGGATCAAGCAAAACACCCTGAATGACTGCGGGTGGCGCAGCCATGGGCGTGCAGCGGACGCTCACGGCCAGCATTAAAAACAACAGCCCATGCAGACCCAGCGCAGATAACAGATGGAGTGCGCGAAATTTCATTCCGCCGAGCTGACTGGCTCCGCTGGGACGCGGGCCCCGGGTTCGGTGACAAATCCAATCTTGGTGGCGCCCGCTTCCTGTAGTAGTCCCATTCCATAGGCGACGCGTCCATAAGGCACGCCACGATCGCCCTTGACCACAATCATCTGTCCGGGCCTGTTGCGGATGACGGCTCGAATGCGCCGTACCAGCTCGTCATCGCCCAGCGCCTTATCACGCGCGGTGCCGATATCGAGAAAGAATCGGCCCGCCACGTCAATTACCAATGTTACAGGTTCCGCATCTGTACTCATGGCTTCTGCGTCTGCCGCAGGCAATTCCACCTCGATGCCTTGAGTCAGTAGTGGCGTGGTCACCATAAAAATAATGAGCAGCACCAGCATGACGTCAATGTACGGGACGACGTTGATGTCTGAGGCGAGTTTGCGCTTACGAACCGCCATCAACGGCTCCGGTGCTGGCGCAATGCACGCTCCAGTATCCCGGTCAGTTCCTCTGAAAATGTATTGAAACGATTTTCGAGGCTTTCGACATGATGAGTGAAGAAATTGTAGGCGACGACGGCGGGAATCGCAGCAAACAATCCCATGGCGGTAGCAATCAGTGCTTCGGCGATTCCAGGTGCGACCATCGCGATGCTGGCCTGCTTGACGTTACCAATCGCGATAAAGGCATTCATGATCCCCCACACGGTTCCAAACAAGCCGATATACGGGCTGGTCGAGCCGACGGTCGCCAAAAACGCGAGGCCGCCCTCCAGTCGTTCGACCTCGCGCGCCTGCGCCACACGCATGGCGCGCTGCATCGCAGCCAACGAGTCCTCTACCGTGACGGCTGCCAATTGTTGCTGGCGGGTAAATTCCTCGTAGCCGGCTTTAAACAGCTCGATCAAGCCACCTTCTTCCTTATTGCGGCGCAGGGCTTCATACAGGTCGGTCAATGCACCGCCAGACCAGAAACGAGCCTCAAACTTGTCCGCATCGCGGCGAATGCGCGACAGCAGCCAGCGTTTGCTGAAAATGACAACCCAGGACCCTATCGAAATCAATAACAGGGTTAGCAGGATCGCCTGAACAAGGCCGCTGGCCTGGGTTATGAGATGAGTCACAGAAAGCTGCGCAGTCATTCAGATGCTCCAGAAGTATCATTCAGTAATTCCGCTTGAACTTGCCGGCGAGGCGCATTCAAGCCCAGGTGCTCATACGCCTTGCGCCCGGCCATGCGTCCACGGGGAGTGCGTTCGAGCAGACCCTGTTGCAGAAGATAAGGTTCAACCACGTCTTCCAACGTGTCTCGAGATTCGCCAAGGCTTGCCGCAAGACTGTCGATTCCGGTCGGCCCGCCGTCAAATCGTTCAATCAAAGCCTTTAGCAGGCTGCGATCGAGAACATCCAATCCGAGCTTGTCTACATCCAGCATATTCATTGCGTCGCTGGCCACCTCGCCGGTGACGAGGCCCGTACTGCGCACTTCTGCATAGTCACGGACACGACGCAGCAAGCGATTGGCGACTCGCGGCGTTCCGCGGGAGCGACGTGCCAATTCCTGAGCGCCGGCATCCTCAATGGCAACCTTCAGGATTGCCGACGAACGCTGAACAATTCGGGTGATGTCCTGTTCGGAGTAAAACTCGAGGCGCTCTACGATTCCAAACCGGGCATGCAACGGCATGGTCAATGCGCCCGCTCGCGTCGTGGCGCCAATCAAGGTAAAGGGCTGCAGATCAAGTCGGATGGAACGCGCCGCAGGCCCCTCGCCGATCAAAATGTCGATCTGGAAATCTTCCATCGCCGGATACAAAACCTCTTCAACCACTGGACTGAGGCGATGAATTTCGTCAATAAAGAGAACATCGCGCGGTTCAAGATTGGTTAGCAAAGCCGCGAGATCGCCAGGGCGCTCCAAAACAGGTCCGGATGTCTGGCGCAAATTCACGCCCATTTCAGCAGCAAGAATGTGGGCGAGCGTGGTTTTGCCAAGCCCGGGCGGCCCGTACAGCAACACATGATCCAGCGCCTCTTGGCGCTTGCGCGCAGCATCCAGAAATATTCCCAGTCGATCGCGTGTGGCTTTCTGGCCAATATATTCGGCAAGTTTTTTCGGCCGGATGGCGCGATCGATACGTTCGTCTTCGCTGCCGGCAGCCGGGCTGATGACTCTTTCGGTCGGCGTTTCGCTCATCCGCGCACTGCCCTTTTAAGGGATTCACGTACCAACTGCTCGGCGCTCATGCCGTCCTGATGTATGGCTTCACTCATGCGTATGGCCTCGGCAGGCTTGTAGCCCAGCGTTTCAAGTGCGTGGCGCGCCTCTTGCAACGGCGAAAGGCTGGTTTCGGTAATGCCATCACTTCGAATTTGTGAAATCGTGCCCGCCCGGTCCTTGAGTTCCAGCACAAGGCGCTCTGCAGTTTTCCGGCCTACCCCGGGCAACTTGGTCAAACTCGCGGCGTCCTGATTGCGCACCACAGTCCAAAAATCGCTGACGCTTAATCCTGAAAGGATTGCCAGCGCCAGCTTGGGGCCCACGCCATTTAGCCTGATCAGATCACGGAACAGGTTTTTTTCTGCCAGCGTCGCAAATCCAAACAAAATGTGTGCATCTTCGCGGACCGTCAGATGCGTGTGCAGCACAAGGGGTTTGCCCACTTCCGGCAGACGCTCGAAGGTCGACAACGGCACTTCGAGTTCATAACCCACCCCACACACTTCCAGCAGCAATACTGATGATTGCTTGAATGCCAGCACGCCCGTCAATCGCCCGATCATCGCGAGCCTTTTTGCAGCGCTGTTTGCAGCAGGATGTTGTGCTTGCGTAAATGCGCATGACACAAAGCACACGCAAGGCCGTCAGCCGCGTCCACCGCGGGCGCCTGGGGTAATTTCAATAAAATTTTAATCATGTGCTGAACTTGCTGTTTCTCCGCGCGCCCATGCCCCACCACCGCCTGCTTAATGCGTGCCGGAGCATATTCATAAACCGGCAAACCAGTCTGCGCCAATGCACAGATCGCAGCGCCCCGCGCCTGGCCCAGTACCAGCGCACTGGCGATATTGAGCTTGACGAATACTTCTTCCACCGCGGTTTCGATCGGCTGATATTCGCGTGCGATTTCAACAACCGCATTGAAAATTGCTATCAATCGCTCCGGCAGTGTCCCCTCGCCCGCCTGAATGGTGCCATGAGCGACCCAAACGTTGCGCGAACCGTGAGTTTCGATAACACCATAGCCAGTGCGCCGGGAGCCAGGATCAATACCCAGTATCCTCACGGAATCTCGGCGTTGTGATGCACTGCCTGTACATCGTCCAGATCCTCCAGCCGCTCCAAGAGTGACTTCAGCGGCTCACTGTCGGCAGCAGACAGCGCGACGTAAGACGCGGGGCGCAGCATGACATCAGCCTCAAGAGGCTTGAGCCCGGAAATCTGTTCCAGTGCTTTTCGCACGGCAGGAAACAGGGCCGGTGCAGTGAGCACCAGGCAGCGCTGAGCCAGGGTCTGAACATCGTCAGCACCCGCCTCAATCGCCGCTTCGAGAATCTTTTCTTCCAGTTCGGGTTGTGCAGAAATATCAAAACTCAGTTCGCCGCGCAATGAAAACTGGAATGACACCGACCCCGCGCTGCCCATGTGCCCGCCGTTCTTGCTGAGTACGTTGCGCACTTCGGCGACCGTTCGCGTTGGATTGTCGGTCATGCAATCCACCAGAATTGCGATACCTCCTGGCCCGTATCCTTCGTAACGGATTTCCTCCATCGCTTGACCGCCATCTGCACCACCCCCGCGCTTAATCGCACGCTCAATGGTGTCTTTGGGCATGTTGGCCGACAGCGAACGGTCGATGGCCAACCGTAAACGTGAATTGCCGGCGGGGTCGGCGCCGAGCCTGGCCGCCACGGTGATCTCGCGGATCAGCTTGGTGAAGACTTTGGCGCGCTTGCTGTCTTCAACGCCCTTGCGCCCTTCAATGCTGGGACCTCGCCCCATGTTACTTGCGCGGCTTGTTGACCGCGTGAATGGCGCGGCCGTCCACGGCAAGCACGGCGTCGTGGAAGACTTCAGCAAGGCTTGGATGGGCGTGCATGGTCAGGGCAAGGTCTTCGGTCGTCGCGCCAAATTCCAGGGCAACGACAGACTCCGCGATCATTTCCGAAACATAAGGTCCGGTCATATGTACACCCAATATCCGATCGGTGGAAACATCTGAAATGACTTTGGCAATGCCGACGGCTTGTTCCAACGCCTTGGCGCGCCCGCTTGGAACAAACGAGCCGGTACCGGTTTTGACCTGATGGCCGGCCGCTTTTGCCTGTTCTTCCGACATGCCGACCCACGCTACTTCGGGCGAGGTATAGATGACCGAGGGCACCGCGTTGTAGTTCACCTGCGTTTTGTGGCCGGCGAGCTGCTCAGCCAATGCCACCCCTTCTTCAATCGCTTTGTGCGCCAACATCAGGCCACCAATGACGTCGCCTACTGCATAAACGCCGGACGCTGATGTTTTGTAATTGACATCGGTTTTTACAAATCCCTTTTCGTCGAGCTTGACGCCCGCGGTATCCGTGCCCAAATCTTCGGTATGCGGTTTACGGCCGACCGCAACAATCAATCGGTCGAATTCCTCGGTCAACTTCTTGCCATCTGTTTCGTATTCAACAGTCACCCCGGTCTTGCCCGCCTTGGCGGAAAGCACCTTGGCGCCCAGACGTATATCCAAGCCCTGTTTGATGAGTTGACGCAGCACCTCCTTGGAAACCTGAGCATCGACCATCGGCAAAAATCCGGGGAGTGCTTCGAGCACCACGGTCTTTGAGCCCAGACGATTCCAGACGCTGCCCAGCTCCAACCCAATTACGCCGGCACCTATCACGCCGAGTTTCTTCGGTACTTCGGTAAAGTCCAGAGCGCCCCAGGAATCGACGATCCGATTGCCATCAAATGGCGCAATTTTGAGATTGACCGGCGCCGACCCGGTGGCGATCACGATGTGTTTGGCGCTGTAGGTTTCAGTTTTGCCGTCGTGCGCAGTGAACTGAACCTTGCCCTGCCCCAGCAGCTTTCCCTTGCCAAACAACCCGGTTACTTTATTGGCTGTAAAAAGCGTCTTGATGCCTGACGTTAGCGAACGCGAAATATCGGTTTTGCGTTTTTGCATCTGCGCCAGATCAAGCGCAACGCCCGAGGCTTTGACGCCGTGCACGGCGAACTCGTGCAGCGCACGGTGATAAACCTCGGATGATTCCAGAAGGGCTTTTGACGGAATACAACCGGCATTAAGGCAGGTACCGCCAAACGCGGGTGACTGATCGCGATTGAGCCATGAATCAATGCACGCGGACTTGAAGCCGAGCTGCGCCGCACGGATAGCCGTCGGGTAACCCGCAGGCCCACCGCCAACCACCAGCACATCGAAGGATTCGCTCATTTTTGTCGTTTCTGTTTTGCTGTCATCACATTATACCGGCGCAAACAAAAAGGGCCGGTTTCCCGGCCCTCTACGTGCATCAAATAATTTATTTCAGGTCAACATCAAAGGTGTAGCTGATGCCGGTGGCTAAGGTAAATGAATCGACAGCGTCGAGCGTCACGTAGCGTCCGCCCGTGTATACCGTCAAATCCTTGAAGAAAGTGTAGAAGGCTCCCAGCGTGGCGCCTTGGCCGTCAAATGGAGTATCTGCGGTGTCTCCAATTGCGGCCGCGAGCTTGAGCTCTGGCGTCAACTGATACGTTGCCGAGGCGAACCCGTATTTGCGGCCATCTTCCACGCCTTCGATGTCTACATACTCAAGAGACACGCCAAAATTCCAGTCAGCCAGTCCGCCCCAGCCCGCATGCGCTCGCACAGCGTTGCCGCCCGGCGCTGGGAATCCGTAAACAACTTGGCCTTCCGAGCGTACGTACTGAATGCCCGCTGTCAGATCGTAGCCAACGTTTTCGTAGCTGCCGCCTAGGCCAAAATCGTTGGAATCATTGCCATCCTTGAAGTAATAGGCGCCGTTGACGGAAATGCCCTCAAAAATCACCGGGGAGGTATAGGAGGCCGTGCTGCTGGTAAAGCCATTGGTCAGGTTGGAGAGACCAAAACTGGCGCCTTCATTAAAAAATTGGCCATTAAAACCCGCCAGTGAAGTGTCATAGAACGGGTCCAGACGACGACCGCTCAGCTTGTAGGCGCTGGACTGACGACCGATGCTCAACGTGCCGTAGCTGGCGTGTGAAATGCCACCAAAAAACTCGCGGACAAAGTCGCGGTCGTCTGTATTGGTGCTAGTCGCGCTGAAGCGGTCGAATCCGCGCTCATAATTAATAAAGCCGCGATAACCTTGCTGTTGGGCGGACGCAAAAATTCCGATTTGGGAGGCATTGTTCTTCAGTGCAAAATCGCTGCTGCCGGGATCCGGGCTGAAATAGCTCACGGATGCGGCAAAAGAACCCGACAAAACAACATCGGTTTCGATCGCACTGGCGGTAGATGCGGCAAACAGAGAGACGGCAGAAGCCGTCAGAGCAAAACCCTTCATGAATAAACCTCCCATGTTCTTGTATTTCGCGCGGAATTAACGCGCCCCAAAACATAAAGCCGCGCCAGTGTGCCCGCCAGAGTACTTTCGCGCAATCCTTACAGCTGTATCAATAGGCGGGCCGGATCTTCCAGCGATTCTTTGATGCTGCGTAAAAACAGCACGGCATCCTTGCCGTCGATGATGCGATGGTCGTAGGTCAGTGCCAGATACATCATCGGCCGGATCACGATTTCGCCGTTCACGACGACGGGGCGCTCGGTTATGCCGTGCATCCCCAAAATCGCGCTCTGCGGGGGATTCAGAATCGGTGTTGACATCATCGAGCCAAACACGCCGCCGTTAGTGATGCTGAACGTCCCGCCGCTCAAATCCTCAAGCGTCAGCTTGCCGTCTTTGGCTTTTTGCCCGAGGCCGCCAATCGCTTTTTCAATTTCGGCGAACGAAAGTTGATCCACGTCACGCAGGATGGGGACCACCAGGCCGCGCGGGGACGACACGGCGATACCCAGGTCGTAGTAGCCGTGATAAATGATATCCGCACCGTCCACGGATGCATTGACGATCGGATATTTCTTCAGCGCTTCGATTGCCGCCTTGACGAAGAACGACATGAATCCCAGCTTCACGCCGTGGGTTTTCTCATAGACGTCCTTGTGGCGCGTGCGGATATCGGACACCGCTTTCAAGTCCACTTCGTTAAAGGTCGTCAGCATCGCGGCGGTGCTCTGCGCCTGGATCAAGCGCTCCGCAATTCGGGCGCGTATGCGTGTCATCGGTACGCGCTGCTCCTCGCGAGCGCCGGCTGCGCGCATCGCAACTGGGGGTACAGGGGTCGCTTTAGCGCCCGATGATTTCTGCTTGTCGGCAAATGCCTTCACGTCCTCGGGCGTAAGGCGCCCGCCCTTGCCGCTTGCAGGAATCCCTTCAGCGGAAAGGTTCAGTTCTGCCAATAATTTTCGTACGGCAGGTCCTTGCGGGTCATCGGAAACGGCCGGTTTGGCGCTTGTGCTTTCGGCCGAACCTGCCGCCTTAGTCGGAGCAGCCTTTACAGGCGCAGCGGGGGTTGTTGCGGCCGCGCCTTCTTCAAGAATGGCGAGAATGTCTCCGGCCTTGACCGTTGCGCCCTGCTGAACGCGAATTTCCTTGAGCACACCATCGGCCGTGGCGGGCACTTCGAGCATGACCTTGTCGGTTTCAAGATCAACCAGGTTTTCCTCACGGCTGATCGATTCGCCCGCTTTCTTATGCCACACCGCAACCGTTGCGTTGGACACCGATTCGGGCAGATTTGGTACTTTAACTTCAATAGCCATGTATTTGTTCTCGTTAGTTATTTAAGCATCGCCTTTGACCTGACTGCCACCGTGCAAGGCTTGCTGGACCAATTCTTCCTGCTCTTTGAGGTGGATTTTAAGATAGCCAACCGCAGTTGAAGGCGACCCGGGGCGCGTGGCGTAGAACAACTTGCGGGGCGGATCGACCGGATTGAACAGCCGATGCTTGATCGAATACCAGGCACCCTGATTCTCCGGCTCCTCCTGACACCAGACGATTTCGTTGGCGTTCGGATAAGCGGTGATCTGCGCGGCATATTCCTCGCGCGGAAAAGGATAAATCTGCTCGATGCGGACTATCGCCACCTGCGCGAGCTTTTCCTTGTCGCGCGCCTGCACGAGGTCAAAGTAGACCTTGCCGCTGCAAAAAACCACCCGCTTCACATTTTTGGGGTCCGGACTGCCCAGATCGGCGATTACGGTCTGGAATTTCCCTTGGGTCAGATCGTCGAGGCTCGAAACTGAAAGCGGATGGCGCAACAGCGACTTGGGCGTCATCACGATCAGCGGCAGTTTGTAACCCCGCTTCATCTGCCGGCGGATCATGTGAAACATCTGAGCGGGCGTGGACGGTACACAGACCTGCATGTTGTTGCTGGCGCAAAGCTGCAGATAACGCTCGAGACGAGCCGAGGAATGTTCCGGCCCCTGCCCTTCATAGCCGTGCGGCAGAAACATCACCAGTCCGCACAGTCGCGCCCACTTGGCGTAACCGCTGGCGATGAACTGGTCGATCAGCACCTGTGCGCCATTGGCGAAATCGCCGAATTGAGCCTCCCAGATCACCAGGGAGGCTGGATCCGTGGTGCTGTAGCCGTACTCAAAACCAAGCACGCCTTCTTCGGATAACAGGGTGTCGTTGACGACGAAGGCGTTCTTGTCCGCGGCCAGGTGACGCATCGGCGTGTAACGCGCGCCATTCTTGGCATCGTGAACGGTGACATGCCGATGGAAGAATGTGCCGCGGCGCACATCCTGCCCGGAAAGCCGTATCGCAAAACCCTCGCTGACCAGCGCGGCATACGCCATGTTCTCGGCGAATCCCCAGTCCATCGGCAGTTCGCCGGCGACCATTTTCTCGCGATCGTCCATGATTTTCTGCACTCGCGCATGCAGGGTGAATCCATCGGGCAACGTATGCAGCCGCTTGTGCAGTGATCGCAACAAATCAAGGCTGACGGCCGTATCCGCCGGCGTGTCCCAGGCGCCTTCCTTGAAAATCGCCCAGTTGACGGTGTGTTTGTTGCCGACCATCCCCAGCGTGCTACGGGCAATGTTGACGCCCTTGTCGAGCCCATCGCGATACGTTTGTACCAGGGCGTCCATATCCGCCTTAACAATCGCGCCCTCTTCGATCAGCTTGCCTGCGTAAACTTGCAGCGGCGTAGGCTGTTTCTTGATCGCCTCGTACATCAATGGCGAAGTCACGGCCGGCTCATCCGCCTCGTTGTGGCCGAGCCGGCGATAGCAGCAGATGTCGACGATCACATCGCGGTGAAACTCGTTGCGAAAGTCCATGGCGATCTGGGTTACAAAAACCACCGCCTCGGGATCGTCGCCGTTGACGTGGAACACCGGGCATTCCAGCATCTTGGAGATATCGGTGCAATAGCGCGAGCTGCGCGCTTCGCGGTCCGGCCTTGCTTCGATCGGATTCGGCGTGGTGAAGCCGATCTGGTTGTTGACGACGATGTGCACCGTGCCGCCGGTGCCATAGCCCTTGGCCTTGGAAAGCTGCAGGGTCTCGATCACCACGCCCTGCCCGGCAAATGCGGCGTCTCCGTGGATCAGCACCGGAAGCACACGATCACCTTTTTCGTCGTGGCGGCGGGTCTGCCGCGCCTTGACGCTGCCCTCGACCACCGGATTTACGATCTCGAGATGGGACGGATTGAATGCCAGCACTAAATGCAGGCGCTTGCCGCCGATCTCGACGTCGGTGGAAAAACCGATGTGGTATTTCACGTCGCCGGCGCGGGTCAGGTCTTCTTCCTTGTATTTGCCTTCGAATTCGGCAAACAGGTCCTTGGGCGACTTGCCGAGCACGTTGACCAGTACGTTGAGGCGGCCGCGATGGGCCATCCCGATGATCAGTTCTTCCACGTCCCGCTCCGCACAGGAGCGCATCACCTGGTCCAGCGCAGGAATCAGGGCATCGCCGCCTTCCAGCGAAAAGCGCTTCTGGCCCACATACTTGTTGTGCAGGTAGCGCTCGAGACCTTCGGCGGCAACCACCTGCAACAGGATGTCTTTTTTGCGCTCGACCGGCACGCGTGGCTTAAACGCCACGCCCTCTAGCCGTTTCTGAATCCAGCGTTTTTCGGCCGTTTCGGTGAGATGCATGTATTCCGCACCGATGGTGTCGGTGTACACGCTCTTGATCAAGCGCACGATGTCGCGCAACGGCAACCGGTCAGCGCTGGCCAGGGAGCCGGTATTGAACACCGTGTCGAAATCGGCTTCGCTGAGCTTGTGGAACGAAAGCTCGAGATCCGGCACGACGGCCGGCGGCACCAGATTGAGCGGATCGAGTCGCGCGGCCTGGTGCCCTCGCACGCGGTAATAGTTGATCAGCCGCAGAACCGCGGCCTGTTTTTCAGCGTCCTTCTGACTGACGCTTTCCGTGACGACGGCGCCGCGGCGCTCGCGTGCAAGTTTTTCAAATCGCGCCAGCACCGGGCCGTGCGCGATTTCGCGCGGCGCGTTCTGGTCCTGAATCAGCCGGAAGTACGCACGCCAGGAGGGGTCGACCGATTCGGGGTCGTCGAGAAACTGTTCGTAGGCCGCCTCGATGAACGGAGCATTGGCGCCCTGAATCGATGAGGACTCGATGAAGGTGCGATACGACGTGCCGCTCATGCGGCATCCCGCAGTTTTGAAAAACGCGCGAGATACGCGCGAAAATCATCTGCCAGCTCAGGGTGCTTGAGCGCGTATTCGACGTTGGCCTGCAGATAACCCAGCTTGCTGCCGCAGTCATAGCGCTTGCCTTCGAATTCGTAGGCCAGCACGGTTTGCTCCTGGATCAGCGCGCTGATGGCGTCCGTGAGCTGAATTTCACCGCCGGCGCCGCGTGGCGTTTTCTGCAGCAGATGGAAAATGCGCGAGGTCAGGATGTAGCGCCCCACCACCGCAAGATTTGACGGCGTCTGTTCCGGTTTAGGCTTTTCGACGATGCGGCGGATTTCGCCGATCCGGCTGCGGATGTCCTGAGTTTCGACGACGCCGTAAGACGAAACCTCCTCGCGCGCGACTTTCTGCACGGCCACCACGCTGGCACCGTGCTCCTGGTAAACCGCCTGCATCTGCACCAGGCAAGGGCGCGGGTTGCCATCGATCAGGTCGTCGGCGAGCAGCACCGAAAAATCCTCGTCACCGACAGCGGGTGCGGCGCAAAGCACGGCGTGGCCGAGCCCGAGTGCTTCGGGCTGCCGGATAAATATGCAGGTGACGTTTTTCGGCACGACGTTTTGCACGATTTCGAGCAAAGCGGTTTTATTGCGCTGGGCCAGTTCGGTTTCCAGTTCATAGGCCTTGTCAAAGTGGTCCATGATCGAGTTCTTGGTGCGCCCGGTGACGAATACCAGCTCTTCGGCGCCCGCGCTGATCGCCTCTTCAACCGCGTACTGGATCAGCGGTTTGTCCACCACCGGCAGCATTTCCTTCGGAGCGGCTTTGGTCGCTGGCAGAAAGCGTGTGCCGAGCCCGGCGACTGGAAACACTGCCTTACGTATGCGCATCCCCTGCCCTCAATTCATGTATGACGCGTGCGTCACTATCTTGCCCACGTCTAGTAATGCTTAGTCTAGGCGATGAATCCGGTCAGATGCACCTTGCCACCGGCAAATCCCAGCAACGAATACTCCAAGCCCGTCTCACGCGGCACATATTTGAGCGCGGCTCGACCCGGCAGTAGCAATGGCAGCTTGAACTGCACGGACAGTTCTCGTGGTGGACGCGAAAGTTTTGGCTCGATACGTGCGGCGCAGCTGGCCAGGGACCACATGCCATGGGCGATTGCGCGCGGGAAGCCGAACAGCTTTGCCGACAGCGCGGTGAGGTGAATCGGGTTGAGATCACCGGCAATGCGTCCGTAGCGGCGCCCGATGTCCGCAGGAGCGCTCAAGGTTTCATACTCGGCTAGACGCGGGTCAATGCCCGCCGGGGGCCTCCTTGCGCCCCCACCGGACGGGCGATTGCGGAACAGGATGGTGGTTTCACCGGTCCAGACCTCCAATCCCTGCGCATCCATGTAGCGCGTCATCAGGTCAAACTCCAAACCCTTCTCGGTTTGACGTCCTGCGCCGGTGTGTACGCGCACATCAAAAGGCTCGTCAGCTTTCAGCCCGCGGACCTGAGTGATCTTGTTGCGCAAATGCACCAGCCCCAGCAGCGGCAACGGAAATTCGGGGCTGGTCATCAGCCGGATATGCAGCGAAGAGGCCAGTACGTGCGGGTAGGTAATCGGCAGCGTGTCGGTTTCGGCGAACCCGCAGATTTTGCGGTAGGCGATCAGGTTTGCCGGCTTGGCCGTCACGCCCGCCACCTGCACCTCGAGTACAGGGATTGTGACGTCCTTGCCCGGCTTGCGCCTCAGGGTCCCCAGTGCATTGAGATATTCGCGATTAGGGTTTGGCAGCTCTTTGAGAATCTGGCTCATGGTCAACGACTCGGTTGAGGAATCTCATGGTACGACAGCCGCTATCTTGCAGACTTCAATTTGCGCATCTCTTCCAAGCGCAGCGTCAGGTCGGTGCGGAAATCATCCGGCAATTCCAGCTTGAGCAGCCGCTGCCAGTAGTGAGTCGCCGCTTCATAGTCCATCGACTGCGCGGCAGCCAGCCCCGAGAACCACAGTGCGCGCGGGTGTTCAGGCTGCAATTTCAATGCTTGTGCAAATAATTGGGCGGGACGGCCCGCAAGGTTTCTGTCGTTCGCCAGCGCCAGGTTCTCGGCCTCGCTGACCAGCAGTTCTGCGTTGGATTCTTGCGTCAGTGCATTGGCCTTGGCGTAAGCCGCCGCGGCCTCCGCGAAGCGCTGCAAGACAAAGTAGGAGCGCCCGAGCATGCTCCAGCCTTCGGCATTGTCAGGATTTTTTTCGAGTTTCTCTGCCAGGCCGCGCACCATGCCCTCGATCATGAGTGCCTGTGCGCCTTCCGGATTCGCAGCGGCCTTTTCAATGGATTGCTGGATGCGCCAACTTCCCTGTAGTGCATATCCGCCCAGGGCCAGCCCCGGCACGATTACGGCGAGCGCCAGGGCTAGAGCCGGCTTTCGCGGCTGTGCCGAGTTACCTCGCCACAGGGGCCGCGAAAGCCAGAGCATGGCCAGGAAACTGATGGCGGCGGCCGCGACCCAGAACGTCATGAGGATTTCCCGCCTTGCAGTAACCTGCGCATGACGAATGTCAAAGCCAGCGCCAGCAGCGCAAACGGCGCCAGCCATAGCAGCCAGGTGCTGCGTTTAAGCGGCGGGCTGTAGAGCACGAAATCCCCGTATCGCGCGGTGACATAGCTGCGGATTTCCTCGTCGCTGCGCCCGGCGATGATCTGGTTGTGCACTTGTTCGCGCAGGTCGGCGGCCAGGGGCGCATTGGAATCTGCAATGGTCTGGTTCTGGCATACCAGACAACGCAGCTGATTGATCCACGCCTTGTATCGAGCTTCTTGTCCCTCGGTCAATGAGGCGGCGACAGTCGCAGTGATAAAAAACAGGCACAAAAGCGCGCACCCGCTTGAGGCGATTTTCGGGTTAATTCGTGGCATGGCAAAAATCGAGTGGTACACTTTTAGTACCACTGCTTTTTAGCGCGTGTGTAAATACGCACCAAAACCACGCTAAGCGGGTGGTGTGGAATGGGCTCATTGGAGCAATCGCTGAATAGTTAGCCAGGCCTCTTGAGTCAAAGGACCAATCTGCTTGAACACGATGACGCCTTGCGAGTCGAGCACAAAAGTTTCCGGTGCGCCGTAAACCCCCCAATCAAGCCCGGCCTGTCCCGCGGCGTCTATCGCGTTCAGTGCGTAGGGGTTGCCTTCGCGCTGCAGCCAGGCGCGCGCCGCGGGGATTTCATCTTTGTAGTTGAATCCGATCAACCGGACTTTTGACTCGCGTGCAATCTGCATGAGCAGCGGATGCTCGATCTTGCACGCGGCGCACCAGCTCGCCCAGAAGTTGACCAGCGTCGGGCGGCCCCTGAGTTCGAGTGGCGTCAGCAGTGCCGGCGTTCCCTCCAGCGTGGGCAGGCTGAAGTCAGGCATGGGCTTGCCTATCAGCGGCGAAGGTACCTTGCGCGGATCAAGATTCAAGCCAAGCGCCAGTACGCCGATCAGCGCGCCGACAGCCAGTAGCGGGAGCAAATGCCAGAATTTCATTTGAGCCGGTAGCGGCGGTCGGCGGTGGCGATCAAGCCACCCAGAAAAGCCAGCAGGCCGCCGAACCAGACCAGCCGCATCATCGGCCGGTAGTACAGCCGCAAGCTCCAGTCGCCGTTGTCGAACGGTTCACCCAGCGCGACATAGACATCGCGCAGCGGCGTGTGGTGTACCGCCGCTTCCGTCATCACGCTGCTTTGTGCCGGGTACAGCCGCTTTTCCGGGTACAGCGTCGCCACCAGGCCGCTGCCGCGTTCGACGACGACCGTCGCTACGTCGGCGGTGTAGTTAGGCCCGCGTGCAGACTCGACCTTTTGCAACGTGAACTCGTATCCGGCCAGTGAGGCGCCCGTCTGTGGCGCCAGCCGCACATCGCGCTCGACGGCGTAGCAGGACACCACGGTGATGCCGAGAGTAAACAGCCCCAGACCGGTATGCGCCAGACTCATGCCCCAGATCGAACGAGGAATGGAGAAAAAACCCGTGTCATTCGCGCGCCTCAGGATTTCCTGAGCGGTACTCAGCATCGTCCAGAACGCCAGGGTCGTGCCGAGCGCCGCCGCGATCGAATAATGCTCGAAGAAGGCGGGCAGCAAGACGCCGGCGATCAAGGCGATCGCTGCCGGCGTGCGCAGGCGGCGCAGTATTTCTGTCGTGCCGCGCTTCCACGGCATGGCGGCGGCAAACCCCACCAGCAACACCAGCGGCGCGGCCAGCGGCACGAACACCGCATTGAAATACGGCGGGCCGACTGAAATCTTGCCAAGCTTGAATGCGTCGAGTACCAGCGGATAAAGCGTACCGAGCAATACCGCCGATGCAGCGACCAGCAAAAAAACGTTATTGAGCAGCAACAGGCCCTCGCGCGAGATCAATTGCATCTCGGCTTCGGAGCGCAAGCGTGCGGCGCGCCAGGCAAACAGACCCAGCGATCCCCCGATCACCAGCGCGAGAAATATCAGGATGAAGACACCGCGCGCCGGATCGGTGGCAAACGCGTGGACCGAGACCAGCACGCCGGATCGCACCAGGAAAGTGCCGAGCAGTGAAAGTGCGAACGCGAGGATCGCGAGCAGCACACGTCCAGGATTTCAGCACGTCGCGTTTTTCGGTGACGGCCAGCGAATGTATCAGCGCAGTCCCGACCAACCAGGGCATGAAGCTGAGCGTTTTCCACCGGGTCCCAGAACCACCAGCCGCCCCAGCCCAGCTCGTGATACGCCCACCACGAGCCCAGCGTGATGCCGAGCGTGAGAAACGCCCAGGCCGCCGTGGTCCATGGCCGCGTCCAGCGCACCCACTGCGGCGTCAAGTCGGCCACTGATCAATGCCGCTATCGCAAACGCGAACGCCACAGAGAAACCGACGTAGCCCATGTAGAGCATCGGCGGATGGATGATCATGCCGGGATCCTGCAGCAGCGGATTCAGGTCGTTACCCTGTGCCGGCACCGGAAACAGGCGATCGAATGGATTTGACGTCAGCAGCATGAACAGCAGGAAGCCGACGCTGATCGACGCCGAGTATCGCGAGCACCAGCGCGCACCATCTCTGCCGGCAAGCCGCGATTGAATATGCTGACCGCCAACGTCCAGCGTCGACAGCATCAAGCACCCACAGCAGCAGCGAGCCTTCGTGGCCGCCCCACACGGCGGTGAGGCGGTACGTCAGCGGCAGGTCGGTATGCGAATGGCCGGCGACGTAAGCCACCGAAAAATCGTTCTGCACGAAAGCACAGGCTCAGGCAGACAAACGCGACCAGCATCAGCGCGAATTGCGCCTGGGCGGCATTCGACGCGATGGCGCTGAGTGCGCGGCATTCTTGCGCCACAGCCATAGCAGGGCAACACGACCTGCAGCGAGGACAAGCCAAGCGCCAGGATCAGAGCGTGAAATGGCCCAGTTCCGCGAACAAGCCGACGCTCATTCGGTCACGACAGGCTTGAACGGCTCACACGAATGGCCGCTGCGATGTCTTCAGCGAATCCGCCATCTGGGGCGGCATGTAATTTTCATCATGTTTGGCCAGCACTTCGTCGGCGACGAAAACGCCGTCCGCGGTCCATCGCGCCGGTGGCAACGATGCCCTGGCCTTCGCGAAACAGGTCCGGAAGGATGCCTTCGTAGCTCACTTCGACACTGTTCTCGCAGTCGGCCATCGTGAAATTCACGCGCAAGCCCTCGCCACGCTTCAAGCTGCCGCGCTCGACCAGCCCGCCCAGGCGCAGCCTGTCACCCGCCGGTACGGGATTCGCCGCAAGATCGCTGGGCGTGTAGAAATTCATCAGGTTTTTACGAAAAGCGGTCAGCGTCAGCGCCGCGGCGGCGGCCAGGCCGAGCACCAGAAGGCCCACTCCCAGCATTCGCTGCTGACGCCGCGTCACTTCTGCTCAAGTTCCCGGCGCCGTACGTCAGGGCGCAATCAGGTTCCAGGCGAATACCAGCACGGTCGCCGCATAGCTGCCCCACACGTAGAGCGCGTAACCGCCCATCTGCCAGAACTCCGCGGGTCAACAATTTGATCCACGGCTGGTTTCCCCGCGCGCTAACAGCTCGTTCTGCACGCGGCGCATCAGCACATGGCCGAAAAAGAACATGAAGCCCAGTGTCATCACCAGCAGCGGGACCAGCATGGAGGCATCCATGGACGGCTTGCCGAATTTGGTCACGCTCGGGCCCTGGTGCAAGGTGTTCCACCACTCCACCGAGTAGTGAACGATCAGGTACGTTGACAACACCCACGATGGCCAGCAAGGCACACGCACGCGCGGCAGCGCGCGCATCCGCTATCGACTTGTTGCAGAGCGATCACCCCGACGTATAAAAACAACAACACCAACTCGGACGTCAGCCGAGCATCCCAGACCCAGTAGGCGCCCCACATCGGCTTGCCCCAGAGCATGCCGGTGACCAGGGCCAGCACGGTGAAACTCGCGCCGATCGGCGCGGCGGCGGTGAGCACAGCATTCCGCAAACCTTGATGCGCCAGATCAGCGCGATTCCACCGGCTAGGGCCATCAGCGAGTAGGTGAATAGCGACATCCAGGCCGCAGGGACGTGGACGTAAATGATCCGATAGCCCTCGCCTTGCTGATAATCCGGTGGCGCCAGCACCAGGCCGCCGATCAAGCCATAAGCCAGCAGCGGAATGCTGATGAGACCAAACCAGAATCCATAACGCTGCGCCAGCGCGAAAAAGATCGGCGGCGACGTGAGCGATTTAAGCCAGGTCCAGAAAGTCATTCGAAGGCGTTGCGCAGGGCCGTGGCGGTGGCCAGTGGAATCAAGCAGATGCAGAGCACCGCAATCGCGGCGAGGAAGTATAAGGGAGCTTCTGGCGGGCCTCCGGTAATTGCGGCACGCGCTGCGCCCGCGCCAAAAATAAGCACCGGACTGACCAGCGGCAGAACCAGCACCGGCAACAGCACGCCCGCACGAGGCAAACCCACCAGCAAGGCGCTGGAGAACCCGCCCAGGAAAAACAGGCTCACCGTCCCGAGCAGTAACCCGGTCATCACGACCATCGCGGCGCTGAAGGGCAAACCCAACAGCAGCGCCAGCACCGGTGACAACAGGGCAAGTGGCAACCCCAACACCAGCCAGGCAGCCAACAGTTTGCTCAGAACCAGAAAACTGACGGGTACCGGCGCCAGGAAGAATTGCTCAAGCGTGCCATCTTCATAATCGCCGCGGAACACGCGCTCCAGCCCCAACAGCGCGGCGAGCAGTGCGCCCATCCATAAAATCGCGGGTACAAATATTTGCAAGGAGGCCGAGTTCGGCGCAACGCCCAGAGGAAAAAGCAGGCTGACCATGGCATAGAAAAAGACCGGTTGCGCCCAATCGGCACGGTTGCGCAAAGCCATACGCAGCTCACGCATGAAGACCGCGGTAAAGGCGCTCACAATTCCAGCTGGCTCATGCCGTTCAGCGGCGGCAGGTTCTGATGACTGGTGATAACCGCCGCGCCGCCCAGCGCCAGATGCGCACGCAAAATTTCGGTAAACAGGTTGACGCCGCCGGCATCGAGGCCTGAAAGCGGCTCATCCAGCAGCCACAGCGGCCGACGCACGGCGAGCAGGCGCGCCAGGGCCGCGCGGCGTCGTTGCCCGATGGAAAGCTCGCGGCAGGGCCGGTGCTGATGCGAGCGTAATTGCAGGCGGTCAAAGGCGTTTTCGACGCGGTCGGAGCTGGCGCCGTTGATCTGGCACCAGAACTGCAGGTTTTCGGCGGCCGTCAACGCAGGACTCAGCGCATTCTTGTGTCCGATCCAATGAAACGTCTCCGCGGATTCCAGCCCCTGTACGGATCCGCATTCCGGTTCGCGCAGGCCGCACAGGGTTTCCAGCAAGCTGGTTTTGCCGCTGCCATTGCTGCCCGTGACATGCAGGGCCTGCTCACGGCTCAATTCAAAGCCGACGCCGCGAAGCACCGCGCGTCCGCCGCGAATCACCGTGAGGTCTTTGACTGAAATGAGCATCGTGAGATTTTTGGTGCCCGAGCCCGGACTCGACGATTTCGATTGGACTCGAAATCGGGCGTCGCTAGGCGACGCCCGCAGGGCGCAGGCCACGGAAGGCCTGCGTCAACCGGGATGATGCTGTTTCGTTCATCGATTTCTTCTGTGGTGCCCGAGCCCGGACTCGAACCGGGATGACCTTGCGGTCGAGGGATTTTAAGTCCCTTGCGGCTACCTGTTACGCCACTCGGGCAACGCGGCGCAGCCTAGCAAATATTCGATGCTAACTGCCTCCACGCTGTTGAAGGTGGAGGCTCGGGTCGGAATTGAACCGACGTACGAGGATTTGCAGTCCTCTGCATAACCACTCTGCCACCGAGCCACGGCCTGTAAAAAGAAAAACCCCGATGAGCCGGGGTTTCGACGATGTTTGGAGCGGGAAAAGGGGCTCGAACCCTCGACCTCGACCTTGGCAAGGTCGCGCTCTACCAACTGAGCTATTCCCGCATGGCGCGCATTTTAGGCGATGGGGGGACTTCGCGGCAACTAGGACGACTCTTTCATCAACGGCCAGGCGGCCTTCAGGTAAATCAGCATTGACCACAGCGTCAGTGCCGCGGCGATAAACAGCAGGCCATAGCCGATCTCATACCAGGGCAAACCAAAAGTCTTGATCTGCCAGATCATGATGCCGATCGCGGTCATCTGGAATCCGGTCTTGAGTTTGCCGATCCAGCTCACGGCAATGCTGGTGCGGGCACCGAGCTCGGCCATCCATTCGCGCAGCGCCGAGATGGTGATCTCGCGGCCGATGATGATCGCCACCAGTACCGCCAGGATCGCATCGGGATTGTCGTTGAGCAGCATGACCAGGCAAACGGCAACGAGAAGTTTGTCGGCGACAGGGTCGAGAAACGCGCCGAACTTGCTGGTCTGGTTCCAGCGACGTGCCAGCCAGCCGTCCAACCAGTCGGTGAAGCCGGCTCCGGCAAAGACCACGCAGGCAATCTGGCGGGCGTGCTCCACGGGGGCGAAAAACAGTGCCATGACCAAGGGGATCGCCGCGACACGTCCGATCGTGAGGATCAGCGGTAAATTGAGCTTCATAGACGCAGCACACTACCGCCCTGCGACCACGGCGTCACTTTCCCCGCCGGGAAGGTTTGGGGTGATCGAAAAAAAACGACAGGGTGTGTTTTCATCTGCATGCTTATTTCTACAAGATCAATGGAAGTGCGCGTAGATGCGTTCGGCCATCGTCCGGCTGATGCCTTTGATGCGCGCCAGCTCATCCACCCCGGCGCGCTTTACCTGCGCCAGTCCGCCCAGATTGCGCAGCAGGTCACGCCGACGCATGGGCCCAAGACCTTCGATGTCATCCAGTACCGAGCCTAAACGCGCTTTCCCGCGCTGTCCGCGATGACCTTGTATTGCGAATCGGTGCGCCTCGTCGCGAATGCGTTGAACCAGGTGCAACGCGGGCGAATCCGCCGGCAGTACCAGCGGTGAGTCGCGGCCGGGCAGAAAAAGCTGCTCCATGCCGGGTTTGCGCGCCGGGCCCTTGGCGATGGCTACGATACGCAGATTCTCGATGCCAGCCTCGGCAAGCGCACTAAGCGCGGCATTGAGCTGCCCTTGCCCGCCATCGATGAACAAAACGTCCGGCGCGGGCGCTTCGCCGTCCTTTACCCGTAGATATCGGCGCAACACCGCCTGCCGGATCGCGGCGTAGTCGTCACCGGGCGTCACGCCTTGAATATTGAATTTTCTATAGGCGGATTTCAGCGGCCCCTCGGCATTGAACACCACACAGGACGCCACCGCGCTTTCACCCCCGGTGTGGCTGATATCAAAACACTCCAACCGCTCCGGCACTTCTTCCAGCCCCAGTGCATCTCGCAATTCGCTGAGGCGCGCCTGCATGCTGGCATTGCCGGCCAGCCGTGCCGACAGCGCTTGCGCGGCCGTCGCGACGGCCATCGCCATCAATCGGAAACGCTCCCCACGCGAGGGCGCCGTAATGCGTACGCGCTTGCCGGCGCGTTGAGAAAGCGCGCTCTCGATCCAGCCGGCGTCCGCCGGCAGGCGCGAGACCAGAATCTCGACTGGGGATGCTGCGATCCAGGTAAAACTGCGCCAGAAAACCAGACAGCAGCTCCGCCTCGTCCACGTTGTGCGGATGCGATGGGAAGTAGCTGCGATGGCCCAGGTTGAGGCCGCCACGCAGGCTCATCACCACGATGCAACTGTGGGCCGCATGCAGCGTGACGGCGATGACATCGGAATCCGCGTCCGTGCCGGGAAGCGTGCGCGATTGCTGTACCTGGCTCAGGGCTGCAATCTGGTCGCGCAATTGCGCGGCGCGCTCGTAATCCAGGTGTTGCGAGGCCTCCTCCATCTGCGTCTGCAACTCCTTGCCCAGCTCCTGGCCCTTGCCGGTCAACAGGCGCTCGGCATTGCGTACGTCCAGTGCATAACTCTCCTCGCTGATCAGGCGCACGCAAGGCGCCGAGCAGCGCTTGATCTGGTACTGCAGGCAGGGCCGCTGCCGGTGCGAAAAGAAATGGTCGTTGCAAGGCCGCAGCCTGAACAACTTTTGCAGGATCAGCGCGGACTCGCGCACCGCGACACTGGATACATATGGACCGAAGTATCGATCCTTGCCATTGCGCGCACCGCGATAACTGCCAATGCGCGGATATGGGTGCGCGGTGAATCGCAGGTAGGGGTAGCTTTTGTCGTCACGATAAAGGATGTTGTAGCGCGGATGCCATTCCTTGATCAGGGTGGCTTCCAGCAGCAACGCCTCGTCCTCGGTGTGGGTGACCGTGACTTCAATCCGGCGGATCTGCTCGACCATGCTTTCGATCCGCGGGTCGCCCGACGCGCGCAGAAAATAACTGCCCACGCGTTTTTTAAGATTTCGCGCCTTGCCGACGTACAGCAAGCCCTCGCTGGCGTCGTACATGCGGTAGACGCCCGACTGGGTGGTCAGCTGCGAGAGAAATGTCCTGGAATCAAACGCCGGGCCAGCCATGCCGCTGCCTTACGATTTCTTCTGGTCGTCCAGCAGTCCGTGGCGGATCGCCATCTTCGTTAACTCCACGTCATTGCCGACGCCAAGTTTTTCGAATAGTCGGTAGCGATACGTGCTGACCGTTTTCGGCGACAGGCACAACCGGTCGGAAATTTCCTGGTTCGACAGCCCTTGCGTGACCATCAGCATCACCTGCGTCTCGCGCTGTGACAGCTGCTCGAAGGGGGACTGGTTCTTGCCCTGAATCAGGTTGGCCGCGAGATTACCGGCAATGTCGGCCGCAACATAATTGCCACCGGCGTAAACCCGGCGGATCGCGGCGGCCACTTCATCGGCGGCGGAATCCTTGCCGATATAGCCGGCGGCGCCCGCGGCGATCAGCCGATTGGGATACGGCGCCTCGGTGTGCATGGTTACCGCGATGATTTTCATGTTCGGATAACGCTGAGTCAGCCTGTGCGTGGCATCCAGCCCGCCGATGCCGGGCATGCTGATATCCATCAGCACCACATCCGGCTGATGTTGCTTTGCCAGCTCCAACGCTTCTTCGCCACTGCCCGCTTCCGCGACGACATCCATGTCCGGCAGCTCCGACAACACACGCTTTAGTCCGGCTCGAACCAAGCGGTGATCGTCCACCAGCATGACCTTGATCACAACGCTCTCCTGATTGACTGGCTACCTTACTTGATCGGCATGTAGATGAGCGTGACCCGCTCTGCCTCCGGCGTGCTGGCCGGATCGCTGACGTATTCCTCCCACAGATTACCGTTCTGCTCGTAACCGAAGACCGCGGCATAGGCGAACAGCGCGTCGTAGGTGGGGGCCATGTTCACGTACGGGCCCGTGTGAATTACTTTCAGCGCTTTGCCTGCGTAGGTGCTCTGGATCTTGACCTCGCCTTCATTGCCCTGAGGAGCAGATTCAATGGGAATGCCGGCGTCGTATTCGTAGATTTTTTCCTTTTCGTCCCACTTGCGGGCTATGCCTACCGGCGCACCCGCCTGCTTGAGCTTGTACTGCTGCAGATAAGCCAATACCTTGCTGTACGCCACCGCATAGGCGGTGGTGATGGCGCTCACATCGGTGGTGGTCGTGCCGCTCACGTAAGCCACAGTCTGTGCCTTGACCTCAACAGCCTCGACGGAAAGCTTCGAAAAATCCACCGAGGGCATCGTTTCCACCAGCGCCTTGAGGTTGACCAGCCCCTCGTCGTAATCGGCGCCGAGCATTTCTTCGGCGATCAACCCGAAGTAACGGCCGGGCATTCCGTTGTATATCGCTTTAAACGACCAGGTAACGCGGGTCGCCGTTGCGCCTACCGGCTCGATGTTGAATGCAGAGTGATAGTCGTCGCCCTCGAAGCCCTCAAACACCAGTTTGGTGCGAACCCGCGAATAAGGCGTCGATTCGACAATTTCCTGGCTGCCCATGCCCTGCTCGCCTGACCACGTCATTTTTGCGCCCACGCCGGATTCGGGGCCGTTATAGGTGACGACCGCATTGGGATCGTCGTCCTGCCAGGGCGACCACTCCTGGAAGCGCTTGAAGCTGTTGACCACGACAAACACGGTTGCGGGCGGTGCATTGATTTCAATCGAACGCTCCAGCTGCGCCGTCTTCGGCAATAGGAAACCCACACCGACAACCACGGCCACCAGCAAGGCGAGCACGATGACCAAGCCCTTCAGAAATTTCATGATAAGTCCTGTTTATGTAACCGAATTATGCCGTTTTCCATTACCCGCTTGCTGCATTTGAAAGCCGTTTTTCACAACGGGGCCTGAAAACCGTGGTACTAAATATGTACCACCCGGTTTTCTAATACACGCCGCCGACCCCGCAAAATGCTTTAAGCGGGTACGGCTTGAGTCGCCAGGATTACAGGCGGGATGCTGAGAGCTTGATGTCGGCGTATTGCCAGGCTTCTTCAAATTGCTTTTCGATGTTTGCCGCCTCCGCATTCATCTTCTGCGCTTTAAGGCTTTGGGCCAGCCCGTACAGCGCCCACCCGTTGTTGCGGTTTTGCAGCAAGTCTTCGCGGTAAACCTTTTCTGCCTCAAAAGGCTTGCCGGCCATCAGCAGCACCGCACCGAGATTGAGTCGCGAGGGCTGATGCCAGAGCGGGGGCTCGAAATACGCCAGGGCGTCTTCATGCATCACCCCCTGCTTCAGCGCGTCGATGGCGGTCTCGTAGTCCTTGCGTGCTGCGGCCAGTTCGCCCGCCAGCACTCGCTCCGCGACTTTCAGCGTTCCGGAAAGCGGGTGCTGCGGCCCGATCAATAATTTTTCCATCGCGGGGTCTGCCGCTGCCTTGGCCAATTCGTTCAGGTGCTCCTGGGCCTTGTCCAGCCGCGACAGGCGCGTCGTGGCCATGCCTTGTGCGTAATGCCAGATCGCAAGTGCATAGGGCAAATCCGCCGCAGGCGCAGGCACGGCAAGCAATTCGTCCCACTGCCCCAGCTGTACTTTGGCCTTCAAGGGAGTGACCCAAAAATCCTGCAGGAACGCAAAGTCCGGCAGCCGGATTAATTCGGGCTGCCACGCTCGTTTTGCCGTTTCCTGCGCGGCGGCAAGTGCCTGCTTGCCGGCGCCCTCCATCGACGAGGCCCACCACAGGAAATGATGGTTATGCGGCACGTACGCAAGCGGGTATGGGCCCGGGCTCGGCCTGCAAATGGCCAGATACGCATTGTCGGCTTCGATCGCTTTCTGATTGGCCACGACGGCATCGTGGTAACGGCCGACACGGGTGTAAATGTGCGCCGGCATGTGCACCAGGTGCCCGGACCCTGGAATCAGTTCGCGCAAGCGATCAGCCGCGATCACGCCGCGATCCGGGTTGCTGGACGCCTCCACGGCATGGATGTAGAGATGCAGCGCACCAGGATGATCCGCGCTGCGCTTCATCACGGATTCCAGTACGCCCACAAATTCGGCCGTGCCGCCCGTGGGATTCCCCTTCGAGTCGTAGTAATTCCAGGGCTGCAAGTTCATCAGTGCTTCGGAGTACAGCGTCGCGGCGTCCAGATCGTCGGGGAATTGCTTCATCAGCCCCTGCATGGATTTGGCATAAGCCTCGTCCAGGGGTTTGCGGTCCTGCGGTGGATTTTCTGCATAGCGGGCCGATAGGGCTTGAATAAACGCTCGCTCCTTTTCATTGGCGGTGGCGGCCAGCGACAGCGCTTTTTGGATTCGCGTCCAGGCTTTGGCGTTATTGGCGGGGTCCATCGTTGCGTTAACGTGAGGACCGAGCACCAGCGCGGCACCCCACCAGCACATGGCGCACGCCGGATCGAGTTCGGTGGCCTTGAGGAAGGATCGTTCGGCCGCATCGTGGTTGAACCCGTAGCTGAGGTTGAGGCCCTGATCGAACCAGCGCTGTGCCTGTGTCTGCGACGTTTGGATGGTGCGGTGGTAATTCCCAAGACCCTCCAACAACGTGGCACCGACCGGCGCCAGAAGTGGCTCGGCGGCGGGTGGGGATTCCTGCTTCAGGGCGTAATAGACAAAGCCTGCTGCAAACGACAGCGCTATAAATGTCGCGGCGATGGCACGGTTCATTATTTTTCTCCTTGGATGACCGAATCTGACTGTTCTCTTACTCCGGTCTTCGATTCGATGCAACGATCAAAAAAAGAACCCCCGGATGTCCGGGGGTTCTGTTGCCGCATAAAAATGTTAAGTCAGCGAATCAGTGGAACTGCTCTTCCTCGGTCGAGCCGGTCAGCGCCTTGACGCTGGACGAGCCGCCCTGGATCACCGTGGTGACGTCGTCGAAGTAGCCGGCGCCGACTTCCTGCTGGTGGCGACACGAAGGTGTAGCCCTTGTCGCGCGCCGCGAACTCCGGCTCCTGCACCATCTGCGTGTAGTGCTTCATGCCCTCGCCGCGCGCGTAGGCGTGCGCGAACTGGAAGGTGTTGAACCAGTTGATGTGGATGCCGGCCAGCGTGATGAACTGGTACTTGTAGCCCAGCGCCGACAGGTCTTCCTGGAACGAGGCGATCTGCTTGTCGTTGAGGTTCTTCTTCCAGTTGAAGCGACGGCGAGCAGTTGTAGGACAGCAGCTTGCCCGGGCAGGCCTTGTGCACGGCCTGCGCGAATTCGCGCGCAAAGCCGATGTCCGGCACGCCGGTCTCGCACCAGACCAGGTCCGCGTACGGCGCGTAGGCGACGCCGCGGCGAGATGGCCTGCTCGAGGCCGTTCTTGACGCGGTAGAAGCCTTCCTGCGTGCGCTCGCCGGTGAGGAACGGCTTGTCGTTCGGGTCGTGGTCGCAGGTGATCAGGTTGGCCGCTTCGGCGTCGGTGCGCGCCAGCACGATCGGTCGGCACGCCCATGACGTCGGCGGCGAAGCGCGCGGCGATCAGCTTCTCGCACGGCTTCCTGCGTCGGCACCAGCACCTTGCCGCCCATGTGGCCGCACTTCTTGACGGCCGCGAGCTGGTCTTCGAAGTGCACGCCGGCGGCGCCGGCGGCGATCATGTTCTTCATCAGTTCGAAGGCGTTGAGCACGCCGCCGAAGCCGGCTTCGGCGTCCGCCACGATCGGCAGGAAGAAGTCGACGAAGTCCTTGTGGCCGGGGCCGATGCCGCGCGACCACTGGATCTCGTCGGCGCGCGTGAAGGTGTTGTTGATGCGGCGAACCATCGTCGGCACCGAGTCGTAGGCGTACAGCGACTGGTCGGGGTACATGGTTTCGCTGGTGTTGCCGTCGGCGGCGACCTGCCAGCCGGACAGGTAGACGGCTTCGAGGCCGGCCTTGGCCTGCTGCATGGCCTGGCCGGCGGTGATCGCACCGAAGGCGTTGACGTAGCCCTTCTTGGCCTCGCCGTTGACCAGCTTCCAGAGCTTCTCGGCGCCGCGCTTGGCCAGCGTGTGCTCGATCGGCCAGGCTGCCGCGCAGGCGGACGACGTCGGCGGCGGAATAGCCGCGCTTGACGTTCTTCCAGCGGGGGTTGGTCGCCCAGTCTTTCTCCAGGGCCTTGATCTGGTCGTCGCGGCGTCATTGCAGCATTCCTCTGCTTGGGTGAAATGAAAACGGAACTCAGTCGAGGTAGTCGTAGCGCGGCAGCGTCAGGAAGTCCGCGCACGTTTGCCGCGGTGGACATCTTGCGCCACCAGGCCGGCGGCCTCGATCATGCGGCTGGCGTAGAACCGCTCGTCGCCGAGCTGCTGCTTGATGGCGCCGACTTCCTCGTCGATCACCTGGTCAGAATCAGCGCCGGCGTGACCTTGCGGCCGTCGCTCAGCGTGCGCGCCGTACTTCTGCCACTGCCAGATCTGCGTGCGGCTGATCTCGGCGGTGGCGGCGTCTTCCATCAGGTTGTGCAGCGGCACGCAGCCGTTGCCGCGCAGCCAGGCCTCGGTGTACTGCACGCCAGACGTTGATGTTGTTGCGCAGGCCGGCCTCGGTGATCTGGCCTTCCGGCTTGCGTCAGCAGGTCGGCGGCCTTGATGCCGTAGTTGAACTGCTTGTGCGAGCTGGTTGGGCGTCGGCATGTGCTCGTTGAACACTGTCCATCGCCACCGGCACCAGGCCCGGGATGCGCGACCCAGGTGCCGTCGTGGCCGTTCTTCACTTCGCGCAGCTTGTCGGCGCGCGACCTTGGCGAACACTTCTTCGTTCTTGGCCGGGTCCTTGGTCGGGATGAACGCCGCCATGCCGCCCATCGCCATGCGCGCCGCGCTTGTGGCAGGTCTCGCACAGCAGCTTGCTGTAGCTGTCGAGGAAGTGCTTGTCCATCGTCACCTGCAGGCGGTCCGGCACCATCCAGTCGCCGTGCGCGTTCAGCGTCTTGATGCAGCGAGAAGATGTAGTCCCAGCGGCCGCAGTTGAGCGCCACGATGTGGTCGCGCAGCTCGTACAGGATCTCGTCCATCTCGAACGCGGCCCACAGCGTCTCGATCAGCACCGTGACCTTGATCGTCTTCTGCGGAATCTTCAGCGCGTTCTGCGCGTCGTTGAAGATCGCGTTCCACAGCCGCGCCTCGAGGTGCGACTGCATCTTCGGCAGGTAGAAGTACGGGCCGGTGCCGTTCTTGAGCAGCGTCCTTGGCGTTGTGGAAGAAGTACAGGCGCGAAATCGACGATGCCGCCGGGCGCCGGCTTGCCGTCGATCAGGAGGTGCTTTTCTCGAGCAGGTGCCAGCCGCGCGGACGCACGATCAGCGTGGCGATCTCGCTGGTTGAGCTTGTATTCCTTGCCCTCGGGCGAGGTGAAGTCGATCTTGCGGCGCACCGCGTCGCGCAGGTTGATCTGGCCGTCCATCATCAGTTCCCAGGTCGGGCTGGCCGAATCCTCGAAGTCCGCCATGAAGCACTTCGCGCCGGAATTGAGCGCGTTGATGATCATCTTGCGGTCGACCGGACCGGTGATTTCGACGCGGCGATCCTGCAGGTCGGCCGGGATGCCGGCGATCTTCCACTTGCCGTTGCGGACCTTCTCGGTTTCCTTGAGGAAGCCGGGCAGCTTGCCGGCGTCGATCGGCTGCCTGGCGCTCCTTGCGGTAGGCCAGCAGCTTGTCGCGGGTCGGGCCGTGCTTGCGCACCAGTTTGGCGACGAAATCCAGCGCTTCCGGGGTCAGGATGCTTTCATAGCCGGCTTCATCGGGGCCGCAGGATGTCGACGCCTTTCGGCAGTTTCTTCGTCATGCTCGTCAGGGTGTGCCGGCCAAAAAAGAGGCCGCGATTATAACGAAAGATTTCCGTTGGTTGCAGTGCAACATGTTGTTGGACAAAGACGGCAAAACGCCGAATACTGACTAGTGGCTGTTCGTTCTTAGCTCGTTGATTGTATTGTCTGAAACGATGATCGCCGTCGGCGTCTGCGTACAACCATGCGCCCGGCCGGAATGTAACGCCGGCGAAGCTCACGACCTTGTCGGCCTGCGCCGGAATGCAGGCCTTTTTCACTTTTTCGCGGGTGCAGGCCCAGCGCCTTGATGCCGACGTCCTGGCGCGCCCAGCTCGCCTGAATCGCGGACGTAGCCGTAGACCACAATCCCGACCCAGCCGTTCTTCACCGCCAGCGCACCGAGGTTGCCGCCGACCAACGCGCAGCGCTTGGAGCCGCCGCCGTCGACCACCAGCACCCGGCCCTCGCCCGGCGTTTCCAGGGTTGCGCGCACCAGCGCGTTGTCCTCGAAGACCTTCAGGGTCTTGATCGCCCCGTGGAATGCCTTGCGCCCACCGAAGTCGCGAAACAAGGGCTCACAGACCTGAGCCTCGGGATGAGCGTCGGAAAGATCGGTGGTGGCGGTGCTCATGGCGTTTTGCGCGGTGAGTAACGGGCGAAAATCGGCATCAGGTGGCATAGGCGCTAAGGCCGACGAAAGCAATCAGCGTCCACATCGGCAGGCTCAGACCCAACCATGCAGCGTCGATCTTGGCGCAGTTGCCGTCGCCTTTTAGCACCATGGTGACGACATCGCTCAATGGGAAGATGCCCATCAGGTAGTCGAGCGTCGGGCCGCAGGCCGGCACCTGGTCCGCCGGCAGGCTTTGCAGCCATACGTGACGGGCGGCGATCAGCGCGCCAATGATCGCCGCCAGATCAGCCAGCGCGGCATAAACCCACTGGCCCCATTGTTTCGGGTCGTGAATGGCAGCAAGCAGGAACACGGCACCGGCGGCGATCATCGCCACGCGCTGGAAGATGCACATCGGGCACGGTTCGTAACCTTGACCCTGCAGGTAAAAAGCAAAGGCCATCGCGAGCCCGCAGATCAGGAATCCGCCAAGAGCCAGATTGCGAAAGTTGAGCATCAGGCAGCCTTCCTTTTTTCAATGTTCATGCGCCACTCTTTGGGCCCGGTCTCGTGCACTGAGGTACCGAGGCTGTCTACCGCCACTGTAACCGGCATGTCTTGTACATCGAATTCGTAGATCGCTTCCATACCCATATCCTCGAACGCCAGCACTTTGGCAGATCGGATCGCCTTGGACACCAGATAGGCCGCGCCGCCCACTGCCATCAGGTATGCCGCCTTGTGTTTTTTGATCGCCTCAATGCCCATCGGCCCGCGCTCGGCCTTGCCGATCATGGCAATGAGCCCGGTCCGGGCGAGCATTTCTTCCGTGAACTTGTCCATGCGAGTGGCCGTGGTCGGGCCGGCGGGCCCTACCGCTTCGTCACGTACCGGGTCTACGGGGCCAACGTAATAAATAACTCGATTACTGAAATCCACCGGCAGTTTCTGGCCCTTGGCCAGCATGTCCTGAATGCGTTTGTGTGCCGCATCGCGGCCGGTCAGCATCTTGCCGTTGAGCAACAGAATGTCGCCGGGCTTCCACGCCGCCACTTCTGCTTTCGTCAGCGTATCCAGGTTTACCCGCTTGGCTTTTTTCTCATCGGCCTTCCATGTCACCTGCGGCCAGTCCTCGAGCTTCGGCGCCTCCAGCTTGGCCGGGCCAGAACCATCCAGCTCGAAATGCACGTGCCGCGTCGCCGCGCAATTGGGAATCATGCCAACGGGCAGTGAGGCCGCATGAGTCGGTGCCTCGATGATTTTCACATCCAGCACCGTGGTCAGCCCACCCAGGCCCTGCGCGCCGATGCCCAGCTCGTTGACCTTCTGCAGCAGCTCCAGCCGTAATTCTTCGGCGCGCGTCAGCGTCTCGCCGCGCGCTTTTTTCGCCTTCACCTCGTGAATATCGATCGGCGACATCATGGCTTCCTTGGCCATCACCATCGCTTTTTCTGGTGTACCACCGATGCCAATACCCAGAATCCCCGGTGGGCACCAGCCCGCGCCCATGGTCGGCAGGGTTTTCAGCACCCAGTCCACGATCGAGTCGGAAGGATTCAGGCAGACCATCTTGGCCTTGTTCTCGCTGCCGCCACCCTTGGCGCCGCAGATCACGTCCACGTGGTCGCCGGGCACGATCTCGTAGTGAATCACCGCGGGCGTGTTGTCTTTCGTATTGGTGCGCTTGCCTGCCGGGTCTTTCATGATTGAGGCACGCAGCTTGTTGTCCGGGTTGAGATACGCACGGCGCACGCCCTCGTCCACCATTTCCTGCACCGATAGCTTCGACTCCCAGCGCACGTCCATTCCCACTTTCAGAAACACCACGCAGATGCCGGTGTCCTGGCAGATCGGTCGCCGTCCTTCCGCACACATCCGCGAGTTGGTCAGGATTTGTGCAATGGCGTCTTTCGCCGCCGGAGATTCTTCACGCTCATAGGCCGCACCCAGCGCTTGGATGTAATCGAGCGGATGGTAGTAACTGATGTACTGGAAAGCGTCGGCGACGCTTTGAATCAGGTCTTCTTGCTTGATCGTGGTCATGAGCGCTTTCAGGCAAATGGATTGACGATGCGCAGCTGTTTTTCAATCAACTGCCCATGCTGAAGGTCTTCGGTATACAGCTTGGCGCATCCCGCCTCCAGTGCGGCAGCGACAACCAGCGCGTCGTAGAAACTAAAACCGTAGTCCTCGCAGATGTCCAGCGCTGCGTCGTGTAGTTGCAAGGTGATTGGCAATACGTCGAATGCAGCGCAGAACCGCGCCGTGGCTTCGCGAATCTCGCCGGTCGTGCGGCCCAGCTTCCGACGAGCGACATTGGCGAACTCGTTGAGCACCTGAACGCTGATGACCTGCCCCTTCTCCAGCGCTTTCTGCGCACGCGCGGCACGCGCATCGCTTGAAACCGCATAGATCAGAACATTGCTGTCGAGAAAGCTGCGGTCGCTCAACGTCCGCCTCTGGCGTTTGCGTCTTCGCGGTTGAACCGGTAACCAGCAGGCAAACGCCAGCGATACTGACGCAAGCCTTGGAGTATTTCCCGGCGGCTGGGCTTGCGCGCAATTGTCAGTTTCACTCCACCCGCGCCAGATTCGCTGGGCGTCACTTCCACTTTATCGCCGTGCTTCAGACGCAGCTTTTGAATCAAGGCCGCAGGCAGACGTACCGCCAAACTGTTGCCCCATCTCGCGATTTGCATGGAATACTCCTTGGATATACATGACTAAGGTTGTGTATATCCTAACGATTCACGGTTGTGAATGCCACCCGCTGGGAGCCTTTTGGGGCCTTTTTTGGCTCGGCACGAAAAAGCACTGATACACTTTTAGTACCACTGCTTTTCGTGCTTGCCCAGAAATGGCCTCAGAAATGCCGCAAGCGGGTGGAGCCTCATGAGCCTTAAAACAAAGCTAATTTGAGCCGGGCCCCTTTAGTTCTTTAGTTGAATCGTTGTCATAGACCATTAGTTTAGCCCGCAGCGACTTTAAACCTGATTACGCCCTGATCCGTGCTAAAGTGCTTTAATGTCATAACGTCAAAGCACCCCAATGCAACCCACTCAAACCCGCGCCACCGTCTACCTCGACCCCGCCGTGCACCAGGCGCTGCGTATCAAGGCTGCAAGCACGCACAAATCCATCTCTGAACTCGTGTCGGAGGCGTTGCGCCTGTCCTTGCGAGAAGACCACGACGACATCGCAGCACTTAAAAGCCGTTCCCGCGAAAAACCGATCACCTACGAAGCATTACTGAAAAAGCTCAAGGCCAATGGCGATTTATGAGCTTCTTTACAGGCCTTCGATAGCCAAAGACCTGAGAGGCCTGCCGAAGACTGATATCCGGCGCATCCTGGCGAAAGCGGAAGCGCTACGCACAGACCCACGCCCCGTCGGATCGGAAAAACTCTCGGGCGATGAAGGCTATCGGATCCGCCAAGGCAATTATCGGATTCTGTACAACATTGATGATGCCCAGGTGATCGTCGAGGTCGTCAAAATCGGCAACCGAAAGGACGTTTATCGTTAACCCGCTTGAGGCATTTTTTAGGCCCAAACGACTGCTTCGCGAAAACGGGCGATACACTTTTAGTACCACTCTTTTTTTCAACCGATGCCATTTGAGGGTTGAAATGGCATCAAGCGGGTGGAGCCTCATGGGCCTTAAAACATAGCTAATTCGAGCCTGGCCCCTTTAATTCTTTTTCAACCGATGCCATTTGAGGGTTGAAATGGCATCAAGCGGGTGGAGCCTCATGGGCCTTAAAACATAGCTAATTCGAGCCTGGCCCCTTTAATTCCCTTGGAGGCTATTTAGGCGGTTTTGAGTTCCTATCGAAAAAGTAGCGGTACACTTTTAGTACCATCCATTTTTCACCAAGTGCCGTGGAGGGCTTGGAAAGGCCTCAAGCGGGTGGTGGCTTTTACCCTTTAGTCGGCTCAAGTCCGCCTTAAGGCCCTGGATGAATCACCGCTGAAAACAAATCTTCAGCATTTTCTGGACACATAAATCTCGATGGATGCAATCCAATCAAATCTCCTCCAACGCGGGCGTATGACACTCGCGTACCGAGCACTGTTTGGTCGCGTTTCCGAATTACTTTCAATTCATATCGCCAAACTTCTGGATAACCTCGTCGGAAGTAGACGTAGTCATCAATATGAATCACCGGAATATTCGCAGCAGCCTTATCCTTTGGCGGAACATCAAGCTGACCGAATTTATTAACCAAGAACGCATAGTCGCGTGGCTCAAGCTCCATAACTTCTTGAACGTGAACCCCTCCGTCCTTTTCACACAGCCCCGCAATTTCATGATCCCAATACGCTTTGCGTGCTTCAGAAAAACCATACCAAGCGGCCAGAAAGCGATTGCCACTACAGGTATGAGTAAAAGAAAACCAACCACTCCGATGCCGCGCTGAGGGATTCGGGCGCTAGAACAACTATTCACAGTGTATCTCTAGCCTGAAAATGCTCCAAACCCCGCCACCCGCTTGAGACCTTTTGGGGCTGTTTTGGGCCAATCTCAGAAAAGCACTGATACACTTTTAGTACCACTCTTTTTTTGAATCAATGCAATTAGAGGCTCGAAATGGCCTCAAGCGGGTGGCAGTTTCTAGGCTGTTTTTCGCTTGCTAGCGACTCTGCAACAGACGGCGGCAATGCAAACACCCTCGCGAAGTAGCCGGTCAGTTCCTCGACCACTTCGTTCTTGTCCTTTTCGGTTTCGATGCCGGACAGCACCCGCGCCAGCCGCTTCTTGTATTCGAGCTGCATGGTGCGGCCGATCTCGATGCGCTGCGCCTGCGGGCTGCCGGCGCCGTGCATGGACTCGGTGAGATAGCCGACCGCGTTGCGGCCCAGCGTCATGTTCTCGATCAGGCGCAGGATGCGCATGCGCTCTTCGACGCTGAAGTCCTCGCGGCCCTTCAGGTACTTCTGCAGCAGCGCGCCGATTTCGGGGTGCTTGAAGTCCTTCTCCGACGGCAGCGTGACCATCAGGCCGCCGGCGAGGTCCTGCGCCAGGCGCGCCGATCTCGTACGGCAGCTGGTGACGTGGTGCTTGCAGACGTTGGCCAGCATGTCGTCGTTGATGATATGCGCCGGACTTGGTCGCATGGCCCTGGTAGCTGGCGGCGATGCCGGTGCCGTAGATGGTCTCGTTGAGGTGCGTCATCTCGACCAGCTTGTCCTTGATGTGCGAGGCGCCGTCCACGCCGTTCATCTCGGCGATCTGCGCCGCGGCGCCGATCAGCACGTCGCCGACGCCGGTCTTGCAGACGTAGCTGCGCCGGTGATAGGCGGTGAAGCGCTCCACCAGCATGGCGGCGAACTCGATCTCGCCGTCCATGAAGATGAGCTCGTTGGGGATGAACACGTCCTCGAAGATGATCATCGCCTCCTGGCCGCCGTAGTTGGCGTTGCCGGCGTCGATGCTCGCCGCCTTCCATCGCGCGCGTGTCGCAGGACTGGCGGCCGTAGATGTAGGTGATGCCGGGCGCGTCGACCGGCACCGCGCCGACGATCGCGTAGTCCTCGTCGCCCTCGCCCAGGCGCATCGTCGGCATCACCACCATCCAGTGCGAGTTGATGCAGCCGGTCTGGTGCGCCTTGGCGCCGCGGATACACACGCCGTCCTCGGTGCGCCGGGTGACGTGCACGAACAGGTCGGGGTCGGCCTGCTCGTGCGGCGCCTTGCTGCGGTCGCCCTTGACGTCGGTCATCGCGCCGCCGACCACGAAGTTCTCGCGCTGCATGTCGGTGAGGAAGCTCTTCAGCCGCGCGTGGTACGGCGTGCCGTGCTTCTGGTCGATCTCGAACGTCACCGAGTACAGCGAGTTGAAGGCGTCCATGCCCACGCAGCGCTGAAAGCAGGTGCCGGTGAGCTGGCCGAGGCGGCGCTGCATCTTGTTCTGCGTGACCAGGTCGTTGACGCTGGTGCACACGTGCAGGAAGCGGTTGATGCGCTCGCCGGTGAACGGCGAAATCACGCTCGCCAGCTCGGGGTTCTCCACCGCCAGGTCGTAGGTGCGGCGACCGCGTTGATCGACGGGCGGATCATCGGGTGATCGACCGGCTCGGCGACCTTCTCGCCGAACAGCTAGACCTCAAGGCCGCGCCCGCGCAGGCTCTCGATGTAGTCCGCGCCGCTTACGATCTTGCGTTGCAATTTCTGTTTCTGATCATCGCCCATGGGTCATTTCCTTTTGGCTATCCCGCCCTGTGTCAGCCGCTTAGGGTCCAGCAGACGCCTTAGCGATCTATCGTCCAGCTTTGTGTGTTCGCGCGCCACATCAAGTATCGGGCGGCCCTCGCGGTACGCCTGCTTGGCGATGGCAGCGCCACGCTCGTAACCGATTTGGGCATTCAGCGCCGTGATCAGAATCGGGTTGCGGGCGATTGTTTTTTGCAGGTTGATTTTACGCACCGTGAACCCCGCAATGGCATCGTCCGCCAGCGCGCGGCTGGCGTTGACTAAAAGCTGGAGCGAATCGAGCAGTGTGCAGGCAACCAGCGGCAGCATGGTGTTGAGCTGAAAATTGCCCTGTGTACCCGCGAGCGTGATCGTGGCGTCGTTGCCAATGACCTGCGCACAAGCCATCGCGCAGCTTTCCGGTATCACCGGGTTGACCTTGCCCGGCATGATCGAACTGCCCGCCTGTAGCGCCGGTAATTCGATTTCGCCCAGCCCGGCCAGCGGCCCCGAGTTCATCCAGCGCAAGTCATTGCAGATTTTCAGCAGAGAAACCGCCAGCACCTTGAGCTGGCCCGACAATTCCACCGCCGTATCCTGGCAAGAAATGCTCTCAAAATAGTTGGGCGATGAACTGAACCGGATACCCACGTTGCGCGAGAGCTTCTGGGCAAACAGTCTGCCAAAGCGCGGGTGCGCGTTGATGCCGGTGCCCACCGCCGTGCCGCCCTGCGCCAGCCGATGCAATCGCGGTTGAGTGCTGCGGATGCGCTGGATGCCCTGCGCCACCTGCTCGGCCCAGCCGGACATCTCCTGCCCGAGCGTCAGTGGCATGGCGTCCATTAAGTGCGTGCGCCCGGTCTTGACCACGCCGCGCAGGCTGCGGGATTTTTTTTCGATGGTGCGAAGCAAATGCGTTAATGCCGGCAACAGTTGTTCATGAACTGCGAGCGCCGCCGACAAATGAATTGCCGTCGGGATCACGTCGTTGGACGACTGGCTGCAATTCACATGGTCATTGGGGTGCACCGCCAGCCCGCCTTTGCGTGACGCCCACGTGGCGATGACCTCATTGGCATTCATGTTGCTGGAGGTTCCAGAGCCGGTCTGGAAGATATCCACGGGGAACTGCGCATCCAGGCGCCCACTCGCGACTTCCTGCGCCGCGCGATCAATCGCGCGTGCGCGCCGGCGATCCAGCAGGCCCAACCCCGCATTGACCTGTGCCGCCGTGGACTTGATCAACCCCAGCGCGCGAATGAATTCGCGTGGCATGGCGCGGCCAGAAATACGAAAATTGTCCACAGCGCGCTGTGTCTGCACACCCCACAGCGCACCCGCCGGCATGCGCACGCTGCCCAGGCTGTCTTTTTCAATGCGGACTTTGCTTCTGGCCATGAACGCTCCGATAGAATGCGCGAACTAGAGAGACTTTACGCCCATGCACCTGACCTCGCTGTCTGCCATTTCACCGATTGATGGCCGCTACGCCGAAAAAACCGTCGGCCTGCGCGAGTATTTCAGCGAATACGGGCTGATCCGCTACCGGGTTCAAGTCGAAGTGCGCTGGCTGATGGCGCTGGCGTCGCACCCCGACATCGGCGAGGTCTCTGAGTTGTCGTCGGATGCACGCCGCAAGCTGGAACAGATCATCAAGAACTTCGATATCGGCGAGGCGCAGCGGGTCAAGGTCATCGAAGACACCACTAACCACGACGTCAAGGCGATTGAGTATTACCTAAAAGAAAAGATTAAGAATGTAAAAGAACTATCTGATATTAAAGAGTTTATTCACTTTGCATGCACCTCGGAAGATATCAACAATCTGGCCTACGCGTTAATGCTCAAGGATTGCCGCGAGCACGTACTGCTGCCAGCCATAGACCGGCTGATCAAGGCCCTTTCAGGGCTTGCCCACCAGTACGCCGAACAGCCGATGCTGGCTCGCACCCATGGCCAGCCCGCTTCGCCGACGACTCTTGGCAAGGAAATGTCTGTATTTGCCCAGCGCCTGCGGCGCCAGCGCCGCCACCTCGCCGAAGTCGAAATTCTGGGCAAGATCAACGGTGCCGTCGGCAACTACAACGCCCATTTGGTCGCCTACCCGGATGTGGACTGGACCGAATTCAGCTCCCTGTTTCTCGAAAGCCTCGAATTGAAGCCGAGCCCGGCGACCACCCAGATCGAGCCGCATGACTGGATGGCGGAATATTTCCAGGTGCAGTCACGCATCAACACGATCCTGGTGGATTTTTGCCGCGATATCTGGGGCTACGTTTCGCTCGGGTATTTCAAGCAAAAAACCGTCGCGGGCGAAGTTGGCTCCTCGACCATGCCGCACAAGGTCAATCCGATCGATTTTGAAAATGCCGAGGGCAATCTCGGGCTCGCCAACGCCATGCTTAATTTTCTGGCTGAGAAGCTGCCGATCTCGCGCTGGCAGCGCGACCTGACGGACTCCACCACCCTGCGCAATCTCGGCGTGGGTGTGGCGCACAGTTGCGTGGCCTACCAGGCCATTGAAAAGGGCGTGAAGAAACTCGAAGCCGACTCCTGGAAAATGAGCCGCGATCTCGAAGACAACTGGGAGGTGCTGTCGGAGGCGATCCAGACCGTGATGCGCCGCTATGGCCTGCCCGAGCCTTACGAGCAGCTCAAACGCGTCACGCGCGGCAAAAAGATGGGCAAGGAAGCGTTGCGGGATTTTGTCCAGGGCTTGAAATTGCCTGAAAAAGAAAAGAAACGCCTGTTAGCACTGACGCCCGGCGATTACACCGGCAACGCCGTCGAACAGGCCAAAGCGGTGTAGCCGAATGATTGACCCGCAGGCAGACGCCGACTACGCCCTAGTCGAAGGCCGCGAGGCGTTCCTTGCTACCGCGACCGCGATGGTCAGTGAGGCACGGCGCGAAGTGGTTATTTTCAGCTACGAACTTGACCGTAATATTTTCGGCAGCGAGGAATTCCTCGAAGCCGCACGCAAGTTCACCCTGCAACACGCCCATGCCCGCATGCGCGTACTGGTGAACGCCGCCGGACGCACGGCGCGCAATTCCAACCGGCTGGTGGAACTCGGCCGGCGCCTGACGACCTTCATCGAATTTCGAGATTTGCCCGAACAATATTCGGAGATACGCGAGGAATACCTGATCGCCGACGGCAGGCGTCTGTTGCATCTTTTGGACCGCGAACACAGGACCGCACGCGACTACGCCGCCACCCCGCATGTGGCGCGCCTGAAACTGAAGGATTTCGAACCGCTCTGGCAGGAATCGCCGCCCGCACAAGAATTACGCGATTTGGGGATGTAGCGCCCTACTCGAGCGGCGGAGTTATTTCAGCCGCACGGATTTTCTGCCTTATCGTATCCGGCAAGGGCAAGGTTTTATTGTTTTGATAATCAAACCAGACCAGCACGGCTCGCGTAACGGCCGCCGGTTTTCCTTGCCAGACCATTAAAGCTTCGGTCTGAAAGCTGGATCGCCCCAACTTGGATATGCGAAAGCCGATTTCGAGCTCGGCCGGGCAATGCACCTGCGAGATGAAATCCGCCTCGATGTGAGCCAGGATCAAACCGTAGTCTTTCCAGAACCGCGGGTCGTCGCGCATCAGTTCGGCAAAGTAATCGATCCGCACCTGCTCGTCGTACGTGAAGTATTTGACGTTGTTGACGTGGCCCATGCTGTCCATGTCGCCCCAGCGCACCGTCAACGGACGGCGGGACGCAAACATTTCCAGACGGGGCAGATCAGCCATTCGTTTTCAGGCTAGCGAGACGCGCGCCGCACTGCTGCCGGATTTGCGACTGGCGCGGCTCATCGGCGCTCGACCACTCGGAGATTTCAGCCAGCGTACGGCCACAGCCGATGCAGACCTGCGCCTCGTTCAGGCGGCAAATGCCCGTGCAAGGTGATTGCACGGGCATTTCGTCAACGATTGGCTTGCGGTTCAGCCTGCGGACGTCGACACGACGATGCGGAACTCGACGCGACGGTTCTGCGCGCGGCCAATGTCGCTGTCATTGGACGACACCGGCTGCGTGTCACCGTATCCGGCGGCGGTCAGACGTGACTCCCCGACTCCCTTCGAAAGCAGGTAGTCGCGAACGGCGTCAGCCCGCTGCTGCGACAGCACGCGGTTGTACGCGGGCGAACCGACGTTATCGGTGTGACCCGCAACTTCCATGGTGATATTCGGCTGTGTGTTCAGCGTGATCGCCGCGCCATCCAGAACGACCTTGGACTCCTCTGTCAGCACCGCGGAATCGGTCAGGAAGGTGACGCTGTAGATGCTCATGTTCTGGCTGATCACGCAACCGTTGAAGTCGACCTTGAGGTCTCTGGCCGTACCGGGGCATTTGTCGTCCGCATCGAGCACGGTGTCGCCATCACTGTCTGAAGGCTTCGGGCCTTCTGGGCAGCCCACGGCATCCACAGGTGTCGCGGGCGGCGTGCCGGGGCACTGGTCTTGCGGGTCAAGAACGCTGTCGCGATCCGAGTCAATGGCGCAATCGCGGCGACCGGTGAGCGGATCAACCACGGCAATTTCGCAATCAAGCACGGGCGCGACCGGCACTTCGCGGTCGAAGAAGATGGTCAGCGGAATCTGTAGCAACGCGCTCATCTTGTAATCCAGCAGAGAGTCCTCACCCGCTACGGTGGCGTCATTCGCCTGATACTGCACCCGGCCCTCGGTGCGAAGTCCCCAGCCCCGGAACGAGAACGGAAAGAACAGTCCGATGCCGCCATTGGCGCCCGCGTGATAGGTCTCCTTACCAAAGGCATCTTCGCGCGTAATACCGGCGCCAATCAGGTAATACGGCTTGAGTGAATAGCTGGACAATGCGAAATCGCGGATGTAATTGACGAAAATGGTCGAGGCGAAGTTATTTTTATCGTCCGCTTTGCGCTTGAACTGGGATTCGGTCAACGACAATTCGAACGCCTTGTTGCCCGCATCGCCAAACGGAATACCGAGATAAATCTCGTAGCCCAAGCCAAAATCAACTTGGCGGGAGTCGTCGCCGATCACCCCTTGCCCGCCCAGGCCGAAATAGGGGATGCGGTAGGTTTCGGTATGTACCGCCAGCGCCGGTGCCGCAAAAAGTGCAGCGGCAAGTCCCAGAGTGAAATAGCGCATGAATTTTTCCCAGTAGAAGTTTGATTTTAGAGAGCGGCTTCGGGGGCAATCTAGCGGATGGCCGCGCATTCGGCAATCAGTGACGGTCCGCGGTAGATAAACCCGGTGTAAACCTGCACCAGATCAGCACCCGCCTTGAAACGCTCTGCGGCGTCCGTGCCTGAGCTGATTCCACCAACCCCGATCAGCGGAAAGTCGGCGCCCATCGCCGAGCGCAGTTTATTCAGCACCTCCTGCGCGCGCTCGCGCAAAGGCGCTCCCGACAAACCGCCCGCTTCAGCTGCCAAAGGGTGACTCTGTACGGCCACCCTCTCCACCGTCGTGTTGGTTGCAATCAGCCCGTCCATGCCCGCTTCGCGAACCGTGCGGGCTATCGTCAGAATCTGCTCGTCGTCCAGATCGGGTGCAATCTTGACCAGGAGCGGAGGTTGGCGACCACTTTGTCCAGCCAGTTTCGCGCGCGTGTCGCGCAGGCTGGAAAGGAGCTTGCGCAGCGGCCCTTCGCTTTGCAACTCGCGCAAATTACGCGTGTTGGGTGAGGAGATATTGACGGTGACGTAATCGGCAATTGCATGAACCTTGTTCAGGCAGGCGATGTAATCCTGCGCGGCATCCTCAAGCGGCGTGTCAAAGTTTTTACCGATGTTCACGCCCAGTACGCACTGTCGTGGGGTCGACCTGATTCGCTCAACCAGGTAATCCACGCCCTTGTTGTTAAAGCCAAGCCGATTGATTAAAGCCTGGTATTCCGGCAGCCGGAACATCCGAGGTTTCGGATTACCGGGTTGCGGGCGCGGCGTCACCGTACCCACCTCGACGAAACCAAAACCCAGGGCGTCCCACGCGGCGATGCAATCTGCGTTCTTGTCCAGCCCTGCTGCAAGTCCGACCCGATTGCGAAACCTCAGGCCCAAAAGGTTGGCGGGCTTGGCGTCGGTGGGCGCGCGAAAAAGCGCAGTGCTCGCACGCGGAAACCGCGCGAACATTTGAAGCGTGAGTTCGTGCGCCTTCTCCGCATCCATCCTGAATAAGACATCGCGCGCGAGCGCATAACTCATGGAAGCAGGTGTCCCAGCTTGCCCGCCTTGGTGGCGAGATAGGCATCGTTGTGGGGATTACGCCCACACTGAATCGGGATGCGCTCGGTAATCGAAACCCCGCCCGCCTCAAGCGCCTCGATTTTTTTCGGGTTATTGGTCAGCAAACGTATCCGGCCCAGGCCCAGCTCCTTGAGAATCTGCAGGGCCGCGCGGTAATCACGCAGGTCGGCAGCAAAACCCAACTGCGTATTGGCCTCGACCGTGTCGTGTCCCTGATCCTGCAGCGCGTACGCGCGAATTTTGTTGGCAAGGCCAATACCGCGGCCTTCCTGACGCAGGTAAATCAACGCGCCGCGCCCCTCGGTGGCAATGCGCTGCAGTGCATGCTCGAGCTGGAACCCGCAGTCGCAGCGCAACGAGAACAGCGCGTCGCCCGTCAGGCACTCGGAATGCAGCCGAACCACCGGCGGGTCGCCGGCGAGATTGCCCAATGTCAGCGCGAGATGCTCCTTGCCGCCCTCCTCCAGATAAACCCGCAGCTGAAACTCGGCAAACGGGGTCGGCAGTTTGGACGTGGCGGCCAGCCGCAAATCGCTCAAGCGCCGACCCAGTTCTGGCCACAAACCCGCAAGGTTTGGCCGTTGATGGCAGCCGCCTGGCTGCTCGCCAGAAAAGCCACGGTTTCAGCGATATCTTCCGGCAAACCGCCTTGGGAAAGTGAATTCAGCCGCCGGCCGACCTCGCGAATGGCCAACGGCATCATTGCCGTCATCTGGGTTTCGATAAACCCCGGCGCCACCGCATTGACCGCACCGCCGCGCTGCGCCATTTCAGCGGCGAGCGCCTGCACGTAACCGATGACGCCGGCCTTGGTGGCGCCATAGTTGGTCTGGCCGGCATTGCCGGCGATCCCGCCGATCGACGAGATGCAGACCATGCGCGCACCGGGCTTGAGCCCACCGTTTAACAGTTTTTCGTTAATCCGCAATATCGACGCCAGATTCACGTCCAGCACCTGATCCCAGATGTGCGGCTGCATGTTGCGAAGCATCTTGTCGCGCGTGATACCGGCGTTGTGCACAACGATATCCAGACCGCCGAATTTGGCGATGCACTCGCGGGTGATTTTTTCCGGCGCGTCCGCGGCGGTGATGTCGATTGCAAGGCCCGTCCCGCCGACTTTGGACAGCGTTTCGGCAAGCATGGCCTCTTCCTGCGGTCGATCCACTCCGATCACTGTCGCGCCTTCACGCGCCAATACCTGCACCAGAGCGGCGCCGATGCCGCGTGCGGCGCCAGTGACCAGCGCAATTTTTCTGTTCAGTGCGCCCGCGCCGGCGACGCCGGATTCTATCGATTGATCCAGCTGCAGGGTCTGGCCGGTGATGAATGCGGAGTGAGCTGAAAGGAAAAATCGCAACGGCCCTTCAAGCAGGTGCTCCGAGCCTTTCTTCACAACAAGGCGATTGACGGTGATCCCCTTGCGGCCGATCTCCTTGGCCAGGCTGCGGACAAAGCCATCCAGTGCGGCGGCAGCAGCGGATGCCGCGGGAGCGCCGGCCAGCGACGGCACCTGCGATATCACCAGGACGCGGCCATTGGCGGGAATCTGCGCGACCAACGGCTGAAAAAAATCATAGACCTCGCGCAATTGCTGCGGTTGCGACAGGCCGGAGGCATCAAATACATAGGCATAAGAGGCATCGGACCCCTCGCCGGCGACCGGCGTCCCGGCCAGGTTTAACTTCAGTTCCGCGCTGGCGGACTTCACCCCGACGAGGCCCGCATGCTGCGGCAGCACGCGCAATGCGGCGCCCATCTGCTTGAGCGATACCAGCAGGTGTGGGATGAAGGAGCTTTCGGTGGCGGCGCCAAAGGTGACAAACCGGCCCTCCAGGGGGGTCTGGGCCCAGGGCGCGTCGGCACGCGTAAGCTTAGGTGGCGTCGGCAGGCCAAATACGGACATCAGCGATTTGCCCCAGCCAGTCTGGGACAGGTCAAGATAACGATCACTCATCGATGCATCCTTGGAAAGTTGGGCAAAAGTTTGGGAATAGCGTGTGTCACGAGTATTATTGCAGAACGTTTCCGGGGCACATTGACCGCATTGACTGCGCAGAATGGCTCCAGGATAGTCCGGTCCAATTTATTTGGGCAGTTTTTTACCTCAGGGAGTTCGACAAATGAAATCTTCTGGAATCGTCCTGGCCATCGTGATGGCGCTGGTGGCGGTCGGTGTCTATTTTGGTCTGCAGACGTTTGCCCCCCGCACTGAAAAGGAAGTTGTCACTACCCCAGCGCCCGTCGCCGAACCGGTCGTTGCTGCGCCTGTGGAGCCCACTCCCGAAGTGATTCCACCCCCGGCCGTGGCCGTAGAGCCCGAACCCGCGCCAGTTGAAGAGGTGGCCGTGGCGCCCGCGCCCAAGCCGGCGCCGGTACGCGAAGCACCCGTCAAGCGCACGCCGCGCAAGGCTCCGCCTGCACCCGATGCAATTGCGCCCTGGTGGCCAGACCCCGCCCAGATGCCGCGTAGCCAACTCAAACTGCTTTATGCAGGACAAACGCAGGAAGGCCGCGCGATTGCCTTGCTGTTTTCGGAAAAACTCGATCCGGACAGCCTGCCGAAGAATGTCGAAATCCTCGACACCAGCGGCGCTCCGGTATCCGGCAACTGGTCGCTGGGCAAGAACGAGCGGCTGGCGTATTTCACCGTCGCGCGTGCAGGCCGATACACCGTGGTGATGCAACCCACGCTGGCGGACGTGACCCAGCACATGCTCGGCACACCGTTGCAGGGCCCGGTCTATATCCAATAGCCGTCGGTCAGCCGTTAACCTTCCTAGAACAAGCCGTTCGTGATCTCACGAGCGGCTTTTTTATTTCTTCGACCATGACGCATCTGGTGTTAGTCCGGCACGGTCAGGCGTCCTTTGGCGCGGCCAGCTACGACGTGCTGTCGAAACTCGGTGCGCGCCAAAGCGAGGTGCTGGGCAAACACTGGCAGCGTTTGAAATACGCCTCGGATATCTACTACAGCGGTGCCATGGCACGGCAGAAAGACACGGCACTCAAGGCGCTTGAAAACGCCGGAATCAGCGCCGACCCGGTCATAAATCCGGCATTCAACGAATACGAGTTTGAAAAAATCCTGCGCGCCTATCTTCCCGTTCTGGCGCGTGAATACCCCGACATCAAGCTCAATGACCCCAAGCTTTATTCCGACCCCAAGCAGTTTCAACATGCCTTTGAAGTGGTGATCGGCTACTGGCTGGAAAATCGCGTTCACGACGGCAAACTGTTTGAGTCATGGCAAAATTTTTCGCAGCGCGTGCTGGCAGGTTTGCGCGAAGTCTGCACGCCGGATCGCAAGCGCGTCACGATTTTCACCTCGGGCGGCATCATCACCGTGGCGCTACGCGAGGCACTGCAAATCAATGACACACAGGCGTTCCGGATGAACTGGCGCATCGCCAACGCCAGCGTTCATGAATTCCGTGTCGGCAAGCGCGGATTGTCACTGCTCGGATTCAACAACACCACGCATCTGGAACTGGAACACGATACGTCACTGATGACCTTTCGCTAATGACCACACCCCTCGACGAAGCCGGCGCCGTGCGCGAAGAAAACAGCTTCGACCCCGCGATCCTCCTGCCTTTTCTCAAAAGCCAGATCGCTGACCTGAATGACGGGCCGCTGGAGCTGAAGCAATTCGCTGGCGGCGCTTCCAACATTACCTACCAACTTACGGTCGGCGGTCGGCCGATGATCCTGCGTCGTCCGCCCGCCGGTACCAAACCCAAATCCGGCCATGACATGGGCCGCGAATATCGCGTGATGCAGGCGCTGCACCCGCATTTCCCCTGCCCGCGCCCGCTGGCGTATTGCGAGGACGAATCGCTGATCGGCGCGGCGTTCTACGTCATGGAAAAACTCGACGGCACTATCCTGCGCCGGGATTTTCCCAAGGGCTCAGATTATTCACCGACACAGGCCCGCACGCTGTGCACCAACCTGTTCGACGCCCAGATCCGCCTGCACCAGCTTGACTACCAGGCGATTGGCCTTGGCGACCTGGGCCATCCGCAAGGCTATGTCGCGCGCCAGATCAAAGGCTGGTGTGAGCGTTTTTCCAAGGTCAAAACTGACGATGTGCCGGACTGCGAATCCATCATGGCCTGGCTCAAAACCCATACGCCCCCCGACGGCGCACGCCCAGGCCTGATCCATAACGATTACCGATTCGATAACGTGGTGCTGTCAGCGCAGGATGGTCTCAGCATCATCGGCGTGCTGGACTGGGAGATGTGCACGATCGGCGATCCGCTGATGGACCTTGGCTCCTCACTCGCCTACTGGGTGCAGGCCGACGACCCCAAGCACATCCAGTCGGTACGCATGCAGCCCTCCAATGTCCCCGGCATGCTGACGCGCGAAGAAATTGTCCGCCATTACTCCGACAAAACCGGAATCGAAATCAAGAATCCTGACTTTTATTATGTTTTCGGCCTGTTCCGCCTCGGCGTGATTGCGCAACAGATTTATTACCGCTTTAAGCTGGGGCAAACCAAGAACCCGCGCTTCCAGGCGTTCGGCATGTTTGTCAGCGTGCTGGCCGCCGTGGCGGAAAGCGTCATCCAGAAATCCAAAGCCTGAGAATCGATATGCCCACAAAACTATTTGACCTGACCGGCCGCGTGGCCCTGATCACCGGGGCTTCACGCGGCATCGGTGAAGCCACCGCCCGCCTGATGGCCGAGCAAGGCGCGCACGTCATCGTGTCATCGCGCAAACAGGAAGATCTCGACAAGGTGGCTGCCGCGATCACCGCATCCGGTGGCAACGCCACGGCAATAGCAGCCCATCAAGGAGAGTCCGTCGCGCTGAAACAGCTCGTAGCTGAAATCGAGTCGAGATTTGGCAAGCTCGACATCCTGGTCAACAACGCCGCGACCAACCCGTATTTCGGCCACATCAGCGATACCGACATGGGCATGGTGGACAAAACCATCCAGGTAAATATCCGCGGTTACTTCGAGCTGTCGGCGCTGGCCAGCAAGCTGATGAAGAAGAGCGGCGGCGGTTCGATCGTCAACATCGCCTCGATCAATGGCGTCAAACCCGGCATGTTCCAGGGAATTTATTCGATCACCAAGGCGGCGGTCATCAACATGACGCAGGCGTTCGCCAAAGAATGCGCGCCATGGAAAATCCGCGTGAATGCCGTATTGCCTGGCGCCACTGACACCAAGTTCGCGGCCGCTCTGATCAAGAACGAGCAGGTGCTTAAAACATTTCTGCCGCAGATTCCGCTCGGTCGCGTGGCGCAGCCGGCCGAAATCGCGCCCGCAATCCTGTACCTGGTTTCCGATGCCGCGAGTTACGTGACCGGCACGACGCTCACCGTGGACGGCGGCTTGCTGGGTTGTGGAGGATTGTAGGCCGGCATCCGCACCCAACGAATCATCCCATCAGCGCATGAGACCCAGCACGCCTATCGCGATCAGATACGCGGCCACCGTGTAGTTGAGCAGCTTGGGCATCAGCAGGATAAAGATCCCTGCAATCAGCGAAATGACGGGAACGATCTCAAAATTAACGGTCATAAGACTCCTCCTGAAAGCAGACAGGCGATTGCCTTGCCTGGACGATTACAATACGCCTATGCGTGAAACATACCCCGCCCACCGATTCTGCGTTGCGCCGATGATGGACTGGACAGACCGGCACTGCCGGTTTTTCCATCGTCAGCTGTCCAAGCACGCCCGCCTGTACACCGAAATGGTGACGACCGGCGCACTGCTGCATGGCAGCGTCCAAAGGCATCTGAAATTCGACCGCGCAGAGCATCCCATCGCCCTGCAATTGGGCGGCTCCGAACCCGACGCGCTGGCCGAATGCGCGGAGATGGGCGAGCGTTTTGGCTATGACGAAATCAACCTGAACTGCGGCTGTCCTTCGGATCGCGTGCAGATCGGACGTTTTGGCGCCTGCCTGATGCGCGAACCCGACCGTGTGGCCGAGTGCGTTTCGGCGATGCAGAAATCCGTGTCGGTCCCGGTGACGGTCAAGACCCGCATCGGCGTGGACAACTCGGAGGATTACACCTTCCTGAAGCGTTTTGTCGAAATCGTGGCCTCTTCTGGCTGTGACACGTTCATCATCCATGCGCGCAAGGCCTGGCTCAAAGGACTCTCGCCTAAAGAAAATCGCGAAATTCCACCGCTGTGTTACGAGCAGGTTTATCGCCTCAAGCAGGATTTCCCGGGATTGACCGTCATCATCAACGGCGGCATCCGTTCTCTCGATGAGTCAGACGCACATCTGCGCCAGGTAGACGGCGTAATGCTCGGCCGCGAGGCCTATGAGAATCCATTTCTGCTGAGTCAGGTCGATCAGCGCCTGTTTGGCGCGACCGCTCATGAAATCTCACGCCAGGAAATCCTGCGCAAGTTGTTGCCGTATCTGGAGACCGAACTGGCGCGCGGCACGCCATTGGCGGCGATGACACGCCACATCCTTGGATTGTTCCACGGACAATCCGGCGGTCGCGCGTTTCGACGCCATCTTTCACAAAACACCCATAAGACCGGCGCCGGAATTGAAGTGGTTCAGCAGGCGCTCGCCCAAATCGACATGCCCTTAATGTTGCAAGCTGCATAGGAGACGTCCACATGTTTCGCACTCTTTCCCTTCTCACTCTAGGATTTTTTATGACCACCGCCGCCCATGCCGCAGACCCCCGCGTCAAACTGGAAACCAGCCTCGGCGACATCGTGCTGGAGCTCAACGCCGCAAAGGCGCCGGGCACGGTCAAGAATTTCCTGGACTACGTCAAGGAAGGCCATTACGACGGCCTGGCGTTTCACCGGGTCATCAAGGGCTTCATGATCCAGGGCGGCGGGTATGACGAGAAATACGACCAGCGCAAAACCCGCTCGCCGATACAGAACGAAGCCAAAAACGGCCTGAAAAACGTGCGCGGCGCCATTTCGATGGCGCGTACTTCCGCACCGCATTCGGCCAGTTCGCAGTTCTTCATCGTTCACGCCGACAGCTCCTTCCTCGACTATCCAGGTCAGGATGGCTGGGGTTATGCGGTGTTCGGCAAAGTCGTTTCCGGCATGGACGTGGTGGATAAGATCGCCGACGCCAAAACCGGCCGGTTGCCGCCATTTGGCCAGGACGTTCCGGTCACACCAATCCTGATCAAGAAAGCAACGATTGAGGGCTCCAGCGCGAAGTGAGCACGCTTTTCCTTTCAGATCTGCATCTGCCGCCACAGCCCTCGCCCTTACGCGAGTCGTTTGCAGAGTTCCTGAAAGGACCGGCTCGGACCGCCGAAGCGGTTTACATCCTTGGTGATCTGTTTGAAGTCTGGATTGGCGACGACAGCGGCGCGACAGATTACGCCGTCGAGGTCGCTGCCCTGAAGCAACTGAGTGCACGCGTACCGGTATTTTTCATGCATGGCAACCGCGATTTTCTAGTCGGAGCCGATTTTGCCGCCGCGACCGGCGTGCGCATCCTGCCGGACCCGCAGGTGTTGGACCTGTACGGGCTGCCCACGCTCCTCTCGCATGGAGACCGTTATTGCACTGACGACGCCGGGTATCAACGCTGGCGACGGTTCAGCCGTTTTCCTCTGGTGCAGCGCGGCTATCGCGCGTTGCCGCTGTTTCTGCGCCAGACCATCGCCACGCAGGTACGCTCCACCAGCCTCGTGCAAAAACGCAGCAAGGCCGAGGACATCATGGATGTAAACACGCAGGCCATTTGCGATGCGATATCCGAATCGGGCGTGAGGCGGATGATTCACGGCCATACACACCGTCCCGCAAAGCATGTGCTCACAGTTAACGGCAAGGCCTTCGAACGCATCGTGCTTGCAGACTGGCGGCCTGAGTGTCGTGAATACCTTGAAGTCAGCGCCGAGGGAGCTTCAAGGCACAAAATCACCGCACCCGCTTGAGCCGATTTGGCGGCTGTTTCTCTGGACATGTGAAAACCGGTGGTACACTTTTAGTACCACTGCCTTTTTGAATACCGCCAAACTGGGCGATTTTCCTCCTCAAGCGGGTTATGGGTTTTTTAGCTTCCCAGTGCTTGCTTCAAATCTGCAATCAGGTCATCCGGATCTTCCAGGCCCACCGACAGCCGCACCAGTGCGTCACTGATGCCGGCGACGTGCCTCGCATGTGCGCCCATTCGGTGGTGGGTCGTCGTACTGGGGTGGGTGACGATGCTGCGCGCATCACCCAGGTTCGCAGTGATCGAAAACAGCCGCAGGCGATTGATAAGGCGAAACGCAGCGCGCTTGCCACCCTTGATCTCGAAGCTGACGATGCCACCAAAACCGCGAGCCTGCTTTCGTGCCAGCCGGTGCTGCGGATGCGATTTAAGGCCCGCGTAATACACCCGAGTGACGGCAGATTGTCGCTCCAGCCATTGCGCGATTTTTAATGCATGGCTGCAATGCGCTTTCATGCGCAGGTCCATCGTCTCCAGACCCTTGAGAAATACCCAGGCATTAAAGGGACTTAAGGAGGGCCCGGCACTGCGCATAAACCCGAACAAGGTTTCGCCGTCGCTTTTGTTGCTGACGATGGCGCCACCGATGCAACGGCCCTGTCCATCGAGATACTTGGTTGCCGAATGAATCACCAGGTCGGCGCCCAGGGCGAGCGGCTGTTGCAAGACAGGCGTCAGGAAACAGTTATCCACCGCCAGCCGTGCGCCCGCCCCGTGCGCGATCTTCGCCAGTCCGGCGATGTCAGCCACTTCACACAACGGGTTTGTCGGTGTTTCCAAAAAAAGCAGGCGCGTATTAGGTTGCAGCTTGGCGCGCCAGTCATCGAGATTGCATGGATCGGCGTAACTGACTTCCACCCCGAATTTGGTCAGCAGGTTATTGAACAGGTTGATGGTTGTGCCGAACAAGGTACGCGACGCCAACAGGTGGTCGCCCTGCTTGAGGAAGGCCAGCGCCGTGGCAAGAATCGCGGCCATGCCGCTGGCAGTGGCGGTGCAGGACTCGCCACCTTCCAGAACGGCCAGGCGTCGCTCAAACGCCTGTACCGTGGGATTGGTGAAGCGCGAATAGACATTGCCGGTTTTGGTCCCGGCAAATACGGCCGCGGCGTCTTCTGCCGAGCGGAAGATAAAACTGGAGGTCTGAAAAATTGCGGGGGAATGCTCCAGCTCGGCGGTGCGTTGAATCGCGGCGCGCAGTCCGAGCGTGGAAGGCTTTAGATTTTTACGGGTCACGATGACTCCCTTTAGCTAGATTTATTAAGCGCCTGCAAGCGGGTGCAAATCGGCGCGATGAAGAATTATGCGGTCAGGCCGCCGCGTTGTGCAATTCGATGGCGCCACCCTGCGTCGCACGGCGGCGCGCCTCGCGCGCGGCATCTGAGCGAAAGAGCTCCAGCTGGTTGAGGTAATCGGTACTGATGTCCTGCGTCACGTATTCGCCCGTGAACACCGAACAATCAAAGCGGGTCAGCTTGGGGTTGCCGATGCGCACGGCGTCTATCAGGTCTTCGAGATCCTGGAAGATCAGTCGGTCCGCGCCGAGAAGTTTTTCCAGTTCTTCAACCGAACGTCCGTGCGCAATCAACTCCGAGGATGTCGGCATGTCGATCCCGTAGACGTTGGGGAAACGCACCGGCGGCGCCGCGGACGCGAAATAGACTTTCTTGGCCCCCGCTTCGCGCGCCATCTGGATGATCTCGCGGCTGGTGGTGCCACGGACGATGGAATCATCCACCAGCAGAACGTTTTTGCCCTTGAATTCCAGATCGATTGGATTGAGCTTCTGGCGCACCGACTTTTTGCGCTGCGCCTGTCCCGGCATGATGAACGTGCGGCCGATGTAGCGGTTCTTGATGAAGCCTTCGCGGTAGGGCACGCCCAGCTGCATGGCCAGCTCCGAGCCGGCGACACGGCTGGTGTCCGGAATCGGAATGACGACGTCAATGTCGTGACCGGGCCATTCGCGCTGGATTTTCTCGGCCAGCTTCACGCCCATGCGCAGGCGCGCCTTGTAGACATAGACGTCGTCGATCACCGAGTCGGGTCGCGCCATGTAGACGTATTCGAATATGCACGGTGAATACACCGGGTTTATGGCGCACTGGCGGCGGTGCAATTTGCCGTCGAGCGTGATGAACACCGCCTCGCCGGGGGCGAGGTCGCCAATCAATTCAAAATCATGGGTATCCAATGCGACCGATTCGGAGGCGAGCATGTATTCGGGCCCTTTCAGACCCTTGCGCTGGCCAATGACGATCGGGCGGATACCGTAAGGGTCGCGAAAGCCGAGCAGGCCGTAGCCGGAAATCAGTGCGACACAGGCGTAGGCGCCGCGACAACGATGATGCATCTGAGCCACGGCTTCGAACACGTCGTCCGGCGTCAGGCGCAGGCGGTTACGCTGCATCAGCTCGTGCGCAAAGACGTTCAGCAGCACTTCGGAATCGGAGTCCGTGTTGATATGACGACGGTCTTCGACAAACAATTCCTTCTTGAGCTGCTCGGTATTGGTCAGGTTGCCGTTGTGCGCCAGCGCGATGCCGTACGGCGTATTGGTGTACAGCGGTTGCGCTTCGGCTGAGCTGGTACAGCCTGCCGTCGGGTAGCGCACGTGGCCAATGCCGGCGTTGCCGCGCAGCCGCAACATATGTTCGTCGGTATGAAAGACATCGCGCACCAGGCCATTGGCTTTGCGCAGATGGAAGCGATCGCCCTCGCCGGTGACGATGCCCGCCGCATCCTGGCCGCGGTGCTGGAGCACGGTCAGCGCGTCATACAGTTCCTGATTGACCGCCGTATGAGAGACCAGCCCGACAATTCCGCACATATTCTTTTCAGGGCTCCTGTTGTTGACCGGGACTGACGCGGTTGCGCCATTCGACCGGCGCCAGTTTAACGAGTTCGTTAGCCAGCCATTCCAGCTGCGGAACAAACATCGACTGACTCCACCATGGGTCGTTTTTGAGCGGCGTCATGGCGGCCAGCATGACCAGCAAGGCGGCAACCAGAATGCCCCGCAAAACGCCAAACCCCGCGCCGAGCAGTCGGTCTGGCAGGGCCAGCCCCGCACCTCGCACTACCTTGCCAATCGCGTAGGCCAGCAGGGTGCAAATCAGCATGCTGAGCAGAAACAAGATAACCGTCGCGGCCATCACTCGAACCGAGGGCAGCGTGGAAAGCGCGGTGAGATATGGCGCCAGCAGTTCGCCGAAGCGCCAGGCGATCACCAGCGATACCGCCAGCCCCGCCAGCCCGAGCACCTCGCGCACGAGTCCGCGAAAAATCCCGACGATGGCTGACAGCAATACCAGACCGGCAATGCACCAGTCAATCAGAATCATGGTTTCCAGAGTTCAATCAGGCGCGCGTCGGAAAAACCCTCGTCGGCGACGCTCTCCTGTGCTTCACGTGCTTCTTCCTGCGAGCCGAACGGGCCGATGCGTGCGCGATAAAGTTTTTTCTTGTCCTTCAGCGTCATTTGCACCGTGCCGTTGTACCCCTCCTGTTGAGCGCGTGCCAGCGCCGATTTAGCGCTGGACGATGTGGCATAACTCCCCAGTTGCACAAACCAGCCGAGCGAGGCGCCTGATTTCGATTGGGGTTCCAGGCTCAATACGGGCGTCACCGGCTTGAACGGGGGTGGATCGGCCGGGGTTTCACCCGGCCCCGTCTGTGCTGGCGGTGTGCGCAGGTCGTAAACCACGACTTGTGGCGCCGAGTCGGAATCGGGTGCGGGCTCACGGCCCGGAATGCCGCGCGAATGTTCGGGATCCGGCAGCAAGGCCGCAATGGCGAACGCGAACACAAAAAGTGCCGCTGCGCCGATCAGGCGGCGTTGGGTAATCTCATCCATCCAAGTTTTCCTGTATTGCCTTCACTGCCGCCACCGTTAAGAACGAGCCGCAAACGAGAATGCATTGTCCCGTTTGAGCTTGTATTTTCGCACGGACGAACGCCTCGGGGACGGTATCGCAGCGTACGTGCGTTTTGAAATATCCACCGGCTCTTTGCTGCAGCATCTGGGCACTGAGTCCGCGCGAGCCCGGAAGCCCGGCCAGATACGCATGGGATACCCAAGGGGCCAGTGTCCGGCAAAACGCCTCAACCGGTTTGTCGGCCAGCATGCCGAGCACCAGGACGACTTTGCCGATTCTGCTTGCCTCTAATTGCGCGACCAGTGCCTGTGCTGCCTCGGCGTTATGCGCGACATCGAACAGCACGCCGCCAATTCTTTCGAACCTTCCCGCCAAATGCAGCCGTGGCAATGCGCTGCGCACGGCGGTATCGGACACCGGCAGCCGTGATTGCAGGGCTTCCACCAGTGCAATGACACCCGCGGCATTCTGCAATTGATGTGTGCCACCGAGTCCGGGCATTGGCAGCTTTTTAAGGCGGCGTCCATCCACACCGCTCCAAGTCCATGCATCAGCCGACACGGCATACGAGAAATCGCGCCCCAGCAAATGCAACGGCGCTGGCAACTGCGCGGCAATTTCAAGGATGGACTCAACCGGTTGCCAATCGGCATACACCGCCGGTTTGCCGGCGCGCAGGACCCCGGCCTTTTCACGACCGATACTTTCGCGATCAGGGCCGAGCCAGTCCTGATGATCCAACCCGATCGAGGTAATCAGCATGCCTTCTGCGTCCACCAGATTGACGGCATCCAGCCGACCGCCCAGCCCCACTTCCAGAATCTGCAGTTGCACGGCCGCTTCGCGAAACAGCCATAACGCAGCCAGGGTGCCGAATTCAAAATAGGTCAGTGTGATGCGCTGGCGCACCTGTTCAATGGCATTGAACGCATCACATAGCGCGGAGTCACTAACCGCTTCGCCATTGATCGCGATGCGTTCGTTGTAGCGCAACAAATGAGGTGAGGTATACACGCCGACCTTGAGTCCCGCGGCGCGGTAAATTTCCCCCAGCAAGGCAGTGCTGGAGCCCTTGCCGTTGGTTCCGGCAACCGTCAGGGCCGGTAAAGCGTTCGGCAGGCCCAATCGCGCTGCCACCTCACGGACCCGGCCGAGGCCCAATTCGATGGTCTTTGGGTGCAGTGATTCCTGCCAGGCCAACCATTCGGCCAGCGACGCGGCGGTGTCAGGTGGCAACAATGTTCGGCGAAAAATGGGTCAGCAGCGCGAGAATCCGGTGAATCTTTTCACGCATTTCACGACGGTCAACGATCTGGTCTATCGCGCCATGCTCCAACAGGAATTCACTGGTCTGAAATCCCTCGGGCAGCTTTTGGCGAACCGTCTGCTCTATCACTCTCGGGCCAGCGAAACCAATCAGCGACTTTGGCTCTGCGATATTCACGTCACCGAGCATCGCCAGGCTGGCTGAGACGCCGCCCATGGTCGGGTGCGTCATCACTGAAATGAAGGGCAGTCCACGCTCGCTCAGCCTGGCCAGGGCGGCGCTGGTTTTGGCCATCTGGAACAAAGAAAAGAGCGACTCCTGCATGCGTGCACCGCCGGAGGTGCAAAAGCAGACCAGCGGCACGCTGTCGTCGAGGCAGCGCTGCACGCCGCGCACGAATTTTTCACCGACCACGCTGCCCATGGAGCCGCCAATGAACCCAAACTCGAATGCCGCGGCCACCAGCGGCAAGCCCATCAGCTGGCCGCGCAGGACAATCATGGCCTCTTTCTCTCCCGTATCTTCCTGCGCGTTGGCGATGCGGTCCTTGTATTTCTTGGTGTCTTTGAACAGCAGGGGATCGGTGGGCAACAGGCCTTCGGCGATCTCCTCGCGCGGCTGGGGATCGAGAAACTGGTTCAAGCGCTGGCGTGCGGGGATGTCTCGGTGCGCCCCACATTTTGGACAGACTTCAAACGTACGCTCCAACTCGGCGCGATAAAGGACCGACTGGCAGCTTTCGCACTTGGTCCACAGACCCTCCGGGATATTGCGTTTGCGATCGGTACTTTTAAGCAGCTGCGAACCGGCGATTTTCTCGAGCCAGCTCATGGCAATTTATCCAACGCGCGTCGCATGTCCAGAAGTTTAGCAGCGAGAATCCCGGGCAAGGCCGCTGGTGCGTGTTGATTTTTCTCGATTTCCGCCACCAGTGCGCTGCCGACGATGACCGCATCCGCGCAGCGCCCGACCTGGGCGGCGGTATGCGCATCCTTGACACCGAAACCAACGGCGATTGGAAGCGACGTGCAGCGGCGGATTTCGGCCAGCCTGGATTCGACGCTTTTGACATCAAGGCTCGCCGCTCCGGTGACGCCCTTGAGCGAAACATAATAAAGATAGCCGCTGGCTTCTTGGGCGATTGAGCGTATGCGCTCGGGAGGGCTGGTCGGGGCCAGCAAAAAAATGCAATCCAGGCCTGCACCCCTCAGCACCGGAGAAAATTCTGGTGCCTCTTCTACGGCCAGATCCACCGCCAGCACGCCGTCTACGCCCGCCTGCGCGGCACGCCGGGCAAAATTTTCCAGGCCCATGCTTTCGATCGGATTCAGGTAGCCCATCAGTACGACAGGTGTTTTTTCGTCCTGAGCCCGGAACTCGGCAACCATCTCAAGCACCTTACCGAGAGTTGTCCCTGCTGCCAGGGCGCGCTCGCAGGCAAGCTGGATGACAGGGCCATCCGCCATCGGGTCCGAGAATGGGACGCCCAACTCCAGGATGTCCGCGCCCCCGCGCACCAGCGCGTGCAGCAGGGCAACCGTGTGTTCGGGTCCAGGATCTCCGGCGGTGACATAAGGGATCAGCGCCTTGCGTTTTTGTGACACCAGGGCCGAAAACACCGGGGCGATCCGGCTCATGTGAGTTGAATGCCTTCTAATTTTGCGATGCTGAAAATGTCCTTGTCACCTCGTCCAGAAAGATTGACGACGATGTTTTTGGCAAGCCCCATTTCTACGGAGAGCTTGCGGGCATAAGCGAGCGCGTGAGCGGATTCGAGCGCGGGGATGATGCCCTCGATCCGTGTCAGCTCATGAAACGCTGCAAGCGCTTCGTTGTCGGTGATGGCCACATACTTCACCCGGCCCAAATCCTTGAGCCACGAATGCTCAGGCCCCACGCCGGGGTAGTCCAGCCCCGCAGAAATAGAATGGGTACCGAGAATCTGACCGTGCTCGTCGGCCATGACGTAGGTTCGATTGCCGTGCAGGATGCCGGGCTTGCCCGCCGAAAGCGGCGCGGCGTGCTGACCGCTGGCCAGCCCCAGCCCTGCGGCTTCGACACCGTACATCGCCACCGAATCGTGTTGCATAAAAGGGTAAAAAAGCCCTATGGCGTTGGAACCGCCGCCGACACAAGCGACCAGCGCATCCGGAAGCTTGCCCAGCAACTCCGGGGCCTGGATCAGCACCTCACGGCCGACCACGGCATTGAAATCACGCACCAGCATCGGGTAGGGATGCGGCCCCGCGACCGTGCCGATGACATAGAACGTGTCGTCAACATTCGTCACCCAGTCGCGCAGCGCTTCATTCATTGCGTCCTTGAGCGTGCGGGTTCCGGAATGCCACAGGAACGACCTCAGCGCCGAGTAATTTCATGCGATAGACGTTCGGTGATTGCCGCTGCACATCCTCGGCACCCATATAAACCACGCATTTGAGACCCAGCCGTGCCGCTATCGTTGCGGCGGCCACGCCATGCTGCCCGGCGCCGGTTTCGGCGATGATCCGGGTCTTGCCCAGGTGCTTTGCCAGCAAAGCCTGACCGACCGTGTTGTTGATTTTATGGGCGCCCGTGTGGTTGAGGTCTTCGCGCTTGAGATAGATCCGTGCGCCGCCCCACTTCGCGCTGAGGCGTGCGGCCGGATACAGCGGCGATGGGCGCCCGACGTAATGCTTGAGGTCTTTATCGAGTTCAGCGCGGAACTCTGCGTCGTCCTTCAGCTTGAGATAGGCGGCTTCGAGCTGACGCAGGGGCTCCATCAGGGTTTCCGCGACAAAACGGCCGCCGTAGGGGCCAAAGTGGCCGCGCGAATCCGGGTACTGGTAACTATCCATCTCGATCGGCCTGTCGTACTTGTTGTATGAATTCCTGCATGCGTGCCGGATCTTTAATGCCAGGGGCACTTTCTATGCCGCTGGACACATCGACGGCGTAGGGACGGGCCATTGTAATCGCCAGCGCCACGTTGCCCGCATGCAATCCGCCGGCCAGCATCAAAGGTTTTGCGTGGGCGTGAGTCAATTTCGACCAGTCAAACGTGCGTCCGCTGCCGCCTGCAGTCCCGGCGGAATGCGAGTCCAGCAACAGCGCCTGCGCGTCCGCGTACTGCCGCGCCCACTGCCCAAGGTCCTGCGGTTGCGCCATGGGCACCGCCTTCAGATAGGGCAAGCCAAAGCCACGACAGAATTCAGGTGTTTCCTGACCGTGAAATTGCACCACATCCGGCGTGAACACGGCCAGCGTCGCGCGAACAACTTCGGCATTGGCGTCGCGAAAGAGCGCCACGGTGGCGATAAAAGGTGGAACGTCATGGGCGATCTGCGCCGCCTGCGCGGCCTGCGCCACACGCGGGCTGTGTGAGTCGAAGATGAAACCAAGTGCATCCACGCCGCAGGCAGCGGCGGCCTGCGCGTCCGCAAGGCGGGTGATGCCACAAAATTTTACTCGGGTGCGCGTCACGATGGAAACCAGGGAATTGGCGGCGGCGGAATGGCGAATTCTGGAGGATATTCAGGGCCGACGAAATAGAGCCCGCTGGCGTCCGCCGTCATCCCCGCCTGAGTGCGATCGCGCGCAGCCAGAACTTGCGCAACCCAGGACTCCGACCGCCGACCTTGCCCGACCTGAATCAGCGTGCCGGCGATATTGCGCACCATGTGATGCAAAAAAGCGTTGGCCGTGATGCTCAACGTTACAAATTCGCCGCGTTGCTCGATGCGGATAGCGCGCAGGTGGCGGATGGGGGTGGGCGACTGGCATTGCGAATCGCGGAACGCCGTAAAGTCATGCTCACCGACGAGCACTTGGGCGGCGCGATGCATCGCCGATGCGTCCAGCGGTTGCGGCAACCAGGCGCAGCGGCCGTGGGTCAGCGCCGCCCGTCCACGGCTGACATGAATTACATAGCGATAACTGCGTGCCGTCGCGGCATAACGCGCGTGAAATTCTGTCTTGACGGGCACGACCCAGCGCAAGGAAATAACCTTTGGCATTTGACTGTTGCAGCCCAACAGCCAGGCATGCGGAGTGCGCGGAGCGGTGCTGTCGTAATGAATCACTTGCTGAAACGCATGCACGCCAGCGTCGGTTCTGCCCGCGGCGACGACGTGAAGCGCATGATCGGCAACCGCGCTCAGCGCGCGCTCAACCTCGCCCTGGATACTGGGCAGGCCGACTTGCGATTGCCAGCCGCAAAAATTAGTCCCGAGATATTCAACGCCGGCAGCCCATCGGCCGGGGGCAGTCATGGGCACGAACGAATCAGTTGCCGAGCCGGCTCAGCAGTCCCTGTGCTTCACCTTTCTGCTGCGAATTGCCCTGCTGCGTGACTTCACCCAACAGGCTCTTGGCCATGTCGGTATCGCCCATGTCCATATAGGCACGAGCCAGATCGAGCTTGGTCGCGACTTCATCGCCGCCGATGGGCATGTCCAGTGCAGGTTCCGTCGAGATGGTCTGCGCCACGGTTGCCGAGGCTTCGCCCACCAGGGTGTTTGCGGCATCGTCGGTGTTGACATCAAAAGAATCCAGATTCATCTCGTCCAGATTGACCGCATCAGCTTTTAACTCGCCCTCTGCCGGCTCATTCAGCGAAAGGTCTTCAAGGTTGAATTCCATCCCGTCATCTGCAGCGGCCGCTGGCGATGGCTTTGCCGGCGTCGCACTGGCGGTGGGGGCTTCCAGAAGTAGCTCATCGAATTTGAATTCGAGCGGCTCGTCTGATGGCTTGGGCGTGGATGCAGGGGCATCAGATAGGGCAGGAATGTCATCGAACGAAAGGTCAACGTCCGCGGTCGTGATGGCACCGCCGGCGTCCTTGAAGGCGGCCACATCGGGGCACAGCTGCTGCCCCATGATCGCCAGCTTGCTCCACTGTGCTGCCGGCACCTGGTTTTTAAGACCCTCGGCGGTTTTGCGAAATTCGTCAGGCTTGCCAGCCGCGAAATAAACTTCGGCCAACTTGGCCCTTAACTCGACGCGCGTGGGGTTTTTGTCGGCGGCTTGCTTCAACAACAGCGCGGCTTCGTCATAAAGGCCGTAGGCAAGATGGAAGTCCGCCTCTGCCAGAGGGTCGTTCGCATCCAGGTTGATCTGCACGGTCTCTGCGGCAAACTGCGCGGTAACGTCAAAATCAATTTTGCGCGGCGTGCCTCCCGCGGTATGCGCTATAGATGGCTCTTGCACCACGGTCTGCGATAATTTTTGCAGCGTATCGCCGGACTGTGTAGTGGCCAGCGTGGGCTCAAATGCGGTCGTACTTGAGAGTGGAGACTCGGTGATCCGAGTGTCTTCCTCGAGTTTTTCGCGAGCGCTGCGAGGCGCAGGAACTGGCGCAGGCTGAGCCGCTAACGTGGCCGCCACCGCTGCCGCATTGAATTTAGAAGACCCGGCAGTCGGCGTCAGAGACGGCTCCAACCGAACGGTGCGGCGGCGTCTCCACAACAAGAAGCCCGCTGCGACGGCCACCAGAAGGATAATCCCCGCAACGGCGGGGAGAAGGAGAGGATTGTCGAGAAGGCTGGCCCCGGGATCGTCCGGCGGTTCATCCAATGCAGGCGGAGCCGCCGCTACTGGGGGAGGTTGTGCCGCAAGAACTTCTACGGGCTGAGTAGGTGCGGCTGCAGTGACAGGTGCCGTTTCGGTTGCCGGAACGGCGGCAGTTGCCGGCGAAGTGGACGTAGCTCCAGCAGCTGGCTCCTCGTCATACATGGATTTGGTGGCAGGAGGTGGCGCAGGCGCAGCAGGCGGCGGCGACTGTGTTGTTGCGACAGCAGCGCCGGGTGCAGTGCCGGCGGAAGGGGCCGCCACAGGCGGGGCTGGAATTGATGTGGACGGCGCAGCCGGAGCGGCGGCGGCCTGGGGTTGATCGAGGGTCGCTGATGGTGTGGACGCAGGTGCCGCAGCCGGTGCCGAAGGCGCGATTGCAGGTGCGGGTGCCGGCGCAGGAGTAGTAGCGGGAGCGGGCTCAATGGGTTCTATTTTTTTAGGGGGCGAAGCCTTTCTAGCGGGCCTTGTACTGCTGCCTTGGACTCGTGATCTGGCTGAAGTCACATCCAGGGCGCGGATTTCCGCTTCGCTTGGAATTTGGAGAGTGCTGCCGCGGCGCAAACCGGTGAGTCCGCCCTCGAATGCAGACCGGTTTGATTCGTAAATCGCCAGCTGCATCTGATCCATGCTGATGTCGCGAGCGGGGCGTGTCTTCGAGGCGATGCTCCACAAGGTCTCGCCCGCTGCAACCGGACCGTAGGTTTCGCTATCGGCTGAAGAAGGGGTGGAGGTGCTCGCGCGACGTCGTGCCGGCGTCGTGGCTGGACGCATGGTCGACGGGTCGGCCATTCCCGGCTCATCGTCAAATGTCGGCTGCGGTGCGGGCGCGATGGGCTTGCTCTGGGCCGTGCTCAGTCCCGGCGGGTCCAGCAGTACGGTGTACTCGCGCTGCAGGCGCCCACCCGACCAGCGCACTTCGACCAGGAAGCTGATGAAAGGCTCTCGAGCCGGCGTACGGCTGGTGACAAAAACCTGATCGCCCTTGATTTCGAATTCGAGCGTAGTCAGGAAATCGCTACGGTCGATCCCGGCGCGTTCAAAGTCCTCGTTGCTGCCCAGACGCACCACGGCGCTGCCCAGTTCTGCGGCGTTGGAGGAGGAAATCGGGATCACAGCCGATAGCGGCTGGTTCAGACGTGATTTAACGTCGATCTCGCCCAAGCCCAATGCGCAGACTGCCGAACTGGCCAGTAATGCGGCCCCCGCTGCAAATGCCTTCAGTGTTCTTGACATCCGGTCTCCCGCATCTGACGCCTGTTCGAACTGTGTTTTCAGCCCGCCAAATTACGTCATGTTTTTGCGCTAAGCCCTTTTATACACTAGAAATCCTGCGGTGGAAACACCCTGCGCCGGTGCCCCAAGCCTAGAGATGCTCGCGAATCAGGATTTCTGCGATCTGGATACTGTTAAGAGCCGCACCCTTGCGGATATTGTCGGCAACCACCCACAAATTCAAGCCACGAGGGTGTGAAATGTCCTCACGGATGCGCCCGACGAATACCGCATCGTTGTGCGCGGCTTCGACTGCGGCGGTGGGATAGCCGCCGTCCTTGTGCTCGTCAATGACCTTCACTCCCGGCGCCTTGCGCAACAATTCGCGCGCCTGAACGGCGGTGATCTTTTTCCCGGTCTCAATGTGCAACGCCTCTGAATGGCCATAGAACACCGGCACGCGCACCGCGGTGGCGTTTACCTGGATGGACTCGTCCTCCATGATTTTGCGCGTCTCCCACAGCATCTTCATTTCTTCCTTGGTGTAGCCGTTATCCATGAAGACATCAATGTGCGGCAGCACATTGAAGGCAATGGGCCGCGGATACACCTTGAAGTCATCCGTGCCCTGCCCGCTCAGTGCCGCCGTGCTCAGACGCATCAGCTCTTCGATCGCCGGCTTGCCGGTACCGGAAACGGACTGGTAGGTGGCGACGTTGATACGCTCGATGCCGACCGCATCGTAAATCGGCTTGAGCGCCACCAGCATCTGGATCGTCGAGCAATTCGGGTTGGCGATAATGCCGCGGTTCTTGAAGTCTTTGATCGCGTGCGCATTGACTTCTGGCACCACCAGCGGAATGTCCTTTTCGTAACGAAACTGCGACGTGTTGTCGATCACCACGCAACCGGCCTTGGCGGCCTTGGGCGCGTAGATTTTTGACACGTCAGCACCCGGTGAAAACAGCCCAATCTGCACTTCGGAAAAATCAAACTCCGCCAGGTCATGGACTTCTAGCGAGTCGTCGCCAAAATCCACGTATTCGCCGGCCGAGCGGTGGCTGGCGACGGCGTAAACCGTGCCGACCGGAAACTCGCGCTGGGCCAGCGTCTTGAGCATCTCTTCGCCCACCGCACCGGTGGCGCCCACGACTGCAACGTCAAATTTCTTGCTCATAAATTCTCAATGACCGCCTGTCCCATTTCAGAGGTGGAAATAATCTTGTCGCCCGCTCGCCCAATATCCGCGGTACGAGAGCCGGCCGCCAGCGTTCGCTTGACGGCAGTTTCAATTTTCAGCGCCAGTGCATTTTGCTTGAGGCTGTAGCGCAACATCATGGCCAGCGAAAGTATGGTTGCCAGGGGATTGGCAACGCCCTTGCCGGCAATGTCGGGCGCGCTTCCGTGCACCGGTTCGTAGAGTCCTTTGCCGCCCTGATTCAGCGAGGCCGAAGGCAGCATGCCGATGCTGCCGGTCAGCTGCGCACCGATGTCAGACAGAATGTCGCCGAAAATATTGCCGGTGACCAGCACATCAAAACTGCGGGGCGCGCGCACCAGTTGCATCGCCGCGTTGTCCACGTACAGGTGGCTCAGTTCTACATCCGGATAGGACTTGGCCACCTTCTGCATGATTTCTCGCCAGAGCTGCGACGACTCCAGCACATTGGCCTTATCTACCGAGCACACACGCTTGCTGCGCAGGCGCGCAAGGCCAAACGCCGTGTGGGCGATGCGCTCGATCTCTGTTTCCGAATAACGCTCGGTGTTGATGCCGACGCGTTGTCCGTTTTCAACCACGATGCCCCGCGGCTGGCCGTAGTAAATGCCGCCAGTCAGTTCGCGCACGATGAGGATATCGAGCCCTTTCAGCACTTCGGCCTTCAGGGTCGAGGCGTCGGCAAGTTCGTCAAAGCACAGGCAGGGCCGAAGGTTGGCGTAGAGGCCCAGCGCCGAGCGGATTCTCAGCAACCCGCGCTCGGGCCGAATTTCTCGCGGTGCGCTGTCCCATTTCGGGCCGCCGACCGCACCCATCAATATCGCATCGGCGTTTTGTGCCTTGTTCAGGGTTTCATCCGGCAAGGAATCGCCGTGCGCGTCTATCGCCGCACCGCCAATCAATCCTTGTTCCAGTTCGCACTGAAAACCGTGCCGCGTCTGCAGCGCTTCGATCAGTTTGACGGTTTCGCTTACGACTTCCGGGCCGATGCCGTCGCCGGGAAGAATCAGAACTCTCAGGGTCATTGGAACAGCCACGGGGCGGTTTGCCTGCGCCGAGCTTCATAAGCACGGATCGCATCGGCGTTTTGCAGAGTCAGGGCGATTTCGTCAAGACCGCGCAGCAGGCAATCTTTGCGGAATTCATCCACCTCGAAGCGTTCGTCGATGCCTGGAGCCCTGACGGTTTGTGCGGACAGATCTACGGCAATCTCACAGCCTGTCTGCTTGAACAGCGTATCGACCGCCGCCACCGGCAAAACCACCGGCAGCACGCCATTTTTAAAGCAGTTGTTGAAAAATATGTCCGCGAAGCTCGGCGCGATGACGCAGCGGAATCCGTAGTTGTCCAGCGCCCACACCGCATGCTCGCGCGACGAACCGCAACCGAAATTCTCGCGCGCCAGCAGGATTTGCGCCCCGCGGTACTGCGGCTGGTTCAGGACGAAGCCGGGATTCAAACGCCGCGTTGCCGGGTCAATCGAAAGATCGCCCGCATCGAGATAACGCCAGTCGTCGAACAGGAAGGGGCCAAAGCCGGATTTCTTGATCGACTTCAAATACTGCTTGGGGATGATGGCGTCGGTGTCCACGTTGGCGCGGTCCAAGGGCAGTGCGGTGCTGGTCAACCGGGTAAATGCGCGCATTTAAAAAGTCCTCACGTCGACAAAATGCCCGGCGATACCGGCGGCGGCGGCCATTGCGGGTGAAACCAGGTGCGTGCGTCCGCCCTGCCCTTGCCGTCCCTCGAAGTTGCGATTGGAGGTCGAAGCGCAACGCTCGCCTGCAGACAACCGGTCCGCATTCATGCCAAGGCACATGGAGCAGCCCGGCTCGCGCCACTCGAAGCCGGCGGCCAGAAATATTTCGTGTAGCCCCTCTTCTTCCGCCTGTTGTTTCACCAGGCCTGAGCCGGGCACTACCATCGCCAGCGAAACGCAGGCGGCCTTGCGCCGGCCCTTGACCACCTGAGCGGCCGCGCGCAGGTCTTCGATGCGTGCGTTGGTGCAAGAGCCGATGAAGACCTTGTCGATCGGGATATTTTGCATCGCCGTACCGGGCGTCAGACCCATGTAGGCCAGCGCATGCTGCATGCCTTCGCGCTTGGCCGGATCAGCACTGGCCGGATCGGGAACACGGCCATCCACCGCAACCACCATCTCCGGCGATGTACCCCAGGTCACTTGCGGCTGAATGCTGGATGCATTGATCTCCACTACTCGATCAAACCGGGCGTCGGCATCCGACTTCAATGTGCGCCACCACTCCACCGCCTGGTCCCAGGTCGCGCCCTTGGGCGCAAACGGCCGGCCACGTACGTAGTCAATTGTCGTCTGGTCAACCGCAATGATTCCGGCGCGCGCGCCGGCTTCGATCGCCATGTTGCAGACCGTCATGCGGCCCTCCATCGACAACGCGGCAATTGCCTCGCCGGTGAACTCAATGGCATAGCCGGTTCCACCGGCGGTGCCGATCTCGCCGATGACCGCCAGCACGACGTCCTTGGCGGTGACGCCGCGGCCCACCTGGCCGCACACATTGACCTGCAGGGTCTTGGCACGCTTCAGCACCAGACACTGCGTGGCGAGTACGTGCTCGACTTCGGAGGTGCCGATGCCAAAGGCCAGTGCGCCGAACGCACCGTGCGTGGAGGTATGCGAGTCGCCGCAGACGATGGTCATACCCGGCAGCGTTGCCCCCTGCTCGGGGCCAATGACATGCACGATGCCCTGACGCACGTCGTCGAGGTCGAACAGCTGCATGCCCGTGGTTTTGGCATTCGAGCGCAGCGCGTCAACCTGTTCGCGCGAAATCGGGTCCGAGATGCCGTGGGCGCGATCGGTGGTCGGCACGTTGTGATCAGGCACCGCCAGATTTGCCGCCAGCCGCCATGGCAAGCGGCCCGCCAGACGCAGACCTTCAAACGCCTGCGGGCTGGTCACCTCATGCACCAGGTGGCGGTCAATGTAGATCAGAGACGAACCGTCGCCGTTTTCACGGACCAGGTGGGCGTCCCAGAGTTTGTCGTAGAGGGTTCTAGCCATGGGCAGTGCATCCTAGGACGGCCCTGAGCATTACTCAAATGAATTGTTTTTATTGATATCATTCCATTTTATGAATACCCGCTTGCCGCCCTGTTTGGCCTTATTCAGCCCGATTCGCCCAAGGGGTGGTACTAAATATGTACCACTCGCATCCACACCTCGGACCCAAACAGCTAAAAAGCACCTCAAGCGGGTCACGGAAATTTAATGGATTTTCCTCACCTGCGGTCATTTGCCACCATTGCCGAGACCGGCTCGGTGTCACGTGCGGCCGAAAAAATGCACCTGACACAGCCATCGATCAGCAAACGTCTGGCCTCGTTGGAACAACAGCTGAAACAGCCGCTGTTCGACCGGGTGGGCCGGCGCATGACCCTGACGGACGCCGGACGCGCGTTTTTACCGCATGCACAACGCATGCTGCAGCAGATGGAAGATGCCCGTCACGCGCTCTCGCACCTGAGCGACGAAATCGGCGGCCGGCTGTCCATCGGCACCAGCCACCACATCGGTCTACACCGGCTGCCGCCCGTGCTGCGCCGCTACACCCAGCGCTATCCGGCGGTTGACCTTGACATTCACTTCATGGATTCGGAAGTCGCCTGCGAGGCCGTGTTGGCCGGCAAACTGGAACTGGGCATCGTCACCCTGCCCTCGCAGCCGCTTCCCAACCTGGAAGCGCATAAAGTCTGGGACGATCCTCTGGAGGTCGTCGTCAACCGCACGCACCCGTTGGCTGGCAAAACAAAGCTGCGGCTGGCGGATCTTGCGGATCATCCTGCGGTGCTGCCCGACGAGGCCACCTATACGCACCGGATCATCAAATCAGCACTGCGAAAACATGGGCTGGAGCCGCGCATCCGGTTGGCTACCAACTATCTTGAAACGCTGAAGATGCTCACCGCCATCAGCCTCGGCTGGAGCGTACTGCCGCGCTCCATGCTGGATCGCAGCCTGCGCGTGCTGAAGCTCCCCGAATTAAAGCTGCACCGCGACCTTGGCGCCGTCTGGCACGAAAAACGCACGTTGTCAGCAGCCGCGCAGGCACTGCTGAGAATTCTTCAGGTCAAAACTTAGGCGGGCAGCCTTCGCCAGGCAATCAAGGTGCCGAGCGCGGCAACCAGCGACGCACCGAGGAATACCGCTTCGGGCGATACACCGTCCCACATGAAGCCTGCGGCCAGCGCGCCGACACTGCCCCCGATTCCGTAGGCCACGCCGTTGTAAACCGCCTGACCGCGGCCCTGCAAGGAGGGCGGGAACACGCGCTGCACGTAATCCATCGCCACCGCGTGGTACGCGCCAAACGTCAGGGCGTGCGACAACTGCACCAGCAGCAGTATCCATAGCGAATCCACCGCCACGGCGGTGAGTAACCAGCGCAAGGCGGTGGTCGCGAGTATCACGATCATCAGCCGTCGTGCGCCAAAGCGCAGAATCATTCGGCCCACCACGACAAACAGGCCAATTTCGGCGATGACGGCGAACGCCCACAGGAAACCCGCGAAGCCACGGCTATAGCCGTGGCGCTCGAGGAACAGGGTAAAGAAATTGTAATAGGGTGCAAAACTTAACTGCGAACACAGGCATACCGCCAGCAACGCCAGCACCTGTGGCCGGCGCAACACGACCCAGAGCGAAATTCTTGAGTGCGCTTCGGGCGTGGCGACGATGGCATCCGGCACGCGCCAGGCCAGCACGACCATGCCAACCCAGAATATCGACACCAACCATGGCAGCGGCAGCATTCCGATGTGATCGAGCAGCGGGCCCAACCCGAGCACCGCCACCACGAAACCGACCGAGCCCCACAGGCGTACACGAGAATAATCGGCGCCGCTGAGCGATACGTGGTTGAGCGCAATAACCTCAAACTGCGGCAGTAACGCGTGCCAGAACAGCGAATAAGTGACCATCAGCACGCCTATCCAGAAGATGTCCGGCGCAAATGGAATGCCAAGAAATACCAGGAACGACAGCACCGAAGCCCAGCGGATCAGCCGTACGCGGCTGCTGCTGTGATCGGCCCACCAGCCCCATACCAACGGCATGATGGATCGAGTCACGCCCATCAGGCCGAACGCCAGACCCATTTGCGCGGGCGTGAAGCCGCGCACCGCCAGGTACGGCGCCCAGAACGGCAGGAACGCACCGACCGTGGCGTAATAGAAAAAATAAAAGCCCGCCAGGCGCTTGGCGGGCAGATGAGGCGTGGTCACAACCTCAGCCGCCAGACGGTATGCGGGGTGTTGGCGATTGAACGTCCGCGTTCTGTGCGCGGTGACGAAGGAAATGGTCCATCAACACCAGCGCCAGCATCGCTTCGGCAATCGGCGTGGCGCGTACGCCGACGCAGGGGTCATGGCGCCCGGTGGTTCGGACATCCGTCGCTTGGCCGTCCCCGTCGATGGTTTTTCCAGGGATCAGGATGCTGGAAGTCGGTTTGATGGCGATGCGCGCATAAATCGTCTGCCCGGTCGAGATGCCGCCGAGAATGCCGCCCGAGTGGTTGGCCAGAAAACCCTTGGGCGTCATCTCGTCGCGGGCCTGGCTGCCTTTTAGCGTCACCGCAGAAAAACCATCACCAATTTCAACGCCCTTGACCGCGTTAATGCTCATCAGCGCGTAGGCCAGTTCGGCATCCAGCCGGTCGTAAACCGGCTCCCCGAGTCCGGGCGGCACGCCGTTTGCCTCGACGTAAATCTGCGCGCCCAGCGAATCGCCTTCCTTGCGAATCGAGTTGATCGCCGCTTCCAGCTCTGCGACACGGGCAGGGTCCGCAGAAAAAAACGGGTTCTGGTCGACGGCGGCCCAGTCTTTGCGTTCCAGCCGGATCGCCCCCATCTGCTCCAGGCACCCGCGAATGGTGATGCCGAGTTTTTCACGCAGGAACTTGCGCGCAATGGCGCCCGCCGCGACGCGCACGGAAGTCTCCCGCGCCGACGAGCGGCCGCCGCCGCGAGGGTCACGGCGTCCGTATTTCTGCAGATAAACGTAGTCCGCATGATTGGGCCGGAACACGTCCTTGATTTTTTCGTAGTCGCGGCTGCGCTGATCGGTGTTGCGGATCAGCAGTCCGATGGGCGTCCCCGTGGTTTTGCCCTCAAACACGCCCGAAAGGATTTCGACCTTGTCTTCCTCGCGCCGCTGCGTGACGAACTGCGAGGTGCCTGGCCGCCGGCGATCCACGTCCTTCTGGATATCCGCTTCGCTCAATTCCAACCCGGGCGGGCAACCGTCCACCACGCAGCCGAGCGCGGGTCCGTGGCTTTCGCCAAAGCTGGTGACGCAGAACAGTTTTCCCAACGTATTACCGGACACTTTTTTTCCAGGTGATCAGTTCTTCGCGCGAGATGATAAAGACTCCGTCGCCACCGCGCTCGAATTCCGGCCATAACGCCGGCAATCGGGGGAAGCGTCGCTCAAACTCACGCATTGAGCCGCCGATTTCGCACACCAGAAGTCCGCGCGGCTTCAGATAGTTGCTGGCCTGATCAAGAATGCGCGCGACAATTGTCATGCCGTCCCTGCCGGCTTCCAGGGCCAGCCGGGGTTCACGGTGATATTCGAGCGGCAAGGACCGCCACTCTGCGGTCGGCACATAAGGAGGATTGCTGACGATCAGTTCGTACCGCTGTCCTTCCAGCGACTGGAACAGATCCGATTGCAAGGCGCGTACGCGCCCCGCCAGCCGATGGCGCCGGATATTCAAGTTGCACACTTCAAGGGCGCCCGGATCAAGCTCGGCGAGATCCACTTTCAATCCGAGAAAATTCTTTGCACAGGCGATGCCGATACAGCCACTGCCGGCGCAAAGGTCCAGCGCTCGTGTGGGCCTTACTTGCAGCCACGGCCGGAATCTTTGCTCAATCAGCTCGGCAATCGGCGAGCGCGGGATCAATACGCGTTCGTCCACATGAAACGGGATGCCGGCAAAGTGCGCCACGCCGGTGAGATACGCCGCTGGTTTACGCGTGCGGATGCGCTGGTGAAACAATTTCAGCACATTTGAGCTTTGCGCCTCGGTCAGCGTGCGCCGTGGCGTAGTCATGTTTCGAGACCCCAGCGCGGCCGACGCCAGCCGGAACGATTCGTCAGCGGCATTGTCTGTGCCGTGCCCGAAATACAGCTTCGCCCGAACGAATGCCCGCTCCCCCCAAGCCAGATGATCGCCCAGTGTCTGCAACCTACGCTTGTACTGGATCATCGTTGCGCTATGGGATAATTGGACTCGAATTATGACCAAATCCTTCAGTCGCGCCGCCTGGCTGCTCGTTGGGGTGGCGGCCGCCATCTCCGGCATTCTGGCGAGCGCCATGCTGTTCGTGCCAGACGCGCCGGTGATGAAATCCGCCACGCTACTGAAAGCCCCCAGGCCGATCACCGAATTCAGCCTTGTCGACCAAGACGGACTTCCTGCCGGGACGGAGAATTTCAAGGGGCACTGGACAGTGCTATTTGCAGGGTTCACCCATTGCCCGAACATCTGTCCCGCCACCTTGTCGGTCCTCGCGCAAACCGTCGGGCAGCTGGAGGCGGCAAATATGCCACGGGTGGTTCTGCTGAGCGTCGACCCGGAGCGCGACACCCCTCAGCGATTGAAAAGTTATCTCGCACAGTTTCACCCGGACTTCACGGGTCTGACCGGTGACGAGCAGAAAATTGCGGCCCTGCGCTCGAATCTAAGCCTAATCGCAGAAAAATCTCCCGGCGTAACGCCCGAGTCCTACACCGTTGACCACTCCGCCGCGCTCGTCCTGATTAACCCTCGCGGCCAGGTGGCCGGCTACATCTCGCCGCCGTTCGAACCGGCCGTGCTGGCGGACGATCTGCGCAAACTGATCCGCCGCCAGGGATGATCGAGCCATGAGCACATCGCGTGGGCGCGATCGTCTATTTGTCACTATCCAAAAACTGCTGCCGACGCGCTCGCTTTCACTGCTGATGTACCGGTTGACCCGCATCCGCTGGCCATTTTTCAAAAACATGCACATCCGAATTTTCATGCGCGGTTTTGGTATTTCACTTGACGAAGCCGAACGCGGTGCGCCCGAGGACTACGCAACTTTCAATGATTTCTTCACCCGCGCATTGAAGGCGGGCGCGCGTCCGCTGGCCGTGGACAAATCCAGCCTGCTATCACCGGTGGACGGCACCGTCAGCCAACTTGGCGCGATTACGGATGGACGCATAGTCCAGGCGAAGGGTCACCATTATTCCGTGACCGAACTGCTGGGGGGCGATGCGGCCCGCGCCGAACACTTCCTCAATGGCAGTTTCTGCACGATTTATCTGGCGCCGTACAACTATCACCGCATCCATATGCCGGTGGACGGCCTGCTGCGCGAATGGGTTCATGTGCCGGGACGGCTGTTCAGCGTCAACCCGGCGACAGCACGCGAGCTGCCGGGCGTGTTTGCCCGCAACGAACGCGTCGCATGCCTGTTTGATCATCCGGTCTCGCCCTGGGCACTGGTGATGGTCGGTGCACTGTTCGTGGGCTCGATGGAAACAGTCTGGGCCGGGCAGATCACCCCACCCTACCTGGAGGGAAAGTCCGCCGCAGGCTATCAATCACAGCAAAAAATAATGTTGAGGCGTGGCGATGAAATGGGGCGCTTCAACATGGGCTCGACCGTGATCCTGCTGATGCCCTCCAGCAAGGCGCAATGGGACGCCTCGGTGACGGCGGGATCGACCGTTCAAGTCGGCCAGAGATTGGGCAGTTTCCAATGAGAATTTTCTTCGTACTGATGTTCGCTGTATTTTTTCATCTCGTCGCGCGGGCGGAGACCAACCTCGACCTGCCGCAGATCGGCGAACCGGCCGATGCCGCCCTGTCGCCCTCGGAAGAGCGCGCACTCGGCGCGGAAATCACCGCACAGTTTTACGCCTATGACTATGTCCTGGAAGACCCCGAAGTCTCGCAGTACATCGTGGCGCTGATCCAGCGCATCATTTCGGGCAGCGAAACACCGGCTGACATCACGATCTTCATGGTCAAGGATGACCGCATCAACGCGTTCGCCCTGCCCGGCGGTTACATCGGGGTCAACGCCGGCACGCTGGTGTCGGCTAAAACCGAGAGCGAGCTGGCGAGCGTTTTGTCGCATGAACTGGCGCACGTTACACAACGACACATCGCGCGCTCTATCAACAACAGTTCGGTGGCGACCATCGCCACCTGGGCCGCGGTGATTGCCGCGATCATCGCCGGCTCGGCGGACCCGGACGTGGTGCTCGCCGCAATATCCGCCGGACAAGCGGCAAATTACCAGCGGCAGGTCAATTACACGCGCGCGCACGAACTCGAAGCCGACCGCATCGGCATCCGTACGCTCGCGACCGCGGGATTCGATCCGGAAGGCATGGCGGATTTTTTTGCGCGGCTCGAACAGCAAAGCCGGCTGTATGGGAGCGGCTTTCCGGAATTCCTCCGTACCCATCCGGTCAACACCACGCGCATCAGCGAAGCGCGCACCCGCATCGCCAGCATGGGCAAGCGCAAGGCGACAGAATCGGCCGATTTCCCCTTCATCCAGGCGCGTACCCGGGCGCTGGCCGAAAATTCTCCGGGCGATGCCGTGGAGTATTTTGGCAGCCAGCCCAAAACCCCACCCAACGCGTACGGACTGGCCATGTCGTATGTGCGGCTCGGTGACTACCCGCGCGCGCAAACCGCGCTGACGCCGGCGCTCGCCGCACAAGAGCGCCAGGTGAATCTGCAATTGCTGGCGGCACAGATCCAGACCGGGCTGGGCCAGACGGCGGCCGGGCTCGCGCAATACAAGAAAATTCTCGATAGCTATCCGCGCTACGCGCCGGCGGTTCTGGAATATGCCGACGCGCTGAATACCGCAGGCAAGCCGGACGATGCGCGCAAAGTCCTGCTGTCGCGCGACCTTGGGCCCACCGCAAAAATCAACATGCTACGACTGCTCGCCCAGTCGGCGCGCGATTCCAAGAATGTCCCCGAGTACCAGTTCCAGACTGCCAACTACCTGTTCGAGCGCGGCGACGCCGGTGGCGCACTCAATGCGCTCGACGCAGGTTTGCGTAACGCCAGTCTCAGCGCGCCGGACCGCGCCCGGCTCCAGGCGCGACGCACCGAGATTCGTGCCCAGCTGCCGAAGAACTGGAAACCCAAGCGTGAGAACGCTCAGGCGCGATAAAAGTCTTCACCCGCTTGGGCTGTTTTCTGGCCTTGGCATGTCGACTCAAAGAAAACAGCGGTACACTTTTAGTACCACTGGCATTAAGGCACGCTGAAGATCGCCCCAAAAATGCGCCCAAGCGGGTGACTCAATTCAGCTTCAGTAGTGGCACTACGCTGCCCCATTGTCTACAACTCGGGCATTGCCAGAACAAGGTGCGCGGGCGAAAACCACAGCGCTCGCAGCAATAGGCGGTAGCCGGCGCGAGGGTAGCCTGCATGACGTTGCGCAGGCTGACGATGGCCTGCGGCTGCGCAGGTTGCGTCGCCAGCAGTTCCAGTAGACGATCCAGCGCGTTCGGGCTGAAGTTTTTTTCCAGTTGCCCGGCGAGATAGCCGATGGCGTCTTCACCGCGCGCTTTCATGCGACGGGCGCGGATGATCGCGATGTCCGGATGCGCCGAGCGCGCCTCGGTATCGGCGAGAAACTGGTCAAACGTATCGAGACTGTTCAGCGCTTCGTGGCACCGCTCCATCGCTGGCAGCACTTCACCCAGGTAGCGCGGTGTTTTCTCCGCGACGCGACCGTAAATCTTGATGGCGGCACGGTAATCTCCAGTGGCGACGTGATGCGCGCCCAGAATCAGGTAGGCCCGTACGCAGGCGGCGTCGGTGGCGATCGCTTCTTCGGCCAATGCGATAACGGCAACGGGTTCCTTACGGCGCTGGGCCTCGTCGGCAAGCTCGCATAAATAATGCGCCAGAAGAGGCTTTTGGCTCTGGCTCTTGTGCGCCTCGATCTTGCGTGCGGTTTCCATCGCCTTGCGCCACTCACGCGCCTGCTCTTGTACCTGCAGCAGCAGTTCCAGGCTCTGGAGTTGAAGGCGGCCGTCGCTGAGCAACTGCTCCAGCAGGCTTTCCGCGCGATCAATCACGCCGGCGCGCACATGGTCCAGCGCCATTTCGTAGCGGATGCGGCTGGAATCCTGCGGCGACAGGCCTGGTTGAGCCAGCAGACGCTGGTGCAATTGCAGCGCCTGGTCCGTTTCACCCTGCTTGCGCAGCAGCCCGCCGAGCATCAGTTGCAAGTCCAGATTCGCGGTTCCGGCCTGAGGAGGCGTGGCCATCCACGCCGCAGGCTCGGCTTCGGCCTGATCCTTGGGCCGGGCCGACAGTCGCGCCCAATAAAGCCCCAACGCAATGCCCAGCGGCAACATGAACCAACTGAAGCTGAACACGTTCAGGTTTCCTTCAGGGGCAATCCGCGCAGGGTTTTCAGTTCTGCTTCGGTGCGCGCCAGCTGACGCCTGAGGTTATGCAAGTCGCGCCGCATGCCCAAGCTGCGGATCAACGACAGCAGCAATGCAAGCCCGACACCGAGCACAAAAGCCAGTAACAACCAAAAGACCAGCGGCCTTTCGGATTTGCCACCGAGATAATCGAGGGCAACGGGCGCGGTGTTGTAGTAGGCAAAGACGCTGCCCAGCGCAAAAGCGAGCGCCAACAGAATCAGCCAGGCCACCCGCTTCATAGGCTATTTGTCGCGCTGATTGACCCGCTCGCGCATCTCTTTGCCCGGCTTGAAGTGCGGCACGCGTTTTTCCGGGATACGCACCGATTCTCCGGTTTTCGGGTTGCGCCCGACCCGCGCCGGACGATGATGCAGCGAAAAACTGCCGAATCCGCGGATTTCAACCCGTTCACGGCGCGCCAGCGCATTGCCAATTTCATCCAGCACCATCTTGACCGCCAACTCGGCGTCCTTGTGCATCAGGTGCGTTTGCTTGAGCGCTAAACGCTCAATCAACCCCGACTTCGTCATGCTTCAATCAACCTGAGTAGTTGTAGTTATCGTGTTGAAGATAATGGAAAAAATAAAGCCGCGCAAGTGCGCGGCTTTAGGAACAGCGCAATCGGCTTTATTTCTTGTCGCCGATTTGCTCTTTAAGCAGGTCGCCCAGGCTGGTCTTGCCGGTGCCGGATGAGCCGCTGTATTCCGCAACCGTCTCCTCCTCTTCCTGGATTTCCTTGGCCTTGACCGACAGCGTAACGATGCGATTCTTGCGATCGACGCCGACGAAGCGTGCTTCCAGCGTGTCGCCTTCCTTGAGTACCTGCGTGGCGTCTTCGACGCGTCTCGCGGGAGAGGTCGCCGGCCTTGATATAGCCCTCGACGCCGTTGCCCAGGTCGATCTGCGCACCGCGCGAGTCGACTGTCTTGACCGTGCCCTTGACCGATGCTGCCCTTCGGGAATTCAGCCATGAAGTGTGTCAGCGGGTCCTGGGCCATCTGCTTGATGCCCAGCGAGATGCGCTCGCGCGAAGCCGTCGATCGCCAGCACGACGGCGTCGACTTCCTGGCCCTTGGTGATAGCGGCGCACGGCGGTTTCGCCGGGCTCGTTCCAGTCGAGGTCCGACAGGTGCACGAGTCCGTCGATGCCGCCGTCGAGGCCGATGAAGATGCCGAAGTCGGTGATCGACTTGATGGCGCCTTGACGTCGGTCGCCCTTCTGGTGGTTCTGCGCGAACTCTTCCCACGGGTTCGGCCTTGCACTGCTTCATGCCCAGCGAGATGCGGCGGCGCTCCTCGTCGATGTCGAGGATCATGACTTCGACTTCGTCGCCGACCTTGCACCACCTTGTCGGGATTGACGTTCTTGTTGGTCCAGTCCATTTCGGACACGTGGACCAGGCCTTCGACGCCGGGCTCGATCTCGACGAACGCGCCGTAGTCGGTGATGTTGGTGATCTTGCCGAACAGGCGGGTCTTCTCAGGGTAGCGGCGGGCGATGCTCGCCCAGGGATCGTCACCCAGCTGCTTCAGGCCGAGCGAGACGCGGCGGCGCTCGCGGTCGTACTTGAGCACCTTGACTTCGATTTCCTGGCCGACCTGCACGACTTCGGACGGATCCTTGACGCGCTTCCACGACATGTCGGTGATGTGCAGCAGGCCGTCGATGCCGCCGAGGTCGACGAACGCGCCGTATTCGACGAGGTTCTTGACCACGCCCTTGAGCACCACGCCTTCCTGCAGGTTGGCGAGCAGGGAGTCGCGTTCGCTGCTGTACTCGGCCTCGAGCACTTCGCGGCGCGAGACCACGACGTTGTTGCGCAGCTTGTCGAGCTTGATGACCTTGAATTCGAGCGGCTTGCCTTCGAGGTACGGCGGTGTCGCGCACCGGGCGCACATCGACCAGCGAACCGGGCAGGAAGGCGCGGACGGTGCCGATATCGACGGTGAAGCCGCCCTTGACCTTGCCGGTGATGATGCCGATGACGATTTCCCTTTTCCTCGAAGGCCTTGGCCAGGCGGTCCCAGGTCCGGATGCGCTCGGCTTTCTCCTTGGAGAAGTTGGTTTCGCCGAAGCCGTCTTCGACGGTTTCCAGTGCGACTTCGATTTCATCGCCCGCCTTGACGGTGATCTCGCCGATCGCCTTCGGGCATGAATTCGGCAATCGGGATGACGCCTTCGGACTTGAGTCCGGCGTCGACGATGACGACGTCCGGTTTGACTTCGAGGACGCGCGCCTTGACGATGGAGCCCGACTGCATTGATCTGGCCGCCGGTCAGGCTAGTCTCAAACAGTTCAGCAAAACTTTCGCTCATTAAATACTCAGTTACTGTCGAAAATGCCGGCTCGTCCTATGGACCGGACCAGTCAATTGATGAAGGCCGGCATCCTTGCCGACCCGTTTGCCCGCGTCATACCAGCCGTGCGAAGTCAACCGGGCTAAATCCACAACTCTCTCCAATACCTGCGTCCGGTGAAAGCGCCGTGGTATCAACGACTTCGGCGTCGTGCGCCGGCTTCAGCGGCGCCAGCGCTACGGTTGCGATCGCGCTCATCACGGGCGCGAATCTCTGCGCAAAAGGGGCGCGATTGTAGCCTCAAGCCCTGCCGTTCTCAACTGAATCAAGCGCCTGCGCGCCCGTTCGTCGGGGCTGGCGTCAAGGAAGATCTTCAGCGGCGCATCGGGGAAGACCATGCGTACCCATGTCGCGGCCGTCGGCGACCAGGCCCGGTGCGACGCGAAAAGCACGCTGCCGCGCCAGCAACGCGTCACGCACTTGCGGGGAAGACCGCGATCGGCGGAGGCCAGCGCCCCGGTCGATTCGCGCGCGGATTTCGCGCGTCCAGTCGGTCCCGTTCGACGCAGAATCTGTCTCGCTCCTTCGGTGTGTTCCAGCAAAGCGGATGTCGAGCTGCGGCGCCAGCGCGGCGACGGCGGCACTCGTTCGGTCAATGGCACCTGGGCCTTTTGCGCCGCCAGCGCCAGCGATCGCGGTAGAGCGCGCCACTGTCCAGACGATGCCAGCCGAGCTGTTCGACAGCCAGCGCGTGACCACGTGCCCTTGCCGACACCACTGGGGCCGTCGATCGCGATCACGGGCGACGCGTCATGACGGCACGGCGATTCGCAAGCCCGCCGTCGCGTGCCAGTTCCGCGAAGCCCGGGAAGGAGGTGTTCGACGTTGGCGCAGTCGCAGGATCGCGATGCGGTTCTTCGGCACGCAGCGCTGCCATGGCGAAAGCACATGGCGACGCGATGATCGCCCTTGCTAGTCGACTGTTCCGCCGCGCATAGCACGCCGCCGCTGATGCGCGCGCCATCGGGCCTGGCCTGCGCTGAAATGCCGAGGGCGCGCAGCCCGTCGCACATGGTCTGGATGCGGTCGACTTTCCTTGACGCGCAACTCCTCGGCACCGCTGACCATGGTCTACGCCTTGCGCGCAGGCGGCGGCGATGAACACGACCGGGAATTCGTCGATCGCCGAGGCCACCAGCGCCTGATCGATGGCGATGCCGCTTGCAGCGCCTGGCCGCGCACGCGCAGGTCCGCCACCGGCTCGCCGCCGAACGAGCGCGGGTTCATCAGTTCGATGTCCGCGCCCATGCGCCGCAGGATTTCGATGACGCCGATGCGCGTCGGATTCACCCCGACGTCCGTGCAGCAGGACTTCGGAACCCGGCACGATCGCCGCGCCGACCATGAAGAAAGTCGCCGAGGAAATATCGGCCGGCACCTCGATGCGCAGCAGCCTTGAGCGTCTGGCCGCCGTCCAGTGCCGCGTATCCGGCCGGGCCTCAACGCTGCACGCCGAAGCGACTGCAGCATGCGCTCGGTGTGGTCGCGCGAGGCCTCGGGCTCGAACACTTCGGTTCTGCCCCGCGCGTACAGGCCGGCCAGCAGCACGCCGGACTTCACCTGCGCGCTGGCCACCGGCGAGCGGTAGCGAATGCCGGCCAGTGCGCGGCCGGCGAAATCTTGAGCGGCGCCCTGCCCTCGCGCGATTCGATCCGCGCGCCCATCTGCGTCAGCGGCTCGATGATGCGCTTCATCGGCCGGCGCGACAGCGATTGCGTCGCCGATCAGCGTGCGTGGCGAATTTCTGCGCCGCCATCAGGCCCGACATCAGCCGCATCGAGGTGCCGGAATTGCCCAGGTCGAGCGCCGATGCGCGGCGCCTTCAAGCCGTGCAAGCCCGACGCCGTGCACGCGCAGGCGGTCGGCGCTGAGCTGCTCGATGCGCACGCCCATCGCCTGGAACGCCTTCATCGTGCACAGGCAGTCCTCGCCGTTGAGAAAGCCGCTGATCTCGGAGGTGCCTTCGGCCAGCGAGCGCCGAGCATGACCGCGCGGTGCGAGATCGACTTGTCGCCGGGCACGCGCACGTCTCCCGGCAGCGTGCCGCCGGGCTGCACTCGAAGCTGACGCTGACTGCACTCATGGCCGCTCATGGCGACTTCTCGACCGCTCAGGTAGCGCTCGCGCGCCGCGCGCGCGCGCTCGAACAATGCTTCGATCTCGTCCCAGCGCCGCCTGCGATCATGCACGCGCAGAATGTCGTTCAGCTCGCCGATCTGCTGTTCCAGCAAGCCGCGTCACCGACGCTGCGATTGGCGCGCACGATGTCGTGCCACATCTGCGGGACTCGAACTGGCGATGCGGGTGAAGTCGCGAAAGCCGCCACCGGCATTGGCGAAAATCTCGTCGTCGGTGTCCAGCGCGCGCCAGCATGTCGACGAAGCTGTAGGCCAGCACGTGCGGCAGGTGGCGACGTCGCCGCAAAAATGACGTCGTGCTGCTGCGGCGTCCATTTCGACCACCCGCGCGCCGGTACTGCGCCACAGTCGCGCGAAATAATCTTGCGTGCCGCAGGCGTCCTGGCCCGCATGCGGCGTCAGAATGACGCGGTGACCCTGGAACAGTTCGGCGCTGGAATGCGCGACGCCGCTCTTCTCGGTGCCGGCGATCGGATGGCCGGCGACGAACCACGGCGGCAGGCTGCCGCACACCGCCGCAACGTCCGCCAGCACCGACTGTTTGGTGCTGCCCACATCGGTCACCACGGCGCCGGGTTTGAGTCGTTCGCAGGCAGGCGCGCAGGGCGTCGGCCGTACGCAGCACCGGCACCGCCAGCATCACGACGTCGGCATCGGCGACCGCTTCGCTGGCTGACGGCGAATACCTGGTCGATGACGCCCAGTTGAAGTGCCGTTTCTGATTGCGCGGAGTCCGCGTCGAACCCGGCTATGAAGCCCGCCGACTCCGCCGCGCGCAACGCCCGCGCCCAGCGAGCCGCCGATCAGCCCCAGCCCGATGACGGCAACGCGGGCGAATCACGCGGCGCAGAACTTCTCGCAGTGCGGCGAGGAATTTGTGTTTTCGGCCTCGGTACCGACGGTCACGCGCAAGATACTGCGGCAGCTCGTACGACGCCATCGGCCGCACGATCACGCCGCGCTCCAGCAGGCCCTGGTGAATCGGCTTCGGCGTCGCGCCCGAAACCGACAGCGAGGAAATTGGCCTGCGACGGCAGCACCGTCAGGCTTCAGCGCCTTCAGTTCGCATTTCCAGGCGTGCTCGCTCGTGCGCGATTGAGCTCGACCGAGCGCCGCATGAATTCGTCGTCGTCCAGCGCCACATCCGCCGCCAGCAGGGCGAGCGATTGTTGTTGAACGGCTGGCGCACGCGGTTGAGCAGGTCGGCGATCTTGGGATTCGACAGCGCGTAAGCCGACGCGCAGGCCGGCCAGGCCGTAGGCCTTCGAGAAGGTGCCGCGCGACCACCAGGTTCGGGAAGCGGCTCAGCCAGCGCTGCTGAATCGCGGCGCAGCGCCGGCATCCGTGGTAGTCGCAATAGGCCTCGTCGAGCGACGACGATGACCTGTGACGGCACGCGACTCCAGAAAGTGTTCGAGCGCCTTCGGCTCGAGCCAGGTGCCGGTCGGGTTGTTCGGATTGGCGATGAAGATCAGCGCGATGTCATCCGGCGCAGCGCCGCGACGAACGCCTCCAGGTCGTGTCCGTAGGGCATCGCGTCGGTTGCCGGCACGTGCCGGCACCACGACAGCTCTCTGCGTCCTGCGCCTGGGCGGCGATCGGATACACCGCGAATGCGTGGCGCGAGAACATCGCCGCGCGCCCCGGTCCCAGAAACACGCGCGCGAGCAAATTCGAGGATGTCGTTGGAGCCGTTGCCGAGCGTGATGCGTTCGGCGTCGATGCCGTGCAACTGCCGCGAGCTTTGCCTTGAGGCGATAGCCGCTGCCGTCCGGATAGCGCGCCAGTCGGCGCTGTTGAGCGCGCCGGCCACGGCCGCCTGCGCCTTCGGGCTCATGCCCAGCGGGTTTTCGTTGGACGCCAGCTTGATGGCATCACTCGACGCCCAGGCGCCGCTGCAGCTCTTCGATCGGCATGCCGGGCGTAGTAGGCCTCCAGCGACAGCACGCCCGGCAGCGCGTTCTTGACGTGAACAGAATCGCTCAGACCACCGCCTCGCGGATAGGAGCCGAGCACCTTGAACATCGCGGCCCGCGAACGCACCAGCTCCAGCACCGGCTTGATCTTGGCGTCCGACTGGTGGCCTTCGAAGATCGATGAAGAAGTTGTAGTCCCATACGGCGCGGCGCGAGGGCCGCGACTCGATGCGGTCAGGTTGAGTCGACGATTGGCGAACGGCTCCAGCAGCTGGAACAGCGCGCCGGCGCGATGCTTGTGTGCGCGACACCACGAGCGAGGTCATGTCCTTGCCGGTCGGCTCCGGATTCTGCTCTGCCGATGACCAGGAAGCGCGTGGTGTTGTTCGGATCGTCCTCGATGTTCGAGGCCAGGACGTCGAGCCGATAAAGCTCCGCCGCCGCCTGCACCGGCGATGGCCGCGCCCTCTGCGCCCCTTGCGCACCATGCGCGCCGCATGCGCCGTTGCTCGCGACCGCGACGCGCTCGGCCTTGGGCAGCTTGACGTCCAGCCACTTGCGGCACTGCGCAAACGATTGCGCATGCGCGTAGATCTTCTTGATTTCGGCAACACTTCTTATGGTTCGACAGCAGGTGATGGTGCACCGGCAGCCACACTTCGCCGCAGATGCGACAGCGGTGTCTGCGCCAGCTCGTCGAGCGTGTTGCTGACCACGCCTTCGGTCGAGTTCTCGATCGGCACGACTCCGTAGTGGCGGTGCCGGATTCGACGTCGCGGAAGATCTCGTCGATCGCGGCTGCCGCGCGCGCGGCGACCGCGTCGCCGAAATGCTTGTACACCGCGGCCTGCGTGTAGGTGCCCTCGGGGCCCAGGTAGGAAACCGTCAGCGGCGACTCCAGCGCCAGGCAGGCCGACATGATTTCGCGCATCAGCCGCGCCATCACCTCGTCGCTCAAAGCGGCCGGTGTTTCGCTCGATCGCGCGGCGCAGCACATCGGCCTCGCGCGCGGGGCGGTAGTGATCCCCGTTGTTGCCCTCTGAGGGCCTTGATTCCACGGATGGCTGCTGCGCAATGTGCGCTCGCTCGGAAATCAGCTGCTGGATCTGTCGATCCAGGCCATCAATTTTTTCGCGTGCCTTTTTGCAGATGCGTCGGCGTCATTTAAGCCGGCAGATGCCGCAGCGACAGCACACCCTTAATCGCGCGCAATCTCCTGTACCACGTCAGCCGGAATCGGCGAATCGACATCGACCAGCGTGTAGGCGATGTCACCGCGCGACTTGTTGAGCAGGTCGGCGATGTTGAGCTTGTGATTGGCCAGCGCGGTGGTGATCTGTCCGACCATGTTCGGCACGTTGGCGTTGACGATGCACAGACGTGATCGTTCCCGGCACCAGCGGCAGCACGGCTTCCGGGAAATTCACCGAGTTGCGGACGTTGCCCTCTTCGAGGAACTCGCGCAGCTGGTCGGCGACCATGACGGCGCAGTTGTCCTCGGCCTCGCCGGTGCTGGCGCCCAGGTGCGGCGTCGCGATGACTCGCGGGTTGCCTTGAGCGCGTTCGGGCGGGAAAGTCGCAGACATAGGCATGCAAGCATGCCGTCGTCAAGCGCGTCGACCACCGCTTTTTCGTCGACGATTTCGGCGCGCGCGAAGTTGAGCACCACGCCCTGCTTCTTCATCAGGTGCTGATGCGCTCGGCGTTGATCAGCCCGCGGGTGGCGTCGAGCAGGGGCACGTGCACCGAGATGAACTGCGAACGGGCGATCAGGTCGTCCACCGACACCGCCTGCTCGCACGCCGGAGTTGAGCTGCCAGGCGTTCTGCACGGTCATCGCCGGGTCGAAGCCGTAGACCGTCATGCCCAGCTCCAGCGCGGCGTTGGCCACCTTGACGCCGATGGCGCCGAGGCCGATGACGCCGAGCGTGCGACCCGGCAGCTCGAAGCCGACGAACTTCTTCTTGCCGGCTTCGACGGCCTTGTGCATCGCCTTGTCGTCGCCGTCAACGTCTTCGACGAAGTCCAGCGACGCCGGGATGTTGCGCGCGGCCAGCAGCATCGCCGCCAGCACCAGTTCCTTCACCGCGTTGGCATTGGCACCGGGCGCGTTGAACACCGGCACGCCGCGCTTGGCGGTCATCGCCGCGACCGGAATGTTGTTGGTGCCGGCACCGGCGCGGCCGATCGCCTTCACGGTCGCCGGAATTTCGACCTTGTGCATGTCGGCCGAGCGCACCATGACCGCGTCCGGATTCTGGATCTCGGAGGCGACCTCATAGCGGTCGCGCGGCAGGCGCTCGAGCCCGAGCGGCGAGATGTTGTTCAGCGTTTGAATCTTGAACATGCGCGCGTCGTCCGTAGGCCATCGTGAAAGGGGCGCCATTCTTGCAGTGCAGGGCATTGCGGTAAAGGAGACGAGCGATTGGGGCGCCACCCGCTTGCAGCGGTTTTATGGCCCGCGCAAGTCTTCCACGAAAAACAGTGGTACTAAATGTGTATCACCCGTTTCCAGTAATACGGCCGCTGAGGCCAGAAAACGTCCTAAGCGGGTGGTGACTTTCTGACACGTCCGCCCTATCTAGGCAGTGTCAGGGCGATGGACTGGTCTCGTACCAGATTGGCGAGGCCCAGGCCCGCTCCTCGATGGTAGTGAACGTATTTTTCCCGGAGAAACCCCCGGGCGCCCCCTTGATAACACAGCAACCTTCATAGCCCTTGAAGCCGCTCGACTCGGAAAACATGCCATTGGAGGGTTCCAACTTTGAACAGTCCACTTTTTTGTCGACGTTGCAGGACCACGCTGACCATCGACAGGAGGGTACTTCCAGCACCCGGGCGTAGTAATACGAGTCCTGCGCTGCATTGAATTCAGGGTCGGTCCAGACCGCGCAGAGCTGCTCGGGATGATGACCGACACGAACGCTGCAATCAGACATGGAGGGCCGCTCCACGGTATCCGCGGTCTTCACCACGCCCTCATAGACCTTGACGCGCGGCATGCCGCTGTCATCTACCCAGCCTTTGACGATATCGATGCGCTGCAAGGGATAATTCTCCGGATCCTGCCGCGCCCATACGGCAATCTTCGGCGCACCCTGCGCGGGCAGTGGCAGATTGCCGCCCATCAAGGCACCGGGTACGTCGCCGGTATCCACCGGGTTACTGCCGCCCGCAAACTGATCACAGATGTTTGCGGGCAAAGCCCACCCGCCCACACTGCGAATCTTGATGCGCGGCCCGGACGTGCCCCAGGTCTCGCCGCGGTGGATGGAGTCCCAGATTTCGCTGCGGTTGTTTTCCGGCGCCCAGACGCCAGCCAGCCCGCCCGGGTTCAGGGTGCGGGCAAAATCCAGAAAACGCCGATTGGTGCAACTCGCAGGATTGGCGGGGTCGCCGCTGTCACAGGCCCAGAACCCCAACTGCTCTTTAGGATCGTCATCCAGCACGCCACCGTGGCCGACGAAATATCTTTCCTGCGCGTTTCCCGAGATGCCGTTGTGCGTATCCGTGGAGGCAATCAGGTTTGTCTTGTAAGGATTGACCCCCAGTGTTTTTCTGATCGCCATGCCTTCGACCATGGCATAACGGTAGTAATCGAGCGGATGCGTGCAGTTGGCCGTCGTTGTGGCGCTGGCATCGTGCGCCGGACGAGATTTTCCGTCCGGTCCGGTGATCCCGCAGATATCCACCAGATTGCTGCCGACGGTTTGGTGAGCGCAGAAACCGGGGTCGGTGATCGGATCGCCCTTGCAGAATTGAGCGCAGGTGCTTGGGTCGTCCGGCAGGCCGCGGCAGACGCTCTTGTTGATCTCGAAATCACAGGCGCTCTCCTCACCCTGCAGATACAGGCCTTCGAGACCCACCGCGCATTCCGACTGGCCCTTGTGCTGCGTGATTTCGACCGCGCGGTCCAGCCGGGTTCGCAGCTGCGCGTCCGCCACCGTCATCGGAAAATAAATATCCGTGGAATCGACCTTGCGTCCAACGGGCAGCCCGTCGGCTTGCATCGGCAGCCACATGCGACCGTCCGAAAGGTTGCCGTTGTGCGGAATTGTCAGCACATCGCAACCGGGCACGGACTTGCAGGTGATATCGAGATTGTCGAACAGGTCCCAATCGTCGTTGCCATTCTGCGGGTTGACCGCCGTGTCTGGACGTACGGCCGGGAAAACGTTGGCCGGCATGCGCGCCGTCTCGCCCTTGAAGATGACGTTGCGATGGAACATCTGTCCCGTTTCGTTGGAGGTGAATTCGTAGCCATGCAGGGTGGTAAACGTGCACGGCTCGTATTCCTCGTCGTTGATCTGCTTGGTGGTCTGCCAGGCCGTGGCATTCGTCGGGCTTTGAGCGATCAGGGATTGCAGCAATTGCTGCTGAAAAGACGTATTGCCGGCCGCGATGTTGACGATGTCATCACGAATACCTTGCCCGATGCGCTGATCGCACTGCTGTTGCGTTGCCGCCGTTTGTCCACAGGTGTTGACGAAACCGCCAATGAACTCCGCGTGATCGGTGACCGCATTGAAATCGAGCGGGCGACCGATGCTGACCTCGCGTCCGCGGGTGTACGGGTCGTTGCTACCCAGCGCCGGCAGGCCGCCGGTTTCGCCTTTGGCGAAGCGGTGCGCCGCACGCGGATCGTTGGCGGCGTTGAAAAAATACGCATCGAGTGAATACGAGGTGTGCGTATGCAGATCGCCAAAATAGGCGTTCTTGCGCCCCGCTCGATAATCCGCACAGCGGCCATCGACCAGGCCACCGTCCGATCCACCTCCGGCCGGAGTACCGCCGCCGTTGTCGGCGCCAGCCTGCAGACGTTCGCTGTTGCGACAAGCGCTGATCGATGCAATCACCACGAGCGTAAGGGCCAGCGAATATCGGGAATAAATCATCACCTTATGTTCCGGGTTGTAGTGTGGATGTCCATACCAGGACTCGCCCCAGCGTCCAGTACATGGCGACCCCACCCAAGGCGATGACCATCGCGTCCAGCCGGGCCCAATGCAGGATGCGCGGTTGCAGGCGGCGTATCAAGAACAAACTGCCCAGGACCACCGCGACAAACAGCAGTTGACCGGCCTCGACACCCAGATTGAACAGGAATAGCGCCCAGCCCCGCGCCTCGGGCGGCAGGCCTATTGCCGACAGCGCACCGGCAAAACCGAATCCATGCAATAGACCAAAAACAAATGCTACCGCCCACGGCTTGCGCAGGGTGAAACCCGCGGGCAGTTGCTGCGCGATGCGAAGCGGGTGCCGGGCCAACTCGACGGCCAGCAGCACAATGCTCAGAGCGATCAGGATCTCGACGGGTTTTGGCGGCAACCCCCAGACGCCTAATACCGCCAGCGCCAGCGTGAGGCTGTGCGCAAGCGTAAAAGCCGTCAGCGCCGCAATCAGCATCCACGCGCCCGAGCCGGCGACATGCACCACCAGCATCAGACCGAGCACGAACAACAGATGGTCGGCCCCGGACAGAATGTGCTCAATCCCCAGCGGTAGGTAGGCCAACAACCCCACTCCCGTACTGACGTTGGTAGCGGACTGAAGGGTCACGGCAGGGTCGTGGCGATCCACGGCAACCGTTTGCCTGATTCCATTCTCGAAGCGAGCGATCACGACTGCCTCGGGCGTCGAGGGATCCAGACCATCAAAACGCAGGCGGGTACCGTCGAGCCCATCCGTGCATCGCATCTGCCACTGCCGGATGACGATGTCCCCCTGCCTTTCGACGCGCGCAATGCCGAGGGCGCGGCAGTCAGGATTGAACTGCGGCACCACGGCCACCGCGCTTCCATCACGCGCCAGACTGGACTTCAACGTTACCTGCACCGTTTCTGCCGCAGATTCATCCAGATGCAAAACAACAGACTTGAGTTCGTGCGCGGACACAGACGTCGCCAGCGCCCAAAGACCAAGCAGAGCCCAACGGGCCTTGTACCGTGACGACAAGACGCTCATTCCTTCTTTGGCTCGCCGGCCACTGTTTCAAACTCGACCTGATACTGCGTGCGCAAACGCTCGAACGCCTGCTGGTTCGCGCGTTCACGCGCTGCGATGCGGTAATCGGTTCGAACACGCTCAATAGTTTCTGTCAGCGCCGCCGGCCGAAACGGCTTGCGCGCGGTGATCCGCACAAAATGCAGCCCAAGACCCGACACCACTGGCCCTGACCATTCACCGTCTGGCAGCTTTTCCATAGCCGCGGCAAATTCAGGACCGAATTCATTACGCATACGAACCGGGGTCGCATCGTCGACGACCTGTCCTATCAGGAACGAATCACCCATCCCTGAATAGCGCTCCGGGTTCTTTTTTAATTGCGCAGCCATTTTTTCGGCTTCCGTATGCAGGTTGCTGCCATGACGACCGCGACTCAGAAAAACATGCTGGAAGCTGACGGTGCCGGAATGACCGTACTGCTCCTGGTGTTGATCCAGCCAAACCTGCAACTGCGAGTCCGTCGGTTCCGGAAGCAGTGTGGCGTCGCTGAGCAAAAAGCGCATTTTCTGGGCAAGCTGGCGACGGACGATGGCGTCCTTGCGATCAAGCCCCAGGGCCAGCGCCTCGCGGAACAAAACCTCTTCATTGATCCAGTAGTCCAGACGCGCCTGCAACTCCGATGAATTTGGTTCACGGCCGTGTTCGGTGCGAAATATTTCGCGCAGAGCTGTCTGCTGCGATGCACTGACCACGATCCGCTTCGGAGAACCTAAGTCGGCTTCTGATGAACCCTTAAGTCCTTGATCAATCGCAAACAGAGCCAGACCGATGAGGCCAAACTGCAACAAGGGCTCACGCAGCCAGCGCCGCCATTGGGGACGGCTGCCACTCATGAGGCTACGAGCGTTTTTGTCATCAGGCCCAAGGTCAGCGTGAGTTCAAGCGACCCGAGCCCGATGCATCAAGCCTTGCTTTTGGCGAAAGCCTGCATGAAATCGACCAGCACTTTGACTCCGGTTTCCGGCATGGCGTTGTAAAGACTGGCGCGCATGCCGCCAACAGACCGGTGCCCTTTAAGGCCGGAAAGCCCCGCCGCTACCGCACCCTGCAAAAATTCGGCATCCATGGACTCGTTCGGCAGCGTGAACACCACGTTCATCCAAGAGCGCGCATCCTTGGACACCGGGTTTTTATAGAAACCCTGTGAGTCGATGTAGTCGTAAAGCAGCGCGGACTTGCGCTGGTTGATCCTGGCCATGCCCTCCAGACCGCCGATGCTCTTGATCCACTTGAACACCAGCCCGGAGATGTACCAGGCCATGCAAGGCGGCGTGTTGAGCATGGACTCGTTCTCGGCGACGGTCTTGTAATCGAACACGGAAGGGCACGCGGCATGCGTCTGGCCAATGAGGTCGTCGCGGACGATCACGAACGTAAGCCCGGCCGGGCCGGCATTTTTCTGTGCGCCTGCGTAGATCAGCCCGTATCTGGAGACATCTATCGGACGCGAAAGGAACGAGGACGAGAAATCTGCAACCAGCGGTACGCCCTTAGCATCAGGCACGCTGTGGAATTCAACGCCTTCGATGGTTTCGTTTGGCGTGTAGTGAACATAAGCGGCGTTGGCGTCCAGCTTCCAGCCTGCAGGCGTTGGGATGCTGGTGAATTTCTCAGGTTTTGCGGCGACATTGGCCTTGCCATACTTGCTGCATTCCTTGGCTGCTTTGGCGCCCCAGGAGCCAGTCACGATGTAATCTGCGCCCGCCTTGCCTCGCAGAAGGTTCATTGGCACCACCGCGAACTGCGCGGTCGCCCCGCCCTGCATGAACAGCACCTTGTAGTTGGCGGGCACGCCAAGCAGTTCGCGCAGGTCTTTTTCGGCCTCAGCGGCGATCGACATGAATGGCTTGTCGCGATGCGACATTTCCATCACCGACATGCCGGTGCCATGCCAGTCCAGCAGCTCATCTCGGACCTGATTTAGCACTGACTCCGGCAGGGTTGCAGGCCCTGCGCTGAAGTTGATAACTCTCTTCATTTCAATTCCTTGAGAGGGCAATTTCGCGTTTAAGTAGTTTCTGAGCTTGGTGCTGGAGGTGGATCGACGGCCACATCCGGTTCAAGGATCTCGTCTTCAGCCTCAATCCGGCCCAAACCAACCAGGCGATCACCTTCGGCCGGACGCATAACCCGCACGCCCTGGGTATTGCGCCCAAGCACGCTGATTTCGCGGATATTGGTGCGAATTAGTTGTCCACCCTCCGAAATCAGCATGACGCCGTCGGTTTCGTGTACCTCGATGGCACCCACCAGTTTTCCGGTCTTGTCGGTGATGGACTGCGCGATCACGCCCTGCCCGCCGCGACCGTGCACGGGGTATTCGCCAATGAGCGTGCGTTTGCCGTAGCCGCATTCAGAGACTGTGAGAATGTCACCCGAGTTGGCGACCATGAGTGCGATGACACTCTCGCCCTCTTTCAGCCGCATGCCACGTACGCCGGTAGCGGTACGTCCCATGTCGCGCACATCGGCTTCGGCAAAGCGGATCGCGCGGCCGCCGTCGCAGAACAGGAGGATGTCGTTGCTGCCGTTGGTCAACGCAACGCCCACCAGCTGATCGTCGGCACGCAGCTCACAGGCGATGATGCCGTTGGCACGGATGTTGAGGAAGTCCGTCAGCTCGGTCTTTTTTACCGTGCCATGACGGGTGACGAAGAAAATGTACTTGCCGGGCTCAAATGTTTTGATCGGCAGCACCGCGTTGATTTTCTCGCCGGCTTCCAGCGGCAACAGGTTGATGAACGGCTTGCCGCGCGATACCCGAGAGCCGGTCGGCAATTCAAATACGCGCAACTTGTAGACCTTGCCCAGGCTGGAGAAGCACAGCAGCGTGTCGTGGGTATGCGCAATCCATAGCCGGTCGACAAAGTCTTCTTCCTTGGTTTCCGCGGCGATCTTGCCCTTGCCGCCGCGTTTCTGTGCTCGGTATTCATCGAGCGGCTGCGATTTGACGTAGCCCTCGTGCGACAAGGTCACCACCATGTCCTGCGGCGTGACCAGGTCTTCATGGTTCATGTTGACCGCACCTTCCGAGATCTCGGTGCGGCGCGCATCGCCATATTGATCTTTGACTTCAAGCAACTCGGCGCGGATCACCGCCAGCAGCTTTTCCTGGCTGCCGAGGATGGTCAGGTACTCGGCGATGGCATCGAGGATTTCCTTGTACTCCTGGATGATCTTTTCCTGCTCAAGACCCGTGAGGCGTTGCAGCTTGAGGTCGAGAATCGCTTGCGCCTGGGTTTCGGACAGGTGATAACCGGCCTTGACCAGCCCCAGTTCCGCCGGCAGGTCTTCGGGCCGCGAATTGCCGGCGCCCGCGCGTTCAAGCATCTGTGTGACCGCGCCGGGCTTCCACAGCGTATTCATCAGGCCGTGCTTGGCCTCGGCGGGATTGGCTGACCTTTTGATCAGCGCAATCACTTCGTCGACGTTGGCCAGCGCCACGGTGAGGCCTTCCAGGACATGCGCACGCCGGCGCGCCTCTCGCAGCAGGTAACGTGTGCGGCGAGTGACCACCGCCCGTCGATGCCGAAGGAAAATCTGCAGCAGGGCTTTCAGGCCGAGCGTCTTGGGTTGGCCGCCATCGAGCGCCACCATGTTGAGACTGAAGCTGTCCTGCATCTGGGTGTGCTGGAACAGGTTGTTCAATACCACTTCGGTGTTTTCGCCGCGCTTGAGCTCGATGACCATGCGCATGCCGTCGCGGTCGGACTCGTCACGCAGTTCGCTGATGCCTTCGAGCTTTTTGTCCTTGACCAGTTCGGCGATCTTCTCTAGCAACCGCGCCTTGTTCACCTGGTAGGGCAGCTCGGTAACGATGATCGCCTGCTTGTCCTTGCCGATGTCCTCAAGCTCGGTGCGCGCACGCATGACGATGCGACCACGCCCAGTGCGATACGCCTCCACGAGTCCGTGCGCGTCGAGCAAAATGCCCCGCGTCGGGAAATCCGGTGCCGGAATCAGCTTCATCAGCCCGGCAAGATCAAGGTCCGGATTGTCAATCAGCGCCACGCAACCGTCGATCACCTCGGAAAGATTGTGCGGCGGAATATTGGTCGCCATGCCGACCGCGATGCCAGAGCCGCCATTGACCAGCAACTGCGGAATGCGCGTCGGCAGCACCGACGGTTCGGACTCTGATTCGTCGTAGTTGGGGACGAAGTCAACGGTTTCCTTATCCAGGTCGGCGAGCATCTCGTGCGCGATACGCGCCAGCCGTACTTCGGTGTAACGCATCGCCGCCGGCGCGTCGCCGTCGACGCTGCCGAAATTGCCCTGCCCGTCAATCAGCACGTAGCGCATGGAAAATTCCTGCGCCATGCGCACCATCGTGTCGTAAACCGCGGTGTCGCCGTGCGGGTGATATTTACCGATGACGTCACCGACGATGCGCGCAGATTTCTTGTACGACTTGTTGTAATCGTTGCCCAGTTCCTTCATCGCAAACAGCACGCGACGATGCACCGGCTTGAGTCCATCACGCGCATCCGGCAGCGCACGGCCGACGATCACGCTCATGGCGTAATCGAGGTACGAACGCCGCATCTCGTCTTCGAGATTGACGCTCAGAACTTCTTTTGCAAAATCAGTCATTTATAGCTTCGGCCCGACAACTTTATAGATTGTTATTTAGAGCCGAAATTTTACCATGCCAGGCATCACAAATGAGTGCCCTTAAAAGGTATTTTTTAGGCCAGAACCCGCTTGACTGAAGCCAAATTCGGCCGATCAATTACGCCCTTTTCACAGACAATGGCGGTGATCAGTTCCGCCGGGGTCACGTCGAACACCGGATTGAAGGCGTCCATGCCCTTGGGCGCCACCGGCTGCCCGCGAAACTCGGTCAGTTCGATGGCTGTGCGCTGTTCGATGGGGATATCCGCGCCGCTGGGGCATTGCAGGTCGAACGTACCGCTGGGCGCCACCACCATGAATTTGGCGCCGTGCCGGGCGGCAGCGACGGCCAGCGAATAAGTTCCGATCTTGTTGGCGGTGTCGCCATTGGCGGCGATACGATCTGCGCCAACAATCACCCAATCGATTTTCTGTCGTGACATCAGGTGCGCTGCGGCACCGTCGGCAATGAGCTTGGCCGGAATATTTTCGCGCATCAGCTCCCAGGCGGTGAGTCGCGCGCCCTGAAGCCAGGGTCGAGTTTCGGTGTTGTACACCTGTGCGATCTTGCCCTGCTCCCACGCGGTGCGAATCACGCCTAGCGCCGTGCCGTGGCCGCCGGTGGCCAGCGCACCGGTATTGCAGTGCGTCAGCACGTTCGATTGATTGGCAATGAGCGCGGCGCCGAGTTCGCCCATTTGCAGGTTCTGCGCCAGATCTTCAGCGTGGATTGCCCGGGCTTCGGCCAACAGGGCCGTCGCCGTGCGCGGCTGGACGGCGCGCATGCGCTCCAGCGCCCAGCGCAAATTGACTGCGGTCGGACGCGATGCTGCAAGAACTTTCTCTGCGGGTTCATAGGCGTCGGGCCCTTGATGCAGATCCAGCACCAAGCCATATGCAGCGGCGATACCGATGGCCGGCGCACCGCGCACCACCATGTCGTGAATCGCGCGAGCCGTTTCGCTGGCGCTGCGGCATTCGACATAAACCTCCTGCAACGGCAAAACCCGCTGGTCGAGGAGTTTGAGGTGGTCGCCAGACCAGATGAGTGCTTCGACTTTGCTTGCCATAATGCGCGCCATTCTAAATGTTCCGTCATGACCAAAATGCAGCAGGCTGACCTGATTGTATTTCCGCGCTGGATCGTCCCGGTCGAGCCAGCGCGTCAGGTGTTCGAGCACCACGCGCTGGTGGTCAAGGAGGGTCGCATTGCCGACCTGCTGCCCGCGGATTTTGCACGCCAGTCCTGGCAAGCCCGGGAAACCCTACACCTGCCGCACCACGTGGTGACCCCGGGATTGATCAACATTCACACGCACGCGGCGATGAGCCTGCTGCGCGGCCTGGCCGACGACCTGCCGTTAATGGACTGGCTGCAGAACCACATCTGGCCCGCCGAAGGCCTGCACGTGAATCGCGCGTTCTGCGCGGACGGGGCGGCGCTGACCTGCGCCGAATTCATCCGCGGCGGAGTCACCTGCTTCAACGACATGTATTTCTTCCCTGACGCAACCGTCGAATCGGTAACTCAGGCCGGCTTGCGCGCGACCGTAGGCCTGATCGTGCTCGACTTCCCCACCGCGTGGGCGCAGCCGGGCGAATACATCAACAAAGGCCTCGAACTCCACGACCAGCTCAAGGGCGATCCGCTGATCCGTACTGCATTTGCGCCGCATGCGCCCTATACCGTTTCCGATGCGCCGCTGCGTGATATCCGCAAGTACGCCAATGAACTCGGCATCCCGATCCACATGCACGTGCACGAAACCGCGGGTGAGGTCGAGTTGGCGGTAAAAGCCACCGGCAAACGTCCATGGCAACGGCTCAAGGAACTCGGCGTGGTCGGGCCGGACTTGATCGCCGTACACATGACCCAATTGATCGACGCCGAAATCGCCGACTGTGCCGAACAAGGCGTCAGCGTGGCGCACTGCCCCGAATCCAACCTCAAGCTCGCCAGCGGTTTTTGCCCGGTCGGCAAGTTGCGTAAAACCGGGGTCAATGTCGCGCTGGGCACCGACGGCGCCGCCAGCAACAACGATCTCGACCTGCTCGGTGAAATGAAAACCGCCGCGCTGCTCGCCAAGGCGGTGGCCAACGATGCCAGCGTCCTGCCCGCGCACGAGGCGCTGCACATGGCGACGCTGGCCGGCGCCAAGGCATTGGGGCTTGAAGCAGAAACCGGTTCGCTGCTCAAGGGCAAATCCGCCGACTTCATCGCGCTCGACTTGAGCGATGTCAGCAATCAGCCGATCTACGATGTCATTTCGCAACTGGTTTATACCGCGCACCGCAGCCAGGTGACCGACAGTTTTGTCGCCGGCCGCTGCCTGATGCGCGAGCGTAAATTGCTGACGCTGGATGAGACCGCGATCATCGCGCGGGCGCAGGAATGGCGGCAGAAAGTAAAGCCGTGAGCAACGTCGATGCCGCCGAAGTCGCGCGTTTTGACCGCTTTGCCGCGCATTGGTGGGACCCCCAAGGCGAGATGGCGGCTTTGCATCACATCAATCCCCTGCGCATGCGCTACATCTCGAGTTGTGCGGGTGGCCTGAAGGGTAAATCCGCACTCGATGTCGGATGTGGCGGCGGCCTGCTCAGTGAAGCCATGGCGTCAGCCGGTGCACAAGTCACGGGCATTGATTTGGCCAACGAAGCGCTGACGGCCGCGCGACATCACGCGCTGCAAAGCGGCGTCAAAGTCGAATACCGCTGCATCGCCGCCGAAGCGCTCGCGAACGAGGTTCCCGCACACTATGACCTGGTCACGTGCCTGGAGATGCTCGAGCACGTGCCGCAGCCGCAATCCATCGTGGCCGCCTGCGCAAAACTCGCCAAGCCCGGTGGCACGGTGGTTTTTTCAACGCTGAACCGCAACCCCAAAAGCTTTGCACTGGCAATTGTCGGCGCGGAATACCTGCTGAACCTGGTGCCGCGCGGCACCCATGAATACGCCAAATTCATCCGGCCTTCCGAACTGGAGCGCTGGACGGCCGCCGCGGGCCTCGATCTCATCGGCATCCGTGGCCTGCGCTACAACCCGTTGCTGAAGTCGGGTTCAATGTCCGACGACGTGGACGTGAATTACTTCATGCACTGTCGGAAGCCCGAATGAGGTTTGTGGGCGTCAAGGCTGCGCTGTTTGATCTCGACGGAACGCTGGTGGATACCGCGCCGGATCTCGGGGGCGCCGCTAACCACGTGCGCGCCACGCTGGGCATGCCCGCGTTGCCGATCTATAACTACCGGCCCGCCGCTTCGGCAGGTGCGCGCGGCTTACTGAAGGCTGCGTTGGGCATCAGCCCGGAACATGCCGATTTCGCACGACATCGCGATACATTTCTGACTTATTACGGCGACCACATCGCGCAGTACTCCAGGGTTTTCCCTGATCTGGGCGGGACATTAGCCGCCCTCGAAGCGCGGAAGATTGTCTGGGGCATCGTCACCAACAAGCCCAAACGCTACACCGACTCGCTGATCCAGAAACTGCAACTGCGGCCGGCCTGCGCGGTGAGCGCGGATGAAGTGGCCAAAGCCAAGCCTGCGCCCGACTCTTTGCTGGAAGCCTGCGCGCGCTTGAAACTTGTACCCGCTGAATGCGTCTACGTGGGCGACGACAAGCGCGACATAGACGCCGGCCATGCGGCAGGCATGAAAACGGTGGCAGTCGCGTGGGGTTATGAAGGCGAACATGCCATTGCAAGCTGGAACGCGGATGCCTTGATTCAAAAACCCACAGAGTTACTTGGGCTCTTTTTCTAAGCCTACGGCTTTCATCAGGGCACGCACTTCGGCAGGTTCCAGTTCGCGCGCTGTCGCCGAGCGCTGGCCACGGCCGAGCGCAATGGGTCCGTAACGCACGCGAATCAGGCGGCTGACCTGGCAACGTTGGGATTCCCAAAGTCGCCGTACCAACCGGTGCCGGCCCTCCTTGACCACGGCGTTGAACCAGCGATTGGCCGACCCGGACTTGCCCTGTTCCTCGTCATCAAGCGGCCCATCGGTGGAATGCACGCTCTCGAAATGGCCCATGCCATCGTCCAGACGCACGCCCGTGCGCAACCGCTCCAGCGTCTCGTCGTTGACCTCGCCGAGCACGCGCACCGCGTACTCGCGTTCGACCTCGTAGCTCGGGTGCATCAAGCGGCGCGCCAGTTCGCCATGATTGGTGAACAGCAGAATGCCCGAGGTATTGATATCGAGTCGGCCTATCGCAATCCAGCGGCCGCCTTCGATTTCCGGCAATTTCCGGAACACTGTTTTGCGGCCATCCGGGTCTTCGCGCGTGACCACTTCGCCGGTGCGTTTCTTGTACAGCAGTACGCGCATCGCCTGTTCTTTGCGGCTTAAGCCCACCTGCTTGCCGTTGACCCGCACCTTGTCCTGATGGTCGATTTTCTGGCCAAGCGATGCCGGGCGGCCGTTGACGGTGACGTGCCCTTCGAGAATCAATTCTTCGATTTTTCGGCGCGAAGCGACGCCGACGCTCGCCAGGACTTTCTGGATACGTTCTTTCAATGGACGGTGGATCCGGTTTCAGGCGCTTCTGCCTGCGCCGCCGCATCCGCGGTGATGGCGGTCTGACCGAGCCGCATCAGCGCTGCTTCCAGCTGCTCAGGGTCCTTGATCTCTGGCAGTGACGGCAGCTCGGCTAGCGACTTCAGGCTGAAATCGTCTAGAAACTGCGGCGTGGTGCCCAGCAGCGCGGGGCGGCCCGGTACTTCGCGCACGCCGATTTCGCGCACCCAACCGCGCTCCAGCAGGGTCTTGATGATGTTGGGTGACATCGATACGCCACGGATCTCCTCGATCTCGCCGCGCGTGATCGGCTGGCGGTAACAGACCAGCGCCAGCGTTTCGAGCAATGCGCGCGAATACTTCGGCGGTTTTTCCTGCCAGAGACGGCCGACCCAGTCCGAATACTCGGGGCGAATTTGCAGTCGAAATCCGCCCGCGACTTCCTTGAGCTGAGCGGGGCGGCTTTCGTAGGACACGGCCAGGCGCTGCAATGCTTCTCGGATGTCATCCTTGGAGGCGCTCAAATCGGCGCTGAGCAGGCGATGCATCTGCTCCACGGGCAAGGGCTGGTCGGAGGCCAGCAGCAGGGCTTCCAGAATCTTGTCGAGTTTATTTTCTTCCATTGCTACGCTCCTTCTTCAACGGCAGTCTGGCGCGCCCGCGCCACCGAAATCAGCAAGGGCGCAAACGGCTTTTCCTGCGTGAGATCCGCCATGGCGCCCTTGACCAGCTCAAGCACCGCCAGCAGGCAGACCACCACGCCAAGCCTGCCTTCGGTCGGATCACACAAGTCATGAAACGGCGTCGGCTCACCGCCGCTGATCAGCGCCAATATGCGCGTCATGCGCTCGCGCACGCTCAAGGGTTCGCGCGCCACCGAGTGGTGCGTGAACATTTCGGCGCGTTGCATCGCCTCGCGGAATGCTTCGATCAGTTCGCGGATCTGCGGCACCGGCAATGTTTGCGCGGGCGTGGCAATGCGCTCGGGTCGAGCCTGCGCCAGAAACAGGTCGCGGCCGACACGCGGCAATGTGTCCAGATTTTCCGACGCGGTTTTGAAGCGCTCGTACTCCTGCAGTCGGCGCACCAGGGTCATGCGCGGGTCGTCGGTGCTTTCTTCGCCTTCAACCGGCTTGGGCAACAGCAGGCGCGATTTGATTTCCGCCAGCAGCGCCGCCATCACCAGGTATTCCGCGGCAAGCTCCAGCTTGAGCACGCTCATCAGCGAGATGTATTCCATGTACTGCTGGGTGATTTTCAGCAGCGGAATATCGAGGATGCTGAGATTCTGCTTGCGGATCAGGTACAGCAGCAGGTCCAGCGGGCCCTCAAACGCTTCGAGAAACACTTCGAGCGCCTGCGGCGGGATGTAGAGATCCTCCGGCATCTTCTCCAGCCGCTGGCCTTGCACCAGCGGCAGCTTGGGCGCCAATACTTCAGCCGGTTCGTTGCTCATTCTGGAATGAACCCCAACGCGTCATGAACGCGTTTGAGCGTGGCATCGGCCCGCACGGAAGCGCGTTCGGCACCTGATTTTAGAATCGCGCGCAAACCGGCTTCGTCCTGGCGAACGGCCCGGTATTTCTCCTGCACCGGCCGTAAGGCCTCCACCACGGCCTCCGCGACGGCGGCCTTGAACGGCCCGTAACCCTGGGCGGAAAAGCGGTTTTCAATTGCCGGAAACGGTTCGCCGCTGATCGCTGAAAGGATGGACATCAGATTGGCCACGCCGGGCTTGTCCGCCGGTGCGTATCGCACCTCCGAGCCGCTGTCGGTCACGGCGCGCTTGAGCTTGCGCACGATCACGTCGGGGTCGTCGAGCAGATACAGCGCATCGGTTTCGGCTTCGCCGGATTTGCTCATCTTTGCGGTCGGGTCCTGGAGGCCCATGATGCGCGCGCCCACCGGAGGAATCATCGGCGCGGGCACACGAAACACAGGGCCGTAAAGATTATTGAAACGCTGGGCTACGTCGCGCGTCAGTTCTAAATGTTGCTTTTGGTCTTCGCCCACCGGTACCTGCGCGGTGTTGTAAAGCAGGATGTCGGCGGCCATCAACACCGGGTAGTCATAAAGTCCGGCATTGATGTTGTCGGTGTGTTTCTGCGACTTGTCCTTGAACTGCGTCATGCGGTTGAGCTCGCCCATCTGCGTGTAGCAATTCAGGATCCAGGCCAGTCGTGCATGCGCACTGACGTGCGATTGCACGAACAGCACGTTCTGCTTCGGGTCGAGACCGCAGGCGATGTACAACGCGAGAAATTCGTAGCAGCGTTCGCGCAGGACCTTGGCGTCCTGGCGCACGGTGATCGCATGCAGGTCCACCAGCATGTAATAGCACTCGTACTGTTCGTGCAGGTTGACCCAGTTGCGCAACGCGCCCAGATAATTGCCGAGCGTCAGCCGGCCGGAAGGCTGGATGCCGGACAGGACGATTTCCTTGTCTTTCATCTCAGGCCTGCCAGCGAAAACAGCAAGCCCTGCATGATCATCATCGGTGGACCCATGATTTTTGCGAGTATTCCGGTCGCCAGCAGCACGATCAGGATGACGAATCCGTAGGGTTCAAGGCGCGACAGCGCGGCTGCCGCGCTCGTCGGCAGCACGCCGACGGCGACACGCCCCCCGTCCAACGGAGGCAGCGGAATCAGGTTCAACACCATCAGCGCGAGGTTAATGCTGATGCCCGCCACCGCCATGTAGCGCAGGCCCATCCATAGTCCTTCCACCGGCATCGCCACGGAAATCCTGAGCAGGATCACCCAGCCGATGGCCATGGCCAGATTCGTTAGCGGACCGGCGATGGCCACGATCGCCATGTCGCGTTTGGGGTTGCGCAGGTTGCGAAAATTTACCGGCACGGGCTTGGCCCAACCAAACAAAAAACCTCCAACCAAGAGCAAAAGGCCCGGCACTAATAGTGTGCCGACCGGATCGATATGCGCCAGCGGGTTCAAACTCAGGCGCCCCTGCGCATAGGCGGTGTTGTCGCCCAACCAGCGCGCAACCCAGCCGTGGGCGACTTCGTGCAGCGTGATGGCGAGCAGGACCGGAAGCGCCCAGATGGCGATTTTCTGGACGAGATTGAGGTCGGAGAACATCGGCGAATTATAGAGGGCCGAGGAAGTTGACTTCGCCCTTCCCTTTCCTGATTAAGCGCGGCTCGGGCTCGCTCAAATCGAGCACCGTGGTCGGTTCGTAGCCGCAATCGCCAGCGCCAACCACGATATCCACCACGTTGTTCAGTTGGGCGCGGTACTCCTCCGGGTCGCTGACCGGCAGCTCATCTGGCGGCAAGATCAAGGTGCAGGACAGCAATGGTTCACCAAGCGCCAGCAGCAGCGCCTGCGCAATGGTGTGCTCGGGGATGCGCAGGCCGATGGTTTTGCGTTTTTCGTGTTGCAGGCGTCGTGGCGCCTCATGGGTAGCCTTGAGCACGAAGGTGTACGGCCCCGGGGTCATCGACTTGAGCAGCCGGAACTGGCTGTTGTCCACCCGCGCGAAAGCGCCGATGTCTGACAGGTCACGACAGACCAGCGTAAACAGATGGTGCTTGTCGAAGCGGCGGATGCTGCGGATGCGTTCTGCCGCCGCCTTGTCGCCCAGGTGACAGCCGATCGCATAGCAAGAATCTGTCGGGTAGACGATGACAGCCCCGTCGCGCACCTGTTTTGCGATGCGCTCCAAAAAGCGCTTCTGGGGGTTTACCGGGTGCAGCTGCAGCCACTCAGCCATCTTTACGGACCACCTTCCAGGCCGGATCAGAATCGCATTTCGTATAGGTGAAGTAACCACTGTCGTCGCGCTTGATGCCGATCTTCGAATCGGATACCACCTGATACAGCGGGTCGCCTTCGATGGCGGTGTTGGCCATCCATTCGCCCCGTGGCAAGCACCCCGCCAGTCCGCAGAAGGTCACGGAATACTGCAAATTGCCCGCCGGCCTGATCTGCACTCCCCAGTAGTCCGCGCAATCGGCTTTCCACACACCGGTAAATCGATTCGCCTGGTCCTTACAGGCACCGACGCCAGTCATAAGCGCCAGTACCGCCCCAAAAAAGAATAATTTCATAAGTTCGCTTCCATACCGACAGGGGTTCCGCGGCTCATTAGCCTGATGGAACCATGAAATTCGCGCTCGCTCTATTGTTCACCGCCTTTGGCGCCGTTGCCCACGCGCAGCCGATTTACCAGTGTAAAGACACTTTTGGCAACGACGCATTCCAGGGCAGGCCGTGCGCGGACCCCTTGATGGTTGCCGACAACTCGGACTACGCCGGCTCTCAGACAGATTTTGCTCCACGCATTTCTTATGGTGCACCTCGCGACACCACGGGTTGGGGCACCCAATTGCGCAGGCAATTGAGACAAAACACTCGCCACGAAACACAAGCCGTGTCGATGCGGGTCGAACGATTCTTAAAACCCTTTCACGATCAGCAACAAGTCCAGTATGAGCAAAACCGCCAGCGTTGCGAGCGCGCCCTGCGGGTGGCCGCGATGTGCGGCAAGCCGGCCGAATATAGCTGCGGCGAAAAAGGCTTTGTCGTCAAACCGGCGCTGCTATCAGGCAGCACGCGTGCGCTCAGTAATGAAGAGACCTATAAATTGGAGCGCTGCACGCTTCATGCATCCAAAGGGAAAATCTAAAAGCCAGCGGCAGTGGCCCCGCGTTTACGGGTCATAACCGACCCGCTTGAGGCTGATTTTGTGGTTACTGGGTCACTGGCGAAAAACCACTGGTACACTTTTTGTACCACCGGATTTTAGCGCCTGACAAAAAAACGGCTTTATCGGCCGCAAGCGGGTCTGGCAAAAACTATACTTCGCGAATGAAATTCATCCTTGACATGGGCCCTGCGTTGGCCTTTTTTGCAGCGTATCTGGCCGGTGGCATCTACACCGCAACCGTCGTGCTGATTGTGTCGCTGTTTGCCGCGGTGCTCGGTTACTGGCTGCTGGAAAAGCGTCTCCACAAAATGCACCTGACCGCCGCGGTCGTCGCCTTGGTGCTGGGAGGGCTGACGATCTGGATCCACGACCCTGTATTCATCAAGCTCAAGCCCAGCGCGGTGTACGGGCTTTTTGCGCTTGCGCTGCTGGTGAGCCAATTCGCTGGAGATCGCGTTCTGCTGGCACGAATTCCGCAAAAATCTCTTGTGTTGCCAGAGCCGTTGTGGCGCAAACTGAACTTGATCTGGGCGGTATTCTTCATCGGCTGCGCCGCGCTCAATTATTACGTCGCTGAAAACTATGACGAAGCCACCTGGGTGCAGGTCAAGACTTTTGGCTTCACGGCGCTGATGTTCGTCTTCCTGCTGGCGCACGCACCCTTTCTCACGCCCTATCTGCCACAAGAAAAGTCACAACCCTGAATTTTGTGACCCGTATCGAAAAACTCACCGCCGCACTGCAGAGCCTGAGGCCCGCGGTGCTGGAGATAGAAGACGAAAGCCACCGTCACGCGGGTCATGCCGGTGCCGCGTCGGGGCATGGTCATTTTCGCGTCAAAATCGTAGCCGCGTGCTTTGACGGAATGTCGTTGATCCTGCGGCATCGTAAAGTCTACGAAGCTGTGGGTGAGCTGATGAAAACTGATATCCACGCACTCGCCATTGAAGCGCGCGCATCCAACGAGTAACCCATCATGAAAATAATCCTCTGGGCTTGCGTAACCATTGCTGCTCTTTGCATTGCGGCCTTTTTGCTGCTGCGCACGCCAGCGGTACAAGACCGACTGGTCGACGCGATCATCCGCAAGAACATGGATAACAGCGACCGACAGGCGCTGTTTACCGATGACGCCATGCGCCTGCTGGTCTGTGGCAGCTCATCGCCGTTTCCGTCCGACGAGCGCGCACGCCCCTGCCTTGCCGTCATCGCCGGCGGAAAGTTTTACGTTGTGGACACCGGCCCCGGCTCCTGGAACCGCATGGCGCTGCTGCGCATCCCCGGCGAGCGAATCGGCGCTGTGATGTACACGCATTTTCATTCCGACCATATCGGTGATCTTGGCGAATTCAACATGCAAACCTGGGTCGCCGGACGACCCGGCCCACTGCCGGTCTACGGGCCGTCGGGTATCGAGCGCCTCGTGGCAGGCACGCAGGAGGCCTATGCGCTGGATACCGGCTATCGCATCGCGCATCACGGCGCCGCAATGCTCTCGCAGGATTTCAACCGCATGGTGGCGCAACCGCTGTCCTTGAATGATGACGGCAGTCCCAGCCCCGTATTGACTGACGGCGAATTGAAAATCAGCGTGTTCCCGGTCACGCACAAACCCATTGCACCGGCAGTTGGTTATCGCTTCGACTACAAAGGCCGCTCGCTGGTCATCAGCGGCGATACCGTCAAGGACGCGAACCTGATCGCCGCGGCACGCGATACCGACCTGCTCGCGCACGAAGCGCAGAACCAGGAAATGGTGGAGCGGATGCGTGTAATTGCGCAGGATCTTGGCCGCCCGCGGCTGCAGAGAGTCTTGAACGATATCCCCAGCTATCACACCAGCCCTGTCGAGGCGGCCGAGTCGGCAAATGAGGCCGGCGTAAAGACGCTACTGCTTTATCACCTGACGCCGCCGCCGCCGAATGCCATTGCAAAATCCGTCTTCCTGCGCGGTGTCGCGGCGGTCCGGCCACAGGGCGTGGTGATGGCACGCGACGGCATGGTGATCGAACTGCCCGTAGCCGGTGGGGATGCCGTGATCCGGCAGTTGCGCTAGCCCTAAAGAAATCAGAACTGCCAGTTCATCGAGGCTTGCGGCATTGAAGACTCAGTAAAGTCGCCGCCATTGGTGCGAAAGCGCGCGTACTGAACCATGACCTCACCCTTGCCCGGCAACCCGGTCATTTTGGGCAGGTTGACGCGGAACTGCGGCACCGCCTGAAGAAAGTCACCATGACGGCCGCGGCCGACGACAGCACCGACCGACCATAGGGGTTCGGCGACGGCGGCGCCCAGGGTATCCAGCTGAAACTTGAACCGCTGCGGAGGTTTCGACGGATTGCGGCGATGCGTGAACGTAAGGTCGAAATTGCCGGCGCCGGGTAGCGCAAGATCAACCGCGATACCGTAGCGCAATTGGGCAAATCCGCCCCGGACAGGCTCAACGCGCAGGTCGCGAAACGAATGGGTGGTTGGAGAATGCAGGGTCACGGGCTCTGTATTCGTCGGCTGAATTCCCAGCTCAAAGGCAAATGACAAGGGTTTGGTGACCACAGGCGCGGTCAGTGAAGGAATGAATAAGCCTGTATCGGCCGCGGCGCTAACCGGCGCAAGCGCCAGCCCAATCCACAAAAACCCGGCGATTGCGCCTTGCATGGTCCTAATCATCGGTACTGTTTGCATAGGACACCCCTTGGCGAAATTACATCCTGCTCAAGGCCGCTTCATCTGTGCGCTGACACACTCAGAAACCTACCGCTACCACGGGGCTAGAATGCGGCACCCCCCACGAAAAATCCCAATGAAAGCCCTTTCTCCACTGGACGCGATGTTTCTGCTGATGGAAAACCGCCGCCAGCCCATGCACGTGGCCGGCCTGCAGCTCTACACACCACCCAAGGACGCGGACTCAGGCTTCGTCAGCGAACTGGTCGAAAGCATGCGTGCGCACCAGACGCCCCAGCCGCCGTACAACCAGCGAGTGGTGTTGCGCGGCAGCTGGTTTTGGAAGGAAGACGAGCAATTTGATGTCGAACACCACTTGCGCCACTTGTCGCTGCCCAAGCCTGGGCGCATTCGCGAACTGCTGGCAATGACATCGCGCCTGCACGGCAGCCTGATGGATCGCAGCCGTCCGCTATGGGAAACCAACGTCATCGAAGGGTTGGACGACGGCCGCTTTGCGATCTTCAGCAAAGTGCATCACGCCCTGTTTGACGGCGTGGCGGCCACCCGCGAGGCACGCAAAAGCCTCAGCGAAGACCCCAGCGAGCGCGGCATGCCGCCCCCGTGGGCACGGCAAAGGGGCCCGCGACGCACGACAGATGACGACATCTCGAACCCAGGCGGCCCGCTGCGAATGTTGAGGAATTCCCTCGGAGCCGGCTATCGCGTCGTGCCCGGCGCCATTGCCGGCCTGAAGGAACTGCTGCGCAGCAGCCGCAGCGATTTGACCGACGCCACGCCCTACCAGGCGCCACCGACCATGTTCAACGTGCGCATCAGCAGCTCGCGGCGTTTCGCCGCGCAGTCGTATTCGCTGGCGCGCATCAAGAAAGTCGGCAAGGCCTTTGGCGCCACCATCAACGACATCGCACTGGCGATGTGCGCAGGCGCACTGCGCCAATACCTGCAGGCGCACAATGCCCTGCCCGACCAGCCGCTGATTGCGATGGTGCCGGTCTCGATTCGAGCCGCCGACGCCCCGGAAGGCGGCAATCAGGTGGCGGTGATTCTGGCGAACCTCGCAACCCAGATCGCCGACCCCGCCGAGCGCATCAAGACCATCATTGCGTCTACGCAACGCGCCAAAGAGCGCGCCTCACAGATGACCGGCCTAGAACAGATGGCCTTTGCCGCTGCCGCGCTGGGGCCCATGGCCATCACCTCGCAATTGGGGCTCGACCGCATTCGCCCCGCATTTAACCTGGTGATCTCGAATGTACCCGGCCCGACCAAGCCGCTGTACTGGAATGGCGCGAAACTCGACGAGAGCTACCCGGTCTCGATCCCGATCGACGGGCAGGCGCTCAACATCACGCTCACCAGCTATTGCGACCAGGTCGCCTTCGGCTTCACGGCCTGCCGACGCTCCGTGCCGAGCATGCAGCGTCTGCTCGACTTTACCGAGGCCTCGCTCGCGGAATTGGAATTAGCGGCAGGCTAAACGGGCGATTTGGCAGTCTCGGGGTGAGTGCCAATCGGGATCGGCGTCTTGGAGGCGGCGCGATGCCACCTCTCCGAATCAAGCTACCCAGGATTGCCCCATGGTTTCGATCAAATAGCTGTGCGATCCGGTGAAGGGTGTCGCCCTTGCGCCAGCGCTCCCACATCAGCGCTTTCTGCGCTTCGTTGTAGTAGATCCGCGATCTCTGATTCATCTGCAACACTCCTGCTGCCTCAGCAGCTTCTAGTGTGTTGCATCGACCAGTTGAATCCGCAGCCAGAAGCGGACATTCAGACGAGAATAAATCATGCTCACCATTGTGAGCTCAAGTCGTCAATCGCTCGATCATCCATAGAGCCACCGTGAGCAATGGCACGAAGCAGACCAGGAACACGCCTAACCGCATGTTGATGAGGTCAGGCAGCATGATGCCGCCGCGCTCGCCGCGTGCAAGCACAGTACCCTGCAGCGCACCGGAACACTCCGCGTAAATGTGACTGCCGGCGACCAAGCCAAGAATGCCGGCGATCGCGTCGTAGTTTCCCTGACCCAGTGCGGCGGCGCCGGTACCCGGACAATACCCGAGGAGCGCAAACCCGACTCCGAATAGCAACCCGCCCACGATGTTGGACACGTAACGGGTGGGCTTTACATGCAGCTTCACCAGCCCAAATGCGTGCAACGAGAACACCCCGATCATGCCGACAATGATCGCCGTCAACATGACTTTCATGACCGTGAAGTCGGTCAGCCGCAAGGCGCCGATCAGCACCTCGTACTTGGCCACGCCGCCTTTCTGCAGCAGGAATCCGAAGATCACGCCGAAGACGATGCCGAGCATCAGTTGCTTCGGGGAGTCGGGCTCACCGACGCCCGCTACGTTTTTCTCGGCGGCGGCCGCCATGGCCTTGGCTTCGGCGAGGGTGACGCCCCGCGCGGCCTCGTCGTGGTCAGGCGCCATACATCACGCGTGCAACCACGACGCCGCCGATGAAGAAGCAAATTACGGCGATCCACGAGCCGACCGACAATTGCAGGGTGCCGCTGATGCCGTGGCCGCTTGTGCAGCCGCCGGCAAGCCGGGCGCCGAAGGCCATCACCGCGCCGCCAAGGAAAGCGATCAGCAGGCGTAATCCAGCCCCGTCACCGAAGCGCTCGGCCCATACCGCAGGGACCCAGGTGCCGGTGAGCTCGCCACCCGTCCACGCCGCGACGAAGGCGCCGAGTGCGATCCCGATGACGAGCATCGTCTCCCATTCGACCTTGGGTTCGTTTTCGCGGTAATAAAGCAAGCTCTTTGCACGTCGGGGCGAGACGAGCCGTGCCAGCATTCCCGCCAAACGCGCGTAGGCGCTCGACGTGCCGAGTGGCTTGTCGGAAAAATAGAACGTCGCCATCGACAGCACCCCGATGAGTGCACCCACGAGGTAGGGCGACCAGGCGCCGATTTCGCTTTCCATCCAGTGCTCCGATTCGCTGTGTCCGCCGATTACTCGGCCTTGTGCTTCTCCATAGGAAGATTCCGCTTTTCCCACGCAGTGAAACCGCCCAGCATATTGATGACCCCGGTGTAACCGTGCTTGCGAAGAATGCTGGCCGCCAGCGCGGAGCGGTGGCCAACACTGCAGAGCACCACGAGCCGGTTGGTTTTGGGCAGAGACGGCAGATGATCCTCGAGATAGCCGACGAAAGTGTGCATCGCGCCGGGAATGTGTTTTTCCTCCCACTCCATGTCGTCGCGCACATCGAGTATTGCGACCGGCGCCTCGCGCATCCAGTTGGCTACTTCCTCGGCGCTGGTGGTGCCTAGCGCCTCGATCGGAAACCCCTGCTCGCGCCAGCACTCCACGCCCTTCAGCATCACGCCGGCCACCCCGTCGATGCCTACGCGCGCAAGCCTCTGCACGGCCTTCCGCGCCTCCTCGGGCTTATCGACCACCAGGAAGATTTTTGCGTCCTGGCTGGCGATCCAGCCGCCGAACGTCGATAACCCGTCCAACCAGATGTTGTAAGAGCCCGGGATGTGGGCGCCGGCGAAGGCCTCCGGGGAGCGGGTGTCGATCACGAGACCCTCCTTCATCCGCTGCTGCAACTGCCGGGGTTGCAGCAGGTTGTCGGCCCGAATCGGCTGCAGCAGCGGCCGACCGCCGTGGAGGTTGACCTCTTCCATGTGGCGGAAATAGGGCGGTCGTGGCAGTTTCTCATCGAGCTTGTTCTGCACGAACTCGCGACGGCTTTTTTTGAAGACCGGATTGGTGGCCTTTTCGATGCCGAGAGTGGTGTCGTCGCGGTCCGAGATATTGCCGCCGCAGGCGGATCCGGCCCCATGCGCCGGCAGGATCAAGGCTTGATCGCCCAGCGGTGAGAGCTTCTTGTGGATAGCATCATAGAGGCGCCCAGCGTTCTCAGCGGTCTTTGTCGGATCGGTCAGGTCGGTGCGACCGGTCTCGCCAACGAAAAGCGTGTCTCCGGTGAAGACGCCCCAGCAAATCCCCTTGGCGTCTTTAGGGTAAACCGGGTAGCACACACTTTCCGGCGTGTGGCCCGGCGTCTCTAGCGTAATAAAACGCGTCGTCCCGACCGTTAGCTCTTCGCCATCGCCCAGCTTGACGTCCGAGTCCCCAAAGAGCGCACCCGTGCCGGTCACGACTTTCGCACCCGTAGCCGCGGCGAGGTTGCGGGAACCAAACTCGTAATCTTCCTGGCGATGAGTTTGGAGTACATAAGCGATGCTCAGGTTGTTCTCGCGCGCGAGGCAGATGTATTCCTCAACGTCACGCCGCGGATCGACGACCACCGCGAGCCCCTCGCCGCAACCCAGCACGTAAGCGTTGTGTCCGAGCCCTTTGGTCTTGACGCGTTGAAAAAACATGCTTCGGTGCTCCTTCTGGGCGCGGGGGGGCAATGTCCGCTAATTTTTCCCCGGCAGTGACTTGTACAAGCACGCAGCGGATAGCACTTTATTGATATGAGATATGTGGCGTCTGTATGATTCCGCACCAACGGCAATCGCGTCTACGCAACGCGCCAAAGAGCGCGCCTCACAGATGACCGGCCTAGAACAGATGGCCTTTGCCGCTGCCGCGCTGGGGCCCATGGCCATCACCTCGCAATTGGGGCTCGACCGCATCCGCCCCGCATTTAACCTGGTGATCTCGAATGTACCCGGCCCGACCAAGCCGCTGTACTGGAATGGCGCGAAACTCGACGAGAGCTACCCGGTCTCGATCCCGATCGACGGGCAGGCGCTCAACATCACGCTCACCAGCTATTGCGACCAGGTCGCCTTCGGCTTCACGGCCTGCCGGCGATCTGTTCCCAGCATGCAGCGCTTGCTCGACTTTACCGAAGCCTCGCTCGCGGAATTGGAATTAGCGGCAGGTAAATAATTTATTGAGTCGACTGTCGACTTTCTCTTAGAAGCGGTCACGTGGAAGTTCCCTTTGAGCGACTGCTCTCAGTCCAATGCACTCACTCGATACAGCGCTTCGTTGCTGACGTACACCGGGATACACAACGGCGGTTAATTTCACGCACGTTCATTCGCACTCCCGCTCCCGGCCCATTGCCGCCGCTGCGACAGGCAGATTCACCTCTCCAAAACAATCATCTACAGAGGGCATTTGGCGATTCGGCAGCGACGACGACGAAGTCGCATGCGTCGGCGGGCCATGACCTGACACTTCACCCTCGCGGCGAGGCAGAATGGGCGCTAACAGGAAAGAACATGGACATTCAGCGAAGGAATAACGTCAAGGTGGCAGGCTCGGGTCCCGCTACTCTGGTTTTCGGGCACGGCTTTGGCTGCGACCAGCACATGTGGCGGTTCATGCAGCCCGCGTATGGGAGACGCTACCGCACGGTGCTGTTCGACCTCGTCGGCAGCGGCAACTCGGACCATTCCGCCTACGACCCGAAGAAGTACAACTCGCTGGAGGGATACGCCGACGACGTTCTGGAGATCGTCGAGCAGTTCGCCCATGGCCCGACAGTGTTTATCGGGCACTCGGTGAGTTCGATGATCGGCATGCTGGCTAACCTCAAACGGCCGGACCTGTTCGCGGCACAGGTGATGGTGGGCCCTTCACCGTGCTACATCAACGACGGTGACTACGTCGGCGGTTTCGAGCGCAAGGACATCGAGGGCCTGCTCGAGACGCTCGAGAGCAATTACCTCGGCTGGTCGTCCAACATGGCCCCGGCGATCATGGGCGCTCCAGAACAGCCGCAACTGGCGACGGAGCTAACCAACAGCTTCTGCCGTACCGATCCGGAGATCGCCAAGCAGTTTGCCCGCGTCACCTTCCTGTCGGACAACCGCGCGGACTTGCCAAGACTCAAGGCGCCGACCCTGGTGCTCCAATGCAGCGATGACATCATCGCGCCGGTCGCCGTCGGCGAGTACCTGAAGCGCACGCTTCCAAACTGCACGCTGGCCGTCATCAAGAATCAGGGGCACTGCCCGCATATGAGTGCCCCGGGTGCATGCAGCGACACCATCGACCGCTTTCTGACAACACTCGGCATCTAGGCGCGCACGTGTCCGACGACCGGCCAGGCTCCGACCTGCTCGCAGCGCTGGACCAGTTGCCGTGCGGCGTGCTGCGCACCGACGGTGACGGACTGGTCGTGGGCGTCAACCGCACCTTCTGCGCATGGCTCGGCTTCACGCGGGAGGAGCTCGTCGGCCGGCGCCGGTTCCAGGATTTCTTCACTACAGGCGGGCGGATTTTCCACCAGACGCATTGGCAGCCGTTGCTGCGGATGCAGGGCTCCGTGGCGGAGGTCAAGCTTGAGATGGTGCATCGGGACGGCCATATCATCCCCATGGTGATCAACGCAATCCTCCGTCAGGAAGGCGGCGTACTGGAGCACGAGATCGCGGCTTACGTGGCGCACGATCGCGACAAGTACGAGCGCGAGCTTCTGGCCTCACGGCGCAAACTGCAAGCCGCGGTGGAGACAGCCGAGCTTGCTCAGGCGCAGGCGCGCGATCGTGCGCTCGTCGCGGAACAGATGATGGGCGTTGTCAGCCACGACTTGCGCAATCCTCTGTCGACCATCAGCAGTGGCGCGCACGTGCTGCTCAAGCTGTGCGCGGACCCGAAGCAACAAGTGCTCCTTGAGCGCATCCAGCGGGCAACGCATCGGATGGGCCGCTTGATCTCGGACCTGCTGGACTTCACCCAGGCCCGCATGGGTGGCGGACTCAAGGTTTCGCCTCGGCCCTTCGAGTTGCACGGGACGATGGATGAATTGGTCGATGAACTGCGGCTCGCATTCCCGGGCAGGGAGCTGAGGCGCCACGGGCACGGTAGCGGTGAGGTGGTAGCCGATCCCGATCGCATCATGCAGCTCGTCGGCAATCTCGTCGCCAACGCGGTCGCATACGGTGACCCCGCGGCCCCAATTGAGGTCGTCACCCGCATCGAGCCGGACGCGTTCTGCGTAGCCATACGCAATCAGGGTCCGCCGATTCCGCCTGAGCTGATGCCACATCTGTTCGAGCCGCTGTCGCGTGGCGACGCCATCGGGGAGAAAAGCAGCCTGGGCCTGGGCCTTTACATCGTGGACCAGATCACCAAGGCGCACGGCGCCGCGGTGCATGTGAAATCGGACGCGCAACACGGCACGGAGTTTGAGGCGAACTTCCCGCATCCTCCTGGCCGTCTGCGAACTCCGCCCAGCGAAGACGACAGCATGGGGCTGGCTGCCGCCGGCGATGGTCCTCCCGGCGACGCACGCCCGTAGATTGTTGTCTTGCGCCAAAGCCGCCAGTCACGGTGACTGAATCTAGCCGATACGACTCTTCGCTTCTCCTCCTCCCCAGCGGTCATCGGGCACGCATCCGTACGGCCGCTTTCTGCGCCCGCGGCCATCAAGCGGCTCTTGATGGAACAACACTGACGATCAGATTGGATAAGCGAACAACAGCTACGGGTAGAAGGCAGATGCGAATACCGCCACCCGCTTGATCTGGATTCAGGCCCTGCGGGGAACATCCAGGAAAATGAGTGGTACTAAAATCGTATCACTTGTTTTTTGACCCAATGCACAAAATGGCCTTCGTAGCCTCCAAGCGGGAGGCACGCTTCAACGACTACTAATGGACTATTTACCTATCAAATCCTTCAGACCGTCTAAATCCAACACCGCGACGCCCAGCTTCTGGGCCCTGGCGAGTTTGGAGCCGGCTTCTGCACCGGCCACTACATAGTCAGTCTTTGCCGACACCGAGCCACTGACGCGACCCCCATTGGCTGCGATGAGCTGCGCCGCTTCGTCGCGACTCATGCCGGGCAATGTGCCCGTCAGTACAAACGTCTTATCACTGAGCGCGCCTTTGACTGGACCTGCAACCTCAGGCCACTGAACGCCCGCATTCAGCAAGGCTTTGATGACTTGCTGTACATGCGGCTCGGTGAAGAAGCGGCAGATGCTGGCCGCGACTTCCGGCCCTACGTCCGACACCTGTTGCAGCAGCGGGTATCGGTCTTTCTTCTTTTCGGCTGCAGCGCTTGGCGCATCGTCTTTGGCGGTCTGCCACAACGCATCGAGCGAACGAAAGTGTCGTGCCAGATCGCGCGCCGTGGTCTCGCCGACATCCGGTATGCCCAGCGCGTAGATGAAACGCTCCAGCGTGGTCTGCTTGCTGCGAGTAATTGCCTCGATGACGTTCTCGGCGGACTTTTCCGCCATCCTCTCTAGAGCTTCGAGCGTTTCGAATTTCAATGCGTAGAGGTCGGCCGGGCTTTTGACCAGGCCTTTTTCAACCAGCTGTGCCAGCAGTTTTTCACCCAGGCCTTCGATATCCATGGCGCGACGGCCGACAAAATGCAGCAGCGCACCCAGCAGTTGGGCCGGGCACGACAGGCCGTTGGTGCAGCGGCTGGCGGCGTCGCCTTCCTCACGTGTCACCGCGCTATCGCAGACCGGGCAGCGCGCGGGCATCTGCACCTTGCGCGCGCTCTTCGGGCGCTTTTCGGGCAGGACGCGCGCAACCTCGGGGATCACGTCACCGGCCCTGCGCACAATTACGCTATCGCCGATACGAACGTCCTTGCGCTCGACTTCATCCATGTTGTGCAAGGTGGCGTTGCTGATGTTGGCGCCGCCGACGAACACCGGCTTGAGCCGCGCCACGGGGGTCAGTGTGCCCGTGCGACCGACCTGGAACTCGACGTTTTCGAGAACTGTCTCGGCTTCTTCGGCCGCAAACTTGTGTGCAATCGCCCAGCGCGGCGCACGGGCTACGCTGCCCAGTTCCTCGCGGCCAGCCAGGTTGTCGAGCTTGTAGACCACGCCGTCGATTTCAAACGGCAGTTTGTCGCGCTGCTTGCCGATTTTTTCGTAGTAGCGCAGACAGCCCTCAACGCCCTGCACCCGCTCGCGTAGCGAGGAAACCGGGAATCCCCAGTCATGCAGTTGGTCGAGCAGTTGCCCATGGGTTTGTGGCAGGCGGTAACCCTCGGCGTGCCCTACGGCATAGGCCATGAATGACAAAGGCCTTTGCGCCGTGAGCTTGGGATCGAGCTGGCGCAGGCTGCCGGCAGCCGTATTGCGCGGGTTGACGTAAATCTTTTCGCCGCGAGCGGCAGCTTCTGCATTCATGCGCTTGAAGGCTGCGCGCGGCATGTAGACCTCGCCGCGCACTTCAATGACCGCAGGCGACTTGTCGGTCAGGCGCAGCGGGATCTGGCGCAGGGTCTTGAGATTCTCGGTGATGTCCTCACCGGTTTCGCCGTCGCCACGGGTGGCGCCACGCACAAAGACGCCCTTTTCGTAAACCAGCGAAACCGCCAGTCCGTCGAGCTTTGGCTCGGCGATGTAGTCCACGCTTTCCAGAACAAGACCTTGTTTCACCCGACGGTCAAATTCGCGCAGCTCGTCCACTTCAAACGCGTTGTTCAGCGATTGCATCGGCAGCCGGTGCCTTACCGGCTTGAATTCAGCCAGCGGCGCGCCGCCAACGCGTTGCGTGGGCGTGTCGGGTGTCAACAGGTCGGGGTGTTTTTCTTCCAGCGCTTGCAGCTCACGGAAACGCGCGTCGTACTCCGCGTCTGAAATGCTCGGCTGGTCGAGGACGTAATACCGGTGATTGTGTTCGTTGAGTTCGCGCCGCAGCTGCTCGGCACGTTTACGCTCCACGGCCGTGGCACCCACGTCAGGCTTTATTAACCCGCGCCCAGTCTTCGATTTCGGCCACCAGGCGCCGCACGGAATCCTCCGTGAGCGGCTGATGCGCGGCATCGAACAGCACTGCTTTGAGAGATTTAGCCAATGCCTCTGCAGTCGTCAGCATGTCGCGCAGCGCCGCTTTGGGCTGGGCGGGGCCGGGCAATCGCAGAAAAATGCCCAGACCCGGCGTGCTGAAAGTGGCTGCCAGCGTGCGATCGAGGTAACCCGGGGCCGTGAGGCTGGTCACGCTGTACTGCACGCGCCCATCAATCAGGCGGTCGTAGGCTTTGTTTTTTTCGTTGTAGCTGAGCTTTTGCTCTTCAAGTGCGGCATGTACTTTCACGCCATTGATCTTGGTGCCTTCGCGTTCGGCCACGTACAGCGTGATCAGCTTCTCGGACACTTTGGTGGTGGCCGGCTTGACGAAGGCCGGCGTGCGCACCGGCTGTTGATACACCGTGGCTTCAATTTTTTCGGTTGCTTTGGCAACGACGACCGGCTCAGGCTCACCGCTGCGCTTGCGCGGCTTGCCGACTCCGAGGTCGTCGAAATTATTGCCCTCACGCTTGCCAGTCGCCTCGCCCAGGGGGCTGGCCGGTGTCGCCGCAGGCTCGTGCCTGGAAACCGATTTTTTGCCACGACGGCTGAAAAGAATCAGCGCCAGCAGCACCAATGCCCCCAGGATTATGAGTGCCGTCTGTAGCTCGCTCATGCTGTGGCTTCTTCCTTTTTGCCTGCCAGTTCGACCGCCTGTTCGACGTCGACGCTGACCAGGCGCGACACGCCGGCCTCCTGCATCGTCACGCCGTGCAACTGGCTGGCCAGCTCCATGGTGATCTTGTTGTGGGTGATGATAATGAACTGCACGCTGGACGACATGTCGCGCACGACGGCGACAAATCGCGCCACGTTGGCGTCGTCGAGCGCCGCATCGACTTCGTCGAGCATGCAAAAGGGCGCGGGATTCAGCTCGAACAGCGCCAACAGCAGCGCCACGGCGGTCATGGTTTTTTCGCCGCCTGACAACAACTGGATCGAACTGTTGCGCTTGCCCGGTGGCCGCGCCATGACGCGCACGCCGGTTTCCAGGATGTTGTCGCCCGTCAGTTCGAGATACGCCTCGCCGCCGCCAAACAGCTGCGGGAATCGCCGGCGGAACGTTTCGTCCACCTTGTCGAAGGTGATCTTGAAACGATCCTTGGTTTCACCATCAATCTTTTTGATCGCCTCTTCCAGCGTGGCCAGCGCACCGACGATGTCGTCGTGCTGCCGCGTCAGCTCGCTGTCGCGAGCCTGCGATTCCTCCAGCTCTTGAATCGCTGCCAGGTTGATCAACCCCAGCCGCTCGATGCGGCGCTGCATCGCCAGCAGTTTTTCTTCCCAGGATTCGGGGGTTGCTTCGGGCAGCAATTGCTGCAGCAGCGCCTCGCGTTCGAAGCCACTGTCGCGAATCTGGTCGTCAATGGTCTGGCGGCGCACATCGGTAGCCTGAAAATCGAGCTGCGCCTGTTGCAGCTTGTTGCGCGCCAGATCCTGGTCAAATTCGGCCTGCCGCAGTTTCTGGATGATTTCGGCCTGGCGCGATTCTGCGGCGCTCACCCGCTCGCGCGCGTGGCGCAACTCTTCGCGCGAGGCCAGCACCGCGGCGTGGGCCGATTCCAGCTTGCCGGCTTGCGTCTGCAGGGGGGCCTCGAGCGCCTGGGCCTCGGTCTGGTGTGTTTGCTTTTGCAGTGCCAGTTGCTGCGCACGCGAGGCCAGATCGGTGAGGCTGGCGCGCAAGGCTTCCAGCGCACTGCGCTTGCCGGCCAGTTCGACCAATGTCTGCTGGCGTTGCGCCTGCACTTGCGAAGCCGCGCCGCGCGTCTGCTGCAAAACGGCGCGCACGCGCGCCAGGGTTTGCTGCAACTCGGCCTGCTCTTCTCGCAATTGCTGCGCTGTGGCCTCCAGCTCGGCCAGTCGCGATCGGGATTGCGCGAGCTCAGTCGACTGCTCTTGTTCGCCGGCGCCCAGCGTCTGCAATTCCTGATCGAGCTGGCGGATGCGCGTTTGCGCCTGCTCCAGACGAACCGACTGCTCCTGGCGGAACGCCAGTTTCTGCGACTGGCCACTGCGCACGGCTTCGAACTGCGCGGCGACGGTCTGTCGCTCGGCTTCGCGCGCCTGCATGCGCGCGCGCAGCGCTTCGCTGGCCTGCTCACGCGAGCGCACGGCTTCGGCTTGAGTTTCGACTTCGACATGCAGTTGCTTGAGCAGCAGACCGCGCGCCAGCACGCCGGACTGCGCATCCGAGGCACCGTCCGCGTGGCGCGGATAGCGCACCCAGTGACGGCCGCGCCACACGCCTTCGGGCGTGATCACCGATTCGCCCGCGGGCAATCCTTGCGCCAGCTGTTGCGCCTGCGTGTCGCTGACGGCCACGTGAATGTTCGCCAGCCACTCGGCCACCACGGCCGGTCCCTGGACTTTTGCGCTCAGCCGTCCCGCGCGTCCCTGCGGCGTGGCGGGGCTTTGCAGTACCAGGCCGATGCCGGACCTTGGGCCTTGCGCCAGGCCCGATGCGAGCTCAGCCAGTAAGGGTGCTTGCAGCCATTCGCCCAATACCTGCTCGACCGCCTGTGTCCATCCGGCGTCGACCTGGATCACCGAGGCCAGGCGCGGGGCGTCCGTCATGTTGTTCTGTGCAAGCCAGCCGCCAAGCTCGCTGTCGTCCTGGCGTAAGGCGGCCTGCTGCAGCGTTTCGAGCGACGTCAGGCGGCCGCGTGCGTTTTGCAGCGCCTGCCGTGCCTCGTGCAGTGCGCCCTCGCCTTTGGCGCGTTCGTCACGCAGCGCCTGTGTTTCACGGTCCAGGTCGTGCATGCGCGCCTGGGTTTCGCTGATCTGCCGGTTGACCTGATCCAGTTCGAGCTGTGCCCCGGTCAAAGCGCTTTGAATCGGCGTGGCGTCCAGGGCGGATTTTTCTTCGCGCAGCTTGCTCAGTCGTTCGCCGGTCTGGCGTACGGACCGCTCAAGCTGCTCCACGCGCACCCTTTCGCTTTCGGTTTGCACCAGGGGTTGTTCGGCACGCTCGGCGAACTGCATCCAGCGGTTTTCTTCGCTCAAGGCCGACGCTTCGGCCTGCGCCAGCGCTTCGCGCGCCTGCACTTCCTGATGCTCGGTGCTGCGCGCCTCGGCTTCCTGGCGCGTCAGGGCGTCGGTGTATTCGGCAAGCCTTGCCTGTTCGCGCGCTTCGCGCTGGGTGATCTCCTCGATCTGCCGCGTGATCTGCTCGAGATCTCGCACTTTCAGCGCCTTGAGGTCGCGCGCGTGCGTCAGGCCCTGCTCCAGGCGAGAGGCGGTGGCTTCGCTTTCGTAGACGCGGCCCTGCTGGTCGGACAACTGCTGGTTGGACAACTGCAATGCCGCGTCGGATTCGGTCTGCGCGGCATGCGCCTCGGCGACCCGCGCGCGAACCGACTCAATGCCCAAACCAAGCTCGGCTATCGCGGCCTGATGAGACACACTCATGGATTCCATCGAGCGCAGACGCAGGCCTAATAATTCTGCTTTAAGAATGCGCTCTTGTTCTTTGTATTCTTTATATTTTTCTGCGTTTACAGCCTGCTTCTTCAAGGCTTCCAGCCTTGCGGTCAATTCGCCGCGCAGATCGTTCAGGCGCGCCAGGTTTTCGCGGGTCTGCTTGATCCGCGACTCGGTTTCGCGGCGGCGTTCCTTGTACTTGGAGATACCGGCCGCTTCTTCCAGCCACATGCGCAGTTCTTCCGGCTTGGCGGTGATCATGCGGCTGACCATGCCCTGCTCGATGATGGCGTAGCCGCTGCGCGCTGCGACGCCGGTGCCCAGGAACAGGTCGGTGACGTCGCGCTTGAGGCACTTGGAGCCGTTAAGGAAATACTGCGAGTCGCCGTCGCGGGTGTATTCGCGCTTGATCGAGATTTCGCTATAAGCCGCGTACGGCCCGGCGATGGTGCCGTCGCTATTGTCGAACAGCAGTTCGACGGCGGCGCGGCCGGCCGGCTTGCGCGTCTTGCAGCCGTTGAAGATCACGTCTTCCATCGCGCCGCTGCGCAATTCCTTCATCGAGGTTTCGCCCAGCAACCAGCGCACCGCGTCGATGATGTTGGACTTGCCGCAGCCGTTGGGGCCGACTACCGCCGTCAGGTTGGAGGGCAGCGGCAGCGCCGTCGGATCCACAAAAGACTTGAAGCCCGACAGTTTGATCGAGGAAAGACGCACTTTTTAGGAGTTCTTAGAGGGCAGCTGGCTGAGACGCGTAGTGTAAATTAGTAAAGAAATAGAGGAAGTCTTGACATGCCAAGTAAACCGACAAAGAAGTTGGAAACCTTCCCCAACCCGCATCCGCGGCGGGATTACGCCATCCGCATGCGCATTCCGGAATTCACCTGCCTGTGCCCTAAGACCGGCCAGCCGGACTTTGGCACGCTGTATCTCGAATATGTTGCCGACAAGCAATGCGTCGAACTGAAGGCGCTCAAGCTTTATGTCTGGAGCTTTCGCGACGAGGGCCATTTCCACGAGGACGTGACCAACCGCATTCTCGATGACCTGGTCAAAGCCACCGCGCCACGCTTCATGCGCTTAACCGCTGTGTTCAATGTGCGCGGCGGCGTCTACACCCACGTGGTTGCCGAGCATGCGGCGCGCGGCTGGAAAGGCACGTTGCCACCCGCCGCCTGGCATTCAGACCCGGAAAATGCCCCCCGATAGCACACCCGCTTGGAGCTGAATTAGGTCGCCGGGGGCCGCAGCCTGAAAACAGTCGGTACACTTTTAGTACCACCCACTTTTCACCCGGTCCACTAAACGGCTTTTTTGCGCATCAAGCGGGTGCGCTGTTTAGAGGTAACCGTTGTCCTTGAACCAGCGAACCGCGTCTTCCAGAGCCTGGCGTGGCGGCCGTGGCGCATAACCCAGCTCGCGGCGCGCCTTGTCACTGGAAAAGTACATCAGTTTCTTTGACATCAAAACTTCTTCGACGGTGGCCACCGGCGCAATGCCGGTCAGTTTCGCCACGGCTTCGGCGACATAGGCCACCGGCATCACGGCGGCATGCGGCAAGCGCACTTTCGGCGGTTTGCGCCCCACGATGTCGGCAATCATTTCAAGAATTTCGCGCAGCGCCATATCGGTGCCACCGAGGACGTACCGTTGACCCACACGGCCCTTCTGGTACGCCAACCAGTGCCCTTCGGCGCAATCATCAACGTGGACAATATTCAATCCGGTATCCACATACGCCGGCATTTTTCCGGCGGCGGCGTCGCGCACGATCCGCCCGGTGGGCGTGGGCTTGATGTCGCGCGGCCCGATCGGGGTCGAGGGGTTGACGATGACGATGGGCAGGCCCGCTTTGACAAATTCATCGGCGACTTCCTCGGCCAGAAACTTGGAGCGCTTGTAATGGCCGATCATGTCGTTGACGCTGACCTTGGTGTCTTCGTTGCCGGGTGCGCCGTCGGGCGGAATGCCGAGCACCGCGACGCTGCTGGTGTAAACCACGCGCTTGACGCCCGTGCTGCTCGCCGCCTGCAGGACGGCGCGCGTGCCGTCGACGTTGGCCTGATAAAGCTCCTGCGATTTGGGCGCCCAGGTGCGGTAATCCGCGGCAACATGAAACAGCGCGTCGCAGCCGGAACAAGCGCGCACCAGCGAAACCGGATTCTTCAGATCGCCTTCGACGACCTCGACTTCAAGGCCGGCCAGATTGCGCCGGTCAGAGCCCGGCCGCGCCAGCACCCGCACGGCGCTACCGGCATCCAGCAACCGGCGCGCGACGGCCGAGCCGACAAAGCCGGTGGCGCCGGTAACCAGGCTACGTCTTGGTGTGGCGACTACGCTCATGCTTTCCATCCGAAATTGGGCCCTGATTTTTCCACGATCGCTTCGAGCGCCGACAATGCGCGATTCATACCACTGGCCAGGCGCGGCAATTCCAGCAACGCCGCCGGACTGCGCAATAACCCAAAAATCAGGGCCAGCGGCTTGGGCTGTCCGTAAGCATCCACTCCATTGACGAACGCTTGCGGGACTGCCGTATCAGCGCCGTCGGCGATTGCGCGCACAACCAGCAACGGCAATCCACGCGCTTTTGCCACCACCGCCACCGCCGCACTTTCCATATCCACAGCATGCGCGCCAAAACGCTCGCGTGCCGCCGCCTTGGCAGATGAATTTTTCAGAACCTCGTTAACGCTCAGCAATACGCCGCCCGGCCCCGAGAACTCGCGCGCGCGCCATTTTGCGTCGGTTGTATACCGCGTGCCGCGCTCATCCATGACGATTTCCGGGCAAACAAGATCGCCCGGCAAGAGCTGGTCGCAAAGGGCACCCGCTACTCCGAACACGGCCAGCGCGCTCGCGCCAAGTTCTGCAAGCCGCTGTGCCGCGCCGCCGGCCGCCGCCGGGCCCATGCCACACAACAGCGCATCAACGCCCTGGCCAATGCCGAAGATTTCACCCGGCGGCAAGTGGCGCTGGGTTAGCGCCCTCGCCTCGCTGGCAAGTGCAACGACAATGCCAAGTGTCAACGCGCAATCAACTGGCGGTAGCGCGTCAGCGCCCAGAGCGTGAAGTACGCGGTATAGCCGTGATACTTGAGATAGAACACGCGCGGAAAACCTGGCGCGTTGTACGAAGGGTCGGGCCACAATCCGCCGGCCTTTTGGTTCTCCAGCAGCCAATCGATGCCGCGTTTCACGCTAGGCGAGCGCGATTCACCCGCCGCCATCAGCCCGAGCAAAGCCCAGGCCGTGGATTGCGGCGTGCTGACGCCGTGATTGGTTCCGGCAAGTTTCGGCTCGTGGAAGGTATCGTTGGTCTCGCCCCAACCGCCGTCGGCGTGCTGTAAAGACATGAGCCAATCAATGGCCTTGCGGATATACGGCTGCTGCACGTCTTCGCCGGCCAGCGCCAGGCCTGCGATCACGCTCCAGGTGCCGTAAATGTAGTTGGTGCCCCAACGGCCCCACCAGGAGCCGTCGGGCTGCTGGGTCTGTTTAATGTATTCGACCGCGCGCACGATCGCCGTTTTGTCCTTATCGCGCTTGAGTACACCAAGGCAGGCAAGCACGCGGCCGGTGACATCTTCGGTGGGTGGGTCGAGCATTGCACCGTGATCGGCGAATGGAATGTGGTTGATGTGAAAGTGCGTGTTGTTGCGATCGAAGGCAGCGAACCCGCCGTTGTCGCATTGCATGCCAACCAGCCAGTCGGCCGCGCGCTCGATGCGCTCGCGATAGGGCGTATTTTTGTCGGCGACATGCATCAGTCCCGCCACCATCGCGGTGTCGTCGAGGTCCGGGTAGTAGGCGTTGTTGTACTGAAAGGCCCAGCCGCCCGGGGCGAGATCGGGCGCATTCACCGCCCAGTCGCCCTGGAGGTCCAGCACTTGCAACGGCGCCAGCCAGGCCAATGCCTTTTTAACCGACGCCTCGGTGCGCTCGCCGCCGCCCGCGCGCAGCAATGACATCGCCGCCCAGCCGGTATCCCAGACCGGGGACACGCAGGGCTGGCAATACGCCGAGCCGTCGGCGCAGTGCACGATGAGGTTCAGGATGGATTTTTTGCAGGTGACGCGCGCCGGATGGTCCTTGGGGTAACCCAGAAGATCCATCGCCTCGTAGGCATTGACCATCGGCGGGAAGATCGCGCCCAGTCCGTCTTCGCCGTTCAGGCGCGGGACAAACCAGGCCTCGGCCTTGTGAATCGCCTTGTTGCGCAAATACTTTGGAATCAGGGGGTCAATGCTGCGCCCAACCTTGTCCAGGATCAGAAACAACTTGCTGATGAGGCCGTGCGCAGTGAAATAGTTTTTTTCCTGCTCTGGCGCGGTCACGAACAGTTCACGCACGCCGACCTGGTGCGGGTTGCGCGCCCGCGCCTTCAGCGTGCACAGGATGAACAACGGCACCATGGTCGCGCGCGCCCAGTACGCGACCTTGTCGATATGAAAGAAAAACCACTTCGGCAGCAACATGATCTCGACCGGCACGTAAGGCACCGCGCGCCACGGCACCTGGCCGAACATCGCCAGCAGGATGCGCGTGAACACATTGGCTTTGGCCGCCCCGCCGCGCGACAGAATCGCCTCGCGCGCCTGGCGCATGTGTGGCGCGTCGGGCTTGTCTCCCGCCGCTTTCAGCGCGTAATACGCCTTCACTGTGCAGGAAACATCCAGCGCACCGCCGTAATACAGAGGCCAGCCGCCGTGGCCGTCGCGGATTTGCTTGTGGCGGATATAGCGCGCGAGTTTTTCTTGCAGCACGTCGTCGATTTCATCCATGAAATGCATCATCAGGATGTACTCGGCCGAAATCGTGCAATCCGTTTCGAATTCGAAGCACCAGTGCCCGTCAGGCTTTTGCAGCGCCATAACGGCCTCGCGGGCACGCGCAATGGCGCCGTCCAACGAGTTGAGTGCATCGACGGGTTGAGTGGTCGCGTGGGCGGTTGAAGGCGTCATTTACGTCACCGGATGGGGTTCGCTGGTGGAGACCGGCACGCGGCCCCAATTCGTCGGCAATGGAGTCAGGGGCAGTTTGCGCCAGGCCATGTTGAACACGCGGCGCAGAAGGCCGTTGCTGCGCACGGTTGCATTGCAGACCATGATGGTGCGCGCCACGGCGCCGCGTGACACCTTGATCTGCGTGCCCGCGGTGAACCCGGGCGTCTCATGCAAATTGCGCAGGGTTAACACCGCCAGCCCAATGGCCCACAGGCAGAAGCGCCGCATGCCGACGTACTGCACAGGGATCAGCAGCGTGTACTCGAGTGCATTGCGCAGGTGCGCGTGGGCGACGCCGATCAATTCATTTTGCACGGCTGCATAGGCGGCGGGGTTTTGCCCCGGCTCCAATCGGGCCAGATCAAGATTCTGCTTTTCGAAAACTTCGCGTGGCAGCCAGCAGGCACCGCGCGCACGGTCCTCCCACTGGTCCTTGAGGATATTGGTCATCTGCAGCCCCTGACCGAACGACACCGCCAATTGCATCATCGCGTCGCGCCGCTCGGCGATGCTCGGGTCAAAATCGCAGAACAGCTCGGTGAGCATTTCGCCGACAACACCGGCGACGTAGTAGCAGTAGCTGTCCATTTCGGCCTGCGTTGCCAGCCCCTGCACGCCCGCGCCCTGCTGGAAACGATGCATGCCGCGGCCCATGACGGCGACGCAACGCTCGATGGCGGCACGCTGTGCCGGCCTGAAACTGCGCAGGACCTCGATCACCTGCGGCAGCTGGCGCATCAGGTCGCGCTCGGCCTCCAGCGTGGCCGCAGAAAGCTTCGGCGCGACTTCAGCCGCCAGCAAGGCGGCGTCGGCGCGGCCCGCAACCACCTCGACAAACGCCTCTTCGTAGCGATGCTTGTCCTGCGCGGAGAGCGCGGGTTCATCCTCGATCGTGTCAGCGGCGCGGCACAGCAGGTAGGCGTTGGTGACAACCTGACGCAAGTCGCCGGGCAATTGCGGAATGGTCAGTGCAAATGTGCGCGACACCGCAGGCAGGATCTGGTCCTGGTATTTCTGCGCGAGCACCAGCGATTCGCTCACCACAGCTCTTTGCGCTCGCGGGTGGGACGAAACCGCCCGAGCAGGCGCGTGTGCGCGACGTAAACCACGACCACGGCCAGGATCAACAGCCGGAATACCGCTGCGGAAAACACCGCGGAGGTGAACGGCGCAATGAATTGCAGGCTGCCGTCAAACGCCTCCGAGACGCCGTGCGCGTCGAGCTGTCCTGAAAAAATCATGATCAGCGGCGCAAACACCAGCGCGCTGATGATGATGCGCTGCAGCCAGCGCATGGTTCGCGTCAGCTGGGCCGTCACCGGCGGTGCGTTACCGCCGGCTTGGTTAGCCTCGCTGTCCTGCTCGAAGTACTTGCGCTCGTTGCGCAGCCAGTTGAGCAGCAACAGGGCTACCAGCGAGGTGACCAGAATCGGCAATCCGGCAAAAAAATCCATGTGGTTATTCTCGCGTTTTTATTCCGCTCTGACCAGCAATCAGTACAGCAAGACGCTGGCTACCGTGCGGCCCGAAAGTCGCTCACGGCCCTTCAAAAATCCCAGTTCGATCAAAAAGGCGCAGCACGCCACGCGGCCACCCTGCAATTCGATCAGCCGCGCTGCCGCTTCGGCGGTACCGCCAGTGGCAATCAGGTCATCCACCAGGACATAGGCTTGGCCAGGGACGACCGAATCGGCATGCATCTCGACCGTATCGCTGCCGTACTCCAGCTGATAGCTAGTACGCACGGTGCGCGCCGGCAGCTTGCCGGGCTTGCGTACCGGCAGCAGCGGCAACTTCAGGTGGTGCGCCAGCGCGGCGCCAAAAATGAAGCCGCGCGACTCGATGGCGACCAGTCCGTCGGGCTGGTGTGGACGGATCAGGCCGGACATCTGCTCGATCGCCAGTCCGAAAGTTTTGGAATCGGCCAGCAGCGGCATGATGTCCTTGAACAGGATGCCGGGCTTGGGAAAGTCCGGGACATCCCGGATCAAGGATTTAATCTGCGTTATGGGCACGCCGGGCTCCCGCGGCCTGTTCACAGGCCCTAACTGATAAAATTTATTTTCTCATGAAAACACCCACCACCAATTTCGGCGCGCGAGTGCCGCAGTATCTGCAGCGCCTGGCGGCCACTTTCGACCGCGCGCTGCCCCCCGCCGGCACCGACCCTTCGCGCCTGCACGAAGCCATGCGTTACGCCTGCAACGGCGGCAAGCGCCTGCGCGCACTGCTGGTCTATGCCACCGGCGAAACATTGGGCGTGGCACCTGCGCACCTGGACGGCGCCGCCTGCGCCGTCGAACTGATTCACGCGTATTCCCTGGTGCATGACGACCTGCCGGCGATGGACGACGATGACCTGCGCCGTGGCCGGCCCACCGTGCACAAGGCCTACGACGAAGCCATCGCCATTCTGGTTGGCGACACGCTGCAAACCCTTGCGTTTTCGCTGGTGGCGGGTGACGAGACATCATCGCTTTCCGCTGCACAGCGCGTGCGCATGGTCGCCAGCCTGGCGCAGGCCGCCGGCTCGCTGGGCATGGTCGGCGGTCAGGCGGTGGACATGGCGTCCGAAAACAAAACTCTGACGATTGCCGAACTGGAATCGCTGCACCTGCGCAAAACCGGTGCGCTGCTGCGTGTCTGCTCAAAGCTCGCCGCGGATGCGGCCGATGCGACGGCCGATCAGGTGGACGCGCTGGAACATTTCGGCAATGCCCTGGGGCTCGCCTTTCAGGTGCAGGACGACGTGCTGGATGTGACCGTGGCTACGCAAATATTGGGTAAAACGGCCGGCAAGGATCAGGCGCAACACAAATCCACCTTCCCGGCCCTGCTGGGCCTGGCGCAGGCGCGAACCCGGACGGCAGAACTTTTTGCACAGTCACGGGGCGCGTTGCAGATGTTTGGCGCCAGCGCCGCGCCGCTGGTGTGGCTCGCAGAGCACATTGAACAGAGGAAATTCTAGCGTCTGACGCACTTTCGCTGCGAGGTTGCATCGGGTAATGTAAATCTGCAGTCGCGATGTTTGCCCCATCCCTCAAATGGAGATTGACGCATGAAAATGAAATTACTCGCGGTGGTTGCACTTTCGGTAGCGCCGTTCGGCGCCACCTGGGCCGACAACGATGTTGGTTGCGGCTGGGGTACACAAATCTGGCAAGGCAAAAGCGGAGCGGGCTACAAACTGCTCGCGACCTTTACCAACCATCTCTTCGGCAACCAGACCCTGGGCATCACCTCCGGAACTTTAGGTTGCGGCAAGAACAGCACCATCACGGCCCAGGCCGATGTCATCAAATTCGCGGGTGGCAACATTGATGCGCTATCCGCCGACATGGCGCGCGGCGAAGGTGAAGCCCTGACCACGCTGGCCTCGCTTTACGGCGTTGCCGAAGCGGACCGTGCGGCGTTCTATTCGGTGGCCCAGGCCAATTACGGCACGATCTTCTCGCACTCCAGTATCACGGCCGGCGAAATGGTTGCCAACGTGCGCGGCGTCCTGGCCAAGGACGCGCGTCTGTCGCGTTACGCTGCCTAAGCACCTTTTAAGAAAACTGGCGGCGGCCGCAGGGCCGCCGCTTTTTTTATTGCTCTTGCCCGCGACGGCCTGCGCGGCCGGTGACCCTGCCTATTTATCCGAATTGCAGGCGCGCGCCAAAGAGCTGCGCCTGAGCCAGCATCCGCAATGGCACAGCCTGCTGCACTACCAACCGAACTGGATCCTGCCGGGCGTTTCCAGCCTGGTGGATTCGGGCAATTTTTTTGTTGCACCCGAGGGCAAATCCGACCCCGTCGCCGAGCTGCACGCGACGCTTGCGAGTTTTTTCAGTGACCAGCCGCGTAACGAAGAGCCGGCGCAATGCCGGCTCAAAGCGCGCTACGAGTGGCTGAAAACCCTGCTGCGCTTTGACCCCCAGCGATTGCCGCCACACGCCTGCGAGCGATTTGAGGCCTGGTATCAGGCAATTGACCCGGGCTCCCTGTCCATGGTGTTCGCATCCAGCGAACTGAGCAGCCCGGCGACGATGTTCGGCCATACGTTGATGCGCCTTGACGGCCGCAGCCTCGGGCCGGACCAGAAACTGCTGTCCAACGCAATCAACTACGCCGCGGTCTACGACGACGCGGAAGACTCGCTGCTCTACACCGTACGCGGCATCGCCGGCGGCTACATCGGCGTTTTCACCATGTCGCCTTATTACGAAAAAGTGAACGAGTACGCGCGCATCGAAAGCCGCGACCTCTGGGAATACCCGTTGCAACTCGACCCCAGCGAGATACAGCGGCTGCTCTGGCACTTGTGGGAAATGCGCGAGGTCGAGTTTGACTACTATTTTTTTAGCGAAAACTGCTCGTACCAGCTGTTGAGCCTGCTGGACGTTGCCCGTCCCGATCTGCGCCTGCTCGACACTTTTCCGCGCGCGGTTTTTCCGCACGTGATTCCGCTCGACACGGTTCGCGTGCTCAAGCGCGCTGGCCTGCTGGGTACACCGGCATTCCGGCCGGCGCTCGCGCATCGCCTGCAACACGCATTGGCGCAACTCGCCCCAGAGCAGTACGACTGGGTGCTGGCCTACGCCGGCGGGCGCGCCACTCTCGATGAACCGGTGTTGACGCACGCCACTGCGGCGCGACGCGTCGCGATGCTCGATGCCGCACATGACTATCTTTATTACCGCTTCCAGGACGAGGACATCGCTCGCGACATCGGCCTGCCGCGCGCTCAGCAAACCCTGCTGGCGCGCAGCCGCATTACCGAAAGGTCCGACCTTGCGGCATTACCGCGGCCCGATATCACGCCTGAAGACGGCCATGGTTCGGGCCGCTACAGCGCTGGCGTGCGCACGGACCGGCACGGCACGGCCATGGTGCTGCGCACGCGCGACGCGCTGCACGATTTGCTCGACCCGCCGCGGGCGTACCTCACCGGCGGGCAGATCGAATTTTTCAACATCGGTGCCCTGGTCAGCGATGATGGCGTACGCCTGCTCGACGTCAAACTTGCCGGCGTTCAGGCTGCGGCGCCCTGGGATCGCGCCTTTCGCCCATGGTCGTGGTTCGCCAGCACCGGGGCGCGTCGCTATGGCCTGGATGCGCTGGCTGCAAAACCGCGCAACTCGCTGGGTTTTTATGGCGAAGGCGGCGGCGGTATTACCTGGGCGCCGTCCGAGGCAATGCAGGTTTTCGGTTATGCCGAAACACAATTCGACGCCAACCCCAGCCTGCGCGATTCCTATTCACTGAGCGGTGGCGCACGCGCGGGCGCATCCATGCAATGGATGGGCCGGTGGACTTCGCTGCTTGAGGCGCAATGGTTGACGCCGATCGCGGGCGGCGGTGCCCATCAGGTTTATCTGCGCAGCGGACTGCAATGGCAATGGACGGCGCGGCTGGGACTGCGTGCCAGCGTCAGCTATGGACGCAGCCATAAGGAATCGCTGATCGGCAGCGAACTGCTCGCCAATTATTATTTCTAGGCGTCGAAGAACTTTTTCGCCTTGTCCAGCCAGCTTGAAGTCTCCGGGTTGTGCCGCTCGCCCAGCGTGTCGCCGAATTCGCGCAGCAGTTCGCGCTGCCTGGCATCGAGCCGAACCGGAGTTTCAATGTTGACCTGACACAACAAATCGCCAACGGCGCCGCCGCGCACCGGCTTCACCCCTTTGCCGCGCAAGCGGAACACCTTGCCGCTCTGGGTCGCTTCCGGGATTTCCAGTTTCGTTTTGCCATTGAGCGTGGGCACTTCCAGTTCACCCCCGAGCGCTGCAGTGACGAAACTCACCGGCACGCTACACAGCAAATCGGGGCCGTCACGCTCGAACATCGCGTGCGGCTTGACGTTGATCTGCACGAACAGGTCGCCCGGGGGCGCATGGCGGTCGCCCGGCTCACCCTCGCCGGTCAGGCGAATGCGATCCCCGGTGTCCACGCCCGGCGGAATCTTGACCTCGAGCGTTTTTTCGCTGCGTTGCTTGCCCGCCCCGCGACAGGTTTTGCAAGGATCGGAAACAGCGGTGCCGCGCCCGCGGCAGGTCGGACAGGTTTGCTGCAATGTGAAAAAACCCTGTTGCGTGCGCACCTGGCCCTGCCCCCGGCATGTCGGACATGACGAGGCCGGCTTGGCGTTGGCGGTGCCGTGGCCCTGGCAGGTGTCGCAGGTTTCGAGGCGCGGGATGCGGATGGTTTCGGTGGCACCGTAGGCCGCCTGTTCCAGCGACAGTTCCATCAGGTAGCGCAGGTCGGCGCCGCGCCGAGGGCCGCCGCGCTGGCCGCCAAAGATGTCGGAAAAAATGTCGCCAAACACATCCGAGAATCCGCCGCCAAAATCGCCGCCACCGCTGCCACGCTGCAGCCCCTCGTGGCCATACTTGTCGTAGATCGCGCGGCGCTGCTCGTCGGTGAGCACCTCATAGGCTTCGCTGATTTCCTTGAAGGAGTCTTCGGCCGCCTTGTCGCCCGGGTTGCGGTCCGGGTGGCACTTCATCGCCAGCTTGCGATAAGCCTTTTTCAACTCGTCGTCATTGGCGGTTCTGGCCACGCCAAGAGCTTCGTAGTAATCACGTTTGGACATCTGAAGCTCATCCCCTGGAAAACGTCATCCCCGCCCCGGCGAGGATGACGGAACAGATTATTTCTTGTCGTCCTTGACCTCGGTGAACTCGGCGTCCACGACGTCATCTTTTTTTGCAGCTTCGGCTTCGGGGGCGGCGCCCGGCGCTCCCGCTTGCGCCGTTTCGGCCGATTTCTTGTAGGCGCGCTCAGCCACCGGCGAGGACGTTTCGGCCAGCACCTTCAGCTTGGCCTCGATCGCTTCCTTGTCCTCACCCTTCATCGCTTCGCGCAGATCCTTGATCGCCGCTTCAATCTTGGTTTTCTCGTCCTCAGTGACTTCGGCGGCGAGATCCTTGATCGATTTTTCCACGGCGTGGACCATGCCTTCGGCGGTGTTGCGCGTGGTCAGCAGCTCGCTGAACTTCTTGTCGTCCTCTGCGTGCGCCTCGGCGTCCGCGACCATTTTCTTGATCTCGTCTTCCGACAGGCCTGAATTCGCCGTGATGCGGATGGACTGCGACTTGCTGGTGGCCTTGTCCTTTGCGGTTACATGCAGGATGCCGTTGGCGTCGATGTCGAACGTCACCTCGACCTGCGGTACGCCGCGGGAGGCCGGCGGGATGTCGGTGAGGTCGAACCGGCCCAGCGACTTGTTGGCGTTGGCGATTTCGCGCTCGCCCTGATAGACCTGGATCGTCACCGCGGTCTGGTTGTCGTCGGCCGTGGTGAAGGTTTCCGACTTCTTGGTCGGGATGGTGGTGTTCTTCTCGATCAGCTTGGTCATCTTGCCGCCGAGGGTCTCGATGCCCAGCGACAGCGGCGTGACGTCGAGCAGCAGCACATCCTTGCGGTCGCCCGAAAGTACCGACGCCTGAATCGCGGCGCCGACCGCCACCGCTTCATCCGGATTGACGTCCTTGCGCGGCTCGCGGCCAAACAGGTTCTTCACCACGTCCTGCACTTTGGGCATGCGCGTCTGACCGCCAACGAGGATGACTTCCTCGATTTCGCTGGCCTTGAGGCCGGCGTCTTTCAACGCGATGCGGCAGGGCTCGGCGGTTTTTTCGATGAGGTCGTCCACCAGCGATTCCAGCTTGGCGCGCGTCAGCTTCAGGTTGAGATGCTTCGGGCCGCTGGCATCCGCCGTGATGTACGGCAGGTTGATTTCGGTCTGCGTGGTCGAGGACAGCTCGATCTTGGCTTTCTCGGCGGCTTCTTTCAGGCGCTGCTTGGCCAGGGTGTCCTTGCGCAGGTCGATGCCCTGTTCTTTCTTGAATTCGTCGGCGATGTAATCCATCACGCGGATGTCGAAGTCTTCACCGCCGAGGAACGTGTCGCCGTTGGTGGACAGCACTTCGAACTGGTGCTCGCCCTCGACGTCGGCGATCTCGATGATCGAGACGTCGAAGGTGCCGCCACCGAGGTCATAAACCGCGATTTTCTTGTCGCCCTTGACCTTGTCGAGGCCGAACGCGAGTGCAGCCGCGGTCGGCTCGTTGATGATGCGCTTGACGTCGAGGCCGGCGATGCGGCCGGCGTCCTTGGTCGCCTGGCGCTGGGAGTCGTTGAAGTACGCGGGGACGGTGATCACCGCCTCGGTGACCTTTTCGCCGAGATAGTCCTCGGCGGTTTTCTTCATCTTCATCAGCACTTCGGCGCTGACCTGCTGCGGCGAAATCTTGCGGCCCTTGACGTCCACCCAGGCATCGCCGTTGTCGGCCTTGATGATCTTGTACGGCACCATGCCGATGTCCTTCTTGACCATCGGGTCTTCAAAGCGGCGGCCAACCAGGCGCTTGATCGCGTACAGCGTATTGGACGGATTGGTGATGGCCTGGCGCTTGGCCGGGCGGCCGGTCAGGGTCTGGCCGTCGTCGGTATAGGCCACGACCGAGGGCGTGGTGCGCTCGCCTTCCGCGTTCTCGATCACTTTGGCGGTTTTGCCTTCCATGATTGCGACGCAGGAGTTGGTGGTGCCAAGGTCGATGCCGATCATCTTTGCCATAACGTGCTCCGGTGTTTCGTGTTGAGTTGAATGCTTATTTGGGGCTGGTGGGCGGTTTTACAAGGCCACCCGCTTAGGACGTTTTCGGGGTGCTTTTAGTTGTTTTGTCAGAGGGGGCGGTACACTTTTAGTACCACCTCAATTCAATCGAAGGGTTTCGGAGAGTAAAAAGAGCCTCAAGCGGGTGCCTTGGACACAACCACCATTGCCGGTCGCAACAGGCGGTCATGCAGGGAGTAGCCCTTCTGTACCACCGTAAGCACGTGGTTCGGCGGCATATCGGCGGATTCGACCATGCTCACGGCCTCGTGCTTTTCGGCCGTAAACGGCTGGCCCTGCGGATCGATGAGTTTGACGCCATTTTTTTCAAGAAAAGCCAGCAACTGCTTTTGCGTCAAGCCCATGCCCTCGGCCATGGCCTTGTCGTGACTGGCCGCCGCGATTTTCAGACCCTGTTCAAGGCTGTCGGCCACCGGCAGCAGGTCGCCCAACGCGCGCTCGAGCGCAAATTTGTAGGCACCGGACACCTCGCGCTCCGCGCGGCGGCGGACGTTTTCCAGCTCGGCCTGGGCGCGCAGCGCCTTGTCCAGATTCTCGGCGGTTTTGGCTTGTGCCTCGGCCAGTTGTGCCTTCAGCGCGTCGACTTCGGACAGCGGCGGCGCTTCGTCAGCAATTGTTTCCGAGTTTTGTTCAGTCATTGAATTAGTCAGCCGGCAAATCGCAGGCCGGCTTTATAGGGCCTTAGTTACCGGCTTTCAAGCCCTGCGACAGAACTTTGGCGGCCTCGGACACCAGCGGAATCATGCGGGGATAGGCCATGCGTGTCGGGCCAATCACGCCCAGAACGCCCGCCACTTGCCCGTTCACCGTGTAAGGCGCGGTCACCACGCTGCATTCATCCAGCACGGTGTAGCCGGACTCACCGCCAATGAAAATCTGCACGCCGTCGGCAGTCAGGCATTGGTCAAACAGGTCCAGCAGATCGCGCTTTTGATCAAAGGCGGCAAACAGGCTTTTCAAGCGCTGCATGTCGCCCAGCTCCTGGAAGCCCATCAGGTTGCTGCCGCCGCTCATGACGAAATCCGCCGTCGGCGTCTGACCGCGCAGGGCCGCTTCCGCCAGCGTCACCGCCTGCAACAGGGTCTGGTTCATCTGGTCGCGAGCACCGCGCAGTTCTTCGGCCAGCTCGCGGCGCAGGCCCACCAGGTCACGCCCGGCGAAATGCTCGTTCAGCGCGTTGGCGCATTGTTCGAGCTCGGCGGCCGAGTAATCGCGCTCGACGTGCAGCACGCGGTTTTGCACCTCGCACTGGTTGACGACCAGAATCGCCAGCACGCGATGATCCGACAACGGCAGAAATTCGATGCGGCGCAGGATCGCCATGTTGCGCCGCGGAACGGTCACCACCGCTGCCAGCCGCGACAGGGAGGACAGCAGCCCGGAGGCGGTCTGCAGCAGGTCTGTACCGGAGGCAGGCACCAGCTCGCGCAGCAGCTTTTCGCGCTCTGAATCCGCCAGCGATTCCGGCGTCAGCAACGTGTCGACGAAATAGCGGTACGCGCGCGCCGTCGGCACACGCCCTGCGGAGGTGTGCGGCGACACCACCAGCCCGAGCTCGTCGAGGTCGGACATCACGTTGCGGATGGTGGCCGAGGACAAGCCCAGCCCGGCGGCGCGCGCCAGCGTGCGCGAACCCACCGGCTCGCCATCGCGGATGTAACGCTCCACCAGCAGCTTGAGCAACTCGGCGGCGCGTGGATTAAGGGACGGATTCATGTAATGACGGTATCATTCGCGCCCGTTTTTTCCCAGCGCAACCGAGTATCGCCATGAACCGCGCATCGCCCCCGCCCCATCCCCTGACTGGCCAGAAACTGACCGGCGCGGAGATGATCGTCCAGGTGCTGGCGGACGAAGGCGTGGGCGTCATTTTCGGCTATTCGGGCGGCGCGATTCTGCCGACCTATGACGCGGTGTTTCGCTTTAACAAGCAACACAACGAGAAGTATGCCGCTGATCGTTCCCGCCAACGAGCAAGGCGCGGGCTTCATGGCCGCCGGTTATGCGCGCGCGTCCGGCAAAGTCGGCGTGGCGCTGGTGACCTCCGGCCCGGGCGCGACCAATTGCGTGACCCCGGTGCGCGATTGCATGGCCGACAGCGTCCCGATCGTGCTGATCTGCGGCCAGGTTCCGACCGCGGCAATCGGCGTCCGATGCATTCCAGGAAGCGCCGGTTTCCAACATCATCGGTGCCTGCGCCAAGCACGTGTTCCTGGTGACCGACGCGACCAAGCTCGAAGCCACCATGCGCACCGCGTTCGAGATTGCGCGTAGCGGCCGGCCCGGCCCGGTGGTGATCGACATTCCCAAGGACGTGCAGAACTGGAGCGGCGAATTCAAAGGCGCCGGCCTGCTGCCGATCCCGGGTTTTCGGTCGCGCCTGCGCGCGCTGCGAGCAATCAGTACTCGGTGAGTCCGAGTGCGGCGAGTTCTTCCTGGCGCTGGCGAAGGCCCAGCGACCGCTGCTCTACTGCGGCGGCGGCGTCATCAACGGTGACGCCTCGGAGGCGCTGCGCGAGTTCGCGCATGCGTTCCGGCATTCCGGTGGTGACGACGCTGATGGGCATCGGCTGCGCCGACACGACCGCACCCGCTGTCGCTGCACATGCTCGGCATGCATGGCACCGCGTTTGCCAACTACGCGGTCGACGACTGCGATTTCCTGATCGCGGTCGGGTGCGCGCTTCGATGACCGCGTCGCCGGCGTGCCGTCCAAGTTCGCGCCGAACGCGAAGTTCATCGCGCACCTCGACGTCGACACGTCCGAGATCAGCAAGGTCAAGCGCGTCGACTGGAGCCATGTCGGCCTGCTGGCCAGATGCGCTCAAGGCGCTGCGCGCACACGGCAGCAGAACCGGCTTCAAAGCCGACTATGCCGACTGGCACCGGCACGTCGCGGAGCTGAAGAAGAACGCACGCGATGAACTACGACCGCAATCGGACGGCCATCCAGCCGCACGCCGTGATCGAGGAGATCAACAAGCTGACCCAGGGCGAAGCCATCGTCAGCACCGGCGTCGGCCAGCACCAGATGTGGGCCGCGCAGTACTTCGACTTTCAAGCAGCCGCGCCTGTGGCTGACGTCCGGCTCGATGGGCACGATGGGCTTCGGCCTGCCCGCCGCGATCGGCGCCGCGTTTGCCAGCGCCGGAAAGCCGGTGATCGACATCGACGGCGACGCCAGCATCCGCATGAACCTGGGCGAACTCGAGACCGTGACCACCTACAACCTGCCGGTGAAGGTCGTGGTGCTGAACAACAACGGCGACGGCATGGTGAAGCAGTGGCAGCGGCTGTTCTTCGACTCGCGCTACGCCGGCTCCGACAAGAGCCTGCACAAGAAGGACTTCATCAAGGCGGCTGAGGCCGATGGCTACGAGTTCGCCGTACGGCTGACTAAAAAGTCCGACCTCGCCAAAGTGATCAGGGACTTCATCGCCTTCAAAGGCCCGGCGTTCCTCGAAGTCGTCATCGACCCGATGGCCTCGGTGTATCCGATGGTCGGCCCGGGCATGTCGTATGACCAGATGATTACGGGTGAATGGATTCCTTCGCGCACCAAACCTTCGGCCGGCAAGGCCGATAAAAGCGGGATGTTCTGATGAACCTGATCGCAACGTTTGAAAAATTCTCCCGCTACCCGCTGGGCAAGACCCTGTTCTCGCTTGCGGTCAGCAACAAGGCGCCTTACTTCAAAACCATCCGTCCACGTTTTGAAGAGCTCACCGCGCAGCGCTGCGTGGTGCGCATTAAGAAACGACGCGCGGTGCATAACCACATCGGTACCGTACACGCGATCGCCATGTGCAACCTGTGCGAGATCACTGGCGGCACATTGAGCGAGGCCGCCACCCCACGCTCGATGCGCTGGATTCCGCGTGGCATGACCGTGCGTTATCTAAAAAAAGCCGAAACCGATCTCACCGGCACGGCGGAATGGCCGGGCGTGGTCGAAGGATTCAAAGGCGACATCATCGTGCCGGTAAAAGTGCGCGATACCGCAGGCCAGACCGTGATGGAGGCGGACATCACGATGTATCTTTCGCCCAAGAAACAATCCTGATTCTCTAGCGTTTATGGCAGGCTACGCACTCCATTTTTCGGGGTGCATCGTGAATAAAGCCATCAACCGTCAGTTCAAGCTCGCTGCCCGCCCGGTGGGCATGGTCAAACGCACCGATTTCGAATTCTCGGAATCACCAATTACCGACCCGAAAGACGGCGAGGTCCTGCTGAAAACGCATTACATCTCGCTCGATCCGGCCATGCGCGGCTGGCTCAACGACGCCAAGTCCTATATTCCGCCGGTGCAAATCGGCGAAGTCATGCGTGCAGGCGCGGTGTCCGAAGTGGTCAGCTCGAAGAACCCCAAGTTCCAGACCGGCGACCACGTCGTCGGTGTCACAGGCGTTCAGAGCTTTGCAATCTCCGACGGCAAAGGCCTGACCAAGGTGGACCCCAAGCTTGCGCCGCTGCCCAAATATCTCGGTGTACTCGGCATGCCGGGCATGACGGCCTACTTTGGTCTGCTTGAGGTTGGCCAGCCCAAGGAAGGTGAAGTGGTCGTGGTTTCTGGCGCTGCCGGCGCGGTGGGCCAGGTGGTCGGCCAGGTGGCCAAGATCAAGGGTTGCAAAGTCGTCGGCATCGCCGGGGGCAAGGACAAATGTGATTTCGTCGTGAAGGAACTGGGCTTTGACGCCTGTATTGATTACAAGTCCGAAGACGTGAAAAAGGCGTTGCGCCAGCATTGCCCGGACGGGGTGGATGTCTACTTTGACAATGTCGGCGGCGAGATTCTTGACGCCGTGCTGACCCAGATCCGCATGAAGGCGCGCATCGTCATCTGCGGGGCGATCTCGCAATACAACAACACCACGGCCGTCAAAGGCCCGGCGAATTACCTGTCGCTGCTGGTCAATCGCGCACGCATGGAAGGCATCGTGGTATTCGACTGGGCCAAGCGCTACCTCGAAGGCGCCATGCAGATGGGCCAGTGGATGGCACAAGGCAAGCTGAAGTCGCGCGAACATATCGTCGAGGGCATCGACAAATTCCCGGAAACCCTGAACATGCTGTTCAGCGGCGAAAATACCGGCAAACTGATGATCAAGGTTTAGTCATGTCGCTGATCCAGACCGAACTAAAAGACAACGTCTTCACCATCCGCTTCAACCGGCCGGACAAGAAGAATGCGCTGACGCAGGCGATGTACACCGCCCTGTGCGAGGCGGTTGAAAGCGCGCAGGCTGATCCGCAAGTCCGGGTTCTGCTCTTTGCCGGGCAGCCGGACTGCTTCAGCGCCGGCAATGACATGAAAGATTTTCTCAGCGTGCCGCTGTCGTCGGGCGCTGACTATCCGACGGTCAAGTTCATGTCGCTGCTCTCCGAGTTTCCCAAACCGGTGGTTGCCGCCCCTTGCGGCATTGCCGTTGGCATCGGCGTTACGCTGCTGCTGCACTGCGATCTGGTTTATTGCGGCGAAAAGACCATGCTCAACATGCCGTTCGTCAACATCGGCATCCGGCCCGAATTCGTCTCCAGCTATTTATTGCCCCGCCTCATGGGGCACGTCCGCGCCTGCGAACTGGTGCTGCTCGGCGAGCCGTTTACCGCACAAAAAGCGCTCGAATACGGGCTGGTCAATGCGCTGGCTCCGAATGCCGAAGTCGAGAATCTGGCGCGCGAAAAAGCGCTGGCGATGGCCAAGCTGCCACCGCACACCGTGCGCTCGACCAAGGCGCTGCTCAAGCGCTGGCGTGCCGGCGTCACCAAGGAAGCAATCCCCCTCGAAATGAACCAGGTCGCCGAATCGCTCAAGCACCCGGAGGCGAGCGAAGCCATCACGGCCTTCATGCAAAAGCGCAAGCCGGATTTTTCCAAGTTCACCTGACATCACCATGGCCCCGACACCCCGCATCGCAATCATTGGTTCCGGATTCGGCGGCCTGGGCATGGCCTATTACCTGAAGAAGGCCGGGATCGAATCGTTCACGATCTACGAGAAAACCTCCGGGCTCGGCGGGGTCTGGCGCGAAAACACCTACCCCGGCGCGGCCTGCGACGTGCCTTCGCACCTGTATTCGTTTTCTTTTGATCCCCATTACCCCTGGTCCTCGGCGTTTGGCCCGCAGCGCGAAATTCTCGACTACCAGCAGAAAGTGGCCGACAAGCACGGATTGATGCCGCACATCCGCTTCAATCGTGAAGTGGCGAGCGCGTCGTTTGACGACAAAAGCGGGCTTTGGAAAATTTTGTTCAGCGACGGCGAAACGGTTGAGGCGAACGTGTTGATTTCATCGGTGGGCCAGTTGAACCGGCCCTCGTTTCCGCAAATCAAGGGTATCGAAACGTTCAAGGGGCGCGCGTTCCATTCGGCCAAATGGGAGCACGATTACGATTTCACCGGTAAAACCGTCGCCAGCATCGGCACCGGTCCCAGCGCGATCCAGTTCGTTCCGGAAATCGCCAAACAGGTAAAACAGCTGCACGTATTCCAGCGCTCGCCGGCCTGGTGCGTTCACAAGATGGACCGCCAATACACGCGCCTTGAGCGCTGGTTGCTGACGCACTGGCCCTGGACGCACACGCTCGACCGCATCCGCATCTACTGGTACGTGGAAATGGTGGCATCCGTGGTGCAGAAAAACTCGCTGATCAACTGGTTTACGCGTGGCTTCGTGCGTCTGGTGCACACGATCCTGCTGCGCTGGAACGTCCAGGACCCGGCGCTGCGGGCGCGACTGACACCCGATTTCCCCATCGGCTGCAAACGACTGCTGTTCTCCAACGACTGGTTCAAAACCCTGGCGCAGCCGAATGTCGAACTGGTGACCGACGCACCGGTTGAGATCACCGAGGACGGTATCGTCAGCGCCGACGGCAAGCGCCGAAAGGTGGACGCCATCGTCTACGGCACCGGATTTACGGCGACGCAGTTTCTGGCACCCATGGAAATCCACGGGCTGGGCGGCGCTTCACTGCGCGAACGCTGGAAAGACGGCGCCCAAGGCTATTTTGGCGTCGCCGTGGCCGGCTTTCCGAACTTCTTCACGATTTACGGCCCCAACACCAACCTCGGCGTCGGCACCATTATCTTCATGCTCGAACGCCAGCAACGTTACATCGTCAAATGCATCGAATTGCTGCGTGACCAGGGGTTGCGTTATCTCGACGTGAAATCCGAAGTGCAGAACGAATTCAATGCCGAATTGCATCAGCGCAGCCAGAAACTGGTTTACGGCGGCGGCTGCAACAGCTGGTACCTGACCAATGGCCGCAACACCAACAACTGGGTTGGATACATGACCGAATACGGCCGTCGCCTGCGCAAGCCCCGGCTTGAGCACTACACGCTCGTCGCGGCGTGAGGACCTTCCTCTACTGGCAGATCCGCCTGTTGTTACGGCCCTTTCTGGCACCGTGGATTCCACTCTGGCTGCAACGCGTCTGGTCAAACATTTCGGCATTGAGTATTAAAGGGCCGCCCGGACTGCGCGCTACGGCAATCGAGATGGGTGGCGTATGGGGCGTTCAGCTCACGTCCAGCAGCACCCAGGCGGACCGCGCCATCCTGTACCTGCACGGCGGCGCTTACGTGCTGGGCGGACCTGCCAGCCACAGCAAACTCGCCGCGCAGATCGGTCACGCCGCGGGCGCTACAGTTTATTTTCCCGATTACCGTCTCGCGCCGGAGCATCCCTTCCCTGCCGCGCTGGATGACGCACTCGCCGCCTACCGCTGGCTGCTGCAACGTGGCGCAAAACACATCGCCCTGGCCGGCGACTCGGCAGGCGGCGGGCTCGCCTTGGCCACGGCAATGGCAATCCGTGACGAGCGGCTGCGGCCCCCCGCGGCATTGGCGCTGATTTCGCCCTGGGTGGATCTAACGTTATCCGGCGAATCGCACCAGGATCGCGCGCAGCGCGACCCCATGTTGCGCACCTCGTGGCTCAAATCCGCAGTAAAAAAATATGCCGCTGGCCTGCCGCTGAACCAACCGTTGCTATCGCCGTTGTTCGGCGACTTGGGGAATCTGCCGGCGATGCTGATTCAAGTGGGCAGCGAGGAAATCCTGCTGTCGGATTCCAGGGCGCTGGCCAAACGTGCGCAGACGGCGGGCGTCCAGGTGCAGTTCAAGTGCTTTGAGGGCATGTGGCACGATTTTCAGGCCCATGCAGGCGCGCTACCCGAATCCGACCAAGCCCTCGCCGAGATCGGCGCTTTTCTGAAATCATATTGATCATGGGCAAGCGCGAACTCAACAAGCAGGCCAACCGCTCGGCGATTCTCGATGCCGCCTGCAGGCTGTTTCTCGAATCCGGTTACGACACGATCAACATCCGCGACATCATCGGCAGCACTGATCTTGCGACCGGCACTTTCTACAACTACTTCCAGACCAAGGAAGAAGTGTTACGTGCGCTGATCGACGAGCGCATTCAGGCACTGACGGCCCAGCTGCACGGCGTGCGCCAGAAGGCTCGCTCACTGGATGAATTCGTGCACGGCGCCTATCTCGCGGCGTTCACCGCCATCTCTGAAGACCCGGTGCTGTATCACCTGATGATGCGCAACGAGGCCGCGGTGCGCGCGCTGTATCACCAGAGCGTCATGGGTATTTCGCTGGACACCCTGAAAGCCGACATCAAGGACGCCATCCGTCGCGGCATCATGCCGACGCTGGATGTGGACTACCTGGCTTCGGCGCTGTTTGGCGCCGGTTACGAAATCGGACGCGCGCTGGCTTCAACCGACACCCGCGACCCTGCGGCCGCGGCGGCTTTCGCCACGCGCCTGTTGCTCGGCGGCATCCAGTCTTTTGCGTCGAACAAAGCAGTCACGCTCAAACCGAGGGTTCGGACAACCGGTTAAGAGCGCACCCGCTTGAGGCCATTTCAGACCCCAAATGGCACGATGCAATAAATAGTCGGTACACTTTTAGTACCACCCATTTTTAAACTTGTGCTGTTTTAGCCCTGAAATGGCCTCAAGCGGGTAGCGACATTTAAGGGCCGCTATCAGCCGCGAGCGGTCATCTAGCCGGCTTCCCCGGCTGACTCAGAGCGGCCATTAACGGACATTCAACGATCGGACTAACGCTCTGTATTAGCGATCCGCTTATCGATCGCTTCGTAGAAGAGCGGATTGGGAACACCGTCGGAGTTCACCCACATCTTGACTGGGACGCCTTCGGGCAGGCCCGCCCCCGGGACAGAAACCTTGTAGTCATAGGTGAATTCAAACAGCGATAAATGTCGCCAAGCGCTGAGAATGCGAACCCTTTGATCGAGTTTTAGAGGGATGCGGTACGAAACGAATCGGTTGCGGGCATCTGGTGGCGTCAACGAAACGACAAGGATTTTTGCTTTGTCTGGGAAATCATTCCAGGCCAATGCGCTTACGTTTCCCGTCACACGGTATTCGCGACCAACAAAGTCAGCGAAGGGACTCTCGTGCGTGACCTCAGTGGCAGAAGGCCAAAACGGAAGACTACCGCCGCCTACCCCGACCATTATTGCGAACGCGAGTAGGCCGAATGCAGCTATTACGGCCCACTTCACTACAGAGACTAGCGTCCGAATGCGCGAGTACGCACCGCCACCCGGAGCCCCCTTCGGTGTGGCAACCGAGTCGTGGTCGCGAGCGCTCATGGCCCATTCTCGCAAATGTCTGCTATGGGTCGAGAGATTCTCGTCACCGCGCCGACCCGAGCGGCGGCGAAGAATCGTCGAGCGGTCGCTCCAGTCATTAGCCGACGCCTGCTAGACCGGTGTGGCGTCAACGCCTGAGAACGCTATCCCGCTCTTCCGCGAACATCCGCATCACGAACTGACCCGATGGAAGCGCCCGCAGCCGCGAGGCTTCTTCACGCATTTCGGCGGGCGCCTGCTCGAGCGCCGGATGGGCAGCGCGATAACCTGGCGGAAACACCACGGGCGCGGCGAGCGAGGCGAACGTCAGATCAGCGGCCGTGAAGCGATTGCCGACCAGGAAGCGGCGACCATCGGCGAGACGCTCGTCCACCTCGTCGAACACGCGGCGGAAGCGCTCGTGCGACCGCTGTGCGCTTTCGGGAGTGATGCGGTAGGCGCGACGCACCAGTCGTAATGCAAGCGGCATCAGTACCTTCAGCAGGCGCGCCTCTAGGGCCGGCACCCCTTGCGACCAGACCGCGCGCAGGCCCTTCGGATCGGCGAGCAGGATATGGTAAGCCCAGCGACGCGCGTGCGGACCCAACTCGGCGTCGAACCGTTCCTCCAGTGCCTCTACCTCGCGCCGGAGCGTCGCGTCGCGGGGGTACAGGGCATCGCCGCCGTACATGCGATCGGCATGGACGAGGATGTCGGTGGAATCGGTGAGAACCAGGTCGCCGTGCACGAGCACCGGCACGGTGCCGCCATGGTTGCGCGTAGTGAAGATCCGATGCATCGGCGGCGCATGCGCATCCTCGCGGTAGGGAACGGCCAAGCGGTCGAGCGCCCAGCGTGCCTTTTCGCAATAGTGGCTGAGACGAACGGTAATGAGGGTTGCGCGGGCAGTTGTGTCGCGGGTCATGGGGCTCCTTACAGCATCCGCCCAATGATACCGGCGCGGGCAACGGTCAAAACCAACCTCTACCCGCCCGCCTGGAGTTGTCCACCACACGCTCGTGCTTCTCGACTTGTCCGCTTTTTCGCCGAGATCCGAAGCGGACGGTTTGCAATGGCAGCAGAGGGTCGGGAGGCGCCTCCCACCAAATATTGATGATCATCCGCTTCTGGCACAAAGCAGACTCATATATCTCCACCCGCTTGGGGGCTATTTGAGCAGTTATGAACGCACAAACAAAAACAGGCGGTACACTTTTAGTACCGCCTGCTTTTGAGAATCCGGCTCAACCGGCCAAATATCACCGTAAGCGGGTAGCGTCCTTGTGCCTGCTAATGCGCGCCCGGGATCGGTCCACAAATCGCGTCGAGCTAACACCACACCGAATTGAGGCCGACGGTGGCTAGTTCACGCGCTCCAGCACCGTCGCCACGCCCTGCCCCATGCCGATGCACATGGTGGCCACGCCGAACTGCGCGTTCTTTTCCTTGAGCACATGCGCCAGTGCGCCGGTGATGCGCGCGCCCGAGCAGCCCAGCGGATGACCCAGCGCGATCGCGCCGCCCTTGAGGTTGATGCGGTCCATGCGGTCGAGCAGCTTCAGTTCGTTGATCACCGCCAGCGACTGCGCGGCGAAGGCCTCGTTGAGCTCGAAGTAGTCGATGTCCTTGAGTTCCAGGCCGGCGCGCTTGAGCGCCTTCTGCGTCGCCGGCACCGGGCCGTGGCCCATGATCGCCGGGTCGCAGCCGGCCGAGGCCATGGCGCGGATCTTCGCCATCGGCTTGAGGCCCAGCGCCTTGGCCTTGTCGGCGCGACATCACCAGCATGGCGGAAGCGCCGTCGGAAATCGCCGAGCTGATTGCCGGCGGTGACCGAGCCCTTGGGATTGAACACCGGCTTGAGCTTGCCGAGGTCTTCGAGGTTGGCGTCGGCGCGCACCACTTCGTCGAAGTCCATCCAGGATCGGCGCGCCGTCGTCGTCGTGGCCCTGCGAGCGGCACGATCTCGTTCTTGAAATCGCCGTTCTTGCCAGGCCGCGTAGGCGCGCTGGTGCGAGCGCAGCGCGAACTCGTCCTGCGTCTTCGCGCGTGATGCTGAACATGGTCGCCAGCATCTCGGCGGTCAGGCCCATCATCGCCGAGGCCTTGGCCGCGTTCAGCGACATCGCCGGGTTGCCGTCGAAGCCGTGAGTCATCGGCACGTGGCCCATGTGCTCGACGCCGCCGCAGATGTAGATGTCGCCGATGCCGGCCATGATCGCGCCGACCGCGGCGTGGATCGCGGTCATCGAGGAGCCGCACAGGCGGTTGACGGTCTGGCCGGCAACGCTGTTGCGGCAGCCCGGCCTGCAGCAGCGCCATGCGCGCGATGTTGAAGCCCTGCTCCAGGGTCTGCTGCACGCAGCCCCAGATCACGTCCTCGACATCGGCCGGCTTCAGCGCCGGCGTTGCGCTCCAGCAGCGCGCTGGATCAGGTGCGCCGACAGGTCCTCGGCGCGCACGTTGCGGAACATACCGCCCTTGGAGCGGCCCATCGGGGTGCGGACCGCATCGACAATCACGACGTCAGTCATTGTCAAGTTCTCCGTGATTCGTCGCGGCTTACTTCGCGTAGTAGGTCTTGCCTTCGGCCGCCATCTTCTTCATGCGATGCGGTCGGCTCGTAGAGCTTGCCGAGATGCGCGTACTTGGCCGCACTTCTCGAGCGACGATCTTCATGCCGAGCGTGTCGGCGTACTTCAGCGCGCCGCCACGGAACGGCGGGAAGCCAATGCCCATGATCAGGCCCATGTCGGCTTCCTGCGGCGTTTCGACGATGCCGTCTTCCAGGCAGCGCACGGTTTCGATGATCATCGGCAGCATCATGGCGGTCGATGATCTCCTCGTCGCTGAAATCCTTCTGGCCGTTGGGCTGCACCGGCTTGATCAGCTCGTAGCACTGTCGGGTCGGCACTTCTTCTTCGGCTTGCCCTTGGGGTCGGTCTCGTACTTGTAGAAGCCCATGCCGTTCTTCTGGCCGAAGCGCTTGGCCTCGTACATCACGTCGATCGCGGTGCGGAAGGTCCTTGGCCATGCGGTCCGGGATACCCTTCGGCCAGCACGTCGCCGACGTGGTGCGAGGTGTCGATGCCGACCACGTCCTGCAGGTAGGCCGGGCCCATCGGCCAGCCGAAGTCTTCCATGACCTTGTCGATCTTCACGAAGTCGGCGCCGTCGCTGCAGCAGCGCCGGTCGAAGCCGCCGAAGTACGGGAACAGGATGCGGTTGACCAGGAAGCCGGGGCAGTTCTTGACCACGATCGGCGGTCTTGCCCATCGCCGCTGGCGTAGGCCACGATGGTGGCGATCGCCTCCTTGCTGGTCTTCGCGCCGCAGATCACTTCGACCAGCGGCATCTTGTGCACCGGGTTGAAGAAGTGCATGCCGAGGAAGTTCTCCGGGTGCTTCATCGCCTTGGCCAGCTCGTCGATCGAGATCGACGAGGTGTTGGACGCGATGATGGTGCCCGGCTTCACCAGGCCTTCGACTTCGGCCAGCACGGCTCTTCTTGACCTTCGGGTTCTCGACCACCGCCTCGACGACGACGTCGACGTTGCCGAAGTCGCCGTAGTTCAGCGTCGGACGGATCGTCGACGAGCACGTCACCGGCCTTCTCCGGCGTCAGCTTCTTGCGCTCGACCTGCTTGGCCAGCAGCTTGTTGGCCTCGCGACATGCCGAGCGTCGAGTTGCTTGTCGGCGATGTCCTTCATGATGATCGGCGTGCCCGTCGACGCCGACTGGTAGGCGATGCCGCCACCCATGATGCCGGCGCCGAGCACCGCCGCCTGCTTCACGGGCTTGGCGATCTTGCCGGCGGCCTTGGCCTTCTTCTTCAGGAACTGGTCGTTCAGGAACAGGCCGATCAGCGCGTCGGCCACGCGTGGTCTTGGCCACCTTGGCGAAGCCCTGGCCTTCGATCTTCAGCGCCTCGTCACGCGACTTGCCGGCGGCCTTCTGGCATGGCCTTGATCGCCTCGACCGGCGCCGGGTAGTTCTTGCCCGCCTTGCCGGCGATGAAACCCTTGGCGGTCTCGAACACCATCATCGATTCGATCGGCGTTGAGCTTGAGCGGGCCGGTCTTCTGCGCGCGGCGCGCCTTCCAGTCGGCCTTGCCGTCGATGGCCAGCTGTCAGCATGTTCAGCGCCGCATCGCGCAGCTTGTCCGGGGCGACGACCGCATCGACGGCGTGGATCTTCAGTGCCGCCTCGGGCTTTACGGCTTCGCCGCCGGCAATCCACTCGATGGCGTTGTCGGCACCGATCAGGCGCGGCAGCGCGCACCGTGCCGCCAAAGCCCGGGAAGATGCCGAGCTTGACTTCGGGCAAACCGATCTGCGCCGTTGTCGCTCATCACGCGGTAGTCGGTCGCCAGGCACATCTCCAAACCGCCGCCCAGGGCGATGCCGTTGATCGCGGTGACCGACGGGAACGGCAGGTCTTCGATGGCGCTGAAGATCTTGTTGGCCTCGAAGCTCCAGCCGGCGATTTCTTCTTCGGTAGCTGGTGAAGTTCTTGCCGAATTCGGTGATGTCGGCGCCGACGATGAACACGTCCTTGGCGCAGGTGACCATCAGGCCCTTCAATGTTGCCGTCCTTGGCCAGAACTTCGCCCGCGGCCTCGCGCAGTTCGCTGCACGGTGCGCGCATCAAACTTGTTGATGGCGTCTTCCTTGCGGTCGAAACACAGCTCGGCGATATCGCCGGCCAGCCGCGTCACGCGGATGGATTGACCTTGAAACATTGAACTCCCCCCAATGAATGAACCGGAATAAGCCGCGAATAGGCGAATTTTTAAGAGGCGGCATCATAGCCTTGTCCGCACTGCAGCAAAAGCGGTTTTTGACAGTCTGAAGACAGGCTGCCTACACTCGATGCGAAGCACCACATACCGCCAGACAAGACGGTACCGTTACACCACTAAATGCAAGGGGATATTCATGCTCAAGAATGCACGCAAGAAATTGAAGAAATTGCTCTCCGGCGGCAAGGCCAAGGCCAAATCCAGTGCCAAAAAAGCCAGCGGCAAGGCCAGAATGGCGGTGAAGAAAGCAAAATCCAGCGCCAAGACCGCTGTCAAGAAAGTCAAAGCCAAGGCGAAGAAGGCTTCTGCACCGGCGCGCAAGAAAGTCACCGCGGCCCGCAAGGCGGTCGCCAAGCGCGTTAACAAAGTGACGACCCGCGTTTCGTCGTACATGCCGATGTCACGCGCCGAAGCTGCCACCAGCGAAGGCAAGCAGACCAGCGCCGGTATGACGCCGGACCCAGTGGCGCCCGCCTCGCCCGGCGGCATGTTCTCGACGCCCTGAAGAAGTTGATCGAGGCCCGCCGGGTTTACTGCCGGCGGGCTTTTTATTTATGAATCTCACCTTTGCTGAAAGCTCCGCCCAACTGCGCCTGCTGGCCGACGGCAGCCGGCTGCGACTCCTGTTGTTGCTCGAAGCGCAGGAGCTCACCGCGGCGGAATTGACTGAAATCACCGGCTTGGCGCAAAGCAGAATTTCGACCCATCTTGCGCGGCTCAAACGGGCGGGGTTGATTATGCAGCGGCGCTCGGGCAGTTCGGCGCTCTATGCCATCTCTGATTCACCAGCCGTATTCACAGGGGCGCTTTGGCAGTTGCTGCGCGAGCGCTTGAAGGACCGGCAGTCGCAGCTCGACAACGAACGCGCCGTGCAACTGGTGCGCGCCCGCTCGCGCGGACAGACGTGGGCCGAATCGGTCGCCGGCCGCATGGAATTGCAATATTCCCCGGGCCGTACCTGGGAAACCACGGCGCGAACGCTGATCGGCCTGCTCAAGCTGGGCGACACGGTGGACATCGCCTCCGGTGACGGCGTGCTTGCCGAATTGATTGCGGCGCACGCCAAAACCGTTACTTGTGTGGATATCAGCGCGACACTGATCGAAGCCGCCAAAAAGCGCTTGCAGGCGTATCAGAATGTCAGCTTCATTGAAGCAGACATGCACAACTTATCTTCTGTTAAATCATCATGTTATGACAATGTCTTCATGATGCATGCGCTGGCCTATAGCGACAAACCGCAACAGGCCGTGAAAGAGGCGGCGCGGCTGCTGCGAAAAGGCGGCCGGCTGGTGATAGCCGCGCTGAACCTGCACACCCACAAGGCGGCGATGGAAGCCTACGACCATGTCAATTTGGGCCTCACGCCCGCGGCACTGTCGAAGCTTTTGCAAACCGCGGGACTAAAGGTGGAAAGCTGCCAGATCAGCTCGCGCGAACAGCGGCCGCCCTACTTTGAAGTGATCTCTGCGATTGCGCGCAAATAGCTAAAGCGCGTCGGGCCAGACCAGACTGCGCCCCGCCTTCTGTGCCGCCTTGGCGACCGCCTGCAGCTTTTCCTGATGCAGTTTCAGTTCTTCGGCGCTGGCGCGCACCACAATCAGCGGATTTTTCTCGCTGGACTTGAGCAAAATCTCGGCGGCCGCGCTGACCTTTGCCGTTCGGGTATGCGCGTCCAAACCCAGCGTGTCTTGCCCGGCCGTTAGCGCCAGATATACCTCTGCAAGCAGGCGTGCGTCTTTGAGTGCGCCGTGCAATTCACGGCCTGAATTGTCGATCTGGTAGCGCTGGCACAGCGCGTCCAGGCTGTTCTTCTGGCCGGGGTGTTTTTTCTTGGCCAGCTGCCAGGTGTCGGTGATGGTACACACCGTCTCGATTTTTTCCTTGATGCCAGCGCGTGCGAGCTCGGCATTCACAAAAGCCGAATCGAAGGCCGCGTTGTGGATCAACACCTCGGCGCCACGCAGATGCTCGAGCAGGCTGGCCGCAACCTCGGCGAACTTGGGCTTGTCGGCCAAAAACTGCCGCGTCAGCCCGTGCACGGCCAGAGCGCCGGGGTCGCTGTCGCGCTCCGGGTTCAGGTAATGATGAAACTGACTCTCGCCGACGCGGCGATTCTGGATTTCGAGACAGCCGATCTCGATCACGCGATGGCCTTGAGCAACTTCAAGCCCGGTGGTTTCGGTGTCGAGCACCAACAACCGCGTCATGCCGCGGCCTTTAGATTTTCTTCAAGGCCTTCACCTGCCAGCTGGTCGGCGCGCTCGTTGCCCGCATCACCCGCATGGCCCTTGACCCAGCGCCACTCGACGCGATGGCGCGCTACAGCGGTATCCAGCTGCAGCCACAAATCCTGGTTCTTCACCGGCTTTTTATCAGACGTGCGCCAGCCGTTTTTCTTCCATCCGATCAACCAATTGGTAAGACCCTGCATGACATAGGTTGAATCGGTGAACAACGTTACCGCACACGGCTCGCGCAGCGCATCGAGCGCACGAATTGCGGCTGTGAGTTCCATGCGGTTGTTGGTGGTCTGCGGCTCGCCGCCCTTGAGCGGACGCTCGCGGCCGTCGTGGATCAGCAGTGCGCCCCAACCGCCGGGCCCCGGATTGCCGCGACAAGCGCCGTCCGTGTAGATGACAACTTGCTTCATTCGCTGGGAGATAAATCGCCGTCGCGATTCTGGGTGCTGTGCGCGCCGGGCATTGCGGCGGTCCCAATCAAGGGCCGCACGATGGAACGCGCCGGGCGGCCGATCAGCGACAGCGGCACGACGCGCTTTTTTGCCAGCAGCAGATACGCGCCCGCCATCGGCGTTACGAAGGCCGCCGGCGTAAAGCTCTCGCCATCTGAACGCACGGGCGGAAAAGTGCCGCCGACTGAAAATCGCCGGATTTCGGTTACTTCAAAGTCCAGCAGCTCCAGCCAGTCATGCAGACGTCCGGCGCGCACGAACTGCGCACCGGGAGGAAACGCGCGATAGCGCAGGCCAAGGCGCTGACGCAGCCCCCACACGCTCCAAGGATTGAAGCCGAGCACCAGCAGCCGCCCTCGGTCGGTGAGGATGCGATTGACTTCGCGCAGCACCGACTGCGGCGAGCGGGCGAACTCCAGTGTGTGCGCCAGCAGCACCGCGTCTACCGTTTTTGCGGCGACCGGCAACCGCTCCGGCTCGATCAGAGCCTGCCCGGCCTGCCCTCGAACCGTGCCGAGCACCGCGCGATGCAACATCTCGCTGCCGGCCAGCAGTTCGCCGTCCTCGCCCCAGGAGCCGATCTGCAACAGGTGCCGGCCGAATAGATCCGGCAGCACGCGACCGACTTCGTGAATCTGCTGCGCCATCAACCGCTGTGCGCGCGGCGATTGGCGCCACTGCTCCAGGGCAAGGCGGTCGAGCGGTTTGGCACCGAAGTGATTCATGGCACCATCCTACCAATGCCTGTCCCATCTATAAATCTCGAGGCAATCCCGGCGTTCGCGGACAACTACATCTGGATGTTGTCTTCCGGCAAGCGCGTGGCGGTGGTTGATCCGGGTGACGCCAAGCCGGTACTCAAAATACTCGAAGATCGTGGCTTGGAGCTCGGCGCAATCCTGATCACACATTGGCATCCCGATCACACCGGAGGCGTCAGCGCCCTTAAATCGCGTTGGGACGTACCGGTCTTTGGCCCCGCCGCAGAAAGCAGCAAATTTTCCGGGCTTACGCAGCCGCTCAAACAGGGCGAATCCTGCCATCTCGAATTTCTTAATCTGCAATTGAACACGCTGGAGATCCCCGGCCACACATTGGGCCACATTGCGCTGCACGGGGACGGACTGCTGTTTTGCGGCGACACGACTGTTCTCGGCCGGGTGCGGGCGCCTGTTCGAAGGAAGCGCAAGGCAGATGCACGAATCGCTCACCGCACTCGCCGCGCTGCCCGGCGAAACTGCCGTGTACTGCGGCCACGAGTACACGTTGGCCAATCTCGCGTTTGCCACTGCCGTGGAGCCGGATAACCCCGATATCGCGGACGCGGTCAAGCAAGTAAAAGCACTGCGGGCGCAAAACCGTCCAAGCTTGCCGACGACCATCGGGCGCGAGCGGCTCATCAATCCTTTTTTGCGCTGTGCGCAACCCAATGTTCACTCCGCTGCCGCGCGCCAGTCGGGGACAGCGTTGAACTCAACGGTGGACGTTTTCGCGGCGCTGCGCCGATGGAAGGATGGCTTTAAGGCACCACCCGCTTAGCGGTCATTCAGGCTGCTTTGACCTAACTTAATAAACGCGGCGGTACACTTTTAGTACCACTGCTTTTTCGACGTGTGCGCTGCGCGGCCAGAAAAACAAATCCGGCGGGTATGGATATTTCGGCGGATTTCGCTGTCTGTCGTAATAATTAAGGGGGTGCTGATTTGTTAGACTCCCTTCCGTCAGTATTCGCCTGTGAAATCCAGTACATCTTTGAAAATCCTGAACGCCCCCATGCGCCGGCTTGCCCCCTTCCTGCTCTTTAGCATTTGCGCCAGCCTTTATGCGGCGGTCCCCGCTCCACCCGACGAAAAGGCTCTGGCGCTTGATCAGAGCGTGCAGGCCGTCAAGTACGACGCACTGCTGCTGAACCGCGAACTGTTCGACCTTGAGGACGCGATCCTGTTCCCGCAGGAAACCCGGGTCAATGTCTACACCAGCGTGACGGTGCCGGGCTTTTTGATATCGCGCATGTCGGTAAGCATCGACGACGGGGATCCCACGGTGCACGCCTACAGTGACACCGAGGCCAAGGCACTGCTCAAGGAAGGCTTCCACCAGATCAAGCACACCAACCTCAATCCCGGCCCGCACCGCATACACGCCGAATTTATCGGCAAGTTCTTTGACGCCAAGCCGCAGGAGCCGCCGCTGGCCGGCAAGCTCGACACCGTATTCAACAAGGGCCTGACGGAGCTGAATCTGGTGCTGCCGATTGCGCGCAACAGCCGCCTCGACAAGCCTGGCATCAACGAAGTCGCTCGCCTGGATGCCACCGGGAGGCGCGCCGCGCGCGGTGTGTGGCTGCCCGAAGCCGAATCAGTCATCAGCGAAGCCGACACTTTTATTCCCGGCAGCATGAGCGACCCGCATTACCGGCTGGCGTTGTTCCTGCGCCATGACAAACGTTTTTATTCTGCGCTGACCGAGCTGCTGCGCATTGCCTCCAGCCTTCGCGAGGACGCGATCCTGCCCGACGAGTTCTACCAGTTGCTCGCCGAGTGCTATCTGGGCTTTGCGATGGAAACGCGCGCGGAAGGATATTTCCGCCAGCTGGTCGAAACCGCACCCGACCCGGACAAGTTCAACGATGCGCGCCTGCAGATGGCGGAGTTCAACTACCAGCGCGGCTATCTCGGTGAAGCGACCAAGTTGTTGCTGCGCATGCGCGACCGCGTAGGTACAGACGACTTCGGTCGCTGGCAGACCCTGACGGCGGCGACGCTGCTCGCGCAAGGCCGCTACAACGAGGCGACCGAAATCATCGCCCAAGGTGACGACGAGAAACGCATCACGCCACACCTGCGCTACAACCTTGGCGTTGCGCTGATCAACGACGGCCGTCTTGCCGAAGGACGCGCCTGGCTGGACAAGGTCGCCTTGCTGACGCCCTACGACCAGGAACAGTTGGTGCTGAAAGACAAGGCCAACATGCTGCTCGGCTACCACTTTTTGCAAAACCAGCAGGGCGGCACCGCCAAGCCGTTTTTTGCACGCGTACGCACCGAAGGGCCGTATTCCAATCGCGCGCTGCTCGGTCTGGGCTGGTCTGAGCTGGCGCCGCGCGGCGCGGTGCAAAAGAAGATCGATCCCAAGACCGGCGAGTCCAATGTCAGTACCAAGTCCGGCGGCTCATTGGGCCTGTTGCTGCGTCCCGGGTTTGTCGACACCGACGTCAGCAAACGCCTGGGCATACGTCCGTACAAGTTCGAAAAAGCCCCCAAGGATCTGCAGGAGGCAATCGAGCGCGCGCTGGTGCCGTGGACCGAACTGATCACCCGCGACCCGATGGACCCCGCAGTCCAAGAAGGCCTGCTGGCGATTCCGTATGCCTTCGACAGCTTGCGCGCGTTCGAGCAGTCGGCGCAGCTTTATCTGAAGGCTGTCGGCGTGCTCGAAACGGCGCGCAAGCGCATTGACGTGGCGATTGATTCGATCCGCAAGGGCCGCATGGTAGAAACCATCGTGCGCCGTGACCTCGATTCCGAAGCCGGGCGAGAGTGGCGTCTGCGCGACCTGCCGGATGCGCCTGAAACTTATTACCTGCAATCGCTGCTGGCGGAGCACCGCTTCCAGGAGTCGCTGAAAAACTACCGCGACATGCGCCTGATCGCGCGCAATCTCGACAACTGGCGCCCGCGCCTTGACAGCCTGGCGCGCAACTACGGCGGGCAGGCGCAAGCCAAACTCGAACCGCAATTGATAGTCGCCCGCGCGCTGCAAACCTGGGCCGGCTACGGCCTGCAGCGTGTGGCGCTGCGCTCCGAAGGACAGCTTGCAGTCCCCGGCACGTACGACAACAAGCTCACCCTCGCGCCCGAAGGCCCCGCCCTGCTGTGGCCCGCCGAAGCCCCCGCGCGCTTTGAAGGCAGCCGCGAAAAAATTCTGGAGCTGGTGTCCCGATACGACCAGCTGCGTCCGCGCATCGCCAATATCGCCTCCGACCAGAACCTGTATCTGCAGAAAATTGCGATTCACGAATTAGAAGGTCAACGCGCCCAGATCGATCGTTATCTGGTGCAAGCGCGTTTCGCCGTCGCGCGAATCAACGAACGCCAGGTCAAAGGGCAGCAATGAGGTCACTGCGTCTATTCACCCTCGCACTACTCCTGACGGCCTGCGGCCCGCAGCCGCTCAAGGACACTGGGCCGACGATCTCCGACCTCGCCAAAAGGGGGCCGCAACCGACTGGCCAGCCCTACCCTGTTGCGCCGACACCTGCGCCCTCTGCGGTCGCGGCACCCGACGAAACTGCGCTTGAGAATTATCGTCGCATTGCCGAACTGGCGACCGACCCTGAAACCAAGGCCGAGGCCAACCGGCGGCTGGCCGATTTGCAGGTGCAAATCAAGGAGCAGGAGCTGGTCAATAACGAGTCCACCGCGGCACAGCGCCAGTCGGTGGACCTTTATGACCAGTTGCTCAAGGATAAAAGCCCAAATGACCCGGAAGGCGCACGCCTGCTGTACCAGCGCGCCCGCGCCGAACAGAATCTTGGTGAGTTTGCAAAGTCGGCGGAAACCCTCAATCAGCTGATCCTGCGCTACCCGCGCTCTGAATTCGCCGCCGAGGCGCATTTCCGCCGCGCCGAAATGCTCTATCGCGCGGATGATTTCATCGGCGCCGAAGCCGAATACAAGATGGTGCTGAAGGACCCGGCGAGTCAGTCTTATTACGAGCCTTCGCAGTACAAGCTGGGCTGGTCGCTGTTCAAGCAGGCCAAGTACGAAGAAGCGCTGTCGGTCAGCTTCGACATCCTCGACCGCGAATTACCGCCGGGCGAATTGTCGGACCCGGCCTCAACACTCAAGGCCCTTGCTCCGGGCAAACGCGAACTGGCGCAGGACGCCTTGCGCGTCGCCAGCCTGTCGCTTGCCAATATGGGCGGCGGTGAAGCGCTTAACAAAGCCTGACCCGACGCAGCACCACCGCGCGTTACAACGTGCTGTTGTATAACTCGCTCGGCGCAGAATTGCTCGACAAGAAGCGCTATACCGACGCCGCAAAAACTTACCTGGCATTCGCTGACGGCAATCCGCGCCACCCGCTGGCGCCCTTGTTCCACACGCGTTCGATTGAAGCACTTCGCAGCGGCAATTTCACCGAGCAGGTGGTCGCAGCCAAGGAGCGCTATGCCCTCGCCTATGATCCAAAGGCCGCATATTGGGGTGGGCGCCCCGCCAGCGCCGAGGTGATGGGCGAGTTGCGCAAGCATCTGGATGATCTGGCGCGCTTTCACCATGCGCGTGCGCGCGCCGACAAGGCCATTGGCCGCAACGATTTTCTTGCTGCTGCGCGCTGGTACCAGCGCAGCCTCGAACTGTTTCCGAAGGACCCGCGCGCGGCCGAAACCGGCGTACTGCTGGCGGACGCGCTGCTCGATGCAGGCAATACCGCAGACGCCGCCAAGGCATATGAGTCCACCGTGGCCGCCAACCCCACGGGCGCCAAGTCGGACGACGCCGCCTATGCCGCCGTGCTGGCGTATCAGAAAGTTACCGCGGATACGCCCGAAAGCGGCAAGGAAGCCGCGCTCAAACAGGCCACTGCCGCCGGCCTTCGATTCGCCCAGGCCTACCCCAGCCACCCGCAGGCTAACGCCGTGCTGACGCGCGCCGCGGAAGACCTGTACCGGTTAAAAGACATAGATCAGGCGATTGCGACTGCCGCCAAGGTGATCAAGTCACGCGCCAGCGACGACCTGAAGCGGACTGCCTGGGGTGTGGTCGCCGACGCCCAATTCGCGCAAAAGCGCTACCCGGAAGCCGAGGCCGCCTCCGTCGAGGTGCTCAAACTCACCTCGGCCAGCGATCCGCAACGTGCGCACCTGAGCGATCAACTCGCGGCCGCGATTTACAAACAGGGCGAAGCCGCGCGCGCGGCGGGCAATCAAGCCCTGGCTGCCGCCGCATTCCAGCGTGTCGGTGAGCGAGTGCCCAACGCCGGCATCCGCGCCACGGCCGACTACGATGCCGCGGCCGCGCTCATTGCCAGCGAGCAGTGGGCCAGCGCCGGACGCCTGCTGGAGAACTTCCGTTCTTCCTATGCCGGGAGCCCCTTGCTGCCGGATGTGGATAAAAAACTTGCGGTGATCTACCAGAAAACCTCGCAGCCGCAGCGCGCCGCCGAAGTCATGGCGCGCATCGCCGGCCGCAGCGGCGAATCGGCCGACACCCGCCGCGAAGCCGCGTGGTCGCAGGTCACTTTGCTGGACCAGTCGAAAACCCCCGGTGCCGCAGACGCCTATGAAAATTACCTGCGCAGTTTCGGCGGGCCCTTCGACCGCGCGATCGAATCGCGCCACCGCCTCTCCGAATTCGCACAGGCAAGGGGTGACAGCAAGCGCCGTGAACACTGGCTGCGCGAACTGGTTGCCGCCGATGCCAATGGCGGTCGCGACCGCACGGAGCGCAGCCGTTTTCTTTCGGCCAAGGCGCAGCTGGAGTTCGGCCGCGCCGAAGCCGCGGAGGCTGTTGCCATCGGCCTGAAGCAGCCGCTGGAAAAAAGCGTTGCGCGTAAAAAAGCTGCGATGGAGAAAGCCATCAAGACCCTGACCACCGCGAGCGACTTCGGTTTTGCGGAAGTCACCACCGCCGCGACTTACGAGCTTGGCGCGTTGTATGGCAATTTTTCGCGCGCGCTGCTCGACTCGGAACGACCGAAGAAACTGTCGACTCTCGAAAAAGAACAATACAGCCTGCTGCTCGAAGAGCAGGCATTTCCGTTCGAGGAAAAGTCGATTCAGTGGCATGAAGCCAATCTCAAGCGCATTGGCCAGGGCGCGTACGACCCCTGGGTTGCCAAGAGCGCCGACGCGCTGGCCGCACTGGCGCCCGGCAAATATGCCAAACGCGAAAAAAGTGGCGGGGTCTACGATGACTTGCGCTGAGTCGCGTCTGCTGCCCCTATTTTTGTGCCTGACCCTCGCGGCATGTGCCGGGCCTGGCACCAAGCGCACGACATCGAACAAGGCGCGGCCGGCGGCTGTTGCCAAACCGGCTCCGGCAGCCGCGCGCGCCACCAATCCTGTTTCGCCATTGCCCAAGCGTGCACAAACCATCGCACCCGCCGCCGCGCCCAAACCGGCTGCGGCACCGGTCATTGCCAAAAGCGCGCCGGCGCCAGTCAAGGTCGCGTCCGCCAAAGAGCGCTTCGCTGCTGCGGTCAAGCTGATCGAAACCAACCAATTCAAGGAAGCCGAACCGCTGCTCGAAGGACTGGTCAAGGAAAATCCGGGCTACAGCGGCCCTCTGACCAACCTTGGCATCGTCTATTACAAAACAGGCCGGCGCGATCTGGCGCTAGCAGCGTTCAGCCGTGCCGCAGTGGCGAACTCGCGCAATGCCATCGCCTATAACTGGCTTGGCATCATTTACCGCGAAACCGGCGATTACGCGCGTGCCGAACAGGCCTATCTGCGCGCATTGCAGGGCGACAGCGATTTTGCCGATGCCCATCTGAATCTCGGCATCCTTTACGATCAGCACCTCAAACGTCCCGCGCAGGCGCTGGAACATTACAAACGCTACCGCCGTCTGGCGCCCGGTGGCGTGCAGGTGGAAGCGTGGATCGCAGCGTTGGAACCGAAGAAGTAACCGGAGTCCCACTCATGACACAATCCCTTCGCACTGTTTTTCTGGTCTCCCTCGCCGTCTTTTCGATGACAGCGGCTGCGCAAAACCCCTCAGCGGGCGAAGGCCCCGGCACCACGGTCATCGGCGACCAGGAGTCGCCGATGGGTCTTTACATCATGCCTTGGCGCAATTCGTCATCCGACCCCGGACTCGACAAGCCGGCGCGCCTGCTCGACGAGGCGATGCTGCCGATGGACCGCGACGTGTTCCGCCGCCAGACCGAATATTTCCAGACGCTGCAAGCTCACCGCGCCAAACAAGCGGCCGGCCCCAAATCCTGAAGCATTCCTCAGCCGTTCAACGCAACGCTTAACGGAGTTTTTATGTCTTTACTGACCTCATTCGCCCAGTTCTTCAAGGACGGCGGCTTTGTCATGTTTTTTATCGCAGCAGTGCTCATCGCCGGACTGGCGATTGCCATCGAGCGCTGGCGCTTCTTCGTGCGCTCGGCGCGCGAGAATCGCGCCCTGTGGAACCGCATGCAGCCGCTGATGGACCAGGGTGATTTTGCCGGTGCGCAGAAACTCGCTGAAGATTCGGAATCCGCGATCGGCCGCGTGCTCAGTTTTGGCCTTGCACACTCGCGCGGGGGCGCTTCGCGCGCCGACACCGAAATGGTGATGGAAGAGCGCCTGATGGAAATCACCGCGGTGCTCGAAAAGCGCACGCATTACCTTGCCACCTTCGCCAACGTCGCCACCCTCCTCGGGTTGCTTGGCACGGTCAGCGGCCTGATTCGCGCGTTTGCCGCCATTGCCAATCTGAACCTGTCCGAGAAAACCAATGTGCTTTCATTGGCGATCTCCGAGGCGCTGAATGCCACGCTGTTCGGCCTGATGGTGGCAGTGCCGCTGCTGCTCGCCCACGCCTGGCTGAGTTCGCGCGCCGGTGAGCTGGTCGACAGCCTCGAAATGGCCACGGTCAAATTCCTCAACCGCCTGCGGCCTCAGAACTAGACCGCGCGAGCACCTCTCATGCGCATCACCCGGCGCACGCTCAGACAATTCAAGCGCAATGTGTCTTCCGGACACCAGGAGCTGATCAACCTGGTGCCGATGATCGACATCCTCACCATACTGGTGATCTACCTGCTGATCGGCGCGATTGCGCCCCATCTGGCCGCGCTGAACCTGGATTTGCCGTCATCGGCCGTCACCACCACCGCGCCGCAGAAGCAGCCGCTGCAATTGACCATTGCGCTGCGCAAGGAAGGCTTTTCGGTCAGCGACCGCAGCGGTTTGCTGCGCAGCATTCCGCTGACCACCCAAAACAAAAAGCCCGCACATGACCTCAGGCAACTGGGCATGCAGCTGACGCAGATCAAGCAAAAGCACCGCGCTGAAACTTCAGTGACTTTGCTGCTGGAGCCGGACACGCCTTATGACCTTCTGGTTCAGGTCATGGACACCGCGCGACTAACGCCGGTGACCAAAAAAGGCCAGGTCGCCGAAGAGATGTTCCCCGATATTTCGATCGGCGATGCGGGGGCAGCCAAATGATGCGGATCACCCGGCGCACCCTGCGCAAAATCCGCCATGCGCGGCGCGCCAGCCATGTCGCCACCATCAATCTGGTTTCCATGATCGACGTGTTTGTGATCATGGTGATCTACCTGCTGGTCAACGCCGCCGCGGTGCAGGTGGTGGGTGCCGAGCACGTCGAATTGCCTCAATCCATCGCCGAACAGCCGCCCAAGGAAGAGAACGTTGCGGTTACCGTTAGCGGCGACGATATCTTCGTCAACGGCAAGAAAGTCATGGACGTGCGCGAGGCCAGCGGCCCCGGTCCATTGATTCTGCCGCCGCTGCGGGCCGAACTGATGACCTTTGTCGCCCCGCCAGCAGTCGCGCAGATGAACAAAAAAAGCGCGATCGAGCAGCGCGAAGTCAGCATCCTTGCCGACAAGACGATTCCGTATTCTCTGCTTAAAAAAGTCATGGCGACCTGCGCCGACGCTGGCTTCGCACGCATCGCGCTCGGCGTTTTCCCGAGCGGCGGTAACATTTAAATGTCGGCCAGTCTTTACGCACTCAGTGCGGACTTTGACCTGCTGTCCGAGGAGACAGACCGCCGTTTCCGGCGCTGGCTGGGCGGCTTCGGGCTGCCGGCGCTGGCGCTGGGTGTGTTGCTCCAGTTTCTCCAATTGGCGGTGACGCCAAGCAGCGGGCTACCCATGCCGCCGCGCTACGCGCAGCTGGTGCCGCCGCGTGCAGTCGAACCGGCAATCCAGGAAGAATTGCCCAAGCCCGAAACCAAGCCCGAAAAGAAAGTCGAGAAGCCCAAGGTCTCGCAGGAAGTGCTGAAGCAGCAACAGCAGACAAAAGCACGCGAACGCGCCACCAAGGAAATCAACAAAACCTTTGGCAGCATCGCCAACCTGCTGTCCACCCCCACCATCAACACCGACAAGCAGCTCGCCTCTGGCGCGGCAACCTCGAAGCCTGGTCTCGGCGGCACCGCGCCGGTGTTCGCCTCGGCGGCGACTTCCAGCTCCAAGGGCATTGGCAATGTTGCGCCGGCGCAACGCACGCAAAGCGGTACGGGCCTGGGTCAGCGCCGCACCGGTGACGTCAGCGGCCCCACCGGCATTGGCGCCGATCCCGGAGCACCCGGACTTGCGGGCGACAAACGCGGTGCCGGCCGGTCGCTCGGCGAGATCCAGGAAGTATTCGACCGCAACAAAGGGGCGTTTTACGCGCTGTACAACCGGGCGCTGCGCGACAAGCCGGGCATCAAGGGCAAGATCGTAGTCAACCTCACCATCGAGCCGGACGGTAGCGTCAGCCGCTGCGAGCTGGTCTCCAGTGAATTGGGGGACCCCGACCTTGAACGCAAACTAATCTTGCGAGTTCAGCAGATGAATTTCGGCGCCAAGGCGGTGCCACGCTACACCTACCCCAATTATCCGATTTTCTTCCTGCCCTCCTAGGAGTCCGCGTGGGTTTTCTCGCAGGCAAAAAAGCACTGATCACCGGCGTCGCCAGTGAGCGCTCGATCGCCACGGGCATCGCCCACGCCTTTCGTCGCGAAGGCGCAGAGCTGGCGTTCACCTTCCAGGGCGAGAAACTCAAATCACGCGTCGAGGACCTGGCGCAGGAAACCGGCTCCGGTATCGTGATGCCACTGGATGTAACCCAGGATGCCGAGATCGCCGCGGTATTCGAGATGTTGAAGCAGAAATGGAATGGCGTAGACATCGTCATCCACTCCATCGGCTACGCACCGCGTGAACTTTTGATGGGCGGTTATCTTGAATCCGTCACCCGTGAAGGTTTCGCGCTGGCGCATGACATCAGTGCGTTCTCGTTTGCGGCAATGGCTAAGGCGGCGCGGCCGCTGATGCAAGGGCGCAACGCTTCACTACTCACCCTTACTTATCTTGGCGCCGAGCGCGCAATGCCGATGTACAACGTCATGGGTCCTGCCAAAGCATCGCTCGAGGCCAATGTGCGCTACATGGCGGCTGAACTGGGCGCCGAAGGCACCCGCGTCAACGGCATCTCCGCCGGCCCGATCAAGACACTGGCTGCGGCAGGCATCAAGGGTTTCCGCGGCATGCTGTCTATGGCCGAGTCGGCATCTCCACTAAAACGCAACGTGACGATCGGGGAAGTCGGGAACGCCGCCGCCTTCCTGTGCTCCGATCTCGCCTCTGGCATCACCGGCGAAATCCTCTATGTAGATGCCGGCTACAACATCATGGGCATGAACCTGAGCGAGCCGGGGCCAGCTCAGGCTTAAACAAAATCAACTCTGCGTCAGCGGTCGGGGGGCTCGCATGCAGCAGGACAGTTTTCTCAATCGCCTGAAGACGCCGTGGCTGCTCTCGGATGTCGAGAAATGTTTGTTTTCGTCCGTATTGGTGTTCATTCCTGGGACTTGTATTCGTCGTTGCCGCACTGGTATTTCTGAATCGCGTCGACGTGAGCACATTTGTCGATCACGCCGCACTGACCGGGTTTGTCAGCGCCTACGCAATCTGGTTGTCTGGTTGGTTGCTCGTGTTCCTCCTTGGGCTTGCGTTTCGCTCGCGCCCCCGTGCGGCGCATACCCTGGTGACGATCTTGCCGTGGTATTACGCTCTACCCAACACCATTGTGGCCCTGGTGGTCGGCCCCTACACCACCGACATCGTCGGCGGTGCCCTGGTGGCGGGCGGCGTACTCGCGATCCTCGTTTTTGAATGGCGGCAACTGGTGCTGCCTCTGATTTGCTCGGTGGTGATCTTCGTCATCGGAACAGTGGCTGAGCAAGCCAGGTGGATCCCGTACGCGCCCATCTTCTCTGCCTCACCCATGTCTGACGGGCAGCTGGCGCGATCGTTTGTATTGGGTATTGGCGGCATGCTGGTTCTGTTCTCGTTCATTACCGGCGGCATCATCGGCTACTTCCTGTTGCGCTTGCGCGAGCGCGAAGACCGGCTGGGCCGTGCGGGCCTCGCCATCGGCCGTTACGTTCCAGCGCAGGTGGCCGAGGCCATTCTGGAGGGTCGCGACGAACTGGTGAACACCCACGCGCGCCGCAAGCTGACCATCTTTTTTTCTGACCTCGTCGGTTTCACTGAAATCGCCGAGCGCATGGAGCCGGAGGATTTATCGCGTCTGCTCAATGAATATTTCACCGAAATGACAGCAATTGCCGAGCGTCATAACGGCACGGTGGATGAATTAATCGGCGACGCGGTGCTGATCCTGTTTGGCGCGCCGCAGGCCACCAGCGACGCCGATCACGCGCTGCGCTCGGTGCGCATGGCCATCGAGATGCAGCAGTCCGTCGACCGGTTGAATTCGCGATGGCGGGATGCCGGCATTGATGAGACCTTCCGCGTGCGCATGGGCATCAACACCGGCGTGGTCACCATCGGCAACTTCGGTTCCGCGGGCCGGGTGAAATACACCGCATTGGGTAAGCACGTAAACCTGGCGGCGCGCCTGCAAGCCAGCTGCGAGCCGGGGAAGATTTTGCTAAGCCAGACTACCTGGTTGCTGGTACGTGATCAGATTCAGTGTGTGCAGAAAGACGAGGTGCAACTGAAGGGCATTCAGAGGCCTGTGCAAACTCATGAAGTCGCCGTGTCGCCTTTTAGCTGATTTGCGCAGTCACCCCGTGAGCCGCCGGGCGAGCCCGATCAGCAGCAATACGGCGATGATCGCAACCGTATCGGCCGCCCAATCCATCGCATCACCCTGACGATTCAGGGACGGAATCATCTGGACCGCCTCAATAAGCGCTCCAAACACTACAAGCCAGATGCCAATGATGAGAAGGTGAGTCTGCCGGAACGAAAACACGGCAAAAGCGGTGAGCACTGAAAAGGCGACGATGTGAGCGACCTTGTCGGACTCCGATAGTTTGGGCACTACCTCTGCGGGCGCGATGGCACACGCAAAGGTAAACAACAGGGCGGCCCAAAAAAGAAAATGAAAAACCCGAGACACGATGCGATCGTCTAATTCGATCATTTGCTCGATACCCGCTTAATGCCATTCAAGGGCATTTTCGATTGCGCGCGTAAAACAGACGGTACACTTTTAGTACCACGCTATTTCTCGGGGGCTGCAAAAACCACTCCATGGGACATCAAGCGGGTGGTGGATTTGGAGACTGCAAAACATCTTTCTCGCCCATCAATCGGGCCACCGTTACTGCGCCGCTGCTGTCGCCAAACACGTTCACCGCAGTGCGGCACATGTCGAGGATGCGGTCGACCGCCAGGATCAGCCCTAGCCCTTCCAGCGGCAGACCGACTGTGGTCAATATCAGCGCGATGCCAACCAGGCTGGCGGACGGGATCCCGGCGACTCCCACCGAGGTCAGCAGCGCCATGCCGAAAATCACCAGCTGCGTGCTGAAGTTCAAGTCCAGCCCGTAGGCTTGTGCGATAAACAATGCGGCGACACATTCGTACAGCGCGCTGCCGTCCATGTTGATGTTGGCACCGATCGGCAGAAAAAACCCCGACACGCGTGGCGACACGCCGGCGCGCCGATTCACGCAGTCCAGCGTCACTGACAGCGTGGCGGCGGATGAACTGGTGGAAAACGCCGTCAGCAACGCCGGCAGCATCGCGCGGTAGTGGCGCAGCGGCGACACGCGCGCGACGACCAACAGGATCAGCGGCAGGATCAAGAACAGGTGGGTCGCCAGTCCCAGAAGCACAGTGATAAAGAACATCAGCAGCGGGCCGGCCGCCTGCCAGCCGGTACGTGCGACCGTGGCGGCCACCAGTCCGAATACGCCGATCGGCGCAAAGCGCATGACGATACGCGTGATGTGCAGCATCACCTCGAACGCGCCCATCCAGAAATGACGTTGGGTTTTCGCCAGCGGCTCGGGCAGTTTTGTGATCGCGAACGCGAACAGCAGGCTGAAAAGTATCAGCCCGAGGATGTCGCCCTGCGCGGCGGCGGCAAAAATATTTGACGGCACCAGCCGCAGCAGCACGTCGGAGAAATCGCCTTGTGCGCGCTGCTCGATGCCGGCAAGCACGGACTGCGAATCCTGAGTCAGGCCCATCAGCGAGCCTGCGGGCTGGCCATTGACGCGACCCGGCTCAATCGCGTTGGTGATCAACAACCCCGCGAGAATCGCCAGCACGCTGGTGCCGCCAAACCAGCCCAGCGTGTAAACCCCCATGCGCCCGGTGCCTTTGGCGTCAGGCACCGAAACCAGGCCGTTGATCAACGAAGTGATGATCAGCGGCACTACCAACAGTTTGAGTGCGTTTAGAAACACCGCACCGAGAAATTCGAAGATTGCGTGCTGCGGATCGTCCGGTGAAGTCAGCAGCCCCGCCAGCAGCGCCAGGGCCAGCGCGATGCCAATCTGCCAGTGCAGCGAAAGGCGCGTCATAGCGGCAAGTCTACGCGCGCCGAATCGGTCAGGGTTTTTCTGCTGGGATCGGCGCGCCAGGCGCCGCTTCGGTTGGCGGCGCCGTTAGCTTGACCTTGTATTGGCTCTCGATGTAGCTGCGGTAGGCGGCAAACTCGGCGCCCGCTTCGGCGTCACGGCCGCTGGCCATGAGCTTGAGGTAGGCATCATCCGAGGGTGTCGGCGTTACGGCGGCCTGCACCGAGGTGACCCCCACCACGGCGACGGCGCCATCTTTCAATGGGGCCAAGCCGTAACTGGCGCTTGTAGATTTTGGCCGGGGGAGCGAGAAGGCGGTAGCCAAGACCTCGGAGGGCACGCTGTCCTGATTACGATCCACCAACGTCAGACTGCTGAAATCGGCGCCGTGCTCGCCAGCGAGCGATTGCAGGCTCTGGCCTTTGCGCGCCGCAGCCAGAATGGCTGAGGCATGGGTTTGCACGGCCGTACGCGCCGCCTGATCTTTCAGCTCTTCGCGAATCGTGTCGGAGACCTCCGCAAGTGCGCGCGCTCTTGAAGGTTCATAAGCCTGCTTGCGCAGCACGACCACACGACCGGGACCGACACTGACCGGCCGGCTGTTCTCGTCGCTCTTGACGACGTCTTCTGAAAACGCCGCTTCAAGCACTTTGGGATTGGCGAACAAACCTTCGGCGCCTTTGCGCGTCAGCCAGTCGCTGGTTTGCAGATTCAGCCCTAGTGCCTTGGCCGCAGGCTCCAGAGTACCTGGCGACTCGAACGCCACTTGTTCGAGCTTCTCCGACAGCTCCTGGAAGCGTTTTTCGGATTCACGTGCGCGGTAGGTTTCAAGCAATTGGCGCTGGACTTCCGCTTCCTCGAAATTCCGGACCCGCACTTCGCGCACGTCGTCGAGGCGGATCAGGTGCCAGCCGAACTCGGTTTCAATGGGCGCGGACAACTCGCCCTTCTTCAGGCCGAACAAGGCTTGTTCAAACTTGTCCGTCATCTGACCGCGCTTGATCCAGCCCAGGCTGCCGCCTTTGTCCTTGGAGCCCGGATCGCTGGAGTTGGACGCTGCAAGCGCGGAAAAATCACCCCCGCTTTGCAACTTGGCCGCCAGTGATTCGGCCTGCTTCAGGGCAGCGGCCTTGTCGGCGCCAAACGGAATGAGGATATGCCTTGCCTGATGCTCGGCCGGCGTGGTGTAGCGCGCGGCTTTTTCAGTTTCATAGACCGCCTTCAACACTTCGGCCGAGGGCGGATCAGACGGTGGGAGCGCATCGAGAGACAGCTCCAGGTAGTTCACTCGAATACGTTCCGGTGCCAGGTAATTCGTCTTGCTCTCGTCGTAACGCGATTTGACCTGCGCGTCGCTGACCTGAACCTGCGTGCGGAAGCGTTCCGGGGTCAGGCGCACGTAGGCACCCGAACGCTTCTGCTGCGCCAGCCGCCAGGACTGCTGCGCGGACTGCTCAGTCTGGAACGCGGTCATCACCAGGCTGTCACGCAGCTGATCAGCCACCAGCGACTCGCGCAACATGGTTTCGAAACGGTCCGGCGTATAGCCCATGTTGGCCAGGCGGATGCGGTATGTCTCACTCGAAAACTGGCCCTTGTCCTGGAATGCGGGGATTGCCTGCAAGGACTTGAAGACGGCCGCGTCGGTCGCGCGAAAGCCCTGGTCCTGCACGAACTGGCGCATGAGGGATTCCTGCACCAGATCTTTCATCACGGCCTCGCGAAAACGCGCCTGGTCCAGATCAGCCGCGTTGAACTGGTCGCCCATCAATTGCTGCAACTGCTGCATGCGCTGGTCATACGCCGCGCGCAACTGCGATTCGGTGATGCGCTGGCTGCCCACCTTGGCCACCTGCGGGTCGCCGCCGCCGGAGCGGAAGGTCTCAATGCCAAAGAAGGCGAATGGCACGATGATGATGCCGATCACCGTCCACAGCGCCCAGCCGATGAATTTTTCGCGAATTGCTTGAAGCATTTTTTTGTCCTTCTTAAACAAAGAAGGCGCCGGTTAAGGCGCCCCCGAAATGACTGGCGGAGCGGACGGGACTCGAACCCGCGACCCCATGCGTGACAGGCATGTATTCTAACCGACTGAACTACCGCTCCAGTATTTCTCTACATCCGTGTAACAAATCGCGGCGTCCGTGCCGCGCCTTGCCGAAAAAGACAATGGTGGGTGCTGACGGGCTCGAACCGCCGACAACCGCCGTGTAAAGGCGATGCTCTACCGACTGAGCTAAGCACCCGTGTGAAGCCCGGTATTTTACTTGATTGCGTCCTTCAGGGCTTTGCCGGCTTTAAAAATAGGTGTTTTGGCTGCCGGTATCTTTACCGGGTCACCGGTTTTCGGGTTGCGCCCCTGCCGCGCAACGCGTTTGCGCACTGAAAAAACGCCAAAACCCACCACCGTGATTTTTTCGCCTCGCTTGAGGGTGCGGCCAATCACCTCAATCAGCGCATCCAAGCTCTTTGCTGCGCCGGCCTTGGACAATCCGGCCTTGTCCGCGAGCGCAACGGTTAATTCAGCTTTATTCATTCTGGATTTGATACCCGCGGCAAGGATGTCGCGATCTGTATCAGGGATGTAGATAACTGCGGGGCGTGCTTTATAGCAGCCGATTTTTAGAGCGTCAATCGGGGTGGCAACAGGCGTTGACGGCACAACCCTTGCAAACTAACCTCCGTACGTCACTCATTAATATAAATCCAGAAAATCCGGGGACCCCTGCCCCGGAATTATTCGGATAAGGGAGTCACCCATGGTCCTGCGTCTGCCGGCGTTTAGTTCCCTATGCTTGTCCTGTTTGATCGCGATTTCCAGCGCGGTTTCGGCTCAAGAACCGACAGCGCCAGAAACAACCTCAACCATTCCTCTGCCCGCCGCGGCTGAAATGACGGTCGAACCTGCTCCAGACGAAACCCAGCGGTTGAATCTGAAGGAGGTGGTGGTCACCGGCTCGCGCATCCGCCGCAGTGATTTTGAATCAGCCCAGCCGGTGCTGGTGGTAACCAAGGAAGACATCGAGCGCACCGGACTGTCTTCGATCGGCGATCTTCTGCAGGAACTCGCGGTGGCCGGCTCTGCCCTCGGCACACTGGTCAACAATGGCGGCACCGGGACCGTCGAGGTGGATTTGCGCAACCTCGGCTCCAATCGCGTACTGGTGCTGGTCAACGGCCATCGCTGGGTCAACGGCCTGCGCTCACTGTCCACTTCATCGGTGGACCTCACCACCATCCCGATTTCGATCATCGAGCGTATCGAAGTGCTGAAGGATGGCGCCTCGGCAATCTACGGTTCCGACGCCATCGCGGGCGTCATCAACATCGTCACGCGCAAGGATTACGACGAAATCGAGCTGCGCACCTATTTCGGCCAATACGAGCCGGGCGACGGCCTGACCATGTCACACAATGCGTCGGTTGGCCGCCGCATTGGCGCGGGCACATTTTTTGTAGATCTGAACTACACCGAACAACAAGGCGTGCTCAACTCGGCGCGCGAGATCACAAAACTGCCTGCCTTCGGCACCGGCGTCAGTCGCGGCAGTGGTGCGACACCTGCGGGGCATTTCCAGTTTGTTCCAACCCCTGCGACAGCGGCACTTTTGTCAGCCGCCAATCCCGCCAATTGCGACGGACTGGCTGAAGGCAGCCCCCTGCCCGGTTGTGACGTAACCGTTGTACAAGGCACCCGTGGCGACTCGACCGGAAATCTGCGGCCTTTTGCGATTGCCAATGATTCGTACAACTACCAGGTGGACAACTACCTGGTGACCCCCAACGAGCGTTACGGCGCGTTTGCCCAAGTCAACTATCCCCTGCTGGACAACGTGTTGCTGGGCGGCGAATTCCTCTACAACGTGCGCAAATCCGCGCAGCAGCTGGCGCCGCAACCCATTCTCACTGGCGATCTCACGGCGATCCCGCCGTTCAAGGATGTCTACGTCGCCTCTTCCAATCCCTTCAATCCGACTGGACAAGACATCGGCCGCGGTGCCAACGGCCAGCTGCTCGCCCCGGGTTCCGGCATCGCGCGGCGGCGGCCAGTGGAGTACGGGCCGCGCTTATTCAGCCAGGACGTCGATACGCTGCGTGCCGGACTTAACCTCGGCGGCCCACTGGAATTAGCGGCATTCAGCATCGCACGCACCGTTACCTGGGAGCTTGGATTCAGCTATGCCAGCAGCAAGCAGGAGGAGATCTCTGAAGGGCTCGTTCAATATGGCCAATATGAAGCTTGCCCTGGGCCCGCTGTCAGAGTGCACCGCCGCGCCCGGCTGCGTACCGCTGGATATCTTCGGTGGCCCGGAGGTCGAGACCGTCACGCCGGCCATGCTGAATTACATCACCTACACCGCGTTTGGCACCACAGAGCAATCTTTACGCGATGTCTATCTGAATGCCAGCACCGAGCTGTTTGAATTCTTCGGCAACGGCCCGGTCGGCTTTGCCATGGGTTTCGAATACCGCGATGAGGCCTACGACAACCAGCCCGACGCGTTGGTGCAACAGGGCATCAGCAGCACCAATCGCGCGCTGCCCACGGGCGGCGGCTACGACGTGATCGAGTACTACGCTGAGCTGGCCGTGCCATTGCTGCGCGACCTGCCGCTGGCGCGCGAGCTGGACTTGTCATTTGCTGGACGCATCTCGGAATACGCCAAGTTCGGTACTTCGGAGACCGGCAAGGTCGGCTTGCGCTACAAACCCTTTGACGACCTGCTGCTTCGCGGCACGGCTTCGACCGCTTTTCGTGCCCCCAACCTGGGCGAGTTGTTCCTGGGCAACTCCGACAGTTTCCCCGGCATCGTGGATTACTGCTCCGCCGATATCCGTTCTGGCAACCCCAATGCCAATGCCAACTGCACCGCCGATGGCGTCAACCCGACCTATGCCGATTTGCTCGGCCAGGGTTTCTCGATTTTCCGCGGGAACCCGGATCTAAAACCCGAGACCGCCGAAACCATGACCGCCGGGTTTGTCTACAGCCCGAGCTTCCTGCACGCCTTCAACTTCTACGTGGACTGGTATCGCATCAAGATCAAGGACTACATCACGCCCCCGGGCGAACAATTCGTGGTGGACTCCTGCTACGACACGCCGTCGGATGAGCGTGCGCTTTGCGAGTACGTGCACCGCGACCCCACCTCAGGTGCGATCGCGTTCATCGACAACCCCTTTCTCAATTTTGCGCGGCTTGAAACCGAGGGCGTGGACTTCACCATGGACTATGTGCTGCCCTTTCTGCAGGACTGGGGACTCGGCCGCCTCAAACTGACCGCCGACGCCAGCTACCTGTCCAACTACAGCCTGTTCTACAAGATTCCCGGTGGCCGCGAAGTCCGCGATCAGGATCGCGCACCCGGTAAGCACATCATCTTCGAATCAAGGCCGCGCTGGAAAGCCAACGTCGCTCTGGACTGGGGGCTGGGAAACTTCAACGCCAGTTATTCGGTGCGCTACATCCACGAGATGTTTGAAAAATGCTTTGACGGACTCGGCGGCGAAGGTCAGTCGTTGGCCGAGCTTGGGCTCTGCTCGCACCCCGACACCACCACTGTGGTCAATACAAGCCAGGTAAATCCGATCACGGGTGAAATTATCGATACAGGAGTACCGGATGAGGACGCCACAGCAGCTGCGCGTAACCAGAATGCGCTAAACCTGCTGCCCACCACTTTTTATCACAACGTCCAGATGGGTTATCGCATCAGCGACTGGGGCACCAAGCTGACGCTAGGTATCAACAACGTGCTGGATCAGGATCCGCCGCCGGCCTACTCCAACTCACCGGTCTATTCCTACGAACCCACCTCGTACGAGATACCCGGGCGCTTCGGCTATCTGCGCTTGCAGCAGAGTTTTTAGGCTCGTTTCACAACGCCGCGTCATTCTCGACGCGGCGTTCACGGCGCACGTCAGTGCGGTCGTACCGGCTCAACGACCGAGGCAGTTGCTGACGGCGCCGGAGAATCAAGTTTGGCCTCCGGCATACGCTCCAGCGCATGCTGTAAAACTTCGTCGATCCAGCGCACGGGCTGAATGTCGAGCTTGTCCTTGACGTTATCGGGAATGTCGGCGAGGTCTTTGACATTTTCCTGCGGAATCAGCACCTGGCGGATGCCACCGCGCAACGCGGCCAGCAGCTTTTCCTTGAGACCGCCGATCGGCAGCACTTCGCCACGCAGGGTGATCTCGCCGGTCATGGCGACATCGCTCTTGATCGGGATCAACGTCAGTGCCGACACCAGCGCGGTGGCCATCGCCGCACCCGCCGAGGGGCCGTCCTTCGGTGTCGCGCCTTCGGGCACGTGCACGTGCAGGTCGTTTTTTTGGTAGAAATCGGGATCAATGCCGAGCTGCTTGGCGCGCGCACGCACCACGGTGAGCGCCGCCTGGATGGATTCCTGCATGACGTCGCCGAGGCTGCCGGTATGCGTGAGTTTGCCCTTGCCCGGCACCAGCGCGGCCTCGATTGTCAGCAGGTCGCCGCCGACTTCGGTCCATGCCAGGCCGGTGACCTGACCGACCTGATTTTTTTCCTCGGCGCGGCCAAAGCGGTATTGCGGGACGCCCAGGTATTTCTCGAGATTCTTGTCCGTGACTTTCAAGGCCTTGTCGCGCGGCTTGAGCAACACTTCCTTGACCACCTTGCGCGCGATCTTGGAGATATGGCGTTCGAGGTTTCGCACGCCCGCTTCGCGGGTATAGGTCTGGATGATGGCGCGCAGCGCGCTGTCGGCAATCTCGAGTTCTTCGGGTTTGACGCCGTTGTTTGTCAGTTGCTTGGGGATCAGATACTGGCGCGGCAATGGCGAGCTTCTCGTCCTCGGTATAGCCGGGGATGCGGATCACTTCCATGCGATCGAGAAGCGGCGCGGGAATGTTGAGGGTGTTTGAAGTGGCAATGAACATGACATCGCTCAAGTCGACATCCACCTCAAGGTAATGGTCGCTGAACGTGTGGTTCTGCTCCGGATCCAGCACTTCGAGCAGCGCCGAACTGGGGTCGCCGCGAAAGTCCATGCTCATCTTGTCGATTTCGTCGAGCAGGAACAGCGGATTCTTGACCGCGGACTTGGCCAGGTTCTGGATGATCTTTCCCGGCAGCGAGCCGATGTAGGTGCGGCGATGGCCGCGGATCTCGGCTTCGTCACGCACACCGCCCAGCGACATGCGCGTGAACTTGCGGTTGACCGAGGCGGCAATGGAGCGGCCGAGCGAGGTCTTGCCGACGCCGGGTGGACCGACCAGGCACAGAATCGGCCCTTTTAGTTTCTTGACCCGCGATTGCACCGCGAGATACTCGACGATGCGTTCCTTGACCTTTTCAAGGCCGTAATGATCCTCGTCCAGTTTCTTCTGGCAGGACTCCAGGTCGATCCGCGTCTTGGTGCGTTTCTTCCACGGCACCTGGGTCATCCAGTCGAGGTAATTGCGCACCACGGTGGCCTCGGCCGACATCGGTGACATCAGCTTGAGCTTGTTCAGTTCGCCGGTGGCTTTCTTCAGGGCCTCCTTGGGCATTCCAGCCTTTTCAATCTTTTTCTTCAGGTCCTCGAATTCATTCGGCGTTTCGTCGTCGATCTCGCCGAGCTCCTTCTGGATCGCCTTCATCTGCTCGTTGAGGTAGTACTCGCGCTGCGATTTTTCCATCTGCTGCTTGACGCGGCCGCGGATTTTCTTCTCGATCTGCAGGATATCGATCTCGCCTTCCAGACGGCCAAGGATATTCTCCAGCCGCTTGCGCGCATCGGCGATCTCAAGAATCTGCTGCTTGTCCTCGAGCTTCAGCGCCAGGTGCGCGGCGATGGTGTCGGCCAGCCGTCCGGGCGTGTCCATCGAGGCCAGCGACGGCAGCAGCTCTGCCGGCACTTTCTTGTTGAGCTTCACGTACTGCTCGAACAGCGCCAGCGTGGAGCGGATCAGTGCATCCGTCTCGCGGCCTTCCGAGGAGGTTTCATCCGCGGGCAATGCCTGGCACTCGGCCGCCATGAAGGGGCCTGACGAATCAAATCGCAGCACCTTGGCGCGCTCGACGCCCTCGACCAGCACCTTAACCGTGCCATCCGGCAATTTAAGCAATTGCAGGATGCTGGCCAGCGTACCGACGGTGTAGAGGTCTTTTTCCGCGGGGTCGTCCATATCAGCGGTTTTCTGCGCGATCAGCAGGATGCGCTTGTCGTCCTGCATCGCGCTTTGCAGCGCCTTGATCGACTTCTCGCGGCCGACAAACAGCGGAATCGCCATGTGCGGGTAGACCACCACATCGCGCAGTGGCAGTACCGGGGCAAGGCGGTCGGCGGCTTTGATTGAAGTCGTTTCAGTCACGGAAGAATTCTCAGTTGTTGACTCTTCAATGTGGCCTGACGGTGACATTTCAAGGCACCCGCCCGGGGCCTTTTAAATGCCTCTGGCGTCAAAACCACGAAGCCGGTGGTACTAAAAGTGTACCACTGTTTTTTCAATATCGGCCGACCAGGACAAACAACCACCGCAAGCGGGTCAGGCCGCCGGCTTGGTCGCGGCGACCTTGGCACCGCGCAATTCGGCGTTCTCGATAGACGATGAAGGGCTTCGATTCGCCACGCACCACGGCCTCGTCCACCGCCACCTTGGAGACGTTTTCCATCGACGGCAGGTCATACATCACGTCGAGCAGGATGTTCTCGATGATGGTGCGCAGGCCGCGTGCGCCGGTCTTGCGGTCCTTGGCTTTTTTGGCGATGGCGCGCAGGGCGTCCTCGCGGAACTCCAGCGTCACGCCTTCCATCATGAACAGCTTGTTGTACTGCTTGACCAGCGCGTTCTTCGGCTCTTTCAGGATCGCCATCAGCGCGCGTTCGTCCAGCTCTTCGAGCACCGCCACGACCGGCAGACGGCCGACAAATTCGGGTATCAGGCCAAAGCGGATCAGGTCGTCCGGCTCCACCGTGCTGAGCAACTGGTTGACGTGCTTGGAATCCTTTTGTGAAGACACGTCGGCAGAGAATCCGATGCCGGTCTTTTCGGAGCGGTGCTGGATGATCTTTTCGAGGCCCGAGAACGCGCCGCCGCAGATGAAGAGGATGCCGGCGGTGTTGACCTGCAGGAATTCCTGCTGCGGATGCTTGCGCCCGCCCTGCGGCGGTACCTGGGCGATCGTGCCCTCGATCAGCTTGAGCAGCGCCTGCTGCACGCCCTCGCCCGACACGTCGCGCGTGATGCTGACGGGTTTTCCGACTTGCGCGAGATCTTGTCGATCTCGTCGATGTAGACGATGCCGCGCTGCGCCTTCTCGATGTCGTATTCGCACTTCTGCAGCAGGCGCGAGATGATGTTCTCGACGTCCTCGCCGACATAACCCGCTTCGGTCAGCGTCGTGGCGTCGGCGATGGCGAACGGCACGTCCAGCAGCCGCGCCAGCGTCTCGGCCAGCAGGGTCTTGCCCGAGCCGGTCGGGCCGATCAGCAGGATGTTGGACTTTTGCAGCTCGATGCCGTCCTTGGTGTCCTTGTTGCTCAGGCGCTTGTAATGGTTGTAGACCGCCACCGAAAGGATCTTCTTGGCGGTGTCCTGGCCGATCACGTACTCGTCGAGCACCGCGCGGATTTCCTGCGGCTTGGGCAAGCCCTTGTGCGCGGCTTGGCGTGGACTTCCTCGCGGATGATGTCGTTGCAGAGGTCGACACATTCGTCGCAGATGTAGACCGAGGGGCCGGCGATCAGCTTGCGGACGTCGTGCTCACTCTTGCCGCAGAACGAGCAATACAGCACCCGGCCACTGTGTCCCACTGCGCACTTCGTTGCTCATCCTCGCTCCGGCAATCGCCCACATAGCGGTGGCACGATTTCTGTATATCACGTTGCAAACGCAAAATGATAAACTAGGCAAACAACTACTTGCTTGCGGGTTCTGGCAGCGCGGCGGCGATACGGCGATCCGAGGATCTGGTCGATCAGCCCGTATTCCTTTGCCTGCTCGGCGCTCATGAAGAAGTCGCGCTCGACGTCCGGGCGATTTTCTCGACGGTCTGTCCGGTGCGATCTGACAGGATCTTGTTCAGACGCTCGCGCAGGTAGAGGATTTCGCGGCCTGGATCTCGATGTCGGTGGCCTGCCCCTGCGTGCCGCCGTGACGGCTGGTGGATCATGACGCGCGAATGCGGCAGCGCGAAGCGCTTGCCCTTCGTGCCCGCCGACAGCAGGAACGCGCCCATGCTCGCGGCCTGGCCGATGCACATGGTCGCCACGTCCGGCTTGATGAAGCGCATGGTGTCGTAGATCGACAGGCCGGCCGTGATCACGCCGCCCGGCGAGTTGATGTAGAGGTGGATGTCCTTGTCCGGGTTCTCCGACTCGAGGAACAGCAGTTGCGCCACGACCAGGTTGGCCATGTGGTCGTCGATGCGCGCCGACGATGAACACCACGCGCTCCTTGAGCAGGCGCGAATAGATGTCGTAAGCGCGCTCACCGCGCGCGGTCTGCTCGACCACCATCGGAACGAGGTGCTGCGCTCGCGTCACGGATATCGGTCATGGTCATTCCTGCGTTTGGGTGATTGTTTTGGGGATTCAGCAATTCATCGAGCGTCAGCGTCTTTTCTGTGGGCGTGGTGCCGGCAATCAGCGATTCGACCACCTGCTCTTCCAGCACCATGGCGTGGAGGCCCTGCATCAGGTCCGGCCGGCCACGGTAAAACTGCTTGACCTGCTCCGGGTGCTCGTAGTCGGCAGCGAGGTAGTCCAGCATCGCCTGTACACGCGAGGTGTCGAGCTGGATGGACTTGGTCTTGATCACCTCGCCGATCAGCAATCCCAGCGCCACGCGCCGCTGCGCGTTCGGCGCCAGCATTTCGTCGGGGATCATTTTCTGCAGTTGATCGGCCTTGAGCTTGGCGGCGTTGAAACGTGCAGCCGTCTCTTCGCGCAGTCGGCCGATTTCCTGCTGGGCCATGCCTTGTGGCACCTCGGTCGGGTTGCTGGCCAGCAGCTGGTCTAGGACCTGAACCTTTACGCGATTCTTCAGCGCCTTGTCGCGCTCGGTTTCGAGCGCTTTGCGGCACTTGTCGCGCAACGCCTGATCACTGTCTACCTTGTGTTCCTTGAGGAATTCGGCGTCAATTTCCGGTAGCTTGGGCTCGGTAACTTCCTTGACGGTCACCGCGAACTGCGCGGTTTTGCCCTTGAGATTTTCGGCGCGGTAATCGTCAGGGAATTTCACGTCGACGCTGTAGGCGTCGCCGGCAGATTTTCCGATGAAGCTGTTGTCCAGGTCCGGCAGCATGCGGCCGCCGCCGACTTCGACCTCCACGCCTTCACCCTTGCCTCCCGGAAAGATTTCGCCGTCGAGCTGGCCTTCAAAATCCACCTTGACGGTATCGCCCGCCATCGCGGCGCGCGCCGCCGGCACAAATGTGCGGCGCGCCTTGCGCATGTTCTCGATCAGCTTGTCGACATCGCCATCGGTCACCGTAACGGACGGCTTTTCAATTTTGAGCGAGTCGAGGCCTTTTAATTTGATATCGGGGTACACCTCGAAACGCGCGGTGTATTCCAGCGGCGCACCGGGTTTCTCACCGGTGATTTCAAAGCTGGGCGCACTCGCCGGATTCACGCCGGCCTTGCCGATCGCCTCCGGATAGGAGCCACGCACCAGGTCGCTGATGACCTCCATGCGCGCGGCATCCGCATACTGGGACTGCACGACTTTCAGCGGCGCCTTGCCGGGCCTAAACCCGGCGATGCGCACGCGTCCGGCAAGCTTTTTGATGCGCTCATCTACGGCACGCTCGACGCGCTCGGCCGGAATACTGACCTTGAGTTGGCGCAGCAGTCCGCCGGGGGTTTCAACCTGCACTTCCATAAATCATTTCCTCAATAAAAATGCGGGCCTGCGCCCGCTTGTTAAGCTTTACGAACTGGTGCGAATGGAGGGACTCGAACCCCCAGGCCTTGCGGCGCTGGAACCTAAATCCAGTGCGTCTACCAATTCCGCCACATTCGCGGCGCGCGAATTATATGCCGGGTTGGATTTTCTGCTCCCCGGCCAAAAAGCTCTTCATTCATCTTCAGGGCCTTGCATTGTTAATGCTAATCATTATCATTAGCGTCCATGACCGTTACCCAGCCCTTGAAAGTCGCCCTCCGCCTTGCTGGGCAACGGCAGATTCGCCCGCGCCTGAAAAGCGACGAATTATTCCGCGACAGCAACGAGGTGGTGATTGACCACCGCGGCGAGGAATATCGGCTGCGCCTGACCCGGAACGACAAACTCATACTCAACAAGTAGCGGCGGCGATACAGCCGCAAGCCCCGCCAGCCGACGCCAGCGGGCATACAGCATGAAACATCCATGTGGCGTCACCTATATTTACTGTTCCTGCTTGCGCCGATTCATTCTGCGCAGGCACAGCGTACAGAAGACGATGCAACGGCCCTGGCCGATATCGTCACCATAATCGCGACCAAAACACCGCGCGAACTCAACCAGACTCCGGATGCGGTTTCAGTTGTTGGCAAGGAGGCGCTGGAGCACTGGGGAGCATCGAGCCTCGCCGAGGCTTTTGCCGGCATTCCCGGCGTTGAAACATCGTCCGGGCCAAGACCAGGCGGCGAATCAATCAATATTCGCGGGCTTTCGGGCACGCGCATCCTGATGTCGGTGGACGGAGCGCGCCAGAACTTTGACGGCGCACATCGTTCGCGCCTCAATGTGGATCCCGACCTGCTCAAGGCCGTGGAAATCCTGCGTGGGCCGGCTTCTGCCATCTGGGGCTCTGACGCACTCGGTGGCGTCTTGTCGCTGACCACCAAGGACGCGGCCGATTTCCTCAAGCCCGGACAAACACTGGGCGGCAAGTTGAAAAGTGGTTACGAGAGCGCAGCCGGCGAGCGCAAGCTCGGCGGTACCGGCTTTGCAAGATTTGGCGATTACGATCTGGTCGCCGATTTTACCCAGCGCGACTCACGCGATCTCACTCAAGGCGGCGGCACCGCCCTGCCCTTTTCGGCTCTCGACTCGCAGGCGGGACTGGTCAAGCTCACTCGCTTCATTGGCGATGATCGGGAGTTGGGATTTTCATTCCAGAATTTCTTTCAGCGCGGCATGACGCCCTCGAACCCAACCAAGGAGATCGCCGGCGACAACCCGCTACTGGATCGCACGAACAAGCAGCAATTCCTCAGCGGCCGCTATGCCTTCATCAACCCCGAGGGTTTGTTCGCCGGCGCGAATCTGACGATTTACCGCAGCGCCTTGGCGATTGTTGAGGATCGTGTCGGGGCCATCCGTCATGACACGCTCGATTTTGCGACGAACGGTGGCTCGATGCAGACCAGCCTGAGCCTGCCGGTCATTTTTTCTCGCATCACGGTCGGCGGCGAGCACTTTCAGGACAACGCAAAGGCCACGCGCGATGGCGCTGCGCGTTCGCAGTTCCCAGATGCGCAGCGTCAGGCCACCGGAGTTTTCGTCCAAAACGAAATGGATGTCGGGCCGCTGACGCTGATTCCGGGCCTTCGCTACGACCGCTTCAGTGCCACATCCAATACCGGCGCGGCAGCTGATACGGCGCTGTCGAAGCTGTCGCCGAAGCTGGGTTTGGGTTTCGCCCTAACCGAGTGGCTCACGCTCACCGGCAGCTATGGCGAAGCCTTTCGCGCGCCCTCATTGCTGGAAACCTATGCCCTGGGCACGCATTTTCTCGGCAACGAATTCCGACCGAATCCGGACCTCAGGCCGGAGGCTGCCAAAAACTACGAGCTGGGGTTTAGCCTGAACCTTGGCTCTTTCACCACGCGGCTGTCGGCTTTCCGGAACGATGTACGCGATTACATCGAAACTGTGGTCGTGGTCGAAACCACCGGCCCGTTCCCGCCTGCGACGCAGTGCGCATCGCCCTCGCCCGCGGTCGGATGCGTCAACCGCAACGAAGACGGCAGCGCCAACCCGGCGGTACCGGTGCTGATACATGTCGGCGGCTACACCACCAGCGAAAACATCCCGCGCGCACAGATCCAGGGCTTGGAACTGGAGTCGTATTACTTGATCGGCAGATTCAAACTCGGTGCCGGATATTCAATGTTGCGTGGCGACAACCGCGATACCGGCGCGTCCCTGCTGACGATCCCCGCCGACCGTTTCAACGGATCGCTGATCTTGAATCTCGGACGCTGGAATCTTGGTGCGCGCCTGACCCACGCGCTCGCGCAAACCCGCGTACCGCTCGACAGCAGTGGTGTGCCGATGATCCCGACCACGGGGAGCTACACCGTCACCGACGTTTTCGCCCAATGGCAGCCCTCCAAAGGCTTGTCGGGGCTGCGGCTCAACGTAGGCATGGACAACCTCGCCGACGTGAATTACCGCCGGCATCTCGACACCCAATCCGAGGCGGGGCGCAACCTGCGCGCCGGTCTCGACTACCAGTTCTGAACAGGAGAACACCATGCACGCACAAACCCAACTGCCGACACTCGCCGAAGCTTACGCGCGGCTCAAGCTCGAGCGCCCGCAACTGCGCGTACGTGAAGCCGCGCAGGCGCTTCGCGTCAGCGAAGCCGAGCTGGTCGAAGCAGAAGGCGCCAAGCGCCTGCATCCGGATTGGGCCGGCCTGATTCAGGCGCTGCCAAAGCTTGGGCCCGTCATGTGCCTGACGCGCAATGAATCTTGCGTGCATGAACGTCATGGCCGTTATGAGAAAGTCGAAATCAATGGGGGCATGGGCCTGGTGCTGGGTCCGGACATTGACCTGCGGCTGTTCCTGCGGCGATGGGCCTTTGGCTTTTCTTGCTCGCAGAACCTGCATTCCGGAACACGCCAGTCATTGCAATTCTTCGACTCCGCCGGCGTTGCCATTCAGAAGATTTACCTGACCAAAGACAGCCATGCGCAGGCCTATGCCGAACTGATGAAGGACTTTGTAGAACCTGAGGCACCAGCGCTTTGTATACAGCCTTCGCCCGCCCGGCCAGCAGAAAAACCAGATGCCGAGATTGACCGCGCCGCACTGAAGCGCGACTGGGAAGCCTTGCGCGACACACACGACTTTTATGGCCTGCTCAACAAACACAAGGTCAGCCGAACGCAGGCCTTGCGTCTGGCTGGCGCGCCGCTGGCGGTAAAAATGCATCCTGCCATCACCGCAAAAATGCTCGAGTCTGTTTCGGCGAAAGACGAGTTGATCATGGCGTTTGTCGGCAATCCCGGCTGCATCCAGATTCACACCGGACCGGCAAAGCACATCACCTCCAAGAACGGCTGGCTCAACGTGCTCGACGATCAATTCAACCTGCACCTGCGAGAAGAGCGAGTGAAGCAGACCTGGCTGGTGCGCAAACCCACAGATGACGGCGTCATCACAGCCCTGGAACTGTTCGACGAAGACGGCGAACTCATCGTGCAGTTCTTCGGCAAACGCAAACCCGGTATCCCTGAGCGCCAAAGCTGGCGTGAGTTGCTTGGGCTGCTGGCGACAGAGCACATCGCCCATGCGTAAGTTCGCGCTGATATTACTGCTGGTTGCACCGTCCGCTTTTGCCGACGAACGCATCGTGTCGCTGGGCAGTAGCGTGACCGAAACGCTGTATGCCATCGGTGCCGGTGATCGCCTGGTGGGTGTCGACACCAGCAGCCGCTGGCCCGTGGCTGCACAACAACTGCCGCAGGTGGGTTATCACCGCACGCTCGGTGCCGAAGGCATTCTGTCGCTGAACCCCACGCGCGTCATCGGCACCGGGCAGGCCGGCCCGCCGGAAGCCCTCGACAAAATCCGCGGTGCCGGCGTGCCAGTGACCTTGCTGGCCGAGCCCAGAAACCTCGTTTCTGCCCTTGAATTAATGCAAAGCGTTGCAGCAGAAGCTGGCAGGCCAGAGCAAGGCCGAGAACTGGTTGCGCGGATCAAGGCTCAGCTCAAACAGCTGAATATTCCGCCTGACAAACCGGCCAAAGTGCTGCTGCTGTTGAGTGCTCACGGCGGCAGTCCGCTCGCCGCGGGCGCCGACACGGCGGCCGACAGCATGATCCAGCTGGCCGGCGGCCAGAATGCAGGCGCAGAATTCGAGGGCTACAAGCCCCTGTCCGCCGAGTCTTTGATGCGCATCGCACCGGAGGTGATCGTGGTGCCCGACCACGCATTGCCGATGATGGGTGGCCGCGAAGCCGTATTGAAACTGGCGGGCATTTCTGAAACTCCGGCGGGTAAAAACGCAAGGCTGGTGGTGATGGACAGCTTGCTGCTGCTTGGGCTGGGCCCACGTTTGGGTGAAGGTGTGGCACAACTGGCCGCCGCACTTCATCCCAAAAACCCTGGCACGACTGCTTCGGCAGAATAGCGGGATGCCCAATGCGTCACGCGCGCCACTGCTGATCGTCCTCGCACTGCTGACACTCGCGGCGGCGTTGCTGGCGCTCTCGGTAGGACCGGTCGCGATCAGTTTTTGCAAGGTCATTGGCAGCCTGATTCCAGGCGTGGGCACGCCGCCCGAGGCGTTTGAAGCCGCTACGGTTCAGCAAATTCGCGCGCCGCGCGTGGTACTTGCGCTGTTGATTGGTGCGGCGCTGGCACAGGCCGGTGCCGCGATGCAGGGGCTGTTTCGCAACCCGCTGGCCGACCCAGGATTGGTCGGCGTCTCAAGCGGCGCCGCTTTAGCCGCGGTCAGCGCCCTTGTGCTTGGCAACTCGATCCATGTTTTTGATTGGCTGCCTGCACGCTATGCACTGCCGGTGGCGACGTTTGCCGGCGGCGGATTGGCGGCCCTCATCGTGTTGCGGCTTTCCTCCAGCGAGGGCTATACCCGCATCGGGGTGATGCTGTTGTTGGGCCTGGCGATCAACGCCATTGCCGGCGCCGGTATCGGGTTTTTATCGCACATCGCCGACGACATCGCCTTGCGATCGCTGACCTTCTGGATGTTCGGCTCACTTGGTAAAGCGGGCTGGAATGAGATTCTCGTCGCCACGCCCCTGCTATTGGTGCCGCTGATTCTGCTGCCACGCCGCGCGCAGGCCCTGAATGCACTGCTGCTGGGCGAAGCCGAGGCCGGTCATCTGGGGGTGAATGTTGAGAAACTCAAGCGCGAACTGATACTGCTGATCGTGCTCGCCGTCGCCGCCTCGGTTGCATTGGCCGGCATCATTGGCTTTGTCGGCCTGGTCGTGCCGCACCTGATCCGGCTCTGGGTGGGGCCCGATCATCGCCTGCTGCTGCCCGCGTCCGCACTGCTCGGCGCACTGCTACTGACACTGGCGGACATCGGCTCGCGACTGCTGCTCGCACCTACCGAATTGCCCATCGGGATCCTCACCGCGCTGGTGGGCGGGCCCTTCTTCATCTGGCTGCTGCTGCACAACAAGCAGAACGCGGCGGCGCTATGAGTCTCATCGCCGAACATCTGACTTACCGCGCCGGCACGCATACGCTGGTCGATGGCGTTTCCATTTCGATCCAGCCCGGCCGGCTTCACGCCGTGCTGGGTCCCAATGGCGCGGGCAAGTCCACGCTGCTGCGATTGTTGTCGGGTGAATACGGTCTACAAAGCGGCCGCGTTCGCCTGCACGAGCGCGACCTTGCGCACTGGAGCGTGCGCGAACGTGCGCAATTGCGCGCCGTGCTGCCGCAGGGCGAGAGCCTGCGTTTCGGCTTCACCGTCCGGCAGGTGGTCGAACTCGGGCGCTTGCCCTGCGTGCAACGCGCGCCGGCACGAGAATCCGAAATCGTCGGCGAAGCACTGGCCAAGGCCGGCGTGACGCATTTGGCGCAACGCATTTACCCGACGCTGTCCGGCGGCGAGCGGGCGCGAGTCCAGTTTGCCCGCGTACTGGCACAGATCTGGGAGCCGATCGCGCTGGGAGAAAGATTTCTGCTGCTCGATGAGCCCACGGCCAGCCTCGATCTTTCGCACCAGCATTCGTTACTGACGGCCGCATGCAAATTCGCGGCGGATGGAGTCGGGGTTCTGGCGATTCTGCATGACCCTAATCTGGCGTTGAGTTATGCCAACGAAGTCACACTGCTAAAAGAAGGGCGCGTTTTAGCGCAGGGTTTGGCGAGCCAAACACTCACGCCAGAAAACCTCTCGCTGCTTTACGGAGTTGAGGTGCGTCGATTGGTCAGCGAAGGTGTGACGTGGCTCGCTGTAAGGCCTTTTAACGCCACACCCGCTTGAGGCCTGATTGTGGCTTTTTTGCTGCTTGTGATAAAACCAGTGGTACACTTTTAGTACCACTGGTTTTTGAGAGGATTCTGGGAACGGTCTTTTGTGGCCCCAAGCGGGTTGGGTTAAAAAGCGGTATCCAGCGCCACCTTCTCCCACGCCGCGATGTCTTTTTCGGTGCGCGCCATCTTGGCGCGGATGCGCTCAACCGCAAATGCGCCCAGCGGCAAGTGCAGCGGCGGCTTCGGTGCCTCGACTGCCATGATCATCGCCTTGGCGGCCTTCACCGGGTCGCCCTCCTGCTTGCCGCTGACGCCGTGCAGATGTTTGGCGGTCTGGTGCGCTGTTGCCTCGTAATCCGCAATCTTGAGCTTGGCGTCCACCATCGACGACCCCGCCCACTCGGTACGGAACGGCCCCGGCTCGACGATGGTGACGCGAATGCCGAACGCGCCGACTTCCAGCGCCAGCGCCTCGGACAAGCCTTCGAGCGCGAACTTGCTGGCGTTGTAAATGCCCAGCCCCGGTGCGGCACTCCAGCCCGCGACCGAAGCGATCTGTAAGAAGTGCCCGGATTTCTGCTGACGCATCGCGGCAGTACCGCGCGGCAGCAGTTGAGCACGCCGAACACATTGGTGTCCATCTGCGCACGAGCTTCGGCGTCGCTGATTTCTTCGATGGCGCCGGTCAGCCCATAGCCGGCATTGTTGACCAGCACGTCAATGCGGCCGAAGTCGGCGCCAATCTTCGCTGTCGACGGCTTTCACCTGCGGGCTCGTCATTGACGTCGAGCTTGTAGGCCTGGCGCCGCTTGGCGACGAGATCCGCCAGGGTCTTCACGTCGCGCGCCGTCGCCGCCACGCGGTCGCCCTTCTTCAGTAGCTTCCTCGGCCAGTACGCGGCCCAGACCCTTTTGAACACCCGGTGATGAACCACACTTTGCCTTGCGTCATAACGAGCTCCGTTTTTTTGAATTTCCCCTGCTGTCATTCCCGCGCAGGCGGGAATCCAGTTTTGGATTTTCCAGAAACATTGGACCCCCGCCTTCGCGGGGGTGACGAACAACGGATGTCGCAGCATACAATTTGTGCATGAGAGATGGTTCGCCCACAACCACGCACGGACGCATCGGCCAGAGCAGCTTCAAGCCGCATCCGCTGCTGCGCAACGCGCATCTGCAGACGTTGTTCCCTGCCTTGTTCCGCCCTCTGCCCGCACTCGACATTCGCCGCGAGAGGCTCGAGCTGCCAGACGGCGATTACGTGGATGTCGGCTGGTGCGGCGCGCAAAATGTCGGCGCGCCGCTGGCGGTGCTGGTGCACGGACTCACCGGGGGCTTCGAGTCCAAATATCTGCGCGGCACGGCAAACCAGTTACTCGCACGCGGCTGGCGTTGCGTGCTGCTGCAATTACGTGGAGGTGGCGACGAGGCCAACCGTACCGCGTGGCAATACAACCACGGCGACAGCCGCGACCTGCGTTACCTCTGGCATGAACTGAAACGACGCGAACCGCAGACGCCGCTTTACTCGCTTGGGCTGGTCGCTGGGCGCGAACGTCACGCTCAAGGCGCTGGCCGAAGAAGGCGATGCGGCGCCCATCACCGCCGCAGCAGTCGCATCCGTGCCATTTGAGCTGAAGCCCTGCGCCGAGAGACTGCGCACCGGCTTTGCTCGTGTGTATCAGAAGCAAAATGCTCAAAGAGCTGTACACCATCATCCGCCGAAAACACGGCCCAGTACCGGTATTTACCAGGTGAATTTGTCCGCAACGCTGGCAGATCGAAGGATTTCTTTGAGTTCGACGACGCCTATATCGCGCCCATCGCCGGCTACAAGAACGCGCTCGACTACTACGCGCGCTGTTCCAGCCGCCAATTCCTCAAAGTCCATTCGCAGGCGCACGCTCATCGTCCATGCACTGGACGATCCGTTCATGACACCGGACAATCGTGCCGACGGAATCGGAGTTGTCGGCCAATGTCACGCTGGAGTTATCAACGCACGGCGGACATGTCGGGTTTATTGCCGCAGGAGATTTTGGCCAGCCGGAGTTCTGGCTGGAACAGCGGCTGGCAGATTTTCTGATCCTCAATAGGAACCTTTATGCCGCATGACCCTCATCTGGCCGAACGGATGCGCGAGGCGCTTAATACCCGCAAGGGCATCAAGGAAAAGATGATGTTTGGCGGCTACTGCTGGATGCTCAAGGGCAACATGCTCTGTGGCGTCGAGGTCGGCCGCTACATGTTCCGCGTTGGCAAGGAACTGGAAGCCGAAGCCCTGCAACGCCCCGGCGCCTCGCCCATGGATATCACCGGCAAGCCGATGAAAGGATTTGTCTGGGTCAGCGAGAAAAACGCCAAAGGCGAATCGCTACAAAGCTGGATTGAGCTTGCGTCGAGTTACGTGGGCCGCTTGCCATCGAAATAACGTCGAGACCGCATCAAATCACTTCTGCCTCAAGGCACGACAGCAAGAAAGAGGAACGCGCCGAACAGAACCAGGTGCACCGCACCGTGCAAAACCGTTGCCTGACCACCGGCAAACGTAATGGTAGAGACCAGCAGCGTGACAAACAGCAACACGGTCTCCTTCGCCGGCAGGCCGAGCTCCAATGGAATTCCGAGCATGACGGAGAGCGCACCGACCGCGGGTATCGTGAGGCCAATGGTGGCGAGCGCCGATCCGAGCGCAAGATTCAGGCTGGTTTGCATCCGGTTGTGTATCGCGGCCCGTAGCGCCGCCAGAGTTTCTGGCAACAGAACCAATAAGGCGATCACGATACCCACCACAGCGGCAGGGGCAGAAGCCGACCGGACTCCCGCCTCGACGCTTGGTGCCAGCATCTTGGCAAGGCCGACGACGGCGATCAGTGAAACCAGCATCAAGACCATGCTGATCAACGCCACCTGAACGGAAGGCGGCTCGGCATGTTCGCCCACAGCTTCGGGGGTAACCGGTAGAAAATAATCGCGGTGACGCACGGTCTGCACAAAAACAAAAACGCCGTACAAGACCAGCGACGCCACGCCGGCGAATGCGAGTTGCGCGATCGAATAGGTCGGACCCGGCGTCGTCGTGGTGTACGTTGGTAAAACCAGCGCCAATGCGGTCATCGGAGTCAGCACCGCAAGTGCATGGCCCGCGCCCTCGACGCTGAATGCAAGCTTGTGATGCCGCAGGGCTCCCACCAACAAGCACAGGCCCACCACGCCGTTGCACACGATCATGACCGTCGCGAACACGGTGTCGCGCGCCAGCGTGCCGGCGGCGGCACTGCCGGACAACATCACGGAGCCGATCAGCGCCAATTCAATGACGGTAACCGCCAGGGCAAGAATCAGGGTGCCAAAAGGCTCTCCGACCCGATGCGCCACGACCTCGGCGTGATGTACGCCGACGAGTACTGCTGCGACGAGCGCAACAACGACCACAGAAATCAGAACCCAGCCCAGTGGCTGTGCCCAGACCGCTGCAAGCACGCCGCAGGCCACGAGCGGCGCCAATAGCGCCCAAACGGGGACAGCTCTTAAATGCTGAATCACCACAAGACCTTCATGAGTTCTGCCCTAATACTGCTAAATCGCCAGCGAACATAAATCGCGCCACGCCTGTTTGATTGCCAACATTACGCGACTTCCGAGTCTCAACCCGCTCTACGCGAGCTAGACGGGACTCCATTTATTTTTTAGCAACGTTACTGAAACGGGCCTCCCAGTTTGGCAGCTGTTTATATAGCTGTTCTTGCGTCCGCTCGATAAGACCACGAACCTCTGAAATCTTTGGCAAGGGCGGATCAATGTTGGAAATTATCATCGGTAAGAGTCTGGTGCTCAAATTACCCACGTAAAGCTTTGCGCTTAATGCTGAGATCGGAATGTGCAATGACCTGATCTCTTAAATCCAAAATTCGATCATGGAGATGTCTGTCTTCGACTGACAGCGCCGGAAAACTTGAGGACATGTCGCTTGAGTACGGACTCCGACCGATCGCTTGTATGGCTTGGAGTACATCAATTAGCGCCATACGAAACGCGGCAAATGCCACAATCTTGTTTGTATTGTTATCTGTCAAGAGCCTCCAGAATGCTCTGCAAGCCGAATTAAGGCTCGCGAGACATTCTTGGAAAAAGATGAACTCTTCATCTTCAGCGCTCATCTGAATGAATTGACTTGGTGCCTTGTTTCTAGCTGGCCGGCGCTGCCCGCTCAATCAACGGGTTCATCGGCGCTTCTGCATGCAAGGTGCCGAACGCGAGTCCGTGCTGGCCGCCCAGGCGCGAGGCGCAGAAGGTATCCGCCACTTCGCGATTGCCGGCACGCAGCAGGATCGCCGCCTGCAGCGCCAGCGCGGTGCGCTCGACCACATAGCGCGAGCGGGTTTCCAGCGTGGTTACGTCGTCGAAGGCTTTCATCAGCCAGCCGAGTTCGCGGTCGAGGTCGGGGTGCGCGCCCTTGCGCTGCCAGCAGCTCGCCGAACAGCGCCTCGCGGGTCTCGGGCTCCTTGGCCAGCGCGCGCAGCACGTCCAGGCACTGGATGTTGCCGCTGCCTTCCCAGATCGAGTTGAGCGGCGCCTGCCGGTACAGGCGCGGCAGGATCGATTCCTCGACGTAGCCCGCGCCGCCGAGGCATTCCTGCGCTTCGTTGACCAGCGCCGGCGCGCGCTTGCAGATCCAGTACTTGCCGATGGCGGTGACGATGCGCGCGAAGGCGGCCTCGCTCGGCTCGCGCGGCGCGGCGTCGACCGCGCGCGCCACGCGCAGCGTCAGCGCCATGGCGGCTTCGGATTCGAGCGCCAGGTCGGCCAGCACGTTCTGCATCAGCGGCTGCTCGACCAGCCGCTTGCCGAACGCCTTGCGATGGCGCGCAGTGATGGATCGCCTGCGCGAGCGCCTGGCGCATCAGCGCACGACGAGCCGATCATGCAGTCCAGCCGCGTCAGCGCGACCATCTCGAGGATGGTGGCGACGCCGCGGCCTTCGTCGCCGACGCGCTGCGCGCAGGCGCCGTGGAACTCGACTTCGCTCGACGCATTGCTCCAGTCGCCGAGCTTGTCCTTGAGGCGCTGGATGCGGATCTGCGTTGCGCGTGCCGTCGGGCCGCAGCGCGGCAGCAGGAAGCAGGTCAGGCCGCCCGTCGGCCTAGCGCCAGCACCAGGAAGGCATCGCACATCGGCGCCGAGAAGAACCACTTGTGGCCGACGATCTCGTAGCTGCCGTCGGCCTGGCGCATGCGCGCGCGTGGTGTTGGCGCGCACGTCCGAGCCGCCCTGCTTCTCGGTCATGCCCATGCCGATGGTGCAGCCGGTCTTCTGCGCAGCCGGCAGCACGCGCGGGTCGTATTCGGTCGAGGTGATCTCGCGGCAGCCAGTGCTTCGGCGAGCTCCGGCTGCGTGGCGCAGCGCCGGCACGACCGCGTAGGTCATGGTCAGCGGGCAGCCGGTGCCTGCTTCGACCTGCCCGTGCAGATACGAGAGCGCCGCGCGCGCCACATGCGCGCCCGACCTTGCCCTCGTTGCGCCAGGCGAACGCGTGCACGCCATGCTGACATGTCGAGCTGCATGACGCGGTGCCAGGCCGGGTGGAACTCGACCTCGTCGATGCGGTGGCCGTAGCGGTCGAAAGTCTTGAGCTTCGGCTTGTTCTCGTTGGCGGCAAAGCCCAGCTCCATCAACTCGCCGCCGACCACGGCGCCGTAGGCGTTGAGTTCTCTTTGCGCCCAGGCGCCGCCTTCGCGCTTGACCGCTTCGCGCAGGGCGCGGTCTGTGGTCCAGGCGTTATATGGCGCCAGCGGCGGCGGCTGGTTTTCGACCGCGTGAGTTGCGAAACGCTCTTGGGCATTCATGGCGTATGCATGATTCTTGCTGGGACTTTAGTATGACGCCTTCGAGCGTGTCCCCGCTCCCACTGTCCTGAGTCAACCCATGAACAATCGGATCCACCCGCTCGCGGGTGCCTGTGCTGTTGTGTTGCTCGCCGCCTGCAATTCAAGCACTCCGCTTGATGCCAAAGCACAGTTCAAAGCGACGGCGCCTGCGCCCGACCCTGCACTGGTTTTCGAGCCGGCCATTAAAATTTTGCCCGCCAATGGATACGGCTACGAGCCGACCATCGTCGCCGATGCCTTCGGCAATCTCTGGCACACCTCGCACAAAGAAAACTGGCAGCTCGCGCTCGCGCCCGATGTCGATTCGCCGACGCTGACGCGCAGCATGTCGTGGGCGCGCGTGTCTTACGACAACGGCAAAACCTGGACCGAGCCGCCGGGGCTGTCGGCGCTGGGCCTGCAGAATCATTTGTTCGGCGATGAGGGCGACATGGCGCTCGACGACGCCGGCCATCTCTACTTCGCGGATTTTGCCGGCTACGACACCACCATCACGCGCTGGACCGTGAACGGCCCCGGCGCCGCAGGCATCACCTTTGATTTCAGCAGTGCGCTGGTGCCCAGCGGCCAGCCGGTGGACGACCGTCCGTGGATCACCGCGCACGGCGACGGCAGCGTGTTTTACCTGGCCAACCAGGGAAACAAAAATCAGTACGTTCTGGGTCAGGGCACCGGCAGCGGATTCGGCCCCGGACGCTACACGGTGTACGCCTCCTACGACGGCGCCAGGACTTTTGATTCGCGTGGCTACACGCTCAACGATTCCGGTTATTGCCGCCCCGCCGCCGATCACGCTCCCGGCTCAAAATATGTGTACGTGCTGTGCGACAACGACCGCGACACGCTCTATTCCTTCGTCTCTGCCGATGACGGCAAAACGTTTGAGCGCTACGTGGTCACGTACTACAACAGCAGCGACGTCAACAGCATGAACCCGAGCAACCCGCAATTGCAGGTGGGGCCGGACGGAACCCTTTACGGCATTTATCTGGATGGCAGCGAAGAAACGCGGGGCGAGTCGCGCATCCGGCTGTTCACATCAAAAGACCACGGCGTCACCTGGACCGAGCAGGACATCACCCCCGCCCCCGGTGCCTACATGCTGGCGTGGCTGGCGGTCTCGGCCGACGGCAAGCAGTTGGGCCTCGCCGTTCTGGGCAGGCTCAACGGGGAGCCCTGGCATATTTACGCCGGCGTCTGGAAGCCCGGAAAAATTCCGGCGCTGACGGCGGTAGACCCCTCCAACCCTGTCGCCGGCGCGGGGGACCCTTCCGCCGGTACCGATTATCTCGGTAGCTTTTTCAGCCCCGACGGGTCTTTGAACGTGGTCTGGGATCGGCCCAACAGCCTGCCCGCCTCGCGCGATATCTTTTTTTCGCGCACCATCGCCCCCAAAAAATAATCGGGTTCAGGCGGGCTTGCGCTTGGCCCACCACCACGCCAGCGGCACGCTGGTGGCGAAATGCCAGGTGCTCCAGAACGCGGCGATCAGAGCCATGCCGCCGAGCTCCTGGAAGTAGGTGAAGATCAGGACAAGCCCAAGCGCCGTGTTGTGCACCCCGTTTTCGAACGTGATCGCACGGCGCTCACGCTCGCCGACGCGAAACAGGCTGGCCACACTAAAGCCCGCCCCGAGCGCCAGCAGGTTGTGCAGGAACACCAGCACGAAGATCGCGCCAAGCGCCGCAGTGAATGTGCCCAGATTCGACGCCGCGGCCAGGATGATGAAGACAATGAGCGCGCCGACGCCAAGGCGGCTCAGCGGTTTGTGAAGGCGCTTGGCGATGTCAGGCCGTTTTTCGGCGATGGTCATGCCCAAGATGAGCGGGATCACCAGCGCGACGAAGATGGTCATCAACAATTCGCTGAACGGCACCGAAATCTGTTTCATCGCCGCCTGTGTCGCCGGATGCAGGCTGCCCAGCAACTGAAACGTCAGCGGCGTGGTGATGGGCGAGATCAGGCCGGACAACGCCGTGAGCGACATGGAAACCGCGGTGCGGCCGCCCGCCCAGTGGGTAAGGATGTTCGACATGTTGCCGCCGGGACATGCGGCAACCAGCATCAACCCCAGCGCGAGACTCGGATGGGGGTTCATCACCACCACCAGCGCGAACGTCAGCAGGGGCAGCACCACCAGTTGCGAGAGCAGCCCGGCGATTACCGGCTTGGGCTCACGCAACAGCCTGCGGAAATCCGAGAACGACAGCTCGAGCGAGACGCCGAAAATCACCACGGCCAGAACGCACTGCAACACCACGACGCCGGTGGGGCTGAACGTCAGCCTCACCGCGTCCAGGCTTTCGGTCACTTGCCGTGGCCGCGCTTCGCCAGTTCAATCCGCGCGATGAGTCCTTTGTGCACTTCATCCGGCCCGTCGGCGAGCCGCAATGAACGCGCCTGCGCAAAGAATCCGGTCAACGGGAAGTCTTGAGACATGCCGCCGCCGCCGTGAATCTGCATGGCCATGTCCACGACCATTTGCAACACGTTGGGCGCCACGACTTTAATCGCGGCAATCTCGGTCATCGCGCCCAGCGCCCCGACCTTGTCCATTTTCCAGGCGGCATAGAGCGTGAGCAGCCGCGCCTGATCGATTGCGATGCGCGCTTCGGCGACACGTTCGCGGTTGCCGCCCAGGTTCAGGATCGGCTTGCCGAACGCCACGCGCTTAAGGCCACGCTCAATCATCAGGTTCAGTGCGTGCTCGGCGGCGCCAAGACAGCGCATGCAGTGATGAATGCGGCCCGGCCCGAGCCGGCCTTGCGCGATTTCGAATCCTCGGCCGGCGCCAAGAATCATGTGATCCAACGGCACGCGCACGTCGCGAAACAGCACTTCGCCGTGTCCGTGCGGCTCATCAAAAGCACCGAACACCGGCAGCATGCGCACGATCTCAACGCCGGGCGTGTCCAGGGGCACCAGCACCATGGAATGCTGGCCGTGACGGTTGACGTCGTCGCCAAAACTGCGGCCCATGAAGATGCCGATCTTGCAACGCGGATCGCCGACGCCGCTGCTCCACCACTTGCGGCCATTGATGACAATTTCGTTGCCTACAATCTTGGCGGTGGCCGCCATGTTGGTGGCATCCGACGAGGCCACCTCCGGCTCGGTCATGAAGAACACGCTGCGGATCTCGCCCGCGAGCAGAGGCTTGAGCCAGCGCTCCTTCTGAGCGTCGGAGCCGTACTTCCATAGCACTTCCATGTTGCCGGTGTCGGGCGCGGCGCAATTGAAGATCTCCGGTGCCAACAGGTAGTGGCCGGTTTCCTCGGCCACTGGCGCGTATTCCAGCACCGACAGGCCCGCGCCCAGCTTCGGGTCGGGGAGGAACATGTTCCACAGCCCTTCTTGCTTCGCCTTTGCCTTCAGCGTTTCGACAGCGGGCGGAATCGTCCAACGCTTCCAGTCGCCGCCGTGGTTCTGCGCGTGGATGTCGTGCCAGTGCCTGGCCTCCATTGGCGCAATGTGCGTCTGGATGAACTCGCGCGTGCGTTTGACGTAGTCCTTGCTGCGGGCGCTGGCTTCAAAATCCATGAAAACTCCTCCAGATATTTCTAGTGATCCTTGTAGGCGGAAATCTTGTCTGCCCAGGCCAGCAGCAGCGCCGAGCCCACGAAGGCCAGATGCACCGCGGTGAGCGTCAGGATGCGCGCGTTATCCAGCGTTTCGCTGCTGAGGTAGGTCTTGAGCAGGTGGATCGCGGAAATCGATACGATGGAGACCGCGAGTTTGATCTTGACCGTGCCCGGATCAAGCTTGCCGAGCCACGATGGCTTTTCCATCTCATTCACCGTGTCGAAGCGCGAGACAAAAGTCTCGTATCCCGACAGGGCCACCATCACGATCAGGCTCGCAACCAGCGTCATGTCGATAATCGAAAGCGTCGCCAGCACAACTTGTGACTCGGTCATCTCAAACATGTGCCGGGCCAGGTGCCAGAATTCCTGTCCGGCTTTGCCGATAAATACAAACAGGATCAGGCTCAGAACAACGTACAAGGGCGCCAGCAGCCAGCGGCTGGCCAGCAACAGCTGCTCAACGGATTTTTCAGTGGGATTCATAATGTCTTTATTTTTAAAATACCGCGCTGAAGCGGCACGGAATTATGTCAGAGGGCCAGAAAACGAATTGAGCGGGCGTTTGTCCAACCTCTACAGACTGCGGCTTGCCGGGGCTTTTTGATGATCGAACTATTGTCTGATCCGCACATCTGGGTCTCATTTTTTACACTAACGGCGCTGGAACTGGTCCTGGGAATCGATAACGTCATTTTCATTTCGATTCTGGTCGACAACCTGCCAAAGAAACAACGCGATTTCGCCCGCCTGCTGGGGCTCGCGCTCGCCATGCTGATGCGTATCGGGCTGTTGTTCGTGGTGTCCTGGATCGTGGGGTTAACCGCAACGCTTTTCAGCGTGTTCCAGCAAGGCCTGTCCGGACGCGACCTCATTCTCATCGCCGGTGGCCTCTTCCTGCTGTGGAAAAGCACCAAGGAGATGCACCAGATGTTTGAGCGCAAGGATGACCGGGCCGTACTGCGCCAGCGATCCACGTTCGCCCAGATCATTTTGCAGATCATGATCATCGACGCCGTGTTCTCGCTGGACTCGATCATCACGGCGGTCGGAATGGTTGAGGAGATTGAGGTCATCATCGCCGCGGTCGTCACGTCCGTCGTGGTACTGATTATCTTCGCCACCCGAATCGGAACTTTTGTCTCGGCGAACCCTTCCATCAAAATGCTGGCACTCGCGTTTCTGATGGTGATCGGCGTCGTGCTGATCGCGGATGGCTTTGACCACCATGTGCCCAAGGGTTATATCTACTTCTCGCTGGCGTTCGCCGTGGGTGTCGAGATGCTGAATATCGGCGTGCGTAAAGTTGGCAAGGTAAAAACACGGCCACCCGCTTGAGTGCGGTTTGGCGCCGAAAACCTCATCCACGAAAATTGAGTGGTACACTTTTAGTACCACCGTTTTTTCGCAGCCAGCCTAATATGGCCCCCGCACCGCACAAGCGGGTGGCGGCTTCTGGAGACAAGTTCATGCATCGCAATACGCTCTGGCTCTGTTTGCTGGCAATAATCGCCATGGGTGGCTGTTCGCGATCGGCGCCAGATAGCGGAGCACAATCTCCGTTGATACAAGGTTCGGCGCCGCTGCCTACGCCGCGCGCCACGTGCGGCCCCGGCTCGCGTCCTGAAACCGGTATTCAGGGCCGCGTCAGTAGCGAGGACCACGACAGCGGACGCGCCGCCGAGGGTTACACCTGCAACGCTGAGGCTGTAGGGTCCTACCTCGTGCCGAATCCGCTGGGCACGGTGGGCGGTTTCAAGGTCGAGCGTTATGTGGACGCCGCCGGCCACGACTGCGCGTATTACGACACGACCCTGATGTTCCCCACCAACATCTTCGACATGGAATACGGCGTCAACGTGCTCGACATGTCCGACCCTCTGAATCCCGTACTGACAGAGCGCTTACTGACGCCGGCGATGCTTTCGCCGCATGAATCGGTGGTGGTGAGCCAGCAACGTGGCGTGCTGGCCGCGGTCACCGGCAATGCGGGGTTCTATCCAGGCATCGTGGATGTCTATGACATCTCGCAGGACTGCCGCCACCCGGTGCTCAAAGCCACAGCCCCGGTCGGTTTTCTGGGGCATGAAAGCGGCATGGCGCCAGACGGACGCACGTTTTATTCAGCGTCGCCAGGCACGCCGACGCTCACCGCCGTGGATATCTCCAATCTATCGTTACCAACGCCACTGGTCACAGTCCCGGTCCAGTCGCATGGATTGTCGATCAGCAATGACGGTAACCGCGCTTATGTCGCCGGGGGCGGCGGCGCAGGACTCATCATCCTCGATACCTCCGAGGTTCAGGCACGCAAACCCAACCCCGCGATCCGCGAGATTTCGCGCCTGGCCTGGGAGTCCATGAGCATTCCGCAGAATGCGATTCCGATCACCGTCAAAGGACATCCGTATGTGGTCGAGATTGATGAGTTCACCGATGGCGCGAATCCCACGTCGGGCGGCACTGGAAAGATCGGCGCGGGACGCATTATTGATATCGGCGACGAAAAGAATCCGAGGGTGATCTCCGATCTGCGCCTCGAAGTGCACCAACCCGAAAACAAGGCCGTCCGCGACGACGACCCTGGCGCGAACATCCCGGTGCAGGGTTATGGCGGCCACTATTGCAACGTGCCGACGCGCACCGATCCGGCCATCGTCGCCTGCAGCATGATCATTTCCGGCCTGCGCGTGTTCGACATCCGCGACCCGTTCAATCCACGCGAGGTGGCCTACTTCAATGCGCCGGTGAACCCGCGGGTGACGCCCGTGTTCGCTGCCAGCAACTGGGCCATGTCGAGCCCGTCGTTCGTGCCCGAGCGAAAAGAAATCTGGTACACCGACGGGTACAGCGGCTTTTACGTGGTGCGGATCACCAACGGAGCCTGGTAGGGCAAACGATCAGGCGTGAGATAATTTCTCCGCCGGTCCCTTCGGAGCGGTTTTCTTTTGCCCATGACAGCTCACAGCGTCTTTAATCCGCCCCTGCCCGAACCCGGTCAGTGCTTGCCATGGCTTGGCCTGCCCGGAAGCTGCGCGACGCTTGCCGTCTGCGGCGCGGCGCTCAATCATTCCGGGCCGGTGCTGGCGATCTGTGCTGGCGAGAGCCAGGCGCAACATCTGGAACAGGAACTGCGCTTCTTTCTTGCGGATCGTTGCGACGTATTGCACTTGCCCGACACCGAGGTTCTACCCTACGACAGCTTTTCGCCGCACCCGGAGATCCTCTCGGGACGATTGGCGGCGTTGTGGCGACTGCCAAGGCTGACCAAGGGGGTCGTCGTCGTGCCGGCCGACGCGCTGATCCAGCGCCTGCCGCCGCCGGCCTGGCTGGACGGCCGCGCATTTCTGATCAAGACCGGCGATAAATTCGACCCGCTGGCATTTCGCGAGCGGCTCGTCACGGCCGGCTATCTCGGAGTCGGTGAAGTGCGCACGCAGGGCGAGTTTGCCCTGCGCGGCGCACTGTTCGACGTATTCCCGATGGGCGCCACAGCGGCTTACCGCATCGACCTGTTCGGCGACGAAATCGAAAGCCTGCGCGTGTTTGATCCGGAAACCCAGCGCAGCACCGGCACGGTGACCGAAATCCGCCTGCTGCCGGCGCGCGATTTTCCTACCGACGCCGAGGGTATCGCACGTTTCCGTGCCGCCTGGCGCACATATTTTCATGGCGATCCTTTGCGCTCGCCCATCTACACGCAGGTGAGCAAGGGGCTGATCCCCAACGGCATCGAACCCTACCTGCCGCTGTTTCATGAACAGACTGCCGCTCTGGGTGACTACCTGCCTCCACAGACACTGGTGCTGGAAATTGGCGATGTCGGTACAGCGCTGCAAACCGACTGGCACCAGCTCAATGAGCGCTTCGAGCGCAATTGCGGCGATCTCGAGCGGCCGCTGCTGCGCCCGCAGGATTTATTCATCACCCCGGAATCCGCACTCAACGGCCTGCACGCCTTGCCACGCGCACAGCTCAAAAGCGACGGTGGCGATTTTTCGTGCGGGTTGATCCCGCCGGGCGCGGAATCCGTCAAGCAAAAGATTTTGCAGGCGAATGTGCGCACCTTGTTTGTCGCGGAATCAGCCGGACGGCGCGAAGCGCTGCTGGCCTGGCTCAAGCCGCTTGGCGTAAATCCACGCGCGTTCGCCAATTGGACGGAATTCTTCGAGTCGAAAAACCCCTACGGCATCACTCTCGGCCCGCTGCAGAGCGGGGTTTGGCTCGATGAAGGCATCCAGATAGTTGCCGAAGCGCAAATCTTTGGCGCCAGCGCGCCGGCCGGCAAGTCTCGTTCGCGTCGCGTGCGCGACCCGGAAACCCTGCTGCGCGATTTGAGCGACTTGCGGCTCGACAGCCCCGTGGTCCACGTTCAGCACGGCGTCGGCCGCTATAAAGGGTTGGAGACGCTCACCAGCGCGGGTGCCACTTCGGAATTCCTGGTGCTGGAATACGCGGCGGGAGATCGGGTGTACGTGCCGGTCGCCTCGCTGGGCCTGATACACCGCTACACCGGCTCGGAAGCCGAAAACGCGCCGCTGCATGCGCTGGGCTCGGATCGCTGGGAGAAGGCCCGCGCACGGGCGGCGGCGCGCGCACACGATGTCGCAGCCGAACTGCTGCAAGTACAGGCGCGACGCGCGGCACGGCCCGGTACCAGCCTGCGCGCGCCTCCGGATGAGTACGCGCGATTCTGCGCTGGCTTTCCCTTTGTGCCCACGACCGATCAGCAAAAAGCGATTGACGATGTGCTCGGCGATCTGGCCAAGGAGCAGCCCATGGACCGCGTGGTCTGCGGCGACGTCGGTTTTGGCAAGACCGAGGTGGCGCTTCGCGCCAGCTTCGCTGCTGCCGCCAGCGGACGCCAGGTCTGCGTGCTCGCCCCCACGACGTTGCTGGCACAGCAGCACTACAAGAATTTCAGCGACCGTTACGCAGGATGGCCGTACCGGATCGGCGTGTTGTCGCGCATGCGTTCAGACGCCGAACAGAAAATGCTCCTGTCCGACCTTGCCGAGGGGAAACTCGACATCGTCATCGGCACCCATCGGCTGCTGCAACCCGACATACGCTTCAAGAATCTCGGCCTGGTGGTGGTGGACGAAGAACACCGCTTCGGCGTGCGCCACAAGGAGCGGCTGAAGAACCTGCGAGCCGAAGTGGATTTGCTGACACTGACCGCGACACCCATCCCGCGAACGCTCAACATGAGCCTTGCCGGCTTGCGCGACCTGTCCATCATCGCCACGCCGCCCGAGGGCCGTCTGGCGATCCAGACCTTCATTTCCGAATGGAACCGGCCGCTGATTGCCGAAGCCTGCCAGCGCGAGCTGAAACGCGGCGGCCAGATTTATTACCTGCACAACGAGGTCCGCGACATCGAGGCCGCCGCCCAGGTCCTGCGCGAACTGTTGCCCCAGGCGCGCATTGCCGTCGCCCACGGCCAGATGCGCGGCCGCGCGCTGGAGCAGGTGATGCTCGATTTCTACCATCAGCGTCACGACATCCTGGTCTGCACCACCATCATTGAATCCGGCATCGACGTTCCGACCGCGAACACATTGATCGTCAACCGCGCCGATGAGCTTGGACTTGCGCAGCTGCACCAGCTGCGCGGGCGTGTCGGCCGCAGCCATCATCGTGCCTACGCCTACCTGTTGGTACCGGACAAAAGCCTGCTCAAGCCGGATGCATCCAAACGGCTCGATGCGATTGAAGCCATGGGCGAACTCGGCTCGGGCTTCATGCTGGCGACACACGATCTTGAAATCCGCGGCGCCGGCGAACTGCTGGGCGAGTCGCAGAGCGGACAGATCGAGGAAGTCGGCTTCACGTTTTATGCCGACCTGCTGGCGCGCGCGGTACGGGCGATTAAAAGCGGCGCGATCGACGACACGCCGTTCGGGTCCAGCGCCTGCGAGGTGGACCTGGGACTGAGCTGCCTGATTCCATCGGACTACGTGCCGGATGTGGACGCGCGCCTGGTGCTTTACAAGCGCATTGCTGAAGCGTCTACCCAGGACGCGCTCGAAGAAATCAAAGCCGAGATCGCTGACCGTTTTGGCGAGCCGCCCGCTGCGACGGCGAACCTGTTCGAGGTGGCCGCACTACGCCAGCGCGCCGAACCACTGGGCATCGTCAAATTGCGTGTCGGCGTGCGCGGTATCACCCTGGATTTCACGGCGCAGCCCAAGCTCGATCCGCTGAAAATAATCCGCCTGATCCAGGCCAAGCCCAAGCTGTACCGGCTCGAAGGCCAGAAGCGCCTGCACCAGTTGATTCCGCTCGAAGACCCGTCTACCCGCCTTAACGCCGCGTCGGGCCTGTTGAGTACACTCGCACAATGATTCGAGCACTTTTTCTGCTGTTGTTTTCCGCGACGGCGTTAGCGCAGGCGCCAGCCGACGTGTATTACCGCGTCGACCTGATTGTTTTTCTGGATAAGCACAGCAGCGGCGAGCAGCCGGTGAATGCGCTGCCGTTGAAAATCGAGCAGCGGTTTGAGCCCGATGACGCGGCGACGCTGGCAAGTGTTGGTATCGAGCGCCTGCCGGAATCCGATTTTGCGTTGGCCAAGGAATTGCAAAAACTGCGCCTGAGCAAGCGGTATCAGCCGCTGACGACGCTGAGCTGGATTCAGAAGAACCCGCCCGCCGAGCGCGGCCCCTCGCTGCACCTGCGATGGGGTCAACCCCTGGATGCCAATGGAGTGACCCTTAATACCGTGGACGGCAGCGTGGCTTTGCTGATGAACCGCTACCTGCATCTGGATGCGGACCTCACCCATAACTCGAACCGTGCGGACGGTACGATCGGCAGCATCCAGTTGCGCGAGCGCCGGCGTATGAAGCGCGACGAGCTGCACTACCTCGACAGCCCAAAACTCGGAATCCTCGCCAGCGTCAGCCGTTTAAAAAAATAAACGCTAGTGTCGGGTGGCGGGGTCGACCGGCCGCGTCAGGTAGGACGGAATCCGCGTGGTATCAACCGCAGGTGCGCTGCGTGCCGTCTGTGCGGGGACTGCCGGAGCCGCGGCCGGCGCAATCACGGGACGGATATTGCCTGGGGTCACCGGCACAAGCGGCAGCGACTGCTGCGGTGCCGGCTGGTCGGTGGCGCCCGTCTCCAGCCAATCCAGAATCGACTGCCAATGTTGCGCATCGGTGTGGGCGTGGGTATCGCCAAGCTCGGCAACGCCCAGGCCGCGCTCGGCGGCCAGCGGGTAAGACTGCGAATCGCGAAGGTAATCCAGTACCGGAATGTTGAGGCTGTTAAGAAACCGCTCCAGGGTTTCAAACGACGCGCGCGTGCGTCGCACGCGGTTAGGCACGATCGCCAGCTGGCGCTCCTGGTATTTCACCTTGGTAATCAGGATCAAGTCGCGGATGAAATCTGCTGCCGCGCGGATATCGATCGCCGAGGGTTGCACCGGTAACACCAGCGTGTCGTGCGCCAGCAACCGGCCCAGCAGATCCACCGCTCGCAACCCTGCGGGTGTGTCCACCACGATGCGTTCGGTGCCGCGCGGCACGCGGGTCTGCCAAGCGCCAGACAACGGCGAGCGACTCGGCTCGTAAGCGGCAACGCCGTGCACCGGTGTGTTGGGCTGATCACGGGATTTGAGCCAGGCCAGGCTTGAGTATTGCGGGTCGTAATCCAAGAGCGTCGTGCGCCAGCCGCGCAACGCGAGGCTGACCGCAAGGTTAGTCGCGACTGTGGTTTTACCACTGCCGCCTTTGGCGTTGACGATGATGTAGCGTCGCATTAACTACCCAATGTAACTCATTGTATTATTGAAGATATTCAATTCACTTTCTATAGCCGGCAAACGCTTCGGCTATTTTTGCCTGCACGGTATTTCGCGATCCCTCGGGCAATATCAGGTCCACCCAGATTTCGGAACCCTTCACTTGTGGCGTCCACAATCCGCCGCGACCATTGGGGCCTCTCAAGGTGTAAGGCCCTTGACGCTGGCCCCCTGGCGCACAGATCCATAAGGCTCCGCCTTCGGGTAAAACGAACGGGCGAAAATGCAGGGAGAGGGAACTTGCGCCCTCGGAAACCAGGCGCAAACGCCATGATTCCCAACCCGGCAAGGTCTGATGCCAGCGACCGATATCACGGGCACCGCCGCCTACGGGAAATTCCGAGGCAAATTTCATCGGCGTGCCTTTATCCGCCTGTGCCGGAGCCGATTCCGCCGGAGGCAACGTCAGAATTCCTGCGGTGCGTACAAAGCTTGTGCCGCACGCCGTGGGTGCGGGACCCTTCGGCAAGGTCTGGTCAGCCACCGGTGCAGACTGGCAGGCACCGAGCATGAAAAGCCAAGGTGCAACGAAAACCCCGCGAAATCCACTCGGAAACTTCATGAACAGATCATCCTTGGAATGATGGGATGTCGCCATGCTAACCTCATCCGTGAGTGATGTGACAATTATTCAGGAAAGCGATGAACAGTAAAATTCAACAACTGCTCGCGATTCTTTGCCTTGGCGCATTTTGCAGCCTGGCGCAGGCGCAGTGGCTCTCGGTCGATCAACTCAGCGGTACCGCGGAGTTCGAACGCAATGGCGCGCGCCAGCGCCTGAGCTTGAAGGACCCCCTGCTCGAAAATGATGTCGTACGCGCGGGCCCCAACAGCCGTTTGAGCGTACGCTTTTCAAACTTGGGGTTTATTGAACTCGGCGCCGGAGCCGAAATCTTCATCGAACGGCTCCCCTCCACATTGATTGCTCCCGACTTGCGTACGGCTTTGCGACTGCGGCGCGGTTTCCTGCGCGTGGTCTGGAGCCCGTCACGGGCAGGTACATGGCCGTTGCTGGTCCGATTCGGGCAACGCCAGGCAAACCTGACTTACGGCGAATATTTTTTTGATGCCGTGGCACCGACGCCGGTAGCAGATACCGCGTGTGTGGCGAGCGGACAGATTGACTTGGCCCCTGACAACGCCTCCAGTGTGGGTGATGCGCTCAGCCTTCGGCAGCCGCGCTGTTACCGGTTTGAAAGTGGCGGCGCACAAAGCGCCGAATACACCGAAGCCGACTGGGTAGCGCTGCGCAACCAGGGCTCGATTCTCCCGCCCCATGCTCCTGCTCCTGCTCCTGCTTCTGCACCTGCACCTGCAAATATTTCAGCTCCCGTGCCCACGGCAGGCCCTGAGAATGGACGCAAGGCGTTTTACCAGATCGAAAATGCGCCGCCATCGCAGTTACTGTTGCAGGCCGACACGGTGCCCCTTTCTCAAACCACCACGGAAACCCTTTTTGGGCAAAAAGAACCGGATTTGAGCGCGATGCTGGTGGCAGGCAAACCAAATAGCACGGTAACGGCTGTCGCACCTAAACCTTCCACCCCGCCAGCTCCCACGGGCTGGATGCTTCAGGTGGCGTCGCTGGCCACGGCGGCCGACGCCGAGCTCGCGGCAAAGAAGCTGCGCGCTGCCGGTTACAACGCAGAAGTCATCACGGCAGAGGTCAATGGCCGCACTTGGCATCGGGTGCGCATCGGTTATGCAACTGCCGCCGACGCGCGAAAGGCGTCGGAAGAAATCAATTCCAAGCTCGGCTTTGCCCCAGGCTGGATTACCCGGGCAAAATAAACGGTGGGCTAGATCGCTGGCAGCGCTTTGATCAGGATCTCGCGAATTTTCCGCATTCCTTCGGCAATCGCGCGCTCGATCTCGGCATGGATGTCACCGCTGCCCATGCCTGCCGCCCAGTTCACGGATAAGGCCAGACAGGCGTAATTCAGCCCCAGCTCGCGCGCCAGCACGGCCTCCGGCATGCCGGTCATGCCGACCATGTCGCAACCGTCGCGTTTCATGCGCGCGATTTCTGCCGGAGTCTCGAGTCGAGGACCCTGGGTCACGCCCATCACGCCCCCGTTCATCACTTTGATTTTTGCGCGTTTTGACGCGCCCAAAAGCACAGCACGCAGCGCCGTGGAATAGGGGTTTGAAACTCCACATGGTTGAGCGGTGCATGCTTGCCGTCCGAATAGGTGTGTTCTCGTCCGTAGGTGTAGTCAATCCAGGTCGGTGGGGACGGCAACGGCCGCAGGCGGCAATTGGCGCGAAATGCCGCCGACGGCGGCGATCGCAACCACGTGCTCGATGCCCGCCTGCTTGAGCATCCACAGGTTGGCGCGGTAGTTGATCTTGTGCGGCGGCAGCTTGTGGCCCTCGCCGTGACGGGCAAGAAAAGCGGCGCGAACGCCGGCAATCGCTCCGAACAGCAAGGGTGCCGAAGGCGCGCCAAATGGTGTCTTGAATGATTTCCTATTTTCGATTTTCAAGCCCGGCCACTGGTTCATGCCGGTGCCGCCGATGACTGCAATTTTCGTCATGTTGTTCCCACGGCATAAATGGCCGGCAATTGGCGCCAGTATTCCTTGTAGTCCATGCCGCAACCGAAGACGTAGCGATCTTCGACCTGCAGACCGACAAATTCTGCATGCGCGCCGGGAGCGCGCCGGTTGTGGAGTTTTTCCGCCAACACGGCGATTTTCAGGCTGGCCGGCCCAAAATCGAGCAGGGCTTTGCGGATCGCCACCAGCGTGTGACCTTCATCGAGAATGTCGTCAATCACAAGCACATGACGATTTTCCAGCGGCTTGTCCGGTTGGCGCTTCCATTGCAGGCCCCCACCCTGAGTCGCGCCGCGATAGCGCGTGGCGTGCAGGTAATCGAATTCGAATCCAAAGCCCAGCCGCTGGGTGATTTCGGCCGCCGGAATGTAACCGCCAATCATCACGCAGAGAATCAAAGGATTCTTGTCGGCGTAATCACGGCCAATGGACACCGCGAGCCGGTCGTAGGCAGCCTGAACTGCGGCCGCATCGTGAAGGCAGTCCGCCGATTTCAGAACTCGGTTCGCCTCTTCGTTCATGGGGTTCTCAGATACAACTTTTGCAGGCGGGCGCTGGACGTCACAGCCGGGTTGAGCTTTTTCAAATCCTTGAGTAACTCAAGTACAGCGGGCCGGTTGTTGCACACGGGCAGCATGTCGCAACCGGCTTCCAGCGCCAGGCGTGCGCGCTCGGTATAGCTGCCCATTGCCGCCGCGCCGCCCATCGAAAGATCGTCACAGAACACCGCGCCTTTATATCCGAGTTTCTTGCGTAGGTAGCCCGCAATCCATTTCTTGGACAGTGAGGCCGGCGTCTTGTCGAAGGCGGTGTAGCGGATGTGCGCCATCATCAGCGACGCAATGCCGGATTTAATTAACGCGGCGAACGGCTTGAGGTCGGCTGCCTCCAGCGCTTTCATGCTTCGCTCGTCCACCGGCAATTCGTGATGCGAATCGGCGACCACGGCGCCGTGTCCGGGGAAGTGCTTTCCGGTCGCCGCCATGCCGGCGCTGGCGAGTCCGCTGCAGAAGCTTTTCGCCATGGCAATCACGGTACGCGCATCGTCTGCAAACGCGCGGTCACCAATGATTTCGCTGACGCCGTGATCGAGGTCGAGCACCGGCGCGAAACACAGGTCTATGCCGTGAGCGGCCAACTCGTTGCCGAGAATCTGCGCCTGAGCGCGCGCCCACTGCAATGCCTTGGTGGCATCTTCCTTGTACAGCTGGCCGAGCAGGCGCATGGCCGGTATACGCGAAAAACCGTCGCGAAAGCGCTGCACGCGGCCGCCTTCGTGATCCACCGCCACCAGTAAGCGCGGAGCCTTGGATTTTTTGAGTTTGTGCAGTTCCGTAGTCAGTGCCCGCAGCTGTTCGTTGTTGTGGTAATTGCGCGTGAACAGGATGACGCCGCCGACCAGCGGATGACGCAGCACTTCGCGGTCTTCGGCGGTCAGTTCCAGGCCGGCAACGTCCGCCATCAACGGGCCAATCAGTTGTTTTTTCATTCGTGTATGTGGACTTGCATGCCGGCCGGTACCAGGTCAAACAGTTCGATGATGTCGCGATTCGCCATACGGATGCAGCCATGCGAACCGGTCTTGCCCAGCTCGGTTTCGTCCGGCGTGCCGTGCAGGTAAATATAGCGGCGCATGGTATCGACGATGCCAAGGCGATTGCGACCCGGCTCCGATCCAGACAGCCAAAGGATACGCGTCAGGATCCAGTCGCGATGCGGGTATCGCGCCTTTAGTTCGGGTAGATAAATCTCGCCCGTCGGGCGGCGCGCCACGAACACCGTCCCCACCGGCTGGCCCGCGCCGATTTTGGCGCGGATGAGATGCCGGCCGCGAGGGGTGCATTCGCTGCCGTAAATTTCACCGGGCCCATTGGCGGCCGTTGAAACCCGATATTGCTTGATCAGCGCACCCCGATCTTCCAGACGCAAGTTTTGCTGGCCGAGACTGATTTCGATGTTCAAGCCGTCTTCCAGGTTGAATACGGGTGCAGTGCGAGAAAATGATTGTAATAGCGCCGGTCGTCGGTGACCTCGATCCCAAGCCAGGCGGGACGCTCGAATGGGGCATCCACGGCATCCAGCTCGAGTTCGGCGACCACCAGGCCCTGGTTGGCACCGAGGAATTCGTCTACTTCCCAGGTGTGGCCCTGGTGTTCGATGTAATGGCGTTGTTTTATCAGACGCCCGATACAAAGCGTCTCCAGTATTTCCCGTGCATCTGCCATCGGGATTCCATAATCGAATTCGGCCCGTGTGGCGCCGATCACGGACGCCTTGATGTTCAGGCGCGCCTCGTCGCCTTGCGTGCGCACGCGCACCGAGCTGCGGCCGTCCTCGCCTGACAGATAACCCTGGTCCATGGGCACCGTCCGGTACGCCTGCGCGCGCCAGCTTTCGCCGACGACCAGAAACTTCCTCTCGATCTCAATGCCCATGAACGAACAGCGCCATGCTTTCAATATGTGTGGTGTGCGGGAACATGTCCATGACGCCGGCGCGCACCAGTCGATAGCCGTATTGGTGCACCAGGGTCGCCGCGTCGCGTGCAAGCGTACCGGGATGGCAAGACACATACACAATCCGGCGCGGCTTTTTTGCGGCCAGAGACGGCAGAATTTCTGCGGCACCCAGCCGCGGAGGATCAAGCAGGGCCAGATCGTATTCTGCGCGCATCCAGGGCGCCGCCATTTCCGGCTTGAACAGGTCGGCGCGATGAAACTCGATGTGAAGATTGTTCAAGCGGGCATTTTCGCGCGCGCGCTCAACCAACCCAACCTCGCCTTCGATCGCAGTCACCCGTGCACCTGTCCTGGCCAGCGGCAGTGAGAAATTGCCTAGCCCGCAAAACAGCTCAAGCACCGAGTCGTTTTCGCCGGGGTCGAGCCACGCCAACGCCTGGTCCACCGTGGCGTCATTCACGGTCGCATTGATCTGGATGAAATCTGTCGGCGTAAATCGCAGATTAAGCCCACCCGCCATTGGGTAAGTCAGCGGACCCACGCCTGCTTCCAGCGGCGCGGCGGAGTCATTGCCCGCGGGCTGCAGCCAGATTTCAAGGCCCTGTTCACGCGAGAAACTGATAAGTAGTTCGCGGTCCTCGTCGCTCGGTGGACGCATCACGCGCAGCAGTAACACGGCACGCTCAACGGCCGCGACCTCAATCTGAGGCACCGCATCGCGGATGGACAACGACTCAATCAATTGCGCCAGTGCTTTTAGCTTGTGGCCAATTCGCGGGTCCAGCACCTCGCAGGTGTCCATAACTGCCACAAAGGGGGATTCTCGCTCGCGAAAACCCACCAGGACGCCGCCTTTTTTCGCCACATGTCGCACCGACAGCCGCGCGCGGCGGCGATAGCCCCAGACCGGGCCGGTCAGGGGCTGAGCGACCTCTTGTGGCTGTACCTTGCCAATGCGCGATAACGCATCGAGCAATTGTTTTTGCTTGAACCGGACTTGCGCGACCGGTGCGAGATGTTGAAGCGAACAGCCGCCGCAAACACCAAAATAGCCGCACAGCGGTTGCACCCGATCAGGAGACGGCAGTTCAACGGCAACAATTTCGGCTTCATCATGGTCTTTGCGCGTGCGCGTCAATTTGTAGCGCACCCGTTCGCCCGGGAGCGCCCCATGAATGAACACCACCTTGCCGTTAATGTCGCGGGTGATGCCCTGCCCTTCGTGGGACAAATCGGTGACCTCGGCGGTGAACTCGGTCGCCGGGGGCGGCTGACGACGACTCACTTCCAGGCTCGCGCGAATTCAGCCCAGTGGGGTGCGGCGTGGCCGGCAAGAAACTGGCGCACGCGATCGACTTCCTGCGTATGCGACTCGGTGGTGAGATGTCCGCGCATGAGCTGAAAACGCAGGTAGACCAGCCAGGTGTTCATCACGTCGGTTTCGCAATAGGCGCGGATTTCGCCCAGTTTTCCGTCACGCCAGGCGGCATAAACTTTCGACCCGTCCATGCCAAGCTTGCCGGGGAATCCGAGCACCTGCGCGATTTCATCGAGCGGCGCATTGTTGCGCGCCTGGTAGAGCGCGAGCACGTCCATCAGGTCGGTATGGCGGAACTGGTAGCGGCCGATATAGCTGTTCCACTTGCTCTCGCGGTCGAAATGGCCGGTGTCCCAATAGGTTTTTGCGCTAATGCCGTGGCGCAGCGCGCGGTACTGCAACACCGGCAGATCAAAGCCGCCGCCGTTCCATGACACCAGCGTGGGCTGGTAGCGCTCGATTCCGTCAAAAAACTTTCGCACCAGTTCGGACTCATCCGAGCCTTCGTCGCCCAGCGAAAGCACCTTGAGCTCATCGGCAGTGCGCAACACGACCGAAATCGCGACGATGCGATGCAGGTGAACCGGCTGGAAGTCATTGCCGCGCGCCTGCAGGCGCACGCTGGCCATCGCCTGCGCGACGTCGTCGTCGCTCAACCCCTCCAATCCGAGGATCCGCCGCCCCGCCTCAAGATCGGGAATCGTCTCGATGTCAAAAACCAGCGTATTCAAGGCGGAAATAATCCCGTAGAGATGTAGCGGTCGCCGCGGTCGGGGATGATCGCGACCACCACGGCATCACTGATCTCGCGGCACAGCTGAATTGCCGACCAGATCGTGCCGCCGGCCGACGGGCCGCAAAACAGACCCTCGCTGTGCGACAGCGTGCGTGTCATCGCTTCGGCGTGCAGCAAGCTGACTTCAATGATGCGATCCACCCTCGGCCGCTCGAAGATCTTCGGCAGATAGGCTTCAGGCCACTTGCGGATGCCCGCGATCGAGGATTCGCCGTCCGGCTGCACGCCAATGATCTGGATCTTGGAATTTTTTTCCTTGAAGAAGCGCGAGCAACCCATGATGGTGCCGGTGGTACCCATGCTCGAAACGAAATGGCTGATTTCGCCGGCGGTGTCGCGCCAGATTTCCGGCCCGGTGCCTTCGTAATGCGCGCGCGGATTGTCGGGATTGGCGAACTGGTTGAGCACGCGCCCCTTGCCTTCACGCTCCATTGCATCCGCCAGATCGCGCGCGTACTCCATGCCCTGCGCCTGCGTCACCAGAATGATTTCGGCGCCAAACGCTTTCATCACGGCGCGACGCTCGACCGACAGATGCTCGGGCATGATCAGCACCATGCGATAACCCAGCGTCGCGGCCACCATCGCCAGCGCGATGCCCGTGTTTCCGGACGTGGCTTCGATCAAGGTGTCGCCTGGCTTGATTTCGCCGCGCTCCGCGGCGCGTCGGATCATCGAGTACGCCGGACGGTCCTTGACCGATCCGGCAGGATTATTGCCTTCGAGTTTTGCGTACAGCCTGTTGCGGCCCAGTCCGTCCAGCCGCGTCAGCCGCACCAGCGGAGTGTTGCCGATAGAATCGGACAGAAATGAATCTTTCATCCGCGTAGTTTACGTAAATGGATTCTTCACGATTCGAGGGTTGGCGCTGGGTCGCGCTGCCCGCACTGGCGGCGGCGCCCGTTTGTGGCGTGCTGATGTCGTGGGCGATGGTTCTGGACTATTCGACAGCCCGGTCTGCCCGAGCGCAGAGGGCGGCCATGGCGCTGGCCCAAGCGCTGTCGCCGGCCATGGAGGCTAATGTGCGCACACCGAGGCCACCCCCTGCGCTTGCCGCGCGAACGACGGAGATGCGTCAATTGGTGCAATCGCTGATGCAGGCCGACACACAGATTTCCGCACTGGTAGTGCGCGATACGCAAGGTCAGCCCTTGTTCGAATTACGCAGGGAAGAATCGCCGAGCACCGGTACTTGGGGTTGGTTTGTGTGGGCCGTCGCGCCTCTGCCGGTCGCGCAGGAAGCGCCCATTCCCGGAGTACGGGGCGCACTGGCCTCGCAACCGCCTGCGGTGCGGGTGTGGCTGTATCCGCCGGCCCACGACCAAAACTTGCAGGTGGCGCTGACGCGTCTATGGCTTTTTTTGGTTCTGGGCCTGGCTTTGAGCGCGCCCGCATTGTTTGTCGCGGTGCGCCGGATTGCCCGCCACCAGCAACCTCTGCTCGCAACGGCGCGTGCTCTGGCGCAAGGTCGCACCGAAGTACGCGCGCCAGCCCAAACCGGCATCAACGGCGCGATCGCCGCCGCACTGAATCAGGCCATTCAACACCTGCATGCCCTGCAGCAGCACGCGCCCATAACGGAAGATTCTGCCCTCTTGCGCCAGGACTTGGCACGAGAAAAATCACGCCTGAAGGCACTGGAGCAGGAGCTGCACGCGGCGCGTGAACTTTCGCGCCAGCGCGGCAGCCTGCTCGGCAATCTTGCACACGAACTGCGCACGCCGCTGGCGGCACTGAGCGGCCACGCCGACCTGCTGATGGCCGAAAATCTGGCGGCATCGTCTCGCGAGAGCCTGCGGCTGCTGCGCAGTTCGGCTCGCCAGTTGATGCAGCTGATCAACGATCTGCTCGACTGGAGTCGCATCGAAAACGGCCAGATTGCGTTGACGCGCCAGAGCTTCAACCTGGCCAGCGAAATTGAAGAAACGCTGCGCCTGCTCGCCCCGCTGGCCTACGACAAGGGCCTGGAGCTGGCTCAGATGATTTACCACGATGTGCCCTCGACCCTGACGGGCGACGCTGTCCGTATGCGCCAGATTCTCAACAACCTGCTCTCCAACGCGATCAAGTTCACGACGCACGGCGAGGTCGTATTGCGCGTCATGAAGGAGCGCGAGGAGGAGGGTCGCATTTTGCTGGGCCTGCGCGTCAGCGATACCGGCGCCGGCATTCCGCCCGAACAAATGGCGCGACTTTTTCTGCCATACCAACGCTTGCAAGAATCCAACCCTGCTGGCGCCGCTGGCACCGGCCTGGGCCTCGCGATCACCCGTCATCTGGTCGAGCGCATGGGCGGCACCATCAAGGTCGAAAGCGAGCCGGGTCAAGGCGCGCATTTTCATGTTTCGGTATGGCTGGAGGCCTCGCCTGGTGCCACCGCTGACGCTCTGCCCGAGCTGCGTGGACTGCGCGTATGGCTTGCGGACGAGTCCACCGCCGCCCGGGTGGCGCTGCGTCATCGGCTCGAGTGGTGGAATATGCCGACCACGGAATTTGATTCTGCCGCCGAACTTCTGAGCGCACTGCGCGGCACGGAAGACCCGCCCGACCTGTTGATTGTCGGCCTCAAGCCGGCGTCGCTGTCCGACCCTTCCCTGCGTGAACTCGCCCAGTTCAGTAAGGCAGGACAACCTCTGCCGTTACTGATCCTGATCAACGCCGTCCGAAGCATCTTGCGCGATCAGGCACTGACGCTGGGCGCAACCGATTGCCTGCCCAAATACGCTGGCGGCCGCGAGCTGGCGGACGTGCTGTTCAGGCTTTCGGGCCGTGCGCCCGCCCCTGCACCGATTGCCGTGCTCAAAAACCGGCGCGTGCTGATCGCCGAAAACAATATCGCCACCCGCGCCTACCTGAAGGCGCTACTCGAAAGCCTGGGCGCGCAGGTGCTGGAGGCGGTGGACGGAACCGCAGCGGTCGAACTGTGTCTGGCGCAGAGTCCCGATCTCGCCTTGCTGGATCTGCACATGCCGGGGATGGATGGCATTGACTGCGCGCGCCAGATTCGCGCGCGCTCCAGCCGGCGTGTGCCGCTGATCTGCATCTCGGCGCACCTGGAGCCGGAAGAAGAGGACGCGCTGAAGCTCGCAGGCATCGACGCCGTCCTGTTGAAGCCGTTTGATACCACGCAGTTGCTGCGCACTTGTGAGCCATTGCTGGGGCGTGCGATGCCATCCGCGCCGGCTTCGCCGCTGTCGGCCGACGAAAACCTGCGCGCCCTATTGCGCGACGAGCTGCCGCGGCAACTGCAGGAGGTTGAAGCGGCGCTGGGTCAGCCAGACCGCAAAGTGGCGCGCGAAGCCATCCATACCCTGCACGGCACCGCGGCGTTCTACCGCCTGGGAACGCTCAAGGCAGCGGCGTCGAGCGTGGAAAAAACCCTGATCAAGGACCAGGCGCCGACGGAATCGCAGGTCCTCCAGTTACGACAATCCGCTGACGAAGCGCTACAAAGCCTTATGTGACGCTAGCTTTTTCCAGTACGACCATTGCGCAAACCATGCCGCCTTCGTCGGTCAGCGACACATGACCGCCGCGAATGCCCTCGCGCTTGAGGCGCGAGCGCATTCGCGCTGAATAAATCAACACGGGCTTGCCGGATTTTTCGTGGACGACGCCGGCGTCGCGATAACCGACACCGTGAAAGCCCGTGCCGAGCGCCTTGACGAAGGCTTCCTTGGCCGCGAATGAAAACGTCAGGCGCCGCGCGGCATTCCGGCGCCGGTTGAATTCGATGATTTCCGCCGGCATCAGGATGCGCTTGACCAGCCTGTCACCGTGACGTTTGAATACCTTGTCCATGCGCTCGACGCGCAACAGGTCTACACCCACGCCATAAATCATCGACGTGCCTTGTTCATGGCCACGCGCATTTCACGAACCGCATCTGGAAAACCCACGGACAAGGCCCGCGCGACGATGCTGTGGCCGATATTTAATTCAACGATTTCGGCGATGCTGGCGACCGGCGCAACATTCTTCAAGTGCAGCCCGTGGCCGGCGTGCACTTCCAGCCCCGCGGCGCGCGCGGCCTGAGCAAATTTCTTGATGCGGCGCAGTTCGCTGCGTCTGCGGGTATCGCTCGCATCGGCGTAGGTACCGGTGTGGATTTCCAGGTGCGGCGCGCCGGTTTGGAGGGCGGCATCCAGCTGATCCGGATCCGGGTCGATGAAAAGTGCGGTTTGTATCCCGGCGCCGTGCAGTTGCTTGCACGCGGCGCGGACCGAAGACCATTGGGCGGCCACGTCAAGCCCGCCTTCGGTGGTCAGCTCCTGACGGCGTTCCGGCACCAGGCACACGAACGCAGGTTTTACGCGGCAAGCAAAACGCAGCATCGAAGCGGTCACCGCCATCTCAAGGTTGACCGGAACCTTCGATCGCGCCATCAGGCGACGCACATCGTGTTCCTGGATGTGGCGGCGGTCTTCGCGCAGGTGAATCGTGATGCTGTCGGCACCGGCGCGCGCGGCAAGCAGCGCCGCCTCGACCGGATCGGGGTAATCCGTACCCCGCGCCTGGCGGATGGTGGCGACGTGATCGACATTGACGCCGAGTCGAAGCGCGGGTTTCTTAGGCATGCTGGTGTTGCAGCGCAGCGCGCATTTCGCGCAGCAGTTTCGGGGTTTCGAGCTCAGGTCCCGCGCCGTGACGCGCCAGCGCTTCGCGCAAGAGGTGCCGCGCTTCGCGCAACTTCTGCGGCGTGTTCAGCGTTTCATCGGCCAGTGCGATCAAGCTTTCGCCGCGATACCCCTGGGTCGCTTTTTGCGGTCCGGTTTCCCAGTCATAGCGGTAGAACGCGTCGGAATCGAGCTCGGGCGGCAGCAACAGTCCGTAGCCCAATTCGGCGAGTAGCTGCTTTTCGAACACGCGCAGCGCATGCTCATGGACACGCCCGGGAGCGCTCAGGGCCAGTGCCGACAGCGTGTGGGAGTACTGGCTGAACAGCGCCGGGTGCGGATCGTGGCGCGTCGTCATGCGCAAGAGCAATTCATTGATATACCAGCCACAGAACACGGATTCGCCAGAGAGCACCCCGGAAGGATGCAAAGCAGGCTCCGCGCCGGTCAACGTACCCAGCTCGCCGCGCTCGCTCCACGACAACAACAAGGGCCGGAATGTTTCGAGCAGGCCGCGCAGTTTCGAGCGCGGCGACTGCGCTCCGCGTGCGACCAACCCGACGCGGCCGTGATTTTCACTGAAGATTTCCAGCAGCGCGCTGGTTTCACGGTAGGGCCGCCGGCTGAGCACGAACGCCGGTTCGAGTTGAATTCGCTGCGTCATGGCGCAAGTTTAACGGCTAAAAAGTAAAGACCCGCCTGCGACCCGTAATAGTCATTGAAGGAGCACTTACGAGAATAGAGTGGTACTAAATGTGTACCACTTCCATTTGCGCTGAAGTCACATGGGGACTCACAAAGCCTCCAAGCGGATGGGACTTTACGACTTGTCAGACAGCCCGAATTGGCTCAGCGAGCGTGGATCATCGGGCCAATTCTCACGAACCTTGCACCACAGCTTGAGAAATACCTTGCCGCCGAGTTGCTGCTCCAGATCGCGGCGCGCATTGCTACCGACGGTCTTTAGGTTATGTCCGCCGTCGCCGACGACGATGCCCTTCTGGCCCTCGCGCTCGACCCAGATCACACAGTGAATGCGCGTCAGGTTGCCTTCGCGCTCAAACTTCTCGGTCTCGACCGTGAGCGCATACGGCAATTCCTGGTGCAACTCGCGCATGAGTTTTTCACGCACGATTTCGGCCGCTGCGAACCCCGGATCGTGGCCTACGGTCTGTTCCGGTGGATACAGCGCCGGACCTTCTGGCAACCGCGACAGGATTTCGCGTGTCAGTTCCAGCAGGTTGTCTTTGGAGCGCGCCGATAGCGGCACGATGAATTCGAAACTGTGGCGCTTGTTCAAATCTTCGATCATCGGCAACAAGCTGGATTTGTCGGCGATCAGATCAACCTTGTTCAGCAACAGCGCGCAGGGCACCCGTGCATGCATCACCCGCTCCAGCGCCAGTTCGTCGTCGTCGCGCCATTGGCCGGCTTCGCAGACCAGCAGCACGAGATCGACTCCCGACAAAGCGCCGGCCGCGGTTTCGTTCATCGCGCGGTTGAGCGCGCGCGGCGTCTTGTTGTGCAGGCCCGGCGTGTCGACGAAAACAATCTGCCCGTCGGGGTGATGCAGAACGCCCTGGATCCGGTGACGGGTTGTCTGCGGCTTGGGCGAAACAATTGAAACTTTTGATCCGACCAGCGCATTGACCAGCGAAGATTTGCCGACATTGGGCCGGCCGACCACTGCAACCATTCCACTACGCATGCGCGATTTCCATCTGGGTGAGCATCAACTCGGCGGCTTTTTGTTCGGCATGCTTGCGGCTGGCGCCTTGCGCCTCGGCAGTTTGCCCGCTATCACTGAGTACACAGGCCACGGTGAACAGCTGCTGATGCGGCGGGCCGTCCGCCGCACGTAACTGATACTCCGGAACCGGCCGCCCTCGCCCCTGCAACCATTCCTGCAATCGGGTTTTGGGATCTTTGAGCGAGGCGGCTTCGGGCAAGTCGGTCAGCAGCGGCGAGAATAATTTCAGGGTCAGCGTGCGCGCGGCTTCAAAGCCACCGTCCAGAAACGCGGCGCCCAGTACCGCTTCGAGCGCGTCGGCGAGGATCGAATCGCGGCGAAACCCGCCGCTTTTCATTTCGCCGCCGCCCAGCCGCAGCGAATCGCCCAGCTGGATCCCCTGTGCAATTCGCGCCAGTGACTCTTCGCGCACCAGGGCGGCGCGCAGGCGCGACAACTCACCTTCTTCGGCGCTTTCACGCTGGCGAAAAGCCGCTTCGGCAATGACGAAATTGATCAGCCCGTCGCCGAGATATTCGAGACGCTCGTAATTGAGCTGGCCGGTGCTGCGATGACTCAGCGCCTGGATCAACAGCTGCTCATCACGAAAACGGTAGTCGAGTGCGGCCTGCAACCGCTCGAGAGTCGCACTCAAATGGGCTTCACTCGGTGCCGCCGGGCACGGGAATTTCTTCGACAAAATGCACTAGAAAGGAAGTTTCCTTGTACAGCGGCTCGATGACCTGGTAGTCGATAACCAGCGCGCGCCCGCCGGCGATTTTCTTGACCTTGATGTCCCTGGGCTGGAAGTGGGAAATGTCTTCGATATCCCAAAAACGCTGCAGCTTGTTGCGAATCTCTTCGGGGCCCTTGGTGACCGTCGACGGATCTTCATTGAGCTTCTTGATCACATTCAGCGCCTTGTAGTGGTTCCAGTAGATCGGCCCGAGCGTGAACCCGACTTTCATGAACACCACCACCAGACTGATGATGAAAATCAGGCCGATGACGCCAATACCGCGCTGGCGCGAGGCGAAATTGAATTCATTAGTCATATGACACCCTTATGGTTAACGGATTACCCGGCCTATGCGTTCAACGTCCGGGCGCAGCTTATCGGCGTCCCAGCTCATCCAGATGAAGAACGCGCGCCCGACCAGGTTGCGTTCCGGCACGGTGCCCCAGCGGCGGCTGTCGTCGCTGCCGTCGCGGTTGTCGCCCATCATGAAATATTCACCCTCCGGCACCACGAATTCAAAATCGTCCGCGGCCCGCGCCGGATGAACCAGGATGTGATGCGCGACGTTGTCGAGCGTCTCCAGATACCGGTACACCACGGCCGGCGGCGGCAATCCAGGGGCAGTATATACACCGTCCGCCGTGCGGCGTATGGCCTCGCCGTTGACGAAAATCTGCTTGTCCCGGTACGCGATGCGGTCTCCCGGGCAGGCCGATCATGCGCTTGATGAAATCCTTGGTCGGGTCTATCGGCCAGCGGAACACCACGACGTCGCCGCGCGCCGGCTTGCTCATCGGCGATGAACTTGTTATGGAACACCGGGTCGCGCAATCCATAGGTGAACTTGTTGACCAGGATGAAATCGCCGATCAGCGAGCGTCGGGATCATCGATCCCGAGGGAATGCGGAATGGCTCGGCGACAAACGAGCGCAGCAGTAATACCAGCAGAATCACCGGAAAGAACGAGCGCGCAGAAATCGATGATCGAGTTGGGCTTGTCTTCGGCACCCGCCGGGAGCGCCGCGCGGCGCTTGGGCCGAGCCACCATTTGTCGAGCGCCCAACCGATGCCGGTCACCAGCGTGAGCAGGGTCAGGATCGTCGCGAAATCCAGATGCACCTCGTTCATTCTTTGGCCTTCTTGCTGACGCCGAGTACGGCCAGGAATGCTTCCTGCGGAATTTCCACGGTGCCGACCTGCTTCATGCGCTTCTTGCCTTCCTTCTGCTTGTCGAGCAGTTTTCGCTTGCGTGAAATGTCGCCACCGTAGCACTTGGCCGTGACGTCCTTGCGCAGCGCCTTGACCGTGCTGCGCGCGATGATCTTGGCGCCGATCGCCGCCTGGATCGCGACGTCGAACATCTGGCGATGAATCACTTCCTGCATTTTTTCGCACAGATCGCGTCCGCGCGGATAGGCGTTGTCGCTGTGGACGATGGTCGCCAGCGCATCGACCTTGTCGCCGTTGACCAGCACGTCGAGCTTGACCAGATCACGCCGCCTGGAAGCGCACGAACTCGTATTCAAACGAGGCGTAGCCGCGCGAAACGCTCTTGAGGCGGTCGAAGAAGTCGAGCACGACTTCGGCCAGCGGCATCTCGACTTCCATCTGCACCTGGCTGCCGAGATAGCGCAGGTTTTTCTGCACGCCGCGCTTTTCCATGCACAGCTGCATGACCGAGCCGACGTAGTCGGGCGGCATCAGCACGCGCGCAAGGATGATCGGCTCGCGGATCTCGTCGTACTTGCCGGCTTCGGGCAGCTCGGCCGGGTTGTCGATCTTCTTGATGCTCGCCGCCGTGAGACAGCACCACCTCGTAGACCACGCTGCGGCGCGGTGGTGATGAGGTTGAGGTTGTATTCGCGCTCCAGACGCTCCTGCACGATTTCCATGTGCAGCATGCCGAGGAAGCCGATGCGAAAGCCAAAGCCCAGCGCGGTGGAGTTCTCCGGCTCGTAACTGCAGCGCCGAATCGTTGAGCCGCAGCTTCTGCAGCGATTCGCGGAAATCCTCGAAGTCGTCGGCATCCACCGGGAACATGCCGGCGAACACGCGCGGCTGGACTGTGCGGAAGCCCGGCAGCGGTTCGGCGCAGGGGTCGTGCGCAGGCGGTCAGCGTGTCGCCGACCGGCGCGCCGAAGATGTCCTTGATGCCGGCGACCAGGAAGCCGACTTCGCCGCAGTCGAGCTGGTCCTTGAACACGCGCTTGGGCGTGTTGCACGCCGAGCATGGTGACTTCGTAGTCCTTGCCGGTGGACATCACGCGGATCTTCTGGCCCTTGCTGCACCGTGCCGTTGATCACCCGCACCAGCGACACCACGCCCAGGTAGTTGTCGAACCAGGAATCGACGATCAGCGCCTGCAGCTTGCCGTCGGGGTTGCCCTTGGGCGCCGGCAGCTTATGGACGACGGCCTCGAGCACTTCGGGCACGTTGAGGCCGGTCTTGGCCGAGATTCGCAAGCGCGTCGCTGCGTCGAAATGCCGATGACCTGCTTCGATCTCCTCGGCCACGCGCTCCGGCTCGGCGTTCTGCAGGTCGATCTTGTTCAGCACCGGCAGCACTTCCAGGTTCTGTTCGATGGCGGTGTAGCAGTTGGCGACGCTCTGCGCCTCGACGCCCTGCGTGGCATCGACCACCAGCAGCGCGCCTTCGCAGGCCGCCAGCGAGCGTGAAACTTCATAGGAGAAATCGACGTGGCCCGGCGTGTCGATCAGGTTGAACTGGTAGCGCTCGCCGTTGCGCGCGGTGTAGTGCAGCTGCACCGCCTGCGCCTTGATGGTGATGCCGCGCTCGCGCTCGATCGGGTTGTTGTCGAGCACCTGCTCGGTCATCTCGCGCGCTTCGAGCCCGCCGCAGAGCTGGATGAAACGGTCGGCCAGCGTCGACTTGCCGTGATCGATGTGCGCGATGATGCAGAAGTTGCGGATGTGGGACTGCTGCACGAAAAGACCGCCAGAAAATGGTCGCGGATTATAGCGGGATGGCGTGCTAACATTTCCAAAAAATCTCGGGGGAGATTCAGATGCGATTGAACGCTATCGTCCGCGGACTGCTGTGCATTGGCATGACCCTGCAACCCGCTCTGGCCGCACCGCCGCTGTCGGTTGACGTTGTACCGACGATGAAGATGACCTGGCTGTTCGGCGCTGCAGATCAGCGCACGGCCCCACTGCTGCTAACCACACAGTTCAATTACCGCTGGGCCGGTATGCAGCGACAAATGGCTGACGATGCGGCGGTGGCGTCTGATTTCTTTTCGAAGCACTACCGCACCGTGGATATTGCGCAATTCGCCAGCGGTCGCAACGGATGGATGACAACTCACATCCTCGGTCGCGACTTCCTGGATCGTGGCCACCGCTTGAACCAGACCGAAGAAGCAGGCGCGGAGCCTGCCGGAACACCTTGGTACTGGTACGCGCTCGGGGCGGTGGCTGTGGCCGGGGGTGTTGCCATTGCGGCGTCTGGCAGTTCTGAAGGCAACGACAATTCGTCTTCTGGCCCCGGGCCTCGCAGCGGCTGCAATTTTGTCGGCGGCAACAATGTGTCCGGAGGTGAGGTCTACGTTACCCAAGGCTGCCAGGACATGGGCTTGCCGGATATTCCATAAGTTTTTGCCCGATTTTCCGCTACCCGCTTGCGGCGCTTTTTGCGCGTTTTTGGCTCGAATCAAATAACAGGCGGTACACTTTTAGTACCACTGTATTTGTTGTGAGTGCCGTTTCGGCTCGCTGGAGACTCCAAGCGGGTGACACGTTTCAAGACCGTTCCACCTGTCGGCGGTCACTTTTGGGTCGTCTGCCAAAAGCTACCCTCACATCAGCGGGGGATGCTTTGGCCAAGTAGGGTGCGTATGACAATGGCATCAAAGCGGCCTTCGGCGACAACCTTGCCTTCCGTATCCAGCAAAACCGGAATGCGCCGGCCGTATAGCGCACGCCATTCTTCACGCTCATCCACGCTGGACTGCATCACGCGCGCCGCCACCGCGGGGAATGCGGTACGCAGGTCGTCAAAAAATTCCTCGCATAAATGACAGCCTGGACGACCCAACAACACCAGGGATTTATTCAACTTTGCCGGGCATTTCCAAGGCAAGGAACAGCGGCGTACCTTCGCGCTGCACCAGCACCGGCACGGATTGTCCGGGAGAGAGTTTTGCGGCGACCTCTTCAAGTTTTTGCGGCCCGTCGATCTCTTTGCCCGCCAGCGTAAGGATGATGTCGTCCACACGTATGCCGGCTTCGCGGCCCGGTCCGGGCGCTACTTCGACCACCCGTGCACCGCCAGAAGCCACCTGGTCGCGCTTGCGCTGCTCGTCGGTCAATGATTTGGCACGCAAACCCAGGAGACTTTTCGGGGCCGGTTTGTCGCCGGCCTCAAGCGCGGCGATTTCGACGGTAATGGACTGCTTTTTGCCCGCACGGATGATCTTCAACACCACGCTGTCGCCCGGATCACTGGCGCCCACCAGAGGCGGCAGTGCGCTCGAACGCGCCAGCGGCTTGCCGTCGTAGGACATAATCACGTCACCGGCCTGGATGCCTGATTTTTCCGCCGGACTGCCTGGCAAAACCCGGGCCACCAGTGCGCCTTCTGCGCGGTCCATGCCAAATGTTTTGGCCAGTCCGCGAGTGACTTCCTGCACCACCACGCCGAGCCAACCGCGCGTGACCTTACCCTCGTCCTTGAGCTGGCGTGCGACCTTGGCGGCGACATCGATGGGGATGGAGAAGCTCACGCCCATGTAGCCGCCGGATTGCGAAAAAATCTGCGAATTGACACCCACCACCTGGCCCGAGGTATTGAACAGCGGGCCACCTGAATTGCCGGGGTTGATCGGCACATCAGTCTGGATGAACGGCACGTAATTTTCTGTCGGCAGGGCTCGACCTTTGGCCGAGACGATGCCGGCCGTTACCGAATAATCGAATCCAAACGGCGAACCGATCGCCAGCACCCATTGGCCTGGGCGCAGCTTGGACACATCACCGATCTTGACCGCGGTCAGGCCGCTGGCTTCGATCTTGAGCAGCGCCAAGTCGCTACGCGCGTCCGCGCCTATCACCGTGGCCGGAAGTTCGCGACGGTCGGACAGCCGTACCATGATTCGGCGCGCGCCCTTGACGACATGTGCGTTGGTCAGGATGTAGCCGTCGTCCCAGAGCACGAACCCGCTGCCGAGTGATTCCGTCTGTTCCCCGAGGTCAGGTTCGACTTCGGCTTCAGGATTAGTTGGAGATGGCGGCTCCCCCTCTGGCAAGGCCTTGTCGAAAAAGCGGCGCAGGAATTCCTCCATTGCACCGCGATCGGGCGGCCCGCGCGCGACGTCTTCGTCTGGACGCTCGACGGTTTCCGAACTGATGTTCACGACCGACGGGCTGACCGATTCCACCAGGTCGGCGAAATCCGGCAGCGACGATTGGGAGCGGGAACAACCGCAAAGACTCAGTGCCAGCGCAGCGGCGGCGAGAAAATAGTTTTTCATCTAAGAATGATAGTGGGCGCTGTCCGGCGCGCCAAACTTATTCGTCGTCGACTGCGGGTGCGACCAGACCCTCGCCAATCATTTCGACCGTGGCTTCGGGCACTTCGCCGACCACGGTCACGTGGAACGGACCGACGACGCGTCCATAGGCGTTGACGCCGCCGGCGCTGGAGTGACCTTGCAGGGCTTGCGACGAAGGCTGGTGGGTCACGCTGTAAACCGACACCATCGACAAGCCGTCTGACAGCAGCAGATGCTCGACCATGCCCGGCGCCCCCGGTAACTGGCGTAAATCGCGCATCTTCAGGCGAAAGCCGGGCGGCAATTTCTGCATGACCCAGGCGGTTGCGGTGGCGGTGCTCGGACGCGCCTGCTGCGCCACCTGTTGATAGCCACGGGTATCGAATTGCGGTTTGAACGCGGTGTCCGGAATCGTGGCCGGAAAGCTGACTTCGGTGAACATCATCTGCTCGAGGATGCGTCCCTTGTTGTCGATCAAGCTGACACGCAACGGCACGCGCCGCTCTTCATCGGCACAGATTTCATAGCCGTAGCGGTAGGCATCCATCGGCGTGATGTGCATGCCCAGGCAGCGGCGCCCGGCGACACGCGCGAGGCCCAGCGACCGGAAGTTGTAGTGATTGGTCAGCGCCATCACCGTGTCCTGCGACATGATCGGAAACAGGCCATTGGGTGCTTCGGACTCAATGGTGACGGTGCGCGCCGCCGGCAGTACCACCGATACGCGATTGTTGTGACGCGCGATTTCTCGCGGCTCACCGGTCATCGACAGCATGCGCTCGCGCTCCTCACCGTCTCGATAACGATGGGTGATGCGCATGGTTTCGAGTTTTTCGCCGTCTTTATAAATAACGACGCCGTGGTAGTTCGAGGTGCGCGCGGCCTCGTTGATGGTCATCAGCCAGGCCGACGGCTCTTTCAGAGCCTCTGCCTGTGCCAGCGATGCGCCAACGGCAAAACCCGCAGCGACGACCCCGCGCAACATCATTGAGCGCCCGGCAGGGTCTGGTAGACCGCGTCGTGCGCGGCATAGCGCGCATAACCCAGAGAGCCGCTCATGCCCTGGCGGGCACGGGTGCGGTTGTAATCTTTGAGATAACTGTTGAGCTGGGTATTGGTGACCCCGCGATAGCGTTCGATCGGGTCGGCACTGGCGAAAGCCTGGTAGTCATTAAGGGCGACGTTCTGCGCCACGGTTGAGTCCTGCGGTTTTTGCAGGGTCAGCATGCTGAATACCGCTACCGCGCCGGCAGTGGCCGCCAACGAATAGCCGGCCATGGGGCGCAGCCAGCTCCAGGACCATGTCCGGTTGCGAGGGGCAGGCTCGAGTGCCACAACGGGTTCGCGCGCGACGGCAGCCATGACGTTGCGCACGAAGGCCTCGTCGGGTGCCGCGGTCTTGCGTTGCAGGGCAGACCGCGCCACGCACAGGCGGCTCCATTCAGCCTTAAGCGCGGGTTCTTGGTCCAGCGCCTCAAGCAACTGGTCCAATTCGGCGCCACGACACTCGCCGTCAAGCAGCGCGGACAGGGATTCACGGTTCATATCAGACTCTCTTCGCGGCATGCATGCCGTAGTAAACCACAGATATTGCTATTAGTTCCGGTCATTTTCGAACCCTTCAGTCCATCAGGGGCTTGAGCACCACATCGATCGCCTCGCGGGCACGGAAAATGCGCGAGCGCACCGTGCCGATCGGGCATTCCATGATGTCGGCGATCTCCTCGTAGGACAGCCCGTCGAGCTCGCGCAGGCTGATCGCCTGGCGCAGATCGTCGGGCAACTTGGCGATCGCCTGCGTCACCTTGGTCTGGATCTCCGCGGACAGCAGCAGCCGCTCGGGCGTGTCGTTGTCACTCATCTGCTCGGTGTGACCGAACTGCTCGGCGTCCACCGCATCCACATCCTGAGTCGCCGGGCGGCGGCGGCGCGCCACGAGGTAGTTCTTGGCGGTGTTGACTGTGATCCGGTACAGCCAGGTGAAAAACTGCGCGTCGCCCTTGAAGCCCTTGAGCGCGCGATGGGCCTTGAGGAAGGATTCCTGCGCCACATCCTGCGCGTCGGCGTCCCCGACCAGCCGTTCGGCCAGCGACACGATCCGCGACTGGTACTTGCGCACCAGCAACTCGAACGCCCGGGCGTCGCCTTTTTGCGCGCGCGCGACGAGTTCGGTGTCCAGTTGTTCTTCGCTCACGATAAAGTGCGGCTCTTGAAGGGCGCGCGCCTGCCCCATTCTAACAACATGGGTTCAACCGACGTTCTGATCCTGGGCAGCGGCGCCGCCGGACTGTCGTGCGCGCTGCGGCTGGCGCAGCGGGGGTACGCGGTTACGGTCGTCTCCAAGAGCGACGCTGTCCAGCGGCAGCAGCCTGTGGGCACAGGGCGGCATTTCAGCGGTACTGGACAAGGACGACTCGCTCGAGGCGCATGTGCGCGACACGCTCGCCGCAGGCGCCGGACTGTGCGACGAGCGGGCGGTGCGCTTCACCGTCGAGCGCGGGCCGGACTGCATCCGCTGGCTGGTAAGCCAGGGTGTGGTCTTCACGCCCGCGAGCGATGACGCCGTCAACGGCCCACTGCACCTCACGCGCGAGGGCGGGCACAGCCACCGGCGCGTCGTGCATGCCGCCGACGCCACCGGGCGCGCCATCGAAACCACCCTTGCCGCCCTGGCGGCCACGCATCCGAATATCCAGTCGCTGGAGCAGCACGGTGGCCGTGGATCTGATCGTCGACAAACCCGCGAAACGCGCGCGTGGCGCGTACCTGTTCGACCGCAAAACCGGCCGCGTCAGCGCGCGTCGCTGCCAAGGCGGTGGTGCTCGCCACCGGCGGCGCCAACCTGGTTTATCTGTATTCGAGCAACCCGCACGGCGCCTCTGGCGACGGCATCGCCATGGCCTGGCGCGCGGGCTGCCGCGTCGCCAACATGGAATTCATGCAGTTCCACCCGACCTGCCTGTACCACAAGGACTCGCGCTCGTTCCTGATCACCGAGGCGCTGCGCGGCGAAGGCGCGATCCTGACGATTCCTGGACAGGGCGGCCCGGGCAACGGCGAGCGCTTCATGCCGCGCTTCGACCCGCGCGCCGAACTGGCGCCGCGTGACATCGTCGCCCGCGCGATCGACCACGAGATGAAGCGGCTGGGCCTGCGATTTCGTGCTATCTGGACATCACGCACAAGCCCGCCGAGTTCATCCGCCAGCACTTCCCATCCATTCATGCGCATTGCCTGAAGCTGGGCCTCGACATCACGCGCGAGCCGATTCCGGTGGTGCCCTCCGCGCACTTCACCTGCGGCGGCGTCGTGACCGACCTGCGCGCGCAGCACCGACGTCGACGGCCTTTACGCCATCGGCGAAGTCGCCTGCACCGGCCTGCACGGCGCCAACCGGCTGGCCAGCAATTCGCTGCTGGAATGCCTCGTGTTCGCCGAAGTCGCCGCCGAGGATCTGCACGCCGCGCCTGCCCTCGAGCCCCTCGCCGCCCGCGCTGCGCGCCCTGGGACGAATCGCGTGTGACCAATTCCGACGAGGACGTGGTGGTCGCGCACAACTGGCAGGAACTGCGCCGCTTCATGTGGGATTACGTCGGCATCGTGCGCACGGACAAGCGCCTGCAGCGCGCGCAGCACCGCGTCGGATTTGCTGAAACGCGAGATCCATGAGTACTACGGCAACTACAAGATCAGCGCGGACCTGATCGAACTGCGCAACCTCGTCACCGTCGCCGACCTGATCGTACGCTCGGCGCTGATGCGCAAGGAATCGCGCGGGCTGCACTACACATTGGACTACCCGAAGACGCTTGCCGAAGCGCGGCCCACAGTGCTCCCGGGTAGAACCTGACCCTGTTAGGCACTACCCGCTTGAGCCGGCTGGGGAGCCGTTTCCTGCCCGATCAAAAATCCGGTGGTACTAAAAGTGTACCAACGTTTTTTTCACAAGCACCGGCAGGGGCGCTACAGACCCGCAAGCGGGTACTGATTCATTTGAGCAGTTGACGATCCAGAAACGCGATCCCCGCCTCGACCGCTTCGCCGTCGGCGAAAAATGCGGTGAAGTGACCCATGCCGGCGATCAAGAACAGTTCATTGCGGATTCCCACGGCGTCGAGCGCCGCCTTGTATTCGATCGAATGCTCGACGTCGACCAGACGGTCCGCGCTGCCGTGGTACAAAAATGCCGGCGGGTCGTCGCGCGAGACGTAAACCACGGGCGAAGCTTCGGCGAACAATGCCGGCTTCGTCTTGTAAGTCGTACCCAGGAAGCGAGGCACCAGATAGCCACTGGAGAATTTGCGCAAATCCATCGGTGCACCGCCCGCGACCAGCGCCTGGATGCGCGGACTATTGGCGTAATGCGCATCGCCGGGGCTCAGATTGGCCAGCATCGCCGCCAAGTGTGCGCCGGAAGAATAACCCCAGGCGGCGATGCGAGTGACATCCACTTGCTGGCGCCGGGCGCTCTGCTGCAGCCATCGCAGCGCCTGCTGCACGTCCTCGATCTGGGCCGGGAATAGATTGTCAGGCGCAAACCGGTGAGTGACGCTCATGACGACGTAGCCGCGTCTGGCAATGCGCCGCGCCAGCGACTCAACCTGCTCGCGATCGCCGCGCGCCCAGGCGCCTCCATGGATCAGCACCACCGCTGGATAGCCACGCGCGGGAACTTGCATCTGGGGTACATAGAGATCTGCGAACAGCTTTTGCGGCCAGTTTATTGGCGTAAAGACCTGATCCGTCAGGATCCGATAGTCGTTTTCGACCGCGGCTGGCGGGGGCGCCAGCGGCGCGCCGATGTGCTGGTTGGCACAGGCCGCAAGGCCCAGCCCGGCAGCGAGCGTAAACAGCAGCGTGCGCATCAGCGCTTGCCCTGTTGTTGCGGCACGCGCACAAGCTTGGACGTGTCATAACCCCAGCCGGCCATCAACTTCGTATAGCGTTCGAGTTGCCGTGTGCTCAGGGTTGGCTTGCGGCTCATCAGCCACACGTAATCAAGCTTGCTGCGCGCGACGATGACCGTGGAATAATCGGGCTCGAGATGCGCGATCCGGTATTCGTAGCGAAACGGCCACCACCAGAAAAACTCCACGCCCCACAGCGCATTATTGCTCCCCTCAACGGGATGCAAAGTGGGCGTCAGACGCTTGGGCTTGCCGTCGAAACCACCTAGGCGGTTGGTGTAAATGGTGGCAATGCTCCCGTCCTCGTTGAGCCGGTAATTCTCAACCGCGTTGTGCGCTTCGCGGTCCGCGTCGGACGGGATATGCGCGATGACATACCAGTCACCCATGAAGCGCGGCACATCCACCTTTTGAACCAGCGGCACGGGCGCAATGTCCCGCGGCGATACAGCCGCACATGCGGACAGCAGTCCGGCAGCGCCTACAGCAATTAATCGGATCATGTCTGCTTAAACGGACGGGACCTCCAACCGGATGCAACTCAAAACAAACTGCGCACTCCCTTCTCGTGCTCCAGCAGCCATTTCTTTCGCGGCAGCCCGCCGCCGTAGCCGGTAAGCGTGCCGTTGGCGCCGATCACGCGATGGCAGGGGACGATGATTGAAATCGGATTGCTGCCATTGCAGGTGCCTACCGCCCGTGCCGCTTTGGGGTATCCGATGCGCCGTGCCAGTTCGCCATAACTGATGGTTTCGCCATACGGAATGTCGCAGAGCGCCTTCCAGACAAGTTTCTGGAATTCGCTGCCTTGTGCCGCCAGGGGCAAATCAAAGTCACGCAATTGCCCTTGGAAATATGCCTTGAGCTGATCACGTACCGGCTTCAAGACCCGGTCACTCTGGGTCCATTTGGAAACCCTGACAGCGTGACTGCGCATGTACAGCCCGGTGAGCGCCTTGCCATTTGAGGCCAGGGTCAATTCGCCAATCGGGCTTGGCATCCGGCTGTAGTAAATTTCCTGAATCATTTCATCCTCCTGATTTGAGTGAATTCCACAGATGCATCACGGCGTAAGAGCGCCACGGTCGCCAGGCTTGGGACAGCGTTTCGGCTTTTTGCGGCCTCACAGACCCGAGCGCCTTGAGCACGGCCATGTCTGATGCAGGAAAGGAATCCGTGGCCCGCATCGCTCGCATGCCGATGTATTGAGCGGTCCAGTCGCCGATACCTGGGATTTGCCTGAGCGCCAGCAGGGTCTTCTCCAAGTCCACCGAAGGCTCCAGGCACAATTCGCCCGAGGCGACCTGACGCGCCAGCAGATGAATCGTCTGTGCGCGTCGCGAGGTAAGCCCCAGATCGATCAGCGATTGCAGCCGCGCCTCGGCGATATGCGCGGCGGACGGTGATAAAAATCGCAGGGCTGGATGGGGTGCGGTCATCGCCTCGCCAAATTTGGTGGCAAAACGCGTAAAGATCGTCGTCGCGGCACGCACCGTGATCTGCTGGCCGAGGATCGCACGCAGCGCCAGCTCGAATCCGTCGATCGCTCCTGGCACGCGCAACCCCGGCGTACGCGCTATCCATGGCTTGAACCGTGGATCCTGCGAAATCAGGGACTCGATAACCGACGGATTGGCATCGAGATCAAACAGATGTCGCAGTCGCGCCAACAACGGCGTCAGCACCGGCAACAAACTGTGGGCCACTTCGATGCGCAGGGCATTCTGCTTGATCGAAGGCGTCGCGCTGATCCAGCCTTTGCAACTGCCCAATTGCACAGTGCGCCAATAACGCGCGCCATCAACGCACTCGACGCCGGCCGCGCCGCGCCCACCCAAGAATTGCAGTAATTCTCCCCACGCCAGTGGCGGCCTGTACCCCAGTTTGATTGTCAGTCGCTCGGAATCCGCATCCGGGCGGCCCTGGCGCCGAAGCGTGGTCGGATTCAGGCCATAGCGCGACTGAAACAGGTGATTGAAGCGGCGCACGCTGGCAAACCCGCTGGCCTGCGCGACTTTCACCATCGGCAGCGAGGAGTCGGTCAGAAGTTGTTTCGCCAGCAACAGCCGACGCGTCTGCGCCAGCTCGATTGGCGTCACGCCGTACTCGCCCTCCACCACGCGGCGCAACTGCCGCGAGCTGTACCCGAATTCCTGCGCCAGCGCCTCCAGACTGCCGTGATCGAGTGCGCCGGCCTCAATGCGCGCGGCGGTCTGACGAGCGACGCGGCGGGTGATGTCGATCGTGGAATACCCGGGCGCAAGCTCGGGCCGGCAGCGCAGGCAGGGACGGAAACCCTCGCGCTCTGCAGCGGCGGCGACCGGGAAAAATCGGCAGTTCTTCTGCAAGGGAGTAATTGCAGTGCACACCGGCCGGCAATAAATGCCCGTGGTTTTCACGGCCACGAAAAATTGGCCGTCAAAGCGCGTATCGCGCGCCTTCAGGGCTTCGTAACAGCGGTTCGATTCCAGATCCATGCGCGCACTCTAGACGCGATGGCCGGAAAACTCTGGCCTTATTCGGACACGTAAGCCGGGAAGTGCCGACTGACTGAATATCAGTCGGCCCGGCGCGCGCCGCGCCTGTGAGGGCGCAGAATCTTCAAATAGAAACCGAAAGTCGTGCCCGTAACCGCCGCATCTGGTCGGCCTCCAACTCATCACCCATCAGAATGCGGGTACGCCGCCCGCCCTTCTTGAGTTTGAAATTGAGCACCAGCAGTGGTGAATGCGTGAGCGAACTGCCGGCAAGCTCCGCTTGCGCCTCTCTGCCGCTTGCGTCATGCAGAGTCCAGCCGCCTTGCGTGTGCCAGGTCAGGCGCGTCAGGGCTCGCGGACCAAACCCAAGAGCAGGATGGCGCCGCAGACCCAACCACGAAAGTCCGATCAACCCCGCGATTGCCGCCATGGCCGCTCCGGGCTCCATGGCAAACGGCAATACCGCGGCGACCAGCAGGTGCAGTCCTGACGCTCCCATCAGCGCGCGCATCGAGGGGCCGGGCGTCAGATCAATCGTGGCGTCGAAGCTCATGGATGATCAATGCGAAATCTTCGGGAGGCTGTGAGTGGCCCATTACCCAGGACCAGATGTCCGGGTCCTCGGCTTCATTCAGCAGCTTGAGAAATATTGCTTGCATCGCCGGCGTGGCGCCGGCGTAACGCTGGTCGTGATAACGCGTGACCAGCACATCGAGCTCTTTCATGCCGCGCCGTAATAGCCAGCGCAGGCGATCGGCTTCCACGGCGGGTTAAACCGTCCGTTCGACCATCATCTTCTTGATCTCGCCAATCGCCTTCGCGGGGTTCAGGCCCTTCGGACAGGTCTTGGTGCAGTTCATGATGGTGTGGCAGCGATACAGCTTGAACGGGTCTTCCAGGGCATCGAGACGCTCGCCGGTGGCTTCGTCGCGCGAATCAGCGATCCAGCGGTAGGCCTGCAGCAGGACGGCCGGCCCGAGGTAGCGATCGCCGTTCCACCAGTAGCTCGGGCATGAGGTCGTGCAGCAGGCGCAGAGGATGCACTCGTAGAGGCCGTCGAGCTTGGCGCGTTCTTCTTCGGACTGCAGGCGCTCGCGCGTCGGCGCCGGCGAATCGGTCTTCAGCCACGGCTCGATCGAGGCCAACTGCGCGTAGAAATGGGTCATGTCCGGCACCAGGTCCTTGACCACCGGCATGTGCGGCAGCGGGTAGATCTTCACGTCGCCCTTCACCTCGTCGCAGCCCTTGGTGCAGGCCAGCGTGTTGGTGCCGTCGATGTTCATCGCGCAGGAGCCGCAGATGCCCTCGCGGCACGAGCGGCGGAAAGTCAGCGTCGCGTCGACCTCGTTCTTGATCTTGATCAGCGCGTCGAGAACCATCGGCCCGCAGGCGTCCATGTCGACGTCGTAGGTGTCCATGCGCGGATTGGCGCCGGTGTCCGGGTCGTAGCGGTAGATCTTGAAGCTGCGCGCACGTTCTTGGCGCCGGCCGGCGCGGCGTGGTGCTTGCCAGCCTTCTTGTCGATCTGCGAGTTCTTGGGCAAGGTGAACTGAGCCATTGTCTGATCTCTCGATTAGTACGTGCGCTTCTGCGGCGCGATGTACGTCGACCTCGTCGTCGAGCGTGTACATGTGCACCGGCCGGAAGTCGATCTGTCACCCCGGTGTCGCCGGTGCGCCAGCGCCAGCGTGTGCTTCATCCAGACGGCGTCATCGCGATCCGGAAAATCCTCGTGCGCATGGGCGCCGCGCGATTCCTTGCGGTTCTGCGCCGAGGCCATCGTCACCAGCGCCTGGCCGAGCAGGTTGTCGAGTTCCAGCGTTTCGATGAGGTCTGAATTCCAGATCATCGAGCGGTCGGCGACCGCCACGTCGTTGAAGGACTCGACGATCGCGCTTGATCTTGCCCATGCCTTCGTCCAACGACTTGCTGGTGCGGAACACCGCCGCATGCGCCTGCATGGTCTTCTGCATGTCGAGGCGGATCTTCGCGGTCGTCTGCGATCCCTTGGCGTTGCGCAGTTTGTCGAGCAGCGCCAGCGATTTGTCTTCGGAATCCTTCGGTATCGAACTGTGCGGCGTGCCGGCCTTGACCGTGGCGGCACAGCGCAGCGCGGCGGCGCGGCCAAACATCACCAGGTCGAGCAGCGAGTTGGAGCCCAGCCGGTTGGCGCCGTGCACCGAGACGCATGCGGCTTCGCCCACGGCCATCAGGCCCGGAATCACGGTGTCGGGCTTGCCATCCGAAGTCACAACTTCACCATGGAAATTGGCCGGGATGCCGCCCATGTTGTAGTGCACGGTCGGAATCACCGGAATCGGCTGCTTGGGTGACGTCGACGCCGGCAAAAATCTTGGCGGTTTCGGAAATGCCCGGCAGGCGCTTGTGCAGCACCTCGGGACCCAGATGTTCCAGATGCAGATAAATATGGTCTTTTTCAGGACCGACGCCGTGCCCGTCGCGGATTTCGATGGTCATCGAACGCGACACCACGTCGCGCGAGGCCAGGTCCTTGCGGTTCGGTGCATAGCGCTCCATGAAGCGCTCGCCCTTGGAGTTGGTGAGATAGCCGCCCTCGCCTCGCGCTCCTTCGGTGATCAGGCAGCCAGAACCATAGATGCCGGTCGGGTGGAACTGCACGAACTCCATGTCCTGCAGCGGCAGTCCGGCGCGCAGCGCCATCGCATTGCCGTCACCGGTACAGGTGTGTGCCGAGGTCGCCGAGAAATAAGCGCGCCCATAACCGCCGGTGGCGAGGATCACGGTTTGCGCACGAAAGCGGTGAATCTTGCCGGTCGCCATCTCCAGCGCCAGCACGCCGCGACAGGCGCCGTCGTCGTCCATCAACAGATCCAGCGCAAAGAACTCGACAAAGAACTGCGCTTTGCACTTGAGCGATTGCTGATACAGCGTGTGCAGCATGGCGTGGCCGGTGCGATCGGCAGCGGCGCACGTGCGCTGCGCGGTGCCTTCGCCGTAATGCGTGGTCATGCCGCCGAACGGGCGCTGGTAGATCTTGCCGTCTGCCGTGCGCGAGAACGGCACGCCGTAATGCTCCAGCTCGATGATCGCGGGAATCGCTTCGCGGCACATGTACTGAATGGCGTCCTGGTCGCCGAGCCAGTCCGAGCCTTTGACGGTGTCGTACATGTGCCAGCGCCAGTCGTCCTCGCCCATGTTGGCGAGCGCGGCCGAGATGCCGCCTTGCGCGGCGACCGTGTGCGAGCGCGTCGGAAATACCTTGGTGATGTTGGCGGTCTTCAGGCCCGCTTCGGCCAGGCCCAGCGTGGCACGCAATCCGGCGCCACCGGCGCCGACCACAACCACATCGTATTCGTGATGAATAATTTCGTAGGCAGACATTGATTAACTCAGTGCGACTTTCAATACCGCGAAAATGCACGCGGCCGCGATGGCCAGATGGGCGAATTTCATCAGCACCAGACTGGCGAGCTTGAGGCCTTCGTGATGGACGTAATCCTCAATCACCACCTGCACGCCAAGCATCGAGTGATAAAGCAGCGCGACCAGAAACAGCACCAGCGTGACCGCCACTTTCGGGTCATGAACCCACTGCAGGACGCCGGGATAGCTCGCTGCGCTCAGCTGGACCACCGAAAACACGAACCACAGCGTCAACGGGATCAATGCCAGCGCGGTCAGGCGCTGCATCCAGAAGTGATGGACGCCCTCCTTCGCGGAGCCGAGGCCGCGCGCGTGGCCCAGCGGTGATCGCAGGCTCATCGCAGATACGCCAGGGCCCAGACGGCGCCGGTCAATAGGAATGAAACAATGACCACGGCATAACCAGAAGCGTAAGCCGCCGGAAGGCTGTAGCCCTTGCCGATATCCCAAAACAGATGCCGCACGCCGTTGCACAGGTGATAGAGCAAGGCCCAGCTCCAGCCGGCGAGCAGCGCCTGCCCGTACCAGGCCGTGAGATGTTGAGCAAAGGCGGCGAATGCCCAGGGGCCCTCGGCCAGCGCGATCAACCAGGCGGCGAGAAACAACGTGCCCAACGACAATCCGATGCCGGTGATGCGATGTGCAAACGACAGCACCGAGGTGAGCTGAAACCTGTAATACGGCCCCAGCATGAACGGCGACAGCGGCCGATTCGGGGCGGTGGGTGGCATGCTCATGGCGGACTCGGGCAGGGCTGCGTGTGGTTAAAAATCTATGCAACGACCCTGTTTTTCCCAGTCGCCATAGCGCGTGGGTTCCAGGCCCTCGCGACGTCCGCCGAATTCTTTTGCCGGCACTGGCGCGTGCGTGCGTTGGGGCTCGGCCGGCGCGGGCTTGGGCACATGAACGTGCACTGAATTGTCAGGGGATTTTTGGGTCAGCATCGCTCAACTAGTGTGACAAACTTCCGCCATGGCTGCCAATAAAAACTGCTGGTTAAAGCTCGAACACCTGAGTTTCATCCGTGCTACGGGCGCCGATGTTGTCAGCTTCTTGCAAGGACAGCTCTCCAACGACGTGCGCCAGCTGAGCCCGGCGCAAGCACAGATTTCGTCTTACAACAGCCCCAAAGGCCGCATGCTTGCCGTCCTGCACCTGCACACGCTCGGCGACGACGTGATTCTGGAAATACACCGCGGCGTGTGCGATTCGGTGCTCAAGCGCTTGCGCCTGTATGTGCTGCGCTCGAAAGTAAACTTGAGCCAATCCGGGTCCGCCCTGGGACTGATCGGCGCCGACACCCCGGCGCTGCTCGAAAACCTCGGCCTGCCATGCCCCGCGCGAGCGCTGGAAATGCGAAACCACGAAGGCGTGAGCATCATCCGCCGGCTCGGAACCGTGCCGCGCTTCAGCCTGTATGCCGCAACTGAGGTGTTGTCTGCCGTTGCGGAACGATTCACGGCAGTGCTTGCGCAAGGCTCTGAGCAAGACTGGAAGCGCGCGGACATCGAGGCAGGCGTGCCGGTAATTTATCCAGCGACACAGGATCATTTTGTGCCGCAGTGGTGCAATCTCGACCAACTAGGCGGCATCAGTTTCGACAAAGGCTGCTACACCGGGCAGGAGATCGTCGCGCGGATTCATTACCTGGGCGAGGTCAAGCGCCGCATGAAAATTATTGATTTAGGCGCGTGCGAAACGCTTGAGCCCGGCGGGTCAATCGAAGCGGGGGAACTGGTGGATTGGGTCACCCGGCCAGAAGGCGGCTGCATTGGCCTTGTGGTTCAAAAAACCTCGCCACCCGCTTGAGGCCTGTTTAGGCTGATTTGATTGGATCGCGTATTGCGAGTGGTACACTTTTAGTACCAGTGCTTTTCGCCACCGCGTATTTTTGACGCCCAAAACACTCCAGGCGGGTGCGCTTAATTTCGAAGTTGCGGGAACAACAGCACGTCGCGGATCGATGGCGAATCGGTCAGGAACATCACCAGCCGGTCGATGCCGATGCCCACGCCCGGCGGTCGGCGGCAGGCCGTACTCGAGCGCGCGGATGTAGTCGGCGTCGAAGCGCATCGCCTCGTCATCACCGCGCGTCCTTGGCGTCGACCTGCGCTCGAAAGCGCGCGGCCTGGTCGTCGGGATCGTTCAGCTCGGAGAAACCCGTTGGCGACCTCGCGACCGCCGATGAAGAATTCGAAGCGGTCGGTGACTCTCGGGATTGTCGTCGTTGCGGCGCGCCAGCGGCGACACTTCGGTCGGGTACTCGGTGATGAAGGTCGGGATCGAGCAGCTTCGCCTCGACGGTCTTCTCGAAATCTCGGTCAGCAGCTTGCCGGCGCCGTAGTCCGGCTTGACGTCGCCGCCGACCTTGCGCGCGATCGGCCAGGTAGTCGCGCTCGCCAGCCGCGACGTCGAGCCGGGATTGAAGCGCAGCACCGCCTCCTGCATGGTCCAGCGGTTGAACGGCTGCCCAGGTCGTAGTCGCGCCCCTGGTAGCTCAGCCGTGGCCGCACCGTTCACCGTGAGCGCCACGTCGCGCATCAGGTTCTCGATCAGGTCCATGCAGTCCTCGGTAATCGGCGTAGGCCTGGTAGAACTCGAGCATGGTGAACTCGGGGTTGTGCCGCGTGCGACAGCCCCTCGTTGCGGAAATTGCGGTTGATCTCGTAGACCCGCTCGAAGCCGCCGACCACCAGGCGCTTCAGGTACAGCTCCGGCGCGATGCGCAGGTAGAAGTCGCGGTCCAGCGCGTTGTAATGCGTGACGAACGGCCGCGCGGTGGCGCCGCCGGGGATCGCCTGCAGCATCGGCGTTTCGACTTCGACGATAGCCCAGCGCGTCGAGAAACTGGCGGATGAAGCGCACGGTGCGGCCGCGCTTTTCGAACACCTTTCTCACCTCGGGGTTGACGATCAGGTCGACGTAGCGCTGGCGATAGCGGATTTCGGTGTCGGTCAGGCCAGCCCACTTCTCCGGCAGCGGCCGCAGCGACTTGACCAGCGAGTTCGATCTCGCGACGCGCGTACCGACAGCTCGCCGGTCTTGGTCTTCATCACCGTGCCGGTCGACGCCGACGATGTCGCCGACGTCCCAGGTCTTGAAATCGTCATAGGCCGCTTCGCCGATCGCGTTCATCTGCACGAACATCTGGATGCGGCCGGACATGTCCTGCAACTCGACGAACGCTGACCTTGCCCTGCCCGCGCTTGGCCATCAGGCGGCCGGCGAGCGCGAACTCGGTTTTCGTCTCCGCTCGAGCGATTCGGCAGTGCGCGCGCCATACATGCCGTGCAGGTCCTCGGCCAGCGTGTCGCGGCGGAAAGTGATTCGGGTAGCGCATTGCCGGTTTCGCGCGCAGCGTGTCGAGCTTTTCGCGGCGCTGCGGCGATGAGTGAGTTCTCGTCCTGGCGGCTTGTTGTCTTCGTCGGTCATGGTCTACAGGCCTTGCTTCAGGCTCGCCTCGATGAACGGATCGAGATGACCGTCGAGCACCTTCTGCGTGTCGGCGATCTCGACGCCGGTGCGCAGATCCTTGATGCGCGACTGGTCGAGCACGTAGGAGCGGATCTGGTTGCCCCACTCGATGTCGGTCTTGCAGTCCTCGACTTTCTGCTTCTCGGCGTTGCGCTTGTCCATCTCGCGCTCGTAGAGCTTGGCCTTGAGCATCTTCATCGCGCGGTCGCGGTTGGCGTGCTGGCTGCGCTCGGTCTGGCAGGCGACGACGATGCCGGACGGGACGTGCTTGATGCGGATCGCCGACTCGGTCTTGTTGACGTGCTGGCCGCCGGCGCCCGCCGGAGCGGAAGGTGCCGACCTCAAGATCGGCCGGGATTGATCTCGATCTCGATGTCGTCGTCCACTTCGGGCGAGACGAACACGCCGGCAAACGAGGTGTGGCGGCGGTTGCCGGAATCGAACGGCGACTTGCGCACCAGGCGGTGCACGCCGGTCTCGGTGCGCAGCCAGCCGTAGGCGTAGTCGCCCTGCACGAAGATCGTCGCGCCCTTGATGCCGGCGACTTCGCCGTCGGAGCGCTCCAGCAGCTCGATCTTGAAGCCCTTGTCGTCGCACCAGCGCAAGTACATGCGCAGCAGCATGTCGGCCCAGTCCTGCGCCTCGGTGCCGCCGGTGCCGGCCTGGATGTCGAGATAGGCGTTGTGCGCGTCCATCTCGCCGCTGAACATGCGCTTGAACTCCATGTCGTCGGCGAGCTGCGCCCAGCGCTGCGACGTCGCGCGCGATCTCGTCGACGGTGCTGTCGTCGTTCTCGGCGGCCGCCAGTTCGAGCAGTTCGAGCGGCGTCGCGCAGGCCGTGCTCGGCGCGATCGAGCGGCTGGATCACGTCTTCGAGGCGCGCGCGCTCCTTGCCCAGGTTCTGGGCGTTCTCGGGCTTGTTCCAGACTTCGCGCGTTCTCCAGTTCGGCATTGACTTCGGCCAGCCGGTCTTGCTTGCCGGCGTAGTCAAAGATAGCCCCGCAGCGCGTCGAAACGCGCCCGCAGGGCTGTGATCTCGGTCTTGATCGGGTTGAGTTCCATGGCCGCGGCCACACTGCTGAAAAAAGGTCGGGCAGTCTAACGGATGGCGGTCGAATCTTGCGCTGAAGCAGAGGCTGCGATTAGAGTCTGTCTCGCAGACGCCTCATCCGGCGACTGCTATCATCTGTTCAAACAATAGTCTCCCCCAAGGAATCGCTCACATGTCATATCGCCCCGGAATCATTCACTGCGCCGCACTCGCCGCCCTGCTTTTTGCCACGGGTGTTTCAGCCCAGACCGACAGGCGGTTTTACGTTTCGCCGATGGCGTCCTACCTGCTGGCAGACAAGGAGCGCGGCGCGGACGACGGTTACGGAATCACACTGTCCGTTGGTAAAAAAATGTCGCAGGGACTGAATCTCGAAATCAGCGCTTTTTTCCTGCAGGCCGATGGCAACGGCACCGCCTGCTCGGCGGGCGCCCCCGCAACCTGCAACGCCCAACGCAAAGCCGAACTCAAGGGCGTGGGTATTGGCGCCATGGTGTTCCCGCTCACGGTCCTGCCGCAACTGTTCGGCACGGTCAAAATCCACATGGGCCAGGCCAACAAGCATCCGGGTTCCGTCGAGAATTACACCTCTACAGTTTTTGATTTTGGCGGCGGTTACCTGCTGCCCCTGAGCGTGATTGGCGTTGATTTCGACCTGCGCGGCGAAGCGGTCTATCGCCTTGACGCACATAACAAGCCGCGCACCGGCCAGTTCACCGCCGCCGACAAGCAGTTCGGTGAAGCCGTGTTCAGCGCCGGTTTGCTGATTCCGCTGGGTCCGCCTCCCGCGCCTGATCGCGAAGCCGAAGAGCCGGTCGAAGTCGTGCAGCCGCAATCCGCCGACAGTGACGGCGACGGCGTGCCCGACGACATCGACCAGTGCCCGGGCACGGTGCCCGGCGCCGTAGTTGATGAAAAAGGCTGCGAGAAGGATTCCGACGGCGATGGCGTTGTTGATCGCCTCGACAAGTGCCCCGGCACGCCTCTGGGCACCAAGGTCGATGCCGATGGCTGCCCGATCCCGATCCCGCCGCCTGACACCGGTTGCCGCTCACCCAAGCAGGGTGAGCCGGTCGACTTCAACGGTTGCGCGATTGGCGACGCCATCATCCTGCGCGGCGTCAACTTCAACTTCGACAAGTACGACCTCACGGTCAACGCCAAGGTGATCCTGGATCAGGTCGCCGATGCGCTGATTGCGGCTTCTGCGATCCGCATTGAAGTCGGTGGTCACACCGACTACAAGGGCAGCGACGCTTACAACCAGGTTCTGTCCGAGCGCCGCGCCCGTTCGGTGGTCGATTACCTGATCAGCCGCGGCGTTGATGCCGGACGCCTGAGCTCGAAGGGTTACGGCGAAGGCCAGCCGATCGACACCAACGAAACCGACGCCGGCCGCGAGGTCAACCGTCGCGTCGAGTTGAAGATCGTTCAGTAACGATCAGACGTTTCATCCAAGCCCCGCCAATCGGCGGGGCTTTTTTTTGAATTCAGAATTTTCTGCCATAACCCGCTTGCGGCACGTTCGCGCTCAAAATGGCGAAATGCCCAAATTGAGCGGTACATTTTTAGTACCAGTGTGTTTATTGCGGGCGCTCCGCAAGGCTAAAAAACGCCTCAAGCGGGTACGCCAGTAATGCGCGCTGATTGGTTGATGGTGCGTTGGGCGGGGCCCGACTCCATCCATTTTCAGAGCAATGACTGCCACTGGCAGTCATTAAAATAAACCAAAAATTGGTCGGGGCGAGAGGATTTGAACCTCCGACCACCTCCACCCCAAGGAGGTGCGCTACCAGGCTGCGCTACGCCCCGACGGTAGGGCCGCGCATGTTATCGGAACGCGGCAACAGTGAAAAGGAATTTTCTAACGATCGAGCAGCTTGAGCGCGGCCTCGAGATCGGCGCGCATCTTTGACAGCTCCGCTTTGGAGCCTTTGCGCGCCACGACGGCAGCGGCAGCGACCTGCGGTAAATCCTGCTGCGGCGTCACGGCAGGCGTTTGAAGGGGCCGTGAGGGCACCACAAGACGCAGCGATTCTTTCAGGCGCAGGCGTGCACCGCCAATGGTGAACCCCTGTTCGTACAACAGGCTGCGGATGCGGCGAACCATCTGCACGTCATCCTGCTGGTAATAGCGGCGGTTGCCACGGCGCTTGACTGGCTTGAGCTGAGGAAACTCCTGCTCCCAATAGCGCAGAACGTGGGGTTTGACCGCACACAGCTCGCTGACTTCGCCTATGGCGAAATAGCGCTTGGCCGGAATCTCCGGCAAGGGCAGCGGCAGGCTAGCTTGCTGTGGCCGCATCGGACTCGACTCTCATTCTTAATTTTTGGCCGGGGCGGAACGTTACCACACGGCGTGCCGAAATCGGAATTTCTTCGCCGGTCTTTGGATTGCGGCCCGGACGCTTATTCTTGTCACGCAGTTCAAAATTGCCGAAACCAGACAGTTTTACCGGTTTGCCCGACTCGAGGCTTTCGCGGATTTCTTCAAAAAACAGGTCGACAAACTCTTTGGCCTCACGCTTGTTGAGGCCCAGTTGCTCGAACAGGGCTTCGGACAGCTCCGCTTTGGTCAACGCCGTCATAGGTTCATCCCTGCCTCGCCGTGCCACGGCTCAAGACCGCAGACTGGCTCCGAGTTCGCTTTGGAGGCATGCCGCCACGGCCCTAACCGCAGCGTCTACCTCTTGGTCGGTAAGAGTGCGCGAATTATCTTGAAAAATCAAGCCTAAAGCCATACTTTTGAACCCTTTAGGTAAGGTACCGCCACGGAACACATCAAACAGCTTCAAATCGCGCAGCGCGCTGCCGCCGGCTCGACGGGCGCAGTCCAGCACGCGAGCCGCTTCAATGTCTTCCTTAAGCACCAGGGCCAAATCGCGACGCGAACTCGGCAGCTCGGAGATCGGCGACACCTGGGGCAACCGGCGCACGCCTGCTCGCGCCCAATCGATTTCGAACAATAGGGGGGATTGCGGCAAGTCCAAGGCACGCGCAATGCGAGGGTGCAGTACGCCCAGCCAACCAGCGCTCTGTCCTTGGCACAACAGGCGTGCACTTTGTCCGGGATGCAACGCGGGGTGCTCGGCGCGCTCAAACACCAACTCTGAACCGAATAGGGATTCCAAGTCACCCTTGATGTCGAAATAATCTGACTCGCGCGCTTTTGCACCCCACTGCTCTGGTGCGTAAGGGCCCGCCGCAATGCCGGAAAGGCGCTGAACCTCGTACGTCATGCCAGCCTGCGTGTGGTAGCTCGCCCCCAGCTCGAACAGGCGCACGCGCTTTTGCTGACGCTGCGCGTTGTATAGCCAGGCGGGAATCAGTCCGCTCCAAAGCGTGGTGCGCATTACCGACATCGTCTCGGCAATGGGGTTGTCGAGCAGAATCGGGCTTTCGGCGGAATTCAGCAGCGACTGAATCCTGGAATCAACAAAACTATAGGTCACGGCCTCATGCCAGCCGCGGGCAACCAGATGAGCACGTGCCTGTGCCTTGGGCATCTGCGCTTCAGGCATTGCCGCGGGAACCAACTCGGCACGATAGGGTTTGCCTGGGATACGGTCGTAACCATACAGCCGCGCCACTTCCTCGATCAGGTCAGCCTCGATACGAAGGTCATAGCGATAGGTCGGTACGGTAGCCACCCACTCCCCTGCCGATTTCTTTTCCAGATCATGGACTACGCGTCTGAGCAGTGATTCCACCTCGTCCGCGTCAATCTCATGGCCCAGCAGCCGGCAGAGGCGCTCATGCCGCAGGTGAACGCGCACGACTTGCGGCTTGTCACTGACAATCGTCACGGGGCCTGCCGACCCCCCGCAAATTTCAAGAATCAAATTTGAGCAGCGCTCCAGCGCGCGCGCATGTAACGCCGGGTCCACGCCACGCTCATAGCGATACAAGGCATCGGAATTGAGTTTGTGGAGGCGGCCGGTGCCCGCGACCGCGGCCGGCGCAAAGCAGGCGCTCTCAAGAAAGACGTCGCGAGTTTTCTCGTTGACGCCCGACCCGGCGCCGCCCATGACACCTGCCAGGGCCAGCGGTGCACGATCGTCGGCGATCAGCAATTCTGAAGTGAGCGAGATGGTCTGCTCGTTGAGCAGCGTTAACGTTTCTCCCTTCCTGGCGGTTCGGACCCGAACCGCACCCGCGAGCCCCGCGCTGTCGAACGCGTGCATGGGCTGGCCAAGCTCGAGCAAGACAAAATTAGTGATGTCGACCACCGGGTGAATGCAGCGAATGCCCGACCGGCGCAATTTTTCGCGTAGCCAGTCCGGCGTGCGCGCCTGCGGGTTGATGCCTTCGATTACGCGGCCTGCATAGGCCGGGCACAGGCTCTGATCTTCAATTTCGACTGCTTGCCTCCGTGTGCTCGTCACCGGTGCGGACGCAACTGGCGGGGCGGCGTACGTCACGCCAAAAATTGCTGCGGCTTCGCGGGCCAATCCGGAAACGCTCAGGCAATCACCGCGATTCGGCGTGAATTCAAACGTTAGCGTCTGATCATCGAGTTTCAAATAATCAGCCAACGGCATCCCCGGCCGAGCGTCGTCGTCCAGTTCCATCAAGCCTTCGGATTTTTCTGCCAGGCCCAGCTCTTTGGCCGAGCACAACATGCCGGCGGATTCGACGCCTCGCAGCTGCGCCTGTTTGATCTCCATTCCGCCAGGCAGCCTCGCGCCAACCTGGGCGAGCGGAGCCAGCAAACCCACCCGCGCATTGGCGGCGCCGCAAACGATCTGTACGGTCGTGGTCTGCCCGGCGCTGACCGTGCACACACGCAGCTTGTCGGCTTGAGGATGAGGCGCAATGGACTCGATGCGCGCGACCACCACGCCGACCAGCGGGGCGGCTACAACAGGCGTCGCTTCAACTTCAAGGCCCGCCATGACATAGCGGCGACAAAATTCGGCCGTATCGGCGGGCGGGTTCAGGTGTTCGCGCAGCCACTGCTCGGAGATTTTCATGCGAACTGCCCCAGGAAGCGCAGGTCGTTGTTGAAGAACCGACGCAGGTCATCCACGCCGTAACGCAGCATCGCCATGCGCTCGACGCCCATGCCAAAGGCATAGCCGGTGTAGCGCTCGGGGTCGAGGCCCACGGCCTTGAACACGTTGGGGTGCACCATCCCGCAGCCAAGCACTTCCAGCCAGCCTTTTCGCCCCAGCGAATGTGCACGTCGGCGCTCCGGCTCGACGAACGGGAAGTAGACTGGGCCGGAACAGTGACTTCGACTTCTCGCTCGAAGAAACGCGAGCCAGGAAGGTCTGCGAGATCGTACTTGAGGTCGCTGAAGCTGACGTTCTCGGCGACATACAGCCTTCGATCTGGTGGAACATCGGGCTGTGCGTGCGATCGAAGTCACGTCGGTAAACGCGTCCCGGGCAGATGATGCGGATCGGCGGCTTGCGCCCGGCTTTCACCAGGGCTTCCAGCGTGCGGATCTGCACCGGGCTGGTATGCGTGCGCAGCAGCACGCGCGCCGTTCTGGACGTAGAAGGTGTCCTGCCATCGCCCGTGCCGGGTGCGCTTCCGGGATGTTGAGCGCGCCGAAGTTGTGGAAGTCATCCTCGATTTCGGGCCCCTCCACCGTTTCGAAACCGAGCTCGCCGAACAAGGCGCTCGATGCGTTCGATCATCCGGGTGATGCGGATGCAGGCTGCCGCTGCCTTCTCCGCGGCCCGGCAGGGTGACGTCGATCCGCTCGTCGGAGCAGCTTGGCGTCGAGTTCTGCATCCGCCAGCTGCGGTTTTGCGGGCGTCCAGCCATTGGCTGGCCTGCGTCCTTGGCGCGATTGACCGCTCGCCGTAAGTCTTGCGCTGCTCCGCCGGCCATGCGCCAAGCGTCTTGAGCAACTCCGTAATGCGGCCCTTCTTGCCCAGCCAGTCGACGCGCAACTGTTCGAGCGCGCGCAAGTCGGTGGCGGCGCTGATTTGTGCCTGCGCCTGTTGCAACAAGGTGTCGATGCTTTCGCTCATTCGCTCACTCTGACAAAGTAAAAAGGGAAGAAGGCTGGCGCCTTCTCCCCTTTGGAACATCGTGAAAGGGCTTAGGCCGCCAGCTTGGCTTTGGCCTGGGCAACCAGCGCGGCAAAGGCGGGCTTGTCGTGCATCGCCATGTCCGCGAGGATTTTGCGATCCAGGGTCACGCCGACCAGCGTCATGCCCGCGAATAAACCGGCTGTACGACAGGCCATGTTCACGAGCGCCTGCGTTGATGCGCTGCATCCAGAGCGCGCGAAACTCGCGCTTCTTGACGCGGCGGTCGCGGAACGCATACTGACCGGCCTTGGTGACCGCCTGAACCGCCGAGCGGAATACCCGCGAATGGCCACCGTAGTAGCCCTTCGCCTTCTTCAGTATTTTCTTGTGATACGCGCGGGCGGTGACGCCCCGTTTAACTCTTGCCATGGTCGTAGTTCTCCCTTACGCGTACGGCAGCAACTGCCGGACTTCTTTGGTATCCGACGGATGCACCGACGTGTTGCCGCGCAGGCGCGCAATGCGCTTGCCGGATTTCTTGGTAAGGATGTGACGCTTGTGCGAGTGTCCGCGCTTAAACCCGCCCTTGCCGGTGCTGGCGAAGCGCTTTTTGGCGCCCTGGTTTGTTTTCAACTTGGGCATTTTGCCCTCCTTCTTTCTAATGCTGCGTCAGGCAGTGCTTGCGCACATTTGGGGGCCTCACGCCGCTTGTAAAAAACTTGTCGTATCTAGTGCTTCTTCGGCGACATCACCATCACCGTTTGCCGCATTTCCAGCTTGGGCGACTGCTCGACCACCGCCAGTGCGTCCAGATCGGCGCGCACCCGGTCCATCAGCTTCATGCCCAGTTCCTGATGCTGCCATTTCGCGACCGCGATAACGCACCGTGACCTTGATCTTGTCGCCCTCTTCCAGAAACCGCGTCAACGCGCGCAGCTTGGTCTGGTAATCCGCCTCTTCCGTCGTTGGCCGGAACTTGATTTCCTTGACTTGAATCTGTTTTTGCTTCTTACGCGCCGCATGCATGCTGCCTTGTCTTTTTTGTAGAGGTACTTGCCGTAATCCATGATCTTGCAGACGGGAGGCTCTGCATTGGGTGAAATCTCCACCAGATCCATGCCTGCCTCTTCGGCACGACGCACGGCATCCGCGGTCATCATGATTCCGATCATCGTGCCATCGTGATCTACCACCCGGATGCGTGGAGCGGCTATCGCCCCGTTGCGCCGGTCATCTTTTTCACTTGCGATGTGCCACTCTCCGATTCAAGCCAGTGCCCGCGCGCTTGGCGCGCGGGGAGAAAATAAACGCCCGCAGGGCGGGCGTTTGAGGGCGCAGATTGTAACGGCGATGCCGCTGCTTCTCAACCATGCCATGCACAAAGGACTCGACGATTTCGCTTGGAGCGAAATCGGACGCCTGCAGGGCGCCCGAAGGACAGACGCCATGGGTGGCGCCGGTCATACCACGACCCGAAGGGTCGTTGCGCAGTCAATCGCGTTACTCTTTTTCAAAGAAAAGACCCCTTTACGGGGTCTTTTCTTTGAAAACTTGGTAGGCGCGATTGGACTCGAACCAACGACCCCCTCCATGTCAAGGAGGTGCTCTAACCAGCTGAGCTACGCGCCTACGGATCGGAAAAATTAACCGGCGCGCATGATGCCTGACCCGCCCTCAGGCGGCAACACTGAGCATGCCGTTGCGCAGCTTTTTGATTTCGTCGCGCTTTTTTGCCGCCAGCTCAAATTCCAGGTTCTGCGCCGCCTGAAACATCTCTTTTTCGAGCTTGGCGATGAATTTGCCCATTTTTTCCGGTGGCACGCGCCCGTACGCGGCCTCCGCCTCGGCCACTTTCAATGCCTGGGCCGTCACTGCCTCTTCATAACCGGAATGCATGGCGTCGGTGACGGCCTTCTGGATTCCGCGGGGCGTGATGCCATGCGCCAGGTTGTGCTGTTTCTGTTTTTCGCGACGGCGATCCATCTCGCCCATCGCCCGTCGCATCGAGTCCGTGATGCGGTCGGCATACATGATCACGCGGCCATTCAGATTACGCGCGGCGCGTCCGGAGGTCTGGATCAAGGACCGCTCCGAACGCAGGAAGCCCTCCTTGTCGGCGTCGAGAATCGCCACCAGAGAGACTTCCGGCAGATCGAGCCCTTCTCGCAGCAAGTTGATGCCGATCAACACGTCGAACAGCCCGAGCCGCAAATCACGCAGAATTTCCGCACGCTCCACCGTATCCACATCGGAATGCATGTAGCGCACCTTGACGCCGTGCTCGTGCAGGTAATCGGTCAAGTCCTCCGCCATGCGCTTGGTCAGGGTGGTCACCAGTACGCGCTCTTTCTTGTCCGCGCGAATACGGATTTCGCCCAACAAATCATCCACCTGGCTGGTGGCGGGACGCACTTCGGTTTCAGGGTCTACTAATCCCGTCGGCCGTACCAGCTGCTCGGCCGTTTGCTGGGATTTTGTCGCCTCAAACGGGCCCGGCGTCGCCGAGACGAAGATCAGCTGCGGCACGATCCGCTCAAACTCCTCGAACTTCAGCGGCCGGTTGTCCATGGCAGACGGCAAGCGAAAGCCGTAGGCCACCAGGGTCTCCTTGCGCGAGCGGTCACCCTTGTACATGGCACCCAGTTGGGGCACGGTCACATGCGATTCGTCGACGACCACCAACGCATCCGGCGGCAGGTAATCCAGCAGACAGGGCGGCGGCTCGCCCGGCGCGCGTCCCGACAGATAGCGCGAGTAGTTTTCAATGCCGGAGCAATAGCCCACCTCCTGAATCATCTCCAGGTCAAAAGTCGTGCGCTGCTCCAGGCGCTGCGCTTCGACCAGCTTGTTGTTGGTGCGCAAATACTCCAGCCGCTCACGCAGTTCGTCCTTGACCGCGCTGAACATGCCGAGCGTGCGTTCGCGCGGAGTCACATAGTGCGATTTCGGAAACAGCGTGTAGCGCGGCACTTTGCGCTTGACCTCGCCGGTTAGCGGGTCGAACACCGAGATTGAAACGATCTCGTCATCGAACAACTCTATCCGCACTGCTTCGTCGTCGGACTCCGCCGGATGCACGTCGATCACCTCGCCGCGCACGCGGTACGTGCCGCGCGCAAGCTCCAGATCATTGCGGCTGTACTGCATTTCGGTCAGGCGGCGGAGAAGTTCGCGCTGGTTGATGCGCTCGCCCTTGACCATGTGCAGCACCATCTTGAAATAGGTTTCGGGGTCACCCAGACCGTAAATGGCTGAAACGGTGGCGACAATGATTGCGTCCTTGCGCCCGAGCAGCGCCTTGGTCGCCGACAGGCGCATTTGTTCGATGTGCTCGTTGATCGAGCTGTCCTTTTCGATGAAGGTGTCAGTCGAAGGCACATAGGCCTCCGGCTGGTAATAGTCGTAGTAGCTGACGAAATACTCGACGGCGTTGTCCGGGAAAAACTCCTTGAATTCACCATACAGCTGCGCCGGCGAGAGTTTTGTTGGGCGCCAGCACCAGGGTCGGCCGCTGCAATTGCGAAATGACATTGGCAATGGTGAAGGTCTTGCCAGAACCCGTGACGCCCAGCAGCGTCTGGTGCGTCAGGCCGTCGTTCAGACCCTGAACCAGGCGTCTTGATCGCTTCGGGCTGGTCGCCTGCCGGAGCCCACTCGGCCTTGAGTTGAAACACACTCTCCGCGCGCTGGCGTAGGCGCACGACCTTTGCAGTTTCCTGGTTTGCTTCGATCATGGAATCCAACAATGAATTGGGATGAACAATTGAGTATCATCGCGCGCCTTTCAAATCTTTGACAGCGATCTAACGCACATGGAACTTGCGCAACGCAGCGGACGCATCAAGCCCTCGCCCACCCTGGCAGTGACCGCCAAGGCGGCGGAACTAAAGGCACAGGGCATCGACGTACTCTCGCTGGGCGCCGGGGAGCCCGACTTCGACACTCCGCAGCACATCAAGGACGCGGCGATCAAGGCACTGGCCTCCGGCTTCACCAAATACACTGCGGTCGGCGGCATACCCAGTCTTAAAAAAGCGATCATCGCCAAGCATCAGCGCGACAATGGCCTGGAGTACAAGCCAAACCAGGTCGTGGTGTCGTGCGGCGGCAAGCAGTCCTGTTACAACCTGTGTCAGGCGCTGCTGAATGCGGGCGACGAAGTCATCGTGCCGGCACCGTATTGGGTCAGTTATCCGGATATGGTGCTGCTGGCCGACGGCATCCCGGTATTCATTGCCACCAACGCCGCCACGCGTTTCAAAATCACGCCAGAACAGCTGGCGCAGGCCATCACACCGCGGACGCGGATGATCTGGCTGAACTCGCCGAGCAACCCGTCGGGCATGGCCTATACCCGCGCCGAACTGACGGCGTTGGGCGATGTGCTGCGCAAACATCCGCGCATCGTCATCTGCACCGACGACATGTACGAAAAGATCCTCTGGTCGGGCGAGCCGTTCGTGAACATCCTCAATGTCTGTCCGGATCTTTATGAGCGCACGGTGTTGATCCATGCCGTGTCGAAGACCTATTCGATGACCGGCTGGCGTATCGGCTGGGCTTGCGGCCCCGCGCAACTCATTACCGCCATGACTGACATCCAGTCGCAGTCCACCAGCAACCCGAATTCGATTGCCCAGGTGGCGGCCGAGGCCGCGCTCACCGGAGACCAGGCCTGCGTAGGCGAAATGGTCAAGGCATTCAAGATTCGCCATGACAAGCTGGTCGCGGGGCTCAATGAAATCCCCGGCGTCCAGTGCTTGCCGGGCGACGGCACGTTTTACGTCTTTCCCAGCTTCGAAGGCCTGATGAAAAAACTGGGATGCACGAACGACCTTGAGCTTGCCGACCTCATGCTGCAAAAAGGCCGGGTGGCCCTGGTGCCCGGTTCGGCGTTCGGCGCGCCGGGCTACATGCGGCTGTCGTTTGCCACCAGCGACAAGGTACTAACGGAGTCTGTGGCGCGGATCAAGGCGCTCGCGGGCTGATTCTTTTGCACCGGACTGGGTGCGCCACTACAATGCGCGCCCCACCGATTTCCTATTTTCCCGAATAGCTCAGCCGGTAGAGCAAGTGACTGTTAATCACTGGGTCGTTGGTTCGAGTCCAACTTCGGGAGCCAGATGAACGAAATGCCCCGGCAACGGGGCATTTTCTTGCCCGGAATTACCCTACCCGCTTGCGGCGTTTCCGGCGCTCAAATCGCTCGATTCGAAAATACATTGGTACACTTTTAGTACCACTGCTTTTCGCGCCATGGCAATTTCTTGCCCAAAACGGGCCCAAGCGGGTGGCCTACTTTTTGGTCTCCGAGGGTTTCAAAGCGTCGCCCAAACCCTTGAACACACCCCCAATTGCCTCAACACCCGTACCGCCGACGCTGCCAAATGCCTCAGCGATGCCGGTGATGCTCACGCCGAGCGTACCGGCCATGGCACTGGCCACCTGAGTCGCAAATGCCTCATTCAGCGAGAACGAGGGATTATCGATATTGCCGTTAAGCGCAAAATCAATATCAATGCGGTCGTTCTTGTCCTTCATGAAAAACAGCACGGCATTGCGCGGTACACCCATAAAAGTGCCCAGCCCGCCACTCGATGCCAGCTCGAGATTGCTCAGCACCAGCTTGCCCGGTGCGTTAAGGCGTTTGTTGCGCACTTCTGATTTCACGTCGAGGTCGAGCGTGCCGCGTTTCACCCCGGATTCTGAAGCCTTGATCAGATAAGGCTGCAACGCCAACAGATCCACCGACTTGATCCGGGTCTCGATTGAAGAATCGCGGCTGGCGATTTCGGCCCAACCGTCGACCTCAATGCGGCCGTCCTGCTTGACGCCTTTGACCACGCCGGAAAAATCGATGTCGGTGCGGCCTACAAGACTGGGGACGACGACATCCTCAATCTCCAGATCAATCTGTTCGAGACGGATTTTGTGTGGCGGGCGCCGCACACTGGCGTCAAAAAACTCCACCACACCATCGCTCATCTTGATGCTGTCGATACTCATTTCGCTGGCGCTAGAGGGTTCGTCTGACTTTTCGCCCGGGGTCGCTGCGGGCTTGCCCTCCAGAAAACTCGGCAGCAACCGCAGTTTTTCGTCGCGCGTGCGCAATACAGAGAGGTAGGGCTTTTCAACCCTGATCGAGTTCACGCGGACACGGCCGGTCAGTGCCGCGAGCAGGCTCGGTGTCACGGTGACGCGTTCGGCGCTCAGAGTTTCGGCGGACGGCCACCCGGGAGGCGCCTTGATGTGCAGGCCGGTGATGGTGACGCCGGTCAAACCTACCGTGATGGATTCGGTCGTACTTTCGGGCCCCAAGGCCTGTTCAACTTGAGTCTTGAGCAGGCCAGTCGCAACCCAGTAGCCACCGATTACGACAAAAGCGATGACAGCGACAAGAATCAAGATCGAGCGGCGCGACATGGCGAACCTCCACTGTGCCCCGGAAAGCTGCTACCGGGGCTTTAGTACGTCCTGCGGGGAAACATACTCGTAGCCCAGCGCTTCTGCCACTGCCTTGTAGGTCACCTTGCCGCGATGCACGTTGAGCCCTTCGCGCAGATTGGCGTCGTCGAGCAATGCCCTGCCGTAACCCTTGTCGGCCAGCGCCAAAGCAAACGGCAGCGTGGCGTTGGTGAGCGCAAAGGTCGACGTGCGCGCCACGCCGCCTGGCATGTTGGCGACGCAGTAATGGACGATGCCGTCCACGATGTAGGTCGGGTTCTGGTGCGTCGTGGGCTTGCTGGTTTCAAAACAACCACCCTGGTCTATGGCTACGTCCACCACCACGGTGCCCGGCTTCATCAGTTTGAGCATGGCGCGGGTCACCAGTTTTGGCGCCGCGGCGCCCGGCACCAGCACCGCACCGATGACCAGATCGGCCTTGCGCACGGCCTCTTCCACCGCGTCTACGGTCGAATACTGGGTGCGCATACGGTTCTCGAACAGCTGGTCGAGGTAATTGAGTCGCGGCAGCGAGCGGTCAAGGATTGTCACGCTGGCACCCATGCCAATAGCGATGCGCGCGGCGTTGTAGCCAACCACGCCACCGCCGATGATGGCGACATCTGCCGCCGCCACACCGGGCACACCCCCCAACAGCACGCCGTTGCCACCCTGGGCCTTTTCCATGGCGTGGGCACCGGCCTGGATCGACATGCGCCCTGCCACCTCGCTCATCGGCGCAAGCAGCGGCAGCCCGCCGCGGCCGTCGGTGACGGTCTCGTAGGCAATCGCAATACAGCCAGATTTCACCAACGCCTTGGTCTGATCCGGGTCCGGGGCGAGGTGCAGATACGTGAATAAAACCTGCCCTTCGCGCAACATTTTGCACTCGGCCGGCTGCGGTTCTTTGACCTTGATGATCATATCGGCGGAGGCAAATATTTCCTCCGCGGTTGAAATGATGGTTGCGCCCACATTGCGGTAGTGGTCATCGCTAAGTCCGATCGCCCCACCCGCCTGGGTCTGGATCAGCACTTCATGCCCGTGCGCCTTCAATTCGCGCGCGCCAGCGGGCGTCAGGCCCACCCGGTATTCGTGATTTTTAATTTCTTTGGGTACGCCAATACGCATTTAATTTCTCCTTGGCGTGAATTATCCCATCTGGGCCTGCCCTCAGTCATCCGGCCGCAAAAACAGAAGGTCCTACAATGCGCGGCGATGCTGACCCGAAATCCCCGTATTTTTTCCGCCCTCGCCGTCAGCGTGGGGATTGGCCTGTGCGGGTACTACGGTTTGCAGTGGTATGAACTGCCAAAATGGAGCGAGGCGGAAATCGAGCAGTCCGTCCAGCTCAATCTGCAAATGGACCTGCAGCGCATGGGGCCGCTGCTGCAACCGAAAAACGAACGGCTGGAGGAGTTACGCCGGCTGGTACGGGCTGAAGTTGAAACCGAAATCCGCAATGAACGAATAGCAGTTCAACGCGGACTGTTAGCCGGGTTTGTAGCGTTAGCCCTTGGGTTGGTTTTTATCGCGTCAATCAAACACGTGAAGGTTGTGGCTTAAGTTACGGCGACCTGGTCGAAAATAAATAGCTAGTGGCAAGGGCACCGCCGCAAGCTGATGAGGACACGGTAAGCGTGAGCCCCCCACTTCCCCCAGGAGCGGTCGGGAATTGCGCCTGGAAAGTATACGTATTGGCCAATGCGCTACTGTCACTAAAGCTTGGCACCGTGATGCTGCTAGTTCCAAGAATCGTAACTGCCCCAGCACCCGTCGCTGCCAACGATACTGTTGTACCGCTGGGCATAGGTTGGAAATTTATGTCGCGGATAACAAAACTGATGGTGAAAACGTCATCGGGATTCCCCGTAAAACGGAAATTGACTGGATCATAGGTCGCGCTTGTAGTGATATCGGACAGATGGCCAGCTCCCGTGTTGTTGCGTAGATCAGGAGTGTTGGATGACTCCACAAGCACCAAACTGGCTCGTACACTAAGGCCGGTCGCAGTGCTGCAATTAGCAGCTCCGCCTGCGCAGCCAAACCCGGTAAATTTCCCATCGGCGACGTCAAACGCGCCATTTAATGGATTGCCGAAATCTACAAAAGTGTCATCGTTGTCGAAGATTCCATTTTCGTTCTTGTCCGTGAAAGCCTCACTCAGATCATTACTGACAAGACTGAAAATATCAGGGGGACCGTCATAAGTGCCGTTGCCGTTTTTATCACTAAAGCTCTCCTCACCATCCGCGGTCGCCAAGATAGTGTTGCGTCCTGCACGCTGGCTGCCATTTGCGTCGCTGGCACAGCCGCCGCCAAGCCCGGAGCAGTAGTCGGATGGGCGCGTTCCTTGGCTGGTCCAGGTAACCGTACAGACGCTGTTGATCGTTGTGCAACTTGCGTCTATCCTGCCGGTTTCACTGAAGAATTTAACTGGCGTGCCGTCTGGCACATCGTTACTGTCACGATCCGCCAAGCGGATCGTAATTAAATCCGTCACGCCATCGCAGTTCAGACCGCCGGGGTTGAGCGTGGCAGCTGAAATCGAAGTGCGAAATTGAGTGGGTATAAATGTAGCCATGATCGGTCCGCCAATGGACGATGTCTGGACCGTAACTCCGCTAAGAGTGGAGGTTGCAACAACGCTAACCGTACCGCCTTGGGTGCCTGAACTCACAGTGGTTGAAACTGTACCATCCGACGCAGTCGTCCCGGACAGCGGTGAAATCGAAACGCCGCCAGGAGTGCTGGCCAGAGAGAAAGTTACCGGCTGGTTGGCCAAGTTACCACCTGCATTATTTCTGACCAGGAATGTAACTACCGACTGCTCGTTACCGAGACCTTTCAGTCTGATTTTGTTGGGGTTGGCGGAAACAAAAGTGATAGAGCCAATGGGAGCTGTTGCCACATTGATGGTGCCGGTCGCGGATAACGCCGCGCCATTCACGGTAGCTGTTGCTGTGATGGTGTCGGTGGTGCCACAGCCCTTGTCCAGATAAGTACCTGCGGCGCTGCCGGTAGTAGTTGTGACGTCGGCAATCGTTGCAAGGCCATTACTCTTACAGGCCGATGAGAAAGTTACTGTGGTTGATGTAGTGATGGGGGTATTGCCGTTTGCGGTATCCACGATATCCACTCGCAACCCCGATGAGCCGCCGCTGGAAAGGATTGCGGGTGGTGCAACAGAAACGAAAATGCTGCCAGCCGTGAAGGTCGTTCCATTGAGAATACCCAATCTGGGTATCGGAGTAGCGGTAGTGCCAGTGCCCGTGCCTGTGCCTGTGCCGGTTCCTGTCGTCGTGCCGGCGCTTGTCGTCTCCAACAGATTGCCGCCGCCGCAGGCGACACTGAGGAGTGCGCCAGCAATCGAACCCACAATCAGCTTTAACTTGATCCGGCCCATAGAGCCCCCCGTAATTTAAGAATGCCAGCGGTATTAAAGCTAGCATAAAAATCTATTACAAACAAATGACTCGGAAACAATCGGAAAGTAAATTCAAGATACCATCGTTAACTGAAATCTTAAATCGTTCGGCGCCGGCAGCGCATGAGAGAATTTACCGCACTTTTGCGCCCGTAGCTCAGGTGGATAGAGCAACGGCCTTCTAAGCCGTAGGTCACAGGTTCGACTCCTGTCGGGCGCACCATAGATATTTTGTACTATTGATGGAGTTTGCCCGCTGCGGGCATCCTGCCCTGGTAGCTCAGTGGATAGAGCACCTTCCTCCTAAGAAGGGGGTCGCAGGTTCGATTCCTGCTCAGGGCACCAAATGATGAGGACAGCGACTTTGAAAGGATTTTCTGCTTGGCTCCTGCTGGCTGGGTGTATGGCTCCGGCGGCGCATGCTGTGAAGTTGCCCGCACCGGATATCGCGGCACTGCTGGCAAAGGATGCGCGACAAATTGGGCCAACGGCCTATCGTTTCGCGGCGCCGGTCAGTGTGAAAATCACACCAGCGACTCACGGTAGCTGGAGTGCGCTGGCTGACGGGCAGTTGCGGTGGACACTGTTAATTTCCTCACCCGGCGCCACCTCGCTCAACTTTGCCTTCACGCGCTTTGCATTGCCCGAAGACGCTCAGCTCATCATCCGTGGCGGACCTGACCGTCGCGGACCGTATGGTGCGCGCGACAGCCTGCCGGGCCAGTTGTGGACGCCGGTCGTGCGCAGCTCCGAGGCGGTACTGGAATTAACCGTTCCCGCGGATGCAAAAAAACGTGTTGTGCTGGAGTTGACTCAGATCGGCCACGGGTTTCGTGCGTTCGGCGCCAAGGACGTGGTCGGACCCAAGTCTGGCGATTGCAACGTGGATGTTGCCTGCCCCGCGGGTGATGAATGGCGCGACGAAATCCGCAGCGTGGCGCGCTACACCGTTGGCGGTGCACTGCTGTGCACCGGTCAGCTGGTCAACAACACGGCGCAGGATTTCAAGCCCCTGTTTCTCACCGCTGCGCATTGCCTGGCGCAGGCGGGCGCGCCCACCACGGTGTTTTACTGGAATTACGAAACCAGCACTTGCGGCGGCACGCCGGATGGCGCGCTGGACCAGACTCAATCCGGGGCGATGATGCTGGCCACCTCGATCCCGGTCGGGGTGCTCGACAACCCGAACGTCGGCTCGGACTTTTCACTCCTGCAATTGCTGGCAAAGCCAGATCCGGCCTTTAACGTGTACTACGCCGGCTGGGATCATCGCGACATGGCGCCAGGAAACGTCACCGGAATTCATCATCCCGCCGGCGACGAAAAACGCATCAGCTTCGATTTTGATACGACCGAGATCACCGCCTACTTGCAAACCCCGGACGCCAGCGCCTCGCAGCAATTCCCCACGCATCTGCGCGTGGTCGACTGGGACAGCGGCACCACCGAGGGCGGCTCCTCCGGCTCTGGCCTGTGGAATGCGGATCACCGCCTGGTCGGCGTGCTTTCTGGCGGTTACGCCGCATGCGGCAATGAAGAGTCCGACTGGTACGGGCGCCTGAACCACCATTGGGAGGGCCTGCCAACCCCGCTCACCAGCCCGGCCAGCCATCTCGATCCGATGAATTCTGGCGTCGGCATTCTCGATGGCGCCGACCCCAAGGGCCCCACACCCGCTGGCCCCCAAACGCTCGAGCGCACGTCCAGCGCGCCGGCCAGCGCGGGCGCTATGCCCGCGTTGGCATTGTGTTTGCTGTTATTTGTTGCCATGAGCCGTATGCTTCGTCCTCGCCGGCATAGACCGGTCTTTTTTTAGGGAGATTTCGTGAACAAGTTCGTCCTGTCTGCAAGCTTTCCGCTCGTCTTTTTACTGTCAGTTTCCGTCGCACATGCCGACGTCTGCACGGCGCCCGGCGATATCGTCCTGGAAGATGCCACCGGTGACAGCCTCATCGGCCTGCCCACGGGCGACTTCTACGACCTCGTGGCCTTGAGCGTTGCCGCACCTGCCGCAGTCAATGATGAAGAACGCAAACTGATTTTCACGATTGATCTTTCGGCCCAGCAGCCCCTGCCCGTGATGCTGCCCGGGTCTGCCATTTACGCTTCGTTTGTTGATCCTCGCCAGCAGGTGCGCGGTGTCCGCGTGCAAGCGGACTCGATGGGCGCCATGCAATTCTTTTCATACCTGGCGGGGCCCTCCAGCAGCACGGCAGGCCCACCCGTCACCGACGGTCGCTTTGTAGAGGAAGGCAGCGAAGTCCCGGCCCAGCCGGAAAGCAGCTACTCCGGCGGCGTCGTAACTATTGTCGTCAAGTTCAAGGACATCAGGCTGGATGAAGATGGCGGCACGATCGTCGGGTTCAATGCGGGGACACCGCAGGCCGCCACGGTGCCAGGCGTCGGTGGACTGGCGTTTGTCATGGACGAAATGCCAGACGGGCTGGTACACACCAACGTGCTCGAAATCCCGAAGTGCGGTGGCAAAAGCACCGACGTCAAAGCCGCGGCGACCGACGACAAATCCGGCACTAATTTTGGCGGCGCCTTTGGCCTGCTGAATCTGTGTTTGATGCTGCCGCTGGCGCTGTTCCGCCGACGCATCTAACGCGAAGGTGTGTCACAAAAGGCAGCTTCGGCTGCCTTTTTTGTTACGCTGTAAAAAAAGGGAGAACACCATGGGCACACTTGCACTTGCAGGCAAAACCGCGCTGGTCACCGGCGCCTCCAGCGGCCTGGGGGTTGATTTCGCGCGCGAGCTGGCACGCCACGGGGCACGGCTGGTGCTGGTGGCGCGGCGCGAAGACCTGCTCAAGCAGGTGCAGACAGAAATCAATCAGGCACATGGCGTCGAAGTCACCACGGTGACGATGGATCTTGGCGTTGCCAACGCGGCGAAAAAACTCTACGACCAGCTCAAGCAACAGAACCTCGTTGTCGACGTGCTGGTCAACAACGCCGGTTTTGGCACCTACGGCCTGGAGCTCGACACCCCGTGGGAAAAAACTGAGGCGATGCTGATGCTGAACATGCTCACGCTCACGCACATGACCAAACTGTTTGCGCGGGACATGGTCAAGCGCGGCGACGGCTACATCCTGCAGGTCGCCAGCATCGGCGCGTACCAGCCGGCGCCGCTCTATGCCGCTTATTCCGCCAGCAAAAGCTATGTGCGTTCGTTCAGCCAGGCGCTGAATTACGAATTGCGCGATACCGGCGTTTCCTGCACCGTGATTTCGCCCGGAGCCACCGCCACCGAGTTTCTCAAGGTCTCGGGCCAGAAGCTGCTGTGGGCGCACAAGGCCACGATGATGACCGCCGCCGAGGTCGCGCACAGCGGCATTCGCGCCATGCTCAACCGCCGCTACAGTCTTGTGCCTGGGTGGATCAACTGGATTACGACCCTCTTTACGCTCGTCACGCCCGATTGGGCCAACGCCGCCCTCGCCTATAAAGCGATGAAGGATGATTAAACACGCCAACCCGCTTGAGCTATTTCAAGGGCTCCTGCACCACCTGCCGAAAATCCATTGATACACTTTTAGTACCACTGGTTTTTGCAGCGGGCTGTAAAACAATCTGCCCAGCCTTCAAGCGGGTGACACTAAAAGTTGCTCAAGGTCGAGCAAGGCGACGGCGGCACGTTCCTTCAATCGATATTGAACGGCATTTGAGACCTCGGTATCACCCGGGTTGATTTCTATTGTCAGCTTGCCGTTGCGCGCGGCCTGCAGCACGGGCGCCGCAATGTACGGAAACACGCTGGTGGTACCGATGCTGAGCACCGCGTCCACGTCGTCTGCCAGGGCCTGCTCCAGACGCCCTATCGCGTCTTGCGGCAGCGCCTCGCCAAACAACACGACGCGCGGTCGCATCAGCCCGCCGCAGTGCGTGCACACCGGCGGCAGATTCAATCCGCCGTAGTCCTGGACGCGCCGTTCGCTGGCGCAGTCCAGGCAATACAGTTCGTGGATGTTGCTGTGGATCTCGATGAGGTCGCGCTGGCCGGCGGCAACGTGCAGACCATCCACGTTTTGCGTCAACACGGTCAGCGCGAAGCGCGACTGCCAGCGCGCCAGAACGTCATGCCCGGTGTTGGGCCGCGCGCCACGGCAGCCGCGCTCAATCTGTGCGATGTACTTCCAGCACACGGACGGCCGTGCACGCATCATCGCGCCGGACAATGCGTCTTCAATCGGCACGTCGTCTTCCGTATCACCGGATTCATAAAGGCCGCTGATGCCGCGATACGTCGGCAATCCGGAATCGGCGGAGAGGCCGGCGCCGGTAATGACCAGCACGCGCCTTGCACGCGCCAGCTCGCGGGCGGCGCAAATCAGGGTGCTACGATAGTTTTCATCTCCCATGGATCAAATGTAGCGAATGCCCCGCAAACCCGCGCAGGAATCCGGCGACGCGCTCAAAGCGATCCAGGACCACGCCTTTATCCTGTTCGGCCGCTATGGCTACGAAGGCGTGAGCATCGGCGATATCGCGCGCGACGCGCGCCTCAGCAAGGGCGCGCTGTACTGGCATTACCGCGGCAAGGAAGCGCTGTATCTCGATTGTCTCAAACGAGTGCACGCGCTGTTCGACGAACTGATATTCGACTCGATGCGCGCGCAGACTGAGGCCTTGCCTAAAATCCTGATCCTGTTCAAAGGGCTTGAAAAGCTGGTGCAAGACCCCCGCGTTGTTCAGGGCATCGGCGGCTACTGGTTGATTCCCTCCCGGCCGGAAACCTCACACCTGATCGCGGCACAGAAGGCGTTTGAATCGCGCGCGCGGCAAACCATTGAACAAGCCCTGCGGCTGGGCGTCGAGCAGGGCCACTTCGATTACAAGGGCGACCTCGAAGACATGGCGCTGGCCATCATCTCGATCGTCGAAGCCGTGATCCTGCCCATGCGCCATTTAGGCCAGGCCGAGGTGCACAGCATTCTGGGCGTGCTCGCACGCGCCCTGTTCCGCGCTTACGCCAAACCCGAAGACCTGGAAAAAGTCGAACGCTTCCTGGGTTAAGCCGCCCGGTTAGAGCGGGGGTGGCGGCAGCCCGGGCAAGCCACCCGGTGCGGAAGGCAATCCCGTCGGCAGCCCACCGCCGCCCGGCAGCGCCAGGGCATTCTGGATGTGCGCCAGTGACGCCTGGATCGCGGCCTGATAGTCAGTCGGGTTCGTGTTCTGAGACAGAATCAGATTCACCGGACCCAGCACCGCGGCAATGATTTCGCCTTTGGCAAGATTCAGATCGCCATAGTTCGGAATCGACCCAATCAGAAGTCCAACGGGAGACGTCAGGCCGCCCGGCCCCGGAATCGGCACGCCGGCGCCGGGTATGGAGCCGGGAATCAAGCCCAGCAACGTGGGCACCAACGTGCCACTGGATGGAATTGGCAATTCCGGCACTTCGCCGCCACCACCGCCAAGACCCGGCAACTCAGGCAAGCCGCCCCCGCCCAGGCCGGGTAATTCAGTGGGAAGGCCCGAAGGCAATCCTGAAGGAAGCCCCGGCACGCCGCCCGGAGCACCCGGAATCGGCAAGGCGGGCAACGCCAGCCCCGTCGGTGCGATGAGTCCGTTGACGATGGGGGTGATTGGATCGGCGTAGGCAACGCCGGTAAATAAAGCCAGGACAGCGGGCAGAATGATTTTCATCGGGACACTCCAGGACACAATAGGACGTACCCTGAAAGCTAGTCCTGAAGCCGCAGTACTCCTAGAGGGCCATGTCGATTGTCGGCGTAGGAATAAGCCTACTTGGGCCTGAGCCCGAACAAAGTCCCCAGCCCCTTCTCCACCACTTTCAAGCCACCTTCGACGGCGCTGACTGGGGAATCGCGCAGTGCGTCGCTAAAACCCGCGGCGACTTCCTTGCGCAGTTCCGGCAGCAACTCACGACCGGCGTCAAGCACGCCCTGCTTAACGCGCTGTTCAAACTGCATCTGGATTTCTAACAATTGCCGTTCCAGCCTTTTTTCAAACACCTTGCGGTACAAAATCCAGCCCAGCAACAGTGTGAACAAACTGCCCAGTAGCGCGGTCAATATCAACGCCGTTATCCAGAACGAAGTCATCGGACTCTCCGTATCTTCGATAGACTAAAAATCCGAGCTATTGTCCATGACCTGTCCATGATCCGCATTTTGCTTGTTGTCGCTGTGCTGGTGGGTGGCGGCTGGTGGGTTTACCAGCACTACTTCGCCAAAAATGACACCGCCGCCGAAACGTCGGCGGCCCCGAAAGGCCCGCCGGGAGGCATGCCGGTTGAGGCAGAGAAAGTCGTCACGCAGAAACTCGCGCGCGAAATCACCGCCATCGGCTCGCTGCGCTCGGACGAATCGGTGAAAGTCAGCACCGAGATCGGCGGGCGCATCAACGCCATCCGCTTTGACGAAGGTCAGCCGGTAAAACGTGGCGAAATCCTGTTCGAACTCGAAGACTCGATCTATCAGGCTGAGCTGGCGCAGGCGCGTGCCTCGCTGTCGTTGTCGCAACGCAACGCCGACCGCGCGGCGGAGCTGCTCGCCAAAGGCCTGGTGTCGGTGCGAGAACGCGACGAAACCGCCTCCAAGCTGGCACTCGACATGGCCACGGTAAAGCTGGCCGAAGCCCGGGGCGCAAAGGCGCGCATCCTGGCGCCATTCGCTGGCATCGCCGGCCTGCGCCTGGTCAGTCCTGGCGCTTACGTGCAGCCAGGGCAAGAACTGGTGACGCTAGAAGCGTTGGGCACGCTCAAGGCGGATTTCCGCCTGTCTGAAGCCGCGCTGTCGGTGGTCAGGGTCGGCCAGACGCTGAATCTTGAAGTGGACGCGTATCCCGGCCAGATCTTCCCCGGCACGGTTTACGCGATTGATCCGGGGCTGGCCGAGGCAACGCGTTCGATCGGCTTGCGTGCGCGCGTACCCAATGCACAGGGCCGTCTGCGACCCGGCCTCTACGCTCGCGTGAAACTGGTCATATCTCAAAAAGACCAGGCGATTACCGTGCCCGAGCAAGCCGTGTTCCCGCAGGGCGACCAGCAATTTGTCTATGTCGTCGAAGACGCCAAGGCGGTATTGAAACCGGTCACTCTGGGCCAGCGCGACAAGGGACGCGCCGAGATTGTCGAGGGCCTCAAGGCCGGCGATGTAGTCATCACCGCCGGTTTGCAGAAAATCGGCCCCGGGGCAGCGGTGATGGTCGTCAACCTGGCGGATCCAGACAAGAAGCCGGCGGGCTGAACGGGCATGAGCCTGCCTGAACTCTGTATCCGCCGGCCGGTGTTTGCCACCGTTCTGAGCCTGGTGATCCTGCTGATTGGCCTGGTGTCTTTCCAGCGCCTGACCGTGCGCGAGTACCCGAACGTCGACCCGCCGGTGGTCACCGTCGAAACGAGTTACCCCGGCGCTTCCGCGGCGGTCATCGAATCCCAGGTGACTAAAATCCTCGAGGACGCGCTGGCCGGACTCGAGGGCGTGGATTTCACGAGGTCCATTTCCCGCGAGCAGTACTCGCAGATCACCATCACTTTCCTGCTGTCGCGAAATCCGGCGGACGCCGCCAGCGACGTGCGCGATCGCGTGGCGCGGGCGCGCAGCGTGTTGCCGGAAGAAGTGGCAGAGCCCGTGGTGCAGAAGGCGGAAGCGGATGCGCAGCCGATCATGTTCATCGCCCTGTCGAGCGACAAACACTCCCGGTTGGAGCTGTACGACTACGCTGACCGTTATGTAAAAGACCGCATGCAGGCCGCCCCCGGCGTCGCCTTCGTGCGCATGTTCGGCAGCCGCTACACCATGCGCATCTGGCTGGACCCGGAGCGTTTGGCAGCCTACGGCCTCACGCCGCAGGACGTCGAAGACGCGCTGCGCCGGCAGAATGTCGAGGTGCCCGCCGGCAGGGTCGAAAGCCAGGCGCGCGAATTCACGGTGCTGTCCGAAACCGACCTGCGGACCGAGGAGGATTTCAACAACCTGATCGTCCGCCAGACCGAGGGCTTCCTCGTGCGCCTGTCGGATATCGGCCGGGCCGAGCTGGGCGCGGGCAATGACCGCTTCGCGACCCGATTCAATGGCAAGGACGCCATCGCGCTTGCGATCATCAAGCAGTCCGTTGCCAACCCGCTGAGCGTATCGAAGGCGATCAAGGCGGAGGTCGAGAAAATTACCGCGTCGGTACCCAGCGGCATGCGTTTTGACCTCGCCTACGACTCGGGCATCTTCATTCAGGCCTCAATCGATAACGTGTTTGAAGCCATCGCCGAGGCGGTGGCGCTGGTGGTGCTTATCATTTTTTTCTTCCTGCGCAGCTTTCGCGCCACCCTCATTCCACTGGTAACGATTCCGGTGTCGCTGATCGGTGCTTGCACCGTCATGCTGATCTTCGGGTTCTCGATCAACACCCTGACGCTGCTGGCCGCGGTGCTGGCCGTGGGCCTGGTAGTGGACGACGCCATCGTCATGCTCGAGAACGTACATCGGCATATCGAAGCCGGCATGAAGCCGTTCGACGCCGCACTCAAGGGCTCACGTGAAATCGCCTTTGCCATTGTCGCCATGACGCTCACGCTGGCGGCCGTCTATGCGCCGGTGGGATTCCAACCCGGCGTCACCGGCAAGCTGTTCACCGAATTCGCCTGGACCCTGGCCGGGGCGGTGCTGGTGTCGGGATTCGTGGCGCTGACGCTGTCACCGATGATGTGTTCGCTGCTGCTGCGGCCGCACAGCGAGAAACAAGGCACGCTCTCAACGAGCATCGAGAACCTGATCCACGGTATTACCCGCGGCTACCGCGCAATGCTGGGCGCCGCGTTGCGGGTGCGCTTCGTGGTGGTACTGGTCGGCTTGCTTGCTGCGGGCGGCGGCGTCTGGCTGTTCATGCAGCTCAAGTCCGAGCTTGCGCCGATGGAGGATCGCGGATTCATCTTCGGCGCGTATCAAGCACCGGAGGGCTCGACGCTGGCCTACACCGACAGCTATGCGCGCCGGCTGGAGCAGATTTACAGCGAAATTCCGGAGATCAACCGCTATTTCATCGTCACCGGATTCCCCATGGTGACCCAGGGTGCCTCGTTTATCCGCATGAAGGAGTGGGATGAGCGCGAGCGCAGTGTGTTTCAGGTCCGCGATGAACTCATGCCCAGGATGTTTGCCGGCGCGCCGGGGGTCGTTGCATTTCCGATCACGCCGTCATCGCTCGGCGCCTCGCCCTTTGACCGCCCGATATCCGTTGTGGTCCAGACCAGCCAGCCATTTGAAGAACTGGCGCTGATGATGGATAAGCTCCAGTCCAAGGCGAGCGAGATTCCTGGCCTGCTGAACGTCGAATCCGATCTGCGCTTGAACAAGCCGCAGCTGCGCGTAGAAGTGGATCGCGACAAAGCCGCCGCCATGGGCGTGGACAGCATCGTCATCGGCCGCACGCTGGAAACACTGCTGGGCGGCCGCCAGGTCACGCGCTTCAAGCGGCAGGGTGAGCAGTACGACGTTCTGGTGCAGCTGCCGGAGATTGACCGCACCAACCCGAATGACCTCAACCGGATTTACGTGCGCGGCAGCGACGGCCGCATGGTCGGCCTGGCCAACGTCATTTCGATGACCGAAGGCGTGGCGCCCAAGGAGCTGAATCACTTCAACCAGATGCGCGCCGCGACCCTGACGGCCAACCTGGGGCCAGGATTGACCCAAGGCGAGGCGCTGGACCGCGTAGAAAAACTCGCGCAGTCTGAATTGCCGGGCGCGCAGATTGATTTTTCCGGCAATTCGCGCGAGTTCCGCAGCTCGCGCGAAGGCATGACGTTCATCCTGGTGCTGGCACTGGCCTTCATTTATCTGGTGTTGTCAGCGCAGTTCGAGAGTTTCGTCGACCCACTCATCATCATGCTGACGGTTCCGTTCGCGATGGCCGGCGCATTTCTGGCGCTGACGCTGTCGGGCAATACCTGGAACATCTACAGCCAGGTCGGCATCGTCACGTTGATCGGCCTGATCACCAAGCACGGCATTCTCATCGTCGAGTTTTCCAACCAGCTGCGAGAAACAGGACACAGCCTGATTGACGCCGTGATTGAATCCGCCACGCTGCGCCTGCGGCCAATCCTGATGACTACCGGCGCGATGGTGCTGGGGGCGGTACCGCTGGCGATTGCCGCAGGCGCGGGTGCTGAATCGCGACAGGCCATCGGCTGGGCCATCGTCGGCGGCCTTTTGGTCGGTACCCTATTTACGCTGTTCGTCGTGCCTACGGTTTACACGCTGCTGGCGCGTCCGCGATCCGGCGCCGTCGTATCAGCCACAACCGCCTGACGTTCGAACGGGTCTCAGCGCCAGAGGCGCTCGCTGTCTTTCACCGATAGGCGGCTGGAGCAGGCCGCGAGCGCGATTTCATCGTCACACATATCGGCCAGATCCATCTCGACAAGCAGTTCTTGCTTTCGCTGCGCCATCTGCACCATCACCTGGATTGCATCGCGTTCCGGCGCTTTTCTGGCTTTGAATCGAATCATTGGAATTAGCTCCGGCAATTATTTTTTGCAGGCAATTACTGTAGATAACGTCGTGTTAACGTTCTGTTCGCTTGCGCACGCAACGGTCTACTTCGCTTTAACCGAATGAATCCCAACAGTGTGGCGCACGAGAGGCGAGTGCCTTGCAACCTGCAACAGGAGGCGATTCCGTTGCGCCCGCCGGCTCGGGCTAGGTGTGTTTACGGAGTCCAAAAAGTTTGTTAAGACACCGTCGATTTTTTCGCAAACCCAGCTGTCCAGGCGAAGTCGATCATGCACAGTGAAAAGCAGTACGAGTCGCTGACGCGATGACCGGTGGTACAACGCGCGTACAGAGGTTTGCCACTGCCCCCGCACGGCGACGTATCCACCGGTCCAGCCGGCACCGCCCTGCTCTTAGCGAATCGCTTTGCGGCTGAAGAGATTCACGATCGCCAGCAATATGATTGCTCCCAGCAAGGACACCAGCAGTGACGGCAGGCTGAAATCGCTCTGATTAATAGTGCCGGCGCCAAAGAGCGGCGATAGCAGCCACCCCCCCAACAGCGCGCCAATAACGCCCACCACCACATTCAGGAAAATACCCTGCTGGTTGTTGGTGCGCATGATGATGCTGGCAATCCATCCGAGCACTCCACCTATTACAAGCCAAATGATCAAATTCATGACATGCCTCCTTTTGAATGATGAATGGGTTTCTACAATTCAGTGCAGTTCCCGGCGGCTGTGTTTGTCGGCCATCCGGCTGGACCGAGCTGGTTTACTGAAGTCCGGATAGAGACTCAACTCTTCCATCAGCTCCAACTTGAGATCAGCCATTTCCGCGCCTAGTGCAACGGTGTCGAGGTCAGATTTCCTGACTTTAGGAAACATTTCGTTCTGCTCTTCCTTGATGTGGTGTTCGACTTGCTCACCCAGTACGGTCACCTTGGCGTCATAGTGATCGTCGGCGGGCTGCATGTTCTTCAGTTGTTCAACCAAATCTTTGGCGCCTGCATGTTCGACGTCAGCCTCGTCCATCAGGTCATCGTCATCAATCGCCTTGCGTACGGCGGGATAAAAGATTTCCTCCTCAATCCGGGTGTGAATCGTCAATTCATTGCAAATCTGTCGGACGATTTCACCCTTTGCAGTTTCTTCGTCCTTGTCCTGCATGCGCTCCACCTGCGCAAAAAGAGCCTGAACCTTCTTGTGATCGGCCGTGAGCATCGCGAGGGCATCGTCTGGCCCCGCTGGGTCCACGAGTTTGCGTTTGGTATTTCTGGGCATGTCGAGTTCTCCGTTCTTGTTGAATTCAGGACCCAGGCCTCGTTGGTTACGAGACCTGGTCCTGGAGTCAGGAGCTACCGGTCTGAATCAGAACGGCTGAATTGGCTGCGGTCATCTCTACTGCGACTTGAACTGGCTGAGCGGCTGTCTTGGCTGCGGCTGGAGGCGCCTGCATTCTGGCTGCGTCCATTCTGGTTTCTGCCGGAAGCCTGTTTTTGGCTGCCACTTTTGCTGGAACCAGTTTTGTTAGTGCTGCGGGTAGTCATAAAATCCTCCTGGCGTATCCGGCGGGCGGGATTGCAAGCCGGTTAAAATAAAATTCCAAGGCGGGCGCAGGCGGTCACCGCGTACGCCCGCCGAAAGGGTTATCGCGAGTGCGGCTGATTCACCGACTGATCGCGGCGCGCTTGAGTGGAATTCGGTCTGCCCTCGCGCTCCACCTCATTCTCCTGCCGCTGCGACTCATCACCCTCGTCGCGTAAATCGGCGTCATTCGCGTCCGCGGCATTGCGTCCCTGCTGACCCTGGCCGTTCTGGTTTTGGCCGGCGTTCTGGCCCTGGCGCAGGTTTTGATTCTTGTCCTTGTTGGCGTTCTGGCGTTGCGGGTCCTGGCGGTCGTTCTGACCTTGAGGATTTTTCTTGGTTTGATTCTGCTGCTGATTCTGATCAGGCATGGAAGTCTCCAGTTAGAAGTGGGAGGTACTGCCGCTCCACCATACGAACGGGAGGACTCTGGGTCTGTGCGAAATCCCACAAAAATAAATTTATTTTCGTGGCCTACTTTCTCTCCATGAGCACTAAGCACTACAAGTCATCGGCTAATCTTGTCGGCCACGTTCCGGATCCTTCCCCATTCGCGCTATTGATCATTGATGCCATCAATGATTTTGACTTTGTCGGTGGCCGGCAGCTCCTCCGGCGCGCGTTGACGGCGGCGCCCCGCATTGCAGCTTTAAAGACACGGCTGCAGCGTCGGGGTGTTCCCGTGATTTATGCCAATGATAATTTCGGACGCTGGCGCTCAAGTTTCAGCCGCGTTGTCGGGCACTGTCTTAAAGAATCGTCGAGGGGCCGGCCCGTGGTGGAAATGTTGCGGCCTGGACCGGACGACTATTTTGTACTCAAACCGAGAAACTCAGCCTTCTTGGACACCCCACTCGAGATCCTGCTAGACCATCTGGGAACAAGACGGGTGATTCTCACCGGCTTTGCCACCGAAGCTTGCGTGCTGGCTACAGCCATGGATGCCCACGCCTGCGCGTTCGAACTGACGATCCCGGCGGACTGCGTAGCCTCAGGCAGTGCCTCGGGAGCTTCGGCGTTGAAGATTATGCGTAAAGTCTTACGCGCCCGAACTCCTGCTTCAGCGGCACTAGACCTGCGGTCATTACAGCGCACCGACGCCCGCACGCCTGGCAGCAAAAGACACGTGAGCAAAATATCTCTGTCTTAAACCAAACCGGGCAGAGCCACGACGGCTCTGCCCGGCTCGATGAATCACTATTGCCTGTCCGTGTCGTTGGAATCGCTGGAGTTTGAACCGGATTTCACCGAAACCCTTGCGTCGACCGAATGCTCCTCGCTGCTCAGGAAACCATCCTTGTTGGTATCCCTTTCGCGGAAGCTCCGTCGGATTTCGGCATTGCTATTTGCCTCATTGCGGCTGATCCGCCCGTCGCCGTTTGCATCCAGGCCCGCAAAATTCCCAGTCCGATTGGCATCATCATCACGGCGCTGGGTCGATCGTGCTTCACCCGACCGCGAAATCGATCCGGCACGCTCGGTCGTTGAGTTCAGGCGGCCCGTCGCATTGCTGGTAACCGACGGCAAGGGGGTGCGGGATTGATCCTGGTTTCCCGACTGATTTGTCCGCTCGGGGCGGGTGCCGGTTACGCCATCAACCTGAGTCGACGTCACGGGAGCATTATTGGTAACCGGGGCCACTACGGATTCCGCTTGCGCGGCGCCGATCGTGATTGCACTGCCGAGAGCCGCTACCGCCAAGGTGGAACACGTAGGGATGTAAGGGAATGAAAGTTTTCTCATGGTATTTTCTCCTGTTGAAGATGAAGCCAAGTGACCCCCGGTTCGCTAACAAAATAATAAGGAATGGGAATCGGGGACGAGCACAAACTTTAACGTCGGGCCTCACATTTTCTCTGTGCGTCAACGCGCATGAATTGCGTGCGTGTCCGTACAGACGCGTTTGCAGGGATACGCAGCGCGTGCGTCATCTTCTTCCTACCCTTCAGGAAAGTCGTAGTCGCTGTATTTTTTTAGCGCCGCTTGAGCCGCTTGAAACTGAACAACTCAGCACATGGATTGCGCCTGCCCTGTAATGCATCGCGCAATAAACGAGCACCGACGAGACTGTAGACGATACCGTTGCCTCCATAAGCCATCGCAAAATGCACGCGCGGACCGTATTGCTCGTGCGTACCGAAATAAGGGAGGCCATCATTGGTTTCCGCAAAGGTGCCCGCCCAGGCAAACGCGATGCGCAGCGGCAGGTGTGGAAAAAGTCGGTTGGCACGCTTGAGCAGAGCCTGCGCCTTGACCATGACCCGCGCATCCCTGCGCACGGCGATATCGAGTGCATCGTCCTCCCCACCCACCACCAGGCGATGGTCTACCGTACAGCGCAGATATAAATACGGACGTGACGACTCCCAGATCAGCGTTTTTTTTAATGGCCCAAGGGCGTCTGGCATTGGTTCGCTAATGAAGACATAACTGCTGCGATTGCTCGCGAGGCGCTGATGGAGCCATGTCTGGCATTCGTAACCGGACGCGAAGATCAGATGTTTGCAACGCACACTCAGGTCGCGATCCGTCTGGACCTGCAGGCCGTCCCGGATGCGCTTGAAGCCCGTCAGCGCGGTGCGTGCGTGGACGCGCCCCCCGCCCGCTTCGATATGACCCAGCAGACGGTGCGCAAACTGGTACGGATCGGTTTGCGCCGCCAGCGGGGTCAATATCGCCACGGGCGCCTTGATGCCGAATTTTTCTAGTAGAGCGGAACGTTCAAGCGTTTCCAACTCGAAACCGTGGGCTTTTCTCAGCGCAGCCTCTTGCCTTAGCCGACGCTGGTGATACCAGTGACTCGCGTAGTAAAGGCTTTGCATCGGCTGAAAGTCGATGCCCCCCAAGGCTTTGGCTAAGGCCCGTAACCGGACGACCGCACTTTTGCACGCCCGATAGGCAAGCACCGCATCCGCGATGCCATAGTGCGCCGTCAACTCCTGGAGTTCGGTATCTATCTCATATTGCAGCAGGCCGGTGCTTGCCGATGTGCTGCCCCACCCCGCTTCTCGGCGGTCGATCACACAGACCTTCATCCCCTCGCGCGTGAGCTGATCGCCGATCAACGCGCCGGTGATCCCCGCCCCGACCACGAGCACATCGCAGTGGATGGTTCTCATTCAGCGCCGGGAAGGCATGTGAGAGGCCGTTCTTGACGCGCCAATAGGGGACGCCGCTATACAGGTCCATAGCGGCCAGAGCTGAGCAGAGTTACTGGAGTCGGTCTTCGTCGAGCCCGTGCTTTTGCTGCAGGCGCGCCAGCACGTAATCGCGGCGTTCGTCCTTCTTGTGGTGCTCTTCGAGCAGCTTGTCCCAGTCCTGTTTGAATTTCTTCAGTGGCCGCTTGTATTCGATCCTGACATCGCGATTCATGATGAACTCCAGTAATAAAAACTGCCTACTTCGCCGGCTTGGAAATCGGGGCCGGCACCATTCCGGATGCCGCGAACTCGTCGCTACTGACAAAGCCATCCTTATTGGCATCCATTGCCTTGAACTTGTTGTAGATCACGGCATCACCCTTGGCTTCTTCCTGCGTCAGGCGGCCATCGCCGTCCAGATCAAATTTTGAAATCGGGGTTAAAGGCCGCGGTTTATCGACGGGAGGCGTGCCAGGCCCAGGCAGAATCACCGCGCCGGGCGATTGCGGATCGGCGGGCGTGTTTGCAACAGGGTCGGAGGCGGGGGCACCCGAGCCCGGCGGCTGCGTTGGCGCCGGCGCGGGACGCGCGGTACCTGAATTTTCGGGGACTGTTGAGGTGGGCGGCGGTGGCGCAGGCACCTGGGCCATGGCGCTGGCTGCCCACATCACTACTGCACTTGAACAGATCAATGACTTGCGAAAAAAGTAGGTCATGTCTTTTCTCCTGGATGCGTCAAGGGCTTCCTAGCCCGGGCGCCGGACGAAAAGCCCTTGGGCTTTGCATGTCCGGCGCCCCCTGCATGCAGCAGTTACGACTTGCGCTTGGTTGTCACTGAGGCATCAACCGAATATTCATCGGTGCTCAGATAGCCGTCGCGGTTGCGGTCCATGGACTGAAACTTACGGCTCATCTTGGCGTCGGCGCGCATTTCGTCCCGGCTGATTTTGCCGTCGGCGTTCGTATCGAACTTGCCAAAAGGCGCGGCTGCCGTGCCTGAAGCCGAACCTTCCATCTCATTGGGCGCAGACGGCGTGTTGGGAGATTGTCCCGGCAGATTCGACGGGCGGTCCAACGGGCGGCGGTTGCCCAGCCGCGTTGCATCGTCGGTGGGATTTGGCGTGGTCTGGCTCGGGGAGGTCTGGGTGGTCGTTGTGGTGGTCTGCGTAGCCGTGGACGACGGCGATTTGCCGTTGTTTCCGGGCGTACCGTCAGCGGGCGATGCGGCGCCCGGAGTCTGTGGCACAGCCGGGGGGGCTACTTGGGCGGACGCGGTATGGGTAAACACCGTGCCACTGATGGCACCCAGTGTCAGGGCCAGGGCTGAAATGGCGAAGGTCTTGCGGCTTTGAATGTTCATCATGGTTTCTCCTGTTAATAAAATAGTTGGGTCCCCGCCGTCCCGAATTTCGAGACGGTGGGAGGTGCGTCAGTGCTTCAGTTTTTGCACGAAATTCTTGACCTGCTTTTCGGCTTCGTCGCGGGTGATGGCGTAACGCTCCTGCACCAGGCCGGCAAGCTTCTGCTCGTGACCTTCGGACTTGAGCAATTCGTCTTCGGTCAACTTGCCCCAGGCGATCTTGGCGGCGCCTACCTGCTGCTTCCACTTGCCCTTGAGCGAGTCTGTGCTCGGCATCGCCTGACCCTGCTGCTTGCTCATCAGGTCGTCGTCGCCTTTTGCGGCGCGGGGCCGCTCGTTTCTGGGCTCGCGCGTCATGTCCGGTTTGCCGGGGTTGTTGCGCTGATTATTGGAGCGTCCATTGCGCTCACGGATGTCCTCGTCATTGGTGTCATCCATGTACTTTTTCTGGCCGGGCTGGTCGTCGCGGTCGCCGTCATCGTCCGGCAGAACGTCGGGGCCGCGCTTCGGGCCCTGGGTCTGTGCCGGATTTTTATTCGGCTGCTGCTGGTTAGGGTTGCTCATGTTGGTCTCCAGTTGGATCCGGCGGATCGCGGTATTGCGAAAGGCCGGAGTGGGTGCGGCCCGCAAACATTAAGGCTGGAGGCCCCGTGAATCTGTGCGGTAAACCGCATAAATTCAAAACACTATTTTTGCGCCCCAAGCCGGTAACCCGGGTGCGCGCGGCTCACCCGCTTGCGGGTAGAAACGGGGCCCGTACAGGGGGAACAAAAAATGTGTGGTACTAAATCCGTACCACGGTCTTGTGCAAACCGGCAAAAGTCGGCCGAAAAACGGCCCAAGCGGGTTCGGTTTTTTAGCCGGGCAGCGACACCACCAGGCGGATCCACATCGTGACCAGCACGACATTGCTCAGCGTAAAGAACACCAAACGGTGCATCACCTTGTTATAAGTCAGGTGTACGGCGCTATGGCATAGGCGAAAAACAAAATAGGACCAGGCCAGACCGAGCGCCCAGTCATCGACCGCCTGCGTTACGAAAAAGCACAGGCACACGATGTAGAACAGCATCGGCAATTCCAGCAGGTTCATGTAATTGCGATTGGGGATGCTGACCTCGGGCGGCACGTTCGCCGACTCGCCATAGAGGAAGTCGCTGGTCTTCACCTTGCGCTCGCGGCCCGCTTTGAAGCGCCGTCGCGGAATCTGCATCAGCACCAGCGTGGTCAGTAGGGCCAGCGCGGCCATCGGATAGATGATTTGAGCCGGGTCCATGGACAGTTCCTTGCGGTGGTTGCTTCATCATCGGGCCTAGAGACGATGCCGTCCAACCTGTAATCTAGCCGTCAGCGCGAGACTGAATCGCGTCAATAATATTTTTACGGAGAGCGCGTGTCAGGCACCGGTGAGAAAGTGCTTCGCTTCATCATCCCGCTGATATACGCGCGGCGCTGGCTGACGTTCAGCGTGCTGATCGCCGTCACCGTGTTTCTCGCCTGGCACGGCGCCCAGCTCAAACCCGACGCGGGATTCGAAAAGCAGATTCCGCTCAGCCATCCGTACATGAAGGTGTTCAAGGATTACGAGAAGGCGTTTGGGGGCGCCAACCTGATCTCGATCGCCCTCATCCAGAAAAACAGCGAAGACGGCCTCTCCTCCGGCCGAACCATCTATGAAGAAAAGTTTCTCGACCGGCTGAAAAAACTCACCGACGCCACCTTCTTCCTGCCAGGGGTGGATCGCACGCGCGTGTCGTCGCTGTTCACGCCCGACCTCACTTACCTCGAAATTGTCGAGGGTGGACTCAACTTCGGCAATATCGTGCCGCGCAACTACCGCGCCGACGCCGAAACCTTGCGCACGATCCGCGATCACGTCGAAAAAAGCGGCGTCATCGGCCGCTACGTATCGTCCGACCAGCGCGGCGCAATGATTGTCGGTGAGCTGCTGGAGCACCACCCGGTCACGGGCGAAAAACTCAACTACCACCGGCTGGCCACCCAGATCGAGGACCAATTGCGCCGCCGCCTGCAAAGCCCGGTCATGTACGAGTACCGGCTGTTGCAGGCACGGGCGCCCTATGAAGCAGGCGACGTGATCTGGCGGGGTTACACCGATTACGGCTGGCGCTTGCGCTATCAGCGTTTCGAGGCGCCGCGCGCCGACGGTGACGGGAATGCGGTTGTCGTCACCGGCAAGGAGGTCGAGGTGTCGCAGGTGCAAAACCCGGACTACGCGCCTGACATCGATGTGCACATCATCGGCTTTGCCAAGGTGATCGGCGATGTCACCGACGCCAGCACCGAGGTTGTCAGTTATTTCTTCATTGCTCTGGTCCTGGTGTTTGGACTGCTGTGGCTGTTTTGCGGCTCGTTTCGTCTGTCGCTGCTGCCGCTTTCGGCGGCGCTGGTGGCGGTGATCTGGGAGCAGGGCCTGTTGCAGCTGTGCGGGTTTGGCCTTGACCCGTTTGCCATCCTGGTGCCGTTCCTGATCATGTCGATCGGCGTTTCGCACGGCGTGCAGTACATCAACGCCTGGGGAAGGAGGTCGCGGAAAACGGCCTCAGTGCCTTTGATGCCAGCGTCGAAACTTTCAGGCGATTGTTCCTGCCCGGCACGGTCGCCATCATCACCAATGTCATCGGCTTCGCCACCCTGGCGTTCATCCAGATCGAAATCGTGCGGAGATGGCGATCAACGCGGCGTTGGGCATGGCCGCGGTCATCGTCACCAACAAGGTGATGCTGCCGATCGTGCTGTCCTGGGTGTCGTTGCCCGATGTCGAGAAGTTCCGTCACCGTCAGCAGGCACGCCAGAAAGCAAGCGACCGACTTTGGGCGCGTATTGCCGACCATCACCGACAGCGCGCTGGGCCTTGTCGACGCTGGGGGTTGCCACGGTCGCGCTGGGTTGGGCGCTGTGGATGTACCCAAAACTGACCATCGGCGACTCGCAGGTCGGCGTTCCCGAGCTGCGCCCCGACAGCCGGTACAACCGCGACTCCATCGCCGTGGTGTCGAACTTTGCCATCGGCGTGGACGTGCTGAAGGTGATCGCCGAAACCGGCGAATACGGATGCGTCAATCCGCAGGCCATGGAAGCAATCGATCGCTTTACCTGGCGCATGCAGAACAAGCCGGGCGTGCAGTCGGCGATTTCGATCGCCAGCGATGGCACGCGAAGCGCGCGGCCTGTACAACGAAGGTGCGCCCAAATGGAAAGTACTGCCGCGCAACGAAGCCGCGCTGTCGCAACTGGCCGGACGCATTCCCAGTCTCGGTCGGTTTACAAAACCCCGACTGCTCGCGCGATGCCGGTCTTCATCTTCACCGCGCGACCACCGGGCCGAAACCATCGCCGGCATCATCGAGGCCTCAAAACGGTTCAACGAGGAGAGCGAAAGACAGTGGCGTGAACTTCGCGCTGGCCTCGGGCAATGTCGGCGTGATGGCGGCGACCAACGAGGAAATCAAGCGCGCGCGAGATCGTGGTCATCATCTGGGTGCACCTGACGCTGCTGATCTTCGTCTGGATTTCGTTCCGCTCCCTGGCCAGCGTGATCTGCATCATCACGCCGCTGGTGCTGTGCTCGTTGCTGACCTACGGCGGCATGGCCACGCATCGGCATCGGCATGAAAGTGGCGACGCTGCCGGTGGCTGCGTTCGGCGTCGGCATCGGCGTCGACGACGGCATCTACCTCTGGAGCGTGCTGACGCGCTACCTGGGCGAGGGTCGCCGCTGCGCGAGGCGTTCCGCCTCGCCCTGCGCGCACGCCGGCAAGGCAACGATGTTCACCTCGCTGTCGCTGATCGTCGCGTCGTTCACCTGGCTGTTTTCCGACCTGCAATTCCAGGCCGACATGGGCTTGCTGCTGCTGTTCATGTTCACCACGAACCTGTTCGGCGCGATTCTGATGCTGCCGGCGCTGGCCTGGCTGTGTAACCTGATCAGCCCGTTGAAACCAGGCGGCGGATTGCTGGTCAAACCTGAGCAACTGGAGAAATTTCATGAGGTTTTGGCTCGTAACGCTGGCTCTGTGCGCAACGCTTGGCGCACACGCCAAGGTCACTCCTGAAGAGGCGGCCAAGCTCGGCGCCGAACTGACGCCGATCGGCGCCGAAAAGGCCGGCAACGCCGCCGGCACGATCCCAGCCTGGGAGCGGCGGCCTTCCGCAGATCCGTGATGAAGCGCGGCGACAACCCCTTTGCCGCCGACAAGCCGCTCTACACGATCACCGCGCAGAATCTGGAGCAGTACAAGGCCTTGCTCACCGACGGGCTACAAGGCGCTGTTCCAGCACCTTTCCCGAGCTACAAGATGAATGTGTACCCGACGCGGCGCACCGCTTCGTACCCGCAGTGGTTCTACGACGCGACGCAAGGCAGAATGCGACTCGCGTCGAGCTGACCAACAATGGCTTTGGCTTCTGCGGCGCCGCGCAGGGCTATCCGTTCCCGATCCCGAAGAACGGCACCGAAGTGATGTGGAACCACATCATGCGCTACAACACCAAGGGCTTTCGCGGCTACCTCAACGCCGCGGCAACCCAGGCCGACGGCGCCTACGTGGTCGAGCGCGAATACCTCGAGCTCACTTACATCTACAACAACCCCGAAGACCACGCTCGCCGAACTCAAAAACCAGAACGTCTACATTCTGATCAAGACGGTGTCGCCCCCGAACAAGGCCGGCGACGCCAACCTGATCCACGTGCCGATCGACCGCATTGCGCAGAACACACCGGCGTCTGGGTGTTCAACCATCGCAGCGGCCGCGTGCGCCGCATCGGCGAGGTCGGTTACGACAATCCGCTGTTCGACGGCCTGATGACGCACGACCAGATCGACATGTTCAATGGCCCGCTCGACCGCTACACCATCAAGCTGATCGGCAAGAAGGAAATGCTGGTGCCGTACAACAGCTACATGCCTGTACAGCAACAAACTCAAGTACAAGGACATCATCACCAAGGGCCACATCAACCAGGACCTGGCCCGCTACGAACTGCACCGCGTCTGGGTGATCGAAGCGCAGGTGCGCCAGGGCTTCAGTCATCGCTACAAGCGCCGCACGTTTTATCTCGACGAGGACTCCTGGATCGTGCCTGGCGCAGGACATTTACGACGAGCGCGATCAGTTCTGGCGCACCGCCGAATCGCACTCGATCAACTTTGCCGACGTGCCGGTGGTGGTCAACGGCGTGCAGGTGCACTACGACCTGCAGTCGCGGCGCTACGTCATCGTCAACATGACCAACGAAGAAAAAAACCAGATCGAATACGACTACGTGAAGAAGCCCAGCTACTACACGCCACAGCAATTGCAGAAATTCGGCTCGGCGCGTTGATGGCCACGTGGTTTCTCACCGGCGGCTCCGGGTTTGTCGGCCGCCACCTGATTAAGACACTGGTTGAGCGCGGCGAACCGGTGCATGCCCTGGCACGCAGCGCGTCGAGCCAGGACATCGTGCGAAAACTGGGCGCATTGCCCGTCGTTGGCGATCTCGACGACGTTGATGCGATGGCCCAAGGGATGGCCGGCTGTGATTTCGTCGTGCATGCCGCCGCCGAAGTTCAGGAATGGGGACCGCGCGAGCGCTACCAGCGGGTCAATGTCGATGGTACGGGCCATGTGATTGAAGCGGCGCGGCGCGCAAACGTGAAACGACTCGTGCACATCGGCACCGAAGCGCCCTTCGCGACCGGCCATCCCGTGGTCAATATCGACGAGTCGATGCCGCTGCCCGCAAAACCGTTGCCGCGATATCCGGCAACCAAGGCGGCCGCCGAAACGCTGGTGCGCGCCGCCAACGATCAGGGGCTGGAAACCGTGGTGGTGCGCCCCCGCCTGATCTGGGGCCCGGATGACACATCCATCCTGCCGCAGCTGCTGGCGGCGGTGAAAGACGGCCGCTTCATGTGGATTGACGAGGGGCGCGCGCTAACATCCACCTGCCATGTCGCCAACGTCTGCTTCGGCGCCATTTGCGCCGCCTATCGCGGCAAACCGGGCGAGGCGTATTTCCTCACCGACGGCGCGCCCATCCGCGTTCGCGATTTCCTCACCGCTTACCTTCAATCGGGCGGCGTAACACCTCCGGACAAATCACTGCCATTTGGCCTGGTCTGGGCGCTGGCGTGTGTCTGCGAGTTTGTCTGGGACACCCTGCCGCTTCCCGGCAAACCACCCGTGACACGCATGGCCATTGCGCTCATCGCCCGACAAGTCACGGTGAACGATGCCAAGGCACGCCGTGAAATGGGTTATGAAAATGCCATCAGCCGTGAGGATGGTTTGAAGGCACTGCTCAACGCTTGAAGCGGCCCATGCCCGTGGTATTGAACATACTCGGCTGGATCGCTTTGATTTATATAGCCGTCTGCGCCCTGCTTTATTTCACACAACGATCCCAGCTGTACTTTCCAACACCAAAAGCCAGCCTTCCGGGCGCGACTCCGGTTTTCCTGACGACTTCAGGGGCAACCTTGCACCTCTGGACACGGCCCACCGGCACCCAAGAAGCCCTGATTTATTTCGGCGGCAACGCGGAGGACGTATCGTCCAGCTTCGAGGATTTCGCGGCGGCGGTTCCGCGACATGCGCTCTTTTTCGTCAACTACCGCGGCTACGGCGGCAGCACCGGATCGCCCTCGGAAGCCGCGCTTTTCGCAGATGCCCTCGCCGTTTACGACATGGTGCGGTCGAAGCATCCGAACATTTCTGTCGTCGGGCGCAGCCTGGGCAGCGGCGTTGCGGCGTATCTGGCCTCGATGCGAGACGTACAGCGCTTGGTTCTGGTAACGCCCTATGACAGCATCCTGAACGTCGCGCAGCGACATTTTCCGTTTTTTCCCATCTCGCTGATCCTGAAAGACAGGTTCGACTCCGCGGCGCGCGTGCCCGGCATTCGTGCCAGTACCCTGGTGATTATTGCCGAGCAAGACGAGGTCATCCTGCGAAAAAATACAGAGGCATTGATTGAGCGGTTTCCTAAGGAGCAGATCACGGTGCAGGTCATCTCAGGCGGCGTGCACAACGACCTGGGCCCGACATATGCCGAACGGGTTGGCAGATTCTGTAGCGACAATTCGCCATGAAATATTCATGGCGCCCTCACCCGCTATACGCCGCTGCGACCCTTCGTTTCCCACCCGCAAAAAACCGGTGATACGGTTTTAGTACCGCAGTTCATGGTGAAGCGCCGCGTAAAGGCCTGAAAATGCCAGGAGCGGGTGGCCGTTTTTATGCCTGCACAAGGGTTGCTAATGCTTAGTCAAGCTGCGCTCAGGCCGCAGGCAGTTTTAGAAAATGCTGGCGGTAGTAGCGCAACTCCTCAACCGAATCGCGGATGTCGTCAAGCGCGAGATGCTTGGATTCTTTGGTGAATCCTTTGGCTGTTTCCGGCGCCCAGCGCAGGCAGAGCTCCTTGACGGTGCTGACATCGAGGTTGCGGTAGTGAAAGTGTTTCTCCAGCGCCGGCATCCAACGTGCGAGAAAGCGGCGGTCCTGGCAGATGGAGTTGCCGCACATCGGTGATTTGCCGGCAGGCACCCACTGCGCAAGAAAGTCCAACGTCTGCCGCTCGGCATCGGATTCGGTGGCGGTGCTTTCGCGCACACGCCGGGCCAAGCCGGATTTGCCGTGCTGGTTCGTGTTCCACTCGTCCATTGCCGCCAGTTCGCCGTCGGATTGATGAATCGCCAGCACCGGGCCTTCGGCGAGGATCGTGAGCCGGGTATCGGTGACGAGCGTGGCGATTTCGATGATGCGGTGACGTTCCGGGATCAACCCGGTCATCTCCAGATCAATCCAGATCAGGTGGCGCTCATCGACTGCCACTGCGACGTCCTTAATTGGCGTTGGCTTTGGCGACCAGTTTGTCGATTTCAGCTTTCGCGGCCAATGCGGCTTTCTGGTGCGCCTGCGCCAGATCGCCATGCTCCTTCACGTATTTGACGATGCAGTTCTTGTACGCACCGAAATCGCGGTCGAAACGCTTGGTTTCTTCCATGCTGCCCTGGTCCACGCGGGACAGTACCTTGGGTTTTTTGCAGTTATGCGGCGTCACGGTGTCGGCGGCAAAGCCGCTGGCGGAAAACAAGCTGATGAATGCACAAAGCAGGACGTGTTTCATGAAGGCCTCGATAATTTATTTCAGGGTGTAACGGATCGGAATCGTGAACTCCCAACGGTCCTGGTTGCCCATCTCCGGCGGCACCGGCGGGAATCCCTTGACGCGCTTGATCAGCGCGACGGTTTCTTTGTCCAGCGAAGAAACGCGCGAGCCTTTCTCAATGCGGAATCCCAGCACCGTGCCCTGCTTGTTGATGATGAACCACAACAGCACGTCGCCGGTCTCGCCATTGAGATAGGCCTCCCGCGGATAGCGCTTGGCTTTTTCGAGAATGCCACGCACCAGACCCAGGTAGCTCGGGGTCACCGACGGCTGCGCCTGCTCTTTCTTCAGCTCTTTTTTCTCTTCCTTCTTTTTGGGCTTCTCTTTGATCTTCTCGATCACAAAGTGCGGGTACTGCGAAGAGGTTTCGATGACCTCAGGAATCTTGAAGTCCTTTTTTGGTGGTGGCGGGATGAAGGCATCCATGTTGATGGGCACGGCCCCCATCTGGTCGGCGGCCGGCGGAAGCCCGCCGCCCAAGATGGCCTGCAAGGCGAAAAACAGGATGACAGCCACGTGCAGCCCGAACGAGCCCGCGATACCAAAGCGGTCGCTGGGCATCTGATCGACATAGACCAGGGCGCGGGCCACGTGCTTCTGTTCGGCGACCCGCTTGATCACGGGCTGCATTCTTTGCGCGGCAGCCTGCTTGAGCAGGGCAATCTGCTTCTGGATTTCGTCCATCTTCTGCTGCATAAATGTTACTCGGGCGTCTGCGCCATCAGCGACACGTTGGCCAGGCCCGCCTTGCCGATGGTGGCAAGCAGGCCAAGAACGTCGGAGTACTTGTTGTTCTTGTCGCCCTGCACGTAGACCATGGTTTCGGGGTCGTCGCCGGCAATCTGCATCAGCCGCGGCAGCATCTGGTCAGCGGGAACAGGATCCGTGCCGATGAAGAACTGGCCGGTCTTGTCCACGCCGACGATCAGCGGCTCTTTGGGCTTGCCGGCTTCCTCGGCGCGCACCTTGGGCAGCTCCAGCGGCAGTTTTTGCATCATCAACGGTGCCGTGATCATGAAAATGATCAGCAACACCAGCATGACGTCCACCAGCGGCGTGACGTTGATATCGGAAATTGGCGGCGCATCGCCGTCCTCGCCGGCACCGTGCCCTACACCCATGCTCACGGCGTTATGCCTTCGCCGGCATGCGCTTGGCCAAGCGCCCGGCGTAGGTTCCAATCACCGTTTGCAGACGGCCGTTGTAACGGCCAAGCTCGGTGGCGATCTTGTTGTAGGCCATCACCGCGGGAATCGCGGCGGCGAGGCCGATGCCGGTGGCGATCAGCGCTTCGGCGATACCGGGTGCGACCACCGCCAGACTGGTGTCATGCGAGGCGCCGATCGAGATGAAGCTGTTCATGATGCCCCAGACGGTGCCGAACAGGCCGATGAAAGGGCCCGCCGAACCGACAGTGGCGAGGAACGAGGTGCCTTTTTGCAGTCGGCGCATTTCGCCGGAGAGCTCCAGGCGCATGGCGCGCTCGACGCGGTCGCGCACTTCGTGCAGCGCCTCGTGGACGTGATCGCCGGAACCGTCGAGCCATTCGGTGTTGCCCGCGGCGATGATGGCCTGCAGTGGATGGTTTTCCTCGTCGCGGAACTTGAGCATCTGGTCGACGCTCATGCGGTTCAAGGAATCTTCAAGACGCGTGACCGCTTTGGCCGCCGCGAGGAGCTCCTTGCCCTTTTCAAACATGACTTTCCAGCACCAGACGGAAAAGCCGACGAGCAACAACATCACAAACTTCACCACCGGGTCGGCGTTAAGCACCAGATGCTTGATCGAAAGATCGGGTGCGTCGAGCACGTTGGCGGCATCGCTGGCCGCGACGGCGGTATCGGCTGCGGCCAGAATCAAGGACGAGAACAATTCCACGTTTCACCTCATGTTATTCGCCCGTTGCGGACGATGGGATTTAATTTTTTCCCGGTTCGGGCCGGGCGTATGGCGGTATTATAAAACGGAACACGCAAACTTTGAGCCCACCAGACGCCATGTCCGAACTTGCAAAAAAACGCTGCATCCCCTGCGAGGGGGGGGTCAAGCCGCTTGACGCCGACACAGCCGCCGAGTTGCTGAAGCAGCTCTCGTCCGAATGGAAGCTGGTGAATGGCGGCACAAAAATCGAAGCCACGTTCGGCTTCAAGAATTATTACCAGACCACCGCCTTCGTCAACGCCGCCGCCTACGTCGCCCATCGTGAAGACCACCATGCGGACATCGCGTTTGGCTACAAGACCTGCACGGTCACCTATTGGACGCACGCCTCCGACGGCCTGACCGAGAACGACTTCATCTGTGCGGCAAAAATAGACGAATTGCTCAAATAGCCCCTAAACCGGCAAGCGCCCGCTAAGCGCGTGCGACAAGGTGCCGCCGTCCACGTATTCCAGTTCACCGCCCATCGGCACGCCGTGCGCGATGCGGCTGACTTTGACGCCGCGTGCCTTGGCGATTTCGGCTACGTAATACGCGGTCGCCTCACCTTCGACTGTCGGGTTGGTCGCAACAATCAGCTCCTTGATATCGCCGCTCGACAACTGTCGCGTGAGTTCGTCCAGGCCCAGTTCGGCAGGGCCAATGCCGTCGATCGGCGACAGCCGGCCCATCAGCACAAAGTAGCGGCCGCGGTAGCTGGTGTGCGTATCGATCGCCAGCAGGTCCGCCGGCATCTCCACCACGCAGAGCTGACCGGTCGCGGTGCGCGCGATCGAGCAGAAAGCTGCAGTGCGGCGGCTCGCAGAACATGCGCGCAGCGCTCGCAGCGGCCGATGCCAGTGAGCGCATCGGTGAGCGACTGGCTGATCGCCGCGGCCCCTTCGCGGTCGCGCTGCAACAGGTGAAAAGCCATGCGCTGCGCCGATTTCGGGCCCACGCCCGGCAACCGCCGCAGGGCGTCCATCAGCTTGGCGAGTCGCGGGCTGTAAGTAGTCAAACGCCTAAAAACCCAGGTTCATTCCCGGCGGCAGCGGCAGCCCGCCGGTCACTGCCGACATTTTTTCCTTTTTCGCCGCGTCGAGCTTCTGCACCGCATCGTTGATCGCCGCGGCGATCAGATCTTCGAGAAATTCCTTGTCTTCCTTCAACGCTTCAGGCGCGATGGTGATTTTGCGTGCCTGGTTGGCGCCGGACAGCAGTACCTTGACCATGCCGGCCCCGGCCTGGCCTTCCACTTCCATGCGCGCAATCTCGTCCTGCACGCGCTTCAGGTTTTCCTGCACCTGCTGGGCCTGACGCATCAGGTTGCCCAGCGCACCTTTCATATTCGGATTCATGTGGGTTCGATCGGTTGTATGGAGCCGGGCCGCACGCGCGCTCCGAGTTTTTCCTTGAGCGCGGCCACGACGGGGTCGGATTCGATAGCGGCTTCGGCCGCCTTTTGCGCATCCGATTTTTTCTGCGCGTCGCGCTGGGCGGGTGTCGGCGCGGTGGCAACGCCAAGCTCGATCTTCACCTGCACTGCATGACCTAAGCGAGAGCTGAGCGCGCGTTCGATTTCGCCGCGACGTTCATCATTCAGCAAGTGCTTGAGCGCGCCCTCCAGACCCAGCCGCACCACGCGGCCGTCCTCGCCGAGCCACGCGCAATTGCGCGCGAGCTGCCGGGGAAAGCCCTCAAGACCCAGATCTTCCACTTCGGCGGCCCAGTCGGTGATTCGGCTCGTTTCTGGGCCACCCGCTTGCGGCACAAAAGCGGCCGTTGGCGGCCCGGCCGCCATGGGCGTTGATACACTTTTAGTACCACTGGTTTTTGGCGGAGTGCCTGCGAGGGCCGCCGGAGCACTCAAGCGGGTGGCCTCGTCGGGACGAAAAGCGAGCAGCCGCAGCAGCGTCATCTCGAATCCGAGGCGTGGGTCGGGTGCCCACGGCAGGTCACGGCGACCCAGCACGATGATCTGGTAGTACAGCTGCGCGTCTTCGGGCGTGAGGCGCTTGACCAGCTCGAGCAGCGCCGGTTCGTCGTCTTCGCTCTGCGCATCCGGCAGCACCTGCAGCACGGCGATGCGCTGCACATGCGCGGCAAGGTCATTCAGCAGGGCGGAATAGTCGGGCGCTTGCGCGTCGAGTTTTTCAATGCAGGCGAGCAGCGCGTCGGCTTTCTGGTCGGCAAGTGCTGCGAGAATTTCAAACAGCACCTCGCGGCCCGTGGTGCCCAGCATCTCGATCATGCCGGCGCGGGTCAGTTTGCCACCGGCGAAGGCTATGGCCTGATCCAGCAGCGACAGGCCATCGCGCATCGAGCCGTCGGCGGCGCGCGCCAGCTCGGCGAGTGCGCCGGGTTCCGCCGTGAGTTTTTCATCGTCAAGCACTTTGGCCAGCCGGCCGCGAATCTCGGCCAGAGGCAGGCGCTTGAGATTGAACTGCAGACAGCGCGACAGCACCGTCACCGGCAGCTTCTGCGGATCGGTGGTGGCGAGGATGAACTTCACATGGGGCGGCGGTTCTTCCAGGGTCTTCAGCAGCGCGTTGAAGGCGCTCTTCGACAGCATGTGGACTTCGTCGATCAGGTAGACCTTGTAGCGGCCCCGCGCCGGGGCGTACATGCGCGTTCTCGATCACCTGCGCGCACATCGTCGACGCCGGTGTTGCTGGCGGCGTCGATTTCGAGCAGGTCCACAAAGCGGCCTTCGTCCACGCCGGTGCAGGCCGAGCAGGTGCCGCACGGCGCGGCCGTGACGCCGCTTTCGCAATTCAGGCCCTTGGCAATGATGCGCGCCAGCGTGGTTTTGCCGACGCCGCGCGTGCCGGTGAGCAGAATCGCCGGGTGCAGCTTGTCGGCCCCGAGCGCGTGCGTCAGCGCCTTGACCACATGGGACTGTCCGAGCACATCGTCGAAACGGCGCGGCCGGTATTTGCGGGCGAGAGCGAGATAACTCATGGAAGCCGCCAGTTTACCAGCCGCTAGAATGCACAGCCGTGAAAATTAAAGCCCGCCTGCTGAATCTTGCCGTCTTGATTGCCTTCGCGGTGGCGGTTGAATACTGGCTGGGCTGGAGAGACCTGCTGCGTGCATGGTCGCTGCTGCCCCTGGCGCTGGTGACCGGTGCCGCCGCCGCGCAAATACTCAGTTATGGCGTGCGCGCCGCGCGCATTTACTGGGCGGAAGCCGCCATTCCCCGCGGCCGTTACCTGGACTGCCTGCGGCTGCTGCTGATCAACAACACCTTCAACATTTTGTTGCCGATGCGCGCCGGCGAAGCCAGCTTCCCGATCCTGATGCGGCGCTGGTTTGGCGTGGATGCTGCCCGCGCCACGGGCACCCTGTTGTGGCTGCGACTGCTCGATTTGCATGTGCTGGCTGCTATCGGCGTGATGTGCGCCGGCAGTGGCTGGCTGAATGCCGCGACAGATCTCACGCGGGTGCTGGCCGCGCTCGTCGTGCTGCTGCCGGTGGCGGTGTTCGCGCTGCAAGGCCCGGCGCAACGCTGGTTGTCGCCGCGCCGTGGGCGCATTCCCCAACTCGGGTTGCGGCTCCTGCACGGCATGCCGGCGCGCGTGGCGAATCTGCTGACCGACCTGGCACTGACCTGGATCGCCTGGAGCATCAAGCTGGCCGCGCTGGCCGCCGTATTTGCAGCACTGTCCGGATTGCCCGCGGCGCTCGCCGTACTCGGCGTCATCGGCGGCGACCTCAGCACCGTGCTGCCGTTGCATACGCCGGGTGGCTTGGGCAGTTACGAGGCCGGCGTGCTGGCGCTGATCGCACCCGCCGCCGGCGTCACTGCCGCGCTGGCCGCCGCGGCCATCAATCTGCATCTGTTCGTGCTGGCAATTGCACTCTGCGCGGGCGCACTGGCATGGATGACGGCGCCCCCTCCCCTACGGGATAATTAACCATGCAAAAACCTCTCAGCCTGTCGGTCGTCATCCCGATGCACCGCGAAGAAGACAATGTCGCGCCCATGCTCAAGAGCGTCCACGACGGGCTCGCGAAGTATCCGGGGCTATGGGAATTGATCGTCGTCGACGACGGCTCCACCGACGACACGCCCGCACGGCTGGTGGCCGAAGCGGCCCAGTACGGCGACCACGTCCGCGTGATTCGGCTGGCGCGCAACCACGGCAAGACACCCGCCTTGCAGGTCGGGCTCGACAGCGCGCGCGGTGAAATCATCGCCACGCTGGATGGCGACCTGCAGAATGACCCGTCCGATATACCGCGCATGGTCGCCGAGCTCGAATCGCGCAACCTCGACATGCTCTGCGGCGTGCGCGTGAAGCGCAAAGACACGTGGATCAACCGCAAATTCCCGAGCAAGATCGCCAACTGGCTGATCGCTGAAGTCACCGGTGTGCGCATCACCGACTACGGCTGCGGGCTGCAGGTGATCCGCAGTTCGGTGGTCAAGCGCATCCGCCTGTACGGCGAGATGCACCGCTTTGTGCCGGTGTGGGCGGCCATGCAGATCTCGCCAACGCGCATCGGCGAGACGCCGGTTAAGCACTACGCGCGCCAGTTCGGCAAGAGCAAATACGGCATCTCGCGCACTTTTCGCGTGATTCTCGATCTGCTCACGGTGTTTTTCTTCCTGCGCTTTCAGGCGCGTCCCGGACATTTCTTCGGCGTTATCGGCCTGGTGTTCGGATTCTTCGGGTCCGTCGCGATGAGCTATCTCTTGTTCGTCAAGTACGCGTTGGGCGAGTCCATCGGCGGCCGGCCGCTGTTCCTGATCACGATCCTGCTGCTGATTTTCGCCATGCAGTTCATCACCACCGGCGTGCTGGCCGAAATGCTCGCGCGCGTCCTGCACCAGCGCAACGACAATGCGCCGATGCTGGCGCATGACAGCACCGCCATTCCCACCGGCTGGCGACAGGCGTAGTGAATCACCCCCGGCCTGCGGCGATGTCGCCGCGCTATTTTCTTGCGTTGCTGGTCGCGGCCGTCGTCGGCATCTGGTTCAACTCGGCTTCGCTGCCGCTGTTTGACCGCGATGAAGGCGCCTTTGCGCAGGCGACGCTGGAAATGCGCGACAGCGGCAATTACCTGACCACCACACTCAACGGCGAGCCCCGATACGAAAAGCCGATGCTGATTTACTGGCTGCAGGCGGCGTCCGTTTCGGTATTGGGACCCACTGAATTCGCGTTTCGCCTGCCCACGCTGATCAGCGCCACGTTGTGGATGTGGGTGCTGTGGCAGTTCGCGCGAAGTGTCGCTGGCGTACGCGCCGCCCTGGTGGCCGCCAGCGCGGTTCCCTTGACGTTAATGGCGGGCGTGGTCGCCCACGCCGCCACCGCCAGCGTGCTGCTCAACCTGTTTCTGGCGCTGGCGCTGTTCGATATCTACCGGTATTCCCAGCAACCCGACCGCCCCGTCCTGCTGCGGGTCTATCTGTGGATGGGGCTTGGCTTTCATGCACAGGGGCCGATTGCGCTGGTGATTCCGTTACTGGCGAGCCTGCTGTTCTATCTGTCTCAGCGGCGCTGGCGAGACTGGCTGCGCGCGGTGATTTACCTGCCGGGCTGGGCGCTGATCGCGGCGGTGATCGCACCGTGGATCGTGGCGCTGGCATTTCAGGGAGGCACGGAGTTTTTTCTCAAGTTCATCTCGCTGCATTACACCAGCCGCTACACCCAAACCATGCAGGGCCACGGCGGCAGTCTGTATTACTACCTGCTGGCGCTGCCGCTGATTGTGCTGCCCTACACCGGCCTGTTGCCGCGGGTTTTTGCACGCGCACGACACTGGCGGCTGGATGCGCTGGACACCTACCTGCTGATCAGCTTTGGCATCGTCTTCCTTTTGTTTTCGTTTTCCGCCACGCAGCTTCCGCACTATCTGCTCTATGGGTGCTCCCCGCTGTTCGTGTTGTTGGGCCGGCACCTGGATCGGGTGCAATGGCGCGCGACTCTGCTCTGGCCCGTGACCTTCGTCGTCGCGTTGCTGGCGACGCTCCCGTGGTGGTTGCCGCTGATCTTTGTTCCGGATGATCGGGTCTACGAACGTGCATTGATTGCGCTGGCGTCGCAGTCGTTTGGCCTTATGTTCTGGATCGTCGCGGCCTGCAGCGTTACCGCGCTGGCTTTGCTTTGGCTGCTGCGCAACCGGCTCGATGCCGCTGCCGTCCTGATCGGCGCCGGGCTGATTCAGACCGTACTCGTGGTGGCGGGCTTTGCGCCGGTGCTGGGCGCGGTTCAGCAGGTCCCGGTGCGCGAAGCCGCGTTGCGTGCGCGCGAACTGGCCCTGCCCTGCGTCAGTTCTACGGCCGACTTCCCGAGCTTCAGTGTTTATCGCGGAGCGGTCACCCCCGTGCGCGATCCGAAACCGGGGGAACTGGTCTTCCTGACCCTGAAGCACGAATCAGCGATGCGCACGCAAACCGGCGGAGAATTTAATACCGAGTATCAAAAAGGTGGCATTGCGCTGCTGCACCGCATCCGCTGACATGAAAGTGGAATGGCAGAATCCGGCGGCCACCCGCGCGCTGGATTGGTGCGCGATAGGGTCGCTGGTGGTTCTCGCCACTGGGTTTTTGCTTGGCGGCTATCACACGCTGTTCGTGCCGATCAACGAATTGTGGCGTGTCACGCCCGATGCGCTGTTGGAGGTCACCACTTATTTCGGCGATGCCTTGTTCATGCTGATGGCGCTGTTGCTGGCGCAACGCCGACCCGAGATCCTGTGGCTGGGTTTGATTGCCGCGCTGCTGTCCACGCTGTCGTCGAATACGCTGAAAAGTATTTTTGACGCCGCGCGTCCCGGCACCATCTTGCCGCCGGATTCCTTCCGCCTGGTCGGGCCGCTGTATTTTTCGCGGAGTTTTCCCTCCGGCCACGCCATCACCGCGTTTGTCCTGGCCGGCACGCTGGGCTTTTTTGCCTCGCCAGGCATCCGCAGGGCATTGCTCGGTGCCGCCTTCGTCGTCGCATTCTCACGAGTGGGTGTGGGGGCGCACTGGCCACTCGATGCGCTGGCGGGCGCCGCCGTGGGCTGCGGCTGCGTGCGAGTCGCCGCGCTGATCGCTCCGCGCCTGGACTGGGGATTAAAGCCTGTCGCCCAACGTGTCTTGGTGCTTTTGCTGGCCTTGACGGCGATCTGGATCTTGTCATCGGCGATCGTCTATCCGGCCGCCATCTGGCTGGTGCGCCCCGTGGCCGTGGCCGCCTTGGTGCTGACGGCGTGGAATTACCTCTGGAAGCCGTATTTCGGGACAACCGGCTAAAGGGTCAATCCGGCGCAGGCGATAAGTCGCCTCACTCCATCAATAGCCGCGCTGTTGCATACAGACATGGCGGCAGCCTGCGCCAGCACTCCCCGGCGCACACGTCACCGCTACCGTTGCTCCCTTCCGGGCCTGGCGGGATTCACGGATCAAAGTCGCGGGGACCAACGCAGGCCACCATATCTTGATAGGAAAGCACGGCCATGGATGGCCGGAAATCTTGTACAGGACGTACTTTACCTTGTGCAGTTTATGCGCTTGAGGCACTCAATGCGCGATCACGCGGCCGGCCGGCCATGCCGAAGCCATGGCCATGGCCCAACAGATACACCAGCCACTTGTAGAGCAGCAGATTGCGCGACCACTGCGCGGACAAAAACCGTTCGACCTGCGGGTCGCCCTCGCCTTCGGCCTGCCACGGCGGACGCGTAACGCAGCGCAACGCTTCGACCACCCGCGCATCGCGATAAACCCGCAACTGCAGATCGGGGTCGCAGCGCATGCCCTCCTCGCCGGCGAACTCGTAGGTGAGCTTGAAGGCGCAGGTGTAGCGCGAGCGTTCGAGTGCGGTCAGGTGCAGCGGCAGGTCGGTGGCGCAACGCGAAATCGCCGTGTCGAACGGCAGATCGAGTTCCGGCACCAGTTGTTCCACCATCAGAAAATTGCGCTCGTAAAGTTCCATCAGCGCGGCCAGACGCACCGGGCGGTGGCCGCAATACACGTTGGTTGAAACTTCGGCGTGTGCGTTCATAGCCCGTAAGATAGCGCCCACATTTTTCTGCGCGCAGGCTATGATGAGAGTCCGCAACGTTCCTACCCGGCCATTCTGCGATCAGCGTTGCGGCACCGCTGGCCTGCGCAAGAAAGTCACGGTTTTCCAGCAGCCGCACTACCTCGAAAATTTCCTGCAGTCGGCATTCGACTGCCTACCCGACTTGCGCAACGCAACGTTGGTACTCGGCGGCGACGGCCGCTACCACAACCGCACCGCACTGCAAACGGCCATCGCCATGGCCGCCGCGAATGGCGTGGCGCGGATCATCGTCGGCCAGGCGGGCCTGCTGTCCACGCCCGCTGCTTCGCACCTGATCCGCCTGCATCAGGCCGCCGCCGGATTCATCTTCACCGCCAGCCACAACCCTGCCGGGCCACAGGGTGATTTCGGCATCAAGATCAATCTCGCTGGCGGCGGGCAGGCCGGCGAATCGTTGACCGAACGCGTGTTCGAAACCAGCAAGGCCCTCGAGCAGTACCGGATCTATGACGGCCCCGCGGTGGACCTCGACCGCCTTGGAGACCAAGTGTTGGGGAGCGCTACGGTGACTGTGGTCGACGCGGTGGAGGATTACGCGCGATTGATGCAATCACTGTTCGATTTCAATCGAATCCGCGACTGGCTCAAGACCCACTCGCTGCGCTTCGACGCCATGCACGCCGTCACCGGCCCCTATGCACATAAGATTTTCGTCGAACAACTCGGCGCACCTCGTGACAGTCTGCTCAACGCCACGCCGCTGGAAGATTTTGGCGGCGGCCACCCCGACCCCAATCTGATCCATGCCCGGCCCTTGGTGGATTTCATGCATTCGTCGCAGGCGGCGGATTTTGCCGCCGCTTCGGATGGCGACGGCGACCGCAATCTCATTCTCGGCCGCGGCATTTTTATCTCGCCCGGTGATTCGCTGGCGATGCTTGCCGCGCACACGACAGGCCTGAAAGGCGTGGCGCGTTCGATGCCGACCAGTCGCGCAGTCGATCAAGTCGCGAAGTCATTAGGCATCGAATGCCACGAGACGCCGACCGGCTGGAAGTTCTTCGCCAGCCTGCTCGATGCGGGCCGCATCACGCTCTGCGGCGAGGAAAGCTTCGGCACCTCCAGTAACCACGTCCGCGAAAAAGACGGTGTCTGGGCCGCGCTGGCCTGGCTCAATGTGCTGGCCGCTACCCGGCTTTCGATGAAAGAGATCGCACAACAACACTGGAAGAAATTTGGCCGTCACTACTATGTCCGCCATGATTACGAAGACTTGCCGCTGGAAATCGCAGCACAAGTCATGCAGGCGCTGCGTGCGGAATTGCCGCGGCTTGCGGGAAAGCCGTTTGGCGAGTGGACGGTAAGCAGCGCAGATGATTTTTCCTATCGCGATCCCATCACCGGTGAAGAAGCCCGCGCACAGGGCCTGCGGATCGTGTTTGGCGATGCCGCGCGCATCGTGTTGCGCACCTCCGGTACCGGCACTGGTGGCGCCACACTGAGGCTCTACCTCGAACGCTACCTGCAGGCGCAGGAATCATTAGGCTGGGAACCCTCGGCTGCGCTGGCGCCACTCGCATCAATAGCGGATCAAGTACTGAAATTACGCGAAATCACCGGCCGTCTGTCGCCAGACGTCATCACCTAGGGAGAATCAAAAAATGACTGCCGTACAAACCGCGCAACTGAGCTGTGGGCTGTTTTTCATCACCGGCATGCTGACTGGCGTCTGGAAATACCGCGGCATCATGAACAGCCCGGACGCAAAAGCGCCGGTGTACGTGGACATCTGCCATCGCACCGCGCTGATGTACACCTTCGCCTGCCTGGTGCTGGCGGAATTCGCCAAGCTCAGCATCTGGTCAGACGCGGTGAATTTCTGGGCCGTGCTGGTGCCGGTACTTTTCTTCGCTTCAGCGGTGGCCGCCTACGCGCTGCACGGCTTGCTCAAGGACACCGACAACCAGTTCCAGCGTCCACATGTGCTGGGCTCGATGAAGATTCACGGCGGGCTCATCGGCCTGTTTATGTGGCTGCTCGCTCTCGGAGAAATCGGTGGCTTCCTGGTGCTGTTCGCCGGATTCGTGAAGGGTCTGAGCCTGCCACCCGCTTAAGGCCGCCGAGCCCCGTTATGCGGGCTCAGACAAAAAGGGGTGGTACTAAAAGCGTACCACCCATTTCCTGAAGTTTGCGTGCTGGTGGCTAAAAAGCCTGCAAGCGGGTCAGGCGTTCGGCGACCGGCCGTAGCTCTCCACGCGATTCAGCGCCGTATCCGCCAGTTCGCCCACCTTGGCGTTGATTGCGCGCAGCGTGTCGTACACCGCGCCGATGCTCTGGTCGGAAAGGCCGCGCGCCTTGTTCACCACGCCTTCGATGGCGGCGATTTTTTCCAGTTGGTCGAACGGCATGGCGGCAACGCGCTCGTGCACCTGCTGCACCGTCGTCGCGCCGTTATCAATCGCCTCTTGCACCGCGTCCTTCAGCGAGCGGATTTTCGAGACGATACCTTTCTTGCTCGTCGCGGTTTTACGTTTGGCTTTTTTCTTGCTCATGCGCTATCTCCTGATCGGGGGCCGAATCATGCGCCCGGATTCGCGCAAACATCAACTAAGGCTTGGACAGGGTCTGCTCGTACGCGATCACCGGCTGGTTGGCCGCATCCAGCGTATACGCCGTCACTGTGAACTGAGTTGCTTCCAGGCGGATCAGGAAAAAACCCAGCGTCAGGTCTTTCTGCCAGTAGCTGGCATTGCGTGCCGCATCGCCGAACGGCCGCGGCCCTTCCGCCGCACCGGAGACGATGAAGTGGGTCTTACCGCAACCCGCCACCGGCTTCAGGTGTTCCAGGTCGTGGTCGTGGCCTACGATCATCAGGTCCGCTCCCTTGGCGCAGACCGTGGCTTCGAGCATCTGCTTCCACGGCCCGCCGGCGGAGGTGCCGGGCGTACCGGCCGGCTGGCCGTCGAACGTGCCGGCATTGCCATGCACGCCGTTGGAAAGATACGGGTGATGGGAGAAGACAATTTTCCATTTCGCGGATGACGTTTGCAGCGCGTCGGCAAGCCACTGCTGCTGCGCCTGGCCGTAAGTCAGGAAATTCCAGGCCGGTGCGGGGTCCGCCACGATGGAGGTCATCGGGTTGGAGTCCAGCGAAAAAAATTCCGCTAATCCGTCGCCGGCGGTAAAGCGGTAGTAGCGCGACGGCATGCGCCACTTGTCCGATACGCGACCGGCGAGGTAGTGATAGTCCACCTGATGCTCGCCGCGCGCATTATCTGAGCCCTCACCCGGGCCGCGGCTGTTGTCGTGGTTGCCCAGCGTGACCCAGATCGGAAAGTCCATGCTTTTGTAGGGCGTTTCAAACTTGTCCTTGAACTGCGCGTCATCGGTGCTGGTCACGCCAGAAGCGTAAAAGTTATCGCCCAACTCCAGCGCGAAGTCGCAGCCGCGTTGTGCGCAGACCTTGCCCATCGCCTCACCCACCGCAATCTGGTTGGCCGAGCCGGTGCCGGCGTCGCCAAAGGCCACGAATTGCACCTCAGCGCCAGTGGCTCGTCTCGCGCTCAAGGGCGCGCCGCTTGAGCCGCAACCGGCCACGACCACAAGTAAGGAAGCGATCAGATAGCGCATGGCGTTACCTTTACTAAGGGGCAAGAGGGAGTGCAACTTAGCGGCATGGGCTTACAAACATGTGACGCAGCAAATGTGGGTAAGGGCATAGGGCATTTCAACGCTTCAGCTTCTTTTCTTGCATCACCATCGCCGCCATTTCTTCCACCGACATGTTGGTCGAGTTGACGAACGGGATGTTCAGTTTTCGGTACAGCTGCTCGGCGGCGCGCAGCTCGAAAGAACATTGCGCCAATGAGGCATATTTGGACCCCGAGCGCCGCTCGCTGCGAATTTGCGCGAGGCGCTCCGGCTCAGAGGTCAACCCGAACAGTTTGGGTTCGAACCCTTTCAGCGATTTGGGCAGCCGGCCATGCTCGATGTCATCCTCGGTCAGCGGAAAGTTGGTGGCGAATATTCCGTGTTGGAGCGCCAAATACATGCTGGTCGGTGTCTTGCCACAACGCGACGGCGCGATCAGGATCACCTCGGCCCGCGACAAATCGCGGGTGGAAAGGCCGTCGTCGTGCTCCATGGCGTAGTTCACCGCCGCAATGCGCGAGGAATATTTCAGCGGATCGGCGACGCCGTGCGCGCGGCCCACGGTATGCGTGGATTTGTGCCCCAGTTCCGCTTCGATGGTCGGGACGTAGCCGTCGAAAAGGTCGAGAAACAGCGCTTGCGCCTTACGCAGTTCGGCGCGGATCACGGCGTCCACCGTGGTGCTGAACACCAGCGGGCGGGCGCCGGACAGCCGGCCGGCGTGATTGATGGATTCGACTGTCTGGTGTGCCTTTTCAACCGTGGTGATGAACGGCACGATGGTGCGGCGAAAATCGACTACGCTTTCAAACTGGGTCAACAAAGTATTACCGAGCGTCTCGGCGGTGATGCCGGTACGGTCGGAAACAAAGAACACGCTGCGTTGCCCTGGCATGCGTCAGTCGGCGATGATTGAGATATAACTTTTAACACATTGCGCGGGATTCCCCGCGACTGGGGAATTCTTGAGCGAGCGCAAAGTGTTGTGGTTCCGCGAACTCGGCATGCAGGACGTCGAAACCGTGGGCGGCAAGAACGCCAGCCTCGGCGAGATGATCCAGCACCTCTCGAAAGCCGGCGTGCGTGTACCGGGCGGCTTCGCCACTACGGCGGCGGCCTACCGCGAGTTTCTCGCCCACGAGGGGCTGGCGGCACGTATCAACACCCAACTGGCGGCACTGGATGTTGATGACGTGCAGGCACTCGCCGAAACCGGAAAATCGATTCGCGAGGCGGTGATGAAAGCGCCATTCCCGAGCGGCCTGGAAAGCGAAATCCGTGCGGCCTATCTGCAGCTCACGCGCGATGAAGGCGACCAGGTTTCCTTTGCGGTGCGCTCTTCTGCCACCGCCGAAGATCTGCCCGATGCATCCTTTGCTGGACAGCAGGAAACTTTTCTTAATATCAATGGGATAGACAATGTTCTTAAATCAATAAAAGAAGTCTTTGCCAGCCTGTTCAACGACCGCGCAATCGCGTATCGCGTGCATCAGAAATTCGATCACGCCGTGGTCGCCCTGTCTGCCGGCGTACAGCGCATGGTGCGCTCGGACCTCGGCGCCAGCGGCGTGATGTTCACCATGGACACTGAATCCGGATTTCGCGAGGCGGTGTTCATTACCGCCAGTTACGGCTTGGGCGAAGCGGTGGTTCAGGGCGCGGTCAACCCGGATGAGTTTTATGCCTACAAGCCCAACCTGCGCGCCAACCGTCCCTCCATTCTCAAGCGCGGGCTCGGTGAAAAGGCCAAGAAGATGGTCTATTCATCCACACAGACGCCCGGCAAGTCCATTGAATTTGTCGCCGTACCGGCCGAAGAGCGCAACCGTTTCTGCCTGAGTGATGCAGATGTCGAGGCGCTGGCGCAGCAGGCGCTGATCATCGAACAACATTACGCCCGGCCGATGGACATCGAGTGGGGCAAGGACGGCGGCGACGGCCAGCTTTACATTCTCCAGGCGCGGCCCGAGACCGTGCAATCGCGAACCTCGGCCAACGTACTGCGCCGCTACAAACTCAAAGGCAACGGAGAAGTGCTGACGGAAGGTCGCGCCATCGGCCAGAAAATCGGTGCCGGCCCGGTGCGAGTGCTGCGCTCGATAGACGAGATGAACCGCGTGCGGCCCGGCGACGTGCTGGTCACCGACATGACCGACCCCGACTGGGAGCCGATCATGAAGCGCGCCTCGGCCATCGTGACCAACCGCGGCGGCCGCACCTGCCATGCCGCGATCATTGCGCGCGAACTCGGCGTGCCTGCCGTCGTTGGCTGCGGCGACGCTACCGAAAAGCTTCGCGAGGGTGTCGAAGTCACGGTGTCGTGCGCCGAAGGCGACACCGGCCATGTCTACGCCGGGCACATTGATTTTGCGGTGGATGAAATCGCACTCGACAAGATGCCGGAGATCCCGGTGAAAATCATGATGAACGTCGGCACGCCAGAGCAGGCATTCGACTTTGCCGCCCTGCCGCACAAGGGCGTCGGCCTGGCGCGGCTGGAGTTCATCATCAACCGCCAGATCGGAATCCACCCCATGGCGTTGCTGGAACTCGACAAACAACCCGCCGACGTGCGCCGCCTGATCGATCCGATGATCGCACCGTATGGCGACCCACTGACGTACTTCATCAAGCGCCTCGCTGAAGGCATTGCGATGATCGCCGCCGCCTTTGCCCCCGAGCCGGTGATTGTCCGTTTGTCGGATTTCAAGTCGAACGAATACGCCAACCTGATCGGTGGCAAGGCCTACGAACCGCACGAAGAAAACCCGATGCTCGGTTTTCGCGGCGCATCGCGCTACATTGCCGAATCGTTCCGCCCCTGTTTTGATCTTGAATGCCGCGCGCTGAAATATGTGCGCGACGACATGGGGCTGACCAACGTCAAAGTCATGGTGCCGTTCGTACGCACCGTGGATGAAGCGCGGCAGGTCACGGACATCCTTGCCGCCAACGGACTCAGGCGCGGAGACAACGGACTGCAACTCATCATGATGTGCGAGTTACCGTCGAACTCAGTACTCGCCGATCAATTCCTCGAATACTTCGACGGTTTCTCCATAGGCAGCAACGACATGACCCAGCTCACGCTTGGGCTGGATCGCGACTCTGCCGTCATCGCACACCTGTTCGACGAGCGTAACGACGCGGTGAAAGCGCTCCTTTCAATGGCAATCAGCGCCTGCAAAAAACGTGGCAAATACATCGGCATTTGCGGTCAGGGCCCTAGCGATCACCCCGACTTCGCCGCCTGGTTGCTACAGCAAGGAATAGAATCCATCTCACTGAACCCGGATACCGTTGTGGATACCTGGTTGCACCTGGCACAGACCGCGCGTCACTAATTCCGTGTTTTCACCCGATCTGCGCCGCGGTGCCGGCTTTGCGGTCCTCGCCGCGTTCGGGTTCGCTTGTCTTGGCCTTTGCATCAAAGCCGGCGCTGCCGCCGGCATCGCCACTGAAATGATGGTGTTCTTCCGCAGCTTTGTCAGCCTCTGTGTACTGCTGCCGTGGTTGCTGCACGAATCGTCTGGCGGTTTTCGCACGCAGCGTCTTGGCGGACATCTGTGGCGCAGCGCTTTTGGCGTCTGCGCGATTTATTGTTTTTTCTATGCTGTTGGTCATCTGCCGCTGGCGGCGGCGATGCTTCTGACCTATTCGACACCGCTCTACATTCCGTTCATCGCTTGGTACTGGATCTACGAACGGCCGCCGCTGATCGCATTCCCCGCCGCGGTGCTGGGCCTCATGGGCGTGGGATTCATCATCCAGCCGGACATCGGCTTCCCGGTGCTGGCCGGGCTGATCGGTGTGCTGTCCGGCATGTTCGCCGCCGGCGCGATGGTCAGCATCCGCCGCATCTCGGACACCGAGCCGGCGACCCGCATCGTGTTTTATTTCTCCGCCCTGTCGTCGGTGATCTGCGCGATTCCCCTGATCTGGGCCTGGCAGACGCCGACCACGGCGCAGTGGCTGATTCTGATCGCAATCGGGCTGTGCGCCACCTGGGGCCAACTGTGTCTGACCAAGGCCTACGCCGCGGCGCCCGCGGCGCGCGTTGGACCCTTCATTTACTTCGCGGTGATTTTTTCCGCGCTTCTGTCGTGGCTGATCTGGGACGAAACCCTGGATCGCAATTTTGTCGTCGGTGCGCTGCTGGTGATCGCGACGTGCGTAATGGTGGGCTGGCAGCGCAAGGAGCCGCAGTTGGAGGAGTAAGCCCTAATGCGCGACCCGCGCAGTCGGCGCACTCGGCGCAGACCTGAACAGGGCGCCGGGGTCCATCGCGACGCGCAGAAAATCAACCTGCTCTAGAGCGGGGCTGAATAGATGACCCTGCGCTTCGTCGCAATGATGCAAGTCGAGAAACCAGAGTTGCAATCCGGTTTCCACCCCTTCGGCCACGACTTTCATATTCAACCGATGGCCCAGGGCGATGATCGCGCCGGTAACTGCCGTTTCGGTGGTATCGGGTGCGATTTCGTTGACAAAACTGCGGTCGATTTTCAATTTCGCCACCGGAAAGCGGGTGATGAAGGAAAGGTTGGAGTAGCCGGTACCGAAATCATCCGCTGCCGTCAGCACGCCGAGCGAGTGAATCGCCTTCAGCAGTTCAACCGTTTTCGGACTATCGCTGACCTCAAGTCTTTCAGTGATTTCCAGTGTTAGTGATTCCGGCGGCAGGTCACTGTCCTCCAGTGCGCAATGCAGCGTTCGCAGAAAATCCCCGGTAAGTTGGCGGGGCGAAACATTGACGGCGACATTGAGATCAAGGTTGGCCTGCCGGCGCATACGTTGGGCGTCGGCACACGCACTGCGCAACACCCAGGCGCCAATCGGCACGATCAACCCGCTTTCCTCGGCCAGTGGGATGAATTGGTGCGGCAGCAGCAGCCCGTGACGCGGATGCCTCCATCGGATCAGCGCTTCCATACCCACGATGCAGCGCTGCGCCAGCGAAATCAGCGGTTGGTAATACACCACGAATTCGCCGCGCTCCTGCGCTTGGCGAAGATCGGCACTTGAGGCTTTGTAACGCTTCATCGGCTTGCTCCAGTAACTCAGCAGAAGTTCATCTCCGCGGTGATGTCCGAGACTGTCATTAATGCGCTTGAAATGATCGAGGTCCACCAGCAACACACCGATGGATTTCTGATCCCGCTTGGATTGTTTGATGGCCATGCTCATGCGGTCGAGCAGCAGGTGGCGATTCGGCAGGTCCGTCAGGGCATCGTAATGGGCCAGATGTCGCACCAGGTCTTCCGTGCGCTTGCGCTCCGTCAGATCGCGCACGATCTCGGTGAACCCGGACAACTGCCCCACTTCGTCCCGCATCGCCGTAATGATCACGTTGGCCCAGAAGGCCTTGCCGTCATTGCGTTTGCGCCAGCCCTCGTCCTCGAAACGCCCGCAGGCGGTAGCGGTCTGCAAAGCATGATTCGGCGTCCCCCGGGCGATGTCGTCGGTGGTATAAAAATCAGAATGGTGGCGCCCAAGGATTTCAGCAGTCACATAGCCATTGATATGTGCGGCACCCTTGTTCCAGGTGGCGACACAGCCCCCCGGGTCCAGCATGAAGATGCCGTAGTCCTGCACGCTTTCGATCATCAGCCGATGCTGCTCTTCCGTCGCCCGCCACTGCTCGGACATGTGGTGAGCCAGCACCCGCGCACGCCGTTCGGCTCGGCGCAGCGCGAGCACCACGCTGAACAACAGCAAGCTGATGATCAGACCGCCTACCAGCACCAACGGTGCCTTGGGCGAAAATCCTGCGTAAAAACCGGGCAACGCGGTGGAGCGCAGCAGCCAGGTACGGCCTGCCAATGGGATCATGATCGCGTGGCGCAGTGCACTCGCATCAGGCTGATCCTCCACCGCAGCGGAGTCATACAGGGTGGCCGCGGTCGACGGGTCTGTGCCATCAAAGATTTCCAAGTGCAGGCCCGTCAGCGATTTGCCGATGACGCTCTGCATCAGTTCATTCAGCCGAAATCCACTGGCGACGAACCCCGCAATGGCTGCGCGGCGTTCGTCCAAGGATTTCTGGGGATGGCCGTTGCGATAAATCGGCAATAGCAGCACAGCCGCGACTGGTGCGTTGGGGCCCACCTCGCCGATCAGTGCAGTGCGTGCAGTTAATGACGGCTTGCCGGTATCTCGCGCACGCATCATCGCTTCCTGCCGCGACGGCTCTGATAAGAAATCAAACCCGACCGCGGCCGTCCCCAGGACCGCCGCGCCATAAACAACCGGAAAATATTCAGGGCGCGGGCTTTCGGGGTAAACGTGAAACTCGCTCAGGCTCTGCTCTCGTTGCGACTGCACGAACGCCACCAGCTGATCAGCCGGCACCCGCTCGATATAGGACAGGCCGGCGATACCGGGGAAATGACCCGTGAGATTAAGGTGATCGACATAGCTGGCCCATTCCCTGCTATCGACGTGCTCAGAGGCGGCAAACAGACCCTGCACTCCTCGCAGAATTTCTTCGTACTGGGCAAAGCGGCTTTGTATCGTCGTCGTGAGCTCTTGGGTCTGGGCGATAAACCGCGTCTGCACCACATGACTTTCGGATTCGCGTACCTGGTGCCAGGCGATGAGGGACACGCCCACTCCAAACGCAAGCACGCTAACAGCCAAGACATATTTGTCGTCGCGCCAGAAATTCAGGACTGCATTCATTTTCATCATCGTTTCGCTACGGACCGGGAACCCGTCGAATGAAGCCACCCTAGAGCTCACGCGTGTTGATCAGGCGGGTAAGTCTTGTCTAATCAGCTGACACTTGCAGTTATGGCTGCAAAATAATCCAGGGCGGCTCAGGGCTTGTTTGGCCGCCCAATGGGTACCGTAAGAAAGTGGCGATACATTTTTAGTACCACCGCATTTTCGTAACGGCCCTTGCCCTGTCCGAAATGACCCGAAGCGGGCGGCATTCAGAATGTCAATGAATGAGTGGTCGAGACTGTGTCGCGACATTGATGCGGCCGGCCAACGCCGCGAATTCTGCCGGCGGCACCGGCTTGCCAAAATAAAAGCCTTGCGCTTCGTTGCAAAGCCGCTTCTGCAAGAAGGCAAGCTGCTCTGGCGATTCGACGCCCTCGGCAATGACTTCGCAGCTTAAGGCTGTGCGCCAGCGCGATGATGGAACTGGCGATGGCGGCGTCGTTCTTGTCATCGATTACGCCGCGCACAAACGATGCATCGATCTTCAGAATATCGATCGGAAAGCGCGTGATGTCAGCTCAAACTCGAATAACCCGGCCGAGCGACGTCTGCGAAGCGGAAGGCCAGTCGCATGCGGTGTGGGCGGTGCGCGCCAGCCGCCTGTTCCGTGCGCTTGCGCTGCTGCACATTCACCACCATCTCGCCGAATATCCTCAGCAGGTTGATGGTTTCCACGCTCCAGGTTTTTTCAGCGCGCACCGAATCAAAACCCACATAACCCACCACGTTGCCGCCAAGGCGCAGAGGCACCAGCAACAGCGACTGGATGGATTCCGCCTCCCATTCGGTGCGCTCGGCCGCAGCTTCGGGGGCAGGTCGCGGACACGCGGCACATGCACCACATCGCCGTTTGTAACTGGGCTTCTACCAGGAATTCGTTGACGTGCAGATCCTTCAGCCGTGCGATCGGCCGATTCCTTCTGCCCACCGGCGTGCAGCCGTGCGGCCGCTCGCCGCGCCCGCGCGAGCACCAAAGGCTGGATGCCGAGCGAAAGAACGGAAGCCGCCGCAGGGCCTGTTCGACAACCAACCTCGTTTCGCGACTCTGTGGCTTGTTTTGTTTGAGGCGTGCATGCGGTCGCCAGAGGAATCGCATCTCGCGAAGGTATTTCCGGTAGTCCTGCTCATCGCGCAGGCGCGCGTAGCGCATCAGGTAGTAGACCGAGTCTTTTTGCGCCTTAGACCACAGACTTTCGCCCTGCGTATAGGCACGCACACTGTTGTTCAGACCGCTGGAGAACACCGCGATCGCCAGCAGGGCAAGAATAATCGTGATGTATACCAGCACGATGGTATTGAGCTTGAACCGGATCGATTGATTACCAAACCAGTCGCGGCCCGTGGGAATTTCGCGGGGCGTTGCGGTCATCGCCAGTCCATGTCCTTGATTGTTCAAGTTCAACGCCCTGAAGAGGTATGGCCACAGCCTACGGGCGCACCTGTCGATATCGCGCGGTGCGTAAGTCTTGTCAGATGCCTGACAGTCCGTTCACGGGTAGTTATCGTCTACACGACAACGCTTGCCGTGACGTCATCCAGAGAGCAACGCAGGCCACCCGCTGGGAGCGGTTTTGGGCTTGAAAAAATCCATTCAGAAAAAGTGCTGATACGCTTTTAGTATCACGTCTTTTTCGCAAGAACCATTTTCGGGCTCGAAAACACTGTAAGTGGGTCAGGGGATATTGAGCTCCTCGAGTCGCTCCCCTCGCCCCTCAAGCCAGCTGCGAAACGCCAAAAATGCCGGCGCAGCCAGTACGCGCGGTCCCTTGATACCGAATTCGATATGCGGTTCGCGAGCCGCCGTGCCGCGAAAGGGCAGGCTCGACAATTTCACACCCGGAAACTCGCTGAGCAGGCGATTCATCAAATCCAGCAGGTCGCCTTCCTTGGCGCCGCCCAGCGCACGCAGCGAAAATTCCACCGGCGGGTCCGGGTTATGCAATCGGTACAGCCGGGTATCCAAGACCCACTCCAGCATTGGCCAGGCCATTTCCGGGAATCCCGGCACGAAATAGCAATTCTCGACGCTGAACCCGGAAACACGGTTCACCGGATTGGGGATGAGTTGCGCGCCCTGTGGAAATTCGGCCATCAACGCGCGATGCGGGTGTGCCTTGATGCCGTATTGCGCCTCGATCAGCGCCAGTGCCTCTTTGTGAACGCACAACGGTACGTTGAATGCTCTGGCCGCCGCCTGGCGCGTGCAGTCGTCTGGCGTGGCGCCGATACCCCCGCAAGACAGCAGTGCATCACCTTTGTTTATCGCGGCTGAAATCGCCTTGGCGATATGCGCCGTGTCGTCGCCCAGAAAGTGCGCGTAGTCCAGGCTCATGCCGCGCATCGCGAGTAACGAGATGATTTTCGGCAGGTGCTTGTCCTGACGCTTGCCGGACAAGATTTCGTCCCCGATGACGAGCAGGCCGATCATTTTTTGCGTCGGTTGCCTTTCGCGGCGCGGCGCGCGGCATTCAAGGCAAGCTGTGCCCATGGCCGCAACACGGCGAAATCCTCCAGCGCCTCGGCCGGCACGGTGTAATAACTCAGGCTGGCTTCACGCTCGCGCATGACGAAGGTAAACGGTTTTTGTCCGGCCCCGGTAAAGGCATTGCGCGTTTCGTCATCCGCCTTCAGATACAGGGTGTCGTCGACAATCAGCGCGAAAAACCGCTCGTCGCAGTAAAGACCCCAGCCCCCGAACATTGCTCTGGCGCGGATCACGCCCAGCGGCGCCATCAGTTCGCAGAGGTAGTCGGCAAACTCGCTGCGCCGAGCCATCGCAGTGGATTATTCGGCGATGGCGGAGCCGTATTTTTCCACGGCGTTGAAAATATCGGTCTCGGTGACGATGCCGATGACACGATCGCCCTGAGAAATCGTCAGGCGCGAGAAGTTCTTGTCGGTGAGCACTTTCGCCGCTTCGCGGATGCTGGTGTCGGCCGGCACCGAGAACAGCGGGCGCGAGGCGACCTCGCCCACCTTGACCGCCTGCCGGCGATTTTCCACCGCGAACGATCTTGGTGACGATGTCGCGCCGCGTCAGGATGCCCCACTCGCCCTTGCTGTTGGGCTCGACCACCACCGAACTGACGTTGTTCTCGGTCATCGTGTGCATCGCCTGCTCGACGGTTTCGTCGTCGGTGACGGTGATCAGCGTGCGCGTCATCAGGTCGGCCACGGTGTGCGGCACGCGGCCGGTTTCGATCATCTCTTCCATCGGCTGCAGCAGCCGGCGGATCTCGCGCTGCTTGCGCTCCTTGATCAGTTGCTCGTGCTGGCGCCTTGCGCTTGGCTTCAAGGTCCGACGCCGCCCTCGCATGCGCTCGATCAGCGCGTCGGCGAACTGCGAGGTGCCGACTTCCGTGGCGCCGTCGATCTGGCGCGCGAAGTCGTAGGTGACGATGCCGTCGCCTGATCACCTCCGGGTACACCAGCGTGATCAGGTCGGCGGCTTCCTTCCAGCCCATGTACTCGAGCATCATCACGCCGGAGAACAGCAGCGAGCCGGGGTTGACCTTGTTCAGGTTGGCGTACTTCGGCGCGGTGCCGTGGGTGGCCTCGAACACCGCGACGTGGTCGGCGATGTTGGCGCCCGGCGCAATGCCCATGCCGCCGACTTCCGCGGCGACCGCGTCGCGACAGGTAGTCGCCGTTGAGATTCGGCGTGGCGAGCACGTCGAACTCATCCGGCCGCAGCAGCATCATCTGGAACATGATGTCGGCGATGCGGTCCTTGATGACGATCTTGCCTTCCGGCTGCTTGCCCTTGTACTCGGCGTAGAGCTGCTCTTCGGTGATGGTGACGTTGCCGAATTCCTCGCGCGCGACTTCGTAGCCCCAGTTGCGGAACGCGCCTTCGGTGAACTTCATGATGTTGCCCTTGTGCACCAGGGTCACCGACTCGCGGCCGTTGTCGATCGCGTACTGGATCGCCTTGCGCACCAGGCGCTTGGAGCCGAACGCGGAGATCGGCTTGATGCCGAGACCGGCGCCCTCGAAGAACTTGGCCTTCATTTCCTCGCGCAGGAAGTTGGCGACCTTCTCGTTCTCCGGCGTGCCGGACTTGTATTCGATGCCGGCGTAAACGTCTTCGGTGTTCTCGCGGAAGATCACCACGTCGACCTTGCCGGGCTGCTTCAGCGGGCTGACGGCACGCCGGTGTAGTGGCGCACCGGGCGCACGCAGGCGTAGAGATCGAGATCCTGGCGCAGCGCGACGTTGAGCGAGCGAAAGCCGCCACCGACCGGCGTGGTCAGCGGACCCTTGATCGAAACCACCAGGTCCTGCAGAACCTTCAGCGTCTCGTCCGGGCAGTAGTTGCCGTCGTAAAGGCCCGCGGCCTTTTCGCCGAGGTAGGTCTCGCACCAGTGGATCTTGCGCTTGCCGCCATAGGCCTTGTCCACCGCCGCGTCCCAGATGCGCAGGCAGGCCTTGGTGATGTCGGGGCCGATGCCGTCGCCCTCGACGTAACCGATGATCGGCTGGTCGCGGCACCTGGATCTTGCCGTTCTTGATGGTGATCTTTTCGCCGGTCGTCGGGATCTTGATGTGGCGGTACGACATGGTGACTCCCTCAATACTTTTTAGTGCTCGCAGAACAAAATTGTAACATCCGACCCCATTGCCGCATGATGGCCGCTCACTCGGGAGCCTCGACATGACGCCACACGCGCTGATCCCCGTTGCCCACGGTTCGGAATCCCTCGAAACCGTCACGCTCGTCAATGTGCTGCGCCGCGCGGGCGTTGAGGTGACCGTCGCCAGCATTGAATCGAAATTGACGATCGAAGGCACGCGGAACATTGCGCTAACGGCCGACATCTTTTTTCGCGACGCCACCAAGGATTACACGCTGATTGCGCTGCCCGGAGGCGAAAAGGGCGCACAGGCCTTTGCGGCGCACGCGCCCCTGATCGAAAAACTCCGCAACCAGCGGATCGCACATCGCTGGATCGCCGCTATTTGCGCCGCTCCCGCCCTGACGCTGTCGCCACACGGCCTGCTCGATGGCAAGAAAGCGACCTGCCATCCCGGGTTCAAGGACAAATTACTGCACTACGTGGATCTGCCGGTGGTGGTCGACGGTCATTGCGTTACATCGCAAGGCCCGGGAACGGCTCTGGCCTTTGCCCTGCAGCTGGTTGAAGCGTTAGGCGGTCCCGCCAAACGCAACGAGATCGCAAAACAAATGCTGGCTTAGGCTGTTCGTAACACAGCGGCACCGATGCCGCGATCTCTTAATGCCTGCCTCAGGCGGCCTTTTTTTCGCCGGTGGCCTCAGTGAGCATCTTCTGCAACTCGCCCGACTGGAACAGGTCGATCGTGATGTCGCATCCGCCGACCAGCTCGCCCTTGACGTACAACTGCGGGAACGTCGGCCAGTTGGCGAACTTCGGCAGCGCACGATAGACCTCTTCGTCCTCGTAGATGTTGACGAAGGCGAACGGCGTGCCGCAGCGCTTGAGCGCCTGTACGGTGCGCGCCGAAAATCCGCACTGCGGGAAATCGGGCGTGCCCTTCATGTAGAGGATGACCGGGTTGTCGGTGACCTGCTTTTTGATGCGCTCGAGGGTATCCATGCTGTTCTCTCCGACTGAGGACGGAATCTGGGGCGCGATTATAGCCATCCAAACCTGCCGTGTAAGGCTTAAACTAGCCCTACTATTGATCACATTTCAGGGGGCTTTCATGAATCCGCTCGACACCATCGCAGGAACCATCACCGCCGGCTTCGTGCTGGCCATTGTGCTGAATTTCGTCATCAAAGCGCTGGCGGGAGGCTGACCATGGACTTCAACTTCCTGTCGTTCGATCGCTGGCTGCACGTCGTCTCCGGAATCACCTGGATCGGTCTTTTGTACTACTTCAACTTCGTGCAGGTGCCCGCGCTCGCGGCCGCCACGGCCGACAAGGCCGGTCCCGGCGGAGCGGCCATCACCAAGTACGTCGCCCCACGCGCCTTGCTGTGGTTTCGCATGTCGGCGGCCGTCACCTGGCTGACCGGCGCGCTGTATCTGGCCAAGCAACGGTCACCTGCATGGCGCATTTACACTGGGCCTCATGGCCGAGGGCGGCAAGCTGTATCTCGCCACTATCGGCGTCGGTGCCTGGCTGGGCACGATCATGCTGTTCAATGTCTGGGTGCTGATCTGGCCAAACCAGAAGAAAGTGCTCGGCATTGTCCCCGCTACCGACGAACAGAAGGCCAAGGCGCGTCGCACCGCTTTTCTCGCCTCGCGCACCAATACCCTGCTGTCGATCCCGATGCTGATGTGCATGGGCTCGGCGTTCATGGATTGCCGTTCTAACCTGACCCAATCACGCTAAAACCCGGGCATTCCGGGTTTTTAGGTTTTTATAAGACCCTGGAACAGATCGCGGCATCACTGCCGTGGTTTTCCGCAAAAATCATGTCCCGCCATTTTCTCAAGCTCAGTGATTTATCCGCGGTTGAACTGCGAGCGCTGCTCGCACGTGCAGCGGAGTTGCGCGCCAAGCGCGACCTCACCTACCGGCCGCTGACCGGTAAAACACTGGCGATGGTCTTCGCCAAGAATTCCACGCGCACGCGCGTCAGTTTTGAGGTGGGCATGGCGCAATTCGGCGGCCACGCGCTGTTCTTGTCCGACCAGACGCTGCAACTCAGACGCAGCGAGCCGATCGCCGACACTGCCAAGGTCATCTCACGCATGTGCGACGCGGTCATGATCCGCAACGACTCGCAGGCCGACCAGGAGGAGTTCGCCCAGCATTCGCGCGTGCCGGTGATCAATGGCCTGTCCGACCAGCATCATCCCTGCCAATTGCTCGCAGATCTGCAGACCTGGAACGATCATCGCGGCGACCCCAAGGGTAAAGTCGCCGCATGGATCGGCGACGGCAACAATGTCTGCCATTCGTGGATGGAGGCAGCGCGGCTGATGGGTTTTAGGTTGCGCATCGCCACACCCAAAGGTTATGAACCCGCCAAGGCACTGATCGCCGAGGCCGGCGACGCGGTGGAGCTGATGCGCGGGCCGGTGTTTGCCGCCAATGGTGCCGATCTCATCGTCACCGACACCTGGACCAGCATGGGTCAGGAAAAGGAATCACAGAAGCGGCTGGCGGCGTTCTCCGGCTATCAGGTCAATGCAGAGCTGATGGCGCGCGCCAAACCGGATGCGATCTTCATGCACTGTCTGCCGGCGCATCGTGGCGAGGAAGTCAGCGCCGAGGTGATCGATGGGGCGCAGAGCGTCGTCTGGGACGAAGCCGAAAACCGCCTGCACGCCCAGAAAGCGCTTTTGGAAATGTTACTGAAATGAATCAGCCCGCCACACACATTCCACGCGTCCCCGGCGGCGTTAAATCGCAATTGCCCTCCGATCTGGCCGCGCAGGTTGATCGCGCATTGGCCGAGGATGTCGGCAGCGGCGATGTCACCGCCGCGCTGATCGCCGATGACGTGATGACGGACGCCTATGTCGTCGCCAAAGAGGCGGCCGTGATCTGCGGCACAGCTTGGTTCGAACAGGTGTTCCGCCAGCTCGATCCGGGCGTCACCATCCAGTGGGCGATCGCGGAAGGTCATTCGGCGAAGAACGGCGAAACCCTGTGCCGCCTGCGCGGGCCTGCGCGCCGGTTGCTGACGGGCGAGCGCACCGCACTGAATTTCCTGCAGACACTCTCGGGCACCGCGACGTTGACACGCAAGTTTGTCGAGCGCATGCGCGGCACCAAGGTGGAGATCGTGGACACGCGCAAGACACTGCCGGGCCTGCGCTCGGCGCAGAAATATGCGGTGACCGTGGGCGGCGGCGTCAATCACCGCCTGGGCCTTTACGATGCGTTTTTAATCAAGGAAAACCATATCGCCGCGGCCGGTTCAATGTCCCGGGCCATGGAGCAGGCCCGATCGGCGCATCCCGATCTGCCGTTGATGGCGGAAGCGGAAACGATTGAGCAGGTCAAGGAAGCACTCGACGGCAAGGCCGATGTCCTGCTGCTCGACGACTTTCCCACGCACCTATTGAGCAAGGCGGTGATGATGGCGCGCGATTACCGGCGCTACAACAAGGCCAATACCCTGATCGAGGCTTCCGGGGGCATCAACCTGCTGAACGTTCGTGATATCGCGGACACCGGCGTAGACCGCATTTCGGTCGGTGCGCTGACCAAGAACGCCCAGGCGGTAGACCTCTCCATGCGCTTTGGCCGCCCAGAGGACGAGCAGAAATAAGTTATTTCGGCTCCGGCCTGCAAAAGCAGTGCGCGTAAACCACGCGCGGACCCCGTACCCAGCGCAAGGAGCGCATCACCTGCTCCAGGGCGGACACCGGTTGCGGGATGTGTTCCAGCATCGCGCCCCAACGGCCGAGTTGTCCCTGCCCGAACATCCTCAGCAGCGCCTTGAAGGGCGGTTCGTATTCCGGTGTTATTTCCTCGAGCTTGAAATTCGACTCGACGCCGGCGCGTTTGGCGGCTGACGCGACAGCCTGATCCAGTCCGCCCAGCTGGTCCACCAGCCCCAGCGTCTTGGCGTCCAGACCACTCCAGACACGGCCTCGCGCAATCTCTTCTACTTTTTCGGGCGCCAGCTTGCGGCCACGGGCGACCCCTTCGATGAAGCGGCGGTAGCCGTGCTCGACCTCCAGCTGAATTATTTGCGCCAGCGGCACGGACAGCGGCCGGTCCAGACGCAGTGCGCCGGCCAGTGGCGTGGTGCCGATCCCGTCGGTTCGGATGCCGAGTTTCAGCAGGGTGTCCTCCAGAGTCGGCACCAGGCCGAAAATGCCGATCGATCCGGTTAGCGTGGTTTCGTGCGCCCAGATTTCGTCGGCGTCCATCGCCACCCAGTAGCCGCCGGACGCCGCGAGTGTCGACATGGAAACGACCACGGGCTTGCCGGCCTTGCGCAGGTTCACCACCTCGCGGCGGATGAGTTCGGAGGCAAACACGCTGCCGCCAGGGGTATCCACGCGCAGCACCACGGCAAGCACGCTGTCGTCATCGCGCGCTTCGCGCAGCAGGCCTGACACGGTATCGCCGCCAGCCAGGCCCGGCTCACTTTCGCCGTCGACGATTTCGCCTTGCACAGCGACCAGCGAAATCGTTTTGGCATCTTTTTCGGCGAACAGGCGTTCGCGGTCTGTGACTCGGAGATACTCGCTGTAATGCACCTGGCGGAAACTGCCACCTTCCTCATCCATTCCCACAATTTTGCCGATGCGCTGGCGGAATTCCTCAAGAGTTTCAGTGAGGTCCACCAGTTTGGTGTTCTTGGCGTAAAGCGCACCGTCGCCTCCCGCCCTCATCAGCCCGGCGGGGGCGTCGACCACGTACTGCACCACCGCTTCTGGCGTCAGCTTGCGCGCGGCGCCGACCACGGCGGTGTAGTAATTCCACAGATCATCCATCCACGCCCGATGCGCATCCTTGGCCTCGGCGGACATGTCGTTGCGCTCGAACGGCTCGACCGCCGATTTGTAAGTGCCGACGCGAAATACGTGAATTTTCACGCCCAGCTTGTCGAGCGCTTCTTTAAAAAAGTTGCTGAACACCGAATAGCCTTCGATCAGCACGCCGCCAAAGGGATCCACCGACACGGTGTCGGCGTGCGCCGCCAGAAAATATTCCGCCTGTCCATAGTGCGGCGCCCACGCCTGCACAGGCTTGCCGGTGGCGCGGAATTTCTTTACGGCCTGCGCAAGCTCCTGAGCTTGCGCGGGGCCCATCGCGCCGATCTGGTCGAGCTTGAGCACCGCCACGGTGATGCGCGGATCGGCGGCGGCGCGCTCGAGCGCTTCAGTCAGGTCGCGGACCAGCACCTGGCGTGGACCGCCTCCGGAAAATTCCTGGATGAACTGCTGGCTGGCGTCTTCATCGAGCGTGTCCACCAGGTCACCCGACGGGTTGATTGCCAACGCGACGTTGTCCTCGACTTTTAGTGCGGCGCCGGAACCCCTGAAGAAAAACCACGCGCTACCGATCAGGACCAACAAACTCAATACCAGCAGCGCTCGGTAGATGAACATGGCAATCGTCCAGATGCCGCGAAACATGCGGCGCAGCAGGGAATCGTCTGGAGAACTCATGGGGCGGGCAGTCAATGGAGGGGACGGCCCATGTTAACCCGCGGCTTCACCCGTGGCGCGATTGCCAGCCGCTATGGCGCCCATTAAAAGAATTGCTTTGCCGCCGGGTTGAACGCTGCCTAGAATGCCGCTCGTCGAAAATCATTCACCTCAGGAGAACCGCATGAGCATACTCGTAGGCCGCACCGCCCCCGATTTCACCGCCGCCGCCGTAATGGGCGATGGATCGATCAAGGACGACTTCAAACTGTCCAGCACGCGTGGCAAATACATCGTGCTGTTCTTCTGGCCGCTGGATTTCACCTTTGTCTGCCCCTCGCGAGATCATCGCCCACGACCATCGTCGCAAGGCGTTTGAGGAGCGCGGCGTGCAATTGATCGGTGTATCGATCGACTCGCAGTTCACCCACTACGCCTGGCGCTCGACGCCGGTCAACAAGGGCGGCATCGGCGAAGTCGGCTTCCCGATGGTCGCCGACGTCAAGCACGAGATCATGACGCGCGTACGGCATCGAAGCCCCTGGCGCGGGTGTCGCGTTGCGCGCATCGTTCCTGATCGACAAGCAGGGCGTGGTGCAGCATCAGGTCGTCAACAACCTGCCGCTGGGCCGTGACGTGGACGACATGCTGCGCCTGGTGGACGCGCTGCAGTTCCACGAGAAGAACGGCGAAGTCTGCCCGGCCGGCTGGAAGAAAGGCGATGCCGGCATGAAGGCCGATGCGAAAGGCGTCGCCGATTACCTGGCCAAGCACGCCGCGCAGCTTTAGAGGCATCCATGGCCCAACATCATCGCCTGATCATTCTCGGCTCGGGCCCGGCGGGTTACACCGCCGCGGTCTACGCCGCACGCGCCAACCTCAAGCCGGTGATGATCACCGGCTTGGAGGTCGGCGGTCAGCTGATGACGACCACCGAGGTCGACAACTGGCCGGGTGATGTGGAGGGCCTGCTCGGGCCGGCGCTGATGGAACGCATGCAGAAACACGCCGAGCGCTTCGACACGCAATACATCTACGACCACATCCATGTCGGTGGACCTGAAGACAACGCCCTTCACGCTCAAGGGCGATCAGGGCGAATACACCTGCGATGCGCTGATCATCACCACTGGCGCGTCAGCGAAGTATCTCGGCATCCCCAGCGAAGAGGCCTTCCGCGGCAAGGGCGTCTCTGCCTGCGCCACCTGCGACGGTTTTTTCTACAAGGGCCAGGACGTGGCGGTGATCGGCGGCGGCAACACCGCGGTCGAAGAATCGCTGTACCTCGCCAACATCGCCAACACGGTCACCATCGTGCATCGCCGCGACAAGTTCAAGGGCGAGAAGATCCTGCACGACAAGCTGTTCAAGCGCGAAAAGGAAGGCAAGGCGCAAATCGTCTGGGACTCGACGCTCGATGAAGTCCTGGGCGACGCTTCCGGCGTCACCGGCATCCGCGTCAAGAATCTGAAGACCGGGGATACGCGCGAGATTGCGGTCAAAGGCGTGTTCATCGCCATCGGTCACTCGCCGAATACGGCGATCTTCAACGGCCAGCTCGACATGAAAGATGGCTACATCAAGGTCAAGAGCGGCAGCGATGGCGAGGCCACCGCCACCAGCGTGCCCGGCGTATTTGCCGCGGGAGATGTCATGGATCACGTCTACCGACAGGCCGTGACCTCTGCCGGCACGGGCTGCCAGGCGGCGCTCGACGCCGAAAAATATCTGGATAAATTGGCGGAAGGTTAAAAAGCAAGACCGCTAAAGCCGTTCGGGGCGCGTAAAATCGCACGAATGAAAATGAAGCTTTATTGCAGCAAGACCTCGCCCTATGCGCGCAAGGTCCGCGTCGCCGTCGAGGAGCTGGGCATTGCCGACTCGGTGGTCGAGGTCCACACCGATCCGTTCGTCGCGACGCCCGAGTTCCTGATCGCCAACCCGCTGTCAAAACTGCCCGCATTGGTCAACGAGCGCGGCGACGCCCTGCCCGACAGCCAGTTGATCCTCGAATACCTGACCAGCCGCTATTCCGGTCTTGCGCCGCTACCGCGCGGCAATAAGCGCTGGGAGGTCTTGCGCCGCACCAAATTGGCCGACGGCATTCTGGACGCCGCCGTTACGACGATCCTCGAGCGGCGGCGCCCTGAGGGCATTCACTACACGCCGTGGCTCGACCGCCAGGCCGAGACCATCGCCCGCGCGCTGGATGCCATCAGCACCGAAGTGTCGTTTCTTTCCCTGGAAAAACCCGGCGTCTGCGAAATCACCTGCGGCGTGGCCATGGCCTACCTCGACTTTCGCATGCCTTATCTGCACTGGCGCGACAGCCGCCCGGCACTGGTCGCCTGGCTTGATGCGTTTGCCCAGCGGCCCTCCATGATCAAAACAGCGCCACCCGCTTGACACCGATTTAAGTCATTTCCGGCATCGGCAGGAAAATCAGTGGTACTAAAAGTGTACCACTGCTTTTTGCGCGGCCCTTCAATGAGGCAAAAAAGCGCCCCAAGCGGGTCACTGACTGGGGAGTAATTTTTCCGGGTTGATCGGCTTGCCGCGCTCGCGGATCTCAAAGTGCAGCGCCGCCTTCTGCTCTGGCCCTGATCCCATCTCCGCAATCAGCTGTCCGCCGCGAACCTTTTCGCCTTCCTTGACCATTCGCTGACGGTTATAGGCATACGCGGAAAGGTAGACATCGTCGTGCTTGATGATGATCAGCTCGCCGTAGCCACGCAGTCCGCTGCCGCTGTAGACCACTTTGCCTGGCGCGGTTGAGAGTACGGCCTGCCCCAGGGTGCCACCAATATCCATGCCTTTACTGGCGGATTTTTCCACGAATCGTCGCAGCACCGGACCTTTAACAGGCCATTGCCAGCGCAAGTACGCACGAACTTCAGGCGCCCGCGCGACGGGTGTTGCCGGGGCCGTTGGTACCACCGGTGCCGGTGGCGCTTTAGGTGGCGGATAAGTGCGAATGCCCCTGTCGGGTGCAGCAGGCTTTGCCGGCGAACGCGAAATTTCGCGCGAGGCCGTGAGTGGCGGCGGTGTCAGCCGCAAAATCTGGCCCGGCGCGATGCGATAGTCCTCGCCGATGCCGTTCCATTGCGCCAGTGCACGGAAATCAAGTTGCCGGCGAAACGCGATGGAATACAGCGTCTCGCCAGCCTCCACCCGGTGCTCATAAGGTGCCGTGGGGCCCTCGGGATAAACCGGATCGCCGTCCGGCCCGAACCATGTGCCACGCCAGAATTCCGTGCATCCCGTCAGTGCCAGCGTCAGCGCAATCCACAGCAGAGGTCTGCTCATCGCCACACCATATACGCCACGAATAACAACAGGATCGCTGTCACCCACCAGCCGATCGTATCGAGATGGCGCAGCAGACGCGCCTCGGCCGCGGGGCCGCCCCACTTCACCAGGTACGCAACGAGAAAAAAGCGAAACCCGCGGCTGATGACAGAGGCTGCGATAAACGGCAGCAACGGCATGGCGGCCGCGCCCGCAGTAATGGTGAACAGCTTGTAGGGCACCGGGGTAATGCCTTTGATGACCAACGCCCAGAACCCGTACATCACGTACCACAGCTTCACCGCTTCATAGTTATCGCGCTGGCCCCAGCGATCAATCCACGGCAGCAGCGACTCGATCAAGTAATAACCGATGGCATAGCCCAGCAGGCCGCCCGCCACCGAAGTGAGCGTGGTGATCAACGCATAGCGTGCGGCACGCTGAGGCTGTGCCAGCGTCATCGGCGCCAGCATCAGGTCCGGGGGTAAAGGAAAGAAGGAGGATTCGGCAAAACTCACGCCGCCGAGCCACCACGGTGCGCGCGGATGACGGGAGATTTTCATCATCCATAGATACAGGCGCGTGAAGATTCCCGCCGAAGGAATGGGCTCTTGCATCACGCGCGCCCCGCGAGCAGAGGTACAAAACTGACCGTTTCCAGATCGCGCGTCTTGAATCCGGCGCTGGTGCGCTCGATCACCCGCAAAATCTGCACCTCGTTATGCGCCCCCAGCGGTATCACCAGCCGGCCGCCGGGGGCGAGCTGCTCTTTTAGCGCCGGCGGAACCGTTGCAGTTGCCGCGGTAACGACGATGGCGTCGTAAGGGGCGTGGATGCTCCAGCCCAGATGCCCGTCCCCATAACTGAAAATAACATTGTGGCAACCCAGCCGCGCAAGCCGGATGCGAGCCTGCTCGGACAGATAGCGCAACCGCTCGATGGTGAAGATGCGCGGCAAAAGCGCCGCCAGTACGGCGGTCTGGTAGCCGCAGCCGGTGCCGATTTCAAGAATCTTGTCGCGTTTGGCGCCGCCTTCGAGCACCGCTTCGGTCATGCGCGCGACGATGTAAGGCTGCGAAATAGTCTGACCCTGGCCGATCGGCAATGCATCGTTGTCGTAGGCGCGGGCCTTGAGCGCATCGCCGATGAACTCGTGACGCGGGATATTGCGCAGGGCCGTGAGCACACGTGCGTTGCCAATGCCCATTCGCCGCAACTCTTCAACGAGGCTTTCGCGGCGCGAATCGGCCGTCATGCCCTGTCCGCGCAGATGGTGGTGGGAGATCACGCGAGGTCTTTCATCCATTTGCCGAGCGAGTCGAGCGCGGCGTGACGCGTAAGATCCGTCAGCACCGGCGTCACCGACACCGCGCCCTGGGCGATGGCGTGGAAATCCGTGCCGGGGCCGCAATCGCATTCGGCGCCGGCACTGCCAATCCACCAGATGGTTCGCCCGCGCGGATCCTTGGCAGGCATCGCGCTTTCAGCCCGGTGTCGATTGCCCAGCCGCGTCACCTGGAACCCTTTCAGCTCTTCGTAGGGAACATCCGGTACGTTGACGTTCAGGATCGCGTCGCCGGGCAGCGGCATGCGGCGCAGCATTTCAATCAGGTCCAGGGTGACACGCGCTGCCGTGGCGTAATGCTTGGCATCGTACTGGACGCAGGACACCGCGATGGCGGGCAGGCTCAAGCGCCGTCCCTCCATGGCCGCCGCGACAGTGCCGGAATAAAGCACGTCGTCACCAAGGTTTGCCCCGGCGTTGATTCCCGAAACGACGATGTCCGGCGGGTCTTTCATGAGTCCGGTCAGCGCCAGGTGCACGCAATCGGTTGGCGTGCCGTCCACGCAGATCACCCCATCTTCGTGTTGCTGTACCCGCACCGGATGCAGCAGCGTCAGCGAATTGCTGGCGCCACTGCGGTTACGGTCAGGCGCAACGACCGTGAGGTCATGCGTGGCGCGTAAGGCGCTGGCGAGGCAGCGCAAGCCAGGCGCCTGGCAGCCGTCGTCGTTGGAAAGGAGAATGCGCATCGGAACCTGTCTAGTTTAACGTGCGCACCATGTCGAACCGCATAACCGACGAAGAACGCGAGCTGTTCCGTGAAAGCATGCGCGGCATTGCCCGCCGCCCGGAGTCCGCGCATGTCCCCCCGGCCAAGCCGATGCCGGCGCCCGAGCCGCGCCAGACCCTGGCCGACGAGCGGGCAGTGCTGGCCGAGATGATGCTCGACCCCGATCCTGAGGCTTACGAGAGCGGCGATACCCTCGCCTGGCAGCGCGCGGGACTGCAAGACGCAATTTTCCGAAAGCTGCGGCGCGGTCAATACCGCATCGAGGATGAACTGGATCTGCATGGGCTGAAAAGCGATTCCGCCGCGCTGGCCGTGCACGGGTTTCTCGCGCAATGCCAGCAGCGCGATCTTCGTTGTGTACGCATCATCCACGGCAAGGGCCTGCGCTCGCCCAACAGCGGGCCGGTACTCAAGGCCCGGGTCGGTGGCTGGCTGCGCAAGCGCAGCGACGTGCTGGCGTATGTGAGCGCCAAGCCCGTGGACGGCGGCACCGGGGCGATCTACGTCTTGCTCAGGAATGCGGCTCGACGATGAGGTAAAACGTCTCGTCCTTCTTGACCATGCCCAGCGACATGCGTGCGCGCGCTTCGAGCGCGGCGTCGCCGGACTTAAGGTCGGCGACTTCGGCTTCCAGGGCGGCGTTGCGCGCGCTGAGCTGTTCATTACGCAACTGCGCTTTCTCGACTTCGGTGCGCAATTTCCAGGTGTGAATCAGGCTGCCGTCCGCTATCAGCAGCCGGTATGACAGGCCGGTCAACATCAGGCTGAGTGCGAAAATGGCGGCGCGCGGCATGTCTAGTTCAATTTCACCGGAAAAGCGTCCGCCTTAGGATAGCGCGCCTTCCGTCCCAGTTCTCGCTCGATGCGCAGCAACTGGTTGTACTTGGCGGTGCGGTCGGAACGACACAGCGATCCGGTCTTGATCTGCGTGGCAGCGGTGCCGACAGCAATATCGGCGATGGTGCAGTCTTCGGTCTCGCCCGAGCGATGCGAAACCACGCTGCTGTAGCCGGCCTTGGTCGCCATCTTGATTGCCGCCAGCGTTTCGGTGAGCGTGCCGATCTGGTTGGGCTTGATCAGGATGCTGTTGGCGATGCCCTTTTTTATGCCTTCGGCAAGAATTTTCGTATTGGTGACAAACAGATCGTCGCCCACCAATTGCACCTTCGTGCCCAGCTTTTCGCTCAGGTACTTCCAGCCTTTCCAATCGCCTTCGGCGCACCCATCCTCAATCGAAATCACCGGGTACTTGTCGCAAATTTTCGCGAGGTAGTCTGCAAACTGTTCCGGCGCGAACGATTTGCCTTCGCCATGCAGGGTGTACTGCCCCTGGTCAAAGAATTCCGAGGATGCGACGTCAAGACCCAGATAAATCTCCCGGCCCGCCTTGTAGCCCGCCCGCTCAATCGCCTCGAGCAGGCAATCCAGCGCGGCGACGTTGGATTTGAGATTCGGCGCAAAGCCGCCTTCGTCACCGACAGCCGTGCTGAGACCGCGATCGCTCAGCACTTTTTTCAAGGCATGGAATATCTCGACACCATAACGCAGAGCTTCGGAAAAGCTGGGTGCGCCAACAGGCAGGATCATGAATTCCTGGATGTCAATATTGTTGTCGGCATGCGCGCCGCCGTTGATGACATTCATCATCGGCACTGGCAGCGTCACGGCGTTCTTGCCACCCAAATAACGATAAAGAGGCTGGTCTGTTTCCGCGGCAGCGGCTTTGGCTGCCGCCAGCGACACCGCGAGGATGGCATTGGCACCGAGACGCGATTTGTTGGCCGTGCCGTCTAGCGCGATCATCGCCTGGTCCAGCGCGCCCTGATCATCCGCTTTTAATCCAATGACCGCTTGTGCGAGTACCGTATTGACGTTGTGCACCGCTTTCTTCACACCCTTGCCCAGGTAACGCTTCTTGTCTGCATCACGCAGTTCTACCGCCTCGCGGGAGCCGGTGGAGGCCCCCGAGGGCGCTGCCGCGCGCGCGCGAATCCCCGACTTGAGCGCCACCTCGGCCTCGACCGTCGGGTTGCCGCGCGAATCGATGATTTCCAGCGCAGTGACTTCTGTAATTCTTGACATGATTAAACAGGCTCCCGCGCATCTTGCTCGAATGAGTTCCTTACCAGCACGTAGAAAACCGCAATGAAAAAACCAGCCAGCATGCCCATGGCGGTGATCATCATGCGTTTGGGCTTTATCTTTTTTTCCGGAACCACCACTGGGTCAATCACTTTGAACGCGAACTCCGGACTGGATTTGGCCAACATGGCTTTTTTCAACTGCTGCTCAAGCAAGCCAAAAAGAGTCTGGCGGATCTCCACCATGCTGGTCTGCTGAATCTGTGTTTCCAGAAAATCGAGGTTGCGCTGCGCTTCGCTACCGGCCCTGTCCTGCAGCATGGCGTTGGTCCGCTTAACTAGTTCGTTGACCCATTCAGCTGCCTGAGTTGGGTTGTGCCATTCGATCGCCAGTGTGACCAGTCCACTTTTTTTATCCTCTGTCACGCTGCGAATCGCATTGAATACTTTGTAACCATCCTGAAGCGTGGGGGTTCTGCCCGTGGCGGGCGCTCTCCAATCATTAATTTCCTCACTCCATTGGTCGTGAAAAAAGACGGGCAGTAAATCCTTGTCGCGAATGAACTGCTCGGTCAGCACTCGGGACTTCAATGTGGCTATCGAAACCGATTTATCGCTGCCGCCGCCGCTCAAGCCATCGAGATTCACGCCGGCCAATGCCGCCAGACCGCCAAGGTTTCCAGCCAGCGCACCGAGTCCGCCGCCTTTTTGTTCAGTTACCGGCTGCAGTAAAACTTCTGCACGAAAGACAGGTGTAACCGTGAAGGCGTAGACACCGGCCGCCAGCGCTGCCAGCACAGTCACAAGCACGATCAGCAGTTTGCGTTTCATCAACGCGCGCCAGAGCTGGCGCAGGTCAATCTCGTCTTCTGGCGGCGCGTAGTACATCGGCGGCGGGGCGGTTTGCGGATTTTGCGTAGTCACGTTTTCTCCAACGATGATTCGAGCAGGCCGGTCTTCTTGACCGCGCGGTCCAGCGTGACCAGTGTCTCCAATAATTCGCCCATCATTTTCAGAGGCAGCGAATTGGGGCCATCGCACAGCGCCTCGTCGGGCTTCGGGTGCGTTTCCATGAAGAGTCCGGAAACGCCGGCGCCCACCGCCGCGCGTGCCAGCACCGGAATCATTTCGCGCATGCCGCCGGAGGCGCTGCCCTGAGCGCCCGGCAGCTGCACGGTATGGGTGGCATCAAAAACCACCGGCGCAAACTTGCGCATGATCGCCAGGCCGCGCATGTCGGCGACCAGATTGTTGTAGCCAAAAGAAAAACCGCGCTCGCACAGCATGAACTGGGGCGTTGCTACGGCCGTCATTTTCTCGATGACATTGCCCATCTCCCAGGGCGACATGAACTGGCCTTTCTTGACGTTCACAGGCCGGCCTAACTTCGCCACCGCCTGCATGAAATTGGTCTGGCGGCACAAAAAAGCGGGGGTCTGGATCACGTCAATTACCGTGGCCACTTCCTTTAGCGGCGTATCCTCGTGCACGTCGGTGAGCACCGGAACGCCGATCTGCTGCTTGACGGCCTGCATGATCTTGAGCCCGCCTTCCAGGCCCGGGCCGCGATAGGACGTGTGCGAGCTGCGGTTGGCTTTGTCGAACGAGCCTTTGAAAATGTAGAGGATGCCGAGCTTGTCGGTCAACGCCTTGATATGGCCCGCAACCTCTATCGCGAGTTGCGGCGACTCCAGCGTATCCGGCCCAGCGATCAGGAACAGCGGGTGCTCAATACCGATGTCGCGGCCGCAGAGCTTCATGCCGCTTTGGCTTGATGCGCCAGATGATGCTCACGCGCCGCGAGGATAAAGCCGCTGAACAGCGGATGGCCGTCGCGCGGGGTGGAAGTGAATTCCGGATGAAACTGGCAGGCCACGAACCAAGGATGGTTCGGCAGCTCGATCATTTCGACCAACTGGTCTTCGACGGTTTCACCCGACAGCACCAGCCCCTTGGATTCGATCTGCGAGCGGTAATTGTTGTTGAACTCATAACGATGCCGATGCCGCTCACTGATCAGCTCGCTGTTATAGAGCGCCCGCGCCCGGGTACCGGCCTTGAGACGCGCCGCCTGTACTCCGAGGCGCATGGTGCCACCGAGATTCGATTTAGCCGTGCGCAGATGCGTCTTGCCGGTCATGTCATGCCATTCGGAAATCAGCGCGATCACCGGATGCGGCGTCTTCGGTGACATTTCGGTGCTGTGCGCGTCGATCAGGCCGCAGACATTGCGCGCAAACTCGATCACCGCCACCTGCATGCCAAGGCATATGCCCAGATAGGGGACGCGGTTTTCGCGTGCGTAGCGGGCGGCGGCAATCTTGCCTTCGATGCCGCGGTTGCCAAAACCTCCCGGCACCAGAATCGCATCGGCACCCTGCAGCACGCGCGCGCCCTGCGCCTCGACCGCCTCGGCCTCGACATAGCGGATATTCACCTTGGTTGCCGTGTGCAGGCCGGCATGGCTCAGAGCCTCGTTCAAGGATTTGTAGGCATCGGTCAGGTCCACGTACTTGCCGACCATCGCGATCTCGATCGTCACGTCCTGCTGACCGCGGGCGTTGACGACTCTCTCCCACGCCGACAAGTCGGCGTTGCGCGTGGTCAGGCCGAAGTGCTTGACCACCAGTTCATCCAACCCCTGGCTCTGCAACCAGCCGGGAATCTTGTAGATGTCATCGAGATCGACCGCCGAGATCACCGCGTTGTGCGCGACATTGGTGAACAGTGAAATCTTGCGTTTTTCAGCCTCGGGCATCGGCTTTTCGCAACGGCACAGCAGGATGTCCGGCTGGATGCCGATGCCGCGCAATTCCTTGACCGAATGCTGCGTCGGCTTGGTCTTGAGCTCGCCGGACGCCTTGATGAACGGCAGCAGCGTCAAATGCATGAACAGGGCCTGGCTTCGCCCCAGCATGACCGCCATCTGGCGGATCGCCTCGAGGAACGGCAGCGATTCGATGTCACCGACGGTGCCGCCGATTTCCACCAGGCAGATGTCAGCGCCCTCCGCGCCGGCGCGGATGCCACGCTGGATTTCGTCAGTAATGTGCGGAATCACCTGCACGGTGCTGCCGAGATAATCACCGCGGCGCTCTTTCTCCAGCACGTTGCGGTAAATCTGGCCGGTGGTGACATTGCTGGCGCGGTTGGTCTTGCCACGCAGGAATCGTTCGTAGTGACCCAGGTCCAGATCGGTTTCGGCGCCGTCCTCAGTGACAAATACCTCGCCATGCTGGAACGGACTCATGGTGCCGGCGTCGACATTGATATAAGGATCGAGCTTGATCATGCGGACCTTGAGTCCACGCGATTCAAGAATGGCCGCGAGAGAGGCGGCGGCGATGCCCTTGCCGAGCGAAGACACCACTCCCCCGGTGACGAAGATGAAACGTGTCTGGGGCTGCTCGGACATGGCTGAAGTGCCTATGGTTTGAGCGATTTTAGAGGATGCGCTCCTTTGTCACAATCAAAACGCCCCACCCGCTTGGGCCGTTTAATGAGCTCCGGAAGCAATGGCCACTTTAAGGGTGGTACTAAAAGTGTATCAAGCCCTCGAAGCCCGCCCTTGTTTTGAGCGAAAAAACACTCCAAGCGGGTGGCGCCAAAACAGCTTCAGTTTAAGCGTCTTGGCCTTGCGGCTATGCCACAGGTCCGCCACGGCGATCAATTTTCCGTCGTGGAATACCAACGGCATGCGCACCCGAACCCATGGCGGAATGCCGGCCTGCTGGCACAGATTCTTCAGCGTGCGGGTATGCGTATCGCCAACCGGTTTGAGCTTTTCGCCGCCTTGGGCAAACCCTACGCTCAGCCCCCGTGAGACTATGGGCCCGCAGTTGAGCAATTCTCCGCTGCCTTTGGGCAAGTCGAGGCGCCGGCGTCCGCTCCATGCCGTCAAGCCAGAGGCCGGCGGTGGCGGCAAACGCGCCATCACCCAAAGCGAATCCCGATAACGCCTCAGCTCACTGTGGCCCCAGGCGATGGCGGGCTCGGCATCTGCACGCGCACGCAGCAATTCTTTTTCCAGCCGAGCCAGCAGTTGTGCGGGTGGCAACTCATGGCCCTGTCGCGCCAGCCAATAGCGCAGCAAGTTGTTGCGGCGAGCGGGCTTCAATGAAAGCAACCCGGTCACGTCCACTGCCTGACCTTTTTCCACGACACAAAGATCTAGGTGCGCCATCTCGTCCAGTAGCTCGGTCGCCTGCGCAAAATTCTGTGCGCTGCGGACCAGCACGTTGCTTAACGCGGGGTATCGCGGCTTCAGCAAGGGCAACACCTTTGCACGCAACCAGGAGCGCGCATAACGCGGATCACGATTGTGCGGATCCTCGACCCATTTCAATTGGTGAGCTAGCGCGTAGTCCAGAATCCGCTGGCGCGAAACATCCAGCAAGGGGCGCCACAACAGTCCCGGCGAAAATTCGGTGAGCTCGCGCATCGCGGCCAGGCCTTGCACACCGCTGCCGCGCAGCAATCGCAACAAAAAAGTCTCGGCCTGATCGTCCGCGTGATGCGCGGTCACCAGGCAATCGCCTTTTTTCAGGCGTTTGCGCAGGGCGGCATAACGCGCGCCTCGTGCCGCAGCCTCAGGGCCTTCACCCCTCGCCGCCTCGACCGTCACGCGCTCGACGACGAACGGGATTTTCAGCCTTCGGCAATTTTTGCGGCAATGCTCCAGCCACGCATCACCCCTCGCTTGCAAGCCGTGGTGAACATGGATTGCCCGCAACGGTTTGATGCCGGCTTGCTGAAGGGAATGCAGCAGCACCGTGGAGTCCAGGCCCCCGCTGTAAGCCACCCGATAGACGCCGCCGCGTGGCAGCACCGGCCCCGGCTCAAGCCTGAAAGACACCGTAACTCGTCAGGCGCTGATACCGCTGAGACAACAATTGGGCGAGCGGGATGCGCGAGAGCCTCTCGACATGATGAATCAGGCGCTCTTTCAGGGTCTGCATCATCACCATTGAATCGCGATGCGCGCCCCCCAGGGGTTCCGGCACGATTTCGTCGATCAACCCGAACCCCAGCAGATCGGGCGCCGTGACCTTCATCGCCTCGGCGGCTTCCGGTGCGCGATCGGCTTTCTTGAACAGGATCGACGCGCATCCTTCTGGCGAGATCACCGAATAGATGCCGTACTGCAGCATCATCAGGCAGTCGCCGACGCCGATCGCCAGCGCACCGCCCGAACCGCCTTCGCCGATGACCGTGGCGATCACCGGGGTTTTCAGACGGGAAAGCTCCAGCAGATTGCGGGCAATGGCCTCGGACTGGTTGCGCTCTTCAGCACCGATGCCCGGATAAGCACCCGGCGTGTCGATGAATGTGAAAATCGGCAGGTTGAATTTTTCGGCCAGCTTGAAGATGCGCAGGGCCTTGCGGTAACCCTCGGGTTTGGGCATGCCGAAATTACGGAAGGTACGCTCCTTGGTGTCGCGGCCTTTCTGCTGGCCGATGACCACCACCGGCCGTCCGTCGAGCCGGGCAACGCCGCACAGCATGGCGTGGTCGTCGCGGAAGCTGCGGTCGCCATGCAGCTCTTCCCACTCGGTGAAAATGGTCTTGATGTAATCCAAGGCATAGGGACGCAGAGGATGGCGCGCGAGCTGCGCAATCTGCCACGCAGTGAGGCGCGTGAAGATCTGTTCGGTGAGCTTGCGGCTCTTGGCCTCAAGCTGGTGGATTTCGCTGGAGAGGTCCAACTCGCTGCCGGACGTCGCGAAGCGCAAGTCGTCGATCCGCTGCTGCAGCTCGGCGATCGGTTGCTCAAAATCGAGATAATTAAGATTCATAAGCGTGTTGCGTTTCTTTTTGCGGCGCCAGGACCACGCGGCGGTAGTGCACTGAAACGCCGTTTTCGCCCAGTTGCCGCTTCAGGGGCGCCAGCCGGTCCTCCTGCACCGATACTCGCCATTCTTCGCCCAAGTCTAGCGTGGCCTGCGTAGTGCCGTTGATATAGCGCACCGTCACCGGTGCGCCTTGCGGCAGGCGGGCGGGCGCGAGCAATTGCATCAACGTCTCGGCGTTCAGGGCGCGGTCTTTGGGCCACTGGATCACCACCCGCTCGGCGCTCTGTGCTCGCAAAGCGTTCGCATCGAACAATTTGTCCGGGAAGATCTGCCAGCCGCCGGTGTAGGTATCCGCGCTGATGCGCCCCTGCACAAACAAAAGCGTGTCGGCTTTGGGCATGCCCGCCGCGAGCATGTCCTCGTTCAGCGGAACCGAAATGCGCGCCGTGCGGTCGTCCAAAACCAGCAACGCGCGGCGACCGCCGCCGAACCTGCGCACATCGACCACCCAACCCGCAACCAGGGTCTTGCTGCCGCGGCGCGCAAATCCTCCCGCCGGATCGGCGGCAGGGGCCGATTCGATGGATTTCTTGAGCGTGGTGCCGGTCAATTCTTCAATGAACGCGCGATGGCCCTCAATGGGATGCCCTGAGAGATACAGGCCCAGAGTGTTTTTTTCGTGACGCAGGCGTTCGGCGTCGGGCCAGGGTGGCTCCACCGTCTGCGCCGCCGGCTGAATCGCCGTGGACGTGCGCACGCCAAACAGGTCTACCTGCCCGGCCGGATTCTGCGATTGCTCTGCGAATTGAACGGCCACCGGCAGTTGCTTCATCAACGTCGGCCGGTTGGCTCCGAGGCGGTCCATAGCGCCCGAACAGATCAGCGCTTCGAGTACACGCTTGTTGGCCTTGTGCGTGTTAATCCGCCGACAAAAATCGAACAGATCGGCAAACGGGCCGTGGAGCCTGCGCTCCTCGAGCACGCCCGCCAACGCGCCTTCACCGGCGCCCTTGATGGCGCCGAGCCCGTAAATGATCTGCTGGCCGGTGCCCACGCTGAAACGCAGGTCCGACCGGTTGATGTCGGGCGGCACGATATCGATGCCCATGCGCCGGCATTCGTCGATCATCATGACCACGGTATCGGTTTTGTCCATGTCGCAGGACAGCACCGCGCTCATGAAATCAGCTGGATAGTGCGTTTTCAGCCACGCGGTCTGATACGACACCAGCGCGTAGGCCGCTGCGTGCGACTTGTTGAAGCCGTAATTGGCGAACTTGTCCATCTGGTCGAAAATCTCGGTGGCCGTGCGCTCGCTCAAGCCGTTCTTTTGCGCGCCTTCGATGAAGATGCTGCGCTGCTTGTCCATCTCGGCCGCGATCTTCTTGCCCATTGCGCGTCGCAGCAGATCGGCGCCCGCCAGCGTATAGCCGGCGAGTTTCTGCGCGATCTGCATCACCTGCTCCTGATAGACAAAGATCCCGAGCGTCGGCTTCAGGGCCTCTTCCATGGCCGGATGCAGGTACTTGACCTGCGCGCGGCCGCGCTTGCGCTCGATGAAGTCCGGTATCAGGTCCATCGGGCCCGGGCGGAACAGCGAAATCAGCGCAATGATGTCTTCGAAGCAGTCTGGCTTCAAACCCACCGATGCGCGTTGCATACCGCCAGATTCCATCTGGAACACCGCGGAGGTATTGCCGGAGGCATAGAGTTCGTAGACTTTGGGATCGGTCAGCGGAAGCTTGAGGATCTCGAGCGGCGGCTCGCCTGCCGGGCGCTTGGCGTTGATCTGCTCGACCGCCATCTGAATGATGGTCAGCGTCTTGAGGCCGAGGAAGTCGAATTTGACCAGCCCGACGGCCTCGAGATCCTTCATGTCGTACTGCGTCACCAGCCCGCCGCCGCCAGGTTCGCAATACAACGGCGCGAAATCGCTTAGCGCGCGTGGCGCAATCACCACGCCGCCTGCATGCTTGCCCACGTTGCGGGTCAGGCCTTCGAGCTGCAACCCCAGTTCCAGCACCGCTTTTACGTCTTCCTCGCTGCGGCAGGCTTGCTGCAACTCCTGAACCTGGTCCAGCGCCTCACCGAGTGAGAGGCCCTGCGGTCCACCGGGAATCATCTTGGCAATGCGGTCGCCCAAACCGTAGGGATGTCCCAGTACGCGCGCGGCATCGCGCACCACCGCGCGGGCCGCCATGGTGCCGTAGGTGATGATCTGGCCAACGTGATCGCGTCCGTACTTTTCCGCCACGTATTCAATCACCCGGTCGCGGCCCATCATGCAGAAATCGACATCGAAATCCGGCATCGATACGCGCTCAGGGTTCAAGAATCGCTCGAACAATAGGTCGTATGGAATCGGGTCCAGATCGGTGATGCCGAGCGAATAGGCGACCAGCGAACCGGCGCCGGATCCGCGGCCAGGACCCACCGGCACGCCGTTGGATTTCGCCCAGCGGATAAAGTCGGCTACCACCAGAAAATAGCCCGCATAGCCCATTTTTTCGATTACGCCCAACTCGTAATCCAGGCGCTGCGGGTAACTCTTGTCTGGTGCAGGCAGACGTGCGTGTAACCCTCGCTCGGCCTGTTGCCGCAAAAAGAGCGAGACCGGAGTACCCGCCGGTACCGGAAAGGCCGGCAAATGGGTCGAGCCCAATGTCAGCGTCAGATTGCAGCGGCGCGCGATTTCAATGGTGTTTTCGACCGCCTCGGGCAGATCGGCAAACAGGCGCGCCATGTCCTCGGCCGGCTTGAGAAACTGCTCGGCCGTGGTGTCGCGATTGTGGCGCGGATCGTCGAGGGTATATCCCGTGGCGATGCAGACGCGTGCCTCGTGCGCCGCGTGATCCTCACGGCGCAAAAAGCGCACATCGTTGGTGGCCACCACCGGCAATTTCTGCATGCGCGAAAATGCCACGGCGGCTTTCAGATGGGATTCGTCGTCCGGGCGGTTGCAGCGGCTGATGGCCAGGTAAAAACGGTCGCCGAAGACCTGTCGCCACTGTGCCGCGGCGGTTTGAGCACTCTCGATTTGCCCACCCAGCAGGGCGCGCCCGATTTCGCCACGCCTGCCCGACAGCGCGATCAACCCTTCGCTGCGGGTCTTGAGCCATTCGCGTTCAAGCAGGGGCTGGCCCTTGGTCTGGCCCACGACATAGGCTTGCGAAACCAGCTCCAGCAGATTGCGGTAACCGGCCGCATTTTGTACCAGCAGCGTGAGGGATTCCGGGGCGTCTGTCGCAACCCGCTCCGTCACCATCAGTTCTGCGCCAAGGATCGGCTTGACGCCGTGTGCCAGGGCGCTTTTATAGAATTTGACTGCCGCAAACAGATTGGCATTGTCCGTCAGCGCCAGAGCCGGCAAGCTGATTTCGGCCGCTCGCTCGGACAAGGTCTGGAAACGCGGTTCGAGATGGCGGTTGTGCTTGTCGTTCTGAATCGGTTCCGGACGCTCAAGCCGGATCAGGCTGTCCTTCAGCGAATATTCGCTGTGAACCTGCAAATGGACAAACGCCGCCGGCATCTTCATTTCAATAGCGCCTTGTAAACCGGCGAAAAGCTGCGGCGATGCGCGCGACAAGGACCGAGCGCTTCCAGGGCAAGCCGATGCTGTTCGGTGCCGTACCCTTTGTGCCGGGCAAATCCGTAGCCCGGGTATTGATCCTCGAGACTGCGCATCGCCTCGTCCCGCGTAACCTTGGCCAGGATCGAAGCAGCCATGATCGCCGGGTGCAAGGCATCGCCGCCTATGATCGCCCGGGCGGGACACGCCAATAAAGGCAGATGCATCCCATCCACCCAGCATTCCTGGGGCGCTGGACTCAAGGATTCGGCAGCACGCTGCATGGCCTTTAGGCTCGCACGCAGAATATTCAATGTATCGATCTCACCCGTATCCGCGCTGGCGACGGCCCAAGCTGTGGCCTGGATCTGAATCAATCTTGCAAGGCGAGCGCGCTGAGCGGGACTCAATTTCTTGGAATCGTTGAGTCCAGGAATGTCGGCGGTGTGCGGCAGGATCACCGCCGCCGCAAATACCGGGCCAGCCCAGCATCCGCGCCCTGCCTCGTCGATTCCCGCGATCAGCATGAAGATTTCAAAACATCGGCAATGGCGTCGGACGCCCTGCGCGCGGCACCGCGCTTGAGTTCGGCGCGCACCGACGCGAATTGCGCCAACTGTGAACTTCGTCGAGGGCTGTCGTCCAACACCTCCAGCACGGCGGGACCCAGATACTCAGGCTGCGCCAGATTGCGCAATAACTCCGCAACCGCCGGCTTTTCGCACAACAGGTTGGGCAGACTGACGTAGGGGGTTTTCAACAAACCCAGATCAAGCATCAGCCACGCCGTGATGCGAGATGCCTGATAAGCCACTGCCATCGGACGGCCCAGCAACAAACACTCCAAAGTAGCCGTACCGGACGCCAGCAATACCGCGTCCGCGGCCTGCATGGCCTCGCGGGACTGGCCCTCCAGCAACCTCCATTCCAATCCGGGGGCATGACGTTCGATTGCCGCCTGCATCATTGGCCTGAGCGAAGGCTTGGCCATTGGCGTAACGAAACTCAATCGCGGATTTCTTTGCACCAACCAAGCCGCCGTCGCCGCAAAAGGTTCTGCCAGATATTTCAGCTCGCTGCGCCGACTTCCCGGCAGGATCGCGACCAGCGGACGGTCCGGTGATAATCCGAGCACGGACTTTCCTTGCGCAGGCGTGACGGAGTCGTCCAGTTCATCGGCGAGCGGGTGCCCGATGTAAGCCGCCGGGATGCCGTGGGCCTGGTAATGCTTTTTCTCGAATGGAAACAAGCACAGCATCAGATCCACCGCCTTGGCAATGGTTTTAAGCCGTCCTGCACGCCAGGCCCAGACCGAGGGACTGACGCAATGCACCGTGCGCAACCCCCGGGCCCGCAGTTGCCGCTCCAACCCCAGATTGAAATCCGGCGCGTCGATGCCAATAACGCAATCCGGACGGTCCGCTAAAAACCGCCGGACCAGCGTGTGGCGCAAACGGAGCAATCGCGGCAGGTGTTTCAAGACTTCAGCAAGTCCCATGATGGACAGGCTGTCAATGGATTCAACCGCCTCGCAACCGGCTGCCCTCATCTGCGGCCCTACGACGCCGTAAAAAGTGGCCTGCGGGAAGCGTCGACGCAACTCCATTATCAGTGCGGCGCCCAGCAAATCGCCGGAAATTTCACCTGCCACAAGGGCGATGCGCATGGGCGGAAATTAACGCTGCAAAGCGCGCTTGGACGCCTCAATAAATTCGAGCATCTGGCGAACCGGCGGCGAACTCTGCGCAGCCTCGGTCAGCTCGGATCTGACATCCGCCATCACTTTTCCCGATAGATAAATCAATTTGTAAGCATCCTTGATCGCCGCGATGTCGGCAGCAGAAAACCCACGTCGCCGTAGGCCCTCGGAATTGACGCCGCGGGGTTCCGCCGGATGGCCCTCGACCATCACGAACGGCGGAACATCACGCCGCAACACGGCACCGCCACCGGTGAAGCAGTGTGCGCCAAGCCGGCAGAACTGGTGTATCAGCGTATAGCCGCCCAGGACCGCCCAATCGCCTATCTCAATATGACCAGACAGGGCAACGTTGTTGGCGAGCACCGTATGGCTACCCAGCACGCAATCGTGCGCAATGTGGACATGGGCCATGATCCAATTGTCATCTCCCACCTGCGTTAAACCCTGCTGCTTGAGCGTGCCGCGCTGAATCGTGACGTATTCACGGATGGTATTGCGATCGCCAATGACCACGCGCGTCGCCTCGTCCTGTTTGGCGGTCATGTCCTGTGACAACTCGCCAAGTGAGGCAAACGGATACACCCGGTTGCTTCGGCCCATCGTCATCGGGCCCTTGAGCACGACGTGCGAATCAATAACGCAGTCTGCCCCGATTTCGACGTCCGGCCCGATCACGCAATAGGGGCCCACGCGCACACTGCTGTCGAGCTTGGCGCCCTTGTCAATGACCGCCGTTGGATGAATCAGCGCTTCGCTCATGCGACAGGTTCTGGTGCTTTCATGACGCAGGTGAGGTAGGCCTCGCAAACCAGATCGCCGCCCACGGAAGCCTTGGTGCGGAATTTCCAGACGCTTGATTTCTGCTTATCGAGTTCAACCGTAAATGTCAGCTGGTCCCCGGGCACCACCGGGCGCTTGAAGCGGGCTTCTTCTATCCCTGCGAAGTAAAGAATCAACCCGGAGTCCGCCTTGAGTTCGGTATCCAGACACGCGAGCACGCCGCAGGCTTGCGCCATGCCCTCAATAATCAGAACGCCCGGCATCGTAGGTACCAACGGAAAATGCCCGGCGAAAAAGGGCTCGTTGTAAGTCACATTTTTGATTGCCGTCAGCGAGGTGTGTTTTTCGTAACTCAGTACTCGATCAACCAACAGGAACGGGTAACGATGCGCCAGCATCGTCATGATGGAGCGGATGTCATGGATGGGCGTCACGTGACTCTCCCGTTTTTAGGATTGACTGCGGCCAGTTGATTTTCCAGCGCCTTGACGCGATCGTGCAATTCCTCCAGGCGCCGCAAGCGGGCCACGGTGCGGCGCCACTCGCCGACCGGCTGGGCTGGCAACACGCTGCCGTACTGTCCTTGCGCCGGCAAGGACTTGGTAACCATACCGCCCGCCAGAATGATCACGTCGTCGCCGATCACAAGGTGCCCGCTAATGCCAACCGCGCCGCCCAGCATGCAACGCGCGCCAATGGTTGTAGACCCGGCGATGCCGACGCAGGCGGCGATAGCCGTGTGACGGCCGATGCGTACGTTGTGAGCAATTTGCACCAGATTATCGATCTTGACCCCGTCTTCGATCACCGTGTCGTCCAGCGTGCCGCGATCAATGCACGAGTTGGCACCGATTTCGACGTCATCGCCGATGGTCACCGAACCGAGTTGCGGGACTTCCTCCCACCCTCCTGGCCCGCGCACGTTGCCAAAACCGCGTGCGCCTATCACGGCCCCCGGCTGAATTTTGCAGCGTGCCCCTATCTTGACGCCATGCCAGACAAAGACCTGGCTTACGAGTTGGGTGCCAGGCCCCAGCGTGGCGTTTTTCCCGATCACGCAATGAGGACCGATAAAGCAGTCATCGCCGATTCGTGTGCCCTCGCCGATCACCGCGTTCGGGCTTATGCAACTGCCCTTGCCCACCGAGACGTTCGGGGCAATCACGGCCGAGGCATGGACAGCATCCGCCGGGAAAACTCGAAAGGGATCAAATAACGCTGCAATCCGTGCGAAAGCCAACGCAGGATCAGCGGCAATCAATGCGGGCCCGGGGAAATCACGGGACGTATTTTTGTTTAATACGACCGCGGCCGCCTGAGTCGCCCTGAGCGCTGCAACGTCGCGTGATGCGACGAAATAACTGAGGCAATCCGGGCGTCCTGGCTCAAGTCCACAGACGCCGACGATCGGAGTCGTTCCGTCGCCTTTCAGCTCAAGTGAAAAGCGCTGCGCAAGCTGGTCCAGCGTATGGTGCATACGCCAAGGCCTGATCGAGCCTATTTCTTCGCCGTCAAGCGCTTCAGGACCTCATCCGTAACGTCCATCGTCGGGTTGAAGTACACCGGATCCTGAACGATCAGGTCGAGGCCCCTTTCTTTTGCCACCTGCTGAATCACATCCTTGATCTTGCCCATCAGATCCTGCGTCAGCTCGCGATCCCGGGTTGTCAGGTCTTCCTGAAACTTGCGCTTGGCGGTGGCTACATCAATCTGACGTGACCCCAGATCCTTTTCAGTCTTGGCGCGGGCGTCGCTGGAAAGCGTGTCGGCTTCCTTCTGGTATTTTTTGATGTCGTCACCCAGCTTTCGCTCCTGTTCCTGCAAATCCTTGGAGCGCTTCTCGAACTCCGCCTTCATTTTTGTTTCGGCGGCCTTGTACAGGGGCGATTCCCTCACCAGATCGGCGGAACGCACTACGGCAATCTTGCCTTGAGCGCTCGCCGCAGTAGTCCATAAACCAGCCAATAGAATTGTGATGAGCGATAGAGTTTTCATGGGAGTCAGGGTGGGTTAAAAGCCGGCGCCGAAATTGATCTGGAAGCGGTCGGTACGGTCACCAGCCTTCAGATTCAACGGGAATGCGTAATTCAGGTTAAGTATACCGAGGAATGGCGTCAGCCAAGTGAAGGAAACGCCATACGAACTGCGCAATTCAGAGAACTCGAAATTCTCGGGCTTGGCATACGCATTGCCAAAATCGAAAAACAGCGAAACGCGTGTTGATTTTCCATCGCTTTCCAGCGGCGTCGGGATGATCAACTCGGTCTGGGCTGTGGTGCGCAGACGGCCACCGAAGGAGTTGTTGAAGGGCGTGTCACGCGGCCCCAGCGAGCCCTCCTTAAAGCCGCGCACGGTGCGCACGCCGCCGGCGAAATAATTTTCGTAGGGCGGCACGTCCCCGTCGGCGTAAGGATTCACCAGGCCCAATGAGACGTTCAATTCGGTGTAGAACTTCCGGTACAGCGGAACATACTGCTGAAAGCGATAGCTCAGGTTGTAATACGTCAGGTCGCTTCCGGGCGTGTTGATATCCAGATTGACCTGGTGCAAAGAACCGCGGTCCGCGAACAGCGAGCGATTGCGCGTGTCGCGGGCGATGCCGCTGCGCACTTCCAGACTCGTCTGGCGCGTGCCGTTGGCAACCACGAACCCGAGCACCTCATTGCTGGTCGAATTCGGGAAAGTGGTAATGACGTTTTCCTGAAATCCAAGGCCCGCACGCAGCGTGGTGAATTCTGAAAGGGGAATGCCGTAAGTCAGGCTGCCGCCATAGTTGTTCAAGGTATAGCCAGACGCCCCCAAGGTCAGAGCGGTCGAGCGACGGGCGAAAGCCGCCACCGTCTGACCGATTCCGTCCTGAGTGAAATAAGGGTCGGTCCAGCTGATGTTGAACGCCCGCGAAATCTGGTTATTTTCGACCGAAGCCTCGACCCGGTTTCCCGTACCCAGAAAGTTGGAGTGGGTAATGCTGCCACTGATGAGAAAACCCGACGAGCCCGAAAATCCGACGCCAAACGATACCGAGCCCGGGGCTCGTTCCTTGACTGTGAATGTGATGTCCACCTGATCATCGGCACCCGGCGCCGGCTTGGTATCAACCTCAACCTCTTCAATGAAGGCCAGTCGCGCTAGGCGCACGCGTGAACGCTCAACCGAGCTCTTCGAGAACGGTGCGGCTTCGAGCTGACGCATTTCACGCCGCAGCGTTTCGTCGTTGGTTGAGCCGTGTCCGACAAACAGGATGCGGCGAACATAAGCGCGCTTGCCGGGCTGAATGGCGTAATTGAGCGTGACCTCCTTCTTCACCTCATCGACCTCAGGCAAAGGCTGCACTTCGGCAAATGCATAACCGATGTCGGACAGGGCCGCCTCGATTCGATTGGCGCTTTCGGTCGCTTCCTTGCGTGAAAAAACGGCGCCGTCCGGCGTGCTGACAAGCTGCTTGAGAAAATCTTCCCGGAGTATCAGCTCGCCTGAGTAGCGGTGTGAGTGGACTCGGTAGAGATCGCCCTCCTCGACATTCAACGTGACGTAAATGTCTTTCTTGTCCGGCGATAAGGCCACCTGCACCGACGGCACATTGAACTTGAGATAGCCGCGGTCCTGGTAATAGGACGTCAGGGTTTCAATGTCTCCCAACAACTGCTGCTTGGAGTAACGGTCGGTGCTCTGAAACGGTATCCAGTTGGACTTCTCGAGCTTGAATTCCTTAAGCAGGACTTCTTTTGAGAATGTTTTATTTCCAAGGATGTTGATTTCCTTGATTTTGGTTACTTTGCCTTCGGTAACTTTGATTTTGAGGCTGACACGATTGCCGAGCTCTTCCTTGACGTCCGACTCGATCTCGACGTCGTAGTATCCATTGGCATAGTACTGGCGGCGCAATTCCTGCTGGACTTGATCCAGTAGCGCCCGTTTATAGGGCTCACCCTCGGAAAGACCGATGTCCTTCAAGGATTTTTTTAACTGATCGCCGCCGATTTTTTCGTTGCCTTCGATCGAAAAACTCGAAATCGCCGGCCGCTCTTTAAGCCCGACGACCAGCACATTGCCCTCACGCGACAACTGCACGTCCTGGAATAGTCCGGACGCATACAGGGCCCTAATGGCGGCCCGCGACGACTGATCGTTGAATTCATCACCGGCAGTGACAGGCAGATAGGACAGCACCGTACCGATTTCAAGACGCTCCAGCCCTTCCGCGCGAATGGACTCAATTTTGAACGGCTCCACCGCCCAGGCAGGCTGGAGCACGCACAGGGCAAGCATCGCCGCCATAAGCGGTGTTCGTAAAAACATCCGGATTCAGCCGATCAGTCGATGGAAATCGTTATAAAACGCCAACCCCATCAACGCGAACAATAATCCCATGCCAATCTGCTGGCCCAGAGCCTGTACGCGTTCCGTAAGGGGAGAGCCCTTGAGAGCCTCGGCGACATAATAAAGCAGATGACCGCCATCCAGTACCGGAATCGGCAAAAGATTCAGCACGCCCAAACTGATACTGATGATCGCCATGAAGCTCAGAAACGTCACGATGCCGAGTTGCGCCGAGTATCCCGCGATCTGGGCAATCTGGATCGGGCCACTGACATTTTTTATTGAAATATCGCCAACGACCATGCGACCGAGCATTTTCAGCGTCAGCACGGACATGCGCCAGGTTTGCGCGCCAGCCGCCACGAACGCGTCCAGCGGCCCAAGCCGGACCGTCGTGTTCAGGCGGCTGATCAACTCTTCCGGGAATTTCACGCGCGCACCAAAACGCCCCTGCCCGCTCCCCGCGTCGCGCGCCAGGATCACTTCACGACGCATCGTTGCATCGCCGCGCTGGAATTCAAGCAACACCACCTGACCGGGGTGTGCGCGCAACCATTCGGCCCACTGCTGCCACGAGGTAATTGCGATACCGTCGTAACTCAACAACCGGTCGCCAGCCCTAAGTCCCGCGCGATGCGCCGGGTCATCCGGAATCACTTCTTCGAGTAACGCCGGGATCGGCGGCTGATAGGGCTTCAAGCCAAGATCGGCAAACAGAAATTCCGGATCGACCCGCACGCCGGCGAGCGGGATCTGGATTTCACGCTCCTCACCATCCTGGCCCCGCACTTTCAAGTCCAGCGTTGAGGATTCCAGTGAAAATTCGATCAGCCGCGTGTGCAGGTCCTGCCAGGTTTGAACAGGCTTTTGATTGACCGTCAGCACCGTTTCGCCCGCATGCAGTTGCGCGGCTGCCGCACGCGATTGCGAAGGCGGCTCGGCGATCAGTGGTTTGGGCCCAGTGACGCCACTGATAAAAACAATCCAATACGCCACCACGGCGAGCATGAAATTAAACGCCGGTCCCGCCACCACGATCAAGGCGCGTCGGCCGACAGTTTGGCGGTTAAACGCCTGCGCAAGCTCGGTTGGGGCAACCGGCCCTTCGCGCTCGTCGAGCATCTTGACGTAGCCGCCCAGCGGCAACACGGACAGCGTGTATTCAACGCCATCCGCGCCGCGGCGCGTCCAGATCGGCTTGCCGAAACCCAATGAAAAACGCAGCACCCTGACGCCCAACCGCCGGGCGACCCAGAAATGCCCGAATTCATGGAATGAAACCAGAACGCCGATGGCGACGATGAATCCTGCAACCGCCCAGAGCGTATCAAGCACGGCGCATCACCGGACAATGCCGTGGCTGACGATCAGACCTAGCGCAAAAATCGGCAGCGCCGCCAGCAGACTGTCCACACGATCCAGTACACCGCCATGTCCAGGCAGAATGGCACCGCTGTCCTTGACCCCCGACAGCCGCTTGAACAGGCTTTCCGTGAGATCGCCGATGATCGAAAAAATCGCCACCACCAGCGACAACGCCAGCAACACCAGCAAACTGTCACGGGTCAGATCGAATACATACGGCCCTACACCCACCACCCACAGGGCGCTCAGCGCCAGCCCGCCCGCGGCGCCTTCCCAGGTTTTTCCAGGAGAAATGTTCGGAGCCAGCTTGTGTCGGCCAAATCCACGACCGGCAAAGTAGGCTCCGATATCCGCCGCCCAGACCAGTACCAGGGCGAAAAACAACACCCCGATGCCTTCGCGATGCAAAAAAGCCAGCGCCAGTATGGTGGGCGGAATCAGGATCTGGCCCAAAACGCCCAGGAGCACCGGGCTGGGTTTTTGATTTTGCAGATTGTCGGGAAATCCCAGCAGCAGAAAAATAGCCAGACACCACCACACCAGTGAGAGCGCAAATATCCATTGCGCCTGAGCTCTGAACATCCAGACCAGGCCCATGACCAGTGCAGTCAACAGCAAATAAGTCACGCGCGCACCGGTGCGCCGCACGCCCATCAACGTGGTCCACTCCCAAGCCATGAGCAGGCCGGCGGCGGCAGCGCATGCGTAGAGGACTTCATTGGACGCAAAATAGATCACGGCAAGTACCGGCGCCAGCAAAGCCAGGGCAGTAAATACACGCTGCTTCAGCATTAGTTCCGTTTCAGGCGGTTTCGGCAACTGTTCCGAATCGACGCTCGCGGCCGGCAAACCAGTTCAAGGCTGTAAGAAACGCCGCGTCATCAAAATCCGGCCAGAGCGGGTCGCAAAAATAAATTTCCGAATAGGAGATCTGCCAGAGCATGAAGTTGCTGATGCGCTTCTCGCCGCCGGTGCGGATCAGCAAATCCACGGGAGGGAGCTCGGCGGTTGCCAGTTCGCGCTCCAGCCGCGCTTCCGTAATCTCGGAACCTGCCTTGGCAAGCCGGCGTGCCGCGCGAACGATGTCCCATTGCCCGCCATAACCCGCAGCGATGGTCAATTGCACCCCGGTATTTGCGCCCGTCAGGCGCTCTGCTTCGTGCATTTTTGCGCGTAACGGGGCGGGAAAGCGGCTGTGGTCACCGATAAACCGGATACGCACGCCGTTTTTGTGCAGGGACGCGCTTTCGCGCACCAGTGCGCGTGTAAAAAGCTGCATGAGCAGGCGCACTTCAATTTCAGGCCTACGCCAGTTTTCCTGGCTGAAGGCAAACAGGGTCAGCGCCTGGATGCCGAGTTTATGGCTGGCGCGCAGAACGCGACGCACGCTTTTGACGCCCGAGCGATGCCCGAACGCACGTGGCTTTCCGCGCGCCTTGGCCCAGCGCCCGTTGCCATCCATGATGATGGCGACATGGCGCGGAAACGCGCTCTGGAGAAGCGGGGGAGGATTTCGCGTCATTCAGCACATCACAACGACATCATTTCTTTTTCTTTGCTGCCTGCCATCTCATCCACCTTGGCGATGGTCTGGTCGGTCAATTTCTGAATATCGGTCTCCACGCGCTTTTCATCGTCAGACGACAGCGAGTTCTTCTTGACCGTTTCCTTGACCGACTGATTGGCCTCTCGGCGCACCGATCTCACGGCGACGCGCGCCAATTCGGCTTCGGATTTGACGATCTTGACCATTTCGCGGCGGCGCTCTTCGGTCAGGGCGGGCAGATTGATGCGGATCACGGTGCCCGCCGTGGTGGGCGTCAATCCAAGATCGGACGTGAGAATGGCCTTTTCAATGGCCGAAGTCAGTGATTTTTCCCAGGGAGCTATGCTGATCGTCCGGGCGTCTTCCACAACCACGTTGGCCGTCTGTGAGATCGGCACCATGTTGCCGTAATAATCCACGCGAACGTGATCCAGCAAAGAGGCATTGGCGCGTCCGGTGCGCAGCCGGGCGTATTCCTGCTTGAGCTTCTCCAGTGCCTTGCCCATGCGTTCCGCGGCATTTTTCTTGATTTCGTCGAGCATGATTAATTCCTCACGATTTGACCCACGTTCCGATGTTGCGATCGCCCCTGATTATTTTCATCAAATTCCCCACGCGGGTCATGTCGTAAACGCGCAGTGGTATTTTGTTGTCGCGGCACAGGACGATGGCGGTCTGATCCATCACCGCGAGCCGGCGGTCGAGAACCTGATCGTAAGTCAGTTCGGAATACTTTCGGGCTTTCTTGTCTTTTTTCGGATCCGCTGAATAAATGCCGTCCACCTTGGTCGCCTTGAGCAGCAATTCGGCACTGATTTCTATGGCTCGCAATGCGGCAGCGGAGTCCGTGGTGAAGAACGGGTTGCCGGTGCCGGAGGCGAAAATCACCACGCGGCCCTTTTCCAGGTGGCGGATGGCGCGACGGCGAATAAAGTCTTCGCAGACCTCATTGATGCGCAGGGCCGACATGACCCGTGCCTGCAGGCCAAGCCGCTCTACTGAATCCTGAATTGCGAGGGCATTGATGACCGTCGCGAGCATGCCCATATGGTCGCCCGTCACCCGGTCCATGCCGGCCCGCGCCAGGCCTTCACCTCGGAATATATTGCCTCCGCCAACGACCACCGCGACCTGCACGCCCGCCTCAATGACTTCTTTGATCTGGTGCGCAATGTCCAGCATGACGTCTGGCGAAATGCCGTACTCGAGACGGCCCATGAGGGCCTCGCCCGATAGCTTGAGCAGGATTCGCTTGTACACGGGCTTCTTGGCGCTCAAGACTCACCTCTTAAAACAAAGCCCCGTTCCCGGGGCTTTGGAAAACGATGACGTATTTTAGCGCGGCTTAACTGCGCGCCGCCGCCGCGACTTCCGCCGCAAAATCAACCTGTTTCTTTTCGATGCCTTCGCCCACTTGATAGCGCAGGAAATTTGCCACCTGGGCTTCCTTGGATTTGAGCAGCTTATCAACTGTTTCGTCCGGATTTTTCACAAAAGGCTGGCCCAGCAAGGTTATTTCGGAGGCGAATTTGCGCAGTTTGCCGTCCAGCATTTTCGCCACGATTTCAGCGGGCTTGCCCTGCGCTTGTTCAGCGGATTGGGCTTCAATGACCTTGCGTTCGGAGTCCAGGACGTCCTTGGGCACGCTGGCCATGTCAAGAAAACGCGGGGCCGATGCCGCCACATGCATGGCCAGATCCTTGGCCAGATCAGCGTCGCCTTTGGCGAGCGTCACGACCGACACCACCTTGGCGCCGGGGTGAACGTAGACGACGGTCGCTGCGGGCGCTTTTAACATTCGCTCAAAACGGCGCAGAGTGATGTTCTCGCCGATGCGAGCTACCAATTCGCGGCGAACTTCCTCCAGCGACTTGGCGCCGTCCTTGAGCGTTGATAGCGCTTCGATGTTAAGCGGACTGTGCTGCAGAACAAGCTGGGCGGCGGCCTGGGCCAGGGCCTGAAAGTCGGCACCCTTGGCGACAAAGTCGGTTTCACAGTTGACCTCGACCAGCGCCACGGCATCGGCGCTTTCCGCCAGCCCAATGATGCCGTCCGCGGCGGTGCGGCCCGACTTCTTATCTGCCTTGGCGGCGCCATCCATGCGCAGTTTCTCGGCCGCTTTTTCGATATCGCCGGCCATCGCATCCAATGCCTTGCGGCAATCCATCATTCCCGCGCCGGTGCGTTCGCGCAGTTCCTTGACCTGGGCCGCCGTAACTTCCGCCATGGCCTACTCCGCCTTGTCGCCAGTACGAGCCTTCGCCGGCCGCTTCGCCTTGGTTTCAACCCGGGGCGGGGCCTTGGCCGGAGCAGCACGGCCGCGCTTGGGCTTGCCAGACTGCTTTTCTTCAACCACTTCGACAAATTCGTCGCTGCGGCCCACCGTGACAGTTCCGCGCCCTTCGATCACCGCGTCCGCCAGGCATTCGACATAGACCTTGATCGCTCGCGTCGCGTCGTCGTTGCCGGGGATGATGCAGTCGATACTGTCTGGATTGCAGTTTGTGTCGACCACCGCAATGACCGGAATGCCGAGTTTCTTGGCTTCGCTGACAGCAATGCTTTCATAGCCGACATCAATCACGAACAGGCAATCGGGGAGCGAGCTCATCTCCTTGATGCCGCCAAGCGATTTGCGCAGCTTTTCGATCTCGCGCTTGAAATTTAGCTGTTCCTTCTTGGTCAGGCGGTTGACCGTACCGTCTTCGACGGATTTTTCCATTTCCACAAGGCGCTTGATTGAGCCTTTGATGGTTTTGAAATTCGTCAGCGTGCCGCCCAGCCAGCGCTGGGAGACATACGGCATGCCGCAACGCTGGGCTTCGACCTCAATCGCTTCGCGCGCCGCGCGTTTGGTGCCCACGAACAGGATCTTCCCGCTGCTGGCCGCCAGCTTGCCGGCAAAGCTGCAGGCATCCCGCAACATCGGCAGCGTCTGCTCGAGATTGACGATATGGATTTTATTGCGCGAACCGAAGATGTACGGACCCATTTTCGGGTTCCAGTACCGCGTGCGGTGGCCAAAATGGGCGCCGGCTTCCAGCAGCTGGCGCATGGTGATGTTTGCCATGGGTCTCCTTGGGTTGTGGCTAACCGCATCCCTGTACAGATTCACCCAAGTGGAATGCGGATGGTTTTGACACGATTTGTGGTCGCCTGAAGTGTGTCATTGCCTTCAAGCGGCGCGCTTTATACCATGTCGGGTTCACTGAGACAATGCGTTTTTCCGAACAATCCCCATGAACGTCACCATCAAGAACACCGAAGAACAGCACCTGATGCGCGAAGCAGGGCGCGATGCTGCGCGCGTGCTCGACATGATCGCACCCCACATCAAGCCAGACGTGACGACCGACGAACTGAATCAGCGTTGCCACGATTTCATCGTCAATACATTGCGCGGCATCCCCGCGCCACTGAACTACAAAGGCTTTCCGAAATCCATCTGTACCTCGGTGAATCACGTGGTGTGTCACGGCATCCCCGGCGCCAAGAAATTGAAGAAAAGCGACATCGTCAACGTGGATGTGACGATCATCAAGGAGGGTTTCCATGGCGACACCAGCCGCATGTATTTCGTCGGCGAATCCGGCGTACTGGCGCGCCGATTGGTGCAAACGGCCTATGACGCAATGTGGGCTGGGATTCGGGTGGTGCGCCCCGGCGCCACCCTGGGCGATATCGGTGCGGCGATCCAGACGCTGGTCGAATCCCAGGGGTTTTCGGTGGTGCGCGATTATTGCGGACACGGCATCGGTCGCATCTTCCACGAAGATCCACAGGTGCTTCATTTCGGCGAGCCCGGAACGGGACCGCAGTTGCAGCAAGGCATGACGTTTACAATCGAGCCCATGATCAATGCCGGCCGTCCCGAAGTGAAACTGCTGCCGGACGGATGGACTGTGGTGACCAAGGACCACTCGCTCTCCGCGCAATGGGAACACACCGTGCTGGTCACCCCGAACGGTTACGAAGTGCTGACGACAACCGGCACGGAGTAGGAACGGATGGGCCTCGAATTGGAAGTCGAAGACGACGCCGCTGTATTTTCAGCACGCAGCATTCGCACACGCCTGCGCACCGAAGGCCAGTCGGTCGGCGCCTTCAAGGACACCCTGCGCTGGGGTGCCGAGCGCCTGGTCTCGCTGTTTCATGACAGCGCGGCCGCCGAGTCTCTGGTACACGCGCGCGCCTTTCTGATCGATGAAGTTCTGCGCGAGGCCTGGGCGCGGCACATCGCAACCGACACTCCGGAACTGGCACTTATTGCGGTGGGCGGATACGGGCGCGGTGAGCTGTTGCCGCATTCCGACGTCGATGTGCTGTTGCTCGCGGATGCGAGCGCACTTGAGAAATATAAATCCCGGATGGAGCTGTTCCTGCAATTCCTCTGGGATATCGGCCTGGACGTCGGCTCAAGCGTGCGCTCGGTTGACGAATGCCTGAAGCTGGCTGCCACGGATCTATCGGTGATCACCAACCTGATCGAGTCCCGCCTGCTGACAGGGGATGCGACATTGTTCAAGCGACTGCACGAGGGCCTGTCGCCAGATCGCATGTGGCCAATCGAGAAGTTCTATCGCGCCAAGCTTGAAGAGCAAAAGCAGCGCCACCGCAAATTCGACGACACCGGCTACAAACTCGAGCCCAACGTTAAAGAAAGTCCGGGTGGCCTGCGCGATATCCATACCATTGCCTGGGTTGCCCAACGCCACTTTGGCAGCCGGACATTGGGTGAGCTGAAAGACAAGGGGTTCCTCACCGCTGCGGAGTGCACCGAACTCTATGCCGGCCAGGATTTTCTATGGCGCGTGCGCTTCGCGCTGCACACCCTGACCGGAAGGCATGAAGACCGGTTGCTGTTTGACCATCAGGTGAAAATCGCCGCGATGTTCGGCTATGACAGCAGTCTTGATCCGCCGGGCGAGCGCAACCATGCCGTCGAGCAATTCATGCAGCTCTATTACCGCACGATCAAGGCCCTGTCCTGCCTCAATGACATGCTGCTGCAGTTGTTTGACGAAGCGATTCTGCAACCCGAGGCACGTCAACCCCCGCGCCTGCTCAACGCCCATTTCCAGGCGCGTGGCAACTTCATCGAAGTCACGAACGAGAATATCTTCCGTCGGCACCCGCATGCGCTGATCGAGATTTTCAGGCTGCTGCAGGAGCATCCCGAACTCTCGGGCATCCGGGCCGACACGCTGCGGCTGATTCGCCGCGACCGCAAGCTGGTGGACGAAGCGTTGCGGGCCGACCTCAAGTCGAAAACACATTTCATGGATTTGTTTCGAGAAGGCCGGGGCCTGACACGCGCGCTACGCCGCATGAACCGCTATGGCGTGCTGGGCCGTTACCTGCCGACCTTTGGGCTGGTCATCGGTCACATGCAGTACGACCTGTTTCATACACTGACGGTTGATGAGCACACGCTGTATGTCGTGCGCAATCTGCGGCGCTTTGCGATGGAGCGTTTTCGCACGGAGCTGCCGTCCTGCTCTCAGGTGATGGAGCGCATTCCCAAAAAAGAACTGCTGTACCTCGCGGGCCTGTTTCACGACATGGCCAAGGGCCGAGGCGGCGACCATTCGGAACTCGGTGCCGAAGAAGCGCATCAATTCTGTCTTGACCACGGCCTGTCGCACGTCGACGCCGATCTCGTCGCCTGGCTGGTGCGCAATCACCTGATGATGTCGCTGACCGCCCAAAAACAGGACGTCTCAGACCCGCAGATCGTGCTGAATTTTGCGCGTCGCGTCGAAACCCGCGAGCGACTGGATTATCTGTTCTTGCTGACTTGCGCCGACATACGCGCCACCAATCCCGCCCTCTGGAACGGTTGGCGCGAGAGCCTGCTGGTGGGTCTTTACAAGACCGCCAGCGATGCGCTGGACCATGGCCTTCAGTTGCCCATGAGTAACGTGCAGCGCGTTCAAGAGCAGAAGAAACTGGCCCTGGAGTTGTTGGACGGCGTCTCCGCGGTGATGGCGGAAAAGCTATGGGCACGATTTGAAGACGATTACTTCCTGCGCCATACGCCCGATGAACTGGCCTGGCATTTCCCAGCCATCATGCAGACCAAGGACAGCGACCTGCCGCTGATTCTGGTGCGTGCGCTTGAAGGCTCAGCGGCAGCCGTGTTCCTTTATTCGCGCGACCGCGACCATCTGTTTGGCCTGTCCACCGGCGTGCTTGCTCAATTGGGCCTGAATATTCTGGACGCCCGCCTCAACACCACCGCCGATGGCTTCGTTCTCGATTCTTACGCGGTGGTTGAAGAAGACAGCTCGGCGCTTCAGCCGCAGCGGTTTGAAGAAATTCGCGGCGCATTGCACCGCGTGATTTCCGATCCGGCGATTTCCGCGATCGACGTCAACCGGCGCACTTCGCGGCGCCTCAAGCACTTTAATACGCCGACCACGGTTTTTTTCAGCCAGGACGGGGCACGTACCCGCACACGCCTGGAACTGGTCGCCGCCGACCAACCGGGCTTGTTGTCGCTGGTCGGCCGCATCTTTGAAAAACGCGGCATCCTGCTCGACGCCGCCAAGATCGCAACCATTGGAGAGCGCGCCGAAGACGTCTTTTTCATCACAGACAAACATCACCGCCCCATAGTCGACGAGGCGGCGCTGGACGACTTGCGCGAAGTGCTGATTCGCACGCTGGATCGCACGCCCGACCCTTTGCCCTCACTGCAGGCTGCCGCATGAACATTGACGTTTTGAAGAATGACATTGATTCGGCTTGGGATCAGCGCGACCAGCTGAGCCCCTCCGACAAGACGCTGCGCTCGGCCGTGAACTCCGTGATCGACCTGCTGGATTCCGGCGCGGCACGCGTGGCCGAGCCCGGCCCTTCCGGCTGGGTCGTCAATCAGTGGCTTAAAAAAGCGGTGTTGCTCTATTTTCGCCTGCATGACAACACGCCGGTTGAAATGGGCGCATTGCACGGCTTCGACAAAGTGCCGCTCAAATACACGGCCTACGATGCGGTGCGCTTTGCCGCGCAGGGCGTGCGTGTGGTACCGCCGGCGGCGGTCCGCCGCGGCGCCTACATCGCGCCGGGCGCCGTGCTGATGCCGAGTTACGTCAATATCGGCGCGCACGTTGGCTCTGGCACGATGGTGGACACCTGGGCCAGCATCGGCTCGTGCTCACAGATCGGCGCGCGGTGTCATATTTCCGCGGGCGCGGGTATTGGCGGCGTGCTGGAACCGCTTCAGGCGAACCCGACCATCATCGAAGATGACTGCTTTATCGGTGCGCGCTCTGAAGTGGTCGAAGGCGTGATTGTGGGCGAAGGCTCGGTGGTTTCGATGGGCGTTTTCATCACCCAGTCCACTCCGATTTACCAGCGCGACACCGGCCAGATTCTCTACGGCAAAATCCCTCCCGGATCGGTGGTGGTCGCCGGATCCCTGCCCAAGGACGGCGGCAAGTACAGCCTCAATTGCGCGGTGATCGTGAAGAGCGTCGACGCGCAGACCCGCAAGAAAGTCGGCATCAATGCACTGTTGCGCGATCTATGACCGCGGTACTGGAGCTTGCGCAGGAATTGATTTCGCGCCGGTCGTTGACGCCGGATGATGCCGGCTGTTGCGAACTGATCGGCAAGCAGCTGCAAAAAGCGGGGTTCACCCTCGAGTATCTGAATGCCGGCGGCGTGACCAACCTGTGGGCGACAATCGGTCAAGGCGCGCCCCTGACAATCCTTGCCGGCCATACCGATGTTGTGCCCGCCGGTCCCGCCGAACAATGGCTCAGCGACCCGTTCACGCCGACTATTCGCGAGGGCGTGCTGTATGGCCGGGGCGCGGCCGACATGAAATCCGGCATCGCGGCAATGGTCTGCGCCGCAAAAAGACTGGCCGCCGCAAAAAAGCTGCGGGGCACCCTCGCCTTTCTAATCACCAGTGACGAAGAAGGCGCGGCCCGGCATGGCACTCGGCACGTCGTGAATGTGCTGCAAGCACGCGGGCTCAAGCCGGATTTCGCCATCGTCGGCGAAGCCACGGCGTCTGAAAAACTCGGCGATCGCATCACCATCGGCCGGCGCGGTTCACTGGGTTGTGACCTGAAGGTCATCGGCAAGCAAGGCCACGTTGCGTATCCGGACAAGGCCGACAATCCGATCCACCGCCTGACTGCGGCGCTGAGCGAGCTGCTCCGCCATGGACTGGGACCGCGGCAACGCGCATTTCCCGCCGACTTCGTTCCAGGTTTCCAACTTCCATGCCGGTACCGGCGCCAACAACGTGATTCCGGGCGCGGCCACCACGATATTCAATTTTCGTTACAGCACGGAATCTTCGGCAGACAGCTTGAAGTTGCGCGTGCAGGCCGTGCTCGAACGCCACTGTCCTACATTACGAGGCCCACTGGTGGCATACGGGCGAGCCGTTTCTGACCCGGCAAGGCCGATTGATCGAAAGCGCACAAGGTGCGATTGCGCAGATCACCGGACTAAAACCGGCGCTGTTCACCGGTGGCGGCACATCGGACGCACGGTTTCTTGCGCCGTGGGGCGCCGAAGTGGTCGAGATCGGCCCCGTCAACGACAGCATCCACAAAGTCAATGAGCACGTAATAGTCGCCGACCTTGACGCGCTCAGCGCGATTTACGAGAAAACCTTGCTCAATTTATTCACCTGATGTTCCGTCCCTCGTTTGGGCTGCGCAATGGCTTTGTGCAGTCCGTGCTCGCCACCAAGCGGCCCGCACAGCGGCTTTGGCGGCAACGCGGTGTTGACCTCAGCGCCACCGCGCAACTCACGCTGGACTGCGGCGAAGGCGTGCGCCTGACCGGGTATCACGATCCACAGCCCGGCGGCCAGGATTCCCGCGGGCTGGTAGTCCTGATTCACGGCTGGGAAGGCAGCCATGAGTCGAGCTATCTTTACTCGATGGCCTGCGCCCTCTGGCAGGCGGGCTACAACGTGTTTCGCCTCAACCTGCGCGATCACGGTGGCACTCATCACCTGAACGAAGACCTGTTTCATTCAGCGCGCATGGACGAGGTGCTCGGGGCGGTCCACGCGGTCCGCGCGCTGGATCAAACCGAGCCGTTTTTCGTTATTGGCTTTTCTCTGGGCGGCAATTTTGCCTTGCGCGTCGGGCTGCGGGGGCCGAAAGCCGGATTGAGTCCGCGGATTTGCATCGGCATTTCACCGGCGATCAATCCCGGCTCCACGCTCGAGGCGATTGATAACGGCCCCGCGCTCGTCAACCGCTACTTTCTCGATAAATGGGCCAAGACCCTCGACGCCAAAGCCAAGGCCTGGCCAGGCCGCTATGATTTTTCCAGCTACCTTTCGCTGAGAAACTTTACCTCGATCACAGAAAAGCTTCGTCGACGAATTTACCGAATTCGGCACGCTGGCCGACTATCTGGAGCAGTACACGCTGACGCCCGAACTGCTGATGCGCTCACCGACGCCGCTGGCGATTCTGACCGCGGCAGACGACACGGTGATCCCGCTGCGTTATTTCGAGGGATTGAAAGCCGGCGGCCCCATCCGCGAGTTTGTAGTGACCGAACATGGCGGGCACTGCGGGTTCATCCAGAGCTGGCGAATGGACTGCTGGGCCGAAACCCGGGCGCTGGAATTGCTCAGGAAAACTTAAGCCGTTTGACGATGTGCGCATAGACGCCCGGCAGCCAGCGCTTGAGATACACCACCAGCGCTTCCTTGCCGACCAGCACTTCTTCGCGATTGTTTTCCACGGCGCGCCAGATCTTCTCGCGCAGATCGTTGGCACTCATGCCCTGCTCTTGCCCGGCGTCCATCTTGCCGTGCGCGCCGCCACTGCCGGTGATGGCATTGAGCGACACGTTGGTTTTGACGTAGCCCGGGCAGGCCAGCGTGAAGTGGATCTCCTGTCGCCACAGCTCGGCCCGGGCCGCGTCGTAGAAGCCGTGCAGCGCGTGCTTGGCGGCGGCATAGCCGGAGCGCAGCGGCGAGCTGATGTAGCCGACCACGCTCGACACCACCACGACATGACCGCCGCCGCGCTGGACCATGTCCCGGCAGCACCGCCTTGGTCAGCGCCACGGTGGCGAAGAAATCCAGTTCGAAGATCTGGCGGTAGACCTCCAGCGAGGTGTCGAGCACCAGCCCGCGCTGCGAAATGCCGGCGTTGTTGACCAGCACATCGACCGGCGCCGAAAAGACTTTCGGCCTTGCGCAAGCGCTTCAGCAGGGTCGCCGAACGTGAGCAGATCCAGCGGCAGCACCGCCACCTGCGCCGGGTTTGCACAGGCCGACTTGCACGCGCTGCAGTTCGGCCTCGCGGCGCGCCGACAGCACCACTTTGGCGCCGCGCTGCGGACGCCTGCACGCGCCATGGCCTCGCCGATGCCGCTCGAAGCACCGGTGATCCAGACCATCTTACCCGCTAATTGAGTCATATTGATCAACCCGCTTGAGCCACTCCCCGTGTAGCTGGAGCAGCAACCGTAAAAAGGCGTGGTACACTTTTAGTACCGCCGCTTTCAGGCATCGGCCATCCTGAAGCTAGAAAATGCCTCAAGCGGGTGCCGGGTTTACGCCGCCTTCTCCAGCTTCTGCTCCCACTTTCCACGCGCAGCGAGGCCGTTCATCTTCGCGCGGTGCAGGTAGGCGCCTCTGCCCCGCCGCGAAGTTTTCCTTGCGTCCGCCCCAGGCCTTGAGCGCCGCCGCCTGCAGCGCGCGGCCGTAGGAGAACGACAGCATCCACGGACCGCCGCCCAGCTTGTTCATCTCGTCGAGGTGCGCGGTGGCGTCCTCGTCCGACTGCCCGCCCGACAGGAACGCGATGCCCGGAACAGCGCGGCCGGCACGCAGCCGCTTGAGCGTGGCCAGCGTCATCGCGGCGACGGTCTTGCGGTCTGCCTGCATCTTGCACTTCTTGCCGGAGATCACCATGTTGGGCTTGAGGATGATGCCCTCAAGCAGCGACGCGCTGGCGCGACAGTTCGTGCGAACACCGCGGTCAGCGTCCGGTCGCGTTACGCGCTGCACACCTCGATCGAGTTGTCGCCGTCCATCAGGACTTCGGGCTCGACGATCGGCACGATGTCCTGCTCCTGGCACAGCGCGGCATAGCGCGCCAGCGCGTGGGCGTTGGTGTGGATGCAGTAGTCGGTCGGGATGCCCTCGCCGATGGTGATCACCGCGCGCCACTTGGCGAAGCGCGCGCCGGCCTCGCGGTACTTGATCAGGCGCTCACGCAGGCCGTCGAGGCCTTCGGTGATGGTCTCTTCGGGGCCACCGGGGCAGCGGCTTGGCGCCCTTGTCGACCTTGATGCCGGGGATGATGCCCTTTCCGCGCCAGCAGCTTGCGGGAACGGCGTGCCGTCGCCGGTCTTCTGGAACAGGGTCTCTTCGTAAAAGAATCACGCCGCTGGTGTACTGTCTCGAGGCCCGGCGCGGTGAACAGCATGTCGCGATAGCTGCGGCGGTTTTCCTCGGTGTTCTCGACCTTGATGTTGTCAAAGCGCTTCTCGATGGTGCCGGTGGATTCGTCGGCGGCCAGGATGCCGCGACCGGCGGCGACCATGCCGCGAGCGGTTTCGTTCAGAGTTTTACGATTCATTGTCACTATCTCGAGGGTTGAACAAATGAATTGGCGGAGAGGGAGGGATTCGAACCCCCGGACGGTTGCCCGTCTCCGGTTTTCAAGACCGGCGCATTAAACCGCTCTGCCACCTCTCCGCGCGGGCGCGATTTTACGCCCAGACGCTGCTTTGCGGATGGCGGGCCGGCCGATCGAAAAATACTCAAAGCCCAGCGCGCGCAACATGTCGGGGTCGTACAGGTTGCGTCCGTCGAAAATAACCGGCTGTTTCAGGCGTTGCTTTAAGCCTTCGAAGTCGGGGCTGCGGAATTCGCTCCACTCCGTTACCACAATCAGCGCGTCCGCCCCGCTGGCGGCTTCAAGCGCGCTGCTGCAAACGCGCAATCCCTTTGCGCCCGAGTAGAGCTTGCGGGCCTCGACACCGGCTTCCGGATCGTAGGCCTGCACTTGCGCACCGGCCTTGAGCAGCGCCTCAATGACCACTCGGCTGGCGGCCTCGCGCATGTCGTCGGTATTGGGCTTAAACGCCAGGCCCCACAGCGCCAGGGTGCGGCCGCGCAACTTGCCGCCAAAGTATTCAGAGACTTTTGCCACGAATCGGCTTTTTTGCCGCGCATTCACCGCATCCACCGCGTGAATCAGTTCTGCTTTGTAACCGGCCGATTCGGCGGTTTTTGCCAGTGCCTTGATGTCCTTGGGGAAGCAGGACCCGCCGTAGCCGCACCCCGGGTAGATGAACGAAAACCCGATGCGTGAATCCGAGCCGATGCCGACCCGCACCTGCTCCACATCCGCACCGACCTCTTCGGCGATGTTGGCGATCTCGTTCATCAGGCTGATCTTGGTCGCCAGCATGGTGTTGGCGGCGTACTTGGTCAGCTCGGCCGAGCGCACGCTCATCACCAGCAACTTGTCGTGGCTGCGGTTGAAAGGCGCGTACAGCGCGCGCATCAGCTGCATGGGTTTTTCGCGGTCTGCGCCCACGATGACGCGATCCGGCTTCATGAAGTCTTCGACCGCCGCGCCCTCCTTGAGGAATTCGGGGTTGGAGACCACGTCGAAATCGCTGGTGTTTTTGCGTTTTTTAAGCTGCTTTGGCGATTTCGGCGCGTACCGCGTCGGCCGTGCCTACCGGCACCGTGGACTTGTCGGCGATCACGCGATAGCCATTCAGATGCGCACCGATGGTGCGCGCAACCGCCAGCACGTGGCTCAGGTCCGCCGAGCCGTCTTCGCCCTGCGGCGTGCCCACGGCGATGAACAGGATTTGTCCGTGCGCTATGCCTTCCGCCGCATCGGTGGTGAAGCGGATGCGCCCGGCCTGCACATTGCGCTTGATCAGCGGCTCCAGCCCCGGCTCGTGGATCGGAATCTCGCCGCGTTTCAGGCGCGCAATCTTGCCGCTGTCCTTGTCCACGCAAACCACCTGGTTGCCGCGCTCGGCAAAACATGCCGCCGTGACCAACCCGACGTAACCGCTACCAAAAAGGGTGACGCGCATGTGGGAGTACCGTTGATGGTGCCGACAGAGGGATTCGAACCCCCGACCTACGCATTACGAATGCGCCGCTCTACCAACTGAGCTATGTCGGCCCCGAATTGAGACAGATGTGGGGGCGCGATTATAGCGG
>CAWEBP010000002.1:0-373680 GCA_963807375.1 uncultured Gammaproteobacteria bacterium
CCGTCCAGGAGCGGGTGCCCACGAAAGCCGAGGACTTTTCGAGGGGGTATCGACTAATGCAAATCTCTAAGTGCTCCGACATAATCGTGTTCGATCACCGTCTGCGCCAGTCCTTGTTGGGAACGGCGGCGTTGCTTGCCCTTTGTAGTGCGGCGTATCCACCGGCATTCCCGCCACGGTCGATGATCAACTGGTCGCCGCCGCCGTTTCGCCCTCCGCCGTCCAGACGGAGGCCGCGGAACCTGGAACGGACATTCTCGTCACCGGCTCGCGCATCGTCCGCGATGGATATAGCGCGCCGACCCCGGTAAGCGTCATCAGCACGGAAGAGATCAACCGTGAGGCGCCAGCCAATATCTCCGACTTCGTCAACACCCTGCCCGCGGTCCGCGGCTCGGGCACCTCGGCCACCACCACCGGAGCCCTGTCGAACGGCGGTGCCGGCGTCAACACCGTCAACCTGCGCAACCTCGGCACCAATCGCACGCTCGTGCTGGTGGATGGCCAGCGGTCGGTGCCGTCCACCAACACCGGTTCCGTCGACATCAACACCATCCCGCAGAATATGATCGAGCGCGTTGAAGTGGTGACCGGCGGCGCATCGTCCGCCTATGGCTCTGACGCTGTCTCGGGAGTGGTCAACTTCATCCTCAACAAGAGGTTCACGGGCATCCAGGGCGAGTACGAACATGGCGTCACCACCTATGGCGACGCTCCCAACCATAAGTTCACCGTGAGCGCCGGCACGCCCTTTGGCGGAGGAAAGGGCCATGTCACCGTTTCAGGTGAATATTTCACTCAGAAGGGCGTTCATACGATCGATCGGGACTGGAACAGCACCGGGTTCTTCCGCGTCAATAATCCACAATACGTCAGCAGTGCGTGCTCCGATACCAGCGCTGCTACCATCTGCTATCCCGAATTCCTCGTAACCTCGAACGCCGGCGCCTCTAGCTTCACGCCCGGCGGCCTGATCACCTTCGGGCCGCTGAGGGGCATCTACTTGGGTCGGTCAATCCAGCTACCGGCTTTGCGTCGGTCAATCGCCTGAACTTCGGTGCACAGGCGTCCGGCAGCCAGTCGATAGTTAGCAGCAGCCATCACCAGCGCAAGCCACGTCGGTACGCAATCCCTGGTCCCTTCCGAAACACGCAAGTCCGCGTTCGGGCGCATCAGCTATGAGTTCTCCAGCCCTCAACGTGTTCGGACAGTTCGCCTATGCGCGCTACAACGGGCAAAGCTTCTATCAACAGACCGCGACCACCGCGACGTCGGCGACAACCGGCCAGCTGATCACGATCGACAATGCGTACCTCCCCCCGAGGTGAGGACATTGATGCAGCAGAACAACCTGACGTCGATCAGGGTTGGCACCGGCAACGTCTTCATCGAGCCTCAGGGGTCGGACAACACGCGCGAAGTCTACCGCTTGGTTGCCGGGGCGAACGGCGAATTCAGACTTATGAACTACGACTGGAAATGGGATGCCTGCCCGAGCGGGGCGCCGACAGAAGACGAATGAGTTGCTGACCAACGCCTGGAATCTCAATCGCTTCGCTCTGGCAACCGATGCGGTGGTCGTCACCGCAGCGAACCGCGGTACGTCGGGCCTCGGGCTCGGCAGCATCGCCTGCCGCTCGACATTGACCAACCCGACCAACGGCTGCGTGCCGGTCAACGTGCTCGGAATTCAGCCGATCCAGTCGGCCGCCGTCAGCTATCTTACGTTCGGCGGCCAGAACCCCCTGCGCAACCAGCGGCTTCTTCAAGATGTGCGGCTGTAAACTCTCGACCAACAGTCTGTTCGTCCTGCCCGCGGGCGCGGTGTCGTTCGCCATCGGTGGCGAGTGGCGCAAGGAAACCGTGAGCGGCACGGTCGATCCATTGTTCCTGCCGGACAGGGATGCGCAAAACAACGTCGTCGCGAGTTGGCTTTACGGCAACTTCCTGCCCAACACCGGCCAATATTCGGTCAAGGAAGGCTATATCGAGACGGTAATCCCGATCATCAGAGGGATCGATTTCAACGGCGCTTTCCGGGTTACGGACTATTCTGTTTCGGGCATGGTCACGACGTGGAAGGCGGGGCTGAACTGGCAGGTCATCGAGGACGTCAGGTTGCGTGGTACCGTTTCCCGCGACATTCGCGCGCCCAATCTTGCCGACCTGTTCGCCCCTGGCGGCGGGGCAGCGAACTCCGTCAATCGGCCCGTCGCTGGCGCTACGGGCACCGTCACGGATCGTCTGATCACTTCTAACATCGGCAATACGAACCTGGCACCCGAAATCGCCAGGACATACGGTGCTGGCGTGGTCCTGACGCCGTCGTTCCTGCCCGGCTTCGCTGCATCGGCGGACTATTACAATATCAGCCTGGCCGGCGCGATCTCGTCGTTCGGCATTCAGACGGTTGCCGATCAGTGCTATCTGCAGAGCATCGCTCAGGCGTGCAGCCAGATCATCACTACGGCGGATCGTGGCCTGATCGCGAACAATGCCGATATCATCACCATCGAGGTCATCCCGCAGAACTTCGTCAGCATCAAGACCAGCGGCATCGACTTCGAGGCGAGCTATCGTCGACCGATCGGGCCCGGCAACGTGACCCTGCGCGCGTTGGCGAGCTATGCGATCGAGCAAAATACCGCGAACGGCGTAAGCGCGGCATCCGACTCGGTCGGGCAGAACACCAGGCAGCCTGCCGACCTGGACCTATCGCTTTTCAGCCGGCTATGACTTCCCCTCGGGCTTCGGCATTCAGGGCATTGCCCGTGGTGTGTCCGGCGGAGTCTACGACAACAACTATATCGTTTGCGATACGAACTGCCCGATCTCGACCGCGGACTTCCGCACCATCAACACCAACAGCATCGAGGGCGCGTTCTACTTTGATCTGAACACGAGCTATAAATTCGCCATCGCGGGCACTAGGTCCGAGGCTTACCTGTCGGTTCGCAACATACTCAATGCGGACCCGGTCTTGGTCGCCTTGGGCCCGAACGGCGACAACACGGGTGCCTCCGCGCAGACGAACCGCCAACTCTATGATACGCTCGGCAGGGTGTTCCGCCTAGGCATTCGCGTTAAAATCTGATGTATTGTTCGGCGGAAGGGCCGGATCCTTCCGCCGGATGTTTCCGGGCGGCACTGCCAAACAACGGGGCGGGCGGGGCGGATCGCTCCTTGCGCGGATGGATCAGCCGTAGATCGAGAGCGACGCCTCCGTCCCCCTTCGCGACCCGCTGTTCGAGCGCGGCCTCGACATTTGTCACGAACCGTGCGTTTTTGGTGGAACAGGTTTGGCCCGATGTTCGCCGGCGATATCCGGCGTGAGCGGGTGAGCCGGATGCGGGGCTTCCCGGCACTGGCGCTAGCACCTGGACGAGATGTACGTGAAGTTGAACGGCGAGACCGACGGCATCGGCGGCATGTGTCGGTCATGATCCGCGAGCTTCCGGCCAGATTGGAACCCCATGCCAACCCGCGCTGCTCGTCGCGCCGGAGGCGTAGGCCCCGAGCATGCCGCTTAGCCGCACGGCCTGCCCATGGTCATCGTTCGCCCCCCGACGGCATTGCGGCGTCTCGATCCGTTCAACGGATGAAAGAGTTCGGCCATCTGACGTTTCTGAGCCGGGGTGAACGCGTCCGAGCCGCAATCGCGGTCGTCAGCGGCCGGAGGCGGACGCCGCGACGGCGCCGAGCGTGGCGGTGCTCGACGCCGGCCGGCACTCGGTTGACCGCCGCCGGGTCCGACTTCGGACGCGCGGGAGTTACTGGACACTCTTCGCATCGGCGATCACGTAGCCGCCTTCTGCAGCTTGGCGAAGGCGCCCCGGACACTCGCTGCGACCGCCGCCTGGACTGCGTGAGGGAGGTCTCCGAATTCAGTGTTGGAGTGGATGGCACTTAGGTCGCGGAGCAGCGACGTTCGGCAGGCCCTTCGACGCCTCCTTCAGCGCGACGATAGCGTCTACGACGGCGGCGTTGATGACGTCCTGGATGATGTCGGTTGCAGATTTGCCATGGTGGAGGCAACGCACATCATCGGTAAGGGTCAATCGCGCCGTTGAGAACCCCCGCTCGTGCTCGTTGATCGTTCCACCAGAGCGGTAGCCCTTGTGCTGATCGGGGTGGTGGATGGCGGCGACGTGCCGCTGGACGTGCTCCGCGACAATGTGAAGCGCTACATCGCAGCGGCGCGGGGCGGCTGAGGCGACCGGCCCGCCGCTGCTACGGCTGCGAAGCAGGCTCCTTGTCCCCCGGAGAGTCCGCCCCCTGTGCCTTGGCCATGCCTTCCACCTCGGCGGCGGTCTTGTAGTCGAGCAACTCCACCTGGAATACCAAGTCGGAGTTGGCGGGGATGGGTCCTGATTCTCGCGCGCCATAGCCCAGGGCCGCCGGAATGCAAATCGGGCAACCCCCGTTTTGGCGATCAACTGCAGCCCCTTTGAAAACCCTGAGATCACGCCGTTGACGGGGAAGGCCGACTGCATCCCCTGATCGAAGACAGTCCCGGTCGCAGCCAGATAGCCGATGTAGTTGACCAGCACGACGTCGCTCTCGGCTGGTCTGGTGCCCGACGCGGGGCGCAGCATCGTATAGCCTAGACCGGAGGCAGTCTTGGTCGTGCACGACCGTTGTGCCGGCGGGACCACAGGGTTCAGCGGGAGGGCAATGATGGCGCTATTTCCTTCGGACGACGGGTGCTGCCGCCGTGCGCGGTTTCACCTGGCGAACCGCGCCGCTGAGAGGAAGCGGGGCGGCGAGCAGCAGCAGGACGGCGGCGGCGAGAAGGCGGTGCGATGTGCGGGAGGAGTGGCTCATCCGGTCGCCTATATGGGCGGGCCCAGCAGTGCGCCAATGCTCGATCTCAGCGGCGGCAGCAGGAGCGCAGCTTCGCGGCCCTGTGCTGCCACAAGTCTTCGCAGACCAGCGGGGCTGGGGAGACTTCGCCGGGCAGGCGTCGTTCTTTCGACCTTCCTTAGAAGCTAGGCCAGAGGCGTCTCGCCGGCCACTGGACCTTCATGCCTCTCCGGCACTCTACCCGCCCGGTATGAATATGTCCTGCACCTCGGCGCCCACGAAGGGCCGCCCTCGCGAGTTCGACTATGACCAAGCGCTTGCCAAGGCACTGCGCGTGTTCTGGCGCAATGGCTACGAAGCTGCCTCCATGGCCGAATTGACCGCCGAGATGGGGATCACGAAGCCTAGTCTCTATGCCGCGTTCGGGAACAAGGAGCAGCTGTTTCCACAAGGCCCTCGATCTCTACGAGCGCGAGAAACTGGCGTACATGACGTCGGCCCTGGATGCGCCAACCGCACGCGAAGTGGCCGAGCGGCTGCTGCGCGGCTCGCTCCAGATCCAGACGAGTAGCTGCGATCCCAAGGGCTGCCTGGGCGTCATCAGCACCGCGGCGTGCGGCGTCGAGGCGGAGGGGATCAAGGCGGAAGTGGTGAAGCGCCGCGCATCCTCCGAGGCGGCGCTGATCGCGCGCTTCGAGCGCGCGGTCGCCGAGGGCGAAGTGCCCGATCACCTGACCGCGCCAGCACTCGTGCGCTTCCTGTTCGCGCTGATGCAGGGGCTGGCTATCCAGGGCGGATCGGGCGCGACCTGTGCCGAGCTGTCGCAACTGGTCGAAACCAGCATGTCGGTGTGGCCGACGAAATAAAAAACTACCAGACGGTACAGAAGTCGGTTGACGAGCTGAACGCCAGGTTTATATACCGACCGGTACTGAGGCTCTGCTCTCCTGGCAGACGCAGATTACCGGGGAAACGGCGCCCATGACCAGGGTAACGACCTAAGACGCCCGCGAACGGCTTGGCGCCGTTTGCCATCATCATCATCATCACGGACGAGACGTCGCGCCGACGCGCAATGCGCTTCGGCGAACAGGTGTTTTTCTGCCCTGCGATCCGGAGACGCCTGCGGCTGGCCGCGGGCGAAGCTAGCCGCACGCCCGCGAAAGGGGAATATCATGGCCTATCTCGATCTCGACAACGCATTCTCCACTCCGCGGGGCGCTCGTGCGGCGGCTCCGCCCACGCAGGACGCGGTTGGCTTCACCGCTTTGGACCACGACCCCGGCGCCGATCAGGTTGGCATCACCACGCCCGGATGCTCTCACGCTCGACGCGACCAGTGCCGATCCCCAGACCGCGAACGACGCCAACGCGCCGAACGCGGCCCCGGCGAGCAGCCATTCGACGCGTTCGCCGCCGAGTCGACTGGCGGCGATGTTGCCCGCGACCGCGCCGATGACCGCTGGTACCAGCACGACGCCGCGGATCTGGCGGAACGCGATCGCCCGCAGCACCGCACCTCGGTCGACGGGCGCCAGGAGGCAGGTAGCTGACGTCGCCGGCCTCGGGTGCGAGCGGACCGCCGTGCGCGCCTGATCGCAGCCCCAACGCGACGAGCACCGCCACGCCGAGTCCGAGGATCGCCATCCCGTGAGCCCGGACGTCGGCGATGGCGGCAGGGTCGAGGTGGCCACCAACGCGAGCGTGCCGTAGAAGAGCGCCAGCGCGCCGACGATGGCGACGATGTACGCCTTGTACAGCGAGTCGACCCAGTCACCCTCGCGCAGGTAGTGCCGCCGCCACGAGCGCCGCAGGGCGCCGCAGCGTCGCCTCGGGCGAGGAGTCACTCGTCTGCGTCATCGCCGCGCCACGTGCGCGCAGCATATGAGTGCGAGATGTCAGGTCACGCGCTCGGGAGGATCCCGCCCGCCGCGACCCAGCGCGCCACGACGGCTTCGGCCTCGCGTGGGTTGTAGACGTCTTCCTCGAAGCTCCACTTCCCGTCGCCGGCGTAGTGGAGGATCGTGTTCACGTCGAAGCCGTAGTAGCCGTCGTCGCCCTCGGGTGCGGGCAGGATGTTCGGGATCAGCGCCGACACGCGGTTGCCGTCGATCAGCGCGTACGACGGCGGGAACTCCATCGTCGGGAACGGCTGCATCACCGAGTTGATCCAGTCGCGGATCTGCTGGCCCGAGGTGTAGTAGCCGTAGTGGTGCTCGCGGTAGTGGGCGTCGTCGGTGAACTGCGCGGCCCACTGGTCCCAGTCGCCGGTCTCGACCGCGAGCGTGCGCGCTGTGCGGTACTTCTCGAACTCGGCCTCGACCTCTTCGCGCGGGAACGCGGCGTCGGCGGATCCGGGTTCCAGCCGTCGATGCCGCGGAGCGAGCGGTCCTGGGGCGTGTCGCGCTTGCCGCCGTCGGTCGAGCCACTCGGTGAACACGCGCTCGGCGTCGGCCGGGTTGTAGTAGTCGGCCTCGAACGAGAACTTCCCGTCGCCGCCGTACTGCAGGAAGGTGGTGTTCGGGAACGCGTAGCGCTTCCCGGTTCCGGCCGGATCGGGCAGGTTGTTCCAGATGTAGAAGCCGATGCGGTCGCCGTCGATGATCGACCACTCGATCCAGAGGGTCATCGCCGCGTACTCCTTCATCACGTCGACGATGAACTTGGAGATCGCGGGCTCTGCCCTCGAACACGCCGAGGAAGTGCTCCTCGTAGCGCGGCGTCCTCGGTGAACATGTCGGCCCAACCCGGCCAGTCGTGCTCGCCGACGCCGCGCCGCTGGTACTCGGCCCACGCGGCCTCGATCTCTTCCGCGTACGGACGTGGTGGTGTCGGCCATCGTGGTTCCCCCCTGTCGTGTGCCGGGGAGCGTACCGTGATCGCCGTGGACGTCGAAGTGGCCGGACGGGTGGTGAACCTGTCGAGCCCGGACAAGGTCATGTTCCCCGAGCCGGGTCTCACCAAGCTCGACGTCGTCGACTACTACCGGCGCGTCGAGCAGCCGCTGATGACCGCGATCCGCGGTCGCCCGGTGCTGCATGCAGCGCTTCCCGAGCGGGGTCGAGGGCTCGAACTTCTTCCAGAAGCGGGTGCCGAAGGAACGACCCGACTGGCTCGAGACGTCGGTGGTGAGCACGCCCGAACGGCACCACGTCGGAGGCACTGGTCGCAGCCGACCTCGCGCACATCGTGTGGGCGGTGAACCTCGGGTGTCTCGGGTTCCACGTGTGGCCCAACCTGGCGCGCGACGACGACCACGCCGACGAGCTGCGCATCGATCTCGACCCGCAGCCCGGGCTCGGGTTCGACGACGTGCGCGAGGCGGCGCGCGAGCTCAAGGGGCTGCTCGACGAGCTCGGCATCCGCGGGTGGCCGAAGACCACGGGCAACCGCGGCATCCACGTGTACACCCGGCTCGAACCCCGGTGGACGCCGATCGAGGTGCGACGCGCCGCGGTGGCGGTGGCGCGCGAGCTCGCACGCCGTCGTCCCGACACGATCACCGACGCGTGGTGGAAGGAAGAGCGCGGCGAGCGCGTCTTCGTCGACTTCAACCAGAACGCACCGCACAAGACGGTGTTCGGCGCGTGGTCGATCCGGGCCCGGGCGGCTGCCGAGGTGTCGACGCCGTTCCACTGGGACGAGCTCGACGCCGTCGATCCCGAGGCGTGCACCGTGCTCACCGTGCCCGATCGCGTGGAGTCGCGCGGCGACCCGTGGGCGGACATCGCCGACGACCCGCAGGTGCTCTCGCCGCTGCTGGAGATGTACGACCGCGACATCGCGTCCGGGCTCGAGGACGCGCCGTGGCCGCCCGTGTACCCGAAGATGCCGGGCGAGCCTCCACGCGTCGCACCGAGTCGAGCCCGCAAGGACGACGACGGCAACCCGATCACGCCGCCACCCCCGAAGAAGCGCACGACCCGGCCGCGCGGCCCGAAGCGCGGCGTCTGATCAGAGGTCTGCTCAGCGCTTGCGGTCGCTGAGCGCCCAGGCCGCGGCGGCGCTGACGCCGGCGACGGTGAGCACCGCGGGCCACGGGCCGATCTTCTTGGCCAGCGGGTGCGACACCCCGAAGGCGCCGTAGTAGACCGCGCTCAGGATGGCGGCGTTGACCGGCCCGCCGTGCCTCGCCCACTGCCGCTGGGCGACGAACCCGCCGACGGCGAGCACCGCGCCGCCGAGGGGACGGATGCGGGTGGCGCGGGCGACGTAGTACCCGCCGATCAGCGAACCGGCGACGACGGGAGCGGTGGGGACGCGCATGACGCGCAGGCTAGACCGCGACCCTTTCCGGCGTTCCCCTCCGGCGCTCCCTGACGGGCGCTCGGACGCGGTTCCGGCTGCAGGGTGCGGGGTAACTTCGTGCGATGGCCGACTACGTGATCCCCGATCCGGAGCCGAAGGAGATCGACGAGAAGCTGTCGATCGAGCTCCGGCACCTCTCCGAGAACGCGGTGCTGCGTGGCCACCCCTCCGGTGAGGAGCGCTGCGACAACTGCCTCTACTACCTCGAGAACACCGCCGAGATCTCGTACTGCTGGCACCCGAAGCTGCGCATCCTCGTGGGCGGCGACTGGTGGTGCCAGTGGTGGGAGGCCATCCCCGACTGACGTCCCCGTAGCATGCCGCCCATGACGTACCGAGTGGTCGTGTGGGGGACGGGCAACGTGGGGCGACCGGCGATCCGGGCGGTCGCGGCGCACCGCGACCTGGAGCTGGTGGGGTGGTGGTGTCGAACCCGGACAAGGTCGGCCAGGACGCCGGCGAGCTGGCGTTCATCGAGCCGCTCGGCGTGCCGCCACCGACGACATCGGATCGCGTCGGCGCTCGGCCGACGACGTCGACGCCGTCGTCTACACCGCGACCGCCGACACCCGGCCCGACGAGGCGTTCGCCGACCTGCTCGCCTGCCTCGACGCGGGCGCCAACGTGGTGTCGACGTCGTTCTACCCGCTGCTGCACCCCGCGAGCGCGCCCGCGCCGGTACTCGACGCGGTCGAGCCGGCGTGCGCCGACCGGCGACACCTCGGTGTTCGTGTCGGGCATCGACCCGGGCTGGGCGCTCGACATCCTCCCGGCGCTGGTCAGCGGCGTGAGCGCCGGCATCACCGAGATCCGGGTGCAGGAGCTCTTCAACTACGCGCTCTACGACCAGCCCGACGTCGTGCGCGAGGTCATCGGCTTCGGCGGCCCGATGGACCAGCTGCCGCTGATGCTCCTCGACTTCTCGCTCGAGATGGTGTGGGCGCCGATGGTGCGGGTCCTCGCCGACCTGCTCGGGCGTCGAGCGTCGACGACATCGCGCACGCAGGTCGAGCGCCGCCCGCTGGAGCGCACGATCGAGGTCGACGGCATGGGCACGTTCGAGGCAGGGCACGCCAGGGCGCGTTCCGCTTCGAGGTGCAGGGCATCGTCGACGGTCACCCGCTGCTCGTGGTCGAGCACATCACCCGCATCGACGACGACTGCGCGCCCGACTGGCCCACGTCGACGCACGCCCGGCGGCGAGCACCGGGTGCGGATCACCGGTCACCCGAACCTCGACGTGACCGGTCCACGGCACCGAGCCGGGCGAGCCCGGCGCGGCCGGCGGCGGCAACGCCACCGCGGCCAACCGCATCGTCAACGCCATCCCGGCGGTGTTCGCGGCGCCGGCCGGACCGGTGCAGCCCCCTCGACCTGCCGCCGATCACCGGCGCCGGGCAGCTCCGGCGGAGGTAGCCGGCCACACCTGGGGGCACGCCGGCTCCGACAGCGGCTCGCCTTCCACCAAGGAGGCGTGATGCGCCTTCTGCGGCGCGCCGGGCTTGATCCGGAACCGCGCGTCGTCGCCCGCGTACCGGATCGACAGCGCCCGCCGCGACCGGTCGGTCGTGGCGTTGGCGTAGGCACCGTGGATCGTCCGGGCGTGGTGGATCACCACGTCGCCCGGCTGGGTGGCGAAGTGCGACCAGCGCGGGATCGTCGGTGTGGTCGGGGACGTCGTCGCCCTGGTGCCCGGCATCGACTCGCGGGTCACGAACAGGTTGGGCCGGAACGCGGTGCGGTCTCGGTGAGACCCGCGGACGTAGCGCACCGCGCCGTTGGCGGCGTCGACCGGGTCGAGGGGGATCCACACCGTGCACACCTGGTCGCCGTCGACGTGGAAGTAGGCGAGGTCCTGGTGGAAGACGGTGCGGTCGGCCGTGCCCGGCTCCTTCACCAACACGCTGTCTTCGTAGAGCCAGAGCTGTTCGCAGTCCAGCAACTCGGCGACGATCGACGGGACCGGCGTGTCGCGCGCGAAGGCGAGGAACTCGGGCGTCGCGACCCAGTGGTCGGTGCCGGCCCGGAACTGACCGCGGGGTCCGCCGCCGTCGCGCGAGTCGCGCGTCAGCGCCGCGCCCGCCTCCCGAGGGCGTCACCCATCGCGGTGAGGTCGGACGACCGTCGGTGCGTCGAGCTCGGGGTCGACGGCGGTCCGCATCCGTTCGATCCACTCGGGACCGAGCACCCGCGCAGGCGCACGACGCCGTCGTGGGCGAACGTGGTGACGGCGTTCAATAGCCGGCGGCGCGGTCGACGACGTTCCGCAGCGGCTCGGCGCGGGTGTAGCGCTCGAGGTTGTCGGCGAACAGCGCGAGCAGCTTGTCGGTGTAGCGCTCCTGCGCCGCCGAGCAGTGCGGCGAGATGTAGATGTTCGGCGCCGACCACAACGGATCGTCGGCGCGGGAGCGGTTCCGCCCGGGTGACGTCGAGGATGGCGCGCCGCCGAGGTGACCCGACTCGAGCGCGGCGATCAGCGCCGGTTCGTCGACCAGCGGACCCGCGCCCGACGTTGCAGAACAGCGCACCCGGCTTCATGGCCGCGAAGGCGGCAGCATCGAACAGGTTCTCGGTCTCGGCCGTGCCCGGCGCGCTGACCACGACCGCGTCGCAGCGGGCGAGCACGTCGTGGAGGTCGGCGGTGCCCCGCAGCTCGTCGACGGCCGGCGTGCTCCTGACCCTCCGTGAAGCTGCGCCGGGTCCCGATCAGGAACATCCCGAAGGCGCGGGCCCTCACCGCGACCTCGGTGCCGATGGCGCCGAGTCCGATGATGCCGAGCGTCATCCCCTCGACGGTGCGACCGAACGTCGGCTTCCAGTCGTGCTCCTGCTGCAGCTCGTCGATCTCGGGCAGGCGCTTCCACACCGAGAGCAGCCGGCTCATCACGAACTCGGCGATCGGCGCCGCGGCGACGCCGGCGGCGTTGGTGATGGTCACGTGCTCGGGCAGCCGCGGCATCGTCGAGGTGGTCGATGCCGGCGCCGATGGCCTGCACCCAGCGCAAGGTTCGGCGCGACCTCGGTCAGCGGACCGGGCAGATCGAGGGCGAGCGCACCTTCGGCGCGGGCCCACACGGCGCGGGTCTCGTCGGTGAGCTCGTCCTCGGCGTCGGGCGCGGTAGCGGCCGAACTGGCCGAAGTACGGCTGCGCCACGATGTCGAGCTCGGGGAACCGCTCGCGCAGGGGCGTCAGCAGCTCGTCGTCGGCGTTCCAGGGATACGCGACCACGATCGTCGTCATGCGCCGACCGTCGTGCGGCGACGTCCTTCAACACGCCCGGGGCGTGCACGGGCGCCAGCGTGCTGGTGAGGTAGTCGGGCGCGTCCTGGGTGTCGACGAACCAGCCGGTGGGGCACATGGTGAGGATCTCGACGAACGAGAAGCCCGAGTCCGGCTTCCTGCACCTCGAGCGCCCGCCGGATCATCTTCTTGGTGCGGGCGACGTTGCCGGCGTTGTTCACCGCGCCGCGCGCCACGTACGCGGCGCCGTCGAGCTGGGCGATCAGCGTGCTCAGCCGGATGGGGAAGCCGTGCTGCTCGGCGTCGCGACCGTCGAGCGTGTTCTTGGTGCGCTGCCCGAGCACGGTGGTCGCGGTCATGTGCCCGCCGGTCTCGCCGAACACGCCGTTGTCGAGCATGAAGCACGTGACGCTCTCGCCGCGCGCGCGCGGTGTGCAGCACCTCCTGCAGGCCCTCGTTCACCATGTCGCCGTCGCCCTGCAGCGTGAACACGAGGGTGTCGGGCTTGGCCCGCTTCACGCCGGTCGCCAACGACGGCGCGCGGCCGTGGAGCGCCTGGAGCACCTCGACGTCGAGGTTGTTGGAGAACGCGGTGTAGCAGCCGATCCCGAAGACGCCGATGGCGCGGCGCGCCGCGTCGAGCTCCTCGATCGCCTCGAGGATGGCCCGCAGTCGCGATCGGCTCGCCGCACCCCGGGCAGAGGCTGTGCTCGCCGACGTCGAGGAGCGACGGCGTGAAGTCGTCGACGAGGTCGGGCGGGCTCCGACCGGCGGAGCATCGGTGGGGAGGTAACGGTCGGATCGCTCATCCAGCACCCCCTTCGTCGAGGACGGACTGGAGTCGCTCGCGCAGGTAGTCCGCTGTCGAGATCGGGCGCGATGCCGAAGCCGGAGCCGTCGAGGCTCAGCCGCCCGATGAACCGCACCGGCACCGGCCTTCGACCGCGAGCCGGACGTCGTCGACCATCTGCCCCTGGCTGTTCTCGTAGACCGCGACGGTGCGCGCGCCTGCTGCCACAGTCGCGCCATCGATCTCGCTCGGGAACGGGAGCAGGGTGATCGGCCGCACGTAGCCGATGCGCGCGCCCTCGGCGCGCAGGCGCTCGACCACGGCGCGCGCACGTACTTCGCCGGGGTGCCGAACGCGACGACGACGACGTCGGCGTCGTCGCAGAACCCGGTCTCGGCCAGAGGTTCGATGCCGGCGAGCATCGCCTCGGTCGCGCCGGCGCACTCGACGAGATGGTCGGCGTAGCTGCTGTCGGCGCTCGTTCCGCCCGATGCCGAGCGGCGACACGAGCCGGGCGTTGCCGGTGCCGCTCGTGGCCCCGGTCAGTGCCCAGTCGTCGGCGGGCGAGGGGTGCGCGTTCGACGCGCGGTCACGTCGACCGAGCTCGCGGTGTGCGCGAGGTAGTAGTCGCCGAAGAGGAGGACCGGGTTGCGCCACCGGTACGGCGAGCTCGAACGCGAGCTGGGTCAGCGTCGATCGCCTCCGGCACGTCCATCGGCGCGAGGACGGGCATGCGCGAGTCGCCGTCTTGGGCACGTTGACGTTGACAAAGCGCAGGCCAATGCGCTGCCGGTCGGGATTTCCTGTGGTACTCGGTATGCAGGCGTTGGAATTGCCGCCAGAATTGCTATACGTCAGCACATTGGTCACCAATTCGATAACGCCTTTGACCGCTGAGTTGGAATTGAGAACGCCGCAACGTCGGTTACTGGAATTGCCAGGTGCGGCGAGCACGTCACCCGTTTCAACCGTGCCGGCACCCGAAGAACCATCCCACTGTTCGGCCTCATCAAACAGATTGTTGATCGGGATGGGCGGCAAAGTGACGGGCGGCGGTGGCGGCGGTGTGGTGTCTACGGTGCTCCTGAAGGGCGTAAGAGTGCCCAGTCGAATCTGCTTGGGACTGAGGTTGTTGACAAAAGTAACATTGCGCGGGTTAGCGGGAGTCGTAGACGGGCTTGGGGCTGGGTCCGGAATCAACTCCTCGGCCTCGGATCCACCGCCAACCGAGGTGTAGGCGTCTGTAAAATGCTGAGTCGCGCCAGTGACAGAAGCCAGCGTGGCGTCAAGTCGAGTGACCGGGAAAACAATGGCGCCGCCTTCAGACCCTGAATAACGCCCGAGGCCAACATTGATGTCATTCGGAAGCCTGTTTAGCACCTGAATCAACGCTGCCTTCAAGCGATCCATGCGCGACAAAGGATCCGTTTCACCTAAGGCGGGGTTATTGGTGGCCGAATAGGCCATGGAACCCGAAGTATCAATCATGAACAACAGGTTGGGCTTGGCGACGTCGTTGGCATCCACCAAATTGACGGGGAAAAACACTCGGTGTCATCCGCGCTGACCTGGCTGAGCCCGGCGCACAAAGACAGCGCAACCGTAATCGCTAGCTGGAATCCGCGAATCATCGTGGTCTTGTTCATGAAGTACTCCTGACTCTAGTCCTGCTTGGGACAGCGGATGTTGACGCGCTCTCCTGAATGGAAGATGCGTTGGTGTTCTGCTATTTGCGCGGTACCTTCAATATCAAAACAGCAATTGTCGAATGAGCTGGAAAGACTTTCGCCGGTGATGATGCTGCCGGTACAAACGCCACGGAAGTTCATCGTTGCGAGTTGCAGCGGGGCTGGATTGAGTCCGCAGTCGTTGTCAGCGATATCGTTGTCGTCATCGGAGCGGCATTGAGCCGTGCCTTGCGCAGCCCCGGTCAGAATGCCGGCGATGGTGTTCACCGGTGCCGCGAAGATTTCGTTCAATACCAGACGAATTGAGCTTTCGGCCTGCTGGAATGCCGAGGAGTGGAATTGCATGGCGGCCGCCATGCGGGTCTGCTGGGTTGTGGCACGCACGGCGGCCAGACCGAGCATGGTCGCGCGACCAGAAACATCAGGGCGACCATCAGAGCGGCACCGCGTTGGCTGGAAGTGATTTTCATGGCGTGCGGTTACGGATTTCGATGGTGGATACGAACATGCGACGGCGGAGCGAGTCGGTGCGGGTAAAGATCGGCGCATCCAGTACCAGGTAGCGCTGAACTGCGTCAGCGGTGGTGATTCCACCTGTCCCACTGACGGACGACGCCAGAATGCCAACACGCACCGAGATAATCTTGGCCCAATCTGCCGCGGCCACTTGGTACGTATACCGCCCGCACGTAGCGTGTGGCAGATACCGGAGGTACTGGGGGGGCCGCTGCCGGATCGCTGTTGGTGTCCACGCCGTAAAGCACCTGGAGGGACTCGATACCTTCGACCGAGGTTGTTCTCCGCCGGCAATCGCCGTTTGGGCATATCCGTTGACGGGGTTTAGAGAAAAACTTCGGCACATCAGGTGGCGCGTACGCGTTATGGGATTAATGGCTACGTAATAGCGGTTGGCAACATGGATGCCGCTGCCGCCAAAGAAGGTCCCGTTACGCCCAAGGCAGTCGGTATTGCTCTGCATCTGGAGCTCGATCTGGTCTGACAAACCTCCGGCGACGCCGCAGTCGTATGAGCCCGACGCAGCGGCGTCGGTAGCGCAGGTTTCACCTGCGCCCAAGGTGCCGGACGGGTTGTTCACATTGGGGGTGCCGCCGGTATACGTGCAGGCGGAAATCGTGGGGCATGTACCTGCGACCAACGCCGGCGGGCCGTTGGTTTTTGGATAACCGGTGGTGCGGATATCCCGCTGCAGAAAGTACATAGCCAATCGCGCGTTTTCCTGGATATTGCCCATCGCTTCCTGTGCGGTGAACGACTGCTTGCTGGAAAGGAAAATCTGACCTACAGCGGCCATCAGCAACAAGCCGAGGGTGCCTGCGATCATCAGTTCAATCAGCGAAAAGCCGGATTGAGAGCGCACTTTCATGGCTGAATGACCAGTGTGACGGTCTGAGTCTCAACTGCTGTCCTTTGAGCAGTTTGAGTAGTCGTCGCCGCCGCCCCAGTGCTGCTGGCCACCCGCTCATCCCAGCTCACGCGAATTCGTCGCAACGTTACAGCCGGATTGGGCGGAGCAGGCGCATCGGTCACACAAGCTATGACGCCACCCGTGGGATCGACACAATCCACCTGAATTCTGCCGGTTGGAAGCATGTCCCTGACCCCGCCGAGGCGATTAGAGCCATCTGGGTATCCGCAACTGGTATAAAACCGGTCAAACGCGGCCATTGTCGCGGCCGCTGTCCCGTCTGTGCACGCAGCCGCAGTCGGCACTCCGGTATCGATGTAGCTCACGCTGCACCTTGTTGGCGCAGTTCCACAGCCAGTGTTTGAATCGAATGCGTCGTAGTTGCCGGCGCGTGTGGCAGCGCGATTGGCATACATGCGTTCGGCCATGTCGCTGGCGATGAACGTAGCCTGGCTGCGAAAGTAAGAACCCTGATTCGCACGCACTCCGGTGATCTGCATGGCGGCAATGCCCAGCATGCCGAAGGACAATATTGCGATCGCGATAAGGACTTCAATTAAGGTGAAGCCAGCCTGAGTCTGGATTTTCACGGCGTGCACGTTGTTGGATCGGCTGTAGCGGGGCTGGTTGCGCGGCGGCTGCTGGGCGTGGTCAACCGTGTTTGTCCGGAAAATGAAATGACAATTTCCCTTGCTTCTGCGCGCGCCAGCAAGTTGGTCGGGCTGCCATTGCCACGGCTGTCGCAAAGAACAATCGTGCCAGTGTCGATTGGAGTCATGCCTTGATGATTGAACAAAATATTATTCGCAATGTTGTTGTTGCCGCGTAACGTGCTTCGTCCTGTCAGCGCTTCGTGCGCTACCAAAAGTGTGTCGGGGGTTGTGACGGTAGCCGCTGTCAGCGTGGTGCCGGTTGCAAGGACTCGGTTATCGGTGGCACGCACAATTGGGTTGACCAGTGTCGTGCCGCTGGCGTAAGTAACGCCAGCCGTATTGAGAGTGCCAATAGCGCCAGCATTCTCGGCAAATACAATCCAGCCGTTTTCCCAATTTGCCGTGCCTGACGTTGTGCAACTAGTTTGATCGGAGCTGCGGCACATCGTTATCCGCACACCACGCTTCAATGCTTCGGTGCGGGCGAATTTGAGGGCGTAAATAAACTCGTTGGTCTGCGCTGACAGCCGATTGTTACGGATCGTCGCGGTGAATCCCGGCACTGCCAGCGCGAGCAGTACTCCGGCTATCGCCACGACGATCATGAGTTCCATCAGATTGAAGCCTCTTTGACGACCATTCATGAGTATCTGTCTATCCGGTTGGGGCTAGTGAAGGTGGCTGTGACCGATGGAAGGCGAATGGCTGCGGATGAACGGTGATATTTGAGCCTATAAAATACCGAAAACCAGTCACCCGCTTGGAGGTTGTAAGGGGCATTTACGAGCACTTTCGAATAATCAGTGGTACTAAAAGTGTACCACCGGGGCATTGCGAAGCTTCGAAAGCTTCTGAAAAAGACCGCAAGCGGGTGGCAAAAAGTGGGCTATTTATGGCGCTGACGCCGCCACTCCAGCACCATGTCGAGTAACAGCAGGCCCGCGCCGGCGGTAATCGCCGAGTCGGCGACGTTAAATGCGGGGTAGTGCCAGCCGGCAAAGTAAAAATCCAGGAAATCAATGACGTAACCACGCGCGGCACGATCGATGACGTTGCCGAGTGCGCCGCCGAGTATCAGGGAGAAGCCGATGGCGACCATGCGCTGGCCATTGGGGTTTTTGCGCAGCCACCACAGGATGCCGAGACTAAAGCAGACGCCCAGCAGGATGAAAAAGTAGGGCGGCGCATTGCTGAGCATGCTGAATGCCGCGCCGGTATTGCGCAGGTGCACCAGGTTGAAGCCGGGAAACACCGGGGATACGTCGAACCAGCCGAGGTTTTTAACCACCACCTGCTTGGTGATCTGGTCCAGCACAATCACCGCGGCGGAAATCCACAGCCAGTAGACGTTTTTGGGTTTGAATGCCATGGCGCGATTCTAGATGAAGCGGCGGACTTCACCCGGCCCTTCGATGTTGCCCGCGCAGCGGTCGCAAAGCAGCGGGTGGCGCGGGTTGGCACCCACTTCCGCGCGTCGATGCCAGCAGCGTTCGCACTTGGCATGGGCGCTGGCTGCCGCGCTGATGGTCAGATCCTCGCCCTGCCCTGGCTCGATTCGCACGTCCGACGTAATGAACCAGAAACGCAGTTCGTGGCCTGGTTGCTGCAGCGCCCTGAGCATGTCGCCCCCGGCGTGCAGCGTGACTTCGGCATCGAGGCCAGAGCCGATGGCGCCCTTGACGCGCAGTTCTTCGAGCACTTTTTTAACCGCCTCGCGTGCGGCCAGCAGGCGCGGCCAGTCCAGCGACGGCCCTTCGTGTACGGCAGGAAAAACATGCCACTGCTGTGAAAACACACTGCGCGTGCGCTCGCCCGGGAGCGATTCCCAGATTTCATCGGCGGTGAAGGACAACACGGGCGCGATCCAGCGCACCAGCGCCTCGGCAATGTGAAACATCGCGGTCTGCGCCGAGCGCCGCGCGAGGCTGTCGGCCGGCGTGGTGTAGAGGCGGTCCTTGAGGATATCGAGGTACAGCCCGCCCAGATCGGTGACGCAATAATTGTGCAGCAGGTGATACACACGGTGAAACTGCCACTCGCCGTAGGCGCGTTTGATTTCCTCCTGCAAACGGGCCGCCTGTGCCAGCGCCCAGTGGTCCACGGCGAGCATTTTTTCGGGCGGCACGGCGTTTTTCTGCGGGTCGAACCCGTGCAGGTTTGAAAGCAGGTAGCGCGCGGTATTGCGGATGCGTCGGTACGCATCGCTCATGCGTTTCAGCAGGTTGTCGGAGATCGCGATCTCGCCCGAGTAATCGCTCGCCGCAACCCACAAGCGCAGCACGTCTGCGCCGAGCGTTTTCATCACTTGTTCTGGCGCCACCACGTTGCCCAAGGATTTGGACTGCTTGCGGCCCTGCTCGTCCACGGTGAAACCGTGCGTCAGCACATGCGTGTAGGGCGGATGCGTGTCCATTGCCACCCGCGCCAACAGCGACGAGTGGAACCAGCCGCGATGCTGGTCGGAGCCCTCGAGATAAAACACCGAACCCTGCGCCCCGTTTTTCTCGCCCGCCGGTGCGCTGTCGAGCTTGGCGTAATCGGGCACTTCAAAGCCGGTGGATTTGAAACCGCATTGATGAATCACGCCGGAATCGAACCAGACGTCCAGCGTGTCGTTGCATTTTTCGTAGTCGCCCGTCATCCGCGCCAAGCCAGTCGGACACGCTGGAGCCGAACCAGGCTTCCAGGCCTTCTTTCTCGACTTTGTCGGCGATGCGCTGGAGCAGCGCGGGCATTTGCGGATGCAGCGTGGACTTGTCCTTGTGCATCAGCAGCGCCAGCGGCACGCCCCAGTAACGCTGACGCGAGATGCACCAGTCCGGTCGGCCTTCAATCATCTCAAAGATGCGCGCCTCGCCCCACTGTGGAATCCAGTGGGTCCTGCGTATCGCGGTCAGCGCCTGCTGGCGCAGGCCTTTTTCTTCCATCGAGATGAACCACTGCGGCGTCGCGCGGAAAATCAGCGGTGTCTTGTGCCGCCAGCAGTGCGGATAGCTGTGAGTGATTGTCGCCTGGTGCCGCAGTGCTCCGGCATTCGTCAATGCGCCCAGGATGGCTTCTTCGGATTTGCGCACATGCTGTCCACCGACCACGGGCGTTGCGGCGGAGAAGACGCCATTGCCGCCAACCGGGTTGTCCACTGGCAATCCATAACGCTTGCCGACGACGAAATCCTCGACCCCGTGCGCGGGCGCGGTGTGGACGAGGCCCGTGCCGGTCTCCAGGGTGACGTGTTCGCCGCAAATCACCGGAACGACGCGGCCGGCAAAAGGGTGTTCGAGTTTCAATCCTTCTAGCGCGGCACCTTTGACTGTGGACAGCACCACGCCTTCACCGCCATAGCGCTTGCTGACCGCCGCACTCAGCTCGGTCGCAACCACGAGGTGACGCTCACCCATTTTCAGCAGCGAGTAGTCAAGCTCACGATTAGCGCAAACCGCCTGATTGGCCGGCAACGTCCAGGGCGTCGTCGTCCAAATGACGAACTCCACCCCTGCGCATGAATTGACTCCGAACCGGAGCGCCACTTCAGCCGCATCGGCAGCCCGGAACCCCACATCCACCGCTGTGGACTGCTTGTCCTCGTACTCCACTTCGGCTTCGGCCAAAGACGAGCCGCAGTCCAGGCACCAGTGCACCGGCTTGTAGCCGCGCACCACATGTCCGCGCTCGATGATGGTCGCCAGGCAACGCAGCTGCTCGGCCTCGAACGCCGGCTGCATGGTCAGATAGGGTTTTTCCCAGTCGCCCAATACGCCAAGACGCTTGAAGCTCTTGCGCTGGAGATCAATCTGTTCCTGCGCATATTCACGGCATTTCTGCCGAAACGACTTCGGGTCCAGCTTGTCACTGACCTTGCCGTGCTTTTTTTCGACCTGCAGTTCAATCGGCAACCCGTGACAATCCCAGCCCGGGACGTAGGGCGCGTCGAACCCCGACAGCCGGGCTGATTTGACGACGATGTCCTTGAGCACCTTGTTGAGCGCGTGACCGATGTGGATGTCACCGTTGGCATAGGGCGGTCCGTCCACCAGCCAGAACATCGGCTGGCCTGCGCCGTCCTTGCGGATTTGCGCGTAGAGATTTTTTGCCTCCCAGCGGGCCAGACGCTCGGGCTCGCTTTTGGCGAGGCCCGCCTGCATCGGGAATTGGGTCTCCGGCAGGTTCAGGGTGTGTTTGTAGTCTTTTTTTTCTTCAGTCACGGCTAAGTCCAAGAATTCTTTTTGCATCATCGCAATCTTTCTTCATCTGCGCGGCCAACGCATCCAGCGAATCGAATTTTTCCTCGGCGCGCAAAAACTCCACGAACCGGACGTCCATCAGCTTTCCGTACAACTCGCCGGGCGGTTCGAATAAATGCACTTCGAGCAGGCACGGTGTGCCGCCCAGCGTCGGGCGCACGCCAAGACTCGCCACGCCGGGTTGCGGAATTGCGCTGTCGACCCGCGCCTGCACCGCATAAACACCCTGTCGCAAAGCGAGCTTGCGCCTGAGCGGGATGTTCGCGGTTGGCATGTTCAGCGTGCGCCCAAGCTGCAGGCCCGGACGTACGCGACCCAGGTAGCGGTACGGCCGGCCCAATAACCGCTCGCACTTTTCCAGATCGGGCACTGCGAGCGCTTCTCGCACCGCGCTGGAACTCACGCGCAATCCTCCAGCCTGCACCGTACCCAGGGCCTCGGCGGTAAATCCGTATTGGCTTCCGAGCTTTTGCAGCAGTGCAAAGTCGCCGCCGCGCCCGGCGCCGAACTTGAAGTCATCGCCGACCAGTACCGCCTTCACCCCGAGCTTGCCGACGAGCATCTCCTCGACATAACGCTCGGCAGGCCAGCCCGCCAGTTGCCGGCCAAAGCGCAGGCAATGCACGTAATCCACGCCCGCCTGCGCCAGCGCGTGCAGCTTGCCGCGCAGGCTGGCGATGCGCCCCGGGGCGTTATGACCGGAAAAATATTCGCGCGGCGTGGGCTCGAAAATCTGCACCACCGCCGGCAGGTTCAATTGCGCAGCGTGGTGCCTAAGCCGCTGCACCAGCGCCTGATGGCCCAGATGAAAACCGTCGAAATTGCCGATGGACAGAACGCAGCCGCGATGCCGCTCGCGCAAATTGTGCAGCCCCCGGATGAGTTCCATCGTTTTAAATTTCGTGCCGCAAATGCCGCGGCCGGATGCCGCTAAGCCACAGCGTTGCAAAGTACAGCGCGGCGCAGGCGCTGATCACTTGCAGCATTCGCAACGCGCGCTCGACGCCGCCAGCCGCCAGCCAGCCCGCCACATCGCCGGCCAGCCAGACCAGCAACAGCGCCATCGCCAGGTTGGCAAAGAACAGGCGCGCGCCAAACCCGACCCAGCCAGGCTGGGGGCGGTAGATGCCGTCGCGCGTCAGGCGCCAGAACAGCAGCCCGGCATTGATCCACGCGCTAAATGAAGTCGAGATCGCCAGCGCCACATGCGGCGCGAAATACTGCTGGCGCAACAGCAGCCAGGTCAGCGTGACACTCAGCGCCATTCCCGCCGACAGCGCGATGACGCCATAGCGCACCGGAATACGGGTCTGCTGTCGCGCGAAAAACCCCGGAAGCAGAACCTTGACCGCGGAATACCCCATGAAACCGAAGGCGTAAGCCATCAGCGCGATCGTGGTCATCTCCACATCCTGCGCGGTGAAGCGTGAATACTGGAACAGCGTGGTCACCAGTGGCCCGGCGAGCAGCAGCAGCCCGAGCATCGCCGGCAGGCCGATCAGCAACAACATGCGCAGCGCCCAGTCGAGCGTGGCGCTGAAATGTTCCGGCGACTTGCCGGCGTGCTGCGCCGACAGGCTCGGCAGAATCACCGTGGCGATGGCGATGGAAAATATGCCGAGCGGAAATTCCATGACGCGGTCGGCGTAATACAACCAGCTGACGCTGCCGTTGCCGGGGATCAGCGACGCCAGCACGGTGTTGAGCAGCAGTGATAACTGCGCGATCGAGGAGCCGAAGAGGATCGGCAACATCAGCTGCACGATGCGCTGCACCTGCGGGTCCTGCCAGCCCCAGCGCGGCCGCGTCATCAGCCCCAGTCGCGCCAGGGCCGGCAACTGGAACCCCAATTGCACGAATCCCGCCAGCAGCACCGCCCACGCCAGCCCGCGCACCGACTCGGAATACAGCAGCGCCGCGCCGATCATGCACAGGTTGAGCATGACCGGCGTCAGCGCGGGAATCGCGAAGCGTCCGTGGCTGTTGAGCACGCCGGCGACCATCGCGGTCAGAGAAATCAGCATCAGGTACGGAAACATGATGCGCAGCAGTTCGCTGCCCAGCTCCGACTTGCCCGGCACCTCGCTGAAACCCGGGGCGAAGAGGCTCATCAGCAGCGGTGCGCCGGCGACCCCAAGGACCGTGATCAGCAGCAGCACACCGCCCAGCGTGCCGCTGACCACGCTCAGCAGATGGCGCAAAGCTTCGGGGGATTTCGTGGCTTTTGCGTCGGCAAAGACCGGTACAAACGACTGCAAAAACGCGCCTTCCGAAAACATCCGCCGCATGAAATTGGGAATCATGAATGCGACCAGGAAGGCATCCATCCCAAAACCTGCGCCAAACAGTGCCGCGGTCAGGACATCTCGCGCAAAGCCCGACACACGCGAGGCCAGCGTCATGGCGCCGACAACGCCGGTGGATTTCAACAAACTAGCCAAGTTTTTTATTTGACAATAAGGAGTCGCGTCAGAATACTACGCGCCCTTCAATTTAGCCCTTAGATTCCGGAGTTTCCTTTGGCCAATATCAAGTCCGCAAAAAAGCGTGCCCGTCAGGCGCCCAAGCGCCGTGCACGCAATGTGGCGCAGCGTTCGGCATTCCGCACGCTGATCAAAAATGTCGTCAAGGCCATCGAAGCCAAGGACAAGACCAAGGCCGAAGCCGCCTATAAGGAAATGACTCCGGGCCTGGATCGGTACGCCACCAAGGGCCTGATCCACAAGAACAAGGCGGCGCGACATAAATCGCGCCTCGCACAGCGCATCAAGGCGCTGGGTTGATCTAAAAAAGCTGTACCCGCTCACGGCCCTTTTGGGCCGTTTTGCGTTGGGCCACTGAAAACATTGGTACACTTTTAGTACCACTGCTTTTCGTTAACGCCACTGAAAAGTGCCTAAATACCGCTCAAGCGGGTAGCGCCGTCAGCACCAGATTGTCACGGTGGATCAGTTCGGGTTCGCCCGCATACCCCAGCCGCGACGCTATTTCCTTGCTCGGCGCTCCGAGAATTTTGGCGGTTTCGGCGGCGTTGTAGTTGGTCAGCCCGCGCGCAATCTCGCGGCCGTCGGGGTCCTCGCAGGACAGCAAATCGCCGCGATCGAATTCGCCCTCGATCTGGCGCACGCCGACCGGCAGCAGGCTTTTGCCCTGCTCGCGCAGCGCGGTAACGGCACCGGCGTCCAGGTGCAGCTTGCCGCGCAACTGCATGCTGGCCGGCAATCCAGCGCTTGCGCGCCGCCATCGCGTTGGGCGCGGGGATCAGCAGGGTGCCGACGGTTTCGCCGGCGGCGATCTTGCCGAGCACGTTGTCCAAGACGGCCGTGCGCGATGACCGTGGACGCGCCGGAGCGCGCCGCCCACTGCGCCGCGATCAGCTTGGTGCGCATGCCGCCGCGGCCGAGCTCGCCCTTGCCGGCGCTGGCCATCGCCTCGAGCTGTGGTCGCCCAGGTCGGCTTCGTGCAGCAGGCGCGCCTGTGGATTGTCGCGCGGGTCGGTGTCGTACAGGCCGTCCTGGTCGGTGAGGATCACCAGCAGATCGGCTTCGACCAGATTCACCGCCAGCGCCGCCAGCGTGTCGTTGTCGCCGAGGCGGATTTCGTCGGTGGCGACGGTGTCGTTCTCGTTGATCACTGGCACCACGCCCAGCGCCAGCAGCGTCTTGAGGGTGCCGCGCGCGTTCAGGTAGCGGCCGCGATCGGAGACATCTTCGTGCGTCAGCAGCACCTGTGCGGTGTGCAGGCCGTGCGCCTCGAAGGCGGTTTCGTAGGCCTGGACGAGCCCCATCTGGCCGACCGCGGCGGCGGCCTGCAGCTCGTGCAGCGACTCCGGGCGCTTTTTCAGGCCCAGTCGCGCCATGCCCTCGGCCACTGCGCCCGAGGACACCAGCACGACTTCGACGCCGGACTTGTGCAGGCGCGCCATCTGCGCGGCCCACTGCGCAATGGCCGCGTGATCCAGCCCCTGCCCCTTGGCGGTGACCAGCGAACTGCCGACCTTGATCACCCATCGGCGTGCGGACTTAAGCGGCTGCCTGCTCATTCTTCTTTTCTGCCTTCCTGTCTTCTTTCTGGGCGTCGTCGACCCATTTTTGCGCGGCACGGCACAGATTCAGCGTGCCCCGCTGCGCCACGGCCGAGATCACGAACCAGCGGCCTTTCCAGCGCAGCCGGGTGACGATTTTCTTCGCCAGCGCTTCCGCGTCGTCGGCGTCCATCAAGTCGATCTTGTTGAACACCAGCCATTGTTCGCGGCCCGCCAGTTCCGCGCTGAATTTCTTCATCTCGCGGTTGATCTTGCGGATGTTGGCGGCGATGTCGGTTTTCTGTGTTGGTCGGCGGCGGCAGCATGTCCACCAGGTGCAGCAACAGCCGCGTGCGCTGCAGATGCTTGAGGAAGCGAATGCCCAGCCCGGCGCCTTCGGCCGCGCCTTCGATCAGGCCCGGGATGTCCATCATCACGAAACTTTTCTGCGGCCCCAGCGACACCACGCCCGGCTGCGGATAAAGCGTGGTGAACGGATAGTCGGCGATCTTCGGTCGCGCGGCCGATACCGAGGCCAGCAGCGTGGACTTGCCGGCGTTGGGCATGCCGAGCAGGCCGACGTCGGCCATCAGCGACAGTTCCAGGCGCAGGTCGCGGCCCTCGCCCGGCGAGCCGGGCGAAAATTGGCGCGGCGCGCGGTTGGTGCTGGACTTGAAGCGCGTATTGCCCAGACCATGCCAGCCGCCATGCGCGACCAGCAATTTTGAATTGTTGCGCGTGAGCTCGCCCATGCGCTCGCCGGTGCCCTCATCGAAGATCACCGTGCCCAGCGGCATCGGAACGAAGAGATCGACGCCCATCTTTCCCGCGCAGTTCTTGCGCCAGCCCTGCTCGCCGTGCGCAGCGCGAAACACCCGGGTGAAGCGGAAGTCCGCCAGCGTGTTCAGATTGGGGTCGGCCACCGCCCAGACGCTGCCACCGTCGCCGCCGTCGCCGCCGTCCGGGCCGCCGAAAGGCACGTATTTTTCGCGCCGGAAGCTGACGTGGCCGCGCCCGCCGTTGCCGGCTTCGACGCGAATCTGCGCTTCGTCGACGAATTTCATGGCGACACATTACCTACTTAAATAAAAAAGGCCTCTTGCGAGGCCTTTTTTGATGGAATTGAAATCAGGCGACGACGTTAACGCGCATCTGGCCGGCCTTCATCTTGAACTGCACCTCGCCGTCGGCCTTGGCGTACATCGTGTGGTCGCTGCCCATGCCGACATTCACGCCGGGATGGTAGGTCGTGCCGCGCTGGCGCACGATGATGTTGCCGACGATGACTTGCTCGCCGCCCGAGCGTCTTGAGGCCGAGGCGCTTGGAGTGCGAATCGCGGCCGTTACGGGTACTGCCGCCTGCTTTTTTGTGTGCCATGGTTTAACCCTTGATTTCGAGAATCTTCACTTCGGTGAAGTTCTGCCGGTGACCCATGCTCGCGGTGGTAGTTCTTGCGGCGGCGGTGCTTGATGATGCGGATCTTGTCACCGCGGCCGTGCTTGAGCACCTCGGCGGAAACCTTGACCCCCGCGACCATCGGCGAGCCGAACTTTTGGCTGTCGCCGTCGCCTACCATCAGCACATCGTCGAACGACACGGTGGCGCCGACATCGGCGACCAGCGATTCGATCTTGAGCTTGTCGCCGGCGGCGACCTTGTACTGCTTGCCACCGGTTTTGATCACTGCGTACATCGAACGCTCCAACGGTAAGGGCTGGCCGCTCCCGAAATAAGGCCGCGCATTCTAGTGAGTTAGAGGTCTCGAAACAAGCCTTTACACGTGTGCGTTGCCCCGGAAAGCGGATGGATGCAAGGCGCGAGCGACGCGGCATAGATTCTATGTGAGGAGCGAGCAACGCCGCAGCCGCCGCTTTCCGGGGCAACCCGAAGGGGCCGGGCGCCGGTCTTTTGAAAAGAAGGCGCCCAGGGCTTTGCCGCTCGTCGCTCGCATAGAGTCTATGCGTCGGCTCCTCGCTTCGCGCCCTGCGCGAAACTTGCCTCGGCCGCACACGTGTAAAGGCTTGTTTCGAGACCTTAGGGTCAATCAATTTCCGTTACGATGCCGCGGATGAAAACCCCTCCCCGGATGGACCTCAAAACCCTGCTCGCGCCGATCGCCGAGGACATGCAGCAGGTCGACATGCTGATCCGCCAGCGGCTGTCGTCGGAGGTCGCCCTGATCAACCAGATCGGCGCCCATATCATCGCCGGCGGCGGCAAGCGCATGCGCCCGGCGATCGTGCTGCTGACCGCGCGTGCGCTGGGCTGCACCACCCAGGTGCCGCCGCGCTTTGCCGCGATCATCGAATTCATCCACACCGCCACCTTGCTGCACGACGACGTGGTGGACAGCGCCGACCGCCGCCGCGGCCTCAAGACCGCCAATGCGGTCTGGGGCAATGCCGGCGCCGTACTGTCCGGCGATTTTCTGTATTCGCGCAGCTTCCAGATGATGGTCGACGCCGGACGCATGGACATCATGCGCGTGCTGGCCGACACCACCAACGCCATTGCCGAGGGCGAAGTACTGCAATTGATGACCTGCGGCGACCCGGACGTCACCGAAGCGCGCTACCTGCGCGTGATCGAGCTCAAGACGGCGCGATTGTTCGAAGCCTCGGCGCGCCTCGGGGCTATCGCCGCCGACACTGGCGACGAAACCCAGCGGCGCATGGCGGCCTATGGCCATCACCTCGGCATGGCGTTCCAGCTGGTGGACGATCTGCTCGATTACATCGCCGATTCCGAAGTCAGCGGCAAGAACCTCGGCACTGATCTTGCCGAAGGCAAACCGACGCTGCCGCTGATTTACGCCATGCAGAACGGCACGCGCCCGCAGCGCGACCTGATTTATGCGGCGATCCGCGATGGCCGCGTCGAGAATCTGTCGTCGGTACTCGACGCCGTTGAGTCGACGGGGGGCATCACGTATAGTGCCGCGCTCGCAAAACAGCATGTGGAACAGGCGATCAACGCCCTCGGCGAGCTTCCCGAATCGCCGTGTCAGCAAGCCATGATGGGCCTCGCTCGTTTTGCCACGGAACGCGTTAATTGACTGAATCGTTCGGGGCGTAGCTCAGCTTGGTAGAGCGCTTGGTTCGGGACCAAGAGGTCGCAGGTTCAAGTCCTGTCGCCCCGACCAGTATATCTATTTGAATTAAATAGATATTCTGGTGTTTCTAGGGTTTTTACTCCCTACTTAATTTTGGGCACGATCCCATTTTGTGCCCAGTCCGTGCCCATCAAATATACCGCCCCCACATTGCTCTCGATAAGAGTGCTTTATCAAATCCATTAAGCGGCCAACTGATGCTCGTAAAACGGTTTCTCTCTTCTATCGAGAGCGCCGCTCAATTCAGTGTTGGATTTGCCGCTTGGCTTCATCCATATCTCAAGACCCTCGTCAGTTAACGGGATCACGCATCGATCGTGACCGGCCGCCGAAATTTCTGGCGGCGGTTCGTCGGTGATCGCGGCAAATGAGTTGAGTCACACGCTTGCCTTGGGCGGTCCAGTGCGACCAAAGACAGGCCACGTTCATCTCGAATTCGGGCTTCGGATTGAAATGGATGACGAGGTTTTCTGCCTGTTCGCCCGGTTTTAGCTCGCGTCTTTCAAAGTCATGCTTGGCCACGTTCTCGTAGAAGCCGGTCATGACCACAAAGGCATGGGTGTGCCCAAACTGCCCCTTCCAGAAGCCCTCGAGGTTATCGCGACGGGCGTTGTACAGCCCATCAAAATCCCGATCGTATCGTTCAGGTTTTCCCTCTGGCCGGCAGTGATAGCGCATCGGCCGAATCACGTACTCCCCATCCTCGAAGACAAATACTGGTGCGTAGTGAAACGGGAAGATCCTGGAATCCCGCTCCTTGATCTCGGTGCGCTTCAGATCGGCGATCTTTTTGAGGTGCCAGTCGATTTTGGTGGTGGCGATGCGCTGGCTTTCAGTCGCAGCCTTGGTGACTTTCACTTTCAGTGATCGCTCTGCACTGGCGAGTCGCGTCTTCTGTTTGAACAACTCGACTTCGAGTTCCTTGGTGCGCTGGTGGTTGTATTCGGCGATCAGCTGCTCGATGCGCTTTTCGTCGGTGCCCTCAGGAGAATAGAAATTGGCTTCGAGCGCTTTGGGAATGTGAAGCCTCTCTCCCTCTAGTCTTTGCCGAAACAACTTTTCGAATGCAGCCAGATCGACTCGCGCCTTCTTTTTCTGGCGCAGCTTCTTCAGGTTCTGTTCCAGCTGGGCCGAGTAACACATGCGAACCTCTACGCGGACATTTCAATGATGCCCCTTTTCGGGTCAGGCGGCTCTCACCACGCCCAGATAAATCCCTTCGATCTTTACCCGCTCAGGTTTCAGGACGATGGGGGCATAGTTCATGGCGCGGTTGGCGGACTTGAGCTGCACCTGTCCGCGATGAACGGAGACTCGCTTCAGCGTGATGCCGTTGCTGTTGACGCCACACCTCAGCATTTCATCCTTGCTCATCTCTTCGGTCAGTACCTGAGCCACGACGATCTGGCCCGGATTTGCAGCTTCTGTGCTTTTCACTGCTACGAGGTCGCCCTCAAAGATCAGTTCGTCGACCATGCTGTCGCCCTCGACCTGCAGCAGATAGTCCGGCTGCTGCCGGAATAGTCCTGAAGGGATGGGGATCGTTTTCATCACATAACCGCCCGCTTCAATCGGCATTCCCGCAGCGACCTTGCCGTAGACCGGAATCTCGTTTGCGGGCTGACGGACGACCCGCGTGCCACGGAATACACCGGGACGCACGGAGATCAGGTGGTGACGCTCAAGAGCTGCCAGGTGTTTTTGCACGCCATACACCCCTGAACAGCCGATGTGCCTTGCGATCTCTCGATGACTGGGCGCCGAGCCGTGCCTTTCCTGGTAGCTCTGCATGAAATCCAGAACCTTCTTTTGCCGCTGCGTCAGTGGGTTAGTCATGGGGGGCTTGCTTGTTGAGGTGGGTCAATCCTAGCATGGTAGTCAAATGACCACCCATGCTCCAAAACCTACCCCCTGGCCACGGATGATCGCCCTGGTGGACCTCAATGCATTCTTCGCCAGTCTCGAGCAGATGGACAAGCCCTGGTGGCAGGGACGGCCGCTGGGTGTAACCAATGGCATGCGGGGCACCTGCTGCATCACCTGCAGCTACGAAGCACGCCGCTTTGGCGTCAAGACCGGCATGCACATCAAAAAAGCCCGCATGCTGGCGCCAGGGCTGATCCAGGCCCCGGCCCGGCCTGAACGCTACGCGGAGGTGTCGACCCGGATCATGAAGGTGCTGGAAGACGTGTCTCCGGTCATCGAAGTGTTCAGCGTGGACGAGGCCTTCCTGGATCTGACCCACTGTCAGCGTTACTGGAAGCTGGACGCATGGCACATCGGCAGGATGATCAAGGAAAAGATTTTCGAAGCGTCAGGATTGCTGTGTAGCGTCGGTGTCTCCGGCGACAAGACCACGGCCAAGTGGGCGGCCAAGCAGATGAAACCCAACGGCCTGACGGTCGTGGAGCCATGGAAGGCCGAAGAAACTCTGGCGCCGCTTCCTGTGACTGATCTCTGTGGCATCAAGGCCGGCATCGGCGGTTATCTCGCGCAATACGGGGTAGAAAAATGCGGTGACATGAAACGCATCCCCATGCGCGAGGTCGCTCGCCGCTTTGGCAATCCCGGCAAGCGCTACTGGCTGATGGCTCAGGGCAAGGATCCCGACGAGATTCACACCACGGTCAAGGATCCCAAGAGCCTGTTTCACGGCAAGGTCATTCCGCCGAATACGAAGGATCGCGCAGTGCTCGAAGTCTTCTTGCGCCATATGTGCGAGAAGGTCGGACGCCGCCTGCGCAAATACAGCTACGAGGCACAGGAGTTTTCAGTGGGGACGATGATCGAGACCGGCTGGCTCTGGATGCGATTCAAGACCGAACAACCCACCCAGGATGGAGCGGTGCTGTACGGCTTTTGCAATGGCTTTCTGGACAGGGTCTGGAAAGGCCAGGGCGTGTACCAGGTCCATATCGGCACACCCAGCCCCACCCACATCACCGGTCAGAACGACCTGTTTGCGCAGCCCGATGCGCGCCGCGACCGGCTTCTGGCCGTCATCGACAGCATCAACGTCCGCTATGGCGAGTTTGCCGTGATGCCGGCGCCGCTGGTGAATAGATCCGACATGCCGAACGTGATCTCACCGGCGTGGAAACCCGGCGGCCATCGCGAAACGATTGGTGCATGACCATGTGCCGCGCCGTGCGATACCGATTTGCCGAAAAAGACTGGGAAGTTGCGTTCTCGAATCGGGATGCGCGATTACCCATGCTTCTCAAGAGCGGTGAATCGATCCTGATGTCATGGGGCCGCAGGCCGCGAGAGAAAGGATCGCTACCGATCGGGGGCTGGGCCAAGCGGGAGCATGTGCAAGGCGGACGCTGGGACAAGTACCTGCCAAAGCCCGTGAAGATCCCTGCCTCCGCTTTCCGCGAGCAGGACGTGGTCGGCAACCATCACTGGTTTGAGATCACCCGCGGAAAGTACCTGCAGGGTCTGATTGCAACCGATGACCAGAAGGATCGAAGGATTTACGTGGTGACGATCGAGCCTCCGCCTGAGGAGATGGAGTACGAGCAATGGCCGCGGGTTGTTTCAGTGCCTCATGCCGGCTTTGAAGTGTCCTAAATTTACGTTCGATACGTCTTTGTATTGGATCCGCTGACGGAAGTTTGGGTGCGTTAGGGCACAGACGATTCGGGCGCGAAAATTTTATTTTTTCGCCATGACAATCCCTATCAAGCCGTGGGCGCGGAATATTTTCCCGATTTTTGCGCTGGCAACTGCATTGACGCGCATGCCCTCGGCACAGGCCGATGACGACGCGCGCCGATGGATTCCGTATGGGTCGGCCGGAGCCGAGTACAACTCCAACGTTTTCTACCGCTCCGGCAATGATCGGTCCTCCACCCAGAACGACCCATCACAACAACCGCCCGGCGGCGGCGTTCTACCGGGGCAGGAACCGCAAACCACTACGGTCGCAGGCGAAACGCCATCGGATATCCAGCAGCGCTACGTCGCAGGCCTTGAAGTGAGGCTGCCGTGGGGCGAGCAAAACTTCCACGGGTTTCTTGAGGGGCGACGCCTGCAGTTTGATCAATTCAGCCAGCTTGACCACTCCCAATATCTGTTGAGTGGTGAGTTTGAGTGGAAACTGACAGAAGATCTGAACGGCGAGCTCGGCTACTGGCAGGAGCGGCGCATGGGCGCGTTTTCAAACCGCAGTGAGTCGGGGTTTCTTTCTCCCGGTGAGCCGGCGCAAACCGAGCTGGCCATAGAACACGAACGCAACGCCAGCGGAAATTTCACGTTGGCGCTGACGCCTACCTGGCGCCTCCAAGGGGGTGCGCAGGGGCGCAAACTCGAATCACCGCTGCAAAACGCCCCGGATTTCCAGATCGTGGAAAACAGCGGCCGGCTCGGCATCAAATATCTGGTCAGCGACGCTTTCGCCAGCGGCGTCTACGGCGAATATCTGGACGGACGTTTCGAAGGAACCCCCGGCGCGGGGCCCTTCGAGCAGGCCGCGGCCGGATTGAGCGCCGAGTATTCGATTGACGAAAGCAATCGGATGGAAGCGCGGCTTGGATACGCCGAGCGCGAGAATCAAGCGGGGTCCGGCTCGCTCTCGGCGGTCACGGGACACTTCAGTTATGGACACGATGTGACCGACTTCACCCGCGCGGACATTCAGGCATTTCGTCGAATCAGCAGCTACACCGGCGGGGCAAGCACCAATCTGGAAACCGGTGCGGGCGCAACCCTCAACTGGAAGCCGGTCGAAAAGACATCTCTAGCTGTCGCCTATCAGTGGAGCCAGGCCGATTTGCGCCGGTTGCAGAGCGCGTCGCCGGCCCCTGAGCGAAAAGACACCACCCACCTGGTTTCCATGAAACTGACCTGGAACATGCTGCCGTGGCTGGCGCTGATCCCCTCCACCGGCTACCAGGTTCGCAACTCGGAGGACCGGTTCGCGGATTACGAAACATTCGTGGGTGGGCTCGAGTTGCAGGCGCGGCTGGAGTAACACCCACCGACTGTGGGCTTTCGAACAGTACTTTTCGTCGGGTTTTTTTATTTTTGTGCTCAAGCCTGAAACGCGAGCCCCGAATGAGCGCCAAATTGCTGCGCAAACGAATCAAGACGTTGCGCCCGCGTTCACCCATGCCTTTGCAGCACCAGAAAAAGCCGGGACTGGAAGCCCGCATGCGCCCGCGCCCGCAGTACGTGGGCCGCCGCTATCGCGCCGCCGGCAAGTTGCACGACAAGGTTGCGCTGATCACCGGCGCAGACTCCGGTATCGGCCGCTCGGTGGCGGTGCTGTTCGCACGCGAAGGCGCGCGGGTGGCGATCATCCACCTTGCGCAGGAAGCCAAAGACGCCGCCGAAACCCGGGTAGCGGTGGAGATCGCCGGCAGTGAGTGCCTGACGATCGAAGGCGACGTGACCGACGCGGCGTTTCTGTCGCGCGGCCGTGCGGCAGACCTGCCGACGCTTCGGCCGTCTCGACATCCTGGTCAACAACGCGGCCTACCAGCAAAGCCGCGACAGCCTGATTGATCTCAGCGATGCGCAGATCGAAAAAACGTTCAAGACGAATATCTTTGGCTACTTCTTCATGGCCCGGGCGGCGCTCAGGGTGATGCGCCGCGGCGGCTGCATCATTAACACCGGCTCGATCACCGGCCTTGAGGGCAGCGAGCACCTGCTCGATTACTCAGCGACCAAGGGCGCGATCCACGCCTTCACCAAATCACTGGCAAAAAATCTGGTGCCGAAAGGCATCCGCGTCAACTGCGTTGCGCCGGGGCCGGTTTGGACGCCCCTGAATGTCGCCGACAAGCCTGCGGCCAAGGTGGCTCAGCACGGCGCCCGCACGCCAATGAAACGGCCCGCGCAGCCGGACGAAATTGCGCCCGCCTTCGTGTTCTTCGCCTCGGAGGCGGATTCGAGCTACATCACCGGCGAAGTCCTGACGCTGCTCGGCGGTGAAACCACAGCCGCCTGAGCCGCCGACTTTTTAGGAGAATTTCCATGGCACGAGGCAGCAAGGCCAGTTACAGCGCCAAGCAGAAACGCAAGGCGCGGCACATCGAAGAAAGCTACGAGTCCAAGGGCGTACCGGAGAAAGAAGCCGCGGCGCGGGCCTGGGCCACCGTCAACAAGCAAAGCGGCGGCGGCGAAAAATCCGGTTCCGGCCGGCGCATGCCGGCGTCGCGCAAGGCAGCGGCCCGCCGCACTTCAGCGCGACACGCGGCGATGACGCGTCATGGGCATTCGCCTAACCGTGGGCAAGCATCGATGCCTGCCTGAAGCCCCACCCGCCTGGAGTGCAAAAATCCCATTTCGGGCGGGTGGGCAAAAAGCAGTGGTACTAAAAGTGTACCAATGATTTTTTCAAACCCGCCGTTGAGAGGGTAAAAGTGCCTCAAGCGGGTGGCTTGAAATTGCCCTTGTCGGCACCATATTTCTACGCATGCGCACCGACAAACTGACTACCCGCTTCCAGCAGGCGCTGGCGGACGCCCAGAGTTTGGCGGTAGGCCGCGATCATCCGGCGATTGAACCGCTGCACCTGATGCAGGCGCTGCTGAACCTGGACGACGGCGCGGCACAATCCCTGCTCGGGCAGGCCGGGGCAAATACCGACCTGCTGCGCACGCGCCTGACGCAGGCGCTCGAAGCGCTGCCCAAGCTGGGCAGTAACACCGGCGAGATTTCCATCAGCGCCGAGCTGAACCGCCTGCTGAACCTCTGCGACAAGCTGGCTCAACAGCGCAAGGACCAATTCATCTCGAGCGAGTTGTTCATGCTCGCGGCCGTGGAGGACAAGGGCGCGCTGGGCAAGCTGCTGCGCGACGCGGGCACGAAGAAAGACCCGTTGGAGCGCGCGGTCGAAAGTATGCGCGGCGGCCAGAAAACCGACTCGGCCGGCGCCGAGGAGCAGCGTCAGGCACTGGAAAAATACACGATAGACCTCACCGCCCGTGCCGTGAGCGGCAAGCTCGACCCGGTGATCGGCCGCGACGAGGAAATCCGCCGCGTCATCCAGGTGCTGTCGCGCCGCACCAAGAACAACCCTGCCCTCATCGGTGAACCCGGCGTCGGCAAAACCGCCATCGTCGAGGGCCTCGCCCAGCGCATCATCAACAGCGAGGTGCCGGAATCACTCAAGGGCAAGCGCATTCTTGCGCTCGACATGGGCGCGCTGATCGCCGGCGCCAAGTTTCGCGGCGAATTCGAGGAGCGGCTCAAGGCCGTGCTCAACGACCTGGCCAAACAGCAGGGCGCGGTGATTCTGTTTATCGACGAACTTCACACCATGGTCGGCGCCGGCAAGGCCGAAGGCTCGATGGATGCCGGCAACATGCTCAAGCCGGCGCTGGCGCGCGGCGAATTGCGTTGCATCGGCGCCACGACGCTCGATGAATATCGGAAATATGTCGAGAAGGACGCCGCGCTGGAGCGCCGCTTCCAGCCGGTGTTCGTCGGCGAACCCAGCGTCGAGGACACCATTGCGATTCTGCGCGGGCTCAAAGAGCGCTACGAACTGCACCACGGCGTGGACATCTCCGACGGCGCGCTGATTGCCGCCGCGCGGCTGTCGCACCGTTACATTGCCAACCGCCAGTTGCCCGACAAGGCGATCGACCTGATGGACGAGGCCGCCTCGCGCATCCGCATCGAGGTGGACTCCAAGCCCGAATCGCTGGACCGGCTGGAGCGCCGCCTGATTCAGCTGAAGATTCAGCGCGAAGCGGTGAAGAAAGACACCGACGAATCCGCACGGCGCGGCCTGGCCGTGCTCGAAACGGAGATCCAGAAGCTCGAGCGCGAATACGCCGACCTCGACGAAAAATGGAAAGGCGAAAAAGCCCAGGTGCAGGGCAGCGCGGGCGTCAAGGAAGAACTGGAACAGGCGCGGCAGGCGTTTGAACTCGCACGCCGCGCCGGCGATCTTGGTCGCATGTCGGAGTTGCAGTACGGCACCATTCCCGAACTGGAGAAAAAACTGGCGCAGGCCGCGCCCAAGGACGCGCGCAAGCTAGAGCTGATCCGCAATAGCGTGGGCGAGGACGAAATCGCCGAAGTGGTCGCGCGCTGGACCGGCATCCCCGTGTCGCGACTGTTGGAAGGCGAGCGCGACAAGCTGCTGCGCATGGAAGACGCGCTGCACCAGCGCGTGGTCGGGCAGGACGAAGCCGTGACCGCGGTCGCGGACGCCATCCGCCGCTCGCGTTCCGGGCTGTCGGACCCGAATCGCCCGATCGGTTCTTTCCTGTTTCTTGGCCCCACTGGCGTCGGCAAGACCGAACTGTGCAAGGCACTCGCCCACTTCCTGTTCGACACCGAAGACGCCATGGTGCGCATCGACATGTCCGAGTTCATGGAGAAGCATTCCGTGGCGCGGCTGATCGGTGCCCCGCCCGGATATGTCGGCTACGAAGAAGGCGGCCACCTGACCGAGCAAGTGCGGCGGCGGCCCTACTCGGTGATCCTGTTCGACGAAATCGAAAAAGCCCACAGCGACGTCTTCAACGTCCTGCTGCAGGTGCTGGACGATGGCCGCCTTACCGACGGCCAGGGCCGCACCGTGGATTTTCGCAATACGGTGGTGGTGATGACCTCGAACCTCGGCTCGCACCTGATCCAGGAATTGAGCAGCAAGGGCGATTACGACGCGATCCGCGAGGCGGTGATGACGGTCGTGCGCGAGCACTTCCGTCCCGAATTCCTCAACCGCATCGACGAGAGCGTGGTGTTCCATCCACTGGGTGCGGCGCAGATCAAGTCCATTGCCGGCATCCAGATCGAGCGACTGAAATCGCGGCTGGCCGAACGCTCGATGAAACTCGAATTGAGCGAGTCAGCGCTGAGCCACCTGGCCGAAGCCGGCTACGACCCGGTGTACGGCGCACGGCCGCTGAAGCGCGCGATCCAGACGCTGATCGAAAACCCGCTGGCGAAAGCGGTGCTGGAAGCTAAATTCACCGCGGGCGACACCATTGAGGTAGACCGCAGCGAACAGGGTCTTAAGTTCGGCCGCAAGGCATAACTCTGGTTTTGCACCGGCCCTACCCGCTTAAGCCACCCACAAGTCTTTTTTGAGTACAGCCTGAAAATGAGTGGTACTAAATGTGTACCACCCTTGTTTCGATCCGCACCAAAAACCGCCCTTAAAGCACGCAAGCGGGTGTGGCAAAAAAGCTTTTACGCCGTTCCTGGAACTGAGGGAATTAATTTACCCGCGTTAAATTATTCTTCCTGAGAGCATCCCGGAGCTCATGCGATAATTCGCGCACTATATCCGTGCTCGTCCGCCCCAAATGAAAGCCCCTGCCAGCGCCTGGCTTGCCAACGCGCTCCAGTCCGTCACGACGTTTTCGCAGCGGCACTCGATCGGCGTCATCCTGATTTATCTGGTACTGACCGGCGCGGGCGTCTGGCTTTCAGCCACGAGGCTCGAGGTCGACACCGACCCCAATTCGATGATTTCGGAAGACCTGCCATGGCGGCAGGCCGAGCGTGCCTACGACCGCGCGTTTCCAGGCACCCAGCACAGCATCGTGGTGCTGATCGAAGGCCGTACGCCCGAGGTCGCCGACGCCACGCGCGACGCCCTGCGCAACGCCCTGAGCAAACCCAGCGCGGTGATCGCCAGCGTCGAAGACCCGGTGGGCCCGTTTTTTGAGCGCAACGCCCTGCTCTACCTGAACACGCCGGAGCTGCAGAGCCTGGTGTCCGATTTGCAAAAGGCGCAGCCGTTTCTCGGCCGCCTCTCCAGCGACCCGAGCCTGTCCGGGCTGATGTCGCTGTTCACGGACATTTTTCGTTATTCGCAGATCGAGCTGCCGATCAAGCTTGGCGCCATCACCGACCCCGTCGCCGAGCGCCTGAATGCCGCCGCCAAAGGCGAATCCGAGATCCTGTCGTGGCAGTCGCTGGTAGCCGGCACCCAGCTGCCGGACAACGGCCGGCGCTTCCTCATCGTGCGCGCCAGCGATACCGAATCGGAAAAAAATGCGCTCGAAGTCGTGCGCGCCGCGGTGCAACTGGTAAGTGCGATGCCGGACGCCAGTGCACGCATCCGCCTGAGCGGCGACATCCCGCTCTGGGTGGACGAGCTCGAAGCCGCGTTTGACGGGGCCTACCTCTCGGCCTTGGTCTCGCTGGCCCTGATTGCGCTGATTCTCTATGCCGGGTTGCGCTCGGTGGAACTGGTGGTCGCCTGCCTGCTGGCACTGCTCGCGGGCCTGGCCATTACCGCCGGCTTTGCGGTGCTGGCGGTGGGCCGTCTCAACCTGATTTCGGTGGCGTTTACGACGCTGTACATCGGCATTGCGGTGGATTACGGCGTGAACCTCGCCATGCGTTACCGCGAGCAACGTGCCGAAGGCCGCGACCACAAGACGATACTCGCCGAGTCCGGCGGCGATGTCGGCGTGGCGCTGACCTTGTGTGCGCTGACCACTGCGTTCGGGTTCTTTTCGTTTCTGCCGACCAGCTATCGCGGTGTCGCGGAGCTTGGCCTGATCGCCGGCACCGGGCTGATCATCGGCCTTATTACCACGCTCACGCTGTTGCCGGCGCTGATCGACCGTATGCCGCCTGCGCACCGTGCCAAGGTGCGCGAGGCGGGCATGCCCCGCATGCTGGCGGGCCTCCTCAACTGGCCTGCGCGCCACCCGACGCCCACGCGCGTGATCGCCGTGCTGCTGGCGCTGGGATCTATCGCACTGCTGCCGTTTGCGAGCTTCGACTACAACCCGATGCACCTGAAACCAGCGAACACCGAATCGCTGCAGGTGTACGAAGACCTCACCACTTCTGGCGATTCGCCCCTGACGCTGTCGGTATTAACCGATAACGCGGCGGCGGCAGAAGCGCTCGCCGGCAAACTGGAGCAGCTGCCGGAAGTGGGCCGCGTGCTGACGCTGGGTCGGCTGATCCCCTCCGGCCAGGACGAAAAACTCGAACTGATTGACGAGTTGAACCTGTCGCTGGGCATCGGCCTGCCGGCCAACCTCAAATTGCGCGACCCCAATGTCAATCGCGACCTCAAGGCCCTGCGCGCGCTGCGCGATGCCGCGCGCAAGGCAAAAATCGGTGACGCCGAAGCACGCGCACGGCTGGCAGACGGGCTCGATGCCTGGCTCGACTCGGTGGCGGCGCTGCCACCGGAGTTGCAGCAAGACCGGCTGGAGGATCTGCAACACGATCTGCTCGGCGGCCTGCCCCGCTTGCTGGCCCTGTTGCATCGCGCCCTGGATGCCGGCGCGGTCACCGCCGAGGATTTGCCGATCAGCCTGCAATCGCAGTGGGTGTCGGCCAATGGCCGGCACCGCGTGGAAATCAGCGCGGCCGGCAACCTCAACGACAATCGTGTGCTGATCGCCTTCGTGGAAGCCGTGCAAAAGGTGGCGCCCACCGCCACCGGCGCACCGGTGAGTTTCATTGCCAGCGGCCGCACGGTGGTCGAGTCCTTTCAGCAGGCGTTCGCAGCGGCATTCGTGATCATTGTCGTGCTGCTGCTGATGCTGCTGCGCAGCGTCGCCGACACCGTACGCGCGATGGTGCCGCTGGTGCTGGGCTCCCTTCTGATCGGTGCGGCGTGCGTGCTTGTCGACCTGCCGCTGAACTTCGCCAACGTCATCGCCTTGCCATTGATGCTCGGCGTGGGTGTGGACAACGGCGTGCTGATTCTGTGGCGCGGACGCCAGGACGGGAGCCGCGGCGTCAATCCGGTGCTCAGCGGCACGGGGCGCGCCGTGGCCATCGCCGGGCTGACCACGCTGGTGAGTTTTGCCTCATTGATGCTGTCGGCACACCGCGGCATGGCCAGCATGGGCCTGCTGCTGACGCTGGCCCTGTTCATCTTCCTGGCCTGCACATTTCTGGTATTGCCCGCAATGCTGCAAACTTTCCCTAAAATACACACTCCAAAGCATTCCAAACATCCGGTCCTGCCCCCACCATGAAATCAATCGTCCTCTTGTTCGCCCTGGCGCTCGCTGCCGGCAGCGCTCACGCCCAGAACACCGCCTCCCCCGCCGGAGTCATCGACCGTTTTCACGACACCCTGCTGGCCGGCATGCGCGGCGGCGACGACCTGGGCTGCAGCGGCCGCGCCGAAAAACTCGAACCGGTAGTCGAAAGCACCTACGACATCGATTATCTCGCCGAAAAAGTCTTGCGCCGTGACTGGGGCGGCCTTTCGTCCAAGCAGCGCAAGCAGTTCACCGGCGCCCTGCATGATCTGGTGATCAGCACCTATGCGCACGAGTTCGCCTCGTTCAATGGCGAGTCGTTCGAGACCCTCAAGACGCAGGACATGTCGCAAGGCCGCAAGCTGGTGCGCACACGACTGAAGATTCCGCGCGACCCTTCAGTAAGCTTCGACTACCTGCTGCAAAAACGTGGCGGACAGTGGCGCGTGGTCAACGTCATCACCGAGGGCATCAGCGACCTGGCCGTGCGCTCGCAGCAGTATTCGCAAGCGTTGAAAGAACGCGGATTCGACGGCCTGATCCGCTGGCTGCAAGCCCAGATCAAGAAAAACCGTAGCGGCTGCTGACCCCCACACCCGAGAAACAAATGAGCCAGTCTTCGCCCGCGCGCGTGCGCTGCTGTCGCCATGGACTGGCACTTTTAACGGCGCTGTCACTGTTGACCTCGGCAGTGGCGGCGCAGGATATGGCGCCCACGAACCCTGAGCCCGAACCCGCCGCAGCCGCGCCGGAGTCGCAAGCCCAGAGCGCCGACGCGCCCACCCCTACTCCCGCTCCCTCTTCAGACCCTGCTCCCGCTCCAGATGCCGCTCAGGTGGCCGCCCCCACCAGCCCGGACGGCAACGTGGGCACACCACCGGAAGAGTCTGAAGCGGAGTCGATTCAGGAGCTGCCGGAAATCATCATCACCTCGCAGAAAGTCCGCCAGCGGCTTGAGGATGTGCCGGCTTCGGTCAGCCAGATCGGTGGCGAATTCATCAGCAGCACCGGCAAAACCAACTTTCAGGATCTGGCCGAATACCTGCCCAACGTATCGATTTCGCTTTCGCACTCCGATTCGCTGTTCACCATCCGCGGCCTGTCCACGCAAGATACCAACCCCGGCTTTGATCCTTCGGTCGGCACTGTAATTGACGGCGTGTTTTATGGCCGTGGCCAGTTTCTCGCTGCTTTTTTCATGGATATCGACCACCTGGAAGTGCTGCGCGGGCCGCAGGGCACGCTGTTCGGCAAGAACGCGACGGCGGGCGTCTTCAGCCTGACCACTCGCGAACCCGGGCCTGATTTCCAGGTGGCGACGGAACTGCAGGTTTCGGATCTGCGCGAAAAAGCGATCCGCCCCAGCATCAACATTCCCCTCGGCGAAAAATGGGGCCTGCGCGTGGCGGCGAACTTCAACCAGAACCCGCAGGGCAAGCAGATCAATACGTTTTTGAATCGCCCCGAAGGCGATGAGGAAGTCGAAAGCCTGCGCGCGCGCCTGGGCTACGACGCCGGTCATGGCTTGAAGTTCGGCCTGACCTTGTTCCAGTCGGAATTCGGGCAGAACAACAACGAGTTCAAGTTCGTGCGGCTGACCGACGAGATGCGCGAACTGGTCACCAGTTACGACCCGGAAATCACGACCAACATCGGCGATTTCACCAACTCGGCGAATTACGACTCGCGCAAGGAATCCACCATTCGCGGCGGCTCCTTCACACTCGAACACAACGTCGATGGCCTGCTCGGCGTCAAGCAGATGACCTTCAGCCTGATCGGTGGCTATGCCGAGGCACGCACGCCACGCTCGGATCTCGACGCTGATTTTTCGCCGGTGCCATTCATCCACGACATGGTGGCCGAGCCCAAGTTCTACAGCCAGTTCAGCCAGGAAATCCGCCTCGACGGCACCAGCCCGGACTTCCTGGGCTTTGGCCACGGCTTCAATTTCGTCGGCGGATTGTACTTTTCAAAATCCGAATACCACACCTCGGATATTTTCGTGGTCGAGGATCTAGGCGCCGCCTACCAGTATTGCAGCGCGTCCGACGGCTTTTGTGCTTTGGGCCTGCCGGCGCCGGTGTCACTGACGAGTTTCGTCAGCAGCGTGCTGGGCGCGCCGAACTCTGGCCAGGTGTCGCTGGCGGAACTCAACACGCTTTTTGGCGAGCAAAGGGCCGACGTGAGCCTGAGCCAGACCAATCCGACCTACGGCATCTTTACCCAGTTCGAGTATTTCTTTACGCCCAAATTCGCACTGATCGGCGGCATGCGCTACACCTACGAAACCAAAAGCGCTGTACTGCACAGTTTTTCTGACAGCGAGATCATCAAGCGCATCGCCGCGCAAGAAGACCACGACAGCATTCGCCGTCGCGTCGAAAGCGACATCTCGCCCAAGGCGGGCCTGAAGTGGAAGGTCGCCGATAACGTGGACTTGTACGGCACCTGGAGCCGCGCGTTCAAGAGCGGCGGCTACAACGGCTTTCCGCTGAATCCGTCCAATCTTGAGTACGATCCCGAGGAAGCCAACAGCTACGAGTTCGGCATCAAGGCCCGCGCTGAATTTCTCGGCGGCCCAGTGCGCATCTCCGGCGCGGGGTTTCTGACCTCGTTCGACAACCTGCAGGTCAGCACGTTTCTCGACGGCAATTTCGTGGTGCTCAACGCCGCCAAGGCGCAGTCCTATGGCGCCGAAATGGATTTTCGCTGGCGCCCGCCCGTGCTGGGCGGCCTGATCTTCAATGTGTCGGCGGGCTACACCGAGGCGATCTACAAGGAATACCGCAATGCGCCGGCGATTGCCGATTCCGGCGAGGACACTCAGGACATCACCGGCCAGACGCTGCCGCATGCGCCCAAATTCAGCGGCAGCTTCATCCCCAGCTACGAGGTTCTGCTCACGCCCAACTTCCTGCTGTCTACCGCGGTCGAGGTGCTGTACCGCGGCGAACGCTCACTCGACGTGGACAACGATCCGCGCAAGATGCAGCCGGCAACCACGGTCTTTAATTCACACATCACGCTGGGCTCGAGCAACCAGCTCTGGGCGGTGACGGTTGCCGCACACAACCTGAGCAACGTGGTGATCTACGACCAGAAGCTCAGCCAGCCCTTGGCGCCGGGCAATATTGCTGGCGTGCGCACCGACAACGGCCGTTACTTTTCGGCGAACCTCAGTCTGTCTTACTGAGTTCCTTCACTGCCGCCAGCACCATAGGCCAGGTGCTCGATTGCGCGGACACCAGCTCGAAATGTCCGGCGCCGGCCACGGTCGTCAACCGTACGCCTGGCGCTTGCGCCGCGGCGACGAAATCTTCCGACTGCTTCAGCGGCACGATCGAATCCTGGTCGCCATGGATCAGCCACGCCGGAATTTTCAGTGGCAGCCGCTGCCTCGGCGAGCCCTGCGCGTAACGCTCGGCGACCGCCGCCGGTGTGCCGCCCATGAGTTTTTCCACCACTGAATTGCAGCTGTTCTTTGGGCCTGTGCTGTAGGCCTCAAGATCACTGATTGCCGCCAGCGGAACCACGCCGGCCAGTTTCAGCGGATTTGCGGCGTAGAGCGCGCTGGGTTTGTTGTTTTTTTGGGGCAACGTGTCGCGAGTGGCAAGCCACAGCGCCAGGTGGCCGCCGGCGGAATGGCCCAACGCGACGACGCGCTTCAGATCCAGCGGATGTTTTTTGGCCAGCGCGCGTAAATGGTCGGCACCGGAACCGACATCGTTGAAGGTACCCGGCCAGCCGCCGCCGGCATCGCCAAGGCGGCGGTATTCGATGGTCCAGGCCGCGATTCCGGCATCGGCGAAGGCCTGGCTCAGGCGCGTGATGTGCCCGTAATCAAACGAGTTGAGCCAGCAGCCGCCGTGGACAATCAGCACCACGGCAAACGGTCCCTTGCCTGCCGGCAGGCGCAGCTCGCCAAACTGCAGGGCGCTCTTGCCGTAAGCAATGTGTTCGGATTTGGGCGGCAGAGGCTCGGCCGAAAGCTCGCTCCAGGTAAGTGTTTGCGCGGGCAAGCTCGAGGAGATCAGCAACAGACTCGCAACCGTGAGGACCTTACTCGCCATCCAGCTCGTATTCGATGGTGGTGACGATGCGCACCTTCTTGATATCCGGCGTGCCGCTGTCGCGATCTTCAATGTTGACCTGCCCCTGGTTGGCGCTGCGGATGCGCCCGACCGCGGAGTCGGAATCCTTGGCGAACTGCTCGGCGGCACGGCGCGCGTTTTCGGTGGCGGCGGCCAGCAGCTCGGGCTTCAGGTCGTTGAATTTTGTGTAGAGAAACTGCGGCGGCGCGCCCCAGGGCGCGAATGCGACGCCGGCCTTGACCAGCTCGCCCGACTGCTGCATGGCTTTTTTCGCTTCGGCGACTTTGTGGGTCCGCACGGTATAGGTCATTTCGGCCTTGTAGCGATTGGTCACGCGCTCGCGTCCGCCCTCGGCCTCAAAGTCCTGAATCTTCGGCGTGGACAGGCTCTGCTCGGCATCGCCCAGGCCCTGTGCCTTGAGAAACTCGGCGATCTGCGCGGCATGGGCCTGGCCCTGCTGGTAGAGCGCGCTGAGGTCATTGCCGGTTTCGTTGAACGTGATCGGCCAGATGACGAGATCCGCCGGCACCTCGCGTTCGGCGAGTCCCTTGACGGTAACGTACCGGTCGCCCGACTTGATCTTGAGCAGCCCTTCGCCAATCCAGCAACCCGCCGCGGCGATGCCCGCGGCGATGGCGAACAAACCCAGTGTTGATACACCGCTGCCGTTACTCATCGCGCTTCACTCCTCTTGTTGCGGAAAAAATTCGTGAGCACCGCACCGCATTCGTCGGCGAGCACGCCGCCCGTCCAGTCGAGGCGGTGATTCAGTTGCGGCCTTGAGATCACATCGTAAACCGAACCCACCGCGCCGGCGCGAGGATCGTCGGCGCCGTACACCAGCCGCGCGAGTCGCGCATGCATGATGGCGCCCGCACACATCACGCAGGGCTCGAGCGTTACGTACAGCGTCAGGCCATTGAGCCGGTAGTTCTTCAAGGCAGCGGCGGCGGCGCGCAAGGCCACCATCTCGGCGTGCGCGCTCGGGTCGTGAGAGGCGATGGGCTGGTTCCAGCCTTCGGCGATCAGCTCGCCCGCCCCATTGACGAGCACGGCGCCAACCGGCACTTCGCCCAACTGCTGCGCCCGGTGCGCCAGCTTGAGCGCGTGCTGCATCCAGTGGACGTCGCTTTCGGGATTCATTTCATGCCCACCCGCTTGATGCCTTTTTAGACAATGTTCGGCTCATGACATGAACGGGGTGATACACATTTAGTACCACTCTTTATTTGTCGCTTCAGGAAAACGGCCTGCCAGGGCCGCAAGCGGGTAACGCATTCGCACCCTATTCCCACTCGATGGTGGCGGGCGGCTTGCCAGAAATGTCGTAGACAACGCGCGAAATCCCCGGCACCTCGTTGACGATGCGGCGCGCACAGACGTCCGAGCAGGTCGTACGGCAGATGTGCCCAGCGCGCGGTCATGAAGTCCACGGTCTCTACGGCGCGCAGCGCAATCACCGGCTCGTGGCGGCGGCCGTCGCCCATGACGCCGACGCTCTTCACCGGCAGGAACACCGCGAACGCCTGGCTGATCTGGTCGTACCAGTCGCGCCGTGCGCAGTTCCTCGATGAAGATCGCATCGGCCTTGCGCAGGTTGTCGGCGGCTTCCTGGCTCACTTCCCCGAGGATGCGCACGCCCAGGCCCGGGCCCGGGAACGGGTGGCGCTGGATCATCTCGCGCGGCAGGCCCAGCTCGAGGCCGATGGCGCGCACCTCGTCCTTGAACAGTTCGCGCAACGGCTCGACCAGCTTGAGCTTCATGTGCTCCGGCAGGCCACCGACGTTGTGATGGCTCTTGATCACGTGGGCCTTGCCGGTCTTGCCGCCGGCCGACTCGATGACGTCCGGATAGATCGTGCCCTGCGCGAGGAAGGCGACGTCCTTGAGCTTGTGCGCCTCTTCATCGAACACCTCGATGAACACGCGGCCGATGATCTTGCGCTTGGCTTCCGGGTCGACTGACGCCGGCCAGCGCCTTCGAGGAAGCGCTCCTCGCGCATCGACGCGGATCACCTTGACGCCCAGGTGCTTGCCGAACACCTGCATCACCTGGTCGCCCTCGTTCTGGCGCAGCAGGCCGTTGTCGACGAACACGCAGGTCAGCTGGGCGCCGATGGCCTTGTGCAGCAGCGCCGCGACCACTGACGAATCGACGCCGCCAGAGAGTCCGAGCAGCACTTTGCTGCTGCCGACCTGGCTCGTCATCCGCGCGATGGCGTCCTCGATGATGTTGCCGGTGGTCCAATCGTTGCCGCAGCCGCAGATGTCGTGGACGAAGCGCGAATAGATGCTCGCGCCCTGCGTGGTGTGCGTGACTTCGGGGTGGAACTGCACGGCGTAGAAGCGGCGCGTTTCGTCGGCCATGCCGGCCATCGGCACATCGTGGGTGCTGGCGATCAGCTCGAAGCCGGCGGGATCTCGGTGACGCGGTCGCCGTGCGACATCCAGACGTCGAGCAGTGCCTGGCCCTCGGCGTTGACGCGGTCCTCGATGTCCTGTGAGCAGCGCGCATTTGCCGCGCAGCTTGCATCTCGGCGTAGCCGAACTCGCGCGAATCGGAAGGCTCGACCTTGCCGCCGAGCTGCGCCGCCATGGTCTGCATGCCATAGCAGATGCCCAGCACCGGTACGCCCAGCGACCACACCACCTCGGCGGCGCGCGGCGCGTTCGCGTCGAGGGTGGATTCGGGAGAGCCGGACAGCACGATGCCCTTGGGCGCAAAGGCGCGGATCTCGGCCTCGGACGATGTCCCAGGGATGAATCTCGGAATAGACGCCGAGCTCGCGCACGCGGCGCGCGATCAGCTGCGTGTACTGGGACCCGAAGTCGAGGATCAGGATCTTGTCGTGATGGATGTCGGCCATCGCCGTTAAACCTCGTCTCAATTCTCGACGCGGTAGTTCGGCGCTTCCTTGGTGATGGTCACGTCGTGGACGTGCGATTCCTTGCATGCCGGCGGAGGTGATCTTCACGAAGCGCGGTGCGGGTGCGCAGTTCGCTCGACGCTGCCGCAGCCGGTGTAGCCCATGCACGCGCGCAGGCCGCCGACCATCTGGTGGACGATCGCCGCCATCGGCCCCTTGTACGGCACGCGGCCTTCGATGCCTTCCGGCACCAGCTTCTCGACTTCGCTGGTGGTGTCCTGGAAGTAGCGGTCCTTGGAGCCCTGCGCCTGCGCCATCGCGCCCATCGAGCCCATGCCGCGATAGGTCTTGTACGAGCGGCCCTGGTACAGCTCGACTTCGCCGGGCGCTTCCTCGGTGCCGGCCAGCATGCGAGCCGACCATCACCGCATGCGCGCCGGCCGCCAGCGCCTTGGCGAAGTCGCCGGAGTAGCGGACGCCGCCGTCGGAGATCAGCGGCACGCCGGTTTCTTCAGCGCCTCGGCCACTTCCATCACCGCGCTGATCTGCGGCACGCCGACGCCGGCGACGATGCGCGTGGTGCAGATCGAGCCGGGGCCGATGCCGACCTTGACCGCGTCGGCGCCGGCCTCGACCAGCGCCAGCGCGGCCTCGGCGGTGGCGATGTTGCCGCCGATCACCTGCAGCTCGCGGATACTGTCTTCTTGATCGCGGCGCACGCGGTCGAGCACGCCCTTGGAATGGCCGTGCGCGGTGTCGACCACGACCACGTCGACGCCGGCCTCGATCAGCGCGTCGACGCGCTCGTCGGTGTCGGGGCCGGTGCCGACCGCCGCGCCGACGCGCAGGCGGCCGCGCTCGTCCTTGCAGGCGCAGCGGGTAGTCGCTGGACTTCTGGATGTCCTTGACCGTGATCATGCCGCGCAGCTGGAACTTGTCGTTGACCACCAGCACTTTCTCGATGCGGTGCTGGTGCAGCTTGGCGATGACCTCGTCGCGCGAGGCGCCTTCGCGCACCGTGACCAGCCGCTCCTTCGGCGTCATCACGCTGCGACACCGGCTCGCCGAAGCGCGTTTCGAAGCGCAGGTCGCGGCAGGTGACGATGCCGACCAGCTCGCCTGCCTGTCCACCACCGGCACGCCGGAGATGCGGTTGGCGCGCGTCAGCTTGAGCACTTCGCCGATGGTCATGTTCGGCGGCACCACGATCGGGTCGGTGATCACGCCGGATTCGTACTTCTTGACCGCGCGCACTTCCGCCGCCTGGCGCTCGGCGGTCATGTTCTTGTGGATGATGCCGATGCCGCCTTCCTGCGCCAGCGCGATGGCCAGCTTGGACTCGGTGACGGTGTCCATCGCCGCGGACAGCAGCGGAATGTTGAGGCGGATGCGCGCGGGTCAGCGGGTGGTCAGGCGTCGACCTGGCGCGGCAGCACTTCGGAATACGCCGGCAGCAGCAGAACGTCGTCGAAGGTCAGCGCTTCGGTCTGGATGCGCATGCGGTGAGCTTTGTTCAGGGCGTTTTGACGGTTGCCCATGCAACTAGTATACAGCGATGACTTTCTCACTGCCACAAACGCCAGGTCTTCTCCGTCACCGAGCTGGCGCGTTGCGCTGCAGACGCTGGTCGAATCGCAGCTTGCCCGCGCGTCTGGGTGCAGGGCGAGGTGTCCAATTTCCGCAATCCATCCGGCCACTGGTACTTCACGCTCAAGGACGCGCAGGCGCAGATCCGCTGCGCGATGTTCAAGGGCCGCAACTTACCACGTGCGGCCGCAGCCGAAGGACGGCGACCAGGTGCTGATTCGCGGCGCAGGTCAGCTTCTACTCCGCGCGCGGCGACCTGCAGCTCATCTGCGAGCATCTGGAGCCCGCCGGCGCCGGCGCCCTGCTGCGCGCTTTCGAGGAGTTCAAGAAGAAGCTGGCCGCCGAAGGCCTGTTCGACGCAAAGCTCAAGCGGCCCATCCCGGCCGTGCCGCGACGCATCGGCCTCATCACCTCGCCGACCGGCGCCGCGCTGCAGGACATGCTCACGACGCTGCGCCGGCGCTTTCCGCTGGGTCAGGTCACGATCTACCCGGTACCGGTGCAGGGCGACGCCGCCGCACCGGCGCATCGTCAAGGCGCTTGGCGATCTGCCCGCGCGCGCGCGATGTCGACGTGATCCTTCTGGCGCGCGGCGGCGGCTCGATCGAAGACCTGTGGTCCTTCAACGACGAGGCGCCTCGCGCGCGCGATCCGCGCCTGTGCGGTGCCGGTGGTGGTCGGCGTCGGCCACGAGATCGATTTCACCATCGCCGATTTCGCCGCCGACCTGCGCGCACCGACGCCCACGGCGGCGGCCGAAATGGTCAGCCCCGACCTTGGTGAATGGCGCTTGCAGCTGGAAGGCTTGCGCGATTCACTCTCGTACGCGATGGAAGCGAGCCTGCAAACCCGGGAGCAAAAACGCGTGGGTTTCGCCGTCCGCCTAGAAGCCGCGCATCCGGGCCGGCGATTGCAGCACAACGTCCAGCGTCTGGATGAACTTCGCGAACGCCTGTACGGCGCACAAGCGCGCGACCTGGGTCTTCGGCATGAACGGCAGCGTCAGGCGCAGGCATTGCTCGCCGCGCTTAATCCGTTGGCGGTTCTGCAGCGCGGTTACGCGATCGTGCAGACGACCGACGGCGATGTCATCCGTCGCGCACGAGACGCAGCGGCGGGGACTGAACTGCAGATTCGTCTGGCCGAAGGCGTACTGCCCGCCACCGCAGGCAAAGCGGCCTAAAGTCCGGCCGGCAGCGTCAGCTCGTAGGTGATGCCGAAGCCGTGACCGGGCGCGCTCGGCAGGTTCGGGAAAATGCCGCCACGGTCGCTGTTGAAATACATGCGGCGGCCGTCGGGCGAAAATGCGATGCCCGCAAGTTCCGAGCCGTCCTGCCCTGTCAGTTGCAACAACGGCTTGAGCGTGCGGTCCGGAAAGATGACAACAATTTGCATGTCGCCGCCGTCTTCCGCCACCAGCACATCGCCCTGCGGCGTGACGAAAATGTTATCGACGCCAGACAGGATGTTGTTGGGCGACTGTGCGGTACCAAAGTCGTAGATTACTTCCAGCGTTTCGCCGACAGAATCGTAGACCCAAATGCGGTTATCGCCCTTGGTCGAGAAATACACAAAGCCCTGGAAGTACCAGATGCCTTCGCCGCCGTCGAAGGCGGCGGTGCCGGGGACGCGATTGACGTTCTGCGCTGCCGTGGGATTCTGTGCATCTACCCAGGTCACAGGCTGCGGCCCGTTGAGCGGGTCGCCGCCGAGCACTTTCATCACTTGCAACGTGCCGTTCTGTAATGCGGGCCGATCAGCGCCTGCGGGCCAGTCGGTGGCCGAAGGTACGAACCGGTAGAAGCGACTGTCCGATATGTCTTCCGTCAGATAGAGCATTTTCTTGCTCATGTCCACGGCAATCGCTTCGTGATCGAAGCTGCCCAAAGCGGGACGAACCACCGCCGCATTCTGGCCAAAGGGATCGCATTCCCAGACTTGGCCGGTATTGACCTCTTCGCAGGAAAGCCAGGTCTTCCACGGCGTGATGACACCGGCACAATTGAACGTGGTGCCGGACAGGATTGAGTAAGCATCCACCAGTTGCGCGTCTTTGTTGAATTTCAGGCAGCTCGCGCCGCCCAGTCCAGGCACAAAGGTTTCGATAGGGCTCGTCACCGGCGAAGCCTGCGGGATGTAGGAGTCGTTAGCGACGGTGCCTACACCCGGTATCTCGCTGTTGACGACATAAATCCAGCCACCGTCGTCGGTGCCGATGATGCCGGAACCATCCGGGAAAATCGGCCAGAGAAAATTGGGCTTGCTGGTCAGCGGCGGCACCAGCGACTCCGCTACTACACGCACGCTGAATCCCGGCGGGCTGGTCGGCAAGCGGAAGCCGAGAACATCCGGGGTGTCCGACAAAGGGCCGATATTGGCGAAACGTCCGCCGCCGCCCACTGGAGCGGGGCCGCCAGGCAATCCAGGCGGTGTCGAAGTCAAGGTGTTGTCGCAGGCCGTCAGTAACCGGGCAGAGCCCAGTGCACCGGCAGAGAGAAATAATCGGCGCAACACTTCGCGGCGAGAAAGGCCGCGCACGGGCGGAAGAATCAACGGATTACGTTCGGTCATTTGTCGCATAACCCACCCCGGGCTTGGATCGCGTGCAGGAGAGTACCGTAACGGATTACAGAGTGTTGTAGAGAAAATTGAACCCGAAAGGATGGTGGAGCTGAGGGGGATCGGGCGATTCGTCTGGAACGAATCGCCGCGCCAGCCCGAGCGTAGCGAGGGTGAGGCACAGGATGTGCCGAACAACCCAGGCCACGGTGGTCGTTTGGAAATCAATCTAGACTCCCAAGATGATGGTGGAGCTGAGGGGGATCGAACCCCTGACCTCGTCATTGCGAACGACGCGCTCTCCCAGCTGAGCTACAGCCCCACGGTGCATCTGTCGGGGGCGCGATTATAGGCAGCACCCTGCGGATTTGCGAGACTGCGGAGTGATGGATTCTTCCCGCATTCTCGTTTTTGCACGCGCACCGGTGCCCGGCCGCTGCAAAACTCGCCTGATTCCGCGCCTGGGCGCCGACGGAGCCGCCGCCCTCCACCGGCGGCTGATTACGCAAACCTTGCGGACCGCAAACGGCAGCGGCACTCCGGTGGAACTTTGGTGCGCACCGGATACCGGCCATGGATTTTTCGCGCGCTGTCGGCGCGAATTTGGCGTAAAGCTGCACCGCCAATGCACCGGCGACCTTGGCCGGCGCATGGCCCTGGCACTGCAGCAGTCGCTTTGCGATGCAACCCGGGTGATTCTGGTGGGTACCGACTGCCCCACTCTCACAAAACGCGATCTTCAAGACGCACTACAGGTACTGGAAACCGTTGACGCGGTGCTGCAGCCGGCGACCGACGGTGGCTACGTACTCATCGGAGCGCGCCGCAGAATTTCGCGGGCATTGCAGGGCGTGGATTGGAGTTCGGGCCATGAGCTGGCTCAAACGCGCCGTCGGTTGGCGCGCGCCAATTTCACCTGGGACGAATTGCCATCGCGCGATGATCTGGACACCCCCGCGGATTATCGGCGGGCACGCCGCCACGGAACACTCTGAATTACCAATTAGTGCGGTGCAGCAATGTTAGAATTCTCCGCTTAAATCCCCACCCCCTGATATGGCCGCTCCTTCACGCCCCTCCCTGCGCCGCTTCGGCAGCTGGGGGCTCGTTTTACTGATCATTGCCGCGCTGGTGGCATGGATGGCCACCGGACTGACTCGAGAGAATCATGACCTGGCCGCCCAAACCACGGCGGAGCCTCTGGCCAAGCGCTTTAGCGTTTCGGCGCGCGAGCAACACGCGGAAACAGTTCGTCGCGAAATATCGGTGAACGGCAATTCGGCGCCGGACAAGGTGATCAGCCTCGCTGCGCAGGTCGAGGGCCAGATTGTTGCTGTGGGGCCACGCAAGGGCGCGCGCGTGAACGCCGGCGACATGCTCGCGCGGATCGATGCCCGTGACATCGAGGCGCAAAAAACCCGCACCCAGGCCACCCTGCGCACGCGCGAGCTTGAATACCAGGCGGCATTGAAAATGCGCGGCTCCGGTTACGTCACCGAGGGCGATCTCGCCAGCCGGCTGGCCGCGCTGGAAACGGCCCGCGCCGATCTGGCCGTGATCACCCTGCGGCAATCAGGGCTTGCCATTACGGCACCCGCGAATGGCTTGCTGGAAGACCGCACTGTGGAGATCGGCGACTACGTAAAGATCGGTCAGACGGTGGCCACGATCATCAGCATCGATCCGTTGATTGTCACCGGCAGCGTCACCGAATCCGACATCAGCCGGATCAAGCCGGGCAACTCGGCGCGGGCGGAAATCCAGGGCGAAACGCTCAACGGTCGCGTGCGTTTCGTCTCGGCGATGGCGGATGAAAAAACCCGCACATTCGCCGTCGAAGTTGCGGTGGAAAATCCCGGCGGGCGCATTCCGGCCGGTGTGTCTGCACGCGTCACGATTCCGGTGCAGTCCGTCAGCGCGCATCGCATTCCCGCTTCGTTGTTGTCGCTGGCCGACGATGGCGCCGTGGGCGTCAAACACGTGGTTGCCGGCAAGGTGGAATTCACCAAGGCAGAAATCGTGCGCGCAGACGGCGACGCGGTCTGGGTTGCCGGATTGCCCGAAACAATCCTGCTGATCACCCGTGGCCAGGGTTTTGTAACCGCCGGCAGCGCCACCGACGTGCAAATCGAGAAACTCGACTCCCCGACGGTCATCGATGCGAAGCCAGTCCCGGGCCAATCGTAAACGCGCATGAAGTCCCTGATTGACGCCGCGCTCGGCCGCAGCCGCATGGTGCTACTGGCGCTGGCACTGATCCTGGTGGCTGGCGCGATGACCTACGCGAATATCCCGAAGGAATCCAACCCCGACGTTGCATTCCCCTATGTGTATGCCTCGGTCTTGCACGAAGGCATCTCGCCGGAGGACTCGGAGCGCCTGATCGTGCGACCGATGGAATCGGCGCTGCGCTCGATCGAGGGCGTCAAGGAGATGAACGCGCAAGCGGCACAGGGTTTTGGATCGGTGACGCTTAAGTTCGACGTCGGCGTGGACAGCCAGAAGGCGCTGCGCGACGTGCGCCGCAAGATGGACGAGGTCAAGTCCAAGCTGCCGGCCTCCGGCGAAGAGCCGGTCGTCAACGAAGTCAACGCAGCGCTGTTCCCGGTGCTGGTGGTGACGCTGTCCGGGGCGGTACCGGAGCGCACGCTGCAGGCCGTCGCGCGCAATCTCAGGGACGACCTGGTCGGTGTCCAGGGCGTGCTCGAAGTCGACATTGGCGGCAATCGCGAGGAGATGGTCGAGATCGCGGTCGACCCCCTGAAGATGGACAGCTACGGCATCTCGCAGAACGAACTGTTTGCGCTGTTCACGCGCAACAACCGGTTGATCGCCGCCGGCGTGCTGGATACCGGCAGCGGACGTTTTGCAGTCAAGCTGCCGGGCGTGCTGGAAACCGTGCAGGACGTACAGGACTTGCCAGTGAAAGTCGCCGGCGACCGGGTCGTGCGCTTTTCCGACATCGCCTCGATCACACGCAGCTTCAAGGACCCCTCGAGCCTTGCGCGTCGCGATGGCCAGCCCGCGGTGACGCTGGAAGTGAAGAAGCGCATCGGCGAGAACGTGATCGAAACTCTCGACCGTGTGCGCGACATGGTTGCCGAACACCAGAAGCGCTGGCCCTCGTCGATCGAGGTTGCCTACTCGCAGGACGAGTCGAAAGACATCAAGGACATGCTCAACGACCTGCAAAACGGCGTGCTCACCGCCGTGTTTCTGGTCATGTGCGTGTTGATCGGCTATCTCGGCTGGCGCACCGCGAGCCTGGTGGCCATCGCGGTGCCGGGTTCGTTCCTGATCGGCATCATCGCGCTCGCGGTGATGGGGCTGACCGTCAATGTGGTCGTGCTGTTCTCGCTGATCATGGCCGTCGGCATGCTGGTCGACGACGCCATCGTTGTCGCCGAGTACGCCGACCGGCGCATGTGCGAGGGCGCTCCACCCGCACAGGCTTACCGCGATGCGACGCAGCGCATGCTGTGGCCGATTGTGGCGTCGACCGTCACGCGGCTGGCGGCATTCTTCCCGCTGGTGTTCTGGCCGGGAATGATGGGCGGCTTCATGAAATTCCTGCCGATCACGCTGCTGGCGACGCTGACCGCCTCGCTGGTGATGGCGGTGATCTTCATCCCAACACTCGGCGCGCTGTGGGGCCGCAGCGACTCGCATTCGAAAGAGGAGCAGACGCCGCATCGCCGCCGCCGAGACCGGGCGGCTCGAAGACATCAGCGGCCCGACGCGTCACTACCTGCGCGCGCTGACCTGGGCGGTGGACCATCCCGCGCGAGACGCTGGTGCTCGCGATCAGCCTGTTGATCGGCATTTTCACGTCTTACAGCTTCTTCGGCGCCGGGGTTGAATTCTTTCCGGACATCGAGCCCAACAGCGTCATGGTCAACGTGCACGCGCGCGGCGACCTGTCGGTGGTCGAAAAGGACAAGCTGGTGCGCGAAGTCGAGCAGCGCATCATCGACCTGCCGCACTTCAAGAGCATCTACGCCCGTTCCGGCACGCTCAGCGACCGCCAGGCATCGGCCGACACCGTCGGCATGGTCACGCTGGAGTTAAAGGACTGGAAGCGTGCGGCCCAAGGCCGACGAGATCATCGAGGAGGTGCGCGCGCCGTACCGCGGACATGCCGGGCGCGGTGATCGAGGTGGTCAAGGAAGCAGAACGGCCCGTCCGGCGGCAAGCCGGTGCAGATCGAACTGTCGTCGCCGCTGCCCGAGTCGCTGTCCGAGTCCAACGCGCGGCTCGAGCGCCGCGATTGAGGCGATCCGCGTGGCGATGGACCAGATCGGCGGCTTCACCGATGTCGACGACACGCGACCGCTGGCGGGCATCGAATGGCAAATGACGTGGATCGGGCCGAGGCGGCCGAATACGGCGCCGACATCACGCTGGTCGGCAACGCCGTGCAGCTGGTCACCAACGGCGTGCTGCTCGGCAAGTACCGGCCCGAGGACGCCGACGACGAAATCGACATCCGCGCGCGCTATACCGCGCCGTACCGCAACCTGCAGCAGTTCTCCGACCTCAAGATCCAGACGCAGCAACGGTCTCGTGCCGGTCAGCAATTTCGTCGAGCGCAACGCGGCACCCAAGGTCAACTCGATCCGCCGCATCGACGGCAAGCGCGTGCATGCGCGTATTCGCCAACGTCGCGCCCGGACAATTGCCGGACACCAAGGTCCGGGAGTTGATGGCCTAGTTCGAGCAGAACCCCTACCCGGGCTTCGCCGATGGCAGCGTGCGCTTTCGCTTCACCGGCGAACAGGAAGACCAGGCCGAAGCCCAGGCGTTTCTGGTGAATGCGTTCGGCCTCGCCATCTTCCTGATGATCGTGATCCTGGTGACGCAGTTCAACAGCTTCTACCAGACCATGCTGATCCTGTCGGCGGTGCTGTTCTCCACCGCAGCGGTGTTCCTGGGCCTGTTGATCCTGCGTGCGCCTTTTGGCGTCGTCATGGGCGGCATCGGCGTGATCGCGTTGGCCGGCGTCATCGTCACCAACAACATCATTCTCATCGACACCTACAACCACCTGCGGCGCGACGGCATGGAACCGCGCGAGGCGGTGCTGCGCACCGGCGTCATGCGTTTGCGGCCGGTGCTGCTGACCGCTGGCACCGCGATTCTTGGCCTGCTGCCGATGGCGTTTGCGCTCAACATCGACATCATCCACCGCGAAATCACCTACGGTGCGCCGTCGTCGCAATGGTGGATTCAGCTGTCGTCCGCGGTCGCTGGCGGCCTGGCCTTTGCCACGCCGATCACCCTGATCCTGACGCCGGCACTGCTGCTGTGGCACGACAACCGCCGCTCACGCAAGGTGCCAGCCATGCGGCGTGATTCAGCCGCGTTCGATAACGACCCGATTCCGGCCAAATAACCCAAAACTGTCGGCCACATAAAGGCGTAGGCGGTTGGCGCCAATTTGTGTGTTGATCTTGGGCGCGTACAGAACACATCAGGACGCCACCCGCTTGGAGCACTTTTAAGGCCCTCAAGGGGTTTTTGAGAAAATCATTGGTACACTTTTAGTACCACTGCTTTTCACGACAGGTGTCAAATAGGCCTTTTATGGCCTCAAGCGGGTGATGCCTTTTCATAGCCAAAATCGCTCCGGCACTTCCCAGCGCCGTAAAAGCCTGCTAAATAGGCGCGCGAAAATCCGCATCGGTGACCCATGGCAAGAAAAAAAGCGGCAGCATCCAAAGAAAAGAGCGAATCAGAGGAAGATCTCGACGAAGGTCTTGTCGAAGAATCCGTCGAAGAGGTTCTCGAAAAAGTCCCTGAGCTCAAGGAAAAGCCGCCTGAACAGGCCGAGCAGTACCTGCGCGACTGGCGTGATGTCGAGCGCCTGCGCGAACTGCGCGAACTGCGCCGCCTGGTAGACGAAGAAACGGGCCTGGAAGAGCTGTTCAAGCGCCCTCCGCCGCCGCCGCCGAAGGTCAAGCCGGTGAAACCGCCCAAGCCGCCCAAGCTTGGCAAGGGTCAGATCGCTCCTGCGCCTGTCGTAGTGCCGGCCAAACCGAAGAAGCCAGAGGCGACGAAAAAACCGGCCAAACCGGTCAAGGCCGTCAAGACCAAGAAAGCGCCCAAAGCGCCCAAAGCGCCGAAAGCGCCGAAAACGAAACCCAAATTAAAGCCGAAGCCTACGCCCAAGAAAAAGCGTTAGCGCAGTTTTTGCCTGAGCGCGCTGAATGCCTCTTCCGGCGTGTCGGCGAAACGGAACAGCTTGAGATCGCGGGGCGAGATCAGGCCGCGCTTCGCCAGCGCCTTGAAGTTGACGATCTCGTTCCAGTACTCGCGACCGAACAGCACGATCGGCATTCGCGCGGACTTGCCGCACTGCGCCAGCGTCAGAAACTCGAACATCTCGTCGAGCGTCCCGTAGCCGCCGGGAAACGCCACCAATGCCGAGGCCAGGTTGGCGAACCAGAACTTGCGCATGAAGAAATAATGGAACTCCAACGCGCGCTCTTTTGAGACAAAACGGTTGCCGTGCTGCTCGAACAAAAGAGAAATGTTGAGGCCGATGGAAAGATCGGCGTCGACCCGGGCGGCCCCTTCGTGCACCGCCTGCATGATGCCGGGCCCGCCGCCGGACACGATGTGGAAACGCTGCTCGCGCGTGTGCGTTTTTTGGGTCCAGCGTGCCAATTGCTGCGCGAGATTCGCGGCCGCGTTGTAGTACGGCGTCTTGGGCGGGGTGCGCGCGGAGCCAAAGAAAATCACCGAGCGATTGACGCCGAGCCTCTGGAATCGCGCCTTAGGCTCCAGATACTCGCAAAGGATGCGTACGCTTCGCGCTTCCTCGCTGTTGACGAAGTCCAGGTTCTTGTACGCCTTTGGAGACTTCTCGGGCTTTTTGAAGCGGCTCATGCCGTCTGTACCTCTGGCAGCGGCGGCAGCAGCGAACCGATCAGGGCGCTGATGCGGGCCGGCACCTCCTGCTCGACTTCGCGCAAAGCCACCTCGATGGCGCTGGCGAACGCCAGCGCGTCGGCGCTGCCGTGGCTTTTCACCACCGTGCCGTTGAGGCCGACAAAACTGGCGCCGTTGTAGCGGCGTGGGTCCATGCGTTTTTTCAGGTTATTCAGCGCTGGGAAAGCGGCGACCGCCGCCGCGCGATGAAACCAGTTGGCGTTGAACTCGTCCTTCATGAACTGCACGATCAGCTTGGCCACGCCCTCGCTGGTCTTGAGTGCCACGTTGCCCGTAAAGCCGTCGCAAACGACCACATCCACGTCGCTCAAAAACACATCGTCCCCCTCGACGAAGCCGATGTAATTCAGCGTCGACGCCTGCACCAGCGCCGCGGCCTCTTGAATGATTTCGTTGCCCTTGATTTCTTCCTCGCCGATGTTCAGCAACCCCACTTTTGGCTTGGCGATGCCCAGCACCGCGCTCGCAACCACTGAACCCATCACCGCGAACTGAAACAGGTGCTCGGCATTGCACTCCGCATTGGCGCCGAGGTCCAACACATGGGTATGGCCGAACAGCGATGGAATCGCAGAAATAATGGCGGGGCGGTCGATCCCCGGCAGCATCCTCAGCACGAAGCGCGACATGGCCATCAGCGCGCCGGTATTGCCGGCCGAAACGGTTGCCTGTGCTTGGCCAGACCGGACCAGGTTAATCGCCACGCGCATTGAGGAGTCGCGCTTGGCCCTTAACGCCTTCGTAGGTGACTCGGCCATCTCGACCACTTCGGAGGCGTGCTGCAGCGCCAGCCGCTCGTTGGGCCTGGCCTTGCGCTCGGCGAGCGTGAGCTTCATTGCCGGCTCGTCGCCCACCAGAATGACCTGCAGCGACGGGTGCTTTTTCAGGACGGACAGGACCGCGTCCACAACCACGCCGTGGCCGTGATCGCCACTCATGGCGTCTATCGAAAGGGTGACGGGCGCGACCATCGGTGCGTCCGTAGTAAAACTATTCGCCAGCGACTTCCGGCGTAGCTTTATCGATCACCTTCTTGCCGCGGTAAAAACCGTCGGCCGTCACGTGGTGACGGCGATGCGTCTCGCCCGAGGTCGGGTCTACCGACAAGGTCGGTGCCGACAATGCGTCGTGCGAACGACGATGGCCGCGGTACATGCGGGATTTCTTGGATTTCTGGACTGCCATGACAAACTCCGATCAGCGCTTTTTGCGCCCTTCAAACTTCAGTGTCTTGAGTGCCGCGAAAGGATTTTCGCGACGCCCTTCTTGCGTAACCTCCGCCGGCATGGGCGCCTTTGGGGGAGCCTTGCCGGGCTTATTTTCGCACGATTTGCAGCGCGGCATCATGGGCAGCGCCAGTAACAGTTCGTCCTCCACGATATCGCGCAGCGGCAGCTCGTCGTCCTGCACCAGGTACGGCTCGCATTCGTGCAGGGCCTGGACTTCCTCGGCCTCGGTTTTAACCAGCCGCAGGCCCAGCGGGGCGTGCAGCGCCCAGTCAAATGGCTTCAAGCAGCGCAGGCAATTCAGCCGCAGCGCGCCCGACAGCATGCCGTTCAGGTGCGCGTGCCCGGCCTCATCGGCGCTGGCCGCCAGCGTCACCTGGATGTCGCCGGTATCCGCTGCCAACAGTCCTTCCAGCCGTGTAAACCCGGCGAGCGGCAGCTTGCCCTCGTAGCGCTCACGGCGAGCCAGCGCCTTGGATGCGGAAATTTTTTGTGGGATGGCCATCGGTAGCGTCTTTGGGCGGCGCGATAATAGGAAGCGATGACACCCAAGTCAAAGAAAAAACCCCTGATTCTCGCCTCCGGTTCGCGCTATCGCGCAGAACTGCTCAGGCGCTTGCGCGTGCAATTCAGGCAACAGGCTTCCGAGGTGAACGAAACCCCGCGGCGCGCAGAGTCGCCCGCCGTGCTGGCGTTGCGCCTGGCGGTGCAAAAGGCGCGCGCCGTCGCCGCGCAAAACCCGAACATCTGGGTGCTGGGATCAGACCAGGTCGCCGCCAGCGGGCTCAGGCTGCTGGGCAAGCCGGGTAGCCGGGCGCGTGCAATCCAGCAGTTAAAAGTGTTGTCGGGAAAATCCGTGCGGTTCATTACCGCCGTGGCTCTGCTACGCCACGGTGAGCCGGCGCACACGGCGCTGGACACCACCGTCGTGCGTTTTCGCAGATTGGGCGCCGCCGAAATCGAACGCTACGTGGACGCTGAACCCGCCTTGGATTGCGCCGGCAGCTTCAAGTGCGAAGGGCTGGGAATCACGCTGTGCGACTCCATCGAAACCCGCGATCCCACGGCACTCATCGGCTTGCCGCTGATCGCCACACGCGCCTTGCTGGTGCAAGCCGGTTACGTTTTGCCCTGAAGCCACTGCGGCAGATCGCACACCGTTTCAATCACCGCCGTCGCGCCGTTCTTCAGCAGACGTTCGGGGTCGTGCACACCGCAGGTCACGCCCAAGGCCCGCATGCCGATCGAGTGCGCCATAGCCATGTCGTATTCGGTGTCGCCGATCATCAGCGCCTGTCCAGGTTGAAGCCCGGTTTCTTCAAGCAGCTCGCGCAACATCTGCGGATCGGGCTTGGACGCGGTTTCGTCGGCACAACGGCTGTGGCTGATCAGCGCGCCGATTTCGACGTGCAACTGCAACGAGCGGTCGAGGCCCCGGCGCGATTTTCCGGTGGCGATGGCCAGTTGATAGCCGTCGGCGCGCAATTTCTGCAAGGTGATTTGCGCGCCCGCAAACAAGGGCGCATCGCTAATGCCCTGCGCCATGAAGCGGATGCGGTAGCCGTCATAAAGCTTGTGGAGATTGGCTTGATCCAACGCCGGATAAAGCCGTAGCAATACGTCGTGCAACCCCAGACCAATCAGTTCGCCGATCTGGGAATCACTGCGTGGCGGCAGATCAAGTTCAAGAATCGCCGCCTGCATGGTGGCGACAATCATGGCTTCGCTGTCGACTAACGTGCCGTCCCAATCGAAGATCAGCAATTCAAACGACTTCAAGCGCGGCGACGCTCCAGGGCTTTGATCACGTCATTCAGCTCGTTGGGCAAGGGCGCCTGCAGGTTCAAGGGCGCAAACCCGTCCGCCGCTGGCAGGCTGAGTTTTGCGGCATGCAGAAACATGCGCTTTAAGCCCATTTCGCGCAGCGGCTTGAAGTCATTGGAGTGGCCGTATTTGCCATCGCCAGCCACGGCGTGGCCCAGAGCGGCGGCATGCACGCGAATCTGGTGCATGCGTCCAGAATAGATTTTTACCTCGCACAACGTGGCGCCGTGGAAGAATCTTGAGGGCGAAAAGCGGCTGCGCGCTTCCTTGCCTTCGTCTTCGTCGGCGATCTCGACCTTGTGAGCGCCTTTCTGACGCGTCTTGATCAAGGCGGCATCCACCTCCCTCTCGCCGCCTTCCCATTTGCCAACCAGCAGGGCGAGGTAGCGCTTGTCCACGGTACCGGCGCGAAAGGCGTTTTGCGCGCGCAGCAGCGCGAGCCGTGATTTGGCCAGCAGCAGCACGCCGCTGGTTTCGCGGTCGAGCCGGTGACACAACTCGATGTATTCAAGCGTGCCCCAGGCGCGGATGGCCTCGATCACCCCGAACATCAGCCCGCTGCCCGCATGAACGGCGAGACCCGAAGGCTTGTCGAGCACCAGGTAATGCTCGTCTTCCTGAATGATCGCGGCACGCAGCCTCTCAAGCACCGAATCCGGCGGGCGCACGGTTTCGCCTTTTTCGGCCATGCGCACCGGCGGGATGCGCACGATGTCGCCCTCTTCAAGCCGGATGCCCGGTTTGGCGCGGCCGCTGTTGATGCGAACCTGGCCGGAGCGCACCAGCCGATAGACGTGCGATTTGGGCACGCCAGGCAGCTGTTTCAGGAGGAAATTGTCGAGCCGCTGGCCATCTTCGTTGATGGTGACAGTCACTTTGCGCACATTCGCGCGTTCTTGTGTCACAATGAGTCCGCTCCGGGCAAAAACAATGCCCGTTGAAAGGGTTACGGCGGCTAGCTGAGTCAAACTCCAGCTGCCATAACGCTCCGGGGCTGTCGCGAAAGCATACAGTGTTCCAGCGACGCCCTCCCCGGTTTATTCCTGTTTGCTGCCCTTAAAACGCAGGGAACGGGCCATTGAAAATTATTTTGTATCACCTGCGCTCTCGCAGGCGGTCACACAAACGAAAAGCGAGCCGATGTCCCATCTGATGATTCATCTGATGACACTAGCTACTCCGGATTACTCCGGCGCGCCTTCCTGCCGCCCGCGGTCGAGCCTTAACGAGACCGCACACCATGAAACGTATTTTGATCAACGCCACGCAGCGCGAAGAGCTGCGCGTCGCCATCGTCGATGGCCAGAAACTCTACGACCTCGACATAGAAACCGCTGCCCGCGAACAGAAAAAGGGCAACATCTACAAAGGCGCGCATCACGCGCGTCGAGCACTCCCTCGAAGCCTGCTTCGTCGAATACGGCGCCGAGCGTCACGGCTTTCTGCCGCTGAAGGAAGTCCGCGCTCCTACTTCAAGCAGGGCGGTCGCGGCGACCCGTGACCTCGAGGAAGGCCAGGAACTGATCGTCCAGGTCGAGAAGGAAGAGCGCGGCACCAAGGGCGCGGCCCTGACGACTTACGTCTCGCTCGCCGGCCGCTATCTGGTGCTGATGCCGAACAATCCGCGTGCCGGCGGCGTGTCGCGGCGCGTCGAAGACGAAGAAGAACGCGACGAAGCGCGCGAAGCGCTGGATGCGCTGTCAGATCCCCGAGGGCATGGGCACCATCGTGCGCACCAACGGCGTCGGCCGCACCAAGGAAGAACTGCAGTGGGATCTTGACCACCTGGTCGAATACTGGCGCGCAATCGAAACCGAAGCCGCCGCCAAGCCGGCACCGTTCCTGGTCTACCAGGAAAGCAACATCATCATCCGCGCGCTGCGCGACTACTTCCGCCCGGACATCGGCGAGATCATCGTCGACAACGTGGAGATTTACGCCGAAGCGCGCGAGCACATGCAGCACATGATGCCGGACAAGCTGTCGCGGCTGAAACTGTACGAAGAATCCGATGCCGCTGTTCTCGCGCTTCCAGGTCGAATCGCAGATCGAAACCGCGCACGAGCGCACGGTGCAGCTGCCCTCCGGCGGCGCCATCGTGATCGACCACACCGAAGCGCTGACCGCCATCGACATCAACTCGGCCAAGGCCACCGGCGGCGGCGGCATCGAAGAAACCGCGCTCAACACCAACCTGGAAGCCGCCGACGAGATCGCACGCCAGTTGCGCCTGCGCGATCTGGGCGGCCTGATCGTGATCGATTTCATCGACATGGAATCCGGCAGAAACCAGCGCGCGGTCGAGCAGAAACTGCGTGAAGCCTGCGAGATCGATCGCGCGCGCGTGCAGTTCGGCCGCCTGTCGCGCTTCGGCCTGATGGAGATGTCGCGCCAGCGCCTGCGGCCGTCGCTGGCCGAGCACACCCAGATCACCTGCCCGCGCTGCAATGGCCGCGGCCAGATCCGCAGTGTCGAATCGCTGGCGCTGTCGGTGCTGCGACTGATCGAAGAGGAGGCGATGAAGGACAAAACCGGCCGCGTGATCGTGCAACTGCCGGTGGACGTCGCCACCTTCCTGCTCAACGAAAAACGCACCGTGTTGGACGACATCGAGCGCCGCTGCAAGGCCACCATTACCCTGGTGCCCAACGCCACGCTGGAATCCCCGAATTACGAAATCACCCGCGTGCGCGACGATCACATGCATCAGGACAACAACGACCGCGCCAGCTATCGCGTAACGCAGGACTACAAGTCCGAAGCCTTGAAGGCCGTGCTGGATGCCAAGTCCGCGCCCGAGCGCACGCTGGCCGAACCCGCCGTCAAGAGCATTCGCCCGGCGACCCCTCCGCCTTTGGCGGTCGAGGTGCCCGTGTCTCCAGCACCTGTGCAAGTGCAAGGCTCGTTCTGGAGCAAGATGAAGAAAATGTTCACCGCGGAGATCGGCACGGCGCCAGCATCGACCCCGGCACCCTCGTCGAACCCGCCACCGCGGCGTGACCATCAGTCGCGCGATCATCGACGCGATCAGCAGCGCGGCGGTCATCAGCAGGGCCGCCCCCAGGGTGGGCAACGCGACGATCGTGGCAATCGCCAGGGCGGACGCAACGATCAGCGCCGTGACCAGCGCGGACCAAGGCCGGATCAACGCAACGATCAGCAACGCCAGCAGAATCGTAACGAGCAGCAGGGCCAACGCCGGGACGGTCAGCAACAGCCACCGGTACCGGGGCACGCACAAAACCCCCAGCCGCCGCGTCCGCAGGGTGGGCCGCAGCCCCCTCAGCCGGGACAAAATCCGAACGAGCCGCGCGGCGAAGGCCGCGGGCGTCGTGGACGTCGCGGTGGCCGCGGTGGCCAGCGCGACGGGCAACGCGACGGGCAGCGTGATATGCAACAGGCACCGCACCAGCGCCCACGCCCCGAAGAGACGATGAATCCGGGACCAGCCGCGATCAATGCGGACGCACCGCAGATTCCGACGCAAGCCAGTTCAGACTGGTCGCAACCCGCGCCTATCGGCAACTACGAACCGCCGGTTACGGCCGCCATTCCATCCTACGAACCCGTAGAGCCAGTCATTCAACAGGTCAGCACCCCGCCCGCCCCGACGCCTGTGTTTGAGGTCGCCGCTCCCGCGGTATCAGCCCAGCCCGTCAACGACCGGCAGGATATTGGAACTGCCGCCGAAGACAAAAAACCGGAGGCCGCCGCATGGGAACCGCGCCCTCAACGCCCTAAAGCGGACCCGAACTGGATGCCCCGTCTGGTCGCGACGGTCGAAAATGCGGCGCCTGCCGAGGTTACGCCCGACGCTGCGCCAAAGCCGCCGCGTAACACTGAATTCGTTCCGCGCCTGATTGCCCCGGCAAATGAAACGGCTCCAGCCGTGGAAAAACCCGCCGAAGAAACCAAGACGAGCGAACCCACCGCGCCCTGATTTGATTTTCAAGACCCGCCTTCACCTCGTGTGTAGGCGGGTTTTTTTATGGCCGCGTAAGAATCTTTTCGACCGCGATCAAATCGTCTTCCGTGTCCACGCCGCGCGGCGGCGGGCCGTCCGTAAGGCCCAGCTTGATGGCAAAGCCCTGCGCCAGCGCGCGCAATTGCTCCAGGGCCTCGCAGGTTTCAAGCGGCTCGGCCGGCATTTCGCTGAAACGGTTCAGGGCCGCCACGCGCCACGCGTAAAGGCCCACGTGCCGGTAGGCAAGCCCCTTGGGCAAAAGCGATTCCGGATTCGTTCCGGCGCGCTTGAACGGTATCGGCGCGCGCGAAAAATACAGCGCGCGCTGCTGCGCATCCATCACCACTTTCACCACGTTGGGGTTTAGCCACTCCTCGCGCGATTCAATGGCGTGGCACAGCGTCGCCAGGTCGGCCTCGCGATCATTCGCCAACAGCTGCGCGGCCTGTTGCACCAGTGCAGGCGGCATTAGCGGCTCGTCGCCCTGAACATTGACCACGATGGCCTCCGGCGCCCAGCGGCGGGACGTGGCCACTTCGTTGACGCGATCGCTGCCCGACTGATGCTGCGCGGACGTGAGCACCACATCGGCGCCGAACCGGCGGCAAGCCTCTACGACGGACGCGTCGTCCGCGGCGATGACCGTTTCCTGCGCACCGCAACCGCGCACCGCTTCCCAGACATGCTGCACCAGCGGCTTGCCGGCGATTTCTCTCAGGATTTTGCGCGGCAGGCGCGTGGAGCCCAGACGCGCGGGAATCACGACGCGAAACGGCGTCATGAATTCAATTCATCTTCCGTCAGGGTTCGGGCTTCATCCTCGAGCATGACCGGTACGCCTTCGCGCACCGGGTAGGCCAGCCGCGAGGCCTTGCAGATCAGTTCCTGTTTTTCGGGATTCCAGACCAGCGGCGCCTTGGACACCGGGCACACCAGAATGTCGAGCAGTCGTTTATCCACGGGCGTGTCCTCGCTTCAAACCAGAAATTAATTCTCGCATACGCGCGGTGTCATCTTTGCCGAACTCGGCACTGACCGGCACCGACCACATCCGCTCATCCTTGATGCCGCTGCATTTCACCGCGTCCTTCTCGGTCATCAGCACCGGACGTTGATCGCCAAAATCCAGGTCCTGCGCAATGAACGGATGGTGGTCGGGAAACGGATGCACGATCAGCTTGATCTCCAGGCGGCTCAACATGGAAAAAAAACGGGCGGGGTGGGCAATGCCGGCGACGGCGTGAACGGTCTGGCCGGCGAAATCGCCCAGCGCACGGATCTGCCCGGTCTGCAGCGAATGGGCCATCGGGCCCACCAGTCGCATGGCGATTGACGAGGGCCCTGCACCCAGACTTTTCGCCGAGGGGCCGTTCACCACAATCTGGTCCACGGTCGTCAAACGTTTTGGTGATTCGCGCAGAGGGCCGGCCGGCAGACGCCAGCCGTTACCGAGTCCGCGTGCGCCATCGACTACGGCGATTTCCAGGTCGCGCGGCAGGCGGTAGTGCTGCAGGCCGTCGTCGCTGATGACGATGTCCACGCCGCCGAGTCGGATCAATGCGCGCACGGCCGCCACGCGGTTGGGACAGACGACCACCGGGCAACCGGTGCGTCTCGCCATCAGCAAGGGTTCGTCGCCGCACTCGAGCGCCGCCGTGGCATCGGTCACGTGCAAAGGTTGTCTTTGAGGGCGACCGCCGTAACCCCGGCTGACGATGCCGGGGTGCCAGCCCCATTCGCGCAGGCGCTCGGCGAGCCAGATCACGAAGGGTGTTTTGCCGGATCCGCCGACAGTGATATTGCCCACCACAATCACCGGCACCGGCAGATGCGTGCGCTGCGCTTGCCGTTTGAGCCAGAACCGGCGCAGTACGGCAACGGCGACAAACAGCCACGACAATGGCCGCAGCACCAGCGGCGGCGGCTCGGCGCAATACCAAATTTTTTGCAGCCGATCCGAAAACGCCCGCATTCGCGAAGGACTTAGTCCTGAAACTGCATGCGATACAGCGATGCGTAGACGCCGCTTTGCCTCAGGAGCTCTTCGTGACGGCCGGATTCGACAATCACCCCCTCTTGCATCACCACGATCCGGTCCGCGCGCTGAATGGTCGAAAGCCGGTGGGCGATGACCAGCGTGGTGCGTCCGACGCACCAGCTCCTCGAGCGCTTCCTGGATGTGGCGTTCGGATTCCGTGTCGAGCGCCGAAGTCGCTTCGTCGAGAATCAGGATCGGCGCATTCTTCAGCAGTGCGCGGGCAATGGCGATGCGTTGGCGCTGGCCACCGGACAGCTGCACGCCGTTCTCGCCGATCTCCGTGTTCAGGCCCTTGGGCAATTTTTCGATGAACTCCCAGGCGTGGGCGTGCCGCGCGGCCTCGATCATCTGGGCTTCCGAAGGCGTGGGGGTCAAGGCGTAGGCGATGTTTTCCGCCACCGTGGCATTGAACAAGCGCACCTGCTGGTCCACCAGCGCAATTTGTGAGCGCACGGCGGCCAGCGAATACTCTCGCAGGTCATGCCCATCGAGCAGAATCTGCCCGCCGGTCGGATCGTAGAAGCGCGGCAGCAGCGCCAACAGCGTGCTCTTGCCACTGCCGGACTTGCCGACAAAAGCGACCGTCTGTCCGGGCTCAATCACGAGGTTGATGCCTTTGAGCGCCTCCGGCGCATCGGCCTGATAGCGATGGCGCACGCCGCGAAATTCGATCTGTCCGTGAGCGCGGGCCAGTGATTTTCCGCCGGCGGACTCCGCCGGCTCGGCGAGGAAACTGAAAATTTCGCGCGCGGCGGTCACGCCCAGCTGGATCGACTGATTGACGCTGTTGAGCGTTCGGATCGGCCGCATCAGCGTGGTCAACGCCACCAAAAAGGCGACAAACGTGCCGGGCGTGATCTCGTCGAGCATCTCGGGCAAGGTGGCAAAATAGACGATGCTCGCGATGGCGAATGCGGCGATCAGCTGAGTCAATCCACCGCTGATCAGCGAAGTGGCCTCAACCTTGAGCGTCAACCGGCGCGTGTCCTGGTTGATGTGCTCGAAATTGGCGCGTTCGGTGGCTTCGGCGCCGTGAATCTTGATCACGCGCTGGCCCTTGATGGTTTCGTCCAGCGTTTCGGCAAAGCGCCCGACGGTGGTCTGCATGCGCGCCCCGAGCCCGCGGATGCGCTTGTTGACGTAGCGCACGATCATCACGATTAGAGGGGCGGCCACCAGCACAAATACGGTCAGTTTCCAGCTCAGGTAGAACATCAGCCCCATCTGCCCCAGAAAGACCATCAGCTCGCGCAGCGCATGGGTCGACGTCATCAGCGCGCTGGCGATCATGCTGGCGTGATAGTTGAAACGCGCGAGTATCGTGCCGGTGCTGTTGCGGTCGAAATAAGTTACCGGCAGTTGCATCAACCGCGCGAACATTTCGCGGCGCAGGCTGGCGATGATGTTCTGCGTGACCCATTGCAGGCCATAGCCCGAGGCGAAGCCCATGGTGCCGCGCACCAGGAACAATCCGACGATGGCCAGCGGAATCCAGCGGATCGTGGTCACATCCTTCTGCACGAAGCTGCCGTCGAGCAGCGGCTTCATCAGCGCCACGAAGCCGACATCCGCCGCCGAAAAAAGGGTCAGTGCGAACATGGAAGCCGCGATGACCTTCCAGTACGGAATGGCGTAGCGCGCCATCCGGCGATAGATCACCCACGAGGATTCAAGCGGTGCGGACATGGCTATTATTATCAGTGAACCCCACGATCCCTGAATAGACGAGAAGTGTTATGGCCAAAACCCTGTTTGAGAAAATCATCGCCCGCGAAATTCCGGCGACGTTCGTCCACGAAGATGAACACTGCGTGGCGTTCAAGGACATCAACCCCGGGGCGCCGGTGCATATCCTGCTGGTGCCACGCAAGCCGTTGCCGCGGCTCTGTGATGCAACCGCAGAAGATCAGTCGCTGCTCGGTCATTTGATGCTCACCGCCTCGAAAATCGCCGCGGCGCACGGCTGCGGCGAGGCGTACCGGCTGGCGGTCAACAACGGGGCCGAGGCGGGGCAATCCGTATTCCACCTGCATCTGCATATCCTGGGCGGCAGGCCGATGAAGTGGCCTCCGGGGTAAAACATCCGTCACCCGCCGGCCACAAATCGGCGCATGCCTTCGCGGCGAATTGTGGACCGATCCCGCGTGCGCTTAGCGCGCATCAGGACTGCACCCGCTTGAGGGCTTTTCAAGCCCCAAAACGCCTTAGTTGAAAAAAGGGTGGTACTAAAAGTGTATCACCCGATTTTCGCATTTGGCTAAAAGCAGCTTTTGGAGGCCGCAAGCGGGTGACAGTGAAAATGCCCTATGGCGACCCCAGCATCAGCTGCGGATCGAGCCGCACGTCGAACCAGTTCATGCGAAAGCACAGATGCGGCCCGGTGACGCGGCCGGTGGCGCCCACCGCCCCGATAACCTCGCCCTGCCCGACCTGCCGCCCTTGCTTCACGTCCAGACGGCTCATGTGCAGATAGGTCGACGTCAGGCCGTGGCCGTGGTCGAGAATGACGGTGCCGCCGGTGAAATAAACATCACTGCGTGCCAGACGCACGACGCCGGCGGCCGTGGCCCTGATCGGCGTACCGGTCGTGGCGGCGATATCCACGCCGTAGTGCGGCTGCTTGGTTTCACCGTTGAGAATCCGCTGGCTGCCGTAGACCCCGGTCACAAGGCCCGTCACCGGCCAGATAAATCCGCCGGTAAAATCTTCGCTGGGGGAATCGTGCGCACGCGCAGCGCCAATGCGCTGGTTATCGAGTTTGATCTGTTTTAGCGCCGACGCCGGTGGCGTCACCATTTTTGAGGGCAGCCCATCTATTTTCTGGACGGCATATTCGCGCGGCGCGACGTCGTAACGGAAAACCTCACTGCCGACCCTCAACTCGACAGGACCGGTTTCATCGCGAGACAAGCCGAAGACGAAATGCCCGAACGGCGACACGCGCAGCGCGCGATTGTTGAATACGACCTTGCTCCCCGGTTCGACGCGGCCAACGATACCCGCGCCCTGCGTCCATTCACCTTTCAGTTCCGGTGCCGATGCGCAGGCCGTCATCGGCAGCATTAGGGCGCACAGCACGGTCAATCTATTTGTTTTCATGGGTCGAGTCACTGCGTTCGAGCCCGGTATCGTCCCACGATACTTTGTCCTCAATCGGCTCCAGGTGTGTCAGTACGGTAAGGCGCTTGAGCATCCGGCTCATCTCGGCCTCGATCTGCTCGACCAGATCGTGGCCGCGCTGCACGGTCCATGCACCCGGCACCAGGATATGCACGGTGACAAACCGGCGCGAGCCGGCGACGCGCGTGCGCAGCGCGTGCCATGCCATGCGGTGCTGGCTTTGGTAGCGATTCAGCAGAGTTTCCACAGCCTGCAGTTCGGGCGGCGGCAGTGCTTTGTCCATCAGACCGTCAACGGAGACAGCGATCAGTCGCAGACCAATCCAGACAATATGCGCGGCGACCGCCAGCGCGATCAACGGGTCGAGCAGCCACCATCCGGTGAGTTTGACCAGGCCTAACGCCAGCACCACGCCGACCGAGGTCCAGACATCCGCCATCAGATGATGCGCGTCGGCCTGCAGAGTGATCGAATCATGTTTCTTGCCCGCACTCATCAGGACGCGTGCGACACCAAAATTAATGGCCGTGGCCGACATTGAAATCATCAGGCCGAGGCCAACCTGGTCCAGCGGCGGCGGCTGCAGCAACCGTGGAACAGCCGCCAGCGCAATGAACACCGCGGCGACCAGAATCGCCGCGCCCTCGACACCGCTGGAAAAATATTCCGCCTTGTCGTGGCCATGCGGATGGTCTTCGTCCGCCGGCCTGGCCGCAATGGTGAGCATGGTCATCGCCAACAGCGCCGACCCCAGATTGACGAACGATTCCAGCGCATCCGAGAGCAGGCCTACCGAGCCCGTCACCCGCCAGGCCCACAGCTTGAGTGCAATCGTGGCCACCGCCGCTGCCACCGCCAGCCAGGCGTAACGCGTCAGGGCCTCACGACTCATGTCGACGTTCAGGCCCGCGCGAGCCTCAGCGCAACGTCGCTCAACGGAATCGTCTCCTGCCGCTCCTCGCCACGAAAGCGCAGGGTTACGGTCTTGTCCTCGGCTTCCTTGCGGCCGACGATGAGAATCACCGGAATCTTCTGCATGGCGTGATCGCGGATCTTCGAGTTGATTTTCTCGTTGCGCAGATCGGCTTCAACGCGCAGACCGGCATCCCGCAGTACGCTCGCCACCTCGGTCGCATAGGCGTCCGCGTCCGAGACGATCGGCGCGACAACACACCTGCACCGGCGCCAGCCACAGCGGCATCGCACCGGCATGGTGCTCGATGAGGATGCCGATGAAACGCTCCATCGAACCGACGATGGCCCGATGCAGCATCACCGGGTGCTTGCGGCCGCGAGGTCTCGTCGACGTACTCCGCGCCCAGACGCTCGGGCATCATGAAATCGACCTGCATGGTGCCGACCTGCCAGGCGCGGCCGATGGAATCCTTGAGGTGGTATTCGATCTTGGGGCCGTAGAACGCGCCCTCGCCGGGCAATTCCGTCCACGTCACGCCAGCAGCACTCAGCGCGCCGCGCAGCGCGGTCTCGGCGCTTGTCCCAGACGTCGTCGGTGCCCAGACGCTTGTCCGGACGCAGTGCCAACTTGATGGTGATGTCGGTGAAGCCGAAATCGGCGTAGACCTTCATCGCCTGTGCGTGGAACGCGGTGACTTCCGACTCCACCTGCTCCGGCGTGCAGAAGATGTGGCCGTCGTCCTGTGTGAACGCGCGCACGCGCATGATTCCGTGCAACGCGCCGCTCGGCTCGTTGCGATGGCAGCCGCCGAACTCGGCGTAGCGGATCGGCAGGTCGCGGTAGCTGTGCAGGCCGGCGTTGTAGATCTGCACGTGGCCCGGGGCAGTTCATCGGCTTCACCGCGTAGGTCCGCTTCTCAGACTCGGTGAAGAACATGTTCTCTTTGTAGTTGTCCCAGTGGCCGGACTTCTTCCACAAGCTGACGTCGAGGATCTGCGGTGCGCGCACTTCCTGATAGCCGCTGTCGCGATAGACGCTCGCGCATGAACTGCTCGACCGCCTGCCAGATCGCATAACCCTTGGGGTGCCAGAACACCATGCCCGGCGCTTCTTCCTGCTGGTGGAAGAGATTGAGCTGGCGCGCCAACTTGCGGTGGTCGCGCTTCTCGGCCTCTTCGACCATCTTCAGGTGCGCTTTCAGCTCGTCTTCGGTGGCGAACGCCAGGCCGTAGATGCGCTGTAGCTGCGCGTTGTTGGCATCGCCGCGCCAGTAGGCGCCGGAGACCTTGGTCAGCTTGAAGGCGGTGCCCAACTTGCCGGTGGACGGCAGGTGCGGGCCAAGGCACATGTCCAGCCACTGATCGCCCTGCCGGTAGATCGTCAGCGTCGCATCCGGCTTGATGCCCTCGCGGATCCACTCGGCCTTGAACTTTTCGCCGGCCTTCTCGAAATGCTTGACCGCCGCCTCGTGCGTCCACACCTCGCGCGTGATCGGCAGGTCGCGCTTGACGATGTCGCGCATTTTCTTCTCGATCTTTTCGAGGTCCGCTTCGGTGAAAGGCTCGGCACGCGCGAAGTCGTAGTAGAAACCGGTCTCGGTCGCCGGACCAAACGTGATCTGCGTGCCCGGAAACAGCTCCTGCACGGCCTGCGCGAGCACGTGGGCGGCGTCGTGGCGGATCACCTCCAGCGCCTTCGGGCTTGTCGCGCGTGATGAGCTCGAGCGTCGCATCTTGTTCGATCGGCCGCGTCAGGTCCCACAGCTCGCCGTTGACGCGCGACGACCGCGGTTTTCTGGCCAGTCCGGGCGAAATGCCCTGCGCGATGGCCAGCGCCGTCGGCGGCGTGTCGAACGACTTTTTGTTGCCGTCCGGAAACGTGATTTGAATGGGCATGGCGCTATTTTGCGCGAATGTACGCCACGGCCGCAGCCAGCCGCGCCAGCGTGCGCTCGCGGCCCAGCAGCCACAGGGTCTGGTCGATCGGCGGCGACATCGCCATGCCGGCGACAGCGACACGGATCGGCTGCGCGATCTTGCCCAAGCCCAGGCCTTGGCTTCGGCATAACCGTTGACCACGGTGTGAATCGCCGGCGCCGTCCAGTCCGCAAGCGCTTTCAATTGCTGCGTCAGTTCATCCAGCACCGCCGCAGACTCGGCATTGAGATGCTTGGCCGCGTCCTTTTCGTTGTAGCCCTTGAGGTCACCGAAGAAGAACAGTGATTTTTCGGCCATCTCAACCAGCGTCTTGCAGCGCTCGCGCTGTTGCTCGATCACGGCCGTCAGCGCCGGGCCGTTGCTCACATCGACGCCCGCTGCGTTTCAGGTGCCACTCAAACTCGGGCGCGACGAGGGCCGGGTCGGCGGTCTTCAGATACTGGTGATTGACCCAGTAGGCTTTTTCCATGTCGAAGCGCGCCGGCGAGGCCGAGACATGATCGAAGTCGAACAACTTGCACATCTCCTCGCGGCGTGAACAGCTCCTGGTCGCCATGACTCCAGCCCAGGCGCACGAGGTAGTTCAGCATGCCTTCGGGCATGAAGCCCATCGCGCGGTATTCCATGACGCCGAGCGCGCCGTGGCGCTTGGTCAGCTTGGTGCCGTCGGCGCCGAGAATCATCGAGACGTGGGCGTACTTCGGCGGGGTTACGCCAAGCGCTTTCAGGATGTTGATCTGGCGCGGCGTGTTGTTGACGTGGTCGTCGCCACGGATGACATGGGTGATGCCCATGTCCATGTCGTCCACCACCACGCAGAAGTTGTAGGTCGGCACGCCGTCGGCGCGCGCAATGATGAGGTCGTCCAGCTCGTCACTGGCGAACACGATCTTGCCCTTGATCAGGTCATCCAGCACCACGTCGCCGTCGCTGGGGTTACGAAAACGCACCACCGGCTTTACGTCGGCGGGGATCGGCGGCAGCGTCTTGCCGGGCTCGCCTGGACCTGAGGGCCGCCAACGTCCGTCGTAACGCGGCTTCTGCTTGTTGGCGACTCTGAGCGGCACGCATCACGTCCAGCTCCTGCTTCGAGCAATAGCAGTGGTAAGCCGTGCCGGCCTTGAGCATCTGCCCGATGACCTCGGCATAACGCTCGAAGCGTTTGGTCTGGTAGACGTGTTCGAAGTCGGATTTGAGCCCCAGCCAGGCCATGCCCTCGAAAATCGCATCCACGGCTTCCTGCGTGCTGCGCTCGCGGTCGGTGTCCTCGATGCGCAGCAGGAACTTGCCCCCGTGCTTTTTCGCGTAGAGATACGAGAACAGCGCCGTGCGTGCGCCGCCGATATGCAGGAAGCCGGTGGGGCTCGGCGCGAAGCGGGTGACAACGGACATTGATGAGTGCCGGCAAAAAAGGTGCGCGATTTTAGCGGTTCGCCAGGGGCAGTGCCGTAAAATGCGCGCATGACCTCGCTCTTTGTCGAACAACTCACCGTAATCGACTGCGCCTACCTGCATCCGCAGCGCGGCCTCGTCGGCGAATCGTGGATCGTGGACCTCGAACTGGAGGGCGACCTCGACGACCAGTCCATGGTGCTGGACTTTGGCGAGGTGAAGAAACGCCTGAAAAAAGCGGTAGAAGCCGTTGGTGACCACCAGCTGGTTGTGCCGGGCAAATCGGCGCTACTGCATTTCGTGCGCTCCGGTGAGCGCTGTGGCCTGACCTACAAGGCGGATACCGGCGTCATCGAGCACCAATCGCCTGCTGTTGCGGTGTGCGTGCTGGATGCAGAGGATGTTGACGAGACCAGCCTCGCCCATCGCCTGCAGCAGTCGGTGACCGCCGCCGCACCGAAAAATGTCCGTGCCGTGCGCGTGCGCCTGCGCCACGAAGCCATTGATGGCGCGTATTACCACTACACCCACGGCCTTAAAAAACATGCGGGCCACTGCCAGCGCATCGCCCACGGCCACCGCTCGCGCCTCACCATCACGGTGGATGGCCGGCGCGACCCCAAGCTGGAAAACCGCATGGCCGACCTCTGGCGCGACATCTACCTTGGCAGCACGGCGGACATGAGCGCGCACGGCAAAGGCCGCATGCGCTTCGAATACACCGCGGGTGAAGGCGAGTTTCTGCTGGAACTGCCGGCTGACCGCTGCGACCTGATGACCGCCGATACCACGGTGGAGCGCATCGCCGAACACCTCGCTGCAAAAGTGGCGGCGGAGCGGCCACGCCTGAAAGTTGAAGTGCGCGCCTACGAAGGCGTGCATAAAGGCGCGATTGCGCGTGCAGGCTAAAATATCCGCCATGACCGAAATCAAGTTCTCCGAGCGCAAAACCATCGAGCAGGTTGAAGAAGGCCACGACCTTGCGCCCAAGTTCGATGCCGAAGGCCTGATGCCCTGCGTCACCACCGCCGCCAACACCGGCGAAGTGCTGATGCTCGGCTACATGAACGCCGAGGCCCTGCGCAAAACCATCGAAACCGGCGAGGCGCACTACTGGTCGCGCTCGCGCCAGGTGCTGTGGCACAAGGGCGCGACCTCTGGCCTGGTGCAGAAAGTGGTCGAACTGCGGATTGACGACGACCAGGACGCCATCTGGCTTCGCGTTGCGATTCCCGGCGATGCTTCTTGCCACGTCGGCTACCGCTCCTGCTTCTACCGCTCGGTGCCGCTCGGTGCCGGTGACTTCACGCGCGCACTGAAGTTCGAAGAACAGCAGAAAGCCTTCGATCCGAAAAAGGTTTACGGCGACGCGCCGAATCCGACGAAACTCTAGTCGGCTGGCGCATTCCAGAACCGCGCCGCCTTCGGGCGATACTCGTCGACGCTCAAGTCGCGACGCACGGTCAGATGCGCCCAGATTGCCGGTGACGTACTGCTGCGCACCAATCCGCGTCGATAACGCTCGACCACTTCCGGCCGCGGATGCTTAAAGTGGTTGCGCCAGCCAGCGCCGTAGATCACGACCTTCGGCTGCACTGCGGCCACGAACTCTTCGGTGGATGAAGTCTTGCTGCCGTGATGTGGGGCGATCAGTACGTCGGCCTTGAGTGATTCCGGTTTTTCCTCGACCAGACGCCGCTCGGCTTTTTTCTCGATATCACCGGCCAGCAACACAGAAAAACCCGGCGACTCGACTCTAAGCACGCACGAGCGGTTGTTGTCTGACCATTCGCCGCCGTCGGGATGCAGCAGCGTGAAGCGCACGCCATCCCATTCCCAGTTCTGCCCCTCGCGGCAGGGCTCGCCATGCTCGGTGCCGGTTTCGCGGTCGACCTTGAGCAAGCGGCGCACGGCGGAAACACCTCCGGCGTGGTCGTTGTCGCCATGCGAGAGCAGCAGCAGATCGAGGTGGTTCACGCCGCGCGACAGCAAGTAAGGCGCCACCACAGATTCGCCGGCATCAAACCCGTCTTCAAACGCAGGTCCGGCGTCATAGAGCAGCGTGTGATTTGATGTTCTGACGACTACCGCCAAGCCCTGCCCCACATCAAGTGCGGTCAGCTCCAAGCCGGATTCTGGCGCGAGATTCCTCGGCCACAGCAAGCGGCAGCGCACAGAGCAGCGCCAGCGCCCTCAGCGGCAAGCCTCTGGGGGCAAAAAGCAGCACGGCCGCCAGCAAAAACAGCCCACCCGCTAAAGGGCCTGGAGAGGCTGCCAAGCCACAGGTCGGGATAATCGAGTGATACTAAAAGTGTATCACTCACTTTTTGCAGCAAGGCCCCCAATGCCTGCAAAGGCACCGAAGCGGGTGGAGGAAAAATCAGCGCCAGAAGCAAAACACCGACCGCCAGTGGCGTCAAAACCGCAAACAGCGGCACGACCGCCAGATTGACCAGGGGCGACAACAGCGATGTGCCGTGAAAAAAGAACAAGGACAGCGGCGCCAGCATGACCGACAGGATCAGCTGAACCCACAGCGCGGCGCTCCAGAATCCGGGCGCCTGGTGACGGCCGACGCTGACGTAGTAAATCGCCGCGACCGCGCCAAAAGACAACCACGTGCCGGCGCTCAGGGTTGAGAATGGGTCGAGCAACAGGACGGCGAACCACGCGAGTGCCAGCACGCGCGAAGCCTCGGCCAGCCGGTGCATCCACGCGGCGGCCAGCACCACGAACAGCATCACCACTGCGCGCTGCACCGGGGGCTCAAACCCCGCGAGCAGCGCATAAGCCAATGCAAGCAGGGCCGACCCGAGCAGCGCGATGCGTTGTGCAGGCATCCACAGACACAGCCGCGGCCATAGCGACCACAGCCAGCGCAGCAGAAAGAACGCAAGGCCAGCGACGATGGCGATGTTGAAGCCGGAGATCGCAACAAGGTGCGTGGTGCCGGTGAGACGAAACGCATCCCAATCCTTGTCGCTGAAACCCGAGGTGTCACCGAGGGTCAGTGCGGCGAGCATGGCGCGGCCTCGGGCCTGCCCTTCATGCGGCAACCATTCTTTGAGCCGATCGGCAATGGTCTGGCGCAAGCGCAGAACCCGATAACCATCGGTATGCGCGCAACGCTTCGCATCGCGCACGGTGGCCGTGGCGCCGATGCCCTGGCGAAAAAGCCAGCCCTCGTAATCAAAACTGCCGGGATTCATCGAGCCATGCGGCGTGCGCAGGCGCAGTTGCAGGCGCCAACATTCGCCGCCGCCAATAACCTGAGCATCGCGGTACCACGACGCGCGCAGACGAGAAGGCAGCCCGACCTCGCTCGGGTCGAATAAAAAGCGCGTGGCCTTGTCGCCGACTTCCGGCAGGCTGGCGATGCGCCCTTCAATCCAATGATCTTCGCCGTGGCGCTCGACCGGCCAGCGGGTGTCGAGCAGCGGCTGTGCGCGCCAGACGGTAAACAGAAGCCCGAATACCGCAGCCGCGTAAATCGCGCGGCCGCGCCAGGGGATCAGCACCGGCAGTGCGGCAATGGCGAGCGTGGGAACGGCAGGCAGTTGCGCCAGCGTCTGCGTCAGCAGCACGCCGGCGGTGAATCCGAGAATCAGGTAGCGGGTGTCGTGTAGGGCAGGAGCCTGCCTTGTTCCAGAGTCCATATCTTGTCCATGCGTGCCGCCAGCCGCATGTCGTGGGTGACGACGACCAGCGCGGTGCCGAGTTCGCGGTTCAGCTCCAGCATCAGGTCGAAAACGCGGTGCGCCGTGGCGGCGTCGAGATTGCCGGTGGGCTCGTCGGCCAGCACGCAGGCCGGCCGCGTGACCAGCGCACGCGCCACGGCCGCGCGCTGGCGCTCGCCGCCCGACAACTCGCCCGGCTTGTGCAGCAGGCGCTCGCCAAGACCCACGCGCGCCAGCAGCTCACCGCGCCTGCGTCATCGCCTGTTCATGCGGCATGCGGCGGATCAGCAGCGGCATGGCGACGTTCTCCAGCGCGGTGAATTCGGGCAGCAGGTGATGGAACTGGTAGACGAACCCGAGGGCGCGATTGCGCAAGGCGCCGCGCGCTGCGTCCGATAAGGCGGACATCGTTTCGCCCTGCACCTAGACCTCGCCCGCCGCTGCGCGCGTCGAGCCCACCGAGACAATGCAGCAGGGTGGACTTGCCGGAGCCGGACGCGCCGACAATGGCCACGCGCTCGCCGCTTGCCAGATCAAAGTCGACGCCCTTGAGTACGTCGAGCCGCAGGCGGCCGTCGTCGAAGGTCTTGTACGCAGGCCGCTTGGCGCTGAGAGATCGTGGCGTCACTCATACCGCAGCGCCTCCGCCGGCTGCACTCTGCGACGCACGCAAGGCCGGATACAGCGTCGAGAACAAGCCCATCGCCAACGACAACATTGCGATCTTGAAGACGTCGGCGCCGTTCAGGTCCGACGGCAGGTCGCTGATGTAGTAGACGTCGGGCGACAGGACACGCGCTGGCCGGTCATTGCCTCGATCAACGGCACCAGCGGTCTCGACGTTCAGCGCCAGCAGCACGCCGCCGGCGACGCCGAGCAACGTGCCGACCATGCCGATCAGCGAGCCCTGCACCATGAAGATCTGCATGATCGAGCGCGGCGTTGCGCCGAGCGTGCGCAGGATGGCGATGTCGGCCTGCTTGTCCTGCACCACCATCACCAGCGTCGAGACGATGTTGAACGCGGCGACGCCGACGATCAGCGACAGGATGATGAACATCACCATCTTCTCGGTGCGCACGGCGCGGAAGAAATTGGCGTGGCTGCGCGTCCAGTCGCTGACGTAATAGACGCCGGCGAGCATCGTTGGCCAGTTCGCGCGACGACGATGCGGCGCACGGAACAGGTCGTGCAGCTTCAGGCGCACGCCGGTGACATTGCCGCCCATGCCGATACAGCGCCTGCGCATCGGCTCAGGTGGATCAGCACCAGGCCGCGGTCGAATTCGTACATGCCGACCTCGAAGATGCCGCCGACGGTGAAGCGGCGGAGGCGCGGCAAGCACGCCGGCGGGCGTGACGCTGGCCTGGGGAATCATCAGGTCCACCTTGTCGCCGACGCCGACGCCCAGCGTCCGGGCGGTTTCGGCACCGAGGACGATGTTGAACGCGCCGGCCTGCAGGCTGTCGAGGCTGCCGGCCTTGATGTTCTTTGCGACCTCGGAAACCCGGGTCTCGTAGTCCGGCAGCACGCCGCGCAGCATCGTGCCGAACAGTTCGCCGCCGACACGCATCATGCCCTCACCCTCGATGTAGGGCGCGAACGCTTCAATCTCCGTGTTGTTTTTAGCCAGCTCCGACAACGCTCTGCCAGTCCGGCAGCCCTTCCGATCCGGCGAGATGGTGGCGTGCGAGGCCATGCCAAGGATGCGCGTGCGCAGTTCGCGCTCGAAGCCGTTCATCACCGACAGCACCACGATCAGCGCCATCACACCGATGGCGATGCCGAGCATCGACACCAGCGAGATGAACGAGATGAAGTGATTGCGCCGCTTGGCTCGCGTGTAGCGCAGGCCGGCGAAGAGTTCATAAGGGAGTTGCATGGATGATAATTACAACACATGAGCCAGACGCGCCGCCCTTTTGCAATTCTGCTTGCCGTACTGGTGGCCATTACCGCCTATCGCGCGCTGGTGCTGTATTTCTCCGGCCTGACGCTGTACGTGGACGAGGCGCAATACTGGACGTGGTCGCAATCGCTCGCCTGGGGCTATTACTCGAAGCCGCCGGTGATTGCGGCTGTCATCGCGGCGACGACGGCGGTCTGCGGCCATGGCGAACTGTGCATCAAGTCCGGCGCGCTGCTGATTTATCCTCTGACCGCCCTGCTGATTTATGCGCTGACCTTGCGCCTGAGCAATGCCCGCACGGCGCTATGGGCGGCGGCGGTCTTCATCACCCTGCCCGGGGTTTCGTTTTCTTCCCTGATCATTTCCACCGACGTGCCGCTATTCCTGTGCTGGACCGCGGCGCTGTACGGATTCGTCCGCGCGCTGGAATCGAACCATTGGCGCTGGTGGTTGCTGACGGGCCTGGCCTCCGGACTTGGGCTGCTGACCAAGTACACCATGGGCATTTTCGCGATCAGCGCCGCGCTGTATCTGCTGACCACGCCTGACCAGCGCCCACAATTTCGCAATCCGCGCCTCTACCTTTCGGCCGCGCTGGCGGCGATCGTATTTGCGCCCAACCTCTGGTGGAACGCCCATCACGGCTGGCCCACGTTGCAGCACACCGCCGAGATTTCGCAGTTCGAACGCAGCGGTTTGCACTGGGACGATCTGGTGGAGTTTCTCGGTGGCCAGGCGGCGCTGATCGGCCCGGTGCTGTTTGTGGCGTTCGCCGCGCTGATTTTCAGGCGACCCAAGGATCCGCCGCCGCAGAAACAGAAACTGCTGGCCTGTTTCACCTGGCCGTTTCTCGCGCTGATCAGCGTGCAGGCGCTGCTGGGCGGCGCCAATGCCAACTGGGCGGCGATGACCTATGCCGCCGGCACCATCTGGCTGGTGCTGTGGCTGCTGCCCCAGCATCGCGGCGTATTGGTGGCGGCGGTCGCGCTGAATCTTGCGCTCGCCGTGCTGGCCTATCACTACCACGCACTGACGCGACTGGCCGGCATCGAGATGACGGCGAAAAGCGATGTCTACAAGCGCATCCAAGGCTGGGACCAGGCCGGGGCCGGAGTGCGTGAACTGCTGGTGAAAAATCCGGGAGCGCGCCTGCTCACCGACGAGCGCGACCTGATCGCGCAGATGAACTACTACGCACGCCCGCAAGGCCAGGACGCGGTGATCTGGAATCCGCGCGCGGTGGTTGAAACCCATTTTCACCTCAGCACGACGATGCAGGACAAGACCGGGCAGGATTTTGTCTTTCTCAGCCGCAACCCCGAGCTGCGGCCCATGCTCGCGGATTGTTTTTCGTCGCAGCAGCGGGCGGGCGAGGTTCTGGTGCCGATAGCACGCAATTACGCACTGGATCTGCACGCCTGGCGCCTGAACGGGTTCAAGGGATACGCCGCATGCACCCTGTGAAATGGGCCGTCGCGGCACTGGTCAGTGCGGCGGTCGCCGCGCTGGCGTTTTTCAGCTTTGGCTGGCTGGACCTGACCGTTACCGGCTGGTTTTACGATCCAGCGCGCGGATTCTGGCTGTCGGATACCTGGCCGGCGATGGCGGTGTATTTCGGGGTGCGGATTCTCATGTGGATCTTCGGCATTGCGCTCGTCGGCGGGCTGATCTGGGCCCATGTGTCGGACGGCGCGCGGGCTAAAAAATCGCGCCGTCCGCTGTGGTTTTTGCTGCTCGTGCTGGCGCTGGGCCCGGGCCTGATCACGCACACTCTTTTCAAGGACCAGTGGGGCCGGCCGCGGCCCGAGGCGATCGCGCCCTTCGGCGGCCAGGGCCACTACGTACTGCCCGGCGTCATCAGCGACCAGTGCGCCACCAATTGCTCTTTTACCAGCGGTCACGCCGCGGCGGCGTTTTACCTGATTGCATTTGGCTGGGTCTTCCCGAAACAGCGGCGGCGCTGGATGTGGGCAGGGATCATCGCCGGCAGCGTGGCCGGGCTGGTGCGCATTATTCAGGGCGGGCACTTCGTCACCGATATTTTCTTCAGCTACTGGGTGGTGTGGCTCACCGCGGCAAGCCTTGCAAGAATTTTGAAGCTCGAAAAACCGCTACCCGCTTGAGCGCGATGGAGTGCCTTGGAGACCGCGTTGCGAAAAGCAGTGGTACTAAAAGTGTACCGCTGCTTTTTGATCATTCCCTTCTGGCGGCCTAAATGGCGCCCAAGCGGGGCCGCCCCATTTTGGCCGTCGGCATTGGCTAAGGCGCGCCAAAGGCATTCCCCGGTGCTATATTCTTGACCATGCGCACATCGTTCCTACTGCTGTTGAGTGCTGTCGTGAGCTCTGCCCCGGTTGCGGCGGAAACCCTCTCGATGCACAAGGCAAATGTCAGATTCCAGACAATCGGCTATCCGGTGCGCGGCGAATCCAGCAGCAAGGTCCTCAAGCAATACGGCGAACCGAAGTTCAGGCACGCCCCGGTCGGCGGAGGCTCGCGCAAAACACCGCCGATCACGCGCTGGGATTACGAGGGATTTTCAGTTTTTTTTGACGCCGGCACGGTCATCGACACCGTGGTCAAGAATCAACCTCCTGAAATCAGCCACAAAGACGAATTGAAAGCAGCGAACTAAAAACGAATTGCATATTGAACCCGGGGCGCGCCAGCGCCCCGTTTCTTTTGAGAACCCGATGACCACAGTATTGCCAGCGGAATGGGCGCCCCAATCGGCGGTGATGCTGACCTGGCCGCGCGCGGAAGGGGACTTTGGCGCAAATTTCACCCACGTTGAGCACTGTTTCAGCGAGATTGCGGTCGCCATCAGCCGTTTCCAGGGCGTCCATATCAATTACGGCCTGTCCCCCGATCACCTGCGCGAGCGCCTGGCTGCCGCGGGAGCCGGCATGGAGCGCGTACGCATCGTTCAGGTAGAGAGTGACGACGTCTGGGCGCGCGACCACGGGCCGATCACCGTGGTTCGCGATGGGCAGAAAGTCCATCTCGATTTCATTTTCAACGGCTGGGGCGGCAAGTTTTCTGCCGGGCGCGACGACCGCATCACTCGCGCACTGTCAGGCATGAAGGCCCTGGAGGCGCCCGTCGAAACGGTTGATTTCGTGCTCGAAGGCGGCGGTATCGAATCCGATGGCCTCGGCACCCTGCTCACCACCGAACGCTGCTTGCTGGCCGCTACGCGAAATCCGCGGTTCAACAAACAGCAGATCGAAGAAAAACTGAAAAACTGGTTTGGCCTTACGCGTGTGCTCTGGCTCAAGCATGGCGATCTGCTCGGCGACGACACCGATGGCCACATCGACACCATCGCCCGCTTCTGTGATGACTCGACGATTGCCTATCAGGCCTGCGCCGATGCCGGTGACCCGCATTACGCCATGTTGCGCGACATGGAATCCGAATTGCGCGCGCTACGCCGGACCGATGGCCAACCTTACCGTTTAGTGGCGCTGCCACTGCCCAAGGCCATTTACGACGAAACCGGCCAGCGCCTGCCGGCGGGCTATGCCAACTTCCTGATCATCAACGGCGCGGTGCTGGTGCCGGTTTATCGGGACGCCAATGACGCCGAGGCCCTGTCCCTGCTGCGCCCCTGTTTCCCGGGCCGCGAAGTCATCGGGATTGATTGCCGCCCCCTGATTCAGCAGTATGGCAGCCTCCATTGCGTCACCATGCAGATTCCAAAATGACCGGTAAAGCCTTGCGCGTCGGCGTCATCCAGCACGCCTGCTCCGCCGACCGCGAAGAAAACATCCGTCGCAGCACGGCCGGCATCCGCGATGCGGCCCAACAGGGCGCGCAACTGGTTTTACTGCAGGAGCTGCATTGCTCGCTGTATTTCTGCCAGCACGTAGACCCGGCCCTGTTTGATCTGGCCGAATCCATCCCCGGCCCGTCCACCGAGCATTTCGGCAAGCTCGCCAAAGAACTCGGCGTCGTTATCGTCTGCTCGCTGTTTGAGCGCCGCACCGCAGGCCTGCACCACAACACCGCCGTGGTGATCGAAAAAGACGGCTCGATTGCAGGTAAATATCGCAAGATGCATATCCCGGACGACCCCGGCTATTACGAAAAGTTTTACTTCACCCCCGGCGATCTTGGTTTTACTCCGATACCGACGTCGGTCGGCAAGCTGGGCGTACTGGTGTGTTGGGACCAGTGGTACCCCGAAGCCGCGCGCCTGATGACACTTGCCGGCGCCGACTTGTTGCTCTACCCCACCGCAATCGGCTGGAATCCGGCGGACGACTTGGACGAGCAGGCGCGCCAGCGCGACGCCTGGATCACCATCCAGCGTGCGCATGCCATCGCCAACGGTTTGCCGGTGGTCGTCGCCAATCGCATCGGCCATGAAGCCGACCCCACGAAACAGACCCAAGGCTCCCGATTCTGGGGATCGAGTTTCGCCGCGGGTCCGCAAGGCGAACTGCTGGCTCAGGCCGGCACGGATGAATCCGCCGTCCTGATGGTCGACCTCGACCTGCAACGATCGGAGAACGTGCGCCGCTGGTGGCCTTTTCTCAGGGACCGCCGAATCGAAACCTACGGCGCCCTGCAATCGCGTTTTGCAAAAGACTAGCGCCTTCATGTCGCGTCGCATTGCAGAATTTTTCATCGGCATACTTTTGTTGGCTGTTTTTGCACTCAGCCTCAGCCAAAAATCCAAGTCCTTTTATCCGGCTATCGACATCGATGTCCCGGAAGGGGCCAATTTAAGTTTCCTGCTGCATCCACAGAACAGTCTCCAGTCCTGCGAGGGGATGCTCGGCAAACTTTCCAGGGCGACACTGGCCACGTGTCCGTCCTGTCGTGTCGCTCAGCTCAAATGTGAAACCAGGCTAACGCCGACGCAGCGGGATCTGGCGGCCGGGCGACCCGTTGACTATCCGACTTCCAGTTTCAGGGACGGCGTGATCGCTTATCTGAGTCCCCATGCGGAACTCGCGCTGGCGACGTGTCAGGCGGGTGATAAAGCAAATCCGCTGGTCACCTGTCACGCACCCAATACAGCGCGTCCCGCGCACGCTTCCTTAACTCCAAAAATGGGCTTGCGCGAGATCGCCTGGCGCCTGGCGGCGGTGCTGTCGGGGCTCGGGGCCCTTGTGGTGTTGAGCCACGCCGCATTTAACCGGCCCTTGCCGACGCCCAGCCAGCTTTTCTTCACATCCCTGCGTTCGCTCGAGGGTCGCTCTCGGCGCACCAAGCAGATCATCATTTTGCTGGTGGATGTGATCAGCCTGATGCTTGCGCTGTGGCTCGCTTTTACCCTTCGATTCGAGCGCTGGTACGTTCCGGACGCCGAAACCGCGTGGCTGTTCCTCGTCGCGCCACTGGCGGCTCTCCCCGCATTCATCGTCTTCGGCCTTTATCACGCCATCGTGCGTTTTCTCGGCATGCAGGCGATCTGGGCGGTCATCAAGGCAATCCTGTTCTATACGGCTCTGCTGACCGCCGCCGTATTTTTTATGGGGTCAGGGAGCGTTCCGCGCTCGGTTATTCCCCTGAATGCCCTGTTTGCGCTGTGTCTTGTCGCCCTGCCCCGACTGGTTGCACGCGACTGGTTCAGCCGGCTGTCGCTCAGCGCCAGCCCTGGAAAAAGCAAAACGAACGTCGTCATTTACGGCGCGGGGTCGGCGGGCATCCAGCTGTCTACCGCGCTCGCCCAAAGCCGTGAAATGTGTCCGGTGGCGTTTGTGGACGACGACAATCGACTGCACGGCCAGCGAATCTCCGGCCTTAGGGTTTATTCCCCAGCTGACCTGGCGAACCTGGTTCAGCGCCTGAGTGTCTCCGAAATACTGCTGGCGCTTCCTTCGGCGACTCGCGCACGCCGCAACGACATCATTCACTCGCTGGAAAACCACCCGGTAAAGGTCCAGATATTGCCGGGCCTTACCGATCTGGCGCAGGGCAAGATCAAGGTCGCGGACCTGCGCGAAGTGGAAATCGAAGATCTGCTGGGTCGCGATCCGGTGGCGCCGCGACCCGACCTTCTGAACAAGAACATTTCCGGCAAGGTCGTGATGGTGACCGGCGCTGGCGGCTCCATCGGCTCTGAACTGTGCCGGCAGATCTGCCGTCTGGAAGCAACAACACTGATTCTCTACGACCACAGCGAATACAACTTGTATGCCATTGAGCAAGAGCTCATCGAGAGCAAATGCCGCCCGCGGCTGATGGCTGTGCTGGGCTCCGTCACAAACCAGGCGCAGGTTGAACAGGTAATTCGTGCGCACGGCGTGCAGACCATTTTTCACGCGGCGGCCTTCAAACATGTGCCGATGGTTGAAAAGAACATCCCGCAGGGCGTTGAAAACAATATTTTCGGCACCTGGCGAACCGCCGCCGCCGCTTTGGCAACTGGCGTTGAAACTTTCGTCCTCATCTCTACCGACAAAGCGGTGCGGCCGACGAACATCATGGGTGCCACCAAGCGCTTTTCCGAGCAGTTACTTCAGGCGTTGCATCAGAGCAATCCCGGCAAGACCTGCTTCACCATGGTCCGCTTTGGCAACGTTCTGGGGTCGTCGGGGTCGGTGGTGCCGCTGTTTCGCAGTCAGATCAGAAAAGGCGGACCGATCACCGTCACCGATCCCCGCATCGTTCGATTTTTCATGACCGTTTCGGAAGCGGCCCAGCTTGTTATCCAGGCGGGCGCCATGAGCAACGGCGGAGAGGTTTTTGTGCTCGACATGGGCGAGCCGGTAAAAATTCTCGACCTGGCAACGCGCATGGCGACGCTCGCGGGGCTGAGCATTAAAGATTCCGTGAACACCCACGGCGACATCGAAATTTTATTCACCGGGCTGCGCCCCGGAGAAAAGCTCTATGAAGAGCTACTGATCGGTGAGAATGTTTCGGTTACAGCTCATCCCAGAATCCTGAAAGCCAATGAAACAAACCAGGACTGGGCGCATATCGAAAAATTATTGACGCGCCTGGATAGCGCATGCCGTGAGGCAAATGCCGAAGCCCTGCGGGGAGTTTTGCAAGAATCGGTTGAGGGCTTCAAACCGCAGATTTAGTTGCAAAGTGAAGCGCAGCTGGCAGGCCCTGCGCCACTGCAGACGCACAAGCCGTCGAACCCCACGATCTAGCGATGCGTCACGACCCCCATTGCTCCGGGGGGCGATGCGGGAACCAGTGGCATAACCCGCTGAGCAACATCGACGACTTCGCGATCCACCTTCAACCGCTTCAGTAGATCATTCACCCCGCGCAGGGCCACCTCACGGGAGACGATGGCGCAGGCGGTAAGGCCGATCAGGCAAAGGTCCAGCCAAAGGGAGCGGTGGTCGATATAGATCAGGCCCAGACGGCTCTTCCACGGACGAATCAGCTGGTTATAGGCCACATCAGGATCAGCCTGGTCGCGCAAAATCTCGCCTTCATCGGAGAACACGATAGAGGCAAAATCGGTAATGCCCGGGCGCACGCTCAACAATCGCTGCTCCTCGGTCGTATAAAGATCGGTTTCGCGTTTCACATTGGGCCGAGGCCCGACCAGGCTCATGTCGCCAATCAGTACGTTCCACAGCTGAGATAGCTCATCCAGCTTGTAGCGGCGGATGAAATGGCCTACCCGCGTAATGCGCTGGTCTGAGGCAGAGGTTGAGTCCACGCCAGATTTGTCAGCGTTTTTGACCATTGAGCGCAGCTTCACCATATGAAACGGGCGCATGTCCTTGCCCACTCTCATGGCGATATAGAACGGCGAATGCTTGTCTTGCCACCAGACAAGGAACATCACGGGTAACAGTACGGGGCTGGCTACGATCAGGCCAAAAGCCGCCAAGACAACATCAAACACGCGTTTCATTGAGAGGGTCCTATTCCAGGAGGTGGCGTGCGGCGGTGAGCACTGTTTCCGCCGTCGGGTAGTAAGCTTTTTCGAGGACCCGGGATGTCGGCGCGGGTGCGTCCGGCAGTGTGATGCGCACCGGAGACTTGCGTAAAGTTCCCGGAGGAACGCGCTCTGCCACAGAGGCGATAACTTCTGCCCCTACGCCGCAGGTACGCCACCCTCCGTCAACCACCAGCAATCTGCCGGTCTTCTTGACGGACTCGATGATTGTCTCTGGGTGGAAAGGATTCAGCACCCGAAGATCAATTACTTCCGCGTGGGTGCCCTGTTTGCGCAATTCCAGTTGCGTATCGAGTGCGAGCCGCGTCGAATATCCAGCCGCCACAATTGTTAGATCATCGCCGTCGACAAGCCGCTTTGGCTGCTGTGCAGAGAGGTCCAATTCGCGAACCGGGGGCAAATCATCGGTTTGGTCGTAGAGCCAGCGGTCATCAAGGAACATGACGGGGTCCTTGCACAAAACCGAGGCAATCAGCAGATCGCGTGCGTCGGCTACCGTGGCCGGCATGACGACTCTCAGGCCCGGGATATGCGCGAACCAGGCCTGCAATGCCTGCGAATGTTGCGCGCCCTGCTCCCCGCCACGATTGATAATCGCGCGAATGGTGACGCCCGGGTGCGCCTGCCCGCCAAACATGTGTGACCACTTGGCGGCCTGGTTCACGACGGCGTCCATCGCGTACAGCATGAAATCGATGCGTGGATGTACCACGATGGGCTTCATCCCCGCCAACGAAGCGCCTATCGCTGCACCCGTGCATGCCGACTCGGACACTGGCGTATCGATGACGCGGTGAGTTCCGAATTTCTTGTCGAGATCGGTCATCGAATTGCCGACATACCAGGGGCTCCAAAGCCCTTGCCCGATCACGAATACCTCTGGATAGCTTTCCAGAAGGTACTCAAACGCGGCGATTATTGCGGTGCCGTAGTTGTACTTCACGGTATCCATCAGCGAGTCGCCCGCGGCGCATACACGTGGTCGAGCAACGCATGGGCCTGCGGCCAAGGGTCATTCATCGCCTGATCCCAGGCCACGGCAATCTGGCTGTTGAGATCGCTGACGACTGACGCTTGTTCTTTTGCGGACCACAAGCCTTTTTGTTCCAGAGCCACGCTGAGGCGCGAAATCGGGTCCCGGCCCCGCCAGCTCAGCAAATCATCGGTTGAACGATTGACCCCCACGTCGATGTCTTCGCGCCAGTCGACATGACCATACCAGCGGAAGGTCACGGCCTCGAGGAATCCCGGTCCGCCGCCGGACCGGGCGCGACTGATCATTTTTTCGGCCGCCTTGCTCATGGCCACCACATCGTTGCCATCAACGATTTCGAATGGAATGTCGTGCGCGACCGCGAATCGCGCTGTGGCATTCAGCGGTTGGCGCAGCCGGATGTGCATGTGGCTCGAAAAGAAGTTGTTTTCGACTACGAACAAAACCGGCGCCTTGAGCATCCGGCGAGATTGAGGGATTCCTGAACCACGCCCTCTTCGACGGCGCCGTCGCCCAGGTAGCTCACACCAACATCGTCGGTGCCCGTCAGTTTCGCGGCGAGCGCAGCGCCGACCGCGAGCGGCACGGTGCCCGCGACAATCGGAACCGAGCCGAAGAACCCGACCGGGCCGTCCCACAGGTGCATCGACCCGCCCATGCCACGCGACAGGCCGGTGTCTTTGCCCAGGACCTCGGCAAATAGGTCGTGGATGCTCGAGCCCAGCGCCAGAACGTGCGAGTGCGAGCGGTGCGCGCCGAAGACCTTGTCGGAGCGGCGCAGGCCTTCCGACACGCCGACGGCCATGGCCTCCTGCCCGACGCCGAGATGCACCGGTCCGCCGATCAGACAGTTCTTGGCGCCTCGCGGCCAGGTACTGCTCGACCAGGCGGATGGTCAGCATCTTGCGCAACTGAGCTCGCAGGGTCGGCCGGATCCTGGCCTTGGATGTCGATCGGCTCGTGGAACTGCGTGGGATCGGCAAGATCCCCAGATCGCCGGCGTGCATCCTATTACTTCCCGTGGAAGGGACGGATGACGGCGACGATGTAGGCGACATCATCGTTCTGACAGCGACGTTCATCGGCAGCATCAGGCATCGCTTGAAGAACGCATCGGTCTTCGGCAAATCCACCGTGAAGCCAAGCGCCCGGAACTGATGGACCGGCGTGCCCGCCCACTGGATGATGGTTCGGACGCCCTGGGCTTCCAGGGAGGCCTTTAATTCATCGCGCCTGTCTGTCTCGAGTTCGTAGTTCTGATACACGTCGAAGTGACGCGAATCCGCGTCCGGTGCCGGCGGCAGGGTGATCTCCCGAATGTCGCCCATTCCGCGCTGATACGCGGCCGCGATCGTGCGCCGTCGCTCGACATCCTGCGGGAAAGACTTCAGCTTGTGGTTTAAAACCGCCGCCTGAAGATTGTCGAGGCGCGAATTGTATCCCCAGGCCACCACGCGGCCCGCCTCGTTACGGCCATGGTCACGCAGCAACGCAATCTGTGCGGCCACGTCATCATCGTTGGTGACAATTGCCCCGCCGTCACCGAAACAGCCCAATAATTTCGCGGGATAAAAGCTGATAGTGCCGAACATCCCGAAGGTCCCTGCGCTGCGATTCTTGAATCGGGACCCCAACGCCTGGGCAGCATCCTCGACAATCATCAGGTTATGACGCTTGGCAACCGCGCTCAAGGCGTCCATGTCGCAGGTACGGCCATTAACCTGCACCGGCATGATCGCCTTGGTTCTCTGGGTAATGCGTTTTTCTACATCTGTGGCGTCCAGCATGTGATCCGCCCCGCACTCGGCCAGCACAGGCGTTGCCCCGACCATGTGTACCGCCGCCGCCGTCGCAATATAAGTGTGTGACGGCAGAATCACCTCGTCGCCCGGACCAATGCCAACTGCTTTTAAACCGATGATGATGGCGTCAGTCCCGTTAGCCACTCCAAACGCATACTTCACGTCGATAAACTTCGCCAGACTCTCTTCGAACTCGCGACAGTCCTTCTGCATGATGTAAGCGCCGCGTCGGCACACGTCCGTCATTACGGCCAACAGTTCTTTCTCCTGCGCCATAAACAGCTGGGGGTAAGGGAAGAACGGAATCGAGCGCGCAGTTGTCATTGCTGCATTTCCTTTGAAGTCTGTGTGTGAGAAGGGATCAGCCGCCAAGCTTGGCGGCACAAAAAATAACCTTGTGACTCGTGTTCGGAACATCGCCAGAAATCCGGGCCGGCGATTCAATGCCCAGAGACCGTGCAAAGTCCAGCGTGATTTCGGCCGGCATCGGCTGCATGGTGCCAAAAACAATGCGCTTGAGCAGCTTCTTACCGACCATCGTTGTGGGCATCAGGCCGGCTGACACCACAAACTTCTTTATGGGCCTCAACAATCGTTGACGCAAAGACACCGACTGCAAGGGCGTATCGCCAAAGAAGCTGCATCCATACCCCAACGCAGCTAGCTTATTTTCCAGCTCCACGACACCAAAGTATTTATGGCTATAAGGGCTTGGGTTGAAGTCGTAGAGGTCCTTATTCGCGGTCACGATCAGGAGGTAACCGCCTGGACGCAAGACCCTGGCCACTTCGGCGAAAAACGCCTCGGGCTCAGGCAAGTAATAGAGCGCCTCAAATATAAGCACGACATCAACCGATGCATCCAGGACAGGGATTTTCTGAGCATCAAACTGCTCGATGCGGGCACGGTTGCCATAATGCAATTGTGCGTGCTTGAGCACGGCCGGCGAAACATCACCGGCGAGCATGCTTCGACTGTGCCCGGCAAGCAGACCAATCCCCGGGCCCGTGCCGCAAGCCACTTCAACGACGTCGCGATCGGCGCAATAGTCGAGTGCCCAAAGGTACCTGCTGCACGCTCGCCTGACCTGTTCTTGGGATCACCGCATCACCGGCAATTTCAGTCACATCGACATAGCTTAAGTTCGACGACATGTACTACGAGTCTCCACTACCTATTCAGGTAAGTTGCGTAATAGAACGACATTTATGAAATCTTGGTAATAGGCGCGACAAAAGTGGTTTTCTGCTTCGCCTTTCCAGTTCACGGTTAGCGGCAGCTAAGAGATGCTTCCCCCTAACCATTTCGCGGGTGCATTCTGCCAGAAATAACCCTATGGCTGGAATTATGTGGGCCGAGAATGATGTTCTGCCGGCTCATTGGCTGACCTAGCTGTCATTACATATCCCCGGCAAATTGTGCGTTCGGATGACCTTCTTCGTCAGCCTCGAAGCAAACACCGGCGGGATACGCGACTAAAAGCCGGGGCGGCAGGTTGCTTGTACACTTGTAGCGAACGATGGGGAAACCAAAATATTCGCTTCAAAATCGATGTGTTCCCTTAAACTCTCGAGCAAATAAAGCGAGGGGAATTAATCGGTTGTGATTTGGTGGCGATGATGCCGTGAACAATCTTACGTCTTTGAAATACGCCCGCCAGATTGATCTTTGATTCTGTGCTCAACCAGCTGTTAATTAGCAACATTATGCGAGAAAGTTCAAAATTCGATAGGCCACGTTTATCCTCTTTCTTGGCCGAATGGCTGGAGCTATTCGAAACGGCCCGCAAAAAGGGGGTCGTGATGCTGGATATGTTTTCCTACAGACTCGCTAAGGAGCTGCAAGTACTGGATGCAGGTGGGCAAACACCACCAATTACTGCCCCCAATTTCAACGCCATTCTCAACCAGATGGCTCATCGCATGGTTTATTGGTCAGAGTCAAAGCCATGTTTATCCAGTGGCGCCAAATGCGAACTCTTTTGGTGCGCCCTAATCCCGGATCTTCTGTTTGGATCGCTTTGTCCTCCAAGCGGCTTCCACTCCACGCTGATCAATCAGCGCGGGCAACGATAGGCGCTTATGCACGGATGCTTCCCGGAGTGTTAAATCCAGACGAACTTGCATGCGAATTAACAGGAAGCCCGATCCTTTTTGTGTTCGATCCAGCACCGGTTAGTGCCCTATGGAGCTCGCATAAGGTCTGTTGCAAAGAAAAGATCCTCATCATGGACTATTCATTTCTTGCAATTATTTTAGCGATGTCCCCCCTTAATACTCTGACCAAGACTTGGGGGCATCGTCGCTTGGTTTTTTCCCGATTTGGAAAACGGGATAGGAATGGAACGCTGGCAACCGCAGCTGCCGCTTTTTTTGCAGCGGCATACGGTGCTCTCCTCGACAGAACCGGCAAGCCAAAGGCTTACCTGTTCACAAGCAACTCATTTTCTACCGAAGTGCTTCGCTGTTGCCTGCTGAATAGCGCTGAGCGCCCCAAGGTCACAGAAATTCTTCACGGTGTGCCGACATTGGAGTTCGAGGAGTATTTTTGCGAATTACTCGGTCGGGCGCCTGCGCCGGAACTTCATCATTTTGTTCCACAGATTCCTGGACTGCCGGCGTACGGAGTGCTGACTTCTATGGCGAAGGAGCGGCCCGAGACTGCCATTAATGCGGCGGTCAACTGCTATTTTCTCGAACGAAGTCGAAACGAAAACGTCGGAGGTTGGCTGGCTCGTGAATGCTCACGTCTGCAACCCGACGGACGACGTCACTTGATTGTTGCTGTGATGGGGGCGGCATCACACGATAAAGACTATTTAAGCTCGCGAATATTTGGAATCGAACAGGCGCTGATGCGAGCCATTCATCAAACTTTAACGAACGAGAACACTCCGTTCATGCTCTTTTATTTACCACATCCGGCGCATTCCAAGACGCTTTTTAAGAATACGCAGTTCTTCGAGCACTATGGAATTTCTTTGAATTCCGACACCACGCTCATGTGGCTCGTGGCTGACCTGTGCGTGGCGTTATATTCCACTGCACTTTTCGAGGCAGCATTTTCTGGGGCACATGTGTTTACCCCGATGCGACACGATGACCAGATTTATCCATCAATACTGCTGGATCGGCTGCACCACCCGGTTGATACACAAAGTTGCGGACAAGCACTTACAGCCTACCTGCAGAGGTATGGCCGTCCGCAATCTGAAAATATTTTTGAGTCAGCAATCCTCAGAGCCACGCGACTGACGGAGCTCATCAATCTGCCGTCAACCACCTTGTCTAGTGACGCATCAGGCGGAATTCCGTGAGCTTTGGCCAGCGGCTGGTGGCCGCCTTCTTTCTTCTTATGTATGTGCTGCCATTGGTGGGGGACATTCTGTTCGGCGACAAGATCTTCTCTATTTATAAAAAAACCCCGTTAACTCCAGAAGCGATACTGATGTTTGCGGGCACGTTTGTGCTGTTTATGGTCATTTCTCGCGGGCCACGTTTGGTCATTTTCCCTCGTGGACTTGCTGGCAGTGTGCGGGGCGTCTTTGCTCGGGTTGGCCGTCTATACCTGCGGTATCGCTTGCCATTCGCGCTGGGTTCCTTCGTATTTGCGGTGCCCTATCTGGGCGCCGGACTCAGCGCTTACCGCTACTCGTCGGACCGCATCACCGATGTAGATTCGACGCTGGGGCTGATTGTTATTGTCCTTAACTTGGTGGCGACGGTAGACATGATTTACTGGATGTTCTCTCGTCCAATCGAGAATCGGCCATTGTTATCGCGGCGGCGGGTTGAGCATGTCTTAATGTCCGTGCTGCTCCTGATTACCGCGAACGGCACGGCCAGCATGCTGGGGGCGCTGGCAGCGATGGGGTTCAGCCTGGTGCCGAGCCTGTTTCACCGCTACGTTTTTCGCCCAGATGGCCAAACCTTTATTGCACGGGCCAGCCACTCACTCATTGTTTTCATTCTGGTTTTAGCAGTTGGCAGCTCTGCCTGGGTCGCTGGCGAAATTATCAAATTGTCGTCGGCAGAGGTAGATGCCGATCTGATCGAGGGCGCCGGGGCACTTCAGACTCACATAGAAGAGTCTCCGGAATTCGTGAGCAGTTTTGGCTATTACCTTGTTGAGGGCATGTCTTCGTACTATCACTCAGCCCTGTTCACCACGAGCACCGATCACAGTGACCTCTCTGGCGGGGCAAGTACACCGCTGTTGCATCCGCTCCAGTCGTTTCTATTCCGCCTGGATTACTTAACTGGGCGCTTCATGAAAGTACCATCGCCGGAACATGGGTCGTTGTCGCGGTTGAATTACGCGCTGCTTTCCGACGAGCCAGAAATCTCCGAGCGGCAGGGCACATCACCGGGTGTTCTGGGCTCTTTTAACTATGTATTCCCTTTTCCGTTAAGCATATTTGGCTGCGCTATTTACCTCGCCTGGGTAGCGCGGATGACGAATGGCCTGCTGCGCTCACACCGGGGCGAAAAACTAACCGTAATCGGCACCCTGTTGCTGCTGTTCTACATGCTTATATTCTTCCAGTCGCCTTTTGATTTTCTTCTGGTGATTGATAATGGCTTTATCTTTGCTGCTTTGATTGCCGCCATTGCATTTACCGCAGAGCGCAGTCCATTGCTTGTGCCGGTTGGTACAGCAAAGAGGCATTCGCCCATTCCACCCCCCGATCGCAACGTTGCTGCTCAATAAGCTCAGGATCTCTTCATGCTTTTCCCCACGACACATATAGAGACCGGATCGGCGGCAGACACTTTTTTAAATCTGGAATACGTGAAGCAGGCCCGAACTGCCCTTGGCTCGACTGGCGGGTTATTGATCGAAGGCGCTTATACCCGCGACACTTGCGACGAGCTCGTCCGCTGGATGGATGCCAGCGCCACAGGCCCGGCAGTTGAAGCGAATTATTCTGGATCCGAGCACCGCATCTGGGATGCCCACAACCGGCATCCTCTGCTGCGCTCCTTCTGGGCGCAGTGCAACTTCTTTCTTTCCTGCTTGTGTCGACAAGATATTGAAGCCTTCACATTGCTGGCAATTAGAAACCGGACCATAGACAAGAAGGATGAAGCGCTCCAGGTCGGGCGCTGGCACATCGATTCATTCCGCCGTCAGTACAAGATCTTCCTGTTTCTGAGCGATGTAACAGAGGCATCCGGTCCGTTCGAATTCATTCCGGGGACACAAAAAATGCGCTTTAAGCTAAGCATGGCAGCGCAGGGAATGTACTTTCGCGCTGGAGACATGGTTAGCGGTACACGCGGCTATTCGAAGCTGAAAGAGCCTTTAATCGAGAAAGTCCTGATGGAGAAGCCGGGTTTACCGGCGATCTGCAACGCAGGAACCATCATGGTGGTGGATACCTCTGCGATTCATCGCGCGCGCCCCTGTTTCGAGGGAACCCGATACGCGCTAACGGCTTACTACCGCTGATCTTTGCCGCTTCGCCGGTTAGCAGATTCAGGAAAAGAGAAATTCAATCGCCCCTATACGACAGCCATGTTTAATGCCCCTGTGTCTGCGACAGGTCCGGCCGCTAGTCTTTTGCGCGTACTAGGTGTCATTCATACCTTATGCATGGATGCTACTCGCCAAAGATCGCCAGAATCGCAGAGCAGCTCTTGGTGAGGTATAAGACTCCCCTTTTAAGCATCATTCCTAATCCTTAGCGTAGAGGGGCCAATGGCCGATTTCGAGCAATACTTAGAACAAATCCGTACTGCCACAACGACACAAAACAATAACGTCTTCAACACTTATTCTCGATTGTGGGCTGGGCTATTCGCTGAGCGTAAGGACGACTTAAACCTCGATTCGCTATCTCGCTTCCTGAATCCGGCATCACATCAAACGTCAGGAGTAGCCGGGCAGAGCAAGGCTCTTACCCAGTTTGCAGACTTTTATTCCACGCTGATAGATAAGCAGTTTCTAGATGTTTATCCCATGTCGTCTGTCGGCTCACCTGCGACCTTCGATTTCCTAGGAAGGCCAGCGAGCGTCACATATCTGGAGAACTTGGCAGTTCTTTGCGCTTTGCGCGAAATGATGACTGGCTCGCTAAAACAAAGTCATATAGTCGAGATTGGGGCTGGCTATGGTTGCATGGCATATTTTCTCATGCGCTCCGATGCAGTTAGCTCTTACACAATCATCGATCTGCCTGAGAATCTTGTAAATAGCGCCTACTTTCTTTCTCAGAATTTCCCGGACATGCCTATTAAGGTGTGTACGAATGGAGAACCTGTAAGCCAATTAGGCATAAATCTGGTGCTGCCGGGCCACATAGAGGCCATTGACGGCTTAAAGTTTGACTTGGCAATCAATACCGACAGCCTTGGAGAAATGCGCGCCGAAACGGCTAAAGCTTATGTTGCGTGGATTCATGAACATCTACGCGAAGGAGGGTATTTCTTTTCTAAGAACGGTCACCGTCGAGGGTGCGCGGATGGCGTACAGCGGGTAAGTGAGTATGGATATCAACGCTTTGGCCTCCATCGGCTTAAGCCGTCAATAAATGCCTCATCGATTTTTGATGATTTCTCTCACCTGGCACTACTGAAAAAGAATGGGCCAATGTCAGCCACTCAGATCAGCCAACTCGATACGCTGGCGAATTTGTATGCCTTGGGCCTGCACACAGAACTGGTTGAATTAAGTGATCGGGTTGCGGAGCAAACAACGGATGACGAAGATCGCCGTTTTCTCGCTTGGGCTGAAGTTTATTTTCAAAAAGGACCTCAACAGGATTACACCGGCAGATTCAGCAACTGCGCCAGCTTTATGTGGGGTGTTGCGAAAGCGGTATTGAGGTCACGTCGTGCAAGTGGATTTGAAGCTCATCTCATGAGTTACCTGCAGAATACGAGGTCATTCGCCGCTGAGGTTTATTCAAACCTGCTTCTGTCGCGACAAGCGAAGCCCCCGTTCAAATGGACTGACCATAACGGGCTATCCACGCGCTATTTCATGAAGGAGATTCATCAAATCGATTCACTGCCACCCTTTTTTCGCGGGCTTGCTTATCGGGTAAGAATGGATAACTTACGTAAGAAAGCTTTTCTTGGCTGGAAGCCGTCTAGTATCACTAAGGCGAAAAATCTGGCAATGAATATTAAGGAAAAGAAAGGCCTTTCATTCCAGAGATAACAACCAGCCTTGTTCTTGTCATGATTTTATATTCGGCTGGGCGTATTTTCGGTGTCGCTACGCGGCCCATTTTTCTGTTTCTGGCAAACAACTATTTACTCGCAAACGTCGCCGAAGGAATTGCCGTGGCGATTCTGGCCAGTGCTCTTGCCCTTGTTGCGGCCTCAGCCGATCCACACCGGGGCTTTTATCTTCGTTATTTCGGGCCTAATCCACGCACCTCTGGCATTACGTTCCATGTCTATCTGTCGAGCTTGTGGTTGCTGTGCATTTTAGGCAGCTCGCTAGTCTGGATCGTGGGCATCAAGTTCACGGGTTCGCCGTCCCTGTCGATGATCGCGGTGATCTTTTTTTTGTCGGAGAAATTGGCCGATGAACTGCTTCGACTGAAACTATTTCAACGAAATTTCGACGCGTGGGGAAGGGCCAGTATTTTTCGCAGCTTTCTGCAACTTGGCGGGTTGGCTTGCGCGTTTCTAGTCATGGGCGCCGCCGTACCCGCGTGGCTGGCCATACTGATTCTGGCTGTATCAAACGGCATAGTATTTTTGCCGCAGTTGCCCGCCGGCCTCATGAAGAATGTATGGCGACGGGGCGCCAGGACAGCCCTGTGGCTCATGCGCCGCGCCACGCGTAGCTTGCTGGGCAATTGGCAGCTATGGGCGCTCGCACTGCTGACAGCAAGCATCGGTTATCTCGACCGCCTGCTGGCTCTGGCCATGGACAAATCGGCACTTCCGCTCTTTATGCTGGTTGTGATGTGCTTTTCCATTGTGCAGTTGGCGGTTGATTTTTTCTATTTAAGCCGCCATCGGCGCGACATTCTGGAGCAACGAATCTCGTTGTCGGATGCGCTTACCAGCCGGGACTTTTTGCTCAGTTGTGCGGGCGGATTGATCGTTGCGATAACCGCCTGTGCAGTGGTGCTGCGATTTTCTAACAATGGCAGTGAGTTCCCGCTCGCTTATGTCATCGGCATTGCCGTGCTGCAACTCACCGTCGCTATCACTATCGTCCCGCAGCAAATCCATTATTGGAGAAACCATTGGCACCGACTGGTAACCATCGATATCGCATTCTGGATTCTCTTTTCTTTATTGCTCTGCCCGGACTGTGGCTTAAATGGCCGCCATCGCTTTTTCTCGCATGGGGTGCTACGTGTGCCACATTACGGCTAGTTTTATATTTAAAAACGCCCAATGCACGCATACCTCCGATAAATACTTCGCCGGAATAAGGTACGTCCTGTCCGACAGCTGCCAAGGATCACGAAGAAACCATGAATTGGAAATTCAAAGCGCTATTACAAAAATCTCTTAGCTCGCTTCCTGAAGAAAGTGGCCAAAAAGCTTATTTTGCCCTTCAGCGAACGCTCGGCGGACTGCGCAATCCCAGCCCAATCGCTCATTTGGAAATCGGCGTTCAAATTGCGAATCTGCTCATGTCTCAGAACCGAACTCTTGTAGGAAGTACGGTATTAGAGGTTGGAAATGGTCGCAAAATTAATGTGCATCGGCGGCTGGCATTGCCACGCGATAACTGGCTTACGCCGCCGCAACTAAAAAGGCCAGCTAGTGGAAATACGCTATTGCGTGCGCAAGCTTTGATGAGTTTAGAGAATTGGTTCAAGAATCAGGCCTTAAATTGAAGCAGGAAATTCTGGAGGTAGATTTGCTTGCTAAGAATCTACTTGAGCGCGGCGACATAGAACTCGACCGCAGATTTAGTGATAAATCTTCGGAAATCAATGCAACTCGCAATCTTTGGTTTGTTGCCAGCGCCAACAACCAAATCTCTCACGCGGGCCAATGAATATTTGGCTGATTACCACCGGCGAACCACTGAAGTTCTTCGAACCTCAGTCAAGATCCTGGCGAACCCATCTGCTCGCTCAAGAGCTGGCAGGACGCGGGCATAAGGTCACATGGTGGACCTCTTCGTTTGATCATGGGCACAAGCGGCATTACGTGACAGGCGAACGTGATTTCGAACATGCAGGCGTGGATTTTCGGGTTTTGCATGGACCCGCGTATGGCCGGAATGTTTCGGCTATGCGCATGCTTAATCACGCGATCGTTGCATGGCGATTCGCCCGGCGTGCGCGCGCGTGCCCGCGGCCAGACCTAATTTTCTGCTCGTTTCCGACGATCGAACTATCGGCAGCGGCGGTTGCGCTAGGCCGTCGTTTCGCAACGCCTGTTGTACTCGACATTCGAGACCTTTGGCCTGACGCGTTTCTGTCGGTAACCCCACCCTCGCTTAAATGGGCGGCACGGATTGCCCTCTGGCCTTATTTTCAGTTGGCGAGGTATGCGCTGGCAGGCGCCACCGGGCTGGTCGCGATATCAGACGGATACATGAAGTGGGGCTTGGCATATGCCAGACGCGCGAAAAACCCGGTGGATGGGTTGTTCGCCCTGGGTTATGCCCGCGCACCTGTCGCCCCCGCCGCCCGCGACCGGGCTTTAGCCAACCTGCGCCAGCGCGGCCTGGACCCCGAAAAACACATTTGCTGGTTTGTCGGCTCCTTTGGCCAATCGTACGACCTGCTGACGGTGCTTCAGGCAGCGCGGCTGCTGGATGCCAGCCACCCCGGCCGCTACCAGTTTGTGATCAGCGGCGCGGGCGACCAGGAATCCGCGCTGCGCGCAGAGGCCCAGGGTATCGAGAGCGTGATGCTAACCGGCTGGGTAGATGAGGCACAGATTGAAGCACTGGGAATGGCAGCACATATTGGCCTACAGCCTTATAAAGACGGTGCATTTCAAGGATTGCCGAATAAGCTTTTCGAGTATTTGTCATTTGGCCTGCCCGTGATCTCCAGCTTGCAGGGGGAGTGCGCGGAGTTACTGGCGGCTGAGAAAATTGGTTTTACCTACGAGGCCGGAAACCATGAGTCCCTGGCCCGTTGCCTGAGTGCGGCCTTTTCGAATCGCGAGCTGCTCGTCGCCGCGAAGCGGCGAGCGCAAGAGGTTTTTCGATTGCGGTTTGACGCGAGCCTCGTCTATCCGCAGTTGGCCACTCATTTGGAGACGCAGGCAGCAATCGACCCCGGCGCCCTACAGGGCCAGGGCAAGTCTGGGCACGGCGAAGATTGGAATAAATAAACCGAACAGAGATTCAAGCCGCAGATAATACCCGTGATGTCAGACCCCGGTGTCAAATTCAGCGGCATTTGCGGCGGACGGGCGCCATCGATGAATTGTCGGCACCAGATTTCGATGCACAGCAGCGAAAACAGGGTGTATGCCGCATCGCGACGGCCCGCGTCATTGTCCGAGATCAGGCGCTGGACCGCCTGCGGATCGAAGTGGCCGCGGCGGCGCAAACTTTCTACAGACAATAAATCTCCAAGCAGCTCTCGAAATTCGTGTCGCATCCAGCGGCGTAGCGGCGCGCCGAAACCAGTCTTGGGGCGATAAATGACATCGTGCGGCAAGTACGGCTCCATAGCTTTTTTCAGTACCCACTTGCTCACCCTGCCCCGCTGCTTGAAAGAATCCGGGATGCGGGAAGCCAGCTCGACCAGATCGATATCGAGGAACGGAACCCGCACTTCGACGCCGGCCGCCATCGACATCTTGTCGGTGTAGGTCAGGTTGTGATCGGCAAGGTAAAAACGCTGCTCAAGCGCCAGCATTTTGTCCAAGCGGCTATGTTCAGCGGGAACGTCCGCGAGAAAATCCAGCATTGGCTGGTCGGCCCGGATCTTTGCCACCGCCGCTCGCATGCCCGGACTATAAAGCGGCAGCAGATGGTCGCTTTGCGTCCAGGCGAAGTACGCCGCCAGGCGAGCATCACCCGATTCTCCCGCGCCTGCGAACAGACGCCCCAGTCGCCGCCTGCGTACGGTTTGCTGGTTCATGCGGGCTGTCAGACTGCCCAGACCGCGGCGCATAGATGCCGGCAGCCACGACCACAACGCTTCGTAACGCAGCGCCAAGTGCCGGCGATATCCTGTGAACAGGTCGTCGCCGCCCACGCCTGACAACAACACTTTGATGCCCGCCTCTCTGGCAAGCCTGCTGATGTAGAGAACGTTTAGCGGTGCAAGATCGGCCAGCGGTTCATCGAGCTGCCACACCATGCGTTCAAGATCGCCGGCCATACGCGCGGCGTCTACCCTCACTACATCGAGCCGTACTCCCAAGTGATCCGCCACCCGACGCGCATAGGGCAAATCCTCGGATTCACCGGCGTCACCCCCGCCGACGACCTCGATGGTAAAGCAGTGCAGATCCGGCACCTGCTCTCGCGCGAAAGCCACGACCGCACTCGAATCCACGCCACCGGACAGGAACGCACCCACCGGCACGTCGGCGACCATTTGGCGTCGCACGGCCTCTCGCAGGCCCTCGCGCACCGCCGTTACGGCATCATCAGCGCGCATGAATTCCGGTACCGGCTTTTTCACTGGCGGTGCATACCATGACCATTGCTTTTTTATTTTGCCTTCACTCACCCTCATGGCTTCGCCCGGGCCCAGTTTGCGAACGCTGCGAAAAGGCGTTCCATTGCCCGGACACCACAGGAAACTCAGGTAGCGGTGCAACGAGATATCGTCCGTGACCTGGTCGGCTGCCATTAGCGGAGCAATCGCCTTGATCTCGCTGGCAAAGGCAAACCCTTGTTCACCCTCGCTGTAATAAAGCGGCTTGACTCCGAGCGCGTCGCGCGCCAGCGTCAACTCCTGACTGCGCTTGTCCCAGATTGCGAATGCGAAGATGCCGTTGAGTTTTGGCAGCATGGCGATGCCGTCACGCTGGTACATGGCCAGCAAAACCTCGGTGTCGGAATGCCCTCTAAATTGGAAGCCAGCCGCCACCAGCTCAACGCGCAATTCTCGAAAGTTGTAGATCTCGCCATTGAAGATCAGCACCAGCTGCCCATCGTCAGAGAGCATGGGCTGATGACCCGTAAGCGATAGATCAATAATCGCCAAGCGGCGATGCGCAAGGCCAATGTTGCCTTCGGGTGAATACCATTGACCCACATCGTCCGGACCCCGATGAACGATTGCGTTCACCATCGACCCGAGCAGTCTGGATTCAAACCCCCCTTGAAAACCCGCTATACCGCACATATCGATCCGTTCAGAATTCCCAGTCCAACTTTGTCCAGTCTTGCTGGCTTATATTTGCTCAAACTAATCAATGGCGAATACTACCGCGTAGGTTGGCTGGCCACGCTTGATTCCGTTGATATTTTCTAATTTTTTGCCCATAAGCTACCTGAGAATACAGGCGGCTTCGGCGATGCAGATATCAGTTTCGAGTCTCGAGAGATTCGCAGTATTTTTGGTAAGTTTGCGTTAATCCGCGAACCAACTCGTATTGAGGCCGCCAGCCCAAGCGCAAGATCCGCTCAATATCCAGCAATTTCCGGGGCGTTCCATCGGGTTTTGTCGCATCAAATTCGATCTGGCCTTGATAGCCGACGACGCCCTGAACGAGTTTCGCCAATTCTGCAATCGTCAGGTCTTCGCCACACCCAATATTGATAAAGCTGGAATGGCTGCTCTTTTCCCATGCGGGGCGGTCTGCGCACATGATCAACACACAAGCCCTGGCAAGGTCATCGACATGCAGAAATTCACGGCGCGGCGATCCTGAACCCCAGACGATTACCGCGGGTGCCTGTTGCAGCTTTGCCTCATGATATTTTCGGATCAAAGCCGGAATTACATGACTGGCTTTTGGGTCGAAGTTGTCGCCGGGGCCGTAAAGATTGGTCGGCATTGCGGCACGAAAATCGCAGCCGTATTGCCTGTTGTAGGCGTCACACATCTCTATGCCGGCGATTTTTGCGACGGCATAGGGTTGATTTGTGGGCTCCAGTTCGCCAGTGAGCAGGTATTCCTCCCTCAGGGGTTGAGGGGCATGTTTGGGATAAATACAACTGGATCCCAGGAAAAGCAGGCGCTTGACGCCGGCCATCCGGGATTCATGAATGACGTTTGATTGAATGGCCAGGTTTTCGTAAATGAAGTCGGCGCGGTATGTGTTGTTGGCGAGGATTCCGCCGACCCGGGCGGCGGCAAGAAATACATAGTCTGGTTTTTCGCGCTTGAAAAGATTTCGTACTGAGGCTTGTTCGCGCAAATCGAGTTCGGCGCGGGTTTGGGTGATGATCTGGGTATGTCCACGCTCATGCAAAGCCCGCACAAGGGCTGAACCAACCATGCCGCGATGCCCGGCGACGTAGATTCGTGCGTCCTTTGGCAGTCCTGTATCACTCATGCCGCGGGGGCGCATCAAATCCGGCAGAGGCGATCGCCTGGTCGCGCTGTGCCAACAGCAAATCGTTGCGCATCATCTCCTGCACCAGTTTTGAGAATGTGGTGCGCGGTTTCCAGCCCAGCTGACGGCGCGCTTTGCTGGCGTCACCGAGCAGTGTCTCGACTTCCGTGGGGCGGAAGTAACGGGGATCAACACGGACGATGACATCGCCTTTCTTGACCTTGGATTTGATCTTTGATTTTTTAACCGCCGTAACGGTGGCGGTTTCTTTAACGCCCTTGCCGCGCCACTCCAGCGCTATGCCAAGCTCCAGCGCGGCCTCATCAACAAATTCCCGGACACTGTGCTGCTCGCCAGTGGCAATCACGTAATCCTCAGGCTTGTTCTGCTGCAACATCAGCCACTGCATTTCCACATAGTCCCTGGCGTGGCCCCAATCGCGCAAGGAATTGAGGTTGCCGAGGTAGAGACACGCCTGCTGCCCCAGCAGGATGCCGGCAAGCGCGCGGGTCACCTTGCGGGTGACAAAGGTCTCGCCGCGGATCGGCGACTCATGGTTGAAAAGAATGCCGTTACAGGCATACAGCCCGTAAGCCTCGCGGTAGTTGACCGTGATCCAGTACCCGTAAAGTTTCGCCACGCCGTAGGGCGAACGCGGATAAAAGGGTGTTTTCTCGGTCTGGGGGGTTTGCTGCACCAGGCCATAGAGCTCCGAGGTGGACGCCTGGTAGAAGCGCGTCTTGTCGGTGAGCTTGAGAATCCGGATCGCCTCTAGCAGCCGCAGCACGCCGAGCGCATCGCTGTTGGCGGTGTATTCAGGCTCCTCGAACGAAACCGCCACATGCGACTGAGCGGCAAGGTTGTAGACCTCGTCCGGCTGCACTTCCTGAATCACACGCGTGAGGCTGGAGGAGTCCGTCATGTCGCCGTGATGCAACACCAGGTTGCGCTTGGCTATGTCAGGCGCCTGATACAAGTGATCGATGCGATCGGTATTGATCAGCGACGTACGGCGCTTGATGCCGTGCACCTCGTAGCCTTTTTTGATCAGAAACTCGGCGAGATACGCGCCGTCCTGGCCGGTGATGCCGGTAATCAACGCGGTTTTTCTGGCCACGGTCTCTCTCAAGGTATGTCGATGAACGAAAGCAGGTCCCGGGTCTTTTGGTGCAGCAGAACCGGGTTAGCGCGACTTTCGACGTTCAGCCGGATCACCGGCTCGGTGTTGGAGCCGCGCAGATTAAACCGCCACTCGGGGAATTCAACGCTCAGTCCGTCCGTGTGGTCCATCTGAGCCGACTTTGAGCCGTATTGGTTTTCGACGCGGGCTAGAGTGGCCTGCACATCCGAAACTTTACGGTTGATTTCGCCACTGACAGGAAACGTCGCCGCGCGCTGATTGATGAGTTGCGACAGAGGTATACCGGATTCGCTGACCAGCGCGGCCACCAGCAACCACGGAATATTGCCGTTGTCGCAATATCCGAAATCGCGGAAGTAATGGTGTGCGCTCATCTCGCCGCCATACGCGGCGTTTTCAGCGCGCATTCGCTCCTTGATGAAGGCATGTCCGGTTTTGCACTGGACGGGAATGCCGCCGTTGGACTTCACGATGTCTATGGTATTCCAGGTCAAGCGCGGGTCATGAATTATTTTGGACCCCGGCTGACGCTTCAGCATTGCCTCGGCGAGCAAACCGACAATGTAGTAGCCCTCGACGAACGCGCCGGTTTCATCAAACAGGAAACAGCGGTCGAAATCACCGTCCCAGGCGACGCCGAAATCGGCTTTGTGGTTGAGCACCGCCTCGGACGTAGCACTGCGGTTTTCCGGCAGCAGGGGGTTGGGTATGCCGTTGGGGAAATCACCATCCGCCACTGTCGTGCACCTTGATGAATGTAAAAGGCAGGGCGTCCTGTAGAGCCGCAATGACCAGACCGGCGGTTCCGTTGCCGGGGTTGACGACGATACGCAGGGGTTTTAGTCGGGCAATGTCCACATAACCCAGCAGGTGCCGCGCGTAATCGCCGCGCGGATTCCAGGCTTGCATTGGCGCGGCGCCAGGGGGCGCACTTTGGGTCAGTCGTGACACTGCCTCTTCGAGCTCGCGCAGGCCACTGTCGCCCGAAACCGGAATGGCGCCACCGCGCACCAAGCTTCATTCCGTTGTAGTCCATCGGATTGTGGCTGGCGGTCACCATGATGGCGCCGTCCACGCCCGGTTGCATCGCAGCGAAATAAGTTTCCTCCGTACCGCAAAGTCCGAGATCCAGGACTTGCGTACCGGCCGAGTGCAGTCCATGCGCCAGTGCATTCAGCAGCGGCAAGCTGCTGTGACGGATATCGCGACCAACCGCTACTCGCTTCGTGTCAAAGCGTTGGGCGAAGGCAAGCCCCAATCGAAACGCGATGTCCGGGTTCAGCTCATCCGGCACCCGGCCGCGGATATCGTAGGCCTTGAAGCACGGCAGGACAACTCACTTGGCGCGTCCGTAGACGTCATCGAATCGGACGATATCGTCCTCACCCAGGTAGGAGCCGGATTGCACTTCGATTAATTCGAGCAAGTCCTGGCCGATATTTTCCAGGCGGTGCTTTTCGCCCAGCGGAATATAGGTCGACTGATCAGCCTTTAGCGGGGATACCTTGTCGCCACAGGTCACCTGGGCGGTTCCCTTGACCACCACCCAATGCTCGGCACGATGATGGTGCTTCTGCAATGACAATTTCTGCCCCGGCTTGACCGTGATGCGCTTGACCTGGAACCCGTCCGCAAGCGCCAGGGTTTCGTAACTGCCCCACGGCCGGTAAACCTTGGGATGATCCACCGCCTCGGCGCGTTTCAATGCTTTGAGCTGAGCTACGATTTTCTTGACGTCCTGGGCGCGATCCGGAGTCGTTACCAGCACGGCATCGGCGGTTTCGATAACTACATGATTCTTTACGCCCGCCAGCGCCACCAACCGGCTGGTGGCATGAATCAGGTTGTTCTGGCTGTCTTCCAGAAGAACATCGCCGTTGGCCACATTGCCATTCCCATCTTTTGGCAGGCTGTTGAGAAAACTCCAGGAGCCGACGTCATCCCAGCCTGCATCGAGAGATACCAGCGCGGCCTTGGAGGTTTTTTCCATCACCGCGTAGTCAATCGACTCGCTGCGGCACTGCTTGAACGATTCGGCGTCCAGGCGAATGAAATCGAGGTCGCGCTTCGCCGCACCAATGGCCTGCTGTGATGCTTGATGCATTTCTGGCTCCAGCCGCGCCAATTCAGCCAGAAAATCGCCGGCGCGAAACAGGAACATGCCGCCATTCCAGAAATACCCCCCCGCACGCAGGAAACCTTCGGCCCTGTCCTGCGCGGGTTTTTCAACAAACGCGGCGATTTCACTCGCGCCATTGCCTAGCGGCGGACCGGCCTTGATGTAGCCGAACCCGGTTTCAGCATGGGTGGGCTTGATGCCAAACGCGACGATGCGTCCCATAGACGCCGCTTGAGCCGCGACGGCGGATGCTTGAGCAAATGCGACGATATCGGGAATGACATGGTCGGCCGCCATCAAAAAAAGCACGGTATCCGCACCGTGTTCTTGCTGCGCATGGTGAGCGGCCACGGCGGCCGCGGGGGCGGTGTTCCGGCCGATGGGCTCGAGAATAATTTTCACGCCGTCGATGCCGGCCTCGCGCATCTGCTCGGCAACCAGAAATCGGTGGGGTTCGCCGCAGATCACCACGGGCGGCAAAGCCCCGGCAAGCCCCGCGGCGCGCAGGGCCGTCTGTTGCAGCAAGCTGTGCCCGCCCATGAGTTTCAGAAACTGCTTGGGATATTGCTCGCGCGACAACGGCCACAGGCGTGTGCCGGAGCCGCCCGCCAGCAAAACAGGGAGCAGCTTCATACCTTGTGATAATCCCTGTACCAACTCACAAAATTGGCCACGCCGGTTTTAACCGGGGTGTTCGGGCGATATCCGACCTGCGACTGCAGCTCGGTAACGTCGGCAAACGTATCGGGCACGTCGCCTGCCTGCAGCGGCAGCAACTCCTTGTATTGCTTTTTTGCCCAGCGCTGCTTCTATCGCCTCGATGTATTCGATCAGTTTGACCGGGGTGTTGTTGCCGATATTGAAAAGCCGGAACGGGGCATTGCTGCTCGCCGGGTCGGGATGCGCGCTGTCCCATTTCGGGTTGGGCCTGGCGATGTCGTCGCTGGCCTTGATCACGCCTTGGGCGATGTCGTCCACATAGGTGAAATCACGCGTGTGATTGCCGTGATTGAACACCGGGATCGACTTGCCCTCGAGGATATTCTTGGTGAACAGGAACAGCGCCATATCCGGGCGGCCCCACGGGCCGTAAACGGTAAAGAAGCGCAGCCCCGTGGTGGGCAGGCGAAACAGATGGCTGTACGAATGCGCCATCAACTCGTTGGCGCGCTTGGTGGCGGCATAGAACTGCAACGGATGCACCGTGGCCTGATGTTCGGAAAACGGCATCGAGGTGTTGGCGCCGTAGACGCTGCTGGTGCTGGCGTAAGTCAGGTGCGGCACCTGCGCATGGCGGCAGGCTTCGAGGATGTTGGTGTACGCAATGATGTTGCTTTCGACGTAAGCATGCGGGTTGACCAGGCTGTAGCGCACCCCGGCCTGCGCAGCCAGGTGAATGACGCGGTCGAACCGATGTGCTTTAAAACACGCGTCCACCGCCGTCTTGTCGGCGAGATTGGCGCGGACGAACTCAAAACCGGCGTTCTTCTGCAGAAGATCCAGCCGCGCCTGCTTCAGAGCCGGATCGTAGTAGTCGTTGACCGAATCAAAACCCACCACGGCATCGCCGCGCTTGAGCAACTGCAGCGCGGTGTGAAATCCGATGAAGCCGGCAGCGCCGGTGACAAGAATTTTCATAGGCCGCCTGAGAGTTACAATTCGTGAAACGGTGGTCAATTCTACTCGGGAGAGCGAAAAATGCGCTCAAAAATCATTCACGCGGTGATGTTTCTGGCCTTGCTGGCGGCAACTGCGTCCATGGCCGCAAGCCTCGTGGACCTCAATACGGCGGATGCCAGCACCCTGGAAAAACTCGGCGGTATCGGGCCCAAGAAGGCCAAAGCCATCATTGAACATCGAACCCAGCACGGTCCGTTCAAGAGCGTTGATGATCTGCGCAAGGTTCAAGGCATTGGCGCCGAGACTTTTCAGAGCCTGAAAGTCCAGGTCACGGCCAGTCAGGAGGGAAAGTGACGGCGCAACTGATCGACGGCAAGGCCTGTGCGGCGCGCCTGCAGCAAACCATTGGCGCAGCGATTGAAACGCGAATTCATTCAGGCAAGCGCGCCCCGGCCTTGGCGACCGTGCTGGTCGGCGCCGACGCGGCTTCGCAGGTCTATGTGCGCAACAAACGCCAGGCCTGCGAAAAGCTCGGCGTGCGCTCGATACCGGTGGAGCTGCCACCGACGGTGACGCAGGCGGAACTGCTCGCGCAGATAGCGCGGCTCAACGCCGATACCGAAGTCGACGGCATTCTGGTGCAACTGCCGCTGCCCGCACAGGTCGACGCCAACGCGGTGATCGACGCATCCACCCCGACAAGGACGTGGACGGCTTTCACCCCTACAACTTCGGCCGGCTGGCGCAAAAGCGCCCGCGCCTGCGGCCGTGCACGCCCTACGGCGTGATGAAGCTTCTCGAAACCACGGGTATTACGTTCTGCGCGGCGCGCGCGCGGTCGTCATCGGCGCCTCGAACATCGTTGGCCGGCCGATGGCGCTGGAATTGTTGCTGGCCGATGCGACCGTGACCGTCTGCAACAGCAAGACGCGCGATCTGGCCGGCGTCGTCGCCCAGGCCGACATCGTGGTGGCGGGCGTGGGCAAGCCGGACTTCGTCAAGGGCGACTGGATCAAGCCAGGCGCCGTGGTGATTGACGTCGGCATCAACCGCAAGGCGGACGGAAAGCTCTGCGGCGATGTCGAGTTTGCCGCCGCAAGCGAACGCGCCGCCCACATCACGCCGGTGCCGGGCGGCGTCGGGCCGATGACGGTGGCGATGCTGATGCAGAACACACTCACGGCGGCTGAATTGCGCGGCGTTTAGCTTAAAAAGGCCGCACCCGCTTGAGGCTTTTACTGGCCGTTTTTGGGCATGGCCGAAAAGACAGTGGTACTAAAAGTGTACCACCTGTTTTACGACGATCGGGTTTTCGAGCAATAAATGGCTTTAAGCGGGTGGTCGAGTTTCAGGGCGCTTGGAACACCACGGGCTGCTTCTGGGTGTAACCCGCCTCAACAAAAGACTCATAAGTCTTTTCGACCACGTTGCGCTTGACCTTCATGGTCGGCGTGATGAAGCCCGTTCTCCACCGTCCAGGCGTCCTCGACCACCGCGAGAAAGTCCAACTGCTCGTGCGGGTCGAGCTGGGCGTTGACCTTCTCCAGGTGCTCGTTCAGCGATTGGGTCAGCTCGCGCGCGCCGTTCCTGCTTCATCGGCGTCGGCGGACAGCATCAGCAGCGCAAACGGTTGCGCCTGATTGGCGCCGGCCACGCAACAGGCTTCGATCGCCGGATGCTGCGACAGCTTGCTTCTCGATCGGCGCCGGCGCCACGTACTTGCCCTTGGAGGTCTTGAAGATTTCCTTGGCGCGGCCGGTGATGCGCAGGCGGCCCTGGGCATCGACCTCGCCGAGGTCACCGGTACTGCAGCCAGCCGTCATCGCTCAGCACTTCGCGGGTCTTTTCCGGCTCCTTGTAATAGCCGAGCATGGTGCTGGGGCTTTTCACCAGCACTTCGCCGATTTCGCTGAGCTTGCATTCCACGCCCGGATAGGGCGCGCCGACGTAACCAGGCTTTGCCTGGCCCGGCGCGATTGGCATGCGACAGCGCGAAGTTTTCGGTCATGCCGTACAGCTCCAGCAGTTCGAGGCCCAGCTCGCGGTACCAGTTGAGCATCGCCGGCGGCATCGGCGCGGCGCCGCCGCCGGCAAAGCGCACCTGATCCAGGCCCGAGCCCTTCGAGGATTTTCTTCTTGATCACGCGGTTGAGCAGCGGAATCCTGAACAGCACGTCGAGCTTTTTCTTCGGAAACTTCGAGAACACGCCCTGCTGGAACTTGATCCACAGCCGCGGCACCGTGCCGAAAATCGTCGGCCGCGCGCGCGCGCAGGTCGCGCGGCAAAGGTCTCCAGCGATTCGGCGAAGAAAATGCGGAAGCCCGGCCGACAGCGAGGCCGCCTCCACCGCCCAGCGCTCCGCCCACGTGCGACAGCGGCAGGTGCGACAGCATGCGGTCGTCCGTGCGCGCGCCATAACGCTCGGCCAGCGGCGCGGTCGAATCGGCGATGGTGCTGAACGAATGCATCACGCCCTTGGGCATGCCGGTGGTGCCGGAGGTGTAGATGATGGTGGCGAGTTCGTCGAGGCCGCGCCGGGGGATGTCCTTCAGCGGTGCGTTCTTGGCGACATGATCATCCCAGGTCGGAAAATCATTCGGCGGCGAGTCGGGATAGGAGATGCAATGCATGCCGGCCGGCACGCCGGACTTCATCGCCGGCCAGTCGTCGAGCTTGCCGACGAACAGGGCCCTTGAGCCGGAGTGTTCGAGGATCTGGCGCACGGTTGTCGGCGTTCAGCGTCGGATACAGCGGCACGCTGACGTGGCCGGCCATCCAGATCGCGAAGTCGGACATGATCCAGTGCGCGCAGTTCTTGGACATGATCGCGATGTTGCTGCCCGGCGGGATAGTTCTGCGCCTTCAGGTAAGCCGCGATGCAGCGCGCCTCGCCTACCGCCTGCGTCCAGGTGTAGTCGCGCACGGCACCGCCGCCCATGGGCTGGGTCAGATAGATGCGGTGTGCGCCCGCCGATTCCCAGTGACTGGATGCGGGCCAGCGGATGTTGTGCTTCGGTGATGACGGCCATCGTGCGCTCCTCGTGTCTTGTATTCTTTATGGGTCTACATCGCTAATCCACATGACCGCCAAACACCCCTTCTACACCGAGGATCACGAAGCTTTCCGCCAGCAGGTGCGGCGCTTCGTGGAGAAGGAATGCACGCCTCACGTCGAAACCTGGGAGATGGCGGAGGAATTGCCGCGCGCGCTGCACCGGCAGCGCCGCCGAGGCGGGGCTGCTCGGCATCGGCTTCCCCGAAGCCTGTGGCGGCATCGAGGTGGATCCGTTTTATCTGATCGTCATGACCGAGGAGCTGGCCAAGCGCCGGCACGGGCGGGCTCATCGCCAGCCTGATGTCTCACGGCATCGCCACGCCGCCCATCGCCAAGGCCGGTACGCCACGAGCAGAAGCAGAGATTCGCTGCGCCGGTGCTTGGCGGGCGAAAAGATCGCCGCGCTGGCGATCACCGAGCCATCGGCGGGTTCGGATGTCGCCAACCTCAAGACCCGGGCCGAGCGCGACGGCGAACACTACGTCGTCAACGGCTCCAAGACCTTCATCACCTCCGGCATGCGCGCGGATTTCGTCACCGCCGCTGTGCGCACGGGTGGCGACGGCATGGGCGGCGTCTCGCTGCTGGTGATAGAGGCGGGGATGCCCGGCTTTACGCGCATCGCCGCTGAAAAAGATGGGCTGGTGGTGCTCCGACACGGCCACACTGTATTTCGACAACGTGCGCGTGCCGGTCGCCAACCGCATCGGCCCCGAGAACGCCGGACTTCATGGCGATCATGCTCAACTTCAACAACGAGCGCATCATGCTGGCGGCGCAGGCCTGGGCGTTCGCACAAGTCTGTTACGAAGAGGCGCTCGCCTATGCACGTGAGCGACAGACCTTCGGCAAGCCGCTGATCCGCAACCAGGTGATCAAGCACAAGCTGGCGGAGATGAAGATGCGCACCGACGCCGTCAAAGCGCACCTGGACATGCTGGCGTGGCGCGTCGCCAAGGGCGCGATGCCGGTGGCGGAGCTGTCGCTGTTGAAAAACATGGCGACGACAACGCTGGAACGCATCGCAACGGAAGCGATGCAGGTGCTCGGCGGCGCCGGCTACCTGCAAGGCTCGAAGGTGGAGCGGATCTACCGCGAAACCAAGGTGCTGACCATTGGCGGCGGCTCGCTCGAAATCATGTACGACCTTGCCGCCAGGCAGATGGGGTACTGAGTGAAAGGAAAACTGAGGGGCGCGCGGATCGCGGTGATCGGCCTCGGGTACGTTGGCCTGCCCTTGGCCGTGGCCTTCGCGCGCAAATTTCCGGTGGTTGGCTTTGACATTGACCCGGCGCGGATCGCCGCCCTGCGCCGCGGCTCGGACAAGACCCGCGAAATGTCGGCGCGGGAACTCAAAGCCGTGCCAAAGCTCGAATTCACCTGCGCGACAGACGGCCTGAAGCGCTGCAACGTCTACATTGTTACCGTGCCGACGCCGGTCGATCGTTTCAAGCGCCCCGACCTGCAACCGCTGATCGCCGCCACCAAGACCGTGGGCAATGCGTTGAAAAAGGGTGATGTCGTGGTGTACGAATCCACCGTCTACCCGGGCGCCAGCGAGGAAGTCTGCGCGCCGCTGCTTGAGCAGGTTTCCGGCCTGAAATTGAACCGTGACTTTTTCCTAGGATACAGCCCCGAACGCATCAACCCCGGTGACAAGGCCCACCGGCTCGAGACGATCTGCAAAGTCACGTCGGGCTCGACGCCGGCGGCGGCGGCTTTCGTCGACGCGCTGTATCGGCGCATCATCGCGGCTGGCACGTTCATGACCAGCAGCATTCGCGTTGCCGAAGCCGCCAAAGTGATCGAAAACACGCAACGCGACGTCAACATTGCATTGATCAACGAACTGGCCCTGCTGTTCGGACGCCTGCATATTGATACCGAAGAAGTCCTCAGGGCTGCCGGCACCAAGTGGAACTTTTTGTCTTTCCGGCCGGGCCTCGTTGGCGGCCATTGCATTGGTGTTGATCCGTATTACCTCACCCACAAGGCGCAGGAGGTCGGTTACCACCCCGAGGTGATCCTCGCCGGCCGGCGCATCAACGACAGTATGGGGTTTCATATCGCCTCGCAGGTGGTCAAGCTCATGACGCGGCGTCGCATCGGCGTCAGCCGCGCCCGTGTTCTGGTGCTTGGATTCGCATTCAAGGAAAACTGCCCGGACGTGCGCAATTCGCGAGTGGTGGACATCGTCCGGGCGCTGCACAGTTACGGCGCTCACGTGGACATCCATGACCCTTATGTGGATGCGGCCGATATGCAGCGCGAATATCGCCTGCCGGTCATCAGCAAGCCGCGCACTGGCAGTTACGACGCGGTGGTGCTGGCCGTGGCACACCGCAAGTTCCGCGACATGGGCGCGCGCAAGATCCGCGCGCTGGCACGCAAGGCCGGCGTGGTTTACGACGTCAAATACATGCTGCCGGCCGACCAGGTCGACGGCCGGTTGTAACGTGACGAGGTTCGCATGACGCTGCGTGTCCTCTACGTTGACTTCAACTCGTACTTCGCTTCGGTCGAACAGCAGGTCAACCCGGCGCTGCGCGGCAAGCCGGTGGCGGTGGTGCCGGTGATGGCCGACACCACCTGCTGCATCGCCGCCAGCTACGAAGCCAAGGCCCATGGCGTCAAGACCGGCACCCGGGTGAGCGAGGCGCGCCGGCTGTGTCCGGACATCATTTTCATCCACGGCCAGCACGAACTTTACATCGAGTACCACCACAAGCTGATCGCCGCCGTGGATGCCTGCGCGCCCGTGGCCAAAGTGAACTCGATTGACGAAATGGCGGTGGAATTGCCCACGCGTTGGCGCTCGGTGGACGCCGCGCGCAAGGTCGCATTGCAGATCAAGCAGAGCATCCGCGAGCGCGTAGCGGACAGCATGAAGTGCTCGATCGGCATTGCGCCGAACACGTTCCTGGCCAAAACCGCGGCGGATATGCAAAAACCTGATGGCTTGACCGTGATCGAGAGCAAAGATCTGCCGGATGTCCTGCACCGGCTGGAATTGCGTGATCTATGTGGTATCGGCCCGCGCATGGAACAACGTCTGCACCGGGCCGGAATCCAGACGGTCGAGGCGCTGTGCCGCAAGAGTGCGCGCGAGCTGCGAAAGGCGTGGGGCAGTGTCGGAGGTGAAATTCTCCACGCGCAGCTGCGCGGCGTGGAGGTTCACCAGGAGCATCGCGAAAACGTCACCCTCGGCCATTCGCATGTGTTGCCACCCCAGCTGCGCAACAACGCCGATGCGCGCGCTGTCGCCCACCGCATGCTGCAAAAAGCCGCGATGCGGTTGCGCAAGAACAGCCTGATGGCCGCCGGGCTGCATCTGTCGGTGCGCCATACCCACTCCGAAAGCTGGGGTCGTGACGCTCATTTCAATTCCACCCAGGACACCGGTGCCCTGACAAAGGTACTCGACACACTCTGGAGCCAGTATCCCGCAGGCCGGCATCCGCTGGCCGTCGGCGTCACCCTGATCGACCTCAATGCAGAGGGCGAAACCACCTTGCCGTTGTTTGGTGCGGAGCGCGGAGACATGCCCCCGCGCGTGATCGCAGCCGTGGACCGGCTGAACAAGCACTTTGGCAAAAACACGCTTTTCTTCGGTGCCGCCCACAAGGCCCTCGGCGAGGCGCCGATGCGCATCGCCTTCAACCGCATTCCCGACGCGGAAGTAGAACGCTGATGCCTGCGATGCGGTTGTGCCAACTGCCCCGCCCCACTAGAATGCGCGCCCCAAAGTCTTACGGGGCTATAGCTCAGCTGGGAGAGCGCTTGCATGGCATGCAAGAGGTCGTCGGTTCGATCCCGACTAGCTCCACCAAAGATTTCGGGAATTTTTTCCGGTTTGTCGTGTTCCCATCGTCTAGCCCGGCCTAGGACACCACCCTTTCACGGTGAGAACCGGGGTTCGAATCCCCGTGGGAACGCCATGACCGACCGGCTTGCTACAATTTTTGCAGTTGGTGACCGTAGCTCAGCTGGTTAGAGTCCCGGATTGTGATTCCGGTTGTCGCGGGTTCGAGTCCCGTCGGTCACCCCAGTTTTCTTTTTTTTGTTTTTAGGGATGGGTCGTTAGCTCAGTTGGTAGAGCAGTTGACTCTTAATCAATAGGTCGAAGGTTCGAATCCTTCACGACCCACCATCCTTGGAGAGCCGCCGTGAGAATTTCAAGTTTGCTGGGACTGATGATCGCCACGATCACCCTGGGTGCATCTGCACAGACTGCCACGACAGGGCAGCCGGCCACCGCCAGTCCGGCCGCAGAGGCCGAAGCCCTGAAAACGGAGCTGGAACTGCTCAAGCAGCGGCTCAATGCGCTCGAAGTGCAAAACGCCGCAGCGGCCAAATCGGCAGCGGAAGCGCAGGCAGCAGCAGCGGCGGCTCAAGCCTCGGCCGATAGCGCGGCCCAGGAAGTGGAAGCGGCATTCACGCCGCCCGTCTACGTAGAACCGTGGCTGATCGCGGAAAACTGGCAGAAGATCCTGCGCGGCAGCGACGAAAGCGTCGTCAAGGGCCTGCTCGGCATCCCTGAAACCACGGTGCTGAACGCCGGCGGAAATATATGGGTGTATCAACGCCGCGAACAGCCCGAGCTGGGTCGCGGCACCGTGCGATTCATGAAAGGCCGCGGCGCAGTGAACTGGGACGCACCGAAGTTCCAAGCACCCTGAATTTTCGTCGCCCGTCGGCCTCAAATCGGCGCCGTTTGTTGGCGCCGATTTGAGGACCGATCCAGGGCGCGCATAGCGCGCATCGGAACCCTACCCGCTTGCACCGATTTTTGACCATTTCCGAACCGGTTCCGAAATGCAGTGGTACGATTTTAGTACCACTGCATTTCGCGGTGCGCCTCAAAGCAGTCCTCAGATGATCCAAGCGGGTGGCGCGCTGACTCAACAAAAAAGGCCGACATTGAGTCGGCCTTTTTCATTGATTGGCGGAGGGAGAGGGATTCGGTTGTGTCGCTCGGTTATCCATACCTCGCCCACAACCCGGGGCAGGCCTTCCTGACCTGCCCGTTCGAATCCCACTCCCTGCACCTTGCATATCAACAAAAAAGGCCGACATTGAGTCGGCCTTTTTCATTGATTGGCGGAGGGAGAGGGATTCGAACCCTCGATACGCCTTTTGAACGTATACACGCTTTCCAGGCGTGCTCCTTCAACCGCTCGGACACCCCTCCGTACTAAGAAATATTTTATCCGATCAGGGCTTGGGCATGTCCTCGGGCAGGACGAGCCGCGGTGGCATATCGAGGCAGTTCCACACATCACCGTCGCGGGCTTTTTCGCCGAAAGGTACCGAATTGTCGATCGGCGGCGGAATGCGCAAAGCCGAAGCCGATTCGGGCAGCTGCATGCCTTCGACGCCGGTGAGCGGCGCGCGGTCCGGTGCGCTCTGGTAATCCTGCGGCCGGCGGCAATGGCTGGTGGAGCTGCAAGCGCCGAGGCCCAGCGCAACCAGCACGATCAGCGCCGTAAATGAAATGCGACTCATTTTAAAACTCCTGCTGTATTCAGTGCCGAACGGACGGTGTCGTAATGGCGAGGCGCCAGCGGCACCAGCGGCAGACGGATGCCCGGCGGGATGCGGCCCATTTGCTGCAGCGCCCACTTGACCGGAATAGGGTTGGGTTCGACAAACAGATGCTGGTGCAGACCCGCCAATGGTGCATCGAGTTCGCGCCGCTCGCTTTGCGTCCTTTTGCAGTGCCGCGCGGCGCACATCTCGTGCATCTGGCGCGGCGCGACGTTGGCGGTGACCGAGATGTCGCCCGTGGCAGCCGAGCAGGATCGACTCGCGCGCGGTGGCGTCGTCGCCGGAATAGAGCGCGAAAGTCTTCGGCAGTCCCAGCGCCAATAGCTCGCGGATACGTGAAAGCTCGCCCTTGGCCTCCTTCAGGCCGATGATGCCCGGTACCTGCGCCAGACGCTGCAACCGTCTCGGGCAGCAGGTCGCAGCCGGTGCGCCCGGGCACGTTGTACAGGATAATCGGGATCTCGACCGCCTCGGCGATTGTCTTGAAGTGCTGATACAGGCCTTCCTGCGGCGGCTTGTTGTAGTAGGGCGTGACCAGCAACACCGACTGCGCGCCAGCTTGCTTCGCCGCGGCGGTCAATTCGATCGCCTCGCTGGTGGAATTGGCGCCGGTGCCGCCGATCACCGGGATGCGCCCGGCGGCGAAGGCCACGCGGCGGATCACCTCGATGTGCTCGTCGACATCGAGCGTGGCCGATTCGCCGGTGGTGCCGACCGCGACGATGGCGTCGGTGCCTTCGCTCGACGTGCCACTCCACCAGCGCACGCAGGTTGCCCGTAGTCGACGGCGCCGTCGGGCTGCATCGGCGTGACGAGGGCGACGATGCTGCCAGTAATCATGGGGCGCGGATTATAAGGCGGCACTGGTAAACTGCACGCGCACGTTTTTTATCAATCGAAATGGCCACGACGAACGAAAATCACCTTTCCATTTCCGTCCTTGCCAAACCACGTCCGCAATTGGCGCTGGAACTGTTCAAGGCATCCGCGAGCGTGGCTGCGAAGTCGAGGATTGCCGCATCGCGCCGATCGGCGACCGTCTGGCCGCCAGCCTCGTGGTGTCCGGCAACTGGAGCGCGCTGGCCAAGCTCGAGACCGCGCTGCCCGGCATCGCCGACGAAGCTCGACCTGCAGGTGCAGTTCAGCCGCTGCGGCCCGCGGGAGCAAAACCCAGATTTTCGCCCCTATGCGGCCGAGGTGATCGCGCCGCAGCAGCAGGACCTGCTGGTGAACCTGCTGGAGTTCTTCCAGGACCAGGACGTCGAGGTCGTCGGAGATCTCGACGCAGAAATACGCGTCGACCTACACCGGCGCCGAGCATGTGCAGCGTGCAGATGGTCGCTGCATGTGCCGGTCAACCAGCATCCGCAGGCGTTGCGCGAGTCGTTCATGGACCTGTGCGACGATCTCAACGCGGACGGCATGCTCGACCCGATCAAAACCTAGAGGAATCGACCCCCCATGAAGACTCGGCGACAAGATTCCCGACCTCACCCTGCCCGCCACCGGCGGCAAGGACATCTGCGCTGCATGATTATCAAGGGCAAGAAGCTGGTGGTGTACTTCTACCCCAAGGACAACACGCCGGGCTGCACGCAGGAAGGCCAGCGACTTCCGCGACCTGCATGCGGATTTCTCGACAGGCCGGTACCGCCATCGTCGGCATCTCCGGACAGCGTGCGCTCTCACGAGAACTTCGCCGCCAAGTTCGGCTTCACTTTCCGCTGCTCGCCGACACCGAAGAAAAGGCCTGCAAGGCATTCGACGTGATCAGCGAAAAAAGCACTGTACGGCAAGAAATACCTGGGCGTCGACCGCAGCACCTTCCTGTTCGATACGCAGGGCGTGCTGCAGCGCGAATGGCGCGACGTCAAGGTGAAGGGCCACGCGATCGAGGTGCTCGAAGCGGCAAAAAAACTCTGAACGCGGCGGCGCCCCTGAATACCACTCTTCTTTCGAGGGCCTTACGCCCCGGCCACCCTGTGTCCCCATGAAAAAGAAAGTCTTCGTCCTCGACACCAACGTGCTGATGCACGATCCGTCCAGCCTGTTCCGCTTTCGAGGAACACGACCTGTTCATCCCGATGGTGGTGCTCGAGGAGCTCGACGCCGCCAAGAAGGGCACCTCGCGAAGTCTCGCGCAACGCGCGCCAGGTCAGCCGTTTCCTCGACGAGCTGATGCGCGACAAGGACCACGCCCAGATCGAAAAGGGCCTGCCGCTGCCCGCGCTGCAGCAACACCGGCAACGAAGACAGAGCCCGCCACCGGGCGTCTGTTCTTCCAGACCCGGCCGCCCGACGCCACGTTGCCGCCGCTGATGCCGGGCAACAAGCCGGACAACAGCATCCTGGTCACCGCGCTCGGCCTGCAAAGCGAACACCCGGGCCGGCGCGTCACGCTGGTGTCCAAGGACATCAACCTGCGCATCAAGGCCGCGATCGTCGGCGTCCACACCGAGGACTACGCACAACGACCAGGTGCTCGACGATCTCGAGCTGCTGCCCACCGGCTACGCACACCTGCCCGACGATTTCTGGCAGACGCACGGCGACAAGATGGAGTCCTGGCAGGACGAAGCGGCCAGCGCCTGCTACCGGGTCAGCGGCCCGCTGGTGAAGGACTGGTATGCCGAACCAGTTCCTGTACTTGCCCGACGAGCGGCGAACGCGGGCTGGAACTGCGCGGTCGACGCTCAAGGGCAATGAAACCGCCGACGCTGCGCGTCACCCGCGATTACCGCGCCGGCAAGACCGGCGGTCTGGGGCATCCACGCCAAGAACCGCGAGCAGAATTTCGCGCTCAACCTGTTGATGGACCCGGACATCGACTTCGTCACGCTGCTCGGCACCGCCGGCACCGGCAAGACCCTGCTCACGCTGGCCGCCGGCCTTGCGCAGACGCTCGACGAGCCGCGTTACCGCGAGATCATCATGACCCGCGTCACCGTGCCGCTGGGCGAGGACATCGGCTTCCTGCCCGGCACCGAGGAAGAAAAAATGACGCCGTGGATGGGCGCGCTGATGGACAACCTCGAGGTGCTGACCCAGACCATCGGAGGCCGGCGACTGGGAGCGCGCCGCGACCAACGACCTGCTGTCCAAGCGCATCAAGATCCGCTCGCTCAACTTCATGCGCGGCCGCACCTTCCTGAACCGCTACATCATCATCGACGAGGCGCAGAACCTCACCACGCAAGCAGATGCGCACGCTGATCACGCGCTGCGGCCCCGGCACCAAGATGGTCTGCCTCGGCAATCTTGCGCAGATCGACACGCCTTACCTGTCGCGAAACCACCTCGGGCCTGACCTACGTCGTCGACCGCTTCCGCGGCTGGCAGCACGGCGGGCACGTCACGCTGGCGCGCGGCGAGCGCTCGCGCCTGGCGGCGCACGCGTCGGAAATCCTCTGATGGTTCTGGGAATCATGCGGGGCGTTAAGGACGGCGCGTTGGCGGTTTCGATGAAACGCTATCTCAACGACAAGTTCAGCGACCTCGGCGAGGTTCTGGACTGCTCGCTCAACACAAAGACAAGTGAATTGCAGTTGAAGCTGAAATTGCCCGGCGAGCCGGAACCCGTCCTGCTCAAGCTTGACCGCTACGAAATCGTGGAAGAGGCAGGCGTACGCTACATCGTCCTGCACGATATCTCTTCCTCCCGCGAATGGGTCGGCCGCCTGCTCTCGCGCCTGTTTGCCGGCAAACGCTACAAACTCCCCTCCGCCCTGAGTGCATTTTTGTAAGTGACCCTTGAGCTTGCCGCACTGTGCGGCTTTGCCTTTCTGGCCGGATTTATCGACGCCGCCGCCGGCGGCGGCGGGCTGATTCAGGTTCCCGCGCTGTTCGTATTGATGCCCGGGGTGCCCCCGGCAACGCTGCTAGGCACCAACAAGTTCGCCAGCATCTGGGGCACGCTTGCGGCGGCGATCCAGTATTCGCGCCACGTCAGCCTCGAATGGAAGGCCACGCTGCCAACGTGCGCAGCCGCCCTTGTGTTCGGCTACGTCGGTGCCTCCACTGTTGCCGGCCTTGATCCGAGCCTGTTCAAGCCGCTGGTGCTGTTCATGCTCCTCGCCGTGCTGACCTATACCTTGTGGAAAAAAGATCTGGGCGCATTGCACGCCCCCAAGCTCTCAGGCTCTGTGCAGGTCTTCGCAGGTCTGGCAACGGGCAGTCTGATCGGGTTCTACGATGGTTTTTTTGGCCCCGGAACCGGCAGTTTCCTGATCATTGCTTTCGTCGGACTGTTCGGCTTCAGTTTTCTTGCGGCTTCGGCCTCGGCCAAACTGGTGAACCTGATCACCAATCTCGCGGCGCTGGTGTTTTTCGCCAGTCATGGACACGTGCTGTACCAGACAGCCCTGCCGATGGCGGCTTTCAACGTGCTCGGCTCATTGGCGGGATCGCGCATGGCGATCCGCAAAGGCAGCGGCTTTGTCCGCGTCATCTTCGTGCTGGTGGTTTGCGCTCTGATTCTGCGCTTCGCGTGGGATTTGCTACGCCCGGCTTGAATCGAAAGCCATCGCCTGCCCCAGCGCCGGCAACCCCAGCAGCAGCATCAGCAAGCGGTCGATACCGAGCGCGACGCCGGCACAAGGCGGCAATCCGGATTGCAGCGCGGCAATGAGGTGGGCATCGTACGGCGGCGTTTTGTGATCGTGCCGGCGCCGGTATTCCAGGTCGTTCTTGAATCGCTGCTCCTGTTCGGCGGCATCCGTCAGTTCGTGGAATCCGTTGGCCAATTCGATGCCTTTCCAGAACAGCTCGAAGCGCTCGGCCAGCGGAGGGTCTTCGGGCCTCACGCGCGCCAACGCCGCCTGTGACGCCGGAAAGTCAAAAAGCAAACAGGGCGCTTTCAATCCCAGTTTCGGTCCCACCGCGTGCGACATCCATAAATCGAGCCAGAAATCACGATCCGTTGCTTCGTCGTGGCGCAGACGGTCTGGCGCCTGGAGTCCTTCGCGCAGGCGCGCCAGGGAAGCCGTAAAAGGATCAAAACCCACTTCATGCAGAAAAGCTTCGCGGTAACTCAGGCGAACGCACGCCGGCGGACCGCCCACGGCGGCCAGAAGATTTTCCAGCTCGTCCATCAACTGGTGATGATCCCAGCCCGGGCGATACCACTCCAGCATCAGGAACTCGGGGTTGTGCCAGCGGCCGGATTCCTCGGCGCGGAACACGTGGCACATCTGATAGATCGGCCCGCTGCCGGACGCCAGCAGCCGCTTCATGGCGAATTCGGGCGAGGTATGCAGGCAAAGACCGGCACCGGCAGCCGAGATGCTTTCGATATGCCTGTCGACGGTGGCGTGCCGCGAGAGTATCGGCGTGTCGACTTCCAACACGCCGCACGTTCGGCAAAAAAGCCGCGGACCTTTGCCAGCAGGTCGGCGCGGGCCTTCAGCGTTTCAAGTGTCGCGATCGGGCGCCAGGACTCTGGCGTCATGCGCTGCTCGTTATTCTTTGACGCGCGACAGGTATTCGCCGGTCCGGGTGTCGACCTTGATCAACTCGCCCTCGCTGATGAACAGCGGCACGCTGACCATGGCGCCGGTCTCCAGCTTGGCCGGCTTGGAGCCACCGGTCACGGTGTCGCCGCGCAGGCCCGGATCGGTCTCGACGATCTTCAGGTTCACCGTGTTCGGCGGCGTCACCGACAGCGGCAGCGCCGTTCCAGAACAGGATGCGCACGGTGTCCTGCCCTTGAGCCATTGGGCCGCGTCACCCACCTGCACCTTGCCGGTCTGGATCTGCTCGTAGGTCGCCGGGTTCATGAAGTGCCAGAACTCGCCGTCGTTGTAGAGATACTGCATCTCCACTTCCTCGATGTCGGCCACTTCCCAGCGTGTCGCCGGACTTGAGCGTGCGCTCGATCACGCGTCCGTTCTTGAGGTTGCGGATCTTGATCGTGTTGGTCGCCTGGCCCTTGCCGGGCTTGCGGTATTCGTTGTCGATGATCGAGTAGGGCTCGCCGTCGACGAGGACCTTGGTGCCCGGATTTCATTTCGTTGGTGCTGACAGTACCCATGGAGATTTCCTTCTTTTTCGAAAGGCGCGACATGGATGTCGCGGTTAGTTACAGGGACGTAAAATGCGGGCGCATGATACAAGCAAATACCCGGTTAAACAGCGCAGGCCCGGCCTTGTGGCAGCACGCCCTGCGCGCATGCGCTTTCACGCCCGGCGGAGCTGCTGGACTTCCTGCGAACTTGCCGCCGCAACCCTGGGCTCGCCAGCCAGACTTTCCGCTGCGCGTGCCCCGCGGCTTTGCCGCGCGCATGAAAAAGGCCGACCCGCTGCGATCCGCTGTTCCTCCAGGTCTGGCCGCATCCGGCCGAGGCGATCCCCACGGCCGGGTTCAGTGCGGATGCGGTCGGCGATCTGCAGTCCCTCAGCGGCGGCGGCGTCATTCACAAGTACCACGGCCGCGCGCTGCTGATCGCCACCGGCGCCTGCGCGGTCCATTGCCGCTACTGCTTCCGCCGGCACTTTCCGTACGCCGACGCATCTGGCGGCCCGCGATCATTGGCAGCGACGCGCTGGAAACCATCGCCGCCGATACCTCGATCACCGAGGTGATCCTGTCCGGCGGCGACCCGCTGTCGCTGACCGACGACAAGCTCGCCGGGTTTGCCGCAGGCGCTGGAGTTCCTGCCGCATGTAAGCCGGCTGCGCTTGCACACCCGCCAGCCGGTCGTGCTGCCCGAACGCGTTGACGAGCGCGCTGCTGCGCATGGCTTGGCGCGGGGACGGCTGCAGAAGGTCATGGTGATCCACGCCAACCATGCGCAGGAGCTGGATGCAAGCGTGGTGCGGGCGCTCAAAAATCTTCGCGAAACCGGTACGATGTTGCTCAACCAATCGGTACTGCTGCGAGGCATCAATGATCGTTCAGGGATACTCGTGGATTTGAGCGAATCGCTGTTCGCGGCAGGCGTTCTGCCGTACTACCTGCACCTGCTCGACCGCGTGCAAGGGACCGCGCACTTCGCGGTGGACGAATCGCGAGCGCGCGGCCTGATGCGGGAGCTGGCCGCGCGGCTTCCCGGCTACCTGGTTCCCAAACTTGCCCGGGAAATCGCCGGGGCTCCGGCCAAGCAGGTTCTTGCCGGATGAATGCGAAAGCGCCAGCGCCGGCAAACAAGCGCATCGTGGTCATCAGCGACAACGAGGAGTCGGCCAAGCGCATCGAGAACCACATGCGCAATGCCGGCCATCCGGTACGCATGCAATGGCTGGATGATCTCGACAGTCTGCGTGGACAGCTCAAGCGCAACCCGCCCGACCTGATCCTGTCGGGCGACGGCGTCACCGGCGTCACACCCCAGGACGTCGTTACGCTGCGAAACGAACTGTCACCCGACGTGCCGGTGGTGCTGATGACGGCGCACCGGCCCTCGCCCGCGGAAACCGTAACCGCGATGTCGGCGGGCGCCGCCGACTTCGTTTCCTATGGTGACCTGCGCCACCTGCATCATCTTGAACTGGCCTGCGTTCGCGAACTGAAAAACCTGGACTGCCTGCGTGACTTGCGCCAGGCCCGCGTGCGCATCGCCGAGTTCGAGGCGCGCACCCAGCGCATACTCGAATCCAGCACCGACGCCGTGGCCCAGGTACAAGAAGGCATCGTCGTCAGCCTCAACAAGGCGTTTGCCGACTTGCTCGGGCATGAGAATCCTTCTGCACTCGAGGGGTTGCCCCTGATGGACCTGACCGCCGAGGATTTCCAGCCGCAGGCCAAGGCGCTGCTCAAACAATTTGCCCAAGGCAAGCTGGCCGACCGCACTGACAGCGAATTCCAATTGCAGGCCAAGGACGGCACGACCGTAAACCTGAAAGCGCGGCTGTCGCAGAGTCAGGTCAATGGCGAGCGCGCGTTGGATATCCACGTGCGCCCAGACGCGCCCGCTGCGGTGCAAGAAGCCGCGCCCGTCAGCAGCCTGCAGGCCAGCGGACGGCTGGAACTGTTCAATGCCATGACCGAATACAAGCCGGGCGAGATGCCAGCGGCGCTGCTTCTGCTGCGGATTGATGATTTCAATGTTCTGGAGAACGAGATCGGGTTTCGCGATGCGGAAGAAATCGTGGTGCAATTCATGCAGCTGATGCGCTCGCGCGTGCCCAAGGAAGACAGCGTGTTCCGCTTTTCGACGGCGGAATTCGCCTGGCTGGCGCTCAAGGTGCCCGCGGCGGGCTTGGGCTCGATGGCCGAAACCATGCGCCGCGAAGTGGCGGCGCAGAAATATCAGAGTAAGCGCCGCGAAGCTCATATGAAGGTTTGCGTGGCCGCACATCCCTTCACCAAGGGCACTGCACCGAGCGACATGGTCAATGCCACCATTCACGAATTGCGCCAGATCTCCGCACAGGGCGGCAATCGCATCGCGGTGGTGACGCCGCCGCAGGCTGCGGCGTCCTCGAAAGAATCCGCGGGAGGAAGCGACCGCGCCCTGGCGGGGCAAATCAAGCGCGCCATCGAGGAAAACCGGTTGAAGCTGTCGTACCAGAACATCGCCAGCCTCGAAGGCGACAACCGCCAGCACTTCGATGTGCTGGTGCGCATGAACGACGACAGCGGCAAGGAACTTTCAGGCGGCGACATCATTCCGACCGCCGAAAAATTCGGCCTGGTGGAGGCGCTCGACCGCTGGGTGGTGGCGCGCGCACTCAAGGTGCTGGCCAAGCGCGACGGCGCCGCCGAAACCTCTGAACTGTTCGTGCATCTGTCCGAAGCCTCGGTCAAGGACGCCGAAGGCTTCGTCGCCTGGCTGCGCGAGCAGCTCAAGACGCGCGCCCTGAAGCCCGACGAGCTGGTGGTATCGGTCCACGAAAAAATTCTGAGCGCGCAGATGAGCAAGGCGCAGGTTCTGGCCAAGCTGCTGGCGCCGCTGCATGTGAACATGCGCATCAACCACTGGGGCAGCAGCACCCAGTCGTCGGCGCTGGTCGAGAACATCCCGGTGCGCTACGTCCGATTCGATCCGGCGTTCACGCAAAGTTTCAATGAGCCGGCCCGGCAGAAACGCATGAACGAATTGATGGAAATCGCGCGCCAGCGCGGACTCAAGACCATCTGTTCGCACGTCGAAGACGCCAACGTCATGGCAAGGCTGTGGCAGATGGGCATCAACTACATTCAAGGACACCACATCCACGAGCCGGAAGTCGTGTTGTTGTCCACCGACCTGCCGCGTTAGGCACGCGAGCCGTTCCGCTTGGTATAGTGACGTCTTAACGCAGCGCGAGAGACCCTCTTCACTGAGGGCGTCGAAGGCGCAAATCCGCCCGGAATCGCTCAGACAAAAGGAGCGCTGCGTTGTAAAACTCTGAAGAGAATCTGCGCAAGCAGGTCACCGAAGGCGCTCAACGCTCAGGCACAAAGGACAGAGGGGCGATTTTCGTCACCCGACTATCGAAAATCGCATGCTTAAAAAAACTGCGCTTCACCCCGAGCACCTGAAACTGGGCGCCAGGCTGGTCGATTTCGCCGGCTGGGACATGCCGATCCAGTACCAGTCACAACTCGACGAGCACCATGCGGTGCGCGCCGGCGCGGGCATGTTCGATGTCGCCCACATGGCCGCAGTGGATCTGCATGGCGCACGCACGCGCGAGTTCCTGCGCAAGCTCGCTCGCCAACGACGTCGCCAAACTAAAGGCTGCCTGGCAAGGCGCTCTACACCTGCATGCTGCAGCGAGCAGGCGGGGTGATCGACGATCTCATCATCTATTTCCTGCGCGAGGATTGGTTCCGGCTGGTGGTCAACGCCGGCACCACCGACAAGGATCTGGCCTGGATGCAGCGGCACGCGCCTGCATTCGGCGTCAGGTGCACGCACCGCACTGACCTCGGCATTCTCGCGGTGCAGGGACCGCAGACGCGCGACAAGGTACTGAAGCTTCTGCCCGAAGCGCTTGCGCGCCGGCGCATCGCACGCTCAAAACCTTCGAGGCGATCTGCATGGATCCGGCCGAGCCGTGGTTCGTCGGCCGCCACCGGCTACACCGGCGAGGACGGCTTCGAGCTGATCCTGCCGCACGCCGAACTCGTCTCGCTCTGGCAGCAGCTTGCTCGCCGATGGCGTCAAGCCCTGCGGCCTCGGCGCGCGCGACACGCTGCGTCTTGAAGCCGGCATGAATCTCTACGGCCAGGACATGGACGACACCGCGCACCCGCTCGAGTGCGGGCTGGCCTGGACCGTGGCCTGCGAGCCGGCCGACCGCGATTTCATCGGCCGCGCCGCGCTCGAACAACAGCGCGCGTGCAGCCGCCCGCGCAAGTTCGTCGGCCTGGTGCTCGAAGGCCGCGGCGTGCATGCGTGCGCACATGAAAGTGCGCTTCGCCAACGGCGCCGTCGGCGAGACCACCAGCGGCGGCTTTGCGCCGACGATGAAGCAGTCGATCGCGCTGGCGCGCGTCGAATGCCAGAGCCGACGGCGCGCTGCGAAGTCGAGATCCGCGGCCAATGGCTGCCCTGCGCGCGTCGTCAAGCCGCCGTTCGTGCGCAACGGCAAAGTCCTGGTCTGAACGGTCATCGAGGAGAATCTTCCATGAGCAAGATCCCGCAGATCTGAGGTACGTCAAGTCCCACGAATGGGTGAAGAAACAAGCCGACGGCACGCGTGCGTGATCGGCATCACCGATCATGCGCAGGGCGCGCTCGGCGATCTGGTGTTCGTCGAAGTGCCGAAAGCCGGCCGCAAGCTCGCCGCCAACGAGGCCTGCGCGGTGGTCGAATCGGTCAAGGCCGCCTCCGACGTCTACGCGCCGATCGCCGGCGAAGTGCTCGAGGCCAATCCGGCGCTGGCCAACACGCCGGAGATTCTGAACCAGGATCCCTACGGCGACGGCTGGATGTGGAAGCTCAAGCCCGCCAATGCCGCCGACGTCGATGCCCTGCTCGACGCCGCGGGCTACCAGAAGATTCTCGCCACATTGAAATCAGAAGACCCGCCATGCCGTTCATTCCGCACACCGAAACCGATGTCAAGGACATGCTCGCCGCGCATCGGCGCGCCGTGCATCGAAGCGTTGTTCGACGAAATTCCGCAGAACCTGCGCTGCGGCAAGCTCAACGAAGTCCCGGAGGGCCTGCCGGAAATGGAGATCGCGCGGCTGATGCGCGCGCGCGCCGCGCAGGATGGCGCGCTTGCTGAACTTCATCGGCGCCGGCGCCTACGAGCACCACATTCCGGCGGCGGTGTGGGAGATCACCACGCGCGGCGAGTTCTACTCGGCCTATACGCCGTACCAGGCCGAGGCGAGCCAGGGCACGCTGCAGGTGCTCTACGAATTCCAGACGCATGATGACGGCGCTCACCGGCATGGAGGTGTCGCAACGCCTCGATGTACGACGGCGCCTCGGCGCTGGGCGAGGCGCTGCTGATGGCGGTGCGCGCCAACCCGAAGCACAACTCCGGCCGCGTGCTGGTGCCCAAGACACGTGCATCCGTTCTATGCCGACGTGGTCAACGCCACCACGCATGCGCAGGGCATGCGCCAGGCCGCGCTCGCCTACGATGCCGCGAGAGCGGCAAGACCGCTGCGCCGATGCACTGAAGACCTTACGAAGGCGCTCGACATCACCGCCGTGGTGATCCCGCAGCCGAATTTCTTCGGCGTGCTCGAAGACGTCGACGCGCTGACCGACTGGGCGCACGCGCAGGGCGCGCTGGTCGTCGCGGTGGTCAATCCGACTTCGCTGGCACTGCTGAAGCCGCCGGGCCAGTGGGGCGCGACAGGGCGCCGACATCGTCTGCGGCGAAGGCCAGCCGCTGGGCGCGCCGCTGTCCTCCGGCGGCCCTTACTTCGGCTTCCTGACTGCGCCAAGCAGGAATTCGTGCGCCAGATGCCGGGCCGCATCGTCGGCCGCACCGTGGACCTCGACGGCAAGCCCGGCTTCACGCTGACGCTGCAGGCGCGCGAGCAGCACATCCGCCGCGCCAAGGCGACCTCGAACATCTGCACCAACCAGGGCCTGCTGGTGACGGCGGCGACGATCTACATGTCGCTGCTCGGGCCCGAGGGTCTGGCGCAACGTCGCGACCGCCAGCATGCCGAACACTGCGCAAGCTGCGCGAGGCGCTGCGCGGAATCTCCGGCGTGTCCGAGATGTTTTCGACGGCGCGCATTTCCACGAAGTCGTGCTGAAGCTTGGTCGGCCGGTGGCGCCCGTGCTCGAAGAGCTCGCCGCCGCCGGCATCCTCGGCGGCTTCGATCTGTCGCGCGCATTACCCGGAGCTGGGACACGCGCTGCTGGTCTGCGCCACCGAAACCAAAACCGACGAAGACATCCAACGCTACGCGCAGGCCTTGCGCGCAGCCCTTTGAGCTGTCCGAAACCCGCGTCACGGACGACGCGACAAAGTACAAGGACGTACACACAGGAGCGTTCCATGAGCCACAGTGACTCTCAGAGGCAACCCAGTTCAGATCAGAGGCGATCTGCCCGCCGTCGGGCAGCACGGCGCCCGATTTCAAGCTGACCGCGGGCGATCTCAAGGACGTATCGCTGCAGGATTTCACCGGCAAGAAGAAAGTGCTGAATATCTTTCCTTCGATCGACACACCCACGTGCGCCACGTCGACGCGCAAGTTCAACGAGAAGGCGGGCGGGCTCGCGAACACGGTGGTGCTGTGCATCTCCGCCGACCTGCCGTTCGCGCATGACGCGCTTCTGCGCGCGCGGAAGGCCTGAACAACGTTGCCACCCTTTCGACTGATGCCGTGCCGCCGCTTTCGCCAGGACTACGGCGTTGCCATCGAAAGCGGGCCGCTGGCGGGCCTCACCGCGCGCGCCGTGGTCGTGCTCGACGAGAACAACCGGGTGATGCACACCGAACTGGTCGGCGAAATCGCCAATGAACCGAATTACGAGGCAGCGCTAAAAGCGCTGGGCTAAACCGATGAATAGCTTGTCTACGGTGTTACGCGCCGCCGGCATTCTGGCCGTTTTGTTGCTCGCGGGCCTCGGGATGCTTTTTGTACTCGACCTCATTCCGCGCGAGATGCTGAAGGAGCTGGCGACCAAGAGCGTGGTGATGGTAGGCATTCTCGCCGCAGCGGGCCTGACGATTGCATTGCTCCTGAAGAAAAAATGACTGAAAAACTGATTTTCGAAATCGCGCAGTGCGGGCCGCGGCGCCTACGCTCAGGCGCCGAACGTGGACGGCGAGCTTTGCCGCCGTACCGGCCGCGCTTGCGTCGCGCGCAGCCGCCGGCATTGCCGGAGGTGTCCGAGCTGCAGGCGGTGCGCCACTACACGCGCCTGTCGCAGCTGAACTTCTCCATCGACACGCACTTCTATCCGCTCGGTTCGTGCACGATGAAATACAACCCGCGCGCCTGTAACACGCTGGCGATGCTGCCGGAGTTTCTGTCGCGCCATCCGCTGGCGCCGGAGTCGCATTCGCCAGGGCTTCCTCGCCTGCATGTACGAGCTGCAGGAAATCCTGAAGGCCGTGACCGGCATGGCCGGCGTGTCGCTGACGCCGATGGCCGGCGCGCAGGGCGAGTTCGCCGGCGTGGCGATGATCCGCGCCTATCACAAGGCGCGCGACGATTCGGCACGCACCGAGATCCTCGTGCCCGATGCCGCGCACGGCACCAATCCGGCGACCGCGACCATGTGCGGCTACACGACGCGCGAGATCCCGACCAACGCCGACGGCGACGTCGACGTCGAGGCGCTGAAGGCCGCGGTCGGCCCGAAGACCGCCGGCATCATGCTGACCAATCCGTCGACGCTCGGCGTGTTCGAGCGCCGCATCAAGGAGATCGCCGAGCATCGTGCACGAGGCCGGCGGCCTGCTGTATTACGACGGCGCCAACCTCAACGCGATCCTCGGCAAGGTGCGGCCCGGCGACATGGGCTTCGACGTCATCCACATGAACCTGCACAAGACCTTCTCGACGCCGCACGGCGGCGGCGGTCCGGGCGCGGGCGCGGTGGGCGTGTCGCAAGCGCCTGCTGCCGTTCATGCCGATCCCGCTGGTCGGCAAGAAGGGCGAAGCCTTCCGCTGGCTGGACGAGCGCGACCTGCCGCAGACCATCGGCCGGCTGTCGGCGTTCATGGGCAATGCCGGCGTGCTGCTGCGCGCCTACGTCTACGCGCGCCTGCTCGGCCGCGAGGGCATGCATCGCGTCGCCGAGTTCGCCACGCTCAACGCCAACTACCTGGCCGCGCGCCTGCGCGAGCAAGGGCTTCGATCTCGCCTTTACCGACGCGCCGCGCCTCGCCACGAGTTCATCGTCACGCTGAAGCAGCAGAAGCAGGCGATCGACCTCACCGCGACCGACGTCGCCAAGCGCCTGCTCGACTACGGCTTCCACGCGCCGACGATCTACTTCCCGCTGCTGGTGCCGGAGTGCCTGCTGATCGAGCCGACCGAGACCGAGGACAAGCGAGACGCTCGACGCCTTCGTCGACGCGATGGTCAGCGATCTGGGACGAGGCGAAGAAGGACATCGCCTACGTCAAGGGCGCGCCGTACACGATGCCGGTGCGCCGGCTCGACGACGTGCGCGCGGCGCGCCAGCTCGACATACGTTGGGTGCCCGCGGTTTGAGATTTGTCGCAAAGCATCAGGCGCCGACAGCCTTTGCGGGCTTCATGGCGCTCACCATGTCTTGCGTAATGTCGGCCCTGATCACCTACATCAACTTGGGCTCGGCGGCGTTTCCGGGGCTTTGGCTTAAAAACTGGCTGCTGGCATTTGTCATCGCCTTCCCCGCGATTCTGGCGTTAGCCCCGTTCGGACAAAAACTGATCGCACGCATCACGGTGAAGTGAGTCATTGCCCCACCCGCTTAGCGGCTCGAAAGCCAGTTTTCAGCCTGTGCAGGAAACCGGGTGGTACACTTTTCGTACCACTGCTTTTCATAACTGACGGAAAATGGGCTGTGTAAGGCCTTAAGCGGGTAGCGGGATATTTAACCAATACCCATCGCACGGCGAGCCAGTTCGCGCCGCAGTGGCGCTAAACGCCCCACCGCCCCCATCCCCAATTCACGCAGCCGCATTGCAGCCGGGAGTTTGAGGTTGAACAGGCGGTAAAGGCCGTCTGTCAGCGCGACCGCTTCCGCATTCGCCGAGCGGCGCGCGCGCTCGTAGCGCTGCAGCACGCGCAATGAACTGATCGTCTGGTGCTTGGCATGGGCTTCACTCAGGGTTTTGATCAACGCCGCCGCATCGGCCAGCCCCAGATTCACGCCCTGCCCGGCCAGCGGATGGATCACGTGTGCGCTGTCGCCTGCCAGCGCAAAGCCTGCTCTTACGTAATGCTCCGCGTGCTGCATGCGCAGGGGAAACGACAGCCGCGGTGTCGTTTGCAAAATCTCGCCGAGCCGCCGCTGCGAGGCTTCGGCGAGCCGCTCACGGAATGCGGTGTCGTCCAGCGCCAGCAATTCACGCGACAGCGCCTCGTCCGCCGACCAGACGATGGACGAGCGGCCATCCGCCAGCGGCAGAAACGCCAGTGGGCCGCTGGACAAAAACCGCTGATACGCCGTGGCCTGATGCGGTTTTCCCGTTACGACATGGCACACCACGGCGCGTTGTTCGTAATTCACGCCCATCGAATCCAGGCCCGATGCTTCGCGCAAAACCGAATCCGCGCCTTCGGCAGATATCACCAGATCCGCCTGCATCTCAGACGCATCGCTCAGGCGCAGCCTCGGTGGAGCCGGATCGAAGTCGCAGGCGATGACGCTCGGACCGATCAGGCGCGGTACCGCCGCCAACGCGGTCCAGAGGGCGTCCATCAGCAAATTGTTTTCGACAATCCAGCCCAGCTGCTCGGCGCGGGTTTCGCGCGCGCAAAAATGCAGCTCCTGGGATAAATCGTCTTGCCAAACGCGCATGTCGCGATAAGCGCTGGCACGTTGACCGGCAACCGCACTCCATACGTCCAGTGTCGTGAGGAATTCCGCAGACGCCTGGGACAACGCATAAACGCGCGGATCATAATTTTTATGATCGAAGGACGCGGGCGCCGTCCGCTCAATCAACGCCACGTCGAACCCGGCTCGATGCAAGCCCAGCGCCAGCGCGGCACCAACGACGCCGCCGCCGACCACCGCAATTTCATGGCGCTGCATTTCTAAAGCGCGGCCGATTGGCCGAGGTTCTGGCGCATGACGGCTTCCTTAACCGGCGGTATCAGGTCGAGCGCGAGCAGGCCGAGATGCCGCAGCCCGCGCAGGCCCGGAATGTCGTTGGAAAAAGTGCGCACCAGCCTGTCGGTAAACCCGGCCGTCGCGGAACGGTCCGGCTCGCGCCGCGCCGCATATTCGTGCAGCAACTCCGCAGCGCCGGGATCGAAAATTCCTCCCACCTGCATTTCACTGTGTGGCCCTCCTGCATGAGTGTCGGCGGCATCTTTCAACAAGCCGGCGAGCGTTGCGACATCGCGCAACCCAAGGTTGAAGCCCTGCGCGGCAACTGGATGCAGGGTCTGCGCCGCATTGCCAGCGAAGATCGTGCGCGCCGCCGTGAGTTTTTCGCTCATCACGCGCGATAAGGGATAACCGCTGCGCCGGCCGGTTGTGAGAAAACGGCCGAGGCGCTGGCCAAACACCGCCTGGAATTCGGCCAGATAACGCGCGTCATCCCACGCCAGGATTTCTTTTGCCTGTTGCGTCGGCACGGTCCAGATGGTGACGCAGGTGTTGTCAGGCCTCGGCAGGACCGCAACCGGCCCCTGGGGCGTAAAGCGCTCGTAGGCTACTCCTTGATGCAGACGCTCTGGCTTTACCGCCCCGACAATGGCGGTCTGGCCGTAGTTGCGCTCCTCACTGCCAATCCCCTGCATTCGCCGCACGCTGGACTGCGCACCATCCGCCGCAACCACGAGGCGCGCAGAGATTGATGTATGGGTCGACAGGCTCAGGCGCACGGCATCCGGTGTTTGCATCAATGCCATCACTTGCGCAGGGCAGATCAGGCCTACATTGGCGGCGGCGGATAATTTTTTCCACAGCACGCCGCCAATGGTGCGCATCGGTGTGTTGTAACCCAGTGCCTCGAGCCCCGCCTCAGACGCCGTGAAGCGCGCGACGCCGAAACGGCCGCGCTCGGAAATGTGCGTGGACAAAATCGGTTCGGCCTCGGGACGGATCCCGCTCCACACGCCCAGGCGCTCGAAAATGCCACGCGTCGCTTCGTTGAGTCCGATACAGCGCTCGTCCCACGCGGGCGGTGAGGGCGGAAACGGCGCTGCTTCAATCAGGGCCACTTTCAATGGCAAGGGTGCCAACGCAACCGCAAGCGACGCGCCGACCAGCCCACCGCCGACAATTACGACATCAAAGTTATTTTCATCCACGCATGAGCGCTTCGATTTCCTTCACTTCCTTGGGCACGCCCGACGTCAGCACTTGCGGGCCTTTGGCGGTGATCAAGACGTCGTCTTCGATGCGGATGCCGATGCCCCAGAACTTTTTGTCCACGCCCTCGCTCCCCGGCGCGATGTAAATGCCCGGTTCGACCGTCATCACCATGCCGGCGGCGAACGGGCGGTATTTACCCGCGAGCTTGTAGCGGCCGACATCGTGCACGTCGAGGCCCAGCCAGTGGCCGGTGCCGTGCATGAAGAAGCGCTTGTACGACTCGTCCTTGATGCGCGCACTCGCCGGGCCCTTGAGCAGGCCGAGTTCGACCATGCCTTCGGTGAGCACGCGCGTCGCCACCTTGTGCGCGGAATCGCAGGGCTTGCCTACGACGAGCTGCGCGGTCGCGGCTTTTTGCGCAGCCAGCACCACTTCGTAAACCGCCTTCTGCGCGGGACTGAACTTGCCGCTGACCGGAAATGTTCGCGTGATGTCGGCGGTGTAGCCCTGCAACTCGCCGCCCGCGTCGATCAGCAACAGGTCGCCGGACTTGAGCACGGCGTTGTTTTCAACGTAATGCAGGATGCAGGCGTTGTCGCCGGCACCGACAATGGAACCGTAACCCGGCTCCATGCCGTGCTGCTCGAACGTGTGGTGTATCTCCGCGGCCACTTCGTATTCGTTGCGCCCCGGCTGGGTGAACTGCATCGCCCGCACATGTGCCTGCGCACTGATCGCGCAGGCGCGTCGGATGATCTCGATTTCTGCCGGCGTCTTGTGCAGGCGCATTTCGTGCAGGCTGGCGTCGAGCGAGAAAAACTCTGACGGCGCCGAGGGTCCGCGACGCGACAGCTCGCGCGTTTGCTTCACGCAGGACGTGATTTGATGGTCGAGTTCGGGATGCTCACCCAGCGTGTAGAACACACGCGCGCGCTCGGCGATCAGCCGGGACAGTTCTTTTTCGAAATCTCCGATGGCAAAGGCCTGGTCAGCGCAAAAAAGCTTCTGCGCGCCCTTGATGCCGGCACGGCGGCCATTCCAGATTTCCATGGTGGCGTCGCGGGGGCGCACGAACAGCACGTATTCACCTTCAGGCCGGCCCGGCGCCAGCACCGCGATCGAATCCGGCTCCGGGAAGCCGGTGAGATAGCGAAAGTCACTGTCCTGACGAAAGCGGTAGTGCGTGTCGCGAGCGCGAATCACCTCTCGTGCTGAGGGGATGATGGCGATACCGTCGCGGCCTATTGCCTGCATCAGGCGGCTGCGGCGGGCGGCCTGCTGATCAAGCAGGCCAGCGGTTTTTTTTGGGGTCGGGCCGGTCATGGGCTTCTCAGTGCACAGTCTTGGTGTTGGGGGCCGGGGTACGGCTGTGCAGTTCCATGAAAATCAGCTGCACGCCGACACGCAGATACTCGACCAGCTCGGCGTAGGCGTTTTCCTCGATTTCGTGATCGTCGCCGTCGCTCAGAACCGCCTGTGTGAAATGCGTGAGGTCGCGCAGGATTTCCTTCATCTCGGCGGAGCAGCGTTTGAGCTCCAGCTTGGGGCCGGTGGACAGGCCGAACAAAAATCCTTCACACCACGCGCCCAGCGATTTGGCACGCTCGGCCAGCGTTTGGTCGTCGTCGGGCAGCAGCGGCGCAAAATTCATTTCGGCGCTGGCGAGTGATTGTGCGGATTGTTCGCACAGCCGGCACAGCGTGGCGTCGTTGCGCGCGTCGTCGGTTGGGGTGGCGTGGCCTTCGACCAGCAGTTGCGGCAGGTCCACCTGCTGCGGCGGCTTCACGCACAGCGCGCCGCACAACATGCCGTGGAACTGCGCGGCATTTTCGCCATAGCCGTGCTGGGCCAGTGCGGCGGACAATTCTGCGTAATGGAGCGGTTCGGACATGGGGCGGCAATTATCCCTTTATTATCCCGCCATGTCCGCATTCCCCGGCCTGAAAACGCTTTGCGCCGAACTGGTGGAGCTGCCGTCGGTTTCCAGCGAAAACGCACCTTACGACCAGTCCAACCGCGCGATCATTGAGCGCCTGAGCGGCTGGCTTGCGGACGCCGGCTTTGCCTGTGAAGTCATGCCCGTGCCTGAACACGCGGGCAAGTTCAACCTGATCGCCACACGCGGACATGGGCCCGGCGGGCTGGTGCTGTCCGGTCATACCGATACCGTGCCTTATGACGAGACCGGCTGGACGCACGATCCGTTCAAGCTCACCGAGCGCGACCACGTGTTGTCGGGCCTTGGCATCTGCGACATGAAGGGGTTTTTAGGCATGGCGGTCGAGCTGGCCGCCGAGCTTCAGACCACCGAACTCAAGCGGCCGCTGATCATTGTTGGCACCGCGGACGAAGAAAGCACCATGTCCGGCGCCCGCGCGTTGGTTGCCGCCGGAAAACCCAAGGCGCGTTATGCCCTGATCGGCGAGCCCACGGGACTCAAGCCGGTGCGTATGCACAAGGGAATCCTGATGGATTCTTTGCGCGTGCACGGGCACGCCGGACATTCGTCGAGGCCCGACCTTGGCGCCAACGCCATCGAAGGCATGCACCAGGTGCTGGCAGAACTGGTGAAATTGCGTGATGAACTCAAGACTCGCGGCAGCGCGAAGGAGTTCGCGATCCCGCATCCGACGCTGAACCTCGGCCACATTCACGGCGGTGATTCCGCCAACCGCATTCCGCCGTCTTGCGAGCTGCAGGTGGACATGCGTTTTCCGCCCGGATTTGAAGTGGATGCGCTCAGGAACGAACTGCGTCAGCGCTCGAAGTCCGCCTTGAACCTGCACGGCTGCTCGCTGGAATGCGGCAACCTGTTCGAGGGCATACCCGCCCTGCAGACACCCGCAGACTCGGCACTGGTGCGCGCTTGCGAAAAGCTCACCGGGCACACCGCCGGCGCGGTGGATTTTGCGACAGAAGGGCCTTTTTTAAATCAACTCGGGCTCGATACCGTGGTTCTGGGCCCCGGCGACATCGAAGTCGCGCACCAGCCCAACGAACATTTGCCGCTGGAACGTATCCCGCCGATGCGAAGAATCCTGCGCGCACTGGTGCGACAGTTCTGCCTGTAGACGCTGTTGTTTTCCAAGCTAGAATCCACCGCTGATCAACGGAGTCATTGATGGCCGCAGACGATCAAGTGGGCGAATCCTTGTGGGGCGTTGCCCCCTTCCAACGACCGTCACCGGAGGAAGTCACTGACACCCAGCGGCGGCGGCTGATGCTGGGCATGACCCGCGCCATTGCGCGCAAGGGGTTTGCCGAGGCCAGCGTCGCCGATGCGCTGCTTGAAGTGCGTGTGTCGCGCAAGACGTTCTACGAACTTTTCAAGGACAAGGAAGACTGCTTCCTCGCTGCGTACAAAGTCGCGCATGGCGCGCTGATCGCGCATATCCAGAAAGAAGTCCGCGGCATTAATTCCCCGCTGGCCCAGGCGGTTGCCGAGCACCGCGCCTACCTCGAATTTTTCGCCAAGGACCCGGAAATCGGCAAGGCATTTCTCGTCGGCATTCGCTCGGCCGGCGAGCGCGCGCTGGAGAAAAAAGACCGCGCCCATGAAGTGTTCGCCGGCATGCATCGTGAAATTCACGCTCGACTGCGCGCAAATAACCGCAAACTACCCGTGCTGCCAGACAGCGTATTTTCAGCCCTGGTCGGCGCGCACAACACGATTGTGTCCATCGAACTGGACAAAGGGCGCGGCAAGGCCCTGCCCTCGCAACTGCCGATCCTGTTGTATCTGAGCTTTTCCACCTACGGTCTTGCCGAGGCCGCCCAGCTGGCGCTGGCTGGAAAATTCGATCAGCTTGAAAAGAGTGCCGCCCCGTGACTGACTTTTTCAGCCGCCGCGACCTTAGTTTTAATCTTTATGAGCTGCACGATCTGCAAGAAGTCCTGGGATTCGAGCCCTACCGCCAGCACGACCGTGAAACCTGCGACGCGATCCTCGAAGCGGCGGCGACACTGGCCGAGGAGCAGTTCCAGCCCCACGCGGCGCTGGCCGATGCCCACGAGCCGCATTTCGACGGCACGCGCGTACACCAGCCCCAGGAAGTGAAGCAGGCGCTGGACGCCTACATCGCCGGCGGTTTCATGGGCGCATCGTTCAGCAACGCCGACGGCGGGCTGCAATTGCCGGCGATGGTTTCCACCGGCGTTGCCGCGTGGTTCACCGCGGCCAACATCGGCACCATCGGCTATCCGTTTCTGGCGATCGGCGCCGCCCACCTGATCGGCGCGCACGGCAGCGCCGATCAGAAAAAGCGTTACATGCGGCCGATTGTCGAGGGCCGCTTCTTCGGCACCATGTGCCTGTCCGAGCCTCAGGCCGGGTCAAGCCTTGGCGACATCAAGACACGGGCCTCGCCGCTGGGCGATGGCCGCTACAGGATCACCGGCAACAAGATGTGGATTTCCGGCGGCGAGCACGACTTGAGCGAAAACATCGTGCACATGGTGTTGGCGAAAATCGAAGGCGCACCGGCGGGCGTCAAGGGCATTTCGCTATTCGTCGTGCCCAAGAAATCCGTGAACGCCGACGGCACTGCCGGCGCGCGCAACGGCGTGAAGCTGATCGGCCTGAACCACAAGATGGGTTATCGCGGCACCACCAACACGGCGCTTGCGTTTGGCGACGGCGAGGAGTGCATCGGCGAAATCGTCGGGGAGCCGCACAAAGGCCTGACCTACATGTTTCACATGATGAATGAGGCGCGCATCGGCGTTGGCATGGGCGCGGTGGCGCTCGGTTACGCGGGCTACCGGCATTCGCTGGAATACGCCAAGGGCCGGCCGCAGGGTCGCGCGCTGAGCAACAAGGATCCGGCCGCGCCGCCGGTGCCGATCATCGAGCACGCCGACGTCAAGCGCATGCTGCTGCTGCAAAAATCCTACGTCGAGGGCGGGCTCGCACTCGGACTTTACTGCGCACGCCTGGTGGACGAGCAGCAGGCGCATCCAAACGAGGCCGTGCGCAGGCAAGCCTCACATCTGCTTGACCTGATCACGCCTATCGTCAAGGCCTGGCCCAGCGAGTGGTGTCTGGAAGCGAACAAGATGGCGATCCAGGTGCTCGGCGGTTACGGCTATACGCGCGACTATCCCGTCGAGCGGTTGTACCGCGATAACCGGCTCAACCTGATTCACGAAGGCACCAACGGCATCCAGTCACTCGACCTGCTCGGGCGCAAGGTGCTGGGCGACGGCGGCAAAGCCATGCAGCTGCTGTTTGGCCGCATCCGCAAAACCGCCGACGCCGCGCCGGAATCACTGGCCGCGTATGCGCAGGATTTGCGCGAGGCGCTGACACGTATCGAGACGGTGACGATGAAGCTGGGTACCGCCGCCGCCAAAGGCCAGATGGAACTGGCGATGGCCAATTCCGCCGCGTATCTGGAAATGTTCGGTCACACCGTCATCGCCTGGCAGTGGTTGGCGCAGGCGCAGGTGGCGAGTGCTGCGCTCGACAGCGCCAAGGGTGAGGATCGCGATTTCTACGAGGGCAAGCTCGCCGCGTGTCGTTTTTTCTTCATCCACGAGTTGCCCAAGACCAAGGGTTGGTCGGAGCTGCTCGACCGGCTTGATGACACCTTGCTGAAAACCGGCCCACAGCATTTCTGAATCCAGCCCTTGAAACCGGCCGCAACCGGAATCAAATGGAGCAGACTCACCTCATTAAGGAGACCACCGCATGAAACTCTATTACTCCCCCGGCGCCTGCTCGCTCTCGCCCCACATCGTCGCCCGCGAAGCCGGCTTCGACCCCACCCTGGAAAAAGTCGACCTCAAGGCCAGGAAAACCGCTTCCGGCGGGGATTATCTGGCCGTCAACCCCAAGGGCTATGTACCCGCGCTCGAACTCGACAACGGCGAGGTGCTCACCGAAGGCCCGGCCATCGTTCAATACCTCGCTGACCAGAAGCCGGACGCAAAATTGGCGCCCGCCAATGGCACGCTTGAGCGCTATCGCCTGCAGGAGTTGCTGGGTTACATCAACTCCGAGATCCACAAGAGTTACAGCCCGCTGTTCAACCCGTCCGTCACGCCGGAAACCCGCAAGACGCAGGAAGAATATCTGCGCAAGCGCTACGACTACATCGAAAAGGCGCTGGCCGGAAAAACCTTTCTGTTCGGCGACCAGTTCACGGTCGCTGATGCCTACTTGTTCACCGTCACCAACTGGGCCAATTTCGTCAAGCTGGACCTGTCCACTTTCACGAATCTTATGGCCTTCCAAAAGCGTGTGGCCTCACGGCCCGCTGTTCAGGCCGCGCTCAAAGCCGAAGGACTCGCCAAATAAGCGCGCCCGTCGGCTTCAAATCGGCGTGAATTATTCATGCGCCGATTTGAGGACCGATCCCGGGCGCGCGTTGTGCGCATCGGGACCCCGACCGCCCAGGATGGCGCAAGTGCGGCGAGAGGCAGGATGCCGGAGCCGCCACCCGCTTAGTGCCCTTTCAAGGCATTTTTAGCCGCGTTGAGAAAACAGGTGATACACTTTTAGTACCACTGTTTTTCGTGTAGTGCTTCAAAATGGCCGTTCATCATTGCAAGCGGGTATGACTTCCAACGACCTCATCGGTGCCCTGCGTTCCAGCGCGCCCTACGTTCACGCCCACCACGGACGCGTTTTCGTCATCTGCTTTGGCGGCGAGGCGGCGCTGCGCTCGGATTTCGATTCGCTGCTCTACGACCTGGCGCTGCTGCACAGCCTCGGCGTCAAGCTGGTGCTGGTGCATGGCGCGCGTCCGCAGATCGACGCGCAACTGCTGCAGCGCGGCCTGAAACCAAGATTCGTCAACGACCTGCGCGTCACCGACAAGCGCGGCGCTGGATTGCGTCAAGGCGGCGGTCGGTTCGCTGCGCATGGAGATCGAGGCCAAGCTGTCGACCTCCCTGGCGAGCACGCCGATGGGCGGCGCGCGGCTGAAGGTCAGCAGCGGCAACTGGATTACCGCACGGCCGGTCGGCGTGCGCGACGGCGTCGACCACCAGCACACCGGCGAGGTACGTCGCGTCGACGTCGACGACCATTCAGGAGGTGCTGAAGGAAGATCGCGTCGGCGCTGCTCTCGCCCATCGGCTACTCACCGACCGGCGAAATCTTCAACCTGCGTGCCGAGGATGTCGCCACCGCCACCGCTACCGCGCTGTCGGCCGACAAGCTGATTTTCATCACGCCCAGCGACCCGACGACCTGGACGCTGGCCGGCAATGCCGGCGACGCCGGGCAGATCTCGCTGGCCGAGGCCACGCGCCTGCTCACGGCCGAGCCGTCGCGGCTCAACGCGATTGACCGCATCTACGTGCAAGCGGCGATTGACGCGGCACGCGGCGGCGTCAAGCGCGTGCACCTGATCGGCCAGGAGGGCGAAGGGCGTTTTGCTGCGCGAGCTGTACACGCGCGACGGCGCCGGCCTGCTGATTTACGCCGACGACAGTTACGACGTCACGCGCGAGGCCACGATCGAAGACGTCGGTGGCATCGTTCAGCTGATCCAGCCTCTGGAAAAATCCGGCGTGCTGGTGCCGCGCTCGCGCGAGCAGCTCGAACTCGAGATCGGCAACTTCAACGTCATGGTGCGCGACGGCCTGGTTATCGCCTGCTGCGCGCTGTTCCCGTTCATTGAATCGCAGACCGGCGAGCTGGCCTGCGTCGCCGTGCACCCGGCGTATCGCGGCGGGGGCCGCGCCGCATTGCTGCTGGCCCGCGCCGAGCAGTCGGCGCAGACGCATGGGACTGAAAAAACTGTTCAGCCTGACCACGCACACGCCGCACTGGTTCATCGAGCGCGGCTTCGTGCAGGCCCAGACTCGACGACCTGCCCAGCAGACGCCAGCAGATGTATAACTACCAGCGCAATTCGCTGGTGTTGGTCAAGGACCTGTGACGCGAGCAGCGAAGAAGGCCGCCCTGCGCGGCATGCGGAGTTCGGTGTCGCGAGTCGGCACCGCGCGGGCCAGCACCGAACCGGAACTTGCTCTGCGCACCCGGAGGCCCGCGTGAAAAACCAAGACTGGGCCGACCGTTCGCTGGCCCGCGTCTGGCATCCGTGCACGCAGATGAAGGACCACGAGCAATTGCCGCTGGTGCCGATCGCCGTCGGCCGAAGGCGTCTGGCTTGAGGACTTCGAGGGCAAGCGCTATCTCGACGCGGTCAGCTCCTGGTGGACCAACCTGTTCGGCCACCGCCATCCGCACATCGTCGCGGCGCTCAAGGACCAGCTCGACCAGCTCGATCACGTGATGTTCGCCGGCTTCACGCACGAGCCGGCTGTCGTCCTCGCCGAACACCTGTGCGCCCTCACCGCCGGCTCGACAACTGCTTTTACGCCGACAACGGCTCGTCGGCGGTGGAAGTGGCGCTGAAGATGAGCCTCCACTACTGGCGCAATCAGGGCCAGACCGCAAAGACCCAAGTTCGTCGCGCTGGAAAACAGCTATCACGGCGAGACCCTGGGCGCGCTCGCCGTCGGTGCACCGGGCATGTACCGCGACACCTACGCGCCGCTGCTGATGGATGCCATCCGCGTGCCCTCGCCGGACTGTTATCACCGCTCGCCCGGCCAGTCCTGGGAGGATTACTCGCGTCAGCAATTTCGTCCACATGCGTGTCGGCGCTGGAACAGCGCGCGCACGAAATCTGCGCGGTGATCCTCGAACCGCTGGTGCAGTGCGCCGGCGGCATGCGCATGTATCACCCGGTTTATCTGCAAGCTGCTGCGCGAGGCCTGCGACGCGCACGGCGTGCACCTGATCGCCGACGAGATCGCGGTCGGTTTTGGCCGCACCGGAAAGATGTTCGCCTGCGAATGGGCGCGGCATCACGCCCGATCTGATGTGCCTGTCCAAGGGCCTCACCGGCGGCACGCTGCCGCTGGCGGCGGTGCTGACGCGCGAACGATCTACCAGGCGTTTTATGCCGATCGTCGCCGCGCAAGGCCTTTCTGCATTCGCACAGCTACACCGGCAATCCGCTCGCCTGCCGCGCGGCGCTGGCCACGCTGGACCTCTTCGAGCAGTGCGACTGGCTATGCGCTCAACCGCAATCTCGGCCACCTCATGTGGATGGGCGACGCCGACCTGCTCAAGCATCCGCACGTGGCCGAAGTGCGCCAGCAGGGCATGATCCTGGCGATCGAACTGGCAAGGAATTCCGCAACCAAGAACGCCCTTCCCGGCCAGTGAGCGGCCGCGGCCTGCGCGTCTATCGAATACGCACTGGAAAAAGGTGTGCTGCTGCGCCCGCTGGGCGATGTCATCTACTTCATGCCGCCGTACACCATCGGGCCGCAGAGATCGGACTGCATGTGCAAAACCGCGGTCGAGGGCATCAAACGGCTACAGATGGGTAACCCACGCATCTTCGTTGACACAGTCGCTGTCGGCGGCGACCGCGTGCAGCTGCCGGAGCGCCGCGTTCCGTCATCTCGTGCAGGTGCTGCGCTGCGCAACGGGCGAAGGCTTGACGCTGTTCAACGGCGAGGGCGGCGAGTTCGAGGCCACGCTCGACGCGGTCGGCAAGCGCGAAGCGCACTGCACGCATCGGCGCTTCCACGACGCCGACCGCGAGTCGCCGCTGCACGATCACGCTGGCGCAGGGCGTATCCAAGGGCGAGCGCATGGACTACACGCTGCAGAAGGCGGTGGAACTGGGCGTGAGCGAAATCGTGCCGCTGCTGACCGAGCGCTGTGTGGTCAAGCTGTCGCCGAGCGCTGGGACACGCAAGCTGGAACACTGGCAGAACATCGCCATCTCCGCCTGCGAGCAATGCGGGCGTACGCGCGTACCGGTGGTGCTGCCGCGTCACGGATCTGCGCGACTGGCTCCAGCAGGCGCCAACCGACGCGCGCAAACTGGTGCTCGACCCGGAAGCCGACGCGGCCCTGCGCGCACGGCGATCCGGGCAAGAACGATCGTCCTGCTGGTCGGCCCTGAGGGCGGGCTTGAGCGATGTCGAAATCAAGCTTTCCGAACTGGCCGGCTTTCGCGGACTGCGCTGGGTCCACGCGCTGCTGCGCACCGAGACCGCCGGCGTCGTCGCCCTCTCCGTTCTGCAGGCCCATTGGGGAGATTTGACAAAGCTAATGCTTATCACCAACGCCAGCATCATCAACGAAGGCCGCGAAATCGACGGCGATTTGCTGAATCAAGGACGGCCGCATCGAAAAAATCGCCGCGCACATCTCGGCCACGGCTGAGGATCGAGGTCTACGATGCCGCGGGGCGCTGGCTGCTGCCGGGCATGATCGACGACCAGGTGCATTTCCGCGAGCCGGGGCTGACCCACAAGGGCGACCTGGCGACCGAATCGGCGGCGGCGGTGGCCGGCGGCATCACCAGCTTCATGGAGATGCCCAACACGATTCCCAACGCGACCACGCGCGAGATGCCTGGCGCAGAAGTACGCACTCGCCGCAGGGCCGCGCGCGCGCCAACTTCGCGTTCTACTTCGGCGGCGCCAACGACAATCTCGAGGAGATCAAGCGCCTGCAGCCCGGCGAGGCCTGCGGGGTGAAGGTGTTCATGGGCGCCTCCACCGGCAACATGCTGGTCGACGACCCGAAGACCCTCGAGGGCATCTTCGCCCACGCGCCCGGCCTCATCGCCACGCACTGCGAGGACACGCCGACGATCAAGGCCAACGAGGAGCTCTGGAAGGCGCAAGTACGGCGACGACGTGCCAGTCGCCGAGCATCCGCACATCCGCTCCGCGGAGGCCTGCTACAAGTCGACGCCGCTCGCGGTGGCGCTGGCCAAGAAGCACGACTCCGCCTGCACGTGCTGCACCTGACCACGGCACGCGAGCTGGAACTTCTTCACGCCCGGCCCGCTCGCGGACAAGCGCATCACCGCCGAGGCCTGCGTGCACCACCTGTTCTTCGACGAGAGCGACTACGCCACGCGCGGCAACCTCATCAAGTGCAATCCGGCGATCAAGAACGCGAGCCGACCGCGAGGCGCTGGTGCGCGCGGTCAGGGACGGCCGCATCGACATTCTCGCCACCGACCACGCGCCGCATACGCTGGAGGAAAAGGCGCAGCCCTACTGCAAGGCGCCCTCCGGCCTGCCGCTGGTGCAGCACGCGCTGCTGATGCTGCTCGAGCTGGTCAAGCGCGGCGAACTCGACCTGCACACCGTCGTCACACGCACCAGCCATGCGCCGGCGCAGCGCTTCGGCGATCAAGGATCGCGGCTACATCCGCGAAGGCTACTGGGCCGACCTGGTGCTGGTCGACCCGAACACGCCCACCCCGGTGACGCCGCGAGCACGTGCTCTACAAGTGCGGCTGGTCGCCCTTCGAGGGGCTCACGCTTTCGCACGCGATCGCAGCGACCTGGGTCAATGGCGAACTGGCGTTTTCCGGGGGCAAGGTTTCGCAAAAAGTGCTGGGGCAAAGGCTCGAACTGACGTGACAAAGCGCTGGCCGTGGAGTGGGCGACCACGACACGGCGCCGTGAGGACGGCAAAGCCGGTCGCACGTGGGAGCGGTAACGGGCGCGCTTGCCACACATGAAGCGCAAAATGAACCGATGTCCATGGTGTGGCCACGACCCGCTCTATGTGGCCTATCACGATGAGGAATGGGGCCGCCCCGTTCACGACGACCGCGTGCTGTTCGAATTCCTCATTCTCGAGGGCGCACAGGCGGGGTTGTCGTGGATCACCGTCCTGCGCAAGCGCGAAAATTACCGCAAGGCGCTGGACGGTTTCGATGCACGAAAAATTGCTCGCTACACGCCGGCGAAACTCCGCACATTGATGAAGAACCCCGGCATCATCCGCAACCGGCTCAAGCTCGCCTCCACGGTGGGCAATGCCCGCGCCTTCCTTGCCATCCAGAAAGAATTCGGCTCGTTCGACGCCTATCTCTGGGGCTTCGTTGGCGGCAAGCCGTTGGCCAATCGTCCGCACTCAATCAAGAAGGTACCGGCGAGGACGGACCTGTCCGACCGCATCAGCAAGGACCTGCTCAAGCGCGGGTTCAAGTTTGTTGGCTCGACCATCATCTATGCCTACTTGCAGGCGGTCGGCGTGGTCAACGACCACCTCAAAGAGTGCCGCTATAGGTAACGCCAGCGCTGTCCGTCTTTGGAATCTTCGACCAGAACACCTTTTGATTTCAGTTCATCGCGGATGCGATCGGACTCTTTCCAGTTTTTTGCCGCGCGTGCGGCACCGCGCTGTGCGACCCGCGCTTCGATCTGCGCGGCGTCGAGCTGGGCCTCGCCAACAGGCAACCAGCCAAACCAGGCTTCGGGCTTTTGTAGCAGCAAACCCAGCAGCTGCCCGGCGTCCAGCAATTGCGCCTTGATGCGCGATTTTTCGTCATCGGACTGTGCCGTGTTGGCGGCGTGAGCCAGATCGAACAACACCGCCAATGCAGCCGGCGTGTTCAGATCGTCTTCCAGCGCGGCGATGAAAGCCTCCGGCGCCTTGACCCCGGCCGCGGGGGCGACGGCCGCCAGTTCACGCAAGCGCGCCGTACAGGCGGTCGAGCTTCTCGCGTGCGTCCTGCAAGCGCCTCGTCGTTCCAGTCCAGCGGCTGCCGGTAGTGGCCGGTCAGCAGCGCCAGCCGCGATCGCTTCGCCCGGCGCATGCTTGAGGAGCTCGTGCACCAGCAGCACGTTGCCGACCGACTTCGACATCTTGGCGCTGTCCATGGTCAGGAAGCCGTTGTGCAGCCAGTAGCGCGCGAAGATCTTGCCGCCGTGCGCGCAGGTCGACTGTGCGCGCTCGTTCTCGTGGTGCGGGAACACCAGGTCGTGGCCGCCGCCGTGGATGTCGATGGTCTCGCCGAGCATCGCCTCCGACCATCGCCGAGCATTCGATGTGCCAGCCCGGGCGGCCGCGGCCCCAGGGCGAGTCCCAGCCCGGCTGTTCCGGCGTCGAAGGTTTCCACAGCACGAAGTCGCCGGGGTCCTTCTTGTACGGCGCCACTTCGACGCGCGCGCCGGCCAGCATTTCCTCGGGATCGCGCCTGGACAGCTTGCCGTAGTCCGCGATAGCTCGGCACGTGGAACAGCACGTGCCCTTCGGCGGCATAGGCATGGCCGCCGCCGATCAGGCGCTCGATCATCGCGATGATGTGCGGCAGGTGCTCGGTCACGCGCGGCTCGAAGTCCGGCGGCAGCGACGCCCAGCGCGGCCAGGTCCTCGTGATAGGCGGCGGCGTAACTGGGCGGTGATGACGCCGATCTCGACGCCCTGCTCCGCCGCCGCCTTGTTGATCTTGTCGTCGATGTCGGTGATGTTGCGGGCGTAGACCACCTGCGGATAGCGGCGGCGCAGCAGCGCGCGCCAGCACGTCGAACACCACGGCCGGCCGCGCATTGCCGATGTGCGCGTAGGTGTAGACCGTCGGGCCGCAGACGTACATCGTCACGCGCTGCGGGTCCAGCGGCTCGAAGGGTTCCTTGCTGGCCGCTGAGGGTGTTGTGAAGTTGCATGGCACGCATAATAAGGGCTTGAAACCCACTTTCGCTCTCATACTCCTGATTGCGCTGCTGACCGGCGCATGGCACATGACTCGTTCCCCCGGTGACAAATTCCGCAATAACTACAGCCAGGAGCCGCACGGCGCCGGGCGCGCGCTGCTCGAATTCCTCTGGGACATGCGCACGCTGGACTGGAAGCGCGTCGAATTCCCGCGCGCGGACAACGATCCCGCCTGGCTGAAAGCCAACCGCTCACAACCCGCGCTGACCTGGATCGGCCACGCCAGTTTTCTGCTGCAGATCGGCGGCCTCAATATCCTCACCGACCCGCATCTCACGCGCCGCACCTCGCCGGTCAGTTGGGCCGGGCCGCAGCGGCTGGCGCCGCTGGGCCTCGACTTCCCCGACCTGCCGAAAATTGACCTGGTGGTGATTTCGCACAGTCACTACGACCATCTTGACCTGGCCACCGTGCAACGGCTGGCGCGCGAGCACGACACATTATTCGTCGTGCCGCTGGGTCTTAAGGCCTGGTTTACCGACAACGGCATGACCAACGTGACCGAACTCGACTGGTGGCAGGACACGCAATTCAAAGGGCTGCGCGCAACGGCTGTGCCGGTGCAGCATTTTTCCGGCCGTACCGCGCTGGATCGCAACAAGACGCTGTGGGCCGGCTTTGTCCTGGAAAGCGGCGGCAAAAAAGTGTTTTTCGCCGGCGACACCGGCTACTCGAAAGATTTTGCCGATATCGGCAAAAAGTTTTCGCCGATTGATCTGGCGCTGATTCCCATCGGTGCCTACAACCCGCGCGGCTTCATGCGCGTGGTGCATGTCAACCCCGAAGAAGCGGTAAAAATTCATCAGGACATCGGCAGCCGATTGTCGGTCGCCATGCACTGGGGCACGTTTCGGCTGACCTTGGAGCCGATGGATGAACCGCCGATGTTGCTGGCAACAGCGCTCAAATCGGCGGGCGTGGCGCCAGAACAGTTTCGCGTAATGAAACACGGCGAGACAATGAAACTCAGTTTTTAACGGTCAGGCTTTCGAGTTGCCGACGCCGGGCATCCGGCGCAAGGTCTGCGAGGGTTTTCGCGCTCGCGTAAAACCGCTGCCACTCGCCCCCCGCCTGGCGAAATAACGCCGCAAATGCCGGCACCCACTGATGGTAGAGCCCCACCGGCAACAGCTTGGCATTGTTGAGTTTGCCGGCGAACCAGCCGTCGTAGCCCGAATAACCGCTCCAGCTGGCGCGCAGCGTCTGGTAATCCGCGCGCAGCCTCACGAATTCCAGCTCCTTGGCCGCACGCATCGCCGCGGGTGTCTGAGCGGTCGCATAAAGCTTTTCGAGCCGCGCACGCGTATCGAGTATCAGGGTCTGGAACTGCCGCTCGCGTTCACTGCGCTGGTGATCCGGCGGCGGCTCCTGGCGCAACGCGCGAAATTGCCGCAACCCTTCCTCGCCGACGAAACTGGCGAATGATTCGTTGAATGCCGTATCGCTGCTGGCGTACAACTGCTGGTGCGCCAGTTCGTGAAACAAGGTTTCGATCAGATGGTCGTCATCCCAGCGCAACATGGTGTTGAGCACCGGGTCGGCGAACCAGCCCAGCGTCGAATACGCCGCGACGCCGCCGACATGAACCTCGAACCCCTCGGCGACGAGCTCGCGCGACCGGCGCTGCGCGAGTTCCTCCTCGAAATATCCGCGATAGGCGAGACAGCCGACGAACAGGAAGCAGGAGGTCTCCGGCTCCAGCGAAAATTCCGCTGCGGCAAAAATATTCCATACGACAAAAGGCCGGCCCAGGTCGGCGTACTGGGAATAGCTGTCGTTGTCGGGCAAGCGCAAGCTGTCGATCGAAAACGCGCGCGCCTGCTGCACCAGCTCCAGCTGGCGGCGCAGTTTTTGATCGATCGCCGAATCCGACAGCAGATCGTTGATCGGCACCCGGCGTGAGGCCAGTTCCATCTGGCCGGCGGTGACATGGCTGAGATAACAGCCGGACATGCCGGGTATCGCGATGATCAGCAACGCAGGCAGCAGGGCACGCATAGTCTGTTTTTACTACAAAATGCTGAGTACAGCGTATGTCATTACAATAATGCGACAGGCAGCGATCTCAGTTGCCGAAGACTGTTTTTAGCGAGGAGTTACCATGAACAAGACCCTGCCCCTGCTGGCCACGTTGCTTTGTGCCAGCCTGATCACTGCGTGCAATCGCTCTATACCCGGCAAGCCCGGGACTGCCGGCTCCGGAACACTCGGGAATGTCACCGTTCCGGTCACCGAGTCACGTGCCGGCACGCAGCAACACGTGGTCATCGCCTCACCGGTCGACGGCGTTGATGTTTCGTTTGAGATGTACGAGCCCGACCAATTGGTCGCCGGCGAAAGCTACCCGCTGGTGCTCCACGGCCACGGTTACGGCGGCACCCGCCAGACCACGCGCAGCGGCTTCATTGAGCGTCTGACGAAGGCCGGTTATTACGTGATCTCGATTGACGAGCGCGGCTTTGGCCACTCGGGCGGAACCGTGCGTTCGATGTCACCCGATTTTGAAGGCCAGGATCTGATCTCCATCGTGGACTGGGCAGAGGCGCTCCCCGGCCTGCGCCGTCGCGCCGACGGCTCGATGCTGGTTGGCTCTTACGGTGGCTCCTATGGCGGCATGTACCAGCTACTGATCGCCGGCGCCGACCCGAAGCAGCGCCTACGCGTACTCGCGCCGGACATCACCCCGCACGACCTGAGCGTATGCGCTGAATCCGCACAACGTCGTCAAGTCCGGCTGGGGCTTGGCACTGGTCGGCGCGGCGGCGAAGCGGGCACCGTCAGCAATATCCCGAACGGCGTGATTCCCGACGGACCGCAGCAGGATCGCGTCCTCAGCGAGATCCTGATCGGCGCGGTGCTGAGCAATTCATTTACCGAATCGGCGAACAATTTTTTCCGCTACCACAGCGTCAAGTATTTCTGCGACGGTGCGACACCCGGGCCGCAATCATTCGTGTTCGGCACGCCCGATCCACTCGCGGTGCCGGCAAGACCGTTCGGAAAAATTGACGTGCTGCTGACGCAGGGTTTGCGCGACACGCTGTTCAACCTTAACGACAGCCTCAACAATTACAACTGCCTCAAGGCCCGCGGCGGCGATGTGCGCCTGCTCACGCACGAGTCCGGCCACATTCTCGCCATCGGTCCGGCCGGCGGCGGTGGATTGGTCCCGCTGCCGGTGCCAAGCCTCGAAGAGAATCTCGACCAACTGTACGCCCTCATCACCTTGCCCGGCTTTCAAGACCCGGGCGCGAGCCGTGCCTGCGGCAACATCGTCCTCGACGACGCGCAGTTCGCCTGGTTTGAAGAAAAACTTCAGGGCAAGGCCGGTGAAATCGACAAGGTCATTACTACGGGAAGCGATGTCTGTTTAAGCCTCGCCAGCGGCGATGCCGTGCAGCTCGGCTCACCTCTCAAAGTGGGCGGGACGCCCTTCGCGCTCGACATCGATATCCCGCAATTCAGCTCGGCTTTGGGTGTTGGCGGCGCCGTGCTCGGCAATGGTGCTCGTGAAGAACTGCTGGCGACGCTACCGCTGTACTCCGCACCCTCGGGTGGCGCCATCGTCGGTGGCGTGCCGACCCTGAACCTGACGGTTGAGGGAGTCTCCGGCTTTGAGTCGGCGGACTGCCCGGCGCCCATGGTGAGCACCGGTTGCGATCCGATTCTCCTCATCGGCATCGGTCACCGTCCGCAAGGTCAGGAACGCTGGGATCTGATGGACGACCAATTGACGGCGGTGCGCGGTTTTGGCGTAAAAGACTTGCAGATGACCGGTGTCGCCGAACGCCTCAAGGAAGGTGACGAGTTGGCGCTGTTGATCTATGGTTTCCACGCTCAGTTCCCGGTCACCTGGTCGCGCGACGTGTTCGTTCCGGCGGCCGGTATCAGCGGCAGCATCAACCTGCCGATCCTTTCCGCCGGCGAAATCAAGCGCGAAGGTGTCTGATTAGATCTCGGTTTGTAAAAAAAGGCTCGCTTCGGCGGGCCTTTTTTATTCCTGAGTCCAGCGAAACCCCGCAGCGCCGAGCATTAAAAACACCAGTGAACTCACACCCAGCACTGTCATCTGATAGCTGATCGAGGCAAAACCCGCGCCCTCCAGCATCACCGCGCGCGCGGCGGTCAAAAGGTGCGTCAGCGGCAGGAATTCGGCGGCGGTCTGTAGCATTTTTGGCGCGCCATCGGTGGAGAAGAACACGCCGGACAGCACCATCATCGGCCACGACACCAGGTTGAGCAGGCCGCCGGCCAGCTCCTCGCTGGTCACGCGCGAACTCACCACCAGACCCAGCGCGATCATGTTGAACGCACCGAGCGCCGTCACGGCCAGCAGCACCGCATAAGAGCCTTCCATGCGGTAGTGCAGGAACAAGTTCGTGCCCCAGAACACGCCGATGGTGATCAACAGAATCAGGAACCAGCGCGAAATCAGTTGCGCGAGGATGAACTCAAGCGCGGTGAGCGGCGTCGCGTTGAGGCGCTTGAGGTAACCGCTTTTCCGGTAGCGCACGATCACGTAACCGATGCCGAACAGGCAAGAAAACATCATGTTCATGCCCAGCACGCCGGGCGCCAGCCAGTCGACATAACGCAGTGCGGCGCCCGCCGTCAGTTGCCTGAGCAGGGGCGGACCGCCGCTCCCGAGCAGGATTTTTTCGGCCAGCGCTCCCTTGGGCGAGGTTTCGTTGATCCAGTAGCCCGCCGCACGCAATTCCGGCGCCCGACCCAAGTCCAGCAGCAGGTCTACTCGGTGGCGCGCCACCTTGGCGATGGCAGCCTCGCGGTCTGTTTCGGCATAGAACCGGATATAGGGTGTGGCGAAAAACGGGTGCGTCGCTTCCGTCAGCGGCGCATCGGTAATCACCGCGACCTTGAATACCGGCTGACCGGGGCCGGAAAAAATCCACGCGATACCGGCCACCATCATGACCGGCACCAAAAGGTTCCAGCTCAGCGCCGAGCGATCGCGCAGAAACTCCAGGCTGCGCGCCCAGGTCATGGCCATCAATCGTTGCAGCATCTGCTGATTCTATAGGGTGGTCACGCGCCGACGGAGTAGTTTGATAAGGTTTACCGCATGACTCGCGTTTTTTTTGCCTGGGAATTAGGCGCCGGCTTCGGCCACCTGGCGCCGATCCGTGCGCTGGCCAAAGTCCTTAAAGAGCACGACAGCGAACTGACCTTTGCCGCGCGCACCCTCGGTGACTCCATGCGGGTGCTATCGCCCTACGGTCGGCTTTATCAGGCGCCCGTGAGGCTCAGGGAAGGGCGCAACCCGGTGCGCACGCAAGTCAGCTTTGCCAGCCTGTTGCACAACACCGGACTGGATGATCCCGAGGAATATGCCGGTCGCATTTCGGCCTGGCGGCACCTGATGCAGGACGCGAGGGCGCAGTTGGTGTTTGCTGATCACAGCCCGGCGGCCATCGTCGCCGCGCGCACGCTCGACCTGCCGGTGTGCCACACCGGCACCGGCTTTACCGTGCCGCCGGTTTTGACGCCGTTCCCGAGCTTTCAGCCGCAGATGAAGATCGAGGACAAGGTGCTGCTGCACAACGAGGCCGAGGTGTTGAAGGAACTCAACATGAGCCTCGACCTGCTCAAGCTCAAGCCCTTCGGCAGCCTGCAGGAGATTTTCAAAGGGCAATTGCCCGGCATCTTCAGCTACCCCGAACTCGATCATTACGAAATCAAACGCCCGGAACCGTTCCTGGGCTTGCCGAACATCGCCGAAGGCGCGCCGCCGCCTTGGCCACAAGGCGGTAGTGGCCCGAAAATTTTTGCCTACCTGCGGCCGATGAAAAACCTGAAGCCCATTCTCGAAGGCCTCAAGGCCTGCAAGGCGCAAGTCGTGCTACGCGTAACCGATATCGTGCCCAAGAAAATCGCCGCATTTGTGCGCCCGGGCATGACCATCACCGAACGGCAGATTGATTTTCGCAAGGCCGCCGCCGAATGTGATGCATTCTTCAACTACTCGCCACACAACACCGTGGCCGAGTTCCTGCTGGCCGGCAAGCCCGGCGTACTGGTGGCCGACCTGCATGAGCGCATTCTCACCAGCCGGCGTGCCACCGCGCTCGGCGCGTGCATCGCGCCACAGGCCGACAATTCCGCCGACATCGCGGGCGCACTGAATCGCATCGTCGAAGACCCCGGCCCGCGCAAGGCGGCCGTGGCGTTCGCGGCCCGCTGGCACAAGATTGACCGCAACACCATCCTTCCGCGGCTGGCGCAGGCGGCGTTAAAGCTCGTCTAAGCCCGCAACTCTTTTCCGGTCAGCTCCAAAAACAAATCCTCCAGCGTTCGTTCGCGCACGCGCAATTGCGACAATCCGACGCCGGCGGATTGCAGCTGGGATAGCGTGGCGCCGACATCCGACGTCGTGAATTCAGCCATGTCATCGCGCCGCATATAGGCCACCGTCACGCGCGGGTTGAGTGCCGCCAGCGGCAGCTCGATCACCGAATCGTCGAAATGCTCGGTGAGCAGGGCCTGCGGCGACCCCTGCGCGATGATTTTTCCGTGATCCATGATCGCGATCTCATCGCACAATCGGTACGCCTCTTCCATGTAGTGCGTGGTGAGCACCACGGTTTTGCCGGCGGCCTTGATCCGCGCGACCAGCTCCCAGAAATTGCGCCGCGCCTGCGGGTCGAGGCCGGTGGTCGGCTCGTCGAGAAAAATCAGTTCCGGATCGTTGACCAGCGCGATGGCCAGCAGTACCCGCTGGCGCTGGCCCCCCGACAGCTTGTGCGTGTCACGGTCGAGAAACTCCTCGAGCCGGCACTGCCCGATCAGCGATTCGATCGCCACGGTCTTTTGGTAAAGCGCGGAAAAGAACTTGAGATTTTCGCGAACCGTCAGGAAATCCTGCAGCGCCGTGTGCTGAAACTGGATGCCGATTCGCTGACGGTAATCCTCGGTGCGTGGGGCGCCCCGGAAAAGAACTGTGCCTGCGGTGGGCTCGATCAGCCCCTCCATCATCTCGACGGTGGTGGACTTGCCCGCGCCATTGGGGCCGAGCAGGCCAAAACAGATGCCCTCGCTGACCTTGAAGCTGACGCCTTCGACCGCGCGCACGCCCTTGTAATGCTTGACCAGTCCGTGGACTTCGAGAATCGCAGCGTTCAGGCGCGGCGTCTCCGGCCCCACGCCAGTGCGGCTAATGCAAGCAACGACAAAGAGCTGATCGCGCCCAAAAACGAACTGCGCCTGCCATTGGGTGACGCCGGCGGGGCGCCGGCCCCCGGCGCAAGTGCGCTGGCGAGGCAATCGGCGCGGATATCCCCGGACGTGCGCAGGGCACCGCTGCGCTCAGGGAAATTGCGCGCGGCACGGAAATAAAAACTGTAGCGCTCGCACCAGTCGCCATCGGCCAGCAGGCGCGCGTCGGCATCGGCGTAGCCTTTTTCTGTGGGATTCTTCAGCCAGCGGTCGAACCACGCGACCGAAAAATGCTCGGCCATCGGACGGCCCCAGCCGCCCTCACACCCCTGCGCGCCGACCAAAGGGCACCACGAAGTCGCCGGAAAAGTGGGGATCAGCGACCACTCGAAATGCGTGCTGCCCTGAATCGTCTGTTGATACACCGGCACCCCGGCGCTTTTCCACGCCTCATAGGCGGACTTATGCTCGTCGGGATCGGGCGGCATCAGAAATGCCATGCCGCCAATGCCGTATTCGCTGGTCTGGCCCAATGCAGGCACCCGCGGTTTGACGCCCGTGCCGGCACTCAGCCCATCCCAAGCCACCGCAACCTTCACCGGATTCTGCGCGTCGAGCTGACCCGGCCATGGGTCGTAGCCCTGCACTGCGGAAACGCCGGAAGCGCCCAGCGAATGGCCGGCAATGCCCAAGCGCGCGGGATCGATGCGGTCGGCATACGGGTTGGAATCGGTCACCACGGTCGGATAAGTGCCTGCGCAAGTTGCGTTGTGCGGATACGGCACCGCGGTCGAGGAGCGGAAAAAATCGATCGCATTCACCAGCCCGCCGAAAAAGACGTCCGAGTTGAAATTGCTGCCCTGGTCCCCTGTGGGGGTTTGCTGATCGGAGCGGCCCTGGCCGCGCACATCGAATGTCATCACCACATAGCCCTGGCGCACCAGCGCCTGCGCCATCCACCAGTACAGCGTCTCCGGCGCCTGGATGCTGCCCGTTTCGATCACCACGCCGGGCAGCCGCGCGCCCCCAGCGGCGCCCTTGGGGCTCCAGACACGGCCGTTGATGCGCGCGCAACCTTCGTCGTAATACACGAAAGGCGCGACGTCGCCCTCACTCGCATAAAACGGGTCCACGCCGGGATAGCGAAACGGGTCGCCCGCGCACTGAAACGTCCAGCTGGTACACAACGGCGTGAACTGGGTGTTGCCAGACAACGGCGAAAACCAGCTGGTATCGGCGATGCCGCGCATCAACCATTCGGTTTCGTTGGCGAGATTCTGCTCGACCAGTCGCTGCGCAAAGGCCGGCGCCACCTGCTCGGCCGGTGCTTCCAGGGTGCGCGCATAGTTCTGGGCTTCGCGCTGGTACCAGGCCGGCGTGTTGGCGTCGGGCCCTTCGGGGATCGCCCACGCCGCGAGCGGGGCCAAGAGCGCAATGATTGCTGCAATTTTTTTCATGGTCTCCTCTGCCGTTCAATCTAGCAAACGGAGCAACATTCGGAATTACCCGCCCGGGTCGTTCTGGCCCGGTTTGCGCAGCATGGCGACGAGTTCCTCGCGACGGTAGATGCCGAGCTTTTTGTAGATGCGCGAAGCGTGATTGGCGACGGTGGAAATCGCAATGCCGAAATTGCGCGCCACCGTCTTGAAGGTACGGCCGGCGGCCAGCGCCCGCGCGATTTCCTGTTCGCGCGGAGACAGGCCGTCGAGCGGCATCGGCTTGCGCGCGTGCAGCAGTTGCAGCCGGCCAATGCGTGCGGCGCGAAAATGCAGACCGCCCTGGGCAAACTGGCCGTGTTCGTCAAACGCCGCCTCGGGCAGTACGAACGGCAGCTTGCTGAAATTCTCGCCCTCAGCCATGTCGGCCAGCAGGCCACGGAAGCGGCGGCTGGCGGCATAGACCGTGCCGTGCTCGTCGACCAGCGCGGAAGTGCCGCGGTTTGAGCGGCCGAGGCGGAACAGCCATTCATCACGCTGGATGTATTGCGCCAGCGCCAGCTGCCCGGCTTCTGCGAGATGCGCCCCCAGCTGCTGGAGCTGGCTGCTGTCGGGCGCCTTGGCGCCGGAGCCGAACCAGAAGGCCATCACGCTGAGCAAATTGCCGGACTGATGGGTGTAGCGCAGCGCAACACCCTTTTTCAGCCCCGCGGCTGGCGGCTCACTGAGTGCCAGTTCGTTGCTGCCCTTGAACGGCAGCGCGATCAGCGTCATCGGCTGCACCGGCAGTGATTCGGGAAATACGGTGAACTCGCCCACCGCGCCCGCATCGCTGTGCGTGACCCAGGCGGCCGCGGCCGCGCCAAACGTTTCCGCCACCTGCTGGAGAGCGTCCGCGCGGAAATGCTCCCAGCGGTCTTCGGTGACCAGCGAATACAGCGTACGTACGAGTTTGTCGGTGGCGTTCATAGTTTTTTCATGCGGATTTCTGGAATAGATTTTCGGCGCGCGCCTTCAATTCGGCAAGCGCGCCCGCCATGCCGTCCATGATGCGCTCGGGGTCAGGCACCGTACCGCGATGGCCGGTGAGGCCGATATCGAGGTTGTTGAGGTAGCTCATGACGGTAATGTTGAACGCCAGCCCGTGATACGGGATCGACACCGGATAATTGGCCAGCACGCGTGCGCCGGCAAAATACAGCGGCTTGGAAGGGCCCGGAACGTTGGAAATCACCACGTTGTACGGCGGATGAACGTAATCGAGGATGTTGAAGTTTTCGCTCAACCGGGCAGCCTGAGCCATCAGCGCCGGCGCCGGTACGTTGGCCCAGTCCATGATCAAGCGCGCCGGCACTGCCTTCAGCCCCTGCTTGACCTTGCCCATGCGGCCGGAAATCGCACGCAGACGTTCGATCGGGTCGGCGATGTGCGTGCCCAGCGGTGCCCGCGCCATCGACACCTTGTTGCCGCCGGCGTTTTTTTCTTCGTCGGTGCGCACCGATACCGGAATCGCCGCGATCAGCGATTTACCCGGCAGCGCGTTTTTGGCGCTGAGGTAATCGCGCAGCGCCTGCGCCGAGATGCACAGCACGACATCATTGACCGAGCAGCCGAACGCATTCTTGACGAACTTGACGTCGGCCAGCGGCAGCGAACGGAACGAAAAGGAGCGGCGCGCGTTGATCGTGGTGTTGAACAGCATGCGCGGCGCGCCCCCTGATTTCATCAGTGCATCGCGATCGTATTCCGGCTCCTCCGGCGGCCCCGGCGGCTCGCGGAAAATTGCCCAGCGCTTGGCCAGCTCCATCCTGCCGATGGTCGCGGCGATGCCGGCGGATTCCTTCACCAGCTTCCACGCCTCGCCGGGCCGCTGTGAGAAATTACGTAGCGACGTTTTCAGCAGGGCGGCGGGCGATGGCAGCGTGTCCGGAGACCACGGCTGGTCGGGCGGGGCAATCTCGCGGCCCGCGGGCGACAGGTCCATCAGCGTCGACATCATTTCGGCGCCCGAGACTCCGTCGATGCAGGCGTGATGAATCTTGGTAATGACCGCGACGCGGCCCCCCTCGAGGCCCTCGACGTAATAGATGCGCCACAGCGGCATCGAGCGGTCGAGCCGCGTGCTGATCACGTCGCAGATGAAATCACTCAATTGTTGCGCCGTGCCGGGGCTCGGCAACGCGCGGTGACGCACGTGATTTTCGAGCTCGAAGTCCGGGTCTTCAACCCAGTACGGCTGATCGAGGTGCAAAGGCGACGGCAGCAGGCGGCGGCGGAACATCGGCAGCAGGTGCAGACGCGATTCGATGTGCTTTTTCAGCACTGAAAAATTGAATCCGTTCGGCGCCTGGGAGGGGTCGAGAATCGCAACCCCACCGATGTGCATCGGCACGGCGTTGGTTTCCAGGTTGAGGAATACGGTGTCGAGTCCGCTGAGCTGCTTCATGACTCCACTCCCTGCGACATGGACATCATTATGCCTTCATCATGTTGCAGTGCCGAGAAACAGCGAATACGCAGGATTGGAAGTTTCGTCCCAATAGCGGTAGCCGAGCGCATCGAGCAAACGCCGGCACTCGGCGCGCTCGGATTTTGGAACCTGCAGGCCGCACAGCACGCGGCCGTAGGCGGCGCCGTGATTGCGGTAATGAAACAGCGAGATGTTCCAGCGCGAGCCGACGGCCGCGAGAAAATCGAGGCAGGCCCCGGGCCGCTCGGGAAACTCGAAGCGCAGCAGCATTTCGTCCGCCAGTTTCGGCGCACGGCCACCGACCATGTAGCGCACATGCACCTTGGCCATTTCGTTGCCGGTGAGGTCGGCCACCGGGTAACCGTCGTCGCGTAGCCGCTTGAGAATCGCGTTGCGCTCGTCGGGCGCATCGCCCAGCTTGATGCCGACGAAAATGTGCGCCGCGTCGGGTGAGGCGTAGCGGTAATTGAACTCGGTGATGACGCGCCGGCCCAGATGGTTGAGAAAGCGCTTGAAGCTTCCGGGCTTTTCCGGAATGGTCACCGCCAGCAGCGTCTCGTGGGCATCGCCAAGTTCCGCGCGCTCGGCAATGTGGCGCAGACGGTCGAAATTGACGTTGGCGCCGGAGATGATCGCCACCAGAGTCTGGTTTTTAGTGCCGCGCTTCTGCACCCATTTCTTGAGTCCGGCCACCGCCAGCGCCCCGGCCGGCTCCGGCACCGCGCGGTTTTCGTTGAACACGTCGCGCACCGCGGCGCAGATTTCATCCACGCTCACGGTCAGGCATTCATCCACGAAATGCTGCGCGATGCGAAACGGCTCCTTGCCCGCCTGACGAACTGCAACGCCGTCGGCAAATAACCCGACTTGCTTGAGCTCGACGCGCCGCCCCGCGGCCAGCGCCGCGGCCATGCAATTGGAGTCCTCCGGCTCGACGCTGATGACTTTGACCTGCGGTCGCAGCGCCTTGATCCAAACCGCGACGCCGGCCAGCAAGCCGCCGCCGCCCGTGCAGACGAACACGGCATCCAGCGCACCGGGATGCTGTTCAAGAATTTCCTTGGCCACCGTACCCTGTCCGGCGATCACGTCGGCATCGTCGTAGGGCGGCACCAAGGTGAGTTTCTTTTCGCGCGCCAGTTGCAAAGCGTGCGCCGCGGCGTCGTCGTAGGCGTCGCCATGCAGGACCACCTGCGCGCCGAGCGCGCGTACGGCATCGATCTTGATTGACGGCGTAGTGCGCGGCATCACGATCCAGGCTTGTGCCTGCAGTTTTTTTGCCGCCAGCGCCACGCCCTGGGCGTGATTGCCGGCGGACGCCGCGATGACGCCGGCCTTGCGTTGCGCGTCGGTTAGCTTGGAGATCTTGTTGAACGCGCCACGCAGCTTGAACGAAAACACCGGCTGCAAGTCCTCGCGCTTGAGCAGCACCCGGTTCTCAAGCCGCGCCGACAGTTTGCGCGCCGGTTCCAGCGGCGTGCGCACGGCGACGTCGTACACGCGCGCGTTTTCAATGCGGCGGCGGTAATCGTCGAGAATTTTCTGTTTGGGAGGTTTCATCGTCGGTTCCATTATTATGCGATGTATGGCGGATTCGATTGCATTCATTGGCGGTGGCCAGATGGCTGGCGCGTTGATCGGCGGCTTGCTCAAGGCCGGGCACCCTGCCGCACGGCTGTCGGTGGCCGAACCGGACGCTGCACGCGCGAAAGTCCTGCGCGACACATTCAATATCAGCGTAAAACCCGCAGCCGAAGCTGTCATTGGCGCGCAGATCGTGGTGTTGGCAGTCAAACCCCAGGTGATGAACGAGGCCGTTCGCGGATTAAAACTCGCCGCCGGCACCACGGTGATTTCGATCGCCGCGGGTGTGCGGCTGGCGAGCCTGCGCGCGTGGCTGGGTAATTCGGTGCTGCTGGTCCGTTGCATGCCGAACACCCCGGCGCTGCTGGGCGCCGGCATCACCGGCCTTTATGCCGAAACGCCGAGCCCGGCGCTGCATGCCCAGGCAGAAATCGTGCTGCGTGCGGCGGGGGAGTGCGTCTGGGTCGATCGCGAAGAAATGCTGGACGCGGTAACCGCGCTGTCAGGCTCAGGCCCGGCGTATTACTTCTGGCTCACCGAAGTCTTGCGTGACGCCGGCACTGCGCTGGGTTTGGCTCCGGAGACGGCGGCAAAACTGGCCCGGCAGACCTTGATCGGTGCGGCGCGCGTGGCCGAACACTCGGCGGACGATGTCAGCCGCCTGCGCGCCAATGTCACCTCCAAGGGCGGCACCACGGAGGCGGCGCTGAATCATCTGGAAAGCAACGGGGGCCGCGATTTGTTCGCGCGGGCGCTGGCCGCGGCGCAGCATCGCGCCCACGAACTGGGTGACGCACTGGAAAAGACATGAGCACCAATGGCTACAACGCGCTTTTATTTCTGGTCAACGCTCTCGCGGAGCTGTTCCTGTGGGTGCTGATCCTGCGCATCATTTTGCAATTGCGGCGCGCGGATTTTTACAACCCGTTTTCACAGATGGTGTATCAGCTGACACGGCCACTGGTCGACCCGCTGAGCAAGATCATCCCGAAATACAAGCGCTTCGATGTCGCCGCGTTCATTCTGCTGCTGGTGCTGATGCTGCTCTACATCAAGCTGATCTACTGGCTGCAGGGGCTGAGCCTGAACCTGGTCATCTTCCAGTACCTGTGGCGCAAGATCGCGGTGATGACACTGAACCTCTACACCTTCACCCTGTTCATGCAGGCGCTGCTGTCGTGGATGGGCCCCGGCGTGCACAACCCGGCGGGCAATATCCTGTGGATCATCAACGAGCCCTTGCTGCGGCCGATCCGCAAACTGCTGCCGACCAGCGGCATTGATCTGTCGCCGCTGGTGCTGATTTTTGGTTTCCAGGTGCTGGCACGGTTGATCGGCCTGCCCGGGCCACTGAACTGGTGATGAGCGCCAAGGAAGACTACCCCGCGGATTCCGTGGGGCTGGTAACGCCGCGCAAGGTCGCGATCGAAACGCGATTGGCGCTGGAGTGCGGGCGCACGCTGCCGCGCTTTGACCTGATGATCGAAACCTACGGCAATCTCAACATCGCGCGCAGCAACGCGGTGCTGGTCTGCCATGCCCTGTCGGGCGACCATCACGCCGCCGGTTTTCATGCCGGCGATCACAAGCCCGGATGGTGGGACAGTGTCATCGGCCCCGGCAAGCCGGTGGACACCAACCGTTTTTTTGTCGTCGCACTCAACAATCTTGGCGGGTGCCGGGGCATCACCGGGCCCAGCACGTTCAACCCCGAAACCGGCAAGCCCTGGGGCCCGGACTTTCCGCTGCTTACGGTGCGCGACTGGGTACGCTCGCAGGCGCTGCTGGCGGACCAGCTCGGCATCGAGCAATGGGCGGTGGTGATCGGCGGCAGCCTTGGCGGCTTGCAGGTGATGCAGTGGGCGATCGATTTTCCCGCGCGCATCCGCAACGCGCTGGTGATCGCGGCTGCACCGCGGCTTTCGGCGCAGAACATCGCCTTCAACGAGATCGCGCGGCAGGCGATCTTGCACGACCCCGACTTCCATGGCGGCCGCTTTGCCGAGCACAACACCCTGCCCTCGCGTGGCCTCAAGCTTGCGCGCATGCTCGGCCATATCACGTACCTGTCGGACGAGGCGATGCGCGCCAAGTTTGGCCAGCGACCTGCGCCTGAACGCGCCCAGCTTCAACTTCGAAGTCGAGTTTGAGGTCGAGAGTTACCTGCGCCATCAGGGCCAGAGTTTCGTCGAACGCTTCGACGCCAATACGTATCTGTTGATGACCAAGGCGCTGGACTACTTCGACCCGGCGCGCGAATTCAACGGCGACCTCAGCGCCGCTTTCCGCCAGGCACAGGCGCGTTTTCTTGTCATTGCGTTTCGAGGCGGACTGGCGCTTTTCGCCGGCACGCTCGCGCGAAATCGTCAAAGCGCTGGTCGAGGCAGGGCGCGAGGTCTCTTACGCCCTGATCGACTCGCAGCTCGGCCATGACGACTTCCTGATGGCGCTGCCGGAATACCACCGCCAGTTGCGCGCCTGGCTGGGCCGGGTCGCCGAGGCCATGCAGACATGAGCACACAACTTCGGCCCGATCTGGCGCACATTGCCGGCTGGATCAAGCCCGGCGCCAACGTGCTCGATCTGGGCTGCGGCGACGGCGCGCTGCTGGCGCACCTGGCCGCGCAAGACGTGCGCGGCTATGGCCTGGAGATAGACCCGGACAACATTGCGCGCTGCCTGCGCAGCGGCGTCAACGTGATCGAAGCCGACGTCGACGACGGCCTACGCGATTTCTCAGACGCCAGCTTCGATTACGTGGTCATGACCGGCGCCCTGCAGGCCATGCAGCGACCCGACCGCGTGGTCACCGAAATGCTGCGGGTGGGGCGCACGGCGATCGTCACATTCCCCAATTTCGGTCACTGGCGGGTGCGCCTTGCGCTCGCCGCCGGGCGCATGCCGGTGACGCCCGCATTGCCTGAAACCTGGTTCAACACGCCGAACATCCACTTGTGCACCGTGGCCGACTTCGAGGCGTTGTGCAAAACCCAGAACTGGCATGTGCTGGAGCGCAGCCTGCTCGACAAGCAGTCGCGGGACGGCGCCCTGACCCGGCTCGCGCCCAATCTGTTCGCCGAGGCGGCGCTGTACATGCTGGGCAGCCCGCCAAAAGCGCTACCCGCTTGAGCGCTCCGGGAGCGGTTTAGCGCACTGAGCGAAAAACCAGTGGTACTAAAAGTGTACCACCCGTTTTTACCGCCCTGCTGTTTCGGGGCAAAAAAGGCCTCAAGCGGGTAGCGCAAAAAATTGTCTTGCGTTGGCCGCCGTGATGCGAGCAACGTGCAGTTCGGCCTGATTGCGCACTTGCGCCAGTGTTTTGATCACCCACGGCAGCAACGCCGGTTCGTTGCGCCGGCCGGCGGCCTTTTTCAACTCAGCTGGCGCGTTGTGCGGCAACAAGTAAGGCGCATCGGTTTCGATCAGCAGACGATCGTCGGGAATCAAGCTGACGATCTCGCGCAGCGCCGCGCCGCGCCGCTCATCGCAGACCCAGCCGGTGATGCCGATATGGCAGTCCAGCGCCAGACAATCCTCGAGCGCCGCACGGGTGTCGGTAAAGCAGTGCACCACGGCACCCGCCAGTTGCGGGCGGTACTCGCGCAACACGGCGACAAAATCGGCGTGCGCGTCGCGCTGATGCAAAAAAACCGGCTTTTTCATCGTGGTTGCCAGCGCCAACTGGCCGGCAAACGCCTTGCGCTGAGCATCGCGAGGTGACAGGTCGCGAAAATAATCCAGCCCGCACTCGCCCAAAGCTACAATTTGCGGGCTTTGCGCCAGCGCCGCAAGCCGATTCGATAAATCTGGCGACCAGTCCGTAGCGTGGTGCGGATGCAGGCCGGCGGTGGCATACAGGCGCCCGGGATACTCGCGGGCAAGCGCCAGCGCCCGCTGCGAGCTTTCCAGGGCACTTCCGGTAACCACGATGGCCGACAGGCCGGCAGTCCAGGCCCGCTCGAGAACGTCGGGTCGATCTGCGTTGAAGCTCTCATGGGCGAGGTTTGCACCGATATCAATCAACGCTCACTCATCCGGTTCTTTCTGGCCGGGCGAGGCGCCGCCCACCACCGCTGCTTTGGCCGCCTCGGCGAGCTTGGGCGACACACACTGGTGCTTCCACAATGAATTGCGCTGGATCACTGGCACTTGGCCCTCGGGCACCGAGCGCTCGAGCATGTAGACCAGCTCCAGCGATAACAGGCGCTTGGACGGCTTGGCGCGCACGTTCCAGTCCCGGCACAGGTAGCGCGCGTAGTACGACCGGTGGCTGGCATAGCGCTTTTCCCACAGCCTTCCCCGGTAGGTGCGCCAGCGAATGTCCGGCTCCAGGCTTTGCGACACGTAGCGCGGCTTGGCGAAACTGAGTTTCTGCCGCGGGTTCAGCACGTCGACTTCGCTGCCGTCGACCAGTTGCCCGGGCACCACCATCCAGCCGTCGTCACGCCACGGATATGGCGCGAACATGTTCCATTGCTGGTCGATCCGCAGCAGGGAGAAGAACGGTGAGTGCAGTCGCTCTACACTGCTCGGCAACAGTTTGATGGTGGTCAGATTCCAGGCCAGCACGGCAAACAGCATGATGGCGACGAACTTCTGAGCCCACGGGCCGGTTTCAAACCGCACTGCGCGCTCGGGCAGCAACGCGGCGCTGATGTTTGCAAAACCTGCGCGATGGCGCGCCACGAAGTGATAAGCCGCGACGCCGGGAATGTTCCAGATGCGCCACGCGGCCACGCGCCATGCCCAGCCGAACAACAGCGAATGGCGCAGTAGTGCGACAAACGCCTGCCACTTGAGATGGGGTTCGGCGCGTTCGTCCATCACCACCCAGGAATTATTCGCCTCGAGCAGCGGCCCGGCGAATGCGTCGTCCTGCGCGGGGAGGATCTGCGTGCGCGGCAATGCCAGAAATACCTCCAGCAGCCGGCACATTTTCCAGCAGAAACCGCAGTCGCGGTCATAGAAGATGCGCAGGCTGCGGCCGTGGTCACGCGATTTGGCCGCCGCATCCCAGACCCACCCGCCGATGAAAACCGTCAATGACGCAATGCTGACATAGGAAAACGGGCCCAGCTCCAGACACAGGATGAAGCCGACGTGCATCAGCAGAAGCAGCAACATCACCGCCAGCCGCAGGGAGCGTGAATACAGAAAAATCAAAATCGGACCGGCCCATTCGAGCAGGTAGACGAAATAGGTCAACGGATGCGTGATCCACCCGATGTCGCGCAACCATTGGCCCAGTGGCGTGGCATAGCGATCCAGGCTCAAGGCGTAGTACACCGCGTTGCCGTCGGGCCACCAGTCGGCGCCATCCTTGAGCACCGCGGAAAAAAAATATACCGACATGACCTGCACCAGCAGGCCGGCCGAAGCCCACGACACGTGCAGGTTTTCGCGCGGGGGCGGCACCGTGGAGAGCGCGGCGTCCACGCTCCAGCGCGCGCCCAACGGCAGGAACATGGCCCAGAACAACAGGCACATCATCAGGTTGTCGCCGCCGATCAGGATCATGTGATCGCGGCTTTGCAGCGAGCCCAGCAGGATGAAGGTCCAGACGCAGGCCAGCCGCGTGCGATAGCCGGCCAGCAAGGCCAACGCGAGAAGTATCTGGAGCGCAAGCACGAGTGTGACAAACCAGGTGCCGCCGTTGAGCGCATGCAAACTGATGCGAAAAGCGCCGCCGCTGACGATCAGCCAGTCGCGCGGCATCACGCCCCAGTCGCTTAAAAACTCCGGCACCGCAAACAGACGGATCAGCAGGTCCACGATGATCACAGCCGACAGTGCGACGCGGAACAACGCCAGCGTGCGCAGGTCGATACCGAAAAACTCACGGCCGCGGGGGCTTAAGGAGAAGCTCATGATCGCGTTATTTCAATTGCCGGCGGCAGAAATGACAAGGGGAGCCGAAGCTCCCCTGGTTTGATTCATTCAGAAATTACTGTGCAACGAGGTCACCCATCTGACCGCTGCCGCCGTCCAGCCATTCGGCGTACGCCGCATCGCGGTGGAGCGTCGTGCGCGATCCGGTCTTCTTGGGTACGTAGAGGCACTGGCCTGTGATGCCTGTGGGATCGCAGCCGAGTAGAGGATCTTCACCACTCCCGCCCAGGCCCAAAAGGCCGCCGGGAAGACCGCCCGGTAGACCGCCGGGTAAACCGCCTGGCAAACCGCCGCCACCCGTCGTGGTGCCGCCGCCCGTGGTGGAGGCCGGCGGATCTTCGGAATCGTCGCTCTTGGCGACTTCGCTGATCATATAACCCACGCCGACCACGCCGACGCCCAGGAGGGCCCAGTCAGCGACGGAGTAGTTGTCGAACCAGCCCGGTTCGGCGGTTTCGGTGGTTTCTGCAACCGCGGTGGTTTCCGCCGGTGCGGCCTCGTCGTCGCCGAACGGCCACAGGCCGCTGAAGAAGTTGCCGACCTTGCCAAAAAAGCCCGGCTCTTCTGCCGCGACGGCGGCTTCGCCTTCGGTCTGGTTAAGCAGGTATTTGCGACCCGCGAGCGGCTTGCCGTTGAGCATCAGGCTGTTGCCAATGTTGGAATAGTCGAGTTTTACCGAACTGGCGGGACGCAGCAGTTGGCCGTCGCGGTTGAATTCGGCGCGCTGGCCGAGTTGCAGGCCATAGTGGAATTCGGATTTCTTTTCGGTCGTGCCGCCGAAATCAAAGTTCAGATAGGCACGCGATTCAGGCTGGATATCAAACGGATCCGCCGCGTAAGCACCCAGCGAAACAGCGACTATTGCGCCAAGGCCGAAGGCCTGAAAAGACTTACGCATACTCCACACTCCTAAGAAATCTTTTGGGTTGACCCGCGCCCCGCACGAGCCTTGAGTGAACTATAGGCGTGCGCGAGTAAGCTGGCAAGACCAAAAATCACAATTCAACTAATCTTCATTCTGAGTATGTTTTCTCTACCCCGGCCTGGCGATTCCGTTGCGCACCAAATTGAAGGCGGTGCCGGCGCGGTTGAGCTTGCGATTGGAATGCCGGCATCGGCGCCGCGCGGCGTGGCCGTGGTCTGCCATCCGCACCCCCTTTACGGCGGCGCCTTGAGCAACAAGGTGGTTTACACCCTCGACTCGTGCATGCAGCGGCATGGATTCGCCTCTGTACGATTCAACTTCCGCGGCGTCGGAAAAAGCGCGGGCACACACGACCATGGCCGGGGCGAAACCGACGATGCGCTGGCCGTTGCGCGCTGGATTCAAGATCAACTCCCCGGTCTGCCGCTGTTGCTGGGCGGATTCTCATTTGGCGGCTTCATCGCGCTCAAGGCCGCCGCCTTGCTCAAGCCCGCGTTGCTCGTCACGGTGGCGCCGCCGTTCAAATACTTTGAGTCCGAACCCCGTCCGGTGCATCCAGGTTGCCCCTGGCTCGTATTGCACAGCACGGATGACGAGGTGGTGGACTACGAGCAAACACGCACTGAGCTGTTGCGCTATGAACCCCCGCCCGAGTTGGTAACGCTGCAAGACGCCGGTCATTTCTTCCACGGCCGGCTGAATGATGTGCAGAAGTTCGTGTCGGATTGGCTAACGAAAAACGGTTTTGTTCTATGAAAAATTTTTGCGCGATGGCGCTGCTGTGCGGGATTGCATTGCCGGCGACGGCCACGCCGGGGCTTTTTTCAGTCTCTGGCCTTGAAGGCTGGGAGCCGCAGACGTTCCGAAAACTCATTCCCACGTCTTATCAACTGGTCAAGAATGGCGGCATTTCGGTGGTGCAGGCCGACTGCAAGGCCAGTGCGTCGGGCCTGTTCGCCAAAGGCGCGATTGATCTGGTGAAGACACCGATTCTGCAATGGCGCTGGAAAGTGGAAGGCGTCTATTCCGGAATCCGCGAAAAAGAAAAAGGCGGCGATGACTTCCCGGCGCGTATTTATGTGGTGCGTGACGGTGGCCTCGCCCTTTGGCGCACGCGCTCGGTGGCCTACACCTGGGCCAGCGGCGAGCCGGCCGGCAGCGATTGGCCCAACCCTTTCGCCAGCCAGGTGCGCATGGTCGCTGTCGAGTCCGGCGCCGGCAAAGCCGGAAAATGGGTGACCGAAAAACGCGATCTGCGCGCCGACTTCAAGCGCTACTTTGACTTGGAGCTCGACACGCTCGACGGCATCGCCCTGATGAGCGATTGCGATAACGCCGGCGGCGCAATACGAGCCTGGTTCGGCGACGTGAAACTAGTTAGTCAGTGACGGCACCCAAGCTGGCGCTCGATACCAGCTTGGAATACTTCGCCAGCACGCCACGGGTGTAGCGCGGCTTCGGTTGTTTCCAATTTGCGCGGCGCTTGGCCAGCGCGGCGTCGTCCACGTTGAGCTGAATCAGGCGCTGACGTGCATCGATGGTGATGGCGTCGCCCTCTTCCACCAGCGCAATCGGCCGCCCTCGAAGGCCTCGGGTGCGACATGGCCAACCACCATGCCCCAGGTGCCGCCGGAAAAACGGCCGTCGGTGATGAAGCCCACCGCTCTCGCCCAGCCCCTTGCCGATGAGCGCCGAAGTCGGCGCCAGCATCTCGCGCATGCCGGGCCCGCCTTTGGGGCCTTCGTAGCGGATCACCAGCACGTCGCCGGCCTTGATCTTGTCGCGAGTGATCGCATCCATCGCTTCGGGCTCGGAATTGAACACGCGCGCCGGCCCGGTGATGACTGGATTCTTCAGGCCGGTGATTTTCGCCACGCAACCCTCGGGCGAAAGATTGCCCTTGAGAATCGCGAGGTGGCCTTGCGGGTACATCGGCTTGTCGAAGGGCCGGATCACGTCCTGATCCTTGCGCGGCTCGGCCGGCACCTGCTTCAGTGCCTGCTGCCATGGTGTGCCCGGTGATGGTCAGCGCAGTCGCCGTGCAGCAGGCCCTGCGCCAGCAGCATCTTCAGCACCTGCGGCACGCCGCCGGCGTGGTGGAAATCGACCGCCACGTATTTGCCGGAGGGCTTGAGGTCGCACAGCACCGGAGTTTTGACGCGAATGCGTCTCGACGTCGTCAATCGTGAACGGCACCTGCGCGGCATGCGCGATGGCCAGGAAATGCAGCACCGCGTTGGTCGAGCCGCCGGTGGCCATCACCAGCGCCATCGCGTTTTCGATCGCCTTGCGGGTGACGATATCGCGCGGTTTCAGGTCCCGCTTGATCGCCTCCACCAGCACGCGCGCGGAATCGGCGACGGAGTCGGCCTTCTCGGCGTCCGGCGAGGCCATCTGCGAGGAACCCAGCAGACTCATGCCCAGCGCCTCGAACGCGGACGACATGGTGTTGGCGGTGAACATGCCACCGCAGGCACCGACCGAGGGACAGGCATTTTTCTCGATGCCCTCGAAGTCGGCCTTATCCATCTTGCCGGCCTGAAATGCCCCGACGGCTTCGAATGACGAGACCACGGTCAGCGCCTGGCCTTTCCAGCTGCCGGGCTTGATGGTGCCGCCGTAGACGAAGATGCCGGGCATATTCATGCGCAGCATGCCGATCATCGCGCCCGGCATGTTCTTGTCGCAGCCGCCGACCACCAGTACGCCGTCCATGCATTGCGAAGAACGGCGGTTTCGATGGCATCGGCGATCACTTCGCGCGACACCAGCGAAAACTTCATGCCCTCGGTCCCCATCGAAATGCCGTCGGTGACGGTCGGAAAGCCGAAGCTCTGCGGCATCGCGCCCGCGGCTTTGAGCGCCCCTTGCGCCCGCTCAGCCAGCACACCGATGCCGGCGTTGCAGGGATTCATCGTCGAATGGCCGTTAGCGATTCCGACAATGGGTTTTTCGAAATCACCGTCGCCAAAACCCACGGCGCGCAGCATGGCCCGGTTCGGCGAGCGTTGAACTCCGCCGGTGACAGTTTTGGAATGACGGTTGAGGCTCATGACAGGTTCTCGAAATAAAACGCCCCGCGAATGGCGGGGCGGCAATGCTAACGGAATTTCGCCTCAGTTCTTGGGTTGCGGCACTAATCTCAGGTAGGGCTTCAGCGCCTTCCAGCCTGCCGGAAACAATGTCTTGGCTTCCTCGTCCTTGACCGACGGCACGATGATCACGTCCTGGCCCTGCTTCCAGTTCACCGGGGTCGCCACCTTGTGCTTGTCGGTGAGCTGCAGCGAATCAATCACGCGCAGGATTTCGTCAAAGTTGCGGCCGGTGCTGGCGGGATAAGTCAGGGTCAGGCGGATTTTCTTGTTCGGGTCAATCACAAACACGCTGCGCACGGTGAAGGTATCGCTGGCGTTGGGGTGGATCATGCCGTAGAGATTCGAGACTTTTTTATCGGGGTCGGCGATCAACGGGAAGTTGAGTTTGGCGCCCTGGGTTTCCTCGATGTCCTTGCTCCAGCCGTGGTGATCCGCCAGCTGGTCCACCGACAGGCCGATGGCCTTGACGTTGCGCCGGTCGAACTCGGGTTTGAGCTTGGCGGTGTAACCCAGCTCCGTGGTGCACACCGGCGTGTAGTTTTTCGGGTGGGAAAACAGCACGCCCCAGGAGCGGCCCAGCCAGTCGTGGAATTTTATTTTGCCGTCGGTGGTCTCGGCTTCAAAGTCAGGGGCGATGTCGCCTAATTGCAGTGCCATGGTCGTACTCCTTTTTAGCGGATGTAAATCATGCGCCTGACGGCGGCGATTTCAAGACCTTAGACGCAGAGGGTCTGGTCTTATGCAAGAAGCGCCATGACAGCCCCGCAGCGGCCAGCAGCAGGCCGAGAATGAATCCCCACCAAAGCGCGTTTGGCCCGTAGCCGAATTCAAAAGCAAGGACGTAGGCAAAGGGCATTCCCAGCAGCCAATAGGCCGCCAGCGTGATCAGCATCGGCATGCGCGTGTCCTTGAGTCCACGCAATGCGCCGTTGGCGGTGGCCTGCAGGCAATCCGCCAGCTGAAACAAGGCGGCAAAGCGCAAAAAAATCTGGGCTTGCGAGGCAACCGCGCCGTCTTCAAGGTAAAGCCGGGTGATCCATTCAGGCTTCAAACCCATAATTGACGCCGAGAACAGGGCAAACAACAGGCCCATCCCCATGCCGGTTTTGCCGCGTAAGCGCGCGGCATCGAACGCGCCAGCGCCGGCCGCGTTGCCAACGCGCACGGTGGTCGCCAACGCCACGCCCAGCGGCACCATGAACATCACTGAGGCGAAATTGATCGCAACCTGGTGCGCGGCCACCACGGCGTCGCCAAAACGTGCCATCAGCAGCGCGGTGACTCCGAAGAAGGCCACTTCGGCGAACAGGATCAGGCCAATCGGAATGCCAAGCCGCAGCACCTCCAGAGCTTCGAATGCGGTCACGGCCTGCTCGCGTGCGAACAGGCGCAGCGCTCTCAGCCGCGGCCAGGCGGCGTACTGCACCAGATAGGCCAGCACCATCGCCGCACCGGCGATCACCGCCGACCAGCCAAAACCCACGACGCCGAAATGATCCACCAGCAGCACGTTGAACAGGATTTTCACCGCCAGCCCGCACAACCCGGTGATGAAAATAACGCCCGTGACGCCACTGCCCTCGGCGGCGCAGCGCAGCGCAAAACACAGGCAGAACAGGGGCGCCCCCCAGCTCTCGGCCAGCAGGTAATCCAGCGCCAGCCGGGCAGTCTCGGATTCAAGCCCCAGGGCCGCAATCAAGGGTGCCGCCGCCAGGCGCAACAACAGGATCCAGACCAGACCTTGAATCAAGGCCAGCACTAACGCACCGCGCAAAAAACCGCCAATAGAGCCTGGCGCGTGACCCGCGCCTAGCCGGTGCGCGACGATCGGCGACACCGCCATGGCAAGGCCCATGAAGAAAACAAAAGGCTGCATCCAGATGTTGGCGCCCACCGCGATTGCCGCCAGTTCAGTGTCACCCATGCGGCCGGCCATGATGGTATCGGTGACCCCGAAGCCCATGAATGTGATTTGCGCCGCGATGATCGGCGCGGCCAGCCTGAGGTTGGCGAAAGCTTCGTTGGAAAAAGACATTGGGGCGGCATTGTGCCGAAAAATAATGCGCACCCGCTTATGATGTTTTGGAGCTGTTTTAAGCGGAATTAATCAGACCGCTGGTACACTTTTAGTATCACTTGTTTTTGCATCGGCCCTAAAAACCGTGTTTTAAGGCCATAGGCGGGTGGCGGATAAAAACTACTGCACTGCACCTATAGCGGCGTCACAGCTGCATTCTGCGTGCATGTTGCGAATCTACGACGAACACCAAGTATTGATGCGCCTGCGCTTCAAGCGTCTGCAGGCGGTTTTGCTGCTGGCGATCGGTTGCGGACTTGGCCTGTGGCTGGCCCAGACAAACGACGGCGTGGCCAATGCAAGCCCGGCGATGACTGGGCTCGCCGGCACACCCGCGCTGGCTGCGCGCTGGTGTGACGATACGGGTTATCGAGGTCCGCGTTTCGACTGTCAGCTCGATCAGCGCTAGTTTCAGTCACCGCCCGCGGCAAGCAAGCGTGCATTGCCGCCGACGGCAGATGTATTCACGGTCAAGGTCCGCTCACTGACGAATCGCAGCAGGTAATGCGGGCCTCCGGCTTTTGGCCCTGTTCCGCTCAGGCCCTCGCCGCCAAACGGCTGTACGCCGACCACCGCGCCGGTCATGCCGCGGTTGATGTAGCAGTTGCCGACGCGAGCCAGTGCCTGAACTTTTCGCCACGTACTTTCGATGCGCGTATGCACACCGAGCGTCAGGCCAAACCCGGTGGCGTTGATCTCGCCGATGATTTTTTCCAGATCCTGGGCCGCGTAACGCACCACGTGCAGAAACGGGCCGAAATACTCGCCGTCGAGCTCGCCGATGCGCTGTATCTCCACCGCACAAGGCGCGAAATAAGTCCCCTGCGCGCAATCGGCGGGTAACGGCAGATGCTCGATGAGCTTCGCGGATCGCTTCATCGCGGCGGCGTGCTTTTCCAGCCGCTCGCGCGCCGCCTCGTCAATCACGGGTCCGACGTCGGTTGCCAGCATTGCCGGATCGCCGATCACCAGCTCACGCATCGCACCTTGGAGCATGTGAATGGTTTTGTCGGCAATGTCCGCCTGCAAAAACAGCACGCGCAATGCCGAGCAGCGCTGCCCGGCCGAATAAAAAGCCGAATGAATCGCATCCTTCACCACCTGCTCCGGCAATGCCGAGGAATCCACGATCATCGCGTTCTGGCCGCCGGTTTCGGCTACCAGCGTGGCAATCGGGCCCTTGCGCGCGGCCAGGGTGCGGTTGATGGCCTGCGCCACCTCGACCGAGCCGGTGAACGCCACGCCCGCGATCCGCGGATCGCGGGTCAGCGCGGCGCCTATATCCCCCTCGCCCAGCGCCAGCTGCAACACAGCGCGAGGAATGCCGGCCTGGTGCAGCAGCGCTGTCATGGCCTGCGCAACCAGTGGCGTCTGCTCGGCCGGCTTGGCAATTACCGTGTTGCCGCTGACCAGGGCCGCGACAATCTGCCCGGTAAAAATCGCCAAGGGGAAATTCCACGGCGAGATGCAGACGAAAACGCCCTTGCCATGCCGTTGCAGTTCGTTGTGCTCACCGGTGGGGCCGGGCAGCGTTTCGGTGCGCAGGACTTTTTGCGCTTGTGCCGCGTAATAGCGCAGAAAATCCACTGCCTCGCGCAGTTCGGCATGGGCGTCGGCCAGGGTTTTGCCGGCTTCGCGGATCAGCAACGCCAGGAATTGGGCGCGCTGTTCCTCAAGCGCGTCGGCGGCGCGATTCAGGATTTGTGCGCGCTGCACAACCGGCGTCGCATTCCACCGGGGGTACGCCTCGGATGCCGCTTCAACCACGCCGCTGATTTCAGCCGTCGCCAGCGGCTGCCATTCACCCACGGTCTGGCGGCGGTCGGCAGGATTGGTGATTTTCAGCGCGCCTTTACCAAGTGGGTTGGCCACGCGCGATAAGTCGGCGGCCACGGCCAGGAGTTCGGCCTCGCTAAAAAGATTCAGTCCCGCAGAATTCTTGCGCTCCGCGCCGAACAATTCCGCTGGCAGCGGCAGGGCCGGATTGGTTTTATGTTTGAGCGCCTTTACGGCAGCAACCGGATCGGCGACCAGATCTTGCGGCGGCGTCGTCTCGTCGAAAATGCGGTTAACGAACGAAGTATTGGCGCCGTTTTCGAGCAGCCGGCGCACCAGGTAAGGCAGCAGGTCTTCGTGTGAGCCCACCGGCGCGTAGACGCGGCAAGGGACGGGCATGTCCTGCTTCACGACTTGATACAACGCCTCGCCCATGCCGTGCAGGCGCTGGAACTCATAACCCGCGTCTGCACCGGCATACGCGCGTACCGACGCAAGGGTGTGCGCGTTATGGGTGGCGAGCATCGGGTAGAACACATCCCGCGCAACGAGAAGTTTTCTGGCGCAGGCCAGATACGCCACGTCGGTGTTGGCCTTGCGCGTGAAGCACGGGTAGCTGGACAAGCCCTGTTCCTGCGCGCGCTTGATCTCGGTATCCCAATAGGCGCCTTTAACCAGCCGCACCTGCAGCTTTCGCCCGACCTGGCGCGCGAGGCTTTCCAGCCACTCGATGACGAAAAGTCCGCGCTTCTGGAAGGCCTGTACAGCCAGGCCAAACCCCTCCCAGCCGGACAGCGACGCATCGCGATAGACCGCCTCGATGATGTCGAGCGACAACTCAAGCCGGTCCGCCTCTTCGGCATCCACGGTCAGTCCGATATTCTCGTTTTTGGCCCGCTGCGCCAGGTCGAGCAGCTTGGGCGTCAGTTCGGCTTGCACGCGCTCGCACTGGGCGAATTCATAGCGCGGATGTAGCGCCGAAAGCTTGATTGAAATCCCCGGCCGCGCATAGACCGGGCCCGCTGGCGCTGCTTTTCCAATCGCGGCGATGGCCTCCTGATAGGCCTTCAAATAGCGTTCGGCGTCGGCGGCGGTCAGTGCCGCCTCGCCGAGCATGTCGTAGCTGTGCAGGCAGGTGCGCTGTGATTTGGACTTTGCATTCGACAGCGCCTCGGCAATGGTGCGGCCCATCACGAACTGTGAGCCCATCATGCGCATCGCCTGGCGCACGGCCAGTTTGATCACCGGCTCCGACGATTTGCCGACCAGCCGGCCCAGTGCACCGCGGAAATTCAACACGGTTTCGGGCGACAGCTTGACGATACGGCCGGTCAGCATCAGCCCCCACGTCGACGCGTTGACGAACAACGAATCGGACTGGCCCAGATGGCGCTCCCAGGCCGCGCTGCCGAGTTTGTCGGCGATGAGCTTTTCGGCGGTGGCGTTGTCGGGGATGCGCAGCAGCGCTTCGGCCAGGCACATCAACAACACGCCTTCTTCGGAGGAAAGGTCGTATTGCTGCATGAAGGCGTCCAGCGGTGACTGCTCGCCCTTGAGTTTACGCACGCGCCGCACCCAGTCCGCCGCCCAGATTTGCACCTGTTCGGATTCCACGGGGAATGCAGTCAGGTCAATCAGTCGGCCGATCAGGCCGGTTTCATCGGCCAGCCAATTCGCCGAGATTGCCTGTCGCAGGCTGTTGCGTCCCGGCGGCGGCGTTTTGAACACGAATCCGGGATTTTTCATGGCGCGCATGATACGCGCGGCCCTGTATTCTTCACCTTCATGAGCTCCAGGTTTTTTCTGGTATTTGTCACCTGCCCGCCCGCCAAGGCCCCTGTGCTGTCCAGGAGCCTGGTCAAGCAACGGCTGGCGGCTTGCGTCAACATACTGCCCGCGGTTTCATCCATCTACCGCTGGAAAGGAAAACTGCACAAAGACCGGGAGTCGTTGCTGGTGATCAAAACCACGTCCGCACGCTTCAAGGCACTCAAGACCGCGGTGCTGAAGCAACACCCTTACGAACTTCCAGAGGTGATTGCGGTCAAGCTGGCACACGGGCATAAACCTTACCTGGACTGGATAATCGAATCATGCGAATGACTTTTCTTGGCTTGCTCCTGGCCGTGACGGGCTCCGTTGCCGCCGGCGACATGCTTAAAACCCAAAAACAGGAATTCCTGGCTGTGGACGAGGCGTTTATCCTGCAGCCGGTGGAAGCCAGCAACGGCAAGCTGACGGTGGCCTGGCGCGTAACGCCGGAACACTATCTTTACCGCGCACGGCTGAGCTTTGCCTCAACCTCGCCCGGATTGAAGCTTGGCGCCGTCGCCCTGCCCAAGGGCAAGGCATATAAAGACGAACTGTTGGGCGAGACCGAAATCTACGATTCCGACCTGAGCGTGGTGATCCCGGCCCGCGGCTCGGGTACGCTCAGGGTGGTTTATCAGGGCTGCGCCAAGAAAGGCCTGTGCTATCCGCCGCAGACGCGTGAACTGAAAGTCAGCGTCGCCCCGGCCAAGAAAGCTTGAACCTGCGCACGGGGCTGCTGACCGTTCTGCTTGGTTTTGCCGCCGGTGTCGGTGGCTTTGCGCTCTACGCCAAGCTGTCGGGTAACGACCAGACTGCCGCGCCGGCTTTGAATGCCATCCGCTTTACCGACTTGCAAGGCCAGACGCACGCGCTATCCGACTACCAGGGGCGGCTGTTGCTGGTGAATTTCTGGGGCACCTGGTGCCCACCCTGTTTGCTGGAGATTCCGCTACTGGCACAAGCGCAGAAAACTTATGGCGATCGCGGCCTGCAAGTCATCGGGCCGGCGATGGACAGCGCTGATGCGGTGCGCGGCTTTCGCGATAAAGCGCAGTTGCCCTACCCGGTGTTCGCCGGCGCCGGTGATGTTTCAGCGGCGATGGACGCCCTGGGCGACAAACAGGGCGGACTGCCGTTTTCAGTGTTGATTTCCCCGCGCGGTGAAATTCTGCACCGGCAGACCGGCGAATTCAGCCGCGAAGAGCTCAAAGCGCTGATCGAAAAGCATCTGAATTGATATTTCTGCCGTAATAAATGAGCGCAACTTCGCTCATCTTCTTCGATCTATACATCCCCAAACTGCTTCGGCATACTCGCCGACTCCTTTGACGAGCCCGAGGTGGTTCGACCATGAGTCTGATCCTGCTGCTCAACGGCCCCAACCTGAACCTGCTCGGCAGCCGCGAGCCGCGCATCTATGGCGCGAATACGCTGCCGCAGATCGAGGCCGAACTGACCGGTGAGGCGCAAAAGCTGAACCACAAGCTGGTCACCTTCCAGAGCAATCACGAAGGCGCACTGGTCGAGCGCATCCAGCAGGCCAAGACCGAAGGCGTCGGGCTACATCCTGTTCAACCCTGGCGGCTTACACGCATACCAGCGTAGCGCTGCGCGATGCACTGCTGGCGGTGGCGATCCCGTTCATCGAGGTGCATCTGTCGAACACGCACGCACGCGAGAATTTCCGCCGCCACAGCTATTTTTCGGACATCGCTCGCGGCGTCATCTCGGGCCTTGGCGCACAGGGCTACCGGCTGGCGCTGCTGGCGGCCCATCACCAACTGGCGACGACGCACTGAGAGATGGACCTACGCAAGATCAAGACCCTGATCGAGCTGCTCGAGCAGTCCGGGCTCTCCGAACTCGAGGTCAAGGAAGGCGAGGAATCGGTGCGCATCAGCCGCGCATCCAGCGCCGCGCCAGCGGCAACGGCAACGGCTCATGCGACGCCTGCCACTGCTGGCCGCGGCCGCCCCGGGCGCATCGGCACCCGCCGCCAGGCCGGCAGTGGACACCCGCCACACCGTCAAGGCGCCAATGGTCGGCACGTTCTACCGCTGCCCGTCGCCCGGCGCCAAGTCGTTCGTCGAGGTCGGCCAGACGGTCAAGCAGGGCCAGACGCTGTGCATCATCGAGGCCATGAAGATGCTGAACCAGATCGAGGCCGACAAGGGCGGCGTCATCGCCGAGATCCTGGTCGAGAACGAAACGCCGGTGCAGTTCGATCAGCCGCTTTTCATCGTCGAGTAATCGACAAAGATGAAAAGAATGATTAACCGCGTCATCGAGTAAATGTTCAAGAAAATCCTGATCGCCAATCGCGGCGAGATCGCGCTGCGCATCCTGCGCGCGTGCCGCGAAATGGGCATCAAGACCGTGGCCGTGTATTCCACGGCGGATCGCGACCTGAAGCACGTGCTGCTGGCCGACGAGTCGGTGTGCATCGGCCCGCCGGCCGCCGGCAAGAGCTACCTCAACATGGCCGCGCATCATCAGCGCGGCCGAGGTCACGCAGGCCGAGGCGATCCATCCTGGCTACGGCTTTCTTTCGGAGAACGCGGACTTCGCCGAGAGCGTCGAGAAAAGCGGCTTCATCTTCATCGGCCCGCAAGTCCGAGACCATCCGGCTGATGGGCGGCAAGACCACCGCCAAGGCCGAGATGATCGCCGCCGGCGTGCCCTGCGTGCCGGGCTCCGAGGGCGTGCTGCCGGACGACGAAGTCATCTGCAAGAAAGTGGCGCAAAAGATCGGTTACCCGGTGCTGATCAAGGCCGCCGCCGGCGGTGGCGGGCGCGGCATGCAGGTGGTGCGCAGCGAGGACGAACTGATCGCCAAGATCCAGATCGCGCGCACCGAGGCATCGGCGGCGTTCCGGGACGGCTGCGGTGTTCCTCGAGAAGTACCTCGAGACGCCGCGCCACATCGAGGTGCAGGTGCTGGCGGACTGCCATCGGCTACGTCGTGCACCTGGGCGAGCGCGACTGCTCGATGCAGCGGCGCAACCAGAAGGTGCGTCGAAGAATCGCCCGCGCCCGGCATTACCGCCGAGCAGCGCCAGACCATCGGCCTGCTGTGCGTCGACGCCTGCAAGCGCATCGGCTATCGCGGTGCCGGCACCATGGAGTTCCTGTACGAGAACGGCAAGTTCTACTTCATCGAGATGAACACGCGCATCCAGGTCGAGCACCCGGTGACCGAGCTGGTGTACCGACGTCGACCTGGTCCAGGAGCAGATCCGCATCGCCGCTGGCGAGCGGCTGAACCTGCGGCAGGAAAAACTCAAGCCGCGCGGCCATGCGATCGAGTGCCGCATCAATGCCGAGAATGCAGCGCACATTCACCCCCTCTCCGGGCCAGATCCAGAAGTACCACGCGCCCGGCGGCCCCGGCATCCGCCTCGACTCGCACATTTACGCCGGCTACTGCGTGCCGCCGAACTACGATTCGATGATCGGCAAGCTGATCGCCTACGGCAACACCCGCGACTCGGCCATCGCGCGCATGCGCACGGCGCTGTCGGAAATGATCGTCGAAGGCATCCAGACCAATACCGACCTGCAACTGCAGATCCTTGACGATCCGACCTTTAAAAAGGGCGAGCACCATATTCATCATCTGGAAGAGATGCTGAAAAAACTGAATTCGCCGCCACCCGCTTGAGGCCGATTCAGGCGCAAAACCACTGTTTTGCAAAAGCCGGTGGTACACTTTTAGTACCACGCGTTTTCGCGGGGGGCCGCGAAAAGGCCCAAAACAATCACAAGCGGGTAGCGGTTATTAACCCATGTCCTGGATAGAACTCTCGGTATTCAGCCGTCATCCGCCCTTCGCGGAAGAAATCCTCCTGGCGCATGGCGCGCTCTCGGTGAGTTTTCGCGATGCGGCGGACGATCCGCTGCTCGAGCCCTTGCCGGGTCAAACGCCACTGTGGAAGCAGACGCGGACCGTGGGCCTGTTCCCGCAAAAACAGGCCCTCGCTGCGCTGCTGGCCGATCTGCGCGAACTGCTGCCAGATGGACCTTCCGTCCGTTGCCTGCAAAAGCGCATCGGCGACCGCGACTGGATCGCCGCCAGCCGCCGGAAAATGCGGCCGGTGCGATTCGGAAAAAATCTCTGGGTCTGCCCCAGCCATCGCAAAGTCTTGGCGAAAAACGCGGTGGTAGTGAAGCTAGACCCTGGCCTGGCCTTTGGCACCGGCGCGCATCCGACCACGGCCCTGTGTCTGGAGTGGCTTTCGCAGCAGGACCTGCGCGGCAAAACCGTGCTGGATTACGGCTGCGGCAGCGGCATTCTGGCGATCGCTGCGCTCAAGCTCGGCGCGGCGCGTGCGGTGGGCGTGGACCTCGACCCGCAGGCGCTGACCGCAACGCTCAATAACGCACGCGCAAACAAGGTGGCACGGCGGCTGAGCGTGCACCTGCCGCAAGACTTCAAGGCCGCGGCGCACGATCTCGTCGTTGCCAACATCCTGGCCAATCCGCTGATCGCGCTGGCGCCCAGGCTCACGCGCTGCCTGAAACCCGGCGGCGCGATTGCCCTGGCAGGGCTGTTGAAAAATCAGTCGGCCGAAATCCGCCGGCGCTATTTGCCCCGGATCGCACTGAAAACCGTCTCCAGCCGCGACAACTGGGCATTGCTCGCGGGCGTCCGATAAACTGCGCGCCCCCTATGAACACGAATGAACTGCGCGCGAAATTCCTGGAGTTTTTCAGGAGCAAGGGCCACACCGTGGTGCCCTCGGCTTCGCTCGTGCCCGGCAACGACCCGACCCTGCTGTTCACCAACGCCGGGATGGTGCAGTTCAAGGACGTTTTCACCGGCCAGGACAAGCGGCCGTACGTTCGCGCCGCGTCGCTCGCAGAAGTGCGTGCGCGCCGGCGGCAAGCACAACGATCTCGAGAACGTCGGCTACACCGCACGCCACCACACGTTCTTCGAGATGCTTGGCAACTTCAGCTTCGGCGATTACTTCAAGCAGGACGCGATCCATTTCGCCTGGGAGTTCATCACCTCAAAGCAGTGGCTGGGCATCGACAAGTCACGCCTGCTGGTCACGGTGTACGAGTACCGACGACGAGGCTTACGACCTCTGGCACCAGGAGATCGGTCTTGCCGGCGGATCGCATCGTGCGCATCGGCGATAACAAGGGCGCCAAGTACGCCTCGGACAATTTCTGGGCGATGGGCGACACCGGCCCCTGCGGCCCGTGCACCGAGATCTTCTACGACCACGGCCCGAAGATCGCCGGGCGGCCCGCCGGGCAGCAAGGACGAGGACGGCGATCGCTGGATCGAGATCTGGAACCTGGTGTTCATGCAGTTCGAGCGCGGCGCCGACGGCACGCTCGAGCAAGCTGCCGGCCCCCAGCGTCGACACCGGCATGGGCCTGGAGCGCATCAGCGCGCTGATGCAGGGCACGCACGACAACTACCAGACCGACACCTTCAAGCACCTGATCGGCGCGGTTGCGCAAGCTGGCGCAACAGGCGCCGTATGCCAACGCCTCGCAGAAAGTCATCGCCGACCACATCCGCGCGACGAGCTTTCCTGATCGCCGACGGCGTGCATGCCGTCGAACGAAGGCCGCGGCTACGTGCTGCGCCGGATCATGCGCCGCGCGCATCCGTCACGGCTACAAGCTCGGCCTGAACGAGCCGTTCTTCCACAAGCTGGTCGCCCCGCTGTGCCGAAGTCATGGGCGAGGCCTATCCCGAACTGCGCCAGCAAGCAGGCCGCAATCGAAAAGGCGATCCGCACCGAGGAAGACAGCTTCGCGCATCACCCTCGACAAGGGCATGAAGCTGCTCGAAGAGGCGATCGGCAAAGCTTCGAACGGCAAGGTCATCCCCGGCGACGTGGTGTTCAAGCTGTATGACACCTACGGCTTTCCGTTCGACCTCACCGCCGACATCGCGCGCGAGCGCGACCTGAAGCTCGACGAAGCCGGCTACGAGCGCGAGATGGAAGCGCAGCGCAAGCGCGCCCGCGCCGCGAGCAAGCTTCGAGCGCGGCGACGACGCTCAAGTACGAGGGCGCCGACACCTGCTTCGATCGGCTACGAGGACACTGAGCTCGCCGAGAGGCGAAGGTGCTGGCGCTGTACAAGGACGGCCAGCCGGTCGACCAGCTCCGCGGCGGCGACGACGGCGTGGTCGTGCTCGACCGCACGCCGTTCTACGCCGAGTCCGGCGGCCAGGTCGGCGACACGCGGCGAGCTACTGCGGCGGTGCATTTCGCGGTCAACGACACGCAGAAGATCACCGGCGGCGTCTTCGGCCATCACGGCAAGCTCGAAGTCCGGATCGCTGAAGGTCGGGCGACACGCGTGCGCGCCGCGGTCACCGACATCGCGCGCCGCGCGCACCATGCGCAACCATTCCGCCACGCATCTGCTGCACAGCGCGCTGCGCGACGTGCTGGGCGCGCATGTCACGCAGAAGGGCTCGCTGGTCGACGATGCGCGCACGCGCTTCGACTTCTCGCACACGCAGCCGGTGAGCGCCGACGAGATCGCCGAGATCGAGGAGCAGGTCAACCGCGCGGTGCTGGCCAACGTGCCGGCCGACGTGACGCTGATGACGCTACGACGAGGCGATCAAGTCCGGCGCCATGGCGCTGTTCGGCGAGAAGTACGGCGACGACGTGCGCGTGCTGCAGATGGGCGACTTCTCCACCGAGCTGTGCGGCGGCACGCACGTCGCCCGCACCGGCGATATCGGCCTGTTCAAGATCGTCAGCGAAGGCGGCGTCGCCGCCGGCGTCCGCCGCGTCGAGGCGGTGACCGGCGAGAATGCGCTGGCCTACGTGCGCGACACCGAGAACAGGCTCAGGCAGCGCCGCCGACCTGGTGCGCGCAAGCCCGCGACGATGCTGGCCGACAAGATCCAGCAAGCTGCTCGACCGCAGCAAGGCAGCTGGAAAAGGAACTGGCCGCGCTCAAGGGCAAGCTCGCGTCGAGCGCCGGCGGTGACCTGTCCCGCCAGGCACGCGAGATCAAGGGCGTGAAGCTGCTCGCCGCGCAGGTCGGACGGCGTCGATGGCAACGGTTTGCGCACGCTGATGGACCAGCTCAAGAACAAGCTCGGCTCGGCGATCATCGTGCTCGGCTCGGCCACCGACGGCAAGGCCAGCCTGATTGCCGGCGTCACCGCCGATCTCACCGCGAAGGTGAAGGCCGGCGAACTGGTGAACTTCGTCGCCGGACAGGTCGGCGGCAAGGGCGGCGGCCGCCCGGACATGGCGCAGGCCGGCGGCACGCAGCCGGAAAATCTGGCCCAGGCGCATCGCCAGCGTCAGCGCCTGGATCGAGGCGAAACTCTGACATGGCGCTGATCGTCCAGAAATACGGCGGCACCTCGATGGGCTCGGTCGAGCGCATCGAGCATGTCGCCGAGCAAGGTCGCGGCAACCGCGCGCCAAGGGCCACCAGGTGGTCGTCGTCGTCTCGGCCATGTCGGGCGAAACCGACCGCCTGCTCAAGCTGGCCAAGTCGCATCAACCCGCGCGGCAGCGCGCCGCGAGTTCGACCAGATCGCCGCCACCGGCGAGCAGGTGACGATCGGCCTGCTGGCGCTGGCGCTGGAAGAAGCGCGGCGTACCGGCGCGCTCGTACACCGGTCCGCAGGTGGCGATCCGGACCGACGAGCGCCTACACCAAGGCGCGCATCCAGGCGCATCGACGCCGAACGCCTGCGCGCCGATTGCAAGGCCGGCATCGTGCCGGTGGTGGCCGGCTTCCAGGGCATTGACGCCCGACGGCAGCACCGCCACGCTCGGCCGCGGCGGCTCGGACACCACCGGCGTGGCGCTGGCCGCCGCGCTGAAGGCCGACGAGTGCCAGATCTACACCGATGTGGATGGCGTCTACACCACCGATCCGCGTGTCGAGCCAAAGGCGCGCCGCCTGGACCGCATCACCTTCGAGGAAATGCTCGAGATGGCAAGCCTCGGCTCGCAAGGTGCTGCAGATCCGCTCGGTGGAATTCGCCGGCAAGTACAAGGTTCCGCTGCGCGTGCTGTCGACCTTCGTCGACGGCCCCGGCACGCTGATCACGCTTGAGGAGTATCAACCATGGAAGACCCGCTGATTTCCGGCATCGCCTTCAACCGCGACGAGGCGCAGATCACGATGAACGGCGTGCCCGACCGGCCCGGCATCGCCGCCGCGATCCTGGGGCCCGGTCGGCGACGCCAACATCGAAGTCGACATGATCGTGCAGAACGTCGGCGCCGACGGCAGCACCGACTTCACCTTCACCGTGCATCGCAACGACTATCGAACAGGCGCGGCGACGTCGTGCGCGCGCGTCGCCAAAGAGCTGGGCGCCCGGGGCGTACGCACCGCGACCGATATCGTCAAGGTGTCGCTGGTCGGCGTCGGCATGCGCTCGCATGCCGGCATCGCCGCGAAGATGTTCAAGGCGCTGGCCGCCGAAGGCATCAACATCCAGATGATTTCGACCTCCGAAATCAAGATCTCGGTGGTCGTTCAGGACAAGTACCTGGAGCTGGCGGTGCGCACCCTGCACAAGGCGTTTGGCTTGGAACAGGCCGCCTAAGCGCGTATAAAGGACGCATAACAACAACGCTGCAGCTCTTGGTTTTGGCGCCTCCACGAAATGAGCGGGCAGCGAGGGAGCGAAGACCGTGCTGATACTCACCCGCCGCGTCGGCGAAACCATCGTCATTGGCGACCAGATCGCCGTGACCGTGCTGGGCCTCAAGGGCAACCAGGTGCGCATCGGCATCAAGGCGCCCAAAGACGTGGCCGTGCACCGCGAAGAAATCGCCGGGCGGATGCAGGCGGAAGAAGCTACAAAAAAAGTTGGCTAATCGAGTAGAATCGCGCACCGAAAAAACGTGCTGGTCCGCGCGGTTTAACGGTAACTGTCATAACGCGCCCGTAGCTCAGTTGGATAGAGCACCTGGCTACGAACTAGGGGGTCGGAGGTTCGAATCCTTCCGGGCGCACCATCTACAAAGCGAAGAAGCTCAGCGACTTATACTCGTTGGGCTTTTTTGTTTTGGATGAAGGAAACTCTCTGTGCCCACACTGGCTCGGCCCCGTTTCGGTTTATAAGACCGAAAAGCAAGGTGTCCTGACCGTCTGATCTACACCGCGACAGCGCCTTTTATGTGAGGGTGCGCCCTGTATTCGTCAAGCTCAAAATCCTCGAATTCATAGCTATCGATCGTCGAAGGTTTGCGTTTGATTCTCAACTTCGGAAGTGGATAAGGCTGGCGGCTCAACTGCTCGCGAACCTGTTCCATGTGATTTGAATAAATGTGGACGTCGCCGCCGGTCCAGACAAATTCTCCGGGCTCCAGATTGCATTGCTGGGCTAGCATCATCTGAAGAAGTGCGTAGCTTGCGATGTTGAACGGCACCCCCAAAAACACATCGCAAGACCGCTGATAAAGCTGCAAATGCAGCCTGCCGTTCATGACTGCCGTTTGGAACAGGCAATGACACGGTGCGAGCGCCATGGAAGGCAAATCGCCGGGATTCCAGGCGCATACGATCTGCCTGCGTGACGCGGGGTCAGCTTTGATCAGGTCGACCAGTAGCTTGATCTGATCCACATCGCGGCCGTCGGCGGATGACCACCTTCGCCACTGCTTTCCGTAAACGGGGCCAAGATCCCCATTGGGATCAGCCCATTCGTCCCAAATCGAGACCCCATGCTCCTTGAGATAACGGATATTCGTATCGCCCTTTAGGAACCAAAGCAGTTCGTAGGCGATGCTCTTCAGATGCAGTTTCTTCGTGGTTAGAAGTGGAAAACCCTGTTGAAGGTCAAAGCGCATTTGGTGACCAAATACGGCCAGCGTCCCAACGCCAGTTCGGTCTTTCTGTGGCACGCCTTCTTTCAGGACACGCTGCATCAAGTCCAGGTATTGCTTCATGAAAGCCTCGGTGTGCGCAAACTTGCGGCCAGCGGAATCACGGCTGACGTCACGGGGCTGATCGGGTCGATCGGACGGCCGCCCCGGCCACGAAAAGCCATGATCGCTCGGCGATTTAGCGCATGGCGAATCAGATCGAAGTACTGCTTCACCGGGAGTTCTTCCCGTAAGCCCAAACGATCAAGCCAACGCCCGCAATCAGCATCGGCAACGACAGCATCATGCCCATGGTGATCCAGCCACTGCCAAACAGGTAGCCAATATGGTTGTCCGGCAGCCGCACGAACTCGACCGCGATGCGAAACACCGCATAGCCAGCCAGAAACAATCCGGACACCGCGCCGCGCGGGCGCGGCTTGCGCGAAAACCACAGCAGTATCGCCAGCAGCAGTAGCCCTTCCAGCAGCGCCTCATAAAGCATCGAGGGGTGGCGTGGCAGCGGCCCGGCATTGGGGAATACCATCGCCCAGGGCAGATTGCTGGGGGCGCCCCACAATTCACTGTTAATGAAATTGCCGATGCGGCCGGTGAACAGACCGAATGGAATCAGCGGAGTGGCGAAATCGCCGACGTCCACCGGATTCAGATTGCGGCGCCAGGCAAACCAGAACATCGCCAGCACGACGCCGATCACGCCGCCGTGGAACGACATGCCGCCCTCCCAGATTCGGAAGATCACCAACGGGTCTTTGAGGAATCCGCTGAAGTTGTAGAACAGCGTATAGCCCAGGCGGCCGCCGAGAATCACCCCAAGAACGCCGGCAAACAGGAAGTCGCTGACGCGCTCGGCCGGCCAGGCGATATGCGGCAGGCGCGCACGGCGCATGCCCAGCCACCAGAAGCCCCAGAAGCCCAGCAGGTACATCAGGCCATACCAGTGAATGGCCAGCGGGCCGAGCTTGACGGCGACGGGATCAATGGCGGGCAGAACGATCATGGGCGCGGATTCTACTGAGTCACACGGCAGAAGAACGCCTTGAGGTAGCGCGTCTCAGGTATCGCCGGGTGCACCGGATGGTCCGCCCCCTGCCCGCCCTGTTCCAGAATCTGCAGCCGGCGGTTGAGACTGCGTGACTCGCGCAGCAGCAGGCGCTGCAGCTGATCGGCCTCCATGTGATGCGAGCAGGAGCAGGACACCAGCAGCCCCTCCGGGGCGAGCAGATCCATCGCCAGCCGGTTAAGCCGCGCGTAGTGCTCGGTGCCGGCCTCCTGATCCTTTTTACGCTTGATCAGCGCCGGCGGGTCAACGATGACCACGTCGAATTTGCGCGACTGGTCGCGCAGCGACTTGAGTGCGTCCTGAGCCTGCGCTTTGATGGTTTCAAGTTCGACCCCGTTTAACTGGGCATTCACCAGCGCGGCCTCAAGCGCCGGGGCGGAGGAATCCACGCAGGTGACGCTCGCCGCGCCAAACCTGGCCGCACGCAGCGCCCAGCCGCCGATGTAACTGAATACGTCCAGCACTTTTGCGCCCGACACGTAACGTGACAAGCGCTCGCGATTGTCACGCTGGTCGTAGAACCAGCCGGTTTTCTGGCCGGTTTTTATCGGGATGGCAAAACGTACGCCGCCCTCTTCGATCTCGACCGAGTCCGGCACGTCGCCGATAGTCTCGGCGGCCTGGGACAAACCTTCGGATTCGCGCATCGCCGTGTCGTTGCCCAGCCAGATGCCGCGCGGCTTCAAAGTTTTTTGCAAGGCCTCGATCAACGCCGGCTTCAACGCCTCCATACCTGCCGTCGCAATCTGCACGGCCAGCACATCCCCGTAGCGGTCCACCACGAGCCCCGGCAGGCCATCGGACTCACCGTAAATCAAACGATAAAAAGGCTTCGCGTAAAGCCGCTCACGCAGCTTGAGCGCGGACTCCATGCGCCGGCCAAACCAGTCGGCATCGATCTTGGCTTCACCATTACTGCTGAGCAAGCGCGCGCTCAACAGCGTGTGCGGATTGACGTAACCGACGCCGATCGCTTTTCCGCGCGCGTCTTCGACGCGGCACAACTCGCCGGCCTTGAAGCCGGTCAGCGGCGTGACCGCCGTATCCACTTCATTGGAATACACCCACAGATGCCCGGCGCGCAGTCGCCGGTCTTCGCTCTTTTTGAGCTTGAGCGTTTTCACGGGGGACTACTTGTAGTCGTACTTGAACTCTTTTTTGAAGCGCGCGCGGAAAAGTTCCGGCGTGGTTGAGTGGTTCTGGGTGCCGGGACGCTCGATCTTGATCGCGCCCATCAACGAGGCAATGCGTCCGGCCGTCGGCCAGTCCAGGCCCTTGGAAATGCCGTACAACAGGCCCCCGCGAAAAGCGTCGCCGCAACCGGTCGGATCCGCCAGTGACTCGGCCTTGGCGCAGGGAATGTCGTGCTTCTTGCCCTTGCTGAAAATGTGCGAGCCCTTGGCGCCGCGGGTGACAATCAGCGCATCGGTGCGCTCGGCAATCTGCTTGAGCGTCCAGCCGGTGCGCTTGACCAGCATCTCCGATTCATAATCGTTGACCGCCACGTAACTCGACAGGCTGATGAACTGCTTGAGCTCGTCGCCGTTGAACATCGGCAATCCCTGGCCAGGGTCGAACAGGAACGGAATGTCGGCGTCGGCGAACTGCTTGGCGTGCTGGATCATGCCGTCGCGGCCATCCGGTGACACGCTGCCGAGCTTGATCCCTTTGCGCGCGACATCCTGGGTGTGCGCCGAGTTCATCGCGCCCGGGTGGAACGCGGTGATCTGGTTGTCGTCGAGGTCGGTGACGATGTAGGCCTGTGCGGTGAAGCTGTCGGAAATTTCCTTGAGATGCTTGCGCGAAATGCCCTGCTGGTCCATCCAGGCCGCATACGGGGCAAAGTCCTTGCCGACCGTGCCCATCGGCAGCGCCGCAGCCCCCAGCAGGTGGAGGTTGTAGGCAATGTTGCCCGCGCAACCGCCGAACTCGCGCCGCATCTGCGGCACGAGGAAAGACACATTCAGGATGTGCACCTTGTCCGGCAGGATTTCATTCTTGAAATGGCCGGGGAACACCATAATCGTGTCATACGCGAACGAACCACAAATTAGAACGGACATTCTTCTTCCTTATAAATGGTGAATTACCAGCATTCGTTGACCTCATCGAGCGGGAACGGCAAACCTACGCGCTGCCACAGTTCCGCCACACGCTGGATCACCCGCTCGGATTTGTGTATCCAGTCCGGGTGGCGCTTGCGGTTTTCGTCCGACACTTTGAATTCGGTTATTTTCGCAGTACTTTCATAACGGCGGTGGAAGCTGCCCGCGAGATTTTCCAGCCGCTCCTTGCCGTACGCCGCCACCCGCAAATCACGGGTTGCCGACAGCCCCGTGGTGGCGACATAGATGTGGTATTGCTCCCAATAACGCAGGTAGGCATCGAAGTAGTCGAGCTGGATCACGTCGGCCGGACGCAGGCCGGTGTAGACCAGGTCGCGACGGCACCATTCTTCGATGTTCGAGCGCACGGTGAACTTGCCATCGGCCGGCAGGCCGCCTGATTTCTCATAGGTCGAAATGCAGGAACTGACCGGGTGGCGCAAGGTGAAAATGCACTCTACCGCCTCGCCCAGCACGCGGTGGAAAAAACCGCCGGCATAGATGCCCTTGGTCAGCTTCTTGGGCACCACCACCTTGCCGGAATGGCGTGATGCATCAGCGAAAAACAGCTCCACCATCACCAGGTATTCGGCCATGGTCTGCAACGACAACAGCCAGGTGTTGGTTCCCGGACGCAGCTGAAACGGTGCGGCCTCGGGGAAGCCGTCATGCGCCAGGGCATTAGGCACCTGGGTCGGGTCGTATCCCAGCGCCCTGAACAATTCCTTGGTCAGGTACGAGCCGCCGTTGCGGGGGATGCCGATGACATTGATGAAATGAAATTTCATCTGCAGTTCGCGCAGCGCGGCCGGATTGCCCACCAGCAGCGCCAGCAGCAGCTCGTAGGAGCGCGCGACGGCCTTGCGCCCTTCAGGGTGAGACATGACGCGGCCGGCATCCTGCGGGGCGCTGCGGGCAATGTCCTTTTGCGCACGGTTGAGTTGCTCGGAAACCTGATCGTGCCACTGGTGATCCTGGAAAGGGCGGCTGTCCACCCGATGCGCGAGAAAATCTATGAAGACCGGCGATACCGGCAGTTCGCGGTCGGTGAGTTTTAGTTCAATTCCCACGGTTGACCTGGCTCAGATCCAGCAGTTTGGCGAAATTCTCCAACGACAGCAGATGCGCATAAATGGCCCGCAGCTCGCCGCGCGACAACAGGTGCTTCAGTTCTTTCGAATCCAGCTTGCCGAGCCTTGCTTCGTCTACCCTCAGCATGCCCTGAAGGCGCAATGGCTTTGCACTGTTGGGCAACGCCAGCGCGTCGAACGGTGTCAGCAGCCCGAGCGTGTCCAGCCGCTGGCCAAACGCGGCCGTCTGCGCGCGTGCGTCCTCCATGGCTTCCATCATTTTGAGCAGCGGCGTCCATTCGGCGGTGGGCTCACCCTGTGCATCCAGCAGGGGTTTTCCGCCGGCGGTGAGGGCGCCGTCCTCGACGCAGACCAGGTTTCGCGACGCTTCGTCGTTTTTGCCGGTGGGCAATTGCACTATGCAGAACGGGTGGCGGCGCGCATAAGCCGGCACATACGCAGCAGGCCGCCACTGCCCTCCCGTATCCACAAAAAGATTGCGCTGGGCTTCCAGCGACAGCACAGCCGCCGGCAGTGGCTCGGCGCTGCCTGGGGGACGAACAAACACCAAGGGGTAATCAAGCGCCGCGCGGCCAAACTCGGCGGCGTTGACGAACATCGCATTCAACCCCGCGGCCCAGCGGAAATTTCGCTCAGCCGGCAAGCCCAAACCGGCGTGCTTCTTCTTGTCGAACGGCGTCAGCAAGCCATAGCCGGGGGGCGAAATCGGCGTAGTAGAAGCCATGAGAAATTATGCCCCACCCGCTTGGGCCTCAAAATGACCTTTTGGGAGCGAGAACTAGAAAATAGTGGTACTAAAAGTGTACCACGGTTTTTAATGAATGCCGGTTGTGGTCGTTAAATTCGGTTCAAGCGGGTGACGCTATTGGGGTCCTAGCACTTCTTTGGATCAATTTTTAGCAGATCTCCGCCGCCGCCAAGGTTGGAGCCCGGGTCTTTCAGCGGTACGTTGCCGGCGCCGTTGCCGGTGCTGACGATGAACTTGCCCGCGGCAAGGTCTGTCTTTTGCCCACTCGCAGTGTTGGTCACGACGGTGCTGCCGCCAAGTGTTCCGATGATGTCGGACTTGCCCAGGTCGAATGTCGAATCGCCGAGGATGTCCTTGAGCGCGTTCAGCACCGCTGGGTCCTTGGCGCAGCCGGTGCTGCAGGTAAACGAAAACACTTCCGTGCCGCGTATACCGATGGTCGCCGTCGGCGTGGCCAGTCGGTAGTCGTTGTGGTTGACCTTGCCGATCAGCCCTGTGACGGTCCGCAGCCCGCCCTTGAGCAATCGAAAGAACGCGCGCGGCCGCGCCGTGGGAGCACGCGCCAGATCGGAGGCAGTCGGGCGGCTGTTGGCGCCGTCCGATGCCCTGGCTGGTTTTTCGGGGCCGTAGGTGTAACTTTCAATCTGGAAGCGCGTGTTGGGCCGCAGCAGGATCAGACCGCCGTCGCGAAATTTGAGGTTGATGTAACTGCCGGCGCCGGAACTTATGACTTCGCCCGAATTCACAACTGAACCCTTGCTCAGACTGCGCACCACACCATCGGACGTAATCGCCGTCGCCTTACCAGTGAGCAGGGTTACCTCGCCAGCAGTGGCGAATGCGGCGCTGGAAACCGCCCAAAGGACCGCTGTAGCCAAAATCTGATTCACGCGCTGCACTCCTGTGTACCCGGTGGCAGGCCGGATTCGATCTGTCCGTCGGGTGGCGAGTCGGACACCTTGATCGTGCCGGCCTCCCCCTTGTCCTTGTTCTTCTTCTCGTCAAGGAAGAGCTTGAGTTCATCCTTGGTGGAGAAATTGCTGGTGTCGGCGATGATGTTCTTGATCTCGCTGTCGTTGACCTTGGACTGCCCAAGCGCGCCGAGTAGCCGTACCGTGCCGTTGGTCAGAAGGTTGCCGGCGCCGTTCAGCGTGCCGCCGGGCCCGGTGATGAATACGAAGTTGGTGGCCCGCGGCAGCAGGCTGACGATGCCGTTGGCACCGACGCCAATGACGCCGGCAAAGGTACTGGAGCCGAGGGCAAAGGTCGTACCCGGGAATACCAACATGTGTTCGTCAGCGCCAATCAGCAGGGCCGTGGCCGTTGCGGGGTCAAGACCGCCAAGGTTTTGCTCAACGCGAATCCCCGTGCGGGTCAGCGGCGTGAACTGCGCATTGATCGCCGCGGGGTCGAGACCCTCGGAGCGGGTGATCGCGCCGTTAAAATTCAGAATGTCGGTCTGGAAGAACAGGTCGCTGCCGCGCATTTCGAGGTCATTCAGCGTCACCGTCTGCGCGCGGAATGCGCCATTGACGCTGAAGAATCCGGGTGGCGTATCTTCGCCGGCGAACGGCAGGGCCGCGGCACCACCAATCGTCAGCGGCGCGCTGAACAGGATTTCATCCGCCGCTTCCACGGTGATCGCGCCGACATCCAGACCGTGGTTGCCAATGAATACCGAACCCGTGTCTGCGGTCAGGCGCAGCACCACGGCATCCACTAACGAATCGTCAAAGACTCCCAGACTGGCGGCGGCGTGCAGGTCGACCAGCACAGCCTCAACTTGGCTGTCGCCGCTGAAATCCAGATCGCCCGCAGTGCTGGTGGCGCTGAGCAACACGGCTGGAGCATTAACGAACACCTGGTCCGAGCCGGCATGATGCTGGTATTCAACCTCGCCCCCCAGCGCCGAATCGATAACCGATACCCGCGCACCGGTCAGATTGATTTCGCCCGCAGCGATCAGCTGATCGATCAGGTACAGGTCACCGTTGGCGTTGATGCTGATGCGGCTCGAAGGCCCGACCACGAAATCATCCAAGGGTGAGCCGGGGTCGGGCGAACTAGGCGCAAATGTAGTGAGGCTGCCGCCCATCGCGCCAAACTTGCCAAAAAGGGGCGAGAACGTAACGTCATCGCCACTGATGTTGATGACATCCGCCAGCAGCAGCGAGTCGGTGACATCGATATCACCGCCGTTCAGATTGATTTCGCTGGCGCCGCCATTGTGGCGGGTGAGGCCATTGGCATCGATCATTTCGATCAACCCATGACGGATTTCGGACTGATCCAGGCGCACACCTGCGCCGCCGGAAATGGTCACGCTCTGGGTTGCGTCCAGCATACTTCCAAAAATAGCCACGGTGCCGTCGGGGTTCGCAGCGGTCAAGCTGAGAGTGTCCGCGCCGATCAGGCTATCCAGAATTTGCAGGGCAAACGACGCATCTGCACCGCCAGCCGTTATCGACACGGAATCACCCGAGAGCAAAGCATCGCCGAGGCTTACATGGTCGGTTGCGGTGATGCTGACGGTGCCGGCAGCATCCCGACTGAGCGATTCAAATACTGAATCCGTGGAAAAACTGCTGCCCGAGTTGTAATACAGACCGTCGACCGTAGTGCTGCGTACGGCAAGTCCTGATAAATCGGCACCGATCAATTCAATATTCGCCCCAGAAATGCCAATGCTATTGGCAGTCAGGTCACTGTCGAGAATAGAAACACTGCCGCCGCTGACCATAATCGAACCGGCGGCGTCGTACGTTGCGGTGTCGGTGCGGGTGAACGTTCCGGAAGAACCGCAGCCGTCGCTGCAACTATCGTCGTTGACGAGGGTGAAAGTCGGATCACCATCGAGAAACGCAACACTGCGCGCGAGCAACGAGTCGCGTACCGTCACTGACTGGCTGCCGTCAAGGTGGATTTCGGCACCAAAAATCCTGCCGCGATCGACCGTGAGCTGGCCGTAGCCTTCGGCTCCGTTGGCTACGATGGTGATGCGCTCGGCGCCACGCGCGTTGTCTATCCTGCCATGCCCACCGCTGAGGATATCGTTGTCGATGGTGACATTCCCACCGGCGATGGTGATTTCTTTGGCGGTGATGGAACCCTCCTCCAGGTCCTGATCGAACTGGATCAGAACGTCGGCGGTTGGGCCCGCCGTAATCTCAATGCTGTTAGCCGCGTAGGTGAACCCATCCTCATCAAGGCCCGGCGCTCCACCCACCGTGCTGTTGATGATTTCCACTCCAGCCTCGCCATCAATCGTAATGTCGTTGGCAAGAATGTCACTGTCGTTCACCACCTGTACCTGGCCCTGGGCCGCGATGTCGATGGTGGACGTGGGGCTCGGAAGACCTAGCATACGGCTGTTATCGATCAGAATATTTCCGTCGCTGGTCGTGGTCAGATCGATATCCCGGGCTGAGACGACCGTATCGTACATTTCGATTCCGCCCTCACCAGCCTCGATGGCGACGCTTTGGCCGGCATATCCGTTACTGAACGAAAAATAACTGCCAGTGGAAGCGGAAAATTCAGCTCCGCCGCCGAGGAATAAGTCGCTGCTGGCGCCCAGCGTTACCGATGCGCCTCGAACAGCAATGCTGTCGCCCACAATGGCACCGCCATTAATAGACACCGTACCCGTGCCGTCAATCTCGACGCTATTGCTGTCATCGTCGACTCTGGACTTCAATGACAAGGTGTTGGAAAGCGAATAGTCGTCATTGGAAGAGGCCGAGTGCAACGTGCTCTGGATTTGCAGCGCCAAGCCGGAAAATCCGCCGCCAGTATTTGTGATCGTGATATTGGCGCCAGAGACGTTGATGAATTCGCCCGCCAGAGCACTCTCGGCCACTTCAACATCACCACCGTCGAGGTTAATGGAGTCCGCCGCAAAAGCAGTTTTTTCTTCGTGGAGGGAGAAAAAGTATGAGCTTCCCTCGACTCCGGATTCGGAGGAATACGTGGTTTCGTAACGGCCGGCCAGAATGGAGTTTCTCACGGTCACCGACTCGTCGCCGCTAACCGTAATGGCATGACCAATCAATCTCGACTGCGCTTCAATGACCACGTTGCCTGCTGCGCTGAAGTTCAGATCGTAGGCGCCCGTCGCGGAGCGGAGCGAACATCCGCAATCAAATTCAATATTGTTGCCGAAGGTGCTGGCACGAACCAAGAGACCGCCGCCATTGGCCGCAAGATGAATTTGCCCAGGGTTACTCCCCTCGCCGCCTGAGGAATTGCCTGCGGCAAACCGGCTCTGGTTGATGAAGATGGAATCGGACGTTGATCCGCTGGCCGTAACGTGGATGGTGCCAATTTCGCCACCGGACAGGATGTCGCCACTCGACGACTGAACCAGCTCCGAGCCGATCCAGGCGTTGTCGATTTCTATCACCCGCCCCGAAACATTCACGTGCCGGCCAATAATCCGCGCAGGCGCATTGCTACCGGCGCCCGTGAGCCATACCTCGCCGTACTCGCCACTGCCCGTGGCTTCAATGAAAACACTGTCCGCGCCGTGCGCGTTACCGGATGAATCATGGCCGCCGCTGATGAATTCGCCGCGCACCGTGACATTGCCACCCTTGATCGTAATGTTGTCGCCGGTAACGGATTGAACAAGCTGCGCTTCGATCACGATATCCGCGGTTTCGCCCGCGTAAATACCGATCGTATCGGCGGCATACGTAAAGCCGTAAGCATCAGAGCCCGCCGCGCCGGCCAACGTGCTGTCGGTGATAGTGACGCCATTTCGACCTTCAATCCGGATTTCCGGGGCAAACAGTTCCTGGTACGAAAAATCAATCACGTCAGCGCGCAGATCAATCTTTTGGCCTGCCGTGACGTCGCCGATGTTGAGGCTGCCGTTAGCGGAGTCCAAAGTCACATCGCCGTAAGCATCACTAGCAGTGATGTCACCGGACGTGATCGAACCCAGTGCATCAATGACGATGTCACCTTGACTCGATTGGATGTGACCCACGCTGACCGCGCTTGTTTCGGAATCCGCCCTCAAATTGCCGAAGGCAGACATGGAACCCGTAATAATTGCGCCATAGGCGTCAACAGAAATGTTGCCAGTTTCCGCAGTAAGAGTGCCGGCTGAAAAAAGCCCGTCTACAGCACGCACGGTGATATCGCGGTAGGCGCTAATAGCGCCTGTCCGGTTCACACTTTGTCCTTCGATTTGAACGTTGCCGTAAAACGAATGGAGATCGCCATTACTTCCAGTGGTGACGTTGCCTTCGGCGCTGCCGCCAAACATTGCGATGTCCCCATCGATTCGAATAGTCACACCACCCGCCACGCTGAGGTCTATGCCGTCTGCGTATCCGCCGCCACCGGGGCCGCGCGCAAACACACCACCAGCGCCGTAAAAAATGCCGTTCCCGCCGTACGGCCCGCCACCAATCGCCGTGCCGATACCTAGCGTCAGGCTGCCGCCTTCACCGTAACCACCCGAGGGATCTAGATCACGGCCATCGATGGCGCCAAGAGAAGAAAAATTAACCGCCTTGATCTGGTGCTCGGCAACGATGATGACGTCGTTGCCGTCTTGAAGCTGCTGTTCAAGGAATGCTTTAGGAATGGTTGAAAGCGTGGATGAGCCATAGGGATAAAATCCGCATTCGATGTCGCAGCCATCAATTTCCACCCGATCCGGATCAATCAGCAGCGTGCCCTTGTGGAGATTCACCTCACCGCCGATGTCGAGCCGGCCGTGACCGGACAACTCTATGAATCCGCCGGGGCCGGTGGCTTCGACCACCGAGCCGGGATTCAATGCAGCGACTTTTTCGGCGACAACGCGGATTTCGCCACCGCTCGGTCCGTTCGCGGAAATTAGCGAACCCTCTTTCAGTGTTATGTCATTGGTGCTGCGGACAATGACAGTGCCGCCCTTGCGGCCGCTTTCGGCAGCGGAAGAATTAAGCACGCCTGAATTAACGACATCACCGCCATCGCCATTCAGGTAAATGCCCCCGCGCTTGTCGGTGGAAATCGAGCGCGCCTGCACCAGCCCTGAATTATTGACCACGGTGGCCGTGAGGCTGCGCGCTACACGTGCGTCCATATACACCGCGCCGCCGTCGGCTGCGATGACCCCAAGATTCTCGACGCCGGCGGCATCGGTGACCGCGGCAGCATTGATGGCATAGCTGACAAGACCATTGCCTTTGATATCCAGCGTGACTTCGCTGCCAGAGGCAAGAACCACCTTGCCCAGGCGTGCGGCGATCTGGCCGCTGTTCTGCACGTGGTCGCCCGCCAGCACCACAAAGCCGTTTTCGCCCGCCTGGATGCTGCCGGCGTTGATTACTCCTTTGGTGCTGCCGCCCTTGAACTCGAACTTGCCCGCCATGAAGTCCTGGGGACTAATGTCGAGGGTGGTGGCAACGAGGCCATTCACATCCACCTGCGCGCCCTGGCCAAACATCACGCCATTGGGGTTGATCAAAAACACGCGGCCGTTGGCCTGGATATGACCAAAGATGGCAGAGGGGTTCTCGCCGAGCACGCGGTTGAGCGTGGCGGACGAAACCGACGGCTGGTTGAAGATGACGTATTCGTGACCGTCAATCGAAAAACTTTGCCAGTTGATCGCCGCGGAGTCGGTGGTCTGGTCAATGCGGACGGTATTGGCATCGGGGTTGGAGATCACGGCCGCGCCACCGACCACATCGCCACCCACGGGGTTGGCCAGTGCCAAACCGGGGACAAGCCAAGTTGCGGCACCCCACAGTCGTGGAGAGCGGATGGCGGAGGTGATCGCGGTGAGTCGCAGGGTCATGGCAGGTGCCTCAAAACTGAACCGAAGCTTTGGCAAAAATACGCTGGTGGCTGTTGCCGCCATCGCTGGAAACGTGACCGCGGGTCATGGCCAATGCGTAATCCGCGGTGAGGAAGATGTTGTAGGGGAAACGAACGTCAACCCCGGTGCCGTAGTCGCCTATGGCATCGTTATCGGTGAGCCCGCGCGACGCAGCGTCATAGCGCTTGACCACGGCGTAGTCCACAAAAATACGCGGCGTAACCCGTGCGAATCCGGCGGCAAGGCCATAACGCAGATCCAGGCTGGCGCTGTAACCGGCATCACCACGGATTTCGGATGACGCGTACCCGCGTGCGCCATTCGGGCCGCCCGCAGAAAACGCGGTGGTGTCGGGCAGGATGTCGGCGGAAATCGCCTCGTCGAGCCGGATCAGCGCCTCAAGCCCTGCATAAATCGGTTGTAAGTGCTGGACGTTGAGCGCGAACTTGAACGGCTGATGCTTACAGCCAGACCCGGCCACGGGCGCGCAATCGGCGCGCCGCTGGTCCTGAAAATCTGTCGAGATAGAAGCCACGTACTGGGTTACCCCTCCATGGGCATAGCTCTGATTGTACGTGGCGCCAAAATCGTAAACCGTGACGTTGGTCGCAGTAATCGGAACGCCTAAAGCATTGACGTTGGAGACAATTCGGGTATATCCGTGATTGACGGACAGGCGCATGTCGTCAGCGCGAATCAATACTTGCTCGAGATACGCGCGGCCTGTTTTGCTGGAGCCTTCTATCGGTACCGCACCGCCTACCTTGAACAAAGCCTCGCCGTAGCTCAAAAACAGCCGCGGTCCGCCTACGAACAGGGGTACGTTATAGCCGCCGTAGTTGTAGTCCAGCCGCGCGCCTTCGGATACCAGCTTGACCACCTGCAATTGGTCGCCGAGGTGAAATGGGTTGTTGATCGTGCCGGCAAAGGTCCCTCGCGTGCGGCCCGTTGAACGGCGGCCGTGGTTGTCAACGCTGAAGACGGCGCCGAAGCGCGATTCTTGAGTCTGAATAATTAAATCGCTGGTGCCGTAATCCTCGCCCGGCTTGATCACCGCCTTGGCGGCGAGACCCGGTAATTCGTTGAGGCGCTTGAGCCCCTCCTCCAACGGTGTGGAGGTGTAAGCGTTGCCCTTGGGCATATCCACTTGTTGCGTAATTTGCGCGTCGGAATAGAGCTTGTTGTTCTCGGCACTTATGTTGCCAACTCGCCCCTCAATGATTTCGAGTGTGACGGTACCGCGGTCTACTTTTTGCGCCGGCACGCCGGCCGAGGCCAGCGCATAGCCGCGGTCAATGTAGTACTGGGTGATGACATCAGCGGCGTCGTAGATTTCGAGCAGTGAAATCGGCCGCTGCGTGTAGTCCTTGATCTGCGCAGCCAGCTCGCGTGACTTGAACAGCGTGTTGCCTTTGAAAGCAAATTTTTTGACGCGGATGGTCTTGACGCCATCGGCAGCGGACTTCTGGCGGCGCTTGGGAGCCTCGATTTTGGGTGCGGCCTTCGGGGCTTCGAGTGTCGGTGCCGCCTTCAGCGTTTCATTGACGGTACCCGGCGTTTCCTGCGCCGCTGCCGGCAGCGCGGGCAAGGCCAAGGCCACAAAAATAAAAGAGAAAATAGCCCCCTTCAGATTACGTCTCATACAGTCCCCACTTGTTATTGATAAATCATAGCGCGATGCAACATCAGTGCAAGTGATTTTTTTACCCACCCGCTTGCGGCATTTAAGGGCTGTTCTGGGCCCTGCTTGAAAAAAGGGTGGTACTAAAAGTGTACCACTGGTTTTTCAGTATTCGTTAATTCGGGCCCGAATTGGCGCCAAGCGGGTGGCCGCAATTTCTTCAATAGTGTGTTCTATCTCATGCACTGGGACAGACACAGCGGGTATTCTGCGCATATGAAGCCCTTTTTCATCCTGTTGGCGCTGCCGTTTGCGCTGGAAGCAGCGCCTGCGCTCGACAGCAAAACCCTGCCGCTGGTGCCGCGCTACGAATTGGCTGCGGGCCAGGTGCTCAAGACGCGCCGCACGGTCGACGATAAACGCGGGCAACCGACGCAATTCGCCGTAGGGGTGCCGACCGACTTGCGGCTGTCGGAAGGCCGCTGGGATGAACGCGACGCTAATACCGCGCGCTGGCGTTTGCGTCTGCACTCGGCCGACGCGCTGTCGCTGAATCTGAAATTGGCGGACGTAAAATTGCCGCCCGGTGCCGAGCTATGGCTTTACGACATTGATGGTCGCGTCGCCCAGGGTCCGTATACCCACAAACAGGTTTCCAAAAACAGGCAGTTGTGGACCGCCATCGCCAAGGGCGAAGAAGCGGTGCTGGAACTGAACGTGGCCAAATCCGACGTCGGACAAGTTGCCTTGCGTGTGGTCGAAGTCAATCACGGATTCAAAGATGTGGTGGGCGCTTCGGCAAAGTCGGGCTCGTGCAATATTGATGTGGCCTGCCCCGAAAGCGACAGCTGGCGCGATGAAGTGCGCTCGGTGGCACGCATCACCATCGGCGGCCAATTCCTGTGCACCGGCCAGCTCATTAACAATGTCCGACAGGACCTGACGCCCTACTTCATCACCGCAGACCATTGCCGGATCGAAGCCGACCCCTCGACCGCGGCCGATTCAGTGGTGTTTTATTGGAATTATCAGACCAGCGCCTGCGGTGGCAATCCCGACGGATCGCTGGCGCAAACCCAGTCCGGCAGCACGTTTATCGCCGACGATTCACGCTCGGACTTCACGCTGGTGCAGCTGAATCAGGCGCCGCTTCCGGCCTATGGCGTTTATTACGCCGGCTGGAATGTCGGCAGTACCGCTCCGGCTTCCGGCGTCAGCCTGCATCACCCCAGCGGCAACGAAAAACGCATCAGCGTTTTCGACTCGGCGGCGACGGCGTCCGATGTCATCGTGGACGGCGTGCCGGTTTCGGGCTGGCAAGTGCGCTGGGATCATGGCGTAACCGAGCCCGGCTCGTCGGGTGGCGGCCTTTGGGACCAGAACAAATTGATGGTGGGCGTACTGTCCGGCGGCGACTCCAGCTGCAGCAACCCCGGCGGCAGTGATTACTACGGACGCCTGAACGTGGCCTGGACGGCGAGTCCGTCGTCATCCGGTCAGCTCAAGGCGCATCTGGATCCGGACAATTCTGGCAATACCACGCAGGCCGGCCGTGATCCGGCCGTGCCGCTGACCACGTCGCGATCCAGCTCTGGCGTGCTGCTGGGAGGCGGCGCCTTGGACGGGTTTACATTGCTAACCCTCCTGCTGTTTGCCGCTCCTTGGCGCTTGCGCCGCGCACAGATGCGCGGGGAGAAGAATCGCGGCTGAATCTGGTGTAGCCTCCTCGGACGTTAACTGGGCCACACGGAGGTTGCTCATGAAGCGTTTTCTGCTTTTGCTCTCTCTGCCGTTGGCGCTGAATGCCGCGCCCGCGCCCGACAACAAAACCTTGCACCTGGTACCGCGCCACGAGTTGTCCGTCAGCGCCGTGCAAAAAGCCCTGAAGGCACGGCCAAATGATCTGGGCTTGCCAATACAGTTCGCCGTCAGCCTTCCGGTTGATCTCGGATTGAACTCGGGCCAGTGGGACAAAACCAATGCCGGTGCCGCGCGCTGGCGCCTGCGCCTGCGCTCCGCCGATGCACTGTCACTGAACCTGCAATTGGCCGATGTGCAGCTTCCGTCTAGCGCCGAGCTTTGGCTGTACGACATCAATGGCCGCACCGCGCAAGGCCCTTACACCGGGCGGCAGATTTCCAAGAGCGGGCGCTTGTGGACGGCGCTCGTTCCCGGCGAAGAAGCCGTACTGGAACTGCGTATTGCGCCGGGCGAAATCGCCAAGGTGCGGATGCGCGTTGCCGAAATCAATCACGGGTTTCGCGCGTTTCCCATCTCACTGGTGTCGTCAAAATCCGGCGCCTGCAACATCGACGTGGCCTGCCCTGAAGGCGACGCCTGGCGCGATGAAATGCGTTCGGTGGCGCGCATGACCGTCGGCGGGCGCTGCTTTTGCACCGGGCAACTGGTCAACAACACACGCCAGGATCTGACCCCGTATTTCCTCACCGCCGATCATTGCGGCCTTAGCAACAAGGGTATCTGCGCCGCGCCGGCAGAATCGCTGGTGACCTACTGGAATTACCAGACCAGCCAGTGCGGCGGCACTCCGGACGGCGACCTCAGCCAGAACCAGTCCGGCAGCACCTTGGTCGCCAGTGATGCGGGTTCGGATTTCACCCTGTTGCAGCTGAGTCAACCGCCCTTGAGTGCCTACAACGTTTATTACTCGGGCTGGAACAACGCCGCCTCGGCGCCGCAGTCCGGCGCCAGCCTGCATCATCCCGCCGGAGACGAAAAGCGCGTCAGCATTTTCAACAGCCCCGCTACGGAAGCGGTGGCGAATGGCGTGACGTCGTGGCAGGTGCGCTGGTCGCGCGGGGTCACCGAACAGGGCTCCTCAGGTGGCGGACTCTGGGACCAGAATCATCTGCTGGTCGGGGTGCTCTCCAACGGCAATGTCAGTTGCGACAATCCCGGTGGCAGCGACAACTACGGACGTCTCGATGTCGCCTGGACCGCCAGTGCGCAACCGGAAGGTCAGCTCAAGGCGCATCTTGACCCGGACAACGCCGGCGCAACTTCGCTGGCAGGCACTGACCCGAATGCGCCGGCGGGCAACAATTCCGGCAGCGGCGTCCTGCTCGGCAGCGGCGCGCCAGGACTGCCGATGCTTATCGCGCTGCTGACGCTCGCGGGACTGCGGCGCGTGCGCCGCGGTTGAGCCATGCGGCGGCGGCGAGCATCAGTGCGCCGCTGATCAAGCCAATCCACATCAGTTGCAAGAATAAATCGCTGTAAGTGGTCAGCGCTTTGGCCACATCCAGCTTCGCGCCCGTGTCTTCGATGGCCGCCAGCGTGCCAAAACGGCCCGCGAGCATTTCGCCAAACGCGGATGCAAGAAACCACACGCCCATCATCAGGCTCACTACACGCGGCACCGACAGCGTGGTGACGGCGGCAAGACCGATGGGCGACAGCACCATTTCGCCGACTTCGAGCACGAAATACGCCAGCACAAACCACCAGAACCAGGTTTTGCCGTTGGCTTCGGGATGTGCGGCGGCGTAAACCAGGACGCCCATCGAAAGACCCGCGCAAATCAGTCCCCAGCCGAATTTCGCGGGGGATGAGGGGTTAAGCCCGCGACGATCGAGCCGCGGCCACAGCCAGGCGAAAATGGGCGACAGCACAAAAATGAAAAATCCGCCAAGCGCGGTGAGCTGGCCCGCCGTCCATTCGACCCCGAGGGCTTCGCGGTTCATCACGCGATCCGAAAACGCATTCCACGATCCGTACGTCTGCTCATACAAGCCCCAGAACAAAACGCTGACGACAATCAGCAGCATCAGCTGCCACATCGCACCGCGCTCTTTGGCCGAGCACTGCGCCAACGTGTACCAGACGAACCATGCGCCCAGCACCAGCGCGCCGGCAAATGCCACGGCTTCGGTGGCGGTCAGTTCCGCGGCAGCGAGAAAAGTCAGCTTGGCCTGCAGGATCTGCCACACCAGCAGCACGCCGGCCAGCGCGCCAAGATAAATCAGCCATTCACGCGGGATGCCGAACACACGTTGGCGCAACAGCGCGGGCTGTGCCGGATCGGCGTGGCCATGAAAATGCCGCTGGCCATAAAGGAACACGCACAGCCCCAGCGACATGCCGACGCCCGCCGCACCGAAGCCGTATTTCCAGCCGTAGGTTTCACCCAGCCAGCCACACAGCAGGCTGGAAACAAACGCGCCGATGTTGATGCCCATGTAAAACCAGGTGAAGCCGGAATCGCGGCGCGGATCATTTGCGGCGTAAAGCCTGCCGACGATGGTCGAGATATTGGGCTTGAGAAAACCCACGCCCATGATGATCAGCGCCAGCGAAAAATAGAACGCCTGTATCGCGCCGGCGTCCTGCACGACTGCGCCATCGATCTGGCGCGCCTGTTCGCCTTCAAAGGCCATGCCAAAGTGCCCGAGCACCAGAAGAATGCCGCCGAACACCACGGCCTTTCGCATGCCGAGATAGCGGTCGGCGAGCAGGCCACCGATCACCGGCAGCGCATACGCCAAACCGCCGTAAGTGCCCAGCAGCAGATAGCCGGCTTCGTCCGTGAACAGGTGGTACTTGGTGATGTAGAAGAACAAAAGCGTCTTCATGCCGTAGAACGAAAAGCGTTCCCACAGTTCGGTGAAGAAGCAGACGTAAAGCCCCTTGGGGTGTCCGAGAAATTCGGCTGTTTTCGGGGGCGGCATTTGCGGCGAAGTATAGCGGCCGGTCACGCAGACCCATTACCATGCGCGCAAGGAGAATCCCATGAAAAAAACCGTGTTGGCCGCCACTGCGGTCCTGAGTCTTGCCTACGCCATGAACCTGCCCGCCAAAGAATCCGCCACCGCGCAAGCCATCACCGTGCACGACCTGGTGATGATGGACCGCGTGCTCGACCCGCGCGTTTCGCCCGACGGCAAGTTTGTTGCCTACACCCTGCGCACGACCGACTACGCCGCGAACAAGGGCGTCAAGCAGGTCTGGCTCTTGGAGATCAAAACCAAATCCGCGCGCGCCCTCACTTCCGGCAAAGCCGGCGGCAGCGATGCGCGCTGGGCGCCGGACAGCAAGTCGGTGTATTTCCTGTCGGGCTCACAGGTTTGGCGGCAGTCCGTCGGCGCCGGCAAGGCCCAGCAAGTGACGAAACTGCCGCTCGATGTAATTGCGTACATGCCCTCGCCCGACGGCCAGCGGCTGGCGCTATCGATGGAAGTGTTTCCGGACTGCAAGACGCTGGCGTGCAGCAAGCAGCGGCTGGACCAACTGGCCAAGAACAAAAATAGCGGCCAGCTTTACGAGCGGCTGTTCGTGCGCCACTGGGACACCTGGAAAAACGGCACCCGCGCGCAATTATTCACGCTCGCGCTCAACGAAAAATCCGCGCCGGTGCTCATCAGCCAGGGCATTGATGGCGACGTGCCAAGCAAGCCGTTTGGCGACGACAGCGAGTGGGCGTTTTCGCCCGATGGCCGGCAGATTGTGTTTACCGCGCGTGTAGCGGGGGCCGAGGAAGCCTGGAGCACCAATCTAGATCTATGGTCGGCACCTGCGGATGGCTCCGAAGCGCCCGTCAATCTCACTCAGGACAACCCCGCCGCGGACACCGGGCCGGCGTTTTCACCGGACGGAAAATCGCTGGCCTGGCGCGCGATGAAGCGCGCCGGCTTCGAGGCCGATCGTTACGGCATCTGGCTGCAGGATCTTGAAACCGGCGATGCGCGCGAAGTCGCCCCGGACTGGGACCGCTCGGCCGAAGGGATCATCTTCTCGCCGGACGGCCAGACGATTTACACGCATGCGGACGACCTCGGCCAACACCGTATTTTCAGTGTGAATGTTGAAAGCGGCGCCGTAAGCGCATTAACCGCAGAAGGCTCGGCCAGCGGTTTGGGGCTGGTGGGCAAAAACGGCGACATGGTCTATGCCATGAACAGCCTGACCGCCCCGGACGACCTGTGGCTGCGGTCGGCCAATGGCAAAACCACGCAACTGACGCGGTACAACGCCAAAACACTTGCCCGTCTGCAGCTTGGCGAAGTCGAGCAATTCTCGTTTGCGGGAGCCAACGGCGACACCGTCTACGGCCACGTGATGCAGCCGTGGAATTATGCAGATGGCGAAAAATATCCCGTGGCCATGATTGTTCACGGCGGCCCGCAGGGCAGCATGGGCAACCATTGGCATTACCGCTGGAACCCGGCGATTTATTCCGGCATGGGATACGCCGTGGTGTTCATCGATTTTCACGGCTCGACCGGTTATGGCCAGGCATTCACCGATTCCATCACGCGCGATTGGGGCGGCAAGCCGCTGGAAGATCTGCAAAAAGGCTGGGCACATGCGCTGTCGACCTACGATTTTCTCGACGGCTCGCGCGCCGCGGCGCTCGGCGCCAGCTATGGCGGTTACATGATGAACTGGATCGCCGGTAACTGGCCCGACGCCTTCAAGGCGCTGGTCAATCACGACGGCATCTTCGACAACCGCAGCATGTCCTACACCACGGAAGAACTGTGGTTCGACGAATGGGAAAACGGCGGCACGCAATACGACAATCCCGAAGCTTACGAACTACACAACCCGGTCAATCACGTCACCAAGTGGAAAACACCGATGCTGGTGATCCACGGCGAGAAGGATTACCGCGTCACGCCCGAGCAGGGCATCGCCACCTTCACCGCCCTGCAGCGGCGCGGCATTCCCTCGCAGCTGCTGGTGTTTCCCGACGAAAACCACTGGGTGCTGAAGCCGCAGAACAGCGTGCAATGGCACCAGACCGTCGAGGCCTGGCTTAAACGTTGGATCGGAGGCTGAGTTCGTGAAAAAAACTATGGTTGCGATTAGTGCGGCGCTGGTGATCGGTTGCGCCGGCCTGGCTGAAAAACCTGTATTTGATCCGGCCTCGGCGAGCATCACCGCCGCGGATCTGTTGCGGCACATCAAGGTATTGGCGTCGGATGATTTCGAAGGCCGCCTGCCGGGCACGCGCGGTGAGGACAAAACCGTTGCCTATCTGACCGAGCAATTCAAGGACATGGGCCTTGCGCCCGGCAACCCGGACGGCACCTACGTGCAGAAAGTGCCGCTGGTGGGGATCATCAGCACCGCCAGCGCCGAACTGCGTGTCGCGGGCCGCAAACTGCCGCTCAAATCCGGCAAGGATTACGTCGCCGTCACCACGCACTTCAAGCCGTCGCTCAGCGTCAAGGATTCAGAATTGGTGTTCGTCGGCTACGGAATCCAGGCACCGGAATACGGCTGGGACGACTACAAGGGCCTGGACGTGCGCGGCAAGACGCTCGTCATGCTGATCAACGACCCGGCGCCCGCCACGGGCGATTTGTTCAAGGGCAAGGCGATGACGTATTACGGGCGCTGGACTTACAAATACGAAATCGCGTCAAAGCTGGGCGCGGCCGCCGCAATCATCATTCACGAAGACGTCCCCGCCGGGTATCCGTGGGCGGTGGTACAAACCGGCTGGACCGGCGAGCAGTTTGAACTCGCCGCCGCCGACCGCAACTCCGGCCAGGTACCGGTGCAAGGCTGGATGTCGCACCCCAAGGCGGTCGAACTGTTCAAGGCCGACGGTGAGAATTTTGAGACGCTGAAACAGGAGGCGCAAAGCGCCGACTTTGTACCGACGATTCTCGGTGCCAGCGCCAGCTTCAATATCCGCAACAAGGTGCGGTACGTGCAATCACGCAATGTCGTCGCGCGGTTGCCCGGCTCCGACCCGTCCCTTGCCGATGAGCACGTGATTTACACCGCGCACTGGGATCATCTCGGCCGCGACGGCAAACTCAAGGGTGATCAGATTTACAACGGCGCGGTGGATAACGCCTCTGGCACCGCGGGCCTGCTTGAGATCGCCGATGCGTTTACCGATATGGCGGTTGCGCCCAAGCGCTCGATTTTGTTTCTCGCCGTCACCGCTGAAGAGCAGGGCCTGCTGGGGTCGGCGCATTATGCGAAGCACCCGCTGTACCCACTCGATGAAGCCGTGGCGGTCATCAACATGGACAGCCTCAACCCTTGGGGACCGACGCGCGAGATCCAGGCCATCGGCTACGGGCAGAACACGCTCGAGGATGTGCTGGCGCAACTTGCCGCGACGCAGAACCGCGTTGTCACCGGCGACACCCAGACTGAAAAAGGCTTTTACTACCGCTCAGACCAGTTCAATTTCGCCAAGCAGGGCGTGCCCGCGCTCTATGCCGACGGCGGCAGCGAAGTCATCGGAAAACCTGAAGGCTGGGGGCTGCAAAAATCGAAGGAATACACCGCCAAGAATTACCACAAGCCGAGCGACGAGGTGAACCCCGCCTGGGATCTGGGCGGCGCTGCCCAAGACATGCAGCTGCTGTTTGAAACCGGGCGGCGCGTCGCCGATGCGACAAAGGCGGATCTGCCCACGTGGAAGGAAGGCTCGGAATTCAAGGCGATTCGCGAAAAATAGGCTTACCCGTCGGCCTCAAATCGGCGCCAAACGCTTGTCGCCGATCCGAGGACTGATGCCGAGTGATTGCAGCGCACATCGGGGCCCTACCCGCTTGAGCCGTTTATTGGCCCTCCAAGGCCGCTTTACAAAAACCATTGGTACACTTTTAGTACCACTGGTTTTCGGGCTCTGCTTTTTTAGCCCTATAAAGGCCGCAAGCGGGTGGCAGTTTTTTATGCCGCCAGCGGCAGTTGCAGTCCCTGTTCATGGGCCTTGTCGAGCATCACGCGGCCGAACCGCTGTTTGCCGAATTCCGGCGTGTACGCACCCGCGCTCCAGGCCGGTTTGCCGGCGATGAACACATGGCTGACCACGCCGTCGGACCGATTCACCAGCTGGTGATGCTGGAAGTCCTCGCGCCATAAATACGTGGTGTGGCGTTCCGACTCATAGGCGGCGAGTTTGTGCGGATCGATCACCGCGATATCCGCCTGCGCGCCGACCTTGAGCACGCCGGCGTCGAGGCCGAAGAATTCGGCCGGCTCCTGCGTCAGGCGGTGTACGGCATGCGCGACTTTTTCCAGGCCGCTGCGCTGGGCGATCTGCAGGCAGCGCAGGTTGCCGTCGTAGAACGCCATGTTGGTCAGGTGCGCGCCGCTGTCGTTAAAGCCCGGCAGCATCAGCGGGTTGAACAGCAGCGATTCGATTACCTTGGCATCGCGGTTGGCGGTGATCGTCCACCAGCGCAGATCAGTGTCGTAGGTGCGCAGCAGGTGTAAAAAGAATTCTGCGTCGTCCTTGATCGGGTTCACAAACCCGGCAAAAGCGGCGCGCTCAGTTTCGCTGCGAGCGCCCTGCCCCGATTTTTGCCACGCGGTCAGGCGTTCGTATATCGCATGCAGGGTTTCATTGCTCCAGTCCGGCACCGGGCAGCGGTCCACGGTCATGTCGCGCAGGTCGCGTGACAGCACGTTGATATCAAAGCGCAGCCAACGCAGCAGGCGCGACAGGTTCCACCCGTGCTTGCCGCGAAACCACATCTTGCGAAACGCGGCGATGTACGCCGGGTCGTTGAGTATCTTCAGCCTCCCCGCGCGATCTTCGAGGTCGCATTCGTTGAGCTTGCGCAGTTCCGGCACTTCTTCGGCCAGCGGCGTGATCACGCCGTCGCTCCAGACCTTGAACGGCGCCGCCAGCGCCTGGAAGCGGAAAAAACCCTTGAGCAGCCAGCCATTGAGAATGCGCGACAGCGTCTTGCCCATGCGCACGATGCGACGATCACTGTGCACATCGATCGCGGCGACGGCGGTGACTTTGAGCGTGCGCCCGAACAAACGGCCCGAGGTGAGCAAAAAATTGCGCAGCGTGGCCAGCTTGTCGTCCTTGGGCGGTGTCGCCTGCCAGACACGGCCATAGCGGCGCACGATATTGGTGAGGAATTTCAGCTCACGATAGGGCGCGAACTGCGTGGGGATCTGGCTGTGGGTATTGGGCTGGTTGGCCAGAAAGTGGAACGGCAGGCCGTCGGTTGAAAAGCCAACGTAGCCCTCGCGCATGCCTTTTTCCACCAGCTCGCCCATGCGCTTGAGTTCGGTGTCGGTCGGCTCGCGCGTGATGCTGTCTTGCAGGCCCATCACCTCGATGCGCAGCATCGAGTGCGGAATCATCGGCACCACATTGGGGCCAAGCGCAATGTGCTCGAAATGCTTCAGGTAATCACCGGAGTCGTTCCAGGTCACCGCGTCCGCGACCTTGGTCAGCACCGGCTTGGGCACGTTTTCGACTCGCGCGAAGCAATCCACGATCGGGTCGGCGCCGTTGCGGCGCTGGTTGCCAAAGGCCACGCCCAATGAGCAGTTGCTCATTACCACGGTCGTTGTGCCGTGGCGCACCACTTCGGGCAAGCCCGGCGCCAGTTCGACTTCGAGGTCCAGATGCGTGTGGATGTCGAGCAGGCCCGGGATCAGCCATTGGCCGGCGGCGTCCACGACTTTTTGCGCCTGGTCCGCCGCCAGGTTCGGCTCCATGGCCGCAACGCGGCCATCGCTTAAGGCCACGTCCAGCTTTCGCGCGGCAGCGCCGGTGCCGTCGAATACCAAAGCGTTTTTAATCAGTACATCCCAGCGCGCTTTACCTGAACCGTCCATAGCTCACCCCACCTAACGCAGAACGACAAGGATAACTCCACCAATGGCCAGCGCCACCCCCGCGACTTGGCGCGCCGTGACGCGCTCGCGCAAAAACATCGCCGCCAGCACCAGCATGAACACCGCCGCCAGCTCGTTGAGCACGGCGGCGATGCTGGCCTGGGTGTATTTGTATCCAGCCAGCCACAGGATCATTGAAAGATAAGTGCCGATGAACGAGCCAATGAGCACCTGCGGCCAGTGGCGCACGGCGCGATACGCCGCCAGCAGCTCGCGGCCCTGCCGCCGCCAGGCGACGATCACCAGCATGCCGGCGCTGCCGCCGACGATGCGCAGGAACACCACCCAGAGAAAATCGTACTGTTCGAGCATTGGCTTGGCGATGACCACGCCCACTGCCATCAGGAACACCGCGAGCACCGCATGGCCGAATCCGCGCAGCAAGCGGGCGCGGTCGGGTGCGTCCGCGTCGCGCGCATAGGTCACCAGCACGATGCCCGCCAGCACCAGCGCCACGCCGGCGAACTGCCACACATGCAGACGCTCGCCAAGAAAAAGGATCGACAGCGCAATGACAAACGGCGAATACAGTGTCTGCGCCACGGCAACGCGGCTGGTGCTGATGGCATTGAGCGCACGAAAATACAGCGTGTCCCCGGCGGCGATGCCAAGAAAGCCCGAAAGCAGGATCAACATCAGGTCACCCGCCGGAATCATCGGCAGCGCAGTGCCTTTGAGCGCCAGGATGGTGACGATAAACAGCAACACGCCGAGCAGATTCTTGAACAGGTTGAGCGCGAAGGGCGCGAGCGACTCACCCGATTTCTTGAACAGCACCACCGCAATCGCCCAAGCCAGCGCGCAGCCGAGGGAATACATCTCGCCGGGACCAAAAATCATGAGCGCGTGCAGGCAGGCAAAAGGGCGGGCATTCTACGTGACCCTCAAGGAGCGTCCCCCATGTCCACGCCACGTATCGCGCCAGTTGACCCGCCCTACTCGCCCGGGCTTCAGGCTGATTTCGACAAGCTCATGCGCGGTGCGCCGCCGCTCCTTTTGTTTCGCACCATGGCGCAAAACCCGCGCGTGTTGAGCCGCATGATGGCCGGCGGGCTGTTGGACCGCGGCAGCATCAATGTGCGCCAGCGCGAGCTGATGATTCTGCGCATCACCTCGCTGTGCGGCGCGGAATACGAATGGGGCGTGCATGTCGCCGCGTTCGGCGCCAAGGCGGTATGGACGCCCGAGCAAATCCGCTCGACTCACCTCGGCGGCGCCAACGACGCCTGCTGGTCCGCGGACGAAAAAGCCGTAATCAAGCTCGCCGACAGCCTGACCAAAACCAAGACGGTGGACGACGCGCTATGGACGGAGCTGAAACTGCACTTCAAGGACGACCAGTTGATTGAACTGATCATGCTCGCCGGGCTGTATCACGCGGTGTCGTTCATCTTCAACGCCACTCACGTCGAGCACGAGAAGTTTGCGCCGAGGTTTCCGGATTAACATTGTTGAGATGCGTTCAGTGAAGCATGAATTGATCAAACGAGCAGCCACTCCGCTGCAATGTCTTAAGAAGCTTGCAGGTCAAGACTGCGATTGCAATACCAAACAGCCGGAGCGGAACAAGTAACTCAGACCACGAATAATGCGTTCTCAGTAATTTAGCGCTTGCGCCATACGTTTTTGCTGAGCTCTCATAAGCGCTATGCACTGATGTCTTTGCTGCCTATGTAATGGCTGAATAATACCGACTGTCACCAGTTTTGCTTTGCTCTTCACCCTGAACGGATATCGATCGCGAAAGTGCTGAGACATTGCTACTCAAGAACTCGCATGTTCGGCTTGAATTCGTCATGTTTCATGAAAGTAGACGCATAATTAGCCAATACAGAAGTAATCCAGCCAGAAGTTAAAGTACGAACAATTCTCCAGAATGAGATATATCAACGCCAACTACTCTCACCTGGCTCACTGGGATCGTCAAAATCGAAGCTGCATTAACAATGAACCGGCCATCGCGTCTTAAATGTTCGCCTGGCCTGTTAGCATCGTCGATTTGCATTCCTGTAAAGCTCAAGGAAGACTTTGGTCATGTCCACAAACTGAGCGGCCTGAATGACAGTTTTATTTCTTCGCGCGCTTGATGAGGTCGGTGGTCGAGTAACCCTTGTGGAAATCGAGAATCACCACCTGCCCGCCGTTCTTGGTCACGGCCTGGTGGCCGGCGACCTCTTCGGGTTTGTAGTCGCCGCCCTTCACCAGTAAATCCGGCAGCACCTTGGCGATGAGGCGCGCGGGTGTGTCTTCGGAAAACGGCACCACCCAGTCCACGCACTTGAGCGAGGCCAGCAGGCGCATGCGGTCGGCCAGCTTGTTGAGCGGGCGCGAGTCGCCCTTGAGTTTTTTTACCGAGGCATCGTCATTAACCGCCACCACGAGCACGTCGCCGAGCTTTTTCGCCGCTTCGAGATATTTAACATGGCCGACGTGCAGGATGTCGAAGCAGCCGTTGGTCATCACCACCGTCTGCTCCTGCTTGCGCGCGGCGCTCACTTTTTTCTGCACTTCGTCTTCAGACAGCACGTGGCCGCTGTCGCCTTCGTGTTCGCGGTGAATCGCCTGCTGCAACTCGGCCACGGACACGGTGGCGGTGCCGATCTTGCCGACGACGATGCCGGCGGCGAGATTCGCCATGCGCACGGCGTGCGCCAAGTCGAGGCCCGCCGCGAGTGAGGCCCCCAGCGTCGCGATCACCGTATCGCCCGCGCCGGTGACGTCGAACACTTCTCGCGCCTGTGCTTTGAGGTGCAAGGCCGGCTTGCCCGCTTCGATCAGCGTCATGCCGTGTTCGCTGCGGGTGATCAACAACGCATCGAGCTTCAGCTCGGCGCGCAGCTTCTCGCCCTTGCGCACGAGCTCGTCGTCATCACCGCACTTGCCAACGACGGTTTCAAACTCGCCCATGTTGGGCGTCAGCAACGTGGCGCCCGCATAGGCGCGGTAATCGCTGCCCTTGGGGTCGACCAGCACCGGCTTTTTCATCTTGCGCGCGGCGTTGATCAGCTCGGCGGCGTCGGCCAGCGTGCCCTTGCCGTAGTCGGAAAGAATCACCACATCGGTGTCTTCGAGCGCGGACTTGAACTGCTGCACCAGCGCCTTGCGGTTGAACGCATCCTCCACCGACAACGACTCCTCGAAGTCGAGGCGGATCAGCTGCTGGTTGCGCGACAGCACGCGCAATTTGGTGATGGTGGGTTTGTCCTTGGTTTCGAGCAGCGTGGAAGCAATCGAGTGTGTTTTGAGATTTTCCTTGAGCAGGCGCGCGGTCTCGTCGCGCCCGACCACGCCGAGCAGACGGGCGGAGGCACCCAGCGCCGCTGCGTTGAGCGCCACGTTGGCCGCGCCGCCGGGGCGGGTTTCGTCCTTCTGGATGCGCACCACCGGCACCGGCGCTTCGGGCGAGATGCGCGAGGTCGGGCCGACCCAGTAGCGGTCCAGCATCACGTCGCCCGCCACCAGCACGCGGGCTTTGCCGAACTGCGGGATGCCGGCGGTCATTTAACTAAGCTGAGCCACTCGGGATATTTGCTCGACTCGCCTTTGACCAGTTGCAGATACGCCTTCTGCAGTTTTTCGGTGACGGGTCCGCGGCTGCCATTGCCCACGGCGCGGTTGTCCACCTCGCGGATCGGCGTCACCTCGGCGGCGGTGCCGGTGAAGAACGCCTCGTCGCAGATGTAGAGTTCGTCGCGGGTGATGCGGCGCTCGCGCACCTCAAAACCAAAATCGGCGGCGAGCTGCATCACCGTGCGCCGGGTGATGCCGTCGAGCGCGGAGGTGGTGTCTGGCGTACTGAGGGTCTTGCCGTTGACGATGAAGATGTTCTCGGCGCTGCCTTCGGCCACGTAGCCTTCGGGGTCGAGCATGATCGCTTCGTCGTAGCCGTCCTTGAGCACTTCGTTGAGCGCCATCGAGGAATTCAGATAATTGGCGTTGGCCTTGGCGCGGCACATCGCCGCGTTGACGAAATGGCGCGCAATCGACGACGTCTTCACGCGGATGCCCTTTTCCATGTTTTCGGCGCCCAGGTACGAGCCCCATTCCCACGCGCCGATGATCACATGCGTCTTTAAGCCGGCGGCGCGCAGACCCATGCCTTCGGCGCCGTAAAACACCATCGGGCGGATGTACGCCTCCTTGAGCTTATTGGCCTTGAGCACTTCGAGAATCGCGGCGTTGACCTGGTCTTCGTTCCACGGCATTGCCATGCCCAGAATCTTGGCCGAGTTGAACAGGCGCTTGGTGTGTTCATGCAGCCGAAACACCGCGGTGCCCGAGGGCGTGGCGTAGGCGCGAATCCCCTCAAAGCAGCCGACACCGTAATGCAGCGTGTAGGTGAGTACGTGCGTGGTGCATTCGCGCCAGGGCTTGAGGGCGCCATCGGACCAGATGAAACCGTCGCGGTCGGCAAAGCTGCTCATTGGAATACCTTTGCTGCGTAGGGAAAAAGGTCGCGAATTATAGGGCCTGCAGCCCACGCAGGCTCTCGAATACTGCCACCGGCGCGATCTGCTTCAGGCAGTTGGTATGCCCGAGCGGACAGGTGCGCTCAAAGCACGGCGCGCAGGACAAGTGCAGCCAATGGATGGCCTTGCGCTCCGTCAGCGGCGGGGTGTGCTCGGGCGAGGACGAGCCGTAGATCGCCGCCACCGGCACTCCCGAAGCCGCCGCGATATGCATCAGCCCGGAATCGTTGCTCACCACCGCGCGACAACCGCTGACCAGGTCAATCACGTCTGTCAGCGTCGTCAGCCCACAAAGATTGACCGCGACGGCGCCCGACTCGTCGCGGATGCGCTCACCAAGATCAGACTCTTTGGCCGAGCCAAACACCCAGCACGCCACGCCCTGCTCGTGCAGCATTCTTGCCAGCGCGGCGAAATATTCGGCTGGCCATTGCTTGGCCGGCCCGTATTCGGCGCCGGGCATCAACGCGACGACCGGCCGGTGCACATCGAGATCCAGGCGGCGCAGCAGCCCGGTGCGGTTGGCCGCATCCGGCTTCAGCTTCGGCGGCGCCATCGGCGGGGGCGTATTCACCGCGGAATCTTCCGCCAGTGCCACGAAACGCTGCACGCTTGTCGTGAGCTGGCTTTTGTCGAGCGGGCGGATGTCGTTGAGCAAGCCAAAGCGCATCTCGCCGCGAAACCCGGTACGGCGCGGGATATCGGCAAAAAATGGCGTGAGCGCCGACTTCCACGAATTGGGCAGCACGATGGCCTGCGCGTAATTCTTCGCCCGCAACGAATGACCAAGCCTGCGGCGCAGGCCCAAACCCAACGCGCCATGGCCCAGCGGCATTTCGATGCCGCTGCGCACTTGCGGCATACGCGTCAGCAGCGGCAACGACCACGCCGGCGCCAGCACGTCGATTTCGCATTCGGGACGCAATTGCTTGAGCCGCATGAACAGCGACTGCGCCATGACCATGTCGCCCACCCAGGCCGGGCCAACAATCAGGATCGAATCCGTCATTAAATCGCTAACCCGCTTGGTGCCCAAAAAGGGCATTTTCAGGCCGACTCAGAAAACGAGTGGTACTAAAAGTGTATCACCCATTTTTCGTCGCAGGGCATTCGGCATCAAAACGGGGCGCAAGCGGGTGGAGCAAATATTTACTTCTGATGCAGCCAGTTCAGGTATTTCTTCACGCCCTGCTCGACGGTGAGAAATTTACGCTTGTAGCCGGCGGCGCGCAGCCGGGTGAGATCGGCCTGGGTGTAACTCTGGTAACTGCCCTTGAGCTTGTCTGGAAACGGGATGTAGCGGATGCGGCCCTTGTCGTGCCACTGGATCACCGCATTCGCGACGTCGTTGAAACTCTGGCTGGCGCCCGTGCCGGCATTGAAAATGCCGGACTTGGTTGAGTGCTGCCAGAACCACAGGTTCATCTCGACCACGTCGCCGACGTAAACGAAGTCGCGGCGTTGCTCGCCGTCTTTGTGTCCGTCGCTGCCCTTGAACAACCGGCACTCGCCCTTGGACTCAACCTGCAGATTGAAGTGATGCGCCACGCTGGCCATGCCGGCCTTGTGCTGCTCGCGCGGGCCGTAGACGTTGAAGTAGCGCAGACCGACGACCTGCGATGATTTTTTACTCAGCGGCTGGCTCAATACCGCGCGGCGCACGTACTGGTCGAACAAAAACTTGGAATACGCATAAACGTTGATCGGTTTTTCGTTGGCGGCACTTTCCGCGTACTTCGGCCCCAGGCCGTAGACCGAGGCGCTGGAGGCGTAGATGAACGGGATGCGCTTTTCCTGTGCGTAATGCAGCAGGGTTTTCGAGTAGCGGTAGTTCACGTCCATCATGAACTTGCCGTTCCACTCGGTGGTGGTCGAACAGGCCCCCAGATGGAATATCACTTCGGTCTTTGACCGCTTGCCGGCTTCGACGCGGGCGAGGTATTCGTCCTTGTCCATGTAGTCGGCGATCTGCAGACCGGCCAGATTGCGAAACTTGCTGCCGTCGGTGAGATCGTCCACGACCAGGATGTCGCTGCGGCCGCGCTCATTGAGCGCCGCGATCAGATTCGAGCCGATAAAACCTGCGCCACCGGTGACTACGATCAATTTATTCCCCCAGAATATTCCGCCACAGCGCCTGGATCTCGGCGCGTTCGGTTTTAAAGATTGAATCTTCGGCGACCTGATCCTGGCTCTGCAAGCTGCGCGCATGCAACCAGGCGCGGTAGGCACGATACACGGCAATCAATGATTCTTTTTGCGCGGCGCTGACGCTGCCCGCGGTTTCCAGCACCTCGAGCTGGCGCCAATTGTCACTCCAGCGCGCCAGTTCCGGTGCGCGGTGCGCGTCGCGCAACACCAGAAATTGCGCGATGAATTCGATGTCGGTAACGCCGCCGCGGCCCTGCTTGACGTCGAAGCGCCCCTCACCGGACTTGTCGAGATTGGCCTGCATTTTCGCGCGCATGTCGAGAATCTCCTGTCGCAACTTCTGCGCCTCGCGCGGCTGGCAGATCACTTCGGTGCGCAGGGTCTCGAATGCCGCCCCGAGTGCGGCGTCGCCGGCGACATACCGCGCGCGCGTGAGCGCCTGATGCTCCCAGGTCCAGGCCTCGCGCCGCAGGTATTCGCAAAAACCCTTGAGGCCGCTCACGGGCGGGCCGGAATTGCCGCTCGGGCGCAGTTGCAGATCCACCTCGTAGGCGCGCCCTGCATGCGTCTGGGCGCTGAGCAGGTTGACCGTGCGCTGCACCCAGCGCGCAAAATACTCGCCGTGCGAGAGCGTGCGTTGCCCGCCGGTGGTTTCGGTGTCGGCGGCGTGGCTGCCGTGGATGAACACGAGATCGAGATCCGAGCCGTAGCCCAACTCGATGCCGCCGAACTTTCCGTAGGCAATGACCGCAAGCCCCACGGGTTCTCCGTTTGCGTCCTGCGGCTCACCGTACAGCGGCCGCAAATCCTGCTGAGCGAAGCGCAGCGACTGGTCGAGCGCCGCTTCACCCAGCCAGGTCAGCCGGTCGCTGACCTTGACCAGCGGCAGCACGCCCGTGAGGTCGGCGGCGGCTACGCGCAAGGTGGTTTCCTGCACGTAACGGCGCAGCAGGTTCATGGCGCTTTCGGTATCCCCCGCCCCCACTTCATGCGCGCGGGCAGCCAGCTCGGCTCGCAACTCATCCTTGTCGGGCGGTGCGTGCAACGCCCTTGGGTCGAGCAGCAGGTCCAGCAGACCCGGGGAGCGCGCCAGCAAGCGCGTCAGCCAGGGGCTGGCGGCGCAGAGTTTTAAAAGGTGCTCGCGCGCCACGGCGTTATCGCGCAGCAACGTGAGGTAGGTGCTGCGCCCGGCAATGGCCGCGACGATTTCGAGCGCGCGCAACGCCGCCGATTGCGGGTCGGCGTGGGCCTTTGCGTCGTCGAGCAGGGCCGCAATCGCATCCAGCAAGCGGTCCATGGCCGTTTCCGGCAGTGACTTGATCAGCGGCAGGTCGCGTAAATCTCCCAGGGCGCGCGCCACGGCCGGATCGAATTCGCTGTTCGCCCCCGACCAGAGGTTGTCGAGGGTCTGTCGCAACGGGCTGCTTGCGGGCGCGGCGGAGTCGGCAAATATGCGCTGGAATTCGCGCATGACGAGATCACGCACGAGAGCCAGCTGACGATCAAAGGCGTCCCAGCTGTCGATCTTTAGTGCGGCGCACAGTGCGGCGCGCGATTGCGGATCGCCAGGCAGGGCATGGGTCTGCTGGTCGTCATACATCTGCACCGCATTTTCGGCGCGACGCAGGAATACGTAGGCACGATCAAGGGCCGCGGCTGTTTCAGGGTCCAGCAGCTTGGCTTCGCCAAGATATTTCAGTACGGGCCGCAGCCGGCTGTCACGCAATGCGGCCACCTGCCCGCCGCGCATGAGCTGGAACGACTGGACGATGAATTCGATCTCGCGGATACCGCCGCGGCCCAGCTTGAGATCGTGCTCGAGACCGCGGCGCTGGGCGTCGGTTTCGATCTTTCGTTTGAGCTCGCGCAAATGCTCAATGGCATTGAAGTCGAGGTAACGGCGGTAAATAAATGGGCGCAGGCTTTTCAGCAGGGCCTCGCCGGCTTTGCGATCTCCGGCCACGGTGCGCGCCTTGATCAGCGCGTAGCGTTCCCATTCACGGCCGTGCGACTGGTAGTACTCCTCCATCGCCGCAACCGATATCGCCGGCGCGCCGGCGGAGCCGAACGGCCGCAGCATCCAGTCCACGCGAAAGACAAACCCGTCGGCGGTGCGTTCGGCCAGAAGGCGGGTGAATTCCTGCGCGAGCTTGGCAAAGAATTCTTCGTTGCTGATTTTGCGCGGGCCGGCGGTCTCCCCGGCCACGGTGAAACAAAAGATGAGATCAATGTCCGACGAGAAATTGAGCTCGCGTCCGCCCAGCTTGCCCAGAGCCAGAATTATTGGAGCGGCCGTGGGCGCTCCATGGATTTTTTCCAGCTGCGCGCTGGCGTATTTCAATGCGCTTTCGCAGCAGCCCTCGGCCAGGTCCGAAAGCGCGGCCAGGGTTTCGTCCAGCTCTGACCAGCCGGCGATATCGCGAAAAGCAATGCGCGCCATTTGTGCATTGCGATAGTGGCGCAGGGCTGGCGCAAACTCCCCATCGGCTGCCTGCGGCGGTTTTGCATTGGCCGCGTGTTCGAAGAATCCGGAATCCAGCCAGCCCTCGAATGTCGCTGAATCGCGCTCGCGCAACTGCGCTACAAACCGGCTGGCGGCCAGGACCCTTGGTAAAGCTTCTCGCACCCTGCTCATGCTTTGAGATTAGCAGGGCGGAGAACTTGATCTGGCCTTAAGTCTTCGCGAGCAAACCGGTGGCTACGGCCCCTGCAAACATCGCCGGCACAAAAACCAGCGCAGCCGCCTGGAAAAACCCAAGACTGACGAGCGCCGGGCCCGGACAAAATCCCGCCAAACCCCAGCCCAGGCCGAATACAGCGGCGCCCCCCAGCAGGCGGGCGTCCACGCGATGGTTTGCCGGTGAGCTGAAGGACTGCGCCATCCAAGGACGTTGCAGGCGTCGCAACCACCAAAAACCAGGGAGGGTGACAGCCAGCGCGCCACCCATGACAAATATCAACGCAGGATCCCAGCCCGGGCCCAGGGTGAGAAATGCCAGGACCTTGGCCGGCGATGCCATCTGCGAGTAAGTAAGCCCGGCTCCGAAAAGCAGGCCGCAGATCAAAGCGACGATCACAGTTTTCATGGGAATCTCAGATCAGGGCGGGTCGAAGGAATGTCGCCGTCACCATGCCCAGCACCATGAAGACGGCCACCGCCGCCAGCGATCGCGGTGACAGGCGCGACAAACCGCAAATGCCGTGGCCACTGGTGCACCCATTGCCCAAGCGTGTGCCGACACCCACAAGCACACCGGCTATCGCCAGCACTGCCAATCCGGGGAACGTGCTCGGCAACGCCGCAAACGGAAATGACGCTCCCAAAAACACCGCGATCCATCCGCCGCCCATGAGCCCGGCGAGAAACGGCAACCTCCAGGAGCGGCTGCCCGCGTCCAGCGCCCCGAACGCGATTCCGCTGATGCCGGCGATGCGGCCGAGTGCTGCGTAAAGAATCAAGGCGGAAAGGCCGATCAGGGCCCCGCCTGCCAGTGCCGGAATCATTGGGTTCTCCTGGAGGGTTGTATACTATACCCCGTATAGTATCTACTGGAGGCTTGATAATGCACGACTGGCAGCAGGACAAGAAAAAGATGCTGGATCGCCTTCGCCGCGTTGAGGGTCAGATTCGCGGCGTGATGGCGATGATTGAGAAAGAGGATGAGTGCGAGCACGTGGTGCAGCAGTTCGCCGCGGCCCGCAAGGCCATGGACCGGGCCTTTTTCGACCTCCTGTCCTGCGTCACCAAACGTGAATTGGCGGAGTTGGGCCTTCGTCATCCCAAAACGGTCGCCCGCCTCGATAAGGTGACCTCCCTGCTGGCCCGCTACGGTTGAGAGGTGCTTGTGATCTTCCGCCAGTTTTTTGAACACGACTCCAGCACCTATACCTATCTGATCGCCTCCGGCCACGGGCGTGAAGCGGTGATTTTGGACCCAGTGAAGGAACAGGTCGCGCAGTACCTCACCGCGATTGAACAGCTGGATCTGAAGCTGGTGCGGGCCATTGATACCCACACTCACGCCGACCACATCACCGGGCTTGGCGACCTGCGCGACGCCACGGGCTGCATCACCTTGATGGGTGAATTCACCCAGGCGGCCTGCGTGTCGCAGCACGTCAAGGATGGCGACGTGCTGGACATCGACGGCATTCGACTCGGCGCGCTCTACACGCCCGGGCACACGGACGAGTCTTTCAGTTTCGTTCTCGATCCGGGCAAGCCCAAGGCGGTATTCACCGGAGACGTTCTGTTGATCAGGGGCACCGGCCGCACCGATTTTCAGAACGGGGATGCCGCACGGTCCTGGGAGTCCATCGTCAATATCCTGTTCAAGCTGCCGGATGAAACCCGGGTCTATCCGGCGCATGACTACAAGGGCTGGACGGTGACCTCGATTGGCGAAGAGAAACGGCACAACCCGCGCCTCGCCGGGAAATCAAAGCGCGACTACATCGAAATCATGAACAACCTGAAACTCTCCGACCCAAAAATGATGGACGTTGCCGTTCCGGCCAATCTTTCTTGCGGGCAACCGGAACAAAAACCTAAAGCGCCCTAGTCATTTCGAGGCGGCGACGCTTGCGCAGCACTACCGCCAGAGACAAGGCCAGCAATAACGGGCCGCCGAAAGCCCCGAGCAGCAGGCCTTTTGCGCTGCCGTTGTCCCCCGTTTTTGCAGCCAGCTTTTGCGGTTTGGTGGCGGCGATAGCCGCCTTGACCGCGGCCAAGGCGTCGATACGGCCGTAGCCAAAGGTGTTGTTGGGTATGTCGGCGTCGCTGGTGCCCCCGCAGGTTTCGCCGGTGGTAATGGGAACCGCGGTCTGTTCGATGATCTGTCGCACCGCATCCACCTCGCCCTTCAAATCCGGTGCCGCTGACAGCATCAGCGCCACCAGCCCGGCGACGTGCGGTCCGGCCATGCTGGTCCCGCTGAGTTCGGCGTAACCGCCGTCGTTACTGCTGGAACGCACATTCACGCCGGGCGCGACGACGTTGGGCTTGATGCGCATGGACAAGTCGCTGACCACCGGGCCACGGCTGGAAAAACCCGCCATCTGGTCCTGAAAATCGGTGGCGCCCACGGTGAATGAGGAGTCATAGATGCCGAGCGGGAATGCCAGTGTCATGCATTCGGCGCCGTCATTGCCCGCCGAGACCACCTGCACAATGCCGGCGGCTTTGATCGCCTCGTTGGTCGCCTGCAGGATGGTCGGCGGGCAGCCCTCGAGACAACCCCAGGAATTATTAACGACATCGGGCGCCATCGCGGGGTCTGCCGCGCCAGTATTGCCGGACGGATAGGGCGCCAGCGTCCATTCCATGCAGGTCATGTAGGTGGGCAGAAAGCCGACGCCAACGACCGGGTCGAGCAGCGAACGACAGGCGATCCACTGGGCGCGGGGCGCCATGCCGACGCGGTTGTCGCCGCCGTCATCGCCGACCATGGTGCCGGTGGTGTGAGTGCCGTGAACGTGCGGATCGCAGGGCGTGGCGAGATCGTCGCAGAACGGGTCCTGCGGAAACGCATTGAGCCAGTTGTAGTCGTGCGTCACGGCGTTGCCGTCCCAGCCCCGGTACTGATTTTTCAACGCGGGGTGATCCCACATCACGCCGATGTCGTGGTCGCCCACCACCACGCCTTGACCGTGGAAACCCAGCTTCCAGACTTCGGGCGCGCCGACTAATTCAATGCCGGGTTCGACCGGTGCCGTGCGCGGCGCATCTGCCTTGGCAGAAACAACCGGGCCAACGTGGCGGATGCCGCCAACGCCGTGCACATAATCCACCTCGGGCATTGTGGCCACTGCCGCCAGCACCGCAAGATTGCCGCGTGCGGCGATGGCGTTGGTGATCCAAAACGACTGCGTGGAGACGCCGCGTTGCTTCAGCCAAGCCAGCACCGGCGGCTGCGTTCGTGCCGCCTGGGCGCGCAACGTTTCAAACACATAGCGGTTCTTGGTCGCCTTGCCACGCAAAAGCGTTGCGGCAGACAGATCTGCCTGAGATGCCATTTCAATGACGAAGTCAGCCTCCCCTTCCGAAGTGGCGATGGCGAGCACGTCGGGGGAGACCTTGTATTGCCAGTCCGGCATGCCCGCTCGCGCGAGGGTGGATGCCAGTACTAAAAGCAGGGCGAGGCCGATTTTCATGGACGTTTCCAAAGAGGAGACAAACAGTTTATCGCTGTTGAGAAAGAGGCAAATTCTGCGCCACAAAAAAACAGGGCTCCTTCCGGAGCCCTGTCGTTGCAACTGAAACGGCTTACTTAGAAATCGCCGCCCATGCCGCCCATGCCACCCCCACCACCCGGCGGCATCATCGGCTCATCCTTCTTCGGCAGCTCGGCGACCATCGCTTCGGTCGTCAGCAGTAGACCCGCAACCGAGGCTGCGTTCTGCAGCGCAAGACGCGTGACCTTGGTCGGGTCGAGAATGCCCATCTCGATCATGTCGCCGTAGTCGCCGGTCTGGGCGTTGTAGCCGTACGCGCCCTTGCCTTCCTTGACCTTGTTGAGGACCACGGAGGCTTCTTCACCGGCGTTCTTGACGATCATGCGAAGCGGTTCTTCGATCGCACGGCGCAGGATGTTGACGCCGACCTGCTGGTCGTCGGACAAGCCCTTGATGCCGTCGAGCGCTTTCTGCGCACGCACCAGCGCGACACCGCCGCCAGCGACGATGCCTTCTTCAACGGCGGCACGCGTGGCGTGCAGCGCGTCTTCGACGCGGGCTTTCTTTTCCTTCATCGCGACTTCGGTCGCGGCGCCGACCTTGATCACCGCGACACCGCCGGCGAGCTTGGCCAGACGCTCCTGCAGCTTTTCCTTGTCGTAGTCGCTGGTCGCGTCTTCGACCTGCTTGCGGATTTCATTGATGCGCGAGCTCGATCTTGTCCTTCTTGCCGGCGCCGTCGATGATCGTGGTGTTCTCCTTGTCGATCTGGACCTTCTTGGCGGTGCCCAGGTCGGTGAGCGTCGACCTTCTCGAGCGGCAGGCCCAGTTCCTCGGCGATGACCGTGCCGCCGGTCAGGATCGCGATGTCCTTGAGCATTTCCTTGCGGCGGTCACCGAAGCCCGGCGCCTTGACGGCCGCGACCTTGAGGATGCCACGCAGGTTGTTGACGACCAGCGTCGCCAGCGCTTCGCCTTCGACGTCTTCGGCGATGATCATCAGCGGACGGCCGGACTTGGCGACGCCCTCGAGCATCGGCAGCAGCTCGCGGATGTTGCTGATCTTCTTCTCGGTGATCAGGATCAGCGGGTTTTCCAGCTCGCACCTGCTGCGACTGCTGCGTTGTTGATGAAGTACGGCGACGAGGTAGCCGCGGTCGAACTGCATGCCTTCGACGACGTCGAGCTCGTTCTCGAGGCCCGTGCCTTCTTCAACGGTGATGACGCCTTCCTTGCCGACCTTGTCCATCGCGGTCGGCGATGATCTCGCCGATCGCTTCGTCGTTGTTGGCCGAAACCGTGCCGACCTGCGCGATGGCCTTGCGGTCCTTGCACGGCTTGGAAATACGCTTCAGCTCTGCGACGATGGCCTCGACGGCCTTGTCGATGCCGCGCTTGATTTCCATCGGGTCGATGCCGGCGGTGACCGACTTCAGGCCTTCGTTGACGATCGCCTGGGCCAGTACCGTGGCGGTGGTGGTGCCGTCGCCGGCTTCGTCGGAAGTCTTGGAAGCGACTTCCTTGACCAGCTGCGCGCCCATGTTCTCGAACTTGTCCTTCAGTTCGATTTCCTTGGCGACGCAGACGCCGTCCTTGGTGACCGTGGGGGCGCCGAAGGACTTGTCGAGCACGACGTTGCGGCCCTTGGGGCCGAGAGTAACCTTCACTGCGTTGGCGAGAATGTTGACGCCGGCGACCATGCGGCTGCGGGCGTCGTCGCCGAAGCGGACTTCTTTAGCTGCCATGTTGAATCCTCTCTCTGAGTATTGTGGATTGCGAGTGCGCTTACTTCACCGAAGACGGCCATGATGTCGTCTTCGCGCATGACGACCAGTTCGTCGCCATCGACCTTCACTTCGGTGCCGGAGTACTTGCCGAACAGGATCGTCGTCGCCGACCTTGACGTCGATCGACTGACGCTTGCCGTCGTCGGTGCGCTTGCCGGGGCCAACCGCCGATCACCTTGCCGCGGCAAGGCTTTTCGGCCGCCGTAGTCCGGGATCAGGATGCCGCCGGCGGATTTCTTCTCTTCTTCCAGACGCTTCACGATCACGCGATCGTGCAGGGGACGTAGTTTCATATTAAATCTCCAGTGTTTTCAGTTGCTTGGTATGAATAAGGCCGTATTAGCACTCACCAGCGAGGGCTGCTAAGGGTGCATATCATAGGGCCGGATACTAAAGATTCAAGCCCCTGTGCTGATATCGTCCGTCTAATATGAATCAATCTTCGATAGGCACACGCCCGGTCGCCGTGATCATGAATTCAGTCTCAGGGTCGGGCGATAAGGATGAATGTCGCACGGTGTTGGAATCGACGCTGCGGTCGGCGGGTGCTGAACCGAGTTTTTTCCTGATCAGCCCGGCGCAGCCAATCAATGAGCTTTGCCAGCGCGCGGCGCGGCAGATGAAAGAAGCCGGCGGCGTGGTCGTAGCGGCGGGCGGCGACGGCACGGTGAACGCGGTGGCGGCGGCATGTCGCGAACTTCAGGTTCCGCTGGCCGTGGTTCCGCTTGGCACCTTTAACTACTTTGCACGCGCGCATGGAATCCCGTTGGACATCGCCGAAGCGGCGCGGCTTGTGATGACCGGCGCCGCGCGACCGGTGTCGGCCGGCGACGTCAACGGGCGTTTGTTCCTGAACAACGCGAGCTTCGGGCTGTACACGCATTTGATCCAGCAACGCGAGCAGGCCAAGGCGCGCTTCGGACGTTACCGGCTGGTGGCGATGCTGTCGGGCATGGTGGCACTGATGCGAGGCCAGCCGCCCTTCGCGGTGCGCCTGGTCAGCGGCGAGGCGGCCACGGTGCAGCGCACGTCGATGATTTTTGTAGCCAACAACGCCCTGCAACTCAAAGACCTGGAGCTGGACGCGGCGGCCTGCACACGCGAAGGCATGCTGGGCGTACTGCTGTTGCGGCCGACGAAATGGCTGGAGCGGCTGCGCCTGTTGCTGCGTTCGGCGCTCAAGGATCTGGACCGCGACCAGCGGCTCGAGACTTTTTGCACGGAAGGATTCGAGGTGGAAAGCACGCGGCGCGCGATTGATCTGGTGGTGGATGGCGAAATCATCCGTCTGCACCCGCCGCTCAAGTTTCGCGCCTTGCCCGAGGCTCTGCGCCTGGTCGCGCCGCCCGCCGCCGCCGTCTGATGCTGCTGACGCAGATTTCCGACACCCATTTCGGCACTGAGCGCGCCGAGGTGATGCAGGCGCTGGAACGCTCGCTGGCTGCGTGTCCGCCCGACGCACTGCTGCTGTGTGGCGACATCACTCAACGCGCAAGGCGGTCGCAGTTCGAGGCTGCCGCACGCTTCACCCGGCGCCTGCCTGCGCGTAAGCAGATCGCCATTCCCGGCAACCACGACATCCCGCTGTTCAATCTGTGGGCGCGCGTTTTTTCTCCTTATGCGAATTACGCGGCCGCTTTTGGCGCGCGCACCAGTTTGTGGAGCGAAGCGGGCGTCACCGTGCTGGCGCTAGACGCCACTCACCCGGCGCGCCACAAAAACGGTGCATTGCCCGCCGAATACTTGCGCGAACGACTTGGCGAAGCGCGGCGCGCGGCCGGCGCCGAGGGGTTGCTGGTGGTGGTGGCGCATCAACCGCTCTGGACCGCCTGGGAAATGGATCACGCGCAGACCCTCATCGGTCGAGAAGAAGCTGCGCGAATCATGGCCGAACACCGCGTGGACGCCGTGTTGAGCGGCCATGTGCATGTGCCGCTGATTGCTTTGAGCTCTGGCCCGTTTGCGCAGCTGCCGTGGACTTTCGTGCTATCCGGGTCGGGCACTGCGGTTTCGCACCGCACGCGCCCCGGCGCACCCAACTCCTTCAACACTTTAGAGCTGGAGCCCGGCACGCCCGCGGTGATGACGATAGAGCGTTACGACTATCAGACACTAGGATTTGCCTGTGTGGAGCGACAACGTTTTGTGCGCAGCGCGCAGGGCTGGGGCGCTGCCTAAAAGTAGCTACCCGCTTGCGGCACTTATAGGCCACTTTTGGCTCGCTATCTAAAAACGGGTGGTACACTTTTAGTACCACTCTTTTTTCGAGAGGGTCTCTCAAGGCCTAAAATCGTGCCCAAGCGGGTGGCGATATTTTTGCGCTAAGGTCTGCGCCCATGCCCTCAATCATCTCGATTACCGATCTCACCAAGACCTATGCATCGGGGCTGTTGGCGTTAAGAAAAATCAACCTCGACATCGCCCAGGGGGAAATTTTTGCCCTGCTGGGCCCCAATGGCGCGGGAAAAACCACGCTGATTAATATCGTCTGCGGCATCGTCACATCCACCAGCGGTACGGTGCTGGCGGACGGCCACGACATTCGCCTTGATTATCGCGCTGCTCGTTCGAAGATCGGCCTGGTTCCGCAGGAACTGGTGACCGAGGGCTTCGAGACGGTCTGGGCCACGGTGAATTTCAGCCGCGGTTTGTTCGGCCGCGCGCCCGATCATGCGCACATCGAAAAAGTACTGCGCGACTTGTCCTTATGGGACAAGCGCCACGACCGCATCCAGACGTTGTCCGGCGGCATGAAGCGGCGCGTGATGATCGCCAAGGCGCTGGCGCACGAGCCGCCGATCCTGTTTCTCGACGAACCGACCGCCGGTGTGGATGTTGAACTGCGTCGCGACATGTGGGCGCTGGTGCGCCGGCTGCGCAGCAGCGGCGTCACCATCATCCTGACCACGCACTACATCGAGGAGGCCGAGGAAATGGCCGACCGCGTCGGCGTGATCAACAAGGGCGAACTGGTTCTCGTCGAAGGCAAGGCGACGCTGATGAAGAAGCTGGGCAAGAAACAGCTCACGCTCAACCTGCAAGCGCCGATGAGCGCGTTGCCCGCCGCACTGTCGAATTGGGCACTGACGCTGAGCGAGGGCGGACACGAACTGGAATACACGTTCGACACCAACGGGGATGTCGGCATCCCCGCCCTGCTAAAACAGATGGACGAACTGGGCATCGGCTACAAGGACCTGCACACCCGCGAAAGTTCGCTCGAGGATATTTTTGTCAGCCTGGTCAGCGAGCGCGGGGGCCGCGCATGAATCGCTTCTTGTTCAACCGCCACGGCGTCTGGGCGATTTTCCGCTTCGAGATGGCGCGCTTCTTCCGCACGCTGCTGCAAAGCCTGCTGACGCCGGTGATCACCACCTCGCTGTATTTCGTGGTGTTCGGCGCCGCCATTGGCTCGCGCATGACCGAGGTCGGCGGCGTGCCCTACGGCGCATTCATCGTGCCCGGGCTGATCATGCTGTCGCTGTTCACCGAAAGCATTTTCAATGCCTCGTTTGGCATCCACTTTCCCAAATACACCGGCACGATTTACGAACTGCTGTCAGCACCGGTGTCGCCATTCGAGATCGTTCTGGGGTATGTCGGGGCCGCGGCGAGCAAGTCGATCTTGCTGGGGTTGATCATTCTCGCCACCGCTTCGCTGTTCGTGCCATTGCAGATTCTGCACCCCGTGTGGATGGCTGCGTTCCTGGTGCTGACCGCAACCACCTTCAGCCTGTTCGGCTTCATCGTTGGCATCTGGGCGAAAAACTTCGAGCAGATGCAGCTGATCCCGATGCTGATCGTGACGCCGCTGACTTTCCTTGGCGGCGCGTTCTACTCCATCGACATGCTGCCGCCAGCCTGGCGCACCCTCACACTGTTCAACCCGGTGGTTTATCTGATCAGTGGTTTTCGCTGGAGTTTCTACGGCAGCTCGGACGTCGGTGTGGGGTTGAGCTTGGCGATGACGCTCGGATTTCTGCTCATCTGCGTGGTCGCCGTGGCGTGGATTTTTCGCACCGGTTACCGGCTCAAGAGCTAACCCGTATCGGCGCCCAAGCCAATTCTTGTGCCCGAAACAGCCGTTAAGGTGCCACGCCTGTCGCGGGATGTTCCCTGGCGTCACGCTCCGTCATAGCGTGAGTCGAGTGCGCGGGCTAAATTGAAGCAGGTGCAATGGAGCGGTCTATGTCGATTGAACATTTCGATGTGTTGATAGTGGGCGCCGGCCTGTCCGGCGTCGGTGCCGGCGTACATTTGCAGAAGCGCTGCCCTAAAAAAACGTATGTGATCCTCGAGGCGCGCGACGCCATCGGCGGCACCTGGGATCTGTTCCGCTACCCCGGCATCCGCTCAGACTCCGACATGTACACGCTGGGCTATTCGTTCAAGCCCTGGACACAGGCCAAGGCGATTGCCGATGGGCCATCGATTCTTCACTACGTTCGCCAGACTGCCAAGGACCATGGCGTCGAACCGAAGATCCGTTTCAATCATTCGGCAAAGCGCATCAGTTGGTCCAGCACCGATGCTAAATGGACGGTGGAGGCGGAACGCGGTCCGTCAAAGGAGCGGGTTCGCTTCACCTGCAACTTCATCTACAACTGCAGCGGCTACTACAACTACGAGGGTGGCTACACGCCGGAGTTTCCAGGCGCATCCCGCTTCAAGGGCCAGCTGATTCATCCACAGAAATGGCCAGAGAATCTCGACTACAGCGGCAAACGCGTGGTGGTCATCGGCAGCGGCGCCACGGCCGTAACCCTGGTGCCTTCGATGACCGGCAAGGCCGCGCACGTGACCATGCTGCAACGCTCGCCGACTTACATCATGTCGCTGCCTGCGGAAGATGCCGTCGCCAATTTCCTGCGCCGTATCTTGCCGGCCAAACTCGCCTACGCCCTCGTGCGCTGGAAGAACGTGTTGATGCAGATGTTTTTCTACAACCTCAGCAAATCGGCGCCGGATGTGGTCAAGGGCTTGACGCGCCGCGTCGCGCGCAAGGCGCTGGGACCCGATTTTGATTTGCGCCACTTCAAACCCAAGTACAACCCATGGGATCAGCGCGTATGCCTGGTGCCCGACGGTGATCTGTTCGAAGCACTCAAGAAAGGCAGTGCTTCCATCGTCACCGATCACATTGAGACGTTCACCGAAAACGGGATCAAGCTGAAATCCGGTGCTGAGCTGGACGCAGACATCATCGTCAGCGCCACCGGGCTTTGCATGCTGGCACTCGGTGGAATGCAGGTGGCAGTAGATGGACGCCCGGTCGAGCTTGGCAAAACCATGAGCTACAAAGGCATGATGCTGAGCGGCGTGCCGAACCTGGCGCTGGCGCTGGGCTACACCAATGCGTCCTGGACGCTCAAATGCGACCTGACTTCCGAATACCTGTGCCGATTGCTCAATCACATGGACCGGCACGGCTACCGGCAGTGCACACCGCGCAATACCGACCCGTCGGTGACGGAAATTCCGCTGATTGATTTTTCATCCGGCTATGTTTTGCGCGCGCTTGAGCAAATGCCCAAGCAAGGCTCCAAAGCGCCATGGAAGCTCTATCAGAATTACGCGCTGGATATCCTGACCTTGAAGTTCGGCGCGGTCGAGGATGGCGCCATGGAGTTTTCCAGTGCGGCCGGCACCGTGCCGGCGATTCAGGGCGCTAGCTGAGGCTGTAATCGCCCAGAGGAAACCGGCGGGTCTGCCACAACGCAAGATAAGTCGTGGTTGGCCGCAGCAAAGTGGCCTCGCCATGCTGGTTGAAATAGTAACTGTTGGCCGGCGCGCAATTGCCGTTGACGAATACCGAGCGGCTGACGCGCTGCTTCATCGCCTGCAGGTAGGTTTCGTTGGCGGTTTTTGAAACTTCGAACGTCGTCGCATTCTTGCGCTTCATCTCGCGCAGCAAACGGCTCATGTGCTTCATCTGCACTTCATTGGTGTTGAAGTACGACAGGCCGCTGTAGGCATAAGGACTCGGCAGGCTGAACAGATTGGGGAAGCCCGGCACGGTAATGCCTTCGTAAGCCTGGAAGCGGTTCTGCCGCCACCACTTTCCTAAATTGAGGCCGCCCTTGCCGACGACCTCAATGGCAGGGAAATTCTTCTCCCAAAGATCAAAGCCCGTGGCCAGAATCAGCGTGTCGATTTCGCGTTTGCGGCCGTCGGTGGTGATGATGCCGTCCGGCTCCAGGCGTTCGATACGTTCGGTCACCAGCTCGACGTTGGGGCGATTGAAAGTCGGGTAATAGGTGTTGGAAAAAGTCGGCCGCTTGCAGCCAAAGCTGTAGTGCGGCGTGAGCTTTGCACGCAGGAATGGGTCGTTGATCTGCCGCGCCAAATGCGCCTTGCAGATTTTCTCCATGTACTGGGTCACGCCGGGCAGCTGTTTGTTATAGAGCACGCCCAGCACCATGATCAGTTCCAGAATCGTGTCGCTGAAAAACCGCGCGATCCGCTGCGTGAACGGCAGCGCGGTGAACATCCGTCGCACCCAGGGCGCAATCTTCGCGTCGGCCTTGGGGGTGACCCAGATCGCGGTGCGCTGGAATACCGACATCTGTTTGAGCTTAGGCGCGATGATCGGCAACAGCTGTACCGCGGTAGCGCCGGTGCCGATGACGGCGGCACGCTTGCCGTTAAGGTCGTAGGTATCGTCCCAGGCGGCGGTGTGGATGATTTTGCCGGCGAAGGATTGGATGCCAGGAATATCAGGGGTGTGCGTCTGCGACAAAAACCCGGTTGCCAGAATCAGGAACCGCGAGGTCAGCGGTTTGCAGCCCTTCGCGTGCACTGTCCAGCAACGGTTCGGTTCGTCGTACTGCGCCTTCTCGATGAGGGTGTTGAAGCGCATGTACGGGCGCAGCTTGTACTTGTCGGCCACATGCTCGGCGTAGGCCTTGAGCTCGGCGCCAGGCGCGTACATGCGCGACCAGTTCGGGTTTGGCTCGAATGAATACGAGTAGGTGAACGAGGGAATGTCCACCGCCAGGCCCGGATAACGGTTCACATGCCAGGTACCGCCCAAGTCGTCCGCACGCTCTAAGATCGCGATGTCGGTAATACCAAGCTGTGCCAACTGAATCGCCGCACCCATGCCGCCAAAACCGGCACCGACAATAATCGCCTCGTGATCCGGCGACATGGACTACGGCGCTTCTACTTTTTCTTCCAGCCGCCTGAGTCCTGGTAATACCAGCCGGATTGCGCCTTGGCCACCCAACGCTGTGCGAACACGCTTTGAATCTGCCCTTCCCACTGCGGCTGACCGTTGGCGATGGCGATTTCGCGGTACAGCGCCTTGCGGTCGGCGTTTTCCTGCGCAACCAGGCTCTTGACCACATTGCGCTGCGCCAGCGGCACGGCGTTGGCGTCGCGCAGATCAACCAGGCCGTCGCCGGTCAGGCCAACGGCGCCGGAGTCGTAATGCGGCTTCAACGTCGCATGGCGCGCTTCCATGGACGCCTTGACGCGCTGCACCTCGGGCGAGGAGATGTCGATATTCGGCTGCTGGCCTTCGGCAGCCTGTGCGGGCGACACCACGAAATTGAGCAGGGCCACGAATAATTGCACCGGCAGACTCGATTGAGGCAACGGCGTGGTCTGGATGCCCGGAGCGGGCGCTGAAGGGGCCGGCGCACGCCAGACATCGTCGATGATTCGATCGGCGGCTTTTTCTGCCGCGGCGGCCGGAAAATAGACGTTGATGGTGACGCAGGCGCTGACCAGCAGAAGGGGGCCGAAGAACGAAATGGGCAAGCTACGCAGCATGGCGAATCTCCTGAGGATCATGGGACTAGTATAGAACGCGGCAATCGCGATTCCGTTCACTTCTCCAGTTTTGGCCCGCCGGAGGTGCGCGCCGCCTGCAACTGAGCGATGAGGTTGCTCCAGGACACGCGCTGCGCATACCCCACCACGTCAATCCGCGGCAGCAGCCGCCCCTTGACCAGGTAATACGCCTTGAGCCCTTCCTTCGACGGCGCTTGCTCGACGCCGTCCATCAGGCAGACGTTGTCACGCAGCACGCAACTGACGCCGAGGCGGTCGTAGGCAAAATCTTCGAATACGCTCAGAAAGCCGCGCGAAAGGATTCCCGTCGGTCCGCCGCCGATCGATGAAATGGCGTCAATTGCGCGCTGCGAGATACGACGCTTGCTGTCGTCGTCCGGCGATGAGTAAACGCGAGCATCGAACGCCACCGGGGTCCAGTTGAGCAGGCGCAGGCCCTTGATCTCGCCGTCGAGCCGGCCGGTGATACGGCCAAAGGAGAAGGCGCTGGTGACGCGCTCCAGGTCCCAGCGGCGGATTTCAATGTCCGCCATGACCCGTGGCAGCACGCCAAACGGCTGGATCGCCTGCAGGTTTGCCAGGCGCAAAGAGCCGTCGAACAACTGGGCCTCGAGTGCGCCGTCGATGGTCCAGACTTCGTCGCGCACCGAAAGGCCCGGCAGCCGCCCGCCCAGCGTGCCGCTGAATTCCGGCCAGCCGAGCGCCCGGCACAGGGCCGTGAGGTTGATTGGCTCCAGCGCGCCCTGAAAATCGGCGCTGAGCTGCGTGCCACCCAGGCCGCGCAGCACAAGCCGCTCGACGTTGAGCGCGCCTTCGAGCAGCGGCTGACGCCAGGCTTTCAGCAGCTCGAAGTCCTTGCCCTGGGCGCGAAACTCAACGGCTGAGGCGCCCAGCGGCACGCGCTTGAGTGCCCCTGCGCTCCATTTCAGGCTCGATGCCATGGCTTGCAGCGGCGCCCAGTGCAGTTCGCCTGCGATCTGCTCAACGGACATGCCGATTTTCTCCGCCTTGATATTTGCCCCCAGTAACTGCGCGTCGATTTTCTGCAGGGTGCCCTCACGCATTTCGATCTGCGCGTTGGCACGACCTGTCGCGGCCAATCCCTCGAAGCGACTGCCAATCAGAAACGGCTGTACCGCCGTGGCGATCATTGGCGCCAGGTCCTGCGCCTGCACTTTTGCCTGAAGCTGCACCGGCTTGTAATGGGCGTCGAGCTGGCCGCTGGCCTCGATGCCGCCCGCCTTGCCGTGCACCGTGTTCAGCCGCTCTATTGCCCAGCCTTGCGGGTTTTTGACCAGCGCGGCATCGAGCTTTAATGGCAGCAGCGCAAAATCGGCGAATACCGGCTCGACGTAGGCCTGGCCGCTGCGCGACTCGACTTCGACTTCCAGACGACTCTTGCCAGCGTGCCAGCGCACCTTGGCATCGGCGGAAAGCTTGTCGGTGGCGTAGCGCCCGCTGGCCTCACTGAAGGTGAAATTCTGCGCGGTGAGCGCAGCGCTGATCTGTGCGGCTTCCTGCGTGAGTGCGAGGGTCAAGCCTTGCGCAGGCAATGTGAGTGCCGCCTGCCAACGCAACGCGTTGCGGTAGTCGAATTTCAGTTTGCCGTCGAGCTTGCCCAGGCCGGGGACGTTCGCACGGAAGCCAGCGTTGTCGCAGTGCGCTCCGCTGCCGGCCTTCAGTTCGCGGCAATCCACGACGACGTCGTTGATGGGCGGCTGGGAAGGCAGAACGATGCGGGCAATCCGCAATCGCAGGATGTTTGGCGGCACCAGTTTTGCCTCGATGCCCTCCGCGCGCCATGCGGGGCCATCGATCCGGCGAATGCTCAGCTCAAGATCAGAAGCGACAACCGCCTGACTGGCCAACCCCATGCCAAGTACAGCGAGGAATCGGGCGATCCGGCCCATCAGATCGCACCGGTCTTCTTCAGTAGTCGGGCAATCCCCACCGCCATTTCGCGGTAGCCCTGGGCGTTGGGGTGAACCGGGTCGGAGCGCAGCGAGCGCTTGCCCAGCACTTCGGCGATGACGGTTTCTTCCAATGGCAAGCGGTGTTTTTCCGCCAGCATCCGGTAACTGGCGTCGGCGGTAAGGCTCAGCAGCTTGGGTTCGGGCACCCCGAGCAACACGACAGGAATCCCGCGGCCGCGTATGTCGGTGATCATGGCGTCGAGGTTGTCGCGCATGCGGTTGCGGTCCTGCTGGTGCAGCATGTCGTTGCCACCGAGGCACAGAATCACCAGGCGCGGCTGAGTTTCGTCCAGTACCGACGCCAGGCGCTCACGGCCACCCTCGGTGGTCTCACCCGAGATTCCGGCGTTGATGACTTTGCGGCCGGTCAGAGCTGCCAGCACGGCCGGGTACGCCTGATCGATCGTCGTACCGGTACCAATGGTCAGGCTGTCGCCAAACGCCAGAATCGTCGCATCGGCCGGCAACCGCGAGATCTGCGGCACCGGTTTGCCGGAGCAGGCTACGCAGAAGAACAGCGTCGCCCAAAGAACAAGATTGGCCCGGGAATGGTCGGCTTGCACTTTCGTGGCGCGCCAATCAGGGCTGCGCGTTTTTTTGCCGCAAACGGCTCACCAGATAAACCAGCAGGTTGAAATAAAACGTCTTGCCGATCTGTGGGTCACCCCCCAACAGCCGGATAAACGATCCGCGCGGGACAAAAAACAGGGTGCTGTCCTCCAAGGCCCTGGCGGCCGCAGACGTCGTGCTGCCGTCTATCAATGAATATTCGCCGAGACAATCGCCCGGCATCAGGTTGGCGACATGCACCGGCGCTTCAAGCTGCGGCTCGTCGCGAAAGACGGCAACAAGGCCGGACAGAATGAGATAAAGCCCGATGCCGCCGCGCCTGTTTTCGTAAAGGATGGGGTCGTCCTTTTTTGCCTCGAGCACCAGGCCTTGTTCCAAAATGAGGTCCAGCGCGTCATCTGGAATATTCTTGAATACCCTGGAGCGCTTCAGGTCTTCGCGACTGACAGTGGACTCTGCTGGTTTCATCGCCGCCTCCTTAACTAATTTTGTGCCACCCGCTTGAGACCCTTTTTAGCCTAAAACCTCGCACCCGGGGAATACCGTGGTACTAAAAGTGTATCACTCGATTTTGAATATCGGCCGTTTTAGCCCTGCGCAGAGTCCAAGCGGGTAATGTCCTGATACGCGACGAGCGCGCGCCGGATCGACCCCACATCGGCGCCAACTGCCTGCGCCGATTTGAGACCGGCAGGTGAGTACCTGCAGCGACAGTTGCAAACGTCCCCGATGCAAATGAGGCGGCGAAAGACTTCTGCCAGAATGCCGCGACACAAAAATTACCTTCAGGAGTTGCCATGAAACCCTACGGCCGCAAAGTCGCCATCCTCGGCGGATCGCGCATTCCGTTCGCCCGTTCCAACACCGCCTATTCGGTACGCTCGAATCAGGACATGCTCACCGCCACGTTCAAGGGCGTGGTCGACAAGTTTCAGCTGCACGGCGAACGCCTCGGGGAAGTGGCCGCCGGCGCGGTGCTCAAGCATTCGCGCGACTTCAACCTGTGCCGCGAGTCGGTGCTGTCGTGCGGCCTTGCGCCGGAAACGCCGGCCAACGATGTGCAGATGGCCTGCGGCACTGGTTTGCAGGCGACGATCCAGATCGCCAACAAGATTGCCCTCGGCCAGATCGAGTGCGGCATGGCCGGCGGCGTGGACACGACGAGCGACGCACCGATTGGCGTCAACGAAAAAGTGCGCAAGGGCCTGCTCAAGGTCAACCGCGCCAAAACCACCGGGCAGAAACTCGCGGCGCTGGCCGGCATCAACCCGGCGCTGTTCTTCGCGCCGCATATCCCCGGCAATGCCGAACCCCGCACCGGGCTTTCGATGGGTGACCATTGCGAGCTGATGGCGCGTGAATGGAACATCGCGCGCGAAGACCAGGACGAGGTGGCGTACGAACTCGCACAAGAATGCAGCCGCGGCCTATGAGGCGGGCTTTTACAAGGACCTCGTGGTTCCGTATTCGGGGCTGGAACGCGACAACAACATGCGCGGCGACACCAGCCTCGAAAAGCTCGCTTCGTTGAAGCCCGCCTATGACAGAAAATCCGGCTACGGCACGCTCACCGCCGGCAACTCGACGCCATTAACCGACGGCGCTTCCGCCGTGATGCTGGCCTCGGAGGACTGGGCGAAGGCGCGCGGCGTCAAGCCACAGGCGTATTTCACCTGGTGTGAAACCGCCGCGGTGGATTTCGTCGGTAAAAAAGAAGGTCTGCTGATGGCGCCGGCCTACGCGGTGCCACGCATGCTCGCGCGTGCCGGCCTGACGCTGCAGGATTTCGATTACTACGAAATCCACGAAGCCTTCGCCGCGCAGGTGCTGTGCACGCTCAAGGCCTGGAACGATGCGAAGTTCTGCAAGGAGCGCCTCGGCCTCGACAAGCCATTGGGCCAGATAGACCGCTCGAAGATGAACGTCAAAGGCAGCAGTCTTGCCGCCGGTCACCCGTTCGCCGCCACCGGCGGGCGCATTGTCGCCACCTTGGCGAAAATCCTCGAACAAAAAGGCAGCGGCCGCGGCCTGATTTCCATCTGCGCGGCGGGTGGACAGGGCGTCACCGCGATTCTGGAACGCTAAGCGAACGCTGGAATACAAGGGGCCGCAGTCGCGGCCCTTTGTATTTATGAATTAATTCGAGCGGGTTTTACGTGCGCCAAAGCACCCGTATTCCGGACGCAATCAATGCAAGGCCGCAGAGCCTGCCGGCCCAGTTACCGTAAGGCGCGAGCTTTTCGAACAGCACGGCGATGGTGAGAGCACCGATCCACGTCAGGCTCATGACGCCGCCGAAGAACAGCAGCAGCATCAGCGCCCAGCAACAGCCGACGCAGTAAAGCCCGTGGCTCGCGCCCATGCGCAGGGCGCCAACAGCCCCCGGCCGCCAATGCCGCGAGATGAAGTCAGCCGGGGAGCGGCAGCCGGCAAGACAAGTTTGCTTCAACGGCGTCCATTGATAGACCCCGGCGACCAGCAGGATCGACCCCGCCAGCAGGCCGCTGCTGGTTTCCATCATGGGGTTGAGCAGCCCGGAGACCGACAGCCCCCACTGCAGAGTGGTCGCCGCAGGCTGAACGCCGCCCAGGCCAGCAGGTATCCGGCGGCGAAAGCGTAACTGCGCAGCACCGGCCTTGCGGGCGGGGCGGCACTGCGCGCAACCATTCCATACAGCAGGATCGCCGGCGCGGCGGAAGGCAGCATCATGCCCAGCATCATCGCGGCCCACATCCCGAACATGAGGATGCCGTAATGCAGATCCCAGGTTGCGGTCATCATCCACGCGGCGGGGCCGTCCATGGGGCCGTACATGTCTCGCGCCATCGGCACCAGCCAGGCCCACGCTAGAGCCACGGCGGCGGCGATACCGGCGCCGACCATGAGCCGGTCGCGCCGCAGCAGACTTTCGAGCGCTGTCCTGGGCGACGCTGCCTGACTCACCGCTCAGCGAACAACGCCGTGCGTGCTCCAGTGAATCTTGGCGAGGTGGGAATGCGTGCCGTCGAAATTCAATTCCACCGGGCCTTCGGTTTTCGATTTGCCGCTGACAAATTCGGCCTCGGAAAACTCAAAGCCGGTCGGCAGCGACACACGCGCGCGGTGTACGGCGCCGCTCATGGGATTCTTGATCGGCTCGGCGCTGCCCTCGATCAGGCCGGGCACCTGTACGCGTGCGGTGGCGCCCTTCTGGTCGATGGTCAACTCGATGGGCTTGTACTGAGTCGGCAGGTATTTGGTGACGGTGGTGCTGAAAACCTGCCAGATGAGCGAACCCGCATCGGTTTCCTTGCCGTGCGAAACCGCTTCGATTGCAGAGCGCTGCTTGGGATCGGCGCGCTCCTCGATCACGGTCATGAACGTGCCGTTGCCCAGATGAATCGGGCCCGGCCAATAAGCCAGGATGCCCCAACGCAACCCGTCGAGCGGCACGTCACCGAAACGGCCTTTCTCGATCTGCACGAAAGTGTGTGCGCGGCAATGACCCTTGTCGGGCAGCGCATTGAACTGGCAGGGACAACCGAGGTTGCAATTGCAGTTGGCAAATTCAACGCCCTGCATGCTCCATTCGACGAAAGCCATGATGTCCTCCTTGGCGAAAAGCGTGCCCAACCGGGTTGGCAGGATGGGTCAATAGAAGTATGCGCCCAGAAAAATGGTTTTGTATTGCACGGGCCGCCGTCTTTTGAGCGGGCGATTTGGTTACAGTGTTGAGATAACGAACACTGGGGAACCGTCCTATGAGCCTGATGCGCACCAAGCCGATCGATCCCAACGCCAATACCGGCCTGAAACGCTGCCTCACGGCCCTGGATCTGACGCTGCTCGGCATCGGTTGCATCATCGGCACCGGCATCTTCGTACTCAGCGGCGTCGCCGCCGCGCAACACGCAGGCCCGGCCATCGTGCTGTCGTTCATCATCTCCGGCACGGCCTGCGCGTTCGCGGCGCTGTGTTACGCCGAGCTGGCCGGTGCGGTCGGCGGCGCGGGCAGCGCCTACGGTTACGCGTACGTGGGCATCGGCGAGTTCGCGGCGTGGATCATCGGCTGGCTTTTGTTACTCGAATACAGCGTGGCCACGGCCACGGTTTCGATCGGCTGGTCGGGTTATTTCGCCAGCATCCTCGACGGTTTCTTCGGCGTGACCTTGCCGGCTCAGTGGACCTCGGCCCCCAGCGAAGGCGGCACCGCCAATCTTCCCGCGATGATTATCGTGCTGACTTTGGCCGGACTGCTGTCGTGGGGCGTGAAGGAATCGGCGCGCTTCAACGGGGTCATGGTCTTTGTCAAGCTGGCGACGATCCTGCTTTTCATCGCCATCGCCGGCCCAAACGTGAACACCGAGAACTGGGTGCCGTTCATTCCCGAACGGGTGGCGGATGCAAATGGCGTCATGCATTACGGTTTTTTGGGCGTGACGACAGCCGCCGCGCTGATCTTCTTCGCCTACATCGGCTTTGACGCGGTCTCAACCGCCGGTGAAGAAGCGGTGAACCCACAACGCGATCTGCCCATCGGCATTCTCGCCTCGCTCGCCATCTGCACCGTGCTCTACATCGTCGTCTCCGGCATCCTCACCGGCGTGGTGCCGTACCAGCAGATCGACCTCAAGGCGCCGGTGGCCGAAGCCATGGGCGGACTTGGCATCCCGTGGGCCAAAGGCATGGTGGCGACCGGCGCGATTTTCGGCATTACCACCGTGATGCTGGTTCTGTATTACGGTCTGACCCGCGTGGTGCTGGCGATGTCGCGTGACGGCCTGCTGCCGGCGGCCATGGCCGCGGTGCATCCGAAAACGCAGACGCCGGTGAAACTGATCCTTGGCAGTGGCGTGCTGATTGCGCTGATCGCCGGCTTTTCCCCGATTGGCAGGGTGGCCGAGTTGGTGAATCTGGGCACGCTCGGTGCCTTCTTCCTGGTCTGCGCCAGCGTCATCGTGCTGCGCAAGACGCGGCCCGCGCTGGCGCGGCCGTTCAAGACGCCTCTGGTGCCGCTGATTCCGATACTCGGCATGGGGTTCTGTGGCTGGCTGATGGTCAGCTTGCCGCTGAACACCTGGATCGCCTTTGTCATCTGGATGACACTCGGCCTCATTTTCTACTTCCTTTACTCACAGTCGCACAGCAGCCTGGCGACGGAGAAATAACCCGTGGACAGATTTTTTGCATTCATCGACGCCGTCAACGGCGTCATGCTCTCCGTGCCGGTGCTGGTGGCGCTGCTCGCCACCGGCGTCCTGTTTACGCTCTGGAGCGGCTTTGGCCAGTACCGGTCGCTGACGCACGGCGTACGGCTGGTCGCCGGCAAGGTGCCGGGAATCTACGGTCAGGGGCCCGGTGCACTTACACATTTCCAGGCGCTGTCGGCGGCGCTGTCAGGCACCGTGGGCCTCGGTAACATCGCCGGTGTCGCCATTGCCATTGAGTTCGGTGGCCCTGGCGCGGTGTTCTGGATGTGGATGGTGGGCCTTGCAGGCATGGCGCTGAAATCCACTGAAGTCACCCTGGCCATGCTGCACCGTGACACCACCGATGCCGACAATCCCCACGGCGGCACCATGTACGTCTGCCGCAGGGCGTTCGGAAAGATCGGCGCCATCGCCGGAACACTATTCACGCTGTCCGTCATCCTGTTCGCCGTCACCGGCGGCAACATGTTCCAGGCCTGGAGCGTGGCCGACACCACGCACAATTATTTCGGCGTGCCGCAGTGGATCACTGGCGTGGTGTTGGCGGTGCTGGTTGGCGCGGTGATTCTCGGTGGCATCAAGCGCATCGGCTCGGTCGTGGGCAAGCTGGTGCCGTTTATGTGCGGCCTCTATGTACTCGCTGGTCTTTACGTACTGGCCTTGAACGTCGAGCACATCCCGGGGCTTTTCAGGCTGATCATCGGCAGCGCGTTCTCCCCCGCCGAAGCCGGGGGCGCATTCACCGGCGCCACGCTGGGTGTCGCCTTTATTTTCGGCATGAAGCGTGCGCTGTTCTCCTCGGAATCCGGGCTCGGCACGGCGCCGATCGCGCACTCGGCGGTAAAGACGCCCGAACCGGTGACCGAAGGCGTGGTCGCCGGTCTGGAACCCTTCATCGATACCCTGGTGGTGTGCACCATTACCGCGCTGGTGATTCTGGTCAGCGGCGTCTGGCAACGCCCCGCCGCAGCCGCGTGGTATGCACAACCTGCCACCGTAGAAATTACGCCGGGCCATTGGGCCCCGAACACCGAGCTGCTCCCGGAAGAACGCCCCGACTGGAAAGTCGGCGATCAGATCTTTGTCGTCGTCGAAACCTCGCCGCTCCAGCGCGAACGCATTTACGGCACGCTAACGGATTCGGCCGAAGGCCTGCGCGTGCGGTGGACGCCGATCGCCGCCGCGGCCTCACCCAAACTGGCTGAGCACGGCATCTTCAGCAACTACCGCGGTGCCACGCTGGCCGCGCGTGCGTTCGACAGCGCCCAGCCGGGCCTGGGCAAGTGGATGGTCACGCTCACGGTCTGGCTGTTCGCGCTCTCGACCATGATCACTTACGGCTATTACGGCGAGCAGGGTTTGTTCTATCTGGGCGCTGAGCGCTGGGTCGGCACTTATCGCTGGGGCTGGTGCGCATTGATTGCACTCACCTGCACCGGCTTTATCAACACCGCCGAGCAGGTGGATTCGCTGTCCACCATCGCGCTTGGCTTCATGCTGGCGGTGAACTTGCCGGTCATGTGGCTGCTCGGGCCCAAGGCGATGCGCGCCTGGCACGATTATTTTCGTCGACTTAAGTCGGGCGCAATCGGCAAGGCATGAGCGGGCCTGGCGTCCTGCTGATCAACCTCGGTACGCCCGACGCACCGACGGCGCCGGCCATACGGCGTTTTCTTCGCGAGTTTTTATCCGACCGCCGCGTCGTGCAATTGCCACGCGCCCTCTGGCTGCCGGTTTTGTACGGCTTCATCCTGCCTTTTCGCCCGCGGCGCCTCGCCCATGCGTACAAAAAAATCTGGGGCATTCACGGCTCGCCGCTGCTGGCGATTGCGCGCCATCAGGCCCGCGCCCTGCAGGCGCAATTGAAAATTCCGGTGGCCGTGGGCATGTGTTACGGAAATCCCTCGATCGCCGACGCACTGCAAGCACTGCATGCGCAAAACGTGAGCCGCCTGGTGGTGCTGCCGGCGTATCCGCAGTATTCGCACACCACCACGGCTGCCGCGCTCGACCGCATTCCTGAAGCGCAGGCCGTGTCGGTGATCAAGGACTACCACGCGGACGGCGGGTATATCGCCGCGCTTGCCCTGAGCGTGCGCGAGCATTGGCAGACTCGGGGGCGAGGCGACCATCTGTTGATGTCGTTTCACGGCATCCCGCAAAGTTACGTTGAGGCCGGTGACCCCTACCAGGCTCAATGCAATGAAACCGCACGACTGCTGGCGTGCGCGCTGTCGCTGGAAAAATCCGAATGGTCGCTGGGATTCCAGAGCCGCCTCGGGCGCGCACCGTGGATCAAGCCTTATACCGATGAATTACTTCCGGACCTCGCGGCGCGCGGCGTCAAAAAACTCGACGTGATCTGCCCAGGATTTTCAGCCGACTGCCTCGAAACACTCGAAGAAGTGTCGCTGCGCTACGCCGAAGATTTTTGCGACTGCGGTGGCGAATTGCGTTATATCGCCGCTCTTAACGAACGGCCCGCACACCTTGCGGCGCTGGCGGCGTTGGTCGAAAAACAACTACTCTGAGGCGGGGCGGATGGTCACGCTGCCATCGGTGGCGCTGGTGGCCTTGAGGCGCAGGCGGCTGATTGCCACACCCTGAGAAGCAAGGTAGGAAATGGCGTTACTGGCGGCATTTACCGAGCCGGCCACTTCATAGTTGAGCGTGGGATTTTCGCGCTGCGCCTGCTTGATCACCTCGGCGGCTTCGCGCAAGGTCTGTTGTGCGGCGCCGCTGATGTCGCCAGCTCCGCCCAGACTCAACGACCAGTCGGTTTTTCCGGATGTCGTAACCGCCGGCGTGCTCAATGGGTCGACCGGCGCAACGCCATCGAAAGACGGTGTGGGCGTCGGTACAAACGAAGACGTCGTCGGCGGAATGACCGCACGCGGCGCGGCGGGCGCCACGCTCGTCGTGCTCAGGCGTGGAGTCGTGGTGACGATCGGTCGCTGCCCCAGATACGCCTGCCTTACTTCAACCGCCGGCGGCGGCGCGGGGGCCGGTGGCGGCACTTCGATCGGCTTGGCGGGAGTTGGTGCTGGTGTGAACTGCGTCACTTCACTAACCGGCGGTGCGGCGGGTTGCGGTGTGGCATCGAATTGCGGGACAGGCGTGGGCACGCGCTCGATCGGCAATGGGGTTGACGGGGGTTGAGTCGGGTCGCGCAACACGGGCAGTGTTATCAGCGTTTTGTCCACCGCTTTTTCGACGACGACGGCCGGCTCCTGACCCGGCGCGAGCGATGCCGTCGCCGATGGCTCAGGGGCGCGTGGCGGTGGCGCGGGGGCCGGCGTAAATTGCCCGGCGCTACCCGCGGGCGGTGCGGCGGGCTGCGGTGTGGCATCAAATTGCGGTGTTGGCGCCGTTACTGTTTCCACCGGCAATGGAATCGCCGGCGGCTGGCTCGGATCGCGCAGCACCGGCACGTTGATGACGGTCTTGCCGCTGGAGCGCGCGTCCAGGTCGGCGCGCACTTGATCGGGCACCGTCGGGTACGCACGCATGGGTGGCACGCTGACTTCGCCACGGCTGATCTGGCCCGGTGTTGGCGCCTCGCCCAGCGGATAGGCCTGAATCTGCGCGCCGGGCGGCTCGTAGGGGCGCGTTGAAAAAGGGTCTATGCCGGTCGCCGGGGGTGCGGGGGCAACGTAGGGTTCGGGGACAATAATTGGCGGCGGCACTGGCGCTGGCACCGGGGCTGGCGCGCTACTGGCGATCTGCTCCTTGGTGCAACCGTCGGCATCCACCACCGCGCCCAACGGCGTCGAGATGCAGCGATCAAGGCCGTCGGCCACGCCGTCAAAATCCTCATCGAGTGCGCAACCCGTGCGATCAACCTTGGCGCCGACCGGCGTATACGGACAATCATCCACGCTGTCGGCGATGCCGTCCTTGTCACCGTCGGCTGTCGCCTGGGCCAGCGAGGCCGGGCTCACTGCTGCCGCCAGTGCAAAGATAAACGCCGCTAGGACGGCTTTGATTGATTCGATACTCAAGTCGGTTTCCCCAAATCTTGTGGTCAGCGTATCCGTAAGCACTCACCCGCTCAAGCCCTTTTGGGGCCCCCGGAGCGCCGCTTTGAAAAAACACTGGTACTAAAAGTGTACCAACGTTTTCCTCATTTAGGTCGAAAACGGCCTTAAACGGCCGCAAGCGGGTGTCGGCGTCTCTCTTTATACTGCGCGCCCTCTCGAATACTCAGTGCAGTTTTTCATGGAGTTTCTTTACAACTACGGCCTGTTTCTGGCTAAAACCGTGACCTGGGTCGCCGCGATCATTTTTGTGGTCGCGTCGCTGGCCAGCCTGATCCGGCAGGTGCGATCGCAGATGGGCGACCATCTTGAAGTCAAAAGCCTGAACGACCGCTTCAAGGATCTGGCCGAGGCGCTGAACCACACCGTATTGGCGCCGGCCGAATTCAAACAACAGCACAAATCCCGCGCCAAGGAAGACAAGGCGCGCGCCAAGGCGCAGAAGAAGGGGCAAGTGCCCGAGCGCCCGCGCGTGTTCGTACTGAATTTCCAGGGCGACCTGCAGGCCACTGCCGTCGCCAGCCTGCGCGAGGAAGTCAGCAGCGTGCTGCAAGTCGCGCGCGACAAGGACGAAGTCCTGCTGCGGCTCGAAAGCGAAGGCGGGCTGGTGCACAGCTACGGTCTGGGCGCATCGCAACTGCAGCGCATCCGCGACCGTAAAATTTCACTGACGGTTGCCGTCGACAAGGTCGCCGCCAGCGGGGGTTACCTGATGGCCTGCGTTGCCGAGCAGATCATCGCGGCGCCGTTCGCCATCGTCGGATCGATCGGTGTGGTCGCGCAGCTGCCCAACTTCAACCGCCTGCTGAAAAAGCACGACATCGATTACGAATTGCACACCGCCGGTGAATTCAAACGCACGCTGACGCTGTTCGGCGAGAACACCGAAGCCGGCCGCGAAAAGTTCCAGCAGGAAATCGACGACACGCACGCATTGTTCAAGGCGTTTGTCGCCGAGAATCGTCCGCAGATGCCGCTGGCGCCGGTTGCCACCGGAGAATTCTGGTTCGGCACGCGCGCGCTGGCGCTGAAGCTGGTGGACACGCTCAAGACCAGCGATGACTGGCTGCTGGAAAAATCCAAAACGGCGGATTTGTACGAAGTCAGCTTCCGCCGCCATCGCTCGTTGAGCGACCGCCTGAGCCATCTCGCAAATCTTTCTTTCCGGCGTCCATTCGGCCTGCCGGCACTCCCTACACTTCCCACCTCACTCAACACACGAGAGCTTTTATGAAACTGGTCAGCCATACCTTTGAGAACAACGGCGCCCTGCCGGGCCGCTGCGCGTTTGCCGTTCAGGCACCCAAGGGGCACATCCGCTTCGCGGACAACCGCAATCCGCATCTGAGCTGGCGCGACGCGCCGGCGGCGGCAAAGAGCTTTGTCGTGCTGTGCACCGATTCCGACGCACCGACCAAGGCCGATGACGTGAACCAGGAAGGCCGCGAAATTCCAGCCGACCTGCCGCGCGGCGAATTCGTGCATTGGGTGCTGGCCAACATTCCCGCCGACGTCACCGCGATTGCCGAAGGTGCCTGCTCGCAAGGCGTCACTGCCAAGGGCAAGGCTGAACCCAAAGGCCCTGAAGGCAGTGTGCAGGGCGTCAACGACTACACCGGCTGGTTCAAGGCCGACAAGGCCATGGCCGGCACCTATCAGGGCTACGACGGCCCCTGCCCGCCCTGGAATGACTCGCGGATCCACCACTACAAGTTTGAAGTGCTGGCTCTGGATGTCGCCAAGCTGACGCTAAAGCCGGGCAGCACGATTGCCGATGTGCGCAAGGCGCTCGAGGGTCATGTGCTGGCGCAAGCGGCCATCACCGGACGCTACAGCCTGAACCCGCGCATTGACCTCAATCACACGGCATTAAAATACGTGCGCAAGCCTTCGCGCGTGTTCGGCCGCAAGATCGGCAACAAGCAGGGCGCGGTCTGAAACTTTATTGAGTCAACACCGGTCGAAGCCGCGACACCAATCGTAAACAACGACCATGACCCCCAGAGCCTTACGACCCCTGACTGCTGCTTTCGTACTCGGCAGCGCCGCGCTGTTCGGCACGGCGCTGCCACAAACGGTGCGCGCGCAAATTCCGTCCACGGTGCTCACCGGCACGCCATCGCTGGCGCCGATGCTCAAAAACGTGCTGCCGGCGGTGGTCAATATCTCCGTCGTATCCAAGGCCGAAATCCGCAACCCGCTGTTGGAAGACCCCTTCTTCCGCCGCTTTTTCGAAGGGCCCGACCAGCAGCCCCAGGAGCGCGAGGCCCAGGCCATCGGCTCTGGCGTGATCGTGGACGCGGTCAAGGGTTACGTGATCACCAACAACCACGTCGTCGAGCAGGCCGAAACCATCAAGGTGCGGCTCAACGACGACCGTGAGATTACCGCCAAGCTGATTGGACGTGACGCGGCGACCGACGTGGCCATCCTGCAGATCAAGGCCAGTGGACTGAAGTCGCTGCCGATCGCTGATTCGGACGATCTCGAGGTCGGCGATTTCGTCGTCGCCGTCGGCTCGCCATTTGGTTTGCGCCAGACCGTGACCAGCGGGATTATCTCGGCGCTCAGCCGCCAGACCGGCATCTCGGGTGGCGGATACGAAGACTTCATCCAGACCGACGCCTCGATCAACCCCGGCAATTCGGGCGGGGCACTGGTCAACCTGCGCGGCGAGCTGATCGGCATTCCCAGCAATATTTTCTCGCGCACCGGCGGCAATATCGGCCTGGGCTTTGCGATTCCGGTGAATCTGGTCAAGAGCGTGATGAACCAGCTGGTCGAAACCGGCAAGGTCGAGCGCGGCCGCCTTGGCATCGTCGGCCAGGACCTGACGCCGGACCTGGCCAACTCCTTCGGCCTGCCCAACGGGCGGGGCGGCGTAATCAGCCAGGTGGTACCGGGCTCGCCTGCCGCCAAGGCCGGGCTCAAGGTCGAAGATGTGATTCTCGAAGCCAACGGGAAGGAGCTGCAGAATTTCGCGCAGCTGCGCAATCTGGTCGGCCTGATGCGGGTCGGCGAGAAAGTCGACCTGAAGATATTGCGCGGCGGCAAGCCGATGAACGTCACGGTCATCATCGGCAAGGACACCGAGCAGGCAGCGGCCGGCGACAAGCTGCACCCGATGCTCGCCGGCGCTACGTTTGCGCCACGCGACGAGAGCAACTCCGACGGCGATGAGCGAGGAGGCGTGCTGGTACAGGCCATCGCGCCGCGCACGCCGGCGGCGCGTTCCGGACTGCGGGTCAAGGACGTCATCATCGGCGTCAACCGCCGGCCGGTGAAGAGCATGGCCGAGTTCGAAAAACTGGCCGGCGTCAAGGACGGCGAACTGCTGCTGCATATCCGGCGCGGAAACGGCGCACTGTTCTTGCTTCTGAAGTAATTCAAACCCGCCGACTTAAAGTCACGAACAGGCGCCGACTCCCTCTGGCGCCGATCCCGCTCCCGCGGGTCCCTCGGCGTAAGCTCGGGTCGCTATTCCTGGCGCTGAAATAAAGCCGTTTTCCAGCGCTATACTTGCGCCGTGAACGAAAGCGCGCATCCCTTCAAGACCGAAGTCTCCCAGCTCGAAGAGCGCGTTCAGCGCCTGCTGGCGGCTTATCAGCAATCGCGACTGGAAAAGCGCCGCATGATCCAGGAGCGCGACCGCCTTCAGGCAATCAACGCCGAACTGCGCAAACGCATCGAAGGCGTCATCGACCGCATCAAGCACATCGAGGCGCAGAGCGCATGAAGGCCAGCCCCGCCAATGGCGCGGACCGCGGCGGCAAACGCCTGGTACCGGTGAAAATTCTCGGCAAGGAATACACGCTGGAATGCCCGCCCGATGAGCACGAAACACTGGTGGCGTCGGCTGACTACGTCAACCAGCGCATGAATGCGATCCGCAAGCGCGGCAAGGCGCTCGGCGCCGAGCGCATCGCGGTGATGGTGGCATTGAATATTGCGCGCGAACTTCTGATTCTCAAGGGCGCCGACGGCCTCGGGCCCGGCGTCGATCCGGCGCTCGCCGAACGCGTGCGCCAGTTGCGGCTCGACATCGACAGCACGCTAGCGGTCGATTGATACGGCGCGTACACTGATTCTCGGTGTCTCCTGCGGCGTGCGACAAGGGTTCAGCACTCTTGAGCCTATTTGTCACCCCCGGGAGCCAAGACTCGCGTGAGGTGTGCAGGTCCATGTTATTAGTGGAAAGCCCGAACACGCGGCAAGGCGCCCACTTGAGACGTTGGTCTCAAGGTCAGTAACCCATGACGGCGCAGGCGGGAGACACCCCTTCACAATCCAAGGCGGCGTGGCGCGCTCAGTTGCGCCAGACGCGCGCAAAAATCCCGCTTGCAAAGAAACGCTCGGCCGCGCGCCGTGCGGCAGGACACGCGCTGCGCCTGATCGAGCACCTGCGCGCCCGCCATGTGGCGATCTATGCGCCCCTGGGCTCCGAACTCGACACCGGCCCGCTGCGAGAACGCCTCCGGGGCACTGTCTATTTGCCGCGCCTGAAGGCGGGGAAAATGCGCTTCGTACCGCTGCGCAGCGCCCAGAAAATGGATCTGATTCTGCTGCCGCTGGTGGGCTTTGATGCGAAAGGCACACGACTGGGCCAGGGCGGCGGCCACTACGACCGCACGCTCGCGTTTGCCCGCGGTGTGAATCGTCCGCTGCTTGTCGGGTACGCATTCGCGATGCAGGAAGTCGATTCCCTGCCGCGCGAAGAACACGACGTGCGGCTGGATGCCGTGATCACTGAAAAGGGGCTGCGATGGCTTACTGGCTGATGAAATCCGAGCCGGATTCTTTCGGCATTGACCATCTGAAACAACGCGGCACAGAACCCTGGAGCGGGGTCAGAAATTATCAGGCGCGCAACTTCATGCGCGACAAAATGAAAGAGGGCGATCTGGCGTTCATGTATCACAGCAGTTGCGAGCAGCCGGGCATCTACGGCGTCATGAAAATCGCGACGAAAAGTTATCCCGACCCGACCCAGTTCGACCGCAAGAGCCCGTATTACGACGCCGGCTCAAAGCGCGAAGAACCGCGCTGGTGGCTGGTGGACGTGGATTACCAGAAGCATTTGAAGAAGCCGGTCCTGCTCACAACGCTGCGTGAACACGAAGAAAAACTGCGCGGACTGCGGCTGTTGATGCGCGGCGACCGGCTTTCCGTCTCGCCGGTTTGCGCCGAGCACTGGGCCTATATTTTGAGCCTCAAATAATCTCACCCGCTTGCGGCACTTTTGCCCGGCCGCGGTGGAACCGGTTAAACCCAGCGGTACATTTTTAGTACCGCCGGGTTTTGCGCCTGCGCCCGGTAATGAGGCCGGTTGTTATGGTGAAATCCAAGGACCTCAGTGCCTCGGACTTGAACACCGGCTTCTCGCCCGGCGCCAGCTCGCGTTCCTTGAGAAGGTAACGGGCGATGGCCGGCAGCACCAGGATCGCGCCGAACATGTTGGCGGTGAACATGAACACCAGCAGCTTGCCCATGTCGCGCTGGAACTGCAGGCCCGACCACAGCCAGGTCGCCACGCCGAAACCCAGCGTGATGCCGGTGAAGACCACCGCCTTGCCGGTCATCTTCAGGGTCTTGAAATAGGCCTCCTGCAGCTTGTAGCCGGCAGCCACGGCATCCGCCAGCGTCGCGTAGACGTAGATGCCGTAGTCCACACCGATGCCCACCGCCAGCGCCACCACCGGCAGCGTCGCCACCTTCATGCCGATATCGAGCATCGCCATCACCGCGTAGGCCATCCACGACACCAGCGCCAGCGGCAGCATGATGCAGACGATCGACTGGCCACTCGAAGAACGACAGGCACACGCAGAAGACGATAGCGATGTAGACGTAAAGCAGGATCGGCTTCTCCAGCCGGTGCACTTCCTCGTTGGTCGCCGCCATCACGCCGACGTTGGCGGAGGCCAGCGCGAAGTTGACCGGGCAGGGCTTGTCCAGTTTCTTGAACTCGGCTTTCTGCGTCTTCGATCGGCTTCGCGCAGTTCCACGCACCTGCTTGTCGGCGTCGATGGTCGCTGTCGGTCATGCCCTTCTTGCGCATCTTCTCGAACCTTGCTGCGAAGTTCTTCCTTGCGTGACGCCAAGCTCGCGCCGCGCTGGTCTGCTTGTCGGCGCAATAGGCCTGATCCACTTCGGGATGCTCGGCAGTACCAGGCGCTCGCATTCTCCTCGTTGAATGCCTCTACGGCTTCCGTCGCACGATGCGCTCGATGGTCTTGGCCTTGTGGTCCTTCGTGAACACAAACACGGCCATGCGCCGAGCAGTCCGGGTTGAGCAGGCCGGAAGAGGTCGGGATCGGGGTGATCGACTGCACCATCGAGTAGCTGGTTGCGCGGCAGCACCTTGAACTTCGGATCGGCCTCGGAGAACGCCGCGTTTACCGTGCGCGCCGCCCACGGCAGCGAGATGGTCGATGCCACGCCCTCGGTGTTGTCCATGCGCCAGCCGAAGCGATCGATCTGGTCCATCACGTCGTATTTGACGCAGGCCTTCGGAGTCGGTCTCGGCGATGATCTTGAGGATGTCGGTGCCGATGGCGAAGTTCTTGACCACCTGCCGCGGTGTCCTGGTTGTAGCGCGAGTCCGGCAGCAGCTCGGGCACGCCCGCCTGGCTGTCGCCGACCTGCAGCTCCTGGCCCTTCCACAGGCTCCAGCCCAGCAGCACGGCGCAGATCATCAGGATCGCGGTCGACGGCGGGAATCGGCCGCGACCATGTTCGACAGCAGATGCCACAAGCGGATCGAAGATCGCCGTCGCGCGCTTCCTGCTTGGCGACGAACTCCTCGATGTCGCCGATGTTCACCCAGGTCAGCCAGATCGGCATCATCACCTTGTTGGTGATGATGATCGCCAGCATGCCCAGCGTGGCGTTGATCGACATCTCGCGGATGATGTCGATCGGGATCAGGCCGATCGTCGCGAAGCCGACGACGTCGGTCATGATCGCCATCGTTCCGTAGATCGCCAGACGCCGCCAGGTTTCCAGCGAGGCGTCGAAGCTGTTGCGGTGGTTGTCGTCGATCTCGCCGATCCAGGCGTTGACGTACTGCACGCCGTGCGAGACCGATACCGCCAGGATCAGGAACGGCACCAGGATCGCGAACGGGTCGAGGCCCGAAGCCGAACAGGCTGCAGCAGGCCGAATTCCCAGATCACCGCGGTGATCGACGCAGACCAGCGGCAGCAGCGCCAGACGAATCGAGCCGATGTAGAACCACAGCAGCATGAAGGTCATGAACAAGGTCAGGATGAAGAACCCGACCACTTCGCAGGTGGCGTCGATCACGTCGCCGACCACCTTGGCAAAGCCCAAGATGTGGACGTTGACGTCCGGGTTGTACTGCGGATTGTCGCTTCTTCGACGATCTCGACGTCCGCGCCCTTGACGAGAATCGGCTTGCCGTCGGCATCTTTCTGGCCGGTATCAATGTTGGCAAAGCGGAACATCGCGTTTCAGCCGCGCTCGACGAAGCCCTCATCGACCACATCGCCGGCCTTGAACGGGTGCCGTCGACGTCAGTCCTCCTTGAGCTTGTAGACGTAGCTTTCTTTCGCTGGCGAAACGCGCCGCGCAGGCGGTCTTCGAGCAGATTGGCGGCGACGCTCGTAATCGAGCTTCTCGCCGGTGACCGGGATCGACCTCGAGCAGCTCGGAGAAGATCATCGCGCCGGTCTGGTCCTTGGTCGTGTAGCGACCGACGTGGCCGCCCTTGCCGACGTTGTCCTGCACCAGCTGGAACATCTCCGGCGTCGGCGCGTACTCGGCGGGAATGACGTTGCCGCCCTTGAAGCCGCCCTCCACCACTTCGATGAAGCGCACGTCCGGCGTGAACAGTGACGACACGCGCGAGCGATCGACGCCGGGCAGGAAGAACACCTCGTCGGTGGCTGTCTTGAGCGAGGCCAGGAAACGCTCTCGTTGTAGATGCTCGCCCTTGCCTTCCTTCTGGATCAGCGCGACCAGCACGGTGTTGGCGCCGCCGAAATCGGCCTGGTATTGCTTGAGCACCTTCATGTACGGGTGTTCGAGCGGAATCGACTTGTCGAAACCGGCGTCGCGCCGGATCATGCGCAGCCTGCCCAGGCGAAAAACACCGTGATGGCGAGCAGGATGCCCATGGTCAGGTTGCGCCGGGCGTAGATCAGCGGCTCGATGGCGCTGAGAATTCTTTCGGCGGTGGATTTCTGCACGTCACTCATCGGTGTCTCTCCCCAAGATCCCGCACTGCTGCTTGTTTTATTTCAACGAAACCGTCTGCACGCCCGACTCACCGACCACCAGCAAAGCGCCGTCCAGCACCACCGCCGACGACAAGGGCGTGCCGCGCTCACTCTTGTAATGCCGTACGGCGCCGTCGGCACTGATTACCAGCACCACGCCGTTCAGGCCGACCAGCGCGTGCTCGCCGCTGGGCAATACCACGCCGCCGAACATGCTGGCGACCGATTGGGTGTCGAGTTTTTTCCAGGGTCCGGTTCGTACATCCGTCGTGGAATAGACGTTGCCGCGCAAGCCGTAAAGCACCGCGCCTTTGTCGCCCAGCGGCAGCGCGCCGAACAGCGAATTGTCGTAAGGCGCGGTCAGTTTGGTCCAGGTTTTGGCCTGGTCGCTCGACACGGCGAGCATGCCCACTTCGCCGGCAACCAGCAGGTCGCCGTTGCCGAGGCGCGTGATTCCATTGAGGTGCGTTTCGGCTTCGCGTATAGCCGGTGAGTCCACGTCGGTCCATGTCTGGCCGCCGTCACTGGTTTGCCTGAACAGCCCGTAAGCGCCAATAGCCACGGCATGCGTCGGGCTCAACGCCAGCACGTCGAGAAATGGCTTTTCGAGTTCGGCATTGAATTGCTGGATCCTCCAGGTCTTGCCGCCGTCCTTGGTAGCGACGATGGAGGCGTCATGACCTACCGCCCAGCCCGTCTGGCTGTCGGCGAACGACACAGCGGTCAGCGCCGAACGCGAGGGCACCTCCACCTGGGTCCAGTCGCTACCGTTGCTGGAGACGACAATATTGCCGCGGTCGCCGACGGCGAACCAGCGTCCACCCGCTTCTGTGAGACCGAGCAGCAGGCTTTTGGGCGCCAGCGGCGCAATCTCTGCAGGGTGCGGCTTGATCGCCGGTCCCTCTGCAGCGGGTTCCGCCGGCGCGGCCGGCGCGTCTGCAGGCGGCGCTTCGTCTTGCGCGGTCGCTGAAAAAGCTGCGGCTGTCACGAGGACAGCCGCACTCAAGGCCCCAAAAAACTTTTGTCTGGCTCGCATCACGCTCTCCTCAAACCACAGATGCTTTTTTGTTTTATGACTACTTGCTGGCCTGCTTTGCGATGTTCGATGGGTTGAAATATTCCTCGTCGAACGTCTTGGTGAAGGTCTCGTTGTCCTCGTTGTTAGCGGCCATTACCAGGTAGCGCGCATTCTGCAGGTCGTAGACCGTCTCCAGCGCGGGGCCCTGATAGGGCTTGTCGTAGGCAATGTAGGTATGCGCTTCCTGCACGCGCCACAACTGGTCGCGCGCGTCGTAGACGTCCACCGCGACGATCTGCCATGCGTCTTCGTCGACATAGAACGTGCGGCGCTTGTAGATGTGGTTGGTGCCCTTCTTCAGGATCGAATCCACCACCCAGGTGCGGCGCAACTCGTAACGCGTCAGGTCCTGAGCCAGATGGCCTTTCTTGATGATGTCCTTGTACTTGAGCTTGTCGCTGTGGATGCGATAGCTGTTGGCCGGCACATAGAATTCTTTCTTGCCGACCAGCTTCCACTCGTAACGGTCCATCGCGCCGTTGAACATGTCGAGCTGGTCGTTGGTGCGCAGGCTGTCCGAGGCGGTGCCGGGGTTGTCATAGGCCACCGTCGGCGCACGGCGCAGTCGCCGCTGGCCGGGGTTGTACTGCCAGGCGCCGCGCGGCTCCTTCAACTGGTCCATGGTCTCGTGCACCAGCAGCAGCGTGCCGGCCAGACGCGGCGGGTCGGTGGTGTTCTGCAGGAAGTAGAGGATCTTGTTGTTGAGCTTGTCCGGCGTGATGCCCGGCGTGTTGTAGACGAACCAGGCGTCTTCCTTGATCTTGACCATGTTGTAGTCGCCGGCCGTGGTGACGGCGAACTGGTTGTTCCAGCGCTGCACGCCCGTGTCGCGGAAGCGCACCTTGTGGTTCCAGATCACTTCCATGCCGCTGCTTGTAATCGGAAACGGAATGCCGGTGATGGCGTTGACCAGCGCCTCGCCGTTGCCGCCGAGCTCGGCGGTGGTGGCGTTTTTCACGGTTGCGTCGTAGATGAATTGCGGATTGGCGAACGTACGATTGGTCTTGTAGACCGGCATCGAATACGTCTCGCCGTACTTGGCGAACAGATTCAGCTGGCCCGGCGTCAGCTTGGCCTTGTATTGCTCGAGATTGGACTTGTTAATGGTGAACGAGGGTTTTTCATCCGGGAACGGATCGCAGTAACGCGTACCCGCGCCCTTGAAACAGGCCGGCGCCTTGGTCATGCCGCCCGACCACGCCGGAATGCTGCCGTCGGCGTTGGCGGCTTTTTCCGCGCCCAATGGCGTCAGCGACTGGCCGAGCTTTGCCGCATCGGCCGGCGCGACCTTTGCTGAGACTGAAACCGAAAAAACGGCGAACAGAGCCGCCAATGCGAGATGCGACTTCATGAGATCACCTCTTTAGAATTGATAGCCAAGAGTAAACAACAGATTGTCGCGGTCACGCAGCGAATCGCGCGTGGTGCCGAAGTTCCACGTATGGCGAATTTCACCAATGAACCGTGATAGATAGTCGAAGCGTACGCCAACCAGCATTTGCCTGCGACCGCCGACGAAGTTCTGGCCGAGGCCGGGTGCAACTCCGCTGACGTCGTGGAAGAAACCAAACAGTGTTTCGACGTTGGCGCCGAAAATCAGGCTGTCGAAACGCGGCAGGAAAATCGCGCGGTAACCGTAGGACAGCTCGCTGCCGAAATCTTCCGCCCGCTGCGCCGTTGGGTTCTGTCGCAGGCAGCGTGGGTTGACCATTTCGGCGCTGGCTTTGGGAGTAGCGGTGCTGGCACAGGTTTGGCCGTCGTCCGGTGTTTTATTCTTCTCGCTCAAATCGCTTGGGCTGATGCCGCCGGTACCGTCGCCGCCGTGTGAAATATGTGTGTTGGTCTCGGCGCCCTGAAACTGGATCTCGCCGATATCCGGCATATCCACGACGTGGGTCAGTCCGGTTTCAAGCAAGAGGGTGATCTGCGAGGCGTTGATGAAATTGTCGCCGCCAACGGTTTTTAAAAGAGTCAGGCCAGCCTGGCCAACCTTGAGCCGCTCAAAGCCGCGGATGTATTCGTTGGGTCCGTACCCATAGAGGTCAGGACGGCCCGGACGGTTGCGAACGCCGCGGTACACCGAAACAAAATCCGGTGCCGCGCTACGGTGGTTCGGCAAGGCAGCAACGCCGAGGTTGTAGTCGTCATTCGGGAAAGCAGGGCCCACTGCCGCCAACGTCAAATCCACGGTATGAATCTGGATCGGCATGTTGGGGCGAAAAACGTATTCACCCGACAGCGCGAAATCACCCACCGTCGTATTGAATGACGTGCCGAACATGTAGACGTTTTTCGGGTATTCGACGACCAATTTTGCCGTATCGACGGGCAGAAAAGGCTGCCCCGATCCCACCGTCGGTATTGTCTGGCAGCTGGCGACCAGAGCGGCCAGATTGGTCGCCGGAGTTCCGGTGTCATCGGGTATGCACCCTTCCATAGATGAAATGAGGCTCACCGAAGGAATGCGCGAGTGATACTGCGCGGCGTAAAACGAGACTTCGGTGCCGTTGTTGAAATCAGGCAGGAAAGCCTTCACCGCCATACCAAACTGGTCAAAAGAATATTCGTCGGGGCGGCGTTTTTCTTCCTCAAGCGGATCGCGGTAAACCGTGCGGCCCTGTTCAGAGCCCAGCGTGCGCAATGGATCGCCGGCGGTACCGCCGGGTATTGGCGACGGCGGGGGCGTGCCGGCGTTGTCCACGGCTCGATACAGGTTTTCTGGGTCTTCCGGCGCCTTGCCGAAAGACAACATCGCGTAGCGTCCGCCCTCGCCCAGCGTGTCGCTGACTGAGAAGAAGCTGCCGGCCGGGTCGACGATGGCGGGCTTCCATTGATACTGAAGGTACATATCAGCGTGGACGTTCTCGATCACATCGAAGCCGATCAGCGCCATGCCTTGTGGCTGGAACAGCTCTTTGACGTCGAAGCCGGGTACACGAAGTCGCGATGAATCTGGCGCGTTGACTGTGTTGAGGCTGTTGAGTGCGAGAAAGGCGCTTTCGCCCCAGTTCAATACCTGGTTGCCAACTTTGACCGAAACATCTAAGCCGGCGAGGTTGAAGTTGGTGCCGACGGAGTAATCCAGCAAGCCGGGCTTGAAGCCCAAGCGTCGCTTGTTGACGTCGGGAAAATCCGTCTCGGCCGCCTGCAAGGTCGTATCGGGATGCGTTTCCACCAGATTCGCATACACCCCGTCGAAGATACCGATCGGTCGCAAGAAAAAATTGAAGTCGGCGATGCTGAACGTAATGTCAGACGTCAGCTTAATGGCCGCATTGGCAAGGCTGAACTGGTCGAAGTTGAGATTGCCGTTGTCACCGTTGATGTTGTACGAGCCGGGTTTGTTGACGTAGGCGGTATTAGAGGCAAGGACGCTGGTGGTACAGGTGTCGCCTGAAAATTCATTACCGCCGCGGGTCGGCACGAACGTGGGATTCAACCGGCGAACGCAGATTCCGGGCTCCAGGTTGGACTTGGCAATCAGGCTCGGGTCACGCTCTTCGGTGCGCACGAGTATGCCGGCGGTGAGCAAGCTGTCGATCTTGAGTTCAGTGCCAAAGACGTCGAACTCCAGCGCCTGCGCCGGGCCGGCGGTGGCCGCAGTGACCAGCAACACGGCGGCGGTATGAGAAAGCTTGCGGCACTTCTGTCGACACGCTTGTGAAAACTTCATGTGCTCTCCCCCGGCTGCATGGCCGTTCGATCGTTATGCAACACACCTGCTCTGAACGCAGGCTGAGCGCGCAGTCTACTCAGTTGGCGGGTCGGCAGACAAGGAATCGCGTGCGGATTATTCGACCCGCCAGATCAATGCCGCCATGCGACCCGTCACCCGGTCGCGGCGGTACGAAAAAAACCGCGTGGCGTCGCAATAGGTGCACACCCCTCCGCCGTAAATCCGGCTGACGCCAGCGGCGTGCAGGCGCTGGCGCGCAAGCAAAAAAATATCGGCCAGGTATTTGCCGGGCGAGGATTCCTTAAAAGCGCTGGCCGCCGCGGCATCGTTGTGCAGGAATGCCTCGCGGACTTCCGCCCCGACCTCGAAGGCCGCGGGCCCGATGGCCGCCCCCATCCAGGCCAGGAGTTTTTGCGGCGGCACCGGCATGGTGCGGACGGTTTCTTCGAGTACGCCCGCCGCCAGACCGCGCCAGCCGGCATGCGCGGCGGCAACAACCGTGCCGGTATCGTCACAGAACAGGACGGGCAGGCAATCCGCCGTCTGCACCAGGCACACCACATTCGGCTCAAGACTGAACACGGCATCAGCGTCAGGTTCGCGGCCATGCAAAGGCGCACACACCACTTGCGAACCATGCACCTGATGCAGCCAGCCGGGTGGCGCTGGAACTTTGAGCTTGGCAAATGCGCGGCGGCGATTTTCGCTGACGGCAGCCGGATCATCGCCGCCACGGCCCCCCAGGTTGAGGCTTGAATACGGGCCCAAACTGACGCCCCCGGTGCGGGTGGTCATCACCGCGCGCACGTTGGCTGGCGCCGGCCAGTCCGCCCACAGGAAATCGCTCAACGCGCCTTTGCCTTTGCGTGCGCACGCAAAGCGCGCAGCAGTCCTTCAAAATCATCCGGCAGCGGCGCCGACCAACTCATGGCTTTGCGCGTAATCGGGTGTTCCAACGACAGTGCGCGCGCGTGCAGCGCCTGGCGTTTGAAGGCCGCCAGTTGCTCACGCAACTCAAGGGGCAACCCGCCGCTGCGCAACGATCGCCCGCCATACGCCGGGTCGCCGACGATGGGATGGCGCAGATGCGCCAGATGCACGCGGATCTGGTGGGTGCGGCCGGTTTCAAGCTGCACGGTCAGGCGCGTGTGCTGGAAAAATTTTTCGGCGACGCGGTAATGCGTCACCGCTCGGCGGCCGCGCTCGGGCACGTCCATCACCGCCATCTTGGTGCGACTGTGCCTGGAGCGGCCAATCGCCGCATCCACCGTGCCGCCGGCCGGTAAAATACCGACCACCAGCGCGTCGTATTCACGCCGCATGTCGCGCGCCGCAATCATCGCAGTGAGTCGCGTATGCGCGGGCACACTTAGCGCCACCACCAGCAGGCCGGTGGTGTCCTTGTCCAGACGGTGTACCAGCCCGGCGCGCGGCACTTTGGCGGTCTGCGGGAAATGATGCAAAAGCGCGTTCTGCAGCGTGCCGTCGGGCGCTCCGGCGCCGGGGTGCACGGTCAAACCCGCCGGCTTGTTGATCACCGCGATCGCACGGTCCCGGTACACCACGTCCAGTGGTAGCGCCTGCGCGCGCATTGCCCGCGGCACGTCGCTTTCGGGCACGCACAGCACCAGCTGGTCGCCCACCTGAACCAGGTCGCGCACACGCTCGGCAGGTTTGCCGTTGATCGTCAGCGCGCCGGATTCGATCCAGGTCTTGAGACGCGAGCGCGAATAATCGGTGAACATTCGGGCGCTCGCCGCGTCCAAGCGCAGGCCCGCGACCGAGTCCGTCACCGTCGAGCGCAGGGGTTCCGCTATAATTTCGCTTCGTTTCACGGTGTATTTCCTTGGCCTTCCCTATGTCGCGCTTTCATTTTCTTATTGTGCTCGTGCTCGCGCTCACTGCGTGCAAGGGCAATCCGGACAAAAAGACCGATCCGGTCAACGAGCGCAATCCGTTCAAGGCGACCCAAAGCGAACGCGAACTGCGGCTGGAAGCAGACAAATTGTACAAACTCGCACGCCAGAGCCTGGAAGCCTCGGACTTCAACGCCGCGCTGCTGCGCTACAACCTGATCCAGACGCGCTATCCGTTCACCGAGTTCGCAACGCAATCGCAACTCGAATCAATTTACGCACAGTACCGCGATTTCAAAAGTCAGGAAGCCTTGGACGCCGCCGAACGCTTTTTACGCGAGTACCCGCGCCATCCGCAGGCCGCCTACGTCCAATACCTGCGCGGACTGATCAACTACGGTCGCGGCGACCAGCTGCTGGACTCGCTGCCCGGCGTGCGCCCGGATGAGCACGATCTGACATACCAGCGCCGCAGCTTCGATGACTTTGCGCTGCTGCTCCAGAAATACCCCAGCAGCCGGTTTGCCGGCGATGCGCGCCTGCGCATGATCGATCTGCGCAACACGCTCGCCGCGCACGAGATGGCGATCGCCCGTTTCTACGAAAAGCGCGGCGCGCCGCTGTCCGCCGCCAAGCGGCTCGAGCGCATGCTCGCCGATTACCCCGGCGCCCCGCAGAGCATCGAGGCGCTGGAGATTCTCGAAAAAAGCTATCGCACCCTGGGCCTCGACTCGCAGGCCGAAGACGCGGCGAAAATCCTGGCGCTGAATCGCAGCGGCCAACCTGCGCCCGGTGTCGCGCCGTTCGCACCCAAGGCTCCGGTGGCTCAGCCCATATTGCCCACCGAGCCGGTGGCGCCGGCCCCAGCCCCGCAAACCACGCCTTAATCGCCCGACCCGCTTGAGGCGCTTTTTGCCTCAAAAACACCTTGAGGCAAATACGAGTGGTACACTTTTAGTACCACTGCTTTTTGGTGTCGTGCCCAAAACGGCCCTAAAAGCCTATAAGCGGGTGGCGGCTCGCTGGCTTCAGATGTCCCCGTACACCGCCGTGATCGGATAGCGCCGCTCGCGCCCGAACGCGCGCCGCGTGATCTTCGGCCCCGGCGGCGCCTGGCGGCGCTTGTATTCGCTGCGTCGCACCAGCGCCGCGCCACGCTTGCGCACCGTGGCCTCGTCGAATCCGCGCGCGACGATCTCGGCGATCGAGCGGCTGCTCCTCGACGTAGGCTTCCAGGATCGCGTCGAGCATCTCGTAGGGCGGCAGCGAATCCTGAGTCCGTCTGGTCGGGCGCAGCTCGGCGCTCGGCGGCGCGCGTCATCACGCGCTCGCGGAATCACCTCGCCCAGACGAGTTGCGATAGCGCGCCAGACGGTAGACCAGGGTCTTGTAGACGTCCTTGATCGGCGCGAAGCCGCCGCACATGTCGCCGTAGAGCGTGGCGTAGCCGACCGCCATCTCGCTCTTGTTGCCGGTGGTCAGCACGATGTGGCCGAACTTGTTCGACAGCGCCATCAGCAGCACGCCGCGGCATGCGCGACTGCAGGTTCTCCTCGGTGAGGTCGCGGCTTTCGGCCCGCGAACGTCTCCGCCAGCGTGTGCGTGAAAGCTCTTGAACGCGGGCTCGATCGGCAGCGTGCTGTAGCGGATGCCGAGCAGTTGCGGCTTCGGCACTGCGCGTCGTCGTTCGACATGTCGGCGGTGTAGCGCGAGGGCAGCGACACGCCCCAGACGCGATCCGGCGCCCAGCGCATCGACGGCGATGGCCGCAACCAGCGCCGAATCGATGCCGCCGCGACATGCCGAGCAGCGCGCCGGGGAAGCCATTGCGGTTGACGTAATCGCGCATCGGCCTGCACCAGCGCCGCGGTAGACGACGGCTTCCTCGGCGCTCCGTTCGCGCACGGCGCCGGTCGAAGCGCGCGCCTTGCGAACGTCAGACCAGGTACACGCCCTCGTCGAACAGCGGCGCCGCGGAACGCCACGCGTGCCATCGCCGTCGCAGCGCGCAGGAATCGCCGTCGAACACCAGCTCGTCCTGGCCGCCGACGCAGTTCACGTAAAGGATCGGCAGCCGGTTTCGGCCACGCGCAAATCCAGCACGCGCTGCCGCTCGCGCGGGCTTGCCGCGATGGTAGGGCGACGCGTTGATGTTGATCAGCAGCATCCGCGCCGGCCGCACGCGCCTGCGCCGCCGGCTCTCGGCACCCAGATGTCCTCGCAGATGGTCAGGCCAATGCGCCGGCCTTCGTGCGTCGAACACGCAGGGCGCGTGACCGGGCTTGAAGTGGCGGCGCTCGTCGAACACGCCGTAGTTCGGCAGATGCTGCTTGCGATAGGTGCGCGATGATCTCGCCGTCGCGGATCACATACGCCGCGTTGTAGATCGTGCCCTCCGGCGTATTCGGGCAGCCCCACGATCAACGTGATGCCGCGCACCTCGCTTGCAGTTGCTGCACGCCGTCGTCGATCACGCGCGGCATCGCCGAGCGCAGCAGCAGGTCGTCCGGGCGGATAACCGATCAGCGACAGCTCCGGGCAGGCCACCAGGTCCGCCTTCAGCTCATCGCGCGCGCGCATCGCCGCGGCGATGATCTTGTCGACATTGCCCTCGACATCGCCGACCCAGAGGTTGAGCTGGGCGGCGGCGAGGCGTAACGATAGCGGACAAGTGCTTGTATCTAGCCGCTGTTACTTCAGCGGCGGCCTTGATCGCTGAGCCGAGATCCGCCGGCGAGCGCACGGTCTTCACGCCGGCGGTTTCCAGCGCCGCGAACTTCTCGTCCGCCGTGCCCTTGCCGCCGGAGATGATCGCGCCGGCATGGCCCATGCGCTTGCCCGCCGGCGCGGTGACGCCGGCGATGTAGGCGACCACCGGCTTCTTGACGTGCTTCTTGATGTACTCGGCCGCTTCTTCCTCGGAGCTGCCGCCGATCTCGCCGACCATGATGATGCCTTCGGTCTGCGGGTCCTTCTCGAACAGCGCGCGATCACGTCGATGAAGCCCAGGCCGCGGACGGGTCGCCGCCGATGCCGACGCAGGTGCTCTGGCCGAGGCCGGCTCTGGTGGTCTGGTGGACCGCTTCATAGGTCAGCGTGCCGGAGCGCGAGACGATGCCGATCTTGCCGGGCTTGTGGATGTGGCCCGGCATGATGCCGATCTTGCATTCGCCCGGCGTGATCACGCCGGGGCAGTTCGGGCCGATCAGCACGCAGTCGCGTGCCGACGCAGCGCCGCCTTCACCTTGACCATGTCGAGCACCGGGATGCCTTCGGTGATGCAGACGATGACCTTGATGCCGGCGTCGGCGGCTTCGAGGATCGCGTCGGCCGCGAACGGCGCCGGCACGTAGATCATCGTGGCGTCGGCGCCGGTCGCCTCGACCGCGTCGTGGCAGGTGTTGAACACCGGCAGGTCCAGATGCTTGGCGCCGCCCGGCCCGGGCGTGACGCCGCCGACCATCTTGGTGCCGTAGGCGATCGCCTGCTCGGAATGGAAGGTGCCCTGCTTGCCGGTGAAGCCCTGGCAGATGACCTTGGTGTTCTTGTTGATCAGGATGCTCATGACTTAGTCTCCCTTCGCCAGCTTGACGACGGTCTTGCGCCGCTTCGGTCAGATCGATCGACGGGCGGTGATCTTGAGGCCGCTGACTTGGCCAGCAGGTCGCGGCCCTTCTCCACGTTGGTGCCTTCCAGGCGCACCACCACCGGCATCTTGCAGGCCGGTCTGCTTGACCGCGGCGATGATGCCCTCGGCGATCAGGTCGCAGCGCACGATGCCGCCGAAGATGTTGACGAAGATCGCCTTGCACGTCCGGCGACTGGAGGTGATGAGCTTGAACGCCTCGGTCACGCTCTCCGCGGTGGCGCCGCCGCCGACGTCGAGGAAGTTGGCCGGGCGGCCGCCGTGCAGCTTGACGATGTCCATGGTCGCCATCGCCAGGCCGGCGCCGTTGACCATGCAGCCGATGTCGCCGTCGAGCGTGACGTAGTTGAGGTCGAACTTGCGCGGCCTCGCGCTCGCGCTCGTCTTCCTGCGCCGGATCGCGCATCTCGGCGATCGGCCTTCTGGCGGTACAGCGCGTTGTCGTCGAAGTTGAGCTTGGCGTCGAGCGCCATGACGTTGCCTTCGTTGGTGACGATCAGCGGGTTGATCTCGACCAGCTGGCGTCGCAGCTCGATGAACATGCGGTACAGGCCCATGCAGGATCTTGGTGAACTGGTCGACCTGCTCCTTGGTCAGGCCCATGAAGAAGCCGAGCTGGCGCGCCTGGTAGGGCTGCAGGCCGGCGGCCGGGTGCACGTCGATGTGCTTGATCTTCTCCGGCGTGTGCTCGGCCACCTCCTCGATGTCCATGCCGCCTTCGGCGCGAGGCCATGAAGACGATGCGCTCGCGCGTGCGGTCGACCAGCGCCGAAACGTACAGCTCGCGCGCGATGTTCGGAAGGCTTCTCGACCCAGACCGAGTTGATCGGCAGGCCGCCGGCGTCGGTCTGCTTGGTGACCAGTCGCGTGCCGAGCATCTTCTTGGCGGCTTCCTCGACCGCGTCGAAGCCCGTCGACCAGCTTGACGCCGCCGGCCTTGCCGCGGCCGCCGGCGTGCACCTGGGCCTTGACCACGAACTTCTCGCCGCCCAGCTGCTTGGCCGCGGCGCGCGCCGCCTCGGGGCTGGCCGCCAGCGCGCCCTGCGGCACCGGGAATGCCGTAGCGCGCGAAGATTTCCTTGGCCTGGTATTCGTGCAGATTCATTCTGGGCATCCGCCTCGAAGAGGCGGCGGATTGTCCCGCAAAAGCCGAGACGTGCGGCACAAGCATGGGACACGCTATTCCGCGATGTCTGGTCCTCATCGCCGCCGCTGCGCTGATCGTGCTCGTCGCCTGCCTGTTCTCGTCGTGGCGCCTGTGCCAAGTTGCGCCGGCGCCGCCCGTCGCCGCCGCGGACAGGAACCTATCGCCTGCGCCAACGCAGGCCGCTGCGCCAACATGCGGCGCACATGTGCCTGCCGGATGAGCGTTCGATCGCCGCAACAGGTGCTGCGCGGGCGCTGCGACGTCCTGAATGATCCGCAGCGCGCGCCCAGCGCAACCGGACATCGGCTCGCCGACGACTGGCGCATCCTGCGCGCGCTGGCGCTGTATCGATTGCTGCTGGTCTCGCTGCTGCTGGTCCTGTTCGAGCCGGCTACTGCGCGCAGGCTGTTTCGAAGATATGCGCACGGCTGGTTCTACTGACACCTGTGTGGTCTACGCGCCTGGCGGCGCTGGCTGCTGATGCTCGGCGTTTTACCGACGCCCAACCTGACCTGGCAGACGCACATCCACTTTGCCGTCGATGTGCTGGCGGTGACACTACTGAGTCTACGCCAGCGGCGGCGTGCCCAGCGGCCTTGGCATGCTGCTGTTGACGCCGGCGGTCGGCTGCGCGCTGGTGCTGTCGCCGCGCATGGCGATGCTGCAGGCCGCCGCCGCGACCCTCGCGCTGCTCGGCGAGGAAACCTACCGCCAGTTTCAGGACAGGCGCGGCGCCTCGGAGTTCACCCAAACCGGCATGCTCGGGCTGATGCTTTTTCGCCACCAGCGTCGCCGCCAACGCCGTGGCCAAGCGCGCACGGCGCAGCGAGGCGCTGGCCGAACGGGTCGGCAGCGACCTCGCCAATCTTGACGCGGCTCAACGAGAGCATCGTCGAGCGCATGCAACCGGCGTGGCGGTGGTCGATGCGCGACGGTCGCATCCACCTGCTCAACGCCGCGGCGCGCGCCTGCTTGCGTGCACGGCCAGGCGACCTGCTGGCGACCGCTGTCGCCGGCGCTCGCCGCAGCGCGCTGGAACATGGCGCATGGCTCGCGGAGCGAGCCCGACAGCCGCTGGCACCGCGTCACCGGCGCCGATCGAAGCTATTGCCGCGCTTCACCCGCCTCGGCTGGGGCGCCAACGCGCCGGTGCTGATCCTGCTGGACGATGCCGCGCGCGCTGCGCAGAGCAGGCGCAGCAGATGAAGCTCGCCGCGCTGGGCCGGCTGTCGGCCAGCATCGCGCACGAGATCCGCAACCCGCTGGCCGCGATCAGCCACGCCGGCCAGCTGCTGGCCGAGTCGCCCGGCGCTCGGCCGATGACGACCAGCAGCTGCTGGGCATGATCCAGCGCCACGCCGAGCGCATCGACAAGATCGTGCGCGACGTGCTCGAGCTGTCGCGCCGCGACGCCGCCCGGCGAGGACCGACATCTCGGCTGGCGCGCCTGGCTGCAGCAGGCCGCCACCCAGTACCGCGAGGGCTGCGCGACGCACTCGCGCGCCGATCGCAGCTGATCGAGTTGGCGGCAACATTTCCGCGTGCGCTTCGACCCAGCCACCTGCAGCAGGTGCTGTTCAACCTGTGGGACAACTGCCTTCGAGCACGGCGGCAAGACGGCCGGCGTCGCAGGTGATGCTGCTGCACGCGCGGCCGCCTGCGAGCGCGACGGGCCGCCGTGCCTCGACGTCGCCGACAACGGCCCCGGCATCCCGGCGGACGTTGCGCGACACGGTCTTCGAGCCGTTTTTCACCACCGCCAGCGACGGCACCGGCCTCGGCCTTTACCTGGCGCGCGAGCTGTGCGAATACAATCAGGCCCGGCTGGCTGTACCTGCCGCGCGAGCCGCGGCGCCTGCTTTCCGCATCGCGTTCACCCAGGAAGGAACGCATGAACATGCACAGGTCCTGCGCTGATCGTCGACGACGAGGCCGACATCCGCGAACTGGTGGAGATCACGCTGTCGCGCATGGGCCTCCGCACGACGGCGGCCGCCAACGCTCGCCGAGGCCCGCGAGCGCTGGCCGAGCAGACCCTTCGACCTGTGCATCACCGACATGCGCCTGCCCGACGGCAACGGCATCGAGCTGGTCGCCCACATCCAGAAGCACCACCCGCAGTTGCCGGTGGCGGTGATCACCGCCTACGGCAACGCACAGGCGGCGGTCGAAAGCCTCAAGGCGGGCGCGTTCGATTTCGTCTCCAAGCCGGTCGATCTGACGATGCTGCGCAAGCTGGTCGACGACCGCGCTGCAGTTGCGGTCCGCGCCGGCCACCAGCAGCGCCCGCCGCCGACGAGCTGCTCGGCGAATCGGCGTCAGATATGTCGAGCTGCGCGACCTGATCGAGCGTCTCGCGCGCAGCAGGCGCCGGTGCACATCGCCGGCGAATCCGGCACCGGCAAGGAGCTCGTGGCGCGCCTGATTCATGCGCAAGGCCCGCGCGCCGGCTCGCCCTTCGTGCCGGTCAACTGCGGCGCGATTCCCGGCGAACTGATGGAGAGCGAGTTCTTCGGGCACCTCAAAGGCAGCTTCACCGGCGCGCTGCGCGACAAGACCGGGCTGTTCCAGGCGGCCGAAGGCGGCACGCTGTTCCTCGACGAAGTGGCCGACCTGCCGTTGCACATGCAGGTGAAGTTGCTGCGGGCGGTGCAGGAGCGCGCGGTGCGCCCGGTCGGCGCCGAGGCCGAAATAGCGGTCAACGTGCGGATGATCTCCGCCACCCACAAGGACCTCAATGCGCTGGTGCAACAGGGCGCCTTCCGCCAGGACCTCTATTACCGCCTGAATGTCATCGAGGTGCGCGCCGCACCCTTGCGCGAGCACGCCCAGGACATTCCCCTGCTGGTCAAGGCACTGATTGGACGTCTGGGTATTGACTCCATAGACGCCGAAGCGCTGAAACAGCTGATGGCGTACTCGTTTCCAGGCAACGTCCGCGAACTCGAGAACATACTTGAACGAGCTGCCGCGCTGTGTGAAAACAGCCGCATCCGCAGTAGCGACCTGCAATTACGCGCCCTCGCACCCGCAAAAAGCGCCGCCGGCGGCGCGCTGGAAGAACGGGTCGAGGAAATGGAAAAACTGGCGATCCGCGAAGCGCTGGAAAAATCCCGCCATAACAAGACACGGGCAGCGCAACTGCTCGGAATGAGCTTCCGGCAGTTGCGCTACCGCATCAAAAAACTACAGATCGAATAACGCGGACTCGCCGCGGCCAGGACTTAGGCAGGATAGACCGTGTTGCCCGAGACCTTGACCTTGGTGCCCAGCGTCATGCCGTTGAGATCCGCGATATCCACCGTGCGCACATTGCCGTCATCCATGCGGATCGTCAGGCGATGCACCGTGGTGGCGCGAATTTTCTTTTCGGCATAGTGCCCGGCGGCAGCACCGGCCAGAACACCGGCGGCCGTGGTGGCGATTTTGCCCTTGCCTCCGCCGAACTGGTTGCCCGCGTAGCCGCCGGCCGCGGCGCCGCTGACGGCGCCCATGCCCGTGCCCTCACCGTCCGTCTTGATTTGCTGGATGTTTGAGATCACGCCGCAATCCGAGCAGACTTTCTTGACGACCGGCCGCGGTTGGGCCGATTGCGATTGTGACGCCGGGGTCAGCCGCGCGTCGGAGGCCGACGGTTCATTGCAGCCGGCCAGCACGAGAGTGGAACTGATCAATAACAAGCTCAAGGTTTTCATAAAGGGGACTCCTGGGTAGATGTTGCACGTGCCTATCAGACACTACGCACGGCCCCGGATTCCGTGGGTTAGCACACATAAGAATGGGAATAGGCCCGGGGACACACCCTGAACGCGGGTGCCCGGAATGCGTTGACGCGGAATCGAGCTAGGAAATGGCGGACAGTTTCGCGCTGGTGATCGACAGCCGATAAATCAGGGTTTCGGTAAACACCTTGTAAAAGCGCAATTGGCATTGCGGCGACACGGTATCCATCAATGTTGCGTTGACCTTGAGCACCAGCATCTGCGTCATCGCCACCACGCTGGCCGTGCGCTTGGCGGCGGTCAGGAACCCGATCTCGCCGAAACAGTCGCCTTTGTCCAACGTGTGCAGTTTCTTGCTGCCCTTTCGCACTTCGGCATTGCCCTTGGCGATGATATAGAACGCGTGATCGATCTCGCCCTCGTGGATCATGGTCTGGCCGGGCCGGTAGCCGGTAATGGTGCTGGCATTGAGGATTTCGTCGATCTCGGAATCTGAAAACCCGTTGAAGAAATGCAAACGCCGCAGCGAATCGCCGGTTTCGCGGCGCGACACCTGCTGGCCGGTCAGCCGCAGATTTTCGAAAAAGCGTGACAGCGAAATCGCCAGCTCCTGCCCGTTCTGGTAACGCTGCAGCGGGTCCTTGAGCAGCAGCTTTTCGACGATATCGGCCAGCGGTTTGGGCACGTCGGGGCGCTTGTCGTCGACCCGGGGCGCCGGATTTTTCTTGATCTGCTCGAACACCGCCTGAATGTCGGCGCCGACAAAGGGCGGCTCGCCGGTCAACAAGTGAAACAGCACGGCGCCAAGCGAATACAGGTCTGCCTGTGGACCGATGGCCTCGGCGCGCACCTGCTCGGGCGACATGTACAGAGGTGAGCCGAAAATGCCGCCGGGCCCACCCGGCTGCGCGTTGATCTCTGCGATTGAGAAATCCATGATCTTGGGCACGCCGTCATGCGTGATCATGATGTTGCTCGGCTTGATGTCGCGGTGCATCACTTTTTTGCCGTGGGAATAGTCCAGCGCCTTGGCGCATTTGAAGACGATGTCCACGACCTGTTCCAGCGGCGCGCGCGGGCCTTTTTTTCGGCAGAACGGCAGCAGTGTTTCGCCGTTGATGTATTCCATGACGATATAACTGACCGCGCCCTCGACCGCCGCGTCATACAGCGACACGATGTGCGGGTGCTGCAGCATGCCGGCGGCGCGCGCCTCGGTGAAGAAGGAGGTGCGCCCGCTGTTGGTCATCGTCGAGGAAATGTGTTTGGGATCGTGCAGCGCCACTTTGATCGCGACATCGCGCTGCACGAAGGGGTCAAAGCCCTTGTACACCACGCCACAGGAACCGCGGCCGATTTCGCCGCGCACCTCGTATTTGCCAATTTTGTCGGGCGGCGCATCCGGGAAGCTGGCTTTCTTGCCCGTTTCAGTGCCTTTGTGAGTGGCGCCCTTGGTTGCGCCCGGTGAGCCGTCGAGTGTATCGGAGGTCATTCGAGAACCTTGTTTAGTCACTAGCTTACTGCAAGCGGCTGGGGAATCTGCCAGCCGGCACGATGATCTCGGACCTGACATCCCGCCGCGTGCAGTACCTTAATTGGAATTATCTGAAAAGGCGGCTTTGGCCGCCCTTTCTTTTTGGGCGCCAAAAAATGACACTAGCGCGTGACCCGGAATCCGCCCTCGCCTTTGCTCCCCGAACGCGCCGCGCTCGAAGCCTGGGCCCTGCGCGCGCTGGACGCCGCCAAGCGCGAAGGCGCGAACAGCGCCGAGGTTCATGTCAACGGCGGCATGGGATTGAGCGTCGGCGTGCGCAACGGCGAAGTCGAAACGCTCGAATTCCAGCGTGACCGTGGGCTGTCGGTGGCCGTGTATTTCGGTCAGCACACCGGTTCGGCCAGCACCTCCGATCTAAGCGACACCGGCATCGCCAGCGCCGTGCACGCCGCCTGCGTGATAGCACGCGCCACCGGCGAGGATCCTTGCGCGGGGCTGCCCGATGCGGACCGGATGGCGCGTGCGTTTCCTGATCTTGATCTGCATCACCCGTGGGCGATCACTCCCGTGGACGCGATTGAAACCGCGCGCCAATGCGAGGCCGCGGGTCTGGCTGCCGACAAGCGCATCACCCAGACCGAAGGCGCCAGTCTGCATACGCATCAGGGCATAGAACTGGTCGCCAACACGCACGGCTTTCTGGGCGAACGCCGCGGATCCAACCACTCGCTGAGCTGTTCGGTGATTGCCGTGGACGGCGACGAGATGCAGCGAGACGACTGGTGGACCAGCGCACGTGATGCGCGCGCACTGGAAGGCGCGGCGCAGGTCGGCCACAAGGCGGGCGTGCGCGCGGCGGCGCGGCTGGGTTCACGAAAAATCTCCACGCGCCAGGCACCGGTGTTGTTCGCGCCGGAAATGGCGCGCTCGCTGTTCGGGCACTTCATCGCCGCGATTTCGGGTGGCGCGCTTTACCGCAAGGCGAGTTTCCTGCTCGGCAAACTGGACCAGCCGGTATTTTCAAAGGCCGTGCATATTTCCCAGCGGCCGTTCATAGCGCGCGCGGCGGCGAGCGCGGCGTTCGACAGCGAGGGCGTAGCCACGGCGGATCGCATACTGGTAGACGCCGGTCTGTTGCGCGGCTACGTCTTGGGCAGCTATGCCGCGCGCCAGATGAAAATGCAGACCACGGGCAACGCCGGCGGCGTATTCAACCTGGTGGTGCAGCCGGGCGAACGAAACTTTGAGGAATTACTGCGCGAGATGGGCCGCGGATTCGTGGTGACCGAAATGATGGGCAGCGGCGCCAACACGGTGACCGGCGACTATTCGCGCGGGGCGGCGGGGTTCTGGGTTGAAAATGGCGCCCTCGCCCATCCGGTGCACGAAATCACCGTCGCCGGAAATCTGGCGGAGATGTTCAAGGGGATTGTCGATCTGGGCAGTGATGTGGACACACGCACCGGCATCCGCTGCGGATCGATCCTGGTTGACCGGATGACCCTGGCAGGTGGCTAGGCCGCCTTGCGCGGCCAGCTAAAACTAGACGCCGTAAATATTGCCCGCCACGCGCTCGAGGTCGTTCAGCGCCACCGCCAGTTCGTTACCCGAATCCGTGAGGTTATAGGCGCCGCCGTCGGACTTGACCAGCCCGGCTTCGCGCAATTGAGTCAGCCGCGTGCTCAGCACGGTGGGCGAGGCGCCGCCGCAGGCATCGCGCAAGGCGCGAAAACCCAGGGGACCGTCGCGCAACTCCCAGACGGCGCGCAACGTCCAGCGGCGTCCGGCGAGATCAAAAAGAAAATGGACAGGCTGCTTGGGACGCTTCCCGCTTGCGGGCTTTTTTGTCTTGGAAGGGGTCATGATGGCTCCGGGGTGATACGAAAAGTGTACCACTGTTTTTCTGCTTTGTGTCCAGCAAGGCCGGAATGTGCCCCTAGCGGGTTGTGCCAAAATCGACCCTGGATGATGTCAGGGAGCCTCGATGCGCCAGCAACAGGTCAAGTTTGAACAATTTTTCGCCGCACCACGCGAAAAAGTCTTTGCCTGGTTCTCCGACCACCAGAAACTCAGCCGCATTTTCGGCGGCAAATTCAAGCGCATCAAGGATGGCCACGATCCCAAGGACCCCAACGGACTCGGCAGCGTGCGCGAAATCCGCACGGCCGGCTTGACGTTCGAGGAAACGATCAGCAAATACGAGCCGCCTTCGCTGATCGAATACGTCGTCAGCAAGGGCGGGCCGGTCAAGAATCATCTGGGACATATGGAGTTTCACGCGGTCGAAGGCGGCACCAAACTGATCTACAGCATCGGCTTCGACCCAAAGATACCGCTGACCGGCGGGCTGATCGCTGGCGTGTTGTGCACCACGTTCCACAAGGGCATACCCAAAGCGGTCCGCGATATCGCCGCCACGTGAGAGTCGTCTCTCACACCTGTTCCAACACTGAAATTGTCTGCGCGCTGGATAGCGCGCATCGACTGGTCGGCATCGATAGCGACTCGGACTTTCCTGTCGACATCGTCGCGGCCCTGCCCAAACTGGGCCGTGATCTCGAACTGGATGTCGCTCAGGTTGTCGCACTGAAGCCTGACCTGGTCCTGACCTCGCTCACGGTCCCCGGTCACGACCGCATTGTCGAGAAACTCCAGAACGCCGGCCTCAACACGCTGGTCATCGACCCGCGCAGCCTTGAAGATGTTTACAAGAGCATTCACACCATCGCCGGCGCGCTGGGAATTGCCGCGCGCGGCAACGCGCTGGTAAAAGCCATGCGCGAAGACATGCCACCGGTTTCGCCCCCTAAACGGCCGAAAATCCTCGTCGAGTGGTGGCCCAAGCCGGTGATTGCTCCCGCGCGCGAATCCTGGGTCACGGACCTGATCGAACTCGCCGGGGGCGACAACGTCACCGGCCAGCGCGACGGCAAAAGCGTGGAAGTCCACGACACTCAGGCGCGCTCACTGGCGCCGGACCTCATTGTCATGAGCTGGTGCGGCGTGAAAGAGGAAAAATATCGCGCTGACGTCATCGTCCGCCGCCCCGGCTGGGCCGAGATTCCGGCCGTGAAACAACAGCGCATTTACCCTATCACCGAAGCCTATCTCGGCAGGCCGGGCCCCCGATTGGTGGAGGGTTACTGGAAACTGCGCGAGTTGATTGACCCGTTGTGGAGCGAGTAATCGCTTAACCGCGATCCCGGGCACTGGCTGCGTGCGCCGACAATCCCTCGGCATCAGCCAGCGTCGCGGCAATTGAAGAAAGTTTTTTTGCGCCTTTTGGCGAGCACTCAATCAGGCTGGTGCGTTTTTGAAACTCGTACACGCCCAGTGGGCTTGCATAACGCGCGGCGCGCGAGGTCGGCAGCACATGGTTGGGCCCCGCGCAGTAATCGCCCAGCGCTTCGGGCGTGTAGCGCCCAAGAAATATCGCACCCGCGTGTCGCACCTGCTTGAGCAGGGGACGCGGATTTTTCACCGACAATTCCAAGTGTTCCGGAGCGATCCGGTTGGACAGTTGCACCGCTTCGCCCAAGGAGCGCACGGCGATCAGCGCGCCACGTGCGGCAAGAGAAGCGGCAATGATTTTTGCGCGCGACAGGCCGCGCACACGCCGGTTCATCGCCTCGCCTACGGCATCGAGAAACTTTCGGTCGGGCGAGAACAGGATGGATTGCGCGTCCTCGTCGTGTTCGGCCTGGCTGAACAAATCCATCGCCACCCAATCGGCGCTGGTTTTGCCGTCACAGATGACCACGATCTCGGAGGGTCCGGCGATGGAATCAATGCCGACACGCCCGAATACCAGCTGCTTGGCAGCCGCGACATAGGCGTTGCCGGGGCCGACGATCTTGTCCACGGCCGGAATCGTCGCGGTGCCATACGCCATCGCGGCAACTGCTTGCGCGCCGCCGACGCAAAAAACGCGGTCCACGCCCGCCAGATGCGCAGCCGCGAGCACGACTAGATTCAGCTCACCGTCGGGCGTGGGCACGCACATGATGATTTCGCCGACGCCGGCGACTTTTGCCGGAATCGCATTCATCAGCACCGAGGACGGATACGCCGCCTTGCCGCCAGGGACATAGACGCCCACACGGTCCAACGGCGTGACGCGCTGGCCGAGTTTATTGCCGTAGCTGTCCTTGAATTCGAAGCCCGCGAGTTTCTGCTTTTGGGCGTAGGAACGGATGCGGGAGGCGGCCGTTTTCAGCGCGGCTTGTAGCGCCGCAGGCTGTTCGTTCCAGGCCGCCTTGAGTTTGGGTTTTGGAATTTCCAGCGCGCTGGCGCTGGCAGCAAGATTGCGGTCGAAGCGTGCGGTGTAATCAAGCAACGCGGCGTCGCCGCGCATGCGCACGTCCCCGACGATTCGGGCCACACTGGCCGCGACTTCCGTATTGCCCTGCGGGGCGAGATCAAGCAGGCGCGCAAACGCCACTTCGAAGCCACCGTCGCTTGAGTCAAGCCGGGTAATTTCAAGCATCGCCAAGCACAGCGCGGAAACGGTCCAGCCAGCCGCGGATGGCGGCGTGTTTCATCTTCATCGCCGCCTTGTTGACCACCAGGCGCGCGCTGATGTCGGCGATCTTTTCGACCTCGACCAGGCCGTTGGCGCGCAAGGTACTGCCGGTGTTGATCAAGTCCACGATGTAGTCGGCCAGCCCCACCAGCGGCGCCAGCTCCATCGAGCCGTAGAGCTTGATGATCTCGACCTGTTGATCCTTCGCGGCAAAATACCGGCGCGTGATCTCCGGATACTTGGTGGCCACGCGCGGGCGTTGAAACGGCGGCAAGGGTTTGCGATTCTTGGGTGCAGCGACGGACAGCCGGCATTGGGCCAGACCGAGGTCGAGCGGTTCATAGAGCGAATCCGAGCCGTGTTCCATCAGCACGTCCTTGCCGACAATGCCGAGATCCGCCGCGCCATGCTCGACATAGGTCGGCACGTCGGCGGGACGGATGATCAGCAGCTGCACGTGGCGGTCGCGCGACGGCAGGCGCAACAGCCGGTCGTCGAGACCCGCGGCGGGTGCCAGGCCAAGCCGGGCCAGCAACGGAGCGCTGTCTTCGAGAATGCGCCCCTTGGACAGGGCAAGTGTAAGAGCGGACATCTCGGCATTCTCGCAAATGCCGAGACGCGGGGCGATCCGCCGATCAAATAACCTGGCCGGACATCAGCACACGGATCCCCATGCTCAGGGCCACGCCGAACATCAGGACCGCAAAACCTTGTTGAAGGCGCGGGCCCGCGATACGGGGTGCCAGTCGCCGACCTCCCAGCATGCCGGCGAGCGCGCCACCCGCAAAGGGCAACGCGATTGTCAGGTCGGCGGATCGTCCTGAAAATTCTGCGAGTGCAAACGCACCGCCCGAAATCAGCGCGATAGCCATCAGCGATGTCGCTATGGCGGAATGAATCGAGAGCGGAGTCACAGCACGCAGCGCGGGAACAATCACGAAACCGCCGCCAATGCCGAACAGCCCGGACACAAAGCCGGCGCCCGCCCCGATCAAGCCGATCACCCCCAGACTGGCCGCGTTCCAGATGATGCGACCTCGTTCATTCAGCCGGCAGATGGGTCCGCGTGCGGGCAACCCTTCCCCCGATACGTTGGCTCGGACGATCGGCGTTTCTTCCGGATGTCGCTGGGCCTGAAACCAAAGCCGGGCGGCGATCCAGAGCATGACGCCCACAAACAGCGCCGTCAGCATCTCCAGCGGCAATTGCCTGGCGGCGAACAGCCCCAGGGGCACAGTCAGCAGGCTAGCGAGTCCCATGAGCAGCGCAGCCCGATAGCGCACAAACGCCACATCCCAGGCGACCACGGTGCCAAATACCGTGGCCACGAATACCGCGAGCAACGCCACGGGCGCAGCCTGCGGCAGATTCCAGCCCATGCCGATCATCAACAGGGGTACGCTCAGAACCGAGCCGCCCGCACCCGTCAAACCCAGCACGAGCCCCGTGATTACCCCCAGCATCAATGGCAGCGATTCAACCATTGAAGTGAGGACGCTGGCTGACGGCGCGACTCAGCGCGCAACGCGCTGAATTCGGGCGCCCAGCGCGCCGAATTTTCCGACAATGTCCTCGTAGCCACGATCAATGTGATAGACGCGGTCGATCTTGGTCTGGCCTTCGGCCACCAGTGCGGCAATCACCAGCGCGGCGGAGGCGCGCAGGTCGGTGGCCATCACCGGCGCACCGCGCAGTTTCTCGCGGCCGACAACGACCGCGGTGTGGCCCTCGATGCGGATGTCGGCACCCAGGCGCAACAGCTCCTGCGCGTGCATGAAGCGGTTCTCGAAAATCGTTTCGGTAATCACGCCGGTACCGTCGGCCACGCAGTCCAGCGCCATGAGTTGCGCCTGCATGTCGGTGGGAAATCCGGGGTGCGGCATGGTGTGGATGCTGACGGCGCGCGGGCGCCTGCCCTGCATGTCGACTTCGATGAAATCGCTGCCGGTGCGCACTTTGGCGCCGGCCTGTTGCAGCTTGACCAGCACGGCGTCGAGCAGCGCGGGATCGGTTTTGTTCACGCGCACCGCGCCGCGCGACACCGCGCCCGCCACCAGAAATGTGCCGGTCTCGATGCGGTCCGGCAGCACGGTGTGCTCGGCGGCGTGCAGTTTTCTTACGCCCTGCACGCGGATCGTCGTGGTGCCGGCACCGCTGATTTTCGCGCCCATCGCATTCAGGCATCGCGCCAGGTCCACGACTTCCGGTTCGCGCGCGGCGTTTTCGAGCATGGAATCGCCCTCGGCCAGCACCGCCGCCATCATCAGGTTTTCGGTGCCGGTGACGGTGACGGTGTCAAACACGATCCGCGCACCTTTGAGTTTCGCGGCCTTGGCCTGGATGAAACCGCCTTCGACCTTGATTTCCGCTCCCATCGCCTCCAGCCCCATCAGGTGAAGGTTCACCGGACGTGCGCCGATGGCGCAGCCGCCAGGCAGCGATACATGTGCCTGGCCCCGTGCCGCCAGCAGCGGTCCGAGCACCAGAATCGAGGCGCGCATGGTTTTCACCAGGTCGTAGGGAGCGACGCAGGTCTGGATGCCCTGCGCGTTCACCGTGACGCTGTTCTTTTCAGACGCGCTGACCTCGACCCCCATCTGCGTGAGCAGCTTGAGCGTGGTGCTCACGTCCTGCAGATGCGGCACGTTGTGCAGAACCAGCGGCTCGTCGGACAGCAGCGAGGCGCAAAGAATCGGCAACGCGGCATTCTTGGCGCCCGAAGCGCTGACTTCGCCCTTGAGCGGTGCGCCGCCCTCAATCAGGAACTTGTCCATCAGCGCACGCGGGTTCGCAGTTGCAGCGCGTGGATTTCCTTGCCCATGCGTGGGCCCAGCGTGGCGTAGACCATGCGGTGCTGCGCGATCATGGATTTGCCTTCGAATGCGGCGCAAATGACTTCCGCCTCGAAGTGCTGGCCGTCGTCACCTTTTACGGTCACGAGTGATTCGGGCAGGCCCGCTTCGATCAAGGTGCGGATTTCAATTGCGTTCATGGCTCAATTATCGCCTACCCGTCGGCCTCAAATTGGCGCAAGCAGTTGGCGCCGGTTTGTGGACCGATCCCGGGCGCGCGCAGCGCGCATCGGGACACCACCCGCTTAACGCCTGCGAAGGCGGTTATAGCCGCATTTAGAAAAAACAATGGTACGGATTTAGTACCACCGTTTTAATCGGAAAAGCCGTCAAAGGGTGAAAAAATCCACCCAGCGGGTGCAGGTCAATTCCGCATCCGGTAGCCGGTCACCAGCATCCACAGGCAGACGCTGGATGCCGCCACGAAGAAACCGCCGACACCACAGCAGGCTGATGCCGATCGGCGCGTCGGCCACGCCGAAGAAGCCGTAGCGGAAGCCGTCGATCATGTAGAAGAACGGGTTCAGGTGCGAAGCCTCGAACCAGAACTCCGGCAGCGAGTGCACCGAGTAGAACACGCCGGACAGGAACGACAGCGGCGTGATGAAGAAATTGGTGAACGCGGCCAGGTGGTCGAATTTCTGCGCGACAATGCCGGCGATCAGCCCGAAGACCGCGAGGCTGCCGCCGGCCAGCAGGAACATCGCCAGCAGCGCGCCGATGGCGCATGCAGCGGCAAGGGCACGAACGGCAGCGTCACCGCCAGCATGGCGACCGCCACGATGGCGCGCGCACCAGGGCCGCGCAGAACGTAGGCGGCAAACCATTCGAACGCGCCCGAGCGGCGCCATCAGCAGGAACACGAGGTTGCCCATGACCTTGGACTGGATCAGCGAGGAGCTGGTGTTGGCGAACGCGTTCTGGATGATGGTCATCATCACCAGGCCCGGCACCAGGAATTCGGTGTAGCTGACGCCGTCGTAGACCGCGGCGCGGCCCTGCATCGCCTGCGCGAACACCAGCAGGTACAGCAGCGCGGTGATCACCGGCGCGGTGACGGTCTGGCCCAGCACGGCCCAGAAGCGCATGACTTCTTTCTTCAGCAGGGTGAAGAAACCCGAGCCTGTGTTGTGCGAATCACGGGTCAGCTCCACAAAGATGTCTTCCAGCGTCGGCTCACGCGTCTGGATGTCTTCGACGGCACACGCCCGCGGCGCGCAAGGCTTCGAGGACGGCGCCAATCGGGTGGGTGTGCGTGGGCAGCTTCAGTTCCACCAGCGCCGTTCTTTTCGCTGACCTGCAGCGCCTGCAGCGCTAGAAGGCAGGCCCCGGAACCCAGCCGCAGGCTCAGGAAGCGAAACGGATGGCGTGCGATCAGGTCGCGCGTCGTCTCCAGGGCCTGCAGCTCGCCGTGATCGAGAATCGCGATGCGCTCGCACAGGTCCTGCGCCTCTTCCAGATAGTGCGTCGTCAGCACCACGGTCGTGCCGCCGGCATGCAGTTCGCGCATGAAGCTCCACAGCGTGCGGCGCAGCTCCACGTCCACGCCCGCGGTCGGCTCGTCGAGGATCACCACCGGCGGCTTGTGCACCAGCGCCTGCGCGATCAGCACGCGGCGCTTCATGCCGCCCGACAGGGTGCGCATCATCGCTTTGCGCTTGTCGGCCAGTTCGAGCTGCTCGAGCAGGTGGTCGATCCACGGCCAGGACGCCTTGCCGCAGCCGTAGTAGCCGGCCTGGATGCGCAGCATTTCGGCGACCTTGAAGAACGGGTCGAACACCAGCTCCTGCGGCACCACGCCGATGTTCTTGCGCGCCGAGCGCCAGTCGCGCACCGTGTCGTGGCCGAGCACGGTGATCCCGCCCGCGTCCAGCCGGATCAGGCCGGCGATGAGATTGATCAGCGTGGATTTGCCGGCGCCATTGGGCCCGAGCAGGCCGAAGAACTCGCCGCGGCGAATGGAAAAATCCACGCCGTCCAGCGCCAGGGTTTTGCCGTAGGATTTGCGGACGCCTGTAATTTCTATCGCTGCATTCATTCAGCGGCGAATTCTAATTGAAGACCCACCGACCAATACACAAACAGTTTGCCGCCGATGCGCTGACCGAGATTTTTGCGCTCAAACGCCCGGCGGATGCGATCTTGCAGGACCTGTTTCGCAGCAAAAAGCAGATGGGGGGCAAGGACCGCGCCGCCGTCAGCACGATGGTTTACGGCGTGCTGCGCAATATCTTCGTGCTGAGGTCTCAAGGCGGCAATGCGGCGCCGGAGCTGATTGAAGCACTGCTCAGCGAGGAGCCGCCGGGGGACTCCCTCCCCGTCCACGTCAAGCTCAATCTGCCGGATTGGCTCTACGACTCGCTCGTGCGCCAGCACGGCGAGGCTCAAACCGCACCCCTGGCGTTGGCCCTGAATCAACCCGGCACGGTTGATTTGCGCGTGAATACACTCAAGGCCACGCGCGAGCAGGTGATTGCCGCGCTCGCGCAGGCACAGATTCCTGCGGCCCCAACGCCCCGCTCGCCCGTGGGCGTGAGATTACTCAAACGCGGGGCGTTGCAAGCCACCGCCGCATTTCGCGAGGGCTGGATCGAGCCACAGGACGAAGGCAGCCAGTTGCTCGCCTTGCATGTGGACGCCAAACCCGGCGAAACCGTGGTGGATTTCTGCGCCGGCGGTGGCGGCAAAACGCTGGCGCTGGCGGCGCAGATGCAGAATCGAGGCGCGCTCTACGCCTGCGACACGCGCCGCACCAGTCTCGAAAAGCTGCGGTTGCGCGCACTCCGTGCAGGCGCGCCGATCGCCGACCTGCTGACGCTGCGCGACGCCCACGACCCGGCACTCAAACGGTTGCACGAAAAAGCCGACGCCGTCCTGGTAGATGCACCGTGTACCGGCAGCGGCACGCTGCGGCGCAATCCGGAACGCCGCTTGCAGGCCCCCGACCTTGCCGCGCTCACCGCGCTGCAAGTCACCATTCTCGAAGGCGCCAGCCGCTTGCTGAACAAGAACGGCCGGCTGATCTACGCCACCTGCAGCCTGCTGCGGGAAGAAAACGAGGAAGTGATCGAGCGATTTTTGAAAAAGCATCCCGGTTTCGCCGCCGCTCCGCAGCCCCTGCAACTGCTGCCGCACCGCGACGGCACCGATGGTTTTTTCGCCCACACCCTTACAATACGTCGGTGAATCAAAAATCCCTGCTGGCCTCTGGCCGCCGCACGCTCGAAATCGAGCGCGATGCGCTCAGTGCGCTGCTGCCCCGCGTCAATGCCGACTTTGCGCGCGCCTGCGAATTGCTGCTCAAGTGCGCAGGCCGCGTCATCGTCATCGGCATGGGCAAGAGCGGACATGTCGGCGGCAAGATCGCGGCCACCCTGGCCTCGACCGGCACGCCGGCGTTTTTCGTGCACCCGGGCGAGGCTTCGCACGGCGACCTCGGCATGGTCACGCGCGGCGACGCGGTGATCGCGCTATCGAATTCCGGCGAAACGCCCGAGGTACTGACGATCCTGCCGCTGATCAAGCGCATGGGCGTGCCGCTGGTGTCACTGACGGGCAAGCCCGGCTCGACGCTGGCCAAGGCCGCCGATGTTCATCTGGATGTTTCGGTGCCGCTCGAAGCCTGTCCGCTCAATCTCGCACCGACCGCGAGCACCACCGCGACGCTGGCGATGGGCGATGCGCTGGCGGTGGCCCTGCTCGAAGCGCGCGGCTTTTCGCCGAGAAGATTTCGCGCTGACCCACCCGGGCGGCACACTGGGCAAGCGCCTGCTGCTGAAGAGTCGGCGACCTCATGCACCTGGGCCACCGGATCCCCAAAGTCTCCGCGCCGACGCCCCTGATGCAGGCGTTGCTGGAGATGACGCGCAAGGGCCTTGGCATGACCGCGATCGTCGACGCCAACGACAAAGTGCTCGGCGTCTACACCGACGGCGACCTGCGCCGTACGCTCGATCAGGGCGTGGATGTGCGCAAGGCCAGAATCCGCGACGTCATGACTCGCGGCGGCAAGACCGCTGCGCGCCGACCAGCTCGCCGCCGAGGCGGTGCAGGTGATGGAAAAACACAAGATCACCGCGCTGCTGGTCACCGACGCCAAAGGAAAACTCGCGGGGGTGATCCACATGCACGACCTGATGCGCGCGGGGGTCGTTTGAAATCGCAGAAGCTCGGCGCCGCGGCGCTTCGCCAGCGCGCGCAAGAAGATCCGCTGCCTGTTTCTCGACATCGACGGCGTGATGACCGACTGCAAGCTCTACTTGACGCCCGACGGCGAAGAACTCAAGGCGGTCAACGTCAAGGACGGCTTCGGCATCAAGATGCTGATGAAAGCCGGCGTCGAAGTCGCCGTGATCTCGCGGCCGGCCGTCGGTGGCGATGCAAAAACGCCTCGCCGATCTGGGCGTGCGCCATGTCTATCTGAACACCGAAGAGAAGATGCCCGCGTACGAGGCCGTGCGCAAGACGCTCGGGCTGCGTCGACGAGCAATGCGCGCACATGGGCGACGACGTGCCGGACCTGCCGTTGTTTGCCTGCGTGGGCCTGGCACTCACGGTGGCCGACGCCCACCCCACGGCCAAGGCGGCAGTGCATTGGGTCAGCCAGTATCGTGGCGGCGACGGTGCGATTCGCGAGGCGGCTGACCTGATCCTGGCCAGCCAGTCATGAAGCGACAGGCCGTTTGGCTGATTCCGCTGGGACTGATCGTCGCCCTGGGCCTGTGGCTCGCGCGCCAGCCTGAATCACCGGCAGCAGAAACCATCGCTTCGCGGCCGGCCTCGGTGCCGCGCTATGCGCTGACCGGCGTCAACTGGCTGCGCTATGACAGCAAGGGCAAGCCGCAATTCCGCGCGCAGGCGGCGCAGATCGATTTCTACGACGACACTTCTGCCAAGTTGCAGACATTGAGCCTCGACGCGCTCGGCGGACTCGATTCGCCGTGGCGTTTCAATGCGCCTTCGGGATACCTGCCGCCGCGCCAGAAGCGCCTGCGGCTCGATGGCCCGGTCGCCGGCCAAGGGCGGATGGCAAACGGCGACACCGTGCAATTGTCCGCCGGACACCTGTGGGTGGACTCCGCACGGCGTGAAATTTCCACCGATGCGGGCGTGAAGGTCGAAGCGCCGCGGCGCCAGGCCCAGGCGCAGGGATTGCGCACCGATTTCGGTGCCAAGCGCATTGAATTGCGCGGCAAGGTGCAGGCCCGCTATGCGCCAAAGTAATTTTCTGCTGTTCCTGATGATCCTCGCGGCGCCGGCCGGCGCGGCCGACCTGGTGCAGAAGTTTCTCGGCGAACAGGCGCAAAAACCCATGACCCTGTCGGCGGATCGCGCCGAATGGCGCAATGACGGCGTGATGGTGTACGAAGGCGGGGTACAGCTGGTTTCGGGGAGCTTGAGCCTGAATGGCAGCCGGGTCGAGGTGCGCCAGATGTTGGCGGGCCAGTATCAGGCGCAGGTGCTGGGTGAGCCGGCACGGATGACCCACGCCGCCCAGAGCTCGTCGCCGGAAGTCACCGCGCAATCCAACACCCTGTTCCTGGATTCAAAAGCCGGCGTCGTGGAACTGAGCGGCGACGCGCAACTGCTGCGCGGGGCCGAATCGCTGAGCGGCGACAACATCAAGTACGACCTCAACGGCCGCCGGATCCGCGCGGCCGCCAAAGCCGGCGCCGGCCGCGTGCGCATGGAACTGCCCGGGTCGGTGATCGCCCCGTTGCCGCAACCGGCCAGCAGGGATGGCAGACGCCGCAGCCGGCGGCAAGACCCCGGAGTCCCCATGACCTCGCGGCTGTCCGCCAACGGGCTGTGCAAGCGCTACAAGAAGCGCACCGTGGTGCGCGACGTATCGCTGCACGTCGACGCCGGCGAAATCGTCGGCCTGCTCGGCCCCAACGGCGCCGGCAAGACCACGTCGTTCTACATGATGGTCGGGCTGGTCGCCGCCGACCGCGGCGCGCATCGAGCTCGACGGCCAGGACATCACGCGCATGCCGATGCACGCACGCGCGCGCCTGGGCGTCGGCTACCTGCCGCAGGAAGCCAGCGTGTTTCGCAAGCTGTCGGTGGCCGACAACATCCTCGCGATCCTCGAGATTGCGCGAGGACCTCGACCGAGGCCGGCCGCACAGCGCGAGCTCGAGCGGCTGCTCGCACGAGCTGCACATCGGCCACATCCGCGACGGCCTCGGCCTGTCGCTGTCCGGCGGCGAGCGCCGCCGCGTCGAGATCGCACGCGCGCTGGCGGCCAATCCGCGCTTCATCCTGCTCGACGAGCCCTTCGCCGGCGTCGACCCGATCGCGGTCAAGGACATCCACAGCATCATCGAGCACCTGCGCAACCGCGGCATCGGCGTGCTGGTCACCGACCACAATGTGCGCGAGATGCTGCGCATCTGCGCGCGCGCCTACATCCTCAACGAGGGCGAGGTGATCGCCGAAGGCACGCCCGAGAAAATCGAGGCCGACGAAACCGTGCGGCGGGTCTATCTGGGCGAGGATTTTCGGCTATAAATCGGCGCAGTTTGTTGACGCCGATTTATGGACCGATTCCGGGCGGGCGCAGCGCGCATCGGGATTCCAACCGCCATAGATGAGGGTAGTACCGCGAGAGGCAGGATGCCGTAACAACCACCCGCTTGAGGCGTTTTTTGGCCTCAAAACACCGGATTCGAAAAAATCATCGGTACACTTTTAGTACCACTGTTTTTAGTAGGCGGGCTCACAGCACTCCAAAAACACCACAAGCGGGTGCCACAAAAAAACAGCCTTCGTAATTAACATGCAATTTTCATACCGGCGTACACTAATCGTCCAATAGCCACGCAGGCTTTCAAAGGCAGTGAAGCAATCTTTAGGGCTGAAGATGGGGGTCGGCCTGACCATGACCCCGGCCCTGCAGCAGGCGATCCGCCTGCTGCAGCTGTCGAGCCTTGATCTGCAGGCGGAAATCCAGCAGGCGCTGGATTCCAACGTGATGCTCGAACTCGAAGAAACAGAACCGGAACCCGCCACCGAACCCGCCAGCGATACGCCGACCGTTGACGCCGCTGAAGATTCAACCGAAGACGTGTTCTCGGCCGCCGACAGCGAAACGGATTTGCGCGCCACCGAGATACCGGAAGAAATGCCGGTCGACGCCGAGTGGTCGGACACCTACGACACGGCCGACAAGACTTCGGCCGCGACCAGCAACAACAGCAGCGACGAGGAGCTTCACGACCTGCGCCAGGCGAACCTGCACAGCGGCACCTCGTTGCAGGACCACCTCGCCTGGCAGGCGCGGCTGGCGCCGCTCGGCGAATGGCAGCGTGAAGTGGCCTCGCACCTGATCGACAGCATCAATGAGGACGGCTATCTCGAAAACTGGGACGACGCTTGTGCCCATTTTGAGGGCGCCATGGGTCTCGTCCGCGAGCAGATGGAACGCGTGTTGCGCGTGGTGCAGGACTTCGATCCGCCGGGCGTCGGGGCGCGGAATCTTGCCGAATGCCTGGAATTGCAGTTGCGCCAGCTGCCCGCGTCAACCCAGCGCACGCTGGCACTGCGCGTGATCCGGGATCACCTGCCGCTGCTGGCGCAGCGCGACGCGGGTGTGATCCGGCAGGCGCTGGCGAGCACTCTGGAGGACGCCGAAGCGGCGCTGGCGCTGATTCAGTCGCTGCAGCCGCATCCGGGGCGGCCCTATCAGGCGCACGAGGGCGGCTACCTGGCGCCCGACATTGTCGTGCGCAAGCATCAGGGGCGCTGGAAGGTCGCGCTGAACCCGGAAGTCACGCCCAAGGTGCGCATCAATCCGCATTATCTTGGCATGGTCAAGCGCGCCGACAGCTCGCGCGATCAGCTGACAATGAAGCAGCACCTGGTGGAAGCGCGCTACTTCATCAGTGCCGTCGAATCCCGCAATGATACGCTGCTGCGGGTGGGTCAGACCATCGTTGAAGAACAGCGCGCTTTTCTGGAATATGGGGACGAAGCAATGCGGCCGCTGGTGCTCCGCGACATCTCGGAGAAACTCGGCGTTCATGAATCGACGGTCTCGAGGGCGACAGCGAATAAATACATGCTCACCCCACGCGGACTCTACGAACTCAAGTATTTCTTCTCCAGCCACGTGCAGACGCTGAGCGGCGGCATCTGCTCGGCAACCGCGATCCAGGCCATGATCAAGCGGCTGGTCGGTGCGGAAGCCCCCGCGCAACCGCTGTCCGACAGCGCGCTCGCCGACCACCTGCTCAAGGATGGAATCCGGGTCGCGCGCCGCACCGTCGCCAAGTACCGGGAGGCGATGGGCATTGCGCCTTCGCACGAACGCCGCCCCACCTGAACTTATTGCGCTTTACCACGGTCGCAAGACCCCACCCCGAGGAGAACACGTATGAATCTCAGCATCTCCGGTCACCACGTCGACGTCACGGCCGCACTGCGCGATTACGTGCAGTCCAAGTTCAAGCGGCTCGAACGGCACTTCGACCACATCCTCAACGCCAGCGTGATCCTGTCGGTGGAAAAACTGCAACACAAGGCCGAAGCCACGCTGCACACCCGCGGCGCCGACCTGCACGCCGAGGCCGTCGAAGGCGACATGTACACGGCCATTGACCTGCTCGTCGACAAACTCGACAGCCAGACGCGCAAGTTCAAGGAAAAAATCCGCGACCACCACGCGCGCGAAAACCAGCACCACGCGGCCCAATGAGCTAACCCTGTAAAATCACGGTTCACTCATCCGCAGCCCGGCCGCAAGGCCGGGCAGTCCTGGAACACCCATGAAACTTTCGTCCATTCTTACCGCCAGCCATGTCGTCGCCGGCCTGTCCGCAACCAGCAAGAAAAAAGCGCTCGAGGAACTCTCCAAGCTGCTGGCGCAAGGCGCCGGCATCGCCGAAGCCGACATCCTCAACGGCCTTGCCGCGCGCGAAAAACTCGGCAGCACGGGTTTGGGCCACGGCGTGGCGATTCCGCACGGACGCCTCGCCGGCGTCAAGAGCAGCGTCGGCGCCTTCTTGCGGCTCAAGCATCCGGTCGATTACGACGCCCATGATGGCCAGCCGGTGGACCTGATGTTCGGCCTGATCGTCCCGGCCGCCGCCACCGAAGAGCACCTCAAGCACCTGGCCGCAATCGCTGAGAAATTCTCCGACGATGCTTTCTGCAAGAACGCCCGCAGCGCGACCTCCGCATCTGCGTTGTACGACCTGGTCATCGCCTGAGCCCCAGCCTCACGCCCACGCAGCACGCGGTGCTGGTGCGAGTCCACGGCCCCGGCGTCCTGATTCTCGGCGCCGCCGGCAGCGGCAAGAGCGCGCTGGCTCTGGAACTGGTTTCGCGCGGACATCAGCTGGTGGCCGACGACGCGGTGGAGCTGCGGGCCGCCAACAACAGGCTGACCGGTCAGTGCCCGCGCGCCTTGCGCGGCCTTCTCGAAGTGCGCGGTCTGGGCATCCTCGATCTGCGGCGACTGTACGGCGCCCGATTCGTGCGCATGCAATCGCAAATTCATCTGGTGCTCAAGCTCAAACCGGGCGTCATCGCGTTCGATCGCCTGCGCGGCAACTACCGGCCCCTGCGCCTGCAGGGCGTCGTGCTGCCGTGTCTGAGCCTGCCGACTTCGCTGGGGCATAATTTGGCGGTGTACACCGAAACCGCCTGCCTGCAATTACGATGGACAGGACGTCCGAGTGCGGCGACCCGGCATGGACGCCGTGCAGGGAGCCGCCGCCGATGAAACTGGTCATCGTCAGCGGCCTGTCGGGCGCGGGCAAAACGGTCGCCCTTAAAGCAGTACGAAGACCTCGGCTATTACTGCATCGACAACCTGCCGCTGTCGCTGATCGGGCCGCTGGTGATGCGCGCGCTGAAAAATGAGCGCTACGCGCGTCTGGCGATCGGCATCGATGCGCGTGAAAGCGCCAGGGAGATTCGCAAGTTTCCCAAATACCTGCAGAAACTGCGCAACAGCGGCGCGCAAACCCAGGTCGTTTTCCTCACCGCAGACGACGAAATCATCCTGCGACGCTATAGCGAGACCCGCCGGTTACACCCGGTGACCGGCGACAACCTGACGCTGGCCGACGCCATCGCGCACGAACACACACTGCTCAAGCCGATTGCCGATCTGGCCGACGTCACGCTCGACACTTCGCACCTGAACCTGCACGAGTTGCGCGAGGAGATTCGCGCACGCCTGCCCGAGGCCGCGGCCGGTCAGCTGGCGGTGGTGCTGCAATCCTTCGGCTTCAAGAACGGCCTGCCGGACGGCGCGGATTTCGTTTTTGACGTGCGCTGCCTGCCCAACCCGCACTGGGAAAACACGCTGCGCGAGCACGACGGCCGCAACCCTCGCGTCGCCGAATACCTGGAGCGCCAGCCGAAAGTCCGCCAGATGGTGCGCGACATCAACGGTTTTCTCGGTGAATGGCTGCCACACTATCGCGAACAGGATCGTGCCTATGTCACGATCGCCATCGGCTGCACCGGCGGGCGCCACCGCTCGGTGTATATCGTCGAGAAGCTGGCCGCGTCGCTACGCGGCCGCTTTGATCCGGTAATCGTCAAACATCAGGAGTTGTCGTGAGCGTCGGAGTTCTGCTGGTGACGCATGGGCGTCTGGGCCACTACCTGCTGGAAACGCTGGGCAACATGATCGGCCCGCTGCCGCTGCCCGCCGACGTTCTGGAGATCCGCCGGGTGGCCGATCCCGACGTGCTGCTGCGCCAGGGCCGGCGCGTGATCGAGCGGCTCAACCAGGGCGCGGGCGTGCTGCTCCTGACCGATGCTTTTGGCTCCACGCCCAGCAACATCGCCACCCAGCTGTACGATCCGGGCAAGACGCGCGTGCTGGCCGGCGTCAACCTGCCGATGCTGGTGCGCATCTTCAATTACCCGAAACAGTCGCTGGAAGAAATGGCCCAGAGCGCGATCGAAGGCGGCCAGCGCGGCATTCTTTTCTGCGGCCACTGAAATGGAAAACACCGTGACGCTCGTCAACCACCTCGGCCTGCACGCGCGCGCGGCCGCCAAGCTGGTGCACGACCGGCCTCGCAATTCAAGGCGACATCCCGTGCGCAAGGACAGCCGCGAGGTCAGCGGCAAGAGCATCATGGGCGTGATGATGCTGGCCGCGGCCAAGGGCTCGACACTCACCCTGATCGCGGAAGGCGAAGACGCCGCGCAGGCGCTCGATGCTCTGGCGCAACTGGTGGCAGACCGCTTCGGAGAAGAGGCATGAGCCGTCTGGCTTTCCGGCATCGGCGTCTCGCGCGGCATCGCCATCGGCCGTGTGCAGCGGATGCACGGCGGCGACCTCGAGGTGCCGGAATACACGCATCACGACACGCGAAGTCGACGCCGAAATCGCGCGCTTCCACGACGCCCAGCGTCGCGCCAAGCGAGCAGCTGCGCGACGTGCGCGCGCAGATTCCCGCCGGCACGCCCGGCGAGATCGCCGCGTTCATCGACACGCACCTGCTGATGCTCGACGACCGCTCGATCACCGAGGCCACGGTCAGCCACATCCGCAAGCACGGCATCAACGCCGAGGCCGCCCTGAAGCGCTCGCGCGAGGCGCTGATCGCGGTGTTCGACAAGATGGAGGACGCCTACCTGCGCACGCGCAAGGACGATGTCGAGCACGTCTGCGGCCGCATCCTGCGCGTGCCTGCTGAAGAACGAACCAATCAGCAGACCAGAAGTTCGATGCCGGCGGCGAGCCCACCGTGGTGATTGTCGGACGACATCACGCCGGCCGACATCATCCTGCTGTCGCAGCAGTCGGTGGTCGCCTTCGTCACCGAGTACGGTGGCCCGCTGTCGCACACCGCGATCCTTGCGCGCAGCCTCGGCATCCCCGCCGTCGTCGGCCTGCACAACGCGCGCAGGCTGTTGCGCGAAGGGCGAAACGCTGATCGTGGATGGCGAGCTCGGCCAGTGCTCGCCGACCCCGACGAAAAAGCGCTGACGTTTTTCCGTGAGCAAGCAGGAACGCCAGGCCCAGGGACGGCGCGAGCTGTCCAAGCTCAAGGACAAGCTGGCGGTCTCGCGCGACGGCGTGAAGATCACGCTGCTCGCCAACATCGAGCTGCCCGAAGACGCGCGCGAAGCCGAGCCAAGGTCGGCGCCGAAGGCGTGGGCCTGTTACCGCACCGAATTCCTTTACATGAATCGCAAGGGCCTGCCGACCGAAGACGAGCAGTACGAGGCGTACGCGCGCGTCGTGCGCGCGGTCAAGGGCCGCATCACCATCCGCACGCTGGATCTGGGCGCCGACAAGCAGGTGGACAGCGGCCGCGTCTCAGGGCCCGACACCGAACAACCCCGCGCTGGGCTTGCGCGCGATCCGCCTGTGCCTCAGGGAGCCGGAACTGTTCCGCGCCCAGGTGCGCGCGCTGTTGCGCGCGAGCGCCGCACGGCCAGGTCCAGATCATGTTGCCGATGATTTCCAGCCTCCAGGAATTCCGCCAGGCGCAGCAATTGATCGAATCGGCCGAGGCGGAGTTGAAGCGCGAAGGCAGCCAAAACCGGCACGCCGGAAATCGGCGCGATGATTGAAGTGCCGGCGGCGGCGTTGTCCGCCGTGCTGGATCGCCCGCCATGCCAAGTTCTTTTCGATCGGCACCAACGATTTGATCCAGTACACGCTGGCGATCGACCGCGTCGACGACGAGGTCAACTATCTGTACGACCCGCTGCACCCGGCGGTGCTGCGCCTGATCCGCATGACCATCGAAGCCGGCGAAGCAGGCCAAGATCGCGGTGGCGATGTGCGGCGAGATGGCCGGCGACATGCGCTATACGCGGCTGCTTGCTGGGTCTTGGCCTGACCGAATTCTCGATGCACCCGGCGAATGTGCTCGAGGTCAAGCGCCAGATCATCGAGTCGGATATCGGCGCGCTGCGCCGACGCGTGGACGACCTTCTGAGCAGCGTCGACGGCCAGGCGCTGCGCAGCGGCATTGAAGCGCTGGCGGATATTTAACCGGCGAGCGCGGTCAGCAACTTCTGGTGGATGCCGCCGAAGTCGCCGTTGCTCATCACCAGCACGCGGTCGCCATTTTTTGCGGCGGCAGAGATGCCAGCGATCAGCGCCGGCAATTCGGTGCACACCGTCAAGCGCGCGCCGAGTGAGCCGAGTGCGCCGTTCGCGTCCCACTTGAGATCGGGACGCGCATAAACGAAGCAGTGATCGGCACCGACCAGGCTATGCGCGACTTCCTGCGCATGACGGCCCAGGCGCATGGTGTTGGAGCGCGGTTCCAGCACGGCCAGAATGCGGCCACCCCCTTGCCCTTTAAGGGCCGCGATGCTGGCGGCGATGGCGGTGGGATGGTGGGCAAAATCGTCGTAGACCGTAACGCCCTTCGCCTCGCCGGATTTTTCCAACCGGCGGCGCACGTTGCGGAAGGTTTTTAGCGCCCCTGCGGCAGCGTCGGGTCCGACGCCGACGTGCGCGGCCGCCGCCAGTGCCGCCAGTGCATTGGCTCGGTTGTGTTCGCCCGGCAGCGAGGGCGCCTCGAATTGTTTCGTGCTGTCAGCCTCGGTATTGAAATACTCGATCTGGCTCCAGCAGCCCTGCGCCAGCACGCGCGCAAGGTTGGCGTCCTGGCGGTTGACGATCAGTTGCCCGGATTTGGGCACGGTGCGCACCAGGTGGTGGAACTGGCGCTCGATGCTGGCCAGGTCGGGAAAAATATCGGCGTGGTCGTACTCGAGGTTGTTGAGCACGCAGGTGCGCGGGTGGTAATGCACAAACTTGCTGCGCTTGTCGAAAAATGCGGTGTCGTATTCGTCGGCCTCGACCACAAAATACTTGCCGCCGCCGAGCCGTGCGGATACACCGAAGTTCAGCGGCACGCCACCGATCAGGAATCCCGGATTCAGTCCGGCCTGGTCGAGCAGCCACGCCAGCAAGCTCGAGGTCGTGGTCTTGCCGTGCGTGCCGGCGACCGCGAGCACGTGGCGGTCTTGCAGGATGTTTTCGCTCAGCCACTGTGGGCCTGAGATATACGGCAGCCCGGCATCCAGCACGTATTCGACGGCCGCGTTGCCGCGGCTGAGGGCATTGCCGATGACCACCCTGTCCGGAGCCGGCTTGAGATGCGCCGGGTCGTAGCCGCTCATCACATCAATGCCCAGCTCGCGCAACTGCGTGGACATCGGTGGCCAGGCCGCGGCGTCGGAGCCGGTGACTTTGTGGCCGGCCTCGCGCGCCAGTGCGGCGATGCCCGCCATGAAGGTGCCACAAATCCCCAGGATATGGATGTGCATCTACGCGACGAGTCCGCCCGCCAGCGCTGCGAACGCCGTCACGAACAGCGCGCCCATCACGGCGGTGAGTACCGAAAGCCCGGGGCCGATATTCAGCGCATTGCGAAAGATGTGCGCGGACACCGCCAGATTCCACAGCGACAGCAGCGCCGCCATCAGGGTGGGCACGGCCGGCACCTGGAGTTTTCCGATCAGGTCTGGATCCGCGGCGATCTGCTTGACGGTGGGCGCCAATATCGCCACCGCCGGCAGCAACAGCAACGTCAACACGATGCCGGTGGCCAGCAAGGCGCTGAAGGTCTGCTGGAAACGCGCGGTCAATGCACGCAAACGCAGCAGCTGGTAGGTGAAAAAGGCGAGTGCCGCGACTGCGGCCAGCGCTTGCGCCAGCGACACTGCGGGGGGCAGCGTGAAGCGGTATTCAAGGTACGTCACCAGGATCGCCAGCGGCGGCAGCGCCTGCATCAGCGGCAATGAGAAGGGAAAGTCCTGCGGCCCGGCTTTGAAGCCAAGAATCCGCAGGGTCATCGTCGCTGCTTGCGCGAACATGGGATAAGGCGAATGGGAAGAGCGGCTATTCTAGTCGGCGTGACCAACTCTTTCATTTATGTGCAGGACGATTCCACGCTGGCGGAGCACCTGCAACGCTGGCGCAGCCGCGAGTGGCTGGCGCTGGATACCGAGTTTCTGCGCGAGGACACTTATTTTCCGAAACTTGCGCTGATTCAGGTCAGTGACGGAGGCGTGCCGGTGCTGGTGGATGTGCAGGCGCTCGACATGGCGCCGCTGGCCGCGCTGCTGCGCGAACCGAAAATCCTCAAGGTGTTCCACTCGGCGTCGCAGGACCTTGAGGTGCTGACGACGCTGATGGGCGAATGCCCGGCGCCGCTGTTTGATACCCAGGTCGCCGCCGCGATGCTCGGCGAAGCGGCGCAGATGGGTTATGCCGCACTGGTGGAAAAGCGCCTGGGAGTGAAGCTCGGCAAGGAGTTCACCCGGCTGGACTGGACGCGGCGCCCCCTGCCCGAAGGGGCGCTGCATTACGCGGCCGACGACGTGCGCCATCTGGCCGTGCTGTATCCGCAACTGCGTGCCGAACTGGTCCAGCAGGGGCGGCTGGACTGGCTGAGCGAGGACTGCGCCCGGCAGGCACAGACCGCGCGCTACGTGGCGAATCCGCACACGGTCTGGCATCGGCTCAAGGGCATGTCGCGACTTGCGCCCGCGGCGCAACACCGCGCGGCGCGGCTGGCCGGCTGGCGCGAAAAAACCGCCATCGAACGCAATCGGCCGCGACGCTGGATTGCCGAAGACGAACTTTTGCTGACGCTCGCCAGCCGCTGCCCGCAAAACCGGGCTGAACTCGAGACGCTGCATCCGACGCCCAAACAGCTGGACCGTTACGCCGAGGTATGGCTCGAGCTACTGGCGCAGCCGGTCATTGAGCCCGTGGCGCTCAAACAAGAAACCCTGTGGACGCCCGAGCAGAAAAGCCTGATCGCCCACCTGAGCGCCAGCGTGCAGGCCAAGGCGCAAGCGCTGGGCATTGCCGCCCCTCTGCTCGGCACTCGCAACGACGTTGAAACGCTGGTGCGCAATGAGCCGAGCGCGCTCACGCAGGGCTGGCGGCGCCACGCGATTGGTGCCGAACTGCTTACTTCAGCGCTGCCACAATCCGGCTGAATATTTCGTCCAGGGATCCGTCGCCCTTGATCGTCACGCGCTTGCCCTGCTTGCCGTAGTAATCCAACAGCGGCTGGGTTTGCGCCGAATACACCGTCAACCGGTTGCGGATCACCGCTTCGTTGTCGTCGGCGCGGCCACGGCTCAGCATGCGCTTGAGGATTTCCTCGTTGGGCACGTCCAGGTGTACGACCTTCTGCAGCGGCTTGTGCATTTTTCCCAGCAGCGCGTCCAGCGCCTCGGCCTGGACGATCGAACGCGGAAATCCGTCGAAGATGAATCCGTTCTGGGTGTCCGGTTGGGCAAGGCGTTCGGCCGCCATGCCGATGACGATCTCGTCCGCGACCAATTCCCCCGCATCCATCGCGGACTTGGCCTTTTTGCCCAGCGGTGTGCCGGCCGCCACCGCCGCGCGCAATAGGTCGCCGGTGGAAATCTTGGGAATCTTGAAGTGGGCCACGAGCTTTTCGCCCTGCGTGCCCTTGCCGGAGCCGGGCGCGCCGACCAGTACCAATCTCATTTGGAAAATCCCCTGCGCTGGTTTTTTTAGGTGGCGGAACCTTACCCGATAGATGTAATTGAAGCCACCCGCTTGACTATACTTTCGGCCTTAAAACGGCCTTCGCGCTAAATCAGTGGTACTAAAAGTGTACCACCCGATTTTCGCTGCTGGCTTAAATCGGCCCAAAAGGGCTCAAGGCGGGTGGACACTCTCAATGGCAAAAAATGCGTTTTATGCTCAGTCCGGCGGCGTCACCGCCGTCATCAACGCCTCGGCGCAGGGCGTGATCGAAACCGCGCGCCAGCATCCGGACAAGATCGGCAAGGTCTACGCCGGCCGCAACGGCATTATCGGCGCGCTGACCGAGGACCTGATCGACACCAGCCACGAATCCGCCGACAACATCGCCGCGCTGCGCCACACGCCGGCCGGGCGCTTTCGGTTCTTGCCGCTACAAGCTCAAGGGCTTCGACAAGAACCAGGCCGAGTACGAGCGCCTGATCGAGGTGTTCAAGGCACACGACATCGGCTATTTCTTTTACAACGGCGGCGGCGATTCGGCCGACACCTGCCTCAAGGTCTCGCAGCTCGGCGAAAAGATGGGCTATCCGATCCAGGCGATCCATGTGCCCAAGACCATGGACAACGACCTGCCGCTCACCGACACCTGCCCCGGCTTCGGCTCGGTGGCCAAATACACGGCGGTGTCGATCCGCGAGGCGGGCTTCGATCTGGCCTCGATGGCCAAGACCTCGACCAAGGTGTTCATCCTCGAGGTCATGGGCCGCCATGCCGGCTGGACCGCCGCCGCCGGCGGACTCGCCGCCGAAAAAGATGGCGATGGACCGCAGGTCATCCTGTTCCCGGAAATCGTGTTCGACGAGGCGAAGTTCCTGGCCAAGGTGGATGCCACCGTGAAGAAGGTCGGCTGGTGCACCATCGTCGCCAGCGAGGGCCTGCACGCGCCGTCCGGCGAATTCCTGTCGCGAGGCCGGCGGCAAGGATGCCTTCGGTCATGCCCAACTCGGCGGCCTCGCACCGCTGCTGGCGAAACTGCTCAAGGACAAACTGGGGCTGAAATACCACTGGGCGGTCGCGGACTACCTGATGCGCGCCGCGCGCCACATCGCCAGCAAGACCGATCTCGACCAGTCCTACGCCGTCGGCAAGACACGCGGTGGAGCTGGCACTCGCGGGCAAGTCCGGCGTCATGGCCAGCATCGTGCGCAAGTCCGACGCGCCCTACGTCTGGGACGTCGGCGAAGCACCGCTGGACCAGGTCGCCAATGTCGAAAAGAAAATGCCGCGCGATTTCATCACCGAGGACGGCTTTCACATCACCGACAAGTGTCGCCGCTACCTCTCGCCGCTGATCCAGGGCGAAGAACCGCCGCCTTACGTCAACGGCCTGCCGCGTTACGTCACGTTGAAGAACGTTCCGGTGCCGAAGAAATGTCCGGCGTTTGAGCTCAAGAAGTAGGCTTTCGAGCCGCTTCGATATTCACGTCGACGGCGATCTTTCGCGAAACGTACTGCGCGTTGGCGTCGGATTCCATACCGAGGTCGGCCTCAGCACGGTCCACTTCAAATCGGCCGCTGAGGGTCATGCGATCGCCTTCCAGGTTCAGCGACAGCGCCACTGGCAGGTCATGACCTTTGAGGGTCAGTACGCCCTCCACGATTTTGGGCGTGATTCGCGTGCTGCGAAAACTCGCTGTCGGGTGTTGCTCCACATCGAACCATTCCTTCTGTGGCAACGATTCGTCGTGCAGCGGCACTCCATCTTGGGCGGACGCGGTCTCGAACGTGCCGCCGATGTGCGAGCCCGCGAGATTGGCGGGATCAAAACGGATATCGGCCTGCCAGCGGCTGAAACTGCCGCGAAACGCGACCCCGGCGTGCGTGCCAGAAAAGTGCACGGAGCTTTTTGCGGCGTCCACGGCCCAGTTGCTTGCCGGCGAACTGGTGATGGCAAACGGCGCAACCCTCTGCGTGGGGGCCGCCAGTAGCAGCCATAAGACCAGCGCGAACACGCTAGCGCCGAGCGCGGTGCCGGCGAAAGGCCGCATGCGCATCAGGACATCGTCGCGCTCGACAAAGTGATGCTTGAGCGCAGCGGCGACATGCAGCCCCAGCAATGCGGCCATGCTCCAGGCCAGCCATTCGTGCACTTCTTCAAAAACTTCTGCGTACGCCTGTCGCATGTCATTGGCCATTGCGCTCAAACCCAACAGGTGCGGCACTTCAAACAGACCGAACCATAGCGTTGGAACATTCAGCGGCGTGTCGTCGCGCCATTGGGTGGAGACATACAACCAGCCGCTGAACGGAACCGCGATCATCAGCGTATAGAGCGCCCAGTGCGACACGCGCGCCGCGGTTTTCTCCCACGCAGGCATCTGCACGGGCAGTGGCGGCGGCGCATGGAGCACGCGCCAGCCCAGCCGCGCCAGGCTCAGAAAAAGTATCGTCAGGCCCAGCGACTTGTGCAGTTGATAAGCCGCAATCGCGCGGGCCTGAGTTTGGGCGGCGTCTATCGCCTCATGCATCCACCAGCCGAGGGCAAGATTGGTGAGGATCGCCGCCGCAATCGACCAGTGCAGGGCAACGGCGACGGCGGTGTAATGCGCGCCGCTATTTTTGATGGAACTCGCCTTCGAAGCGGATAGTGATGTCGTCACCGAGCATCTTGAGGTGTTCGGTCATGCCGAATTCCGATCGCTTCAGGGTTGTGGTTGCCGAAAACCCGACAACGCCCTTCTGCGTAAACGGGTGAGCGGCCATCGAGCCGACGACGTGGCCGTCCAGCGTCACCGGCAGCGTTTTTCCGAGAAAGGTCAGATCGCCTCCGACCCTGATCTTGCCGGGCGCGGGCTGCCCGACGCTTTTAGAGACGAAAGTGATGGTGTCGTAGGTGCCGGCATTGAAATACTTGGCGTCGCGCGCCAGCGCTTCATCAAAGGTTTTATAGGGCGTGCCTTTGTGCGTGGCAACGTAGTCGCCGGAAAAATCCGTGCGCACCGATGCCGGATCGATCGTCGCGGTCAGGCTGGAGTTGGCGAGGTTGGCCGGGTCCAGCGTGAGCGTGGCCTGATAGCGGGTGAAGCGCGCGATGTAATTCGACAACCCGAGATGGCTGATCGAAAAGCTGATGCTCGAGTGGTAAGGGTCGAGTTCGTAGGTTCCGGCAGGTGCGGTAATGCTCACGGCGGAGGGCGCAGAGGGGGCGTCGGCGGGGGGCGTGCTCTTGGAGCAGGCGGTCAGACCCAGGAGGGTCAGGGCAAGTAACAGGTTTTTCACGGGCTAAGGACTCCTTTTGGCTTGTTTAACGGTAGTTTCAATAGGCAACGATAGCAGCTAAAATCCGCGCGCCGCGACGGCCCTGGTAGGGCCGAAACGCACCAAATCAAGATCAAAATTATCACTCCATAGGGGAAATACATGTTGGTTGAAAATGCTCTGTGCATCGCGCTCATCTGCGCTGCGGCTGCGATTGTTTACGGCGCGGTCGTCGCGCGCTGGATCGTCGGCAAACCCGCCGGCAACGCCAAGATGCAGTCCATCGCCGCTGCGATCCAGGAAGGCGCCGGTGCTTATCTGCGCCGCCAGTACACCACCATCGCCATCGTCGGCGTGGTGCTGTTCCTGGTCATCGGCTTCGTGCCGGCAGCTGGGCTGGCCCACTGCCATCGGTTTTGCCATCGGCGCGGTGCTGTCGGGCGTGGCCGGGTTCATCGGCATGTTCGTGTCGGTGCGCGCCAACGTGCGCACCGCGCAGGCCGCCACCGTCAGCCTCAACGAAGCGCTCAACGTCAGCTTCAAGGGCGGCGCCATCACCGGCATGCTGGTCGTCGGTCTGGGCCTGCTCGGCGTGGCCGGCTACTTCATGGTTGTCATGCAGGGTGAGCCGAGCAAAGAAGCGCTCAACGCCGCGCTGCAGCCGATGATCGGTCTGGCCTTCGGTTCCTCGCTGATCTCGATCTTCGCGCGTCTGGGCGGCGGCATCTTCACCAAGGGCGCCGACGTCGGCGCCGATCTGGTGGGCAAGGTCGAAGCCGGCATTCCCGGAAGACGATCCGCGCAACCCGGCCGTCATCGCCGACAACGTCGGTGACAACGTCGGCGACTGCGCCGGCATGGCCGCGGACCTGTTCGAAACCTACGCCGTTACCGTGATCGCCTCGATGCTGATCGCCGGCATCTCCTACGCCACGTACGGCTGGGCGGGTGCGATGTACCCGCTGCTGCTGGGCGCGGTGTCGATCCCCGCTTCGATCATCGGCACCTTCTTCGTGAAGGCACGCGATGGCGGCAAGATCATGAACGCGCTGTACCGCGGCCTCGCCGTCTCCGGCGGGCTCGCCGCCATCGCGTTTTATTTCGTCACCAACGCTTTGTTCGCCCCGGCGCTCGGCAATGCCCTGTTCTACTGCGCGATGATCGGCCTGGTGCTGACCGCCGCGATGGTGGTCATCACCGAGTACTACACCGCCACCGAATACGGCCCGGTGCAGCAGGTGGCCAAGGCCTCGGAAACCGGCCACGGCACCAACGTCATCGCCGGCCTCGCCGTGTCGATGAAGTCGACCGCCGCTCCGGTGCTGGTGGTTGCCGCCGCGATCTACGGTTGCTACGAGATCGCCGGTCTGTACGGCATTGCCATCGCCGCGACCTCGATGCTGTCGATGGCGGGCGTGATCGTCGCGCTCGACGCCTACGGCCCGATCACCGACAACGCCGGCGGCATCGCCGAGATGTCGGGCATGGACAAGTCGATCCGCAAGACCACCGACGCGCTCGACGCCGTCGGCAACACGACCAAGGCCGTCACCAAGGGTTACGCCATCGGCTCGGCCGGCCTGGCCGCGCTGGTGCTGTTCGCCGATTACGCGCACAAGCTGCAGGAATCCGGCGCGCAGGTGAACTTCTCGATCGACAACCCCGATGTCGTTATCGGTCTTCTGATCGGCGGCATGATCCCCTACCTGTTCGGCGCGTTCGCCATGCAGGCGGTGGGTCGCGCGGCCGGTGCGGTGGTGATCGAAGTGCGCCGCCAGTTCCGCGAGATCAAGGGCATCATGGAAGGCACCGGCAAGCCCGAGTACGGCGCGGCGGTGGACCTGCTGACCAAGGCCGCGATCCGCGAAATGATCGTGCCGTCGCTGCTGCCACTGTTCATTCCGATCATCGTCGGCGTGACGCTTGGCCCCGACGCGCTCGGCGGCCTGCTGATGGGCACCATCGTCACCGGATTGTTCGTCGCCATCTCCATGTGCACCGGCGGCGGCGCCTGGGACAACGCCAAGAAGTACATCGAAGAAGGCCACCACGGCGGCAAAGGCTCGGAGGCCCACAAGGCCGCCGTCACCGGTGACACCGTCGGCGATCCCTACAAGGACACCGCCGGCCCGGCGATCAATCCTTTGATCAAGATCATCAACATCGTGGCGCTGTTGCTGGTGCCACTGCTTTAAGTCGTACGTTTCAACAAAAAGGCCCCGTTTCGGGGCCTTTTTTGTTTCTACGCCCGGAACGCACTGGAATACCGGGCTAAAAATCCGGGTTACACTCACCGCATAAGCTGGCAGCAATGAGGTGACTGTAAACCTCGTGCGATTCGGCAAAAAAAAGTCCTGGGAAGAGCGTCCTTGTCCAAGCAAAGAGCCGTGGCGTTGACTCGCCGTTTTGCGGTCGTTGCCGTGTCGTGCGCGCTATTACTTAGTGGCTGCTTTGAGGATGGTCGCCCCTCCTTACCAATTCCGGGTCCGGACCCGACTCCGAACCCCGATCCAGCTCCGATACCTGCAAGGCCGCAGTTCGAAACAGCACTGGACGTGGTTGAGGCCGCCACCTTCGTCACGGGCGCTTTGGATGTAATTACCGGCGGCGCGCCGGCATCGACAAAGTCGGTGGCAACCAAGTCGAAGTCCGGAAGCTTGCCGTCTGTGTCCAGTAAAGCCGGCGAAGCCACCGCTTGCGGCATGGGCGGGCAGATAAGTGCAAGTGATCAATTCACCAGCACACCCCAATCGCCTTACTACCAACGCCCGTTTACCGCGAATCAAGTTCAGTTTGATGACTGTCAGATGCGCGCCCAGGCCGAATCCACGGGCACCCTTTACAAATTCACCCGTACGGGCACCTTCGAAGAAGGCAACTCGCCCAATGACGAGGCCTCAAAAACCAACCAGGCCACCTCCCGCGCCTCGTATCTTTCCAACGCCACCCCCGACCAGATAACGATTCAAACCATCGGCGTCACGCCACAGCGTACGCTGCATAAAGTCACCCGCAGTTTCATCGAACATTCTCAGCAACCGCCCGTTTTCAAGATCGGTCGGGGGTCCAGCGAAAGCCAAAGGGTCTCAACAACCTATTACGAATCCAGTGTGGATGGCAATGCGGCGGCCACCAAGCGTGGCGCTGTTCAGGTCGGCACGACAGCGCAGCCTTTCATTTATTCGGACAACGCCTATTACGGACTGCGTCTGCACGGCGGCATGTCCATGGTTCTGCCCGACCGCCCGCAGTGCGCGCAGGGCCCGATCCTGGTGGAGACCCCGGTTCCGATTTCGTACAGCGATCTTTTTAGCGAGAAACTGCAAAAAGGCACTCTGCGCCTGACGCTGGACAAAGTCGTGGCCGAAGTGGAACTGCTGCCCGATGGCGGCCAGCGCATTCATTTAAATGGCGTGACCACCGACGTCTCGGCTGCGCAGGTCAAAAGCATCAGCACCGACTGCGGCTTCTGGCTGGAGCCTGATTTCCTGGTCTGTGACGACGCATGCACCCTATAACCGGCGCAATGCACGCAAGGGCGCGCATTCGAATCAAGCGGATGGCCGCTCTCCTGATTCCGCTTGTTTTATTGCAAAGTTGCGTCGCCAAGAACGATCCGGCGGCCACAATCGATTTGCTGGCATTGACGAGCAGCATTTCCGAGCCACCCCCGCCCCCGACCGCTCCACCGCTGCCCGATTTACCGCCACCGCCAGCGCCCGCCTCCGTGGAAAACCGCCTCGGAGCAGGGGTGGTGGTGCTCGATCCGAACGAAGCCGCAAACGTGGAGGAAGTGGATTACCGAACGATCCGGTTCAAGCGCAACGACGGTAAGTACGCCGACCTCAAGAAAGGCTCCATAGTCAGGCTACCGTCAAAAAAAGCCATCGTGCTGGAACAAGTTGATGCCGAGGGCGCTGGTTGGATTGCGGAATTCCGGCCCGCCGAACTCACCGAGGCGCTGGGGTCCGCGACCATCGACTTTTCGATTCCGGTAAGGAGAAAAGGCAGCACCAACGAGCCGATCAAGACCGGGCGGCAGGAAAAGACCTTTACCGGGCCGGGCAACAGCAGTGTCTTGTTAGCCGCGCAAGCCGAGGTGAGCGGCGTGATCAAGGTTCACCTGCAGCTGGAAAACTGTGACATCCAGCGCGACGGCTGCCTCAAGTATCTGAGCGTGCTTTACGAATTCGACAACCCAGCCGAGATCGAAATCAGCGCCAGCGCCTCGGTCAGGCACGAATGGGAGCCGATTGAAATTTTTAAGCACGAGTTGGATCTGGGGGGGCCTTCAATCGACTTGGGAATCCTTCATCTACGTTCAACCCAATTTTGATTATTCGATTGCCCCTTTTATTGAAGTAGGCGCGGCGGTTTCGCTATGAAGGTCAGGCGTGATTTCGCGGGCACGGTGGGCTATGTCTACAGCCGCGGTCAATGGGTGGGAGTGGATCACACAGCAGTGGCCATCAAGCACAAGACACTGCCAGAGCTGACCGACAAGTTGCTAATGGGTACCGCAAATACACCGAGCTGATTTTTCAGGCCGAAGTCAGCTGTTTATTTTCAGTGCCAATACCGTTCTTTGATTTAGTAAGGTTTTCGAGGAAACCGTAGGCTTATCGGTACTGGTGAATACCGGGCGTTGACGTACCGTTCAATCCCGGGCCGGTGTCGTTTCGGGTACTGGCACCGATAAAACGAATTATGTCGAGCGTTTCGCGGCAGGAAAGCTCTGCGGTGCCGGCACCCCCTGCATGACGCAGCCCTGACACCGCTACCAATCTTTAAGAGATCAGCAGGCCCAGATGCGGGGCTTTATGTTTTTTGAAAATGATCACACCCGCTCAGGCCACTTTTTTGGACCGTTTTTGTGTAATGACAACAATGGTGGTACACATTTAGTACCACCGCCGAAACCAAAACACGCGTTTCAGACGAAAAATGAGCTTAAGCGGGTGCCATGTTTTGGGGTGATTTCAACACCTGACCACGAGTCCCCAACACCGAGATAGACCTCAAGCGCGTTGTGCGGCGGCTATAGTGCAAACGCACCATGAGACTCTGCATCGCACTGTTGTTTCTGTTCATGCCGGCCCTGGCCTCGGCGCACTCTTTTGGCCGCCTCTACAACTTGCCGGTGCCGTTCTGGTTGTATGCCTATGGCGCCACCGCGGCGCTGGTGCTGTCGTTTGTGATTGTCGGATTCTTCGTGACCGCCCGGTCCACGGCCGCACTCGAACAGTCTCGCGACCTCAGCAATGCGCGCTGGCTTGTGGCGCTGCGAAAACTGCGCGCGATCAGCGCGCTGAAAGCGCTCAGCGTCGGCGCGCTGCTGCTGTGCGTTCTGACTGGGTTTTTTGGCAATCCCAATCCGTACGTGAACTTCAACATGACCTTTTTCTGGATCGTGTTTGTGCTGGGGTTTGCCTACCTCACCGCGATGATTGGCGACCTCTTTGCCGCCATCAACCCGTGGCGCGTCATTGCCGAATCACTGGGCCGTTTTTTTAAGAATTACACGCGCGGGCGCTGGGCCTATCCGGCGCGGTTGTCGTACTGGCCGGCTCTGGCGTTTTACATGGCCTTCATCTGGATCGAACTGTTCGGCTTTACGCGGCCATTCTCGCTTGCGGTTTATCTCACGGCGTACAGCCTGATTAATCTGGCCGGTGTGGGACTGATCGGTGTGAGCGCCTGGTTCCGTTACTGCGAGTTTTTTGGAGTGTTCCTGCGCCTGACCGCGCTGATGGCGCCGCTGGATTATTCACGCGGCAAGCTGCGCCTGCGCTGGCCGTTTGCCGGCGTACTGGAGCACCGCGCGGAAAGCTTCAGCGTTCTGCTGTTCGTACTGTTCATGCTCTCGTCCACCGCCTATGACGGCCTGCGCGCCACCGTGCCGTGGATCCGCCTGTTCTGGAACGACCCGCTCAATATCCTCACGCCCCTGATGGGCAAAAGCCCGATCTATGCCTATATCGAGCTGCGGCCGTTCTATCTGGTCTACGAAAGCCTGTGGCTGCTGCTGTCGCCGTTCATTTATCTGGGTGTTTATGTTTTTTTCATAGCCTTGGTGAAACGCGCCGGGCGCAGTCCGCTGAGCGTGCGTGAACTGGCGCTGCGCTTTGGCTATACGCTGCTGCCGATCGCGCTGGTCTACAACATTACCCACTACAACACGCTGATCCTCACCCAGGGCGTGAAGATCATCAGCCTGCTGTCCGACCCCTTTGGCTGGGGCTGGAACCTGTTCGGCACCGCCAGCAAGTTTCGCGCGCCCTACCTGCCCGACATGGGCTGGGTCTGGCACAGCCAGGTCGGGCTGATCCTGTTCGGCCATATCGTCAGCGTGGTGCTTGCCCACCACGAGGCCCTGCGCGTCTTCGCGACGCGCCGGCAGGCAACCCTGAGCCAGCTGCCGATGCTGTTCCTGATGATGATCTTCACCACCGCCGGGCTGTGGATCCTGGCGCAGCCGATCCAGTCCGGGATGTGAGCCGGACGCCGTAATTTGTTCCTATAATTGGGTCCATGTCCCTGAATCTGGTCGCCACCGGCAGGAATGTCCCCGAGGACATCAACGTCGTCATCGAAATCCCGATGAACAGCGAGCCGGTGAAATACGAAGTGGACAAGAACTCCGGCGCCTTGTTTGTGGACCGCATCCTGACCACGCCGATGCGCTACCCCTGCAACTACGGTTATGTGCCGCATACGCTCTGCGGCGATGGCGACCCGCTCGACGCGCTGGTAATGATGCCGATGCCACTGATTCCCGGATGCATCATCAGCTGCCGCCCGATCGGCATGCTGGAGATGCAGGACGAGGCCGGGTCGGACGAAAAACTGATCGTCGTGCCGAGCAGTAAAACCAGCGAGCTGTACAAGGACGTGGAATCGGTGCGCGAGCTGCCGGCACTGATTCGCGACCAAATTGCGCATTTTTTCCAGCACTACAAGGATCTGGAGAAGGGCAAGTGGGTCAAGATCAAGGGCTGGCACGGGCCGCAAGATGCACGGCGCGCGATCCGCGACAGCATCAAGCGATTTGCCAATACAAAAAAGAAACCGCACTTTTAACGGCGAGCGAGCCGAAAATGACAGGGGGAGCGTCATGAGAACAACTACAAACCAGACCGTGAGTACAGGTTTTTTCGGGATCATCAGTGCCTTACTGCTTTCAGCGTGCACAGCGCTGCCGCCCACCGCTGAACCGTGGGTCTACGAAGGGCCGCCGTCCGCCTTCGGGCCTGATTCAGTGGCTGAGGATGAGTTGGCGCAATTGCCGATGGCATCACGCCCGAAAGCCAAGGTGGCGGCACCGCTTGCCTCGGAAGGCCGCGTTGCGGCATTACATACCCCCGCCTGGGTCGAACGCGACGGCAAAAAATCGCCGCTGAAACCCGGCGCCAGAATCCAGGCGGGCGACACACTGCTCACCGGCAAGGGCGGCCGCGTGCACCTTACGCTCGAAGATGCCAGCACCGTAAAACTGGGCGAGGACGCTCAATTGGAAGTCGCCCAATTGGCGGCGGCGCAAGACGATGACGGCGGCACGCTCACCGGCACCCTGAATGTCTTGCGCGGCGCATTTCGATTGACCACACAGACGCTGCAAAAAGTCAGCCGCCGGCGCGAACTTCTGGTCGGTGTCGGTGGCGTCTTTACCGCCGGAGTACGTGGCACCGACATCTGGGGCAAATCGGATGCCGCTCAAGACCTGATCTGCCTGCTCGAAGGCGAAATTGACGTGATCACCGGCGACGATCAGGCGCTACACCTCGACCATCCGATGACGTTTTATGTCGTACCGCGCGGCCAGTCGCCCAAACCGGTAGCGCCGGTGCCGGCAGAAAAACTCAAGGGCTGGTTTGTGCAGACCGAGCTTGCGGCCGGCACGCCGGCGCTGGTCGAGAACGGCGCCTGGACGGTGGGGCTGGTGTCGCACGACAACGAAACGGCGGCCGTGCGTGCGGCCGAAAAACTCAACTCCCGCGGCATCCCGGCCGAAGTGTTCGTGGCCACTCTCAAAGGCAAGACCTGGCACCGAGTTGCGCTCGCCGGCTTTGCCGCGCGTGCCGACGCCGCGCGCTTTCGCGACCAGGCGCGCAAGCAGGGGTTCAAGACCGCCTGGGTCGTTGCTCCGGTTTAGGATGTCACGACAATAATCTGAAGTTCATATCAGGGAGACTCAAATGATTGAAAAAATAATTTCTTCCTCGTTGTTGTTGGGCTTGGCGCTGTTGCTGGCCGCCTGCGAATCCGGCCCGGTCAGAGCCGTGGCATCGGATGAGCCCATGGCAGATGAAACGCCGGCAGCCGGTTCGCAAGCAGAAGCCGATGCCGTCGCCGAGGAAACCACAGCCACAGACACCGCGGACTTCACGCAAGAAGCACCGCCCACGCCAAAGCCGGCGGTGGTCGATGAAGGCCCCGCGCCGACCCACGCCTCGGCCACCGCCGTGCTGCCACCCGCCTGGATTTATCGCGGTGCGCTTTCCACGGCCTTGCTGCCCGGGACGGCAATTTTTGAGGGCGACCGGATTGAAACCGGCGCCGAGGGTCGCGTGCAGTTGATCCTGGACGACAACGGCACATTGCAATTGGGCGGCAACACGCAGCTGATTTTCTCGCGCATGCGCGCCAACGAGACCTCGTCACTCAACGGGACGCTCGACCTGAGCAAAGGTTCCTTCGCATATGAAAGCGGCACCAACGGCACGCTGCTGCCGGGCGATCTCGACTTCCAGCTTGGCAACCTGACGGCCAGCGTTTCACAGTCCGCGCTGATGGGGCGCAACACCGGCACCAACTCGCTGATCTGCCTGTTGGGTGGCAGCGCACAGGTCACCATGCCGGCCCAGGCGCCGGTGATGCTCGTCACGCCCAAAGCGTGCGTGACCAACTCCAAAACCGCCATCACCAACGCGGGTACGTCGCAGCAGGTTACCAGCCTGCAACAGGACACCCGGCCACCGGCCGGTATCAAGGCGATGAAAAGCAAAGGCACCTGGGCCCTGATACTCACCTCGGAAGCCAGTGAGGCCGCCGCCAAGGCCCATGCGCAAAAACTGTGGAAGGCGGGTTATCCGGGCGAGGTGATCGAAACCAGGGTTAAGGGCAAGGCCTACTACCGGGTTGCGTTACGTGGCTTTGAATCGCGTGAGGCGGCCAATGGATTCAAGAAACGCGCCATCGCGCTGGGTTATAAAAACGCCTGGGCCAGCGGCAAATAATTCAACTTCACTTCACGCAAAGGAGATATCGACATGAATAGCCGGTTCTGGATGGCGTTTGCGGCGGTCTATGTGGTGTTTCACGTTCTGGGTTTCCTCGTGCACGGCGTCATGCTGGCCGACACATACAAGGCGCTCGCCGCGCTCTGGCGGCCGGAAGCCGAGATGCAATCCATGATGTGGATCATGTTCGTCAACAGCGCCGTTTTCCTGTTCCTGTTCTGCTACATCTTCACCCGCGGTTACGAAAACAAAGGCCTGATGGAAGGCGTGCGCTACGGCGCGCTGATGGGGCTTTTTGTATCGGTGATGGCAGCCTTCGACAATTACGTGATCTACCCGGTGCCGCTGAATCTGGCCCAAACCTGGTTTGTCAGCGGCGTGGTGATCTACGTGATTCTCGGCGCGCTGCTGGGTCTGATCTACAAACGCGATTAAGAATCGGGCCACAACCGCGCGGCGCCGCGTACGCCGCTGCTGTCGCCGTGCCTGGCGGGCAACAGCTTTGTATCCACGCGGTCGCTGAATACCCATTGATTCCATAGCGCGGGCACGTGGCGGTAGAGCCGCTGCACGCGCGACACCCCGCCGCCGAGCACGATGACTTCGGGGTCGAGCAGGTTGATGACCTGCGCCAGCGCGCGTGCCAGCCGATCTTCGAAGCGTGCCAGCGCGGCAGCGGCTTTTTCATCACCGGCCTCTGCGCGCAGCGCGATTTGCTCACCGGTTAATCTTTCGCCGCCGGCCACAGCGTAGTCACGCGCAAGGCCGCTACCGGAAATCCAGGTCTCGAGACACCCCAAACCCCCGTGCCAGCAGCGCACGCCGGGGATCTCGTTCCATTCGGGGCGCGGCCAGGGCAACGGGTTATGGCCCCATTCACCGGCTATGGCATTGGGCCCCGACAGCAACTGGCCGTGGACCAGCACGGCACCGCCGCAACCGGTGCCAAGAATCGCCGCGAAGAGCGAGCGCGCGCCGGCGGCGGCGCCGTCAAAATTTTCTGACAACGCCAGGCAGTCGGCGTCGTTGGCCATGCGGATTTCGCGGCCGATTGATTTTTCCAGATCCTGCTTGAGCGGCTTGCCGTTAAGACACACGGAATTGCAGTTTTTCATCAAGCCCGTAGCCGGGTTAACCGCGCCGGGGGTGCCGATTCCGATGCTCAAATTTTTTCGCTCAATAATGGTTTCGAGCTTGGCCACCAGCCCGGCGATCGCGCTCACGGTGGCGAGATAATCGGTGGAGGGCGTCGAAAGGCGCTCACAGGCGAGCACGGTGGATTCACCTTCGAGGACAATACCCTCGATTTTGGTCCCACCCAGATCTATGCCGATTCTCATACTTCTATGATGCCAGCGAAGGTTGCCCCTGCGAGCGAATGGCGGCAGGCGTTGTCAGCACTTCTCGCGCAGCGCGGCTTGAGACTTGAATGGGTCGCCGATGGCGATCCGATTCCGGCGAGCTATTGGGGGGAATCCGAAGCCGGTGTGATCGGCGTGACGATTTATGCGCGCGGCGACACGCCCGTTCACTCGGTGCTGCATACCGCCAGTCACGTGCTGTGCATGAGCGAGGAGCGCCGTGCGAAATTGAACACCGACTGCGGGGGCAGCGACCCCGAAGAAGAGGCGGTGTGTTACCTGCAATGCCTGCTGGCCGACGCCCTGCCCGGCTATTCGCGCGAACACTTATTCGCCGACATGGATGCCTGGGGTTACCACTTCATTCTCGGCAGCGCCAAGGCCTGGTTTGAACACGGCGCCGACGACGCGCGACGCTGGCTGATTCAGCGCGGATTGCTTCTGGCCTGATTCGCCACCGCCTCGGCGGCTTTCTTTGCGGCTTCCGCATCACCCAGGTAACGGTGCGACTTGGCGCGAAGATCGTCGTGCAACTCGAACAAAAGCGGAATGCCGGTGGGAATGTTCAGTTCGACGATTTCGTTGTCGGGCACATTGTTCAGATACTTGTACAGCGCGCGCAGCGAATTGCCGTGCGCCGCGACCAGCACGGTCGAACCCTTCTTCAACTGGGGCGCAATGGCGTCGTGCCAGTACGGCAGCACGCGGTCCAGCGTCGTTTTCAGTGACTCGGTGGCCGGCAGCGTCGCGGCGTCCAGATTGCGGTAGCGGCGATCGTTGCGCGGATGGCCCGGATCGCTCTCGGCCATCGGCGGCGGCGGCACGTCATAGGAGCGGCGCCAGATTTTCACCTGTGCTTCGCCATACTTGGCGGTGGTTTCGGCCTTGTCCAGCCCCTGCAGCGCGCCGTAGTGGCGCTCGTTCAGCCGCCAGGATTTTTTTACAGGAATCCACATCTGGTCCATGGCATCCAGGGCGATGTACATGGTGCGGATGGCACGCTTGAGTAAAGAGGTATGGGCCACGTCGAAGCTCAGGCCCGCTTCGCGCATGAGCTTGCCGGCAGCCACTGCCTCTTGCGCGCCTTTTTCGGTGATGTCCACGTCCACCCAGCCGGTGAACCGATTGTCGAGATTCCACTGGCTTTGGCCGTGGCGCAGCAGCACGAGTTTTTTGGTCATGGGTTTAGATTACCGGAGCGCCAGTGTTTTTCTGTACGTCGTCCTTGCTGACGCCGGGCGCCAGCTCGGCGATTTTCAATCCCTGAGCGGTGACGTCCATTACGCACAGGTCGGTGATGATGCGGTTGACCACGCCGACGCCGGTCAGCGGCAGCGTGCATTTTTTCAGGATCTTGTGCTCGCCGCCCTTGGCGGTGTGCTCCATCAGCACCACCACGCGCTTGACGCCGGCAACCAGGTCCATCGCCCCGCCCATGCCCTTGACCAGCTTGCCGGGAATCATCCAGTTGGCAATGTCGCCGGTGTCCGTGACCTGCATGGCACCGAGGATCGACAGGTTGATGTGACCACCGCGGATCATGGCGAAGGAATCGGCGCTGTTGAAAAACGCGGCGCCCGGACGCGCAGTGATGGTCTGTTTGCCGGCGTTGATCAGGTCGGCATCCACCTCGCTGTCCTTCGGGAACGGGCCGATGCCGAGCAGGCCGTTTTCGCTCTGCAGCCAGACGTCCATACCTTGTGGAATAAAGTTGGCCACCAGCGTCGGCAGACCAATGCCGAGATTGACGTAGAACCCGTCCTGGAGCTCCCTGGCCGCGCGCTGCGCCATTTCGTCGCGATTCCAGGCCATGTTATTTGCTCACCGTTCGCTGTTCGATGCGTTTTTCGGGTTTGGCGTTATGCACAATGCGGTGCACGTAGATGCCGGGGGTGTGAATGCTCTCCGGGTCGAGCGCGCCAAGCGCGACCATCTCCTCAACCTCCACTACGCAGACGCGGCCCGCGGTGGCGACCAGCGGATTGAAGTTGCGCGCCGTCTTTCGGTAAATCAGGTTGCCGGAGGGGTCGGCCTTCCAGGCCTTCACCAGCGCGACATCGGCGCGAAGGCTGCGCTCCAGCACAAATTTCTCGCCATCGAACTCGCGGATCTCCTTGCCGTCCGCCACGATCGTGCCGTAACCCGTCTTGGTGAAAAACGCCGGAATGCCGGCGCCGCCCGCGCGCAGCTTTTCGGCCAGCGTGCCCTGCGGTGTGAATTCCAGTTGCAGCTCACCGGACAGGTACTGGCGCTCGAACTCCTTGTTTTCGCCCACATACGACGACACCATTTTTTTCACCTGGCGCGTGTTGAGCAGCATGCCAAGGCCAAAGCCGTCGACACCGGCGTTGTTCGAGATCACCGTCAGATTCTTTTTGCCGGTGTCGCGCAACGCGGCAATCAGTGCTTCGGGTATGCCGCACAGGCCAAACCCGCCAACGGCAAGCGTCATCCCGTCCTGGATCAGGCCGTCCAGCGCGGCGGCTGCACTTGGTTTTAGCTTGTTCACTCCCCGCCCTTTTTTTGTATGCGCGCCATTTTACCCGCGGGCTCGCGACCCAGTTGCGCGCTGATCCAGCGCGCGGTGTCGGTCAGCGCGGCCAGATCCACCCCGGTTTCAATGCCCAGCCCGTGCAGCATGAAGACGAGGTCTTCACTCGCCACGTTGCCGCTGGCGCCGTTGGCGTACGGGCAGCCACCGAGTCCGGCGACGCTGGCGTCCACGGTGCGCGCACCGATTTCAAGGCACGCGTAAATGTTCGCCAAGGCCTGACCGCGGGTGTCATGAAAATGCACGGCCAGTTTCGAGGCACCGACCGCCGAAGCGCAGGCGCGGAACATCTCGCGCGCGGCTTGGGGCGTGCCGATGCCGATGGTGTCGCCCAGTGAAATCTCCTCGCAGCCCATAGCGGCCAGCGCCTGCGTTACGCGCACCACTTCGCCGACCGCGACCGCGCCCTGATACGGACAGCCCAGCACTGTCGAGACGTAGCCGCGCACGCGAAAGCGCTCGGTCAGCGCCTGCTCGACCACCGGCTGGATCCGCGCCAGCGACTCGTCAATGCTGGCATTGATGTTCTTGCGGTTGAAGGCGTCGCTGGCCGCCGTGAACACGGCAATGTGCTCGACGCCCGCGGCGCGCGCCCGCGCGAGGCCCCGCAGGTTCGGCACCAGCACCGGATAACTCACACCGGACTTGCGCTTCATGCCCGCCAGCACGCTTTCGGTATCCGCCATCTGCGGCACCCATTGGGGCGAGACGAAGCTGCCGGCTTCGACTTCCGGCAGGCCTGCATCTGCCAGCCGTTCGATCAATTCGATTTTGAGCGCAGCGGACAGCGTCTTGGGCTCATTCTGCAAGCCGTCGCGCGCGCCCACCTCGACGATTTTTACTTTGTCCGGCATCCCTACAGTTTATAGAGGAAGGTCGGTCCGGGATGCTCGCGGCCATCGTCAAAACCGATTTCCTGCGCGATCAGCGCATTGGTTTTTGCGTTCAGGGCCATCAGCAGATCTTTTGCGGCTTCCGGGCGCGCGGCGAGATTGGTGATTTCGTCGGGATCGGCCTGCGTGTCGTACAGCTCCAGCTGGTTGTACTTGACCAGCGTGTCCCAATCCTGCGGCACGTGATGCTGCGAAGGCTTGAAATAGCGCGCGAACTTGTAACGGCCGTCGTGCACGCCGCGGAACAGCCCCGGGTTGTCGCGGCTGGGCCCGAGCTGGCCTGTCTTGATCGACGCTTGCAGCAGTCCGCTCAGCGAAGCCCCGCCGGATTCCATCACCGATCTGGCGAAAGCGGGGTCAATGTAGAGCGTGGTGTTGTAGTCGAACAGAATGCCGCGCTGGTCGCGCGCACCGCGCGCCTTGGCGTTGGCTATGGCCGGCGATAAATCCACGCCTTTGAGCTCCGGGTAGCGCTCCGCCAGGGTTTTTGCGTCGACGCCGGCGTAACCGAGCAGCGTCGGCACGAAATCCACGGCACCGGACAGCGCTTCGGTGTCGCCAGAATTTTTTGCGTCTGGATGTACGGCGATGTGTGAAACGCGGACGTTTTCCTTGTACATATGCGGGCCTTTCTGGCGCAGCCGGTGGGCGCCGGCCATTTCGCCATGGTCCGAGGTGAATACCACAATGGTTTCTTCGGCCAGGCCGCTGGTTTCGAGTGCGCGCAGCACCGCCAGCAGATTCTGATCGGCATCGCGCACGCAGTTGAAGTAATAGCTCTGGTAACGCCGCCAGCGCTGTTCGTCGTCCGGCGCCATCTCGCCGTAGACCATGTTGCAGAACTCCACGTAGGAGGTCTGCGACCACGGCTTGCCCTTGAGGTCATCCTTGTAATAGCTCGCGGGCAACGGCAGATCCCAGTCTTTCAGGTACACGCCCTCGCGCGGTGGCGCTGATAACGGCGCGAGATAGTCGGGAGAGATGCGGGATTTGGTCTGCGCACCGTCGAGGTCATCGAAATACATGACGTCGTGCGGATTGGTGAAATTGACGGCAAGAAACCACGGCTGTTTGCCGGACATCGCCTTGCCCTTGGTCGCCAACCAATTGGCGGCGCTGGACGCGGTCTGCGGATCGAACTTGTAGCCGGTCCAGGTGATGCCGTGCGGATCCCCGTCATCGTTGTAGTCTGAAAACCCAAACGGCTCGAGCACGTCGCGTGTCGACGGGTAAGGGCCGTAGCCAAGATTGGCGCCATCGGGAATGTGCGACAGATGCCATTTGCCCTTGTAGGCCGAGTAATACCCCTGCTCGCGCAGGAGGTGGCCGATGGTCTTGATCTTGGCCATCTCCACGAACGGCGGCGCACCGTGGTTGCTGGTCATGTGCGTGAGTTGCGTGTGCTGGCCGGTATAAATGGTCGAGCGCGACGGCGAGCAGGGCGTGGTGTGGACGTGATGATTGCGGAATCCCCGGCCGCGCTCCAGCAGCCATTCGTGGCCGGGCAGCTTCACCTCGCGCGGAAAATCCAGCCAGTGCCGCTCCTGATCAGTGACGATGAACAGGATGTTGGGACGTTTGCGGCTGAGCAGCGCCGGCGCCTTGCCGAAGACGGGCAGCGAAGCCGCCGCCAACGCGGCGCCTGCCTTGAGCAACTGTCTGCGCTTCATATTCCCCCTACCCGCTTAGTGCACTTTTTTGCATTCCAGCAGTTCCACTCGAAAAGCAGTGGTACTAAATATGTACCACCGTTTATTACGGCTGCCGTCATTCTGCCTCCGCAGGCCCTCAAGCGGGTGCCCCCCAAAGAAAAACGGCGCCGAAAAGGCGCCGTTTTATCGTTCGTAAACCGCTTATTTGGTTGACAGCTTGCTGACGTTGGCCGGATCGTAATACTCGAGGGGGAACTCCTTGTCCTCGTAGAGCGGCTCTTCGTTGGACAGGTCCATCACCAGGTAGCGGCTGGACTGCAGGTCGTAAATCGCCGCGGCGACCGGCACGAAGCGTTTCTCCCAGTTCTGCGACACGTTGTGCGATTCGTGGATGCGCCAGAGTTCCTTGCGGCGGTCGTAGATGTCCGAGTGCAGGATGGTCCACGTGTCTTCGTCGACGTAGAACGTGCGGCGTGCATACAGGTGGCTGACGCCGGGCTTGAGTTCCGCTTCGACGATCCACACGCGGTGCTTTTCGTAGCGCGCCAGATTCTGGTCAATATGACCTTTCTTGGCGATATCGGAATACTTGAGCTTGTCCTGCGCCAGCATCACGGCGTTGTACGGAAAGATCATTTCCTTCTTGCCGATCACCTTCCAGGTGTAGCGGTCGGTGGCGCCGTTGAAGACGTCAAACTGATCATTGGTGCGCAGGCCGTCGGAGCCGGTGCCGGGGTTGTCGTAACCCACGTTGGGCGCGCGGCGCAGTCGCCGCTGGCCGGGGTTGTAGAGCCAGGCGCGGCGCGGCTCCTTGACCTGGTCCATGGTCTCGTGGACCAGCAACACGTTGCCCGACAGGCGCGCCGGCGAGGTGGTGATCTGCATGAAGTAGATCAGCGTGTTGTTGAGATCCGCAGGCTTCTGGTTGGGATAGCTGTACTGCAAGCGCACGTCTTCGCGCAGTTTCACCGGCTGGAAATCGCCGCTGGTCTGCACCGCCAGCTGGGTGTTGTAGCGCTTGGTGCCCGTGCCGCGAAATCGTACTTTGTGGTTCCAGATGATCTCGAGCCCGGATTTTGGGATCGGAAACGGGATGCCGGTGACCGCATTGACCAGGCTGTCGCCGTTGTTGCCAAGCTCTGCCTCCACCGCGCACTTCTTGGTCGCCTCGTAGTAGAAGTCCGGGTAAACCGACGAACGCTCGGTTTCGTAGACGTTCATCTTGTAGGTGGGAAAACGTTTGAGCATGGTCTGGTGACCGACGCTGAGCTTGTCCGCGTACTCAGCCAGATTGGCCGCGGTGATGGTGTACAACGGCTTGTCGCCCGCAATTTCGGGGAAGCTCTCCAGCGAGCGCTCCTTGCCTTTGGCCGGCGCGGGCTGCTTGGAGCCGCCGGTGTAGGCCGGAATGCTGCCGTCCTTGTTGGCGGCGGCTTCGGCGCCCGTCAGCGTCAGGTCCTTGCCCAAACGTGCGGCTTCTTCGGGGCTGACCTTGGCCTGAACCGCAGCCGAACTCATAACGATCAGGACAATTGCAGCCATTTTCATGTTCATTTCTTTAGTCTCCTCCAAGACCGCGGCAGTCTACCGCAGTGGTGTCGTTTTGATGCTGTCGGGTGATTGAGAACCTTGGTCGCTGTACACGTACTTGTTGACGAACTGCGCAATCTGCTGCAACACATCCGCAAAACTTCGCAGTGGCGCGCCCAGCACGCCGACGATGCGTGTGTGCGACAGCTCGCGGTAATAGACGGTTTCGAAGCGTCCGCCGGCCTTTTGCACGGCGCGCGCGAGGTTGCGCGTGTTTTTAACCCACACCACTTCGTCGTCTTCGCCGTGCATCAACAGCAGCGGCGGGTTGCTGCCGTCGACGAAATTGATCGGCTGTGACTGGTCGAATTTTTCCGGCGGGCCGAAGATATCGCGCATGTCGGGGTCGGTGATCGGCATGAAGTCGTACGGCCCCGCCAGGCCGATCATGCCCCGCAGCCATTGACGGCTGCCGCCCACCTCTTTCAGGTAAGACTCATTCAGCGCCAGCATGGCGGCGGTATGGGCGCCGGACGAGTAGCCCATTACGAACAACTTATTGGGGTCACCGCCGTAGCGGCCCACCGTGTTGCGCGTCCACTTCACGGCGCGCGCGGCGTCCTGCATGAAGTCGGTAAAGCGGGCATTGGGGTATTGGCGCACGTTGGGGATCACCACGATGAAGCCTTGCGTAGATAACGCTTCACCGACGAATTCGTTGTCCTGCTTGTCGCCGATGGTCCAGCGGCCACCGTAGAAATACACCACGACCGGCGCGCCCTGGACCCCGTCGGGCTGATAAATGTCGGCCCGCAGGTCGCGCGTTTCGTCGTAGATCAGGTTGCGTGCCACCTGGTAACCCGATGACGGCGTCAGGGCATTGAGCACCCCGGCTCCGGTGCAGGAGGCCAAGAAAGGAGCGGCGATCAGCAGCGCGACGAGTCGTTTCACGAAGGGATCCGGGAGCGAGGAAGATGAGGCATTTTAAGCGTCTAGATACTAGACTGCGGAAACATCCATAGAGTTCCGGGGGGAATGGGCATGGTTACTGCAATTGTCGCCGCTGTACTGGTCGTGGTGCTGCTCTACGGCGTGGTCATCTACAACGGCCTGGTGTCACTCAAGCACGCCGTGACCAAGGCGTGGAGCAACATCGACGTGCTGCTCAAACAGCGTCACGACGAGTTGCCCAAGCTGATCGAAACCTGCCGGCAGTACATGCAGTTTGAAAAAGAAGCCCTGGAGCGCGTGATGAGCGCTCGGTCCTCCGCCAATACGGCGCGCGTCGCGGGGGATGTCAAAGGCGTGGGTGCCGCCGAAGGCCTGATGCGCATGGGCCTGGGCAACATCACCGCCACGGTCGAGGCTTATCCCGAGCTCAAAGCCAACCAGTCGCTGATGCAGTTGATGGGCCGCATCACCGGCCTGGAAAACAGCATTTCGGACCGGCGCGAGTTCTATAACGAGAGCGTCAACGTCAACAACGTGCGCATCGAGCAGTTTCCAGACGTGATCGTCGCGCGCCTCCTGGCGTTCAAGCCGGCGGACCTGCTCCAATTCACCGAAGACGAAAAGAAGGACGTCGACGCCAAGGCACTCTGGCGCAGCTAGGCCCTTTAAGTTGGCGCAAGAGGAAATCTGGTTCGCACTGGGCCTGTCGCTGCTGGGTCTGGTCGGCGGCATGGTCTGGGGCACCGTCGCATTGCGCCGCGCGCGGCTGATTGAGGACACGCCCACATCGCGCCTGCGTTCAGCGCCGCAGGGTTACGTCGAACTCGAAGGCACCGCGCGGCTGATGCCCGGCGCCGATATCATCGCGCCGCTGTCGCGTATGCATTGTGTGTGGTGGAACTTCACCGTCTGCCGCAAGGAAACCGACAGCCGCGGCCGCAGTTCGTGGCGCACCTACAACGCCGGCCGCAGCGACGACCTGTTTTTGCTCGACGATGGCGACGGCACCTGCATCGTCGACAACGACGGCGCTGGCGTCACGCCCGCGCTGAAATTCCGCTGGTACGGCAACGGGCCCACGCCCGACCGCGGCCCCAAGGCGGGGGGCGGTTTTCTGCGTTCCACCTTCTGCAAGTACCGCTACGACGAACAGCTGATTCCCATCAGCGCGCCGGTTTACGCGATCGGCTGGTTCTGCACCGAACGCAACGAAGCCGGCCCAATCGAGGAGTCTGCCGCCGTGCGTGAACTGCTGGCGGAGTGGAAGCAGGACAAGCGCAAAATGAAACTGTTCGACACCAACAAGGACGGCGACCTGGATCTGAAGGAGTGGGAAGCCGCGCGGCGCGTGGCCCTGCAGCAGGTGCGCAAGCAAGCGCTGGAGCGCGCGCTCGACCCGGACTTCAACGTGCTGCGCAAGCCGCCGGACGGACGCCCTTACCTGATCTCTGCCATCGGCCAGAAAAAAACCATCCATCGCCTGCTCTGGCAGAGCGGCTTTTCATATGCGCTGGCCGTGGCATCGAGCGCGGCGGCGGTGCTGATCTGGAGCCAGATTTCGATCTAGCTGTGGTTTAATCCGCGCCCCATGCTTGCGCCACTTCCCGATTTCCGGTCACTGAACCCCGCCGACGTCGCCTCGCGACTGGACGCGGTGCTCGCCCAGAACCGCGCCGAGCTGAAGGCATTGCTCACGCAAAAAAGCCATTCCTGGGAAACTCTGATTGAGCCGCTGGAGGACATGGGCGAGCGCCTGACGCGCGTCTGGGGCCCGGTGTCGCACCTGTTCGGGGTATGGAGCACGCCCGAGTGGCGCGCGGCCTACAACGCGGGGCTGCCCAAAGTCACTGAATACTCGGTCGAGGTTTCGCAGAACGAAGACTTGTTCCGCGCCTACGAATCGCTGTCGAAAAGCACCGCGTTTGCCGGCTACTCGCCGGCGCGCAAGAAAGTCGTGAACGACGCGCTGCGCGACTTCAAGCTGTCCGGCATCGCGCTGCCGCCCGCAGAGAAGGCCCGCTACAAGGAAATTTCGCTGCGCCTGTCCGAATTGCAGTCGAAGTTTGAAGAAAACCTGATGGACTGCACCCAGGCTTGGTCGAAGCTCGTGACTCACGAGCCGGAGCTTGCGGGCATGACCGAAGCGGCAAAAACCGCGGCGCGCGAAAAGGCCAAGGCGAAAAACCTCGGCGGCTCGCGTGACGGCGTCCCTGCCGGCTCGCCGCACTCGGGCGTCCTGTCCATCGAGGGTTGGCTGCTGACGCTCGACTTTCCCAGCTACGACGCGGTCATCAGCAAATCAAGCAACCGCGAACTGCGACGCGAGCTGTACGAGGCATATTCCACGCGCGCTTCCGACACCGGTCCGCATGAGCGCAAATTCGATAACAGCGCCCTGATGTCGGAAATTCTCGCGCTGCGCTTTGAGCTGGCGCGGCTGCTGGGCTTTGGCAGCTTCAGCGAACTGTCGCTCGCCACCAAGATGGCCGACACACCCGCCGAAGTGGACACTTTTCTGCGCGAACTGGCGCATAAGGCGCGGCCGCGCGCAAAAGCCGAACTCGCGGAACTGCGCATCTAGCCAGGCCGACCTGCAAGCCTGGGACTTGCCCTACTACGCGGAAAAGCTACGCGAAAAGACGCTCGGGTTGTCGGACGAAATGCTGCGCCCGTATTTTCCCTTTCCGCAGGTGCTGCGCGGCATGTTCGATCTGGTGCAGCGGCTTTATGACGTGCGCATCGAAGCCGTGGGCGGCATCGCCACATGGCACGACGACGTCACCACCTATGCACTTAAACACGCCGACGGTGAAACCTTTGGCCTGTTTTATCTGGATCCCTACGCACGGCCCCAGACAAAACGCGGCGGCGCGTGGATGGACGAATGTCTCGGCCGGCGACGCACGGTTTCCGGAACGCAGTCTCCGGTCGCCTACCTTGTCTGCAATTTCACCCCGCCCGCATCCGGTGAACCCGCGCTGCTCACGCACGACGAAGTGCTGACCCTGTTCCACGAATTCGGCCATGGCCTGCACCACCTGCTGACGCGCGTGGACGAATCCGCGGTGTCCGGCATCCGTGGCGTGGAATGGGATGCGGTCGAGCTGCCGAGCCAGTTCATGGAGAACTGGTGCTACGAACCGGACACGCTGAAACTTTTTGCGCGTCACTGGCAGACCGGCGCGCCGATGCCGGACGCCATGATCGAGCAGCTGCGCGCCGACCGGCAGTTTCAGTCCGGGCTGGCGACGTTGCGCCAGGTCGAGTTCTCGCTGTTCGATTTGCGCCTGCATAGCCAGGCCAAACCCGATGTGCGCCAGATTCTGAGTGAGGTGCGGCGCGAAGTCGCCGTGCTGCATCCGCCCGAATTCAACCGCATGCCCTGGAGTTTTTCGCACATCTTCGCCGGCGGTTACGCCGCCGGTTACTACAGCTACAAATGGGCCGAAGTACTGTCGTCGGATGCGTTCGCCGCATTCGAGGAGACGAAATTCGCACCGGAAACCGGCGTGCGCTTTCGCGACACCATCCTCGCCGCCGGCGGTTCGCGGCCCGCGATGGAAAGCTTCATCGCATTTCGTGGCCGCAAGCCGCAGATCGAGCCGCTGCTGAGACATTCCGGGCTGCTGTAAACACCACCCGTAAGCCGCCAATCGGCGTTGTAGTTTTGCGCCGATTTGCCGACGGATCCCGGTCACACGCAGCGTGTAGTGGGCCCCACCCGCTTGGACCCGATCAAAGCCGCATTCGATGGAAAATGAAAAAGAGACGGTACATTTTTAGTACCACCTGCTTTTCAGATAGAGCCCATCGAAGCCAGAAATGACCTCGAGCGGGTTTCACTAAAAAACATTGCGAACGTCGTCTGTCGGCCAAAAGCATTCACTCACAATGGGCCGCTTTCTGCCGCCCGCCTAATAGGCTCTTTTGATCTGTTCCGGCTCAGGAAGATCGAGCACGAAAAGCCTGACGTTGTACGGACTGTTGGCCCCGACGGCGTTGCCTGAAGCAATCCATTCGGTAGCGCCGTCGGCGACGGAGGTAAGGAACAAGGAGCCGATGCCCGGACATACCCCTTGGACGGCGGAACGCCCGCCCGTCAAATCAATTCTCCCGGCGCCCTGCGAACCGGAGCAGGGCGGAATTGCCTGAGTCACGCTGCCAAAGGCTGATCCCGGAAGTGTGGCGTGTGAAAAGTAATCGACGCCCGCGACGACCGGCAAGTCGCCGATCTGCGCCCCGGCCTCAGAAGTTTCGCGCGCGGATAAAAATCGCCAATTCCAACTATCGGGTTGCCGCAATTCCCATCCGGTGGCGTCGAAATCGTAAGATATTTCTACCCCGGCGGGATACTGCAAGGTCACTAAGAAACGGTTATCAACGTCGGGGCCCCCGCTGTCATCTGCATAGGTGACGGATATCGCAAGCACCGTCCGAGTCACCTCGCATACGCTTGCGGACGAGCAGGTATCAATCGTTTGTTCACCGACCCACGCCCTCGGGTAATCCGTCTCCGCAAAGATCTGGGCTCCGAGGCCAGTGGCCGCTTCAACCTTTCCTGTTTCGTCTGTGCGCAGAAGGGTGACGGCATGGAATACATCGTTGAAACCGTCTGCTCCGCGCGCACCGCCAATACCCAAACCCAACGCGAACTTTGCTGCGGCCGCAGTCGTGCGGACAATCTCAAACGTCTGTCTAACCACTTGTCCTTCTGCCAAGCCGCCACGAACGGCCCTGGCATCAACCGACGACAACGCTGGCAACGATGAATTGCAGGAAACCAGAAAAACAATGGATAGAAGCGCAGGCGCGATTTGCAATATCACAGACGGGTTCGATTGCCTTGCATGAACGTTGTATTCAGATTTTATGCTGTGTCGCGAGCGATCGCTTTAGGAAATCGCGAGTGACGGCATCGAGTCTTATGCGGGCCTACAAGCAAAATAATCAGGCGGGTGAGCGTTCCAGCATCTTCGCAATCCGCCGGTCCTTGTCTTCCCACAATTCGCGCACCCAATCCTGGAAGCGCTGGCGGAACGCAGGATCGTTTTCGTAGCTGCCATGGAAAAACTCCGGCGGAATCTGCAACTGCCGCACTTCCACCATCACATAGCGCATGCGGCCACATAAGAAATCCCAGAAGCCCTTGGCGCCTTCGGGGTAGACGATGGTCACATCCAGCAGCGAGCTGAGTTTTTCACCCATCGCTGACACCACGAACGCGAAGCCGCCGGCCTTTGGCTTTAGCAGATGCTTGTACGGCGACTGCTGGCGCGCATGCTTGGCGGCGGTAAAGCGCGTGCCTTCGAGGAAATTGAGAATCGTCACCGGCAGCGTGGCGTAGCGCTCGCAGGCGATGCGCGTGGTCGCCAGGTCCTTGCCCTTGAGTTCGGGGTTCTTTTCGATCTGCTCTTTGCTGTAGCGCTTCATGAACGGGTAATCGAGCCCCCACCAGGCCAGCCCCAGCACCGGCACCCAGATCAGCTCCTGCTTGAGAAAGAACTTGAAGAACGGCGCGCGCCGGCCAAACGCCTTCATCAGGACAAAAATGTCGTTCCAGGTCTGGTGATTGGAGCAAACCAGGTACTGGCCTTCGGGCTTGAGCACGTCGGTGCCACGAATGTCCCAGCGCGTACCATGGACCGCGTCGCTGAAAGCCACATTGATGCCGGCCCAAGTCTGGCCCATCGAGGCCATGGCGCGCGACACCGCGTCGCGTAGCCGTCCGCGCGTGAGGTACTTGACCGGCGTCAGCAGGTAGATCGGCGTCGCCCAGAAAATCGTGTTGAGGATCAGCAGCATCAGACGGATGCTGCCGAGCAGCGGCGCAGGAAGATGTTTCATCGCTAGAACGGCCAGCGCAGCCCTTCGCTGACGCCGTTGGGTTGCGTGCTGTCGGCGCGCAGGCGGTCGGTCTGGTCGTAGACACGCACAAACTTGACCCCGGCGGGCAGCTTGACCAGTACGCAGGGGCTGGTGACTTCAGCCGTTGCCGGCATGCCGGCGGCAGGTTCGACAAACGTGCCGCGCAGGAAAATGCGCCCATCTTCATGCAGCACCGCAGGGCGCGTCACCGCCAATCCATACCCTCCGCTGGGGCGCTGGCCCATGTCTACCAGCGCATAGGCACCCGGCGCCAGCGTGGCGTCGTTGCCAAACTGCACGCCGCGGTTGGCCTGCCACAGGCGCACCGCAGCCAGGTCCGCCAGCAGGGTCGCGCGGCTGATCGCGTCGGGCGCGTTGCAGCGCAAATTGCGCGCGGCCTCCTCGACCCGCGTGTCGGCGTGCAGCGAGATCGCCTGGCTGGGGTCGACCACCACGCGGTCGAAGAGGTCGAGCGCCTTGCAGCCGCTGAATAACGCGACTGAACAAAAAAACGCGAGGCGCAACGCCATGGCTATGCCGCCGCTTGCAGAATCAGGTCTGCGGCTTTTTCCGCGATCATGGTGGTCGGCTGGTTGGTGTTGCCGCCCACCAGCGTCGGCATGATCGAGGCGTCCACCACGCGCAAGGCCGTGAGGCCGCGCACGCGCAGTTGCGCATCCACCACCGCCATCGCGTCGCCGTCCGCACCCATTTTGCAGGTGCCCACCGGGTGATAAATCGCCTCGGCCTTGCGCCGCACCCAATCGCGCAGCTGGGTATCGGTTTTGCAATCCGGGCCCGGCTCCATCTCCACGCCCCGGTGCGCATCGAAGGCCTTTTGCCCCAGCACCTCGCGCATCTTTTTAATGCCGATGACCAGTTTTTCGATGTCGCGCTCATGCGCGCCCCAGTTCGGGTCGATCCGCGGGGCTTGGAGCGGGTCGGCGGATTCCAGCGTGATGCGTCCGCGCGACAGCGGCCGCAGGTCGCAGCACATCAGCAGATAGGCGTAATGCTTCATCACCATGCCCAGATCAAGGCCGTGATAAGCATTGCCCAGCGGCACGAAATGCCACTGCAAATCGGGGATCGGCTCCTGCGGACTGGTCTTGAGGAAGGCGCCCCCCTCAGCGACATTGCTGGTGTATTCGCCGGTCTTGAAGAACAGGTATTTGAACAAACCGATCAACGCGCGCAGCAACGACAACGGGTGCAGCGACATCGGCAGGCGGTTTTTGGCTTTGGTGCAGACCACGATGTCGATGTGGTCCTGCAGATTTTCACCGACACCGGGCAACTCGTGCACCAGCGCCACGCCGTGCTTCTGGATTTCGGCCTTGGGGCCGACGCCCGACAGCAGCAGCAGGTGCGGCGAGCCGATGGAGCCGGCCGACAAAATCACCTCGCGACTGGCGGTGACATCAGTGAACTTGCCCTTGACGACATAACGCAGGCCGACGGCACGCGTGCCGTCGAACAGCACGCGGCTGACGTGGGCACCGGTGATGATTTTCAGGTTCGGGCGGGTTTCGGCGTCGCGCAGGTAGGCCTGTGCGTTGTTCCAGCGTTCGCCGTCTTTTTGGTAAACGCGGTAGCGGCCGACGCCTTCTTGCTGGCTGCCGTTGAAATCCGGCGTCGGCCTGAGTCCGGCCTGCTGCGCGGCTTCGAGAAAGACATGGGTCAACGGGTTGGTGCTGCGGCAGTCACTGATATTCAGCGGCCCGCCGCGGCCGTGGTATTCGGCGTCGTTGCCGGGCTCGTAGTTTTCACTCTTGCGAAAATACGGCAGCACGTCCTTGTAGCTCCAGCCCGGATTGCCGAGGCTGGCCCAGTGATCGTAATCCCAGGCGTGACCGCGCACGTTGACCATGGCGTTGATCGAGGAGCTGCCGCCCAGGGTCTTGCCGCGCGGCAGGTACATCGAGCGGTTGGCAAGGTGCTTCTGCGGCGCGGTCCAGAATTGCCAGTTGTGCTTGGCACCGCGCATCAGCGCGATGACGCCGCCGGGCATCCGGATCAACGGGCTTTTGTCCGGCGGGCCGGCTTCGATCAGGCAGACCTGGTGCTTGCCGCTGGCACTGAGCCGGTTGGCCAGTACACAGCCCGCCGAACCACCGCCTGCGATTACATAGTCGAATTGCATTGTTGTATTCCCCTTCGCCTTGTAATGCTAACTTAGGCCGCATGAACAAGGCAGCGACACCGCCCGAACGAAGAATCAGCCTTACCGAGACGCTCGACGCGCTCACCACCGAAGGCTGGCTGACGCGCGAGCAAGCCAACCTGCTGCGCGGCAAACATGCCAAAGATGCGCGCCACCCGATTGCGATCATCGCCGAAGCCGATTTGCCGCACGGCAAAGATCCGCACCGCAAGCTCACCGCCGAAGCATTGACCCAATGGCTGGCCAAACATGCCGACCTGCCGTACCTGAGGATTGACCCGTTGTCGATGGATGTCGCCGGCGTCACCGCGGTGATTCCCTACGCCTACGCCTCGCGCTTTGGCATTCTGCCGGTCAAGGTCACGCACGACCGAGGTCACCATCGCCACCGCCGAGCCGCATCAGCGCGCTGTGGGAGAAAGATGTAGCCCAGGTGGCCAAGCGCGAGATCAAGCGCGTGATCGCCAACCCGCTCGACATCCAGCCGCTACCTGGTCGAGTTCTACGCGCTGGCCAAGCTCGGTCAAGGGCGCCAGCGAGTCGCACGGCGCAGCCCGCTGCCGGGCATGCAGAACCTCGAGCAGCTGATGGAGCTGGGCCGCGCCGGCAAGCTCGACGCCAACGACCAGCACGTCGTCGGCATCGTCGACTGGCTGCTGCAGTACGCCTTCGACCAGCGCGCCAGCGACATCCACCTCGAGCCGCGCCGCGAAGCTCGGCAACATCCGCTTCCGCATCGACGGCGTGCTGCACGACGTCTACCAGATGCCCGCCGCGGTGATCGTCGGCCGTCGATCAGCCGGCTCAAGATCCTGGCGCGCATGGACCTCGCCGAAAAGCGCCGCCCGCAGGACGGCCGCATCAAGACCCGGACGCCCGAGGGCAAGCGAGATCGAGCTGCGCGTGTCGACGCTGCCGACCGCGTTCGGCGAAAAGCTGGTGATGCGCATCTTCGACCCCGAAGTGCTGGTGCGCGATTTCGCCGCAGCTCGGGCTGTCGGCCGCCGACGCCGCGCAGCTGGCAGGAACATGATCCGCGAGCCGAACGGCATCATGCTGGTCACCGGCCCGACCGGCTCGCGGCAAGACCACCACGCTGTACTCCACGCTCAAGCAGCTGGCCACGCCCGAGGTCAACGTCTGCACCATCGAAGACCCGATCGAGCTGGTCGAGCCGGCCTTCAACCAGATGCAGGTGCAGCCCAACATCGACCTCGAACTTTGCCGGCGGCGTGCGCGCGCTGCTGCGCCAGGATCCGGACATCATCATGGTCGGCGAGATCCGCGACCTCGAGACCGCCGAAATCGCGGTCCAGGCCGCGCTCACCGGCCACCTGGTGCTGTCGACGCTGCACACCAACGACGCGCCATCGGCACTGACGCGCCTGCTCGATCTTGGCGTGCCGGCTTACCTGATCAAGGCCACGGTTTTGGCGGTGATTGCACAAAGACTGGTGCGGCGGCTGTGCCCCAAGTGCAAACAAGCGGTCGAAATTTCCGACGAGCGCTGGCGCGAAGTTATCGGCAGCTGGAAGATGGCCAAACCCAAGCACGCGTTTGAACCCAACGGTTGCCTCGACTGCCGCGAGACCGGCTACTTCGGCCGTGCCGGTCTCTATGAATTCATGACCGTCACCCCCGCGCTGCGCACGCAGTTGCAGGAGCAGCCGGATTCGCAATTGCTGCGCAAGTTTGCGTTGCAGGAGGGCATGATGCCGTTGCGCATTGCGGGCGCGCAGAAAATTGCCGAAGGGCTGACCTCGGTGGACGAGGTGCTGTCGTCTACGCCGCCGCCGGACGCCAGCGCGTAAAGCTTGATCCGCCTGTTGGCGGGTAAGTCAAAGGCACGGCTTGCCGTCCGCCAGAAGCCCATAAAACACGCCACCCGCTTGGAGCCTCTACAGGCTACTTCGAGCTTGACGTCAAAAAACAGTGGTACTAAAAGTGTACCACCGGTTTTTTGTTATCCGTTGTTTTAGGCCGTAAATGGCCCTAAGCGGGTAATGCGGATTAGGCGCCTGAGCGCACAAACGACAGCACCCGGCCACTGTCCTTTGAACTCCGATAACGCAATGTCTTGCCACGCACCTCAATGTAGGCCTTGTTTTTAAGATGCTCTACGACCTGGTCGGCTTGATCGCCCCTGCAACTTGGTCGGCCGTTGTGGTCCTGCAGCTGCTCGTCGAGAAGCCAGCCTTTTCCATCGCGCGTCAGTGACGCCGTGGTTGTGTAAACAAGCTCTCCGGTTGTTCTCACGATGTGACCGTCCGGCGTTATTTCGAATGTCATTGCGCAGGTCACGCCCGCGGGCAAGGCCCAATGACCCATGGGAGGTGCAGCCGCACTTCCCGCCGATGCCAAGAATGGGTAAGTGAGAACACCGGCGCACAGCAAGCGAATAATTTTCATGAAACCTTCTCCGTTTCGGTGATTGGGCTCTCGTGCGAATCAAACATCAAAAATGAGGCCTACTGGTTACTTCTTCGACAATGCCCAAAATTAATCTTCGGGTTGCGGCCGCGGGACGCATTTAAACATCCGCCCACATCCGCAGCAGATTCGCGCGGATTTTTTGCAGTTGCAGCGCTTCGGGGGTGTCTTTGCCGCCGGGCGACAGGGCGCGGCGCACCGAGTTGATTTCGGCGAGCATCAGGCGTTTTTCGTGCTCGCGCACCATGCTCTGGATCCAGGTCACCACGGCGGTGCGCACGCCGCGCGTGACCGGCTCGACGCGGTGGATGGTCGTGGCCGGGTACAGCACCAGGCTTCCGCGCGGCAGCTTGACGCGCTGTGCGCCGATCTCGCTGCTGACCACCAGCTCGCCACCCTCGTAGCTCTCGGGCGCGGATAAAAACAGCGTCATCGCCAGGTCGGTGCGCACCGCAAACGGGCCCTGCATCACCGGGCGGTCGATGTGGTCACCGTAGGCCATGCCCGGCTCATAGCGGTTAACCAGCGGCGGCATGATGCGCAGCGGCAGCGCAAAGGTGCTGAAGCCGTCGTTGCGCAGTACCGCCGCGAGCACCAGCTTGCGGATTTCCTCAATTTCTTTGCCTTCGGTTTTGGCCTGCTGGTTGTTCTTGGCCCGCGCGGCCGCGCCGTGGGCGGTGCTGCGGCCATCGACGAATTCAACTTGAGCGACCAGCGCATCGAGCGTGGCCAGTTCGGCCGCTTGGAGTACGTTCTGGATGGTGACGATCATGGGCACTACTTTAGTTCAAGACCGGTGTACGATTAAGCGATGTTCAAGTCGCCAAAAATCATCCAGAAGCCCACGTATAGCCCGGTGGCGGTGGCCAATGAATTCGTCTCGTTGGCCTCAATCGACCGCATCGCGGACCTCAATCCGGCCAAACTGCATGCGCTGGTGTATCTGGCACATGGCTGGCATCTGGGCATCGAAGGCCATCCGCTGCTGAACGGCCGGGTGTCGGCATGGCGCGACGGCGTGTTTGTCAGCGAACTGCGCGAGGCCGGTTGCTGGGGCACCAAACGCGTCGAAAAACCCATCAGCATGGTCAGTATGGACGACAAGCGCGGCCTCATGGTCGAGCAAACGCCGCGGCTGCCGCTGCGCAGCAATGACGTGAAAACCATCGGCGCGGTCTGGAAACTGTACGGACGCCTGCCGTCGTTTGACCTGGTGCGCGTCACCAAGGAAGTCGCCTCGCCATGGGACCTGATCTGGAACGACGAAGAGCGGCCCGACGACGAGCCCAAGGTCATACCCAACGCGACGATGAAGCTGTTTTTCCGCGAGCTGGCCAGCAAGCGCCGCAGCAAAATCGGCGGCATCACCGAAACGTTGCGTTTGCACCCCACCGCAGGCATTGACCAGACCCAGCCGATTCTGGAAGTCCCCGACCCCGACCGTTTGCGCGCGGTTTAGCGCCTGCTGCGGCCTCAGCCTTGCGGGCCGATGGCGACATTTAATTTTCCGTCGGCTGCACACCACGCGCGGTACATCGCGCGCGAATTAAACGGCAATGCCAGATTGCCGGCGCGGTCCACCGCAATGCAGCCGCCACGGCCCTGATAACTCTTTACTTCCAGCAAGCCCTCTTCGCACGCGCTCAGCAGATCGGATCCAGCGCTGACGCGCGCATGCAACGCAAAACCAAACCCGGCGCGGATAAAGCTCTCGCCGGTGCCGGTGCACGACACCGCCGCGCTGCGGTCATCGGCAAAAGTCCCGGCGCCGATGATCGGTGTGTCGCCGATGCGGCCCGGATGCTTGTTGGTGAGCCCGCCGGTGCTGGTGGCCGCGGCGAGGTGGCCCTTGGCATCGCGCGCCACCGCGCCGACGGTGCCAAACGCCGAATCGTGGTCCAGCACGATGACGCCTTTCTTGTGCGCTTCTTTGAGCTGGTGGAAGCGCTCCTCGGTGATGAAGTAGTCGGGCGTGACTTCCGCCAAGCCCAGTTCGCGTCCCAGGCTCTCCGCGCCCGCGCCCATGAACAGGACATGCGGCGAGCGCTCCATCACCGCCCGTGCGAGCTGCACCGGGCTTTTGATGCGCGCAACGCCGGCAACTGCCCCGCAGGCGCGATTGATGCCGCTCATGATGGCGGCGTCGAGCTCCGGCTGGCCCTCGCGGTTGAGTACCGCACCGATACCGGCGTTGAACAGCGGGCATTCTTCCAGCCGCATCACCGCGTGCTCAACGGCATCGAGTGCGGATGCGCCTTCGCGCAGGCGCGTCATCATCTGCTCGCCAATGCGCTGCAGCGCTTCGCGGTGCATGGGCTGCGCGCCCGCCGCCGGATCAAGGTCGCCGGCGCCGCCGTGGATCGCAAAACGAATTTTTTCACTCATTGGCGAAGTCTACAATCTGTGGCGTGAATCTCGTCCTGGCCTGCATCCTCGCCTACATCGTCTCGCAGCTGGCGGTGGCATTCTGGGTTTCGCACCGCAATCGCAACGAGGAGGACTACCTGCTCGCCGGCCGCTCGCTCGGGCCGTGGCTGGCCACCTTCTCGGTGTTTGCCACCTGGTTTGGTGCCGAAACCTGCATCGGCGCCGCCGGCGAGGCGTACCAGCACGGCTTGTCCGGAGTCATTGCCGATCCGTTTGGCTACACACTCGGCATTGTGTTCATGGGCCTGTTTTTTGCAGCCACCTTGTGGAAACGTGGCCTGGTCACCCTCGCCGATCTGTTCCAGCAACGCTACAGCCTTGGCGTCGCACGGCTGGCGGCCCTGATCATGATCCCCGGTTCGGTGCTGTGGGCCGCGGCGCAGGTTCGCGCCTTTGGCCAGGTGCTGTCCTCGGCCAGCGAGCTGGGCCTGCTCGCGGCAATCACGCTCGCGGCGGTGGTTGTCATTATTTACACCGCCGTTGGCGGCATGTGGGCCAACGCGACCACCGACCTGATCCAGGGCATCGTGCTGGCGACTGGCGTGTTCGGATTGTTTGCGGTTTTTGTCTGGCTCGGCGGCCTCGACACGCTGGCGAACTTGCCGCCGGCAAAAACCGACGTGCTGCATGACCGCACGATCTGGGATGCGCTCGACACGCTGGCGATCCCGATTTTTTCAACCATTGCCGCGCAAGAACTGGTGGCGCGCGTGCTGTCGATGCGCGGCGTGCGGCTGGCGCGCAATGCCACCGTCGGCGCTGGCCTGCTGTACCTGCTCATCGGCAGCGTACCGGTGATGATCGGCCTTGGCGCGGCCTCCTTTATCGGCGCGGGCCGCGACCACGAACAGGTGCTGGCGCTGTTCGCGCAGCAGCAACTGCCCCTGCCGCTCTACATCCTTTTTTTAAGCGCACTGGTGTCGGCGATTTTGTCCACGCTTGCGGGCGCCCTGCTGGTGGCCGCCTCGCTGGCCGCGCACAACCTCTATGCCCCAATGCGGCCGCACCTTGGCGAAACCGAAAAAATCACCGCGAGCCGCTGGGCCGTGGTTCTGTTCGGCGTGGCGGCCTATGGCATTGCGCTGGCCAGCGAGAGCGTTTACTCACTGGTGCAAGAGGCCGCAGGCCTGGGCTCTGCCGGCATTCTGGTGCTGATGGTCTTTGCGCTCTGGGGCAAGCAAACGGGCAGCAACGCCAGCGGTTATGCGGCGTTGATCGCCGGCACCGGGACTTATGTCATCGCCAAGCACGTGTATGGATTTGAACAGCCGTACCTGTTGTCGCTGGCGGCGGCATTGGCCGCGTATCTGGCGTTGGCTTGGGCACGGGTGACAGCCGGAAACACCCGGTCAGGCTCGATACCGATACCCGAAAAAACACCTGCACCGGCAAAAGCCCCGCCACCCGCTTGAGTTGATTTTTGGCCTGAAACGGCCGGTACAAAAAAATGAGTGGTACACTTTTAGTACCATCGCATTTTGGGTGAAGGTCAAAAACGCTTTATTTGTACCCCAAGCGGGTGGCCAACAAAATCGGCTTATTCGTAACGCAGCGCTTCAATCGGATCGAGTTGAGATGCTTTTCGGGCTGGATAAAACCCGAACACGATGCCGACCGCCGCGCTGACGCCAAGCGCAATGCCAACGACGTCGCCGCGGATCAGCAGCGGCCAGCCAAAGGATGTCGCGATGCGCTCGGCGGCAAAAATGCCCAGTACCACGCCGGTGAGCCCGCCGACCAGCGATAACGCCAGCGCCTCGATCAGAAACTGCAAGCGGATGTCGCCGGGCCGTGCGCCCACCGCCATGCGCACGCCGATTTCGCGCGTGCGCTCGGTGACCGACACCAGCATGATGTTCATGATGCCGATGCCGCCGACCAGCAGCGACACCGCGGCGACGCTGGCCAGCAAGGTGGACAGGGTTTCCGTGCCCTGGGCCTGCGCGCTCGCCATCTCGGCCAGGTTGCGCACCGAAAAATCGTCCGCCTGTCCGCGCGAGATGCGGTGGCGGTCGCGCAGCAATCCGACGATGTCGCGTTCGGCCTTGGCGGTGCCGACATTCATGTCCACGCCGACAAAAATGCCGCCGCCCATGAACTTACCCGGCCCCGGCTGGAGTTTGCTCTGGAATGTCGTATGCGGAATGAACGCGGCGTCGTCAAAATCCATGCCGCCAGCGGACTGGCCTTTTTTCTCCATCACGCCGACCACCTGGAACGGGATGTTCTTGATGCGCACGCTCTGTCCGACCGGATCGGCGTTGGCGCCAAACAGATTCTCCACCACGGTCTGGCCGAGGATGACGACCTTGGCACCGGCGTCCACGTCGGACTGGGTCAAAGACAGGCCGCTGCTCATGCGCCAGTTGCGAATCTCGAAATACTCCGGCGAGGTGCCGGTGACCTGCGTCGTCCAGTTCTGTTCTTCAGAAAGCACCGGCGCATTGGCGCGCAAGACGGGCGCCGCCAGCCGCACCGACGGCAGCTCGGTCTGAATCGCGCGCAGATCGTCCCAGGTCAGGGTCGGCTGGGTTTCGGCGCCGCCGCGCGAGCCGCCGGCCGTGGCGGAACCGGAGCGAACGATCAGCAGGTTGGTGCCCATGGCGGCAAACGTCTGCTCGACGCGCGCCTTGGCGCCCTCACCGATGCTGACCATCGCAATCACTGCCCCGGTGCCGACGATGATGCCCAATGCCGTGAGAAACGAGCGCAGTTTGTTGCGCATCAAGGCGCGCAAGGCAATGCGCAAGGTGGCGAGCAGGTTCATGCGGCCTGCGCGATAGCTCGCATCGGGTCGCGGCGCTCGTCCGACAACACCTGTCCATCGCGCATCACGATGACGCGCGACGCATGGGCGGCGATGTCCGCTTCGTGCGTGACCAGCACCACGGTAATGCCACTCGCGCCGAGTTCTTGCAGCAATGCCATGACTTCGACGCTGGTACTGGAATCCAGATTGCCGGTGGGTTCGTCGGCCAGGATCACCTGCGGTTCGCCGACCAGGGCGCGCGCGATCGCCACCCGCTGCTGCTGGCCACCCGACAGCTGGCTGGAGTGGTGATCGAGTCGCGAACCCAGGCCCACCCGCGTCAGCGCCGCCGTCGCGCGGCGCGTGCGCTCAGACGCCGAGATGCCCGCATACAGCAGCGGCAGTTCGACGTTTTCCAGCGCGCTGGTGCGCGACAGCAGGTTGAAGTTCTGGAACACGAAGCCGAGCGTGCGGTTGCGTAAAAGCGCGAGCTCGTCGCGCGACATCTGGGAGACTTCGCGCCCCTGCAGCCGGTAGTGTCCGCTAGTGGGCCGATCCAGACAGCCCAGCGTATTCATCAAGGTGGATTTTCCGGAGCCGGAGCTGCCCATGATGGCGACGAATTCGCCACGGCCGATGGTCAGCGAAACGCCGCGCAAGGCTTGTACGGTGACATCGCCCATCACATACGTCCGGGCGACATTCTCCAACTCGATCAGCGGCATCAGAAGCCCATGCGCATCGGCTGCTGCGATTTGGGTTTGCCGCCGATGGCATCAGTGATGAGCAGATCGCCGGCTTGCAGGTCGCCGCCGGTGACTTCGGTCTTCGTGCCGTCGGAGACGCCGACATCCACCTGCACGGGGGCCGGCTGCGCGTCGCGCAATATCCACAGCGTACGTGCGCTCAGCGGCCCGTTGCCGCGCTTTTGTGGCGTCGCGGTCTCGGCCTTGAGCAGGTCGGCCCATTGGGGCGGCGGACGCAAGCGCAACGCCGCGTTCGGCACCAGCAGCGCGTCATCGCGTTTGGCGTAGATGAAATTGACGTTGGCGGTCATGCCGGGTTTCAGGCGCAGATCGGCGTTGTCGACGTCGATCACCGCATCGTAGGTGACGACGTTCTGCAGGATCTGCGGCGCGTTGCGCACCTGGCTGACCGTGCCGCCAAATCGTTCGCCCGGATACGCGTCCACCGTAAAGCTGGCCGCCATCTGCTCGCGCAGTTTGCCGACATCGGACTCGGCGACACTGGTGTGCACCTGCATCTTGCGCAGGTCTTCGGCAATGGTGAACAGCGTCGGCGCCTGCAGCGCGGCGGCCACGGTCTGGCCGACATCGACATTGCGCGAAATGACCACGCCATTGGTGGGGGATGCGATGACCGTGTAGGCCAGATTGATTTTGGCCTGATACAGCGACGCCTTGGCCTGCGCCACGGCGCCCTCGGCCGACGCCACGCTGGCGCGCGTGGATTCAGCATTGGCCTGCGTGGTATCGCGTTCGGCCTGCGAGATCAGCTTGAGCGCAAAAACCTCCTGCGCACGCTGCGCCTGGCGTTCGGCGTCCGTAGCCAGAGCGCGGGCGCGCGTCAGGTTGCCTTCGGCGGCGGAAAGATTGGCCTGTGCCGACTGTACCGCCGCGTCAAACAATTGCGGATCGAGCCGGGCAATGACCTGACCTTTCTTGACCTCTGAATTAAAATCCGCGTGCAGGCTCTGGATGCGTCCCGACACCTGGCTGCCCACTTGCACCGTGATCAGCGCCGACAGTGTGCCGGTGGCGGTGACCCGGGCCGTCAATGGCCCGCGCTCCACCGCGACCGTGCTGTAGGTCATGTCGTCCGCGCGCTTGCCCGCCTGCTGCGTGTAGGCATACGCCGCGGCGCCGCCGATCAATGCGGCGAGCAACAGCCAGCGCAGGGCGCGGCGCAAATTTAAGAGCCGTATTTGATCGAACAGCCGTAAGGCCGCGTGCTCGATTCGGTCACCGGCTTGCCGGCCAGCGCTTCGGTCAGCGCCGCTTTGACATAGGGCGTGGCGTCCGCGATATCCGCCGGGTCCGCGCTGCCGTTGGAATCAATGCCACCCTGGTAGATCAGCTTGCCGTCGGGCGCCACGATGAACATGTGCGGCGTGGTCTTGGCCTCGTAGAGACGGCCCACCGCGCCGGACTCGTCGAGCAGCACGTGATCGGGCTTGGCCTTGCGCTCCTTGGTCAGCGCGTTGGCCCCAGCGCCGTCCACGTGACCCTCCTTTCCGGGCGCGGAGGAAATCACCGACAGCCACACCAAGCCCTTGTCGTGGGCGAAAGTCTGCAGCGACTGCATGTTGCCGCCGCTGTAGTGCTTTTTTACGAACGGGCATTGGTTGTTGGTCCATTCGAGCACGACGTGCTTGCCTTTGAAGTCCGACAGCTTCACGGTTTTTCCGTTGCTGTCGGTGGCGGTGAATGCCGGAGCCGGCTTGCCGATCTGCGGTGCGGCGAAGATCGCGGGGGCGAGCAGTACAGACGACAAGGCAAGAGCGCGAATCAACATGTTTATTTCTCCAGTGCAGAAATGACGATATCGGGGGTTAAGACCTGCGGCAGCAGCTTCGGTTCGCCGCCGTTGACGTAGACCAGGTACATCGGCACGCCGGGGCGGCCGAATTGCGTGAGGGCCTGGGTGATCGCCGGGTCGGGGTTGGTCCAGTCTGCAACCAGAAACGCGACGTTGTGTTCCTTAAACGCCTGTTGCACGCGTGGCGTTGACAGCGCCACCCGCTCGTTGACCTTGCAGGTCAGACACCAGTCGGCGGTGAAGTCCACGAAAATCGTGCGGCCCTGCGCGCGCAGCTCGGCGACGCGCGCTTGCGACCAGGCCTTCGGGCCGCTGTCTACGACCGCGGCTTTTTGCGGCGCAAACCAGAGCAAGGCCAGCGCCGCGGCCAGTACCGACCAGCGCACGATTCGCCTTTGGGCCAGGAGTGCGAACGCAATCAGTACCAGACCAATCAGGATCACGGCCGCCGCGTCAGCGCCTGCCTGGCGCATCAGCACCCACAGCAGCCATACCGCCGACAGGTAAAGCGGAAACGCCATCCACTGGCGAAAGCGCAGCATCCAGGCCCCCGGTCTTGGCAGCACGCCGCCAAGCCGCGGGAAAAAACCCAGCAGCAGAAACGGCAGCGCCAGCCCCAAGCCCAGCGTGCAGAAAATCAGCAGCGCCACCGGCGCCGATTGGGTCAGCGCAAAGCCCAGCGCCGTGCCCATGAACGGTGCGGTACACGGGCTGGCCACCACCAGCGCCAGCACGCCGGTGAAGAACGACCCCGCGAGCCCTCGCGAGCGCGTCAGTGAATCACCGAGGTTCATAAGCCCTGTGCCAAATTCCGCCACGCCCGACATCGACAGCCCGAGCGCGAACAACAGGTAGACCATCAGGCCGACAAACACGGGTGACTGCAATTGAAAACCCCAGCCGACGGCCTCGCCACCGGCGCGCAGCCCCAGCAGCAGGCCGGCCGCCACCGCGCAGGAAACCACCACGCCGGCGGTATAGGCCAGCGCCTGTGCCCGATTCTCGCCACGGCTCGCGGTACGCGTTTCGATCAGAGCGAGCGCCTTGAGCGAGAGCACCGGAAAAACGCACGGCATCAGGTTGAGAATCAGGCCGCCAAGCAGCGCCAGGCCCAGGATCAACGGCAAGCCCGGCGCCACCCTTGCGGCATCGGCCGTCTGCGCCCGGGCCAAATCGCCGGGCACCGCGCTGATGGAATACGCGGCGCTGCTTGATTCAGCATCGACCACCAGTACGCCCTCGACCGTCAGAGGCGCGGTGGCGGGTAGATAGGTGCTGATCTCCTGCGTAAAGCGCACGGCGCGTTCGTCAAACGCCACGTGCTGGCGCGCGGAGTGGTTCACCAGATTGGCGGTGGCCGGAAAAAATTCCGAGCGCGCCGCGTCGGCGGCCGACAAGCCAGTGACTTCCAGCCGCAACTGCTTTTCGTCCAGGCTGAACACCGCCTTGAGCTTTTCCGCCACTTGAGGCGTTTTGGCTCGCGCCTCGGCGAACGCGGCGCTCCAGCGCGAGTCAGCGGCGGGCGACTCGTCGAGCGGCAAGCTCAGTGACAACGCCGCCTCGCCGGGGATGCAGACTTCCTCGCTGCATACCAACCACCGTGCTTTCACCTCCAGCGTGACCGGTCCTTGCGCCTTTGCGGGCACCTTCACCGCCACGCGGTGCAGGGTTTGGGCGGCGTAGCCGTAGGTGGTGAGCTCACCCAGCGTATGTTTTTCAGGGTGCGGCCAATTGATGGGGCCGGCGTTGAATCCCGCCGGCAGGTTCCACTCCAGGGTCGTTGCGTACCCGGCATCGCCGGAGTTGACCCAGTAGGTATGCCAGCCGGGATCGGGCTTGAGTCGTAGCGCGACCCAGTTATCGGCGCCGGCCTTGAGCGCGGTATTTTCAGCAATCAGTTCCGCCTCGGCATGCGGCGCGCGCACCGCCTCGGCCTGAGCCGGTGCGGCCAGCATCAGCATCCCGTAGACAGCGATAATACGCACCGGAAAATTCATTTTTGAAGGCTAGCATGAGGCCTCTGGTTTTTTTGCTTTGGCTGTTGGTGCTCGGCGCGGCGCGCGCCGACGACAACATGCAGTGCCCGGACGGCATCGCCTCGGCGGGCATGGTGCAGGACGAAATCATCGCCGCGTGCGGCGAGCCGGCGTTTCGCGAGCGCGTGGGCGCCACCCTGCCCGGCGCGGAATACGACGAGGAATGGCTGTACAACTTCGGCCCGCGCAAGCTGCTGCGCATTCTGCGTTTGCGCGAAGGCCGGCTGGTGCTGATTGAGGACGACGGCTACGGCTTCAATAAGCCGCCGAAACTGTCCTGTGATTTTTATTCGCTCAAGGAGCGCATGAGCAAGTTCCGCTTGCTGCTGGCCTGCGACAAGCCTACCCGGCGCGAGACGCTGGCGGCCTATCGCAGCCTTGAGGGCACCGAGGCGGTGCTGCCGCTGGTGCGCGAGCGCTGGCACTACAATGCCCCCTCAGGGGAACGGATCCGCACCGTGACCATGGAAAACGGGAGAATCGTCTATGTCGAAGAAAAAAAACCGCGTCCGCGTTTTTGAACTCACCCTGCTGCCGGCGCTTCTGCTGATGACGGCCTGCGGCATGGGCTCCAATCCGCTGCGCGGCGCCGACGGTAAGCTGGCTCCTTGCGAAAGCGCCTGCGTGTCGTCGCTGTCGCGCGAGCCCGGGCATCGCGTCGAGCCCTTCACCTACCAGGGCCGGCGCGAAGACGCCAGGCAGACCCTGCTGCGCGTGATTCGCAACACGCCGGACGCCAAAATCGTCTCCGAAGCGGGTGATTACATCCACGTCGAGTTCACCTCGCCGCTGATGCGCTTCGTCGACGACGTCGAGTTTCTGTTTCCGAAAGTGGAGCGCATTGTTCATGTGCGCTCGGCGTCGCGCGTCGGCTATTTCGATTTCAGCGCCAATCGCGAACGCGTCGAACGGCTGCGGCTGGCGTTTTTCGTGCTCAATCCCTGACACCCGCTTGGGCCGTTTTGGCCCGGTTTGCCGGCCTGTCTCGGGAAACGGTGGTACTAAATCTGTACCACGCGTTTGGCGAGACGTGCCTCCAGCCGCTAAAAAGGGCCGCAAGCGCTTAACCCATTTCAAAGGATAAAAACTCCATGACGAACACCCGCAACCTTGATCTGGTGCTGTTTGGCGCCACCGGCTTTACGGGCGGACTCACCGCCGAATACCTGGCGCAACACGCACCGGCAACGACGCGCTGGGCGCTGGCCGGGCGCAATAAGACCAAACTCGAACAGGTACGCACCCGGCTGACCGGGCTCAACCCGGCCTGCGCGGATCTGCCACTGCTGATCGCCGATGTCGCCGAGCCGGAGTCGCTGAAAAAAGTCGCCGAATCGGCGCGCGTGGTTATCACCACGGTGGGGCCCTACATCCACTACGGCGAGCCGCTGGTCGCGGCGTGCGCGCAGGCCGGCACGCATTACGTGGACCTCACCGGTGAGCCGGAGTTCGTCGATCTGATGTGGCTGCGCCATCACGCCACCGCGCAGAAATCCGGCGCCAAGATCATCCATTGCTGCGGCTTTGATTCGATTCCGCACGACCTTGGCGCTTACTTCACCGTGCAGCAGTTGCCTTTGAACACGCCAATCACGATGGAGGGCTTCGTGCGCGCGGGTGGCGGATTCTCCGGCGGCACGTTTCATTCGGCGGTCAACGCGTTTTCGCGCCTGGGCCAGTACGCCAAAACCCGCAAGGAGCGGATCGCGCGCGAGGGGGATTCAAACCGCAAAGTCGGCGATACCGGCAACGGCATCCGCTTTTACAAACCACTCGGCACCTGGGTGGTACCGATGCCGACGGTTGATCCGCAGATCATCAAGCGCTCGGCGCGCGCGCTGGAGATTTACGGCCCGGATTTTCGTTACGGCCACTTTGTGCAGATGAAATCACTGCCGCAGGTCGCCGGGCTTCTCGGCGGCGTCAGTGCGCTGTTCGCGCTGGCGCAATTGAAGCCCACGCGCAACTGGCTGCTGTCGAAGAAAAACCCGGGCGAAGGGCCGAGCGAGGCGCAACGCAAGAAGAGCTGGTTCCGCGTGCGGTTCTACGCCGAAGGTGGTGGCAAAAAGGTCGTGACCGAAGTCACCGGCGGCGATCCGGGCTACGGCGAAACCTCAAAGATGCTGGCCGAGTCGGCGTTGTGCCTGGCGTTCGATGCACTGCCGGCGGGCGGCGGTCAGATGACGCCGGCACAGGCGATGGCGGTGCCGCTGATGGCGCGGTTGATCCGCGCCGGGATCAAATTCGAAGTCGTGGAAAAAACCTAACGCCGTCCCATCGCCTTGAGGATGTTTTCAGTCAGCTGATCCGACAGCTTCGACGCCGCCGACAGCACCGCACGTTCGGCGACCTGGTGCGCCTCTTCCATCGCGGCGCGGCGCGAGCCGGCGAGCATGTCCTCCACCCGCTTTTCGTGCGACTTCAGGGCTGAGTCCACATGCGCGCGCAGCTGCTCGACCTGCTTGCGCAGGCCGCGGATTTCGTCCGCAACATCGGGCTTTTCGTCGGAATCCAGATGCGCCACGCGTGACTTGAGCTCGCCCAACTCGCGATAGACATCCTGTGTGATCTTGCGCAAACGGTTGCCGACTTCCTCACGCAGCGACGCGCCGCCTTCGGCAGCGGAGGCCAGCGGAGCCATTTCGGGCGCCGGCTCGACGGGGGAATCCTGGGTGGCCAGCGCATCCTTGACTGCTTTTTTTAGCGCCTGCTCGATTGCATCTTGCGGATCGCGGATCGGCGCCACCTTGGATTTTGCCGGCGCTTCCGCGGGTGCCGGTGGCGCGGTGGCGCGCACAGTGGTCGGCTTGGTTGGCGAAGACGCGCCTGATTTAGCCGGCTGGACACGCTGGATGATTCTGGCCAGCTGCTCGGCCTCGGGCGGCTTGGGCATGACGTCGGCCGCGCCGCGCGTTTTCGCCTGCTTGACGAAATCATCACCCTCGTTCGACGAGCAGATGATCACCGGGATGGACACCGTCCGCGGGTCTTTCTTGATGTTCTGCAGCACGTCAAAACCGTCGACGCCCGGCATCAGATGATCGAGGAAAATAAGTTCGGGGCGCTGGCGCTTCAGGTAGCTGTAAGCCTCGTCCGCGCTCTCGACGGCCTCGGCCTGGTAGCCCTGCGCTTCAAGGAATTTGCGCAGCGCGAATCGCGCGGATTTCGAATCGTCGATGATGAGTGCTGTTTTTGCAGCTGGGTCGTCCATTCTTCTTCTCCCCGGAAACCTGATGCGACCGTCATCCTTATCCTGCACCGGCCCCGCCGCAGGCGCAAGCCCGAAATTCAAATAGCGCGTTCGCTTCAATAGATAAAAGTTACCGGCAAACGGCACGTCCATTTCGGCGACATGAACGTATAATCACCTTCTGATTTGCCAGTAGAACCCAGCCAAGGGTGGCATGGGTCGTGCATTTATTGAGGTAGGAGAAACCATCGTGTCCAACAAAGCTCTTTTTCTGGCTGCCGGCAGCCTTGCGCTCACTGCAGGCGCCGTCTTTTTCTCCACTTCGCAAACCGCGCTCGATTGCTCGGGGGGCGGACGTCTGTGCCCCAAGACTGCCGAAATCGATGCGCCCGGCGGCAAGCTCGCGCTGTATGACGAGCGGGCGCGCTTAGGTAGAACCCCGGCTCCCGGTGCGCTGCGCGCCGCCGTCAATCAGAAAGCCGCACTCGATTTCTTCAAGGCCGGCATCAAGGGCGCAGACGGCCAGTGGCAGGCCACCGGCAAGGGCCCCTTGATCTCCAGTGGTCTGGCGCAAACCTTGGGGCTTGCACCAGTGCCGCGCACCAACCTGCAGAACTACGCCGGACGTGTGGACAACTTTGCCTACGACCCGGTGAACAAACGCCTCTTCGCAGCGCCGGGCACCGGCGGTATCTGGATGAGCCAGGCGGTCAACGGCGATGTGCGAACGATTGGCGATTACTGGACCTCGATCGGCGACAAGCTGCCTACCCAGGCCAATGGTGGCGTGATCTTTACGCCCGTAGGCGGCGGCGAAGGCACGGTGATTTCCGCCGGCGGCGACAGCGTAATGAGCACCGGCGCCTACACCGGCCTTGGTGCGTATTGGAGCAACGACCTCGGCATTACCTGGACCCGCTCCAACGGTTTTCCCGACGAAGTTAACGTGTTTAACACCGAAACCGATCCCGGACATCCGAACATCGTCTATATCGCTTCGAGCAAGGGTCTGTATCGCTCGGAAGACGCCGGCCGCAATTTCGTCAACGTAGCCCTGCCGACGGGATTGAACGGCGGCGTGGAATGTGCCGGCAACATTGACTCCGCTTCGCCCTGCAATCTGGCCAACATAGTCACAGACGTAGTTGTACAGGCGCCCGGCGGAGTTGAGATTCCTGGCGTTAAGGAAAAAGTCGTGTGCAGCGATAGCGGCTGCCCGGTGCTGGCCGCGGTCGGCTGGCGCGCCGGACGCCAGCCTTATCCCGGAACCGACATTCCCGCAGGCGCCCGCCAATGGACTGTACAAATCCGACAACGGTCTTCCCGGCGAGAACAACTCGGCGCAAGGTTGCGACAGTGGATGTCAGCAACGTCACCGAGATCGGCTTCACGCCGGCCGATCGCAGCTCCCGCATCGAATTTGGCACGGCCTCTGGCCCCGGCCAGGATCACAACTACGTTTATGCACTGGTCGCAGACGCGCAGTTGCTCAACGGCGACCCCTTCTTCCTCGACGACCCTTCGGGCCTGCTGCCGCCAGTGCCGCCAGCGCCGGGCGGCCTCGTATTGCAGAGCCTTGGGCATCTGAGCGGTGTCTTTGCCTCGTCGGATTTCGGCGAAACCTGGACGCGCATGGCAACCGACGCAAGAACTGGCGCCGTTCTCGGCCTTCATTGCGCTGGTCGCGCCGGGTGCGCAGGCTTATTACAACCAGTGGATACAAGTGGACCCGACGCGCGCCTTGCCGGTCGCCGGTATTCCCACGCGTCTGGCCTTCGGCCTGGAAGAAATCTGGCAAAGCCGAATTCCTCACATGCCGCTCAACGGCACACTGCAGGCAGGGCCGGCGGACTTCGACGTGCTCGGCCGCTATTTTTCGGGCACCGGCGTCGACCAGACCACACACCCCGATCAGCACGCAGCGATTTTCATCCCGATTGATGACTTGCCGCTGGACGGCGGCATTCTCGACGGCGTTTGCTTGTTTGCCGGCAACGATGGCGGCGTCTTTCGCCAGTGCGTCACCGCGGGCGGCGAGTTCACCAACGCGGGCTGGGGCGGCGGCAACAACGCGGGTTTCTATACGCTGTTGCCCTACGGTCTTGGCGTATCCGGCGACGGCACCGTCTGGTTTGGCTTCCAGGACAACGGCAGCGGCCATATGGAGCCCGACACCGGCATCTCCTACGGCGACTTCGGTGCGGACGGTTTTTACGCCGAAGTGCATCCCGAGAACAGCGACATCGCCTACACCGAGACCCAGAACGGCGGGCTGCGACGCACCACCGACCGCGGCCTCACCTCAACTTTCATTGATCCGCCATACGAGCGCGTGAACTTTGCCAACTGGTTTTCGATGGACCCGCTGGATGGCGAGCACATGATCACCACCGCCAACCAGATCTTCGAAACGCTCAATGCAAGCACCGTGACCGGCGCCGGCTGGGTGCAGGTGTACGACGTTGGCCGTCATACCGTCACCGTCGGCGAAACTGAAGTCGAAGTAGTTCACACCGCCACCGTGGCGGATGTGCACGGCCCGGCAATTTACGTCGGCTGGTGCGGCGATTGCGGCGTCACCGTGAATGACCAGGCTTTCATGCGTGGGCTTGTAACCAATGTCGGTGGCAGTGAGCCGCCGAGCCCGGAAACCCCGGACGGCTGGCGTGACGCCGCCGCCAAAGGATTGCCCAACCGGCTGATCATGGCGATTGAAATTGATCCGGATGACCCGAAGACGGTTTATGTCGGCATGGGCGCTTACATGTCACCGTATCGTGGGCCGGGCTCGTTCGGAGAGGACAGCACCGGCGCAGACGTCAAAGCCGGCAATCTGTTCAAGTCCACAGACGCGGGCCAAACATTCAAAGACATCACCGGCAGCCTGCCGCACTTGCCCGTGACCACCATCGTGGCGCGCAACAAGCAGTTGCTGGTGGGCACTGACGTCGGCGCCTTTATCTCGTCGGACCTCAACGGCAGTCAGTGGGCCACGCTCGGCAATGGTCTGCCAAACGTGCCGGTGACCATGCTCAAACTGCGGCCTGGCAATCCGAATCAGGTCTATGCCTCGACGTTTGGCCGCCACATCTGGACCTACGAGTTCACCGGCGATGCGGCGGTCAAAGCGACGAGTACGTCCGTTTCGGGCAAACAGGGCAAGGGCCTGCTGCTGGGCGCATTGGCGCCGTGGATGCTGCTGGTCATGCTGTTTGGAGCCCTAAAGCACACCACCCGCTTGCGGTCATTTGCGGGCCGAAATTGAACACACGATAAAAACAGTGGTACACATTTAGTACCACTGTTTTTTATCATTTGCCGCCAGGGTGCTCAATAGCGCCACAAGCGGGTAGGTTGTTTTTGCGCTGTAAAAAATTATTGAGGAGAACTGCAATGTCCAACAAAGTCCTGATCCTGTCTGCTGGCTGCGTTGCGCTCACAGCGGGCGCAATATTTATTCCTTCCGATGAGCCGACGCGTGATTGCGCCGTGGGCGGCAGTGCCTGCCCTCCCGTTCTGGAAATAGAAATTAAATCTCCCTATGACGAACGTTATCGCCGGGGCGGCAGCCTCGCGCCAGGCGCATTGCGCGCGGCCGTAAATCAGAAATCATCACTGGAATTCTTCAAAGCCGGCGTCAAGGGTTCCGACGGCGTGTGGAAACAATACGGCCGAGGCCCGCAGTTCGGCAGCGGCCTGGCGCAGGAGCAACTCGACGGTGGCGTACCCGGCGGCCTGCCTGAGCCAAACATCCAGACCAGCTCCGGTCGCGTGGACAACTTCGCCTACGACCCCATCAACAAGCGCCTGTTCGCTGCCATCGGCACCGGCGGCGTCTGGATGAGCGAGGCCAAAAATGGCGATGAGCGCACCATCGGCGACCTCTGGGTCTCGATTGGCGACCGCCTGCCCACGCAAGCGGTGGGTGGGGTGATCTTCACCTCCGGCACCGTTATTGCCGCCACCGGCGACAGCGTGATGAGCACCGGGTCTTATCCAGGCCTCGGCGCCTACTGGTCGGACAATCTTGGTGCAACCTGGCAGCGCTCAAACGGCTTCCCCGATGAAGTCAATGTCTTCAACGCCGCGCACGATCCGGGTGTTCCCGGCATCGGCTATATCGCCTCCAGCCGCGGCCTCTACCGCACGGAAGATGCCGGTCGCAGCTTCGTCAATGTGGGTTTGCCCACCGGCGTTGCCGGCGAATGCGCGGGCGTAACCGACCGCTCGTCCGCCTGCAATCTCGCCAACGTCGTGTCGGACGTGGTGGTGCGCACGCCCGACGTCCCATTGTTCGGCTTGCAGGATGCGAATGCCGGATGTCCGTCCACGGGCTGCCCGGTGCTCGCCGCTGTGGGCTGGCGCGCAGGTAGAAAACCCTACTCCGATGACCCTGCAAGCCCGCTCAATGCGGTAATTCAGGCACCGAGCAATGGACTTTATAAATCCGCAACCGGCCAGCCCGGTAAGGAAAATTGGACGCGCCTTGATGGGAAACCGACAGTGGCCGGCCTCGACGGCTTTACCGCGCCTGAGCGCATTGGTCGTATCGAGATGGGCGCCGCCACCGGCCCTTTGCAGGATCACAACTACGTCTACGCCATGGTGTCGGACTCTGAATTCCTGAACAACGGCGCCGGTGCCCAATTGGAACCGCCGCTGGACGTGTTGCCGACGGATGCGCTTCCGCTTGCAACCAACATGAACGGAATTTTTGTGTCACCGGATTTCGGTGACTCGTGGATCCGCATGGCCAGCAGCGCGGAAATCGCCAGCATCCCCGGCCCTTTCACGGCGCTGATCAACCCAGGCGCTCAGGGCTGGTACGACCAATGGATCGAGGTGGATCCCTCGCCCTCGCGTTCGGTGCCGCCGCTGCCCAACTTGGGCGTCCCGACACGCATGGTGTTCGGGCTCGAGGAGATGTTCCAGAGCCTCAGCAGCATTCTCAACGTGCCGCTCAACGGCATCCTGCAGCAGGGCCCGCAGGACTTCTCGAATCTGGGCTATTACTTCTCCGCGGCCGGTGAACTAACCACCCACCCGGACCAGCACGCGGGCATTTTCATTCGCATCTCACGTGAAGGCGTGCCGGCAGAGCTCGACCTGGGCGTCTGTGTATTCACCGGCAACGACGGCGGCGTGTTCCGCCAGTGCACCGTGCCCGGTCAGCCGTTCACGCAGGCGCAATGGGGCCAAGGGGTGAACAACGGCTTCTACACGCTGCTGCCTTACGGTCTTGGCGTCGCCAAGGACGGCACCGTCTGGTACGGCCTGCAGGACAACGGGTCGGGCCATATGGAACCCGCCACCGGTGTGTCGTTCGGCGATTTTGGCGGCGACGGCTTTTACGCCGAAGTGGACCCGGACAACAGCGACCTCGCCTATACCGAGACGCAGAACGGCGGCCTGGTGCGCACCACCAATCGTGGCGCCACCGGCGTTGACATCGCCCCGCCTTACACGCGCGTGAACTTCGCCAACTGGTTCACCATGGACCCGCTCGACGGCAACCACATGATGACCTGCGCCAACGAGGTCTATGAAACACTCGATGCGCCGAATGTCACCGCCAACGACTGGATATTGGTCTTCCAGCACACGTTCAAGGACAACCCAGATGGCTCGCAAACCATCTTTACCTGCACCGTGGCGGATTTGCAGGGCACTGCGATGTACACCGGTGCCTGCGGTGATTGTGGCGTAACGGTCAATGACGCTGCGTTCCAGCGCGAGTTGGCAACCAACGTCACCAAGTCCGGCGCACCTGCTGAAGCGGGCTCGGACGAGACCTGGCGTCTGGTTGGCGCCAAAGGCCTGCCCAACCGCCTGATCACGGCGATTGAAATCGACCCAAGCGATCCTAAAACGGTTTACGTCGGTATCGGCGCCTTCATGTCGGCATATCGCGGGCCCGGCAGCTTTGGCGAGGACAGCACCGGTGCCGATCTCAATGCCGGCAACCTGTTCAAGTCCACTGACGCGGGCGAAACCTTCAAGGACATCTCCGGCAGCCTGCCGAAGATTCCGGTGAATACCATCGTCGTGCGCAATGGCCAGTTGCTGGTGGGCACCGAAGTCGGCGCCTTCATTTCTTCGGGCCCCGACGGCGGCACCTGGGCTTCGCTGGGCAGTGGTTTGCCCAACGCGCCGATCACGATGTTCAAGCTGCAACCGGGCAACCCCAACATGTTGTTCGCCTCGACCTTCGGCCGCCACATGTGGACTTACGAGTTCACTGGTGATGCGGCGGTCAAGGCGACCGGCACCGGCACATCCGGCAAACAGGGCAAAGGTCTGCTGCTCGGCGCGCTGTCGCCGGTCCTGCTGATGTTGCTGGGCCTTGGGTATGCGATAAGGCGCAAACGCCACTGAAGTTTTCAAGGACGGCGGGCGCAAGCCCGCCGTTTTTCTTGGTGAAGGGAGTATCGAAGTGATCAAGCCAATCCTGACCGGTTTTGCGGTGCTATTTGTTTCGGCGTTTGCTTTGCACGAGTTGCGCGACACGGCGGCGCCTCTGCAAGCGCAGATCAACAGCGGCGAGCATTTCTCACCCCGTGACGAACTGCTCTCGCGCTCAGGCCGCGTGGCCGAGGGGGCCTATCGCACGGCGGTCGCGCAAAAAGCCTCTATGCAGTCGCTCAAAGCCAATATCGCCGGCGCAGATGGTGACTGGAAGGAGTATGGCCGTGGCAACTTGATCACCAACGGCTTGGTGCCGCCGCTGAACACCGCGCCGCGCCCGTTCAACATCCGCTCGTATTACTCCGGCCGCGTCGACAACTTTGCCTACGACGCCAATGCCAAGCGCCTGTTCGCGGCGGTCGGAACCGGCGGCATCTGGATGAGCGAGGCGGTGAACGGCGACGTGCGCACGCTGGCCGACAACTGGGTGGATGTCGGTTTGAAATTGCCGAGCTTGTCCAACGGCGGCGTGGTGTGGACGAGCGCCGGCGGCGGCACCCTGATCGCCGCGGGCGGCGAATCGGTGATGGGCAATAACGGCTACATGGGTCTTGGCGCGTATTGGACCACCGATCTCGGCCAGACTTGGACGCAGTCCCGCGGCTTTCCCGATGGCGCGCAGGTTTACAACGCCAAGGCCGACCCCGGCGTACCGCGCATCGTCTACATCGCCTCATCCAAGGGACTGTTCCGATCGGACGACGCGGGCCGCAGTTTCGTCAACGTGCGGTTGCCGACGACGCCAGAATGCGCCGGCGTCGAGGATATTTCCTCGCCTTGCCAGTTCACCAACTTCGTCACCGACGTTGTGGTGCAGGTCCCGGGCGGCGTCACCAATTTCGAATGCCGCCCGACCGGCTGCCCGGTGCTGGCCGCTGTCGGTTGGCGCGCGGGACAAAAACCGTTTACGAATTCCGGTCTGCCCCAAGCGCCGGCCAATGGCCTGTATCGCTCTGAAACGGGAGAGCCTGATAAATCAGATACACCCTGGACCAAGCTCGAACTGCCGGCCGCATCGGCTACAAACCCCGCCGGTTTCGCCGCGCGCGAACGCACCGGTCGCATTGAACTTGGCAACGCCACCGGGCCGCTGCAGGATCACGGCTACGTCTATGCGCTGGTGCAGGACTCCGAGAGCTTCAACAACGGGTTTCAGCTTCTCGATACTTTGCCGCCGCTGCTGGCCACCGCGATCAACGGCGCCTACGTGTCCGCCGATTTCGGCAAAACCTGGATGCAGATGGCAAATGACGATGAAATCGCGCTCACGCCGGGCTCGCTTGGCCTGCTGCCCGGCGGGCAGTCCTGGTACAACGAATGGATCACGCCCGACCCGACGCGGCAGATTCCGCTGCTCGGCATCCCGACGCGGCTGGCGTTTGGCCTCGAGGAAATCTTCCAGAACCGCTTTACTCATTTGCCGCTCAACGGTTACGCACAGGCCGGGCCGCAGGACTTTGAAGTCATCGGTCGTTATTTCTCGGTCACCGGTCTTGATGTCACCACGCATCCCGACCAGCACGCGGGCCTGTTCATTCCCTATGGCGATCTCATCGGAGGCATCGCCGAAGGCGTATGCCTGTTTGCGGGCAACGACGGCGGCGTGTTCAGGCAGTGCATACCGACCGGCACCGAGTTCACCAATCAGGGCTGGGGCCAGGGCGCCAACACCGGCTTCTACACCCTGCTGCCTTATGGCTTGGCGGTGGCGAAAGACGGCACGGTCTGGTTCGGGTTGCAAGACAACGGATCCGGCCATATCGAGCCGGATTCGCGCGAGATGTTCATGGACTTCGGCGCCGACGGATTTTTCGCTGAAGTAAACCCTGACAACAGCGACATCGCTTATACCGAATCACAGAACGGTGGGCTGGTGCGCACCACCGATCGTGGCGCGACTTCCACCGCCATCGCGCCGTCGTACAACGCGCGTGAACTTCGCCAACTGGTTTTCGATGGACCCGCTCGACGCCAATCACATGGTCACGGCGGCCAACGAAATCTATGAAACGCGCAACGCCGAGACGGTAACCCCCGGCACCTGGGATCTGGTGTACGTGCTCGGCAACGATCCCGAAACCGATGCCCAGCGCACTACGACCGTCATGGACGTGCATGGCGACGCCATCTACGCAGGTTTCTGCGGCGACTGCGGCCATCTCAACGACGTGCATGTATTCAGGAACGGCATCGCCACCAATGTGGGCGGCGAATGGCATGAAACGGCAGCCAAGGGTCTTGGCAACCGCTTCATCGCCAGCATCGAGATTGATCCGGACAATCCGAAAACGGTTTACGTCACGCTGGCCGGCTACATGGCCAACGCGCGTCCAGCCGGATCGCATGAAGATGCCAACCCGAACATCGGCACCGGCAATGTCTTCAAATCCACGGATGCCGGCGAAACCTTCAAGGACATCTCCGGCAATCTGCCGCAGGCGCAGGTGAATTCGGTGGTGTTGCGCGACGGCCAACTGCTGGTCGGTACCGACATCGGTGCCTTCATTTCCAGCGACGTAGACGGCAAGTCCTGGGCACCGCTCGGCAACGGTCTGCCCAATGTGGCGGTGGCAATGCTGCGCCTGCAGCCCGGCAATCCGAACAAGCTGTTTGCGGCCACCTTCGGACGCGGCTTCTGGAGCTACGAGTTCACCGGCAAGGCGGCCGTCAAAGCCTCATCCGCCACCGCCAAGCAAGGCAAGGGACTGTTGCTGGGCGTAATGGCTCCGTGGATGCTGCTTGGACTACTGCTGTTACGCTTCACCCGCTTGAGGCCTTTTAGAGGCTAAAAATCAGTCGCTCAAGAAACATGTGGTACATATTTAGTACCACTGTTTTTCGTTCATCATGTCTTGAGGGCCGGTAATCGCCTCAAGCGGGTGATGTCTGGAATGGATTCTGGATCACGGATGTGAGGGATAACGTCATGCGCAGCAAAAATGCTTTTCTGGCTCTGGCCACCCTGATTTTCGCGAGCACCGCCCAGGCGGTGCCAGAGCGCCGAGCCGACTCGCGCGAAGAAGCGTTAAATCGCCTGACTGAAAATGCCGGCGGCGAAATTCTCGCGTCTGCACCTTCGGCGAGCAGCGCCTACAACCTGCTGCGCGCGACCGGCAAGTTACCGCTGCTGGCGGATGCCGCCAGCGCCCAAGCACTCGAGCGCGCGCTGAACTATCTGTCGATCTATGGCGTGGTGCAAGGCGTGCGCGATCCGATGACCGAACTGGCGCTGTTGCGCGTGACTGCGGATGCCTCTGGCAATCGCCACGTGCATTTCACGCAAACGTATCAAGGGCTGCCGGTGTTCGGCGCGCGTCTGGTGGTGCACATGAACGCGCGTGGCATTTACGGCGTCAACGGGGTATTTGTGCCAGACCTCGCAAACCTGAGCACGACGCCGGCCGCCAACCTGTGGAGCCTGCGCACGGCGGCGCTGTTCACCGTAAAGAAGAGCCACCCCACCTCTGCGCTTTCGGTTGAGTCCGCACAGTTGATGGTTTACCGCTCGGGCCTGCTCGAAGGGCACGTCGGCAAAAATTACCTGGCCTTTGAGGCCGTGGTGCGCAGTGCGACAGGCGATGTGCGCGAGCGGGTTATTTTCGACGCCATCAAGGGCGGCATCATCAACCGCATCAGCCTGGTTCATACCGTTTTGAATCGCGAAATCTACACGCCGGGCCAAGTGGAGCCGCAGACCGGCACGCCGATTCCGCCGGTGATTACCGAAGGCGCCGTCAACGCGCCGGCCGATATTCCTCTGAGCGGCGACGGCCCAAGCGACCCAGCCTCGCGCGCACCGCGCGCGTCGGTCGATAACCTCTACATCTTTGCCGGTGGCACCTATGCGCTGTACCGGAATCTGATCGGCCGCGAAGGCTATGACGACGGCGACACGCCCCCGGAAATGCAGGTGCAAAAAAGCGTGTATCTGGTCAACGACCAATGCCCGAACGCCTACTGGAATGGCGACTCCACCAACTACTGCCCCGGCTTCGACGCCGACGACGTGGTCAGCCACGAGTGGAGCCACGCCTACACCGAGTACACGCACGGTCTGGTCTACCAATATCAGTCCGGCGCACTCAACGAAAGCTACTCGGACATTTTCGGCGAAACCTACGATCTGGTGAACGGCATTGAGGGCCCGCTTGGCGCCAGCCTTACCGAAGGCGAGTACTACGAAAACGGTGGCAGCCGCTGGGTTGTCGGGGAGGACCTCTCGCAGGCGGCGGCCACGTTGCTGTTACGCGACATGTGGGATCCGGACAACTTCGGCAATCCGCTCGGCGACTCGCCGGGCAGCGTCATCACCTCGCCCAATTATTATTGTGCGGACGGCGATGGCGGCGGGGTGCACACCAACTCCGGCGTGCCCAACCACGCTTACGCGATGCTGGTGGACGGCAAGGAGTTCAACGGCGTAGTGATCCCCAAGATCGGCATGACCAAGGCGGCGCAGATATATCTCCAGGCCGCGACGCACTACCAGACACCAACCACCAACTTTGCACAGCACGCCGATGCGCTGGATCAGTCCTGCCAGGACTTAAAAGGCGTCGCGCTCAAGGATGTTTTGGGCAATCTTTCCACTGAGGTGATCGTCCCGGCCGATTGCGCCGCGGTCGCCGCTGCGATGGTGGCGGTAGAAATGCGTCAAAACCCCAAGGAGAAGTGCGGCTATCGCAACATTCTGCAGCCGGAAGCAGATACGCCAGCGATCTGCCCGGCGGGTCAATTCGAATTTCCCGATTTCAAGGAAACGTGGGAGACCGGCAGCATACCCGCCGGCTGGACGCAGTCGCAGAATCTCGCCGGCGACACCGAGCCGCAGCCATTCGAATGGGTGATCACGTCCAGCCCACCCGCGCCGCATAAAGGTAAAGCCGTCTTCGCCGACAACAATGGTTTTGGCAGCTGCGCGCCCGGCGGCGACACGTCCGCGTCATTTTCACTGGATACGCCCGAGATTACCGTGACCGACGCGGCTTCGTTTCTCAAATTCACGCACTACGTGCAGACTGAAAATGGATATGACGGCGGCAATCTGAAATTCAGCGTCAATGGCGCCGCATTCGCGATCGTCCCGGCCGAGGCGTTCGTCCACAACGGCCACAGCGGCGCTTTCGAAGACCCGCCCCTGGGCCCGCCACCGTTTCCTGCCGATCCGACTGGCCTCGTGGGTGGCAACAACACCAACCCGCTCGCGGGTCAAATCGCCTGGACCGGCTCGGATCAAGGTGAATCCACCGGCAGCTGGGGCACGACGATTGTGGATCTGGCTGCTTTAGGCGCCGGCAGCGGCGCCAAAATAAAATTCCGTTACGACTACGGCCAGGACGGTTGCGGCGGAAACATAGGCTGGTTCGTGGACGAAGTGGCCGTACTGCATTGCTCGGCAACGGATCCCAACCCGCCACCGGTTACTCCACCGGCCCCTGTCCCGATTGCCACGCCGGATGGCGGCGAAGGCAGCGGCTTGCTGCTCGGCAGTTTCACGCCGTGGATGCTGCTGGGGATGCTGTTACTCAGAAAGCGTTACGGTCTGCCAGCCTTGTGCCGGCGGGCACGGCAATAATCAGGGTTTACGGAACTGACGGGCTGATTCAAGCATGCCGATCGCGGCGGTAACGCGCTCGGCAACCATGCCGCTGGCGCCGAGTTCCTTGCGGATTTTCTCTGTAAGCGAGGTCCATTCGGGCGATGCGGCCTGCGCCGGGTCGCGCTGCTCGATCTGATCAATCAGCTGGTCCATGGTGGCGAGCCCGGCTTTCCAGTCGGGGTGCGCGGCACCGTGCTTGAGCAGGCGCTTGGCCAGCAACGGCCCCCAGGCGGCATTCAGGAACTTGATCGCCACCTGAGGCAGGTCGCGACCGAAACTGGAGAGCTCCAGTTCGCGGATCACCAGTCGCTTGGCTTCGCCAACCACAGTGTCACGGCGCTGCTGGCTCTGTTGACGCTGCATCTCGAAAAACCTCTCGATCTGCTCGGGTGGGATCGGCTCGGCGGTCAGCATGGCCTCGCGCACGAAGTCCGGCGCCAGATCAAATTGCACCAGCACCTGCTGCAGTAGCTCCGCGGTGCGGCGCGTTTCACTGTTACCCGTGACATGCGAGGTGGCCGTTTTCAACAATAGTTCGTTGACCAGGCTGCGCAGCGGATGCGTAACGGCGGTGAAAAACGTCGAATCGGTCAATGCCGATTTGACCAACGGGAAGCGCACGGTTTCGTGCTGCGGCCGCAGAGCTTCGGGGATCAGCGGGTCGGCAATCGATTCGTTAAGGAAGTTGCCGGCCAGCTCCATACGCTGCAGCGGTACCCACCCATGGTCCGACGGGACATCGGGCAGGGATTCATTGCTGGCAAGCGTCAGCAGGTCAGCCGCCAGCGAGCCGTCGCTGTAACCGGTAGTGGAGGACTGTGAGGCACGTGACTGCAGCATCGAAATCGTGGACGAATCAACCTTGGGCGTTTCCGTCGGTGCCAGCACCGGGGCATGCGGCTTGGGGCGCGCAACGGCCGCCGGCGTTTCGACCACGGCGGTCGGTGCCGGCGGTGCGGCCTCGACCGGTTCGGCGCCCAGGGCCAACGCCTGGTTCGAGTAATTGTCCAGTACCGCGTACATCGACTGGTAAAGACGCTGCAGGTTGTTAATGACGGTTTCGTCAAAGGTCATGAACAGCACGCGGCGCCGGGCGGCGGGCCAGTTCAGTACATCGGCCGTGTCCTGCAGGGCGCGGTACAGCGTTGAAGGGGCAAGCGCTTCGACATGCGCAGGGACGTACAGCGTCTGCCGCAGATGGTCGAGATGGGCGCTGAGTTCTGACAGGTGTTGACGGTACAGTGATTCGGCGCGCAGTTCGACGTTGGCAAGCGCCACGGCTTCATCGGCCGAGGTCAACAGCTTGTCGATGGATTCTGCGCCTTCCTTGACGCCGCCGGTCCATTGCGCCTCGACCTTGGCGATGAAAATTTCGCTCCAGCGCGGAGCGCGCGTGGTCATCGACCGCGATAGTTCTTGCAAAGAGAGTTTTTCGGAGTCGCCCAAAAGCTTGCGACTGGTGTCGAGCAGTACGTCGGGTAAGCGCTGCAAAAACCTCGCGAACAGGTTCGACAATTCGGCGCGCAGTGTTTTGTTTAAAGCCTCGGCTGCGCCACGTCCCAACGCCTGAAGTTGTTGCGCCAGTAAAAATTCGCGGGGGATGTTGGTTTGGGGTTCCATAGGAGTTTTCCGTGCGTTTCAGGTTACGTCATCATCCCGCTGTGGCCCGGGCTCTTGCAGATAAAGTCTACACCCGCAGCCCCGCAATCAAGGGTAGGGAGTCCCTAGGTTGTGACGTGAGTCACGCCCAGACAACAAAAACCCGCCAGAAGGCGGGTTTTTGCGGAATAAGTGGTTGGGAGACTAGGGCTCGAACCTAGATAAACAGTGTCAGAGACTGTTGTCCTACCATTAGACGATCTCCCACCAGAAGAGAGTTTAACGCTTGCTGTACTGGTAACCCTTGCGCGCTTTGTGCAAGCCCACTTTCTTGCGCTCGACTTCGCGGGCGTCGCGAGTCACCAGACCGGCGGCACGCAGCGGTTTGCGCATCGCCTCGTCGTACTGCATCAGCGCGCGGGCAATGCCGTGGCGAATCGCACCGGCCTGTCCCGAAGGACCGCCGCCCGCGACTGTCACCATAATATCGAAACGCGTGACCGAATCCGTCGCTTCGAGCGGCTGGCGCACGACCATGCGCGAGGTCTCGCGGCCGCCGAAGAAAGCTTCAGGGGTCTTGCCGTTGATCGTGATGTCGCCCTTGCCGGGCTTGAGGAATACGCGCGCTGCGGCGGTCTTACGCCGGCCGGTACCGTACTTGTATTCCACTTTTGGTTGCTTGGAGGGTTTCGTCGCCATGATCAGATGCTCAGTTGTACGGGCTGCTGCGAGGCATGCGGGTGCTCGGCGCCGGCATACACCTTGAGTTTGCGAAACTGGGCGAAACCCAGCGGGCCCTTGGGCAACATGCCCTTGACGGCCTTTTCAATCACGCGCTCCGGATGCTTTTCGAGCATTTCCTTGAGCGTGTTGCTCTTGATACCGCCCGGGTGTTCGGAATGGCGCCAGTAGATCTTTCCGTTGACCTTGTTGCCCGTGGTGCGCACCTTGGCGGCGTTGATCACGACGACGTAGTCGCCGGTGTCCGCGTTGGGGGTGAATTCGGGCTTGTGCTTGCCGCGAAGACGCCGGGACACTTCGGTGGCGAGACGACCCAGAACCTTGTCGGCCGCATCCACAAGCACCCAGTCACGCTTCACGGTTTCCGCGTTGGCGAAAACAGTTTTCATCGGTAAAACCTTCGGTAGTTATAGTTCAGCGGCTTAAAATACAACCCCGCCGCTTCGTGGGGCGCGCGATTATGCCCAAGGCAGGTTGGTCGCGCAAATAGCCATGGAGCCGGCAATAGGCCTAGGGGCACCTTTGGCGAGCCCGTCAGGGCTCAAAGCCGGAGCCAGATCTACAACGTAATGACGCCTATGGCTGGGTTTACCAACCGCCGGTGTCAGAAACTTTGTTGGACCGCGCCAGTGGGCACAGTACCGAGCGCTTGGATTCGCTGCCCGATGATTTCGCCACGGTGGATATCCGCAGGAACGAATCGCGGTCGGTGGCGCGCATCGCGAAAATGCGGCGGAAATAGGGGTCCGATGGCGTCGCCATGGCTTTTTTCAGGGGCCCGTCGCGCATGACCACGCCATCTTCCGGCGACACCGTGACCACCAGCTCGTCCAGGCGTGACAGCGGCGTGACTTTCACTTCCATCGGTATAAACGCGCGGTCGGGCGGGAAATTGCTATAGAAACACTCGATCTTGACATCGCCGGTCTGCATCGCCGGTACCAGCGGCTTTCCGTTGAACACGCCCACCGTGCCCGGCGGCAGTGCGCCCGTGGTGTACGGCGCCTCGCTGCCCGGCGCAGACGCTGCAGCCACGGCATTTGCAACGGGGTCAAACGGTACGGCCATTCCGGTCGACGGGTCGGTGGCGCCTGCCTGTGGCGCGGGATCCGCGTAGGCGGCCGGCGTGCTCGGCGGGTTGTACTGCGGCTCTGGCGGCGGCACGTATTGCGGCGCCGGTGTCGGCGGCGGCTCGGCGCCAGATTGAGCGGCGGCCTGGTTCGCTGCCTGCATCGCGGCGTCCATCACCGGGTTCCCGGTGGGGGTATAACCCCCGGCCGTAGGCGGCGGTGGAGGTGGCGTGGTCGGAGTCTGGGCGCAGGCGGCAAGCAGCGCAGAAACGCAGATGAAGACGGGACGAAGGTAGTTCATGGCGGGCACTTTATCGAAATCACGGTCTGTTCACACTTACCCGCCGAAGTTGATCTTGGCTTCGAGGTTGGTGCGGGAGTCGGCGTTGTTGAGCGCCTCGTCCAGATCGATCTGGTCGTCCTTGTAGAGTTTGTACAGCGAATTGTCGAACGTCAGCATGCCCTTGTCGGAACTCTGGTTCATCGCCTCGCGGATGTCGTCGATGCTTGCGCCGCAGGATCAGCTCGGAGATGAACGGCGTGTTGATCATGATCTCGAGCGCCGCGCAGCGCTTGCCGTCCTTGCGCTTGACCAGGCGCTGCGAAACGATCGCGCGCAGCGTCATCGCCAGGTCCATGTAGAGCTGGTCGCGCAACTCGTCGGGGTACAGGTTGATGATGCGCTGCAGCGCCTGATAGGCGTTGTTGGCGTGCAGCGTCGAGATCGACAGATGGCCGGTGTTGGCCAGCTGGTCATGGTCGCTTCCATGGTTTCGCGCTTGCGGATCTCGCCGATCAGGATCACGTCCGGCGCTTCGCGCAGCGCGCTTTGCAGGGCGTTCTCGTAGGACTCAGGGTGTCCTGGCCGACTTCGCGCTGGTTGACGATCGAGCGCCGGTTGGGGTGCATGAATTCGATCGGGTCTTCGATCGTGAGGATGTGGCCGGTCGCGTTCTCGTTGCGATGGTTGATCATCGCCGCCAGCGTGGTCGACTTGCCCGAGCCGGTGGCGCCGACCATCAACAGCATGCCGCGCTTGTGCATGATCAGGTCCTTCAGCACCTCCGGCATGTTCAGGTTGCTCCAGCACCGGGACTTCGGACTTGACGTAGCGCATCACCATGCCCAGCGAGCCGCGCTGATTGAAGATGTTGACGCGAAAGCGGCCCAGCCCGCCGGCCTGCGTCGCCAGGTCGATCTCCAGGTTCTTGCTCGAGGTACTCCTGCTGCTCGGCGGTGAGGATGGACTGCACCAGCTCGCGGATGACTTCGCTGGTCATCAGGTTCTTGCCGACGGCCAGCATGTCGCCCTCGACCTTGAGCATCGCCGGCGCGTTGCAGGTGAAGAAAATGTCGGAGGCGTTCTTCTCGACCGCAAGCTTGAGGTACGGCAGCAGCTTCTGCATGGCACGGATGCTCATGCTTAGCGGCGCAGCATCTGCGCCTTTTCTTCTTCCTTCATCTGCAGCTTCGTTCACCGCCTCGTCGTCCAGCGCAGGTTCGGTGCGCGGCACGCTTGGAGTTGAGCTTGATGTTGAGGCGCAGTTCGTTCTGCGAGTCGGCGTTGCGCATGGCCTCTTCGTAGCCGATCAGGCCCAGCTCGAACAGATTCGAACAGGCACTGGTCGAAGGTGATCATGCCCTGCTCGGCGCGAGCGGCTCATGACCTCCTTGATGCTGCGTCACCTCGCCCTTGAAGATCAGGTCGGCGATCAGCGGCGAGTTGATCATGATTTCCATCGCCGCGACGCGGCCGCCGCCTTCCTTGCGGATCAGGCGCTGCGAGATGATCGCCTTGAGGTTCAGCGACAGGTCCATCAGCAGCTGTTCGCGCTTTTCCTCGGGGAAGAAGTTGATGATGCGGTCCAGCGCCTGGTTGGCGCTGTTGGCGTGCAGGGTCGCCAGCACCAGGTGCCCGGTTTCGGCGAAGTTGACCGCGTATTCCATGCCCTCGCGCGTGCGGATCTCGCCGATCAGGATCACGTCGGGCGCCTGACGCAGCGTGTTCTTCAGCGCGTTGTCCCAGGTGTGGGTGTCCTGGCCGACTTCGCGCTGGGTGACCAGGCAGCCGAGGTGCGGATGCACGTATTCGATCGGATCTTCGATCGTGATGATGTGGCCCTTGAGTGTTCTTGTTGCGGTGACCGAGCATCGCCGCCAGCGACGTCGACTTGCCCGAACCGGTGGCGCCGACCATCAGCACCAGGCCGCGCTTGTCCATGACGATCTCCTTCAGCGCTCGGGCAGGCCGAGCTTGCTCGAAGGTCGGGAATCTCGGTCTTGATGGTGCGCAGCACGCCGCCCACGCGGCCCTGCTGCACGAAGGCATTGACGCGGAAGCGGCCGATGCCGCGGCGGCGCGATCGCGAAATTGCACTCGTTGGTCTGGCTTCGAACTCCTTGATCTGCCGGTCGTTCATCAGACTGCGCACGATCATCGCCGAGGCATCCGCGCATCAGCGGCTTGTCCATCACCGGCGTCATCTGGCCGTCGAGCTTGATCGCCGGCGGAAAGCCCGCCGTGATGAACAGGTCGGAGCCGCCTTTCTGCTTCATCAGCGTCAGCAGCTGCTGCACCAGCTTGATTGCTTGTTCGCGTTCCATGGCTGCGTCTCCTTCGCTAGGCAGTGAAGTTCTTTGGATCAGCCGACTTGCTGCGCGCCTCATCAATGTCCACCACGCCGCTGCTGGACCATGTCCTTGAGGCATTGGTCGAGCGTCTGCATGCCTTCCTTCTGGCCGGTCTGGATCGCCGAGTACATCTGCGCGACCTTGTTTTCGCGGATCAGGTTGCGGATCGCCGGGTTGCCGATCAGGATTTCGTGCGCCGCGACGCGGCCGCCGCCTTTCTTCTTCAGCAGCGTCTGCGAGATCACCGCGCGCAGCGACTCCGACAGCATCGAGCGCACCATTTCCTTTTCGGCGGCGGGAAACACGTCGATGATGCGGTCGATGGTCTTGGCGCGCCGAGGTGGTGTGCAGCGTGCCGAACACCAAGTGACCGGTTTCGGCGGCGGTCAGCGCCAGGCGGATGGTTTCCAGATCGCGCATTTCGCCGACCAGGATGCACGTCGGGATCCTCGCGCAGTGCGCTGCGCAGGGCCTCGTTGAAGCCCGAGCGTGTCGCGGTGGACCTCGCGCTGGTTGATCAGGCACTTCTTCGGCGGGTGCACGAACTCGATCGGGTCCTCGATGGTGAGGATGTGGCCGGGTTCGTTCTCGTTGATGTGGTTGACGATCGCCGCCAGCGTGGTCGACTTGCCCGAGCCGGTCGGGCCGGTCACCAGCACGATGCCGCGCGGCGTCTCGGCGATGTCCTTGAAGATGCCGGGCACTTGAGATCTTCGAGCGACAGGATCTTGGACGGAATCGTGCGGAACACGCGCGCCGGAACCGCGCTTCTGGTTGAAGGCGTTGACGCGAAAGCGCGCCAGGCCCGGGATCTCGAACGAGAAGTCGGTCTCCAGGAACTCGTCGTAGTCCTTGCGCTGCTTGTCGTTCATGATGTCGTAGACCATGTCGTGAACGGCTTTGTGATCCAGCGGCGGCAGGTTGATGCGCTTGATGTCGCCGTCGACGCGGATCATCGGCTCGACGCCCGCCGACAGGTGCAGGTCGGACGCGCCTTGCTTGACGCTGAACGTCAGCAACTGCGCGATATCCATGCGAATCTCCCCGGAGTGCCTGTGTCGCTGCTGCGCTGCGCGACAGACCACTATCGGCATTCCACGCACACGGCAACATTCGAGCCTTCGTGACAACGCCTGCAGGTTGCTGCGCGCGCGCATCGCACGCCGCGTGCGCGGCGCGGCCGCGATCCGGCGCAGTCGGTGCGACCTGATCGCCGTCAGCAAGACGTTTGGCGCCGAACGCGGTGCGCGAGGCCTTCGCCGCCGGCCAGCACGAGTTCGGCGAAAACTACCTGCAGGAGGCGCTGGCCAAGATCGAGGCAGCTGCGCGACCTGCCGCTGGACTGGCACTTCATCGGGCCGATCCAGTCCAACAAGACCGCGCGACATCGCCGCGCATTTTGCCTGGGTGCACGCGGTCGATCGCGAGAAGATCGCGCAGCGGCTGTCCGAGCAGCGCGCCGCCAGACCTGCCGCCGCTCAACGTCTGCGTGCAGGTCAATATCTCCGGCGAGGCCAGCCAAGTCGGGCGTGGCGCCCGCGACAGGCGCCGGCGCTGTGCGCAGTCGTCGCCAGCCTGCCGCGCCTGAAACTGCGCGGCCTGATGGCGATCCCGGCGCCGGGCGCGACCGATCCGCGCGCGCCGTATCGCGCGCTGCGCGAATTGCTGCGACAGCTCGCGGCGGTCCGGCCTCGAACTGGATACACTTTCCGCCGGCATGTCGGACGATCTCGAAGCCGCCATCGCCGAAGGGCTCCACGCTGGTGCGTATCGGCACCGCCATTTTCGGCCGCGCAGCCCCAACCAGATCGCATGAGCCAGGACAACGCCAAGAAACGCAGGCCGCCGAAGCGGCGCTCAAGTATCATCGTTCCGGGCGAGCCGCTCGGCGTCGGCACCGGCTCGACGGTCAACTACTTCATCGACCGCTGGCCGCCGTACAAGGCCGACATTCCCGGCGCGGTGTCGTCGTCCGAACGCCAGCAGCGAGCGGCTGAAGAAGATCGGCATTCCGGTGCTCGACCTCAACAGCACCGGCACGCTGTCGATCTACGTCGACGGCGCCGACGAGGCCGACCCGCACCTGCACCTGATCAAGGGCGGCGGCGCGCGCGTTGACGCGCGAGAAGATCGTCGCCGCGGCGTCAGCGCAAGTTCGTCTGCATCGCCGACGAATCCAAGCTGGTGCCGGTGCTCGGCAAGTTCCCGCTGCCGGTCGAAGTGATCCCGATGGCGCGCAGCCTTGTCGCGCGCGAGCTGACGCGAAGCTCGGCGGCACGGCCGAAGTTGCGCGAAGGCTGTCATCACCGACAACGGCAACGTGATTCTCGACGTGCACGGCCTGAGCATCGTCGACCCGGTGAAGCTCGAAACCGAAATCGGGCTCATCACCGGCGTGGTTTGCGTCGGCCTGTTTGCGCGCCGGTCGGCCGACGTGCTGCTGGTGGGCGGCAGCTACGGAGTACGGGAAGTCAAAAAGTAACCTACCCGCTTGCGCCTGTTTTTTGCCCCATGAAGCGCACCGCAGAAAAACAGTGGTACTAAAAGTGTACCAGCGGTTTTCGGAATACGGCTGTTTTGGACCAATCATTGACTCAAGCGGGTGGTGGCTCCGGCATCCTGCCTCTCGCCGCACTTCCCCCGTCCAGGGCGGTCGGGGTCCCGATGCGTGCTGTGCACGCCCGGGAACGGTCCACAAATCGGCGCTTACAACTGCACCGATTTGAGGGCGTCGGGTGGGTGCTGCAAAAACTCAATCACCCGGCTGGCAAACACATCGGGCGCTTCGCAGTGCATGAAGTGTCCATTTGGCATGCATACCAGGTCCAACCCCGCCGCGAACAGGTGTTCCATGCCGGTGAACATTTCGGGCGCGATGCAGCCGTCGTTCGCGCCGTAAATCACGCGCGCCGGCACCTTGACCGGCTGGCCCAATAACCACCAGGTTTCACCGCTGAGCATCTGCCGGGACAGCGCACGGTAATAATTGAGCGCCGCCGTCAGCCGCGCGGGGTCCGAAAAATTCGCCTTGACCGGTGCCACGTCTTCGGCCGTGAACTTCCATTGTGGTGACCATTTGCGGATCAATTGCTCGAGCCACGCAAAATCATTTCGCGCCACGGTTTTTTCCGCGCCGCGCCACTGAAAGTAGGCCATATAGGCCGAGCGCCGCGCCTGCGCCAGCGACATTCTCAGCAAGAAGCGTCGTGGATGCGGCACCGCCGCGGCGACGATGCGGGTGACCCGATCCGGCCGCAGTGTCGCCGCCGTGTACGCCGCCGCCGCGCCCCAGTCGTGGCCCACCACCTGCGCTGTTTTTTCTCCGAGATGATCAATCAGCGCGATCACGTCGCGCGCCAGCGTGGTGCTGCGGTAGTCGCCGTCGGCGGGGATGCTGGTCGGCGCATAACCGCGCATGAACGGCGCCACCGCGCGAAACCCGGCGGCGGCGAGCGCGTCCAGCAGCGGCACGAAACTCCAGGCGGTATCCGGAAAGCCGTGCAGGCAAAGCACTAAAGGACCCGAGCCACGTTCCAGGTACGCAAACTCAAGGCCGTTGGCCTGAATCCACTGCACCAGCCCTCGATCGTGCGCCATGTGCTCTGGATTCTAGGGCCTGTGGTCGGTCAGGCGCATAGGCTGGCGGTGTGAAACGTCGAAATGCCCGGCTTTTTAGCGAGGTGGCTCGCCAGAGGATTAACGCTGGTCTCGTTTGGAGCCAATGCGCAGCCGCAAGCCGTTGAGGCTGGATGAAGCCTTCCGCATCCTTCTGGTTGTAGGCGCCCGCGATCATCCTCGAACGTCGCGATGCGCGCATCGAACAGCGAATCCGGCGAGCGGCGGCCGGCGTTGTAGACGTTGCCCTTGTACAGCTTCAGCCGCACTTCGCCGTTGACGTGCTCCTGCGATGCGTCGATCATCGCCTGCAGCATCTCGCGCTCGGGGCTCCACCAGTAACCGTTGTAGATCAGGCTGGCGTAGCGCGGCATCAGCTCGTCCTTCAGGTGCGCGACCTCGCGGTCCAGGCACAGCGACTCGATGGCGCGATGCGCCTTGAGCATGATGCGTGCCGCCCGGCGTCTCGTAGCAGCCGCGCGACTTCATGCCGACGTAGCGGTTCTCGACCAGATCGAGCCGGCCGATGCCGTGCCGGCCGCCGAGCTCGTTGAGCTTCGTCGAGCACGCCGAACGGCGACAGCTTTCTGCCGTTGACCGCGACCGGATCGCCCTTGTCGATAGCTCGATGGTCGACGTACTCGGGCCGGTCCGGCGCGTCCTCCGGGATTCTTCGTCCAGCGCCAGATGTCGTCCGCGGGCGTCCACCACGGGTCTTCCAGCCCGCCGCCTTCGTAGGAGATGTGCAGCGCGTTGGCGTCCATCGAGTACGGCGAGCCGCCGCCCTTGCTTCTTGCGCGACGGGAATGCCGTGCTTCGCGGCGTAGGCCAGCAGCTTCTCGCGCGAGGTCAGGTCCCACTCGCGCCACGGCGCGATGATCTTGACCTCCGGCCACAGCGCGTAGGCGCCGAGCTCGAAGCGCACCTGGTCGTTGCCCTTGCCGGTGGCGCCGTGCGCGATCGCGTCGCAGCCGGTCTTGCGCGCGATCTCGACCTGGCGCTTGGCGATCAGCGGCCGCGCGATCGAGGTGCCGAGCAGGTACTCGCCCTCGTAGATCGCGTTGGCGCGAAACATCGGGAAGACGAAGTCGCGCACGAACTCCTCGCGCAGGTCGTCGATGAAGATTTCCTTGACGCCGAACTGCTTGCGCCTTCGGGCGCACGCACGTCCAGCTCCTCGCCCTGGCCGATGTCGGCGGTGAAGGTCACCACCTCGCAGCCGTAGGTGTCCTGCAGCCACTTGAGGATGACCGAGGTGTCGAGTCCGCCGGAATAGGCGAGCGCGACTTTCTTGACTTGTTTCATCGTCGAGACGATTCCCGTAAAGAACGTCGGAGATCGAAATGCGGGCGCGGATTATACGGTATAGCCGCTCCTCATGAACGCACGCCATGCCCATTCCGCCTCGCGCGCAGCGCTTTCGCGGCTTCCTGCCGGTGGTGGTGGATGTCGAGACCGGCGGCTTCAACGCAGCGAAACCGACGCGCTGCTCGAGATCGCAGCAGTGCTGATCGGGATGGACGCCGGCGGCCAGCTGGTGCGCGGCGAGACCGTGTGCCGCGCACGTGCAGCCTTTCCCCGGCGCCAACATCGAAAAGGCGTCGCTCGAGGTCAACGGCATCAAGGTCGACAACCCGCTGCGGCTGGCCCTGCCCGAGCGCGAAGCGCTGGACACGATCTTCAAGCCGATCCGCGCAGGCGGTGTCCGAGTACGGCTGCACGCGCGCGATGCTGGTCGGCCACAACGCGCACTTCGACCTCGGCTTTCTCAACGCCGCGATCGCGCGCACCAGCTACAAGCGCAGCCCGTTCCATCCGTTCAGCGTGTTCGACACGGCGACGCTGGCCGGCGCCGCGCTCGGCCAGACCGTGCTGGCCAAGGCGCTGATGGCCGCCGGCCTCGGCTACGACGCCAGCGAAGCGCATTCGGCGATTTACGACACCGAGCGCACCGCCGACCTGTTCTGCCTGCTGCTCAACCGCATGCGCCCGTTGTTTCCAGAAGTGGACATCGCCCGTGATCAAGGTCCGGATCAGGCATCTTGACGAAGTAACCCGCCGCAAATACTTGCTGGCGGAAGCGGCCACGCGCCTGATGCCGGGCGTGGTAGATAACATCGCCGAGAAGATCGCCGTCGGCAACATCCGTGCGCCGTTACGTTAACGCGGTGTCGATGCGCAAGTGAGCCCAGAGCCCGATCCGATAAACCCGCCATATTCATCAACGAGAAAACCCATGCGTGCGCTCAAATATCTGCTCATCACGTTGCTGGTGCTTGTCGTTGCGCTCGTCGCGCTGGTCAAGTTTCGTTACGGCAGCGGCGAGCCCGGCTTCCCCGACCGCACCCAGGCGCCGCTGCTCAGCGAATCCGCACTCGAGCTGGTGGCCGACCTGCCAACGCCCCCGGGCAATATCGCGGTGTCTGCCGACGGGCGCGTGTTCGTGAGCCTGCACCCCGAAGCGCGACCGCAGATGAAGATCGTCGAGATCGTCAACGGCGCGGCCAAGCCGTTTCCCAATTTATCGTTCCAAACGGGTGAAGCGGAGCCGCGTTTTTTTCGCGACGTGCTGTCGCTGCGCATTGACCGCCAGAACCGGCTGTGGACGCTGGACAACGGTTTTCACGGAATGCATCCGGGCCGTCTGCTGGCGTTTGACCTGGCCAACGGCGCGGTCGTGCACGAATTCGTGTTTCCGCGCGCACATGGCCGGGCTCGGCTCGCACCTCAACGATTTTCAGGTGTCAGCAGACGGCGGCACGATCTACATCGCTGAGGCCAGCATTCTGGGCAAGACACCGGCGCTGATTGTTTACGACGTGGCAAAACAAAACGCACGCCGGTTGCTGGAAGGGCACGTGTCGGTGATGCCAGAAGAATCTGTGCCCGTCGTGCAGGGTGTGGTGATGAAGCCTTTTGGCATTTTCAGCATCCGCCCGGGCGTGGACTCGATCGGCCTGTCGCGCGATGGCGTGTGGCTGTATTTCGCCGCGGTCAATGCTTCGCACATGTACCGCGTGCGCAGCGCCGATTTGCGCGACGAAACGCTGTCGGCAGATGCTCTGGCGGCCAAGGTCGAAACCTTTGCTGACAAAACCATGTCCGATGGCATCACCACCGACGACGCCGGCAATGTCGTGCTCTCCGACCCCGAACATTCGGCGGTGGTATTGCTCAAGCCCGACCGCACGCTGCAAACCCTGCTCAAGACCGACCGGCTGCGCTGGCCCGACGGTTTTTCGTTTGGTCCCGACGGCTGGTTGTACGTCACCTGCTCCAGCCTGCATCACGTCATCGGCAAGGCTCCGAGCTCGGTGGTGGCAAACGCGCCGTACCAGGTGTTTCGATTCCGCCCCGGCAGCCCCGTCATTGCGGGCATCCCGGGCCATTAAACAGTTCCGCGTTTTAATCAACCCATGAGCAATGCAGTGGTGAATGACACAAACCCCGCGAGCCCGGCCGACAACAACCGCCCGCCGACGACCAAGGCGGAGGAGCGCAAGGTGATTTTTGCCTCGTCGCTCGGCACGGTCTTTGAGTGGTACGACTTTTATCTCTACGCGACGCTGGCGCCATTTTTTGCCACCTTGTTTTTCCCCAAGGGCAACGAGACCGCGGCGTTGCTCTCTGCGTTTGCCACCTATGCCGCCGGGTTTCTGGTGCGCCCGTTTGGCGCGCTTTTGTTCGGGCGTATCGGCGACCTGGTGGGCCGCAAATACACCTTTCTGATCACGATCGTCGTCATGGGCGGCTCCACTGCGGCTGTGGGGTTTCTTCCAACCTTTGAGAGCATCGGCTTTGCTGCACCCATCATTCTGTTGCTGCTGCGCTTGCTGCAGGGCCTGGCGCTGGGCGGTGAATATGGCGGCGCCGCGACGTACGTGGCCGAGCACGCGCCCGACAACCGCCGCGGCTATGCCACCAGCTGGATCCAGACCACCGCCACTGTCGGTTTCTTCCTGTGTTTGCTGGTGATCGGGGTTGCGCGCGTGTCGATGGAGCCGGCCGCGTTTGCGAGCTGGGGCTGGCGCATTCCGTTTTTGCTCTCAATCATCCTGCTCGTTTTTTCTGTTTACATCCGCCTGAAACTCAACGAGTCGCCAGTGTTTCTGGCGATGAAGGCGCAAGGCAAAGGCTCGAAGTCGCCGCTGACCGACAGCTTCTTGAAGTACCCGAACAACAAGTTCGTTCTGCTGGCGCTGCTTGGCGCCACGGCCGGCCAGGGCGTGGTTTGGTACACGGGCCAGTTTTATGCGCTGTTCTTTTTGACCATTACGCTGAAGATGGACTACCTGACGGCCTACATGCTGATCGGAGCATCGTTGCTGATCGCAACGCCGTTCTTTGTCGTCTTTGGCGCGCTTTCAGACCGGATCGGCCGGTTGAAGATCATCATGGCGGGCTGCCTGATCGCGGCGATGACTTATGTGCCCATCTTCAAGGCGCTGACGCACACGGTGAACCCGGCGCTGGAAACCTATCAGGCCAACACACCGATCAAAGTGGCGGCGAGCGACTGCAGCTTTCACATCTTCATCCTCCCCGGCACACGCTTTACCGATTGCGACAAAGCCAAGGACTTTCTCACCAAGTCCGGCCTGTCGTTCGAGTCGACGCCAGCGCTGCCGGGGCACGTGGTGGTGACCACCATCGGCGACATCACGATTGAGGGCTTTGACGAGGCCCAATACAAGCAAGCGCTAAAAACCACTGGCTACTCGCCAATCGCCGACAAATCGCAGATCAATTACCCGGCCACACTCGCGCTGCTGGTGATTTTGGTGCTGTACGTGACCATGGTTTACGGGCCGATTGCCGCTTTTTTGGTGGAGCTGTTCCCAACCCGCATCCGTTACACCTCGATGTCGCTGCCGTATCACATCGGCAATGGCTGGTTCGGCGGCATGCTGCCGTTGCTGGCCACCGCCATGGTCGCCGCCTCGGGCAACATCTATTACGGGCTTTGGTACCCGATCGGCGTGGCATTAATGACCCTGGTCATCGGCACCCTGTTCTTGCGCGAAACCAAAGATCGCCAGATTTTTGACCACGGCTGATCGGCGCTCGTAACCGGCGGGCGTGCCGGTGCGTGTGTGCGATGACACACCGACCGCCTCTCCTGCGCGTGTCACACTGCTTTACTTGAAGGGAGAGTTACATGCTTACGAATCGAATCAGCGGCGCAACCAAGGCGCTGGTTGGATCGTGCCTGTTGCTCACCGGCTTTGCCGCCCACGCGTCCGAGTCGGACTATCCATCCAATTACGTTAACGACGGCACCTTTACCGTGCTGGTCGAAAACGACAAGTTTTCGGGCACAGACCGCCATTACACCAACGGCCTGCAGCTTTCGTATCTTTCGCCAAAAGACGATGTGCCCCAGTTCATGCGCACCTTTGCCAGCATCCTGCCCGGCATGCCGGCCGAGGCAAAGCTGCGCTCGGGTTATGTGGTGGGCCAAAACATTTACACGCCCTCCGACACCACGATCAGCGGTCCGCAACGGGGCGATCGCCCTTATGCCGGCTGGCTTTACGGCGGTTTTGCCGTAATCGCCGAAACCAAGAACACGCTCAGCACCTGGGAGCTGGACCTTGGCATTGTCGGGCCTTCGGCTGCGGGCAAGTTTGTGCAGAACAATTTTCACAAGCTCATCGGCGTGGATAAAGCCCAGGGCTGGGCCAACCAGTTGCACGACGAGCCCGGCGCCGCGCTGATCTACGAGCGCAAGTGGCGCGCGCTGGCGCAGACCGAAATCTGGGGCTTTGGCGTAGATGCAACGCCGCACCTTGGCGGCAGCCTTGGCAACGTGGGCACTTATCTCAACACCGGCCTTACGCTGCGGCTGGGCAAGGACTTGAGCAACGATTTTGGCGCGCCGCGAATCCGCCCCAGCCTGCCCGGCGCCGGATTCTTTCTGCCGCGCAGCGGCCTGGGCTGGTATCTCTTTGCCGGTGCCGATGGCCGCGTGATCGGCCGCAACATTTTTCTTGATGGCAATACCGACGGCGACAGCCTCGACGTCAGCAAGCGGATTCTGGTTGCCGACATCCAGGCCGGTGCGGCCGTTACGCTCGGGCCGATCAAAATGGCCTATACCCTGGTTTACCGCACCAAGGAATTCACGGGCCAAGAGCGGCCAGACCGATTTGGGGCCGTGAGCCTTTCAACCAAGTTTTAGAACCGCGGCGCTGGCCCTAGAATGGGCCATGACAGCGACTCTACAACCGGTGATCCCCGGCGAAAAACTGCGCGGCGCCGAGAAGATGGCGCGCATCCCGATCAAGATCGAGCCCACGCTCAACGCCGCTGCGCAAGCCAGAGCTGGATTCGCGCCAAGACCCAGGGCACGCCCGAAGTCGCCCGCATCAAGGCCGCGCTGCGCGCCAACAACCTGCACACGGTCTGCGAAGAAGCCAACTGCCCGAACCTGGGCGAGTGCTTCGGCAAGGGCACCGCGACCTTCATGATCATGGGCGACATCTGCACCCGCCGCTGCCCGTTCTGCGACGTCGCCCACGGCCGGCCCAAGCCGCTGGACGCCAGCGAGCCGGCAAAACCTCGCCCGCACCATCCGCGACATGGCGCTGCGCTACGTCGTGATCACCACGGTCGATCGCGACGACCTGCGGGACGGCGGCGCGGCGCATTTCGCCGCCTGCATCCGCGAATCGCGCGCGCTGTCGCCCGAGCTGACGCATCGAAGTGCTGGTGCCGGACTTCCGCGGCCGCATGGACCCGGCGCTGGTGATCTTCAATGACACGCCGCCGGACGTGTTCAACCACAACCTCGAAACCGTGCCGCGCCTGTACAAGCAGGCACGCCCCGGCTCGGACTACGACTGGTCGCTGGACCTGCTGGAGCGCTTCAAGGGCCTGCACCCGCAACGTGCCGACCAAGTCCGGGCTGATGCTCGGCCTGGGCGAAGAGATCGAGGAGATCGAGCAGGTGATGCGCGACCTGCGCGCGCACGACGTCGACATGCTGACCCTCGGCCAGTACCTGCAGCCCTCGCGCCACCACCTGCCGGTGGTCGCGCTACGTGCACCCCGACGAGTTCGAGCGCCTGCGCGTGCTCGGCGAGCAGATGGGTTTCATCGCATGTCGCCAGCGGGCCGATGGTGCGCGCTCAGCTATCACGCCGACCAGCAGGCGCATGGTGTGTTGGAGCATGCCGCTCACGCCGAATAGCTGCGAAACAGCGAATCGAAGGGCACCCGCTTAACGTACTTTTTTGCTGATTTGGAGTGTTACGAAAAAAGTAGTGGTACTAAAAGCGTATCACCTGTTTTTCGTTCATCGATGATATGAGGCAAATAAGGCCTCAAGCGGGTGGCTGATAAAAGTCCTTTTTCGACCAGCAACCACAAATATTCACGGCGCTGTCAGTGACCGCTAGTGGCCGATTTGAGACGTTCGTCACAGATATCAATCGGACGGAATCGGATGGTTGAACCCATCGCGCTAACGTCAACCTAAAGGGTTGAACCCTTTCGTGCGAAGCCAACTATCCAGCACATCGATCTGATTGAATTCAGTTGGAACTGTGTAGGGCGGATTTCTCATCCACCAGTAAATGTCTCTGCTGGTGTAGCTTTCAAAAACGGTAGGCTCTTTAAGCCCTGGAGTCGGCCAGCCGAGAAGCGTTCGAAGGCGGTCCATATTTTTAGTAAGGAAAGCTCGTCTCCGTTCGATCTTGGCGAATTGCTCTCTGTTTTGCTGTGTTCCAAAAATTCGATCTCGAAGTCGACGCCCGTCCTTGAGGCAGAACGCAGGCTGGTTGTACTTGCATTCGATGACGAGCCAGCGATTTTGTGCGGGCCAGTACGCCAGAACATCAAAATCGCCTACATCATCAAGATGCTTCTTTGAGAATTTACGCATGAAGTCGAAATTGCCAACTGCGTATTGAGTAAATCGTTTTACGATAGCTAGAGCTGAATTTTCCAACTGTTCTTCTATCCTGGCCTTGATGGCACGAACAGCACCGACAACGTGTGGCCAGGCAAAATCTGCCGGGAGATAGCCATTGGAAATGCCAGAGCGCCAAATCCTTGCTGATCGTTCTGCAGAAGCTGCACCCCAAATCATCTGACCCGAAGCCAGGGCAATCAACGGATTGATTGAATACCGGCTTCCCCGTTTGTTGTGCTCCCAAATCGGCACATCGGATTCGTCGACCGTCTTACCGAGCAGACGGCGGATCTTGCTGCCGTCTAGGGTAATGAGAGAGATAACGATTGCTCATTGGCGCTGTGAGATCGGTAACTGACTCTACAAGTACGTCTCGGATCTGTGTCTTTGACGCAGTGTAGGACCACTGCATTTCAGTGCTCTCCACCGCACTTGGCCATCGCGACAGAACTGTCGGACAAAAGCGACCAGCTGCTTCAGCCGCACGCCCGTATCCTTTTCAAATGCCACATCCACACTCTCCAACAATGCATTCCCTGGTCCAATCCCGCCAACTTCATCGCTGGACGTCACTCCCCACTCTTCTCAAGCTTTAGGTTTGCACTCTCTGTAGCAAGAGCCTTCCCTCCTCATCCCAGCCGGAGGAATAGTTCACGTGAGGCACAAAAAAGTTATCTAATTCCAGTCCTGCCACGTCAATCCCGTTGTGAAGGACATCGCTTGCAAGGTAAAGCACCATCAACCAATCAATGGTTGCAATAAGGTCCAATGCAATTTCCGAGGTAATAGGAACAGCCCCTGATTTTTGAACGCTAAGGCATGCCTCAAGGAGATATCTGTAGTTCCGTGACTCTTTGACGAAATTCGAGTGCGCTTCCGCCAGCGCCGCAGAACGGTCATAGCTCACTTCGTGCTTCAAACTTAGCTTGACGCGTGTTGATTCGCGGTCATAGTGAGCTATCAATACATTCATCTGTTCGATACAAAAGGTGACAAGCAGAGTCCGGTCAAAGTCGGCAATACGGTTATGCACCAAACTCCGGAACCTATCCCTTGCTGGATCGATTAACGCCTTTGCCGCTGCTAATTCGTACTTGCCTTCCTTTACATTTAAATCCTTAAATACTAAGGCCAAGGTTTTCCGGGCTGCCTTGTAATGCTGTGGGCCAGGCACGGTGGGTCGGCGTAATCTGGAACATCGACTAACCTCTGTAACGTGGTAACTGTGAATCGTGGAAGGCGATTGATAGTTGAGGCGAGTGAGCTAACGAGACTCGCCTCATGCGGAACATCCAGCAATTTGCTAACGCAATCTATCCACGTTGAGAGAGCTTCAACTTCGAATGACGCATCCATTGGGTCATTCAGTGCTTGTTTGACGCGCACCAAATTCACATGAATGGTGACCCGCACAGTGTCGGCACCAGCTTCAGATGTCAGCGAACAATCAGAGATAAGTGGGGCGGATTCTGCGTTTTCTGGCGAATCGGATATTAGAAAGGCACGATTTGCGCGGCACAGAGTGACGATTCGTCGATGTTGGAAGATGGGATGCGGTGAGACTAGCGGTGATCGCAACGCAAGCGAATCGGCGAGGCAATGTGTGATGAGTTCAAGAATGCGACCATCCTCGACTTTCAGTAGCTGGTCTCTGAAAGGAAATACGAAATGAACAACACAGCCGCCTGCGATGGCGCACCAGGAAAGTGTCGGCTCGTTCCTGGCTTTCAGTTGATGCAACCCTTCTGAGTCCCTCTTGCACGTCCACGTAATCCCTGCATCAACAGGAAACAGCGGAGGTGCTTTTGACCAATAGTCTCTAAGTGCTTGATAGCGCCATCTCGAGCCCCAATGGGGATCGAGACTAATGAAATGAGGACTCACAGCTCCCTCAACAAGAATTGAGTGGGAATCGCGGAACGCCGCGAATCTATCGACGGGCGAACTGATGCCGCGGACTACGCCGGCGTATTCATCGGCAAAGGACCAATAATGGTCCAACTCTTCGATATCAGAAACGGAATCTAATATTGAAATAAAATCTGGAAGAGGCAAAACCCGCGCTCCAGACTTAGGAAGCTTAAGCATGGTGGGGGTGGTCGTAACTTTCCCAAGTACAGCAATTACGACGAGCGCCTCGCTGGACGGCAACTGGTTATTTTTGCCGCGAACCTGGAAGGCATTGGAGTTGATTTCCTGTTTGAACATCCATTCGCTGTGTCCATTCATGATGCTGCGAATGTCGCTCTCGATTTTAGGGAGCTTCGTTAGTTCTCCCTCGGATAGCGCTATTACTAGATAAAAGTTGTCTCCGTCCATAAGCGCGGCCGCAAATCTGTACGGCAAGACGTGGGATCTAGTTGCCAGCTGGAATGGACCTGCTGCAACGTTATAGCTGTCAAAGCGTGCTTTCAGAAAAGCCACTAACGAAAAGGATAAATACTTAGTCAGTGTTATTGAATTGGGTGTCTTGTCGGCCCAATGCTGTATCACGGCTGTTGCTGCATTGCGTAAAGCGATTGGCAATCTGCGCTCCCCGATTTCGATTGCGAGCGTTGGTAACGCTGAACCTGTCATGACCGCATCACCAAAAGACATCCAAGTGTTGGGGAGAGACAGGGTCCCCAGGCTTGATGAGCAGGCCGGGACTCGAAAGCGCGGACTGAGGAAGCTCGGAAGCTGACAAAAGAGCATTCCGACATTGCGTCCAAAATGCCTCTGTGGGCACTTCAATGTGCCCACACTCGATCTCAGTTGCGCTACCAGCTTGTGTCGGATCGACTTGAGAGATCACATGGTCTTGAAGTGCAAGGGCAGCGTGCATGTCTCGCCGCGCGGATGGATCCTGGCAATACGTCATCTCAAACGCAGAAATGAAATCTGGCATTCGCTCAACCACACCTCCGTAGTACATCCAGTACCAAGCGCCATTCCAATCGATCTTGACGTGACGCCAATCTGGCTCAGGAACAAAGTCTTCGAGCGACGGGAATGTGGGGTAAATAGCCTGAGCATCCGCTGTGAAGGCTCGGAAAGAAAGGTAGTTATCGATTTTCTTCGCGTTGGTAAAGCGATCAGCTTTCATCGACGCAGCTACACCAAACGCGAAACTGTGCTTGATTTGACTTGAGATGTTCGGAATCCACAAGTCAGACACATTTATGGAAATGAACACATCTTCAACGCTAAATTGGGCAAACAGCGCTTCAAGCTGGGAGCGCCGCGCTAAATAATTTGCATCAGCGCCACTCAGATCGACTTTCTCGGACAAGGCGGCCAAGAGCGTTTCTTTCCTACGCCGTTCTTTTTTCTTCCGCGAGTTTTTCCCCACGCTATTTTCTCCACGCAATCTACTTTGTGCAGCGTAGGATTCTTGCTGATTCGACAGTAAGGTGCATTCAGTACGGAGGCTGTACCCTTCACCGTCGTGGCGCTTTAAGCGCGTAGCTAGTACATACCAGTGTTCGAGCGTCTCGTCGTAAAAAACATCCAGGGTTACGGTCCGCTTATCGACATAGGCGCTTTGGCAGAAAGCCTGATCTTCTATGGACAAGTCGAGCTGATTGCGAATGGCGCTACCGTTGACTTCCTGCTAAAGCACATACCGCCTCGCATCGTTCTGCAAGCTGTCCTGAGCGGCCGGCTGCGGCTTAAATACCAAACGACAATGCTCGGCGTGGCCACCCAAGCGGTGTCTGGAACACGCTCGGTACACGGCTTCGTAACCATTACCCCTAAACCAGGCTCGGATAGGGAGCCGTATCCGGCTTTCTTGGCTACAACAAACGACAAATTTGCAGCACGCCGTTTCGCTCGTGCCGTCGAACCAATTGCTCACCTAGACTTCGACGCAAACGTCCTTCGGGAAACTCTCAACGACGTAGAGACGACAGAACGCGCTGTGCAAGCAGTGCTGCGGCGCGTGGCACCGCTCTATGCGGACGCCGGTCCGGTGAGGTTTCGTGTTCAGCCGGAACCAAATGGGTTCGTCATAGATACCAACATCAACTTCGGAGCTCTGAATGACGAGTACCACGTGACTGTGCCGCAGGCACATTCCTCGATGTCAGAAGCGTACCTTTTGGCCTTGCTCCAAGGCGTATACGAAGAGATTTATCTCGCAGGTAACTTGAAAGCTGAAATCGCAGTTGGGCCATTGAGTCAAGACCTCCATGAGCAGCTCATTGCGGGAACACTTGAGAAACATTCTCCGAGCGAGAGGCAGTTGGAGCCATTCCGCGAATTAATTATTGATTCTACGTACGACATCAGGGCCGCCGTTAATTCGGGCAAGGTGGCCTTCGCAGAAGCACTCCGCTTGGCGGACAAGGCAGATAAGTTTCGGGCCTGGTTGCAATCACGGCCTGCGGACGGCGACTTAGTCAAAGACTATTACGCCGCAACTGTTGCCGGTAGTTGGGTGGAGAAGTTGCCGGTCAAAACCACCCGTTTCGGCCTCTTTACGGGCGCCGGTCTAGCAGCAGATGCTTTGGTTACTGGAGGTCTGGGGACTCTTGTGGGCGTGGCAATCGGCGCGCTTGACAGCTTTATCTTGGATAAATTGATCGGCGGCTGGAAGCCGCATCAATTCATTGAAGGTGAACTGAAGAAAGCGATCCAAAGGAAGCAGTAGGACCGATGCCTCGTCGCATTCATTTCCCAACATACTGTCCGCATTGTGTTGAATACCACCAATTATGAACGTCTCAAATCGGCTGCGGATTCAACCGGTCGATGCAACGGATTCGCTGAACATGCTCACGGGCGTATGGAAGCCGAGCGTCTTGCGCGGCCTCTCATTCAGTTGTCTCGCGATCGCGTTGAGCTGAGGCTTGTGAGAGGCTCGAGATATCGATGCCCTTCGGCATGTATTGACTGAGCAGTCCATTCGTGTTCTCGTTGCTGCCGCGCTGCCACGGGATTCTGCGGATCGCAGAAGTAGACCTGGATGTCTGTGGCCAGAGTGAAGCGCTTGTGATTGGACATCTCCGAGCCGCGATCCCAGGTCAATGACTTGTTGAGTTCACGAGGCAGTTTTCGGGCCACCTTGATCAGCGCATCAATGACGGTGTCGGAGTTCTTGTCTTCGATCTTCGTCAGCATCACGTACCGGGTTGAGCGTTCGACCAAAGTCGCGATAAAGCTGTTCTTGCTTCCGCAGAGCAGGTCGCCTTCCCAGTGTCCAGGCACCGCCCGGTCCTCAGCGGTAGGGGGACGCTCACTAATGGAAACGGCGTCCACGATCTTGCCCAGACCGATGCGCTTGATGGTGTGGTGGCGAGATCGCCGCATGACTCTGGTTCGCCGCAGATGATCCAGCAGCTCTTTCTTGAGGGCGCCGCGTGACTGGATGAAGAGAGTGCGGTAGATGGTTTCGTGTGACACCTGACAGCCCACGTTCCCTGAAAAAGCGTGTTTTAGCCAGCCTGCGATCTGCTGCGGAGCCCAGTTAGTCTGGAGTTTCTCAGCGACCCGGCGGGCCAGTGTCCGATTCTGGGCC
>CAWEBP010000003.1:0-435000 GCA_963807375.1 uncultured Gammaproteobacteria bacterium
CGGGATACCAGAACAAGGGCATCCAAAGCCTTTCCTGGAAATCCGCAACCGCCCGGAGCCTTCTCATCTGGCCCCATCTACGGAATATCCAATACCTCGCTTTTCGCGCAGGCCTACCTCGGCTTTTACAAGGATCGCTTAATCGAACCTTGGGCTCACGCGCGTGACCGACAGGGCGTGTTTCCTCGGCACGCTCTCGCCGCAGACCACCGCTACCGCGCTGTAGACCTCATGCTCGCGCGCGACAAGCGCGCCAGCATGGCCGAGCGCATCCGCCGCGTTGCGGCCGCCAGACGTCGTCGCAACGACCACGTCCGTGTCGGCGCCGATCACCACCGTGCTCAGCGCTCGCACTGCGCGCGCCGGCCGCGCTTTTGCCAGGGCGGTGGCAATGGCGTAATCCTGCGGCGACTGGCGGGGCGCGCGGCGCTCATCCACGTCGGCGGCCACCACTTCAAAACGCAAGCCGAGTCGCTGTACAGCTCTGGCCGTCGCGGCGAACGCGAGGCCAGTACAAGCGGAGGTGGAGTTAAACGCATGAGCAGTGGATTTTATGGGAGTGGTCATTGCAAGCCGCGACCGCTTGGGGCCCTGAAAAGGCCATTGCAGGCCGAATTACAAAATCCGACGGAGAGATTCCAAGTACCACCTGGTTTTTGCCCGAGGCTAAAAAACCACTAAAAAGCCTGCAAGCGGTCTTATCACTTATAGAGTGTCAGGCAAACAAATGCCTGGATGCCGCTTGCTGCGAATCACAATGGAGCGTTTAATCCAATGCATCTGTTTCATTTGTGTGTCAAAGCCGTTGTGTTTGGCGCACAGATGCGCGGAGCGCCAGGCCAGGCATTTGCTGGAACACAGGAAATCGCCAATACGTTCAACAAACAGTTACTTGGCAAAGTTGAACGAGTTCTGATTCTCTTTTTATATCTCTTCATAGACGAAATTGAATCGTCGTAAGCAACAAATTCCAAAAAATACCTATAATTAAAACATTAAAATCAATTAAGATAAACAATATTATTTGTCGCGGCCTTCTAATGTAGACGGCCTGTAGATGCCGAACGCCTAGGCTGAGGGCGAACCGCGAAGCGGGCGAGACGAACTCATCGTCGGGCGCCACCTAGACGGCCCACCAAGAGCCGCGAGAGTGAGCACTGAGACGAGCACCAGCATGAACAGATAGAAGTCTCCAGCCCATTGCCCTGGTTCCGAGACCAACCTCATTTGGAATGAACGAGTCGGCGGAAGGGACAGCCTTTCCTTCTCCTTCTCAAGGTATTCACGCTGGTAGGCTATCTTACATTCCTGTGACGAGATATGAACGACTACTTCGTGAGAGAATGGCGACTGCCGACAGGAACATTGTCATGAGGCCAAGGGTGATGAAGGACTTGGCGAGGGCCGCGAGCGCTAGTGGATTCGAAGCTCTGCCGTAAGGCTGGTCAAGGCTGAGACAAGGCCGAAGTTGATCGCGACGTAAAAGGCAAGCAACCTTTGTGGGCCATGACCGGGTCTGGGTCCACTTCGATCTTCGCTTGGTCCAGAAGATACCCAAGTTCATCAGGGTCCATGACTCTCTCCTATAGTGCCCAAAGTTCCGGTTCAGGCGCGCGGCTTCATGCGCGTCACCTGCAACCTGCGGTCTACTTCCTCATTTTCCCACGCCTGTGACTTTCAGCTTCCCCTCGGGCTTGTTCTTCGGCCCACGGTTCTACGCGCCTATACACAGAGAGCAGAATCTTGAGCTTCATAACAGGGTCGCCTTGCAACTTCTGATTATGAGATGTTCCTGCGCGGCAGTCAAACCAAAGGCCTTCGCCAGGCTTCTTGAGGAAATTTCGCAGGAGTTGATCTGGCGCTGCTTGAGATTTAGGTCTCCATGGCAAGGTTGATCTTAGACAACTCGTGTTCGACCGCAGCTTTCTGAATACTCCGATACAACCTGGTGCACTGACTCCAGAGACTTACAAACCGCAACGACGATAGCTGCAACAGTACTGGCTACGACTAACAACTCCGTGAGTTCAATGAAGCCCTGGCGACGCGTATTGAATCTCGCTGAACCTCCGGCCGAAGTGGGTGTGGAATCTTGTGGAAAAGCTGATTGAAAAAATTGACGGTGCTGTACCCGCCCCGCCAGGGGAATTTGCCATAGATGTAGTCAATTTCCTCTCTTCTCGCGATTGGAAGATCGTGGATCAAAGGAGTACGCAAACCCGATAAAGCTGAATGTAGTCCTTTGTCGTGTCGGAGAGTTCTTCCAAGCCGACCGTCCTTCAAGCCCGATCTGGGTCTCCTTAGCTTCGAGCGCCATGCGAACTCTCCGAAAGATCTAACGCTCCTCAGGTTAATCCGCGGGCCGCACGCGAAGCGTGGCAGGATCGTCGGCTGGAACGACTCTGTTAGATGCCCTACGCTGGGCTTTGAGCAGTGCATGAACGAGTTTCATGTTCTGGATCATCCTTTCTCGTGCTTCACCGGGAAACACTCCTCTATCACTTGTACCGCCCCGATCCAAACGGTCAGGCGTCTGTTTTCTGAAATGAACTGCTCGCGCTCAAATGATTACTGTACCGCCTAGTTCGAAGTCGGGCTTCCAAAAAGGCTCTAGTGAACGAAGTAATCCATTGACTCTTCTCTCCAACTCGGGCGCATGCGGTCCATTTAGCGTAAAGCCCACATTCTCAATTCCGTGGACCAGATAGTTCCGTACCTCGGAGAGGCAACTGATGAAGCGCCGCGCATCTTCCGAAAGAAGGTCCAGTGCTTTCGCAAAGGCGACCTTTCCGGACTTCTTGTTGCTGAGGTCAAGGTTCGCAAAGACGTCCCGCAGGGACTTCTCCTCAAAATGCTCGGTTAAGAGATAAGTTGTGACACCTTCAACCACCGCATGCAGCTTAATGATGAGCGACCAATCGTCTTTGCCGGAGTAGAGATCCATCATGAACGACGCCGGGAGGCCGAGGTCTGCAAGGACGTGTTCGGCGCCTCCCAGCAGCGACTTCTTGGTCATCCGTTCCTGGGCATCTAACGCCGCGGTTCAGGCGCGGGCCGAGCGCGCAGCGCGAGGACCGTCGCCTGGAACCGCTTGTTCGGCCTCACTTGTAAAGGTCCTCCAACTGCTTGGCTACGGCGCCTTCAGGGTCTAGGACTGACGACGCCTCTCCGCCAAAAAAGTCTGAAATATCGAAATAGATATTTTTATTCCGACCATCCATTAGCTCTAGCGTCAGGACGTCAAAGTGCACCTCAGGCTTTGCCTTCTGTTGTCTTTTAGAAATCCTTTTGAGACTCGTCAACGCCTGACTCTTGACCTTACTTTGCGGATACCGCCGCTCGATCCATTCGTGCTCAGCAGAAACACCTAGAACGTGCGTGTGTGCATTGACCTTAACGACATCGTGATGAACGCTACGTAGTAGCTCAGTAAATGTAATCCGCTCTTCCGGCGTGTCGATGACGATGGGCTCGGTATCGAACAGGCTTTTCTTCTGACCGATCACCTTCACGACCCAGGACCAAAGCAACGATGCGCCATCGCGAACCTGTGGGAGTGCAGCCAAGACGGCCAACACAAGCAGTAGGACCGCTCCAGCCCAATAGCTCGTGATCCACCCTACGACCTGATCGTATTTATCCATGCGCCTAGTGAGGCCGAACGCTTGTTATACGTTACGAGATTAAACTCGGGTCTTGGCAACTGATTGTAAGAACTTGGAATAATCCAATTCGAGGGGTTCATTTTATGCCGCGTCTCAGAGCCGATATTCGCATCAGTGTAAAGATTCTCGGCAAGCCTACACGTAAATTTAGAGCTGATTCGGCACTTGCCTCGCCCTGTATTGGCTGGTCGCTGCTGCCGCACTCGCAGCCACCTTCTCCGGCCACGGCATCTTTGGAGCTTTCCTTCCTCTCCCATACGCGTAGTCAACCGAAAATAAGAGCCATGCAGATCCAATATCTCGAGATAGTGACCAAGGAAGTAGATGCGGTGTGCGCCGCGTACGCCGCGACGAACGGTGTGCAATTCGGCGAGCCTGACGCTGGGCTCGGCAATGCACGTACCGCCGCATTGGCGGGCGGCGGCCTTGTGGGCGTACGTGCACCCTTGCGTGAGACTGAGGCTCCGGTAGTGCGGCCCTATTGGCTGGTGAAAGACATCGAAGCGGCCGTCGCTGAAGCCGTGCAGGCGGGGGGCGAGGTCGCTCATCCGCCAATGGAGATTCCCGGTCACGGCACGTTCGCCATCTACCTTCAAGGCGGCAATGATCACGGGCTATGGCAGATTTAGCCGCAGGCAAGTCTATGCAGCCGCGGCCTAACAAGTCATTCAAGCCGAAGCCGCTTCGCGGCGCGATCCATAAGCTACCGCCCGACTTTCGGCGCGCCATCGAGTCCGATGCCGCTGCGAAAGGTCTCTGGGCCGATATCACTCCGCTGGCGCGAAACGAATGGATTTGCTGGGTCACGTCGGCGAAGAAGGAAGAAACCAGGAAGCGCCGCATCAAAGTCGGCCTCGACAAGATGCGTAATGGAACGCGCAGGCCCTGTTGCTGGCCCGGCTGCCCGCATCGCGGAACGACTTAATGCAGCTGTAACACTCAAATCCTTTTTAGCGGCGAACTTGCCGTCCTCACTTTTTAGGAACATGGTGATACGTCTGGTGCATTACTGCGCGCTCCAGTGGAGCGCTCACGGCGCCGTTTCGCTCGCCCGCTTGGCACTCAAACAGCGGCAGCACGCGCCATTTAAGGGCGTCACTTAAACCATGAAGGAAGTCATGTACGACCAGAGCAGCATCACCATTGCAGCTGTACTTTTCATTTCCCTGGTTATAGTCATCGAACTGGGGTATCGGATCGGAAGATCGGAGCAGCGCCTTGCCACTGAACATTCCAGGGCTCACGTCAATACGATTCAAGCCTCGTTGCTCGGCGTACTGGCACTTCTATTGGCATTTACCCTGTCACTGTCATTGCAGCGCTTTGATTCGCGCAGCGAAGCGGTGATTGATGAGGCGAATGCCATCGGCACGGCTTACTTGCGCATACAGCTTTTACCGGCCTCGATTCAGAGCGAAGCCAGGTCGGCTATCACCGAGTATCTGGCGCTGCGGGTAAACGACGCCGCTTTCTCGACTGTTGATCAGCCCCGGCGAGCCGCCTCGCTGGTCGAAAGCAAAAAATTGCAGGACGCCCTATGGCTGATCGCGGTGAAAGCCGCGGCCCTGGATGACCGTCCCGTTACTTCAGGCCTGTTCATACAGTCCGTAAACGAGCTTATCGATTCGAACACAAGGCGTAGTGCCGCTCTGGATCGGCATGTGCCTGAATTAGTACTTTTTTTATTGTTCGCCGCTTTTTTACTGACGGGCGGGATCGTGGGATACGCTGCGGGGATTGCGGGCCATCGCGCCTCATTCGTGACTTACATCTTGATCGCGCTCATTGTGCTTCTGGTGTTTATTGTTGTGGACCTTGACCGCCCTCGTCGGGGGTTGATTGAAGTAGACAGTTCCAGCCTTATTGACCTGCAAACCTCCATCACCGCCGTGCCGGTGGGCGCGCCGCCACCGGTCCCAGCGGGCGGCCCCTAAGCCCCTGGCGTTAAACCAAAGCGGCTTTTTGCCTAAGCCTCTTTTTGCCCACCAAGACGCAAGCAGTACCCGACCAGCCCCCCTTTGCAGCCGCGCCTGGCATTCATTAACGTAACCAACTCGCACGGCCTGCACGCGGGCATAAACGCTTGCGCGCCCAGCAATTGACTCCTTTTTTTTGAGGTGCGCCATGACTTCCACAATTCCTGCGTTCGACCCGATCAAATACAAGGCCACGACTCGCGATCAGTGGCAAACCGCCGCAGAGGCATGGCACCGATGGGGGCCTACGCTGCATCGGTGGTTGGGCGATGCAACTAACGTGATGCTGGATATGGCTGATGTCCGCGCGGGTCATCGAGTGCTCGACGTGGCGGCTGGTGCGGGCGAGCAAACGCTGGTGACCGCGCAACGCGTGGGCCCAACGGGCTCCGTGCTGGCGACGGACATTTCATCCAACATCCTCGAATTCGCCCAGCAAGCGGCTCACCAGGCAGGGCTTAAGAATGTCGAAACCAAAGTGCAGGACGGCGAGAATCTGGAGTTGCCCGAAAACGCCTTTGATGCGGTCATCTCCCGCGTTGGGCTGATCTACTTCCCCGATCAGCACAAGGCGCTGACGGGGATGAAGCGCGTTTTAAAACCCGGCGGTCGGGTTGCCGCCATCACCTACTCAACACCCGATAACAACAAGTTCTTTTCCATCCCCGTTTCGATTATCCGCCGGCGCGCAAACCTGCCGCCGCCGCTACCCGGACAGCCGGGGCCCTTCAGTCTGGGCAGCCCCGGCGTTCTCGAAGCGGCTTACCAGAAGGCCGGCTTCACGAACATTCAGATTCGGTCAGTGGCCTCGCCCCTGCGGATGCCTTCGGCGGCCGAGTGCGTCCGGTTCGAGCGCGAATCATTCGGGGCCCTGCACCAGATGTTGTCGGGCGTACCCGAAGCCGAACGAGCGTCCGTATGGGATGAGATCGAGCAGGAGCTAAAAAAATACGAAGGCGCGAATGGCTTTATCGGCCCCTGCGAAATGCTGGTCGGAGTCGGGGTCAAATAGCGGCCGGGTAGCAGATGATTTTTCAGCTTTTCCGGGCTTAAAATACCTCGGTGGACACCATCGAGCTGACACGGGCCGAACAGGCTCAGAGTGATCAAGAGCGGCGCCTGGCAGCCGAGGCTCAGGCGTTGATCCAGTTAAACGAATTAAGCGCACGCTTGTGGCTGAAGACGAATCTGCGCGACGGACTCGAAGAGATCCTCGACGCCACGATTAAACTCATGGACGCCGACTTCGGGAACGTCCAGTTGCTCGAGGGCGGGGTACTGCGGGTCGTGGCACAACGCGGCTTCTTGCAAGAATTCCTTGACTACTTCCGTGAGGTCTCGACCGACGGATGGCTCTTGCTGCGGCCGGGCCTTGCGCAGTGGCGAGCGGATCATCGTCGAGGATGTCGAAAAAGACCCCGACTTTGCACCGATGCTCCACATCATGCGCAACGCGGGCTGTCGGGCGGTGCAATCGACACCCTTGATCGGCCGCGGCGGCCAGCCGCTGGGCATGATCTCGACGCACTTTCGCAGGCCCCACCGTCCGGATGCGCAAACCGAGCGCCGCCTCGACCTGTACATGCGCCAGGCCGCCAGTTTCGTCGAACGGTGCGCCCACGAAGAGATCCTGCGCGACAGCGAAGAGCGTTTCCGCCAGTTGGCCAATCTGCTGCCGGTCGCCCTGTACACGTGCGATGCGGGCGGCGTGATCACGTACTCGAACCCGAAGGCGGCTGAAATCTGGGGCCGTAAGCCACGGTTGGGTGACACCGATGAGCGCTTCTGTGGCTCCGAACAGATGGTGCTCGACAGCGGCGAGGTGCTGCCGCACGATCAGTGCCCGATGGCCGTGGCGCTGCGCGATGGCTCTTCATTTCGCCAGGCAGCCGTGAACGTTCGCCGTCCCGATGGCTCGCTGATCAGCGTGCAGGTGAACATTGATCCCGTCAGGGGCGACGAAAGGCAAGGTCGTCGGCGCCATCAACGTATTCAGTGACGTGACCGAACTCAAGCGCGCCGAGCACGATCTGCGCGACCATCAAGCCATGCTTGCCGGACAGCGCGGGGCGCTCGAGGCGGCCATCAGCGGCGCTCCGCTGGAAACATCGCTCGGCTTTCTGGCGCGGACCGCGATCGGCGCCATGGATTTCGATGCAAGAGCAGCGTTCTATCTGGCCAATGAGGAGCGCACGGCGCTGACTCACGTGGTGGGAATGCCCGCCGATTACGCTGCGGCGGTTGATGGCTTCAAGGTGGGCCCCGATTCGTTGGCCTGTGGTCTTGCCACGGCCACAGGCGAGCCAAAACTTACCGCGGACGTGAGGAACGACCCCCTTTGGCGACCGTGGCTGTGGATGGCGGAAAAGTTTGACTACCGCGGCTGCTGGAGCTTTCCGATCCGTTCCCCCGACGGCAGCTTCTACGGTACGTTGGCGGTCTATTCGCGGCAGCCCCGTGAGGCGAGCCAGCATGACCAAGAAGTGTGCTCACTTCTGACCCATACCGCCTCGATCATCATTTCCCGTCACAAGGAAATGGAGGCGCGTAAGCAGGCCGAAGAATCGCTGCTTCAATCCGATCGCCGCAAAGATGAGTTTCTGGCAACGCTGGCCCACGAACTGCGCAACCCGCTGGCCCCCGTGCGCAACGCCGTGAACGTGCTTCGCCTCAAAGGGCCGGACGAACCCGCCCTGCGCTGGAGCCGCGACGTAATCGAGCGACAGGTGGATCACCTGTGCCGCCTGATCGACGATCTCATGGATATCGCACGCATCACCCGCAACAAGCTGGAGCTGCGCCGACAGCGGGTCGGGCTGGCGGAGATCATCCAGGGGGCGGTCGAGTCGAGCCGCCCGAACATCGAGCAGTGCGGCCATGAGCTAACGGTCACGCTCCCGCCGCAACCGGTTTATCTGAACGGCGACCTCGTCCGGCTCACCCAGGTGTTCCTCAACCTGCTCAACAACGCCGCTAAATATACGGAGCGCGGCGGTCGCATCGAGTTGACTGCCTTATTGACCAACCCGGACAGCGGACAGCCCGAAGTCGTGGTGTCAGTGAAGGATTCCGGCGTAGGCGTCCCGGCCGAGAAGTTGTCGTCTTTGTTTGAGATGTTCTTTCAGGTAGACCATTCGCTGGAGAAGTCCCAGGGCGGGCTTGGCATCGGGTTGTCCCTGGTGCGCAGGTTGGTGGAACTTCATGGCGGAAAGGTCGAGGCTCGCAGCGATGGCGACGGCCAAGGCAGCGAATTCATTGTGCGCCTGCCCGCCCTTGTCGAGCAGGCCACGACTGCGCAGTTGGCAGCCCCGAACGGCAAAGATGAGGCACGAGACCCCCTTCCAGCCCGTCGCATTCTCGTCGTGGACGACAACCGTGATTCGGCGGATTCGCTGGCCCTGCTCCTGCGGCTGTCCGGCAACGATGTGCACACCGCTTATGACGGCATAGAGGCCGTCGAGGCGGCAGAGCGGTTACGGCCCGACGTGGTTTTACTCGACATCGGGATGCCCAAATTAAATGGCAAAGACGCATGCCGCCGCATGCGAAAAGAGGCATGGAGCAGCGACATGGTGTTGATCGCCCTGACCGGGTGGGGGCAAGAAGCGGACCGCCGCCAGTGTGCGGAGGTCGGGTTCGATCACCACATGACTAAACCCGTAGACCCTACAAGCTTGATTCAACTACTCGCGTCGCGATCTCAAACGTCAGAGCAGCAATTAACCAATCACTGAATCTAGCGGCCCTTCTTCACGATTTCGCACGCCATGAGTGCGTTGCGCTAAAACATAAGGTCTCAGCTCTATCGAGGGTTTGATGGCTCTACCAATCATCCTGAGCCTGTATGTGGGTATCGGCGCTTTGACTGCGGTGGGCTCGATGTATCTCACCCACAGGTTTGTGCCGGTGAAATTCGAAGCGGCGGCCTACGGGTTTTTCCTGATTCTGATCGCAGCTTTTTATCTTGCTTTCACCGAGTATTTTGGCAACGCGGCGGCATGGAGTCTCGAAGTGAAGGCCGTCGCCGCGTTTGCTGTCCTGGGGTGTCTTGGCACTCGATTGCCCTTGGCCCTTGCCACAGGCTACGCGCTCCATGGCGCGTGGGATCTTCTGCACGAGATTCACGTGCATGCCGGCGCAGATGTTTTCGCGGGCAGACAGTCCACGCAGATTCCGCTGGCCTACGGTGCGTTCTGCGCTACTTATGATTGGGCCATGATTGTGTATTTCATGATGAGGCGCGAAAAATGGGCCACCGCCTGGGCATCGCGTGGGGGCCAGCAGACAACCCTCTCTCCCCCGGACTCAGTCCTCTAGGCAGGTATTTGCCGAGGCTTCGGCAAAATGCAACACGTGGCAAAAGCAACGCTGACCAATGCATATTTGTACGCTAGTCTGAAGGCCATGCAACTCAAGCCCTCCCAGCTCGCCGCTCACCTCAAACAAGGCCTTAAACCGGCGTACGTGGTTGGGGGCGAAGAGCCGCTGCTGATTCAAGAAACCCTCGATGTAATTCGCGCCGCAGCGCGCAAAAACGGTTACAGCGAGCGCGAGGTGCTCGAAGTGGCGCCGGGGTTCCAGTGGAACCGCCTCGCCGAGGCCTGCGCGAGCCTGTCGCTGTTTGCGACGCGCCGGATCATCGAGCTGCACATTCCCCGCGGCTTGGGTGGCGGACGGAACAAGGTCGAAGACGACGACGCCGAAGCAGCAGATTCGGGCGGAGGCGGCGGAGCGCAGGAAGGCGCAAAACTGCTTCAGCAATTCGCCGAATCGCCGCCGCCTGACACGCTGTTGCTGGTGGTCGCCGGCAAGCTCGACAAACGCGCGCAAAGCAGTGGTTGGTATGCAGCACTGGAGCGCGCCGGCGCCAGTGTGTATTTCTGGCCGGTGCGGCCTGACGAGTTGCCGGCGTGGATAGCGGCGCGATTCAAGGCGGCAGGCCTGGAGGCCGACGCCGAGGCCATTGCCGAGCTGTCCGAGCGCACCGAGGGCAACCTGCTGGCATGTGCGCAGGACATCGAAAAACTGAAGCTGTTGTTCCCTAAAGAGCGCATCGGCGTAAACGAGGTACGAGCGGCGGTGGCGGACAGCAGCCGCTTTGAGTCATTCGACCTCGTCAACAAAATGCTCGCGGGCGACGCCGCGGGCACCGCGCATAGCCTCTCGCGCATCCGAGAGAGCAAAACCGCGCTGCCGGAGTTGATGGGTGCCGTGTCCTACAGCCTGCGCCAATGGGCGATGGCGGCGATGGCCTATGCCAAATCGCGTAATCTCGAAAGCGCGCTTTTTGAAGCCAAGCTGTTTGGCGCACGGGCCAGGCCCTATGAGGCTGCGGTCAAGCGCGCGCAGCCCAGGCAAACCCTTAAATGGCTGGCACGCTGCGCCCAGATTGACCGGCTGTCTAAATCGTCGAACGCCGATCAAGCCTGGGAGGACTTGCTAGAATTACTGCTTGCAGCCGCGGGCAAACCCGCCCTCCCCCCTCCATCAAAATCATGAGCCCAGAAGCCGCCAAATCGGCGTCCCCGTCAAAAAAATCCGAGCCGCGCGAGCTTCGCGCCGGGGCGTTGTCCTCGGCGATGAAAGATCGCGGCAGCCGCGCGCGCATGGCCGCACGCGTAACCGCGCGCGCCGAAACCGGGCAGAAGAATTCGGCGCTGTTCGCCCTGGCCGAACGTCTGCTTGCCGAACAAAAAACGCTGCTCACGGCAAATCATCAGGATCTCAAGCTGGGCAAGGAATCCAAGCTCGAAGCGCCGCTGATGGATCGACTCGAACTGAATGCAGAGCGCGTCGCCTCAATGGCCGACGGCGTGCGCCAGGTCGCCGGCCTGCCGGACCCGGTCGGGCAAATCAACGAGCTTCACACCCGCCCGTCCGGCATCCAGGTCGGCCGCATGCGCGTGCCGCTGGGCGTGGTCGGCATCATCTATGAGTCGCGCCCCAACGTGACCGCCGACGCCGCCGCGCTGTGCCTCAAGTCCGGCAACGCCAGCATCCTGCGCGGCGGCTCCGAGGCGCTGCAATTCCAATCTCGCCATCGCGCGCTGCATTGCGCAGGCGCTGAAAGACGCCGGCCTGCCGGAAGACGCCGTGCAGGTGCTCGATACCACCGATCGCAAGGCGGTCGGCGAGCTGCTGACCATGCCGCAGTACGTCGACGTGGTGATCCCGCGCGGCGGCAAGTGCGCTGGTCGAGTTCGTCAGCCGAGACCGCACGCGTGCCGGTGATCAAGCATCTCGACGGCATTTGCCACGTCTACATCGACGGCCAGGCCGACCTGGAAAAGGCCATCGCGATCGCGGTCAACGCCAAGACCCAGCGCTACGGCACCTGCAACACCATGGAAACGCTGCTGGTGGACAAGGAGATCGCCGCCAAGGTGCTGCCCGAGCTGGGCCGCATCTACACCGAGCACCGGCGTCGAACTGCGCGGCTGCGAGCGCACGCGCAAGATCCTCGAAGGCATCAAGTCGGCGACCGAGGAGGACTGGCGCACCGAGTACCTCGCGCCGATTCTCTCGATCCGCGTGGTCGACGGCCTCGACGCAGGCGATCGAGCACATCGCCGACTACGGGTCGCAGCACACCGATACCATCGTCACCGAGAATCTCTCGCGTGCGCGCCGCTTCCTGCGCGAGGTCGATTCGAGCTCGGTGATGGTCAACGCCTCGACGCGCTTTGCCGACGGCTACGAATACGGCCTGGGCGCCGAGATCGGCATCAGCACCGACAAGTTCCATGCGCGCGGCCCGGTGGGGCTGGAAGGGCTGACCTCGCAGAAGTGGATCGTCGTCGGCGATGGCCATATTCGTTGAGCGCCGCTTGAAACGCATCGGCGTGCTCGGCGGCACCTTCGCGCCGATCCACCACGGACATCTGCGGCTGGCGATTGAAGCGCGCGAGCGCCTGCAAGCTGGATGAGGTGCGCCTGATCCCGACCGCATCAGCCGCCGCATCGCGCGCAGCCGGCGGTGCCGGCCGCACGGCGCCTCGAATGGGTCCGGCTGGCAATCGAAGGCGAGCCGGGCCTTGTCGCCGATGATCGCGAACTGCGCCGCAGCGGGCCGTCCTATACCGTCGATACGCTGGCCTCGCTGGCGGCGGAATTCCCCGAAAGCCAGCTGGTGCTGCTGCTCGGTGCTGACGCCGCCTTGCTCCTGCACACCTGGCACCGCTGGCGCGACCTGCCCACGCTGGCGCAACTGGTGTTCTTTGAGCGGCCCGGAACCGCACTGACCCTGTCCGCCGAAGTCCAGACGCACCTGCAAAAACACCACGCGCTGCCGCCACAGACCTTGCGCGCGCTGGACATCTCATCCACTGAAATCCGCCAGCTACTGCTGGCCCGGCGCAGCTTGCGCGGCCTCGTCCCCGAAGCCGTGTTGCGCGCTTTCACTCCCGAAGACCTGGAACAACTGAATGACGCCCCAAGCGAAAAAACTGCCGCCACTGGTTAAGCTCGCGCTCGATGCGGTTGACGAGCTCAAAGCCACCGACATCAAGCTGATCGACGTGACCAAACTCACGCCGGTCACCGACTACATGCTGATCTGCACCGGCACCTCCACGCGGCACGTCAAATCCATCGCCGAGAACGTTGCTCTGCGTGCCAAGCACAGCGGCCATCCTCCGCGCGCGGTCGAGGGCGGCGCGCAATCCGAATGGGTGCTGGTGGACCTTGGCGATGTCATCGTCCACGCCATGCAGACGCAAGCACGGGCGTTTTATCAACTGGAAAAGCTTTGGGACATCCAGGTCCAACCGGCGGCAGCGGCCGCGGATAAACCGAAGAAAAAATCAACCAAGCCTAAAAAGGCAAAACCCAAGAAAGCCAAGCCCAAACAACGCAGATGAAACTGCGCTTGATCGCCGCCGGCACCCGCATGCCGGGCTGGGTGGTGACAGCGTTTGAGGATTACCGCAAACGACTGCCGCCACAGCTCAAGCTCGAACTGCTTGAAGTCGAAGTCGCGCACCGCGGCAAGAATCCCGATGTGGCCCGGCTCAAGCAAGCCGAAGCGCAGAACCTGTTGCGCGCCGTTCGCGCCGACGACCAGGTAATCGCCTTTGACGAGCGCGGTGACAAGCGCTCGACCGCCGACTGGGCTGGAGCGCTTAAACAATGGATGCAGGACGGCCGCGACGTGGCCTTGCTGATCGGCGGCCCCGACGGCCTCGGCCCCGAGGTCTTGCAGCGGGCGAATCAGCGCTGGTCGCTCTCGCCGATGACCCTGCCCCACGCCTTGGTGCGCGTGGTGGTCGCCGAACAGCTTTACCGGGCCTGGTCGGTGCTTTCAAATCACCCCTATCACCGGGTTTGAACCCACCCGCTTGGGCTGCATTTAGGCCGTTATGGGCCGTGGCTCCAAAATCATTGGTACACTTTTAGTACCACTGCTTTCCAGCCAAGGGTGAATCAGGGCCCCAAGACGCCCCAAGCGGGTGGCCGGATAGGTATGTTTTTTCGAGCCGGGGGACTGGCTTTTTGCGGCCGAAGCAGGCAATGTGCCTTACCGCACAGACGGTCGCAGCAACAAAACCGCGTCAGGGGCAGCCGAAAAAGAGTAACTCGGGACTCTTTTTCACCGATGTACAGGATGAAATTGCCTACATGAATATGTGCCGTCAACTGTGTTCTGCTGTATTTACCCTTTCACTCACACTCTTTGTCGGCACCAGTTTCGCCGACGGCGATCCTGACGAAGACGAAGCGGATGTCGCTCCCGGTTACGTCGACCTTCGCAGCGCCAAAGACGCGCGCTACCAGCAGGCCTTTGACGCCTCGCTCAAGAAACTAGCTCTTGAGGGCGCAGTCCAGTCCGGACGTCTCGCCGCCACTCTGGTGGACATCACCGATCCGATGCACCCGCGCCTCGCCCAGGTCAATGGCGACCGCATGATGTACGCCGCCAGCCTGCCCAAAATCGCCATTCTGCTGGGCGCCTTCGAGAAGGCGGCCGAACAAAAATTGACGATGGACGCCGCCGCCATCGCCGAACTCACCGCGATGATCCGCCACTCATCCAACACCGCTGCCAGCAACATGTTGCAACGCGTGGGCATGGATTATCTGGCCAAAGTGCTGCGCTCCGACCGCTATCGCCTTTACGACACCTCGCTCAACGGCGGGTTGTGGGTGGGTAAGCCCTACGGCGCGGGCGCCGCTGGGCAGCGCGACCCGCTGCACAACCTCTCGCACGGCGCGACCGCCTACCAGGTCGCGCGTTTCTACTACCTGCTCGAAACCGGTCAACTGGTGTCACCCCAGGCCAGCCGCCAGATGAAACAAATCCTGAGCGCGCCGGGTATCCACCATAAATTCGTCAAGGGACTGGAACAGACACATCCCGACTCACAGCTTTACCGCAAATCTGGCACCTGGCGCACCTTTCATGCCGACAGCGCCATCGTCGAGCGCGGCGGCCGCCGCTACATCGCGGTCGGAATTGCAGAGGATCCCAAGGGGGGAGACTGGATGCGCGAGCTGATCGTCGCGATGGACAACATCGTGTTCGACAAAAAACTAGCCGCGCCGGCCATGGTGACGATGGCCACAACCACGAGGCTGGCCAAGTAACCAGCGCGGTTTGCGCCGCAGCCGCGCAACGCGGCACTTAGGCCCAATCCGCTACAGCGGATTGGACGCTAACCGCGCGGTTTCTGGCGGGGCGCTCATGGGCAAAAGGCGCGCGATACGCGCCTTGAGTTCTTCCAGATTAAACGGCTTGATCATGTAATCGTTTGCGCCCGACGCCAGCGCGCGGTTGATCTCGCGCTCGCCCGTCTGGCCGGTCAGCATCAGGATCGGCACATCGCGCCACTCCTGCTTGACGCGGATCTGATTGACCAGCGCAAAGCCATCGACATGCGGCAAGTTGATATCGAGTACCGCCAGATCGGGCGGTGCCTGCGATTCGACGTATTGCAGCACGGTGCGCCCGTCAGCGGCGGCGATCACTTTGAAGCCCCAGCGCTCCAGCACGATCTTCAACAGCAACGCCACCTGCTCATGATCTTCGGCGACCAGCACCGTTGGCCGCTCCCGAGGCTGTTTCGGCGTCGGCTCCGGTGCGGCCGCGCGCTGCGTGCGCACGATCATCTCCGGCAACAGCCGTCGCACGAGATACAGGCCGGCGGCAATCCAGCCCGCGCACATCGCCACCACCGCCCAACTCAGGCCGGCGTCGCTGACTTTCCACGGCAGCCATTGGGTCAGCAGCAGGATCGACAGGCTGCCGGCGATCTTGAAGCCGCGGTAGCCGACCATGTCGATCCAGGCCTTGGCGCGGTAGATCGTTGCGGCGTCGACCCAGGTGTAGAGCAGCTCGCGCGCGGTGCGGTTGATCGAGTACGCCAGCGAGCGGTCGGCGAGCTTCATCGCGCCCGCCATCGACAGCCGGTGAATCGAAGGCGAAGCCCAGCGCCGATAGCCCAGCAGCAGCGGCTGCGCCAGCACGCCGGCGCCGATACGCCGATAGCGCAGCAGAAACGGCGTCACCGCCAGGTTGATGATCAGCGCAAGGCCGCTGAGCAGGCTGAGGAATCCCGACAGATACGCGGTGCGAACGTCCTTGTCGACGTAGGTTTCCTGCTCGACCAGGCTGCATGAACTGGTATTCGACGATCGGCTCGCAGATCTGCGAGAGCAGCAGCATCAGCGCGATCAGCTCGAGGTAGCGGTTGTTGCGCAGCGCGCTCCAGACGTCGGCCGCGTCGCCTGCGCCTCCGGCACCAGCGCGGCCGGCGCCTCGTCGTAGAAGCCGTGACGTGCCAGACGCAAGGTCAGCCACATCATCAGCGCGATGATGCCCGCCGACACCAGCAGCAGGTCCACGGTGTTCAGCGGCGTGCCTGCACCAGCCAGCACGGCCAGCAGGCCGCCGGCAAGGCCGCCGACCAGCCCACCGCTGGCGATCAGGCCGTACCAGCGCCGGCCGTCGGAGCTGCGGTAGACGCTGTTGGTCAGGCTCCAGAATTGCTCGACCAGCACCACGCTGAAGATGTCGACCAGCAGGTAAAAGCCGACGACGCGTCGGCAGGCCCGGATCGCTCAGCAGCACGCGGAACAGCACCAGCAACGCCACCACCAGCGCGCACAGGTGCCCAGCACGATGTTGAGTCGGCCGAAGCGCGTCAGCAGCCGCTGGTACGGCGGCATCAGCGCCAGCAGCAGCAGGGCGCTGGCGGTCCACAGGTACGGCAGGTGCGCCGGCGTCGGCGTATTCGAGGAACAGCGAGCGGCTGGCCGGCTTGACCTGGTAGTAGGCCAGGATGATCAGGAAGAAATCGAGGAACAACAGGAGCGAGCGCACGGCCGGCCGCTGTAACCACTCCGCTCCTGACGCGAGGGCTGGCCTTCATGGCGGTGCGGATTCCGGCGCCGCGTTTTCAGGATCGTCCACCGGCACCACCGGGTAGGCGGATTCTGGGACCGGCGGCGGCGCCTGCGGCACCGGATGGCGTGACTCGACCAGCCGATGGATGCGCAGCGCCAGCGTCTGGTGCGCAACCGCGGAGTTGACGTGCAGCACGTTGGACATCACCACCACCAGGTAATGATGCAGGGGCTCACCGGCGGGCGACTCGATGATCGCCACCGAGGCCAGGCGGTTGGTCTTGTCGCCCTTGTACTTGCGCGCAGCCGCCGCTGTCGGCACTGGAAGAACGAGCCGGACTTGAAGAACACCGCCGCCTCGTTCAGCGCCGGGTGCGAGGCGTAGCGGATGCGCCGCTGCGTCATGTACAGCAGGCGCTTGATCTCGCGGCTGGAAAAGGCGTCGACCAGCGTGCCGGCCTCGATGCGCAGCAGGTACTTCACCAGTTGCTCGGGCGTCGCATAACTCGAGGTCGTCGTCGACGCGCCGGTTGCCGCCGCGCGTGAAGAGGCTGCCCTGGCGGATTTTCTCCGGATCGAAACCGTTGCGCAGCAGCGCGCTGGTCATGGTTTGTTCGAGGATTGCCCCGAGCTCGGCGCGTGGCGTTTTGGCGAAGAACTCGGTTTCTTCCTCGGCCGTCACCGGGTAGCGTGTGCCGAAGTGGCTCAGCGTGATCAGTTCCTTCTGCACCATCGCCGCCGGCGGAGTTGGAGCTGGCCGACATCATCCAGTCGAGGTACTCCCACAGGCTGCCGCGGTCGCCGACGCGGATCTGCCGGCTGGTTTCTTGCGCGCTCTCGCGGTTCCAGAACGGCACCTTGTGGTGGTCGTACTGGCTGAAGTCGTCGGCGGTGATCTGCGTGTCGCGCAGCACGCGCTCGCGCGCGGCGATGTCGTTGGGATACAGGTCGGCGAGCTTCTGGAACAGCGCCAGCGCCACCAGGATCTTGGCGACGCTGCCGACATTGGTCTGGGTCTGGGGATTGTGCGCGGCGTACACCGGCTGCTGGGGGTCGCTCAGGTCCACCAGCGCAATCGCGTAGTCGTCGCGATTGGCAGCCGGCACCAGCAAGGCAATGCGGCGGCTGAGTTCGGCATCGAGCGGGGGCAGCGCGCGGCCGTCCGAGGCGCGCCAGTCCGGTTCGATGGCCGCGGTCGGCAGGTACTGGCCCGCGTGCATTTTGCGGCCGGGCACCGCACCGCTCTGTACGCCTTGCGCGTATTCCAGTCGGCGGATGCCGGTGTAGTCGTAGCCATCGACCGGATACGCCAGCGCGTGGGCCGCCAGCATCAGTCCCGAAGAACAGGAACAGTAATTTAGAAATTACACGCATCAGGAACTCTCCGGTATCGCACGCAGGTCGACTTTTTTGCCGGCTGTTTTGCGCAGTCCGGCATCCAGTTCGATCAAGTATTTATTGCTGGAAGCCTGCGCGCTTTGCAGGAACGGCCGAATCTGCAGCAATTGCAAGCGTCCGCCGACAAATCCAAATTCGATGTCCGCCGGCGCGATTTCGCCGCTGGCGTCCTCCAAGCCCGGATAGTCGTCTGGAAACTTGCGGACGAACTCGACCAGCTGCTTGATCTCATCGGGTTGCAGTACGAATTCGGGTGCGTCGCCCGGCATTTTACGCGCCCCGCCATCGACGGACAGTACACGCTTGCTGCGCGCAGTCTCACTGCCCAGCAGCCGCGCTTCACCGGTTTTGAGTGAGATTCGCAGGGTTTCGGCCGCCTGGCCGTCGACGCCGCCGCCGACGCCGCTGCTGGTGACCACGGTTATTTCTTCGCGATTGCCGGTGTCCAGGTTGGCGGTGACCATCACGCCGGATTTTTCGTTTGGCACGCTTTTGTGCAGCAGCACCGAGGCGTAGACGTGCTCGGGCTGGTCCATCAGTCCCTGGCGCCAGCCGAATGCGCGTTCTGTGAACGGCGAGGCCCACACCTGCTTGATTGCGGTAATCACGGCGTCGAGACCGACAACGTTCGGCACCGTCAGGTTTAGGCCCGCGCCGGTGAAGCCCGGCAGGTCCTCGACGTTGGTGTCGCTGCGCACGAACACGCCGTAGGTCCCCGCCATGCCAAAGTGATCGTGCATGGCGTCACGAAGCTGGTCGCGAAACTGCGGACCCAGGTCGGCAGACTCGATCCACTGGCGCGCAAAGGCCAGCACTTCCGGCACCCGGCGTGCGTAGTACTCGGGATCGAGATCCTTGCGCACCGCCAACTCCGCGTATTGCTCTTTGAGCCAAACGAACATCGAGGGTTGGGGACTGCCTTCAGGTGCGGCCGGTCGATCCAGCACCGCGCGGTATACACCGAACGGCAATGCCAGCCCCGGCGAAACCTGCTCGGGGAAATAGTGCTCGAGCTCGCCCACCTGTGCGGCCTTGGGGCCGACGATGCGGCCGGAATGCGCGGCGCGCAATTGCGAAGTCGGCACCAGATCGGTACGCGACAGATCGAGCTTGGCGATATTGACGAAAATTAGTTCGGCTGATTTCTCGGCCGACTTAGCGAACAAGCGGTCCCACTCGGGGCTGTCGGCCTCGATGCGCACCGTGCCGCCGGCGCTGGCGGCAACGATGATGGGTTTGCCGCGATACGTTTCCAGCACGGGGTGCAATGAACTGCCGACCACGACGTTGGGAATGCCAAGATTTCGCGCCAGCAATTGCACATGTGAAAGCGCGTTGCCTTCCTCGGCGGTAAGGATGCCGGCTACGGCGGGCAGGTCGGCCGTCGTCTCTGGCACCAAGTAAATTGCCGCGGCACCCCCGGCGGCCTTGAGGGACTCGGGGTCCAGCGATGTGCGCAACACGCCGCGTGCGAGGCCAGGATTGAGCCGGCGCAATCCAGCGCTGGTTTCCTCGCCAAACAGGCTATGGCGGGTTTTGCTCAGGATGTCCGCATCAGCCGCCAGCGAGGCCAGCACGTCGGAATAAAACAGCAGGACACTGCCGCGCAGGCGGTCGGGCACGTAGCCAACGGCCAGCGGTTCGATCGCTGACAGCTTGTCGATGGCGTTGCCAAAGTAAAAGCCCAGGCGCCGGACGGGCCAGGCAGCGGCGCGCTCTAACTCCTGCAATTCGGCGCGGTAATCCGCGAGCTTCACGCTATGCGGAGAAAGATTCGCCAGGGAGGTTTCAATTTGCGCCAGTTCTCGTGGCGTCAGCAGGCCCAGTGCGTACACCGAGCGCGCGGCGAGTCCCAGCCAGCTCAGGCGTTGCGTACGGCTCGCCTTTGGCAATGATTGCAGCAGCGTGCGACTGGCAGTGAACGCCGACACTTCAGCGTTGAGGCTGGCGTCCAGCGCCGCCAGTCGCACTTTCGCCGCGCCCAATTCAGTGAAGTGATCGCGAATCAGAATCTGCACGTCGGTGCTCAGTCGTAACTGGCTTTCGGCATCGGTCTGACTGGCGAGTGAAGCCGCGTGCTCCTGCAGACGCTTTGCCAGCTCTGGCGTGCGCACCTGCGTGCTCAAGGATTTGATCGCGGCCGGCAGCGAGCGGCCCGCATTAACCTGGTCAATCATCTGTGCGAGTGTTGCGTACTCCTCCTTGAGCGCCGGCTTGGCCTGCGCGCCGCTGGCGTATTGGCGCACGCGCAAGGCGTCACTGGGTTCCGGCAGGTTGTGGATCTTGCTGCGCAGATTCTTGAACTGAGGATCGCGATCCGAAATCGTCGTGGCCTTGCCGCGCAGATTGGTAATGGCGGCGGTTTCGGCGCCGTGCGGCAGCAGGCGTGCGGCTTCGCGCAGCACCACGAAGTCGGTGCTGGCGCGCCCGGTCTGTGCGAGCAGCGCGAGCAATAAGGCTTTGGCGCCGTCACGTTCGTTGTAGTCCTGAAAGGCGCCGCGATAGAACTGCGCCTTGCGCAGAATCCAGCCGTCGTCGGAGGCAATCAGGAATTTTTCCACGAGCAGCATCGTCAATATGTCGGGATCTCTGGCGATCGGTGAGTCCGGCTTGAAATCAGCCAGGAAATTGGCGATGGCATAACCCGCGGCGCGCATCTGCCGCGTGCGTTCGCTCCATTGGCCATGCTGAAAGCCGCCCCCGCGGGCTTCGCAGCCGGAGGGTCTGGGCTCGAGAACCGAGCCGTCGGCGCAGTACCAGCGGATACCGGAAAAAGGTCCGCGCGGATCCTGCTTCATTTGCAAAACCCAGTCGCGATAAGTGTTGGCTGACGCCACGGCAGGCGCCTCGGCGGCCATCGACATCTGCGCAAACAGCGCCGGAACCAGGCACAGCCTCCACAGCCCGAAAGTTTTCTTTTTCACTGGATCCCGTTGTTCGCCCTATTGTGCGGGCGTAATAAGTTCTGCTGCCTGCGCGTCGCTTTGCCGGTTGCTGCCACGGCCCCCTACGACTCGAAAAATGTTTTGACCTGCCTTTCTGTGGCGCCCAGCGTCAACGTGCCGTGCGGACGGCCCATCGACTGGTGCTGCTGCTGGCTCGTGCGGTTTTCCTGCCGCCGCTTCGAAGGCTCGTTTCGGGGTCCCACGCGCGAAGGATTTGGCTTGAGTTCCTCGGGGACCTGCTCCTTGGGCATGACTTGGGGAACGGCTTCCTGCGCCGTCTCCTTGGCGATTTTGCGCGGATCCGGCTTGGGCATGCGGCTGGTGTCCTGTTTCTGGCTGGGACGATGGGGCTTGCTCATGAAGGCCTCAATTAAAAATCTTTTTTGCACAAAGGAAGAGTGAATCGTAGTCAGGCGAGAAGTGGGCGTCGGTGCGCCACCGCGCATATCGCGCATATGCAGCCCTGCCGCTATGTCTTGCAGCGCACAGAAGCCACGCGAAGGTCGGCGTAGCCTGCGATCCGGGTCGTACCGCGCATTGCGACTTCAGTTGTAACGCGACTTTAGTTTTCGCGTATTCGCGCACTCGTTGTTTCCTTTGAAGGAGATATCAATGAAAAATAAAATTCATCTGGCTGTACTCGGTCTGGCCGTCGCCGCCGTCCCGTCCTTTGCCCAAAACACCGCGCCGTCTTGCGGGGCGACCAACTACGATGCGAGCCGCGGCCTCTACACCATTCTCGACCCCAATGAAGACGCGGTGAACCAGCAGTGCTTCATCACCGTCTATAAAGCCGGCCAAATGCCACGCCAGTTACCGCAAGGTTCGATGTCGTATCTGACGGAAGGCACCTACGAGATCACCCTGAGCGGTGGCGGTGGTGGCGGTGGTGGTGGCAGCACTTCCAAAGGCAAAGGCGGCGGCGGCGGCGGTGCCGGCGCGGCGCCTTGGCGCACCACGCAATATCTCGCACCTGGCCAGTATCGTGTGACGCTGGGCTCCGGCGGCGAAGGCGGCGACCCGAACGACACGCGCACCAAGGAAGGACCGCGCACCGAAAACGGCAACCCGACCAGCCTGACCAATGTCACGACGGGAACGCATGTGGCGGGATTCATGGGCGCTGAAACCTGGCGCCAGACCTACTCGAATGCTGACGGCGGCGAAGGTGGCGAAGCGATGGCCGGCGGCAGCGCGGGCGGCTCAGGTGGCGATCGGAGATCCGAAACCGCCGAGTCGGGAACAGTTGCTTATACCGAAGTGGCCTATGGCCAGCCGGGACGGGCGGGCGATGACTCCGGCAGGATTGTGAAAACCAACTACAACACCAAGGTCGGCAACCAGCCGGTAACTGGCCGCATCGAGACCAGTGCGGGCGGTGGTGGTGGCGCAGGTTTCGGCAACGGTGGTGACGGCGGCTCGACCAATGGCCGAGATGCCCAGGACGGTACGTTGGGCGGCGGTGGTGGCGGCGGTGCCGGAGGCCAGCCTGCTCAAAAAGGCGGCAATGGCGGCCACGGCTTCATCAAGCTGGTCAACACGGCCCCGGCTGTTGTAGCGATGGCTCCACGCACGACCAAGACCACGCGCGCTATCCAAAGTTATACGCTGACGACCGAAGCCCTGTTCGATTTCAATAAAGCAACGCTGAAGCCCGCGGGCAAGGCCAAGCTCAACGATATCGCTGAAAAGCTTCAGGACACCAATGTCGGCAGCATTGTCACCACCGGCCATGCCGACCGTATCGGAACCGACAGCTACAACCAGGAACTTTCCGAGCGTCGTGCAGAAGCGGTCAAGGCCTATCTGGCCAGCCGTGGCGTTGAGCGCAAGATGATCTCGGCGGAAGGCAAAGGCGAGAGCCAACCGGTCACCGACCCTGATTCATGCAAGGGCCGGACATCACCTTCGGTGATTGCGTGCTTGCAGCCGGATCGTCGTGTAGAAATCGAAGCATTCGCGCAGGAAGAGTCGGTGACCACGACCACGAACTAGAGTCAAATCATTCGGTCATTAAAGCCCCGCAACTGCGGGGCTTTTTTTTGGGGTCTATGCGCTGCTTCTCGGTACTCGTCAGTGGCGTATAACCGCGGCCATAGCCCCAGCCGTAGCCCCAGCGAAACGGCGTCGGCGCCAGCGGATGGCCACCGACGCGAACGCCGTAATACATGAGGCTTGCCAGCGTCGTGCGGCCGCTGCGCGCCTGCACGCAGGTGCGCAAGTCCTCGTCCGCCCGTTTGCGCTCGTCCGGTGTGCCGCCGCGCCAGTAAACCCAGTCGTGCTCCAGACAACAGTCACACCAGTCCCCATCGGGGAACATGCTGCAGCCGTCGGTGGTGAAGTCGCGCAGAACTTGAGTGGACGCGCAGCCGCCCAGCGCCAGCGCGGCGGCCAGGACGATGGCGGAAAAGGCGCGGCTCAGAAGCGCGCCATCAGCCGCATCAGCAACGCAACGCCCAGACCCCACGCGCCGTTCAAGATCAATGCGCCGGTGATAATTTTAGGATCCCAGCCGCCCGCCATCGGCATGCCCTTGAGCGGAAAGACAATGAATAGCGCAACGATGCTGGGCCCGATCGCGCCCAGAATCAGTGCGAGCACCCAATAGTTCAGGCCGATTGCGCCTCGTATTGCCAGCCATACGGCAATGCCCCACAAGCCGCCCCAGAACGCCAGCGAAATAACCGCCGGCACCTGGAAAGGGGCCGTCGCCACCATGGAGAACGGCGGCTTGGGCGAAATGCCAGCGGCATACAACGCCGCCAATGCGCCCTGGTGAAACACCAGGGTAGAAACAAACCCTGCAATGAACGCTTTGACATATTCCATAGCCGACTCCTGGTGAGAAATCTGAGTCTGGAGCCTACGCTACTCAAGCTAACGCGCTGTGTGCGCAAGCGCACAGAAGGACTTCAAGGCCAAACGTAATGTCGCCGCATGCCCTTTTGCCGACTCCAGATTCTTCTCTTGATCTCGATGGGGTTGGCGTCGGGAACCGCATTTTCTGTCGAATTGCCCAAAGAAAATCCCAAGCTCGAGACCAAGGAACAAAAAGTTGCACCCACCGCATTCGCCGGCGAAAAACCAAAACCGATTCCGGGCTGGGGCGTTGGCGACGGCAAAAGCTACCTGGTGCCGATCGTCGGCATCATCGGTTTTGACACGCTGCTCAACCTGAGCAACCGCTATTTCCTCGACGAAGACACCTACCAGACCAACTTCGCGACGTTTAAGAAAAACATCACCGGCGGCTGGGTCTACGACACCGACTCCTTCGAGATCAACCAGTTCGGGCATCCGTATCAAGGTTCGATGTATCACGGATTTGCACGCTCGGCCGGGCTTGGGTATTGGGAGTCGTCGATCTACACCGCCCTGGGTAGTGTGTTCTGGGAGATGGCGGGTGAGACCGGCGCACCGTCGATCAATGATCAGATCACCACCGGCTTTGGTGGCAGCTTTCTTGGCGAGTCGCTGTTTCGCATGGCAAGCCTGGTGCTCGAAAGCGGGGACGGCGGCAAGCCTGGGTTCTGGCGCGAAGTGCGCGCGGCAGCCCTTTCGCCCGCCACCGGCTTCAACCGCTGGGCATATGGCGATCGCTTCGACGGTGTGTTCCGCAGCTACAACCCGGCCGTTTACACACGCTTGCAACTCGGTGTGAATTTGAGCACCAACGTCCGCTCGAATTCGGCGGGCGCGGCGGTCCCCCCGCCCAGCTTCCAGCAAGGGGAGGCAATTGCGGATGCCACCATTGCCTATGGCCTGCCTGGAAAACCCGGTTACAACTACAAGCGGCCTTTCGATTACTTCCAATTCCAGTTCACGGCGGCCACCAGCAACGCACTCGAGAACATCATTTCTCGCGGACTGGTCTACGGAAACGCCTACGAGCTGGGTAAAGACTACCGCGGCGTGTGGGGTCTTTACGGCACCTACGACTACATCGCGCCCCAGATCTTTCGGATTTCCACCACGGCCGCCAACGTTGGCACCACGGCGCAGTGGTGGCTGTCGCGCACCATCGCCCTGCAAGGAACTGCACTTGCCGGTGTTGGCTATGGCTCCGGTGGCACGGTACGTGTTGCCGGCCAACGGGATTATCACAGTGGCATTTCACCCCAGGGCATGCTCGACCTACGTGCGATCTTCGGCGATCGCGTCGCCATCGACTTCACGGCGCGCGATTACTACATCACCGACCTGCTTTCGGAGCAAAAAGGTGGCCGCGAGAACATCGTCCGCGGCGAAGTCTCGATGACACTGCGCGTTTTCAACCTTCACGGCCTGGTCCTCAAATACGCATTGTCCCGACGCGACGCGCAAACCCGCGGCCTGCCAAACAGCCATCAGAGCGTCAATGCCATCAGCATCGGCTACGCCTATCTCGGTCAAACGCATTTTGGCGCCGTTGATTGGCGGCCGAAAAGCGAGGGTGGACCGCTTTGAATCAGCCCGCCAACAATTCGCTAACGAAGCGGCACTGCCTCACCCAGGAGTTTTCGTATGAAACGTTTTAGTCTCCCAGCCGTCATGCTGGCCCTTGGCCTTCATTCCGGAACGGTCACGGCGATGCCCTTGGTTTTACAGGGCGACATCATCACCGGCGCGCTGCCGATTGCCGCGCTGTCTGTCGCGTATTTAAAGAGCGATGGCGAAGGCGGCAAGCAATGGCTGCGCAACACAAGCGTGAACGCCGCGGTGAACAGTATTTTCAGAATTGGTTTCGAGCAGACTAGCCTTGGGCCGGCGACCCGATGGCGGGGGCGGCTACGGTTTTCCGTCCGGGCATGCAGGCTTCGTCTTTGCGCAGGCCGCATTCCTGCAGGATCGCTACGGTTGGAAGTACGGCGTGCCCGCCTATCTTGCCGCTACCTACGTCGGTTATATCCGCGTCGCGACCGACAACCATCACGAACGGGATGTCATCGCCGCTGCAGTGCTGTCCTACGGGTTGACCAAATTATTCGTGACGCCAAAAAACGCGACGCACCTTGCGCCCATTGTCGGCCCCGACTGGCTCGGGATTCGCTGGGAGCGCTCCTTCTAGAGCAGGGCGTGACCGGTGTTCGCCGGTCACGCCCTAACCTTTTTGCTACTTAATACGGCCGTGAAGCGCCGTCTCGCGCATTGCGCGAATCACGCATCGTGTGAGAGTTCCCGGTCAGGCGGTCCCAGGCCGATCGCGCCGCGGCGCGTGCATCACGCCAGCTCAGACGCGAACCACCGCGAATGCGGTTGAAGTCCTGTTCGATGTCCTTCTCAGCCTCATCGAAAGTCTTGCCGTAATAGCGGTTGTAACCTTCGTAACCAGCACGGTAGGCCGGATCGTAATCATCGAAGGTGTACATGACGTTGTAATACGGCTCGTTTTGATACGACTCACGCCAATACAGCGTTTCTTCGGTCGGGTTCACCGCCTCGCCAATTGCTTTGCCGGCGAGCCCGCCCGCCAGTGCGCCGGCCGCCAAGCCCACCACCGCCCCGGCGGGTCCGCCGAGCAGAGTGCCGGTCGCAGCGCCGGTGGCCGCCGATGCGGCGATGCCGCCCGCAATGCCGGCCGCGCCGCCCGCCGCCGCCCCGATGCCCGTACCGATGGGGTGTGCCCCGGGGGTCTTGGTGAGCGGGTCGCGGTTGGCGTCACGCGCCTCCTTCTTGCGCAATTCCTTGTTGAGGTCCTTGGTATCTCTAGTCATGATTATCTCCGGTAGGGAAGTACGGGTGACGCGGGTGCGCACCTGTTGAATCGCTCTGGTCATGCATTGCGATCCTGCTTAAAAATTACGCCGCGGGCGCGTTTTCTTCCGTGCGTTATCGCGCGTAAAAACCCGGGCTCTCGCGGAGGTATTTGGCCTATGATCTGGCCATGGATCGCCACTATTCTTCCGCCGACCGCCTGCTGGTGGCTTTTCAGCGACAGCTGTCCCGGCACGTGCATTCGCCCGTGAGCCCCAGTAATTCTTCGCCTGCGACCGCGCCCGACGCGACGCTGGTCGATGCCGAGCGCCGGCACGCGGCTGGGCTCATGCGCGTGAACCACGCCGGCGAAGTCGCTGCACAGGGCTTGTATCAAGGCCAAGCGATGACCGCACGCGACCCACAGGTGCGCGAACACCTGCTCAAAGCAGCAGAAGAAGAACAGACGCACCTGGCCTGGTGCGAACAACGCTTGAGTGAGCTTGGCGAAAAACCGAGCAAGCTGCAGCCGTTGTGGCATGCCGGATCGCTGGCGATGGGCGCGATTGCAGGGCTGGCCGGCGACAAATGGAGCCTCGGCTTTGTCGAGGAAACCGAAAAACAGGTAGCGGAACATCTGCACGGTCATCTGCAGAAACTGCCTGTAAGCGATGCACGCAGCCGTGAAATCGTCGAGCGCATGAAGGCAGATGAGGAGCGGCACGGTCAGGAAGCAGTTGAGGCCGGCGCAAAATCTCTGCCGCTGCCGGTGCGCGCGGCAATGCGCCGCATCGCGCGCGTGATGACCAAGACCGCTTATTGGATTTAGCGCTACCCGCTTGAGGCGTTTTTGAGTCGTTCGAGCCGGATCTGCGAATACGAGCGGTACACTTTTAGTACCACTGGTTTTTCGTCAGTGTTCTGAATACTTTTCCAAGGGCCGCAGGCGGGTGGCACATTTCAAGGCCGTATTCTTCCTTCGACGCGTTTTTTGCATGTAGCTGCAAAAGACAATCCGTGCATTGATGCGGAACAGTCTTTACTGCGCGAAATTCTGCGCCGTAGAAGATCTCCATGATCTCGTGGTTGACGCGCTCGCGGATGCGCTTGGCTTCGCGCGGCGGCAGTTCGGAGACGCCTTCGCCGAACAGGTAGGTGTCGAGGTCCAGCTCCTTCAGGCGCATCTTGGTGTGGAAGATGTTCTCCTGATAGACGTTGACGTCGACCATCATGTAGCGGTCGCGGATGTCCGTGCGCGATGAAGTTCTGGATCGAATCGATCTGGTGGTCGATGAAGTGCTTCATGCCGCGCACGTTGCGGGTGAAGCCGCGCACGCGGTAGTCCATGACCACGATGTCGGACTCGAAGACTGTTGATCAGGTAGTTCAGGGCCTTCAGCGGCGAGATGCGGCCGCAGGTGGAGACGTCGATGTCGGCGCGGAAGGTGCTGATGCCCTGGTCCGGATGCGTCTCCGGGTAGGTGTGCACGGTGATGTGCGACTTGTCGAGATGCGCGACCACCGAATCCTTCTGCGGCGTGTGCAGGCCGTCGTGGTGGCCTTCGGAGATCAGCATCGTCACCGAGGCGCCCTGCGGATCGTAGTCCTGGCGCGCGACGTTGAGGATGTTGGCGCCGATGATGTTGCGCCACCTCGGTGAGGATCGTCGGTCAGGCGCTCGGCGTTGTAGGCCTCGTCGATGTACTCGACGTATTCCTGCTGGTGCTGCTTGGTGCGCGCATAGCAGATGTCGTAGATGTTGAAGCGACAGCGACTTGGTCAGGTTGTTGAAGCCGAGCAGCTTGAGCTTCGGATTGTTCGGTCGGGCTTTGGCCAACGCCGTATCCTCGCGACGAAATGGTCGCTAAGCGCTTGCGTGGCGCGAATTATGTATCAGGAACGGCGCGCGGATGCTGCGGCAGTTCAGATGGCTTCTCTGCAGCTTCGAAGCTGTGCGTGCACGTTCGCCGCCTCGGCCGAGCATGATCGACGCCGAGCAGTACTTCTCCGCCGACAGCTCCACCGCGCGCTCTCACCTGGTTCTCGGCCAGGCCCTCGCCGGTGACGACGAAATGCAGGTGAATGTCGGTGAAGACCTTCGGGTCGGTATCGGCACGCTTGCCCTCGACCTCGACCACGCAGTCCGTCACGCTGCTGGCGCGCCTTCTTGAGGATGTGCACCACGTCCACCGCCGAGCAGGCACCCACCGACAGCAGCATCAGCTCCATCGGCCGCGGCCCGAGATTGCGCCCGCCGATGTCGGCGGGCCCGTCGATCACCAGCGCGTGACCGCTGCCGGTTTCGCCGATGAAGGCCGCGTTCTCGGCCCATTTGATTCGTGCCTGCATAGCGTCGCTCATGGCGCCAGTCCCGTAGAAGTGTTGTGTTATTTTCGTCAAACATCAAAGCCGACATGCGGAGGATGTCGATGGCATGTCAAGCCGGTCGTACAGGAATTTATTGCGCAGTCGCCACAAGCGCAGCTATGCCGCTCAAGCACAACATCATCCATGCCGGCGACGATCCGCGCGAGTCGCTGTTCCTGATCCTCGAAGGCTCGGTCAGCGTCCTGCTCGAAGGACGACCATGGCCGCGAGATCGTGCTGGCCTACCTCGACCCCGGCGAGTTCTTCGGCGAGATGTGCCTGTTCCCCGAGCAGCGCGTGCGCACCGCCATCGTGCGCACGCGCGAACCCGACGCTGGTGGCCGAAGCTGGCCTACGACGACTTCCGCAAATTCGTGCGCTACGCAGCCCGAGATCATGTTCGAGAGTCGCCGAACAGCTCGCGGTGCGCTTGCGCGACACCAGCCAGCGGCTGGCGGACCTGGCCTTCCTCGACGTCGCCGGACGCCTTGCACACATACTGCTGGAGCTGACACGACGTCGTGACGCGGTCGTGCACCCGCGCGGTCTCACCGTGCGCGTCAGCCGGCAGGAGCTGGCGCGCATCGTCGGCTGCTCGCGCGAGATGGCCGGCCGCGTCTTGAAGCGTCTGGAAGAAGACGGCCTGGTGGTCTCGGAAGGCCGCAACATTACGGTCATTGGCCCGAAGAAGCCGGCGGCTCCTGTCAGCAAGGATCCGTTGCCTAAATCACGGGCCGGATTGTTGATAAGAAAATCACGCTGAAATCAGTGCGCTGAGCGCCTCACCAGGGTTTGGTTCGCGCATCAGTGATTCGCCAATCAAAAACCGCTGCACGCCAGCCGCTTGCATGCGGGCGATGTCGGCACGCGTGGCGATACCGCTTTCCGTCACCACGTCGTAATCCTTCGGTATCCGCGGCAGCAGATCGAGCGTGGTCGTAAGGCTGGTTGCAAACGTGTGCAGGTTGCGGTTGTTGATGCCCAGCAGAGGCCGTACGTTGAATCGCGTCTTCATGGCCTGATCCAGTTCGCGGCCGTCGTGGATTTCCACCAGCACATCAAGCTTGGTTTCCTGCGCGCAATCCGCCAGCTCGGACATCTGTTCGGTGGACAGTGCGGCAACGATCAGCAGCACGCAGTCCGCACCCAGGGCACGCGCCTCAAGGATCTGGAGTGGATCAATCAGGAAATCCTTGCGGATCACCGGTCGCGTGCAGGCAGCGCGCGCGGCTATCAAATGCCTGTTGTCGCCCTGGAAAAACTGTTGGTCGGTCAGCACCGACAGACAGGCCGCGCCGCCCTTTTCATAGCCTTGCGCCAGCGTCGCAGGATCAAAATCAGCGCGAATCAGGCCCTTGCTCGGCGAGGCTTTTTTGATTTCGGCAATCACCGCCGGCCGGCCGGCCTCGACGGCCTTGCGCAGGGCGTCCGCAAAGCCACGCACTGCGGCTTGTGCACGGGCCTGGTCTTCCAAACCCGAGCGTGAGCGCTGCTTCAATTTTGCGATTTCATCCTTCTTAACCTCAAGGATTTTTTTGAGGATGTCAGTCATGCGCTTTTGTCACGGAGTGGCCAGAATGCCCTGCGTGGCTTGCACAAATTCACCCAACTTGGCGCGAGCCGCGCCGCTGCTCAGTATTTCGCCGGCGCGGCGGTGACCCGCCGCAATCGAGTCGGCCAGGCCGCAGGCGTAAAGTGCAGCGCCGGCATTTAGCGCGACGATATCGCGTGCGGCGCCGGGCCGGTTGTCCAGGGCCTCGAGTACGCGAGTCATGGATTCTTGTGCGTTGGCCACCCGCAACGATTCCAGCGGCTGGACCGCAAGCCCGAAATCGCGCGGGCTGATGGTGTATTCCCGCACCGCGCCCTCGCGCAGTTCGCCCACCAGGGTGTCTGCGCCGAGCGTGATCTCGTCGAGACCGTCGCGACCCCAGACCACCAGCGCACGTTGGGCGCCGAGGCGTTGCAGCACCCGCACCTGAATGCCGACCAGGTCCGGGTGAAACACACCCATGAGGATGTTCGGTGCGCCTGCCGGATTGGTCAGCGGGCCAAGAATATTGAACAGCGTGCGCACGCCCATTTCCTTTCGCACCGGCGCCACGGCGCGCATCGCCGGGTGGTGGTTGGGCGCGTACATGAAGCCCAGGCCCACGGTTTCGAGGCAACGTCCAACCTGTTCGGGCTGCAGGTCAATGACGGCACCCAGCGCTTCGAGCACGTCCGCGCTGCCGGACTTTGACGACACGCTGCGGTTGCCATGCTTGGCCACGCGTGCACCCGCCGCGGCGGCGACAAACATCGCGGCGGTCGAGATATTGAAGCTGTGCGCCCCATCGCCGCCGGTGCCGACGATATCGAGCAGATGCGGATGGGGCGGCGTGGCAACCCGCCGCGCAAACTCACGCATCACCTGCGCGGCGGCAACGATCTCACCGACCGTTTCCTTCTTGACCCGCAAGCCGGTGAGCAGCGCGGCGGTCATCACCGGCGTGACTTCGCCGCGCATGATCATGCGCATCAATTCCACCATTTCATCGTGGAATATTTCCCGGTGCTCAATCACGCGCTGCAGCGCTTCTTGCGGATTCAGGGCCATGTCAATACGCCGTCAGGAAATTCTTGAGCAGGGCGTGGCCGTGCTCGGTGAGTATGGATTCGGGGTGAAATTGCACCCCCTCGACGGCCAGCGTCTTGTGCTTGAGGCCCATGATTTCATCAACGCCGCCATCGGCCGTTTGCGTCCAGGCGGTGACTTCGAGACAGTCTGGAAACGGGTTCTTCTCGACGATCAGCGAGTGGTAGCGCGTGGCAGTGTATGGCGCCGGCAGCTTTTTGAACACGCCCTTGCCCGCGTGGTGAATCGCGCTGGTTTTGCCGTGCATGATGTGGCCCGCGCGCACGACCCTGCCGCCGAACGCCTGGCCGATGCTTTGATGTCCGAGGCATACCCCAAGAATCGGGACATGGCCGGAGAGCTGCGCAATCAATTCGAGACAGATGCCCGCCTCGTTGGGCGTGCAGGGTCCGGGCGACAGCACGATATGCGACGGTTTCAAACGCGCAACTTCCGCCACCGCAATGCGATCGTTGCGGTGCACCTGCACCTCCGCCCCCAGTTCGCCGAAGTACTGGACAAGGTTGTAGGTGAAGGAATCGTAGTTGTCGATCATGAGGAGCATAGGGCGCGCATAGTGCCCGCCACCGCCGCGGGCTGCAATTAGAATGAGGACGTGACCGTCCCCCACTACACCGTTCTGATCGCCGATCCGCAGGCCCATCTGTTTGAGGTGCGCTGCGATCTGGCCGAGACGCCGGCAGCCGTAGAGATGCGCATGCCGGCATGGATTCGCGGCAGTTATCTGGTCCGCGACTTCTCCAAGCACGTGGTCCGCATCGAGGCCACGCGGGCGGGCGGGCGGGCCGTGATCACGCGCACGGATAAAAATTCCTTTCGCGTCGAGCCCGGGTCCGGTGCGCTCTCGTTGCGCTGGTGGGTCTACGCCTATGACGAATCCGTGCGCAAGGCCTATCTCGACAGCCGGCGCGCGTTCTTCAACGGCTCTTCGCTGTTATTTCAGCCGCTGGGATGGCGCGGCGGCTACACCGTGGATATTCCAGCCCCTGCCGAGCCAAGCTGGAAGCTGGCGACCACGCTCAAGGCAGTGCAGTTGGATGCGCGCGGCTTTGGCCGCTTTGCGGCCAGCGACTTCGAAGACCTGATTGATCACCCCGTCGAGATGAGTGACTTCAAGCGCGTGGACTTCACGGCGGCCGGTACGCCGCATGCCTTCATCCTCTCGGGTCGCGTTGACGCCGATGGCGCGCGGCTGGCACAGGACGCAAAAAAGATCTGTGAGACCCAACTCGCGATGTTTGGCGGTGAGCCCAAACTCGATCAGTACCTCTTCCTGACCCGCGTTGTAGGCCATGGCTATGGCGGGCTGGAGCACCGTTCGTCCGCGGCGCTGATCTGTTCGCGCACCGATCTGCCGCGCGCCGGCGCGAACGGGATGCCGCGCGACTATCGCGCGTTTTTAGGGCTCGTCAGCCACGAATATTTCCATCTGTGGAACGTCAAGCGCATCACCGCGAAGACTTTCCTCGAATCGACGCTGGCGGCTGAAGCCTACAGCCGCGATCTGTGGCACTACGAGGGCGTGACCTCGTATTACGACGACCTGCTGCTGCTGCGCGCGGGGCTGATTGATGCGTCCAGCTATCTGGATCTGCTTGCCGAAGCCGCCACGCGTCTCGAACGCACGCCGGGGCGTTTGCATCACACCCTGGCCGACGCCAGCTTCGAGACCTGGATCAAGTACTACCAGCCCGACGAGAACACGCCGAACGCCACCACCAACTATTACGTCAAGGGCGCGCTGGCCGCGCTATGCCTTGATCTGACGCTTCGCGCCTTGTCGGACACTAGCCTCGACGATGTCATGCGTGAGCTGTGGCGTCGCTACGGGCGTACAGGGCTTGGCGTACCTGAAGGCGGACTGGAGACGGTTGCGCAGGAAGTCTCCGGCCTCCACCTCAAGCCCCAGTTCGACGCCTGGCTGCGCTCGACAATCGAACTGCCACTGATCGAGTTGCTCGCTGGAATCGGAGTCAAGGCCGAGCGCCGGGCCGCGATTTCCGATGCCGATCCCGGCGGGCGCATCACCGGCAAGCCGCTGACGACGAATCTGGGGCTGAAACTACGCGGCGGCGAACTCACGGTTGCACATGTTTTCAACAACCGGCCGGCCGAACGCGCAGGGCTTGCCGGCGGCGACGTGCTGGTGGCGCTCGACGGCTACAAACTCACGCCCGGCAACTGGGCCGCCCGCAATGCCGCGCTCACCGTCGCGCGTGAGGTCCCGCTGCACTATTTCCGCGGTGACGAGCTGTTCGAAGCTCGCATCACTCCGGAAGCCGCACTGCTCGACACCTGGACCTTCGCCCTCGCGGAAGCGGATGCGCCTACCCTGGCGCGCCGGAAAAAGTGGTTGGGGACATGAGACAACCGGCACCTCTGTCTTTCAGCGCGTGGCCACTCATGTCCGCACCGATTCGCGACGCTAGCTCCCTGCGCTTCGCGCCGGGCCCCTCCACGCTGCTCGCGTCGCCATGATCGAACTCTCCGCCAAGGCCGCCCTCGCCTATCTGCTCGGCACCTTGATGGGCGGCACTGTGGTTGGCGCGCTGCGGGGCGGCGTCGACCTGCGCAAATTCGGCAGCGGCAATATCGGCGCCACCAACGCACTGCGCACCCAGGGCAAGGGTTTTGCCCTCGCGGTACTGGCGCTCGACGCCGGCAAGGGCGTGCTGGCGGTGCTGGCGGTGCCGGTGCTCGACTGGCCGTGGGCAGGCGCCACGGCGCTGTCGCGAGAGTCCGTCGCGTATGTCTGCGGCGTGGCGGTCGCGCTCGGGCACATTTATCCGGTCTGGTTCGGCTTTCGCGGCGGCAAGGGCGTGGCCACGCTGGCCGGAGTTTTTGGCGCCCTTTTGACCCTCGCCATGCCCTGGATGGTCGCCGCATTTGTCCTGACGGTCCTTCTCACCGGTTACGTTGGGCTAGCCTCGGTGGTGACCGCGTTGACCGCCACCCTGTGGGCTGCGCTGGGTCCGGGTCTAGTGTCGCCGGCCGGGTTGTTCACTCTGGCGATGGCACTGCTGGTCATTTTCAAGCATCGCGACAACCTGCAGCGCATCGCGCGCGGCGAGGAATATTGCTTTGAAAAAGCGCGCGTTCTCGGCCGCCTGTTCAAACCCTGATGGCACCCGAACTGCTACTGCCGATAGTTGATGCGCTCGCCGACGGCGCCTGGCATTCGGGCGAAACGCTGGCGAAAAACATCGGCATCACGCGGGCGGCGCTATCCAAGCGCATGCGCGCGCTGGCCGCCTGGGGCCTGCAGATCGAGTCACGCACGCGCGTCGGCTACCGGCTGACCCAATCTCTGGATCTGCTCAATGAATCGAGCATCCGCAAACAACTGAGCCCGCTGGCGACTGCGCGCTTGCAACGCGTCGCCGTCAAGCCTCTCACCGACTCGACCAACGTGCAGGTACTCGACCTGCCCGCGAAACTGGATCCACAAGCACTGCTCGCGGAATTCCAGAGCGCCGGGCGCGGTCGCCGTGGGCGCCAGTGGGTTTCCCCGTTTGGCGCAAACCTTTATTTGTCGCTGGCGTGGAGCTTCGACGGCTGGCCGGCCCAACTTACTTCGCTCTCGCTGGCAATCGGCGTGGCGTGCACTCGAGCCTTGCCCGAGCTGAAAAACCTGCAATTGAAATGGCCCAACGATCTGGTGCTCGATGGCAAAAAACTTGGCGGAATCTTGATTGAACAGCGCGGCGAAGCGGGCGGCGCCTGCCGCGCGGTGATTGGCGTCGGCCTGAACGTATCGATGCAGGCAGATCAAGGCCGGCGGATTGATCAGTCGTGGACATCGCTGCAGGCCTGCGGCTTCAAACTTTCCCGCAACGCACTGGCGGCCAGGCTGCTGTCGCGCTTGGTCGAGGCATTGCTGGCGTTTGAACAGAACGGATTCGCGCCATTTGCAGGCGAGTGGCAGCAGCGCGACCTCACTATTGGAAAAAACATCCAGGTCAACGGCGCCCAGGAGATTCTGAATGGAGTCGCTCGCGGCGTAACTGAAGATGGCGCGTTGAAACTGGAGATTCGCGGCAAGATACAGCACGTGCTCTCCGGCGATGTCAGCTTGCGACTCACATGATTTTATTGCTCGATATCGGTAATACGCGCATGAAATGGGCGCTCTATGACGACCGCTCAGATGGCGCGAGGGGCACCGCAGGAGCGCTGTCGTTTTTTGGCGCCGAGCCGCATCGCGGCGATCCGGCCGGCACATTCGACTCCCTGGAATGGCCTGTCGTAACCGCGGTCTGGGCCGCCATGGTACTGGGCACCGAGCACGAACTGCATCTCACTGACCGCATCAACCAGCGATTGGGCCATACGCCAAATTACGCGCGAGTCGCCGCCGAGCGTAATGGACTGCGACTGGCGTACGCCGACCCTTCACGGCTCGGCATCGACCGCTGGCTGGCGATGCTCGCGGCGTGGCGCCAGCAACGGGGTGCGTTCTCCGTAGTCAGTGCCGGAACTGCGCTGACGTTTGATCGTGTGGACGGCAACGGACGGCATCTTGGCGGCCTGATTGCACCCGGTTATAGCTCGGCGCTGCACGCGCTGGGCCACGTCACGCGCGCGCAGGCCGACTCGACTCCGGAAGCGGTACGCGAAGGTCTGGGTAAGGACACGCAGAGTTGCATCCGCCAGGGCGCACTGTTCGCCGCGCGCGGCGTCATGGAGCAAGCATTGCAAACGCCGGGCGGCTCGCCCGACGAGGCGCGTTTGCTCACCGGCGGCGACGCGCAGATCCTTCATCCCCTGCTGTCGAGTCAGTGGACGCTGCGGCCGCATCTGGTACTCGAAGGTCTGCTGACGCTTATTTGATTTCCGCTTTTAACTGCGTAAGGCTCGCCTCAATCCGCAACTCAACAACGGCCGCCCGAATTCACGCTTGCTGATCAGGTCTTGATTTTTTGCACCGCGAGACCAAACGGGCGGAAATAAAGCGTGCGCTGCGAATGCCATTGGCCATAAGTGATCCAGACTTGCCAGCGCTTGAGACCACGGATTATCGCTCCACCGGCAATTCCCGCTATACACTGCGCGCCGGGATTTGACCGCCGGTTTAGCTCAGTTGGTAGAGCACCCGCCTTGTAAGCGGAAGGTCGTCCGTTCGACTCGGACAACCGGCACCACCTAAGGGTCTGTTGACCAATATTTCGCACCTGCGTTGCCGCCCCCAAACGCGCCAGGCAAGGCGCGAGGAGCGACGCTTAGTGATTCTTAACAAGCTCCGAGCAACGCCGCATGGCGCGTTTCGGGGCGCAACCCGAAGGGACGGGGCCGGTATCGCGCAGGGCGTTGTCACTCACCTCTCGCTTGCAACCAGCAAGCGTCGAGGCTCGTTCCTAGCCCTGCGCGATACCGACCTCCGTCGCAGGCGTGAAATATTGGTCAACAGACCCTAATCTGTCGGCATGCTCTTCAACGCTGCCATCTTTCTTGCCGCCGCCGTCATTCTGGTGCCGCTGTCCAAGCGCCTGGGTCTTGGCGCCGTACTCGGTTATCTGCTCGCGGGTCTCGCCATCGGTCCCTGGGGACTGCGACTGGTCACCGACGTTGACAGCATCCTGCACTTCTCGGAATTTGGAATCGTGCTGTTTTTGTTCGTGGTGGGCCTGGAATTGCAGCCTTCACGCCTCTGGCGCTTGCGCCGCGAAGTGTTTCTGGTCGGCGGCGGACAGGTTTTTTTCACGCTGCTACTGGTGGCGGGGGCGGCGCTGGCGTTCGGGCTGTCGGGCACTGCGGCACTGGTCACGGGTTTTGGCCTGGCCATGTCATCCACCGCATTCGTGCTGACGATGCTGGCCGAGCGCAAGGAAATGGGCTTTCGTTACGGCCGCCTGTCGTTCGCGATCCTGCTGTTCCAGGACCTGGCGGTGATTCCTTTCCTGGCGCTGGTGCCCTTGCTCGCGGGCCAGGGCATGGCCGACGACGACACGCTGTGGCTTTCGATTACCAAGGTGGTTTCTGCCGTCGCGCTGCTGGTGCTGGCGGGTCGCTACCTGTTGCGCCCATTGTTCCGGTTTGTCGCCACCACGCGGCTGTCAGAAGTTTTCACCGCAGCGGCACTGCTGGTCGTCATATCCACCTCGCTGGCGATGGACGCGGTCGGTCTTTCGATGTCGCTGGGTGCGTTTCTCGCCGGCGTCCTGCTGGCGGATTCCGAATACCGCCACGAGCTGCAGGCCGACATCGAGCCTTTCAAGGGCCTGTTGCTTGGCTTGTTTTTCATGGCCGTCGGCATGTCGGCCAACCTCGGGCTGCTGTTCGACGAGCCGCTAAAAATCCTGGGTCTGGTATTGGGGCTGCTGCTGATCAAAGCCTGCGTGCTGTACGCGCTCGGCCGCGCGGCGGGCGCCGACAATGAAAGCGCGCGGGCGCTGGCAGTATCCACCTCCCAGGGCGGAGAATTTGCCTTCGTGCTGTTCGGCGTCGCCGCCGGCGCTGGCATTCTTGACCTCGCCCTCAAGGACCTGCTGGTGATCGTGGTCACGCTGTCGATGATGGTGACGCCCCCGCTGTTCGCGCTGCTCGATCAGCTGCGTGAGGAGGCCGAGCCCGTCTATGACGAAATCCGCGTGGCCGCGTCGCCGGTGATCATTGCCGGCTTCGGGCCTTTCGGGCAGATCGTCGGCCGTTTGCTGCGGGTGAAAAAGATCCCGTTCACGGTGCTCGAGCGCGATTGGCAGCAGGTGGATTTCGTGCGCCGCTTCGGCAACCCGGTGTTCTACAGCGACGGCTCCCGCGTCGAGGTGCTGCGCGCCGCGCACGCGGATCAGGCCAAACTGTTCGTGGTGGCCATCGCCGAGGAAGACGAGTCGCTCAAGGTGGTGGAAACCGTACGCCATAATTTTCCCCACCTGCGAATTTTTGCGATGGCGGTGACCCGCCAGCACGCCCTCAACCTGCTCGACCTCAAAGTCACTGTGATCCGCCGCAGCCTGTTTTCCAGCCTCGAGATGGCCCGCCAGCTTCTGCTCGAATTGGGTCAGGACGAGACCAGCGCCGCGCGCGCCATCGAGCTGTTCCGCAAGCACGACGAAGAAACGCTGCAGAAGCAGCACGCCGTGGCGCGCGACGAAGAAAAAGTGATTCAGACCGCGCAGGAAGCCGCGCGTGAACTCGAGGCACTGTTCCAGTCGGACAAGCCAGGCTAGTGGCACACTCAGTGCGAGCCGGGTAATCGCATGCAAGACCTCACGCCGCAGATCCTCGTCAGCCTGGTTGCCCTGGGCATGGCGCTGGCGTTCATTTCCGCCGACCGCGATTCGCCCACCAGCCGTGCCATGGCGATTTTCCTCGCCACCATGGGCATCGCCATCGAATTGAATATCGTGATTGCGATCGGCTACGCGATCCCCGTGGAATGGACCGGCTGGTTCGCGCTCCCCGAAACTCTCGCGATGATCGCGATCCTCGAATGGATACTGCGGGTGCGCCGCACGGTACCGACCCGCGATCTCGACACCCGCGCCGGCGACTACGTGCTGCGCATCGGCCAGGGTGCCGCGCTGGTATATACAGGTCTGTCGATCCTGCTCCCGCTGCAACGCCGTGAGAATTTTCTGGGCGCGCTGGATAACCCCGACGCGCTCACTAATCTGTATTTCTGGATGTTTGCGAGCCCGGTGCTGTTCGTGCAGTTGTGCGGCTTATTTTCCGTGCTGCTTTTGCTGCGCCGACGACCGGACCTGCCGGAGCGCATCCGCCTACTTGCCATGAGCGCCGCCGTGCCGTTTTTCGTCTTCGCATTTGTCGCCCCGCTGGAGCTGGGCGGCATCGTGATGATTCTGGGCCTGATGATCTTCCTGCTGGGCGCAGTGCAGTACCACGTCATGCAGGGTGAACGCGGCGCGTTCATGTCGCGATTCTTGTCACCGCAGGTGGCGGAACTGGTGCGCGAACGCGGACTCAAGCACGCGATGCAGCAGAACCATCTCGAAATCACCGTGGTCTGCTGCGACATCCGCGGGTTTACACCGTATGCGCAGTCGCATCCGTCACAAATCGTGATCGGCGTGCTGCGCGAGTATTACGAAAAAGTAGGCGCGGTTGTCGCCGAATTTGGCGGCACGATCAAGGATTTCGCGGGTGACGGCATTTTGATTCTGTATGGCGCGCCGCTGCCGATCGATGACCATGCCCGCAAAGGACTGGCGATGGCGCGTGGCGTCCGCGACGCCGGTCGAGCTGTGACACAGAAGTGGAGTGATGAAAAGCAGACGCTGGGCCTGGGTGTCGGTGTCGCCAGCGGCATGGTTACCGTCGGCATCATCGGCGCCGGCGCACGCTTTGAATACACTGCAGTCGGCCCCGCCGTGAACCTTGCCTGCCGCCTGTGCGAAAAAGCTGCCGACGGTGAAATCCTGGTCGACAACCGCACCGCCCAGCTGGCCGGAGAAACCGGGCTGGAAAGCCGCGACGCGCTCAGCGTTAAAGGATTTAGCGACCCGGTGCCGCTGTTCGCCTTACAGACGGCCTAAGAACAGCCACCCGCTTGAAGCGCTTTTTGCCCCGAAATCGCTTGTATTGAAAAAGTGGCGGTACACTTTTAGTACCACTGTTTTTTGATGGGTGCTTCCAAAGTGCTGTTTTGGGCTCTAAGCGGGTGGCACCTTCCAGGACGGTTTCACCTGTCGGCGAGTGTTTTGACGCATTCGGCGCCTAGCGTTTTTTGGTGACTTTTTGTCGCGACTGACAAAAAGTTACCCGCGCTTTAGCGCGGAACGCTTTGGCTTCTGGAAACACCCTTCATTCTCACCCCAGCACAAGGGAAAAACTCACATGAAATCAGCGAAGAATCAGGTCTCCCATATTTCCGGTTTCATCGTCCAACAGGCTTTCGAACCAATTCTCGCGCCAGCCAGCACTGCCGTATTTGCCGTTGCCGGTAAGACAAGTATTTATCAGCGGTCCGGTCGAATCACATGGCGCGACACAGGTGCCGTTCACACAACCGACGCCACATCCGCCGGAAGTCGAACAATCGGAACTACCGGAATTATTACTTGAGCCAAAAGATTCGCCATAGTGATCACCTATCCCTTTGACGCCTTCTACAAACACCGCGCTACCTAGGGCGACCGCCGCGAGCCCACTAGCAGTCCACCATACCCATTGCTCCTGATACCAGGATGTTTCCTCAAGTTCTGAAGGGGCAGCATCTTCAAGCTGGTTGAGACGGAAATTGCGCTGCACTAGCGGAACTCCGGCAAAGTCAGCGACCAGTTGCTCCGAGGTGAGCGTAAGGCGAATCACTTCAGGCGCAGTCGCTTCACCGCCACTCAGACGCTCCTTCAATAAGCCGGCGCTGAACGAGGGCGAAAAAGCGTGGCTGGAACCGCCAAATTCCACACGCCATGCCACAAACGGCGTCAGGGCCGGCTCTGCCGTCGCCGACGCGCCTGTCCCACTGGCCATGCAAGCAAGCAACGTGGCAAACATCAGCAGTGACTTGCGCATCAGCCCGCCGCCTCCTGAATCGCATCCAGATTCGGAATCAACGCCTCGGTGTTGGCGATCTTGACCCGCGACAGCACGATACCGATGGAGTCGCTGTCGCGCAGCGGCGCCTTGACCAACGCCGTGCGGTTCAACGTGAGCAGATGCGGATAGCCTTGGGCCAGCACGCCGCAAGCATTGTCGGACGGCTTGCCGTCCAGCGGCTGCAGCACCACGATGCGCGTGCGGCTAGTTTCGGGCGGCGGCGCGGCGCCGTTGAGGATCTCGAAGCTGACGACATTCAGCCGTTTGCCGTTCCAGTCGCGCGTGCCGACGCACGGGCCGCCCCCCAGCGCCTGCAAACCGTCCGCCGACACCACTTCGGCCACGCTGGTGTTGGGCAATAGCAGCGTGTCGCCATGTATGGCGATGAGCACGGCGTAGATTTCTTCGCGTGTGGCCATCAGGTGGGCTCCGGTAGCACCGCGCGCAATTCGTGCAGCAGTTGTTCTTCCTGGAAGGGCTTGATCAGGTAACGGTCCACGCCGATTTCCTTGGCGCGATTGCGGTGCTTGTCGCCGGAACGCGAGGTGATCATCAGGATCGGGGTGCGCGCGATGCGCGGGTTGTTGCGGATGAACGTGGCCACCTCGAAACCGTCCGCGCGCGGCATTTCGATGTCGAGCAGGATCGCGGCCGGCGTTTCGGTTTGCAGTTGCGCGATGGCATCAAGGCCGTCTTTGGCCAGCAGCACGCGAAAGCCGGCGCGTTCGAGCAGGCGTTCGGTGACGCGGCGGATGGTGATGGAATCGTCCACCACCATGATCTGAGTGCGCGAATCCGCGATCAGCGCCGGTGGCGGCGTGGCAACACCGCCGGTGGTGGCGATCAACAGGCGTGCGCGCTCCTGGGCCAGCGCCGGAATGTCGAGAATCAGAACCACGCGGCCGTCCGGGAGAATCGTCGCACCGGTGACGCCCTGCACCGAACTCACCTGCGGGCCGACGGCCTTCGACACGACTTCGCGATTGCCGTAGAGGTGATCGACGACCACCGCGACTCGGCGCTCGCCGCCGCCGAGACCTTCGGGCAGGCGTACCAGAATCGCGGGCAGGGTTTTAGCCGGCACCGCATCTTCATGCGGCGGCGCGTGCGTCAGGTCTGACAGCCGGCGCACGCGGTATTCATTGTTGCCGTACGAAAGGCGCGGACCGTCGGCGCGCTCGAATTCCGCCATATGTCCGCGCGCGATGCGGGTGATGCCCTCAATGCTTGCCAGCGGCACTGCGTAAAGTTCGGAGCCGACACCCACCAGCAGCGCCTGCGCGGCGGCGAGCGACAGCGGCAGGCGGATCAGGAAGCGCGCGCCCTTGCCGGTTTCAGACGCCAGATCCAGCGTGCCGCCGAGTTGCTTGACCTCGTTGGCCACCACGTCCATGCCGACGCCACGGCCCGCGGTCTGGGTCAGGGTTTTAGCGGTGGAGAACCCGGATTGGAAGATGAACATCGCGACTTCTTCGTCGCGCACGTCCTCGTCGGCACGCAGCAGACCGCGTTCGATGGCTTTTTTGCGGATCGCGTCATAGTCGAGTCCGCGGCCGTCGTCGTCCACCTCGATCGCCAATTGGGTGCCTTCGCGGCGCAAGGTGATGTCGATGCGGCCGGTCGGCGGCTTGCCGGCGGCCGCGCGGCCGACGATGTCTTCGAGTCCGTGCACCACGGAGTTGCGCAGCAGGTGTTCCAGCGGCGCGGTCATGCGCTCCAGTACGTTGCGATCCAGCTCTGCCTCCACTCCGGTGAACTTGATTTCGGCCTGCTTGCCGGTTTCCTCGGCGACCTGCGTCACCACGCGGTGCAGGCGCGCCACCTGGCGCGAGAACGGCACCATCAGCGTGGACATCAGGCCGTTCTGCACTTCGGTGTTGAGGCGGCCCTGCTGCAGCAACAGCGTTTCCGCCTCACCGGCGCCTTCATCAGAGAGCCGTGCAGCACACCGATGTCGTTCATCGACTCGGACAGCGTGCGTGCCAGTTCCTGCATGCGCGAGTAGCGGTCCATTTCCAGCGGGTCGAATTCGGCGTCGTAGCGCTCACCCCCTTCGGTGCGCACCAGTCCGCGTGCGGCAATCTGCGCTTCGGTTTCCAGCTCGAGGTTGCGCAGCTGGTCACGCAGCCGCTGGAGGGTCTGTTGAAGGTCACCCAGCTGCAGGCGCTGCGTGCTGTTGTGCTGTTCCAGACGCGAACGGTAGATCGAGATTTCGCCCGCCTGGTTGAGCAAGCTGTCGAGAGTTTCCACCGGTACGCGCGCGGTTTCGCGGCGCAACGCGGCCAGTCGCGCCTGTTCGTCTTCGGGCTTCCAGAAAAGTTGTGGGTCCCACTCGCTGCCGTGGCTGGGCGCGGCGCTGGGCGCGACTGCACGCGGCGCAGCCGGGGGCATCTCGAGCGGCTCTTCCGGCGGCGCCTCCAGATCGAATGTCTCGCTCTGCGGTTCGCGCAGTTCCATTACCGGGAGTGCCGCGGCACCGCGGTGCGTCAGCTGATCCTGCAGACGTTGAATCTGCGTGAGATGTTCATACAGTTTTCCAAAAGCCATCGCGTCGAGGGGGATCTCGCCGCGCTCCAGCGCTTCGACCCGGGTTTCCATGTCGTGGGCGGCATCGCCCAGCGCATCAAGCGCCGCCATGCGCGCGCCGCCCTTGAGCGTGTGCAGCGCGCGCTGGATTTCGCGCCGCGGCTCTTCACTGGTGGTATCGGCCTGCCAGGCATTCAGGTTGCGTTCCACCGATTCCGTCAGCTCGGCCGCTTCACCGGCGAAAATGTCCGCCAGTTCGGCATCGGCCGCGGCCGCTTCGTCCGATGGGGCAACAGGAGTGGGTTTTTCTGCCGGTCGTTCCGCAGGCATCGGCGCGACAGTGCCTTTTTGCCCGCCCCGGTCCTCTCCCGCAAGCTCAGCGAGCAAGGAAGTGATATTCGGCTGGCGGCCGGCGCGCACGTCGTCGAGCAGATGATGCAAGCCGTCGGCGGCGCGATGCAGGCGACCGAGCAACAGGGCATCCGGCTTGGTTCCGGCCACCGGCATGTAGGTTTCGAGCTGTTGCGCGACGGTGCCGATGCCGGTCACGCCGGCCATGCGTGAACTGCCTTTGAGTGTATGGATGGCGCGCGCCAGTTCCTGGCGCGGCTCGTCGGCATCCGGATCGCGTTCCCACAGGTCGAGGCTGCGATCGAACACCACCATCAGTTCTTCGCCTTCGGAGACGAAGATCGCGACCAATTCCGGGTCAGCCGACGGCTGGAAATCGCCGGCGGGGGTGGGGTCGAAAGCCGAATCTTCGGTCGCGGCTTCTTCCCCTTCCGGTTCGGCGACCGGGGGCATGTCGATGACTTCCTCATCGTCGGGCGTGGCCTGAGGCGTCGGGCTGCTGACGGCTTCGAGCTGGAACACGCGCGCCGCCAGCACCGAGCCGTCGTCCTCGATCTTGCCTTCGCGATGCGCATCGAGTTGCTGGTACATGCCCTCGATGATGCTTGCCATCTCGGCAAAGAAGGCGGCGTCGGGCACGACCCTTCGGCTGGTGGTGAATTCAATCAAACGGCCTTCGAACGCCTGTGACACCAATGCCAGCGGCGGGCACGGCGCCGATGCCGCCCCGTACATTTTCTGGAACATGGCTTGCAGGGTGCGCGCGTGAAACGGCGTGTCCGGCTGTTGTGCCCAGGCGCGGCTGGTGTGCTCGATGGCTTCGAGTTCGTTGTAGGCCTCGTGCGCAAACAGTTCCGCCAACTGCCGACCTTCGGCGGCCTCGACCGCGGCGACCGGCACCTCGCCCTGGAGCTCGGCGATGCGCACCAGCCACGGCCGCGCGTCAGGGGGCGGGCTGCGGCCGTCCGCCTGCGCGATCCAGTCCGGCAGCACCTCGGTAAAATCCTTGAGCGCGGCGAGGCCGGCTTCCGACAGCGGGATATCGGCGCCACGCAGCGCATCCAGATATTGCTCGAAGGCGGCGGACACGCGGCTGATCGAAGCCGCCTCGACCAGTGCCGCGCTGCCGCGCAGGGTATGCAGCGCGCGCAGCACATCCCGATCCACCACCGGCGTGTCGTCGGCGTGAATCTCGACCCAGCCGCGCAACACGTCCAGGCGTTCGCGCGAGTCCTCCTGGAATACGTTGAAGATTTCCACGTCGATGGCCGGCGCCTCGGCCGGCTTGATCAATTGCTGCGCGCGGCCGATGAGCGCAGCCATCGCCTGGGGCGCGGGTCGCTCTTCACGGAAACACTCGATCATCTCGGGGAGCAGCGCCAGCGCGTCTTCGATGACGGTGAGGATCTCCGGCGTGACCGTCAGCGCGCCTTCGAGGCAGCGATTGAGGATGCTCTCGAGCGCAAAACCGAATTCGCCGATGTGGGTGGCCCCGACCATGCGGCCGCTGCCCTTGAGCGTGTGGAACGCACGGCGCATTTCCGCCAGCCGCTCCTGATTCTGCGGATCACGCTTGAAGCCGGGCAGCTGCTGCTCCAGCTGCGTGCGCACGTCGTTGGCTTCCTCGAGGAAGATATCTCGGATTTCCGGATCAATCGACGATGCGGGAGTGTCTTCTTGCGGCGCTACGGGCTCAACGACCGGTGCGGGTACTGGGGCTGCTGAGGCCGAGGTGTCGTGCAAAGGTGAACCGGCATCGAATTCGATGCGCGCGACATAATCCACGAGGTCGCTGACCCGATTTTGGGTGTTGGGCTCGCCGCGCTGGATCGCCTCGAGCAGCATCTCGACGCTGGCGATGGCGTCGGCAAAGCGATCGGCGCGCTGCGGGTCGTTGCGCATGCCCGTGAACGCCGCGCTGGCGGCAAAATTGCGCAGCGTGGCGGTTTGCGCGGCCGCCTGATCCTGGCCGATCACGCTCAGCGAGGATTGAACCTCGCCCAGCAAATGTGCGGATTCGTTGAGCTGCTGGGCGTCGCCGGACTTGAGGAACGCGTCCACCAGCGTTTTGAGCTTGGACAGGTTGACCTGCGATTCGCGCAACAACGCGGCAACGCCTTCGCGCAGGTCGCGCGCATGGGGCGTGTGCATCTCCAGCTCGCCCAGGGCATTGGGGCCTGCTCCCCGCAGCTGACGGAACAGCGCATCGTCGAGGCTGTGCTCGACTCGCAGGATCGCGGTGGCCAGGTCCAGCCACTTGGGGTCGTTGGCGGCGGCGGCGCGCCCTTGCAGCTCCAACAGGCGCGGAGCCTGGTTCTGCATCACCCGCTGCAGTGCCGACAGCCCCAGCAGCGACAGCGTGGCGGCGACGCGGTTGATTTTTTCGGCGGTGGGCGCAAGGTCGCCGGTGCCTTTATCGCCAGCACGCACCGCCAGATCAATCGCATCCTTGACCTCGCCCAGATCGCGACGGATTTCCTCCGAGAGTTTTTCCAGCAGGGTCGTATTGGCGCCGCGGATGCGACCGCGCATAACCTCCACTTCCCCGGCGGAAGGCAGCCGCTGATCGAGCTCATAGGCCTTGCGCAGAGCACTGACGCGCGGGCCCTTGCCCTTGGATCGGCCCAGGTAAAACAGCATTTGCGCATTGAGATTGCCCAGCGCACTCGCGGCGGCGGGCTCGCCCTCATCCGCGAGATGCTTGATCTGACCGCCGGCGCGGCCGATCAACCGCTTGATCTCGAGCGCGTCATCAATGGACTGGGTCAGCAAGGACTCAACCGCGGCCGATTGCGCGCGCCAATACTGGTACAGCGGCACGTTGACCGTGGTCGCCGCCAACTCTTCGGCGATTCGGCCCAGCCGACCCAAAACAGCCTGCTTATCCACGCCACGCAACCAACCGAGCAGTGCATGACGGTAGGCCGGCAGGTATTTCTTCGCCACCGCCTGCGCGGCGCCTGCCTTGCGCACCTCAGAGGGCGGCGGCGATGGCCCAAGATCGCCGCCGGCCATCTGGTCGGCGAACAGCTCGGCTTCGGTCAATACGCCCCGGCCGCGGATTAGGCGCAGTTCGTTCAGCGCCGGCTGCAGCACCAGGATGCAGTCCGCCTGCCCGGCGACCAGTGCGTCGACGTAATCCGCCAGCTGTACCAGCGCGGCGAGGATGTCGGCATACGCCGCCTCGCAATCCTTGACCGTGTTATTGAGGATTTCGATCAGTGTCAGCCGCAGCTCTTCGGCAAGCAGGGAGACCGTCGGGCTTTGTACCAGCGTGGCGGTACCGCGCACCTGGTCGAGCTCGAAGATGGACTGCTCGAGTGCGTGCTTGGGGTCCGCCGCCTCGATCGCCAGCTCGATCTGCTGGCGCGCGCGCGTCAGGCTTTGCTCAATTTCGCTTTTGACCCAAAACAACCCGGGGGTGGCCGCTGGAACATCGTGTGCCGCGTTCATGCTGCCGCCTGCTGGAACGCGTCGCTGGCGGCAATTTTATGCAGCGACAGCGCGATCCACGCCTGCTGGTCGCGTAGAAAAACGCCCAGCGCGCACTCGCGCAGCGTCTCGCTGGCGCCCGTCAACAAATCGTGGCGCTGCTCGGACGCCGCGAACTGGCGGTAACCCACGACTTCGTCCACCAGGAATCCGGCCGGGATGCGCGTCGAGTTATAAACCAGCACGCGCGTGTCGCGCGTCGCGGCGGGGTCGTCGTAGTGCATCAGACGGCGCAAATCGCAGACCGGCAGCAGGTTGCCGCGTACGTTGGCCAGTCCCAACAGCCAGGGCCTGGCCCCGGGCACTCGCGTCAGCAGTGGCAGCGTGATGACCTCGCGCACGTCGTCGCGCGGCGCCACCGCCCATTGCGTGCCGATGCGAAAACCCAGGCCGACCCAGACCTGCGCCTGGCCGGCGGTGGCGTCAAGCCGTGCCGAGCGTACGCGCGTTTCGATCTGCGCCAGCAGGTCGAACGGGTCGTCGGGGGTGACAGCCATGTCGCTCATGGATATGAGCCGTCGTCAGCCGCGTAAATGTTTACGTACCGCCCCGATCAGCTCCTCTTTGGTGAAGGGCTTGGTCAGGTATTCGTCGCTGCCGACAATGCGGCCGCGCGCGCGGTCGAAGACTCCGTCCTTGGAAGAAAGCATGATCGCGGGTGTGTCGCGGAATTTCGGGTTGCCCTTGATCAAGGCACAAACCTGGTAGCCGTCCAGACGCGGCATCATGATGTCGATGAAAATCAGGCCCGGCAGGTTGTCCACGATTTTGCCCAGCGCTTCGTAACCGTCGGAGGCGGTGACCACGTTGTAACCTTCCTTGGTCAGAATGCTTTCGGCGGTTCTGCGGATGGTTTGACTGTCGTCAATTACCATCACTTTGGAACCTGCTGTGTTGGTTGCGCTCGTCACGACTCCCCCCTATTGCCCCGTGCGATGTCACTTATGGCCCGCGTCATTCCATGCGCGGGTGCGCTTTTATATCACTCTCTCTAGCCTTTCAGCACCTTACGAAACGAATATGAAGTGATGGCGAAACCTTCGCGGAAGTAAAAGTGGTGCGCGCGGTGGCGCTGCGTGCCTGAATCCAGCGCATAGACATCGCAGCCGTGCTCGCGCGCGAGGGTTTCCAGATGCGCAATCAACGCGCGGCCGACGCCGGTCGAACGTCGCGCCTGATCCGTGACCAGATCCTCGACATAAAGCTTCAGGCCGTCGTGCGTGTTTTCGATGAGTCTCCACAGCGTCAGGCCCAGAACGTCCGGCCCGCTCACCGCCAGGCTCAGCCGCCCGCCATTGGCAAAAATCCGCTTCAGGCGCTGCTCGTATCCTGCGAGGTCTTTGGGCAATTCCCGCAGCTGACGGTGCACCGGCAGCGCGCGCGCCAACCATTTGGACGCGAGCAGCGACCCCGCCTCTTCCGTGATTTCGAAAACGCGAATCGGCGCAGAAGCTTGCGTTACCATGCTGGGGGTCTGCTGTTAAATATTTCACGCACGCGACGGAAGGCTGCTTTCGCGCAGTGCAAGAAACGAGGAGCGAAGTGTGGTCTCCCACATGAGCGACGAGTGACACCGCAATGTGCGAAAGCAGCCCCGTCCCGAAGGGTTGCGCCCCCATGCGCGCCACGCGGCGTTGCTCGGCCCTTGTTGGCAATCAGCAAGCAGCGGGCCTCGCGCCTGGTTTGGCGCGCTTGGGGGCGCAACGCGTGTGCGAAATATGTAACAACAGACCCCTTACCTCATGAATGACCTGCGAATGATAAACCCCGTTCCGCATCTGACTACGGCGCAGTCGGGCCCGCTGCTGAAACTGGAAAGCACGCTGCTGGCGCGTTCGGCGGACATCGAAGACTGGTTTCGTCGCGCAATTGCGGCAGACGCCGCCGCCGTTTTATTGTTCGGTGGACCTGCGCAATGCCGGCTTCAAACTGGCCCCGGTGGACACCAACCTGTTCCCCGCCGGGTTCAACAATCTCAATTCCGAATTCGAACCGCTGGCGATGCAGGCGCTGAAAGCCGCATTGGTCCGGGCCTGTCCGACTGCCAAGGGGTTGCTGCTGGTGCCGGAGAATCACACCCGCAACAAGTTCTATCTCGAAAGCGTCGCCACGCTGTTCGGCCTGATCCAGAAAGCCGGCTACAAAGTGCGCATCGGCACGCTGATTCCTGAAGTCCGGGAGCCCACGACGTTGACACTGGAGTCCGGCAAGACCCTGACGTTGGAGCGGATCACGCGGCAAGAAGCGCACGTGTCGGTGGGTGACTTCACGCCCTGCGCGGTACTGCTCAACAACGATCTATCAGCAGGCCGGCCACAAATTCTCGAAGGCCTGGAGCAGGATGTGATCCCGCCGCTGGACCTGGGCTGGAGCAACCGGTTGAAGTCGGGGCATTTCGATCTCTACGAGGATGTCGCCGATGATTTCGCTCGCAAGCTGGGGCTCGACTCGTGGTTCGTCAACCCGCTGTTTCGAAACTGCGGGCAGATCAATTTCATGAAACGCGAAGGCGAGGAGTGCCTGGCCTCGAACGTCGAAATGCTGCTGGAGGACATCCGCGCCAAGTACAAGGAATACGACGTCAAGGAGGAGCCCTTCGTCATCGTCAAGGCCGACGCCGGCACCTATGGCATGGGCGTGATGACGGTGAAATCGGTCGACGAGCTGCGCAACCTCAATCGCGACACCCGCAAGAAAATGGCGGTGACCAAGGAAGGCAAGGAAATCACTGGCGCAATCATCCAGGAGGGCGTTTACACCTTCGAGACCCTGGGCGAGGAAAAATCCACTGCCGAACCGGTGGTTTACATGATCGACCAGTACGTGGTCGGCGGCTTCTACCGCGTGCATGGGGGCCGCAGCAATCAGGAAAATCTCAATGCGCCGGGTTCGCGATTCCAGCCGCTGGCGTTCGCCACGCCGTGCACGCAACCGGATCCCGGGTGCGGGCCGGACGAGCAACCCAACCGCTTCTACGCCTACGGTGTGGTCGCACGGCTGGCGATGCTGGCGGCTGCGCGCGAAATCGCACGCAGCAACAAGAAGCCATGACTGAAGACCCTCGGGGTCGTCATGGACCCTCTGGGTTCCATCAAGCCCTACAAGGACACTACGCTGGCACTGCTGCTGGCGGCGCAAAAACGCGGTTTCGCTGTCTTGTATTTCGAGATGAACGACCTGTGGATTCGCGACGGCGCCGCCTATGGTCGCGCGCGGCCGGTAAAAGTTTTTGACGACAATGACAAGTGGTTTGATCTGAGCGGGCCGCAGACCCTGCCGCTGGGCGATCTCGACGTGATTCTGATGCGCAAGGACCCGCCGTTCGACCTCGAATACATCGCCGCCACTTACGCGCTCGAACTCGCCGAGGCCTCGGGCACTCTGGTGGTGAACAAGCCTGCGTCGCTGCGCGACTGCAACGAGAAGGTATTCATCAGCCAGTTTGCCCCGTGTTGCGCACCGACACTCATCGCGCGCGAGGCCGAACGCCTGCGCGAATTCCACGCCGAACACGCCGACGTGATTTTCAAGCCCCTCGACGGCATGGGCGGCGCCGGCATTTTCCGCGTCGCCGCAGACGGCCTGAATCTCGGCAGCATCCTGGAAACGCTCACCGCGAACGGCACGCGCACGATCATGGCGCAGCGCTATATCCCCGAGATTACGCAGGGCGACAAGCGAATCCTGATGATTGACGGCGAGCCCGTGCCGTATTGTCTCGCACGCATCCCCAAGGCCGGCGAAGTGCGCGGCAACCTCGCCGCCGGCGGCCACGGCGAAGTGCGCGCGCTGTCCGACCGCGACCGCTGGATTGCCGCGCAAGTCGGGCCCGAGCTGAAAAAGCGCGGCCTGATATTCGTCGGCCTCGATGTGATCGGCGAGTTTCTCACCGAAGTCAACGTCACGTCTCCGACCTGCGTTCGCGAAATCGAGCGCGAGCGGCAAATCGACATCGCTGGCTCGTTGATTGAAGCCATTGAGGCGCGCCTGGCGGCCTGATTACGGCAGACCCGCTCGAGGCGCATTTACCTCTAAAACCGGTAGCTGCAGAAATCCAGTGGTACATTTTTAGTACCACGTTTTTTTGCGACGCGTCTGCCAACGGCCAAAATGGTTTGCAGGCGGGTGGACAGAGAGGAGGTTTGCTCGCGCTATAATTGTGGTCATGGCAGAGAACGCGTATTTCCAGAATCAGTTCCTAGTCGCCATGCCGGGTCTTGAAGACCCGAACTTCAACCACTCCGTTGCCCTGCTTTGCGAACACAACGACCAGGGCGCGCTCGGGCTGATCATCAACCGACCCACCGACCTCAAGCTTGCGGACATGCTCGAGCACCTGAAGCTGCCGCACGCGGCGCTCGGTGCTTCGGGGCCGATTGTCTACTGGGGCGGGCCGGTGCAACAGGAGCGCGGTTTTGTCGTCCACACCGGGCCGGACCGCTGGGAATCGACCCTGAACATCGGCGAAAAATTGTTCATAACCACCTCGCGTGACATCCTTGACGGCATCGGCAAGGGGGAAGGGCCGGCGGATTACATCGTGATTCTGGGTTACGCCGGCTGGGGCGCGGGCCAATTGGAAGACGAAGTGCTGCAGAATTCCTGGCTCAATACGCCGGTGGACCGCGCGATTCTGTTCCAGACGCCGATCGGCGAACGCTGGCGCGATGCCACGCGCCTGCTCGGCGTGGACGTGACACAGCTCGCGGGCGCCGCGGGGCATGCGTGAGTCGCCCCGGCGAGGGAGCCCGTACGGGGATCGGCGTGAGCGGCAAATACGAGGAACGCCGACGCAACAGACCTTTCGACTGCGTCATCCGCTCAGGGGCGGGTGCGTGAGCGTGTTTCTGTCCTTCGACTACGGCACCAAGAAAATCGGAGTTGGCGTTGGGGACGACATCACCCGCACCGCGCGCGCGCTGGCCACGGTCAAGCCTGATTGGTCGGCGCTCGGCAAATTGATCAAAGACTGGCAGCCCAGCGCATTTGTGGTCGGACTGCCGCTGGGCGTCGACGGCGAAGACCAGCCGGTGACCCTGGCCGCGCGCGAATTCGCCCGTGACCTGGGCGCGCGTTACGCCCGGCCGGTGCACTTGTGCGATGAACGTTACAGCTCGGTTGCCGCGCAGAGCACCCTGCGTGAAAAACGCGCCTCGGGAGAGCGCAGACACCGGTTGAAATCGACCGATGAAGACGCCGAGGCCGCGCGCCAGATTCTGGAGCAATTCCTGAACAATCAGCCCGCATGAGCCCCGTCCGCGACGTGGTCACGATTGACGATCTGTCGGATCAAGACATCGAGGCTATTTTCCAGCTGGCCGATCGTTACCTCGAAACGATGGCGCCGCCCGCGACACCAGACCGGATTCGGGGCAAATCGGCGGTCGCCTCAGGACGCATTCTGGCCACGCTGTTTGCCGAACCCAGTACGCGCACGCGGTTTTCGTTCGAGTCGGCCATGTTGCGGCTCGGCGGCCAGGTGCTGGGCTCGTCGGATATCGCCTCGACTTCGTTTTCCAAGGGCGAAACCATCGCCGATGCCGTGCGCGTGGTCGAAAACTACGCCGACCTCATCGTCATCCGCAGTCCCCTGGAAGGCGCCGCGCGCGTCGCTGCGGATTTCGCCTCGGTGCCGGTGATCAACGCGGGCGACGGCAGCCACGAACATCCGACGCAGACCCTGTGCGACCTCTACACGCTACGACGGCAACACCCGGAGTGGTGGCGCGACCGCAACGGCCGGGACCTGAACGTGCTGATTTTTGGCGATCTGAAGAACGGACGCACGATTCATTCGCTGGTCTACGCGCTGGCGCGCTTTGGCGCGCACATCCTCGCGCAGCCCGCCCCAGGATTGAGCCTGCCGAGCCACGTGCAGCGACGGCTGCGCACGGAATACCAATGCGAACTGATTCCCAGCAAGACACTCAAGGGCGCGCAAAAAGGATTCGACGCGGTCTACGTCACCAATAAAAAGGCTCATCAACGGCGGTTGTTTTCCGGACGAGAGGTCACGGTCGAGGAGCTGCTGAACAAAGGCGGCATCGATGCGTTCTACGTCACGCGCTTTCAGGCCGAGCGGACCACGCCCGGCGAGCGTGAGGCAAGGTACCCGGTGGTGAATACCAAGTTCCTCAAGGGCAAGCAATACAAACACACCAGCGTGCTGCACCCGCTGCCACGTGTCGAAGAGCTCGGCTACGACCTCGACCAGGACCCGCGTGGTGTCTATTTCAAGCAGGCCGCGTTTGGCGTGCCGGTGCGCATGGCCCTGATCGCATACCTTCTGGAACTGGATACACGGGTCAAGCCGGCACCGGCGCCCCCACCGCTCACGGGACTGCAAGAGTTAAAGGGCCAAAAATGCGCCAACGCGCGCTGTGTCTCCAACAATCCAGCCGAAAGCCGGCACCTGGTGCACCGCTTCCACGTCGTGGTCCGCAAGCCACACCTCCTGCGCTGCGTCTATTGCGAAAACGAAATTGAAGCCGTCTGCAAGCCCGTTTCCCGCACTCGCCGCCTTTGAGGTAATTTCCCTCCCCGGTGTATATTGTCTGGCAAGCCGCGGGTCAGAAGGCGGCGACGTTATCGAATAGGGGAAACCTATGGCACGCATCATGATCGTGGACGACTCGCCAACCGACGTCCAGAATCTGAAAACAATTTTGCAAAAGGCCGGGCACCAGGTCAGCGACGTCACGACCGGGGCCGAGGCTATTACACGCGCGAAGGCCGAAAAGCCGGACTGCATCATCATGGACGTGGTGATGCCGGGCGTGAACGGCTTTCAGGCCACGCGCTCGCTGACCAAAGACCCGGAGACCGCACACATTCCGGTGATCGTGGTCAGTGCCAAGGACCAGGAAACCGACCGCGTCTGGGCGTTGCGCCAAGGCGCCCGGGAATACCTGGTGAAGCCACTGATGAAAGACACCGACCTGATTGAAAAAATCAAGGCGGTGCTGTCCAAATAATTTTGCAGTTCTGCGGTAGGGGAGAGGAATAAATGGCCGACAAGAAAACCGGGGCCACTGGCACCCGTGATGCGCTTCTGCTGATTCTGGCGGCCTTCTTCATGGTTGCCACCATCGGTGGTTTCATCTGGTTCCAGAAAGTCAGCGCCGACAATGCCACCTGGCAGACGCTGTCCAAGCAGCTGTCCACCGACGTCATCACGATTTCCGCCGTCGGCCGAGACGTGACCCGCGGTATCGACCCGGATTTCGGCACCCTGGAAGCGCTGTCGATCGCGTTCGACGAAAATATCAAGGCACTGAACGAAGGCGACGAGGCCAACAAGATCGAGCCGGTACCGGTGCCCACGCGCGAAGCACTCGCCAGCGTCGACACGGCCTGGAAGAGCATGAAGTCCGCCGTGGATGCGATGGTGCAGAACGAAACGGCGTACAGCAATACGCGCGACAACATCCAGCAACTGATCGAACGCGTCGATAGCGTACTTGAAGCACCGATCACGCCCGTGCAGGAATCACAGTTGCAGCGCATCAAGGTCGCTGCGACTCAGGTGTTGTCCGCAGGCCGCGACGCCGGCATCACCGCGACACGCTTGCAAGGCATGGCCAATGAATACCTCGGCGGCAGCGGCCCGGGCCTGCGAGAAATCGCCGACAAAATCGCGGTCGACGCGCCCGCGGTGACGACGCTGCAGCAGAGCGCCGCGGTGCTGCAGGGCGAGGCGTTGAACGTTATTGCCAATGCCAAGACCTTTGAACAAAGCCTGCTCGACTATGCGGTGCGCTTCAAGTATCTGCCGATCGGCGTGATCAGCGCCGGCGGTCTCGCGGTGATATGGCTGGTGGCGTTTATCGCGCTGTTCCTGCTCACCGCACGCAAACAGACACGCACCTCGGCCGAAGAGGCGCGCGCCTCGGCCAGCGAAGCCGCACTCGCGGCCGAGAAAGACAAACAACAACAACAGGCGATTCTCAATCTGCTTAACGACATTGGTGCGCTCGCCGACGGTGACCTCAGCGTCAATGCGCAGGTCACGGGAGACTTCACCGGCGCCATCGCCGACTCGTTCAACAATGCGATTGACACCATGCGCACACTGGTCGGCAGCATCAACCGCACCTCCACCGAAGTGGCGATGACCGCTTCGGGTACCGCCGCCACCGCGCGCAAGATGAACGAAGCGTCGGAGCGCCAGGCCAAGGAGGTGGGTAACGTCACCGCCGCCATCGTCGCGTCGTCGCAACAGATGCAGCAAGTCGCCTCGCGCGCCGAGCAGCTGGCCGGCGAAGCGCAGAAATCGGTGCAGGTCGCCCACAACGGCGCCGAGACGGTGAGCCGCACGATCCAGGGCATGACCGCACTGCGCGAGCAGATCCAGGACACCTCCAAGCGCATCAAGCGCCTGGGCGAATCGTCGCAGGAAATCGGCAACATCATCGAGTTCATCAACGACATCTCCGAACAGACCAATACGCTGGCGCTGAACGCCTCGATCCAGGCGGCGATGGCCGGCGAGCAGGGCCGCGGCTTCGCGGTGGTCGCCGACGAAGTGCAGCGACTCGCCGAGCGCGCCGTCCAACGCCACGCGCCAGATCGAAAATCTGGTCAAGACGATTCAGGCCGACACCAGCGAGGCCATCGTCTCGATGGAACGCTCGACCGCCAACGTGGTGGTCGGCGCCAAGAGCGCCGAAGAAGCCGGCCAGGCGCTGAGCCAGATCGAGACCTCGTCGCAAGACCTGTCCAAGCTCATCGCCGAGATTTCTGGCTCGGCGCGCGAACCAGTCGGCGCCGACCAACAAGATCGCCGGCACCATGCAGTTGATTCGCGACATCGCCACGCAAACATCCGGCTCCGCCGCACAGACGGCGCAGGCGGTCGGCGAGATGAACACCATGTCGGAAAAGCTGCGTGAGTCGGTGTCCGGCTTCACGCCTGCCGAGCAGGCGGCGCCACAGCCTAAATCGCCGTCATCGGCAAGTCTTGCCGCGCATTAGTGCGCCGGCCACTATCCTTGCCGGCCCTGCGACGCGCCTCGGCGCGCCACGACCCTTCATCGCACAGGACTTGCAATGACTTTTCAGGCCGATCTCGAGCATCTGTTCGGGCTCAAAACCGTCACGTACAAATACAATCTCTCCAAGGACGAGCTGTTCCACGAAGCCATCCGGAACGACCGCGGCCGGGTCAAGACGCGACGGCCCGTCCGATGCGCAGAAAGCGTTTCCGACCAAGCTCGGCGTCAAAGGCCCGCTGGTTTATTACACCGACCCCGACTGCACCGGACGCCGCACCAAGGACACCTACGCGGTGAAGTGGCCGGAAGTCGCCGACGAAATCTGGTTCAAGGCCGACCTCAACCCCTACGACCCCGAGAAATACCAGGGCCTGCTCAAGCGCGTCGTCGAGCATGTCAACGCCGGCAGGCACGCTGTACGTCAAGGACGTCTTCATGGGCAACGACCCTGACCTCGCGGTGCCCTATCGCTTCGTCGGCGAATACGCGACGCACGCGATGTTCGTGGACAACATGTTCCCGAAGAATCTTGCCGGCGTGAAGGATGTCGAGGCGCGCCGCTGGACCATGCTCAACGTGCCGAGCTTCGTCTGCGTGCCGGAGCGCGACGGCTGCCGCGCCGAAGCGGCGGTCATCATCGACGTGAAAAACCGCATCTGCCTGGTCGCCGGCCGCGCCGATTACTGCGGCGTCAACAAGAAGACCATCTTCACCGTCGGCAACTACCTGTTGCCGAAGCAGGGCCGCCTGTCGATGCACTGCTCGGCCAATGTCGGCGAGAACAATGACGGCGCGATTCTGTTCGGCCTGTCCGGCACCGGCAAGACGACACTGTCGGCCGATGCCTCGCGCAAACTGATCGGCGACGACGAGACCATCTGGTCCGACAACGGCCTGTGCAACCTCGAAGGCGGCTGCTACGCCAAGCTGATCAACCTCGACAAGTAGGCCGAGCCGGTGATCGCGGCGGCGCTGTCGCAGCCCGGCTGCATCATCGAGAACGTGCCGCCGCTGCCCGGCAAGAAGATGGAGGAGTGCCATCCGGACGAGCTCGACCTGAACGACGGCTCGATCGCGGAGAACACGCGCCTGTCGTATCCGCTGAGCGTGGTCCCGAACGTGATGCCCAACGCGCGCGGCCCGCATCCGCAGACCATCGTGCTGCTGACCGCCGACGCCTTCGGCGTGCTGCCGCCGATCTCGATTCTCGACGCCAAGGACGTGATGTACCACTTCGTCTCCGGCTTCACCGCGCGCGTCGCCGGCACCGAGGTCGGCGTCACCGAGCCGCAGCCGACGTTCTCGGCCTGCTTCGGCGGCCCGTTCATGGCGCACAAGCCCAACGTCTACGCCAAGCTGCTGGGCGAGAAGATGAGCAAGCACAAGGCGCGCTGCATCCTGCTCAACACCGGCTGGAGCGGCGGCACGTACGGCATCGGCAAGCGCATGTCGCTGAAGGTCACGCGCGCGCTGCTGAATGCGGCGCTCAACGGCGAGCTCGACAACGTCGAAACCGAGAGCTATCCGATCCTGAATCTCAAGATGCCCAAGTCCTGCCCTGGCGTGGACAGCACGATCCTCAACCCGCGCAACACCTGGGCCGACAAGGCCGACTACGACGCGCACCGCGACCAAGCTGCGCGACATGTTCCGCGACAACTTCAAGAACAAGGGATTTGCGGCGTTCGGAATAGAGGAGCGAATCTAGCTCGCCGTTGCCCCGCCACCCGCTTGAGCGGTTTTGAACCACAAAACGCCCAATAACGAAATGCGGGTGATACACTTTTAGTATCACTGCCGTTCTCGTCGTGCCTCGCAAAGTCCCCAATACCTTCCAAGCGGGTGGCGCTTTCAATGAACATCCAGCGCATTTTCTGCATCGGGAAAAACTACGCTGACCACGTGACGGAACTCGCGCATCTCGGTCACGCTACGGACGGGGACTGCGTTGTGTTCATGAAGCCGGCATCGTGCGTCGTTCCCGTGGGTCAACCCATCCGGCTGCCCAAAAACAGGGGGGAGGTGCACCATGAAGCGGAACTGGTGGTGCGTCTGGGCGACAACGAAAAAATCACTCACCTGACCTTAGGCCTGGATCTGACCCTGCGAGAACTGCAAACTCAGCTGAAAAACAGGGGCGCCCCGTGGGAGATGGCCAAGTCGTTCGACGGCGCCGCGCCGCTGGGGGCGTGGCGCCCCTATGAAGGCCAAGACCTGCAAACCATCGAATTCACCTGTGCGGTAAACGGTAATCGACGCCAGCACGGCAGGACGCGCGACATGCTGTATCCGGTCGCCCGCCAGATAGAAATCCTCTCGCGCCACTGGCGGCTAACCGATGGCGATATTATTTTTACTGGAACGCCCAAGGGCGTGGGGCCCTTGAACGCGGGCGACCGTGTCTTGCTGGAGTCGCCGATCACCGGCCGCTTCGAATGGGCCTGCGAGTGACTCGCGCTTTGTAATCGCCTACCATCTAGGCTCTACTTTCACTACTCCGGGGGGAGCGATGGCCGCCATTCCGCAAGCTGCACCCGGTGTCTTTCTGGGCGGACTGGCGCGGCGCCTGGCCGCCGACAAGCTTCTCGACGAAGCCAAGGTTCGCGAGCTGCAGGAGGAAGCCAAGAAAACCGGCACTCCGTTCGTCTCGCTGCTGGTTGAGAAAAAGGCGCTCACCTCGATCCGAATCGCCGAGGCCGCCAGCGCCGAGTTCGGCGTCCCGCTCGTCGATCTGGCTTCGATGGACCTGGATCCAGATGTGGTCAGGACACTCAGCGAAAAGCTGCTGCGGCAGCATCGTGCGCTGCCGTTGTTCAAGCGCGGCAAGAAGATCTATCTTGGTGTTTCTGACCCGACCAACCTGACCGCACTCGACGAAATCAAGTTCGCCACCGGCCTGGCCACTGAAGCGATCCTGGTCGAGGAAGACAAACTGGCCAAGGGCATCGAAGCAGCGCTCAACGCACAGACCACGACAACGATGGACGTGGGCGACGAAGATCTTGCCAACATCAACATAGAGGAAGGCGGGGGCGACGAGGACAAGGGCGGGGATGTCACCAAGTCCGACGCCGACGATGCACCGATCGTCAAGTTCGTCAACAAGATCATGATCGACGCCATCAATCAGGGCGCGTCCGATATTCATTTCGAGCCTTACGAAAAGTTTTACCGCATCCGCTATCGCAAAGATGGCGAACTCAAGCAGGTGGCGACACCGCCGGTAGCAATGGCCGGCCGCTTGGCCGCGCGCGTCAAAGTGATGTCCAAAATGGATCTGGCCGAGCGCCGCATCCCGCAGGACGGCCGCATCAAGCTGCACCTGTCAAAAAACAAGGCGATTGATTTTCGCGTCAGCACCTGCCCGACCCTGTTCGGAGAGAAAATCTGCGCGCGTATCCTTGATCCGTCCAGCGCACAGCTCGGCATCGATGCCCTCGGCTATGAGCCGGAACAAAAAGCCGCCTACATGAAAGCCTTGCAATATCCGCAGGGAATGATTCTGGTCACTGGGCCGACGGGATCCGGTAAAACCGTGTCGTTGTATACCGGCGTTAACATCCTCAACACCGAGGATGTCAATATTTCGACAGCGGAGGATCCCGCGGAAATCAACCTGCCGGGCATCAACCAGGTCAACGTCAATCCCAAGGTGGGCCTTACGTTTGCCGCCGCCCTGAAAGCTTTTCTACGCCAGGACCCGGACATCGTGCTGATCGGCGAAATCCGCGACATGGAAACCGCCGAGATTGCGGTCAAGGCCGCGCAAACCGGGCACTTGGTGCTGTCTACCCTGCACACCAACGACGCGCCGCAGACACTGACGCGCCTGATGAACATCGGCATCCCCGCCTACAACCTGGCCTCTTGCGTGAAATTGATCATCGCGCAGCGCTTGGCGCGACGCCTGTGCAAGATCTGCAAGCGTCCGGCAGACATCCCCAAGCAAGAACTGATCAAACAGGGATTCAGCGAGGCCGAGGTCAACGACCCGGGCTTCCGGATCTACGAGGCGGTCGGCTGCGACCAGTGCGACAACGGGTACAAAGGCCGCACTGGTATTTATCAAGTGATGCCCTTTTCCAATGCAATGGGACGTATCATCATGGAAGGCGGCAACCAGATTCAGATCGCCGATCAGGCGCTGAAAGAGGGCGTCAAAGATCTGCGCATGTCCGCGCTGAAAAAGGTCAAGGACGGCCATATGGATCTGGCCCAGGCCAACGCAACTACGGTGGATGACTAATGGCTACAGCAGCGGTCGTCGTTAAGGAATATACCTTTTTATGGGAGGGCACCGACAAGCGCGGCCAGCGCGTCAAGGGCCAGAACAGCGGCACCAGCGAAAGCCTGATCAAGGCGCAGCTGCGCAAGCAGGGCATCACGCCGATCCGCGTGAAGAAGAAATCAAAGATGGGTGGCAAGGGCAAAAAAATCATCTCGGGCGACATCTCCATCTTCAGCCGTCAGATGTCCACGATGATGAAGGCCGGTGTACCGCTGGTGCAGTCGCTGCAGATTGTCGGCAGTGGCCATGAGAACCCGAACATGGCTGAAATGATCATGACCATGAAGACCCACATCGAAGGCGGCAACTCGTTCTCGTCGGCCCTTGCAAAATTTCCAATGTACTTTGACAACCTGTTCGTGAATCTGGTTGATGCCGGTGAAAAATCCGGTGCGCTCGAGGCGCTGCTCGACAAGATCGCCACCTACAAGGAAAAAACTGAAGCGATCAAGAAAAAAGTCAAAAAAGCGCTGACCTATCCGATCGCCGTCCTGGTGGTGGCATTCGTGGTTGCTGGCATCCTGCTGTACTTCGTCGTACCTCAATTTCAGGCTTTGTTCAGCAGCTTTGGAGCCGACCTGCCCGGCCTGACGCAGATGGTGGTGGATTTGTCTGAATGGTTGCAATCCAATTGGTGGATTTTGCTGGGCGTTATCGGTGGCGCTTACGCGGGCATTTCCCAGGCCTTCAAGCGCTCTGAAAAGTTTCGCCATGGCGTGGATCGGCTCCTGCTGCGCGCGCCGATCATCGGCGACATTCTGTACAAGTCCGCTGTGGCCCGATTTTCACGCACGCTGTCGACCATGTTCGCTGCCGGCGTGCCGCTGGTGGATGCACTGGATTCAGTGGCCAAAGCCGCCGGCAACATTGTTTACGAACAGGCCATCATGAGCATGAAAGATCAGGTCTCCACCGGCTTGCAGCTTCAGCTTGCAATGAACCAGTCGGGCGTGTTCCCCCCGCTGGCGGTGCAGATGATTGCAATCGGTGAAGAATCCGGCGCGCTCGACGCCATGTGCGCCAAGGTCGCCGACTTCTACGAAGCCGAGGTGGATGCCCTGGTCGACAACCTGTCGGCATTGATGGAGCCGGTCATCATGGCTTTCCTCGGCGGCATGGTGGGTACGCTGATCATTGCCATGTATCTGCCGATCTTCAAAATGGGTTCGGCGGTCTAACCGCCCTCGGAAATAAATGTCGCTGATTGAAGGGCTGCAGAGCAGCCCCGGGTTACTGATGTTCGCGACAGGGGCGCTCGGCCTTTGTGTCGGCAGTTTTCTCAATGTCGTCATTCTGCGCCTGCCACAAATGATGGAGCGCGCCTGGAAGCGAGAAGCGCGTGCGCTGCTGGAATTGCCCGAAGTCGCCGAACCTGTATTAACCCTGTGGCGGCCCGCTTCGCGGTGCCCAGGCTGCAAGGCCAGTATCAGACCCTGGCACAACATTCCGCTGCTGGGCTGGCTGATGCTTCGCGGTCGTTGCGCGGCCTGCGAAGCACGCATATCAGTCCAGTATCCGCTGGTCGAACTATTCGCGGCACTGCTGGGCCTGGCTTGCGCCTGGCGTTTTGGCTGGAGCGCACAGTTGCCCGCCGCACTGGCATTTTCGTGGATCTTGCTCGCGCTGACCGTCATTGATCTGCGCACGCAACTCCTGCCGGACGACCTCACTCTGCCGCTGATGTGGGGTGGCTTGCTGCTCTCGCTATGGACCGTGTTCGTTACAGTTCATGCGGCCGTCGTTGGCGCGATCGCAGGCTATCTGGCGCTATGGTGCGTGTTTCAGTTATTCCGCCTGGTCACCGGCAAAGAAGGTATGGGCTTTGGCGACTTCAAGCTCCTCGCGGCGCTTGGCGCCTGGCTCGGCTGGCAAGCCTTGCCTGTCGTTATCCTGCTGTCTTCGATTGTCGGCGCGGTCGTCGGTATCGGCATGGTCGTTTTCCGCCAGCATGACCGGCAAGTTCCCATTCCCTTCGGCCCCTATCTGGCTGGCGCTGGTTGGCTCACGCTGATCGGCGGCGATGCGCTGGCCGCCGCGTATCTAAATCTTTTCGCACGTTGACCGATGTCGCGGTTGACGATCGGCCTTACCGGTGGCATTGCCAGCGGCAAATCCGCAGTAGCGCAGGCGTTTGAACATCTCGGCGTTCCTGTGCTCGATGCCGACCGAGTTTCGCGCGAAATCGTCATACCGCCATCGGTCACCCTCGACGCCATCGTCAGCGAATTCGGTAGCGACTTCCTGCAAGCCGATGGCACGCTCGACCGGCGGCGCCTGCGTGTGCATGCGTTCGCCGATGCCGATGCGCGGCGGCGACTGGAGCAAATCACGCACCCGGCAATCCGTCAACGTCTGCGGCGCTGGCGCGACTCGCAGACCGCGCCCTACTGCGTGCTGGCTGCCGCCATTCTGCTGGAGTCCGGTATGGCCACGCTGGTGGATCGCGTTCTGGTGGTGGACACGCCAGAAAATGTTCAAAAAACCAGGCTGGCGGCTCGCGACAACGTCAGCGCAACGCTGGCGGATCAAATGATTTCCGCCCAGCTCAGCCGGACGGAACGCTTGGCCCGCGCGGATGATGTGATCGAAAACACCAGCAGCCTTGAGCAGCTGCGAGCGCAGGTCGCAAGGCTGCATTCACAGTATCTGAATTTGCCGCGCCCTACCCCCTAGGACACAATGCAATTCATGGAGACCCGCGCGTGAGCCAGGGAAGGGCAGTCAACGCGCCCGAACAACCCGGCGAAATCGTCTACGAACATCCGCTGAACGAGCGGGTGCGCCTGTTTTTGCGTCTCGAATTACTGTTCGAGCAGCATCGGCATCATCGCGCCGACCGGTCATCGTGGGGGGTGCGGGCGGCGCTGAATTCGATGCTGGATATCCTGAGTCTTGCCGGACGCAGCGACCTCAAGACCGAAATCATCAAGGATCTGACTGAGCAGCATGTCGCGCTGACGCGCCTGCGACAGCGCCCCGGAGTGGACCCTGAGCGTCTTGATTCGATCCTGACGGAAATCAACATCGCGCTGAACGGCATGCAGCTCCTGACCACGCACGCCACGGCGACCGCGCTTCGGGACAACGAATTTTTGATGACTTTCGCCAATCGCAATACTGTTCCTGGCGGCACCAGCGGCTTTGATCTGCCAAATTTCCACGCCTGGCTGTCGCTGCCTATCGAGCAAATCCGCCGCGATCTGGATTCCTGGTTTGCCGACCTCGCACCCCTGGATTGCGCCATAGCGCTGTACTTGCGGCTGTTGCGCAGCGCTACCGAGTTCACCGCCGAAACCGCGCCGGGCGGGATTTTCATGCAGATTCCAGCCACGCCTCTGCTGATGCTTCGTGTCTGCGTTGCTGCCGACCTCAAGGTCTATCCTGAAATCAGTGGCGCGGGACGCCACCGCTACACGATTCGGTTCATGACGTTGCGCGATATCAACACGCGCAGTCACCAGGCCAGCCAGGACATTGCCTTCCGGTTGCAGTGTTGTCTGTTCTGAGGGAGATCGACCATCCAGAAGGCGCCCTGCCCCCGTTGCGCAAAAGCCGCCGACTTGAGCGACGCCAACCTGTATCGTCCATTCTGCGGCGAGCGCTGCCAGAAAATCGATTTTGGCGATTGGGCCGCGGAGCGTTACCGTGTACCGGTCGAAGATCAAACCCCGCCGGACGCGACCGAAGAATCAAAACTCCAGTAAGCGCGAATGCCGGCGACGCCCTGTGCGCCGGCCGCCCAGGCGTCGGCATGATTTTGAGGCCCTAAACCGCCAATGGCGTAAAGCGGCCGGTTGAAAGCGTGGGCGAGCGCCCGCAGGCGCTCCCAGCCCAGCGGCAAACCCTCGGGGTGCGTAGCGGTGACCTGCACCGGCCCGGCCACGCAAAAATCCGCCCCAAGATCTCGCGCGCGGAGAATCTCCTCCTTGTCGTGGCAGGAGGCTGCAAACCACAAGGCCTGCGGCAGTGGTCGTTGCCTCAGGGTTTGCAGATTGGCAGCGCTGGCATGCCAACCCGCCGCTCCGACAGCCTCGGCCATTGCCGGCGCACGATCGAGGATCACCTGCAGGCCCAAGGGTGAAGCATCGGCCACCAACTTGCGCGCGGTCAGTTCGTACTCAGAATCCGTCAGTTGCGGACAGCGCAGCCGCAGCAAACTACCGTGCGGAAGACTTTTGAGCCCGGCTGACAGCATCGGCCCGGCAATATTCACGGGCGTGAACACGTAATCATTGGGCAGCTGCAGTGCGCTGACCACCGGCCAATCTGCTGCCAGCAATTCCCACGAGTCCAACTCACCTGGGGGCACCCAGGCGAACGCCTGTCCGTCATGCGGGTGCAATTCGCCGCTGTACTGCAAAACGCGCCAGACCTCCAACAGCACCCGGCGATCAGAGTAATCGTGAACAACGCGGATCAGGGGCCGCGCTGACCGCACCTCAACCCCGAGCTCCTCGCGCAGCTCGCGGATTAGCGCGCTGCGCGCCGATTCGCCGGGCTCGATCTTGCCGCCGGGAAACTCCCATTTGCCTGCAGCGATTTTTCCCAGCGGACGCTGACAAATCAGGACTTCGCCGCGCGGATTGATTAGGCAGCCCGCGGCGACGGCAACCGCTTTAGGTTCGGTACTCCGCATTGATCTTCACATAGTCGTAACTGAAGTCGCAGGTCCAGAGCCGCACAGATGCACGACCGCGGCCCAGATCAATCGCAATGGTGTATTCCGGCTTGGCCAACACCGCCGCGCCCAGCTCGTCCCGATACCCGCGGTGCGGCTGGCCTTTTTCCAGCAGCTTTACGTCATCTAGGGCGACACTGATTTTGCGTGGATCAAGTCTTGGGACTCCCGCCTTGCCGATCGCCATCGCCAGGCGTCCCCAGTTCGCATCTCCCGCGAACAGCGCGGTCTTGACCAATGGCGAATGGGCGACCGCATAGGCGACTTTGCGCGCTTCCTTGACGCTGCGTGCGCCGGCGACTTTCAGTGTCACAAACCGCGTGGCGCCCTCGCCATCGCGCACGACCGCTTGCGCAAGCTCAATGCATACTTCGGTGATCGCGGCGGCGATCCTCTGATTATCGCGTGGGGTCGTTGCGACGGCACCAGTAGCAAACAGCACGCAGGAGTCGTTGGTGGAAGTGTCGCCGTCTACGGTCGCGCAATTGAACGACACCGCGACCGCATCGTGCAAAAATTTGCGCACAGCCGCGGGCGTCAGGCGCGCATCGGTGCCGACGAAAGCCAGCAGGGTCGCCATGTCGGGACAAAGCATGCCCACACCCTTGGCAATGCCGGTGACGGTGACCATTCCTTGCGTGGTCTTCACCCGCCTGGAACACCCCTTGGGCACGGTGTCGGTGGTCATGATCGCGCGCGCGGCGTCGAGCCAGGCATCCTCGCGCAGCACGGCCGCCGCACGCCCGATTGCCGGGTGCATACGCGCCACCGGCAAGCGCTGACCGATGACGCCGGTGGAAAACGGCAAAACGGCCTGCGCGCTACAACGCACGTGGGCAGCGGCTTCGGCCGCGGTGTCTTTCGCGTCCTGCAACCCGGCGTCACCGGTTGCCGCATTGGCATTACCGGAGTTGACCAGCAGTGCACGGATCGGTTTACTGCCTTTGAGTCGCTGGCGGCACAACTGCACGGGCGCGGCGGCAAAGGCATTACGGGTGAATACGCCGGCCACACGGGAGCCGGCGGGCAATTCGATCAGCAGCAGGTCCTTGCGGCCCGGCTTCTTGATGGCCGCCTCGGCAACCCCCAGACGCACGCCCTTGACCGGCCGTAGCGTTCAGGTGCTTTGAGATTGACCGCCACGGCTTCAAATCAGCTTGCCGTGACACTGCTTGTATTTTTTGCCGCTCCCGCACGGGCAAGGATCGTTGCGACCCACCTTGGGCTGTTCACGTACGACGGTGACCGTCTTCATCGGTGTCGGAGTGGTTTTGAGCGGACGACTTTCCGGCGCTGCCTCCGGGGCCGCCACGTCGCCTGTCGCGACCGCTGGCGCATCCGCATGCTGGAATTGCAAAGGACGCGCTTGTGCCCTGCGGCGCTGCTCTTCGACCGCGGCCACTTCCTGCTCCGACTGCAACTGTACGCGGGCCAGCACGGCGATCACTTCGTGCTTGAAGCGCGCGAGCATGTCGTTGAACATGGTGAAGGCTTCGCGCTTGTATTCCTGCTTGGGATCTTTCTGCGCGTAGCCGCGCAGGTGGATGCCCTGGCGCAGGTAGTCCATCGCCGCCAGATGCTCGCGCCAGAACTGGTCGAGCACCTGCAGCATCACGGCTTTTTCGAAATGTTCCAGCGCGCGCGGCGCCGACCTTCTGCTTCTTCTGCTCGTAGGCTTCGGCAAGCTTTTGCGCGATGCGGGCGCGCAGAGCCTTTCTCGTCGAGGTCCTTTTCCTGATCCAGCCACTGCTGATCGGCAGCGGCAAGCTGAAGTCGCGCTGGAGCGCTTCTTCGAGGCCGGCGACGTTCCACAGCGACTCGACGGACTGCGGCGGGATGTAGGCATCGACCACGGCGTTGACGACGTCGGCGCGAATGTCGTCGATCATCGGCGTGACGCGCTCCGCGCCCATCAGCTCGTCGCGCAGTTCGTAGATCACCTTGCGCTGGTCGTTGGCGACGTTGTCGTACTCGAGCAGGTTCTTGCGGATGTCGAAGTTGTGCGCCTCGACCTTGCGCTGCGCGGTTTCGATCGCGCGCGTCACCCACCGGTGCTCGATCGCCTCGCCTTCCTCCATGCCCAGGCCCTGCAGCATGGCGCGCATGCGCGGCGGCGTGAAGATGCGCATCAGCGTGTCGTCCGAGCGACAGGTAGAAGCGCGAGGCGCCCGGATCGCCCTGGCGGCCGGAGCGGCCGCGCAACTGGTTGTCGATGCGCCGCGATCTCGTGGCGCTCGGAGCCGATCACGTAGAGACCGCCGGCGGCGACCACCTGCTCGTGGCGCTTCTGCCATTCGCGCTTGGCGCTCTCGCGCGCAGCTGCGTCCTCCGCGGGCAACTTGGCCAGCTCGGCTTCGAGCGAGCCGCCGAGCACGATGTCGGTGCCGCGGCCGGCCATGTTGGTGGCGATGGTCACCGCGCCGGGCCGGCCGGCCTGCGCGATGATTTCGGCCTCGCGCTCGTGCTGCTTGGCGTTCAGCACTTCGTGGGCGATGCCCTCTTTCTTGCAGCAGGCCGGACAGCAGCTCCGAGGTCTCGATGCTGGCGGTGCCGACCAGCAGCGGCTGCTGCCTCGCATGCGCGACCTTGATCTCGTCGATCACCGCCTTGAACTTGTCCTGGCGCGTTCAGGAACACCTGGTCGCCCTGGTCCTTGCGCACCATCGGCATGTTGGGCGGGATCACCACCACTTCGAGGCTGTAGATGCTCTGGAATTCGAAGGCCTCGGTGTCGGCCGTGCCGGTCATGCCGGACAGCTTCTTGTACAGGCGGAAATAGTTCTGGAAGGTGATGCGACGCCAGCGTCTGGTTTTCCTGCTGGATCGGCACGCCTTCCTTGGCCTCGACCGCCTGGTGCAGACCGTCGGACCAGCGCCGTCCGATCATCATGCGGCCGGTGAACTCGTCGACGATGACGACCTGGCCATTGCGCACGATGTATTCGACGTCTCGACGATAGAGGTGATGCGCGCGCAGCAGCGCGTTGAGGTGATGCATCAGGATGATGTTGGCGGCGTCGTAGAGGCTGTCGTCCTCGCCGAAGCAGCCCGGCCTCGCGCATCAGGTCTTCGACTTTCTCGTGGCCGGCATCGGTCAGATGCACCTGCTTGGACTTTTCGTCCGGCCAGAAGTCGCCTGCGCCCTCTTCGGTCGCCTGCTGCTTCAGGCGTGGAATCAGCGCGTTGATCTTGCGATACAGCTCCGGATCGTCGTCGGTGGGCCCTGAAATGATCAGCGGCGTGCGCGCCTCGTCGATCAGGATCGAGTCGACTTCGTCGACGATCGCGTAGTTCTGGCCGCGCTGCACCTTGTCGGCAAGCGCGAACGCCATGTTGTCGCGCAGGTAATCGAAGCCGAATTCGTTGTTGGTGCCGTAGGTGATGTCGGCCGGCATAGGCCTCGCGCTTTTCAGCCTGCGGCTGATGCGCCACGACCACGCCCACGGTCAAGCCGAGAAAGCGGTAGATGCCGCCCCATCCATTCGGCGTCGCGGCGCGCGAGGTAGTCGTTGACGGTGACGATGTGCACACCCTTGCCTTCGAGCGCGTTGAGATAGGCGGCGAGCGTGGCAACCAGCGTCTTGCCTTCGCCGGTTTTCATCTCGGCGATCTTGCCTTCGTTGAGGATCGCGCCACCGACCAGCTGCACGTCGAAATGGCGCATGCCCAGCGCCCGCTTGCCGGCCTCGCGTACCACGGCAAAAGCGTCCGTCTGGATTTGCATCAGGCTTTCGCCCTTGGCGAGTCGTTCGCGCAATACGACGGTCTGCCGCGCCAGTTCGGCGTCGGTCATCGCGGCATACTTCGGTTCGAGTGCACCCGCGCGACGCACGGCGGCATCAAAACGCTTTAGCGTGCGCTGGTTTCGGCTGCCAAACAGGCGCGCCAGCAAATTGTTGAGCATTAAAATCACGGGTAGCGCGTCAAAACGTCGCGCATTATGCCTTGTGAAACACCCGCTGAAAGTTAGCGGGCGGCGGCGATGTATTGCGCGGGATTGACGACCTTGCCGTTTAACATCACTTCGAAGTGCACGTGGGGGCCGGTCGAGCGTCCCGTAGAGCCGATCTGCGCGACCGCCTGACCCTTGCGCACCTGGTCGCCGACTTTCACCAGCGCGGTACTGTTGTGGCCATAACGGGTGACGTAACCGTTGCCGTGATTGATTTCAACCAGAATGCCGTAGCCGAAGCGCTCGCCCACATCGGTGACGATGCCGGACGCCACCGACAACACGTCGGCACCGATCGGGGCGGCGAAATCGACGCCGGCGTGATACGCGCGGCGACCGCTGAACGGATCGATGCGCATGCCGTAACCCGAGGAAATCCAACCGCCTTCAATCGGCCAACCGGACGGTTTGACCTGCTTCTGCAAGCGACTGGCGAGCAGCAGATCCTCAAGCACACGCATCTGGCGCTCACGTCCGGACAACTGGTTGGCGAAGGCATCGAGCGAGGCGAAGACGCCCTCGAGCTGAAAAGGCTCGCTGCCGGCCACCGGCTCTTCGGGACCACCCAGCGGAGGTGGCTGGCTGAAATCAAATTCGCCCTTGTCGAGGTCGGCCATCTGCGTCATGCGCTCGCCCGCGGCGTCAAGCCGCATGACGTGGGCGTGCAACTCGGCCACGCGACGAGCCAGCGCCTGGGTGTTGTCCTCAAAACCGTCGCGCATCGCCAAAAGCTGCTGACGCTGCGACTGGATTTCATCCGCCCAGAGTCCGTGAATATCCACGGGCAGACGATCGTCGAATGCCTTGAGTCCGTAGCCCAGAGAAAACGACAGGCTGACCACCGCGAGTGCCGCCAGTCCTGCGGGCAACCACGAGCGCATATGCCGCGGCGTCAACGTCACGCGCCAAGTGCGGCCCTTCTTGTGGCTGACTATGATGATGTCCATTCAATTCCTAGCTGACTGCTACGTCAGGTCATGCAACAAGACCCCAAACCACTGAGTGACTGGCTGCAAAACCCCTCCACCACCGCTGGCGGGCTGCTTGCCCGCCTCCAAAGTGTTGAGACCGTTGATCGCGCATTGCGCGACTGGCTCAACACCCCCGAACCCAACCTCTGGGCTTCCTCTGTGCGTGTCGCCGCCATTGAAGGAGGCAACATCACTGTTTACTGCGCCGATGCCACGGCCTTGACCCGTTTTCGCTACCGCTCAGGAGAAGCTCTCACTTTTCTTCGGCAACGTTTCGGCGAGTCTTGCGCTCGTATCGAAGCCCGTGTCCGGCCAACCATCAGCCCCTGATTCCAATCAGGGGCATCCAGTGTAATCGCCCGCAAAACCCCTGCCAACCCGGGGGCTTGAAATGTCTGCCCGGTTGCCCTAGGCAGCGGCCAGCAGGCCCGGCGCGTAGGCGATGGGTGCATGGCCTTCGTCGGGGAATGTGACCACTTCCCAGGCAGCCGGATCGAGTATCAGGGCACGCAGCAGCTGGTTGTTGAGGGCATGGCCGGACTTGTAGGCCGTGTAGGAGCCGATCAGGCTGTGGCCCATCAGGTAAAGATCGCCGATGGCGTCGAGTATCTTGTGGCGCACGAACTCGTCCTCGTAGCGCAGGCCTTCGTGATTCATCACGCGGTACTCGTCGAGCACCACGGCGTTGTCGAGGTTGCCGCCCAGCGCCAGATTCTTGGCGCGCAGGGTTTCGACATCGCGCATGAAGCCAAAGGTGCGCGCACGCGCTGACTTCGCGCACGAAGTTGGTCGTGGAAAAATCGATCGTTGCGGTCTGCCGGCTGGTCTTGAACACCGGATGCTGGAACTCGATGCCGAAGGTCAGGCGGAAGCCCTCATAGGGCTCCAGCCGCGCGTACTTGTCGCCCTCCTGCACCTGCACCGGGTGGCGGATGCGCACAAAACGCTTGGGCGCGTTCTGCTCTTGGATGCCGGCGGACTGAATCAGGAACACGAAGGGCGCGGCGCTGCCGTCCATGATCGGCACTTCGCCAGCCGACAGCTCGACGATGCAGTTGTCAATCCCGAGGCCGGCCATCGCCGACATCAGGTGCTCGATGGTGGCGACTCGTACCTTGCCCTGAACCAGCGTGCTGGCCATTTCGGTGGCGCCGATAATCTCGGCCTGCGCACGGATTTCCACCTGGGGGGTCAGGTCCATGCGGCGGAACACGATGCCGGTATCCGCCCCCGCCGGCAGCAGGGACATGAATACTTTTTGACCGGAATGCAGTCCGATGCCGGTGACACGGATCGACTCGCGCAGCGTGCGTTGTTTCAACATTTGTGACGGAAAGTTTATCACGCAGAGGCGTTTTTACCGCGGCAGCTGGGCATTAATCCCCTCACGGCACCTCGCCCGCCTACGGGCATCTTCGCCCGTTTCTCCGCCCGTCGAAAAATTCAGTGGTACTAAAAGTGTATCACCCGCCGGGCCGGATCGGCCAAAAAGCCCTTAGCAGGGCTTTAAGCGGGTGCACTTAAAAACACTCATTCAAGCCTTCATTAATCCGCCTGAGCCCTCAGAAATGCCGGCACGTTGAGAATCTGCTCATCATCCACCAGGTGCGACAGGCTGGACGGCTGGCCGTGGCGGGCACCTTCGGTACGAGCGATGGCGGGCTTGTCGACGATCTCCCTCCAGCCGCTGGATTGACCCGGCTTGGGCATCGCTACGACTTTGCCTTCTGTCACCGGCATCACTTCCGCTCTGGGCCGTCCGAGGCCGGTCGCCACCACCGTGACGCGCATTTCGCCGTTGAGGCTGGCGTCGGTGGAGGTGCCGAACTTCACGTCGACGTCTTCGGAGGCGATCTCGTTGACGCGGTCGTTGATGCGGCTGACTTCGCTCATCTTCAGCGAGTGGTCGCAGGCGATATTGACCAGCAAGCCGTGCGCATTCGCCATCTCGATGTCATCCAGCAGCGGGCATGACAGCGCCGCTTCGACGGCCTGCATGGCGCGATCCGGGCCGGACGCCTGTCCGGTACCCATCATCGCCTTGCCGTGGTTCTCCATCACCGTGCGCACGTCGGCGAAATCGACGTTGACCATGCCGGTCTGCGTGATCAGGTCGGAGATGCCGTGCACCGCGTTCTGAAGCACATCGTTGGCCGCCTTGAAGCAGTCCTGCATCGTCGCGTCCTCACCCAGCACCAGCACCAGCTTCTGGTTCGGGATCAGGATCAGCGAGTCGACGCTTTTTTCCAGCTGCTCGATGCCTTCCATCGCCGCCTTCATGCGCTTTTTGCCTTCGAACATGAACGGCTTGGTCACCACCGCCACGGTGAGAATGCCCAGCTCCTTGGCGATTTCGGCGATGACCGGCGTGGCGCCGGTGCCGGTGCCGCCACCCATGCCGGCGGTGACGAACAGCAGGTCGGTGCCCTCGATCATCTCGCGGATGCGCTCACGATCTTCCAGTGCCGACTGCCGGCCGACATCCGGCTTGGAGCCAGCGCCGAGCCCGCGCGTGATCTTGGTGCCCAACGGCAACATCTGGTTGGTGGAGCAGCGCTCGAGATGCTGACGGTCGGTGTTGGCGCAGATGAATTCGACGCCCTCGATACCCGACTGCACCATCTGGTTGACGGTGTTGCAACCACCGCCGCCAATACCGATGACGCGGATGATCGCCCTGCCCGTTTCGGGCTCCACCATCTGAAACACTTCATTGTCTGCGCGACCCATAAAATCCTCCTGTGCGTTGTGATCGGAATACCAAAACGAAACCTGAAACTAGAAACTTCCCTTGAACCATTGCTGCAAGCGTTCGAACAGCGCTTCCAGCCCCGCCGGACGTTGCGACGGCCGGCTGTGATGTTGTCTGCCGTACAGCAGCAGGCCGACGGCGGTGGCAATACACCGGGTTGCCGGCCACTTCGCTGAACCCCGTAACGCTCTGCGGCACGCCGAGGCGCACCGGCAACTCGAACACTTCTTCGGCCAGCTCAATCACGCCCGCCATCTTCGAGCTGCCGCCGGTAAGCACCACACCGCCGGCGATGACTTCGTAAAAATCGCTGCGGTGCAGCTCCTTGCGGATGAGCCGGAACAGTTCTTCGTAGCGCGCACGGATTACCTCGCGCCAGTTCCTGGCGCTAGAGCTTGCGCGGCGCCTGTCCGCCGACGCTGGGCACCTCGATCTGCTCATCGGGCTGGACCATCTGCGGCAGCGCGCAGCCGTGCTTGAGCTTGATTTCCTCGGCGCTCTGCGGCGGCGTGCGGAACACCACCGCGACGTCGTTGGTCACCTGGTTGCCGGCAATCGGCACCACCGCGGTATGGCGGATCGAGCCGCCCTTGAACACCGCGATGTCGCTGGTGCCGCCGCCGATGTCGACCAGGCAGATGCCCAGATCGCGCTCGTCGGGCTGCAGCACCGCGTAACTCGACGCCAGCTGCTGCAGGATCAGCTTGTCCACGCGCAGGCCACAGCCCTCGATGCAGCGCTGGATGTTCTGCGTCGCAGCCGCGGAACCGGTGACCATGTGCACCCTGCGCCTCAAGGCGCACGCCGGACATGCCGACCGGCTCGGGGATGCCTTCCTGGCCGTCGACCGCGAATTCCTGCGGCACCACGTGCAATACCTTCTGGTCGGTCGGAATCGCGATGGCGCGCGCCGCGTCGATCACGCGCTCGACATCCACCGTGGTGACCTCCTTGCCGCGCATGCCGACGATGCCCTGGGAGTTGAAACTCTTGATGTGTGCGCCGGAAATGCCGACAAACACCGACTGGATGCGGCAGTTGGCCATCACTCGGCGTCCTCGACCGCGCGGCTGATCGATTTGGTGGTCGCCTCGATGTTGACCACCACGCCGCGGCTCATGCCGCGCGACGGGTGCTGGCCAAAGCCGATGACCTCGAGCCGGCCATCCGGCGTGACATCCCCCACCAGCGCCACCACCTTCGACGTGCCGATGTCGAGGCCGACAATCAATTCCTTCGCGGGTTTTCGAGTCATTGCATTTCTCCTTGATGGCTTTGCTCAGCCATCCGTGGCGATACTTCTGTGGTTCCAGCACCCCCCGGCCCGGCCATTCCTGGCTGGTCGTTGTCGCGCAGTGCACGCCAACCCACGGCAAATCCATTGGTGTAGCGAAGATCCACGTAATTGATCTGCGCCAAGCGGGCGCCCAAGGACGGCGCCACGGCGCCGTTGATCAAAGCAGTTTTTGACAGCGGATCGCCGCGTCCCAGGCGCAGTTCGACTCCTGCGCGGGTGTAGGCAGTCCATGCGCCGCGCTCATCGAGCTTCAATGACACGGGGATAAAATCGCTCGCTCCGATCTGCGCCGACAGATCGCGGAATGTCTGCAGCACCCGCTCGTGCTGGCCTGAGGGGCCCGCAAGTTGCGGCAACCCCACCAGCAGGATTTTTTCGGTGGGTGTGAAAACCGTGCCGCTGCCCGCAAGCAGGGCCCGCTCGCCCCAGCGGGCGTACGGAATGTGTTCACGAACGCTCACGCGCACACCGTCGGGCCACAGGCGCTCGACCCGAGCCTGCGCCACCCACGGCAGTCGTTCGGCGGCGGCGCGTACCGCATCCAGGTTCAGCGACCATAACGATCCCATCACTTCGGGCTGCAGATGCGTACGGATCTGTACCGGGTCCAGGTGTTTGAACTCGCCAGCGATTTCGAGTTTCGTCACCCCAGGGAGCGCGCCCGAATCCTCAAACAGTGGCAACAGCGCGGCAAGGCAGACCACCGCCGCCAGCAAACCGCCCAGCGCGCGCAGCAGAGGCGTCATCCCACTTGAGCGATTTTCAGTCATGACCGTGCTCATGGCGCCTTCTCGGGCATCGAGCTTTCGAGAATCGCCCAGCACAATTCATCGAACGAATAGCCTGCCGCCTTTGCCGCCATCGGAAACAGCGAGTGCGAAGTCATGCCGGGGATGGTGTTGAGCTCCAACAGCCATGGCTTGCCGGACTTTTCTACGATGAAATCCACTCGGCCCCAGCCGCTGGCGCCGACCAGAGCAAACGCTCGAAGGGCCAACTCACCTAGTTTTTTCTCCCTTGCCTTGGGTAATCCCGATGGACAGTGATATTTGGTGTCGTTTGATATGTACTTGGCGTGGAAGTCGTAAAACTCATCTTTTGGTTCAATGCGCACCGAGGGCAGCGCACGGCCATCGAGGATGGACACTGTCACTTCGGCGCCCTTGATGAAGCGCTCGGCCATCACCGATCGGCCCTCGCCACGCGCCAGTCGAAACGCCCCGGCGACCTGCGCGGGCTTCTTCACGATCGTCACGCCGACGCTCGAGCCCTCCGCCGTCGGCTTGATCACGAACGGAAAACGAAACTTCTTCGCCGCCGCGCCGGCGTCGGCTTCGCTGTCAATCTCAGCGAACGCGGCCGTTGGCAATTTCTCCGCCAGCCAAATGCGCTTGGCAGTAACCTTGTTCATCTTCACGGCCGAGCCCGCAACACCAGACCCGGTATACGGAATGCCTTGCAGCTCGAGCGCGGCTTGAACGGTGCCGTCTTCACCCGCGCCGCCATGCAGCACGATGAACGCACGCTCGAAACCTTGCGCGCGCAGACCCAGAACGCTGTCGCGCGACGCATCCACGCCGTGCGCATCTACATGACGCTTGCGCAGCGCGGCCAGCACCGCCTCGCCGCTCCATAGCGACACCTGGCGTTCGGCGGACCAGCCGCCCATCAGCACGGCGACGCGGCCGAAATTTCGAGGGTCTCTCACGCGCGGTTTCATGGGGGGTCACCTACAATTTTTATTTCCGGCATCAAGTCCACGCCGGTTTTTTCCTTGACGGTTTTGCGGATCTTTTCGATCAGCGCTTCGACATCTGCCGCCTTCGCGCCAGCGTCGGTGAGGATGAAGTTGGCATGCAGGGTGGAAACCTCGGCACCGCCGATGCGCAGCCCCTTGAGGCCACAGGCCTCGATCAGCCGCGCCGCGTGGTCGCCCGGCGGATTGCGAAAAGTGCTGCCGGCACTGGGCTTGCCCACGGGCTGCGAAGCCTTGCGACGCGCCAGCGATTCCTTGGTGTAACGCTCGTGCGCGCCGTCGAGATCTGGCGTCACGTTAAAACGTGCCGCCAGAAAGCCGCAGAATCCCGTGGGCGGATCGACATGGCGATAGGCCACTCCAAACACTCCGGGCTTCAGCCACTCGCTGCGGCCGTCACGGAACAACGCTTCTGCTTCCGCGACCACCGCCCAGGTTTCGCCACCCCAGGCGCCGGCGTTCATCGCCAGCGCACCACCGACGGTGCCGGGAATGCCCGCCATGAAGCCCAGCCCTGCGCGTCTTTCCTGCTGGGCGAATTTCGCCAGCCGTGCGCAATGCACGCCGGCCTCGGCACGGATCGTTCCGGCCGTTTCGAGCGTCAATTCGTCCAGCGCGCCGTGCAACGCAATGACGGTGCCGCGGATGCCTCCGTCGCGCACCAGCAGATTGCTGCCAAGGCCCAGCCAGAACACGGCTCGCTCGTGCGGCAAGGATTTGACGAAGGCAATCAGGTCTTCACGGTCCGCCGGCTCGAAGTAAACCTCGGCCTGACCGCCGACCCGCCAACTGGTGTGTGCGGCCATCGGTTCGTTGTGTCGCAGCACGCCGCGCCGTGGCTTCATGAGGCGCTCCGGTGCAAACCGACCAGTTCGCCCGGCAGACTGCCGATGTCGCCGGCGCCAAGGGTCAACAACAGATCACCCTCTCGGAGCACGGAACAGATCGCATCGGGCAGGTCGCCGACATATTTCACAAAACCGGCGGCCTGTCCGCTCGGGCTGCGCACGGCGCGCGCCAACGTCTGGCCGTCAGCGCCGGCAATGGCCGCCTCGCCGGCCGAATAGACCTCGGTCAGCAACAGCGCGTCCGCCGTCGACAGTACGGCGCAGAAGTCTTCAAATAGATTGTTGCGTGCGGGTGTAGCGATGCGGCTGAAATGCCACCACCAGGCGGCGCTTCGGATACGCCTCGCGAACGGCACTGAACGTCGCCGCGATCTCGCGTGGATGGTGGCCGTAGTCGTCGATCAGCAGGACGCGTTTACCCGCTACATCCAACACGCCGTGAGACTCGCATACGCCGGCCCACGCCGGCGAAATCCGAAAGCGCCTTGCGGATCGCGCCGGCCTTGACGCCGAGTTCGCGCGCAATCGCGATCGCCGCCAGGGCGTTCTGCACGTTGTGGCGGCCCGGCAGGTTGAGATGGAATTCCTGGCGCTCGGCCTTTCGTCCATTGCACCGCGAAGCGCACGCCGGCACCCTGGGGTCGGATGTCCACCGCGCGCAGATCGGCGCCGGGTTCCAGCCCATACGTGAGCACCGGGCGGCCGATGTCTGGCAATAATTCGCGGATCACCGGGTCGTCGTGGCACAGCACAGCCAGGCCGTAGAACGGCAGGCGATGGATAAATTCGATGAAGGCGGCCTCGCAGCTTGGCGAAATCGCCGCCGTAAGTTTCCAGATGGTCGGCGTCGATGTTGGTGACCACTGAAATCATCGGCGTCAGGAGCAGGAACGAGGCGTCGCTCTCGTCGGCTTCAGCGACCAGATATGACCGCGGCCGAGTCGGGCATGGGTACCGGCCGCCTTGAGCTTGCCGCCGACCACGAACGTCGGATCAAGCCCGGCCTTGCGCAAGCACGCTGGCGACCAGGCTGGTGGTGGTGGTCTTGCCGTGCGTGCCGGCGATGGCGATGCCGTAGCGAAAGCGCATCAACTCCGCGAGCATCTCGGCGCGGCGCACCACCGGAATGCGCTTTGCGTGCGCGCGCACCACCTCAGGATTGTCGGCCTTGACCGCCGAGGAAATGACGACCACGTCCGCACCCTCCGCGATTTGGCGACGTGACCCGAGCGGATGCGCGCACCGAGTTTCTTCAAGCGCTGCGTGGCCGCGCTGTCCTTGAGGTCAGAACCGCTGACGGCATAGCCGAGGTTCAGCAGCACCTCGGCGATGCCCGCCATGCCGGAACCACCGATGCCGATCATGTGGATGCGGCGCACCCGGCGCATCGGCGTGTCAGTGAAACGGCGTGATTGCATCATGCAACCCCCGCTTCTTCGAGATACTGCACGATGGATTGCGTCGCCTGCGGCCAGGTCGGCTGATCGCGCTGCCTCGGCCATGGTCAGGAGTTTTTCACGGCCTTCCAGCAACCCGTCGAGTGCCTGCGCCAGACGCGCAGCGCTGAGGTCGCACTCCTGAATCAGCACGGCGGCACCCGCGCGTACCAGGTATTCGCCGTTGCGGGTCTGGTGGTCATCGACCGCGGCCGGGAACGGCACCAGCAACGAGGCGCAGCCCGCCGCGGCCAGCTCGGCGATGGTCGATGCGCCGGCGCGGCACACCACCAGATCGGCCCAGGCATAGGCCGCCGCCATGTCGTCGATGAATGAGGAGACCTCCGCGACCACGCCAGCCTGCGCATAGGCGTCTTGCGCGATGTCGAGGGTGCGCCCGGCCTGATGCCGCACCTGCGGGCGACGTGATTCCGGCATCAGGCGCAAGGCCTCCGGCATGCGCTCGTTGAGCGCCTTGGCGCCCTGGCTGCCGCCAATCACCAGCACCTTCGTCCGCCCACTGCGCCCGGAAAAGCGTTGTGCCGGAACCGGGATCAGCGCCACCGCTGTCGCTCACCGGATTGCCGACGGTGACGCCCAGCTGATCAGAAAAGGTAGCCGGGAATGCCTCGCAGCACGTAGCGCGCCAGATGCGCGAGACAACGGTTGGTGAGTCCGGCCACGGCGTTCTGCTCGTGAATCACCAGCGGCTTTAACAGCATCCAGGCGGCGAGACCGCCGGGACCGGCGGCAAACCCGCCCATGCCCAGCACAACGTCGGGTTTTTGCCGGCGCAGGACGCGCCACGGCATCCGTCACGCGCGCGCAATAACAACAGCGGCGCCATCAGCAACTTAAGGAGTCCCTTGCCGCGCAGCGCCGACACGCGGACGAATTCCATCGTGATGCCGTGCAAGGGCACGATGCGCGATTCGAAGCTGTCCGGCGCGCCCATCCACACGACCTCGTGCCCGCGCTGGCGTAATTCATGAGCGACCGCCAAGGCCGGGAAGACATGGCCACCGGTGCCGCCCGCGCAACATGAGGGTCTTCACGACTTGATCCCTCCGGCTGGCGAGCTCGCTTTGCTCGAGGCGGTTCTCATGGTCGACGCGCAGCATCAGCGCGCAGCATCAGCGCAGACCGTGAACAAGCTGGAGCCGCCGTAGCTAATCAGCGGCAAGGTCAGGCCCTTGGTCGGCAGCAGGCCCATGTTGACCGCCATGTTGATCAGCGCCTGCAGCCCGATCCAGGCGGTCAGGCCGTAGCACAGATAGGCAGAGAAGTTCTGCTGCCGTTGTTCCGCGCGTGCGAGCCGACGGCAAAGCCGCGCCACACAACAACGCCGAACAGCGCCAGCAGCGCCGCGATGCCCAGCAGGCCAAATTCCTCGGCACAGAATCGCGAAGATGAAATCGGTGTGCGTCTCCGGCAGGTACAGCAGCTTCTGCACGCTGTTGCCGAGGCCGACGCCGGTCCACTCGCCGCGACCGACGGCGATCAGCGACTGCGCCAGCTGCCAGCCGCTGTTCTCGATGTCCGCCCAGGGGTCGGTGAACGACATCAGCGCGCCGCAGCCGGTAGGCCGCAGTCATGATCAGCACGCGCCAGCGCCAATGGCGGCGCACTGTCAGCGCGCCCAGATGCAGCAGCCGTGCGCCGCCGAGGAACAGCATCAGCAGGGCGACGGCCAGCAGGATCGCGGTGGCGCCGAAATCCGGCTCAACCAGCAACAGCACTGCCGCGCCGCCAGCAAACCCAAAGGCCGCAGCAATCCGCGAAAACTGTTCTGCAGCTCCGGCTGCTGGCGCACGATGTAGCCCGCAAGGTAGATCAGCAGCGCCAGCCGCGCCGGCTCCGAGGCCTGCATGCGGAATGCCATCAGGTCGATCCAGCGCCGCGCGCCGTTGACATTGATGCCGATGCCCGGCACCAACACCACCAGCAGCATGAAAAATGCGAACAACAGCAGTCCATGCCCGCTTTGCTCCCAGGTCTTCATTGGCACCGCGAAAATAAGCGACGACAGCCCCAGCGCAAACGCCGCATAGGTGAATTGCTTGAAAAACAGGTGCAAGGGAAGGCCGCTGGCTTTTTCCGCGACGGCCACCGACGCGGATGCGACCATGATCAAGCCCCAGCCAAGCAGTGCCGCCAGCGCCAGGCACAGCGCGACATCGAGCCCATAGGCGGGTCGCTCCGGGGCAATCGCGATCACGGCGCGGCAACTCCGCACGTACTCACAAAAACGCTCGCCACGCTCCTCGTAGTTCCTGAACTGATCGAGACTGGCGCAGGCCGGCGACAGCAATACCGGTCGCCCGGTTGCGCGAGCACGCCGCGCCCGCTGCACGGTCGCTGCCAGATCGTTTTCGCGATGCATCGGCAGCGCATCTTTCAATGCGATTTCCAATTTCGCGGCGTCCTCGCCGTAGACAATCGCGGCGCGGCCCTTGCCGCGAGTGGCGCGCGCAGCGGCGCAAAATCTTGACCCTTGCCCTGACCGCCCCCGAGCCAGACGATCGGCCCCTGCAGGCCGTTCAACGCCGCCAGCGTCGCACCGACGTTGGTGCCCTTGGAATCGTTGAACCAGCGCACGCCATCGATATCGGCCACCCACTCGCAGCGGTGCCGCAGACCGGTAAACGTTCTCAACGTCGCACGTGCCGCATCGCGCGGCAGTCCGGCGGCGTCCGCCAGCGCCAGCGCGGCGAGCGCGTTGGCCGCATTGTGCAAGCCGGCAATCTTCAAGTCGGAAACCTTGAGCAGCTTTTGCGGTCCGCGCGCCAGCCACGATTCGCCTCCCTCTTCAATCAAACCGTATTGACCAACCGAGGGCGCGGCCAGTCCAAAACTGACCGAATTTTTCGGCGCCCACTTCATCACGGCGGCATCGTCACGGTTGACCACGGCGGTCTCGCATCCGGTATAGATGCGCGCCTTGGCCGCGGCATAGGCATCGAAACTGCCGTGACGGTCCAGGTGATCCTCGCTAAGGTTCAGGACCGTGGCCGCCTTGCAGCGCAAGCTGCGCGCCGTTTCGAGCTGGAAACTCGACAGCTCCAGCACGTACAACTGTGCCGTTTCATCAAGCAGATCCAGCGCCGGCCTGCCCAGATTGCCTCCGACTGCACTCGCAGACCGGCGGCTTTGGCCATTTCGCCCACCAGTGTGGTCACCGTGCTTTTGCCGTTGGCGCCGGTGATGCCGATCACCGGCGCCAGCGCCTTGCGCGCGAACAATTCGATGTCGCCCACCACATCCACGCGGGCGGACATGAGCTCGCGCACGAACGGTTCTTGCGGGGATACCCCGGGCGACAGCACCGCCAGCTTGGGCGTCTGGGCGCTCGATGAAAATCCACCCAGGCGCAATTCAACGTCGGCGAGGTGCCGAATCTCCGCCAGCCCCGGCGGATCAGCGCGGGTGTCGGTGACGGCAACCTGCGCGCCTTCGCTGAGCAGAAAGCGCACGGCCGAGGCGCCGGTCTTGCCAAGCCCGATGACGAGCGCGCGCTGGTTTTTCATCGGATCTTCAACGTCGCCAGGCCGATCAGCACCAGGATCAGCGTCACGATCCAGAAGCGCACGATGATTTTCGGTTCAGGCCAGCCCTTGAGTTCGTAGTGATGATGCAGCGGCGCCATGCGGAAGATGCGTTTGCCGCCGCTCCACTTGAAATACAGGACCTGCATCGCCACCGAGACGGTTTCGGCGACGAACACGCCGCCCATGATCGCCAGCACGATTTCCTGGCGCACCAGCACCGCGACGACGCCCAGCGCGGCGCCCAGCGCCAGCGCGCCGACATCGCCCATGAACACCTGCGCCGGGTAGGCGTTGAACCACAGAAAGCCCAGACCGGCGCCGGCGATCGCCGTGCAGAAGATCGCGATCTCGCCGACGCCGGCGATGTACGGAATGCCGAGGTAGCCGGCGATCTTGACGTTGCCGCTGGCATAGGCGAATACCGCCAGCGCCGAGGCCACCAGCACGGTCGGCATGATCGCCAGGCCATCGAGACCGTCGGTGAGATTCACCGCGTTGCGAGCTGCCGACGATCACCAGGTAAGTCCATGGAATGAAGAACCAGCCCAGCGGAATCACGACGTCCTTGAGGAACGGCACGATCAGTGATGTTTCGATCGGCGTACGGGCGGTCACCTGAATCGCGAGCGCCGTCGCAAAGCCGGCCAGCGACAGCCAGAAATATTTCTGCCGCGCCGACAGTCCCTTGGACGAGCGGTACTTGATCTTCATGTAGTCGTCGGCGAAGCCGACGGCGCCAAACGCCAGCGTCACCAGCAGCGCGAACCAGACGAAGCGGTTGGTGAGGTCGGCCCACAACAGCGTCGAGACCGTGATCGCCACGAGGATCAGCGCGCCGCCCATGGTCGGCGTGCCGGTCTTCTTCAGGTGGGTCTGCGGTCCGTCGTCGCGCACCACCTGGCCGAACTTGAACCGGTACAGGCGGTCGATCATCCACGGCCCGAACACGAAACAGAACACGAGCGCGGTGAGGATGCCGAGAATGGCGCGGAAGGTCAGGTACTTGAAAACGCGAAAGGCGCCGTCGAAGTCCTGCAGGTATTGGGCAAGCGGGTACAGCATTTAATGCGTCTCCTGGGAGGTTTGCCCGGTCAGCGCCGCGACCACGCGCTCCATGCGCGATGAGCGCGAGCCCTTCACCAGCACGAACGTTTTTCCATCCAGCACGGGCACCAGCGCGTCCGTCAGCGCTTGTGCGTCCGGAAAATGCTTTGCGCCGGAACCAAATCCGGCGACGGCCTGCCGGCTCAATGCCCCGGGGCGTACAAGGCGTCGATGCCGAGCCTCGCGCGCGGCGGCGCCGGCTTCGCGATGCAGGCGTTCGGCATCAGCACCCAGCTCACCCATGTCACCGAGCACCAGAATGCGGCGGCCGGGGCAGGCCTGAGCACATCCAGCGCCGCGCGCAGCGATGTCGGATTGGCGTTGTAGGTGTCGTCGAGCACGTGCGCACCTCCGGGGATTGCCTTCCACGACAGGCGTCCCGACGCCGGCAGCATCCGGCCCAGGCCGGCGGCAATGTCATTGAGCTCCAGGCCGAGGGCTACCGCGCATGCCGCGGCGGCCAGCGCGTTGCTGACGTTGTGACGCCCGGTCAGCGGCAGCCGGACGTCGGCGCGGCCCTCCGGCGTGCGCAGCAGGAAATGCGTGCCCGCGTTCGCGCCGTCGGCACCGATATTCAGCGCCGAGCACGTCCGCGCGTTCGGTCAGGCCGAAGGTGATCTGAACCGCCTCCCCGGCGATCGACTCCACAGCGGCGCGTAGGCGTCGTCGTCATTGATCACCGCGACGCCCGTGCGGCCGAGGCCGCGAACAATTCACCCTTGGCCGGCCACGCCCTCGCGCGAACCGAAGCCTTCGAGGTGCGCGTCGCCGGCCTGCGTGACGACGCCGATCTGCGGGCGCGCAATCTCGGCCAGCCGCGCGATCTCGCCAGGGTGGTTGGCGCCCATCTCGATCACCGCGGTGCGATGTTCCTCGCGCAGCCCGAGCAGCGTCAGCGGCACGCCGATGTGGTTGTTCAGGTTGCCCTCCGTCGCCAGCACCGGCCCGCGCGCCTGCGAGGATTGACGCGAGCATCTGCTTGGTCGTGGTCTTGCCGTTGCTGCCGGTGACGCCGATCACCGGCAAATCGAAATCGGCGCGCCAGCGGCGGGCGTAATCCTGCAAGCCCTGCAACGTGTCCTCGACCACCACTTGCGGCAGCGCGCAATCCTGCGCGTGCGACACCAGCGCGCCGTGCGGCGCCGCAGGCGCCCGCGCGCGCGACAAACTCATGTCCGTCGAAGCGCTCGCCCTTGAGCGCGACGAACAAGTCACCGGCGGCCAGCTGGCGCGTGTCGCTGCACACGCGCGTGAAGGGCGCGTCGGCCCCGACATGACGGGCGTTGAGACGGCGGGCGAGCGAGATCATTGTCTCCATCACTCCGGCGCCCCAACCAGCTGTCGGGCGAATTCGCGGTCACTGAACGCGCGCACATCACGGCCGTAGATCTGGTAGTTCTCGTGGCCCTTGCCGGCGATCACCACCACGTCGTCGGCGGCCGCCTCACGCACGGCCGTGCGGATGGCCTCGGCACGATCATGAATCACACGAGTGTCAGCAGCCGGCGAGAATTTCTTTGACTATCGCGTCCGGGTTTTCGCTGCGGGGGTTGTCGTCGGTGACGATGACCTCATCCGCATTCTGTATCGCGGCCGCGCCCATCAGCGGACGTTTGCCGCGGTCGCGGTCGCCGCCGCAGCCGAACACGCACCCAGAGTTTTCCGGCGCAATGCGCGCGGGCGGCCTTCAGTATTTGCTCCAGCGCCTGCGGCGTGTGCGCGTAGTCCACCACCACCAGCGGCTTTGCCCTTGGCCCGCGGAAGCCCTTCGATGCGGCCCGGCACCGTGCGCGATTCTGCAAGCGTGTTCGCGGCCTCCTTCAATGCGACGCCTTTTTCCAGCAATACCGCCAGCGCCGCAAGCAGGTTGTAGACGTTGAAGCGCCCCAGCAATTGCGAGCGCAACTTGCACACGCCCCAACTGCTGCGAACATCAAACGAAATACCATCGGGGCCAAGGTGCAGCGCGTCGGCAAGCACGTATCGGCCCGACGAGGGGCTGTCGCCGTCGATTCCATAAAAGGTGACATGGGGCGCGTACCGCCCGCCCCAGGCCGCACCCCAAATATCGTCGCGATTCAGCACCCGGGCCTTCAGCCCTTCAAACTCAAACAGCTGGCGTTTGGCCGCGGCGTAGCGCTCGACCGTGCCGTGGTAGTCGAGATGGTCGCGGGTGATGTTGGTCAGTACCGCGACGTCGAAATGCATGCCGCCGACGCGGTGCTGATCGAGCGCGTGCGAGGACACCTCCAGCGCCGCGGCCTGCACGCCGGACTCGACCATTTCCGCCAGCATTCTCTGCAAGCGCACGGCATCCGGCGTGGTGTGCGAGGCCGTCGTCAGGGCCCCGAGCCGGCCGTAGCCCAGCGTTCCGAGGTAGGCGCAGGGCAGACCCAGTCGATCGAGCGCCTGCGCGACCAGATGCGCGGTGGAGGTTTTGCCGTCGGTGCCGGTAATGCCCGTGGTAAAAATCCTGCGCGACGGTTCGTCGAAGAAGCGCGCCGCAATGTGTCCGGATTTTTGCGCGAGCTGCTCAACCGCCACCGCCGGCAGTTCAGCTGGCGGCATCACGCCCGGCGCGGGCTCCCAGGCCACGGCCGTCGCTCCGTTGTCGGCGGCCTGTTCCAGATAGTCGAGTCCGTGCTGCGCGCTGCCCCGGCAGGCCAGGAACAAGTCGCCGGCCTGGATGCGGCGGCTGTCCATTTCCAGCCCGGTCACCGATACCGGCGGAGCGGCCGATGCAAACCCTGCAGCAGGCGCGGCAGGGCATGGCTGGATGTGGACGCGGCCGTCATGTCCGTGGCTCCGGGCCGGCGCGCGCCTGCAAGTCGGACATGGGCGCGACATCCGATGGCGGAATCTGCAGCAGGCGCACCGCCGCTTTCATCACTTTGGAAAAAACCGGCGCGGCGACCAGCCCGCCGTAATATTGCTTGTTGCGCGGCTCGTCGATCATCACCAGTCCGACCAGACGCGGATTGTCCGAAGGCATCAGGCCGATGAACACGGCCTGGTGGCGGTCGTCGTGATACCCGCCGCCGCTCGAAATCTTGCGCACCGTTCCGGTTTTGCCAGAAACCTGATAGCCCGGCACTGCCGCCTTGATCGCGGTGCCTTCGGCCGACACCACGCCCTGCATCAGCTGGCGCACGGCACGTGCAATTTCCGCAGGAATGGCACGCTGGGACGTGAACGGCTCGGTGCGCTTGACCAGCGTCAGCGGCGGTATCAGGCCGTCATTGGCCAGTGCGGCGTAGGCGCGCACCAATTGCAACGCATTGACCGACAGGCCATAGCCGTACGACGCCGTCGCGGTGGCGATCTGCCCCCACTCCGCGTAATTGCGAAAGACGCCATTGGCTTCGCCGGGAAACCCAGAGTGGACCGGATCGCCAAGACCAAACTTCTGGTAGACCGTCCACACCGCCTCGGGCCCCAACGTCAGGCCCACTTTGGCCGCACCGACATTGCTCGAATGCGTCAGCAGGCCGCCCAGATCAATCACGCCGCGCGGATGCGAGTCGTGCACAGTCAATGACGCGACCTTGAATTCACCGTTGCCGGTGTCGATGCGAGTCTCGGCGCGGTAGATCCCCGACTCCAGCGCCTCGGCGACCAACAAGGGCTTTACCGTCGAGCCCGGCTCGAACACATCCACCACCGCACGATTGCGCATGCGGCCCGGCTGACGCTCGTCCGAGCGATTCGGGTTGTAACCGGGCTGGCTGGCCATGGCGAGGATTTCGCCGGTGTGGCTGTCGGCCACCACGATCAAGCCGCCCTTGGCGCGATTTTCGGCGACGGCTGCTTTCAGCTCGCGATAGGCCAGATACTGCAGCCGCAGATCCATGGACAACATCAAGTCCTGCCCCGGCTGCGCGGGCTCGACATCGGCGGATTCTTCGATCACCCGGCCCTGACGGTCGCGCACCACGTGGCGCGCACCGGCTTTTCCAGAAAGCGCGTGGTTCTGTGCGGCTTCCAGGCCTTCGACGCCGCGGCCGTCGATATCGCAAAAACCCACCAGGTGAGCGGCGATTTCTCCGGCGGGATAAAACCGCCGGTACTCGCGCTGGGAAAATACGCCGGGCGCCTTCAAGGCCAGAATGTGCCTGGCCTGATCCGGGTCGATCTGCCGCGCTTCGGGCAGATAAACAAACTGACGGTCTTTGCGCTGATCCAGATATTTCTTTAATTCGGTGCGCGGCACTCCCAGCACTTTGGCCAGCGGCAGGAGGTAGTCCGGCGCCGCCAGCAGCTCCGACGGAATCGTCCACAGCGAATCCACCGGCGCCGACAGCGCCAGCGGCTCGCCTCTGCGGTCGCGCACCGCACCGCGCAGCGCCGGCACCGTCACCGTACGCAACGCGCGCTTGGCGCCTTCGCGAGTCAGGAAATCGCGCTCGACCACTTGCAGCTCGAATGCACGCACCAACACCGCGCCCGCGCACAGGCCCATCAACGACAGCACCATGTAGCGCCGCCAGGGCGCCACCTCCCGGGCGATCAACCGCTCGACGGCGCTCATGGCGTGGGCACCGTGGAAACAATCACCGGCAGTGCCGGTTCAATCATGCCCCAGCGCTCGCGCGCGGCGCGCTCTACACGCACGTGGCTGGCCAGCGCCGCTTCTTCAAGCTGTAGTTGCGCCCATTCCTGATCAAGCACCAGCTGTTGCGCGCGCAACTGGTCGTATTGATGGGTCAGCCGGCGATGCGTCTGCTTGTTGTCCACCACCCAAAGCGCGCCGCCAAGCACCAGCGCCCCCAGCACCGCCAGCGTCGTCAAAGGCAGACGGCGATTCATGATTTTTCCGCCACGCGCAATACCGCGCTTCTGGCGCGCGGATTCACCGCGGTTTCGGCGTCGCCGGGAAACTCGCGGCTGATTTTCTTCAGCGTGCCGGCGGCTTGTGCCGCGCGGATGAAGCGCTTGACCAGGCGGTCTTCGAGCGAATGAAAGCTCAAAACCGCCAGCCGGCCGCCGGGCGCCAAAACCTCTAGCGCCTGGACCAACGCCGATTCCAGATTCTGCAGTTCACGATTGATGTGAATGCGGATCGCCTGAAAACTGCGCGTCGCCGGGTGGATTTTCTGACGCGGTCCGCGATGCACGTCGAGCAGGATCTGCGCCAACTGCGCGGTACGCGTGATCGGTGCTTGTTCGCGCGCAGCTACAAGCGCGGTGGCGATGCGCCGCGAGGCGCGCTCCTCGCCATAAGTCCATAAGACGTCGGCGATGTCAGCGGCCGATGCGCGCGCCAGCCATTGCGCGGCCGATTCGCCCTCGCGCGGGTTCATGCGCATGTCCAGCGGGCCGTCGTTGGAGAACGAAAAGCCTCTTTCTGCGTCGTCTAATTGCGGCGAAGATACGCCAAGATCAAAGAAGATACCGTCAATTTTGCCGAAAATAGACTCTTTTTTGGCAATTTCAGCAATAGCCGAAAAATTGCTGGAATGAATGCGAAAATTTGTGTGGCGCGCAAACTCGCGAAAGGCGTGGGCGCAGGCATCGGGATCCTGGTCAAACGCATGCAAGGCGCCGCTGTCGCCGAGCGCGGCGAGAATCGCACCGCTATGGCCGCCACGGCCGAACGTCGCATCAACGTAAATGCCGTTGCGGGTGACGCGAAGGCCAGCGAGTGATTCCTGGAGCATCACCGGCTGGTGGAGGGTCACTGCGGCGTCAGGCCCGGAGTCGAAAAAGGCAGGGAGGGCCAGTGCGGACACTGGCCATCACCGCTTGAGCACAGCAAACGCGGCGGCCAGGTCGGCGGCATCGCTGCCCTCGCCGAATTTCTGGTTCCAGAGGTCTTCGGCCCAGATATCGAATCGGTCGATCTGCCCCACCAGCATGGCGTCGGTGTTGAGCCGCGCCAGTTTGCGCAGCAGTGGCGGCAGCAGCACGCGGCCCTGCTTGTCCATCTCGGTCTCGACGGCACTGCCGATGAAAATGCGGTTGAGCAAGTCGGCCTTGGGGCGGTCGTCCATGGTCTTGATCTGCGCAGCCACCGCGTGAAAAGCCGGTGCGGGATAAATCTCCAGGCAGGGATGATGTGAGCGCGTGATGAAAAGCTGCGAGCTGAACTGCTCGGTGATCTGCGCACGAAAGCGCGCCGGGATCGCCATGCGTCCCTTGTCGTCTATCGTCAGCGGATACGACCCAGCAAACATTTTTTTCTTCTCCTGCTTGAGGCGCTGTGGATACCTCGCGCCTCAATCTCACTCCATTAAACTCCACTTTACTCCACAAATTAACACTACGCAACACAAAAACCCTGTCCGAACAAGGGCTTATGAAGTATTTATACAGTTAATGCTAATTCAAAATAAACAGTAACTTAGCTGTGGATATTCATGTGAATTATTAGACTCTGGGGGTTACCCGCTTGGAGCCATTTCAGGCCGTCTGAGACCTTGCAGCAGAATTGAGTGGTACTAAAAGTGTACCGCCGGTTTTCGCAAATCAGGCTCTATCGGCCAAATTTCATCGCAAGCGGGTGGCCCGCGAGCCAGAGAGTCGCGAAGCGAGGTTGAGTGTCGAGCGGGCCATGCGGCGGCTCCCGCACCCCTTGCTTCGCAAACGCCGTGTCGCCGCCGCGCCACCGATGCACTCTTTGCGTGCCCGGGATCAGTCCAAAAATTGCCGCCGACAAGTCGTGCGCAATTTGAGGCTGACGGGTGGCACAATTTCACATGCCTGATCTGCACAAAGCACTGAAGAAACATTTCGGCTACGACGCGTTCCGTCCCGGGCAGGAAGCGGTGGTGCGCGACACGCTAGCGGGGCGCGATGGGCTTGCGATCATGCCCACCGGCGGTGGCAAGTCGCTGTGCTTTCAGTTGCCGGCGCTGTTGCGCGAAGGGCTGACCGTGGTCGTATCCCCGCTGATTGCGCTGATGCAGGACCAGGTGCGTCTGCTGGCGGACAACGGCATCCGCGCGACGTTTCTTAATTCTTCGCTGACCGCCGCGGAGTCGGCTTCGCGTCGCAAAGATCTTCTGCACGGCGAGTATCAGTTGCTGTATGTCGCGCCCGAGCGCTTGTTGCTGCCGGAATTTCTCGACGGATTGCTGCCGCGCCTCAAGGTCTGCGCGTTTGTGATTGACGAGGCGCATTGCGTATCCGAATGGGGCCATGATTTCCGGCCCGATTACCGGCAGCTCAAGACGCTGCGGTCGCGCTTTGCGCAAACCCCGATGTGGGGCTTTACCGCCACCGCGACGCAGCGCGTGCGACAAGACATCGTCACGCAATTGGCGCTGCACGAACCGGCAATTCACATCGCCAGCTTCAACCGGCCGAATCTGTTTTACGCGGTGCGGCCAAAAAACCCGCGCAGCTATGACGAGCTGTTCAAGGAATGCAAAAGCGGCGACTCCGGGATTGTGTATTGCCTGTCGCGCCGGCGGGTGGACGAACTGGCGGCGCGGCTGAGCGCCGACGGCGTGCGCGCACTGCCGTATCACGCGGGTCTGGATGCCGACACGCGCCGCGACAACCAGAACGCGTTCATCCGCGACGATGCGCAGGTGATGGTCGCCACGGTCGCGTTCGGCATGGGCATCAACAAGCCCGACGTGCGCTGGGTGGTGCATTTCGATCTGCCCAAGACCCTCGAAGGCTATTACCAGGAGGCCGGGCGCGCCGGGCGTGACGGCGACCCCGCGCGCTGCCTCCTCTATTTTGGCCTCGGCGACATCCGCACCGCGGAATTCCTGATCCAGCAGAAAGTGGATCCGCTCACCGGTGATGCGCTGGAGCAGGAGCAGCGGCTGGCGCGCCAGCAGCTGCGCCAGGTGCTGGACTACGCCGAAAGCGCGGAGTGCCGGCGCGTCGTGCAACTGCGTTATTTCGGCGAGGTGTACGAACCGCCGTGCGGCGCCTGTGACAATTGCCTGGACCCGATGCCGATCCAAGACTGGACGCTGGAAGCGCGCCAGTTTTTGTCGTGCATCGCGCGGCTGGCGCAACGGCGCGAACATTTTGGCGCCGCCCACATCATCGAAGTGCTGCGCGGCGCCGACACTGAAAAGGTACGCAGCCGGGGCCACGATTCCTTGAGCGTCTACGGCATCGGCAAGCAGCGCACATTAGAGGAATGGCGACTGCTGACGCGCGCCTTGCTGAATCAGGGCGTGCTCGACGAGACCCAAGACGGTTTTCCGGTACTGCGGCTCAATGACCGAAGCTGGGAAGTGCTGCGCGGTCAACGTGAACTTAAATTCGCGACACCCCCGGCGCGCGTGAAGACGAATAAGCGCCGGCGAGGCACAGCCGCCGAGATGCAAACTCCCGGCGAGGCAACGCTGTTCGAGGCATTGCGTGGCTTGCGCAAACAACTGGCCGACACCCACAAACTGCCGCCTTATGTGATTTTTCACGACGCCAGTTTGCGCCGCATGGCGGAGTTGCAACCCAAAGACCTGACGCAATTCGCACAAATACCCGGCGTGGGGCAGGCCAAGCTGGCTCGGTATGGGGCCGCGTTTACAGGGGAAATCCGTAAGTTCCTGGAGCGGTCGGCCTAAAGCGCCCGGCGGGTACAACGCCTACACTGAGGCATCGAAGGCGTCCCCGGGACTTGAGGGGCGGACTTACTGGCGATACGGAATTAGTGTGTAAAAAAACTCCATGCCCCCACGCAAACAGCGCCGCTCTACCCCTTCGCGAAAAACGCGTATGGCGAAGGATGTGCCAGGAACACCCGGTCCGCGCACGCCAGAATCGTTTCTGATTGTCGGCATCGGCGCTTCCGCCGGCGGGCTGGAGGCGTATTCCGAGCTGCTTCAACACTTGCCGGTGGATACCGGCATGGGCTTCGTGCTGGTGCAGCACCTCGATCCGGAGCATGAAAGCGCGCTGGCCAGTCTTTTGTCACGCAAGACCAAGATGCCGGTGATCGAGGTTACGCAGAACCTGCGAGTCCAGCCCAATCACGTGTATGTGATTCCGCCCAACACACAATTGAGCATCGAGCGCGGAGTTTTGAAGCTGGTGCCGCGCGGCAGTGCCCGCGTGCCGCATCAGCCGATCAATTTCTTTTTCGAATCCTTGAGCCAGGATCAGCGCGAGCGCGCGATCGGCGTGGTGCTCTCCGGCACCGCTACCGACGGTACGCTGGGGTTGGAGGCGATCAAGGCCGAAGCCGGCATCACTTTCGCGCAGGACGATTCGGCCCGATACGACTCGATGCCGCGCAGTGCGGTCGCCGCGGGCTGCACGGATTTCGTGCTGTCACCCCAGGGCATTGCGCACGAACTCGCGCGCATCGCGCGCCACCCGTACGTCGCCCAAATAAACGGTGCGGGCACGGCCAGCGACCCGTCGGCCGGTGCCCCGGGGGAGGATCTGGCCCAGACGGCCGCGCATGAAGTCGGCGCCGAGGCGAAATCCACTACCGGACACGGGCCGCCGCGCCTCGACCGCAAACCAGCGCGCACCGAAGCCGCGCGCAGTCCGGCGCAAACCGGCGACGAGGGCTACAAGAAAATCCTGCTGCACCTGCGCAGCCATTCCGGGGTGGATTTTTCACTTTACAAAGTTGCGACCATCCAGCGGCGCATCAACCGGCGCATCCTGCTGACCCAGCACACCGGGCTCAAAGACTACGGCGACTTTCTGCGCGGCAATGCCAAGGAGCTGGACGCGCTTTACGCCGACGTGCTGATCAGCGTCACCAGCTTCTTTCGCAATCCGGATGCGTTTGAAGTGCTGCAGACCAAAGTATTGTCGAAGCTGCTGGCACAGCGCGCCGATGCGCCGCTGCGCATCTGGGTACTCGGCTGCTCCACCGGGCAGGAGGCGTATTCGATTGCCATGAGCTTCACCGAATGCGCCGAAAAAATGGTGCGCGCGCGCAAATTGCAGATTTTCGCCACCGACCTCAACGAAACGCTGCTGGAGAAGGCGCGCCACGGCCTGTATGCCAAGTCGCTCGCGCAGGATGTTTCGCCAGAACGGCTGCGCCGTTTTTTTGTAGAGGAACAAGGCGGCTACCGCATCATCAAGCCGTTACGCGAGATGATCGTCTTTGCGCGGCAGAACCTGATCGGCGACCCGCCGTTTTCGCGCATGGACCTGATCTGCTGCCGCAACCTGATGATTTATCTCGAGCCCAGCCTGCAGAAAAAGGCGCTGCCGACCTTCCATTACGCGCTCAAACCGGGTGGATACCTGTTTCTCGGCGCCTCCGAATCCGTTGCCGGTTTCACCGATCTGTTTGAACCGCTGGACAAGAAGCAAAAAATCTTTTTTAAGAAAGCGAGCGCGCCGACGGGTTTCCATCTGCCGGTCAACCTAAGTTCCGGCGCAGCCGTCGCGCCGGCGCATCGGCCGCTGCCGCCGCTCAAGATGAAGCAGGCGCAGGCAGCGCTGCCGGATGATTTTCGCAGCGAGCTTTCCGCCCAGCGCGAAGCCGACCGCGTCACCGTCAATCAGTTCGCACCGCCGTCGGTGCTGGTCAATGATCAACTGCAAGTGCTGCAATTTCGCGGGCCGACCGGCGCCTACTTGCAACCGCCCGCCGGCAAGGCCAGCTTCGATCTGCTGAAGATGACGCGCGAGGGCCTGATGCTGCCGCTGCGCGCGGCGATCGTGCAGGCGCGCAAGGACAACAAGTCCGTGCGCAGGGAAAACCTGCGGATGGAGAAAAACGGCGGCACGCGCCGGGTGAATCTGGAAGTGATCCCGCTGAAAAACCTGCGCGAACGCTGCTTCCTGGTTTTGTTCGAGGACACAAGCAAAGTCGCCGGCAAGTCCGCTCGCCCCGCCCCTTTGCCGTCGCTGCCACCCTCGGCCCGCGCCGAAAGCGCCACGCGCCGTCGCAATGCCGAGCTGGAAACTGAACTCGTCGAGACCCGTGATTTCGTGCAGTCGATGCAAGAACAGCACGAAGCCGCCAACGAGGAGCTGCAAGCCTCCAGCGAGGAGGCGCAATCGGCGAACGAAGAATTGCAGAGCGTCAACGAGGAGCTTGAGACCTCAAAGGAAGAGCTGGAGTCGGCCAACGAGGAGCTGACCACGGTCAACGAGGAGATGTCGCATCGCAATGCCGAGCTCAGCCGGCTCAACAACGACCTGACCAACCTCCAGGCCTCGGCTCAGCTGGCGATCGTGCTGCTGGGCCGCGACCTGACGATCCGCCGCTTCAGCCCCCAGGCCGAAAAACAGTTCAGCCTGCTGGCGACGGACCTCGGCCGGCCCATCGGCCATGTGCGGCACACCCTCGAACTGCCCGATCTTGAAGCCCTGGTCAGTGAGGTCATTTCTTCGATGCGCGAAGCCGAACGCGAAGTCCGTGATAAGGACGGCCGCTGGTATTCACTGCGCGTGCGGCCCTACCTCTCGCACGACAACAAGATCGACGGCGCCACGCTGGTGCTGGTGGATATCCAGGCGCTCAAACACAGCGAACAGACGATTGTGGCGGCACGTGATTTTGCCGAAGCCATCATCCGCACCGCCCACGACCCCCTGTTGATCCTGAACGACGATCTGCGCGTGCACAGCGCCAACGAGGCGTTCTACCGCACGTTCCAGGTCACACAGGAGGAATCGACGGGCCGCCGGGTGTACGAACTCGGCAACCGCCAATGGGACATTCCCAAGCTGCATGAGCTTTTGGAAGACATCCTGCCGCGCAAGAGTGTGTTCGACGATTTCGAGGTCACCCACAAGTTTGAAACCATCGGCTGGCGCAGCATGCTGCTCAACGCCCGGCGGGTGGACGCCGCCGCCGGCCAGCCCGCGCGGATCCTGCTGGGCATCCGCGACGTCACCGAGCATGTGAAGTCGGAACAATCCTTGCGCGACGTGGCCAAAAGCAAGGACGACTTCATGGCCATGTTGGCGCACGAGTTGCGCGGGCCGCTGGCGCCGCTGTCCAACGCGCTGGAGATCATGCGCCAGGCCGGCGACATCAATGACACCTCCCGGCTGGTGCGTGAAATGGCAGCGCGCCAGCTGCAGCACATGGTGAGGCTGATCGACGACCTGCTCGACGCCAGCCGCATCAGCAGCGGCAAGCTGATCCTGCGCAACCAGCAGGTGGAACTGGCCTCGGTGGTGTATCAAGTCGTCGAAGCCCTGCACCCGGCGCTGGATGCGGTGAAGCACGAATTGACCGTGTCGCTGCCGCCGGAGCCGGTTTATCTGTACGCCGATGCGGTGCGGCTGGCGCAGATCTTCAGCAACCTGCTGACCAATTCGTGCAAATACACCGAGCCGGGCGGCAACATTCGCTTCAGTGCCGTCCACCAGGGCGACGAAGTGGTGATCACGGTGGCCGACAACGGCATCGGCATTTCACCCGAATTAATGCCGCAATTGTTTGAAATGTTCCGCCAGGCCGACCAGGGCATGGCACGCACGCAGGGCGGGCTCGGCATCGGCTTGTCGCTGGTCAAGAAATTGGTCGAAATGCACGGCGGCAGCGTGACCGCCAACAGCGCCGGCCTGGATCAGGGCACCGAAATTGTGGTGCGCATGCCCGCGGTAGCCCAAGGACTCGTGCAGGCACCGCCCAGCGCGCCACAAACCGTTTCGACTGCCCCGGAAAGCGCGCGGCGAATCCTGGTGGTCGACGACAACCGCGACTCGGCACACACCCTGGCCCTGTGGCTGAACCTGAATGGCCACATCACGCAGACCGCGCACGATGGCGTCGAGGCCGTGAGCATGGCTGAAAGCTTCAATCCCGAGATTGTCCTGCTCGACCTGGGTTTGCCGAGAATCGATGGCTACGAAGCCGCGCGGCAGATTCGCAGCCAGCCCTGGGGCAAAACCATGCATCTGGTCGCCCTGACCGGCTGGGGCCAGGCCGAAGACCGGCGCAAATCCAAGGAGGCCGGCTTCAACGCCCACCTGGTCAAACCCGTGGATACGGTGGTGCTGGCCAAACTCATGGCGGATTTGCAGACGGGCGCCGCCGGGCGGCAAACCGGCGGCTAAGGCACCAAAAAAAACCCCGCGCAAGGCGCGGGGTTTTTTGTTGCAGAGGGCTACTTATGAGCGCGGATACATCGCTTCGGCCTTGTCCTTGGCCATTTTCTGCTCTTCGTCCGCCTGCTTTTTGCAGTTCGAACGCGCGTCGCCGGTCATGGCTTCGCATTTTTCGGTAGCGATCTTGTGCGCTGCGTCGGCTTCGGCCTTGGCGATTTCGCGCTTGCCTTCGGTCGTTTCCTCAGCGACTTCCTTCGTGCTATCGGCATTGGCGATGCTCTTGTTCGCTTCGCGCTGCTCTTCGGCGACATTCTCGGCGCCCTTCATCTGCGCCTTCGACACGTCCGCCTGAGTTTCTGCGGGCGTTTCAGTGCGGTTACAGCCGGCGGCCATGCTCATGGCGCCAAGGGTGAAAAGAGTGATGAGTAATTTGTTCATGTACAGCTCCCTGAGTGGTTTGAGGAGGCGCTAGATTGAACGCTGTCGTGCCGCACTTCTGTGCGTGACCGCACATAGGCTTATTTACCCCACCCGCTTAAGGCGCTTTTGAGGCTCTGGTGAGGCAATTGGAACAATGAGCGGTACACTTTTAGTACCACTGTTTTTAGGGATTACGCTCGCAATTGGTTTTGGAACGACCCAAGCGGGTGGCGTGTTTTAAGGCCCCATCCACACCGTTTTGACGTTGACGAACGCCCGCAGGCCCTCAACGCCCAGCTCGCGGCCGACGCCGGAGGATTTGATGCCGCCGAACGGCAGCCGCGGATCGCTGTGCACCATGGCATTGACGAACACCGAGCCGGCCTCGATGCGCGCGGCCAGCCGTTCGGCCGTGGATTTGCTCGCCGTCCACAGGCTCGCACCAAGGCCGAAGTTCGTGTCGTTGGCGATACGGATCGCGTCATCGGTGTCGCGGGCGCGGATCACCGCGGCCACCGGGCCGAATATTTCTTCGCGGTAGGCAAGATTGCCGCGCTTGACCTCGGTGAGCACGGTCGGCGGGTAATACGCACCGCGACCCGGGGGCACCACACCGCCCAGGCGCAACTTGGCGCCCTGCGCAAGTGCCGATTTCACCTGCCGGTGCAGAGCGTCGCGCAGGTCGCGCCGCGCCTGCGGGCCGATGCCGGTGCCGGTGCCGGTGCCGGGAGCCAGCGGATCAAGCATGCGGATTTGGCGCATTGCGGCGATGAACAGATCCAGAAATTTTTCATGCACCGCGCCCACCACGATAAAGCGCTTGGCGGCAATGCATGACTGGCCGGCGTTGATGCAACGCGCCTGCGCCGCTGTTTTTGCGGCAAGCGCAAGGTCGGCGTCCGCCAGCACGATGAAGGCGTCGGAACCGCCCAATTCCAGCACCACCGGTTTTATGGCGGCGCCGGCAGCGGCGGCAACCGAGCGGCCGGCGGCTTGCGAGCCGGTGAGCGTGACCGCGGCGATGCGCGGGTCGGCGATCAAGCGGTTCACGGATTTCGGGGCGATCAGCAGGCTGCGGAACAAGTCCTTGGGAAACCCGGCGTCGCGCATGAGTTTTTCAATGGCCCGCGCGCACTGCGGCACGCTGGAGGCATGCTTGAGCAGGCCGCCATTGCCGGCCATCAGGTTCGGCGCGATGAAGCGGAACACCTGCCAGAACGGAAAATTCCACGGCATCACCGCCAGCACCACGCCCAGCGGCTCGAAGCGCACGGCACTTTTACGCGCGTCGGTTTTGACGAGGCGCGGCGCCAGATCCGCCTCTGCCGACCGCGCGTAGTGCGCACACACCGCCGCGCATTTTTGTGCCTCGGCGATGCCGTCCTTGAGCGGCTTGCCCATCTCCAGCGCCATGATCCGCGCGTAGTGACTGCTGTGTTTTTTCAGCAACGCCGCGCACCGGAGCATGGGAATTGCACGCTCGGCGATGGACCACTGCGCCCAGTTTTTTTGCGCCGTCACCGCCGCGTTCAAGATGCGTTCGATCTGCGCCGGCGTTGTCGCTGCAAAGGTCGCCACCGTTTTGCCGCTGGCCGGGTTGACTGAAATTTGTTTCATAAAAAAAAATTGGAGTCGGCCGATAAGCCGGGTTCTGTCTGAAACCTTGCGGTCCAAGACAATCATTCCTCTGGGACGCACGTCACCGTGCGCCTCAAGCAGCCTACCCGTAAGGCGCGCGGGCCGCGCGTCGCAGCTTGCGCTGCTCCTTACCTATTTGGCCTTGCTCCGAGCGGGGTTTTCCGTGCCGCGAGCGGTTGCCCGTCGCGCGGTGCGCTCTTACCGCACCTTTTCACCCTTGCCTGCTCCTTGCGGAACATCGGCGGTTTGATTTTCTGTGGCACTGTCCGTCGGCTCACGCCGCCGAGACGTTATCTCGCGCTCTGCCCTGCGGAGCCCGGACTTTCCTCAATGTGTTGCCACATTGCGATTGTCTGGCCGACTCCAGCGTGCATTCTACTCTTGTATGTCCTTGGCCCCCGACAGCGTCAGCGCCAGGGCGTAAATTTCCTTGCGGTGCCGCCCGCTGATTTGCGCGGCGACGCGCGCGGCACGTGAAGGCGGCAGCTCCGCCAACAGCGCGCGCAGCAGGTTCTCCAGATCGGCGTCGTGGTGTTCGCCGGTGGCGCCCTCGACCACCAGCACGAATTCGCCGAGGCGGCGGTGGTCGTCGGCCTGCAGCCATGCCTGCACCTCATTCACGGGCGCGGTAATGCTCTGCTCGTACAGCTTGGTCAGCTCGCGCGCCAGGCAGATGCGACGTTGCGCGCCAAAGACGTCCGCAAATGTCTGCAGGCTGTCGATAATGCGATGGCTGGACTCGTAAAAAACCAGTGTGCGGGTTTCATGCACCAGCTCCTCCAGCGCCTGTTTACGCGCCTGCTCCTTGGCGGGCAGAAACCCGGCAAACACAAACCGATCCGTCGCCAAGCCGGAAACAGACAAGGCCGCAATCGCCGCACAGGGGCCGGGCACGGTCATCACCGGCAGGCCCGCATCGCGTGCGGCGCGCACCAGGCCAAAACCGGGGTCGCTGATCAGCGGCGTGCCGGCGTCAGAAATCAGCGCCAGCGCCTTGCCTGCGCGCAGTTCGCCCACCGCCTGGCCGCAGATCTCAGATTCGTTGTGATCGTGCAAAGCCGCCAGTCTTTTTTTCAGGCCGAAATGCGCAAGCATCGCGCCCGAGGTCCGGGTGTCTTCGGCGTAAATGCGATCCACGCCGTCGAGTATTTTCAGCGCGCGCGGCGAAAGGTCGGACAAATTGCCGATCGGCGTGGCCACGATGTACAGGTGACCGGGCTGGATTTCAGAATCAGGATTCGACATGGCTTCGGGCATACTTTAGCCATGTTCTTCCGCTTCGGAGTTTTTTTGATTTGCGCGGCAATGCTGGCTGCTTGCGCGCGCCAGCAGCCGATCTCGCGCCCAGGGCCCAAGCGCGAACCGCCGGTGCGTACAGCGCCACCCCCACCGCCGATTTTTGAAAGCGCGCCGGTCTTTGAGGCACCACCGCCGGCGAACGACCCCTTGCCACCGCTGCGCGACCAGGCGCCGCAGGCCGAATCCGGCAGCGTGCCTCGGCTCGCGCTGCTGTTGCCGCTGAGCGGTTCGCTGGCCTCCAGCAGCGAAGCCATCCGCGACGGGTTCATGGCGGCGCACTACAGCCGCGGCGCGCCGGGCGTGGTGCGGATCTACGACAGCGGCGCCGACGCCAACAGCGTGCGCACCGCCTATGCCGACGCGCTGCGCGACGGTGCGCGCGCGATTGCCGGCCCGTTGCGCAAAGAGGACGTGCTCGCGCTGGCCGATATGGGCGCGCCGGCCGTGCCGGTACTGGCGCTCAATTATCTCGACGCCAATCGCCCGGCACCGGCCGATTTGTATCAATTTGGCCTCAGCGCGGAGGACGAAGCGGCGGCGGCAGCCCGCGATGCCGCCGCGCAAGGGCTGCGCCGCGCGCTGACGCTCACCCCGCAGGGCGAATGGGGCGAGCGCGCGCTCGACGCCTTTACGCAGGCGTTCGCCGAGCGCGGCGGCGTCGTCAGCCGCGCCGAGCGTTACGACGCATCGGCGATCGATTTCGCCGACCCGATCCGCGCGCTGCTGGCGATCAACGACAGCCGCGAGCGGCACCGCGCCCTGACCAACCTGCTCGGCGTCAAACCCGAATTCGAACCGCGCCGGCGCGGCGACGCCGACCTGATTTTTTTTGCTGCGCGCGGTGCCGCCGTACGCCAGATGGCGCCGCAACTGCGTTTTCATCGCGCCAGCGGCCTGCCGATTTACGCCACCGCGCAGGTGTATTCGGGGGGTGAACCCAGCGCGGAACTCAACGGCGTGCGCTTCTGTGATGGTCCGTGGATGACCGAATCCGCCGGGCTTTGGGCCAGCGCGCGCAACGAGGCACAAGTGCTGTTTCCGAATCGCGCCGCGGACCTGACGCGCCTGAACGCGCTGGGTTACGACGCCTATGCGCTGGTCAGCCTGCTGGCGCAGCAGCGGCGCCCGCAGAACACGGTGCCCGCCGCGACCGGGCGTTTGACGCTGGCGACCACCGGGATCGTCAGCCGCGAGTTGTCCTGTGTGGAAGTGGCTGGCAACGCGCTCAAAGCCACGCGCTGAATCCCTGTCGCGCGGCGCGGCAGCGGAGCAGTGCGCGCTGGAGTTTTTGCAGGCGCAGGGCCTGAAACTGATCGCGCGGAATTTTCGCGCCCGCGGCGGTGAACTCGACCTGGTGATGAGGGATGCCGACACGCTGGCCGTGGTCGAAGTGCGCGCGCGCCGCCGCGCAGCACAAGGCAGCGCGGCCGAAACCGTGGATGCGCGAAAACAGGCGCGGCTGATTCACGCCACCCAGATTTTTCTTGCCGCGCACCCGGAATTCGGACACTCGCCGCTGCGGTTTGATATTGTCGCGCTCGACGCCAAGGGGCCCCCCGTCTGGCTGCGCGGCGCCTTCGATGCCTCCACATGAAAAATCTCGAACAACGATTCCGCGGTCATTTTGAAGCCAGCCTCAAGGCCAAGCGCGACACGCTGGACGCGGCACTGCCGCAAGTCCTGCTGGCCGCGCAGGCCCTGGCCGACGTGCTGGCGCACGACGGCAAAATTCTCAGTTGCGGCAACGGCGGCTCGGCCGCGGACGCACAGCATTTTGCTGCCGAATTGTCCGGGCGTTTCGAACGTGAGCGCCGGCCGCTGGCCGGCCTCGCGCTGACCACCGACACCTCGGCGCTCACCGCCATCGGCAACGATTACAGCTTCGCGGAAATCTTCTCCAAGCAGGTGCAGGCGCTGGGCCGCAAGGGCGATGCGCTGCTGGCGATCTCGACCTCGGGCAACTCGGTGAATGTGCTGAAGGCGATGGACGCCGCCCATGCGCAGGGCCTGCGCGTCGTTGCGCTGACGGGCAAGGACGGGGGCGAGATCGCGCGCAAACTGAAACCCGGCGACATCGAGCTGCGCGCGGTGGCCAGCGTCACCACACGCATCCAGGAAGTGCATCTCCTGATTTTGCATTGCCTGTGCGATGGCATTGACGAACTCCTCTTCCCCAAATCCTGAGGCGCTCAGCGCGGGGGCGCTGAAGGATCTACGCGGAATTTTTGGCGCGCGCGCCTTCACCGACCCGGGCGACTGCCTGCCCTATGGCTACGACAACAGCCGGCGCACCGCGCTGCCGCAGGCGGTCGCGCTGGCGCAATCGCACGACGAAGTTCTGGCGCTGGTCAGGCTCTGCAACACCCACCGCATCGCACTGATTGCGCGCGGCCGTGGCACCAACACCACCGGCGCCACCGTGCCGATTCACGGCGGCATCGTGCTGTCGCTGGAGCGCATGAACAAGATCCTGCGCGTGTCGCCCGGCGACCGGCTGCTGGAATGCGAAGCGGGCGCGATCAATAGCGATGTCCAGGCCCAAGCGGCGAAATTTGGCCTGTTCTGGGCGCCGGACCCGTCGAGCGCGGGCTATTCCACCGTCGGCGGCAATCTCGCCTGCAATGCCGGCGGGCCGCGCGCGGTCAAATACGGCACGGCGCGCGACAACGTGCTGGGCCTGCGCGCAGTCAGCGGCGCGGGCGTGGATCTGAAAACCGGCTGCACCACCACCAAGGGCGTGGTCGGCTACGACCTCACGCGACTGCTGGTGGGCAGCGAAGGCACGCTCGCCATCACCACCACCGCCACGCTCAAGCTGCTGCCAAAGCCGCCGCTGACGCGCACGTTGCGTGCGTGTTATCGCGATTCGAACAGCGCCGCCGCGGCGGTGGCGCGAATCATGTCGCAGCCCGAGACGCCGTCTGCGCTGGAATTCATGGATCACGATTCGGTGCAGCTGGCGCAGAGCTACCAGGACACCGGCATTCCGGCCAGCGCGGGCGCCCTGCTGGTGATTGAAGCCGACGGCTCTGCGGAAACGATCACCCCGGCGCTGGCGGCGCTCGGCGCAGCGGCGCAAGGCGAAGGGCTGATAGAACTGAAAACCGCGCAAAGCGAAGCCGAGGCGCAGGCGCTGTGGGCGTGCCGCAAGGCGCTGTCGCCGGCGCTGCGTACGCTGGCGCCGAACAAGATCAATGAAGACGTCGCGGTACCGGTCAGCCGGCTGCCCGAACTGATGTCGGGGTTGGCGGCGCTGTCGCAACGCCACCGCATCCGCATCGTCAACTTTGGCCACGCCGGCAACGGCAACCTGCATGTGAATCTGCTGATCGACGCCGCCGACCCCGCGCAAAAAGTCGCGGCGGAACACTGCCTGCATGATGTATTCCGGCTGGCGCTGGCGCTCGAAGGCACGATTTCCGGCGAGCACGGCGTGGGCCTGGAAAAACGCGATTACGTCGGCTGGGAGATTGCCGCCGACACGCTGGGAGTGATGCAATCGCTGAAGCGCACGCTGGACCCCCTTGGCATTCTCAACCCCGGCAAGTGCCTGCCGGGCATTTAGGAGCGCTGCTTGGACAATCCGCTGATGGCGTATTTCACCGCCGAAAAACAAGAAGCGCTGTTGTTCATGCTGGTGGGCATGGTGGCGATCGGCGTGTCGTGGTGGCTGTGGAAAACCGGCAGCCGGTACAAGGCCATGGCGTATCCGCTGATCGCCGTCGCATTGATTCAGCTGGTGGTCGGTAGCACGGTTTACTTTCGCACCAGTGGCCAGATGGCCGCACTGCAGGCGCAATTGCAGCAAGACAGCGCCGCGTTCAAGGCCGAGGAAATCGAGCGCATGGAAGTGGTGGTGAAGAATTTCAAGATCTACAAGTGGATCGAAATTGCGCTGCTGGGTCTGGGTCTTGCATTGACGTGGGCAAAGCGCGGCGGCGGCCATTGGCATGCGGTGGGCGTCGGCCTGCTGATTCAGGCGTCGCTGATGCTGCTGCTGGACTTGTTCGCAGAGCGCCGAGCCGACGAATACCTGAAATTCGTCTTGAGCACTTAAATCGAGCGCGACCCGCTTGCGGGCGTTTTGGGCCGCCGTGGGCCCTTTCGAAAAAAACAGTGGTACTAAAAGTGTATCAGCCGTTTTGCGTCGCGCGTACAAAACGCCAAAAAGACACATTAAGCGGGTAGGTAGTCTTACCGACGTGCGACTGCGAAATCAGTCTCCTACACTCGGTTTTTAGGAGGTAATGCCCATGTACGTGAATCAATCAACTTACGATTTATTGCCCTATACCTACATCGCGGCAGGCCTGCTGAGTGGATCGCTGATGGATACCGATTTCAGATTCATGCCGACCTTGCTGCTGATCAGCGCAGGCTTTCTGGTCATGGGCTGGCGACGCGCCGCGAGGCGGCGAATGCAAAAATCCGTCAACCGCCGATTGCCGCACGGGTCGCATTTGTCGGATCTCTGAGCTCTAGGGACGGCGCGTTACTTGCGCTCCCCGATCGTCACCAGATACTCCCTTGGCATGGCGATACCGAGGTCGTTTTTGAACCCGTCGTGGTAGGCGATGAAATCTTTTTTCAGACTCTCCAGCCGTCCCGAGTCCAACGTTGTGGCCAGCGACTTGGTGGGTCCGTGGCCCGCCAGCGCCCAGTCCCAGACCGCGCTTGAGCTGGTATCACGTAACACCGTGGTCGCGGTTTCAAACTTGAGGTCGAACCAGCCGCCCAGCAGTTGCTGAAGTTTTTGCCGGTCACCCCAGTCAAACGGCGATAACGTCGTTTGTGGCATCGGCGGCAAGTAGGGCTTCAACACGTTCACAAACCCGGCAATGGTGCCCCCGGCAGGCCACGTCGCCAGACCCAGCCGGCCGCCTTTTTTGCACACACGCGCCAGTTCGGCCGCCGCCATTTCCGGACGCGACGCAAAGATCACCCCAAAGGTCGAAAGCACGGCGTCGAAACTGGCGTCCTCGAAGCCCAGCGCTTCAGCATCCCCGACCTGAAAATCGATCCATAACCAGTTGTCGTGCGCCAACTCCCGGGCGGATTTGATCAGGTCTGCGCCCAGATCAATGCCGGTGACCTTGGCGCCGCGTGCGGCGGCGCGGCGCGCGGCCCAGCCGGTGCCGGTGGCAACGTCCAGCACCCGCTCATTGAGCTTTGGCGCCAGGCGGGTAACGCAATGTTCGATGGCGTCGGCGAAAGACTGGCTGACCGCCTCGTAATTCTTGCCCCCGCAGTTCCAGGTAGAGGCCACCTGCAGGTTATGCGGCTGAATGACATTCGTAGTCACAGGACACTCCCCCAGGACGAGGACACGATTAACCGGACGGCAAGGTACATCAGCCGACACCCGCTGCCCAGCGCAGCTTGGCGGTGCGCTTGAGCTTTTTCAGCTGCGCTTCGAGTATCGAGGCCACGCTGCGGTTGTTGCAGCGCTTCGACGCCAGTATGCGCAAGGGCTTGTTGGCACGTGTGTACGCCGCGCCCTTGCCGCGGCAATGTTTTTCGAAGCGCGCCGCGACATCGGTGGTGATGCCGGTGTAAATCTTGGCGCCGCTGCACTCCAGCATGTAGACGAACCAGCGTTGACGCGCCGGGCGCTTCACGGCCGTGCGGGCGAAAACCGCAGCAGCGCATGGTCGTGCAGGTCCGGCACAAACAGCCAGCCGTAATGACCCGGCGTCGGCACCGAGCCGGCGACCGCGGCCAGCGGGCCGGATCGCGCCAGCTCTTGTCCGCTGGCGGCATCGCGCCAGACCACGGCTTCCTTCGGCGGTGCCAGATCCAGCCGCATGACCCGCGCACGCAAAGCGCTCGATAGATGCTCGAACACCAGACGCGGCAAGAACGCATCGAGATCGGTTGCCACCAGCACGCGCGCCTGCGGCGGCCCGACCAACGCGCTGAAGGCGAACGAACGCTGCTGTGCTTTCCAGGCGATGGAAAATCCACGAGTTGGGTCAAAGTCCAGCGCCGCGGCCTCGCCGGCAAAGCCGTCGAAGGTATAGACCCGCTGGTTGTCCTCGTCCACCGTCGGCAGCGACGGGATGAACGAACCCTCGATGCGCGAATCCTTAAATGGCTCGATGCGGAATTGTTTTGCCGCATCGCGCTGCGAAATCGCGACGATTGATAGTGGTGCGGATGCCGGGATGCCGTTGGTCTGAATCACGATCCACCCGCCCAGTGCCGCGACGGCGGTGCCCGGCATCTGCCCGGGCATGCGGTACGACGCGCTCCAGTGCGGGTCAAGTTCCAGCTTTTTGTTCTGGTAACGGTAACGACGAATGCGCTCCTCGCCCGGCAGATAAATGTACTCGGCGCCCTCAAAGTCCGTCGCGGTGGCACGAAACCGTATGTGTTCCGGCGCAATCAGCGACTGCTCGACCGCGAGCGTCTGCGGATCCACCAGCACGAGCGTGGACGCCGCAATCCCCGTGGTTTCGCAACTCAGGAATGCCTTGAAGTCCGGCGCCGTACACCCCGGCTTGCGATGGATGGACTTGGCGACAATGCGCCCGTCACCGAGCAGGGTGAAGCCGTTGTAAGCGACGTCGCCATCGGTTTGGTTGATCGGTAATTGAGCATGCGCCTTGATCGCGCCACTGGCGGGATCAAGGCGCGCCAGGTGCCTGCCGTAGATTGCGTAGAGATCGCCGTTTTTGTGTACGCCCATCGCGCCTGGATAGTTCCAGTCGGTGTGGGTGATGCCGGGCAATACCGCGCGCCACGCAATTTTCATCGTGCGTGCGTCGAGCTTCACCACGTAAGGACCTTGGCCCTCACGGATGCGGCCAAAACTGCCGCCGAGCGCGAAGACTTCACCCGGCTCACGCGTGACCATGTTGTACAGACCCGGAAGATCAGCCGCCTCGGCGACGTCGAACCCTGGCTGCGCGGCACTCACGGTGGCGCAGGCCGCGGCATAGGAATGCGTGCGGCGCGAATCGTTGCCGTGCTCGGAGGGCGCGACCGTCGCATACCAAGGCCCTTGCGCGAGTTGCGCACTGGGGCAGGCGCTTTGAGCTGGTGCCATATCGGTGTCGTTCGCCGTGCAGGCCGCACCCAATACGCTGACGACCAATGCCAGCTTATTAAAATGATTCATTCATGCCACCCGGTGTTCTTCGATCGCGCTGGAAAAATTTGCGCCGTTGATATCGAGATACAGCTGGCGCTCGGTGACCGAGAGCGAAACCGTGTTGCGCCGCTCGAAGGCCGCCGCTGCGGCCTTCACAAACTCCCGCTCGAAAGCATAAATCGGGATCTCGGCGGCACGGTGAATCTTGCTGTCGGCGAACTGGGCCATCAGTTGGGCCACGTCGCGATGCGTATAGACCGCGGCGCGCCCGGCCCGCTTCATGCCACGGTGCAGCCGCGCCGCGTCGGGGGCACCGACTTCGATCCAGGCGGTGAGGCAGCCGGTGAGGTCGCGCACCAGCACCGCCGGCTCGTCCACCGCGGCGACTCCTTCGGTGAAGGCGATGCCCTCCTGGTATTCGAGACAATAGGCCAGCAGGCGCGTGAGCATGTATTCGGCGGTTTCGGAAGGGTGGCGTGCCAGCTTCAGCTCGAGGGTCTGGTAGCAACCACGGTCTATGTCCGAAAGTTGCACGGCCATGCTGTAAATCGTCGCGGTCAGCGCCATCAGGACTTCAACGCTTCGACAACGCCGATCTTGAGGCTCGAAGTGGCCAGGAAGATTTCGCGCAGAAACCAGACCAGCGCCGCGGCAAAGGACAGCAGTGCGGTGATGAACAACAGCGCGGCCGGAATGGCGGCGCTGATCGAGAAAAACGCACCGATAAACAGCGTGATGATCACCGCGCAGACCAGCAGCGCCGTCAGCGTACACAGTGCCAGCGCCACGCTGATCAGCCGGGCGCGGCGCGCGAGCGTGGTCAGGCGCTGACGCATGTCGTCCTTCGCCACGCCCTCGGCCGTGGCGATGCGCACCTCAAAGCTGCGCGCCCGATCGACGATACGCGCCAGCCGGTTGGTCATGACGCCGAGAATCGCGCCGATGCCGGCGAGCAGAAACACCGGCGCCACCGCCAGCTGGATGACGTGGGAAATATCGGTGCCGGTAATGGTGTCAAGCATCTGTTGGCTCAATCCGCTGAGTTCGTGAACCTTATTATCCCGCGCTTCGGCTTAATACCCTTATTGGGGTGCGCGGCTGGTGCAAGGAACCGCGCTCGGCAACAATGCGCCGACGATTGCCATCGCGGGAGAATGGGATGAACATCACGCAGGTCAAGGTCTTGGGTACGCAAACGCCGTATCAAGTCACGATCGACGATGGCACGCACCAATGGCTCGCGGACGAGCCGGCCGCGCTGGGTGGCGGCGACACCGGGCCCGCGCCGCATCAACTGCTGTGTGCGGCGCTCGGCGCCTGCACGACCATCACCGTGCAGATGTACGCCGCGCGCAAACAATGGCCGCTGGAGCACATCGAAGTGCAGGTGACGCTGAACGCAGAGGGCAAACCCGCGGACGGCGCCGCTGAATTTCACCGGCAAATTCGCGTCAGTGGCCCACTCGACGAAAGCCAGCGCGAACGGCTGTTGCAAATCGCCAATGCCTGCCCGACACACAAGCTGCTGGCCGGCACCATCCGCATTGCCACCGACCTTAGTGCTGGCACCGCCTAGATCGCGCGACGTCGGCTCTTCAGGGCCACGGCAGCAAAGAACACTCCGAAAGCCAAATCCACGAAACCATAGACCAAATAGAACTGGGCGGTGAACGCGGATTCTTCAAACAGCTGCGGCAGCTGGGCACCGTGGTCTGCCATCCACAACACCCAACTCACGACGTAGGCGAGTTTTTCGAGCGCGAACACCGCCACCAGCCACGGCACCTGCGCGTACGATCGGGCCACGGCCCAATAGGCGAGCCCCCAAAGCTGGATGCAGACAATGCCAAAGGTGGAGAACACGCCCGGATATAGCGCGCTCATCAGGCTGTTGGTATAGAACAGCGAGAACAGCCACATGCCGGCGATATTGGTGAACGCCGCGGCGTAAAAGCCCAGCGTGATGTTGCGAGGGGTCAGCAGGTTCATGAGCGGCTCTCGTTCGTATTATCCGGTTGGCGATTTATCGCGGCACAGTAACGATCCAGGTCGCCAGCGCATTGCCCGAGGCGCTGAGAGTCGCCTCATGCTCGCCCTTGGTGGCCGGCGTCCAGTGAAAGCGATAAATCCCGGCGGTGGTTGCATCGCCCTCGACGGCAATCGGTGTGCCGCCATCAATCGAAACGCTGACGTCGGCAGGTGCCGGCGGCGCCTGGGTTTCATCGACCATGCGGACGTACGCGGTCAGGTCGGTGTCATGGCCCTTGGCCAGTGTTGCCGGCCATTCGAGGTTGTAGGACGCCGTGTCGGTGCGTACGCGCTCGGCGGTTTTCAGCGGCAGCCGCTTTGATTGCTCTGCGCTCAGACTCAACGTCACGGACTCGGTGGCGGTGATTTCCACCGGCTGCAACGCGCAGCGATCGCCCAGCGGAAACGGCACCGTGCCGCCCTGGGTGAAATCCACTGCCGCCACGCGCACCGCCCGCCGGACAACATCGAGTCCTTCAACCACCTGGCCAAAGACGGTGTATTCGCCGTTGAGGTGCGCAGAGGCAAAATCCATGACGAAGAACTCTGCCCCGCCGCTGTTGGGATTCGCAGCGCGCGCAATGCCCAGCGCACCGGCGCCGAACATGTGTTCCTCGGTGACTTCCAACGGCAGGGTCTGGGAATCCCGGGTGACGAAGCTGATGGCGCAATCGGTCAACTGCATCATGAACCCGGGGATCACACGGTCGAACGAGCGGCCCACGTAGTAGCCGGACTCGACGTACTCCAGATAGCGCGCGACGGTTTCCGGCGCTGCCTCCGGATACAGCACGGCGGTAAACGCGCCCTCGCCGGTTTCGAAGCGAATGCCGGGATAACTGACATCTGCCTTACCCGGCACGGCGGCCTTGAAGATGGCATCGGCGGGTTCACTGCCCGGCGTGCACCCGGCGAGTAGCCACGCGCCGCACACCGCCCGTAACAGCAACTGGCGCATCGGTAACCTACTCCGGCAGGGCAACGCCCGAGCCGCCCATTTCCTTGGGGAAGTCCTTCAACTTCGGCAGGCCGTCCTTAACCCGAAGTACGGTCTCGGCATACGACACATGCACGGCTGGCTGGAACTTCAGGCCTGGGATCGTCGCCGCATAAATATCGGTGAGCCCCATGCCGGGATGCTCGGTGAACAGATGCCCGCCGCAGGTTTTGCACCATTTGCGGTAACTGTTGGTGGTCTTGTTGTAGGTGCCGATATTGCTGGCGCCCTTGGTGACCTTCAGTGCCTCGGGCTTCCACAGCGAAAACGCATTGACCGGACCGGCCGACCAATGCCGGCAGGATTCGCAATGGCAATAGCCCATAGCGGCCGGCTCTCCACTGACAGTGAACTCCACCGCACCACAAAAACAATTGCCCTTGTATTCGCTCATGGTGTTTCTCCTGTTTAAATTTTCATGAATGGCAGCGGATTCGAGGCCAGCCGGCGCGTCAGCCCGGGGAAGAAGCGTTTCATGTAGAAGCCAAACCAGGCCTCGGGCGACACCGGCAGCACGGCGATATTGCCGCGCACCGCCTTGAGAATCGCGTTCGCCACTTTGTCCGGGGTGTAATTGCGTTTTTTGTAGAAATCCACCGCGCCGGCCTGCCACTTTGCGGCCGCGCCTTCGGCCACCGTCTGGCTGACGATATTGGTACTGACTATGCCGGGGCAGATCGCACTGACGCCGATGCCCTTGTCCTTGAGGTCCATGCGCAGGCACTCGCTAAAGCCCAGCACAGCAAATTTGGACGCGGCGTAAATCGGCATGTCGGGCGCGGCGAAATAACCGGCCATCGAGGCCGTGTTGACCACATGCCCGCGACCCCGGGCCACCATCGCCGGCAAAAAAGCGTGGCAGCCGAGCATCACGCCGCGCACGTTGATGGCATGCACACGGTCCCAGGTTGCGACCTTGGTGTCGAGGAAGCGCCCCGCCGCGCCGATGCCAGCGTTGTTGACCAGCACGTCGAGCGCACCGTGTGTTTTGTTCACCGTGTCGGCCAGCGCGCGCATCGCATGCTCGTCGCTGACATCCGCGAGATGCGATTCACACTTGAATCCCTCGGCCGCGGCCAATGCAGCGGTTTCGCGCAGGCCTTTTTCAGCGACATCCACAGCGATGACCTGCGCGCCCTCCCGCGCAAACGCCAGCACCGTTTCGCGGCCTATGCCACTGCCGCCACCGGTGACCAGCACCGTCTGACCCTGGAAACGTCCCGCCATGATTGTCCCCCGCTCTTGTTCGGCCTATCTTAAGCGCCGGCAAAGGCGCGCGAGATGTGCTGGGGCGAAACCTGCGTGCGTGGTACCTTGCCGGTGAACCAGCTGCGCACATCCTCTTCGAGGCCGAGCCCGTGCATGTAGTTATACAGCGCCTTGTTCAGGGCGGTGCCAAGGCTGTCGTGATCAACTCCGGATGGATCAATGAAGCCGACATCGTTCCTGGCGAACGTCGCCAATGGCAACGGCGCCAGCGTGACTCCGTAGTGTTCAGGGTTTTTACCCACCGGTGAATGCACCGTGCAGGTAAAGCGGTGAAAAAATCCCGACTGGATGCAGCCGGCCTCAAACAATTGCCGCACATATTCGAGCGAGTCGACAGTGTCCTGCACGGTTTGTGTCGGGAATCCGTACATCAGGTACGCATGCACCAGAATCCCGGCGTCGGTGAAGGCGCGCGTGACGCGCGCCACCTGTTCCACCGACACGCCTTTTTTCATCAAGCGGAGCAGGCGGTCCGACGCCACCTCAAGCCCGCCGGATATCGCGATGCAACCGCTGTCCGCGAGCTGTTGGCACAACTCGGGTGTGAACGACTTTTCGAAACGGATGTTGCCCCACCATGAGATCGAAAGTTTTCGTTTCTGCAATTCCGCGGCGAGCGCCTTGAGGCCCTTGGGCGGTGCGGCTTCGTCCACAAAATGGAATCCGGTCTGGCCGGTTTGCTTGACGATATTCTCGATCCGATCCACCAGCGTGCTGGCGCTGGCAAGGTCGTAGCGCGAGATGTAATCCAGACTCACGTCGCAGAAACTGCATTGCTTCCAGTAACAACCGTGGGCCACTGTCAGCTTGTTCCAACGCCCATCGGACCACAACCGGTGCATGGGGTTGAGCATGTCGAGCACCGAGAGGTAGCTGTTCAGCGGCAAACCCTCCCAGGTCGGGGTGCCGGTTTGTGCAAAAGGCACGTCGGGTTCGCCGCTGTGGATATAGCGAACGGCTGACTTTTCTCGCACAAACGTGCGCACCAGGCGTTCGCGTGGGCGCTCACCCCGCAGGTGTTCGAGCAGGGCTTGCAGCGGCCGCTCGCCGGCGTCCAGCGTCACGTAGTCGAAGAAATCGAACACGCGCGGCTCGTTGAGCTCGCGCAATTCGGTGTTGACAAAACCGCCCCCGAGCACCGTGGTGACGGACCGATCCTGCGACTTTATGGCCTGTGCAATGCGAAATGCCGCGTACACCGCGCCGGGAAACGGCACCGACACCAGCACCACCTGCGGCTTGTGTCGGGCCAGGGATTCCAGCGCAAGGTCGTGCAGGGTTTCGTCTACCAGATTCAGCGGTGCCGCCAGCGCGTCGGCGAGCGGGTCGAACGTCGGCTGGCTTTGCGCCAGCGATTCGGCATAGCGCACAAACTCAAAACGCGGGTCGATCGCCTCGCGCAGCACGTCCGCGATATCGTTCAGGTACAGCGTGGCGAGATGCCGCGCGCGATCCTGCAACCCGAGCGCGCCAAACGCCCACGCCAGCGGATCGGAACCTTCGTCCGCGGTAAAAACATTCAGCGTTTCAAACCGCGAGCCCTCGGGCAGAAACTGGCGCCCGCAGATGCGATGGCCGACGGTGGAATCGCGCCCCTGCAAAAACGCAATGGTGGACGCAATGGTGGCGCGATAACGCTCGAACTGCGTGGCGAATAGCTTCACGCGTTGCGAGCGCTTGCGCACCGGCAATGCCTCGATCCGCTGATGCAACGCGATCAACCCTTCCACCGAAAAAAGCCTGAGCACCAGCGCCAGCGCAAGGTCTTCCTGCACGGCGTCTTCTCCGCGCGAATGCAAAAAACCGGTGAGATAGGCGGTAGATGGATACGGCGTGTTGAGCTGCGTCATCGGTGGAATGACGGACAGCACGCGAATGGGCTTGGCGAACATGAATGGCGTTGGGGTTTTTGGCTAGCCGAGGCGAAAAGTCGCGATTTCGTCCACGCTGGCCCGCTCAGTGCGTAAAGTATTAATTGGCGCTGATTCGTCCGCGTAGCCCAGCGCCATGCCGCAGTAAATCATGTCGTGCTCGGGCAACTGGAAATGCGTCTTGAGCGTGGTGCGCAAGGTGCCCCAGAACTCCTGGAAACACGAGGCCACGCCGCGCTCAAGCGCCGCCAATGCCAGCGACTGCATGAACATGCCCAGGTGCGCCCACTGGCCGTGGCCCATGCGCCGGTCAATTACAAAGAACATGCCCACCGGAGCACCGAAGAATTCGAAATTGCGCGCCAGTTGCTGGAGTCGCGCTGACTTGTTCTCGCGCGGAATACCCAAAATCCCGTACAAATCCTCGCCGACTTTGTAGCGGCGGCTACGGTGCGGCTCCCACAGGTTGGGCGGATACACCGGCCGATCGCCCTCTTCTGCCGGCATCATGCCCGGGTAATTCTTGACGAGCTGCACCACCGCGTCTTTCGCGGCGCCCGCCACCACAATCACTCGCCACGGCTGCAAGTTGCCGCCCGACGGCGACCAACGGGCAACGTCAAGGATTTCGCGCAGCAGGCTTTCGGGCACGGTTTTTGGCAAAAAGGCGCGGGTGGAGATTCGTTTTTTTAAGGCTTCGGTGACGTTCATATGAGAATCACTCTAGCGTTAAGATTTACGCTCCGCATGCACCCAGGAAAATGACCATGGCCAAAAAGAAAGCCCGCAAAGCCGTTACCCGCAAACCCAAACCGAAAAAAAGCGCGGCGCGAAAGCTCACCAAAGACGGCGGACCGCAAGGTTGGCCGACGCTCTCCAGCTATATGGTGGTGAAAAACGCCGCCGCCAGTGTGGTGTTCTACCAGACCGCGTTCGGCTTTCGGCTCGAAAGCAAGCCAATGAAGGACGACTCTGGCACCGTGGTCCATGCGGGCATGCGGCTGGGCGATGCCGCCATCATGTTCGGGCCGCAGGGCATGTCTCCCGAGATGCGCCCACCGGTAGCCACCGGCGCTGTCGATGCGCTATCGCTCTACATTTATGTGCCGAATGTCGATGCGCTCGCCGCTCGCGCATTGCGCGCAGGCGTCAGCGCCCTGCAGGCACCATCTGATCAGCCTTGGGGAGACCGCGTTGCCACCTTCAGGGACCCGGACGGTTATCACTGGACATTTGCCACGCACCGCAGCGGTTGATCCCTCAGGGGCCATGCAAAACCCGGAGATCGTCGTGTTTGAATTCTGCGGCTCGACGGCCTCATCGCACGATTAATGTGCGTCAACGCACCGACTCAACCACAATTCCGCCGGAGTATGAGTCTCCCTTACCGTGTGGAGACTGAGTCATGTCGGAATCAAGCGATTCAAACAACACCGCCATCGTGGCGATTGTTGCGCTTATTTTCATCGCTATTGCAGGCTACTTTGCTTATCAGAACGGATTGTTCGGCGGCAAGCAGTCGGGCGACGTTAATATCGAAATGAAGATGCCGGACGCGCCGAAAGTCCCCGACGCTCCGAATCCGTAAATTTGCAAAGCTGAGGTGGCGGCAGTCGCCACCTCAGCCTTTTCGATTTGTAGGCGTTAATTAATTTCTGGCGTCCTGGCACGCCAGCACAGTCGTTATTGCGAGAACTACGGCAAAGTTTTATGCCGGCAGATTCTGGCCCAGCATTTCAATCAACTTGCGCTTCATTGGCACGACCCACTGTTCCTTGAGCTTGGGCGACAGCAAACCTGCGCCGTCCAGTTCGTCGCACAGGTGCATCTGGTGCGCCAGATCAAACAGGTCGAGCTGATAGGTGAAAAGCCCGTCATCACGCAGCGTGATGAACGACACACCCGGCGTCTGGTACGGGCTGCCGTCTGGCCGTAATCCCGGCCCGCGATTCCACCAGTGCGTGATGATCTGGTTGCCGTTGACCGTATAGCGCTCTATGGGGAAGCTCCAGCCCTCCCACCCCACCAGCATTTCGCGGCCATAGTGCGTGGCCTTGATCTCGGCGCGGCTGTTGGCCATGACGCGCATGGTGCCGCCGTACTCGCAAAGGTATTTGCACTCCGGTGCGTAGAATTCGTCGGCGATCCAGCCCCATTGGTTCATTTGCGCTGCTTTAACAAACGCGGCCTTTAGCGCCTCGGCGCGATCAGCCGCTTGCTCAAAACTCAGTGGCATATCTGCTCCTGTTACGACGAGCGTGCGCTACCGCGGCCGGCCGGCGAACGCAGTGAGACCCTGAACATACTTGCCCAACAGCTCGCGCACTTTGGCGTCGGTGAGATTGCCCTCGGCATCAAATACCTTGCCGGCATCGGAAACAAAAAGAGAGCCGCCCGACCACAGTTGCATCCCCAGTGTGCGCAACACCGGCAGCCAGGCATTCTGTGCCAGCCGCGTGCCTCCCATACCCGGCGTTGCGCCGATCATGCCAACGGGTTTGTCCTTGAATACGCGCGCACTGTCCTTCGGTGGGCGCGACATCCAGTCAATCGCGTTCTTCAGCGTACCGGGGACGGAGTTGTTGTATTCCGGCGTGACCAGCAGCAGGCCGTCGGCGGTCGCTACCGCTTCCTTGAGCTTCGCCACCGCCACCGGAATACCAGTGGCGACTTCGGCGTCGCCGTCGTAAAGCGGGATGTCGTGGATCGATTCCAGCGTGAACACATTGCCAGCGGGCGCCAGCTCCACCGCCGCGCGTGCCAACGAAAGATTGAAAGAGCCCTTGCGCCAGCTGCCGGGGAGAACAACGATGTTTGCCATGGCGCGCTCCGGGCGTTGAGTCTAAGGAATCATACCGAAGTGGCAGAGCGCTATGACGCTCGATAATAGGCGGGGCCTTTGCACAGAAAGTGGGTTTGGTGGGAACCGCCCCTCATTGCCCGATCAAACCGCTGGCTTTATCTGAATCAGAAGTTGCCGGTTCTTGACCTGTAATCCCGCCTCGACACTGACGGAGTCCACCGTCCCGCTTACCGGCGTCTGCACCTGGAACTCCATTTTCATTGCTTCGAGCACCAGCAGGGTCATGCCCTTTTCGACCTTGTCGCCGGCTTTCACATGTACCGCGACGATCTTGCCGTCGGTATGCGCAAGTATGCGGCCGTCGGAACCGGCGGCGGCTGACTGCACCGGCGCCAACGTAATGTCGGTGAAACGCCAGGTCGCGCCTTCGGCCTGCAGCCAAACTGAGTCGCCGTCGTGCGCGATTCGCGCCCTGGCCTGCACGCCAGCGGCCTGGTAATGGAACTCGTCTTCCGACGAGTGGCTGACTTCAATCTGGATTTTTTCAGCGTCCAACGTGGTGGTGAATAAGTGCCCGTCATGCACCAGCATTTCGAGATCGAATTCCTTGTTTTTCCATTTGAGCTTGAATTCCGCCGGTGCCTCGTGTGACGAGTGCCAACCGATGAAGTCCTGCGTCAGCGCGTTATCGCGGGCCAGTCGTTGTGCGTCGTCGATGTACAGGGCCACCGCCGCCAATGCAATCTGGCGCCGGCTGGGCAGCATCGCCGCCACCGTTTCGGCGGGAAAATGCTGGCCGATGAACCCGGTAGAAAAATCGCCCCCGGCAAATGCCTCGTGCGAGACCAGCGCATGCAGGTAGTCGCGGTTGTTGATCACGCCCAGCAGGGTGGTGTCTTCCAGCGCCTTCAACAACCGCTGCCGCGCGGTTTCGCGATCCTCGCCCCAGGCAATGATCTTGGCCTGCATGGAATCGTAGAACGGACTGATCACGGTGCCATTGCGCAGATAAGTGTCCACGCGGATGCCGGCGCCATGCGGCGCGCGCCAGTTCAGTACCTTGCCGGTCTGTGGCATGTAGTTGGCCTGCGCGTCTTCGGCGCACAGGCGCACTTCGATCGCCCACCCGTGGCGGCGTTTGAGGATTTCGTCCTGGGTCAGCGGCAGCTTTTCGCCCTGCGCCACGCGCAGTTGCCATTCGACCAGGTCCACGCCATAGACCAGTTCAGTCACCGGGTGCTCGACCTGTAGCCGCGTATTCATTTCCAGGAAGTAGAACTGCTTGTCGCGCGCCAGCATGAACTCGACGGTACCGGCCCCCACGTAATTCACCGCCTTGGCGGCGGCCACCGCCGCCTCACCCATTTTCAGACGTAGTTTTTCATCCACCGCGGGAGATGGGGCTTCCTCGATGACCTTCTGGTTGCGGCGCTGCACTGAACAGTCACGCTCGCCGAGGAACACCACGTTGCCGTGACGGTCGCCGAACACTTGGATTTCGACGTGGCGCGCATCCATCACCGCCTTTTCAATCAGGAGCTGGCCGTCGCCGAAAGCATTGGTCGCCTCGGAGCGAGCCGACTGGATGCTCGTGAGCAGGTCATTTTCTTCATGCACCAGTCGCATGCCGCGCCCGCCGCCGCCCGCCGCGGCCTTGACCATCACCGGCAAACCGGCTTTTTTGGCCTCGCTGACCAGCGTCTCGTCTTTCTGGTCGTCGCCCTGGTAGCCCGGGCACACAGGGCACGCTTGGCCTTGATCATGCGGATCTTCGAGGCGCGACTTGTTGCCCATCGCCTCGATCGAGGCTGGGTCCGGACCGATAAAAACCAACCCTGCGTCCTGCACCGCCTTGGCAAACGCCTCACGCTCGGACAGAAACCCGTAGCCAGGGTGAATGGCTTCGGCACCGGAAGATTTCGCCGCGGCAAGAATGTTTTCGATTGAAAGATACGACGCACGAGCCGCGCCGGGACCGATGCACACCGATTCGTCGGCCTCAATCACGTGCAGTGAATCCTGGTCCGGCTCGCTGTACACGGCGACCGTCTTGTAGCCGAGCTTTTTAGCACCGCGAATCACGCGTACCGCGATTTCGCCGCGGTTGGCGACCAGCACCTTGGTGAAACGCTTGCTCATCTTCTTTTCCATTATTGCGCCCACTTAGGCGCACGCTTTTGCATGAAAGCGGTAATGCCTTCCGGCGCTTCTGTCCCGCGCACACAGGCGGCGAATTTTTGCGCGGCGTCATCCAGCACCGCGTCCATGTCCTGGCGCTGCGCATTGACGACGATGCTCCTTGGTGACCGCGTTGGCCTGTGGCGCGCAGTTGAGAACCTGCTTGAGCAGTTCACCCAGCCGCGTCTGCACTTCGTCTTCGGTGGCGAAGGTTTCGTGGACGATGCCCAGGCGCTGGGCCTCGACGCCCTTGAACTGCGCGCCGGTCAGGCACAGGCGGCGCGCCTGCGTCAGGCCGATGCGCTCGACGATGAAGGGCGCGATCTGCGCCGGCGGCAACCCGCGCGTGGTTTCCGGCACGCCAAACTTGGCGTCCACCTGCGCCAGCGCGATGTCCGACACGCAGGCGAAGCCAAAAGCACCCGCCAGCACCGCGCCTTCGCAGACGGCGATGACCACGCAGGGCAACGCCGTGACCTTGCGCAGCATGCTGCCGAATCCGCGATTGAACGCCACGATCGGATCCGGCTCACCGGGGTTGGCCGGCTTCATGCTGGACATCATTTCCTTGAGATCGGCGCCCGCGCTGAAATGCCCGCCGGCGCCGCGCAGCACCAGCACACGCACTTCGGCCGGACCGGCGGCAGCGACGGCGTCGAACACGGCGTTGAGCTCGGTCACCATCGCGTGACTCAGGGCATTGCGCACTTCAGGCCGGTTGAGCGTCACATACAGCACGTTCTGGTCTTGCTTGAGCAGCAGCGTGGTGGATTGCGGCAGATTCATTTTTTCTTGCCTCCGCGCATGCCGAGATTCTTGGCGATGATGCCCAGCATCACCTCGTCGGCACCGCCGCCGATCGAGTGCAGGCGCAGGTCGCGGTACAACTGGCTCACCGGGTTGTCCCACATGAAACCCTGCCCGCCCCAGTACTGCAGGCAGCCGTCGGTGACTTCGCGCGCGACGCGCGCGGTCTTGAGCTTGGCCATTGACGCCATCAGCGTCACGTCACGACCGGCGATCAGCTCCTCCGTCGCGCGATAGATCAGCGCGCGGCAGGCCTCGACCTCGGTCTTGAGTTCCGCGAGCCGGAAGTGCACGTACTGGTTGGCGAGGATCGGCTGGCCAAAGGCATTGCGCTGCCCGGTGTAGGCGGCGGTTTCCTCGATGCAGCGGTCCATCGCCAGCGAGGATGCTGGCGGACAGGAACAGGCGCTCTTCCTGGAACTGCATCATCTGGTAGACAAAGCCCTTGCCTTCTTCGCCAATCAGGTTTTTCGCCGGTACGCGCACGTTGTCAAAGAAGATGATGGCGGTGTCGGAGGAGCGCTGGCCGAGCTTGTCGAGCTTGGTCTTGCGGTCGATGCCCTTGGCGTCGAGCGGAACCACGATCAGCGACTTGTTGCTGTGACGGCCGCCATCGCTAGTCTCGCCGGTATTGCACAGCGTGCAGGCCCAGTCGCCCTGGGTGCCGTTGGTGATCCACATCTTCTGGCCGTTGATGACGTAATCGCCGCCTTCGCGCCGCGCCGTGGTCTTGATGCCGGCCACGTCGGAGCCTGCGCCCGGCTCGCTGACCGCGATGCAGGCGACCTGATCGCCGGCAATCGCCGGCTTCAGGTAGTTGTCCTTGAGGTAGTCCGAGCCGAAACGCGCCAGCGCCGGTGTCGCCATGTCGGTCTGAACGCCGATGGCCATCGGCATGCCGCCGACCTTGCAATAGCCCAAGCGCTTCGGCGAACGACGACCTGAAAGCTGTAGTCGAGCCCGAGTCCGCCGACGGCTTCCGGCTTGTTGATGCCGAGCAGGCCGAGGTCGCCCATCTTCTTGAACACCTCGCGCGCCGGCCACAGGCCCTGCTTTTCCCACTCGCTCGGCATGCGGGTTGATTTCCTTGTCGACGAACTGCTTCGTGGTGTCGAAGAGCTGCTGGTGTTCGTGTGTGATCTGCATGGAATCCACTCTTACAGCCGTGCCACGCCGTAACTGTTGGGGAACACCTGGCGCGCGCGGCCCTCTTGGCACACCGACAGCGTCATGCCCAGCACCTTGCGCGTGTCGCGCGGGTCGATCAGTCCGTCGTCGAACAGGCGCGCGGTGGCGGCGAACGCGTGTGACTCGCTGTCGAACTGGTTGATGATGTTTTGCTCCAGCATCGCCAGCATCTTTTCGTCGGACTCGCCCATCACCTTGCCTTCGCTTGCCCACTTGTCGCGGGTGACGATGCTCATGACCTTGGCCGCCTGCTCGCCGCCCATCACCGCGGTGCGCGAGTTGGGCCAGGCGAAGATGAACTGCGGGCCAAAGCCGCGGCCGCACATGCCGTAGTTGCCGGCACCAAAACTGCCGCCCATGACAATGGTGATCTGCGGCACCGTGGCATTGGCCACCGCCTGGATCATCTTCGAGCCGTGCTTGACGATGCCGCCCTGCTCGCTCTCGGTGCCGACCATGTAGCCGGTGGTGTTCATCAGGTAGACGATCGGGAATGTTCGAGGCTGGCAGCACAGCTGGATGAACTGGCCGGCCTTGGTCGCGCCCGCGCACGGTGATCGGGCCGTTGTTGCTGATGATGCCGACGGCGTGGCCGTGGATCACCGCGCGGCCGCAGATGGTCTGGTTGTCGTATTCGCTCTTGAACTCGAGGAATTCGCAGCCATCGACGATGCGCGCGATGACTTCGCGGCAGTCGTAGGGCTTGCGGTAGTCCACCGGCACCACGCCGCAGAGTTCCTCGATGTCGTAGAGCGGCGCGCGCACCGGCAGCAGCTCGAGCTTCGGGCGCTGCGCATTCCAGTTGAGGTTCTTGACGATCTCGCGCGCGATGCGGATGCCGTCGGCGTCGTTCTCGGCGAGGAATTCGGCGGTGCCGGCGATCTGCGCGTGCATCTCGGCGCCGCCCAGGTCTTCGTCCTTCGCGACTTCACCGGTCGCGGCCTTCAGCAGCGGCGGGCCGGCCAGAAACACCTTGGCCTTCTTGCGCACCATGACCACGTAGTCCGACAGACCCGGGCATGTAGGCGCCGCCGGCAGTGGACGAACCATGCACCACGCGTGACCTGCGGAATGCCGGCGGCCGACAGCACGCGCCTGGTTGGCAAAGGTCTTGCCGCCGGGGATGAACAGTTCGGCCTGGTACATCAGGTTGGCGCCGCCGGACTCGATCATGGTCACGCTCGGCAGCTTCTGCTGCAGCGCGATCTCCTGGATGCGCAGACCCTTCTGCACGCCCCACGGCGTCATCGTGCCGCCCTTGATGGCGAAGTTGCTGGCGTTGATCATGCAGCGCACGCCGGAGACGTAGCCGATGCCGGTGATGTTGTTGCCGCCCGCCAGCGAGCCGTCCTTGTCGTCGTGATACTTGTAGCCGCACAGCGTCTGCAATTCCAGCCAGGGCGAGCCGCGGTCCAGCATCAGGTGCACGCGCTCGCGCGGCAGCAGCTGGCCGCGCTTGTGGAAGCGCTCGCGCTTGCTTTCCTCTTCCGTCGCGGCCCTTTTCCTCGATCGCGCGCCAGTCGGCGACGAACTTGAGCATGTCCTCGCGGTTCTGCTTGAACGCCGAGGCAGTTGGCGTTGATTTTAGATTCGATAACCGGCATTTCCGCTCCCTGCATTTTTTCTGCGGCTGATCACCAACATTCTAACGGGTGAACGTCGGGAATTGACCTTACCCGTCAGCCTCAAATCGGTGCGAGTTGGTTAGCACCGATTTGTGGACTGATCCCGGGCGCGCGCAGCGCGCATCGGGACCCCACCCGCTTGCAGGCTTTTTGAGGTCTTGGGAGATTTTTGAAAAGCCCGTGGTACTAAAAGTGTACCACTGCTTTTTGCGCTGCCGCGAACAACGGCCGCAAAAGGCCTTGAGCGGGTGGCCTAGTTATTGACCGCTTTGGGCTTCACCGCACGATGGAAACCCTGGTAAATCGGCGAGTTCTTGTGCGGCGACATCGGGAAAGATCTTGCTGTTGAGCGACGGAGCCGCCGTCAATGTTGATGCAGGCGCCGCTGATGTAGGCCGCCGCCGGCGACAGCAGGAAGACGATGGCCGAGCTGACTTCGGCTTCCTCGCCCATGCGCTGCGCGGGTACTTCACTGGCGAGCTTGGGGATCACTTCCTTGGCGAACACCGGGTCGTAGTGGTCCATGCCGCTGCGATGCGATCCAGCCCGGTGCGACGGCGTTGACGCGCACGCCCGACGAGCGCCCATTCCAGCGCCGCGGTCTCGGTGAAGTTGAGCATGCCGGCACGCGCTGCGCCGCTGTGGCCCATGCCGGGCATGCCGCGCCACATGTCGGCCAGCATGTTGACGATGGCACCGCCGGCTTTCTTCATGCACTGGTTGTACAACTCCCGTGCGACCAGGAAGCCACCGGTGAGGTTGTTGGCCACCACCGCGTCCCAGCCTTTCTTGTTGATCATCGCCAGTGGCGATCGGGATACTGGCCGCCGGCATTGTTCACCAGCCCGTGAATCGGGCCGTGCTCGGCGAGCATCTGCTTGATGGTGGCCTTGACGCATCTCTTCTTCGCGGATGTCGAAGGCGTACGTGGCGGCCGTGCCGCCGTCCTCCTTGATTTCAGCCGCGACCTTGTCGAGCTTTTCCTGCTTGCGGCCGGTGATCAGCACCTTGGCGCCGAGGCTCGCCAGTTCGTGCGCGGTGCAACGGCCGATGCCGGAGCCGCCGCCGGTGACGATGACGGTTTGACCGGCGAACAGGCCCGGCTTGAACGCCGATTGGTAACCCACGGACTAGAGCTTCGAGGTCAGCTCCGGCACGACCGGGAACAGGTCACCGACCAGGCCGATGTCCGCGACCTCGAAGATCGGCGCTTCGGCATCCTTGTTGATGGCGACGATGGTGCGCGCGTCCTTGATGCCGGCCAGATGCTGGATCGCGCCCGAGATGCCGATGGCGACGTACAGCTCCGGCGCGATGATCTTGCCGGTCTGCCCGACCTGCATGTCGTTGGGCACGTAGCCGGAGTCGACCGCCGCGCGCGAGGCGCCGACGCCGGCTCCGAGCTTGTCGGCCAGGGCGTAGAGGATCTTGAAGTTGTCGCGAGCTGCCAAGCGCGCGGCCGCCGGAAACAACCCGGTTGGCCGACTGCAGTTCCGGACGCTCGCTCTTCTGCGCCTCGATGCCGACGAAGCGCGTGTGCGTCGGCAGCGTGGCGCTGACGCGTCGACCTTCTCGACGGCCGCGGAACCCGTTGCCGCCACCGCGGCTGGAACGACGCCAGGCGCACGGTGGCGACGACCGGCGGTGGCTGGTGCTTCGACCGTGGTGATCGCGTTGCCGGCGTAGATCGGGCGGTCGAAACTCGTCGGCGCGTGCACCGCCATGATGTCCGACACCTGCGGCACGCCGAGCAGGGCGGCGACGCGCGGCATCAGGTCCTTGCCGAAGGTGGAGCCCGGCACCAGCACGTGCGTGCTGCTGCGCGTCTTGGCCAGCTCCGCGACCTGCGGCGCCAGCACCGCGGCGATGCGCGTGCTCGTTGGCCGCGTTGTCCACCTGCAGCACCTTCGTGACACCGTCGAGCTTCGCGGCCTGCGGCGGCGACGGCGCTGCCGTCGGCTGCAAAGACGGCGACCTCGATTTCGCCGCCAATCTTCTGCCGCGCAGGCAACGACCTTGGCGACGCCGGCGTTGAGCTTGCCGTCGGCGTGTTCCGCAACAATTAGAATTTTGCTCATGACACAAGCCCCTTTGCTTTCAGCGCCGCGACCAGTTCATCCACCGTCTTGACCATCACGCCCTTGCTGCGCGTGGGCGGCGAAGCGGTCTTGACGACCTTCACCGCCGGCGCGGCCTGTACGCCGAGGTCGGCCAGCGACACCGTCTCGATCGGCTTCTTCTTGGCCTTCATGATGTCGGGCAGCTTGAGGTAGCGCGGCTCGTTCAGGCGCAGGTCGGTGGTGACCACCGCCGGCAGGTCCACTTCCAGCGTTTCCAGGCCGGCGTCGACCTCGCGCGTGACCTTGGCCTTGTTGCCCGTCGACTTCGACCTTGGAGGCGAACGTCGCCTGCGGGCAGGTCGAGCAGCGCCGCCAGCATCTGGCCGGTCTGGTTGTTGTCGTCGTCGATCGCCTGCTTGCCGAGCAGAAACAGGCCCGGCGTCTTCCTTCTTGAACACCGCGGCCAGCGCGCGCGCGGCCGTCAGCGGCTGCACCTCGCCTTCTTCCTTGACGTGGATCGCGCGGTCGGCGCCGAACGCCAGCGCGGTGCGCAGGGTCTCCTCGCCCTTGGCGCCGCCAATGGTCACGGCGATGATCTCGGTGACCTTGCCCTTCTCCTTCAGGCGCACCGCCTCTTCCATGGCGATTTCGTCGAAGGGATTCATCGAATGCTTGACGCCGTCGGTGACCACGCCCGAACCGTCCGGCTTGACCTGGATGCGGACGTTGAAGTCAATCACACGCTTGACGCTGACCAAGACTTTCATCTGACTCCCTCGATACTGTTTATTTCTGGATCCCCGCTTTCGCGTGGATGACGCCTGCGGCGTCACATACTCGCGTAATTCGGACCGCCGCCGCCCTCGGGCGCCACCCAGGTGATGTTCTGCGCCGGGTCCTTGATGTCGCAGGTCTTGCAGTGCACGCAGTTCTGCGCGTTGATCTGGAAGCGCTTGGCTGCCGTCCTCGCCGACCACTTCGTACACGCCGGCCGGGCAGTAGCGCTGCGCCGGCTCGTCGTAGAGCGGCAGGTTCTTGGCGATCGGGATCGTCGGGTCGGTCAGCTTCAGGTGGACCGGCTGGTCTTCCTCGTGGTTGGTGCTGGACAGGAACACCGAGGACAGCTTGTCGAAGCGACAGCTTGCCGTCCGGCTTGCGGTACTCGATCTTCTTCGATTCCGCCGCCGAGCTTCAGCGTCTGCGTGATCGGGCTTCAGGTCGTGAACCGTGAACGGCAACTTGCCGCCGAACAATGTTCTGCTCGATCCAGTTGATGCGCGCCGCCGATCATCGCGCCGAACTTGTGCAGCAGCGGGCCGAAATTGCGGCTGCGGTACAGCTCGTCGTACAGCCAGCTCGCCTTGAATGCCTCGGGGATAAGTCGCCAGCGTCGTCGCCGCCGGCGCCGCCGGCCAGCAGCGCCTCGCCACGGCTTCGGCGGCGAGCATGCCGGACTTCATCGCGGTGTGGCTGCCCTTGATCTTGGAGAAATTCATGGTGCCCAGATCGCAACCGATCAGCGCGCCACCGGGGAACACCATCTTCGGCAGCGAGTTGAAGCCGCCCTTGGTGATGGCGCGCGCGCCGTAGGCGATGCGCTTGCCGCCTTCCAGGTACTGCGCGATCACCGGGTGGTGCTTGAAGCGCTGGAACTCGTCGAACGGCGACAGGTAGGGATTGGTGTACGACAGGTCGACGATCAGGCCGACCACGACCTGGTTGTTTTCGAGGTGATACAGGAACGAGCCGCCCGGATTGGCATTGTCCAGCGGCCAGCCGGCGCTGTGAACGACCAGGCCGGGCTGGAATGCTTGGCCGGGTCGATATCCCAGAGCTCCTTGAGGCCGATGGCGTAATGCTGCGGGTCGGCGTCCTTGTCGAGCTGGTACTGCTTGATCAGCTGCTTGCCGATGTGGCCGCGGCAGCCTTCGGCGAACAGCGTGTACTTGGCGCGCAGCTCCATGCCCGGCGGTGAAGCCTTCCTTGTGCTTGCCCTCGCGGTCGACGCCCATGTCGCCGATGGTCGACGCCCTGACCACGCCGTCTCTCGATGATCGGCGTCCTGCGCCGCGAAACCGGGATAAATCTCCACGCCCAGCGCCTCGGCCTGCTGGCCGAGCCAGCGGCACAGGTTGCCGAGCGAGATGATGTAGTTGCCCTCGTTGTGCATGGTCTTGGGCACGAACAAGTCCGGGCATCTTGATCGCGGACTTTTCGCCCCAGGAAGAAGTACACGTCGTCGCGCGTGACCGGCGTGTTCAGCGGCGCGCCCTTTTCCTTCCAGTCCGGGAACAGTTCGTTGAGTGCGCGCGGCTCGAACACCGCGCCGGACAGGATGTGCGCGCCGACTTCGGAGCCTTTCTCGACCAGGCAGACGCCGAGTTCCTTGCCGGCTTCGGCGGCCATCTGCTTGAGGCGGATGGCCGCGGACAGGCCGGCGGGGCCGCCGCCGACGACCACTACGTCGTATTCCATGACGTCGCGGGCCACGTTTGAATCGCTCATGGGAAAAGCATTTGCGAATGGAGCGGCGATTTTAGCCCGACTGTGGGCCTAATCGTTGGCCGCAGCGACAAATCAGTCTTTTAATATTCCAGCGGACACCGGCACCGGAAAGTCCAGCAGCATCTGGGCAAACGCTTTGCCCTGCGGGTCGGAACGCAGGGAGGCAGCGCCACCGCCGCCCAGCGCACGATGCAGCAGGAAATTCAGGCTCATCGTCCCCGGCAATTCCCAGCGTTCGACGGTGCCGTTTTCGCCGTCCGCGAGGACATGGGCAAAGTATTTGCGCAGGGCGGCGGTGGTCAGCGCCGCGCGGATGTACGCAAGGTATTCAGGTTTGCGCGCAATGACGCCAATGTTGGAGTGGTCGCCCTTGTCGCCGGACCGGGCCAGCGCCAGTTTGATCAGCGGCACGGTGGTATCGGTTTTCAGCACGGGAATCTGCTCGGTTTCGGGCGGCGGTGGCGTGTAGGCACCGGCAGCGCCAATGCTCAGCGCAAAACGCTGGTCGCCCACGGCGACTTCTACCGGCACCCGGTCCTTTGGCACCAGCGTCGAAAAAAGCTTGGGGATCATGTTCGGCTCTGGCCGTCCACCACCGAAATAGCCGGTAAATCCGGGCGCCATGGCGGTCGCGGCCTGGGCAATCTCGCGCGCGAACAGTTTCAGTGCCTTTGGATTCGGGTGCTGCACGGCGAGTTTCACCACCACTTCGCGCGTCGCGCGCGCGGACTCGCGCGCATGCGGGCCGTAGGTCTCTTCCGCACCGATGCAATGAATATCCACCCCGGTGAAATCGCCCAGCTTTTGTTCCAGCAGCTGGCGGCGCACTTTTTCGATTACCGCAGACGCCGACGCGCGCCCTTTTTTTGCCGCGTCAATGCCGCCGATCATGAACAACGCGGCGCAGCGCATGCCCGCCGGATACGTCGCGCTGACCTTGTAGGTTGAGGTCGGGGCATAGCCCTTGCAGCCGCTGACTTTCACCCGATGTGCGCCCGCCTGTTCGAGCCTGACCTGGGTGAAGTCGCAAACCACGTCCGGCAGCAAGTAGGCGCGTGGATCGCCAATTTCGTACAGCATTTGTTCGAGAACGGTGTGTACCGACACCAGCCCGCCAGTGCCTTCGGGCTTGGTCACGATGAAATCGCCATCAGGCTGGGCTTCGACGATCGGGAAACCCATATCGGGAAAATCGGGTTTCACCAGCTCCCAGTCGGTGAAGTTGCCGCCCGTGCATTGCGTGCCGCATTCGATGATGTGGCCGGCAATCGAGCCGGCCGAGAGCTTGTCGTAGTCGGTATCTTTCCATCCAAAGGCGTGGATCATCGGCCCCAACACCACCGCCGAATCCACGCAGCGGCCGGTGATGACGATTTCGGCTCCCGCGTCCAGTGCGCGGGCGATCGGAAATGCACCGAGATAGGCGTTCATCGAGACAAAGGTGCCGGGCATGGGTTTTCCCGTGTCGATCTCCAGGCAATCGGCGAAATCCTTTTTTCTCGGCAGCAGGTCGTCGCCCAACACCACACCGACCTTGATCGTGACGCCGGCCTTCGCGGCGGCTTCTTCGAGCGCTTTCTTGCAGGCCAGGGGATTGACGCCCCCGGCGTTGGCGATGACCTTGATGCCCTGTTGCTTGATCTGCGCCATCAGCGGGGCCATGACATGCTCGACGAAATCGTTGGCGTATCCCTCACCGGGGTCTTTCATGCGCTTGGCGGCGAGAATCGACATGGTGATCTCGGCCAGGTAATCGAACACCAGATAATCGAGCTTACCTTTCTGCACTAGCTGCGCAGCAGCGGTGTTGGTGTCACCCCAGAAGGCGGAAGCGCAGCCGATACGAATTGCGTTGGTCATAGTGCGCTCAGAATGCCGTGCGCTCCTGCCCGGCGCAATCGGGAATACGGCTTACCGAAGCCTACTTTTTTGCAAACTGCCTGGCGTGTTGAGCACGCGCATCGAGAATCTGCTTCAAGGCACGCTCACGCAATTCCGACAGGTTCTCGCGCTTGCTGACTGAAAAATCCAACGAACGCAGACGGCCGTCGCGCAGTCCGTAGATCCAGCCATGCACTGACAGCGGTTGTTTGCGCGCCCAGGCCGAGGTCACCGCCGTGCTTGAACAGACGTTGGCCGACTGCTCCAGCACATTCAGTTCACACAGCAAGGACTCGCGATGCTCGGGGGATTGCTCTTTGTCCAGCAACGCCTGGTGACGCGAAGCGACATCGCGTACATGGCCGAGCCAGTGCTCGGAAAGACCGACCGGCGAATCATGCAGGGCCGCATGCACGCCGCTACAGCGGTAGTGGCCGACCACGATGATGTGTTTAACCTTGAGCACATCCACCGCAAACTGGATCACCGACTGGCAGTTGAGGTCGGAATGCGACACCACGTTGGCGACGTTGCGGTGCACGAACAACTCGCCCGGCAACAGGTCGACGATCTCGTTTGCCGGAACGCGCGAGTCCGAGCAGCCGATCCAAAGGTAGTCCGGGCGTTGCTGGCGCATCAGGCGCAGGAAAAATTCCGGGTCTTTTTCCACGGCTTCCGCGGCCCAGCGGGCGTTGTTATCCAGCAGTCGTTTCAGTTCATCCATAGCGAGATTCCGTACAGCACGGCGGCGGCGTAAGCGCCCGCGAGTAAATCGTCGAGCATGATGCCCAAGCCGCCGTGAACGTGCGAATCCAGCCAGCGGATCGGCCAGGGCTTGAGAATGTCAAAAATCCTGAACAGGACAAAAGCCAGAAATAAACCAAACCACAACGACCCGTGAAAATCGATCAGCAGCGGCGTCGCGGCAATGCAGAATCCGGCGATTTCATCGAAAACGATCCCGGGGCAATCGGGGATGCCGAGCAGGCGCGCGCTTTCGCCGCAAATCCAGATACCGAACAGAATCAGGGCCACAAGCACCGCGGCATAAACCGGCACCGGCAGCCAGTGCATCGCCAGCCACAACGGAATCGCAATCAGTGTGCCGACTGTGCCGGGGGCGATCGGTGAAAGCCCGGAGCCAAAGCCGAATGCGATGAAATGTTCCGGCGTGGTGAGAATCAGCCGGGCCGGCGGCTTGGGGGCCTTATCCTGCGGCCGGCCGAGATTCATCAGGCGAAGTGGCGATAGCCGTGCGGTTCCATTACCAGCGGCTTGCCCGTGGCATCGAAAACGCGCAGACCCGGCTTGCGGGTGATTTTGCCAATCACCGTGACCGGCACGCCAAGTTTGCGGCGCACGGCATCCAGCCTGGATTGGGGCAGACAGAAGCACAGTTCGTAATCATCGCCCCCGGTGGTCTGCAAGCGCAGGCGGGATTCGGGCGGCGCCAAGGTCGCGAACCCGCGAGAAACCGGCAGGTGCGACGCCTGGATTTCAGCGCCCACGTTACTCGCCTCGAGTATGTGGCTCAGATCGCCGGCGAGGCCGTCCGATAAATCAATCGCCGCATGCGCATGGCCGCAGAGCGCACGGCCCGCCTTGAGTCTGGGCATCGGACGCAACAGGCGCTGTTTCAATTCGGGCGGCGCGGCGGCACCCAGTTCCAGCGCGAGCGCGGCGTCACCGAGCGTGCCGGTGACGCAAATCACATCGCCCGGTTTCGCGCCCGTGCGGCGAATGGCTTTTTTCGCCGGCAGGCTTCCCATCGCGGTGATCGTCACCGACAGTGGCCCCTGCGTCGTGTCGCCGCCAACCAGTGTCACGCCCGCGGCTTGCGCGGACGCCCGCAGGCCTTCGGCAAAACCCTGAAGCCAGACGGGGTCGGCCAGCCGCAGCGTTAACGCGAGCGTGAACCAGCGCGGCTCGGCACCCATGGCCGCGAGATCGGACAGGTTCACCGCCAGCGATTTCCAGCCCACGTCTTCGGCCGCCGCATCCTCAAGAAAATGGCGGCCGGCCACCAGCGTGTCGGTCGTCACTGCCAGTTCGTGTCCGGTGGGAACCTGCAGCAGTGCGGCGTCGTCGCCAATCCCCAGCCGCACGCCGCGGCGCGCCGGCGTCAGCGGCTTGAAATAACGGCGGATCAGTTCGAACTCGTCCATGCGCTTCTTATAACCGAACAGTTTTACTACTTGGCGGAGATTTCGGCGGCGCGCTGCTGGCGCGCCAGCTTGTCGAGTACGCCGTTGACGAATTTGTAGCCTTCCTCGGCACCAAACATCTTGGCGAGGTTGACGGCTTCATTCACCACCACCCGCCAGGGCACGTCGGGCTTATGTGTCAGCTCAAAGGCCGCGACCAGCAGCACCGCATGCTCGACCGGATCGAGTTGCGCCAGCGGACGATCCAGCAGGGGTGTGATCAACTCATCGAGCGCGGTCATTTCGCGCACGGTGCCATTCAAAAGTTCGTTGAAGTATTCGCCGTCGGCGCGGCCTAGGCCCGGGTCATCACGAAACTGCTTTTGCAGTTTTTCCGGCGTGGTTTCGTTGACCAGCCAGTGATAGACCGCCTGCACGGTCATGCGGCGCGCCAGACCGCGGCGACTGATCGGGGCGTTGTCGGTCATTCCAGACCCTTTTGCAGGCGAATCATCTCCAGCACCGCCGCGGCGGATTCATAGCCTTTGTTGTCGTTCCCCGGCCCCGCGCGTTCGCGGGCTTGCTCGACGGTGTTGACCGTAAGCACGCCAAAGCCCACCGGCAAGCCGTGGCTCAGCTGCACATCCATCAGGCCGCGCGCGCATTCGCCGGCGACGATATTCGAAATGCGGCGTGTCGCCGCGGATCACCGCGCCGAGGGCGACGACGCCGTCGTATTTGCCGGTGTCGAGCAGTGCCGGATGCCGCCAGCGGGCAGCTCGAAAGCGCCCGGCGCGTGAAATTCGCACGACGCGGTCTCTGGGCACACCCCATTGCGCAAGGCAGCGATGGGCGCCGGCGAGGAGCGCCTCGACGATCTCGACGTTCCAGCGCGTGGCAACTAACGCAACGCGAACCTCTTCGAATTCGCCGGGCTTCGGCGCCGGCGGCGCGCCGGTATCCGGATCTTGGCGTCAATCACAAGGCACGTAATCCACGACTTCGAGGCCGAAACCCGGAAATCGCCTGCATGCGCTTGGGCGCCGACAGCACGCGCATCTTGCGCACGCCCAGGTCGGACAGGATCTGCGCGCCGATGCCGTAGGTGCGCAGCACGGGCTGCGGGTCGGCCTGATCGTCGGGTATCGCCGTCTGCTTCAGATCGACGAATCTGCTGCACCAGTTCGCGCGGCGATTCCGGCTTGCGCAGCAGCACGACCACGCCGGCGCCTTCTTCGGCGATGCGCGCCAGGCGCGGCGCAACGGCCAGCCGAAGCGCGCGATGCTCGACGCCCAGCACGTCGGACAGCGTGTTGCGGATATGCACGCGCACCAGCGTCGGGTCGGCGGCACGGATTTGCCCGCGCACCAGCGCCAGATGCACGGTGTTGTCGATCGAGTCCTGATAGGTGACCAGCTGGAACTCGCCGTACTCGGTGGTGATCGCGGTCTTCGGCCACGCGCTCGATGGTGTGTTCGTTGTGCAGCCGGTAGCGGATCAGGTCGGCGATGGTGCCGATGCGCAAGGCATGCTCGCGCGCGAATTTTTCGAGGTCCGGGCGGCGCGCCATGGTGCCGTCCTCGTTGAGGATCTCGACGATCACCGCCGTCGGCTCCAGGCCGGCCAGGCGCGCCAAGGTCGCAGCCCGCTTCGGTATGGCCGGCGCGGGTCAGCACGCCGCCGGGCTGCGCCATCAGCGGAAAGATGTGGCCGGGCTGCACCAGGTCTTCGGGCCGGGCATCCGGCTTGACCGCGGCGCGAATCGTGTGGGCGCGGTCGAAGGCGGAGATGCCGGTGGTCACGCCCTCCGCGGCCTCGATCGAGACGGTGAATGCGGTTTTGTGCAGGTCGTCGCCGCTGCGCCACCATCGGCGGCAGGCGCAGCTGTTTGCAGCGCTCGGCGGTCAGCGTCAGGCAGATCAGCCCACGTCCGTAGCGCGCCATGAAGTTGATGTCCTCGGGCCGCACCTTGGCTTGCGGCCATGATCAGGTCGCCCTCGTTCTCGCGGTCCTCGTCGTCCATGAGGATCACCATCTTGCCGGCCTTGATGTCGGCGACGATGTCCTCGACCGAGTCGAGTTTGCTGCGGGCGGATTCTATGGGGCCTTGACTTTCATGTGCGCTTCTGCGATCAGCCTTTCGAGATAGCGGGCGATCAGATCGACTTCCAGGTTGACCGGGTCGCCGGGCTGCAAGCTGCCCCAGCGTGGTGTGCTGGAGCGTGTGCGGAATGATGTTAACCGCCAAAGGCACCGCCTTCGGTTTCGTTGACGGTCAGGCTGACGCCGTCGACGCGAGATCGAGCCCTTGCTGGGCGACGTAACGGTTCAGTGATTCGGGCATTCCGAAAGCGCATGCGCCAGCTGCGCGCGTCCTCGTTGCTTCGACAACAGCGTGCCGACGCCATCGACGTGGCCGGACACCAGGTGCCCGCCCAGCGGCTGTCCGGCAACGACCGCGCGCTCGATGTTGACCGTGCTGCCCGCCCGCCAGTTTCCGGCCGTCGTCAGGCCCAGCGTTTCGCGCGAGACAGGTCGGCGGCGAACTGCGTACCGGTCTTATGCGCAACGGTAAGGCAGATTCCGTTGACCGCAAGGCTGTCGCCGAGCCTGGCCCCGGCCAGCAGGGCACCCGCCTCGATCAACAGGCGACGGTCGCCGTCGCGCTCCTCGACGGACACGATACGGCCTAGAGACTCGATGATTCCGGTAAACATGGTCTGTTACCGGAATGGGGATGCTGCAGGTCTGCGCCCACGCTCTGCACGCCGGTGAAGCGGAATTGCGAGTCGCTGGTCGAGGCTGCGCAGGCCGGGCAGCTCGGCGAGCGCGCGCGCTTCGTGGCCGAGGAAAGTGGGTGCGCAATAAATCACCAGCTCATCCACCAGCCCCGAGCGCAGAAAACCGCCGGCAAGCCTGGCGCCGCACTCGACCAGCACCTCGTTGATCTCCAGACCGCCAAGGATTTTCAGCGCGGACTCAATGCCGACGTGACCGGCGGACCCCGGCCCGGCCAGTGCCACCTCGACGCCGATTTTTCGAAACGCCGCCATCGCATCGCTACGCGGCCGCACCGTGAGCAGGATGCGGCGCGCGCCGGGCGCCCAGACTTTCGCATTCAGCGGTGAGCGCAGTTGCGTGTCGAGCACGATGCGGTCGGGCTGGCGTTTCGCCGCAGGTGATCGCACCGTCAATTGCGGATCGTCGGCGATGACGGTGCCGATACTCGTCAGTACAGCGCCGGCCTCGGCGCGCAGCCGCTGCACATCGTCACGAGCGGCTAAAGAGGTGATCCACTTCGATTCGCCAGAGGCCGATGCTGTGCGGCCGTCCAGCGACATCGCCAGCTTCAGCGTCACATAGGGACGGCCACGAGTCATGCGCGAGACAAAACCGCGATTCAGCGCTTGCGCCTCAACTTCCATCAGGCCGAACTCAACTTCAATTCCCTTGCGCCGCAGCCGCGCCGCGCCCTGCCCTGCGACTTTTGGATTGGGGTCCTTCATCGCCGCAAAGACGCGCCGGATGCCGGACTTGATCAGTGCGTCGGTGCACGGCGGCGTGCGGCCAAAGTGACAGCAGGGTTCCAGCGTCACGTACACATCCGCGCCTTTTGCCTTGGCGCCGGCTTTTTCCAGCGCAATGGCTTCGGCGTGCGGGCCGCCGGCGCGCTCATGGAAGCCTTCACCGACGACCTTGCCGTTCTTGACGATGACGCAGCCCACGCGCGGATTCGGATGCGTGGACGCCATTCCACGCGCCGCCAGCGCCAGCGCACGGCTCATGAAGCGGTCAAAAACGCCTACCCGCTTAGTGGCTTTTTGGGGCATGCAGCGACTCGTGGGGAAAAACAGTGGTACTAAAAGTGTACCAGCCAATTTTACAGTACCGCTTCAAACGGCCGGTTTGGGCTCCAGGCGGGTCGCGGTTTCTGTAGCCGGTTCTGCCGCGGAAGGCCGCTGGGCGACTATCTTGGGCAGCGCCGCATGGTCGGCCAGCCGTTGCACGTCGATGCTGAGCGCCTCGGCGATCGGCCCGCGTGTCAGGCGCTGGTTCACCTGCGCGACCACTTCGGCGCGAACCGCGCCTTCGATGAGGTTGAACTTGTCGAGGATTTCGCTGGGCAATCCATGCGCGTCGATGTCGATGTCCACCGACGACAGGTCCAGCGGCATTGTTTCAAGCCGCAGAATCAGCGGTGCAAACGTGCGCACATGTTGCTCGATGCGGATGCCGATCTTCAGAGTGAACCGAAAGGGCATGCCCAGGATGCGCACCGACAGCGCCAGGCTGCCGGTGATGCGCTGGCGCAGGACATGCTCTGGCATCAACTCCGGCCGCAGCTTGACCACGGCATCGATCAGGCGAAACACGTATTGCGCCGTCAGCGCGGCCGGCACAATCGTGATCGCGCCTTCAATCGGCTCGGCCAGCAGCGCCTTCACCTCGCGGCTGACGCGTTCAGGTGTGACCAGGCCATAGACGAAGGCGTGGCCGAACTGGTCGTAACTGAGCGGCGTGGGATTCATGATTCAGGCTTGATCAAGGGCAATTGGCTCTTGCGCGATTCCACCGACGGAAACGCCAGCAGCTTCTCGACTTCTTCGCGAAACGCGTGCGCATCCTGAAACTGGCGGTAGATCGAGGCGAAGCGCACGTAACGCCACCTGATCGATGTCGCGCAGTTCCTCCATTACCCATTCGCCGATCTGGCGTGAGGAGATCTCGCGATTCGGCTGCGAGCGCAGCCGGCGCTCGATGTGCTCGACCAGATGGTCGATCTGCTCCGGCGTTACCGGCCGTTTGTAGATCGCGCGCTCCAGGCCGTGGCGCAGTTTTTCTTCGCTGTAGGGCTCCGGGTCACCGGAGCGCTTGAGCACCTGCGGCATCGCCAGGTGCGGCTTTTCCAGCGTGGTGAAACGTTGCCCGCATTTTTCGCAGGCACGGCGGCGGCGCACCTGCGCGCCTTCCTCCGCCATGCGCGAGTCCACCACGCGGGTGTCCTCGGCTTTGCAGAAAGGGCACTGCACTTTTAAGCGGCTTTCTTGGCGGCCTGATACACCGGAAACCGCGCGCAAAGCTGCTCGGTTTTTGCACGAACGCCGGCGATGACCGCCTCCGCATCGCCACCCGCACTCATCGCATCGACGATGTCGGCGATCCAGCCGGCGACCTCGGCCATTTCCTTTTCGCCGAAGCCGCGCGTGGTCGAGGCCGGCGAGCCCAGGCGCAGGCCGCAGGTGACGAACGGCGACTTCGGATCGTTGGGCACCGAGTTCTTGTTGACCGTGATGTGCGCACGGCCCAGCGCGGCCTCGGCGTCCTTGCCGGTGACGTTCTTGGCGATCAGGTCGAGCAGGAACAGGTGGTTGTCGGTGCCGCCGGAGACGACCTTGTAGCCGCGCTCGAGCAACACCGCGCGCCATGGCGCGCGCATTGGCCACGACCTGCTTCTGATAGTTCTTGAATTCGGGCGACAGCGCCTCCTTGAACGCCACGGCCTTGGCCGCGATCACGTGCATCAGCGGCCCGCCCTGGATGCCGGGGAACACCGCCGAGTTGAGCTTCTTGTTGAACTCTTCGGTCTGGCCCTTGGTCAGGATGATGCCGCCGCGCGGCCCGCGCAGGGTCTTGTGCGTGGTGCTGGTGACGACGTGCGCGTGCGGCAGCGGGCTCGGATATTCGCCCGCAGCGACCAGGCCGGCGACGTGCGCCATGTCGACCCAGAACAACGCGCCGACCTTGTCGGCGATGACGCGCATGCGCGCCCAGTCCTTGACCCGCGAATACGCCGAGAAGCCGCCGATCAGCATCTTCGGCTTGGTCTTCGAGCGCGATGCGCTCCATCTCGTCGTAGTTGATGTAGCCCGTTTGCATCCAGGCCGTAGGGCACGATCTTGTAATGCTTGCCGGAGAAATTGGCCGGGTTGCCGTGCGTCAGGTGGCCGCCCTGGGCCAGGTTCATGCCCATCACGGTGTCGCCCGGCGTGCACAGCGCCATGAACACCGCGGCGTTGGCCTGCGCGCCGGAATGCGGCTGCACGTTGGCGAAGTCGCAGTCGAAGAGTTTCTTGACGCGTTCGATCGCCAGTGTCTCGGCCACGTCGACGTGTTCGCAGCCGCCGTAATAGCGCTTGCCCGGATAGCCTTCCGCGTACTTGTTGGTCAGCGCGGTGCCCTGCGCTTCCATCACCGCCGGGCTGCAGTAGTTTTCCGAGGCAATCAGCTCGATGTGCGCTTCCTGACGGGCACGTTCGGCCTCAATCGCGACATACAGTTCGGGGTCGGCTTGGGCAAGAGTTTTGGCATGAGTCCACATGGTCTAAAGTTCGCAATTCAAGAAATCAGCGTGTGCAGTCACGACGCCAGCATGCGGTCCAGCGCAGGCGCGCGGGCTTGGCCACTGCCGCCGGCACGCGAATCTGGTTGACGGTTTTGCCCACAACGAGGTTGTCCAGCGTCCAGGCCAGGTGCTGCGGATCGGTGCGGAACATGGTCGAGCACATGCAGACCATCGGCGACATGAACTGCACGCTGACGCCTTTGGGCTTCATTTCGTCGGCCAGACGGTTGACGAGGTTCAGCTCGGTGCCGACCAGCCAGTGCGTCGCCGGCTGGCGAGGCGCGCACGGTGCGCAGGATGAATTCGGTGGAACCGACGAAGTCCGACTTCTGGCAGACCTCGAAGCGCGTTCTCCGGGTGGCTGATGACCTTGCCACTGGGGAACTGCTTGCGGAAGTTATCGACGTGCTCGGGCTGGAACATCTGGTGCACCGAGCAGAAGCCCTTCCACAGGATCATCTTCGCGCCGCGGATCTGCTCCGGCGTTAAGCCCGCCCATGGGCTTGGTGAAATCCCAGACCTGCCATTTCTTCGAGCGGGATGCCCATCTGGTGCGCGGTGCCAGCGGCCCAGGTGCTGGTCGGGGAAGAACAACACCTTCTCGCGCCGCGCGAAAGACCACTCCAGCACCGCGCGTGCGTTGGAACTGGTGCAGACAATGCCGCCATGCTCGCCGCAAAAGGCTTTGAGGTCCGCCGCCGAATTGATGTAGGTGACCGGGGTGACGATTTCATCCGGCTGCAGGACTTCGGAGAGTTCCGCCCAGCACTTGCGCACCTTCACCAGGTTGGCCATGTCGGCCATCGAGCAGCCCGCGGCGAGGTCCGGCAGGATCACCGTGCGCTTGCCATCCGTGACGATGTCCGCGACCTCTGCCATGAAATGCACGCCGCAGAAAACGATGAATTCGGCGTCGGTTTTCGAAGCCAGGTGCGACAGCCTCAATGAGTCGCCGGTGAGGTCGGCGTGGCTGGAAGACCTCGTTTCGCTGGTAGTGGTGGCCAAGGATGACGGCGCGTGACCCGAGAATCTTCTTGGCCGCGACGATACGCGCGTCGCACTCGGCGTCGTCGAGCAGGCTGAAATCGTCAAGCTTGAGTACGGCGGCCACGGCACCCTCCGGGAGGCGCGGGACTACAAACGATATTTTACCGCGCGCGGGTTTAGGGCGCGGGGGTGATCGTCAAGGTCGCGGGCGTTGGCCCCGCGAGTGTGCCGGCGTTGACGAACGAGCCAATGCGCGTGCTGATGACTGGAATCGCCGTAATGTCCAAGACCGTCGTTGTCGCTGGGTTGCGGAGGTAATACGTCTGGCCACCGACGGCTCCGTAAAGACCAAACAGAGTCACGAGGTCGGAAACTTCCGTCGTGCTGCCGGTGGGGCGCGCCACCCAGCCCATGTAACGGCTGACATTTTGCCTGGCAGCCGCTGCGCCGCCAGAAAAACTGTTGGTAGCAGAAGCAAAATTCGCCAATACGCTGAATTGCTGACCGGGGAATGTGAACGCGGCTTGCGTCGTATTGCCCGCCGGAGTAACCGGATCGTAACTGGTCAACGTTGCCGGAACGGCGCGGAAAAGCACATTGGCCGAGGTCATTGTCGGCGTTGTGCAAGTAGGCGCACAGGCGTGCACCTTGACCTGATCAACATCCGTGTTGCAGTTGAAGCGTGTGTCGCCCGAGACTCCCGGGGTGGTTCTGGAATCGCAGAAGCTGCCGTCGGTGTTAGGGATGGTGCTCATCTGATTGACGCTGAAAAAGAAGATGCTGCTCGTCCTGTTCGTCGCAACCGTGCAATCCGTATTGCTGACACAAGCGTCGCGGTCAGCGAGGTCGACCTCGTAGCCCACCTGAACGCTGACGTCTTGGGTCAACCCACCGGCCAGATTGGCGGTTGTCACCAGATTCTCGTCGGTGGAAACGACCAGATCGCCCGGCGCCCCAACCCCGACGAAGTCGCGCTCCTCAGACACAACCAGATTCGTGACCGCGGCAACCGGTGTCGACAGGGCAACCACCGGCGCGGCGCAGAAAACACCGAGCGCGGGATCATTGTCGAACACTGCCTGAACGGACGGGTTCGGGTTGGTATCGCGAACGGCACGCAAGACGCCCGAGGAGGGGTTGATCGTGACGGATTCATTGCCAGAGAAAGCGGGCTCTGATGTCGTTCTCGTAGATCCGGCCGGGAAAAGATTGAGGTCTTCGCGGTCAAGCGAGAAGGTCGATGCGGCGTTTCCCGCTACAAAAGATGAAGCGTTGTTGTCAGTGAACTGCCATAGAATCGGATTCAGAAGCTCCACGGTTCCGGGGTCCTGTCGGCGTTGTGCGGCGTCAATCGTCTGGCCCTTGGCAAGCACCGTACGTACGGTGAACTGGTTGGCAAAACCCAGGCCCGTGGCCGGCCCCGCGGCGGGCGAGCCGATGGCGACCGGCGCCACCGACAGCCCCGGCGTGCTGACTACGACATCCACGCTAGCGTTGAGGCCTAGAAACGTAGCCGTGACAGTGGCGGTACCAAGCCCCTTGGGAACAATTACGCCGGAGGTGTAAAAGCTGCCGCTGATGTTGTCGAATTTTCCGGCAATCACCGCTCGCGTGTTCTGTTCGCCGGCGTTCAGTACTTTAACCACGCCCTCATTACTGCTCGACCAGACGACTCGAGTCGAGAAATTGCCGGCATCGCCATTGGTAAACCGGCCGATGACGTTGAGCCGGTCACGGAAACATTGATACGCCTGATAAGGCGGCGTGATCGTCGAGCCCGAAGCGGAGATAATTTCGAGGGATTCCAGTTTGCTGCCCTCGCCCAGGTCGCAGCCGGAGAGCGTGACAATCAAGAACAAGGGAAGTAGTTTTTTCACGGGCTGCATTATGACGTGTGGGGCTGCGAAGACGCGGGTGTGACCGCAGAGCGGATGCCAAGTTCACGCAATTGTCGGGAATCGGCAGTGCTTGGGGCATCGGTCAACGGGCAATGTGCGGTCTGGGTCTTGGGGAAAGCGATGACCTCGCGGATGGACTGAGCGCCGGCCATCAGCATGACCAGGCGGTCGATGCCGATGGCAAGGCCGCCGTGCGGCGGCGCGCCGTACGACAGCGCCTCGAGCAGGAAGCCGAACTTCTTCTGCTGCTCCTCGGCACTGATGCCCAGCAGTTCGAACACCGCCTGCTGCACGTCGGCGCGATGGATACGCACCGAGCCGCCGCCGAGTTCGGTGCCGTTGAGCACGATGTCGTAGCCCTGCGACAGGATCGTTCCGGGATTCGCGCGCAGCTGTTCCGGCATCGAACGGCTTGGGCGCGGTGAACGGATGATGCAGCGAAGCCCAGCGCATTGCCTTTGTCGTCCCATTCGAACATCGGCCAGTCGACCACCCAGAGGGCTTTCCAGCCGGGCACGGTGAGGCCGAGGTCGTTGCCCAGCTTGAGGCGCAGCGCGCCGAGCGCATCGCTGACGATTCTCCACTTGTCGGCGCCGAAGAACATCACGTCGCCGTCTGCGCGCCGGTTGCGTTCGAGGATACCGGTAAGCGCGCGGTCGTGAATGTTCTTGACGATCGGCGACTGCAGGCCGTCGCGGCCCTTGGCTTTGTCGTTGACCACGATGTAGGCCAGGCCCTTGGCGCCGTACTGCTTGACGAACTCGGTGCAGCTCGTCGATCTCGCCGCGCGAGAGCTTCTCGCGGCCGCCGGGCACGCGCAGCGCGGTGACGCGGCACTTGGGGTCGTTGGCCGGGCCGGCGAACACCTTGAAGTCGACGTCCTTGAGATGGTCCTTGACCTCGACCAGCTCCAGCGGGTTGCGCAGGTCGGGCTTGTCGGAGCCGTAGCGCGCCATCGCCTCGGCGTAGCTCATGTGCGGCAGCGTGCCGAGGTCGACATTCAGCACGTCCTTGAACAGGTCGCTTACCAGCTCCTCGATCAGCGCCATGATTTCGTCCTGCGTCAGGAAGCTGGTCTCGACGTCGAGCTGGGTGAATTCGGGCTGGCGGTCGGCGCGCAGGTCTTCGTCGCGGAAGCAGCGCGCGATCTGGTAGTAGCGATCCAGCCCCGACATCATCAGCAGCTGCTTGAACAGCTGCGGCGACTGCGGCAGCGCAAAGAACTGGCCCGGATGCGTGCGCGACGGCACCAGGTAGTCGCGCGCGCCCTCCGGCGTGGCCTTGGTCAGGATCGGCGTCTCGACGTCGACGAAGCCGTGCGCATCCATGAAATCGCGGATGCGCTTGATGACGGCGTGGCGCAGGCGCAGGTTTTTCTGCATGTGCGGGCGGCGCAGGTCGATGTAGCGGTACTTGAGGCGCGTGTCCTCGCCGACGGTATCGTCATCGGGGTGGAACGGCGGCGTCTCGGCTTTGTTGAGCAATTCGACCGACTGGCCCAGCACTTCGATCTTGCCGGTGGGCAGATTGGCGTTGACGGTGCCTTCCGGACGCGGACGCACCGTGCCGGTGATCTTGACCACGTATTCGCTGCGCAAGCGGTCGGCGGCGGCGAAAGCGTCCTTGGCTGTCCGGGTCGAACACGCACTGCAACAGGCCCTCGCGATCGCGAAGATCGATGAAGATCACGCCACCGTGGTCGCGGCGGCGGTGCATCCAGCCGCACACGGTCACGGTCTGGCCGGTCAGGGCTTCGGTGACCTGACCGCAGTAATGGGAACGCATCATGAGAGTGGCTACTAAAACAGGGCGCGAATTGTAGCCGAACGTCCGTCAGATCTTCGGAATTTCCGGGGCAACCACACCGAGCGAAATGACGTACTGCATGCCTTGCTGCACGGACATCGACAATTCGATCAGCTCCGCGCGCGGTACCAGCAAAATGAAGCCGGACGTCGGGTTAGGCGTGGTCGGCACAAATACCGCCGCCAGATCGGTCCGGCCCGATGCCGTTGAAACTTCCGCGGGCGCATCGGCCGACAGGAAGCCGACCGACCAGACGCCTTTGCGCGGGTATTCGAACAGAACCACTTTGCGAAACGCAGTGCCACTGCCGGAAAACACCTGCTCGGTCAGCTTTTTCAATCCACCATAAATGGTTCGCACCACCGGGATCCTCGCCAGCAGTTCTTCGGCCCACGACACCGCCTGGCTGCCCAGATAATTAACCGCGATGGCGCCGGTACCAAGCACCAGAGCAAGGCTGAGCAGCACGCCCAGCCCGATGATATTCGGTCGGTAGTCCAGCGGAATCAGCAGCAGACTGGTGTCGAGTGCACCCACCAGGAAGCGAATGACCAACAGGGTTGCGCCCAACGGTATCCAGACCAGCAGGCCAGCAATCAGCCAGCGGCGCAACAAGGCGTTCATTTCACGGCCTTGGGTGCCGGTTTGGATTCCGCCTTCTTTTCGGGCTTGGCGGACTTTGCCGCAGGTTCGGCTTTTTTAGCCTCCGCGGGTTTTGCTGGAACCTCGGCCTTATCACCCGCCATGTTTTTCTTGGCGCCGGATTTGAAGTCCGATTCATACCAGCCGCCTCCGCTCAGGCGAAAACCAGCGGCGGAAATCACCTTCTCCAGCCGGGCTTTCCCGCAGGCCGGACATTTCTTCGCCGGAGGTTCGGAAAGTTTCTGCATGACTTCCGATTCTGTTCCACAGGCTTTGCAGCGATATTCGTAAATGGGCATGGGGTGGAGCTTATTCCAGGAAAGGGGGTGTGAATATTTCTGCCGCGTCGCGCAAACCCAGTTCGGTCAAGGAATAGAGTGATTGACCGTCGCGCACCTTCTGGCCGCCGTCACGCGTCAGGGGTTTGAAAGTAAATGATCTGTAATCGCGGCTGGACTTGGTAAAGAAAAGGTCGAGCGGGAATCCCAGATAAAAACCCTTATCGAACGAACCTTCGCCGAACTGAGCGTCCGAAACGTCGGTCTTGGTTGCGAAAGCGCCCAGTGTGATGCCGCTGGAGAACCGGCGGGCCACATCCAGCGTCACGCCGCGGTCGCCCGCCAGATATTGGCCCGCACTGAGCTTGACCTCGATCTGAGTATCGGGAATTTTCCAGTAGGCCGTGAGATGGCCGGTCGTGACTTCGTAATCGAGGAAATCCAGACGCTGCTTGAAACTGCGCTGGCGCACGCGGTTAAGGTTTGCGCCTATGGCCCACGAGCGGCCAAAAGGCCGGTACAGAACTTCACCTGCGACTCCGCCATACATACTCTCAAAAAATCCGGCACTGAGTCGCCCATACCAGTCCTGCGCCAATGCGCTGAAATAATTGGTTTCAAGTCGAACGAGGCTGTTTCTGCCTTCCTTGAGGTAGTTGACGATTTCGCTGCGTACGTGGGGCAGATCGCTATCCGGTCTGCTTTTTAAGCCATCAAAATTATTGACGATATCGAACCCCACCGAAGATGAAATGTTCCAGTACGGCCTGAGGAACATGTCCGCCTGGACTGCCCAATAGATCTGGTAAAAATAAAACGCGTCAGGGCCACCGAGGTGTTGTTTCAAATCCGGCCCCATGGACCAGTCAAAACTACTGCCCGGGGCAATGTTTGGAAATGCCGCTTGATCCCCTGTCTGCGAAGTCCCGGTGTACTCGGCGCGACTGACGACCTCGCTCAAATCCTTGGCGCCCGAGAACACATCATCGGCGTCTTTTCTCAGCATTCCCGCCTTTCTCAATGGCAGGTCATTGGCCACTTCGGTGACGCTGAAATAATTGAAATTTTGTGGCGCGTGGCGGCTCAAAATCCGCATCGCCCGGCCCAGGGGTTTGGATTCATTCTGGAAATTCGATCTCGACACCCAGATCGACAACTGGCGGCTCTCCACATCCTGATCGACGGCGCTGAGATTAGCGCCGTGGGCTTTCAAGTCCGCGGAGATTTTATCAATATCAGTCGCCGTTAACGCGCGCGATTTCAGCCGCTGAAGGACTCTTCCCCGCCACCGGCAAGGGATCACTTATTTTTTGGTTTCCCACGATTTCCTGAAAATTGGTCCTTAACAAAATGCGGGCCGTGGGGCGGTCACCACGCTCCAGTCCCACACTCAGGAACAGCCACGACCATGGTGTATAGGAGGCTGCAAAATTGACTGGAAAATGGACAGGCTGGTGGTTGTCTGCGGGTTCGGACTGATAGTCGTTGCCGTCGTACTCCAGCAGCACTGTCAGGTTACGAACAGGGGTATTCCACGCCACACCGCCAAACAAACTGACTTCTCGCCCGCGGAAAAAATCGCCGAATTTTGGTACCCCGCCAAAGCCCGCTAGAAGCTCTCGTGTATCGAACTTGTTGGAAAGCAATGAAAGCGGATTCCTGATGCCTCCTCGAGCATCCGAGTCGACCCCAGCCCAAGCCCAAAGCGAAAAATCAAAGTCATAATAACGACGGCTTGCCACCAGATATTCGCCTGCGAAACGGCCCGTGCCGCCAAGATCTCGAACGCCGGCAGCGATTTGAGGCCAAATATCATTTTCTCGTTTCAATCGCAATTTGAAATCCACGCCTCTGTCTTTGTCACTCTGGTGGTGACACCAAATCCACCCCCAAAATCCTGATTGTTAGTTTGGGTGTATCGCAATCCGGTTTCCAGGAATGGAAAGAGGTCGGTGGAAATCAGCAAAGCGTTGTACGGGTATGTTATGGAAATCACCCAGCCGGAATTCGCCGTCCCCTCGCCAGTCGCGCCGTGGGTGTCTGCAGCAGGCCGATTTCGCCGTAGTCATTGGGGTGCGCTGTTTGCGCGCCCACCGCCGAGGCCGTGCACAGAAAGAACAACCGCAACCGCTGCGGATACGCGCATCAGCTCAATCTGCGCTTATTGACGCGTTACAGTGGACAAGGCCGCGGCACTGATCGCCAGATTGCTGAATATTGAGGCAATTTTTTCCGTCAGGAAGAGCGAATAAGTCGGCGGCGTTTCGCGCGGGACGACGATGTAACTTCCCGGCGGTACCGTCTCGGATTTGAAGTTCCAGAACGACAGTTTTAATTGCTTGGCCTGCCCGTTCGGATAAACCACGAAGGCCTGACTTTCATCGGCGTAGGTGGTGAATCCACCCGCATTATCAATGTATTCACGTGCCGAAGAGCCCTGGCTTGAACGAAACCGATCCCGCACTCAATACCTGGCCCGTTACTGTGACTGCACTCGGCCGTTTGGGAATATAAATTTCATCGTCAGGCTCCAGGCGTATATCGCTGAGTGGTCGTGCAGCGATGACTGTCGGATCTGCTTCGACCACCACGCGACCGATTGGTTTAGCGTTTTGTACTTGAAAGATCAGCAATTTGAGAAAGTCGCTGGCGCCGGTGCCTGAAGCTCCCAGGGCGCCGCTGGTGATTGTGGTCACCAGCGCATCCTGCAATTCGATGGAGGCACGCTTGAGCGATTCTGATTCAAGTTTTTTCGCACTTTCACGCGTGAGAACGGCCCCATACGGGTAGGCGAATTCGGTTAACCCGCCCGCGCGTGCAAATAATTGCGTCAGCGTCTCACCGCGCAAGATGGTGTAGCGGCCCGGCAAGCGAAATTCGCCTGATAACTCGACGGTGCCGCTTTCCTGTCCTGTATATCGCGCACGTACGGTTAATACGTCGCCAGGCTCAATCATTCGATCCAGCCCGCCGGGACTTCCCAGATTCAGAGTCTGGTAAACGGGTGCGCCTTTCTCGAGTGCGATGCGATTAGAAATATATTCAATCGTTGAAGTATTCGCCTCGCGGGTTACGCCGCCTGCCGCCTCAAGTACCGAGTTGAGGTCCGTTGGCCTTGCAACCGGATAAATACCCTGTCGCTGCACTTCGCCGAATATCGCAATGGAGTGATCTAAAAGATAGGACAGCGCGCCGGGTGCCGCCTCGAAAATGATCGGACACAACCCGCTTATTTCCTTAACACTTTGGCGGTTTCGTTACTTCCCTTCGATGCTTTTTTTGTCGTTAGTTTTCTGGTCAGTCTCCAGTGAAGATGCGGCACTGAGTTTTGCCATCGCACTTTCGGCTTTTGCGGACGCCACTTCGGCTTTTGCCGTAGCTGCTTCGGCCTTTGTTATCGCGAGATCGAGGTTTTCCGCCTGTTCAGAGAAGCTCCGGATAGTCGCTCAGTACGGTTGGGCCGTGCAGCACTTGGATTAGTCGCGCTCTTCAATGCGCTTGCTCGTGCGCACCAGCTGAGCCTCTTCAACGCCAAGACTGACATTTGCCCGGTTGGAGGATAAAGCCTGAACCAATCCGAGCGCCCGCTGACTTCCAGCGTATCGGGCCAATTCTCCCAACGAATCGCAACGGGATTGCACCGCCACATCGCCCGAGAGACTGGAGCGCACAAACCCGGATTCAAGGAAAGGCTATATCCTTTCGGGTAAAGAGCAAGATTCGATCGCCGTCTTCCAGCGGAATTGATGGTTCGGTTTCACGCAATATCTGGATACACCGTAAACGGCCTGAATTGACGAATTCCAGTTCTTCTCCGCACTGCGCTCGATAAGGCCGATCAACAGATACGGTTGCGCTTCCAGATCAAGGGGATTGATCTGTGCGCTGCGAATCAAGCTGCGCAGGTCGGCAGCCTGCATTAAGGGATAACTGCCCGGATATTTAACTGGCCCCAAAATACGTACGGAGCCGGCTGCGATATCGGCAACCCGGCGGATGACGATTCGGTCGCCATCACGCACGGGCTGCTCTAGTTGCTGTTCGTTTGCTAACGCCAAGGGCAATAGGCGGCGCTGACCGCCGCTTTCGACGCGTTCGATCTGCGCCGTGCTGGTTTCGCTATTTGCCGACAGCCCGCCGGCGAGTGACAAAGCTTCTTGCACGCTGATGGTGTCGCGTATTTCGTAAATAGCCGGGCGTTTGATCTCACCCTCGACCGTGAACCGTGCACCGACTGGCGGAATGAAAATTACGTCCCCGGGCTGCAATCGCGCATCAGCGCTCGAATCGCCGCGCAGCAGAAAATCGTACAAATCCAGTTGACGGATCAATTGGCCTGCGCGCTTGAGCTGCACACGGCGCAGTGATCCCACTGGACTGATGCCGCCACTGGAAAAAAGTGCATTGGTGACGGTGGACAGCGAACTGACGGTATAGGCGCCCGGCTGGTTCACATCGCCCAACACAAACACCTGAATTGAGCGTAACTGGCCAAGAGTCACATTCACCTGGACGCCCAACATCTCTTTGGCCACGCGCTTTTCAATTAAAGATCTAACATCCTCAAAGCGCAAACCCGCGACGACGATCGGCCCCAATTCGGGAAAAGTAATTTCGCCGCTGCGCGACACGCGCAGACTGAGGTTTCGGTTGTCCTTGCCGAACAGCTGAACCTTTAGGCTATCGCCGGGCCCCAGCACGTAATCACTGGGTACCGGAATGTCCTTGGTCGGCGCAAATGTGCTGACAGGAAAATTGAAAATGTCATAACCAAAGGGTTGTACGCCTTTTGGCCGCAATTTAGGCCGCTTATATTTGTCCTCGGGTGGGTGCGCAGCAGGCGAAGCAGTTGAAGAATTCTCTGAATCTTGCTCGTCCCCGTTTTGAGAATCTTGTGTAACAGACTGAATTAGCTTTGCTTTTTCGTCCGGAGAAAGTTGCGAATACGATTCCTGAAGGGATGGATCTATTCCTTGAGCGTACCCGGGTACACTCCCACAGAAGCTCAACACTGCTACTGTTACAGTTGTTACCAATTCAAGCAGATGTGTGCGATACCGTACAGAATCTTTCATGGCAGTAGATATAGAGTTGCATTGTGGTTTTCACTAGCTTAGCATTCACGACCCTGCATCCTGCATTCAAAAATCCTTTGAATCAGTTGCGCTGGTCCTAAAAGGAGTTTTTATGATTCGAAAAATAATTTCTTGCGCAACGCTTGTCCTGTCACTCGTCTTATCTCCCTTGGCAATTGCCCAGAGCCCCGGCGCTGGCGGCTTGGGCGGCGGCGGCGGTTCAGGTGGCGTTTCAGCCGCAGTCGTTGGTGGTGTAATTGCTGGTGCGGCCGTTGTCGGCGTGATCGTTGGAGTTATTGTTTCAAACAACAACAACAACAATGACACTTCCACTACGACCACGACTGGCCCCTAAAAAGCTCACGTCTCGCAGTCAAACAAAGCCACCTTGCGGTGGCTTTGTTGTTTCTGCGGCCGAATTTTTTTACGCGGGCGGCCGGATCATCTCCAGCGTCAGCACAACCAGGGTCGGATGAATCTGTTGTTGCGTGCGGACCACTGCGCCTGAGTCATCCAGCCAGTAGCGGTTTTTCGCCACCCAATTCAGGGACCGGACCTCGACGGTTTCATCCACGATGCGCGTTTGCACATTGCGGTTGAGTATCTGGATGCGCTCACTTCCCTGAGGTTTAAGTTTCACCTGTGCCGAATAGCTGCCAGCGCCCTTGCCCGACCATTCCATTTGCCGCGCCAGCCGCGTGGCCTGCACGGCAACGCCGCCGCGCGACTCGTCCAGGGGTTCCAGCGCACCTGAACTGACATCGCGCAGGTTGGTTGGAAACCCCGCCGTTCGGACAATGCGACCGTTGCGCGTGACCAGGATGCTGCGGTCCGCACCAATCCAGGCCAGATCCCGGCCCTGGAATTCGCCCAGCACCATCACGGCTTTGTTGATCCCGCCGATGTCGACTCCGAGCATGGCCAGCGGACTGGCCTCAATCTCTTGCAGACTCATGGGATATTCTCCCGCGCCCTTCAACATCGGCCGCAAGCCGTCATTCAGATTAGCCAGCAGAGGAATATTGGAGCAGCCCGAGAACCCAAGGGCACCCATTGAGGCCAGCAAGCGCCGGCGTTTCAAGCAAACTGTCTGCATATCCGTGATTCTATCTCCGTGAGCGAAGCCCCTAACAACTATTTCGCCAGCTGCCCACGCGGTTCCGAGCAATTGCTGGCGCTCGAATTGCGCGCCCTGGGCGCCGGCACCGCCAAAGAAACTACCGGTGGCGTGCGTTTTTCGGGCGAACTCGCCGTCGCCTACCGCGCCTGTCTATGGTCACGCCTCGCCAGCCGGGTGCTGCTGCCGCTGCATTCTTTTCCACTGGTGGATACCGACAGTCTCTATGCCGCGGCGCTAACACTCGACTGGCCGGATATTTTCGCCGGCACCAGCACTTTCGCAATTGAAGTGGCGGGCCGCTCACCGGCGATTTCGCACACGCATTTCGCCGCATTGCGCATCAAGGATGCCGTGGCCGACCGCTTCCGTGAAAAATCCGGCGAGCGCCCGGACGTGAACACCGACGCGCCGGATATCCGCATCCACCTGCATCTGCATGGTGACAACGCCACACTGAGTCTCGATCTCGCCGGCGACAGCCTGCACCGGCGCGGCTACCGGCAAGACGGCGCGGAGGCTCCGCTGAAGGAAAACCTCGCCTGTGCGTTATTGGTTCGCGCTGGCTGGCCGGAAATATCGGCCGCGGGCGGCGCGCTGTTGGACCCCATGTGCGGTTCCGGGACGCTGGTGATCGAGGCCGCGTTGCTGGCCGCGGACATTGCGCCGGGCCTGTCGCGGCCGCGCTACGGCTTCGAGGCCTGGCTCGATCACCGGCCCAAAATCTGGCAAGACCTGCTGAGCGAAGCGCGTGAACGAAAACTGGCGGGGCTTGCAAAGCCTATGCCGGCATTGGTCGGGCAGGACATCCATCCTGGCGCGCTGAAAGCAGCGCGGGCGAATTCGGCGAATGCGGGCTTGGCCGGTTGCATCGAATGGAAGCATGTGGATATCTCGGACGCGCGGCCCCCCACCGAAACGCCGGGCCTACTGGTCACCAACCCGCCTTACGGGGAGCGGCTGGGTGACGAGGCCGAAATCATCAAGCTGTACTCGCTGCTGGGCACAACACTTAAAGAGCGCTTTGCCGGCTGGCGCGCTGCGGTCTTCACGGCGCGGCCCGACCTATCACCGCGCATCGGCTTGCGCGCCGAGAGCCTGCACTCGTTTTACAACGGTGCCCTGCCGTGCAAATTGCTGCGCTTTGAAGTGCCCGTGCAATCGATGGCGGTCGGCGGCGAGGACTTCGCCAACCGTCTTTGCAAAAACCTCAAGCATCTTTCCAAGTGGGCTAAGCGCGCCGGGGTCAGTTGTTACCGCGTTTACGACGGCGATCTGCCGGATTACGCCGTGGCGGTGGATATTTATGACGGCACCGGACGCCACGTGCATGTTCAGGAATACGCCGCACCCAAGACGATAGACCCGGTCAAGGCCGAGCGGCGGCTGCGTGAGGCCCTGAGCGTAATCCAGCGCACACTCGAAGTGCCGGCCGCGCAGATTCATTTTCGCATCCGCAAACCTATGCGCGGAACGCAGCAATACCAGCGGCAAAACGAGGCGGGACGCTTCCACGAAATCAGTGAGCACGGCTGCCGGCTGCTGGTGAACTTCGAGGACTACCTCGACACCGGAATCTTCCTCGACCATCGCCCGCTGCGCCTGCGAATCCAACGCGAAGCCAAGGGCAAGCGCTTTCTCAACCTGTTTTGCTATACCGCCTCGGCCAGCGCACACGCCGCACTCGGCGGCGCCACGCAGACCGTGTCGGTGGACATGTCCAACACCTATCTCGAGTGGGGCGAACGCAATCTGCGCCTCAACGGCATCCGGCCGCAGATGATGGAGCGGCCCGAGCCGGGTTCGCTGCCGCGGCACGCGCTGCTGCGCGCCGATTGCCGCCATTGGCTGAGCCAGCAGTCGAAGAATTCCGTTGCCCTTCAATTCGACCTAATCCTGCTCGACCCGCCGACCTTCTCCAACTCCAAGCGCATGGAGGGCACGCTTGATCTGCAGCGCGACCATGTGCAGCTGATCCTCGACAGCGCAGCGCTGCTCGCACCCGGTGGCGTTCTGTATTTTTCAACCAACCGTCGCGGGTTCAAGCTGGATCAGGCGGCGCTGGCGGGACTGGAGGCACAGGACATCACGCCGCAGACACTGGACGAGGATTTCAAGCGGCCCCCGCCAACCCACAAGTGCTGGCGCATCACACAGATGTCATCGGAGGCCGCCAAGCTGTAGGATTCCGTCAGGTCTTGAGGAGGACCCCATGAGCAAAAAACGCCGGCCACCCCAGATTTTCAATATCTCCCGTCGCCGTTTCTTGACGGGCGCAGCCGCCACGGGCGCACTGGCGCTCGCAGGCTGCGGCCCCGAGGCGTCGAACTCCGTTATTGCTCCGGGCATCACGCCAGGCCCCATAACCGGCGTCCTTCCGAACCCCGCAGATTCGGGCATTGACCACATCGTGCAAGTCATGATGGAAAACCGCTCGTTCGATCACATGCTCGGCTGGGTGCCCGGCGCGGACGGCCGCCAGAACCAGACTTTCAAACACACCGACGGCACGGATGTTCCGACGTTCCACATGGGCCACGGCGGCGATGCCAACTACGGCTTCCAGGGCTGCGGCTGGGAGGATCCCGGCCACGGCTACGGTGACGGGCGGGACCATTTCAACAACGGCGCCATGGACGGATTCCTCAAGACCGTCGGAGCCACCACCGACAAGTTCCCGGTGGGCTATTACAACGCTGACGACCTGCTCTTCTACAAAGGTGTGGCTGAGCACTTCACCGTCTGCGACCGGTATTTTCATGGCTTTCTGGGTTCCACGTTCCCGAACCGCATCTACATGCACGCGGGCGCCACCGACCGGATGTCCAACGCGTTCTACCCGGGACAGGACGAGATGGAGCCGCCCACGCCCGCCTCGATACCGACGATCTGGGACCAGCTTGCGGCCAAGGGACTGACCGGCAAGAACTACTTTTCCGATCTGCCGATTACCGCGTTCTGGGGCAATAAGTACGCAACCATCACAAAACCGTTTGAGGAATTTCTGCTCGACGCTGCGAGCGGTAGTTTGCCGAACGTGTCGTATTTCGACCCGTTCTTCGGCTTCTCGGCAGGTGAGAGTCCGGCCGGGGTTTCCCGTGACGACCATCCGCAAGCCGATGTGCGTGACGGACAGGTTTATCTGACTGAAATTTACAATGCTCTGCGTAACAGTCCTAACTGGGAAAAGACCCTGATGATCGTGACCTACGACGAGTGGGGCGGGTTTTACGATCACGTCGCGCCGCCCATCTCACCCGTCTCCGTTGCCGAGACCGCACTCGGCAACGACGGACGACTCGGTTTTCGCACGCCCTGCGTAATCCTCGGCCCACGCGCGCGGCGCGGGCACGTGAGCCACTTTCAATTCGACCCGAACTCGGTGATCAACCTGATCCGCTGGCGCTGGGGTCTGGATACGGTCGGGGACAGCCCGCGCAATCAAACTTCTCTCAATATGGCGCTGGCACTGGATTTCGCCAATCCGGCAAATCCCGATGCGCCGGAATTCGGCGACCTGGGGCCGCTCGAAAGCGGCAGCTCGCGCGCCATCCCTTACGGAAATTTGTGCACGCAGGCCGCTGGCCTGCCGGGCATACCAAGCCCATTCACTGCCGCAGCCATGAATTCCCGCGATAAACACATGGCCGAACTTGAACCCCTGGCCCGGATGGCCCGCCAATACGGACTGATTCGCTGAATTTTCTGCTGTAGGGGCTCACCCGCTTGGGCCGGTTATTGGCCGTTTTGGGCAACCCGCGAAAAAAGAGTGGTACATTTTTAGTACCACTTATTTTTGAGACTGACCGCTGGAGGCACTGAAACACCTCCAAGCGGGTATTAGGTTTTTGGTAGCGTCACGCCCTTCTGGCCCTGATATTTCCCGCCCTTATCCTTGTACGACGTGTCGCATACCTCGTCGGACTCAAGGAACAGCATCTGCGCCACGCCTTCATTGGCGTAAATCTTTGCCGGCAGTGGTGTGGTGTTTGAAAACTCCAGCGTCACGTGCCCTTCCCATTCGGGCTCCAAGGGCGTGACGTTGACGATGATGCCGCAGCGCGCATAGGTGCTTTTGCCCAGACACACCACCAGCACGTTGCGCGGAATGCGAAAGTGTTCGACCGTGCGCGCCAGCGCAAACGAATTCGGCGGGATGATGCAGACATCCGACTTCACATCCACGAACGATTTCGCGTCAAAGTTCTTCGGGTCCACAATAGTCGAGTTGATGTTGGTGAAAATCTTGAACTCGTCGGCGCAACGCACGTCGTAGCCGTAACTCGAGGTGCCGTACGACACGATCTTGTGGCCGTCAGCGGCCACGCGCACCTGGCCGGGCTCAAATGGCTCGATCATGCCCTTCACCGCCATGCGCTTGATCCACTTGTCTGCCTTAATGCTCATCGTCAGTCGTCCGTCATTTCAATTTTTGGGAATGCCACCTCGCCCGCACCTGCGGTCAGCATGGCCGCAAGTTTGCGTGCAATGTCGCGATAACGCTGCGCCAACATGCCATCGGGTTCGGCAACAACAGTAGGTTTGCCGCCGTCGGCCTGCTCGCGGATTTTAATATCCAGCGGGATCTGGCCGAGCAGTTCAATGCCATATTGCTGCGCCATCTTGTCGCCGCCGCCGGCACCGAAGATCGCCTCCTCATGTCCGCACTTGCCGCAGACATGCGTGCTCATGTTCTCGACCACGCCCAGCACCGGCACGTTGACCTTGCGGAACATCTGTAGCGCTTTCTTCGCATCCAGCAGGGCGATGTCTTGCGGCGTGGTGACGATCACCGCGCCCGATAGCGGAATCTTCTGCGCCAGCGACAGCTGAATGTCGCCGGTGCCGGGCGGCAGGTCGATCACCAGATAGTCGAGGTCGTGCCAATTGGTGTCGGTCAACATCTGGTGCAAAGCTTGGGTGGCCATCGGACCGCGCCAGATCATCGGCTGGTCGTCACCGATCAAAAAACCCACGCTCATCGCCTGCAGGCCATGTGCAAGCACCGGCTCGGCGCGCTTGCCGTCATTGGACGTGAGATGCGTGCGCGCACCCAACATGGTCGGCTGGCTTGGTCCGTAGATGTCGGCGTCGAGGATGCCGACCTTGGCGCCTTCGGCCTTGAGTGCAAGCGCCAGGTTCACCGCCACGGTGGACTTGCCGACGCCTCCCTTGCCGCTGGCAATCGCGATGATGTGGCGGATTTCGGGCAGCGGCGCAGGCATAGGGCGCGCAGTTTACTGCGATAATTTGCGCAATGAATCGCAGAATCTTCGTCACCAATGCCCTGCCCTATGCCAATGGCCCGCTGCACCTTGGCCACCTGGTGGGCTATATCCAGGCCGACATCTGGGTGCGCTTCCAGCGCATGCAGGGCAATGACGTGACCTATGTCTGCGCCGACGACGCGCACGGCACGCCGATCATGCTGGCCGCCGAAAAAGCCGGAGTGAGCGCCGGAGCAATTCGTCGCCGGATTCCTCGAAAGCCACAAGCGCGATTTCGCAGTCTTTTCGGCGTCGCATTCGACAATTACCACACGACGCATTCGGATGAGAATCGCGAACTCTCCGAACAGTTCTACTTGCGCGCTGAAGGACGGGCACATCGCCGCGCCGCGACGATCCAGCAGTTCTACGACCCGGCAGAAGCAGATGTTTCTGCCGGACCGCTACATCAAGGGCGAATGCCCCAAGTGCGGGGCGAAAGACCAGTACGGCGACAACTGCGAAAACTGCGCCGCGACCTACGCGCCGACCGACCTGAAGAATCCCTATTCGGTGGTTTCTGGCGCGACGCCGGTAATGCAAGCCGTCCGAGCATTACTTCTTCAAGCTCGGCGACTTTTCAGAATTTCTCAAAAAATGGATCGGCGGAAGCCGACATCCATCCATCCGTCCGCAACAAACTCAAGGAATGGCTCGATGCCGGCCTGCGCGACTGGGACATCTCGCGCGATGCGCCGTACTTCGGTTTCGAGATCCCCGGCAAACCCGGAAAGTTTTTCTACGTATGGCTCGATGCGCCGATCGGTTATCTCGCCAGCCTTAAGCAGCACTGCGCAAAGAAAAAGCTCGACTACAACGAATTTGTGAAGGCCGATTCAAAAACCGAGATGTGGCACTTCATCGGCAAGGACATCGTCAACTTCCACGGCCTGTTCTGGCCGGCGATGTTGAGCGGTGTCGGTCAGAAAACGCCGGACGGTCTGGCGGTCAACGGCTATCTCACCGTCAACGGCGCCAAGATGAGCAAGAGCCGCGGCACGTTTATCAAGGCGGAGACCTACCTCAAGCACCTGAACCCGGAATACCTGCGCTACTACTACGCCGCCAAGCTCAGCGACGGCCCGGACGACCTCGATCTCAACCTCGAAGATTTCGTCGCTCGCATTAATAGCGACCTGATCGGCAAATACGTCAACATCGCCAGCCGTTGTGCCCCATTCCTGACGCAGCATTTCGATGGACTGACGCCGTTTCGCTCGGACGTGGATGCAAGCCGCACCGCCGCAATTGCCGCGGCTTTTGCTGCACGGAACTATTCAGAAGCGACACGCCAGATCTCTGCGCTGGCCGACACCATCAATGCCTACATTGACCAGAAAAAGCCGTGGCTATTGGCAAAAGACCCGGCGCACAAAGCGGAGCTGCAGGCGACATGTTCAAAAGCGCTGCACGGGTTTTATCTGCTGTCGGTGTTCCTGGCACCGATCCTGCCAGCCACGGCGGGTCGCGTGGCCCGCGAGCTGTTTTCTATGAACCGCGATTTTCGATGGGACGATATTCAAACGTTTCCGTCACGCATTAATCCCTATACGCACCTGCTCACCCGCGCCGACCCCGCTGCGGTCAAAACCATCGTCGAAGAATCCAAAGAGGACATGAAGCCCATGAGCACTCCCGCCCCAACCCCGGCACCTGCCGCTGCGCCAGCCGCAGCAGCCCCGGCACACATCTCGATTGATGATTTCAATAAAGTGGAACTGCGCATTGCCCGCATCGAAAACGCGGAAGCCGTTGAAGGCGCAGACAAGCTGTTGAAGTTGACGCTGGACGTGGGCGAACTTGGCAAGCGCACCGTGTTTTCCGGCATCAAGGCCGCTTATGCGCCAGAAACATTGATTGGCCGCCTCACGATCGTGGTCGCCAATCTTGCGCCGCGCAAGATGCGTTTTGGTATGTCCGAGGGCATGGTGCTGGCCGCAAGTCATCCAGACGGCAAGCCGTTCTTGTTATCGCCCGACGCTGGCGCTGAACCGGGGATGCGGGTCAAGTAAAAGTGGCCGCGTTACCGCCCGTCGCGCTCATTGACGAACCCAACTGCATTGGTTGCGCGCTGTGCCTGTCGGTCTGTCCGACCGACGCCATCATCGGCGCCGCGAAATTCATGCATACCGTCATCGCCACCGACTGCACGGGCTGCGAAAAATGCGTTCCGGTCTGCCCTACCGATTGCATCTCGATGCAACCGCGGCAAAATGAAACCGCCAGCCCGAAAACTCTCGCTGAACGTTGGCGCGGATTGATACGCACACGCAACACACGACTTGCCCACGAGAAACTGGTCGAAACAGAAGTGCGCAAACGACGGCGCGAGTCGCTGCGCCGATGAATCCTGCGAAGCGGTGCGAAATCTACGCCCGGCTACGCGCCGCGAACCCTGCTCCAACCACGGAACTGGTCTACCGCACGCCGTTTGAATTGCTGGTGTCGGTAGTGCTGTCGGCACAGGCGACCGATGTCAGCGTCAACAAGGCCACCGCAATGATTTTCCCGGTTGCCAATACGCCGCGCGCGATCTTGAAGCTCGGCGAAAAACGTCTGCGCGAATGCATCAAGACCATCGGCCTGTTCAATACCAAAGCCAGAAACATTATGGCCTTGAGCAGGCTGTTGCTGGAGCGGCATCGCGGTGAAGTACCGCGTGAGCGCGAAGCGCTGGAAGAGCTCCCGGGCGTCGGCCGCAAAACCGCCAACGTGGTGCTGAACACGGCTTTTGGCGATGCCACGATCGCGGTGGATACGCATATTTTCCGTGTGGCCAACCGCACGGGGCTTGCGCGAGGAAAAACGCCGCGCAAAGTTGAAGACCGGTTGATGAAATTAACCCCGGCTGAATTCAAGAAAGACGCGCATCACTGGCTGATTCTGCATGGCCGGTATGTATGCCGCGCACGCAACCCCCGATGCCCCGATTGCATCATCAACGACCTGTGCGAATACCGCGCCAAAACGGCTGGAATCAAACCGTGAAGAGAACACTGGGCTGTGCCTGTGTCCTGTCATTTCTGCTTGCCGTCCCGGCCACGGCAGAAAAATATGTCACGCCGGATCAACTTTCCTGGATGCAGGGATGTTGGGCATTCGAGCAGGAGGGCCGACGCTACGAGGAAATCTGGATGTCGACGACCCAGAGCGGAACTCAGGGCATGTCCCGAACGCTCAGGCAGGGTCGCACGACCCACTACGAATTCCTGCGGCTGACCCTGAACCGTGACGGCCGCATGGACTTCATCGCGCAGCCGTCCAACCAGCCCGAGGCCCGCTTCAGGCTGATCGCACTGGAAAACAAGCGCGCCGTCTTTGAAAACCCCACGCATGATTTTCCCACTCGAATTGTCTACGAACTGACGGAGCCAAACCGGCTGCACGTACGCATTGCCGGCACACTCAACGGCAAAGCCAAAAACATCGAGTATCCTTTCCGCCGTACCGACTGCCCCACGTCCTGATCCCTATCGCCATGACCGCCACCGCCGAAGAACTGTCCCTGTTCCGTGACAACGTCGTCCGCTTCCTCAAGGACAACGTCGAGCCACATTACGAAAAATGGGAGAAGGCCGGCATCACGCCGCGCGAGGTCTTCAACCAGTTCGGCGAAGCGGGATTGCTGTGCGTGGACCAGCCCGAGGAATACGGCGGCACCGGCGCCTCCTACGAATTCGCCATGGTGGTATTGCACGAAGTCTCGCGCATGGGTTATGGCGCACTGAGCGCCAGCCTGTCGGTGCATTCGGACATCGTTGCGCCTTACGTGCTGCACCTGGGCACGCCGGAGCAGAAGAAGCACTGGCTGCCGAAAATGGCCAGCGGCGAAGCGGTCGGCGCCATCGCCATGACCGAGCCTGGCACCGGCTCCGACCTGCAAGACATCAAGACCAGCGCCACGCCGGACGGCAGCGGATTCGTCATCAATGGCGCCAAGACCTTCATCACCAACGGCCAGCATGCCGACCTGATCGTCACCGCGGTGAAAACCGACCCCAAGGCCGGCGCCAAGGGCACCACGTTGATGATGGTGGACGCCAGCAAGCCCGGCTTCAAGCGCGGGCGCAATCTCGACAAGATCGGCCTGCATTCCGGCGACACGTCCGAGCTGTTCTTCGACGCCGTGAAAGTCGCTGCGACGGACGTGCTCGGCCGCGTCGGCAACGGCTTTGGCCATCTGGTGGACGAACTGCCGCGCGAACGGCTCAATATCGCCTACGGCGCCATCGGCGCGGCGCAGGGCGCACTGGAAAAGACCCTCGAATACGTCACCACGCGCAAGGCGTTTGGCCAGCCGATCGCCTCGTTCCAGAACACCCGATTCAAGCTGGCGGAGGTCAAGACCGATATCGAAGTTCACCGCGCCTTCACCGACCACTGCGCGCGGCTGTATGGCGACAAGAAACTGGATGTGCCGACCGCCGCGATGGTCAAGCTGGCGACCACCGAAATGCAGGGGCGCATCACCGACACCTGCCTGCAACTGTTCGGCGGCTACGGCTACATGGCGGAATACCCGATCTCGCGCTTTTTCTGCGATGCGCGCATCCAGCGCATCTACGGCGGCACCAGCGAAATCATGAAGGAAGTCATTGCGCGCTCGCTGGTGGGGCGCAGCTGAAGTAATGACCCCGACCGCCTACCTGATCAGCGGCCCGCCCGGCGCGGGAAAAACCACGCTCGCGAAAGCCTTAATGAGCGAATACCCGCGTGGGGTTCATATCGAAGTGGATCGCGTGCGCGACCAGGTGGTGTCTGGCTACGCCGCTCTGGCCAAGGAATCCTCGCCTTCGGCGCGTGAGCAGCTGGTTCTGGCCCGGCAGGCTGCGGCCCTGCAAGCCCGTGTCTATTTCAACGCGGGGTATACGGTGGCGATCGACGATGTATGTTCGGGGGACGTCGCCCGGCTTTTCGCACTTCAGTTTCGCGCCAACGAGCGCCGGCAAATACTCCTGCTGCCCAGTCTCGATGTCCTCCTAGAGCGCAACCGGCAGCGCCTGGCAAGCGGTGCGACACTGGATTTGGCGCCCTTTATTCGCCAAATGCTGCCGCAACTCAACGATCAATCCGCACGGCTGCCGGAGTGGCAGGTGCTGGACAGCGGGCAACTCTCGCCCGAAGCGGTGACTGCAGAAATCCTGAAAAAGGGCGCCGGTTGATTCTTCGTCGAGGCGCTAACTGGACGCATCAGCGGTGGGAGGGGGTTTCATCTTAGGCGCCGGCCCTTTCATGAACAGCGACTTCACCGAAGGTGGCATCGCCCAGTCATTAAGGTCAAAACCCGAGCTCAGCATCAGCCGGACGATATCTTCGATGGGTTTGTCTCCGCCGCGTGTGCTGATGAAACTACCGGGCCGCGCAATCAGCGTCGCGATCTGATCGAGAAACTTGCTGCGGTCGTTCCCCGGACTGCCGGCCGAAGAGCGTGAGGAAGCCCATTTGGCGGCCGCGGCGTACTCGATGTCCATCATCAGACAGGCCCCATTGCCATCGGCCACGATCTGAACGAGACGTCCATGCTTGCTGATACGCAGGCTGCTGGTGGCGGACTCGAACAGCGTCAGTTCCTTGGGCGCCATTACTGGACTTCGTGGCCGATGGCCGCGCGATGCACGTTGAAACCTGCCGCCTTGAGGTCCTCGACGATCTGATTGGTGTGCGCCTCGTCCTGCGCCTCAACCAGAATCTCCAGTGTTGCGCTTTTTGCGTGCGTACCGGCATGCAGCCGCTCGTGATGCACCTGCATGATGTTGCCGCCGGACTCGCCGATACGTCCGGCCACGCGCGCCAGAAATCCCGGGCGGTCCTCGATCTCGATCGACAGGCTCACCAGCCGCGATTCGTGCACCAATTGGCGCATCAGCACGGAGGCCAGCAAGCGCGTGTCGATGTTGCCGCCGCACAGCACCAGGCCGATCTTGCGGCCCTTGAAGCGCGCGGAATCGGTCAGCAACGCGGCAAGGCCGGTGGCGCCAGCACCCTCAACAACGACTTTTTCGACGTTGGCGAGCATGCCGATGGCACGCTCAATGGCGGATTCCTCGACGCGCATCAGGTCCGGCACCAGCGCGCGGATGATGTCCAGCGGAATTTTGCCAATATGCTTCACCGCGATGCCTTCGGCTATCGTCGGCCCGCCGCCGACCAAAGACAGATCATTTTTCAGCGCCGCATACGCAGACGGATACCCGGCGGACTCGACACCAATAATCTGAATGGACGGCTTGATCGCTTTGGCGGCGACAGCCATGCCCGCGATCAGGCCACCGCCGCCGATGGGAATCACCAGCGTGTCGAGCTCAGGCGACTGCGCCAGCATTTCAAGCGCAATCGTCCCCTGCCCCGCGATGACATGCACATCGTCGAACGGATGCACCAGCGTCATGCCGCGCTTGCTGATCAGCTCGCGCTCCATGAATACCTGGGCATCCGCCAGCGTTTCGCCATGCAGCAGCACTTCGCCCCCCAGATCCCGCGTGTTCTTTACCTTGGTGAACGGCGTGTTCTTCGGCATCACGATCGTGCTGCGCACGCCCAGCCTTGTGGCGTGATAAGCCACACCCTGCGCGTGGTTGCCGGCGGACATGGCGCAGACGCCTGCCTTGCGTTCGGCCTCGGTCAAACGGGAAAGCTTGTTGAGCGCGCCGCGTTCCTTGAACGAAGCGGTGAACTGAAAGTTCTCGAACTTGAGCCACACATCCGCGCCCGTCAGGCTCGAGAGCACGCGCGAGCGCGTGCAGGGCGTGTGAATGACCTGGCCCGCGAGCACGCGCGCGGCATCTTCGACGTCTTTGAGGCTAACCGCCGGCGTGCTCATTTTTTGTCTGCGACGGCCAGCGCCAGACGGCGGCCAAGCCCGGTATAGGCTCGCGTCAGGCCCTGATTCAATGCTGCCACGTAGTCGCTCACACTTATCGATGCTGCGGGAATTTCCTCACTGTACTCAAAAACGGCAACGACATTGCCTTCGGCGTCGTTAACCAGGAATTCGAGACTCAAGAGTGCGCGGCCACCGGCGCCTTCTCGCAACTGATCCAGTGCGCGCAACCGGCCGCGCAACACGAAGTCGGCACGTGCGCGCGCTTCGGACGTCCACACCCGGTCGGCGCCGTACTGCGAGCGCAGGTGATCCACCAGCGTGTTGCGCAGCATTTTCGCCGGCGGTTCGGCCCACAGTTCATACCGGTATTGCTGTGCCGCCGCGCTCTTTCCGCCGGACCGGTACAGCAGGGGCCGCTCGGCGTAGACACCGTGCGCCTCGACATTCTCGACCTGGATACGCACGGCGCTACTCACCGCGGCGGCGGCAGGCGGAGTGGCCAGGCGGAAATACTGGTCCGGCGGCGGTGCAGGCAGATTGCTGCACGCCTGAACCAGCAGAACGGCGACGAATACCGTGAGCGCCCTCATCGCTGACCTCCGACGGCCTTGGCGGCCTCTTCGGGCGACTGCCCGCGCAGAATCCGCGCCGGATTCTCGCGAATCTGGCGGCTGAATTCCTGCAGGTTGCGTGAGGTCGCCTCCAGATTCTGCGAGGTGGATTCGGCATTGCGCGACAACGCTTCCATGGTCAGCCGCAATTCGCGCATGGCGATGACAAGGTCGGGCCCGGACTTCTGCGTCAGTTTGCGCAGTTCGGCGCTGCTTGCACGCAGATCGGTCAGCGTGCCGTCGGCATTCACCAGCAGACGGTCTATGGATTTGATGCGCTCGTCCGAGATGAGTTGATCCACGCGTTGACTGGCGCCGGCCAGGCTGGCGGTGGCGGTGTTGGCGTTGTCCAGAATCCGGGGCAGCTTTTGCGAGGTCTGCGTCATCACTGTGTTGGTGTTGCGCATCATCGGCCGCAGGTCTTTTTCAAGAATTTCACCGAGCAGCAGAACCTGCCGGTTCATGTTGTCCATCAGGGGCACCAAGGACCGGTCGGCGATCTCATTGACCTTGCCGGTCACACTCGAGATGCTGCTCATCAGCCCCGCGGCATCCCCCGATGGGATGGTGGCGCCCGGCTCAAGGGATTTCAGGCTCGACCCGGCACGGATGGCAATGGATTGCGGCGCCAGTACGCCGCTGGCGGTGGAAACGGCCACGCTGTCCTCGGGGATTTTCCACCCGGCGGTGACCGACAGCTGCACGCGAAACCGCATGCGGCCGTTGTCCTCAACCGGCTCGACGCGCTCGACCTGCCCGACCGGATAGCCCTCGAACAATACCTGCGACCCGAATTTCAGGCCGGTGACGTTGCTGTAGCTGGCGTAGTAGGTGTCCACATCGCCGGTGCGGCCGGACAGCACCGCGAGCGCGAACACCAGACTGGCGATCCCCGCCAATACGAAAACGCCGACCAGCGTCAGGTTGATCTTGGTGCTGGTCACGTTCGCGCGCCCTGCGTTCCCGTCAACCGGCGCAGATACTCTTCGGGATTCAGCTCCAGATGTTCGACGCGGCGGTTCAGCAAGGCCTGCACTCGCTCATGGGGGCTGTTGCGCACTTGCTCAATCGTTCCGCTCTCCAGAATTTCGCCCCGATCCAGCACGGTGATGCGGTCGGCAATCTTGAATGCGCTTTCCAGCATGTGCGTGACGACCACCAGGCTCAGGCCGGTGGCTTCCTTCAGCTTCAGAATCAACTCGTCCAGCGCCGCCGCGACCACCGGGTCCAGGCCCGAGCTGGGTTCGTCGAGAAACAGGAGCTTGGGGTCCATGATCAGCGCGCGCGCAAGCGAAGCGCGCTTGATCATGCCACCGGAGAGTTGCGAGGGCATCAGGTGGTCGCAGCCGGACAGGTTCACGAAATCGAGCTTGAGCCTCATCATGATGCGCATGGTGGCGTCGTCGAGCTTGGTATGTTCGCGCAACGGCAGCATCACGTTTTCGCCGACATTCATCGAGCCGAACAAGGCGCCGGACTGAAACGCCACGCCCATTTTTTTGCGCAAGTCCTGCCACTGCGCGGCCGTCATCTGTCGGATGTCCTGCCCGAGCAGCCGCACCGTTCCCGACTGTGGCACTTCCAGACCCAGCAGATGGCGCAGCAGGGTACTTTTGCCGGATCCCGAACCGCCCATGATGACCATGATTTCGCCGGGCGCCACGCGAAGATTGATGTTGCGCAACACCGAATGCCCGTCGTAGCTGACGGACAGGTTCTCGACTTCGATGGCGGGCGTCATCCGCGCGTGGCCCGGTAAGCGAAGATCATGTCGGCGCGAGCAGCGTGGCGGGGCCCCATGCACCGCATGGGGTTCCTCGCGTCGCGAGCGGCCGGGGACATGACTAGGCGCCTCATCCGCGGGTCGCCAAATAAGCAAAGATCATGTCGGCGATGACGATCACCGAAATCGCGTGCACGACCGAACGCGTTGTCAAACGGCCCAGGCCCTCGGCACCGCCCGTGACTTGAACCCCGTTGATCACGCCGACGAGCGTGATCAGGCAGGCGAACAGGGCGCTTTTTCCGAGCCCGTGCACGATGTCGTCCACTTTGCACACCGCGCGCAGCTGATCGAGATAGGCGGCGAACGACAAATCCAGTTCCGCGGAGATATACAGGCCTGCACCCAGCAAGGCGGAGACATCGGCAAACCAGGTCAGGGCGGGAAGCATCAGCAACATCGCCACGAGCGACGGCGCGACCAGGTAGCGCACCGGGTTGATGCCCATCACCGTCAGCGCACTGATTTCCTCGTTGATTTTCATCGTGCCCAGCCGCGCGGCCAGCGCCGAGCCGGAACGCCCCGCGACCAGGATGCCGGTGATCAGCGGCGCGAATTCGCGCGTCACCGACAGCGCGACGCCGAATGTGACCTGCGATTCGGCGCCGAATATGCGCAGCGAGTGAATGCCCTGGATCGCGATCATCGTGCCGATCGACAACGACAGCACGAATACGATGGGCAAAGCGCGGATGCCGATCTCGACTGATTGCTCCAACACCGCGGCGAATCTCACGGGCTGGCGGCGCGCAGCGCCGGTAAACAGCCACAACACGCTTTCGACGAACAAGGCGGCGGCGAGGCCGACTTCGGCGATGCCGGCGGCAACGCGGCGCCCCACTCCTTCAGCCGTCGCGAACATCAGCTGCGGATCGTAAACACTTTGTCGAGTCGCGCCAGACTCAGCACCTTGGCCACGCCGGGGCCGACGCGCTCAAGCGTGAACTCCAGGCGGGCCGCCTTGGCCTTCTGGTACGCCTCGATCAGGCTGGCGATGCCGGAGGAATCCATATAACTGACACCTGACAGATCCACGCTCACAGACTTGCCGCGCTTGACCGCCTCCATCAGCGTTTTGCGTGCTTCGGGAGAGCGGTCCAGGTCAATCTCACCGGTGAGGAATACGGTGGTCCGGTCTGCGCCCTGACTGATCTGAAAGCTCATGTTTGTTTGAGTTTTTTGGTCATCACCAGGCGATTTCCGGCTTTTGCCTTGATGCGCAGGTACTGAACCCGGTCTGTCAGGGTGCGCATGAAATGCGTGCCCAGTCCGCCCGGTCGCAACTCATTCAGCTTGCGCCCCTTGCATTCATCCTGCTTGACTGGGGGGGCAAAGTCCAACAACTCCACCGTCAAAGCCCTGGGCGATCGGCGGATGTTCAATTCGATGCGCCCGTTGCGCTGCCCCTTGTAACCGTGGCGGATGATGTTCTGGCACGCCTCGTCCACCGCTAACACCAGCTCGTCCGCCCAATCTTCGGTTGCACCGGCCTGTAGAGCGACGTCCTTGACCTGGCGGCGTATCGCCTGAAGCCGCGCGGCCTGAGCGACAAATGTTATGGCCAGCAGGATACCGCCCGCATTGGATTTGCCGGCGGCCAAAACAGGGCCGTCGTCCACCACCAGCAGGGTGATGTCATCGCGCAAGGCGCGGGTGTCCGGTGCCAGCGCGGTCGCAATTGCTTCGATCCTCTGCAAGGCCGGCCGCCCCGCTTGAGCGGAAATCAGCTTGCGCAATCCCTGCGCACCGCGCATACGGCCATTGGCGCTGAAGCTTTCCGTACAGCCGTCGGAAAACACATAAAGACTTCCGCCCTGTAGTTTCAGGACGGTCTCCGGATAACCGTTTTTTGCCGGCGCCACGATACCCAGCGGTGGGTCGGCTGCCGCATATGCATGAAAAACACCTTTGCGCGTCCTCAACAACGGTGGCTCGTGGCCGGCATTGGCAAAGCGCACTTCATGCCGCCGCGGGTCGTATACGCCTACCACCATGGTTACGAACATGCCGGCGCTCATGGTTTCGAGCATTTCGTCCCCGATGCGCGCGAGCAGTTTTCCGGGCTGGCGAATCTGCTTGCCCAGGCTGCGAAACAGGGTTGCCGCCTTGACCATGACCAGCGCCGCATTCATGCCCTTGCCGGAGACGTCGGCCAGCGCGAACGCGGTACGGCCATGGTCCAGCGGCAGGATGTCGTAAAAGTCGCCGGACACCACGCGCGCAGGAAGATTGAGGCCTTGCACCCGCGCATTGCCGGCCTGCCGCGCGGGCAACAGATGTCGCTGCACACCGGCCGCCAGCTCCAGTTCGTGCTGCAATCGAGCCTGTTGTGCGCGATCGCGGCTGAGGCGGTCGCTGAAAATGGCCAGGGCGGTTGCGGACGAAAGTGTGGTCAGCGCTTCGCGATCATTTTCGGTGAACAGTCGCGTGCGATCCCGCGGGTTGGCGACTTCGATGGCGCCGATCGGCTCGTCGCGCACCGACAAGGGTGCGCACAGGATCGAGCGCACCTCGTAATTCATTGCCGCGGTGGGCGGTATGAAGTCGGGGTCTTTGCGCGTGTCCTCGACCCACTGGGTCTTCTGGCTTTGCACCGCGCGGCCCACGATGCCGGCACTCAGGGGCAGCGACAGGCCGGTAATGTCCGAAGGCCCGACGCAGGCCTTGCACACCAGGCGCGCGTTTGGCGCATCCCGCCCGCCTTCGAGAAGAAACAAGGAGGCGGATTCGGCGTTCATCGCCTCGGCGATCCGCCGCAACCCGGACCGGATCGCGGCCTCGGTGACTTCGGTGTGTGCGAATTCATCGACCAGTGCCGCGAACAGGCTCAGGTAATCGGGTTTGCGCCGCTCCACCAGGGGCCAGGTGGCACGCGGGGACGTGCGCTTCATTTCTTTTTGGATTTCTTTTCGGTGTGCCGTGTCACGAGACCGTCTTTAAGATCCACCGTCTGCACGGCTCCATGCCGATGAAACGTCCAGCGCTCGGTGGCGCCGTTTTCGCGCCCGGTGATCTTGATGTCGTCGGGCTCGCCGTAAAGGTTTCGTACCTGTTCCGCACTCATGCCGGCGGCAACCTTGCCCTGCTTTCTGGCTTTTTGCAGACGTTCGGAATTCAGGGTGTTGGCCTTGTGCCTCACTAGCCATTCCTTGTTGGCCTTGTCCCGTGCTTTTTTATCCCTCGCCTGTTTTTTGTCGTACTCGCCGGCGAGGCGCTGCTCAAATTCGTTGGGCTCAACCACCTGCAATCGCGGCAGATCCTTTGGTTGGGCGGATTCCGAACAGGGCTGGTCGGTGTAAATCACCTGGCCACCGCGTTCGCAGCGATAGACCTCGGCGTGAGCGGTGCCGACCGCAAACAAAAGGATCAAAGACCAGCGCATTTCCAGATTATAGGCTCTACAATCCGCCGCTAATTTTAAGAGCCGCAAACATGTCCCAGTACGTCTACACGATGATCAAGTGCGGCAAGATTGTGCCGCCAAAAAAAGAGATCTTGCGCGACATCTCCCTGTCGTTTTTCCCCGGGGCCAAGATCGGCGTGCTGGGCTACAACGGCGCGGGCAAATCCACCCTGCTCAAGATCATGGCCGGCGTAGACAAGGACTTTGTCGGCGAGGCGCGGCCGCAGCCGGGCTTGAAGATGGGCTACCTGCAGCAAGAACCGCAGCTCGACCCGAAAAAAACCGTGCGCGGCAATGTGGAAGAAGCCCTCGGCGACGTGCTCAAACTCAAGGACGATCTGGAAAAGGTTTACGCGGCCTACGCTGAAGACGGCGCTGATTTCGACAAACTCGCCGCAAAACAGGCAGACCTCGAAGCCAAGATAGCCGCCGCCGGTGCCGATAACGTGGACCTGATCCTCGACAAGGCGGCCGAAGCCCTGAACCTGCCGCCGTGGGATTCCGACGTGACCAAGCTGTCCGGCGGCGAGCGCCGGCGTGTCGCGCTGTGCCGCCTGCTGTTGAGCAAGCCCGACATGCTGCTGCTCGACGAGCCGACCAACCATCTCGACGCCGAGTCGGTGGCCTGGCTGGAAAAGTTCCTCAAGGATTTCCCCGGCACCATCATTGCCGTCACCCACGACCGGTACTTTCTCGATAACGTCGCCGGCTGGATTCTGGAACTGGATCGCGGCTACGGCATCCCCTGGCAGGGCAATTACTCGAACTGGCTGGAGCAAAAAACCAAACGCCTCAAGGACGAGGACGCCAAGGAAGACGCCCACCAGAAGGCCATGGCCGAAGAACTGGAATGGGTGCGCAAAAACCCCAAAGGCCGCCAGACCAAGTCCAAGGCGCGCCTGAAAGCCTATGAAGAAATGCTGTCGCAGGAATTCCAGAGCCGCGCCGAAACTACCGAGCTGTACATACCGCCCGGCCCGCGTCTGGGCGATATCGTCGTGGACGTCAAAGACCTGAGCAAGAAGTTCGGCGACCGCGTGCTGTATTCGGGCGTGAACTTTTCCATGCCCAAGGGCGCCATCGTCGGCATCGTCGGTGCCAACGGCATGGGCAAAACCACGCTGTTCCGCATGCTGCTGGGGCAAGACAAGGATTACACCGGCACCATCAAGATCGGCGAGACCGTGAAGATGGCGGCCGTGGACCAGAGCCGCGATTCGCTGAATGGCGACAACACGGTGTTCCAGGAGATCGGCAACGGCCACGACCTGCTCAAGGTCGCCAACTATGAAATGCCGACGCGCGCTTATCTTGGCCGCTTTAACTTCAAGGGCGAAGCGCAGCAAAAACGCATCAAGGAATTGTCCGGCGGCGAACGCAACCGCGTGCACCTGGCCAAGATGCTGATGGCCGGCGGCAATTTATTGCTGCTCGACGAGCCGACCAACGACCTCGACGTCGAAACCCTGCGCGCGCTCGAAGAGGCGCTGCTCAACTTCCCCGGCTGCGCGATGGTGATTTCACACGATCGCTGGTTTTTGGATCGCGTCGCCACCCACATTCTCGCCTTCGAGGATTCCGGCGAAGTGACCTGGCATGAGGGCAATTACCGGGAGTACGAAGACGACTTCCGCCGCCGCACCGGCTCCGAGCCCGGCGTGAATCGCCGCTCGCGGCATCGCAAACTGGCTTAAAGCGCGGCACCCGCTTGGGGGCTTTTTTGCCGTAAATCAGCCGCGGCGGAAAATCGGCTGGTACACTTTTAGTACCACTGGTTTTGCGCCATGCCCCTTGCGTGGCCCGTTTAGGCCGCAAGCGGGTGTAGCTGCTTTTGTGATTACTTGTGAGTCTTGAGCAGCGCCGCGACCTTGTCGGCGTATTTCTTCATGGCGTCGTCCTTGCTCATGCCCTTGAGTTTGGCCCAGCCGTCGTACTTGGCGCGGCCGACCATGTCGAGCATGCCGGGGCGCGAGCCGCTGACATCGCCGCCATTGCCCTGCTTGTAATGCGCATAGAGAAACAAGAAATCATCGTTGCTCGGGCGCTTGCTTAGGGTTTTGACGTCTTCCTGCGCTTTGGCGAAATCAGTTTTGGGGTCAGCCACGAGGTACTCCTTGGTTTAGGACGATATTGATATTAAACCCGATCCAGGGTGATGAAGCTGAAAGCATGCGCGTGGCGATCATCGGCGGCGTGGGCTTCGCGCCCGGTTTCGCGCCACTGCGCGGAATCCAGCGGCGCAAAATGCGTGTCGCCCTCGACGCGCGCATGCACGCGCGTGAGGTGAATGCGCGTTGTCTTTGGCAAAAGCTGCCGGTACAGATCGGCGCCACCGATCACCATCAGCGGTGTCGATAGTGGTGCGGCAAAGACATCCGCCAGCGCGTGAAACACGCGGCCACCGGGCGCTGAAAATTTGCCATCACGCGTCAGCACCCAATTGTCGCGCTGGGGTAAGGGCCGGAACTTAGGATTCAGCGAGTCCCAGGTCTTGCGGCCCATGAGCACGGTTTTGTTTACGGTGAGCGCCTTGAAGCGCTTGAGATCGTCCGGCAACCGCCACGGCAGCTGGCCGTTGCGGCCGATCAGGTTGTTCTCATCCATGGCGACGACGATTTCGATCTGCATTTTGGCAGTCTAAATAAAAAGCCCGCCGAAGCGGGCGTTTTAAATCGCTGTCTTGTATCAGCCCAGAAGGCCACCCAACACCGTAGTCAGCGTCGGCACCGGCACACCGCCCGAGGTTACGCCGCCACCGTCCAGAAGCTCCAGCACCGGCGGCAGACCCGCGCCGGCCGGGTTGCCCGCAAGCAAGCCCGAAATGACGCTGGCGAACTGGTTGGAGCCGCCGACACCGCCCAGCACTGTAGTCAGTGCCGTAAACAGCGGGCCCAGAACCGTGTTCAGCGCGGACTGCACTTGCGGCAGCACCGGCTGCGTGGCACCCAGCACCTGCAATGCGGCGGTGCGGAACTGCTGGTCGAACACGTCCTGGCCGGTGAGGTTGGCCGAGCTAAACGAGTTGCCCAGCGTCTGCACCATGCCGGCGATGGCCGCCGATGTGCCGGCGCTGTCGAGCTGGCCCATTTCGGTGAGCACCGAGCCCAGATCACCCAGCGTGTTGGCCAAAATCGCGATCAGGAAAGAAACCTGCGGCGCGTTGGGTACAGCGGGGATCTGCGTCAGCGATTGCGACAACGTGTTCGATACCGTCACCAGTTGATTGGTAACCGCCGTCAGGTTGCCCGCCGAGATATTGCCGGCGTCGAGCATCGCTTGCAGCACGTTTAACTGCGCTATCGCCAGCGTTAACGGCGCCTGAGCCGGCGTGCCTGCCAGCGGGCCTCCAACTATCAGCGATTCGAGCGCGGCAACAGTGTTGTCGGCACCGCAGGTAATGGCCGGGCCAAGCCGCGCCTGCAATTGCGCGAACTGCGCCGGGTCTTGCGACTGTGCCAGTGATTGCAGGCTGGCCACCAGCACGTCCACCGAATCCACGACGCAGCCGAGCGCATCGGTCATGCGATCGAGCGAGGCGCCAACGACCGGAGTCGCCGCCGCGGTGCTGCCAAGTGTTGCCAGTGCGCCTTGCACGGGGTCCACCGGGCCTACGGTGTTGCTGTACGCCGGCACGACGGGCGTGCTGGATGTGCTGGGCTGGGTCGTGCCGCCGTTGCTGCAGGCGGTGATCAGCAGCGCAGAACCCGCCGCAAACCCCAGAGCCAGTGGTCTGAATGATTTGTGTTGCATGAAATGTCTCCAAGGTCCACGACGGATGTCGCGCGTAAACAGCTTGGATTCAGCGCCGTGAATGCGTAAGTCGTCAGAACTTACTCGTGACGACCGATTCAGCTTTGTAGAGAAATTAACTAAACAACTAACGGCGCATGGATGTACAGATGTGTTTCACGCCGCTAACACGGCGATCTGTATTACGCGCTTATTCAAAACAAATGAGTAGTTCTGCGAGATTCATACAACGGCTTCGTTACGATCATCGCCGAGAATCTCGAAGCGGCATGGCCCGCTTATTTGCCGTGATTAGCCCCTACCCGCTTGGAGCACTTTTGGGCTGTTTTTGGCGCATAGCGAAAAAGCAGTGGTACACATTTAGTACCACCCTTTTTTGCAGCCGATCGAAAAAGGGCTTTTATTGGGCCTAAGCGGGTAGCGAAGAAACCGGCCAGAAAAGCAGTGTGAGCACCGCCAGACCTGCATACATGCCGATCTCCAGTGTTTCGAGCAGCGGCTGTATCTTCTGCACTGCACCCCAGATGTGCACTATCGTCAGCAGCACGCTGACGGCAAGCACCACCTGGAAGGTGAACAGCAGCCCCTCACCCGTGAGCGCCGCACGCAGCATCAGCAGCTCGAGAATCACCGCAAACGCACCGAGGCAGCGGCCAAAGTAGATCGCCAGATTTTTGTCTGCGGGCATGCGCCAGCCAAACCAGCGCGCCCAGGTCAGCGGCATGAGGAAGATCGGTAGCGCAAACGTCCAGGCCGTTACCGCCACGATCACCAGCAGGTAGTTTTGTGCGTGTGTGGCCCAGAATCCGATCATTTTCGAGCGCCCCTTAGCGCGAGGATTATGACGCTGACGCAAAATTCACGGAAGCTCTAGAAATCGCTGAATGTCAGTAAAGGAGGCACTATGGCTCGTCTGATCAATAAATGTGTCTGGAATGAGTCAATGACCGCATGAATACCGTTTTGTCGTTACTGCCAGTGCTAGCGGGTGTCTGCATCACGGTGGGTTTTCTTCAGGCTTGGCTCTGGTGGCGGAAGCGGACTCGCGCCAAGGCTGGTATCAGGCATCCATTACGCGGGCCGCTTCTGCGCCCGCCCGGCTATAGCGTGGGCCTCAAGGCTGAAGACGCCGTAACGGATGCACTGATCGCTCTACTTTTTGCCATGGTCGCCCCACTCATAGTGTTTGGGTGCGTGGGGCTTCAGGCCGTTATTTCTGGAAGGACTCTAAGCGGGCTTTCTATTGCCATAGCCGGTACAGGGGCCACTGCGATGCTTTACTACTTTCTCAGGCAAGCCTTGGCTAGTTTTGCGGTGCGCCGCAACTGCCGGCTTGGTTGGGAAGGTGAGATGTATATCGCCCAGGAACTGCAATTGCTGTGGGCCAAGGGATTCCGTGTGTTTCACGACCTGCCAGCCAATGGCTTCAACATTGACCACGTTGTTGTCGGGCCGACTGGGGTTTACGCCGTAGAGACCAAGACCTGGGTCAAGCGCGGTGCTGACGATAAAAGCCATCAGGTCATTTTCAACGGCCAGCGCCTGCAATTTCCGGGTTATGTGACGGACGAACCCGTACGTCAGGCCGTGGCTCAGGCGAAATGGCTGTCGGATTTTTTGAGCAAATCCACCGGCGTGCGCTTGGATGCCAACCCGGTGATCTGCATACCCGGCTGGTGGGTGGAAGGGCAGCACAAAGGCGATGTCGTGGTGCTGTCAGGCAAAGATTGCTGGAAGTATTTCGTCGGCGAAGGACGCCAGATTGTTTTGGACGAAGCAAGAATTGACGCCATCTCCTACCAGCTCGACCAGAAATGCCGTGATGTAGCTCTCGGCAGATGCTGTTGTAGTTGTTACAAACCAAATTCAAAGGCCAGCGCAGCACGCCGCATCGACGAAATCGTGCTTGGCAAGCGCTCGATCACCGCCGATACGGCGATCCGCCTGGCGCTACTTCAAAACCAGTGAGAAGTTCTGGATGGGCCTGCAGGCTGATTACGATCTGGAAGAAGTCCGGCACCAGTTGGCAGCCTGATATTCGAGCCTGACCCCTTTAGCTGGCGCGTGAAGCTGATTCTGACTCTGACCCCTAATGTTCTGAGGCCGTTTCGTTAAATAGCGCCGCGGCCTTGTTTCTTGAACCCCTGCGCGAAATGCGGCAGCGGTATATAAAGAGACGTACACGGAGACTTGCCATGAGTGACGCCGAACCTGCCGTTGTCGAAGTCGAAGAAACGCTCAGCGGCCGTTACACGCAGGCCCTGCGCTCCGGCCGGCATGCGCTGATCGCCGACGAGCCCGTTGCCAGTGGCGGCAACGACGCGGGGCCGGGGCCGTATGAATTTCTGTTGATGGGCCTGGGCGCGTGCACCGCCATGACCCTGCGCATGTATGCGGAGCTGAAAAAGCTGCCACTCCAGCGCGTGCGCGTGCGGCTGAGCCACCGCAAGATTCATGCGCAGGATTGCGCCGACTGCGAGACCAAGGACGGCAAGGTGGAAGAGATCACCCGAGAGATTCTGCTCGAGGGCGATCTGACCGAAGAGCAGCGCCAACGCCTGCTGGAGATCGCCAATCGCTGCCCGGTGCACCGCACGCTCGCGTCCGAGATCAAAATCCGTTCGAGTTTGGCGAGCCCTGTCGCAAAGCCTACGACCGGAGATGCCGGCTAATACGCCGCGTTGATCGCTGCCGGCGCCCGACCTGAAGGGCTACCGGCCTGCTGGTGCTGGCCTGGCGCCACGGTGCACGACTCGAACCTGCGCTTCGCCGATTTTCGAACTGAAAATCGAGCTCGACTACGAAACGCTGGCGAGCTTGTCCTCATCGCGCAGCAAGAACAGCGTGAAGCAGGCCGCTAGCATCGGCCAGGCCGCGAAGAACAGCAGGTTCGGCCCCTCGAACGGCTTCAGATACACCGCGAACGACGACAGCGTGGACACGGCGTGCAGCGCGAGCACGATGCCGTAGGTCCAGGTCTTGGCGAAGCCAGCCACAAAGCCGCCGATGATCAGCAGCTCGGCAACACCAATGGCCGTCAGCATGCCCGCGGTCACTCCGCCGATGAAATAGAAATGCTCAAAGACCTTGGCGGCATGATCCGGATTCACGAACTTGTCCACGGTCCAGATCAACATGACGAGGAACACCGACAGCCGCAGGAACAGCAAAGACCATTGCAGACGATTTGTAGACGTCATGGGGCTCTCCTTGGGGTTCAATGTGCGGGGATTAAAATAACAGCTGGCGAAGATCGCGTCCGGCGTCTGCGGCAAGAATGGCAGCGCAACGTGGCGGAGCTGGGCTGGTAGCGGGGTTTTGAGGCCTGATTTGCGCCACCCGCTACGACCCATTTTTTGTCGTTTTTGGCGCTACGAGAAAAAAGAGCGGTACGGATTTAGTACCACCCTTTTCGTGTACTTGGACCAAACAGATGGAAAAAGTGGTCCAAGCGGGTGGGTATTTATGAATGGATTGCGACTCTGACCCCGCGATCCGGCTTGCGCGCTACTTCAAGACCAGTGAGAAGTTCTGGATGGGCCTGCAGGCCGATTACGATCTGGAAGAAGCGCGGCATCCAGTTGGCGGCCTGATTTCTATAAATCGAGCCTAGCCCCTTTAACTCTATTAACTCTGAACAGGCGAATTGGACTTGACATCGATTACGCCACTAATTATTGTGGCTATTCTGAACCGCTTTCGTCAGCTGTAGCAACGAGATCGACTCGTACATCTGTTTGGAATTTCTTCTTTATTGAGCCGCTGCTGAGGAGGCCTAAACATCGCTGGCCAAGAAAATTGGCGCGCTCCATTGCTTGGGTCCAAGTCCTCAGATTTGGTAAACGCCAGATACGCTTCTGTCATGCACTCGACGCTCTTCAGCATCGTGCAATATTGATGCATGCGCGCTTGAGTGAATCTTCGCGAGATAGCGAATTGACCAAAATGCGAGCGCGATCAATCGTAGAATATGAGCCATACTGAGTAAAGTTAGCGCAGCATCCGTCTCAGGGTAGAGCTCAGAGACAATGAGCACAGCCAGAAGCGCGGTCATTAAAAATGCAATAGATAGTGAAGGCGTGTGGCAACAGCATTTACCTGCGTCTCAAGACTTTCTTGCGCGCTGCCCAGTATCGAGCGGGATGCTTCAAGTCCTAGCGTTTCCGATTGTAGGTTACTTGAAGCATTCAAGTTTTGGATCCGATTCTGATTTGACGTTAATTCAGGTACTTTGCTTCAGCCATCCGCCGATATCTTCCACAATCACCCGAGTCGCTTCGAGATTTGCCTCTTGTCAGATCTTCAGACGTAGCAGTAAAGCTCCTCTTGTTGCGCTCGTGAGATTTCGTGAGTCTGTCATGTGCCAATATCGTCGATGCCCATTGACGCCAAAAGCCCCCCTAGAATATTGCCGTCTGGCCCATCGCAGTCGAATTGGATTGCTACATTTAGTGCCTCTAAACACATCTCTTGCAGAGTTTATTAGCGGCATGCCCAACTGATGAATGCCCATGCAACTAGCGCAGTGTCGTGCATGGCTTCCTTGGCAAGGTGCGAACGAATTTTCCTTCGAACTGTGGCTAGGCAGATACCACAGTATTGATTGCCAGTGAAGAAAGTCGGTAAGATTTTTTTGAACGCCTCCTCTGCCACATCATTTGAAGCTGCAGACATTGTAATCGAGCTCTGAATCTCGTTACTGAGTTACCAACGGATTCGCTGCATTCGAGAAATCGAAGGACGTTGGATTTGTTGTTAGCCAATGCCTGGCCAATCGGCGCCATACCAACCATAGGCGTCTTATTTCTCATCAGACCACCAACGCTCGGATTCCTCGCGACTGATAAGAAATTGTCTTGGCCTAGAGATCTGAGAGTCAGCTCAAGAAATGCAGTCACTTCTTGAGAATTCTGATTCTCGACACGTACGACCGCTTAGAAGTCTGCGCCGCTATTATCCTCTAAAGTCACTTGCGGCGACCATCAGTCTCAATCCCAGCTCAGCGCCCCACCCGTCTGGTACTCGGTGACGCGCGTCTCGAAGAAGTTCTTCTCCTTCTTCAGGTCCATGACCTCGCTCATCCACGGGAACGGGTTCTCGGCGCCGGGATAGAGTTCCTTGAGGCCGATCTGGTTGCAGCGGCGGTTGGCGATGAACTTCATGTACTCGTTGAACATGCTGGCGTTCAGGCCCAGCACGCCGCGCGGCATGGTGTCGTGCGCGTACTCGATCTCGAGCTCGGTGGCCTCGCGGATCATCTTGCGCGCTTCTTCCTGGAACTCGGCGGTCCACAGGTGCGGGTTCTCGATCTTGATCTGGTTGATCACGTCGATGCCGAAGTTCATGTGCATCGACTTCGTCGCGCATGATGTACTGGATCTGCTCGGAGACGCCGATCATCTTGTTGCGGCGGCCGAAGCTGACAGCAGCTGCACGAAGCCGACGTAGAAGAAGATGCCTTCGAACACGACGTAGAACGCGATCATGTCGCGCAGGAAGCGCTGGTCGGTCTCCGGCGTGCCGGTGTGGAAGTCCGGGTCGGCCAGCGACTGGGTGTACGGCAGGCTCCACGCGGCCTTGTCGTGGATGCTCGGCACCTCGCGGTACATGTTGAAGACTTCGGCCTCGTCCAGGCCCAGCGATTCGATGCAGTACTGGTAGGCGTGGGTGTGGATCGCCTCTTCGAACGCCTGGCGCAGCAGGTACTGGCGGCACTCGGGGTTGGTCAGGTGCTTGTAGACCGCGAGCACCAGGTTGTTGGCGACCAGCGAGTCGGCGGTGGAGAAGAAGCCGAGCGCGCGCTTGATGATGGTGCGCTCGTCGTCGGTCAGGCCGTTCGGGTCCTTCCACAGGGCGATGTCGGCGGTCATGTGGATTTCCTGCGGCATCCAGTGGTTGTTGCAGGCGTCCAGGTACTTCTCCCAGGCCCACTCGTACTTGAACGGCACGAGCTGGTTGAGGTCGGCGCGGCAGTTGATGATCTTCTTGTCGTCGACCTGGATGCGGCGCGCGCCCATCTCGAGGTCTTCGAGGCCGGTGGCGCCGCCCGCTTCGGCGAACTTGGCGCTGCGTTGGCGGCGTGCAGGCGGCAAGTCCGACGGCGATCCGGGTGTGCATCCTGCGGCACGACAGCGCGCCTGCGGGCGTGGCGTCACGGCCGTGCACGGCGCGTCGGCGCAGCGCGCACGGCTGTCGGTGTTGCGTCGTCGCAGGCGCAGCAGAGCTCGCGGCTCCTGCTTCCACCGAGCGTTGCGGTGCTTCAGTCCTCTGACCGCTGCTCGGGTGAAGTCGCGGATCTCGCATTCGGACCGCACTCTTGCGGTATCTCGCATCCGGTTGCTACTTCTAACTAGCCCTGCGCTTACTGCACAGAGCCTCGACGATTCCGCGATCGCCAGAATCGATCGCAGACCTTCAGGGCTTCTGGAAACATCCGGACTGGCGCCGCGCTACTGGCAGGCCTCGCCGTCCGGATCGTGCATCGAACCGACCTTGAGCCGTCGCGCCCCGCACCGCTCCAACCTGCCTGTTCACGGCGTTCAGTCGGTGTCGGTGATGGTCGTCTTCTCGGCGTGCGTGGCGCCCAGGGTGCGCAGGTAGTAGGTGGTCTTCAGGCCGCCGACAGCCACGCGTGCTTGTAGAGCTCGTCGAGCTTCTTGCCGTTGGGCGCCGCCATGTACAGGTTCAGCGACTGCGCCTGGTCGATCCACTTCTGGCGGCGGCTGCCGGCGTCGACCAGCCACTTGGCGTCGATCTCGAAGGCGCACTTGTAGATCGTCCTTGAGCTCTCGCGGCATGCGGTCGATCTTCTGCACCGCTGCCGTCGTAGTACTTCAGGTCGTGCACCATGACCTCGTCCCACAGGCCGAGCTTCTTGAGGTCGTTGACCAGGTACTGGTTGATCACGGTGAATTCGCCCGAGAGGTTCGATTTGACGTACAGGTTCTGGTACGTCGGCTCGATCGACTGCGACACGCCGGTGATGTTGGCGATGGTCGCGGTCGGCGCGATGGCCATGGTGTTGCTGTTGCGCATGCCGACTGTCTTGACGCGCGCGCGCAGCGCATCCCAGTCGAACGTGCCGCTAACGCTGGAATCCTGCTTCAGATACTGGCCGCGGTTGCGCGGCCAGGATGCTTGATCGAATCGATCGGCAGGATGCCCTGGTCCCACAGCGAGCCCTTGAAGCTCGATAGGCGCCGCGCTCTTCGGCGAGGTCGGAGCGAGGCCTTGATCGCGTAGTAGCTGATCGCTTCCATCGAGTGGTCGGCGAACTCGATCGGCCGCATCGGACTCGTAGGGCATGCGCAGCTTGTACAGCGCGTCGTGGAAGCCCATGATGCCCAGGCCCACCGGGCGGTGGCGCAGGTTGGAGTTGCGCGCGGTGGCACCGAGTAGTAGTTGTAGTCGATGACGTTGTCGAGCATGCGCATCGCGGTGTTGATGGTCTTCTCGCAGCTTGGCGGTGTCGAGCTTGCCGTCGACGTGATGTGCGCCGGCAGGTTGACTCGAGCCCAGGTTGCAGACCGCGATTTCCTGGCCGGCCTTGGTGTTGAGCGTGATCTCGGTGCAGAGGTTGGAGCTGTGCACCACGCCGACGTGCTGCTGCGGGCTGCGCAGGTTGCACGGGTCCTTGAAGGTCACCCACGGGTGGCCGGTTTCGAACAGCATGCGACAGCATCTTGCGCCACAGCTGCACGGCCGGCATGCGCTTGTGGTTCTTGATGCGGCCGTCGTCGGCCAGCTTCTCGTACTCGGCGTAGCGCTTCTCGAAGGCCTCGCCGACCAGGTCGTGCAGGTCCGGCGTGTCTTCGGGCGAGAACAGCGTCCACGGGCCGTCTTCCATGACGCGCTTCATGAACAGGTCCGGCACCCAGTTGGCGGTGTTCATGTCGTGGGTGCGGCGGCGGTCGTCGCCGGTGTTCTTGCGCAGGTCGAGGAATTCCTCGATGTCGCGGTGCCAGGTTTCGAGGTAGGCGCAGACCGCGCCCTTGCGCTTGCCGCCCTGGTTCACGGCCACCGCGGTGTCGTTGGCGACTTTCAGGAACGGCACGACGCCGTTGGACTTGCCGTTGGTGCCCTTGATGTAGGCGCCCATGCCGCGCACCGGCGTCCAGTCGTTGCCCAGGCCGCCGGCAAACTTGCGACAGCATGGCGTTGTCGTGGATCGCGCCGAAGATGCCGTCGCAGGTCGTCCGGCACGGTGGTCAGGTAGCAGCTCGACAGCTGCGGGCGCAGCGTGCCGGAGTTGAACAGCGTCGGCGTGCTCGACATGAAGTCGAAGCTGACGACAGCAGGCTGTAGAACTCGATGGCGCGGGCTTCGCGGTCGACTTCGTTCGATCGCCAGGCCCATCGCCACGCGCATGAAGAACGCCTGCGGCAGCTCGAAGCGAACCTTGTTGCTGTGGATGAAGTAGCGGTCGTACAGGGTCTGCAGGCCGAGGTAGTCGAACTTGCATGTCGCGCTCGGGCAGCAGCGCCTTGCCCAGACGCTCGAGGTCGTAGTGCGCCAGCTTGGCGTCGACCAGCTCGAGCTCGGCGGCGCGCTGCGATGTACTCGCGGAAGTATTCGGGGTAGAGGCCCTTCATTTCCTCGAAGGTGGGGCGCGACTGCGGCTGGCCGAGGAACTTGAGCGCCTCGTGGCGCATGCGCGTCGAGCAGCAGGCGCGCCGACACGTAGGTGTAGTTGGGCTCCTTCTCGATACGGGCGCGGGCGGCCAGCGTCAGCGGCCTGCGACAGCTCGTGCCTCCGGGATGCCGTCGTAGAGATCGCGCAGCGCGGCTTGCACCACTTCTTCGGCATCGACGCCGGTCAGGCCGGCGCAGGCTTCGGTGACGACGCGGTGCAGGCGCATTTCGTCGAGCGGCGACGATGGCGCCGTCGTCGAGCTTGACGTGAATCAGCTTCTCGGCGGCGCGCTTCGGCGGCCGGCTTGGCCGCGGCTTCGGCGGCGCGCTGCTGCGCGCGCTGCTCGCGGTAGATGCACGTAGTCGCGCGCAACCTTGTGCTCGCCGGCGCGCATCAGCGCCAGCTCGACCTGGTCCTGGATGTCTTCGATATGGACGGTGCCGCCGCCGGTCAGGTGGCGCGTGAGCGCGGCCACGACCTGCGCGGTCAGCGCTTCGACGCGTCTCGCGCACGCGCGCTGCTGGCCGCGGCCGTGCCGCCTTCGACAGCGAGGAAGGCCTTGGTCATGGCGATGTTGATCTTGGCGGCGTCGAACGCGGTGACCTTGCCGTTGCGGCGGATCACGCGGATCGCGCCCGGTGCAGTGGCGGCGAGTTCGGCGGCGGTTGCGGTGTTTTCGGTTTCCGTGGCTGGAGCGCGACGGGGCGTTTCTGTGGTGGCGGTTTGGGTCTGCATTTTTGTGGGTTCTCCCCCATTTAATCTGATAGTTAGAGCTGACAGTTCGAGAAATTCCACACTTGGGTGTAGATACTCCTCGACTCTGGGACCCACAATAGGTAGTGTTGATGACTGTTGTCAACCCCAATATCTATGTGCTCAAGCTGTGGGGAGCCTGTGGAAAAAGTGTGGGTGAAAGCTGTGGAACGCCCGTAAATTCAGGCTTTGCGGGCGATTGAAAACCAGTGCGTATTTCCGCAGCTATTTATTGCAGCCGACAAACGGTACAGCAGCCAAAAAGTCGCTACCCGCTTATGACCGCGAGAAGCCATTTTTGATCGCCAGCACAAAACCCGCGGTACACTTTTAGTACCACTGGTTTTTGGTATCGGCCGCAAATGCCCTTTAAATGCCCTCAAGCGGGTTGAGGCTTCCACAGCGGTTTTGCCAAGCGAGGAGCCTGCGGCGGCTTTATTGCGCCCGCAAGGCATCCACCACCGGCAGCCGTGCCGCGCGGATCGCCGGCAAGAATCCGCCGGCCAGGCCCAGCACCAGCGCCCAGATCAGGCCGCGCAGCAGCAACCCCGGCGTCACCGCGAACGAAAAAGCGACCTGGGTGAAGTTCTGGCCCAGCGTCGTGACCGTGAGGCCGTTGAACAAAAGGTAGGAAATCAGCGCGCCGATCACGCCGCCGGAAACCGCCAGCGCCACCGCCTCGACCATCACAGAAATGGCCACCGGCAACCCGGGAAACCCGATCGCGCGCAACGTGGCGATCTCGACCTGGCGCGTGGAGACCGCCGAGTACATCGTGTTGAGCGCGCCAAACAGCGCGCCCACCGCCATGATCGCGGCGAGGATCGTGGTCAAAAGGCCGATCTGCTCGACGAAATTCTGCGACTGGGCGGAGAAGTACGCGCGCTCGGTGGTGACGTCGAGTTGCAGGCGCGGGTCGCGGCTGACGGCGTCTTTCGAGCGTGCGCAGAGCGGCGGGGGACTCCAGCTGCACCAGCACCGACGAGGCGCCGGGACGGCCAAAGGCACTGCGCGCGGTGTCGGCGTCGGTCCACAGCTCGGTTTCGTGGGCGTCGCCCGCCGATGCAAAAATGCCGACGACCGTCCATTGCGAGCCGCGGAAGGCCAGCGCGCTGCCGACGCGGATGCCGGAAAACTGCTGCGCCGCCTGACGGCCCGCGACGATCTCGCGCAAGCCCGGCTGAAACCAGCGGCCCTCGGTGAGCTTCACTTCTTTTCGCATCGCGAGTCCGGCCGGCTCGACGCCGCGTAGCGCCACATTGACGTAGGCGCGCTGCGCGCCCTCGCCCTTGCGCAGCTCGGTGATCACCACTCGCTCGTTGGATATCAGCGGGCGGCCGTCGGCGTCGCGCTTCACGCCCGGCAACTCCACCAGCAGCGGCAGGGTGTCGCGGCTGATATTGGATGACAGCTCGGCCAATACGCCGGCCGACAGGAGCAGCGCGCGGTCATCGGACCCGGTGCCCTTGAGCGTGCGCTCGAAACCCTGGGTCATCGACAACATGCCGATCAGCACCGCGACCACGCCGGCGATGCCGACCACAATCACCAGTGAACTGCCGATGCGGCTGCGCATCGCCAGCAAGTTCATGCGGGTTACGACAAGGATAAGACGAAGGGCAATTAGCATCTGCGGCTATTCTGCTTCTGAAACTTCTGGAACTTGGCGTCGACTCGCCCGGACGCGCGCGCTGCGCGGGGCGTTAGGCTCGCGCCGCAAATTCACCCAGGTCACTGCGAAAATGGTGCGCATCTCAGCGGCCCGCCAGGGCGTCGACGATGTTCAGGCGCCGGGCGCGCAAAGCGGGGGGCAAGCCGACGATCAAACCCAGCCCGAACATTGAACCGACGGCAAACAGCCACACGCCAAGGTCGGCGCTCATGGGCGGAAAAGGCGTGGGCAGCTTGGTCAGCACCCGCATGGTGAGGCTGGCCAGCGCCATGCCGGCCAGCCCGCCAAGCAGGCACAGAAACAAAGACTCGGCCAGCACCAGGCGCAACAGGCCGCCGTCGGTGAAGCCGATGGTCTTCATCACCGCGAGTTCGGGAATGCGCTCGTGCACCGCCTGGCTCATGGTGTTGCCGGTCAGCATGAGGATGGTGAAGAACACCGCGCCGAGGATCGAGTTGAGGATCAGGCTGAGGTTGCCGATCTGGCGCGCAAAGTTGAGTGAGAAATCCTTCTCGGTCTGGGTCTTGGTTTCGTCCGGCGAGTTTTCGAACATCGCGTCGATCTGGCTGGCGATGGCCTGTGCACGATCAGCGTCGCTGATGCGCAGAACGAAGATGCCCGCCAGCCCCTGGCCGTAGGCGCGCGCCTCGTCGAGATAGTCGTAGCGGATATACATGTTGCCCATGCGCGGGCAGGACTCCTTGGCGCGGTCGTCGAAAATGCCGACGACATCGAAGGCCCAGGCGCGTGAGCCGTCTTTTTGCGGCCAGATCTGGCTGACCAGCGGAATGCGGTCGCCGACCTTCCAGTTGAACCGCTCCGCCAGACGGCGGCCGATGATCGCGGCGGTGCGCGAGGTCTTCCAGGCTTCGAACTGGGCCGTGGACAGCGAGCATTCGGCGCTGAACACCGCGGACCAGCGCTCGGGCATGACGGCGAACACCGGGAAGAAGTTTTTCTGGTCCTGGTAGATGCCGCCGAAGAATTGCGAGTACGACACCGCCTCGATGCCGCTCACCGCCTCGATCTGCGACAGCAGGCGCAGCGGCAGCGGATTGGTGAACGACACGCGCGCCTGCGTGATCAGCAGCGGGGCGGTCAGATTTACGCCGCCGTCCTTGAACAGCGAATTGGCCGCCTGCAGCAGGCCCAGCAATAGAAACGCGGTGACCAGTGACAGCAGCGTGAGCACCGTGCGGATTTTCTTGCGCCAGAGAATCGCCCAGATCAGCGGCAAGAACTTCACAGGAGCCTCTCCGTGACTAATTCGTGCGCGCGACGGAAGGCTGCTTTCGCGCAGTGCAAGGAACGAGGAGCGCGGTGTGGTCTCCCACATAAGCGACGAGTGACGCCGCAATGTGCGAAAGCAGTCCCGTCCCGAAGGGTTGCCGCCCCCAATCGCGCCATGCGGCGTTGCTCGGTCCTTGCATAGAGTCTATGCGGCGTCCCTCGCGCCTTGCCTGGCGCGATTGGGGGCGGCAACGCACGCATGAATTAGTCACGGAGAGGCTCGCTACTGCGCGCGCAGCGCCTCGGTAACCGGCAACCTCGCGGCCCTCAGCGCGGGGAACAAGCCACCAATAAATCCGATCGCCACCGCCCAGATCACGCCTTGCGTCAGCACTTGCGGCGTCACCTGAAAGGCGAACGCCGTCTGCGAAAACGTCTGGATGTTGAGCGTCGAGACGGTGTAGCCGTTGAAGAACAGGTACGCCAGCCCCGCGCCAAGCAGGCTGCCGGCCAGCGCGAGCAGCAAAGCTTCGATCAGGATCGAGATGACCACCGGCACCCCGCCAAACCCGATGGCGCGCAGCGTGCCGATCTCGACCGTGCGCGTGCTGATCGCCGCATACATGGTGTTGAGCGCGCCGAACAGCGCGCCGATCGCCATGATCACCGCCACCGTGTAACCGAGGCCATTGATGAACTGCGACAGGCCCACCGAACGTGATTTGTAGTAGTCCGGCTCGCGCTGCACTTGCAGGTTCAGCCGCGGGTCGGTGGTCAGGCGGTCCTTAAAGGCTGTGAAACCGGCAGGGCTTGCGTCTTCGAGCACGGCCGTCACCGTGGTGTAGGCCAGCCGTCTCGCGGCGGATTGCAGTGTGGCGCGGTCCGCCCACAGTTCGGACTCGTGCGTATCGCCGCCGGTTTCAAAAACGCCGACGATGGTCCAGCCGCCGTCGCGCACATCCACGGCCTTGCCCAAACCGAGCCCTTCGAACTCCGATTGCGCGCCTCGGCCGACGATCACTTCGCGCGTGCCGGGCTCGAACATGCGGCCGGCAATCAGGCGCGCTTCGTTGCGCACCTTGAGCACATTCGGGTCGGTGCCGCGCACCACCACGTTGCTGCCCTCGCCACCGATCTTGACGACTTCGGTCAACAGGTAAACCTCCAGCAGCACCAGCGGCTGGCCGTCGTCGCCCTTCTTGATGCCCGCGGCATCGCGCACCGCGTCGCCCTGGGCCTTGTAGATCACCGAGCCGAGTTCGTCGGTGGCGCCGCCGCGCAGCATGATCACGCGATCCGCCCGGCCGGTACTGGCAAGCGTGGCTTCAAAGCCCGCGGCCATGGACAAAAGGGCAACCAGCACGCCGACGACGCCGGCAATGCCAATGACGATGACCAGGCTGGAACCCAGCCGCGAGGGAATGCTGCGCAAGTTCATGCTCGACACCGCGGCGATCTGCTGCACGAGTCCGGCCATGGTTATCGCCCCGCCAGTGCATCAACAATCTGCAGGCGCATGGCGCGGATGGCGGGCAAGCCGCCGACCAGCAGCGCGATCACGCCCGACAGAACCACGCCGAGCACGAACGCGGGCGTGCGCAATTCCATGCCGGCAAATCCGGGAATCTTCGCGGCGATGCCGGGCAACAGCAGTTGCGCCAGACCCAGGCCCAGCAGCGCGGCGAAGACGCACAGGGCGAAGCTTTCGGCGAGCACCAGGAGCAAGACGAGCGGGTCGGAATAGCCCAGCGTCTTGAGCACCGCCAGCTCGGGAATGCGCTCGCGCACCGATTGCATCATGGTGTTGCCGGTCAGGAACAACAGGGTGAAGAACACCGCGCCGAGGATGGACTTGACGATCAGGCCGATGTCGCCCAGCTGCTTGATGAAGGACTGATTGAAGGCCTTTTCGGTGTCGGTGCGCGTCGGGTTGGGCGAGTTGGCGAACAGCGCATCGATCGCCTTGCCGACTTCGGCGTTGCGCGCGGGATTCTCGGTTTGCACGATGTACCAGCCGACCATGCCCTGGGCGAAGGCGCGCGCCTCGTCGAAGTAATCGTGGCGGAACAGCATCATCTCGATCTGTGAGCGCGTCGCCGGATCGGGGTTGTCGAAGATGCCGACCAGGTCGAAGGTCCCAGTTGTCGCCGTCCTTGGACGGCCAGATGGTCGCCTGGATCGGAATCTTGTCGCCGATCTTCCAGCCGAAACGATCCGCCAGCGCCTTGGCGACGATGACGCCGGTGCGCGTGTTGAGCCAGGCCTGCTTCTGCTCCGGCGGCAGGACGATTTCCGGATACAAATCGAGATAGGGTTGCGGGTCCACCGGGAACTGCGGCGAAGAAGTTCTTCTCTTCCTGGTAGATGCCGCCGAACCAGGTCGCGTGTGTCGACGCCTTTGACGCCGGGCACGGATTCGATCTGCTGGTAAAGACGACACGGGCAGGATTTCGGTGAAGCGAGTACCGGCCGACGGTCACCAGGCGGTCGGCGCCCGCGACTTCGACGCCGGCGTTGAGCGCTGTGGCGAACGCCTGCAGCAGGCCGAACAGCAGGAACGCCACCACGATCGACAGCATGGTGAGGATCGTGCGCGGCTTGCGCCGCGCACAGCGCGGCCCAGACGAGCGGCAGGAACTTCATGTTACGCATGGCTCGTCTGCTTCCACCAGCACGCCCTTGTCCAGGTGCAGCGTGTGGCGTGGCGTAGTCGGCGGCCTTGGCGTCGTGCGTGACCATGACGATGGTCTTGCCGTGCTGCTTGTTGAGCACCTGCAGCAGGTCGAGGATCTCGTCGGCGGTCTTGCGGTCGAGGTCGCCGGTCGGCTCGTCGCAGACCAGCAGCGTCGGGATCGGCGACCAGCGCGCGGGCGATGGCGACGCGCTGCGCCTGGCCGCCGGAGAGCTCGCTGGGCTTGTGCTTGGCGCGGTCGGCGAGGCCGACGATCGTCGAGCGCGGTCGCGACGTGCTTCGCGCGCTGCGGCCTTGGAGAGCCAGGTCAGCAGCAGCGGCAGCTCGACGTTGCTTCTCGGCGGTGAGCACCGGCAGCAGGTTGTAGAACTGGAACACGAAGCCGACGTGGCGCGAGCGCCAGTGCGCGAGCTGGCCGGACGACAGCTGGTCGATGCGCTGGCCGCTCGACGGTGACGGAGCCCGCGCGTGGGCCGGTCGAGGCCGCCGATCAGGTTGAGCAGCGTGGTCTTGCCCGAGCCCGACGGGCCCATCAGCGCCAGGAAGTCGCCCTTGGCGATGTCGAGGTCCAGCGTCTGCAGCACCGGCACCGCTTGCTTGCCGCGTGTGTAGGTCTTGGTGACGCCCTTCAGATTGAACCAGCGCTTCGCTCATTCTTTCGTCCGTTGACGTTTCCGACGGCCAGTGCCATCGGCCAGTCTTGCGATGAAATCGCCCGACGACCACGCTGCTCGCCGCCTGGCAAGCCCCGCAGTGACCTGAACGCTCGCGCCGCGCTGTGCTGCCGCATGGAAACCGCGCGCCGCTCGACCGCTTCGCCTTTGATGCACGAACACCACGCTTGGTGCCGCCGCTGTCGTCCTGCACCGCCTCGGCCGGCGACCAGCACGCCTTGCGGCGCTTCGGCCGGCGTCGGCCGGGCTTCGCCTCGGCGAGGAACGACACGCGCACGCCCATGTCGGGCAGGATGCGCGGATCGCTGCACCTTGATGCGCGATGCGCACCTTGACCGTCGCCTTGCTGCGGTCGGCGGTGGGGATCACCGCGATCACCTGCGCCGGGATCTTCCAGTCCGGGTAGGCATTGAGCCGCGCCTCGACCGGTTGGCCGGCCTGCACGCGGTTGATGAAGTTCTCGTTGACGTCGACCTCGATCTCGAGCGACTCCATGTCCACCAGCGTGCCGATGCCGGTGCGGGTGCCGGCGCCGCCGGCCGACAGCGGCGAGATCATCTCGCCGGGCTGCGCGTTCTTGACCGTGATGACGCCGGCGAACGGCGCGCGCACGACGGTGTCGTCGAGCTGCTGGCGGCTGGACGCGAAACGCTGCGCTCGGCGACGGTGACGCTGCGCTCGCGCGCTGGTCGAGGCGCGCCTTCGGCGTGTCGACGTTGGCCTGCGCGGTGTCGAGCGCCGTCTGGCTCACCAGCTTTCGCTCGCCGCAGCTCGCGCGCGCGTCGCAGCTGGCGCTCGGCCTCCGCCAGCTGCACCTGCACCTCGTGCAGCTGCGCGCGGCGGCGTCGAGCTGCGACTGCGACAGGCTCAGCTGCGCGCGCACGTTGCTGTCGTCGATGCGCGCCAGCACCTGGCCGGCTTTCGACCGCGCTGGCCTTCCTCGATCTTCAGCTCGATCGACCTTGCCGGTGACCTTCGACGAGACCGTCGCCTGGCGCCGCGCGACGACGTAGCCGGAGGCATCGAGCACCGACGCCGCAGCGCTGGAGGCACTCAGCGGCTGCGCGGTCGCGACTTCGATTTCCTGCCTCGGCGCCGGCCAGAAATACCATGCGGCAACGCCGCCGCCGATAAGCGCCAGTGCGACGAACCACGGCCAGCGTGATCGCTCCGGATCAATGCCGCGCTCGATTTTCAGTTGACCCAGCAATGCTGATTTGTCGTTCACTTCACTCTTCGCAAGGTGGGTTTGCCCGTGGGCTTGCCGGGCCTGGGCGCGGGCGGCGGTTGCATGGACGTCCCGGTGGTTTCGATTTCGCCAAACACCACGCCCTCGCCGTTTTCCTGCGCAAACACCGCCAGCACGGCGGCGCTGGGAATCTCGACTGTGAACGGCCGGCCGCTGAAACGCGCGTTAAAGGTCAGCGGCTCGCTGCGCAGGTCCAGGCCCTGCACTGCGTAACCGCTGATGTTGAGCGTGATGCGGCCTTCCTTGACGTGCTCGAGCGGCACGCGCACGCCCGCTGCGTCGGCGGCGACCAGCAGATGCGGTGTGTAGTGATTGTCCACCGCCCAGTCCACGATGGCGCGGATCAGATAGGGGCGGCGAGAGGTGTTCATGGCGTCAATTCTACGCAACCCGTCGGCCTCAAATCGGCTGATGCCGATTTGTGGGGTGATCCCGGACGCGCACCGCGCGCGTATCGGGGCCCACCCGCTTGGGCCGTTATTTGTTCTTGGGGAACCGGCGGCGGAAAAACAGTGGTACTAAAAGTGTACCGCCGGTTTTAAGCAGGCCGCCGTTTTGGGCCTAAAAGCGTACTAAGCGGGTGGCGCCGACTTCAACGCAAAGCGCGCTCGGCGGGCGTCAGGCTCTGGCCGAAGGCCGGTCGCGAGAACAGGCGGTCGGCGTAGCGCTGGATAATTTTTGCATGCGCCGGCAGCGGTACGCCGAGCGAGGGCAAGCGCCACAGCAGCGCGGCCCACAGCGCGTCAACCATTGAAAAATCCGACGACAGGAAATAATTCTTGGCACCGAACACCGGCGTGCCGGCGAGCAGGTTGTCCATCAGCTGCTTGCGCGCCTTTTGCGCAAGGCCGGCGGGGCCGGTCTGGATGGTGGCCACCAGCGGAAACAGGTCCTGCTCGATCCGGTGCAGCGCCAGGCGCAGCCGCGCACGTGCGGAGGGCTCGACCGGCATCATCGGCGGATGCGGGTAACGCTCGTCGAGATACTCGACGATGATGCGCGGCGCGTTGAGAATCACCTCGCGTTCGGCCAGCAGCGGGACGCGGTGGGTGGGGTCGAGAATGGCGAGGTCTTCAATCGTCTGACCGGGCTTGACCCATTCGAGGTGCAGGCCGTCCATATCTTTTTCAGCGACCACGAAGCGCACCCAGTGCGAGGCCAGATCGTCTGCATAGATGTACAGCGTCATGCCGGTGCGGGTCAGGGCCGCCGGCAATGGCGGCTTGACGTTGCGCACGCGCGCCATAGGCTCGAATGCCGGGTGCATGCCCGAGCTGCGCGGGGCGGCAGGGGCTTTTTGAGGCTTGAGCTTTTTAGTTGGCTTTTTCAGTGGACGTCCTTCCAGAATTCTTTTTTCAGCAGGTAGGTCAGCGTCAGCAGCACGAACAGATAGAGCATGACCTTGATCCCCAGTGCGACGCGGGCGCTGCGGCCCGGCTCGGCGGCGTAGGCGAGAAAACTGGTGAGGTCACCGACAAAGCCCTTGTATTGCTCGGGCGTCAGCGAGCCTTTTTTCACCAGCTCGAAATTGGGCTTGCCGTGACTCCCGTGGCCGTCATCCTTGCTCTCGAGCAGCACTTGCGTGCCCTGTAATGAATCGAGCACGTGCGGCATCGACAGCGCCCGGCAGCACCAGGTTGTTGACGCCGTTCACTTTGGTCGGGTCGACGTAGAACGTCATCAGGTAGCTGTAGACCCAGGATTCGCCGCGCGCGCGCGACACCAGACTCAGGTCAGGCGGCGCACGGCCGAACCACTTTTCCGCGTCCGCTGGCGACATCGACGACAGGATCGGGTCGCCGACCTTGTCGCTGGTGAACATCAGGTTAGCCTTGAGCATGTCTTCGGGAATGCCGAGGTCCTTGCCCAGGCGGTTGTAGCGCAGGTGCTTCAGCGAATGGCAGCCGGCGCAGTAGTTCATGTAGTTGCGCGCGCCGCGCTGCAGCGAGGCCTTGTTATCGACATCGGCGTCAAAGCGAAACGGCGGCGCGCCGCTGGACGCCAGCGCCGAAACCGATGTCAGCGCCAGTAGCGCGGCAAGGAGGCGCCTCATGAGGTCACCCGTTCCGGCACCGGCTTGGTCGTTTCGAATTTCGGGATGAACCAGAGCCCGGCGAAGAAGGCGAAGTAATAAATCGTGCCGATCTGCGACAGCAAGCTTGCAGAAATCAGTCGGCGGCTGCAGGCCCAGGTAGTTGAGCATGATGAAGCTGACGCGAGAACAGCCCCAGGTTGATCTTGCTCAGCGTGCCCTTGTAGCGGATCGACTTGACCGGCGAGCGGTCCAGCCAGGGCACGAAGAACATGACCAGCACCGCGGCGACCATCACGATCACGCCGGGCAGTGCCGAACTGAACATCGCCGGCGTCGCGCGCAACATCGCGTAGAAGGCGCCGAAGTACCAGGCCGGCGCGATGTGCTCGGGCGTGACCAGCGGGTTGGCCGGCTGGAAGTTGGGCTTCTCGAGAAGCTAGCCGCCGCCCTCGGGCGCGAAGAACACAACGCCAAGGAAGATGATCAGGAACACCGACAACGCCGACCAGGTCCTTGACCGTGTAGTACGGGTGGAAGCCGATGCCGTCGAGCGGGATGCCGGTGGCAGGGTCCTTGTGCTTCTTGATTTCGACGCCGTCGGGGTTGTTGGAGCCGACTTCGTGCAGGGCCAGCAGGTGCGCGACGACCAGGCCGACCAGCACGAACGGCAGCGCCACGACGTGCAGCGCGAACAGGCGGTTGAGCGTCGCGTCGGCCGGGATGTAGTCGCCCTGGATCCAGACCACCAGGTCAGGGCCGATCACCGGGATCGTGCCGAACAGGATTGAAGATCACGTTGGCGCCCCAGTAGGACATCTGGCCCCAGGGCAGCACGTAGCCGAAGAAGCCTTCGGCCATCAGTGCCACGAAGATCAGGCGCCGAACAGCCAGACCAGCTCGCGCGGCTTGCGGTAGCTTCCGTACAACAGCCCGCGGTACATGTGCAGATAAACGACCAGGAAGAACATGCTGGCGCCGGTCGAGTGCAGGTAGCGGATGACGTCGCCCCAGGGCACGTCGCGCATGATGTACTCGACGCTGTCCCAGGCCTCGCGCGGCGTCCGGCTTGTAGTGCATGGTCAGCCAGATGCCGGTGAGCAACTGATTGACCAGCACCAGCAGCGCCAGCGAGCCGAAGTAGTACCAGAAGTTGAAGTTCTTCGGCGCGTAGTACTCGGTGAGGTGATCCTTCCAGATCTTGGTCAGCGGAAAGCGGTCATCGATCCAGCCGAGGAAGCCGGTGGTCTTGTGCGGATTGGCGACGATGCCCATTACGCCGCTCCGGTCGTGGCCACGGTCGGGTCTTCGCCGATCACGAGCAAGGTCGTCAGATTCGAAGCGGTACGGCGGCACCACCAGATTCAACGGCGCCGGCACGCCCTTGTAGACGCGGCCGGACAGATCGAACTTGGAGCCGTGGCAAGGGCAGTAGAAGCCGCCCTGCCAGTTGGAATCGATTTCCGGCGCCGGATGGTCGGGCCGAAAAGTCGGCGAGCAACCAAGGTGCGTGCACGAGCCGACCAGCACCATGACATCGGGCTTGAGCGCGCGTGCATCGCCCTTGACGTACTCGGGCTGCTGCGGCTGTTCGGAGGCCGGGTCGTCAAGATCACTGGCGACCTTGGCCAGGCTTTCGACCATCTCCTTTGTTCGGCGCACGACCCACACCGGCTTGCCGCGCCAGGCCACGATTTTCATCTCACCGGCCTGAAGCTGGCTGATATCCACCGCGACCGGCGCTCCCAGCGCCTTGGCGCGCTCGCTGGGTGACAGCGATGACACAAACGGAACGGCGGCGGCGACGGCACCCACGGCACCGACGGCGACGGTGGCATTCGTCAGGAAGCGGCGGCGGCCACTGTCCATTCCCTCATTGCTCATGAACCGCTCCCTTGTCTAGGCGTCTGGCGCGCTTGTTGTGGATGGCTGCGTCCAGTGATGACAGTATAAAGAAAGTGACCAAAAATACTCTAGCTGCCCCGGCGCTCGCCGCCGCATTGGCCGGCCGGCTACGGGGCCGCCACGAGCGGCTGGCGGTGGCGGAATCCTGTACCGGTGGCCTGATTGCCAAGCTGCTGACCGACCTCCCCGGCAGTTCGGACTGGTTTGAGCGCGGGCTGGTGACTTATTCCAACCGCGCCAAACAGGACCTGCTGGGCGTGCCCGAAACCCTGATCGAACGGCACGGCGCCGTCAGCCGCCAAACTGCGCTGGCCATGGCCACCGGCCTGCAAAAACAGGCCCCGGTGGATTGGACGCTGGCGGTGACCGGCATCGCCGGCCCCGGTGGCGGTGGCGCCAAAAAGCCCGTGGGACTGGTGTGGATTGCCGCCGGCGGCAGGCGCGAGGGTGCCCGCGCAAAAAAATTCCTGTTTCAGGGCAGCCGCAGATCGGTGCGCACGCAAGCGGCGGTCGCCGCGCTGCACCTTTTGCTGAAACGGCTGAAGTAAACTCCCGCCCCTCGAACCCCGTTCTCAGGTCAAAAAAAATGGAAGACATCAACCGTAAAAAAGCTCTCGACGCCGCGCTCAAACAGATCGAAACCCAGTTCGGCAAGGGCGCGGTCATGCGCATGGGCGCCGCCGAGATCAACAAGGACATCGATACCGTCTCGACCGGTTCGCTGGCACTGGACCATGCACTGGGTATCGGCGGACTGCCGCGCGGCCGCGTGGTTGAAATCTACGGGCCTGAATCCTCCGGCAAAACCACGCTGACGCTGCATGTCGTCGCCCAGGCACAAAAAGCCGGTGGCGTCTGCGCCTTCATCGATGCCGAGCACGCACTCGACACACAGTACGCGGAAAAACTGGGCGTCAAGGTCGGCGACCTGCTGATGTCACAGCCGGACACCGGCGAGCAGGCGCTGGAAATCGCCGACATGCTGGTTCGCTCCGGCGGCGTTGACGTGCTGGTGGTGGACTCGGTCGCGGCGCTGGTGCCGCGCGCGGAAATCGAGGGCGAGATGGGCGACCAGTTGCCGGGTCTGCAGGCGCGGCTGATGTCGCAGGCGATGCGAAAGCTCACCGGCAACATCAAGCGCTCCGGCACCATGGTGATTTTCATCAACCAGCTGCGCTACAAGATCGGCATGATGATGCCGGGCCAGAATCCGGAAACCACCACCGGCGGCAATGCGCTCAAGTTCTATGCTTCGGTGCGCCTCGACATCCGCCGCATCGGCTCGATCAAGAAAGGCGACGAGGTCATCGGCAACGAGACCAAGGTCAAGGTGGTCAAGAACAAACTGGCGCCGCCGTTCAAGACGGTGATCTTCCCGATCATGTACGGCGAAGGCATCTCGCGCGAAGGCGAGCTGATCGAAATGGGCGTCGAGCACAAGCTGATTGAAAAGTCTGGCACCTGGCTCGCCTACAAGGGCGAGAAAATCGGCCAGGGCGTCGAAAATGCGCGCACGTATTTCAAAGAGAACCCGAAGGAGGCCGACGAGCTGGAAAAGGCCCTGCGCGAAAAACTGATGCCGGCCAAGCCCGCGCGTGCTGGAAAAGAAGACAAGGAAGACTAAGCCGCCTCCGGTCGCGCGCGAAGCGGCGCTGCGGCTGCTGTCGCGGCGCGAGCATTCCACGCGCGAGTTGAAGCGCAAATTGTCCGCGCGTGGCGTGGACCACGTCGAGGCCAGTGCGGCGATCGACGCGCTGGCCTCGCGCGACCTGCAAAGCGATACGCGCTACGCCGCGCAATTGCTCCGCACCCGCATCACCCAGGGCCATGGACCGCGGCGCATCCGCGCCGAGCTGGGGATGGCCGGATTGGCGCGAGACGCCATCGAGCAGGCGATGCAACAGGCCGAATGCGACTGGTTCGAACTGGCACAGCGCGTCTTGCAGCGAAGATTCAGAATCAATGCGAACACCCCGGCGATGAAGCGTAAGCAGCAGCAATTCCTCTACACGCGTGGGTTTGAAGCCGGGCAGATCGAACGCGCGCTCGGGCGCACCGAGGAAAGCTGAAGCAGAAATCTTGCAGGCCGATTTGATATGACAAATCCATCTTTCCCGGCGCCAATGTTGTGGGTATGATGACCGCCCATTTTTTATAAAACTGATCACGCCAATGCAGCGTGGTCTATCAGGCGAGGCACCTCCAGGCATGTCCAGCAAATCCGATCCCAAGCCCCTCTGTCATTCGGTCGCTGACAGCCTTGAGGCTTATTTCGGCAAGCTCAACGGACATAAGCCCAAGGGACTCTACGAAACGATTCTCGGACAGGTGGAGCCGGCGCTGTTCAAGGCCACACTCGACTATTGCGAAGGCAACCAGTCCTGCGCCGCTGAAGTGCTGGGCCTGAACCGCGCCACGCTGCGAAAAAAACTCCGCCAGCACAAAATTCCGGTTCGCGTCAGTAAATGAAACCCAAGCGGGCCCTATTGTCGGTCTCCGATAAGACCGGCCTCGTCGAATTTGCCCGCGCGCTGGCGGCGAAAAACATCGAAATCCTCTCGACCGGGGGCACCTACAAGCTTCTTAAGAGCGAGGGCATCGCGGTCAAGGAAGTCAGCGAGCACACCGGCTTTCCGGAAATCATGGACGGCCGGGTCAAGACCCTGCATCCAAAAATCCATGGCGGCATACTCGCGCGGCGCGGCACCGACGACGCGGTGATGCAGCAGCATGGAATCACGCCGATAGATCTGGTGGTGGTGAACCTCTATCCGTTCGAGCAGACGGTGGCCAATCCCACCTGTGTGTTTGATGACGCCATCGAAAACATCGACATCGGCGGCCCGGCGATGATTCGCGCATCGGCAAAGAACCACGCGCACGTCGCCATCGTGGTGGACCCGGCGGATTACGCCGGCGTCCTGAACGAAATCGAGGCGTCTGGCATTACCGGTGCCACCCGCCGTGCGCTTGCCACCAAGGCCTACGCCCATACCTCGCGCTACGACGCAATGGTGTCGGGCTACCTCAGCAGCCTGGATGCCGACGGCAAGCGCTCAGTGTTTCCAGGCGTACTCGGTCTGCAATTCGAAAAGCGCCAGGACTTGCGCTATGGCGAAAACCCGCACCAGAAAGCCGCGTTTTATGCCGAAAGCGCGCCCGAATCCGGCACGCTGGCCTCGGCGGTGCAGCTGCAGGGCAAGGAGTTGTCGTACAACAACATTGCCGACGCCGACGCCGCACTTGAGTGTGTGAAGTCGTTCAGCAAACCGGCTTGCGTCATCGTCAAGCATGCGAATCCTTGCGGCGTCGCCGTTAGTCTCGAGGGCATTGGCAAAGCCTACGATCTGGCCTACCAGACCGACCCGACCTCGGCCTTCGGCGGCATCATCGCCTTCAACCGCGAACTGGACGGCGCGACCGCCAAAGCGATCGTGGATCGCCAATTCGTCGAAGTAATTCTCGCGCCAAAAATCAGCGCGGCGGCAAAACAGGCGGTCGCCGCAAAACAGAACGTTCGCCTGCTTGAAACCGGGCAGTGGCCAGATTTGCGCGCTCCCGCACTGCATTACCAGCGCATCGGCGGCGGCCTGCTGGTGCAGGATCGCGACGACGCGCTGGTGAAAGCCGAAGAGCTGAAAGTCGTGACTAAACGCGCCCCGACCGAGGCCGAGGTTCACGACCTTATTTTCGCGGGCAAAGTCGCCAAGTTCGTGAAATCGAACGCCATCGTTTATGTAAAAAACCGGCAAACCATTGGTGTCGGCGCAGGCCAAATGAGTCGCATCTACTCTGCAAGGATCGCTGCGATCAAGGCGGCTGATGAGAAACTCGAAGTCAAAGGCTCGGTGATGGCGTCTGACGCGTTCTTCCCGTTTCGCGACGGCATTGATGCCGCGGCGGCGGTGGGCATCACCGCGGTGATTCAGCCGGGCGGCTCGATGCGCGATTCCGAGGTCATCGCCGCGGCCGACGAGCACGGCATGGCGATGGTGTTCACCGGCATCCGGCATTTTCGTCACTGAGAAATCAAAAAAAATGGCTACCGCCTGGGATGTGACTTCAGGGCTGCTCGGCGGCACTCTGAGCGGCTGGCGCGGCACCGTGGCTTTCGCACCCGCGCGCGAACGGCCGGCGAAACTGCTGGAGCTATACGACATGGAGCTATCGCCCTACTGTCGGTTGGTGCGGGCGGTACTGTGCGAGCTGGACCTGGACGCGATGATCTATCCCTGCCCGGCGGGCGGAAAGCGATTCCGGCCCAAGGCCGAGCAGCTCGGCGGCAAACAACTGTTCCCATTTCTGGTGGACCCCAACACCCGCACGCAGATGTACGAGTCCGCGGACATCATTCAATACCTCTCGACGACCTATAAACGCCGCGTGAAGATGGTCCGCCCGCTGGCGCTCACCGGCTCCTTTCTGATCTCGGCGTTGCGTTACGGCAATGGCGTCAGGGCGCGGCCGTCGAAAGCCCCGGAAAAGCCGCTGGAACTTTTCAGCTTTGAGGCCAGCCCGTACTCGCGGCCCGTTCGCGAACGGCTGTGTGAACTCGAGATCCCCTACATCCTGCGCAACACCGGCAAAGCGGCTTGGAGCGACATGGGACCGCCGAGTTTCCGCGACAAGCTCTTCAAGGCCCCGAAAGACACCGGCCGCAACCGAAAAGTCCTGTTTGAGAAAACCGGCAAAGTGCAGGTGCCTTACCTGATCGACCCGAATACCGGCACCCAGATGTACGAGTCGTCAGACATCCTGGCGTACCTGAACAAGACCTACGCGCTCTGACCGGCACGTTGGATTCTTCCCTCGCGATTTTCGTTACGGTCGCCGCCGCACACGCGCTGGCCGTTGCCAGCCCGGGGCCGGATTTCGCCATGGTCTCGCGGCAGTCGCTGAGTCATGGCCGCAGCGCCGGACTGTGGACCGCCGCCGGCATCGGCAGCGGCATCCTCTTCCACGTCGCCTACGGATTGTTCGGTCTGGCATGGGTGCTGGAGCGCTATCCGCAGTTCCTGTCTTGGGTCGCGTACGCGGGTGCGGCGTTTCTTCTCTACATGGGCTACGGCGCCCTGCGCTCGCAACCGTTGCCGGAGTCGGGTGACACGCTGCCCGCGGCACAGGCCGGTGACTGGAAGAAGAATTACGCCATTGGCCTGCTGACCAACGTGCTCAACCCCAAGGCCACACTGTTTTTTGTCGCTTTGTTCACCGCCGTCATCACCGGCCCGATGACGATGACGCTCAAGCTGATCCTCGGCCTGTGGCTGCCGTTGATGACCTTTCTGTGGTTCGCCTGCGTCGCGGTGATGCTGTCAAAAGAAAAGTTGCGCCGTCGCCTGCGCCACTCTGCCCATCTGATTGACCGCGCCATGGGCGCGATACTGATCGTCCTCGGCGTGGGGATGCTGCTCAGCCGCCTTTAGTTCAGTTCTGGCTTTTTGGCGGCACTGAAATCGCCCGCCACATTGAACCGGGGATTTTATGGACTGCCAGTGGCAGTCCATGCCCGGCGAACCGCTGGGGCTGGGGCCCCAGCGACGGCGGGTCAAGTTACTTCAGCGGTTTTGCTATAGCTCGCCACAACATTTCAAACAGCACATTTGCCTGCTTGGTCAGCGGCTCTTTCTGGCCACGCTGGATGTACATCTGCACCAGGCGGCCCATCACGCCGAAGATGTAGTCGAGCAGGATTTTCTCGTCGACCTGGTCGTTGAGGATGCCGCGCGCGCGGCCTTCGCCCAGCACCTTCATGAACGCGCCGAACAGCTGCGGGTTCTGGTAGGTCTCCTGCTGGCGCCAGGTGTTGACGTAGACCGAACTCATGATCAGCTGCGCGACCTTGGGATTCTTCTCGAAGAAGTCCAGCACCACCCAGAACACCTTGCGCAGCTTCTCCTTGTAGTCCTCGATGCCCTGCAGGTGGTCGATCATGCGCGCCGCCAGCCGTCCGAGCCAGGAGTCGAGGCTGGAGAACAGCAGCGCTTCCTTGCTGCCGTAATACTTGTAGATGGTCTGCAGCGAGACGTTCGCGCCGCGCGCGATCTCGATCAGGCCGACGCGGTGGAATTCGCGCTCGGAGAAAATATCGAGCACCGCCTGCTCGATGCGGGCGCGGGTTTCGGGGTCAAGACCGGTCAGGTCGGCTGGGTGCGGCGTTCGGATCATGCGGCTACTCTAGTGGTAACAGCCATTACTTCTAGCCGCTGGCAACGGCATCGCGTCAACATACGCTGGCGTATTGACACAGTGCGGCATTCTATGTCTAGGGTGACTCGCCGGTTCTTGCCGACCCCCTGCGATCCCCGTGCGGCAGCCGCCCGCAAGTAACTTACATTACCCGGAGCACCGACCAATGACCGAAGCCTATCATCTACGACGCCGTGCGCACCCCGCGCGGCAAGGGCAAGAAGGACGGCAGCCTGCACCAGGTCACGCCGGTGCACCTGCTCGCCAACCTGCTGTGGGCGCTGCGCGATCGCAACAGTCTCGACACCTCGCACGTCGACGACGTCGTGCTCGGCTGCGTCACGCCGGTCGGCGAGCAGGGCGCGGACATCGCGCGCACCGCGGTGCTGTACGCCGGCTGGGACCAGTCGGTCGCCGGCGTCACGCAGTCGCGCTTCTGCGCCTCGGGCCTGGAGTCGGTGAACCTCGCCGCGATGAAGGTGATGTCGGGCTAGGAAGACCTGGTCGTCGGCGGCGGCGTCGAGAGCATGTCGCGCTGGCCGATGGGCTCCGACGGCGGCGCATGGCCATGGACCCGCGCGTCAACAGGCCATGGGCTTCGCGCCGCAGGGCATCGGCGCCGACCTGATCGCCACGCTCGACGGCTTCTCGCGCCAGGACGTCGACGACTTCGCGCTGCGCTCGCAGCAGCGCGCCGCCAAGGCGCGCGCCGAAGGCCGCTTCGCCAAGTCCATGGTGCCGGTGAAGGATCGTCAACGGCATGACCGTGCTCGACCACGACGAGTTCATCCGCGGCGACACCACGATGGAAGGCACTGGCGGCAGCTCAAGCCCTCGTTCGAGCAGATGGGCCAGATGGGCTTCGACGCCACCGCGCTGCGCAAGTACACGACGGTCGAGAAGATCAACCACGTGCACCACGCCGGCAATTCGCTCCGGCATCGTCGATGGCGCCGCCGCGGTGCTGATCGGCAACAAGAAGATCGGCAAGAAGCTGGGCCTCAAGCCGCGCGCGCGCATCGTCTCGACCGCGGTCATCGGCTAGCGAGCCGACCATCATGCTCACCGGCATCGCGCCGGCCGTCGCGCAAGGCGCTCGAAGCGGGCCGGCATGGACGCCAAGGACATCGACCTGTTCGAGATCAACGAGGCCTTCGCCGCGGTGGTGATGCACGCGGCGCGCGACCTCGACATCGACATGGACCGGATCAACGTCAACGGCGGCTCCATCGCCATGGGCCATCCGCTCGGCGCCACCGGCGCCATGATCCTCGGCACCCTGCTCGACGAGCTGGAGCGCAGCGACAAGCAGACCGGCCTGGCCTCGCTGTGCGTCGGCGGCGGCATGGGCATCGCCACCATCATCGAACGGGTCTAGATCACGGAAGGAAACGAACATGAGCGCAGTGCAATTCGACAAGGATGCCGACGGCATCGTCACCCTGACCCTGGACATGCCGGGCCGCTCGATGAACGTGCTCAACGAGGAACTGACCGAGCCCTTCGCCGAGGCGATCGCAGAAGATCGAGGCCGACGCGAGCGATCAAGGGCGTGATCATCACCTCCGGCAAGAAGGAGTTCCTCGCCGGCGCCGACATCGACGGGCGTGTTCAAGATCACCGACCCGCAGGTAGCCTTCGACATGGCCGAGGCCTACAAGGCTTCCTGCGCCGGCTCGAACAGTGCGGCCAGCCGGTGGTCGCCGCGCTCAACGGCACCGCGCTCGGCGGCGGCCTCGAGCTGGCGCTGGCCTGCCACTACCGCATCGCGATCAACGATCCCAAGGCCAAGTTCGGCCTGCCGGAAGTGAAGCTCGGCCTGCTGCCCGGCGGCGGCGGCACGCAGCGCCTGCCGCGCATGATCGGCATCCAGGCAGTCGCTGCCGCTGATGCTGGAGGGCAAGGAGCTGCGCCCGGATGCGGCCAAGAGCCGGCATCGTCCACGAGCTGGCGAACGACCCGCGACGAACTGCTGGCACGCGCCAAGGCCTGGTGCCTGGCCAACCCCAAGCCGATGCAGCCCTGGGACGACAAGAAGTTCAAGTTCCCCGGCGGCGACTCGCAGCACCCGGCAGTCGTGCAGATGTTGGCGATCGCACCGTCGATGGCCGACGCCAAGACCTACGGCAACTACCCGGCGCCGACCAACATCATGTCCTGCGTCTTCGAAGGCGGCATCGTCGATTTCGACACCGGCTGCAAGATCGAGTCGCGCTACTTCGCCAACTGCGTCATCTCGCAGGTCGCCAAGAACATGATCGGCACGCTGTGGTTCCAGCTCAACGCCATCAACAAGGGCAAGTCGCGGCCCGAGGGCTTCGAGAAATCCACGGTGAAGAAGCTCGGCGTGCTCGGCGCCGGCATGATGGGCGCCGGCATCGCTTACGTGTCGGCCAAGGCCGGCATGGAGGTGGTGCTGCTCGACACCACGCAGGAGGCCGCCGACAAGGGCAAGGCCTATTCCGCGAACCTGCTCGACAAGGACCTGAAGAAGGGCCGCCTCAGCCGGCCGACAAGGACGACTTCCTCGCCCGCATCAAGGCGACGACCGAGCTACGAGGACCTGGCCGGCTGCGACCTGGTCATCGAGGCGGTGTTCGAGGACCGCGCGATCAAGGCCGACGTCACCAAGAAGACCGAGGCGGTGCTGGGCAAGGACAAGGTGTTCGCCTCCAACACCTCGACGCTGCCGATCACCGGCCTGGCCGAGGCCAGCCGAGCGGCCGAAGAACTTCATCGGCCTGCATTTCTTCTCGCCGGTGGACAAGATGCCGCTGGTCGAGATCATCAAGGGCAAGAAGACCTCGCCCGAGACGCTGGCGCGCGGGCTTCGACTACGTGCAGCAGATCAAGAAGACGCCGATCGTGGTCAACGACTCGCGCGGCTTCTACACCTCGCGCGTGTTCGGCACCTACGTGCATGGAAGGCGGCGCCCTGCTGATCGACGGCCAGCACCCGCGCTCGATCGAAATGGCCGGCCTGCAGGCCGGCATGCCGGTCGGCCCGCTGGCGGTGCACGACGAGGTGTCGCTGTCGCTGTCGCTGCACATCCTCGAGCAGACGCGCAAGGATTTCGCCGCCGAAGGCAAGACGCTGCCCGAGCATCCCGGCCAACGGCATCACCGAGAAGATGGTGCGCAGAGCTGGACCGCCCCGGCAAGAAGGCCGGCAAGGGCTTCTACGACTATCCGGCCGGCGCGCCAGAAGCACCTGTGGCCGGAGCTGATCGAGCACTTCCCGCTCAAGGAGCAGCTGCCGCAGCAGGAGCTGATCGACCGCATGATGTTCATCAGGCCAACGAATCGGCCAAGTGCTTCGAGGAAGGCGTGGTCGAGACGGTGGCCGACACCAACATCGGCTCGATCTTCGGCTGGGGCTTCGCGCCGTTCCAGGGTGGCACGCTGCAGTTCATCAACGCCTATGGCGTCGACAAATTCGTCACGCGCTGCCAGGAGCTGGCAAAGAAGTATGGCGAGCGCTTCAAGCCCGCGAAAATCCTGGTCAAGATGGCCAAGGAAGGCAAGCGATTCGAAGACGCCGCACCATTGAAAGCGGCGGCCTGAAACTAATTTCTACTGATTGAAGGAGTGAGCCCATGTTTGCAGCCCTGATGAAGTTGATGAAGGCCAACAAGATCCTGCCGCAGATTTCCGACACCGAGCGCCAGGCGCTGGAAGCCGGCACGGTGTGGATCGACGGCGAGTTCTTCGGCGGCAATCCGGATTTCAAGCAGCATGCTCGCCGAGAGCCTACAGCAAGCTGTCGGCCGAAGAGCAGGCTTTCCTCGACGGCCCCTGCGACGAGCTGTGCCGCATGATCGACCGCTACGAGATCGGCGCAGCACGCGCGTCATGCCGCCGACACGTGATCGACTTCATCAAGAAGAAGGGCTTCATCGGGCCTGCTGATTCCGAAGGAATACGGCGGCAAGGAGTTCTCGACGCTGGCGATCAGCACGGTCATGCCCAAGGTCGGCCCGGTACTCGACCGTGGTCGGCACCTTGATCGTCATCCCCAACTCGCTCGGCGCCGCCGAGCTGATCATGCACTACGGCACCGACAGACGCAGAAGAAGCACTACCTGCCGAAGCTCGCCACGGGCGAGTACGTGCCCTGCTTCGGCCTGACCGAACCCACCGCCGGCTCCGACGCCGCGAGCATCAAGGCCGAAGGCCTGGTGTTCAAGGACAGCGACGGCGAGATCAAGATCAAGCTCAACTTCCGCAAGCGCTACATCACGCTGGCGCCGGTCGCGAACCTGATCTCGCTCGCCTGCAAGCTGCAGGATCCGGACAACCTGCTCGGCAAGGGCGAGGACGCCGGCATCACCGTGGTGCTGATCCACAAGGGCACGCCGGGCTTCACCATCGGCGATCACCACGAGCCGATCGGCGAGCCGTTCTACAACGGCCCGCTCATCGGCAAGGACGTGATCGTCGCGGCCGAGCAGATCATCGGCGGCACCGAGTACGCCGGCCAGGGCTGGCGATGCTGATGGAGCAGCTCGCCGGCGGTCGCGCGGTGTCGCTGCCGGCCGGCGCGGTCGGCGGCATGAAGGCCGTCGCCGCCGTCGACCGGCGCCTACTCGATGGTGCGCCAGCAGTTCGGCATTCCGATCGGCCGCATGGAAGGCGTCGAGGAGAAGGTCGGCAAGATCGCGGCGCTCACCTACGTGTTCGAGGCGCGCGCGCGTGTATCGCGCTGCTCGGCGGTCGACAACGGCATCCAGCCGCCGGTCGTCTCGGCGATGCTCAAGGCCTACACCACCGAGATGGCGCGCGAGCTCGGCGATCGACGCCATGGACGTGTTCTCCGGCGCCGGCGTCATGCAGGGCCCGAACAACATCCTCGGCACGGGCTACGCCGTCGGCGCCGGTCGGCGATCACGGTCGAAGGCGCCAACATCATGACGCGCACGCTGATGATCTTCGGCCAGGGCGCGACGCGCTGCCATCCGTATGCGCTGAACGTGGTGCAAGGCGGTGGAGACAGGACGATGTCGCCGCGTTCCGCAGCAACCTGCTCGGCCTGGTTCGGCCATTTCTTCGTGACGGCATCGGCCGCACGCTTCGCGCGCGCACTGACGCGCGGCTGGAGCGTCGGCGTGCCGGTCGTCGGCGCCGAACGGCGACGTACTACCGCCGGCTCGGCTGGGCCGGCGGCGCGCTTCGGCGCTGCTGACCGACCTCGCGATGTTCTCCATCGGCGGCAAGCTCAAGGCGCGCGGCAAGCTCACCGGCCGCTACGCCGATGCGCTGGCCTGGATGTTGCTCGGCTTCTCGGCACGCTGCGCCGCTTCGAGGCCGAAGGCCGCCGAGCCGAGGACCTGCCGCTGGTGCACTACGCCTGCGAGTACGCGCTGACCGAGGTGCAGCAGGCGTTCGAGGGCATCTACGCAGAACTTCGACGCCCCGCTGCGTCGGCTTACTGATGCGCACATTCGGTTCGTGGATTGCTGCGCCTGAATCCGGTCGGCACACTGCCTCGCGATCACCTGTCGCACCATCTGCGCTCTGGCGATTCAGACGCTGCATGACCAGTACCGACGCCTGGTCGACGGCGTCTTCGTGCCGGGCGAAGACCAGCCCGGCGCGGGCCGCCTGCTGAAGGCGTTCCGCCTGGTCACCGAGGCACACGCGCCCGCGCTCAAGGTCATCGCCGCGCAACGCGCCAAGCAGCTGCCGCGCGGCTCTGCCCGCCGAAATCGCCGACGAGGCCGTCAAGCTCAACGTCATCACCGCCGCCGAAGCCAAGCTGCTCAAGGAGGCGCTCGCGGCGCGACTCGAGGCGATCGAGGTCGATGTGTTCACTCCGGCCGAGTACTTCGGTCAGGCAAATCTATATATCGCGCCGGGTTTCGAAGATCAGCTGCCCGCAAAGCTGGTTTCAAACGGCTAACGCGCCGGTTACCCATCGACGTGGGTTGTTCACGCCGAGGGGTGGTTCGTTTCTGGGCGCGCAAAGCGCGCGTCAGGGCGCTACCCGCTTGGAGCCAAATAAACGCTCTGCGGCGTGGTGGGTGAAAACGGGTGGTACTAAAAGTGTACCGGCCAATTTTATGGCCGCGGCTTTTTTGGCCCTCAGAGGCCTCAAGCGGGTGGAGCAAAAATGAATCCCTTACTGGCTGGTATCCGCGTCCTGGACCTCTCACGTCTGCTGCCCGGGCCGTTCTGCACGCTGTATCTGGCACAGCTCGGCGCCGAGATCATCAAGATCGAGGAGCCCAACGGCGGCGACTACACGCGGGCGATGTCGCCCGAAATGTTCGCGCTGATTAACCGCGGCAAGCAATCGGTCACGCTGGACCTGCGCCGTCCCGAAGGGGCGCAGATTCTGAAACAGCTGGTGAGGCACGCCGACGTGGTGCTGGAACAATTTCGGCCGGGCGTCATGGACAAGATGGGTTGCGGCTACGAGGATCTGAAAAAGGAAAATCCGAAGCTGGTTTACGCCGCCATCACCGGCTACGGCCAGACCGGCCCGTACCGCGACCGCGCGGGCCACGACATGAATTACTGCGGCTATGCAGGCGCGCTGGACCAGATTGGCGCCGCGGGCGGGCCGCCGGTGCTGTCCAATACCCAGATCGCCGATCTCGCGGGCGGCGCCCTCACCTGCGCGGTCGGCATCCTCGCCGCCGTCATCGGCGCGCAGAAATCCGGGCGCGGGTGTTTTGTCGACGTCGGCATGATGGATGGCACTCTGGCGCTGCAGGTCGTCGCGCTGGGCGCGTTGCGCACCACGGGCACGGTGGACAAACGTGGCGAAGGCATGCTCACCGGCGCGCTGCCCAACTACAGCCTCTACGAATGCGCCGACGGCAAATGGTTTGCGCTGGGCGCGCTCGAACACAAGTTCTGGGCCGGATTCTGCGCGGCGGCGGGCCGGCCTGACCTTGCGAAAAAGCCCATGGCACCGGGCCCGGCGGGTGAGCCTTTGCGCGCCGAGATCCGTGCGCTGATTAAATCCAAAACCCGCGACGCGTGGGAGCAGCAGGTGGCCCATCTCGATACGTGCGGTGGCGGCATTTATACCCTGGCAGAAGCCCTGACCAACGAGCAGGTGCTGGCGCGCGGAATGGTGGAGCACGACGGCGGCAAACCGGCCTTTACCTGCCCGGTAAAGATTCTCGGACAAAAAGATCTTAGGCTGAACGACGCACCCCAGCTCGGGGCCGACAACGAGGCGGTATTCGCAACGCTCAGATGAATCCGCAAACGCTGCGAATACACGCAAGCGACGGCGCGCAGACGGACGCGACTGTTTTTGCAGCGGCAGACCCGCTCGCGCCGGTGCTGCTGGTCTGGCCGGCGATGGGCACCTCGGCGCGCTTCTACCTGCCGCTGGCACATGCACTGAGCGCGGCCGGACTCAACGCCGTGACCGTGGATTTGCGCGGCGTTGGCTCGAGCAACCTGCGCGCAAGCCGTGCGGTGGATTTTGGTTACGCCGATCTCGTTGAAAAAGACTGGCCCGCGGCGATGGCCGTGGTCCAGGCGCGCTTTCCCGGCGCCCCGCTGTTTTTGCTCGGCCACAGCCTTGGCGGGCAGTTGTCGGCACTGTATGCCGCGGTCAATCCGCAATTCATCGCCGGACTCATCCTGATCGCCAGCGGCAGCGTCTACTTTGCCAGCTGGCGCGGGATGAAAGGCTGGATTTTTCTGGCGATGTCGCAGGGCTTCGCGGCGATCGCCCGGATGCTCGGCTACTTCCCCGGCAAGCGGTTGCGCTTTGCCGGCACCGAGGCGCGCACGCTGATGTGTGACTGGGCAAGCGTGGCGCCGCGGGGCCGCTATCGCCCGCGCCATACACGCGTGGACTACGAGGCGGCGCTAAAGAGCTTTCGTGGGCCGGTGCTTGGCGTGAGTTTTGAGGGCGACCGTGATTTCGCGCCGTATGCGGCCGCCCAGTTCCTGCTCGACAAAATGCCCACGGCAGATACGCAGCATCTGCATCTGACGCGCCAGGACACCGGCGAACACCTCAATCACTTCAGCTGGGTCAAGCGGCCGGAGGTGGTGGTCCCGCACATCCTGCACTTCGTCAGATCGAAAACCCGAGCTTGAGACTGAGGCTGTTGTTGTCGCCGATGCGCTCGTATTCTGGAGTCAGCGCGAAAAATCCCAGACTCAGACGCAGGCCGGCAAACACCCGCAGGGCGTCCACATCGACCTTGCTCAGTCCGATGGTGCCGTTCGGATCGCTGGTGCCTGAGACGTAGCCGATGCCGGCATAGGGCGTGGAAACGGCAAATCCCTTGGACACGGAAAGATCAACGCCGAAGACTTCTGCATCAAAATTGCGGATGCCGGCCGCGCGCGACCAGTTGCCGCGCACGGCTACGGCCGGCATCGCGGTTGATCCCGGAAGAAACGCGTAACGCACTTGCGCGCCGTAGATCTTGACGTTGGTATTCGGCACCAGGGAGTAAAACCCGCCGGCGTCGAGGTTAAGCGGCAAGCCTTTGGTGATGGCGACGCCCAGCAAGCCCAACGCGTCCACGTCTTGCCCCGTGACGTTGCGCCACGCCGCCGCGTCCTCCACCGTCACGTAGCTGCCGAATACACCTGCGCCAAAACCTTTCATGCCCGTGGCTTCGGCAGGCTCGAGCGCCTTGTAACTGATGGTCGAGATGATGTCCCTGGAAATGGATGCGAAATTGGCCTGCGTCGAGCCGGGGCTGATCTGCACATCCAGCGCAGCGGCAGGCAGGCCCGCCGCCAGCAGCGCCAACGCACATATTTTTTTGAGCATTGCGGTTCGCCTCTAGTTCGTCAAAACATCCGACAATTTTATTTTGCCCAGTGCCGGATACGACAGGCTGCCGAAATAAAGGGAGTCGCCGTGCTGGCGCACGCTGGTGATCGGCGCGTAGACGCCCTCGCCTTCGTATTGCAGGTTGTGAACCACCTTGCCGTCCAGACCAACGCCCAGCACGAATGAATGCATCGGCGGCTTCGGGTGAAAGATGCTTGGGAGCCGGTAAATCACTTTGCGCAAGCCTGGATACGGCAGTGTGCGGTCGAGGTCCTTTGTGCGCGGCGAATACAGCGCGACCCACACCATGTCGAAGCCGTTGTAGGTCACGTTGTCCGGGAAGCCGGGCAGGTTTTCAATGAATGGCTCGATCTTTCCTGCATTGGCGCCTTTGAGCCAGATGCGCATCACGCGGTATTTCAGGGTTTCGTTGACCAGCAGATAGTCACCGCCGTAGCCGACCGCAACGCCGTTGGGGAACACCAGATTGCTGGCGAGCACTGTGGTCTTGAGGGTCGCCGGGTCAAACTTGAGCACCCGGCCGTTGGCGCCGTGCTCAAAGGCCTCTTCCATGTGATGCCCAAATCCGAATTTGGATGAGGCGTCGCTGAAATACACCGCGCCATCGGGCGCGATATCGACATCGTCGGTAAAGCCAAACTTGAGCCCCTCGGCTTCGGTAGACATCACCTTGACCTCGCCGTTTTCTATTTTCAGCAGGCCCCGCTTGGCATCGGCGACCCAGAGGGCACCGTCGGGTGCCAGTGCCAGTCCCAGCGGGCGACCCCCGGTGTTGGCGATTTGCGTCACGTCGCCAGTTGCATCCACCTTGAAAACGCGACCGTCGAGCAAACCCGAATACACCGCGCCCTGCATGTCCACCGCCACCGCTTCAGGGCCGATGCCGATGCCTTCGGCGATTTTTTGAATGCCTTTGAGCTTTTGGTTGTAGGGATAGTTATCGGGCAGCGCGGGCGGTGTCCACGCCTGCGGAGTAATCGGCACCGGCCAGAACAAAAGGTAGCCGACGATCACAACCAGCAGTCCGAGCAGAATTTTTTTCACGGTACACCCCCCAGATTTTCGCGACAGACTAGCAAAAAAGGCAGCCGAAGCTGCCTTTTTGCATCACTGAATTAATTCAGTGAAAACGTCGCCGCAAACCGGCCAGGCCCAGGAACAGCGCCAGCAGACCCGGCGCCAGCGCGCCGCCAAAGTGGGTGCCCGACTTGTCTTCAACGGTCCGGCCTTCGACCACGGTGCTTTTGGCATTGCATGAGGCATTGCCTTTCAGCTCGTAGACACCGGCTGAGTCCGACGTATCGAGGTCCGTGGTGACCACCGCGCCATTGAACTGCGAAACGCCGCTGATTCCGGTGAGCAACTCGCCCGGCTGCAACTGCCTGAGCTGCTTCTCAGACAGCACGATGGTGATGGTGCCGCCGTCTGCGGTGCTTTCCGCGTCCGCAGGTCCGTCTATCGAAAACGTGCTGTTGCCGGTGGTCGCATCCACGTCGTTATGGCCAAAAGCGAACATCAGATCCGAATTGGAGATGAGAACGCTGGTAACCGGATTAAGCTCAGCCGGCGTCGGATACGGATTGAACAGCACGAAGCGCTCGACGCCGTCCTTGAGGAAAAACTTGATCTGATACGAAGACAGCGGGGCGGCGGCGGGAAGCGTGCCGGCGGCGGTCGTCAGGGTGAAATAAACCTTCTGTTCACCCGCATCGTTTGCCAGCTCGGCAATGCTGACATCCAGAACATCGTGATCGGGCACCGGGTCAGTGAAACACGATGAATTGTGCATCGCCTGTGGTGTCCATCGTCACCGCCTCGCCCGGAAGCGCGCAATGCGGTGCGGATGACTGGGCGTAGGACATCACGGGGATCAGCGCCGCGAAGGCTCCCAAAAGAGTATGACGCAGGTTCATAGATTCTCCACAAGGACGGCCCCGCGCAACCATGCGCGAGAACCAAGGATCGCATTCTTATCGCAAACCCCGGTACCCGTCTAGCTGGGCGCGCGCTCCTTCCGTTACCATGCACAGGCGATCCGCCACCGGCATCGCCAACGATCAAAATACGGGGAGCTGTCATGAGCGCGCAGAAGAATCCGCTGGAGATGCTGTTCCACTGGGCCGAAAAAACTCCACAAAAGCCCTACCTGTTCCAGTCGGTCAATGGCCAGTGGCGCTCCTACACCTGGAGCGAGGTCGCCGACCAGGTGCGGCGCATGGCCGCCGCCTTAAAGAAACTGGTGCCAGAACCCGGCTCGCGCATCGGCATCTCGGGCCGCAACACGGCGCACTGGTTCATGGCAGACCAGGCGATTGCCGCGGCCGGCCACGTCAGCATCGGCCTGTATCCGAAGCAGGCGACGACGACGGTGAAGTACATCATGGATCATTCCGAGTGCCAAGGCCGTGTTCATCGGCCCGATGCCGGATGAACAGGAGTTCATCGACGCGGCTGCCCTCAGGCGTCAAGAAAATCGCGATGCCGTATCCGGATATCAAATCGGCCTGCGATTACCAGTGGGACGACCTGACCGCCAAGCACGCGCCGCTGAAGGATTCCGAGATCCGCAAACCGCAGGACGACGACCTGCTGACGCTGATCTACACCTCGGGCACCACCGGCAATCCCAAGGGCGTGATGATCACCTACGCGCAACATGACCTTCACGCTCGAAGGACTGATGAAGGTGCTGCCGCCCAAGGGCCAGGAACGCTTCTTCTCGTACCTGCCGCTGGCGCATGCGTTCGAGCGCGGCGCGGTGGAAACCGCCTCGCTGTACTTCGGCGCCGAGGTGCACTTTCTGGAGAACATCGACAAGCTCGCCGAACAGCTGCGCGGAGGTTGCGCCGACGCGCTTCTTCGCCGTACCGCTGGTCTACGGCCGCATCCAGGCCGGCGTGCTGCGAGAAACTGCCGCAGGAGAAGCTCGACGCGCATCAACAAGATTCCGATTCTGCGCGGCTATGTGCGCGCGCAAGATCCTCAAGGGCATCGGCCTGCAGAACGCGCGCATGTGTTTCTCCGGCGCCGCGCCGTTGCCGATGCCGACGATGGAATGGTTCAAAAAGTACCTCGGCATCGACATCCTGCAGGGCTACGGCATGACCGAGAACAGCATCTACGCCAGCTGCCAACCGTCCCGGCGCCAACCGCATCGGCCGCGTCGGCAAGGAAATGCCCGGAGCCAACATCCAAGATCTCCGAGAGACGGCGAGATCCTGTACAAGCACCCCGGCGTGATGGCGGGCTATTACAAGGATCCCGAGAAGACCAAGGAGACGTTCACCGAGGACGGCTACCTGCGCACCGGCGACAAGGGCCGCCTCGACGCCGACGGCTATCTGTACATCACCGGCCGCGTCAAGGACATCTTCAAGACGCTCAAGGGCAAGTACGTGGCGCCGGCGCCGATCGAGGGCGCGCTGGCACGCAACACCGACATCGACCAGCTGTGCTTCGTCGGCAGCGGCCTGAAGCAGCCGATCATGTTGGTCTCGCTGACGCCCGGCGCGCGGTCAAGATCCCGCGACGAAGTCGGCAAGGGCCTGATCGCCGACATGCAGCTGGTCAACAAGAATCTCGAGAACGCACGAGGAGATCGCCAAGATCATCGTGGTCAAGGACACCTGGGCGATCGACAACGGCATCATGACGCCGACCATGAAGGTCAAGCGCGACGAGGTCGAAAAGCGTTACGCCGACCTGATCAACCTCGAGGCCGAAAAACGCACGCCACTGGCGTGGGAAGCCTAAATAAACTTCAAGCAGGCGGAGTTAACGCCCGCAACTTAGCGACTTCTTCAGGGAACCACGGCCCATTGGCCTGCAAGGTGGCGTCAATCAGTGCACGCGCATCGGCGTTGCGGTTCAGGGCGATCAAAGTTTCGGCCTGCCCTTGCGCGACTTTGAGTTTATTGACGCCATAGCTTTTGGCCGCGGCATGTTCGTACAACGGCAGCGCCTGCTGGTGCTGGCCGCGGCCAGCCAGAAACCGGGCGTTGCGATAGGCGTAGACGTAATCGTCGGGGTAAGCGGCCGTGAGTTGCCCGAGCCAGACACCGAGTTCCTCGGTCTTGCCGGCGCGCTCCAGGTACACGCGCAGGTTGTCGGCCAGGTTGCGGTCGGCCCGCGGGTCGTCCTTGAGCCGCGAGCGTGCGTCTGAAGCGGCGCGCACGAATGTCAGCAGCTGTCCGGCGGAGTCGCCGATTTCCTCGTAGAGCCCGGCGGTGCCGAGCACGATGCTGCGCTCGTCGGCGCAGCGCTGCGCGCCGGGGGTGAGCACCTGCTGGTCGAACAGCGCCTGCATGCGCTGCGCCTGCTCGCGCAACAGCGCGCGGCGCGGCTCGGGCGCAAGGTCACTGGCGCAGGCGAGGTAGCGGCTGAGCTCGTAGGGGCGCTCGCAGCCGATTGCGCTGCCGGTGAGCACCGCGCCCTCCGCCTTCAGGCAAGCCGCGTTGTCGCGCGACTGCGCGGCGCGCAGGGCCTCGAGACGGGCGATCCACAGCGTGCTGTCCTTGTCGCGCGAGACGGCGACCAGCACCGGGGTGGGCAATTGAGCGATCCAGTCGAGCGCGGGCTTGGCGTCGCCGCGGGCGTGAGAGCTGCGCAGCACTTCGCGCGCGGCGGCGACCGCCTGCGGCGTGTTGGAGGTGACTTGTGATTGCAGCGCCTGCAACGTGGCCTGCAGGTTGATCAGCGTGTGCAGCCGGCCGTAAAACGCATCGCGGGTCTGTTCACCCAGAATGCGCCCGAGCTCCTTGCCGTCTTCGCCGAGCACGACGTAAGACGGTAGCGCCTTGACGTTCCAGGCCTGCATCCAGTGCGAACCGTCGCGCTGGTCGGCGTCCAGCGACAGGTGCACGGCGCGCGACCGGGCTTCGGCCCATTCCGGGCCGGTGAGCACGTTGCGCGACATGTAGTAGCAGGAATAGCACCACGGCGCATGGAACTCGACGACCACCGGTTGATGCCGCGCCCGCGCCTGGGCCAGCGCATCTTCGAGCGGTTTGGAGACGTTGGATTCTTGCGCGGCGGCGGCGGCGCAGAAAAAAAACAGGAGTGGCAATAGGCGTTTCATGGTCGATACCCGATCATTGACGCCTCAAGTCTACTTTAACGGCGGCAATTTCCTGGGTGCGCCCGCCGGCGGCTTCGACGGATAGATGATGCGCGCCTGGTAGGCCTTGCCGGTTTTTGGATCGTGGATGTTGGTGGTGCCGCGGAATTCGAGCAACTGCTTGGTCATGGGGTCGTACAGCATGAACAGATCCGGCACCACGATGCTCAATAACGAGGTCGGCGCGATCTGCAGCTGGACCGCGTCCTGTCCTTCATAGGTGACATCACCGACCTTGCGCGCACCAAAGCTGAACGTGTCGAGTTGTCCAGACACCACGAACTTGAAGCGCAACTTCTGTCCCGCCTGCAGTTCCTCGAAGCGGCTCACCAGATACGTGTGGAAGCCTGCGTCGGCCACCAGGTCTCCTTCGCGCCGTATCTCGCCCGTTTCAATTTCGTCGCCAGTCCGGCTGCGCTTTTGGACGCGGACCGGGTTGCCGTTGTCGGTGATGGCTTCCATGTAACCGTCCAGCGGCAGGTCTAGCGTGTAGACCGGAACATGAGGGTCTTTTCGAAAGTCGAGCGTCTTATGCCCGATCTTGGTGCCGTCTTCGGCGTAATAGGTCGTGCTGCCCCCGACCCATTTGCCCTTCTTGATGATCTGCTTGTGCACCTCGGTGTACGCATAGGCGTTGGTGGCAAGGTCAAAAGCGTATCCGTAAAAACGGTGCGTGCCGTCTTTCGACGGCGTGGCGCCAGCGGCGGTGAACGCGGCGAAAGTCAGCGTCAGGGCCAGCAGGAATTTTTTCATGGGGTCGAATTCTAACGTTTGGTGAACAAGTAGTGGCCCACGCCCCATTCGTTGCCCTGGGCGTAGCCGAAGAACTCGGCGACCGCCATGTAGAACATGCGCCAGCGGTTGAACCAGATCGTTGCGTCTTTCTCGCCATAGCCCTTGCGGAACACGTCCATGATTGCGTCCTTGTTGGCGTCCATGCCAGCGAGCCAATGGTTGGAGGTTTTTTCGTAGTGACGGCCATCCACCCACCACTGGCGCTCAACTTTCAGGTCGTCCTGAAAATTCAGCAACAGGTTCTCGGAAGGCATGGTCCCCCCGGTGAAAAAGTAACGGCTCATCCAGTCGGTCTGGGTTGCGTCCTCGAAGTGATAGGCCAACAGCTTGTGCACGAAGATATGCACGAATAGTTTGGCGTCGGGCTTCATCCAGCGTGCAATTTTCTTCAGCAGCCGCCCGTAATTCTTCATGTGCTCGAACATCTCGATGCTGAGCACGCGGTCGAACTGCTCGTTGGCAAAATCAAAATCGACGATATTGCCGGTGTGGATAGTCAGATTGGTCAGGCCGCGCTCTTTTGCCCGCGCTTGTATGAACTCGCGCTGGCCGTTGGAGTTCGATAGACCCACGATCTGGCTGTTCGGATATTTCTAGGCCAGCCAGGTCGACAGCGAGCCCCAGCCGCAGCCGAGATCCAGCATGCGCATGCCGTCGCGCAAGCCCGCCCGCTCGGCGTACAGCTCGAGCATGTGCTGTTCGGCCTGCGCCAGTGTTTCTTGCCCGTCGGGTACAGGCAGCAGGAATACTTGAGCTGCGGCCCCAGGTGATGATGAAAGAACTCTGCCGGCACTTCGTAGTGCTGGGCGTTGGCGGCCTTGGTTTCGATGGCGATGGGCGCGGTGCGCAAATCGGCCAGCAGCTGGTTGAAGCGCCGCGATCGCGCCTCGCCGTCGCCACTGCCTTCGTCAATCAGCCGGCGCTCGATCAGGTTGCGCATGCCGAATCGGGTCAGCGCATCGGGAATCAGGCCGCGCTCGCACAGGTCGATCGTATTCATTAATTTTTCTTCGGCGGCCAGGGAATCAGAACGGAGGTGCGGCGCACGTAATCGGCGTAGCCCGGCTTGCGCTTGATCATTTCTGCCTCAAGCAGGGGCACGCCCGACAGCTTGAGCAGCAGGAAGGCCATGACCAGCGGTGCGCCCAGCGACACCCAGCCGTAAGGGGCGCCCAGCGCCAGCGGCACATAGGCCAGCCAGTGCAGGCATTCAAAAAAATAATTCGGGTGGCGCGAATAACGCCACAACCCGGTCTGGCAGACACGGCCCTTGTTCATCGGATTGGCGCGGAAGCGCTCCATCTGCATATCGGCCAGGTATTCGCCGAGGATCGAAACCGCGTAAATCACCAGCGCCGCGCCGATGGCCAAAGCCGATGGCATCTCCGGGCGATATGCCACTGGCAAGAATGCACAACCCGCCAACGCCAGGGTGAAGATGTTTTGAAACTGGAAGAACCAGAACATGTTGCGATCTGCATTTACACCCCAGTTTTTACGGAATTGCGCGTAGCGCCAATCCTCGGGTTTGCCCCAGTTGCGAATCCACAGGTGCGTGCCCAGGCGCAAGCCCCAAGCACCGCCCATGGCCGCGAGCAGGATGGCCAGCGCTTGCGGCGCCGTACCGGCCACGGCGAAATGCAGAGCTAAAGCGCCGACGGTCCACGCCCAGATGGCGTCGACCAGGCCGGCGTTTTTGGTTTTGAGCTGCAGCAGCCAGGCGAGGGTCTTGGCGGCGATGGCGATGCCGGCAGCGGCCAGAAATGCATTGAGTGGGGACATGATGGGTCCTATTACGTGCGAAGTCTGCAACTGGATGATTCAGTGCGCAGTGCCACTCAAATGGCTGGCGTGGGCGGCGGCAAACAGGGTTTTCACCTCCAGTGGCGAAAACGGGTAGGCGCGACCGCAGAACTCGCAGGTCACTTCGACTCGACCCTGCTCCTGCAGTATCGACTCTACCTCGGTGATCCCCAGCGCCAGCAGCATCGATGAAATCTGCGCGTGGCTGCAGCGGCATTGCAACTGGACCGGGCGCGGTTCAAACACGCGCACTGTGTCCTCGGCAAACAACCGCCCCAGCAGGGTGGGCGCATCGGTCTCGCGCAGTTCGTCCTCGCGCAGCGTCTGAAACAGGGTGTATGCATGATGCCAATCGTCGTCGCTGCACTTTTCTGGCAAGCGTTGCAGCATCAGGCCGGTGAGTTTTTCCGGCCCGGCCGCGAGCCGGATCAGCGTCGAAAGCTGCTCGGATCTTTGAAAATAAACCTGCAGGGAGTCGGCCAGCGATTCTCCGACGATTTCGACACTCGCCTGATAATTATCCCCGCCCGCCTTGCGTTCGAGCAGGCAGGCCAGGGTACCGCCGCCCATGAGTTGTTGAAAATCGGCGGGGGGTTGCCCATCGCCGGACGCAGCGCCTTCGAACTTGGCCATGCCGCGAAGTTCCAGCTCGGAATTGATCTGCGTGACCAGCAGCTTGAGCGCGCCTCGTCCTTGAAACTGCAAATTAAGTCGCGCCCCGGCCGGCAGGTCGGCCGCGAGCAGGGGCGTTGCCGCCAGCGCTTCGCTAAGCAGGCGACGAACGCCCTCGGGGTAATGGCGCCAGGCAAACATCGGCTCGATGCCTGTGCCGACGTGGACAGCAAAGCCGCGAATTCCGCGGTTTTCAATCAGGAAGGGCAATAAGGCGTCATTCATGATGATTTTGGTCTCACCCGCTTGGAGTGCTATTTGGCCGCAAATCGCTGCGCTTCAAAAAGCAGTGGTACACTTTTAGTACCACCGGTTTTTCACCGGGCCCCAAACGAGGTGTTTTGGGGTCTCAAGCGGGTGGCTTCAATTTGTCCTTCAACAGCCGGTTGAGGGCGTCCGGGTTGGCCTTGCCTTGCGTCGCTTTCATCGTCTGGCCGACGAAAAAACCAAACAACTTGTCCTTGCCGCTGCGATAGTCCGCGAGCTGCGCCGGGTTTTTCGCCATGACGTCTTCAATCGCCTTGACGATGGCGGACTCGTCGGTGATCTGCACCAGGCCCTTGGCCTGGATGATGCGGTCTGCGTCGCCTTCCCCCGCGAGCATCGCCTCGAACACTTCCTTGGCAATTTTTCCCGAGATGGTTTTGTCGGTGATGCGTGCCAGCAGGCCCGACAGCATCGCAATCGTGATCGGCGAAGCAGTGATGTCCTTGCCAAGCTTGTTCAAAGCACCGAGCAAATCGGTGCTGACCCAGTTGGCACAAAGCTTGGGGTCGGCGGCGGAGAGCTTGACCACCGCCTCGTAAAAATCAGCCAGCGCGCCGTCGGCGGTGAGGACCGCCGCGTCGTAAACCGCCAGGCCGTATTGCGTCATGAAGCGCGCTTTCTTGGCCTCCGGCAGTTCCGGCATTGACGCACGGATGCGCTCGATATCGGCCTGGCTCACCACCACCGGCAGCAAGTCAGGGTCGGGAAAGTAGCGGTAGTCATTGGCGTCTTCCTTGACGCGCATCGAGCGCGTCTGCCCGGTGTCGGGGTCGAACAGCCGCGTTTCCTGGATGATTTTTCCGCCGGACTCAATCACTTCGATCTGCCGGCCGATTTCGTACTCGATGGCCTTTTCGACGTAGCGGAACGAATTGACATTCTTGGTCTCGGTGCGCGTGCCGAATTTTTCGGTGCCGGTTTTGCGCACCGAGACGTTGGCGTCGCAGCGAAAACTGCCTTCCTGCATGTTGCCGTCGCAGACGCCCAGATACACCACCAGCTGGTGCAGTTTCTTCAGGTACGCCACGGCTTCGGCCGCGCTGCGGATGTCCGGCTCGGAGACGATTTCGATCAGCGGCGTGCCGGCGCGATTCAGGTCGATGCCCGTCTGGGTGCCGAAATTCTCGTGCAGGGATTTGCCCGCGTCCTCTTCCATGTGCGCACGGGTGATGCCGATGCGCTTGGGCATTCCTTCGATTTCGATATCCAGATGCCCCTTGAACACGATCGGCAGCTCGTATTGCGAAATCTGGTAGCCCTTGGGCAGATCGGGATAAAAATAATGCTTGCGTGCGAACACGCAACGCTCGGCGATCTGCGCGTCCACCGCCAGGCCGAACTTGACCGCCATCTGCAACGCTTCGCCGTTGAGCACCGGCAGCACGCCGGGCAGGCCCAGCGTTACCGCGTCGGCCTGGGTGTTCGGCGCGGCACCATAGGTCGTCGACGCGCCGGAAAAAATCTTGGACTTCGTCTGCAGCTGGCAGTGCACCTCCAGCCCGATGACGGCCTCCCAGGTCATCGCTGCTGGACGCCGAGCTTCTTCTTTTTCGGCGGTTCGATGATGCACTTTGCGTTCAGTTGCGCACGGATCAGGTCGGCTTCGGGCGCCTTGCCGCGTGGCATCGGCACAATCGAGAACGTCACGATCTGGCTGATGCGGGTGGTAGCCGGCTGCGGCTCGAACTCGGAGACCTCGACCGAGCGCAGGGCCACCGCATCAAACATCTTGGGTGGGACCGATTTCAGCACTTCGGGGTTGGCGGTTTTTCCGTTGGGCAGGATGTCGAAGGCCAGGTTCACGCAACCCTGCGGGTCGTGCTTGAGCAGTCGTGAGGGGTAAATCGGCACGCCGCGCTTGAGGATCACTGATTGGCCGTTCTTGCGCATTCTTTCGCGCTCCTCGGTCGTGGTTTTCTTCGTGGTGACGTGGATCTCGTCGTCGTACTTGGCGGCCACGGACATCGAAGCGGCAAGGATGAAACCGGCCGCAAGGATTGCTGCATGCTTCATTTGAAGTTCTCCGGTGTGCGGTGATGCCAGTCCGTGGCAAGTTGGTATTGATGCGCGACGTTCAACAATCGCGCCTCGTCGAAGATAATTGCCCATCAGCTGTAAACCCACCGGCAGACCACCGACAAAGCCGCAGGGGATGGACAGGGCCGGGATCCCGGCGAGATTGGCAGCAATCGTGTAGATGTCATTGAGATACATCGCGACCGGGTCGTCGGTCTTGGCGCCGAGCTTGAACGCAACGTCGGTGGCGGTCGGGCCCCAGAATGACATCCACGGACTCGATAGGCGCGCTTGAAGTCCTCGTAGATCAGCTTGCGCACCTTCTGCGCCTTCAGGTAGTACGCGTCGTAATAACCGTGGCTGAGCACGTAGGTGCCGATCATGATGCGGCGCTGCACTTCCGCACCAAAGCCTTCGCCGCGGCTGCGCTTGTACAGCGCCTCCAGCGTCTTGGCGCCTTCGGCGCGGTGGCCGTAGCGCACGCCGTCAAAACGCGCGAGATTGCTCGACGCCTCCGCCGGCGCAACGACGTAATACGTCGGCACCGACAACGGCGAGTTCGGCAGCGAGATCTCCTTGAACTCGGCGCCAAGTTCTTCAGTTCAAGAATCGCCGCCGCGACGCAAGCGCGCGCGCCAGGCGCCAGGCCTTCGGCGAAATACTCCTTGGGCAGGCCGACTCTCAGGCCCTTGATGGGGTGGCCCAGGCCCGCGACGTAATCATCGACCGGACGTTCGACGCTGGTGGAATCGCGCGGATCGAACCCGGACATCGCCTGCAGAACAAAGGCGGCGTCTTCGGCCGTGCGCGCGACCACGCCGGCCTGGTCCAGGCTCGAGGCGAACGCGATCATGCCGTAGCGTGAAACGCGGCCGTAGGTCGGCTTGATGCCGGTGAGGTTGGTCAGCGCCGCCGGCTGGCGGATCGAGCCGCCGGTGTCGGTGGCGGTGGCCGCTGGTGCGAGGCCCGCGGCGACGGCCGCGACCGAACCGCCGCAGGAGCCGCCCGGCACGCGGGTCGCGTCCCAGGGATTCTTCACCGGGCCGTAGTAGCTGGTTTCGTTGGACGAGCCCATCGCGAACTCGTCCATGTTGCACTTGCCGAGCATCACCATGCCCGCCTCGGCGTGCAGCTTGCGCACGATGGTGGCGTCGTAAGGCGCGACGAACGTGTCGAGCATCTTCGAGCCACAGGAGGTTTTGACCCCCTCGGTGCAGAAGATGTCCTTCTGGGCGAGCGGGATTCCGGTCAGCGGGCCCGCGTTGCCCGCGGCCAGTCTGCGTGTCGGCCGCCTCGGCCGTTTCAGCGCGCCGCTCGGCGGTCACCGTAATGAAGCTGTTGAGATTTGGATCATGCACCTCGATGCGCTTGAGAAAGTGCTGGGTCAGTTCGCGCGACGAGAATTTTTTGCGCGCAGGCCCTCGGCCAGCGCGCGGATGCTGAGCGTATGCATGACTAGCGCACTGCGCTCGGGCGTCGCGCAACGCACAGGCGCGGGTCCCTCCACGCGGCTGGCTCACTACTCGATCACCTTCGGCACCAGGTAGAGGCCGCCCTGCTACCGCCGGCGCATGCGCCTGGAAAATCTCGCGCCGGTCGGCTTCGGTCACGGCATCCGGCCGCAGGCGCTGGGTCATGTCCAGCGGATGCGCCATCGGTGCCACCCCGTCGGTCTGGGCCTGCGACAGCGGCCGACCATGTCGAGGATGTTGCTCAGTTGCCGGGCGTAGTCGGATTCCTGTTCGGGCTTGAGCTCGAGTCGTGCGAGATGCGCGACCTGACGGATCTGCTCAGGAGTCAGGGATCATGCAAGGGTTCCGCCAATTTAGAGGCGCGAAAAATAGCATGCTATTGCTAAAAATGCCCTATGACCGCTACAGTTCGCGCTCTTTTTCGCCTGCCGACGCTTCGCCAAGCCCCCTTTCTAAATGATCGACGACCGTTCGCCGACTGTTCGTCAACGATCTTTCCATCGATCTCGGCACCGCCAACACCCTCATTTACGTGCGTGACGAAGGCATCGTCCTCAACGAGCCTTCGGTGGTCGCGATCCGCATCGACGCGCGCGGCAGCAAGAAGGTCGAGGCCGTGGGCCTCGACGCCAAGCACATGCTCGGCCGCACGCCCGGCCAACATCACCGACCATCCGCCCGCTGCGCGACGGCGTCATCGCCGACTTCACCGTCACCGAGAAGATGCTGCAGCACTTCATCCGCAAGGTGCAGAAGGGCCGCATGACTCGAACCGATCACCCGCGTGGTGGTGTGCGTGCCCTACGGCTCGACCCAGGTCGAGCGCCGCGCGATCCGCGAATCGGTCGAGAACGCCGGCGCGCGCAAGGTTTACGTCATCGAAGAACCGATGGCCGCGGCGCTGGGCGCCGGCATCCCGATCGGCGATGCACGCGGCTCGATGGTGCTGGACATCGGCGGCGGCACCTCGGAGGTCGCGGTGATCTCGCTGTCAACGGCATCGTCTACGCCGAGATCCGCGCGCATCGGCGGCGACAAGTTCGACGAAGCCATCGTCAATTACGTGCGGCGCCAGTACAACATGCTGATCGGCGAGGCCACCGCCGAGCGCATCAAGATCGAGATCGGCACGGCCTTCCCGGGCCACGAAGTGCAGGAGATCGACGTCGTCGGCCGCCATCTCGCCGCCGGCGTGCCGCGCAACTTCACCATGAACTCCAACGAGATCCTGGACGCACTGCAGGAGCCGCTGGCCGGCATCGTCACGGCGGTCAAGAAGGCGCTGGAGCGCACCCCGCCGGAGCTCGGCTCCGACGTCGCCGAGCGCGGCATCGTGCTGACCGGCGGCGGCGCGCTGCTGCGCGACATCGACAAGCTGATCTCCGAGGAAACCGGCCTGCCGGTGATCATCGCCGACGATCCGCTGACCTGCGTCGCCCGCGGCGGCGGCATGATGCTGGATTCCCTCGACAAGGGCGGCGAACTGCTGAGCGTGGAATAACTCGCGCGCTGGCTTCACACTAGGCGCGTGAGATCGTTCCCTTTTCCGGCGCCCGACAAAGCCCTTTTCCCCCGTGGGCCCGGCGCTGGCCTGAAAACCCTGGCGCTGTGTCTGATGGCGCTGGGCCTGATGGTGGCGGACCAGCGCAACCATAGTCTCGATGGAATTCGACAGGTTCTGACAGGCGCCTTACAGCCCGTGTTCTGGATCACCTCTCTGCCCGGCCGCACCGCGCAATCAGTGAGCCAGTACCAGACGCGCGACTCCTTAATCACCGAGATCGAAAAACTACGCCAGGAACACCTGCTGCTGCGCTCCCAATTGCAGAAATTCGAATCGGTGAAGGCGGAAAACCAGCGCATCCGCGAACTGCTGTCGTCGTCGTCCAAGCTCGAGGAACGCGTGCTGATCGCCGAAGTGCTGTCGGCAGCGCAGGACCCGTACCGCCACCAGATCCTGCTCGACAAGGGCGCGCGCGACGGCGTTTATCGCGGCCAGGCCCTGGTGGATGCATCCGGCGTGCTCGGTCAGGTGATCCAGGTGCTCGCCGGCAGTTCGATGGCCTTGCTGATCACCGATCCAAACCACGGCATTCCGGTGGAGATCAACCGCACCGGCCTGCAGACCATTGCCCTGGGCCGCGGCGACGGCCAGCGCCTGTCACTGCCCTACCTGCCAAGCAACGCCGACATCAAGATCGGCGACCTGTTGGTGTCCTCGCCGCTGGGCGGCCGCTTTCCCTCGGGGTACCCGGTGGGCCAGATCACCGAACTGCGGCCCAGCCATGGCGATCATTTCATGGAAGCCATCGCGCAACCGGCTGCGCACATCAACCAGGGCCGTCAGGCCTTGCTGGTGTGGAGCGAGAGTTATCCGATGATGGAAACCGCCCCCGTGACCGTCCCCACCCCGGTGACGGCGGAAACTCCGGCGGAGGCGACGCAATGAGCACCTCCGGCTGGCTGCGTCTGCCGCTGATTCTGCTCGCCGGCCTGTTTCTGCAATTTTTGCCGCTGCCGGACTGGCTGGCGACGGCGCGGCCGCTGTGGATTCCCGCGATGCTTGTCGCCTGGGCGCTGACCTCGCGCGATCCGCGCGGACTGGTCCCTGCGTGGATCTGCGGCGTCTTGCTTGATGCGGCTTACGGCAGCGTGCTGGGCCAGCACGCGCTGGCACTCACGCTGCTGGTGTTTCTCGCGATCCAGATGCGCGGCATGTTGTCGGTGCTGCCCGGTTGGCAGGCGGCACTGGCGCTGACCCCCGCCTGGCTTGCCTATATTTTCATACTGTTCTGGATCGATGGCAGCACGCAGCACGTGGCGGATCCGTGGCAGCGCTGGATTCCGGCGTACGTCACGGCGGTGAGCTGGCCGCTGTTGTGGCCGCTGCTGCGCAGCTTGATGCGCCGCGATTTTCACGAATAGCGGACGTCTGCCATGCTCAGACGGAGCAGCTTTGATGCCATCAAGAACCTGCATGAGGAACGACATATCTTCCTCCTGCGGATCCTGGCGGCGACACTCGGTTGTCTTGCCCTCACCGCGATCCTGATCACGCGGCTGGTGCATGTGCAGATCTTCGACCACAGCTACTACAGCACGCGCTCGGACGAAAACCGCATGCGGCTGTGGGTGGTGCCGCCGGTGCGCGGCTATATCTTCGATCGTCACGGGGCGATCCTCGCCGAGAACCGTCCCGCGTTCCTGATGCAGGTCAATGCCGAAAAATCCGGCGACCTGAACGCGACCCTCAAGCGATTGTCGAATCTGGTGCGGCTATCCGAAAGCGACCTCACGCGCTTCCGCGATCGCCGTGCGCAAGGCACCCAAATACACCGACGTGCCGCTGCGCTTCAATCTGACTGCCGAAGAGCATGCGAATTACCAGGTCAACCGCTACGACTTCACGGGCGTCCAGATCGAACCGAGCCTGACGCGCAAATATCCGCTGGGCGAGTCGGCGGCGCACGTCATCGGCTATATCGGCGGCATCACCGAGGCGGATCTGGCCAAGGTCGACGAGAAGGCCTACCGCGGCACCAATTATTTCGGCAAGAACGGCGTCGAGAGCTCCTATGAGGACTCGCTGCACGGCACGCTGGGCACCAAGATTGTCGAAACCAATGCCGCCGGACGGCCGCTGCGCGAAGTGGACTACCGGCTGGGCCTGCCCGGGGGCAACCTGTATCTGTCGATTGACTCGAAATTGCAGCTGGCCGCCGAGCAGGCGCTGGGCGAACTCAACGGCGCGGTGGTCGCGCTGGAGCCCAACACCGGCGAAATCCTGGCGCTGGTGTCCAAGCCCGGCTTCGATCCGCACCTGTTCGTCGATGGCATCGACGTGCCGACTTACAGGGCGCTGAACGACAATGAGGAGCGGCCGCTGTTCAACCGCGCACTGCAGGGGCAATATGCCGCCGGCTCCACGATCAAGCCGTTCATGGCACTGGCGGGGCTCGATGCGCGCCTGATCAATCCCGCCGATAGCGTTTTCTGCAACGGCGAATTCACCCTGCCGGGCATCCGGCATAAATACCGCTGCCAGAAGCGCGAGGGCCACGGCTGGGTGGACATGAACCACGGGGTGGTCGCCAGTTGCGACGTCTATTTCTACAACGTGGCGCTCAAGCTGGGCATCGACCGCATCCATGCGTTTCTCAGCCAGTTCGGTCTCGGCCGCCCGCTCGGCGTCGACTTGCCAGGCGAAAAGGGCGGGCTGATGCCCTCTCGCGAATGGAAAAAGCGCGTGCGCAAGGAAGACTGGTACCTCGGCGAAACTCTGAATATCGGCATCGGCCAGGGCTATACGCTGGTCACCCCGTTGCAGCTGGCGCAGATCAGCGCGCGGCTGGCGCTGCGCGGCAAGGGCTTTCGGCCGCACATCGTGCATGCCGTGCAGAATCGCGAAACTCAAAAATCCATGATCGTGCCGCCGGAGCCGTTGACACCGATCATTCTGCGCGACGACTCTGAATGGACCCGCATCATCGAAACGATGGAGCATGTCGTGCACACACCCGGCGGCACCGCCTATCGCATCGGCCGGGATGCGCCTTACCGGATCGCCGGCAAGACCGGCACCGTGCAGGTCGCGGCGCTGAAACAGAGTGAGGACGAAGCGCCGGACATGGCCAGCGTCGCAAGAAAACTGCGTGACCACGCGGTGTTCATCGCTTTCGCACCGGTCGAGGCGCCGACCATCGCCATCGCGGTGCTTGCCGAGCACGCTGGCCACGGCGGCAGCGTCGCCGCGCCGGTGGCGCGCGCCGTGATGGATGCCTGGCTGATCAAGCGAACGGCGCCGCCGCGTATTGAGGCCGCGCCATGAGCCATGCATTGACCACTGAGCGCAAAGCCCCCGAACCGGGCTGGAGTGAATGGTTTGCACGCGTGCTGCATCTGGATTTGTGGCTGCTGGGGCTGCTCGCGGCGCTGTCTGCGGTCGGATTGTTCGTGTTGTATTCCGCCTCAGGTCATTCCGCCACAACCCTGGCGAATCAGATGCAGCGCTTGGGCCTGGGCCTGCTGGTGATGACCGCCTGCGCGCAGGCGCCGCCGGAGCTCTATCGTCTGGCGGCACCGTGGCTGTATGGCCTGACAGTATTTTTGCTGGTGCTCGTGCTGATTCTGGGCGACGACGCCAAAGGCGCGCTGCGCTGGCTGGATATCGGGCTGGTGCGCTTCCAGCCCTCGGAGTTCATGAAGCTGGCGATGCCGCTGACGGTTGCGGCTTACCTGCACCGCCAGCCGCTGCCGCCGCGGCCGCAAGTCTTGCTGGTGGTGGCCGCGCTGATCGCTCTGCCCACCCTCTTGATCGTCAAGCAGCCGGATCTGGGTACCGCGCTGCTGATCGTCACCGCCGGCAGCCTCGCGCTGTTCTTTTCCGGGCTGGGCTGGCGCTGGATGCTGGCAACCGTTGCCATCGTGGCCGTGGCCGCGCCGGTGCTATGGCAGTTTCTGCACGACTACCAGCGCAAGCGCGTGCTGACTTTTCTCGACCCTGAGACTCGATCCGCTGGGCGCGGGCTATCACATCACACAGAGCAAGATCGCCATCGGCAGCGGCGGCCTGTTCGGCAAGGGCTGGCTCAACGGCACCCAGGCCAAGCTCGATTTTCTGCCTGAAGCGCACACCGACTTTATCTTCGCGGTGTTCGCCGAAGAACTCGGTCTGCTCGGCGTGTTGCTGCTGCTGGGGCTGTACCTGGCGCTGGTGTCGCGCGGACTGATCATCGCCTTGCGCGGTCAGGACACGTTCCAGCGCCTGCTCGCAGGCAGCCTGGCGCTGACCCTGTTCGTCTACGTGTTCATCAACATCGGCATGGTCATCGGACTGCTGCCGGTGGTCGGCGTGCCGCTGCCGCTGGTGAGTTACGGCGGCACTTCGATGGTCAGTCTCGCTCGCCGGTTTCGGTATGCTGACCAGTATTCAAACTCATCGAAAATTGGTCTCCAGTTAATGCGCTGCGTCCTGATAGCTGTCTTCCTGATGTTGCCAATCGCCGCTAACGCCGGCTACGACGAGCACCCTCGCGTGGCGGAGTTGCTGCAAAAGCTTGAAGCGGAACACGCCTTCACTCACCGAGGAGCTGGGTTGGGTGCGCGACGAACTGCGCCTCGCGCAGCGCCTGCCCAAACTGATCGAAAAGGAACAGCAGGCCAAGGAAAAAACCCTGACCTGGACCGCCTACCGCGAATTGCACGTCACGGCCGCCAACGTCGAAAAAGGTCGTGCGCTTCATGCGCGAATACCGTAAAACGCTGGCGCGCGCACAGGCGCTGTACGGCGTGCCGGGCGAAGTGATCGCCGGCATCCTCGGTGTCGAAACCAAGTACGGCACCTACTTGGGCACCACACGCGTGCTCGACGCGCTGGTGACACAGGGCTTCGACCATCCGACGCGCAGCAATTTCTTTTTTGACGAGCTGACGGCATTTTTCGCACTGTGCCGCGACATGGACTTTGATCCACAGCTGCTGCGCGGTTCATATGCCGGCGCAATGGGCGCGGCGCAGTTCATGCCATCCAACTACCGGCGCCTGGCGGTGGACTTCAACGGTGATGGCCGTATTGATCTTTGGAATCTGTCCGACGCCATCGGCAGCATCGCGCGTTACCTCACCGAGTACGATCCGCAACGCATCTGGTACGCGGGCCAGCCGGTAGTGACGCCAGCGCGTTTCGACGGCGATGTGGATGGCCTTGAGATCAACGCGCGTTACGCCACATCCACCGTCGCGAAACTGGCACAGGCGGGGTTGCACGGACCTGAAGGCCTGTCGCCTGACCTGCGCGCTGGCGGGCTCGAACTGAAAACCGATGAGGGCAGCGAATGGTGGATCGGGCTGCCGAACTTCTTTGCCATCCAGAGCTATAACCCGCGCGTGTACTACGCGATGTCGGTAACCCAACTGGCGCAAGAGCTGGAAAGCGAATCGACTCCCACCATGGACGGTGGAAGCACGACGAGAGGCAGGACGTCGGAGACACAATGAAGTGGCGGATTCGCCTCGCGCTCGGCGCCGCGGTTTTTCTGCTGGGCGCATGCAGCGGCGCGGGCAGCCGCTATTCGATGAAGGATGACACCTTTCCTGAAGAGATCCCCGCCGGGGTACTTGCAACACCGGACGCCGTGCCGATCTTTGAAGCGAAAAGTCGTGGCGGCAATGCCAAATCCTACGAAGTACGTGGCCGCACCTACCAGGTGCTGGCGTCGGCCGAGGGGTATAAGGAGCGCGCGATGGCCTCGTGGTACGGCGCCAAGTTTCACGGTCACAAAACCGCCAACGGCGAAATCTATGACATGTTCGCGATGACCGCCGCGCATAAAACCCTGCCGCTCCCCACCTACGCGCGGGTGACACACCTGGGCAATGGCCGCAGCGTCGTCGTTCGCGTCAACGACCGCGGGCCGTTTCATCCGGGACGCATCATCGACCTGTCCTACGCCGCCGCCGCCAGGTTAGACATGATCGGGCACGGTTCGGCCGAGGTCGAAGTCGAGGCCATCATTCCCGGAAAGCCAGAACCGGTCCGCGAACCTGCGCTGTTTCTTGAGGCCGGGCGCTTCGATGATCCGGTCAGCGCGGTTGCGCTGCGTGAACAGATCATGGACCTGGGTCTGGGCAATGCAGAAATCCATATCGAAAGCTCGGGCGAACCCGAAACTCAGGTGCACCGCGTACTGGTCGGGCCCTTCCCGAATTCGTCCGCGCTGGAACGTGCGCGCCAGCGGCTCGACGACCACCATCTGCCATCGCGCGAAGTTTTGGAATAGCGCATTTCGCGAGAGGCGTCGCTTATGATGCGTTCCATAATTTTTTTAGTCAGGCTCCATGCGATTTTTACTGCTTGTTGCGCTCCTGCTGCATTCTGTGGCGGCGCTGTCCCTTGCCACGCCGTCGCCGCCGACCGCAACGGAAAGCGAAAAGGCGAGGCTCAGTCCGCGCGGCGATTCGGGCGTTGACTCCGCGCCGGCGGGTGTCGCGGCGGGCAACAAGTCGCACCCACCGCCCGCCATTCCTGCCAAGGCCTGGGCGGTTTTCGATTACGACAGCGCTCAACTGCTGGCCGGTGCCAACACCCGGCAACGGCTACCGCCCGCCAGCCTGACCAAGCTGATGACGGCGTATGTCGCGTTCGAGGCGATTAAAAGCAAGCAGATTCGACTCAACGACCGCGTGCTGATCAGCAAGCGCGCGTGGCGGCAGGGCTATTTCACCCGCGAGTCGCGTATGTTTCTGGAGTACGGCTCGCACGTCACTGTGTCCGAACTGTTGCGCGGTCTGCTGGTGCAATCCGGCAACGACGCCAGCGTGGCGCTCGCCGAGCACATCAGCGGCACCGAGCCTGCGTTCGCATCACGCATGAACGCGTCCGCCAAAGCGTTGGGCCTGACCGATTCGCACTTCACCAATCCCAACGGCATCCATCACCCGGACCTCTACACCAGCGCGCGCGATCTCGGTCGGCTGGCGCGAGCGCTGATCCACGATTTTCCCGAGCATTACGCCCTGTTCAGCGAAACCGAATTCACCTATAACAAAATCACGCAGCGCAACCGCAACCGGTTGTTGGCGCGCGACCCCAGCGTCGACGGTCTCAAAACCGGTCACCACAAGGCGGCCGGCTATTGCATGGTGACGTCCGCGATGCGCGACGGCCGGCGCATCATCAGCGTGGTGCTGGGCGCCCAGACGCCGCCACAGCGCGTGCACAGTAGCGCGCTGCTGCTTGACTACGGATTCCGTTTTTTTGAAACCGTGCATGCCGCCGCCGCCGGACAGGCCTTGACTGAAATTCGCGTGTGGAAAGGCATGCAGAACGAACTGTCGCTGGGCGTGACGCAACCACTGACGCTAAGCCTGCCGCGTGGCAGTCGTGCCACCCTGACGATGCGCTCAAACGTTCCGCTGCCGGTGGTGGCGCCGGTTCAGGCCGGACAAAAGCTTGGGCGTCTTGAAGTGCTCCTCGGTGGCAAACTGATCCGCAGCGAACCGCTGGTTGCGCTCACCTCCGTCCTGGCGGGTGGCCTCTGGCGGCGCTGGAGCGATGCCCTGCGCCTGCGATGGAACCTGACATGACCTCCCTTTGCTATCTCAACGGCCAGTGGCTGCCACTTGCCGAAGCTCGTGTCTCGGTGCTTGATCGCGGCTTTTTGTTTGCCGATGGGGCGTACGAAGTGCTCGCGGCCTACGGCGGGCGACTGCTGGGCGAGGCCGAGCATCTGGCGCGACTGGAGCGCTCGCTCGGTGAATTGGGGATTCGCAATCCGCACTCGCGCGAGGAATGGCAGGCGATTTTTGCGCGGCTGGTCAGGGAGGCCGGCGGTGGCGATCTGGTCGTTTATCTGCAGGTCACTCGGGGTGCGGCGAGCGGGCGCAGCCACGCCTTCCCAGAGGATATTTCCCCTACCGTGGTCGCCTATTGCAGCCCGCTGCCCTCGCCGAGCATGGATGCGCGCGCCAACGGAGTTACCGCCATCACCCTGCCCGACCTGCGCTGGGCCCGGTGTGACATCAAGAGCATCGCCCTGCTGGCCAATGTGCTGTGCACGCAGCGCGCCAAGATCGCCGGCGCCAACGAGGCGATCCTGCATCGCGACGGACGTGTTACCGAAGGCTCGTCGTCGAATGTTTTCATGGTCCGCGAGGGGGCTGTCCTGACCACGCCGGACAGCGCGGAAATTCTGCCTGGCATCACGCGCAACTTACTGGCTAAGCTGAGTGCCGAAGGCGTCCAGATCACGTCGCGGCACTTTACGCTGGACGAACTGCGCAAAGCGGATGAAATCTGGATCACCAGCACCACGCGCGAGGTACTGGCGGTGACAACGCTTGACGGCAATCTCGTCGGCACCGGCAAGCCAGGCGCGGTGTATGCGCGGGCCTATGAACTGTTTCAGGGCTTGAAACGCCAGTGAATCCGGAGCCCTGCAAGGTTCTGCATCTGGGCATGCAGCCTTTTGAGCCGGTTTACCAGCGTATGCGCGACTTCACTCGCGGCCGTACTGCGGGCACGGCAGACGAGCTGTGGTTTCTGGAACACCCGCCGGTATTCACACTGGGCCAGGCCTCCAGGCCCGAACACCTGCTGACGCCAGGCGACATCCCGGTGGTGCAGACCAATCGCGGCGGCCAAGTGACGTATCACGGGCCCGGACAACTCGTGGTGTATTGCCTGCTGGATTTAACCCGCCTGGGTTTTGGCGTACGCACGCTGGTGACGCGCCTCGAAAACGCCTTGACCGCCACGTTGGCTTCGTATGGCATTGACGCGCAATCAAAACGTGAGGCACCGGGCGTCTATGTCGGAGAGAAAAAAATCGCCTCACTGGGTTTGCGGGTTAGCAGAGGGCGCACGTATCACGGGCTGGCCCTGAACGTGGCGATGGACCTGTCGCCGTTTTCGCGCATCAATCCCTGCGGTTATCGCGGCCTTGTGATGACACAGGTGAGCGAATTGGGAGGGCCGACTAGTCTCCAAACGGTCGCTGAGCGTCTCGAAACCGATTTACGCATACAGATATCACCGCCCGCTTGATGCCGTTTTAAGGCAGCGGCGGGGCCGGCGCGAAAAACAGTGGTACTAAAAGTGTACCACTCAGATCAGCCGCTCGGCCACCAGGGGATAAAAGCGGCTTCAAGCGGGTAGCCGATGAATGCGGCTTAGCGTCGCAAAATGCCGCCGCCGGGCAGCGAAAAGTCCGGCATGGATTCCATCGGGCGGCCGAGCGTGTCGCGCAACGGGTCGCGGCGTTGAGCGGACTCCTGCTCGACGCATTGGCGGGTGAACGTGTCCAGCAGATAGCCCGGAGGACAGCGCTCGCGCGTGGAGAGAGGTTCGCGCTTGGATGTCGAATTCTTCTTGGCCGGATCGCCGGAACAACCGGCCAGTGCCACAAAAGCCGCCATCACCGCGATTTGAATAAATTTCATAGTCAAATTCCTTCCGTAAATCCCGAATGAACCTTAGAATAGCCCACTAAGAATTAAGTTCCTCATGCTGGCGACCCCCTCCCCTTCCGATTCCAACACGCTGGTGCGCGCACGCGGCATTCATTTTGCGTTCGGGCCGCGGATGATTTTCGACGGTGTCGATGTAGACCTGCGCCGTGGCCAGGTCACCACCCTCATGGGCCCCAGCGGCACGGGAAAAACCACGCTGCTGCGGCTGATCGGCGGACAGTACCGTCCGGCGCGCGGCGCGGTTGAGTTTGACGGTCAGGATGTGCACAAGCTCAGTCGCCGCGAGCTGCTCGACCTGCGCAAGCACATGGGCATCATGTTCCAGAACGGCGCGCTCTTGACGGATCTCACGGTCTTCGAGAATGTCGCCTTCCCGATCCGCGAGCACACCCGGCTTCCGGAATCGATGGTGCGCGATCTGGTGCTGATGAAACTGCAGGCGGTGGGCCTGCGTGGCGCACGCGACCTCTATCCGCACGAACTGTCGGGTGGCATGGCGCGTCGGGTGGCAATGGCGCGCGCGATTGCGCTCGATCCACAACTGGTGATGTACGACGAACCGCTGACCGGCCTCGATCCGATTTCGATGGGCGTGGCGATGCGCCTGATCCGTAGCCTCAACGACGCCCTCGGCCTGACCTCGATCATTGTCTCGCACGATGTCGCCGAAACGCTGTCTATCAGTGACTATGCCTACATCATCTCCAACGGCAAGGTCGTGGCCGAAGGCACGCCGGACCAGGTGCGCGCCAGCCGCTCGGAGTGGGCGCAGCAATTTCTCAAGGGCGAACCGGACGGCCCGGTACGGTTTCATTACGACGCACCCGACTATGCGCACGACCTCGGTGCCACCTCATGAAACAGATTCTGGACACGGTCGAGAATTTCCTGCGCGGTCTGGCGCGCGCGCAGTTTTTCCTGCTCGCCACGCTTGCCGCGATTCCATCGGCGCTGCTGCGCCCGCGCCTCCTCATGCAGCAGATGTACTCGGTTGGCGTACTGTCGCTGGTGATCACGGTGATTTCCGGCATGTTCATCGGCATGGTCCTGGGCCTGCAGGGCTATCGCACACTGGTGGGGTTTGGCGCAGAGACCTCGCTCGGCACGTTCGTCGCGCTGGTCACCGTTCGTGAACTCGGGCCAGTGGTCACCGCATTGCTGTTCGCCGGCCGTGCCGGCTCTGCGTTGACCGCCGAGATCGGCCTGATGCGCGCCACCGATCAATTGTCGGCAATGGAAATGATGGCCGTGGACCCGATCCAGCGCGTGATCGCGCCGCGCTTCATCGCCGGTTGCCTGTCACTGCCGCTGCTGGCGGCGATTTTCTGCGTCATGGCCATCGGCATTTCTGGCGGGCACCTGATTGGCGTCGAGCTGCTGGGTGTGGACGCCGGCAGCTACTGGACTCAGATACAAGGCGCAGTCGAGTTCGAGGACATCTGGAACGGTGTGGTCAAGAGCATTCTGTTCGCCTTTGTCATCAGCTGGATCGCGGTGTATCAGGGCTATCATGCCGCGCCCAATTCCGAGGGTGTGTCGCGCGCCACGCGCAATACCGTCGTCACCTCGTCACTGGCAATTCTGGCACTGGATTTCGTATTGACCGCGTTCATGTTTCGCGGCTTTTAGATCAGGGGATTTACTCATGCAATCAAGAGCACTGGAACTGATGGTCGGCCTGTTTTTCAGCCTCGGCGTCGCTGCCATTTTCATTCTCACCTTCCGCGTCGCCAGCCTTGAAAGCAGCGGCGCCAACCAGGGTTACCGGGTCACCGCCGACTTCGAGAACATCGGCGGCTTGCGCAGCGGCGCGTCGGTGACGATCGCGGGCGTACGCATTGGCCGCGTTCGGGATATCGTCATCGAGCCGCAAACCTTCCAGGCCCGCGCCACGCTTGAAATCGGCACGGAATACGGCAACATTCCCGCCGACAGTTCGGCCAAGATCCTGACCGCTGGCGTGCTCGGCGAAAAGTACATTGGCCTGGAGCCGGGCGGTGACGAGGCCGTACTTAAAGATGGCGGTCGCATCATCCATACGCAGTCAGCAGTCGTATTAGAGAACATCATCGGCCAGTTCCTCGCCAACAAAGCGACCGATTCGAAAAAGGAGTAGCGCAATGCGGCAGAACAGCTTGAAATTTCTCGGCGGCCTGATCGGGTTTTTGTGGCTGCTGCCCGCTATAGCCGTGACGCCGCCCGACCAGGTGGTGCGTCAGGCCACCGACAAGCTGTCGCAGGAAATCCGCAAACGTCACGACGAATTCAAAGCCAAGCCCGCCGTGTTCTACGCGGTGGTCGAGGACCTGGTAGTGCCTAAATTTGATCAACGCTACATCGCCCAACTGGTGATGGGACGCGACTGGCGCAACGCCACCGAACCGCAGCGCACGCGATTCACCGAAGCGTTCAAGAACCAGTTGATCCGCTCCTATGCGGACGCCCTGCTCGAATACAACGATCAGATCCGCGCCGACTGGCTGCCGTTGCGCATGGCGCCGGATGCGACCGACGCCACCGTCAAATCGACACTGATCCGGCAGAATGCACCGCCGGTCGCCATTGGTTTTTCGCTGCGGCTGAGAGACGAGGGCTGGAAGATCTATGACATCACCGTTGAAAACATCAGCCTGATCAGCAGTTTTCGCGGACAAGCCAATTCGGAAATCAAAGCCAGCGGCATCGATGGCTTCATCGAAAAGCTTGAATCCGGGCAATTCATCAAGAAATCCACCAAAAAAGGCTAAAAAGAACAAAAAATGCAAGGCCCGCTGACATTTTCCACGGTGCCGGCCTACCTGGAACAGGCCGCTCGGTTGAGCCGCGCCGGCGAGCTGGATCTCAGTGGCGTTACCCAGATGGACAGCGCCGGCCTCTCCTTGCTGCTGGAACTGAAACGCCGCGCGCAACTTGAGGGAGTCGTGTTAGGCTTTACGCAGGTTCCGACCCCGGTTAAACGTCTGGCGGACCACTTTGGTATTTCAGGGATATTGGAAATAAAAACATGATGCGCTACCTGCTCGCGATACTGGCTGCCGTAGCACTTTCAGGCTGTGCGCACTCCCCGCCAGATGAGCCGAGCGACCCGCTGGAGCCGGTCAACCGTGCTTTTTACAGCTTCAACCGCGGCGCTGACCGATACGTCCTCAAGCCCATTGCCAAGGGCTATGACGCCATCACCCCAGACCCTGTCCGCCGGGGCATTTCAAACTTCTTCGAAAACCTGCAGCTGCCACGCACCATCGTCAACGACATACTTCAACTCAAGATTCATCAGGCCGGCAAGGACATCGCCCGCCTGGTACTTAATTCCACGTTCGGCATCGGCGGACTGCTTGACCTGGGCCCTGCAGTCGATCTGCCCTTGCACGAAGAAGACTTTGGCCAGACGCTTGGCTACTGGGGTGTGGGCGAAGGCATTTACCTGATGTTGCCACTGATGGGGCCAAGCACCGGCCGTGACGCCGTCGGCCGCGCCGCCGATACGTTCACCAGCGTCACCGGACCCCCCGGAATTACCGGCAACGTCTGGTTGGACATGCCGACCGAACATGTCGTGCCCATACGCTTCCTCGAGCTCGTAGAGAAGCGGGCGCAGCTTTTCGGTGCGGATGCGGTCCTCGACCAACAGTTCGACGAATACGTGTTTGTGCGCAGCGTCTATCTGCAGCGGCGTCAGAGCCTGATCTACGACGGCGCTCCGCCCAAGGAAGACCAGCTGATCATCGATGACATGGATTCGGAACCGCCTCCGGCTCCGAAGCCCTCCAAGCCAAAAGCCAAGAAGCTTTAATTCGCCTGCGCGTCGGCCCTGGTGCGCAGAATCACCAGAAACCCGCCCTCGACGGGCAGTGGCTCCACCCCCAATTCAATCGGCACCGACCGGCCGTCTTTGTGCCAGCCCGTGACCGCCGGTAATTCAGGTTTATGCGCGGCATAGTCCTTGAGGCTGAGTTGCGGCTGGTTTAGAAATGGCACGGGCAGCAGCTTGCCGATGCTTTCCCCCTGCAGTTCATCCGGCGGGTATCCCAGCAGATCGCGAATGCGCTCGTTGGCATAGCGGATTACCCCCGCGGTATCGGTGTGCAGAATCGCCTCGTCCAACCGATCCATCAGGGATTGAGGCAGCCGCGCCGCCTGGGCCAGCTGCTCGCCCTGCGCGTAGTGGTGGCTGGTCTCGTTCAGCACCAGTACGGCGCCCGTGATCCCGCCGGCATCGCGCAACGTCGCCGCCCGTACTTCCATGCGCAAGCGCTCGCCTTGGCGCGGCATCAACCAGCCTTCCAGTTGGATCGGGGTCGTCGCCCCGCCTTGCCATGCGGCCGCCAGTGTGGCGTCCAGCGGCTTGTGCTCATCGTCGCGTACCCGTAACACGGTGAAAATCTGCTGCTCGATCGCACTTTGCTCGGTCCAGCCGGTCCATTGCTCGGCCATGGCATTCATGGCCAGGACCCGACCCAGCCGATCCAGCCGCATCAGGCCGATGCCCGCCAGATTCAGAAGTTCCGCCGCGGAGTCTCGCGCCGGCGTCGGTGATCGCAGGCGGGGCGCATCCCGCAGCCGCTCGGGCAATCCGCTGCGTTCTCGCAAACGCAGAAAGTAAATGAGCGCCACCAGGCCAGTCAGTCCGCAGAACAACCCCAGCGAGCCAAAACGCGACAAACGCGCAACCGCTTCGTCATGCTGTTCGCGTTGAGGAGCGCCCAGCGCCCATTCCAGCTCCAAAGTCTGCTGTGGCGCGGCCAACTGCAAGTAACCGTGTTTACTCGTCAGGGCATATAGCGCTTCGCGCACCTGCTGCATGACATCTGCGCGCAATCCGATTCCGCCCAAGTCCTCGAAACGGCCGCTGGCGGCGAGGATGCTGCCGGCCCGATCGCGCAACGCCAAAAAGCGAAACCCAAGTGCCGGGTCCTCCAGGAGCGATTCAAGCGCAGCCTCGAGACTGCGCGTGTCGCCTGCCTCCTGCATCCGCAAGCTCAACTCGCGCTGTGCGGTTCGCAGCGAATAGGTGTGGTCGATCTCGCGTTGCATATGGCGGGCACGGCTCCAAGCGTCCCCCGACAGGGCTGTCAATGCGGTGAATGCGATCGCACTGAAAAAGACAAAACGCGTGGCGGGTTTCATACCGCAAGCTTAGCGGCAGTCCGACTGGCGGTCAGCGGTTGAAGAGCACCGGTTGATCGCCCGTGACGCCACTGACCGTGACGTCCGCCCCGCCCAGCGTTAAACCCAGCGGCGCCAGCGCCGGCGTCAGCAGTTGATCGTCAACCTGATTGAGAATCGGAACCAACGTGCTAGCCAACTGATTGAGAATGGGTTGCAGAATGGGCCTGAGCAGCGGATTCAGCAGCGCACTGGCGGGCTCAACCTCCAGCCGCAGGTTGCGCGCGAGCGTGCTCATGGCGCTTCCGAGACTCTCGGTCGCGGAGCTGCCGATGCGTTGCGGAGTCTGGTCGAACGGCCCGCGGAAAATCAGCTCCCGATCCTCGTCTTGACCGACATCCACCATCGCCGACGCGGTGATGCGCAGCGGAATTCCGAGCAAGTTCAGATTGACCAGCGGCGAGGGCTGCGGCACCGGGTTGGCGCTATTGATGTTGTCGAATTCGCCAAATCCCAGCCGCGCCGCACTGGCGCGGGCACGCACGTGCACCACCGGATACGGCCGCCCGCTGCGCGCGCATTCGATCTCGAGCACCTGCGCGGTGGCCTGGGCGACCTGGAAAAACATCTTGAGGGTCGCCGGGTTTCCCAGAATCGGCAACAGCGGCAGGCTGATCTGCAACAGACCCTGCGCATTGGACGCCTGCGCGCCATCAGCGCCGCCGGGGCCGATCGCAGGACTTGCAGTCTGTATGAGACGCGCAGTGATGTTGCCCCCATCGAGCACTCCCGGAATATTGAGGTCTGCAGGCAGTTCGAACAGGTTCTGGCCATTGGCCGCCTGCGCGGCGGCTTCGGCGACTGCGCCCAGATTGATCACGGCGCCGCTCGCAGCCTCTTCAAAGCCCGGTGGCACGCCGATCACGCCACCCGGCGTGACCTCACGACTGGGGTCGCCGGCGCCGGCAAGTGTTTCCAGCGTCGAGCGCGTGGCGCTGTCGGCAGCAGAGGCCGCGTCGGATAACACCCGCAAGAATTCAGGACCGCTGAGGCTGGTGGTAAGGAAGTCCTCGGCAGTACCGGCCGCGGCGCTGGCAATGACGCTGCCCAGCGACACCGTGGCGTTGAACAGCCCGCGATAAGACAACGCGTCAAGCGTTACCGGCCCGCCAAGAAGCCCGCCGAGCAGTTGGTTGAGCAAATCTGAATCCACCTCAGCCAACCTGCTACCGACAAACAGTGATGCCATCGGCAGCGACGCGGCAGCGGCCGTTGCGCGCAGTTTGTGTACCGAACCGCTGCCGCTGTTGCCCGTGCCAGGAATCAGCCGCGCCGGCAGGTCGCGGACCAGATGGATCTGGTAGGCCGAGGGCGTCGCAGCGCCGGGTACAAACATGAAAACGCCGTTGGTGCCCAACGACCGGCTGCCCAGACTGACGCTGCCGCCATTCAGGTCATTAAGGCTGCCCGCATTGCGCAGCACGCTGGCTCGTGCTTCGTCGTAGGCCGCGGTATCGGGATTGTCTACCGGCTCGACGCAACCACTGGCAACGCGCGCAACATCCAGCGCCGCCATATTGGCGACGCGCTGCAAATCGCGGCGCTCGAAATACAAACGACCGATATCGATGGCCAGCGCCAGCGCGGCCAGCGAGGCAACCAGCGAGATCGCGGCAAACACCAGCGCGACGCCTCGCTGGCGCAAGTACCGCGGTCCAGCGCGCATGGATCTACTCGGTGGTGAACGACTTGCGCGTGAACGTTTCCGGTACCGGCTGGCCGAAGCTGTTCAGGTAGCGCTGGTAGATCTTGTCGGCGGCATCCCCCGGCAGTGGCCGCGCCCAACCCAGCGTTGCGTTATTGCTGCGTTGCAGGCTGGTCCAGGCGCGAGTCTCGGCGCCCAGGGGCCGCGGCGCCGCACAAGCGCTCAGCAGACAAATCAATCCGGCGGCCAGCATCAGTCCATGTGTTTTTCGCATCGCGATCTCCTTAGCCTTTCGATTTGCTGGTTACTTTCCGAGAGGCCTTCGAGGCATCCGGTCTCTCCATATCTTGGGCCTGCAGGCGCAATTCGGCCAGACGATCATTGCGGATGCCGGCATCGGCCGCCACCCGGCGCACCGCGGCCTCGTCCTTCATCAGCACCAGCAGCACAATCAGGTTATTGGTGTTCTGCATCTGGTCTGGCGCCAGCTCGGTGGCCGTGGCCAGTTCAGGCAAAGCCTCCGGGTAGCGCCTCGCCAGCATCAGCGCATACCCCAAGTCGTTACGCATGGTGGCCGCAGCGGGGCGTTTTTGCACCGCCCGGCGCAAATGGGCGATCGACTGGTTCAAGTCACGTCCGGAGTACAGCAACCCCAATCCATGATGAGCCTCGGCGGACAGCGTGGTCGTCAACAATTGCTTGTAAACCCGCTCGGCGTCTGGAAAGCGCTTGAGCTTTCGCAAGGCTTCCGCCTCAAGAAGCCTCAGGTCGTTCTGGTCATGGCCCTGATTGCGCTGCTCCTGGATATGCGCCAGCGCCGCGTAATACTGGCGCTGCACCAGCATGCCGCGCACCAGATCCAAGTGGATCCGCTGCGCATCAAGCCGCGATTCCGACGGCGCTTTGGGCGGCGCTGCGCAGGCGCCCAACAAAAGTGCTGTCAAAAATATCGCGGCGCGGGATGTCATCGGGTGGTCGCCTCGCCAAGGGCCTTGAGAATCGATACGAATGCCGGACCGGCGACGAAAATCAGCAACGCCGGGAAAAAGAACATCACCATGACCACCGTCATGCGTCCCGACATGCGGTTGATGCGCTCGCGCAGGTCCAGCGAATTTCGTTCTTCAATGATCGAGAGTGTATCCAGCAACGGCTCGCGCACTTCTCCGCCATAACGATCCACTTGGCGCAACACCGCCAGCACGCCGTTCAAGTCGGCCACCTCGAGCGAGGCACCCATGCTCCGAAGCGCCTCGCCGGTGTCGCCGCCGGCATCGAGGCTGCGCAGCACGCGGGCAAATTCCTCGCCCAGCGACGGCAGCACGCCGCGGCCTTCGCGCACCAGGCTGGCCAGTGCCTGGCGCGTCGACAGCCCGGCTTCGAACAAAAGCACCAGCAGATGAATGAACAAGGGCACCTCCTGGCGGATCTGGTCGCGACGCGCGGCGGCGGCGGCGCGCAACACCCACCGCGGCGCCAGCATGGCGAGGATCAGGGCCATCACGCCATAGAGAAGAACCATCAGCGGTTTGAGTGGCGGCACGCCGAACGTCCACAGCGCCGCGCTGAACACCAGTGCCGCCAGTGGGCACACGGCCTGGAATGAATGCCAGATTCCTTGTTGCGCCGCGGATCGCCAGCCGGCCTGGATCAACAGTCGAGCGCTTTCATTATCCGGATCGAGCCGGCGCTCGAGCCAGCGGCCGGTGCGCGCCAACAAAGACAATACGCCCGACAACGGTCCGCTGGCGACGGACGCATCCTCCTCAATCCAGGCTTCCGAGCCACGCAGGCGGTCCGACAGACGCGACTGAATCCGCGACTGCGCGAGGATGTAACCCCACAGCGCGAGGGAGATAAGACACATCAGAAGAGCGGCAGAGACCAGCGCGGCGAAAACCGGGGGGCTCATGCGACTTTCCTGCGGAGTGGCCTACGCATCGGGATCCTCGGCCGAGCGCATCATGCGCACCAGCACCAGCATCCCCGCCGCCTGCAGCAACAGCGCAACGATCAGCGCGCCGCGCCCGCCGGGCTGCGCCCACATGTCGGAATAATAGGTACGGTTCTGGATGTAGATATAGATCGTCAACGCGGCGGGGATCACGGCGAGAATCCACGCTGAAAAACGCGTTTCGGCGGTGAGGGCGCGCAATTCGCGATGCGCGACATCGCGCCCGCGGATGGCGCCCATCAGGCTCTTGAGGATGTTGCGCAGGCTGCCACCATATTTGCGATTGATAGCGGCAGCCAGGCCCAGCACGCGCAAGTCGCGCAGCTTGTGGATTTCGGCCGTTTCCGCCAGTACTTGCTCGACCGGCGCGCCAAGGCGGATCTGTCGTCCGACCGAAACGAAAAGACCGTGCGCAGGTTCGGGAATTTCGCGCGCGGCAGCGGCCAATGATTCTTCAAGTGTGTTGCCGGCGGAGAGGATGCGGATGACGCCCTCCAGATAGCCGGGCAGCTGTTCGATGACCTGGGCGCGACGGCGCACTGCGCGCTGCATCAGCACCAGATACACCACTGTCAACAGGCTGCCCAGCACCAGCACGCCCGCAATCATGCCGAACAGCAGCAGAGCCAGCGGCAGCAACGCCACGACTATCCACAAGGCACGGGTCACCGTCGCCGGGTCCACCTCGGCGCCGCTGCGCCACAGCACATGGCAAATCGCCCGCACCAGCGGATTGACGATTCGCGTTGGACCTTCCATCGAGGAGTGGACGTCACCCGCCGACGCGCGCAGCCGCAACAGCATCTCCTCCTGGCGTTCGCGCCGCCCCGCGCGAATGAACAATATCGCCGCGAGGCTCGCGATCAGCAGTGACGCGATGAAGAACACCACACTGGCGAGCAGGGTCATGTGTTTCTCAAGTCCAGATGGCCGCGTTCCAGGTCATAACGGAACACTTCGCGCAGCTTCAGACCGGCGTCATCGGCACCCAGCACTTCGGCGACCGACATCAGGCGGCGTTCGCCGGTCGGCAGCCGCGCCACCTGAACCAGCAACTTCAGGGCACTCGCCAGCTGGTGCGAAAATGCTTCCGAGCTGCCGGTATAGCCGGCAAAATTTGCCAGCAATTCCAGACGGCGCAGCGCATCACGCGCCGAGTTCGCGTGCAAGGTGGTCATGGATCCGTCATGGCCGGTGTTCATCGCCTGCAACATGTCCAACACTTCGTCGCCACGCACTTCGCCCACGATGATCCGGTCCGGGCGCATGCGCAGGGCGTTTCGCACCAGATCGCGCGCACTGACTGCTTTCTGACCTTCGAGATTCGGCGGCCGGGTCTCCAGGCGCACGACATGCTCGTGCTGCAAACGCAGTTCCGCCGCGTCTTCAATCGTGATCAGACGCTCCCCGGGTGGAACCCACTGGCTGAGCAGATTCAGAAAAGTGGTTTTGCCGCTGCCCGTGCCGCCGACCACGATCAGTCCGGAACGTGCCTCGACTTTTTTCCGCAGATAGTCGAGCGTGGCGGCTGACACGCTGCCGGATTTGAGCAGATCCTCGGCGCTCAGCGGCTGTTTGCGAAACTTGCGGATCGACAGGCACGGCCCGTCCAGTGCGACTGGCGGAATAATTGCGTTGACGCGCGAACCGTCGGCCAGGCGCGCATCGACCATCGGCGTTGATTCGTCAATGCGCCGGCCAAGCGGGGACAGAATGCGCTGAATCACGCGGATGACGTGGGCGTTGTCGATAAACCGGACCGGCACCGACTCGAGGCGGCCGTCGCGCTCGGCGAAAATCTTGTTCGGGCCGTTGACGATGATGTCGCTGACCGATTCGTCCGCCACGAGCGGTTGGATCGGCCCGAAGCCGGCGAGTTCGTGATACGCGTCCTGGGCCAGCCACTCGGATTCGCGTGCGTTGACCGCCAGGCGCTGCTCAAGCACATAGCGGCGCACCTGCTCCACCACAAATCGCTCGGTCTGCGCGGTATCCCAACGATCCAGATCCAGGCTGCGCTCTTCTACCAGCGCGATCAGGTGCCGGTGCAGCGCGGCTTTGAGCAGCTGGTACGAATCACTCAGCCTGAAGCGGGTGGCTGGATCGGAAATGTTCATCCGAACAAACGTTCCATCAGGCCCGGCGCATTTTTGACCTTTCCGGTAAACAGCAACTGCGCCAGACGCTGCACATCGCCGCAGTATTCGTCCTTTGGCGCAAAACTGAACAGCGATTCGCCCGCATTCATCGCATGCAGGCGGGTCAGCGGATCGCCACCGAGGGCGCCGAGCAGCGGCAGATCCAGCAGCTCGGCCAGGCTGGCAGGCTCCAGGCCGATGCGCCGACGATAAGGGTCTACCACCACACCGGCGCGATCCAGGGGACAATTTTCCAGACGCAGGGAACGCAACAGGTACTTGGAGCGGCGCGATCGGATCACGCTCTGGTCGCACACCAGCAGCGTGCGATCGGCCTGATTGATGACCCCGGAAATCGCGCTCAACGGCAAGCTGCTGTCGAGCGTCACCACGGTGGCTGCAAAAAGCGCGCGCACGACGTCGAGCAGCTTGAGCAGTTCCTCCGGATTCAGGGCGGCGCGCGCGGTCTGATCTTCCGGCTGTGACAGCACGTACAGTCCGTTGCCGGTTTTCGGAAACGCCGTGTCCACCAGCGTGGGGTCGCAGCGATAGGCGTCGGCCACCGCATCCAGTACCGAATAGGTCGGCGCGAGATTGAACAAAATTGAAGCCGCGCCGCTGGGTCCCGCCAGATCGGCAACCAGGACTCGCGCCGCATCGCCGGCGAGATCGCGGCACGCCAGCGCCAGATGTCCGGCCAGAAATGCCGCGCTCTCATTGGCATCGCTGACCATCACCGCAAATAGGCGGCCTTGGCGCGGGCCGGCCTTCTGGCCGCCCGCCGCCGAGCGGCGCATCAATTTGCTGATCTGCACGGCCACTGCGGCAGCGTCCCGTTCGAGGACGAAAAAGTCGCGCGCGCCCGCACGCATCGCCGGCAGGCTCAAGGCCGTGTCGGTGCCCACGCCGACCACCGGCAGTTCCGGCCAGCGCTCGACCAGTCGCTCCATCCAGCTGAGGCGCCGCTCGAGGGTGTCGCTGGCGAGATGAAAGAAAACGATCCCGACACTGCCGGCGGCTTGCACGCGCGCCAGCAAGTCCTCTGCGTCCAGTGGCCGCACCAGCGAGAATTCGGCGGCGCCTCCGGCCGCATTCTGCAGCCAGTTCAGAAATACCGGATCGTCGGCGACAACCAGCGCCTGTGTTTTGCCCGCGGCAGTCATCGTCATGCGCGGCCCCTTGCGTTAACGGCTGAAGCCGGTTGGTTCGCGAAAGCGACCGCGCTCCAGCAGCAGCAGTTCCGCCGAACTGGGGGCGTAGCGGTCGTAACGCGCGCCGGGCAGCGCCGGCAATTTGGCTCCGTTGGCCAGCGGACGCACCAGCCGCGGCGTCACCACCATGACCAGTTCTTTTTCCTGCCGTGAAACGCGCGTGGACTTGAAGAACGAACCCAAAATCGGCAGGTCTCCCAGCCACGGCACTTTGTCGACGTTGTTGACCAGATTGTTACTGACCAGCCCCGAGATCACGAAGCTTTCGCCGTCGCCCAATTCCACCGTGGTTTCAGTGCGGCGCACGATCAGGGACGGCACCGAAACGCCGCCCACCGACACCCCGTTGGAAAAATCCAGGTCGCTGACTTCGGGCGCCACCTTGAGGCCAATGCGGTCCTTGGCCAGCACCGTCGGGGTCAGCGAAACGCGCACGCCGAATTCCTTGTACTGGATGGTCACCGAGCCGACGCTGCCGCCGCCCTGCGACACCGGAACCGGAAATTCGCCGCCCGCGAGAAACGTCGCGGTCTGGCCGCTCATCGCCAATAGGCTGGGCTCGGCCAGCACGCGCGCAAGGCCACGGCCCTCGAGCAGCGACAGCAACCCGAGCAGACCTTGCGCCGGATTGCCGACCAGCAGGTTGAAGGCGCTGGCAAACGGCAGTTGGCTGCCGCTGGCGCTGAACACGCCGGTGGCGCGGCCCGCATTGGGGTTCGCCTGCGTGCCGCCCTGATCACCGCCGCTGGGGATCGAACCCGGCTCGGTGAATGGAAACTGCGGATAGGTGACGCCGCTCAGCGAGCCGGGTGGGGCGATGCCATAAAACGCGTTACCGGTGCTCTTAAGGACGTTGAAACCGAACTGCTGCAGCGTGCGGCGCGACAGCTCGGCGATCTTGATCTCGGTCATGACCTGCATGTCCAGGTTGACGCTCGATAAATCCACCGGCGGCTTGCCCTCGGTCTGCGCCGCCAGCCGGGCGCGCCGATGCGCCAGTAGGTTCGGCAGTACGCCTTCGAGCGTGCGGCCCGGTTCGGCGCTGGCGTCTTTCAACTCCGCATCCGGCTTCTTGGTCGTGGCATCCCGCACCGAAATTACGCGCACGCGAAACGCCTTGGGTGTCGCGGCGGCCCCGGTCCAAATCAGCAGGCTGGTGACGCCCAGCGACTTGCCGGTGAGCAGCAAGTCGCGGCGGTTGACGATATTGACGTCGGCGATCTTAGGATCGCCGACCGCGATGCGCTCGACCGGTGTGCCCTGTCGCAGCAGGCGCTGTACGCCGATTTCGACTTCCAGCACTTCGTCCGCGCCCTGCGCGGCGGCGGTGCCGCTGGCTGCCAGTATCAGGCTCAGTACCGCAACCAAAATCGTTTTCATTTTTATGATCCAAAAAACTACTGATTGACTGTCTGCGCCTCACTGCCTCGATATATCGTCACGCGCGGTGCGCTGTCGGCTTTCTTCTGTTGCGCCGGCTCGCCCACGCGCCCCAGCTCTGCAGCGGTGATGGTTTTGTTGGCATTGCGCTCCGGGACCATCGGTTCGCCCGGATCGCTCAAATCAACTAACTCGCCATCAATCAGCTGCAATGATTCGCCGCCCTTCGCGCTGTCGGCGACGGTGGATTGCTGCGGACGCAGCGACAGGCGGATTTCGCCGAGGCTGGCGCCGAGCATCACGCGGGTGGTGTCTTTTTCCGGCACGGCGAGCACCGCCGTGCGCACGCGCCGGCGGCTTTGGTCGGGGCCGCCCTGCTCTTCTTTCAGCCCTTGCGGGCGATCAATGATGCGCTCTTCATAGGCCAGCACCCGCACGCCGGGTTGCAGCACCCGCGCCTGCGGCTGTTCGACACCGCCGCCGCCGCGCAGATACACCAGCACATCCACCACGTCGCCGGGGCGCAGGAAGCCGCCGGTGGCGATGACTTCGTTGATCTCCAGCGCCAATGCCTGATGGCCGGCCGGAATGATCCGCGCCAGCGCATTGCCTTCCGTGAAATAGCGTTTCGACACGGGTGCGCCGGAGTCGACATCGGTGAGCGGGATCTGCCCGGCAACTTCGTCGACGCTGGTGAAATAACCGGACGGGGCCACGGCCACCGGTGCCAGCACGATGGAATCCCGCGGGATCGGCTGGTAGGCGGCCAGCGGCTTGAGCGCGATTACCGCAAGCGTTTGCGGCGCACTTTGCGCCTGTGCGGCTTTTTCGGCGTTCTCCGCAAATTGCCGGCTGATGCGATAGCCCACGCCCGCGAGGATCACCGCCAGCAGCACGGTGATCGCGGCGACGATTTTCAATACGTTGCTGCTCATCCCCACTCCTTGAAGCGTTGTCAGATTCTGGCGATTGCCTGAGCGACGATCTGATTTGGCAACCGCGGCACGTCACCCACCATCGGCAGACTGATCACCGGGAACAGCGGCGCCGGTTCCTTGAGATGGAAACGCAGTGTCACCTGAACCCCGTTGGAGTCGCCCACCGGGGCGAACTTCACCTCGGCTTTTTCACCGCCTGACCCTAGCACACGATTGAGTTGATCGGCAGGCATCCACGACAGCGCGGCGAGTGCGGTCGCCCGCGCGCGCACTTCCACGGCGCTGATGTAGCCCTCGGTTTCCGGGCTCACCGTGACCGCGGCGATGGCCGCTTCCTGCGCGGCGTAATTGATGGATTCGTGGATGACGAAGACATAGGCGTAAACCACCACGCCGTAAACCAGCAAAAATAAAATGGGGAATACGAGGGCGAATTCCACGGCAACCGCACCACGAACCTGAAACCGCTTGGCGGCGTGATGGCCCATGTCAGGTCACACGACCGGCAAGAGTCCCGCGAGGCTGGCGCCAAACGCCAGCGCCAGCGCGGGCGCGGCGGGTATGCGCTGTTTGAGATCGCCGCGCACCAGCCAGACGCTGCCGGCGAGCGCCCCGAGAATCAGGCCGGCGAGCAGCAGGCAGACCAGCACGCCCTGCCAACCCAGCAGCAAACCCAGCACGGCGGCGAACTTGGCGTCGCCGGCGCCGAGCTTGGCGCGTGCATAGCCGGGTAGCGTGAGCGCCAGCGCAAGGGCAAGACCGAGCAGCGAGGATTGCCAGTTCTGGCCGAGAAGGCCTTGTTGCGTCAGCGCCAGCGCAACCAGCGCCGGCGCCAGAACGGCCGCCAGCCCGAGATTGGGCACGCGGCGCGTTGCCAGGTCAAAGCCGGCAATCAGCGCCGCCCATAGCGCCAGAACCAGCGCCATGAAGCTAGGGCGTGCCGCTGGACGAGGACGAGGCGCCGCCCAGCTTGTCCGATACTGTTTCGAACAAAGACGAAAGATTACCGCCCATGGTCAACAGCACGGCGACCGCGGCGACGGCCACCAGGCCGACGATCAGGCCGTACTCGACAGCGCTGGCCCCTTCTTCATCCTTCAGAAACTTCATGATTTTCTTCAACATGGTCAAACTCCTGTGGATACGCGTAATGTCACACTAGTGCGCTGACGGCATCGCGTCAAAACGGCCGGTCAGTGCATTTAATACCCGTTGTGGGACGTTTCCTATAGACACAACAGACTATGTAATTACGCGTTAATTCACTCTTTTGCATTCATGAATACTTACGTGATCGGCGATCTGCAAGGCTGCCTGAGGCCGCTGAAACAATTGCTCGACAAACTGCACTTTGAACCGCGCCGTGACCGCTTGTGGTTTACCGGCGATCTGGTCAATCGCGGGCCGGATTCGCTCGGCGTGCTGCGTTTTGTCAAAAACCTCGGCGACTCGGCACTCACGGTATTGGGCAATCACGACCTGCACCTGCTCGCCGCCGCCAAGCGCGGCCATGCCGGCCCCAAGGACAGTTTCCAGGACGTACTCGACGCCAAGGATCGTGACGAACTGCTGGCGTGGCTGCGCCAGCAACCGCTGATTCATTTCGATGCCGAATACAACACGCTGATGGTCCACGCCGGGCTGCCGCCGCAATGGGATACGCCGACGGCATTGCGGCTTGCGGATGAAGCTCAGCAATTACTGCGCAGCGAGGCCGGCGACGAGTTCTTGCAAAAGCAAATGTACGGCGACGGGCCGGCGCTGTGGAAAGAAACATTGCGCGGACCCGAGCGCCTGCGCTTCATCATCAACGCCTGCACGCGCCTGCGTTTCGTGCGGCCCGACGGCAGTCTCGATCTCAACACCAAGGGCGCGCCGGACAAGCATCCAACCCTCACGCCGTGGTTCATGGCTCCAGACCGCGGCACGGCCGACCAGACCGTTTTGTTTGGCCACTGGTCGCAGCTCGGCCGCATCCACTGGTCGAAGCAGCGCGTCTGGGGCCTCGATAGCGGCTGCGTCTGGGGCGGCGGTCTTTCCGCGCTGAACCTGGATAGCGGAAAAGTGCTCACCGAAGGCTGCGAAAGGCAGCGCAAGCCGGGTCCGGTTGACGATTAAGGCTAAAAAAACGCCTACCCGCTTGGAATGCTTTTCAAGCAATTTGCGCCGACGATGAAAATCCAGTGGTACTAAAAGTGTACCATCGGTATTACGTCCGGATTTTTTTTGGGCCACTGGTGGCCGCAAGCGGGTGGCGGAAAATCACTGCCGCAAGCGCCACATGAACGGGCCACATCAGCGCGATCCATGCTGCACTCGATTGCGCGGCGAACGGGGTCAGCTCCAGCAACAGCAATAACGTCCCAAGCCCCGCAATCAGCAAGGCGAGATTGCGGTTCCAGGCTAAAACAGGCCACTGCTTGCGTGCGCTGCGTATCCAGGTGGGTAGCAACAACAGGCTTAACGGGCTAAACAAAAGCAGGTTGTAGTTGGCATGCCAGGCCCAGTGTTCGGTCAGTGCCCAGACAGCCAGCAGAATTAGTCCGCCCGCGCCGCTGACCAGCGCAAATACAAAGGCCAGCGAAGCGAAAGCGATGCGCGGCGCGGCGCGCGCGCGCCAAACGTTGAGCGCCAGCAGAACGCCTGCCGCGAGCAACCCCGCGAAAACAAATGGCCAAAAAAACGACAGCGGCTGCAAAGGCGCTTCGGGGCCGTCGCCGGGTTGGAGTTGCAACTCCGCGATCACCAGCGGACGCAGGCTGCCGTCCGGCGCTTCGAGCTGAAGATCACGGACCGCCCTCATCAACGCTTCAGGCAGAAAGCTCTGTTGCCAGACGTTCAGTGGCGCTTCCGTCGCAGGGCCAACGAGCAGGTCGATGCCGATGGCCAGCGCGGCGATCGGCGACATCATGCGCACGGATTCATGCCGGTAACTCACCGCGGTCTGGCGCCCTTCGAGCTGGCGGCGCAGCTCGCCCCCCAGCGCGCGGTCGATGGCATCCCTCACGCGGGTTGAGCAGTTGTCCGCAAAATAATCGTAGCGGTACTCGGCGTTCTCGGGCTTTGCGTTCCATGACAGAAACTTCGCCAATTCGCGGGCCTGTGCCGGCAGCAGGTTCAGCCGCTGCTCAACCACCCAGCGGTTCTCACGCCGATAGCCTTCCAACGTGTGCCACAAGCTGTCGGTGTCGAGGCGATAGAGCATTTTTCCGCGCGCGAAATTCAGGAAGAAGTTTTTCTGCTGGAAATCGAACATGCCGTAGTTGTAGACCGTGGCCATGCCCGACGGCTCGCGCACCAGCAGCGCGTTGTGGCCGTAACGCTGCCAGTAGGTTTCGCCCGGGGCAACCGTGAGCAGGCTGATGACGGGAAGCACGGCCGGCTCTGGTGGCCGGCGCGCATGTAGCGGGGTGCTGGCTAAAACCAGCAGCAGCAATGGAATCCAGAAATGCTTCACGAATTTACCTGTTTGGTTTTCGTAGTGTATGGTCAGGCTACAAAAAATAGCTGGAGGAAAGATGACAGCGCAAAAGCCTGCATCGATGATTTATCCGTGGCTGGTGGTGGCTTTGCTGATGCTGGCGTACGTGCTGTCGTTCGTAGACCGCCAGATCCTGACCCTGCTGGTCAAGCCGATCCGCACCGACCTTGCGATCAGCGACACCCAGATGAGCCTGCTGATGGGGTTTTCATTTGCGATCTTCTACACGGTCTGCGGCATTCCGCTGGCGCGCTGGGCGGATCGCGGATCGCGCCAGAAACTGGTGATTGCCGGCGTACTGTTCTGGAGCGTGGCCACCGCTGCCTGCGGGCTGGCAAGCCGCTACCTGCATCTTTTTTTGGCGCGTATCGGCGTCGGCGTCGGCGAAGCGGCGCTGTCGCCGGCGGCCTATTCACTGATCACCGATTACTTCCCGCGTGAACAGCGTGCGACGGCCCTCAGCGTCTATGGCATGGGCATTTATCTGGGCTCCGGAATTGCCTATCTGGTCGGCGGCGCGGTCATCCAGTTCGCGTCGGTGACCGGCCCGGTGCTGCTGCCCTTGCTCGGCGAAATACGTCCGTGGCAGGTGGTTTTCCTGATCCTCGGCGGCGCCGGAATTCTGTTCAGCAGTTTTTTGCTGCTGATCCGCGAGCCCGCGCGCAGCGCGACGCATACGGCGCTGCCGTTCAGCGAAGTGTGGGCGGCGCTAAAAATCCGGCGGCGCGTATTCCTCTGCCACAACTTTGGCTTTGGCCTGGTGGCGCTGGCGAGCTATGCCAATGCCTCGTGGATTCCGAGTTATTTTGGCCGCGTCCACGGCTGGGGAATGGCACAGCTGGGTTATGTCTACGGCGTCATCGTGCTGGTGTTCGGCACGCTGGGCATTGTCTGCGGCGGGCGCATCGCCGACATGTTGATCCGTCGCGGACGCGAGGACGGCACTGTGCGCGTGGGCATGTGGGCCGCGATTTTGGCCATCCCTGGCTCGATCCTGTTCATCCTGGCCAAAGACCCGGTCGTTGCCGCATGGCTGATGGCGCCAGTGACTTTTTTAATCGCCATGCCGTTTGGCATCGCGCCGGCCGGCGTGCAGGAAATCGTCCCGCCGGCGATGCGCGCACAGGCGTCTGCGGTTTACCTGTTTGTGGTCAACCTGATCGGCCTGGGCCTGGGACCCACCGCGGTCGCGCTGGTCACCGACTACGTGTTTCACGACGACAAGATGGTCGGGCAGTCGCTGCTGATCGTGACCGTCGTCTCCCTGACGCTCGGCGCCGCACTGCTGGGTGCGGGACTCAAGCCTTATCGCGAGGCGATCGCGCGCCAGCGCGGGTGAGATGGCGCGTATTGACGATGACTCAATGTCATCGTCGGCGAACTCGAATGCCCGAACAGGGATGTGCGGGCCGGGCGATCCGATAACCGCAATGTTCCGCCGCGGACGGCGGAAACAAGCTCACTCAGCCGGCGTCGCCGCCGGGGTGACGGTCAATTGCAATTGATGCACGCGCCGGTTGTCGGCACGCTGCACGTTGAAGCTGAAGCGGTCGAGCTTCACGCTCTCGCCACGCCGCGGCATGCGGCCAAAGCGGTGCACCACCAGGCCGCCGATCGTGTCGAATTCGCCGACCGGAAAATCGCTGCTGAACGTCCGGTTGAATTCTTCCACCGGCGTCAGGCCATTGACCAGGAAGCGGCGTTCGTCCTGCTTCTGAATCATCGCGCTTTCGGACTCGTCGAATTCGTCCGAAATCTCGCCGATGATCTGCTCGATCACGTCCTCGATCGTGACGAGGCCGGCGACACCGTCGTACTCGTCCACCACCAGCGCCATGTGGTTGCGGCCCCCCTTGAATTCCTTGAGCAGCACGTTGACGCGCTTGGATTCCGGCACGAACACGGCCGGACGCAGCCAACGCGTCAGGTCAAACGTGCCGGGCTCAAAGCCGGGCACCGTCGAGGTGAATTTGAGCAAATCCTTGGCCATCAGGATGCCCAACACTTCGTCCTTGGGGCCACTGAGCACCGGAAACCGCGAATGGCCCGAGTCCACCACCACCGGCAGTATCTTGTCGAGCATCCAGTCGGCGCGCACCGAGGCCATCTGCGCGCGCGGCACCATGATGTCGCGCACCTGCAGCTCGGCGGTGCCGAACACGCCCTGGATCATGTACCAGGCGTCGGCGTCCACCAGGTCCTGCTCGCGCGCGGCGCGCAGCAGTGTCAGCACGTCATCGCGCGTCTGCGGGCCGGCATTCATGCCTTGCATCAGGCGTTGCCACCAGGTGGACGGGGCCGGTTTGGCGGCGGGTTTTCTGCGAACGGGTTTCTGGTTCATTTCTTTTTGTTAAAAATATAAGGGTCGGCGAAACCAAACAGGCTCAGGAGCGCACGCTCGTGCGTTTCCATGCGCTCAGCGTCTTTGTTCTTGATGTGGTCGTGGCCCAGCAAGTGCAGCACGCCGTGCACGATCATGTGCGCCCAGTGCGCGCGAACCGGCTTGTTCTGCTCGCGCGCCTCGCGTGTCACCACGGGTGCGCAGATCACGATGTCGCCCAGCACGCCGGCGCTGGTCAGCTCTGGGTATGGAAACGACAGAACATTGGTTGATTTTTTTTTGCGGCGGTAGCGCGCATTCAGCGCGCGGCTTTCGGATTCGCCGACGATGCGCAAGGTCAGTTCCCCGCGCGTCCTGCCCAATGCCGCCAACGCCCAGCGTTTGAGGGAGGAATCCGTGGGGATGCCGGGGGCGGCGACGGCGCGTTGCACGTGAATCATTTGGGTGCTTCGCTCTTTTGCTCGTGCGCTTCATAGGCCTGCACCACCGCCTGCACCAGCGGGTGGCGCACCACGTCCTGCATCTGGAAATGGCAGAAATGGATGCCCGGAACGTTTGCCAGCACCTGCGTCGCGTGCTTGAGGCCGGAGTTGATGTGCTTGGGCAGATCAATCTGCGTCACGTCACCGGTAACCACCGCCACCGAGCCAAAGCCAATGCGCGTCAGGAACATTTTCATCTGTTCGATGGTGGTGTTCTGCGCCTCGTCGAGGATGATGAAGCTTTCGTTGAGCGTGCGGCCGCGCATGAAGGCCAACGGCGCGACTTCGATCACGCTGCGCTCGATCAGGCGCGCGACTTTTTCAAACCCCAGCATTTCGTAAAGCGCATCGTAGAGCGGCCGCAGATACGGGTCGATCTTCTGCGTCATGTCGCCCGGCAGGAATCCCAGTTTTTCGCCCGCTTCCACCGCGGGCCGCACCAGGACGATTCTGCGCACACGGTCTTTTTCCAACGCCTGGACCGCGCTCGCCACCGCAAGATAAGTCTTGCCGGTGCCCGCCGGACCGATACCAAACACGAGGTCGTTTTCGACGATGTGCTTGAGGTATTCGCGCTGATGTGCGCCGCGCCCGCGCACCACGCCGCGCTGGGTGCGCACCACGATTTCCTCGGCGTCAGCGCTCGTCCCCCGCGCCGTCGAGCGCAAGGCCGCGCCTTTTTCCTGTACGGCCAGATGCACCTGCTCGGTAGTAATGGCCCCTTCAGCGGCCTGCTCAAACAGCGCGCGCAGGATTTCCTCGGCGTGTTCGATTTCGGCTTCCGGCCCCAGCAGACGGTAGTGATTGCCGCGGTTGCGGATTTCAACTCCCAGGCGCAATTCAAGCTGGCGCAGATGCGCGTCGAAAGGCCCATTCAGGTTGGCAATGCGCTGGGCCTCATCCGGTTCGAGCACCAGGTCGAGCCGGCGCGCTGACACTTTTTTCAGCGGTACCGTCTTCATGCGGCGAGCGCCTGCGCAATTCGTCCGCGCAGTGAATTGGTCAAGGCTTCGGTGATTTCGACTTCAATCAGGCGGCCTTTCAGCGAAGTGGGCGCATCGAAATTTACCCAGCGGTTGTTCGACGTGCGCCCGGTCATCTGGCCGGGGCGCTTGGCCGCGGTCTTCGACCAGCACCGCGTGAGCGGTGCCGATCATCCTGCGCTTGAACTCGTCATCCAGCGTACGGATGCGCGTCTGCAGAATCTGCAACCGCTGCTGCTTGTCTTCGATCGAAATGTCGTCGCGCAGATTCGCCGCCGGCGTGCCGGGGCGGGGCGAATAGGTGAAGGAATACGCGCAGTCGAACCGCGCCTCGGCGATCAGGTCCATCGTCGCCTGAAAATCGCCGGTGCTTTCCGAGGGAAACCCGATGATGAAGTCCGACGACAGCGAGAGGTGCGGCCGCGCCTGTCGCAGGCGGGCGATTTTTTCGAGGTACTGTTTGCGGGTGTAGCCGCGCTTCATCATCGCCAGAATGCGGTCGCTGCCGGACTGCACGGGCAGATGCAGGAAATCCGCAAGCTTGGGCTCCTCGGCATAGGCCTCGATCAGCGCGTCGCCAAATTCGGCGGGATGCGAGGTCATGAAGCGGATCCGCTCAAGACCCTCGAGCCGTGCCAGGTGATGTATCAGCAGCGCCAGATCGCAGGTCTCATTGCCACTCATGCGGCCGCGATACGCGTTGACGTTCTGGCCCAGCAAGGTGATTTCGCGCACGCCCTGGTCGATCAGCGTGGCGCATTCGGCGAGCACGTCGTCCAGCGGGCGGCTGACTTCCTCGCCCCGGGTATAAGGCACGACGCAAAAAGTGCAATAGCGCGAGCAGCCTTCCATGATCGATACATACGCGGTCGGGCCGCTCGCGGCGGGTTTTGGCAAATGATCGAACTTTTCGATTTCGGGAAATCTGATGTCCACTGCCGGCTTTCCGCTTGAACGGGCGCGATCCACCAATTCCGGCAATCGGTGCAGGGTCTGCGGGCCAAAAATCAGGTCGATATAAGGGGCGCGCCGAGTCAGCGCTTCACCTTCCTGGCTGGCGACACAACCGCCGACGCCGATCAACCGGCCGGGTTTTTCAGTTTTCCAGTTTTTCCAGCGGCCCAATTCCGAGAAGACTTTTTCTTGCGCCTTCTCCCGAACCGAGCAGGTGTTAAGCAGCAAAAGATCAGCATCTTCAGGGACTTGGGTGATCTCAAAACCATGAGAACGAGCCAGGACCGCGGCCATTTTTGCCGAGTCGTATTCGTTCATCTGACAGCCGTAGCTGATCTGGTAAAGCTTGGGCGACATCCGGGGACCGTCTAAAAACGGGCGCAGAGTATACCTTTAGTGGCCGGTTATCCTAGGGAGCCAGGCATCAACATATTTCTCAATCTGTTCAAAGGCTTCGATTGAGGCCTGGCGCGCAAAACCATAAGGGTCGGCCACATCCTTGTTGGAGTCCCATCGGCCCAGCAGGTGGACACGTCCGCGCAGCTCGGGGTGGCGGCTGTTGATCCAGTTTTCGTGTCCACGGTCCAGCGTCAGAATCAGGTCGGCCTGTGACAGCAACAGACCAGTCGCCTGGCGTGCGTGATGACCCGACAGATCGATGCCACGGTCGAGCGCCACCTCGAAGGTGAGCGGGTGTGCCGGCTCGCCGACCATCGCCATGGTGCCGAGCGACGCCACCGTCCGCCCCTTACCGTCCTCGCCCAGCCGCGCGCGCAAGATCGCCTCGGCCGTCGGGCTGCGGCAGATATTGCCGGTGCAGACAATGAGTACGTGTTTGAACAATGGCGGCTAGGGAACGAGGACGACCTTGCCCGTGACTTTGCGCTCCATCATGTCGCGCAACGCCTGTCCGGCCTGTGCCAGCGGATAACGGTGCGAGATATGCGGCTTGAGCTTGCCCTCGCCATACCAGGCGAACAGTTGCTGAAAGTTCTCCCAGTTCACCTTGGGCTCGCGCGCGGCGAACGCACCCCAGAACACGCCGACCGCCGACGCGCCCTTGAGCAGCAGGCGGTTGAGCGCGACTTCGGGAATCTTGCCGGCGGCGAAGCCGATCACCAGATAGCGGCCGTTCCAGTTGATCGCCGAAAAGCAGTCTTGCGCCAGATCGCCGCCGACCGGGTCGTAAATCACGTCCGCGCCCTGGCCCTTGGTCAGCTTCTTGACCGATTCCTTCAACGATTCTTTCGTGTAATCCACAACGGCATCGGCGCCCTGCTGCGTACAGAGCGCGAGTTTTTCCGCGCTCGAGGCTGCCGCGATCACGCGCGCGCCCATCAGCTTGCCGAGCTGAACCGCCGCCAAGCCGACGCCGCCCGATGCGCCGAGCACCAGCAAAGTCTCGCCGGCCTTGAGCTGCCCACGCTGTTTCAGCGCATGCAGCGTCGTGCCGTAGACCAGCGGCAGGGTCGCCGCATCGGCATGGTCCATGCCGTGAGGAATCGGAATCACGCCATCGGACGCAGCAATCGCCTCCTCGGCGTAGCCGCCGGTGGGCAGAAACGCGGCGACGTCGTCACCGGCACGCAAGCCTTTGACCTTCTCGCCGACCTCGAGCACCTTGCCGGCGACTTCGGCGCCCGGTGTGAACGGCGGGTTTGCCTTGAGCTGGTATTTGCCCTCGATGATCAGCGTATCGGGAAAATTGACCCCGGCCGCCTTAACCGCAATGCGCACTTCATTCGGCGCGATCTTGCGCGAGGGGACTTCCTCGAGCACCAATTTTTCGGGCGGGCCGAATTCCTTGCAGACGATGGCTTTCATGGTCAGAACGGGATGTCGTCGTCCTCAAAGCTCTTGTCTTCACCGCCTCCGGATGATTTTTTTGACGGTGGCGCCGAGGATTTTTCGCCGCCGTCGTAGCTGGCCGTGCTGCCTCCGCCGCCGCCCTTGCCACCCAGCATCTGCATGTCGCTGGCGATAATTTCAGTCATGTAGCGGTCCTTGCCGTCTTTATCCTGCCACTTGCGGGTGCGGATCGAGCCTTCGATGTAGACCTGCTGGCCTTTCTTCAGGTACTGCGCGGCGATCTCGCCGAGCTTGCTGTACATAACGATGTTGTGCCACTCGGTGCGCTCTTTTTTCTCGCCGCTTTCCTTGTCCTTCCAGTTTTCGGTGGTCGCCACCGAAATGTTGGTGACATTGCCGCCGGACGGCATGGTTTTGGCCTCCGGGTCCTTGCCGCAGTTGCCGACCAGAATTACTTTGTTGATGCCACGTGCCATGACAATCTCCTAGTTATTGCTTTTTCCGACTGTCCGGGCCATGGATGGCCCGGATCTTCGACAGGATGTCGTGAATGTTAACCAAACCAGCGGCAGTGCCGCTGCGCAGGCAAACACAGCCGGCGGGCCGTATGCCCCGAGCGCGAATCCTCCGATCACGCCGCCGGCAAAGCCGCCGATGAACTGGCAGGTGGCGTAGACGCCCAGCGCCGCACCCTTGCCCGAGGGTGGGGCCAGGCGCGACACCTGCGCCGGCAGCACGCCTTCGAGAAAATTGAACGCGACGAAATACAACAGCAGTGCGGCGAGCATTTCATACGGCTGACTCCACGATACCGCCGCCAACAGCAAGGCCGCCGCAAGGGCAGCAAAGGCGCACTGCATCAATAAGGCGACCTGCTGGCGCCGCTCGCCGAGGCGCATCAGCCAAAACGCCGGCGGCAACGACAAGGCCAACACCGGCAGATAAACCTGCCAATGCGATGCCAACGACAGGTGCAGGGTTTTTTCCAGCGCCAGCGGTGCCGCAATAAAGAGCATGGTCATGCCCGCGCTCAAGAAAAGGATCCCGGCATTGAGGCGCAACAGCGCACGGTCTGCAAACGCTTCTTTCAACCGCACCGGGGCGCGCGGAATCGCGGGCGCATCCGGTACGCCCCAGATCACCAGGGGGATGGCCAGTGCGGCGAGCGCCGCGGTCAGTGCGAAAATGCCGCTGACGCCATGCCACGCGGCGAGCATCGGCCCGAGCACCAGCGCCAGCACGAATGAACCGACCCATGCCGACGCCGATGATCGCCATCGCCTGCGTGCGCACCGACTCGCGCGTGACATCAGCCACCAGCGCCGAGACGGCCGCCGACAGCGCGCCGGCGCCCTGCACCAGTCGCCCGGCGATGATCCAGTGAATGTCGTCGGTCGCCGCGGCAATCACGCTGCCAAGCGCAAACACCAGCATGCCGCCGACGATCACCGGCTTGCGGCCCCAGCGGTCAGAAGCAATGCCCAGCGGAATCTGCAACAGCGCCTGCGTCAGCCCATAGGCGCCCAGCGCCAGGCCGATCTGCAGGCCACTGACGCCGCCCGGCAAGCTCCCGCGCATAGATCGCGAACACCGGCAGGATCATGAACATGCCCAGCATGCGCAAGGCGTAAACGAGCGCAAGCCCGGCGACGGCGCGCCATTCGAAAGTGTTCATGGGTGGAACTGGAAGCGAAAATGTCTTGCGGCGCGTATAGTAGACGGCGTTCGGCCTTTTCCTTTCGCGTTGACCAATGGACTCCATCCGCATCCGCGGTGCGCGCACGCACAACCTCAAGAACGTCTCGCTCGACCTGCCGCGCGACAAGCTGATCGTCATCACCGGGCTGTCGGGCTCCGGCAAGTCCTCGCTGGCGTTCGACACGCTCTACGCCGAAGGCCAGCGCCGCTACGTCGAGTCGCTGTCGGCGTACGCGCGGCAGTTCCTGTCGATGATGGAGAAGCCCGACGTCGACTCGATCGAGGGCCTGTCGCCGGCGATCTCGATCGAGCAGAAATCCACCTCGCACAATCCGCGCTCGACCGTCGGCACCGTCACCGAGATCTACGACTACCTGCGCCTGCTGTTCGCGCGCGTCGGCACCGCGCGCTGCCCCGATCACGGCGTGGCGCTGGAGGCGCAGAGCGTCAGCGCAGATGGTCGACCAGGTGCTGGCACTGCCGGCCGACTCGGCCTGGATGCTGCTGGCGCCGGTGGTGCGCGACCGCAAGGGCGAGCACGCCGGAGGTGTTCGAGCAGATGCGCGCGCAGGGCTTCGTGCGCGTGCGCGTCAACGGCACGCGTCTACGAACTCGACGAGGTGCCGCGCCGCTCAACCGCAAGCTCAAGCACGACATCGAGATCGTGGTCGACCGCTTCAAGGTGCGCGCCGGACCTCAAGCAGCGCCTGGCCGAGTCGTTCGAGACCGCGCTGCGCCTGGCCGACGGCTCTGGCGCTTCGTCGCGCCCGCATGGCGACGAGCAAGACGGCCGAGACGCCCGACGGTCTTCTCCGCGCGCATGGCCTGCCCGCACTGCGGCTACTCGCTGCGAGGAACTCGAACCGCGGCTGTTCTCGTTCAACGCCCCGCACGGCGCCTGCCCGAAGTGCGATGGCCTCGGCACGCTGCAGGTGTTCGACGCGGAGCGCGTGGTCGCGCACCCGGAGCTGTCGCTGGCCGCCGGCGCGATCCGCGGCTGGGACAAGCGCAACCCCTACTACTGGCACTTCGTCGCACTCGCTGGCCAAGCACTACGAGCTTCGACCCCGAGACGCCGTTCCGACGCAGCTGCCGAAGAAGGTCCGCGACGTCGTGCTCTACGGCAGCGGCGACGAGCGCATCGCGCTTCGAGTACCCGGACGAGCGCGGCCGCATGCAGCACGCGCACGCATCGCTTCGAGGGCATCCTGCCGAACCTCGAGCGCCGCTACCGCGAAACCGAATCCGACGCGGTGCGCGAGGAGCTGGCGAAGTACCTGAGCCAGCAGCCCTGCCCCGAGTGCGAGCGGCGAGCGCCTGAACCGCGCCGCGCGCCACGTGTTCGTCGCCGACACGCAGCCTGCCGGAACTGAGCAGCGCTGTCGGTGCGCGAGGCCGAGCAGCTTCTTCGCAGCAGCTGAAGCTGCCCGGCCACAAGGGCGAGATCGCCGAGCAAGATCCTCAAGGAGATCTGCGCGCGCCTGGGCTTCCTCAACAACGTCGGCCTCGACTACCTGACGCTGGCGCGCCGCGCGGAGACGCTGTCCGGCGGCGAGGCGCAGCGCATCCGCCTCGCCTCGCAGATCGGCGCCGGCCTGGTCGGCGTGATGTACGTGCTCGACGAGCCCTCGCATCGGCCTGCACCAGCGCGACAACGAGCGCCTGCTCGACACGCTGACGCGCCTGCGCGATCTCGGCAACACCGTGATCGTGGTCGAGCACGACGAGGAGGCGATCCGCGCCGCCGATCACGTGGTCGACATCGGCCCCGGCGCCGGCGTGCACGGCGGCCAGATCGTCGCCCAGGGCACGCCGCGCGGACATCGAAAAGTCCGAAGAATCCGGTCACCGGCCAGTACCTGTCGGGCACGCGAGCGCGATCGAGGTGCCGGAGATGCGCACACCGCGCCAGCCCAAGCAAGAAGATCCGTCATCCGCGGCGCGCACCGGCAACAACCTGAAGAACGTCACCGCGGAAATCCCGCTGGGCCTGTTCACCTGCGTCACCGGCGTCTCCGGCTCGGGCAAGTCCACGCTGATCAACGACACGCTGTACGCGTTCGCCGCGCGCGAGCTCAACGGCGCCGCCACGCACCCGGCGCCGTGCGAGGCGATCGACGGCCTCGATCAGCTCGACAAGGTGATCGACATCGACCAGTCGCCGATCGGCCGCACGCCGCGCTGCAACCCGGCGACCTACACCGGGCTGTTCACGCCGATCCGCGAGCTGTTCGCGCAGGTGCCGGAGTCGCGCGCGCGCGGCTACGAGGCCGGGCGCTTCTCCTTCAACGTCAAGGGCGGGCGCTGCGAGACCTGCGAGGGCGACGGCCTGATCAAGGTCGAGATGCACTTCCTGCCCGACGTCTACGTCACCTGCGACATCTGCAAGGGCGAGCGCTACAACCGCGAGACGCTGGAGATCCGCTACAAGGGCAAGACCATCGACGACGTGCTGGACATGACGGTCGAGGACGGCGCTGGAGTTCTTCAAGCGCGGTGCCGGCGCTGCGCGCAAGCTCGAGACGCTGATGGACGTGGGCCTGTCGTACATCACGCTCGGCCAGAACGCGACGACGCTGTCCGGCGGCGAGGCGCAGCGCGTCAAGCTGGCCAAGGAACTGTCGCGCCGCGACACCGGCCAGACGCTGTACATCCTCGACGAGCCGACCACCGGCCTGCACTTCCACGACGTCGCGCAGCTGCTCAAGGTGCTGGAGCGCCTGCGCGACCACGGCAACACGGTGGTGGTGATCGAGCACAACCTCGACGTCATCAAGCGCGCCGACTGGATCATCGACCTCGGCCCCGAGGGCGGCGACGGCGGCGGCGAGATCATCGCCACCGGCACGCCGGAAGACGTGGCGCAGAATCCGCGCTCTTACACCGGTAAATACCTCTACCCGCTTGTGGCCCAAAAAGCCGCGTGAAGCCTCTAATTTAAAAACACGCGGTACACTTTTAGTACCACTGTTTTTCGACCTTGGCTCCCAAGGGCACTTCAAGGCCTCAAGCGGGTGGGACGTTTTATGAGTGAAGATCTAAAGAAATACACTGGCAGCTGCCATTGCGGCGCAGTTGTGTTCACGTTTCTGTCACAAGAAATCACCGCCGGCCGACGCTGCAACTGTTCGATCTGCCACCGCAAGGGCGCCGTGATGTCGGTGGAGTATTTCCCGCCGCAGGCCTTTTTGTCGCTCAAGGGGGAGAAAAGCCTGGCCGTGTATCACTTTGGCGACCGCACGGTGAACCACTTCTTTTGCAAATGCTGTGGGATTTATCCGTTCCACGCCGCCATCGAGACGCCCGGGCACCGTCGCATCAACCTGGGCTGCGTGGGCGGCATTGACTTGTCGACACTGAGAATTGATCTGATCAACGGCAAGGATTTCTAACTGCCTACTTCTTGAAAATCTCCTCGGCCATGCGGTCGGCGATTTCGCCGGTCGGGACCTTCTCCGAGTTCGAGCGCTCGAAGATTTGCGTCAGCGTGATGCCGATGTCGTCGAGGTGCGCCCGAGCCGTTGCCCACGTCGTAGACCGTGCGCCCTCGTAGTAGATGTCGATGATGCCGCCGGCGTTGATCACGTAGTCCGGTGCATAGAGCACGCCGCGCTCCAGCAGCACGCGGCCGTGGCGCGACTCGGCGAGCTGGTTGTTGGCGGCGCCGGCGATGATCCTCGCCTTGAGCTGCGGGATGGTGTTGTCGTTGAGGACCGCGCCCAGCGCACAGGGCGCGAACACGTCGACATCGAGTCCGAAGATCTGCGTCCATCGCCACCGCAGTGGCGCCGAACTCGCTGCACGCAGCGCTCGATCGCCGGCGCGTGCAGGTCGGTGACCCATAGCTGGCGCCGGCCTCGTGCAGGTGCTTGCGCCAGCCGATAGCCGACGTTGCCCACGCCCTGGATCGCCACACGCAAGCCCTTGAGGTCGTTCGCGCCGCAGATTGAAACTTCACCGCCGCCTGGATGCCGACGAACGTGCCGTAGGCGGTCGCGGGTGACGGATCGCCGGTGCGCTCCGACCTGCGCCGATTCGTCGTCGGCGAGACCGCCGACGTGCCGGTGGACTCGGCGACATCAGGTGCATGTCGGCGACGATGGTGCCGGAATCCTCGGCGACGACGTAGCTGCCCGCCGAGCGTGTCCACGAAGCGGCCCATCGCGCGCATCATCGCCGGCGTCTTGTCGCGGCGCGGGTCGCCGATGATCACGCTCTTGCCGCCGCCCTGCGGCAGCCCGCGAGCGCGGCCTTGTAGGTCATGCCGCGCGACAGGCGCAGGACGTCGGTCAGCGCGTCGTCGTCGTTGGCGTAGGGATACATGCGGCAGCCGCCGAGGCCGGGGCCGAGACGCGTGTTGTGCACGGCGATGATCGCCTTGAGACCGCTGGCCGGATCGTGGCGAAAGGCGACGATCTCGTGGCCATCCAACTCGGGATGACTGAACACTGACATAGACTTCCTCGGACGTTGCGCCATCGGGTGCGGCGCTTTTTGCATATTCTACTGCCGCCATGACCATCCACGCCGCGCTCAAGCACGAAACGAGCTACTGCTACGACCGCCTCGTCACGCTGTCGCCGCAGATCATCCGCTTGCGGCCGGCACCGCATTCGCGCACCACGGTCATCAGTTATTCGCTGAAGATCTAGCCCAAGCCGCACTTCCTCAACTGGCAGCAGGACCCGTTCGGCAACTGGCAGGCGCGCGTGGTGTTTCCGGAGAAAGTGCGCGAGTTCAGCGTCACGGTGGACCTGATCGCCGACTGTCGGTCTACGACCCGTTCGATTTCTTCATCGAGCCGGAAGCGGAAAGTTATCCGTTTGAGTACGAAAAGACCCTGGCCGACGATCTGAAGCCGTATTTCCGCCACGATCAAACCCGGACCGCTGCTGAAGCAGTATCTCAACCGACATTCCGCAAAAAGCCGAGCGCACGATTGATTTTCTGGTGGAACTCAACCGGCAGTTGCAGCAGGAAACGAAGTACCTGATCCGCATGGAGCCCGGCGTGCAGACGCCGGAAGAAACACTCGAGAAGCGCTCCGGCTCCTGCCGCGATTCGAGCTGGCTGCTGGTGCAGATTCTGCGCAACCTCGGACTGGCCGCGCGATTTGTCTCCGGCTATCTGCTGCAGCTGACGCCGGATGTTAAATCGCTCGACGGCCCTAGCGGCACCGACCACGACTTCACCGACCTGCACGCCTGGTGCGAGGTGTTATCTGCCCGGCGCCGGCTGGGTCGGGTTCGATCCGACCTCCGGCCTGCTCACGCGGGGAAGGGCATATCCCGTTGTGCGCGACGCCCGAGCCCCAATCCGCCGCGCCGATTTCTGGCGCGGTCGGACCCGTGCGAAGTCGAGTTCAAGCACGAGATGCGCGTGTCGCGCATTTTCGAAACGCCGCGCGTCACCTGGCCGTACTCGGATGACAACTGGGAGCTGGTCGACAAGCTCGGCGAACAGATCGATGCCCGGCTCAAGGCCAACGACGTGCGGCTGACCATGGGCGGCGAGCCGACGTTTGTCTCGATTGACGACTTCCAGTCCGCTGAATGGAACACCGCCGCGGTCGGTCCGACCAAGCAGGCGCTGGCGTACACGCTGATCCAACGGTTGCGCGACGCGTTTCGCGCCGCAGGCGCTGATCACCTATGGCCTGGGCAAGTGGTATCCAGGTGAGTCGCTGCCGCGCTGGGCGTATTCGCTGTACTGGCGCGGTGACGGCAAGGCCGCTGTGGAACCTGCCGCCAGCACGCCCCTCGAAACAGCCGCTGACACCGGTCCAGGCCGAACGTTTTTTGCTCGGCGTCGCCAAGCGCCTGGACGTGGACCCGGCCAACGTGCTGCCCGCGTTCGAAGACGTCTATCACTACCTGCACAAGGAGCGGCAGCTGCCGCACAACGCAACGCCGCTCGACAGCAAATTGCGCGACGCCGAAGAGCGCGCGCGGCTGGCGCAGGTGTTCGAGCGCGGACTGGAAACGCCCAAGGGTTTTGTGTTGCCGGTGCAGCGCTGGCAGGCCCAGGCCGCGTGGATCAGCGAGCGCTGGGTCACCCGACAGGGAAAGTTGTTTCTGATTCCCGGCGACTCTCCTGTTGGCCTGCGCCTGCCACTGGAAGCACTGCCGTGGATCGCACCCGAAGCCTATCCGCAGATTTTCGTGGCGGACCCGAGCCTGCAGTCGCAACCGCTGCCAGCAGCGAGCGCATCTCAAACGCGGCCGCGCCGGCGCGGCCACGCACGCGGGCGAAGGATGAGACAAGGCATGTGCGCACCGCGATGGCGGTCGAGCCCCGCGAGGGCTTCCTCAACGTGTTCTTGCCGCCGGTGGAATGCACCGAGGATTATCTGGATCTGGTGGCGGCGATCGAAGAGGTCGCTAAAACCACCAACGTGCCGGTGCGCATCGAGGGCTATTCGCCGCCGCCCGACATGCGCTTGAACCTGATCAAGGTTACGCCCGACCCCGGCGTGATCGAGGTCAACGTGCACCCCGCGCACTCCTGGAGCGAATTGCGCGACAACACGCTGGCGTTTTACGAAGAGGCGCGCGCGGCGCGACTGGGCACCGAAAAGTTTCAGGCCGACGGCCGCAGCACCGGCACTGGCGGTGGCAATCACATCGTGGTCGGCGGCGCGACGCCGCTGGACTCGCCGTTTCTGCGCCGCCCCGACTTGCTCGGCTCGCTGATCCGCTACTGGCAGAACCATCCGTCGCTCAGTTACCTGTTCTCCGGCTTGTTTATCGGCCCGACGTCGCAGCACCCGCGTGTGGACGAGGCGCGCGACACCCAGCTGTACGAGCTGGAATTGGCCTTGTCGCAATTGCCGGCCAAAGGCGCCAGTGGTTTTCCGCCCTGGCTGGTGGACCGGGTGCTGCGCCACCTGCTCACCGATCTGGCGGGCAACACCCACCGTTCTGAAATCTGCATCGACAAGCTTTATTCACCGGACAGCGCGACCGGACGCCTGGGGCTGGTCGAATTCCGCGCCTTCGAAATGCCGCCGCACGCGCGCATGAGCCTGGCCCAACTGCTGGTGCTGCGCGGACTGATCGCACGGTTCTGGGACACCCCGTACACGCACAAGCTGACGAAATGGAACACGCAACTGCATGATCGCTTCATGCTGCCGGAATTCGTCTGGCAGGATTTTTGCGAAGTGCTCGACGAGTTACGCGCCGCGGGCTACCCGTTCAAGCGCGAATGGTTTGGCGCCCACTTCGAGTTTCGCTTTCCGCGCCACGGCGCGATTCAATATCAAGACATGGAACTGGAATTGCGCCACGCGCTGGAGCCGTGGCCGGTACTGGGTGAGGAACCGGGCAGCAGCGGTACCGCGCGCTATGTCGATTCTTCCCTCGAACGCGTGCAATTAAAGGCGCGAAATCTGAATGCCTCGCGCTACCGGGTGGCCTGCAACGGCCGCCCCTTACCACTGACGAATACGGGCAGCCAGGGTGATTATGTGAGTGGCGTGCGCTACCGCGCGTGGCATCCGTACAGCTGCCTGCATCCAACCATCGGTACGCACACGCCGCTGTGCTTTGATCTTTACGACACCTGGAACCGGCGCGCTGTCGCGGGCTTCACCTACCACGTGGCACATCCTGGCGGCCGCAACTCGGAGACCTTTCCGGTCAACGCCTATGAAGCCGAAGCGCGCCGGCTGTCGCGCTTCGAGCCACGCGGGCATACACCGGGCATGTATCAACCGCCGGAAGAACGCCCCAACGCGGACTTCCCGCTCACCTTGGATTTACGGCAGCCGCTTTAAAAAGATTCAGTCCTTTTTGTGTTTCTTGCCGTGACCCTTGCCATGGTGCTTGTCGTGGCCATGTCCATTATTGTCGTGGTCGCGGTGGCGCTCACGGTACTGCGGGACATAAACGGTGTTGTACCAGCTGTCCTGCACGAAATAGGTCTGGCGGCCGCAGGCGTTGTACTTGTAACAATGCTTAGCCCAGTTCTTGCGGTGTCCCGGCGGTACGCGCAGATACACCGGCTCGGCCACCACCACCCGTTCAATGACGATCGGCTGCGGGTTGTAATACCGCGGCGCTGGATAGTCACCGATATCAATCTGACCGTAAAAGCCGGGCTGACCGATGCTGATCGTTCCACTGACTTGGGCGAATGCGGGCAGCGATGCAACAGCGAGTGATGCGGCGAGTATTAAGCGTTTCATGGTTGGACTCCTGATAGTTTCAGTATTCGACATCAATAACGAACAGAGTAGCCGTTCGTTGACACACACCGTTATCGCAACCCCGGCTCACCTCATTGGGAGGCGAGCCGGGCCATATTGTTTTGTAGGACAGCCTGCAACAACTACTCGCTGACCGCCGGGCGCTGTTTCTTCATGCCCTGCTTGCCGGCTTTCGACGGGCCTCGCGTCGGATTGCCTTCGCGCCCATCGTTTAGTTCGCGTGTATTACGCGCCGTCACGTAGGTGTCGGTGTACCAGCGGTCCTGCACGAAATAAACCGGCCGGTCGCAGGCGTTGTAATCCCAGCAATTCCGCGACCAGTTCGCTTCCTGGCCCGGGCGTACGCGCAGGTAAACCGGCTCGGAGCCGTAAGCGTAGGGAACAGGCCGTATGTACACCGGCTCGGAATAAATCACGCGAGGCTGGTGATGACCCGGGTCGATCTGGCCGTAATAGTCCGAATGACCGACATGACTCGACGTGCCGTGGCCGTAAACGCTGTGACGCTGGTGATCGGCGAAGGCCGGTACGAAAGCCGTGGCCAGGGTGGCGGCCGTTGCCGCAAGCAGAAGTTTTTTCATAGTGATTTCCTCTTGTTTTAGTAAGGGAGAACCGGCGCTCACCCACCGCGCCGGTCCGTGTATTCATGTAATCCCCGTAAAACTTGAGGGTCTGTGCGATTACGCACAGAAACCGTATCAACGTCTGCCGGAACGGTGATCACGGTCGTCGCGATCATCGCGGTGGTCGCGTCGATAGTCGCGATGCGGGTGGCCCAAACGATGCCGGTGATCCTGCCGGTAGTGTGGACGACCCCGGTAGGTGTATGCCGGCGCATAGCCGTAAACCACGGGCGCGGGGTAAACCACGTACGGGCGATGGTAAATCGGGCGCGGCCGATAGTAGTCACGCTCGCCCAAATGCAGATTGAACCCGGGCAAGCCTATCGAGATGCCGACCGAAGCCGCCGAGGCGGGGAGCGCCGCAGCGGTAAGCAGCAGAGCAAACAAAACGCGTTTCATGTGTGACTCCTGTTCGTGGGGTTGCCTGGGTTCAACGGCGCAGGGCGAGCCGCGTTGACACAAGCGCTTGCTATGCTTTGTGCACATGAATCTCACAACGCCGTCCGACCCTAACGCCGTACATCTGACGGCGCGCGATTACCTGACCTGGCTGTTCGCCGGCTGTTTTTTGATTCTGGTGTTGAAACTGAAGTTGCTGCCGGCGCTGCTCGCCAGCCTGCTGGTGTTCGAAGTGGTCAAGGCGCTCGCGCCCTGGCTGCACGTGCGCGGGCTGGGCGTGTCCGGGCCTCGACTGATCGCCGTTTCGCTGATCGCGATTGGCGTCATCACCATGCTGGCCACGGTCATCGCCAGCTTCGCTGGCCTGCTGCGCAATAGCGGTGAAAGCGTTCCCGCGTTGTTCGAGCGTATGGCGCTGATCATTGAAAACTCGCGCCACCAGTTGCCGGAATGGGTGCTGGTTTACCTGCCCGATACCGCCGATGAACTGCGCACCGCCCTGGTCGAGTGGCTGCGCCGCAATGCGGGCTTCCTGCAGATCGCTGGGGCCGAGTTTGGACGCGGGTTGGCGCAGTTCCTGATCGGCATGGTCGCCGGCGCGTTGGTGTCGCTGCAATTGGCCGCACCATTGGCCGCGCAACCGCCACTCGCCGCCGCCATTACCGAGCAGGCCGGCCGGCTGTCGAACGCATTTCGCAACGTGGTATTCGCGCAATTCTGGATTTCGGCGATCAACACGTTTTTCACCTGGATCTACCTGAGTTGGATTTTGCCGGCCTTTGGCATCGAACTGCCGTTCCGCGGCCTCTTGGTGGCGGTCACGTTCGTGTGCGGGCTGATTCCGATACTCGGCAACCTGGTGTCAAACACCGCGATTTTCGTGGTGAGCCTGAGCAATTCACTGCTGATCGCGCTGGTCTCGCTGGGTTATCTGGTGGTGATCCACAAGCTCGAATATTTTCTCAACGCGCGCATCGTCGGCTCGCATATCCGCGCCCGCGCCTGGGAGCTGCTGGTGGCGATGTTGATCATGGAGGCCGCGTTCGGCATCGCCGGGCTGATCGCCGCGCCGATTTTCTATGCCTTCTTCAAGGATTCGCTACGCGAGAAAAAGTTGCTTTAACGGTTTACGTCATTCCCGCGAAGGCGGGAGTCCTGTTCCCATTTGGAGTTCGTCATGTCCACGTCTGATCCCGTCGTCATCACTTCGGTCGCCCGCACGCCCATGGGCGCCATGCAGGGCGCACTGGCATCTTTCACCGCCCCGCAACTGGGCGCCGCCGCGATCAAGGCCGCCGTCGAGCGCGCCAACCTTAAAACCACCGATGTGGATGAGGTGATCATGGGTTGCGTGCTGCCGGCGGGTCAGGGTCAAGCCCCGGCACGTCAGGCAGCGCTCGGTGCGCGCCTGCCCGACTCCACGGGCGCCACCACGATCAACAAAATGTGCGGCTCGGGTCTGAAGGCGATCATGCTGGCGCACGATCTGCTCAAGGCGGGAACGAATAAAGTCATGGTCGCCGGTGGCATGGAGTCCATGACCAATGCGCCGCACTTGCTGTTGAAAGCACGCGGCGGCTACCGCTACGGCCACGGCGAACTGCTCGACCACATGGCGCTCGACGGCCTCGAGGATGCCTACGAAAAACGCACGCCAATGGGGGTGTATGCCGAACGCACTGCGGAAAAATACGGCTTCACCCGTCAGCAGCAGGACGACTTCGCGGTAATGTCGCTGGCGCGCGCCAAACAGGCCAACGAGGATGGCAGCTTCGCCTTTGAGGTCACGCCGCTGGAGCACATCGGCAAGTCCGGTGCGGAAAAGATCGTGCACGACGAAGGGCCGATGAAGGCGAGGCCCGAGAAGATCCCGTCACTCAAGCCGGCATTCAAGAAAGACGGCACCGTCACTGCCGCCAACGCCAGTTCGATTTCCGACGGTGCCGCCGCGGTGACGCTGATGTTGCAGTCTGAAGCGGCCCGGCGCGGCATTGCACCGCTGGCCAAAATCGTCGGTCATGTCACGCATTCCCGGCTACCGGGTGAATTCACCATTGCGCCGGTATTCGCCATCACCGCACTGCTGGAAAAATGCGGCTGGAAAACCAGCGACGTGGACCTCTGGGAGATCAACGAGGCGTTTGCGGTGGTGACCATGGCGGCGATGAAGGATCACCAATTGCCGCACGGCAAGGTCAACCTCCACGGCGGCGCCTGCGCGCTGGGCCATCCGATCGGCGCTTCCGGCGCACGCATCACCGCCACGCTGATCGGCGCGCTGAAGAAAACTGGCGGCCGGCGGGGTGTGGCAACGCTGTGCATCGGCGGCGGTGAGGCGGTGGCCCTGGCGCTGGAAATGCTGTGATCCGCTGGCTCCCACTGCTGGGGCTTGCGCTCGTTGCCTGCAGCGACAGCGACCAGGGCTCTGCGCCCAATGGCGGTACACCACCCGCCACGTTATGCGTGGATTCCGTCTGCGGCAGCAAGACCGTTTTGCTGACCATCCCCGATGCCGAGAACATTTTTTTCACCGACGACAACCGCTTGTTTGTCTCCGGCGGCACCAATGTCTTCGAGATTAAAAAAGAGGGGGATGATTACACCGCGACGCCGATCTTTAGCGGCAGCGGCAACTTTGGCGGCATGGCGCAACGCGGCGACGTGCTTTACGTCAACTGCTTTACCGACCGCAGCCTTTACGCGGCACGGCTGACGGTTACACCGGCGCTGGCGCCGATCCACGCGCTGGGTCTTGGCATCCCCAACGGTATGAGCGCAGGGCCCAATGGCGAGATCTACATCGTCAACGGACCGATTCCCACCAACGGCCTGCCCGACCCCAAGATCGTGCGCCTGCGCTTTGACCCCGCCGACCCGATGAAGGTGACCGAGCAGACCGACTGGCTGGTGCTGCCACAGTCGTTCCCCAATGGCATCGCACGCATCGGCCGCACGCTGTATGTCACCAATGGCAAGCCGTTGCCGCCGACGCTCGGTGAAGTGCTGCGCATCGAAATCAACAGCGACGACTCGCCGGGGGTCCCCGCCCCGCTGGCGAGCCTGATGGGTCTGACCGACGATCTCAGCGTCGCCGGCGACACCCTTTTGGTTTCGCTTTACAGCAACGGCGTGATTGCACAGGTCGGGCTGGATGGCACCGTAATCGCGCAAACCGACCCGCTGAGCTTCGAGTTTCCCTCGCAAGTCATGGTGGGGCGCCCGCCGCTGTTCGCGGCGGACGATATTCTCATCACCGAAAAAGGCATTGTGGGCGACAGCGTGACGCCGATTGGCGACGCTTTTTCAGTCTTTCGCAGGAGCACCAACTAACTATGGATATAGAGGCGAAGTCCTACACCCCGGTTGCCAAGTGGCTGCACTGGTTGATGGCGGCCGTCATCGTTGCCGCCTGGGGCGTGGGCTACTACGCTCACGAATTCACGGTGAGGGGCACCCCCGAGCGCGCCGAGATGTTCGGCGTGCACAAGGCGATCGGCACGCTGGTGCTGCTGTTGGTTTTACTGCGCATCGTCTGGCGCGCCACGCATCCCGCGCCGGCGCTGCCCGGCGACATGAATCCGTTAGTGCAGCGCGCGGCGCGCCTGGTCCATTTTGCGTTCTATGTGCTGATGCTGGCGCAGCCGCTGTCCGGCTGGGCGATGTCGTCGGCCAAGGGCCGCGAAGTTTATTTCGTGGGCCTTTGGGAATTGCCGGCGCTGGTCGCCAAGAATCCCGAGTTGGGCGAAATCCTCGAGGGTGCGCACAAGTTCATGGCGTGGACCCTGCTAGTGCTGGTCGCCGGCCACCTGACGATGGCGCTGTATCACCATTTCGTCAGAAAGGATGGCGTGTTGCGCCGGATGCTGCCGGGAAACTGACGACCCGCTTGGGGCCCTTTAGTGCTCCCCAAGGTCCTTTGAGAAAAACCATGGTACTAAAACAGTACCATGGGTTTTTCGAATATCGAGTAAAACACGCCTGTAACGGCGCAAGCGGGTAGGCCCTTTTTGGCCCTCACTTCGTCTCGCCTTTACCCTCCATCTCATCCGCAAGGGCGTCGGCACCGTAGATTTTTCGCAGGGCTTCGAGAATGGCGCCGGCATGCACGGCGACCGCGCGATTGACGCGCTCGTCGAACCAGTAAGCGCCCCCGAGCGAGCGGATGTTGCCGTCGAACACCAGGCCGACAACTTCCGCCTTGCGGTTGATCACCGGGCTTCCGGAGTTGCCGCCGATGATGTCGTTGGTGGTGATGAAGTTGAAACGCTGCCCGGCGTTGATCTGATCCTTGGCCTTAATCCAGGATTCCGGCCAGCGGAACGGATCGGAACCGGTGGCGCGGTCAAAACCGTCGCCCATCGTGGTGTAGGGTTCAATGTCCTTGCCGTTTTGGTTCCAGCCCTTCACTTCACCGTAAGACAGGCGCAGGGTAAAGGTCGCATCAGGATAGGTCCCGGTGCCTTGCATCGCGAATTGCGCGGCGGCGATTTTTTCGGCGTTCTTTTCTTCGACCGCCTTGATCTCATCCTCGTAACGTCTGCGCACGGCGCGGGCTTCTTCATCGATCGCGGCAGCGAGCTGAATGAAGGGGTCGCTGGATTGCTCGATCGCCGCCCTGCCGCCTTCCCACAGGCGCTTGCGTTCATCCACGTTGGCCAGCTGGGTCGTTTTGATCAAACGTGCCGACATTTGCGCCGGCGACTCGTCGGTCAACACCTGCTGCACGGTTTCGTCGTCCTGGCTCAAAACTTCTCGCAGCTTGGTCAGCGCCCAGGTGAACTTGAGCGCCTCGAGTTCCGGCTCAACCGGCGCGGTCGAGAACAGGTCCTGGGTCAGGCTCGGCAGCGCGGCGTCGGTGAATTCCTCGAGCCGTTCGGCATTGGGCTTTTCGCGCTCGGCGGCGCCACGCACGAGCTTGCGCGCAATATCGAAATAGCGGTTGCTGAAACTGGTGGCTTCAAGCCGCCGGTAGCGCGGATAAATCTCGCGCAAGGTCTTCTGCGCCGCGGCGATTTCGTCCCAGGCTTTGCCGAACTGCGCCTTGCGCGACTTATTTTTGCCGACGAACCCGCGCAGGTCGCTCTCCTGCTTGCGTTTGAAGGCGAATACTTCCGGGTCCTGCAGCGCCTCCAGCATGCCTTTGCGCGCCTTCAGGCTGTTTTCGACCCCGAACAGGTCGTTCTGCGCAATGCGCGCGTGCTCTTCACTTTCGGCGGAAAACCGCGTCAGCAGGCCGCGCAACTCGGAAAGCTCGAACAGGCGCGACGGCTGCAGGAAGTCGCGGATCGATTCAAGCTGCGCCACCGTGAGCTGGCGCTGGGTGGAACCAGGATGGCCGGTGATCAAGGTCAGTTCGCCGGGCTTTGCGCCCGCACCATTCAACGGAAAGTAATCTTCAACGTCCGCCGGTTCGTCATCTTCATAGGCGCGCAGCACGCCCACGTCGAGGTTGAAGCGCGGAAAATTGAAGTTGTCGGGGTCGCCGCCGAAGAACGCCGCGCCGATTTCGGGCGCAAACACCAGCCGCACGTCCTGAAAACGGCGGTACTTGTACATCGCGTAGCTGCCCCCGTGGTAGAGCTCGACCACGTCACAACGCGCACTGTCCTTGTCATCGCCGACGCAGGCCGATTCGAGCCTGGCTTTCTGCGCTTTTCGCGCGGCGGTGAATGACGCGCCGCTCTTGCCGGCCAGGGCCTTCTTCATGACCGGGGTGATGTCGATGATGGATTCCAGACGGTTCAGTTCGATCTCGGGGCAGCGCGCCTCCTGCTCGCGGGACTGGGCCAGAAAGCCCTCGCGGATGTAGTCGCGGCCGCTCGTCGAGAGCTGCTGCACGCATTCGTTGATGCAATGGTGATTGGTCAGCACCAGCCCATCCTTGGACACGAACGAGGCCGAGCAGCCGCCAGCGATACGCAGCGAACCTTTCATCACATGCTCGGCCCAGGCCCTATCCGGGGCGAATGAGTACTGCTTCTTCATTTGCGCGACCGGCAGATTGTCGAGCGTCCACATGCCTTCGGCGGCGAAGGCAACGGACGAGATCAGGGCGAGCATCAAGACGAGAACGCGCATACAAACTCCGGGGTTTTGAACACGAATCATGAACGGGTAGCCAATGATAATGCGGAACTCCGGCGCAAGACTGGCGTCCAACCCGCGTAACCGAGAGCCCCCATGACCCGTCGCAATTTTCTGCACAGCGTGCTCGGCCTTGCCGCGGCCGGCACCGTAGGCGCCGCCCCGCCGTCCACCAGGCCCGAAATCTCACCCCTCAAAAAAAGCGACGCCGAGTGGCAAAAACTACTGCCCCAGGACGCCTACCGGGTGCTGTTCGAAGAAGACACCGAGCGTCCGCACAGCAGTTCGCTGAACAAAGAAAAACGCAAGGGCTTGTTTGTCTGCGCCGCGTGCTACCTGCCGCTGTTTGATTCATCGAAGAAGTTCGAAAGCGGCACCGGCTGGCCGAGTTTCTTTGACCCGATTCCGGGCCATGTTGCCACCAAGACCGATTACAAAATCGTGTTTCCGCGCACGGAGTACCACTGTGTGCGCTGCGGCGGCCATCAGGGCCACGTCTTCGACGACGGCCCGCCGCCCACGGGCCTGCGCTATTGCAATAACGGCCTGGCGCTGATGTTTGTCGCCGAGGGCGAGCCACTGCCGGGGCTGCGCACGTGAAAATTACGCTGTCCGTGCTGGCTTTGATCTCGAGCGTGTTGGCCATAGCGGCGGCCCCGGAAAAAAAGCTGCAGACCGCCGTATTTGCCGGCGGCTGCTTCTGGTGCACCGAAGCAGACTTTGAAAAAGTCCCGGGCGTGATCAGCGCGCAATCAGGCTATATCGGCGGCAAGGAAAAAAACCCGACGTACGAGCAGGTTTCATCCCACGCCACCAGCCACGTCGAAGCGGTACAAATAAATTTCGACGCCAATGCCGTCAGTTACGCGCAATTGCTCGAACATTACTGGCGCACCATTGACCCGACGGTCAAAGATCGCCAGTTTTGCGACACCGGGGCGCAATACCGCAGCGCGATTTTCTACCTCGACGACGAGCAGAAAAAACTGGCGCAAGCGAGCAAGGCGGCACTGGAAAAATCCGGCGCACTCAAGCTGCCTATACAGACGCAGATCATCGCGGCGACCCATTTCTGGCCCGCCGAGGACTACCACCAGGATTACTACAAGAAAAATCCGGTTCGCTACAAGTGGTACAGGAGCGGCTGCGGCCGCGACAAGCGCCTCAAGGAGCTTTGGTCCAGATAGCCGCGAGCTTCTCGAGACCGGCCGCATCATCGGCATCGAAGCGCGCCAGTTTCGGGCTGTCGAGGTCCAGCACCCCGAGCAGCTTCGTCTCCCGCATCAGTGGCACCACCACTTCGGAATTCGACGCGGTGTCACAGGCGATGTGACCGGGGAATTCATGAACATTCTTCACAATCACGGTTTTACGAGTTTGTGCGGCCGTGCCGCAGACGCCCTTGCCCAAGGCAATGCGGATGCACGCCGGCTTTCCCTGAAACGGCCCCAGCACCAGTTCGTGGCCATCGAACAGGTAGAACCCGGCCCAATTCAGGTCCGGCAGTGCGTGCCAGATGAGCGCACACAGGTTGGCCGCGTTGGCTATCGGGTCACGCTCGTCGCCAATCAACGCCCTCGCCTGCCCGACAAGGCCGGCGTATAGCGCGGCTTTGCTCAATTCACCCACGTGCGCGCATTGGCGAACATCTCGAACCACGGCGTCTTGTCGTCCCATTTCTGCGGCCACCATGAACCGGTGGTGCCGGCAATGGTGCGCTCCGGATGCGGCATCAGGATCGTCACGCGTCCATCGGTATTGCACAGTGCCGTCACGCCCTCGGGCGAGCCGTTCGGATTTTGCGGGATAGCGCTGCGCCACCCCGCCCTTGCGGGTCGACGAAGCGCATCGCCACCTGCTGTGGTTTTGCAGGGCCGCCAGGTCGGCCGGAGTGCTGAATACGGCGCGTCCTTCGCCGTGCGCCACCGCAATCGGCAGGCGCGAGCCCGCCATGCCGGCAAAGAACAGCGATTTGGATGGCAGAATTTCCACCAGGGTCCAGCGCGCTTCGAATTGCTCACTGCGGTTGCGGCGGAACATCGGCCAATGTGTTGCGCCCGGCACGATGTCCTTGAGCGCGGCGAACATCTGGCAGCCGTTGCAGACGCCGAGCGCGAAACGATCGGGACGCGCGAGAAATGACTGAAACTCATCGCGCGCCCGCGGATTGAACAGGATGGTTTTGGCCCAGCCCTGGCCGGCGCCGAGCACGTCGCCGTAGGAAAATCCGCCGCAGGCGACAAGCCCGCGAAAATCCGTGAGCTTCACGCGACCTTCGAGTATGTCGGTCATGTGCACGTCCACCGATTCAAAGCCGGCGGCGTGGAAGGCATAGGCCATTTCGACCTGGCCGTTGACACCCTGCTCGCGCAGGATCGCCACGCTTGGGTCGCGACCCAACTGATGGAAAACGGGAACGCGGCGGGCGTAAAAGACAGGGCAACACCCAGGCCCGGGTCGTCTTGCGCACCCGCCGACGCGAACTCTTCCTCGGCGCAGTCCGGGTTGTCGCGCAAGCGCGCGATGCGGTAACTGGTCTGGCTCCAGATCTTTTGCAACTGCTCGCGCGATTGCGTGAAGGACTCGCGGCCAGCGGAAGAAAAGCGCACCTGGTCATCGGTCGTGGGCGCGCCAATTTCATGCGCTCGCAGGCCCGCGTCGTCGCGCAAGCGCCAGGACGGACTCGGCATCGGCGGCACGCACCTGCAGCACCAAGCCCGAGTTCTTCGCTGAACAGCGCCGCCACCGGCAAGGCACCGAGCGATTCCAGACGGATGTTCACGCCGCAGTGTCCGGCGAATGCCATCTCGCAGACCGTCGACAAACAGTCCGCCATCGGATCGGTCGTGATAAGCCAGCACGCGGCCATCCTGCGTTGAGCTCTGCACCAACTCGAACGCCGCCTTGAGCTGTTCGGCGTCTTCGAGGTCGGGCGTGCCGGAAAACGACCTGCCCGTAAACCTGCGCCAGCGCGGAAGCCGCCCAGACGATTGCGGCCGTTGCCCAGATCCACCAGCAGCAGGCGCGTATCGCCGGCGTCGGTGCGCAGCTGCGGCGTCAGGCTGGCGCGCACATCGGCCACCGGCGCGAACGCCGAGACCACCAGCGACAGCGGCGCGGTTTGCATCCGGGCCTGGCCGTTCTGCATCCAGACGGTCTTCATCGACAGCGAATCCTTGCCGACCGGGATCGCGATGCCAAGTGCCGGACACAACTCCGCGCCGACGGCACGCACGGTATCGAACAGGCGCGCGTCCTCGTCGCCCTGGCCGCAGGCGGCCATCCAGTTGGCGGACAGGCGCACGTCGGAGAGCTTGCCGATGCGCGCGGCGGCGATGTTGGTGAGCGCCTCGCCCACCGCCATGCGGCCGGAGGCCGGCGCGTCGAGCAGCGCCAGCGGCGGGCGCTCGCCCATGCTCATGGCCTCGCCGGTGGTGGCCTCGAAGCCGGTAGCGGTCACTGCGCAATCGGCCACCGGCACCTGCCAGGGGCCGACCATCTGGTCGCGCACGGTCAGGCCGCCGACGGTGCGATCGCCGATCGTGATGAGGAAATTCTTGCGCGGCAACACCGGGCAGACGCAGCACGCGCGTCGAACGGCATCGTGCAATGTCGATGCTTCGTCGGCATCGAACGGCGCGGACACGGTCTGCGCACGCGCGCGTGCTGCGCTGCATGCGCGGCGGTCTTGCCGAGCAGCACCGGCATCGGCATGTCGACCGGGCGGTTTCGGTCCAGCGAATCCTCAACGACGAGCTGTTGCGCTCGGCGGTGGCGGTGCCGACCACCGCAAACGGGCAGCGCTCGCGCGCGCACAGATTGCTCCAGCACGGCGAGCCGACTCGGGCCGCACCGCCAGCACGTAGCGCTCCTGCGATTCGTTGCACCAGATCTCCATCGGCGACAGCGCCGGGATCGGCGCTCTGCACGTCGCGCAGCTGAAAATGCCCGCCGCGGCCGTCGGCATGCACCAGTTCGGGCAACGCGTTGGACAGGCCGCCGGCGCCGACGTCGTGGATCGACAGGATCGGATTGCCTTTCGCCCAGCGCCCAGCAGGCGTCGATCACTTCCTGGCAGCGGCGCTGCGAGCTCGGGATTGGCGCGCTGCACCGAGGCGAAGTCGAGGTCGGCGCTGCTGGCGCCCGGTGGCCATCGACGAGGCGGCGCCGCCGCCGAGGCCGATCAGCATCGCCGGGCCGCCGAGCACGACCAGTTGCGCGCCCTCGATCACCTCACGCTTCTCGACGTGCTCGGCGCGGATGTTGCCGAAGCCGCCGGCGATCATGATCGGCTTGTGGTAGCCGCGGTTGCGGCCGTCGGCGGTCTGCATCTCGAAGCGTGCGGAAATAGCCGGTGAGATTCGGCCGGCCGAATTCGTTGTTGTAGGCCGCCGCGCCGATCGGGCCTTCGAGCATGATCTGCAGCGCGCTGGCCATGCGCGGCGGCCGGCCCAGATCCGTCTCCCAGGGCTGCGCGAAATCCGGGATGCGCAGGTTGGCTGACGGTGAAGCCGCACAGTCCCGCCTTGGGCTTGCGCGCCGCGCCCGGTGGCGGCCTCGTCGCGGATCTCGCCGCCGGCGCCGGTGCCGGCGCCGGGATGCGGCGAGATGCCGGTCGGATGGTTGTGCGTCTCCACCTTCATCAGCATGTGCACCGGCTCGACGTGCCGGCGCCACACCTGATCGGGATCGGCGAAGAAGCGTGCGGCTCGATGGCCCTCGACCACCGCGGCGTTGTCCTTGTACGCCGACAGCACGCCCTGCGGGCGAGGCTCGATGCGTCAGCTTGATCATGCCGAACAGCGACTGCGGCTGCGCCATGCCGTCCACGGTGAACTCGGCGTTGAAAATCTTGTGGCGGCAGTGCTCGCTGTTGACCTGCGCGAACATCATCAGCTCGGCGTCGGTCGGATTCTTGCCCGACTTGCTGCGCAGTGCTCGGCGAGGTAGGCGATTTCGTCGTCGGACAGCGCCAGGCCCCAACCCTTGTTGGCCGTCTCGAGCGCCTGGATGCGCCCCCGCGAGGACGTCCACCGGGCGCAGCCTGCGCCGTGGCGGCTGGTCGAACACATGCTGAAGCTGCGCGGCATCGGTCAGCACCGACTCCATCATCGGGTCATGCAGCTCGGCATAGGCGGTCGTGGGCAGCTGGCGCACCCCTTGCAACAATATGGCGCGGCCCAGTTCGATGCCGCTTAACGCCTGCCAGTCCGCAGACCCGCGCGATGTCGGTGGCCTTGCTGCCCAGGGCGACAGTGTGCCGAGCCGCGGCACGACATAAATGGTCGCGTCCGCAGGCGGCAAGACCGCCGGTCCGTCCCCAAGCAGCCGCCGCAAATCAACATCGGAAACGTTTTCGACCGCACACAAAAACAGATCGAACACGCGCAAGGAATCAAGGCCCGGCACCCCTGGAGACAGGCGGCTGCGCAAGCGCTCATTGCGGAATGCCGAGCGGTGTTCCTCCCCGACCAGTAGTCGAACCATCAGTTGATTTCACGCCAGGGAAAACCTTCGGCCTGGTCCGCGCATACCATCCACGGCTCGTCGCAGCGCATCGCCTCGCAGGCCGCACCGCGAGCCAGCTGCGGCGTGTTGTTGACCTCGGACAAATGGGTGAGCAACAAATGCTTCAACCGTGAGCAATCCACCGTGGCGAGCAGGCCCGCGGCCTGCGCGTTCGACAAATGCCCCAGATCGCCGCCGACGCGCTCCTTGAGCTGGCGATGGTAGGGGCCTTCGCGCAGCATTTTTTCGTCGTAATTGAATTCGAGCATCAACGCGTCGCAGCCGCTGAGGCTTTCGCGCATGTGCGGCGTGACGTGACCTGCGTCCGACAACGTACCGAGGCGGCGGGACCCGTCGCTGAATACATAGTGGCAAGGCTCACGGGCGTCGTGCGGCACCGGAAACGGACGCACTTCGATGTCACCAATCCGGAAAACATCGTGGGGACTGAGGTTGTGAACCCGCGGCACCACGGAATCGCGCCAGCAGGCAAACGTGCCGGGCGTCATCCACACCGGGATGTGGTGCTTGCGTGCCAGCTTGGCCACGCCATTGAGATGGTCGCCGTGCTCGTGGGTGACGAGGATCGCATCGAGATCGTCCGCGCAAACGCCCAACCGCGCCAGACGCGCTTCTGCCTGCACAATCTGGAATCCGCAGTCCAGCATGATCAGCGTGTCGCCGACCTGGATCAGGGCGCAATTGCCCTTGCTACCGCTGCCCAGCGAGGCAAAACGCATCACTTTTTGTGTTCGCCACCGGCTGTGAAAACGGGAAACGGCGTGACCTTGGAACCGGCCTCGCCGGTAATCGCCAGGATGCGCGCGAGGCCGGGCTTGCTGACCTCGTCGACCCGGATCACCTGGTGTACGGGTATGAAAGTCCGAGCAACATGGGCGAACTCGGTCTTGAGCTTCTCCTCGCCCGGGTCCACCACGATGCTGGTTTTTTCACCAAACACCAGCTGCTCCAGTTCGATGAATCCCAGCAACCCGCCGTGACTGACCTGCTTGCAGTACACCTCGTAAACCTGACCCTGGTTCTGGAAACTGACGCGATAAAGTCGAGGCTTGGCGGTCATACAATGGGCCATGTGTAAAAAATTGGCGGAGAGGGAGGGATTCCTCATGCGAGCTCGGCGGTCCTCGCCTCGCCCCATTCGCCGGGGTGCGCCCTCCGTGGCGCACCCTTCGAATCCCAGCACACCTCTACGTTGGTTGCAGTCTTGCGCCGAGGGCCAATGGCACTCGGGAAAAAATTTGGCGGAGAGGGAGGGATTCGAACCCCCGGAACCTTGCGGTTCAACGGCTTTCGAGACCGCCGCATTAGACCACTCTGCCACCTCTCCGGCGACGGCATTCTAAATGAGCACGCCGACGCGCGCTCAATCTTTGGCCTTTGCGTTATTCGCGCTGGCCTTTGCAACGTTGGTTACGCTCTCCACCTGTTCGCCGGCGGTACCGGTATTGCAGCGGGTTAAAACTCTGGGGGTGTTGCGCGTTGCGACAGTCAACAGCCCGACGACCTATTACGTAGGGTCTTCCGGACCTACCGGGTTTGAATACGACCTCGTACGCGGTTATGCAGACGACTTGGGCGTTCGGCTTGAGATCCTGGTGGTCGAGTCGCGCGCCGCGGTTCTGCGCGAGGTGGCCAATGGCCATGCCCATCTGGGCGCCGCCGCGCTTGCCATCGATCCTGGCAACAGGGCCATCCGCTATACGCAAGCGGTAAGGCATACGCAGCCGCAACTCGTTTACCGGCAGGGTGTTCCGAAGACGAAAGCACCTAAGGACTGGTCCGAGCTCAAGGGGCGCCTGGTGTTTCCTGCCGGCAGTGGCCTGCGGCGCCCACTGCAACAGCCATTGGCGCAAAACGCTTCGCTGCAATCCGTCGAATCTGACGATGAAGACGCCGAAGAACTGCTCAATCGGGTTGCGTTGGGTCTGATTGACTACACCGTGGCAGGGTCGGACATGGTGGCGATTACCCAGCGTTACCATCCCGAATTGCGCATCGCGTTTGCTGCGGGCGAAGATCAAAAACTGGCTTGGGCGCTGGCGGCCGGCGACGACAGCCTGCTCGCCACCGCCAGCGACTATCTCCACAAGCTGGGCGAAAAAGACCTGGCGAATCTTAATGAGCGGCACTTTGGACATATTGCCCACGTCAGCGTTTACAGCGCGGCCACGCTGGCGAGCCAGGTCAACACACGATTACCGCTGTACCGAAAGTTTTTCGAAGCCGCCGGGGAGCAGACGGGGCTCGACTGGCGGCTGATCGCTGCGGTCGGCTATCAGGAATCGCATTGGGATCCATCGGCCGTCAGTCCGACGATGGTGCGCGGCATCATGCAGATCACCACCGCCACCGCGGACTTTCTCAAGGTGGACCGGCTCGATCCGGCGCAGAGCATTGCCGGCGCGGCGCGTTATCTGGTCTACCTGAAATCGCAGCTGCCACCCGAGATTCAGGAGCCCGACCGCAGCTGGATGACCTTGGCCTCCTACAACATGGGCGTCGGCCACCTGCTGGATGCGCGCGAACTGACGCGCGCGCAAAAGGGGGATCCAAACCGCTGGCTCGACGTACGCAAATCGCTGCCCATGCTGACCCAGTACAAGTGGTTCAGCAAAACCAAATACGGCTATGCGCGCGGGCTTGAGGCGATGACCTACGTCGGCAATATCCGCAGCTTCTACGACATGCTGGTCTGGATCACTGAAGGCAAGGACAAGGGCGCCAAGCCCCCGGAACCCGAACCGCTTGACCTGCCGCCGGTGGTGGACGAAACCAAGCAGCCGCTCAACATCGAAAGCCCGGTACTTTGATCAGGCTTTGATCAAAAGCCGCTCTACGATTTGTCCGCGCTGCAGGTGGCTTTCGACGATCTCGTCGATGTCGACCTCATCGAGGTATGAATACCAGACGCCTTCGGGGTAGACCACCACGCAGGGTCCGAGTTCACAACGGTCGAGACAGCCGGACTGATTGATGCGCACGTTACCCGGCCCCGCCAATCCCAGCGCTTTGACCTTCCGTTTGGCGTAGTCGCGCAACCGGGTGGCGCCCTTGTCGTTGCAGCAGGTGCGGTCACCCGGTGGGCGCTGGTTACAACAGAAAAAAACATGGCGGTCGTAATACATGCGGCAGAATGGTAACAGTGACCACCGCACTGCAAACCGTGTTGTTGCGCGACGCCGATACATGCGTCAAATGCGGGCTGTGCCTGCCGCATTGTCCGACGTACCGGCAAACCGGGGATGAGGGCGAATCGCCGCGCGGACGCATCGCGCTGTTGCAGAACTGGGCGTTGGAAAAAATTCCATTGACGGCGCGGCTCGAACAGCATGTTGACGGCTGCCTGTCGTGCAATGCCTGCGAGGTTGTGTGTCCCGCCAAAGTGCCGTTTGGCCGGATCATGGATCGCGGTCGTGAAGCGCTGGCGCATGCAAAGCCTCAGCGCGTGCAGGGCCTGCGCCTGCTGGCGCCTTTATTGACGATGCCCGCACTGCGCACCGGCCTCCTCACGCTGTTGTGGCTTTATCAGAAATTGGGAATGTCCTGGCTGATCCGGCGTTTTCACTTGTTGGGTCGCGGCCCGATCGCTCGCCTGGAGTCGTACCTGCCGCCACTGAGATTTCCCCAGCCCTCAAGCAACACTGCTTCGAAGGCGGCTGAAGTCGGCCTGTTCGTAGGCTGCACCGGCAGTGCCATTGAACCGGACGCCCTGCAGGCCGCTACCGCCCTGCTGAAACTATGCGGTTATCGCGTCAACATCCCCGGTTTGCAAGGCTGCTGCGGCGCGCTGCACCAGCACGCCGGGCTGGCCGGACAATCGCAGGCAATGACGCGACGCAATGTGTCGGCGTTTGCCGGCTGCCAAACCGTGGCCAGCTTTGCCAGCGGCTGTGCGGCGCAGCTGGCAGATAGCGCGGAATTGAATGTGCGTGACATCCACAGCCTGTTGCTGGCCCGGCAGGCAAGCCTGCGCTTCCGGCCCTTGCGCGCCCTCGTCGCGCTGCACACGCCGTGCACCCTGCGCAATGTATTGCGTGCGGACGATGCAGTACGACAGTTGCTGCAAAAGATCCCGGGACTGGAAGTGATCGAGCTCGACGCCACTCAAGGTTGCTGTGGCGCGGCGGGCAGTTATTTTCTGACGCAGCCGCAAATGGCGGATGCGCTGCTGGCGCCGAAAATCGAGGCGGTGAAAACGCTTCGACCGGATTTGATCCTCAGCAGCAACGTCGGCTGTTCGCTGCACCTGGCCGCCGGATTGCGGCGCGAGGGCGTCAGGGTACCGGTACGACACCCACTGGTGGTTCTGGCGCAGCAGGCAATTCAAGCGCCCTGAGCTGGGTTTCCAGGCGCAGCATCATGAGCTCTGCCATTTCTTCCTGAATGAATGCACGCAAGCGATCTTCCTCGGCTTCCTTGGCCAGAATCTGCTGCGCGTTGAAACTGTAATCGCGCGAAACCGAAATCGAATCTGGCGACACCAGCATCTGTCGCGTGCCGATCAGCTGATAGTTCACGGAGGCACTCAAGCGGAATTCCACCGCCTTGCCGTCCTGCCCGACGGACAGCACCACGCGATTTTCAGTCAGCCCCGACAAACGCAAAGTCGCGCGCGCCTCGCTGGGGTTGCCGGTCACCAGCCCGCCGCGCCGGTTGATGCGCGAACGCAGGGCATCGGCAATCGGTGGCTCGCGCACGCTGTAAGGCGTCAGCACATCGATGTAGACCAGACTCAAGGGGTCCGGCAACGGGCGGCTGCCGGCGAGCCGGAAGCCGCAGGCCGTCACTAGCAAAAGGACCATCAGACAGAGCGTGCGCATCACACCACCAGATTAACCAGTTTTCCCGGAACAACGATTTTTTTCTTCAACGTCAGGCCGGCGACATACTTCAACACATTGGCGTCGGCGAGCGCGGCTTGTATCACCGTATCGTTGTCGGCACCGGCCGGTACCTGAATGTTCGCGCGCAACTTGCCGTTGACCTGCACTACCAGAGTGATCGTATCGGATAGCAGCGCTTCTGCATCGGGCAGTGGCCAGCGCGCATCAATCACCGGCGTTGCATGGCCAAGCGCATTCCACAATTCGTGGCAGATGTGCGGAGTGATGGGCGAGAGCATGGCGACCAGCGACTCCAGCGCTTCTTGCATCAGCGCGCGGCCGTTGATTGAAGGGTCCTCGAACTTGTATAGCGCGTTGACCAATTCCATCGCGGATGCAATCGCGGTGTTGTAGCTGTGGCGACGCCCGAAGTCGTCGGCGGTTTTCTTCAGCGCCTCGTGCAGCTTGCGGCGCAGGTCTTTTTGCGCCGGCGTCAGTGCAGCTTTGTCGAGCGCAGGGGTGCGGCCCGCCTGCGTGTGCTGCAGCGTGAGTTTCCACAGGCGCTTGAGAAACCGCGTGCCGCCCTCGATGCCGGCTTCGCTCCACTCAAGGGTTTGCTCCGGCGGCGAGGCAAACATCATGAACAGGCGCACGGCGTCGGCGCCGTGCGCGGCGATGATCGCTTCGGGGTCCACCGTATTGCCCTTGGATTTGGACATCTTGCTGCCGTCCTTGAGCACCATGCCCTGGCTCAACAATCTCGTGAACGGTTCACCGACCTTGGTCAATCCGCAATCGCGCATGGCTTTCTGGAAAAAACGCGCATACAACAAATGCAGAATCGCGTGCTCGATGCCGCCGACGTACTGATCGACCGGCATCCAGTACGCGGCGCGCTGATCGAGCATGGCCTGGTTCTGATCGGCGCAGGCAAAGCGCGCGAAATACCATGACGAATCGACAAACGTGTCGAAGGTGTCGGTCTCTCGGCGCGCCGGCATGCTGCAGGTTGGGCAGGTGCATTCGGTGAACGAACGCAGTTTCGCCAGGGGATTGCCCGAACCGTCGGGCTTAAGGTCTTCGGGCAGCACCACGGGCAATTGAGTCTCGGGAACCGGTACCGCGCCGCAGGACTCGCAGAATATGAACGGGATCGGGCAGCCCCAGTAGCGTTGGCGCGAAACGCCCCAGTCCCGCAGCCGGTAGTTGATGCGCGTGCGGCCCGCGCCTTTGTTTTCGAGCGCTACCGCCATGGCATCAAAGGCGTGGTCATAGTCGAGCCCGTCGAATTCGCCGGAATTGAGGCAAACCCCTTTTTCGACGAACGCCGCTTCGCGGATATCGGCCGGCTGCCCTGGCGCGGGGCCGATCACGATTTTATTGCGCCAAGCCATGGGCGCGGGCGAACTCCCAGTCGCGCTGGTCGTGCGCGGGCACCGCCATCACGGCGCCGGTGCCGTAACCCATCAACACGAAATTCGCGGCCCATACCGGCAGTCGCTCGCCGGTCAAGGGGTGAATCGCGTTGACCCCCAGTGGTACGCCGCGCTTTTCCTGCGTTTCCAGGGTGGCTTCGGCAACGCCGGATTTGCCCGTCTCGGTGATGAACGCAGCCACTTTTGCATCGCGCTTTGCCGCGATCAGCGCGAGCGGATGCTGGGCGGCGACACTGATGAACGTCACCCCGAACAGCGTGTCCGGACGGGTGGTGAATACCGTGAGTTTTTGATCGTGGCCCTCCAGCGCGAAATCCACCTCCAAACCGCGCGACCGGCCAATCCAGTTTTCCTGCATGGTGCGCACGGCGTCGGGCCAGTGCGGCAACTGCTGCAGGTCCGCCAGCAGTTCGTCGGCATACGTGGTGATTTTTAAAAACCACTGCGCCACTTCGCGCTGCTCGACGATGGCGCCCGAGCGCCAGCCACGGCCCTCGATCACCTGTTCGTTGGCCAGAACGGTCTGGTCGACCGGATCCCAGTTCACACGCGAGGCGCGGCGCTCGACCAGCCCTTTATTGAAAAGCTGGATGAAAAACCACTGCTGCCACCGGTAATACTCCGGCGTGCAGGTGGCCAGGGTGCGACTCCAGTCGTAGGCATAACCCAGCCGCTGCAGCTGGCCGCGCATGTAGTCCATGTTGGAATAGGTCCATTCCGCCGGCGCGACGCCGGATTTTATGGCCGCGTTTTCCGCCGGCAGACCAAAGGCGTCGAAGCCCATCGGCTGCAGGACGTTCTTGCCGAGCATGCGCTGGTAGCGCGAGATCACATCACCAATGGTGTAGTTGCGCACGTGGCCCATGTGCAGCCGCCCGCTCGGGTACGGGAACATGCACAGGCAGTAGAACTTTTCACGCGCTGCGTCTTCAACTGCACGAAACGACTCGTGCTGCTGCCAATAAGCCTGCGCCGTCCGCTCAACGTCGGCGGGCTGATAGTTTTCCTGCATGGGAGTCTAAAAAAGTTCTGTGGAAGGCATTTTAGCGGTCACCCGCTTGGGCCGTTTTAAGGCGCTTCTCAACCACGATCAAAAAAGTATTGGTACACTTTTAGTACCACTGCTTGTTCGATAAAGGCTCTAATCGCCGCCAAATGCCATCAAGCGGGTGGCATCAAACATCGGCTTTCCCGGCTCCTGGCACAAGCACGAGACGCGTGGTCAGCAGCCGCTGGCTGATCGAGTGAATGTCTTCAGGAGGTATTGACCTCCCTTCCAGGCCCCCCCGCACCAGCGATACGAACTGGGCTTTTTTGTAGAAATTGAGTTTATGCGTACGTTCAAATATCGCGGCATCTTCGAGGAGCTTGTCGATCCGCTTTGCGATCTGGGCCGGTTTATCGCCTCGCGCCGCTCCACCCGACCGAATGCGGCAAAAGTCGTTCACAAAACTCGCAGCAAACACCTTGACCTCACTGAGGTTGAACCAGGGAATCCTCATTCCATATCTCCCATTCTGTACGGCGCTTTTTGCGCGATATGGGCTAGCATACGGCGTCAACATTGCCTTGCGCACCATGAAATTGCTGCTTCGATTGCTGACGGGCCGCGCGGGCCCTCCGGGTACGACCGCTGATCCGAGCCATTGACGAACTCCTCGCCTGCGGTCAACAACTGGAGGATGAGGGTCGTCATGACCAAGCGCTGGAACACTACCGCCGTATGCTCTCGCGCCATCCGCTGGTTGCCGCGGTACATCTGAATTTCGGCAACGCCCAGAGCGCTCTAGGCAATCAGGTGGGTGCGTTGGTGAGTTACCGACGCGCCGTGGAGCTCGATTCCAGTAACGCGGCCGCACATTTGAATCTTGGCAATACACTCCTTGCCGATCACAATTTGCCACTTGCAGAACGATCTTATCGTGCCGCACTGCAGCTTCGTCCGGACTGGGTGGATGCTCTGGCAGGCATTGCTTGCGTACTCGAAGAGCAGGGGGCTGTGGATGAAGCAGTAGCTGCCTACCGCCATGCCCTGGCGCTGGACGCAGGCCATGCGGGCGCTGCATACAACCTTTCCGACCTTCTGATGAAGGTGGGTCGCGGAGATGAAGCTCGTCAGGCGCTGCGCGACTGCTTGCAGGTGACTGCCGGCAATTTGCCGTTGATGCAGAAATTGTCAAGTCTCGAGCGGGATGCCGGCAATCTTGAGCAGGCCGTCGCACTGCTCGACGAAATGGCTGAAAGAGAACCCGAGCATCTGCCCGCACAAAGCATCCGACTCATGGAGCTGAATTACCTTCCCGCACTTGACGAGCACGCAATTCGCGAAGCCCACAGGAAGTTTGGGAACGCACTCGAGGCGCGAACATCCGTAATTCATCTAGAACCGTCTGCAGCTCTAGAGGGCCGCCCTCTGCGGATCGGTTACGTATCGCCGGACTTGAGGCGACACGCGGTAGCTAATTTTCTTTTACCGCTTTTGCGCCATCACGACCGCGAGTCCTTCGAAGTGTTCTGCTACCCAATCGGTGACGCGCCTCAAGACGATATTACGGAACAATTCAAATCGCTGACGGACGGCTGGCGGGAGGCTGTCGCGTGGTCGCCCCAGCGGGTCTGGAAGGAAGACTCTCTGGCGTCGGTAATTCAAAAAGATCGGATTGATTTGCTGGTGGATATGGCGGGGCACACGGCGGGAAATTTGATCGGTCTTTTCGCGCGCAAACCAGCACCCGTGCAAATCAGCTGGCTAGGTTACCCCGAAGCCGCCGGCCTGACGCGCATAGATTTTCGAGTTTGCGATTCCGTGACTGATCCCGTTGGCCCGGATGGCGATCTCGCCGAGGGCTTGTTGCACCTGCCGGATACCCAGTGGTGCTATCAACCGCTGCGGGAAATACCCTCGCCAGGTTCGCTTCCGCGAATTGAGCGCGGATACTGGACTTTTGCTTCTTTCAACAACAGCCGCAAGCTCAACAATCAGGCACTGGAGGCATGGGCCGCGGTGCTACACGCATTCCCCGGCAGCCGCCTGCGCCTATACCGAATGCGGACACCCGATACCGAGGCTTGGGCACTGAGCGCACTCGCAGATCATGGAATTGTGCGCGAGCGCATCCAGATTGTCGGCGAACTGCCGAATGGCCCCTATTTCGAAAGCTTCTGCGAGGCCGACGTGGCGCTGGATTCATTCCCGTACAACGGAACCACAACCACCTGCGAGACATTGCTAATGGGTCTGCCGATACTCGGCGTCAGGGGACAGCGCTCGGTATCCAGAGTGGGCCAAAGTCTTTTGGGCAGCATGGGGCTGGGCGAATGGATCGCCGCATCGGCCCAAGATCTGGTTACGGTCGCACGGCGACAACTCATGAACCCCGAGGGTGTCGCACAGTTACGAGCTGATCTGCCTGGTCGCATGCGCGACAGTGTACTGATGGATGGTGTGCGCTTTACGCGCAATTTCGAAGCACAGCTTTTACGCGCCTGGAACGACCGTTTACGCTGATTTTTTTAGCCGCCTCGAGAGTTGGCAGTTTTTTTGGACTACACTTTGCCGTCAATCGCAGGTGAATTATCGCCAACCATGCTTAGAAAACTTCACATCGGCGGGCAAGTGCGCGCCTCGGGATGGGAGGTCCTCAACACCGTACCCGCTCCGTACGTGGACCATGTCGGCAACGCCAATAATCTGATCCAATTCAGGGATAGCACATTTACAGAGATCTATGCTTCGCACATTGTCGAACATCTGGACTACAAAGACGAGCTGATCACGACTCTGAAAGAGTGGAACCGCGTGCTTGTGCCCGGCGGGAAAATCTCAATCAGCGTTCCGGATATGGATGTACTGGCGCAATTGTTCCTGTCAGATCAGCTGGATCTGCAGGAGCGATACATGGTCATGCGCATGATGTTTGGCGGACATATGGACAAGTACGATTATCACGTTGTCGGATTGAATGAAGAGTTTCTTACTGAATTCCTGGAATCCGCCGGATTCGAGAGCATACGCAGGGTGAAGGAGTTCGGAGTTTTCAATGACACCAGCGCCATGGTGTACATGGGGACGTTGATCAGCCTCAACGTAATGGCCGAGAAACCACGGGCTCGCGGTATCACCTGAACGCAAACCGACTTCTGCAGAGCGCCGAAAAATGCTCAGGGCGGAGACCTCAGAGCGGGGCGACTTGAAGAATCTAACTGGACAACCAAATGTCGGTGTAACTGAACACTGTAGTGACATTGCCGTAGTCAATCGCCCAACCCACAGATCAATAACATACTGATTATCATATGTATTTATCTCTAAATGAGGTGGCCCATTCTGTGCTGACTACATAGCGGGCATACGCCCTCACATTAATGGAGACTCAATAAATGAAAATGCAGAAAGGCTTTACGCTGATCGAACTGATGATCGTGGTTGCGATCATCGGCATCCTGGCGGCCATCGCGATTCCGGCGTATCAGGACTACATCGTTCGCGCAAAAGTCACCGAGTTGGCGACCTCTGCGAGCGCGTGCAAGTCTTCCGTGTCTGAGTACACGCAAACGAACAGCGCACTTCCGGCGAACCTCTCCCAGGCCGGTTGCGCTGACAACACATCAAAGTACATCTCATCCCTGGCCGTCGGTGCGAACGGCATGATCACGGTTGCGGCTGCGACCGGAGCTGGCAAGTTACCGGCCGCCGCAGCCGGAAACTTCGTTCTGACGCCAGCCTACAACTACCACTTCCGGCACCCTGGATTGGAGCTGCGCACCAACTCAACGATTCCGAAAAAGTTTCTGCCGGCCAACTGCCGCGGTTAACAGTTCAAGTTGCTGCTGAATAAGACGCCGCCTTCGGGCGGCGTCTTTTTTTTGGCCGTGCTGGAATAATCACCTTAGAACTCACGGATTGATGCTGGTATGACCTCACTGCCCGACCGCAATGGTCCGCGGGCAACGCTGACTGGAAAGCCTTCGCTGCTATGGCTGATGGCTGCATGTGCAGCCGTTTATATTCAAGGACTGTTTGGGGGATTTCTGTTTGACGATTTTGAAAACATCGTCAACAACGCAAGCTCTGCCGTTGGTTGATGGCTCTACTTATCGTTGGCTGGGCGTGGCTCTGTCGTCCGACTCGGGCATGCTGCGGCGCCCGATCAGCATGCTCTCGTTCGGGCTGAATCATTTCTGTTCGGCATGAACCCCATTGCCTTCAAGGCGGTAAATCTGGGGATTCATTTGCTCTGCGGATTGCTCATCTACGGCTTGAGCCTGAGACTGCTGCCGTTTATGACGCAGCCCGGCACCTCTGCTCATCCAAGCAAAGATCTACAGAGCGCTTGCACTTTTCATCACTGCGTTATGGCTGCTTCATCCGCTACACGTAAGCGGGGTCGTGTACATCGTGCAACGCATGAACCAGCTTGCTGCACTGTTTGTTCTGGCTGGGCTTGTACTGTTACGTCTCAGGCCGACTGCGCATGCTGCGCGGAGAGCCAGGGTTGCTGGTCGCAATTTCCGGGCTGTTGGCCTTTGGGCTGTTGGCGACCTTGAGCAAGGAGAATGGCGCGCTGATCGTCGCATACGCTTTTGTTATCGAGGCGGTTTGTTTTCGCTTTCGTGATACGTCCTCGGGTACCGCTGTGAGCATTCGGGCGTTCTTCGCAATATTTTTGGCTGTACCGCTGCTGGCACTGGCTGGATTCATCGCATGCCACCCGGCGTGGGTAACGAGCGGTTATGAGGTACGCAGCTTCACGCTCATCGAGCGGCTGCTGACCGAGCCGCGCGTTCTGCTGCACTACCTGCTCTGGATCTTTGTCCCGCTGCCGTCGTTAATGGGCCTGTATCACGATGACATTCCGCTCTCGACGGGATTACTGACTCCGCCCACCACACTGGCTGCGCTGGTTTTTTTTATTGCGCTCGCCGTGATCGCCTGGAGAACACGTCTGGCGCTGGCCATGGCTCGGTTTTGCTTTGGGTTGGTTTTTGGTGGGCCATGCGATGGAATCCACTATTTTTTCGCTGGAACTGGTTTTTGAGCATCGCAACTACCTGCCTATGGCTGGGTTGCTGCTCGGCACTTGCGCGATGGTTCGGCTGTATCCGCCCGTTCTCAATTAATCCCAAGATCACCCCGCCCTCAGCGTCTTGGTGCTTGTTGGACTGGCAGGCGCAACGGCCGTTCGCAATTACAGTTGGCGCAGCCCGATAACACTAGCCATGGACACTGCTGGAGATCACCCTGAGTCACCGCGCAGCTTGTACGACGCGGGTCGAGCTGTGATTTTCGCCGCGAGCGATGCTACCGATAAGTCCAAGCTCGAAGCCAAGCTGAGCGCCCGAGGCTACTTCCAGCGGGCCATGGCACTGGACAAGACCTATATTTTGCCTCGGCAGTCGGATACATCTTGACCACTTTCGATCAGTCGGAAGTTGATGAACCTGCAGCGTGACGGACTTGAACGTACCGGCTCGCCACGCGCCCATGTTTCAGGCGCACACCAGTTCAGATGTTGCTCGACGCTACTCGCAGACGGCAGAGTGCGTATGACCCAAGATGACGTGCGGCGGATCTTCGAAGCCGCCATGGACAACCCAAGCACAGATTCACGTCAACGTCGCGAGATTGCTTAACAGTTACGGGAGATACCACCTCCAGATCCTCCAGGATGCGCAAGGCGCAATCAGTCTGACTCTGGCCGCCGCCGCACAGGAACCACGCGATCCTATGCTTCAGATCAATCTCGCCAAGGCTCGCACTGGCGTTAAAGCAGCCCGGTATTGCGGCGCAACATGTCCAGAACGCTGCGGATGCTGGACGTCACGGGCTCGTATCGCCAGCAAATTCGCCCTCGACACACAATTGGATACGGGTCCGCGACCCACACCAAACTGACTCGATCCGGTCATTCCACTCGACCGTGCCTTTGATCAACAGCGCGAGTCGCAACGTGCGGCATGCTGAATGTATTCGCGAGACGCCACGAGCAAGACGATCGGAGCGGTATTTGCGCGTTGCCTCCAAGGTAAACTCCCACCATGTCCACCGAAGCCTCGACTATCCCTCATTCTGCCCGCCAAAAATGAGGCTGAGGGCTTGCGCAAAGTACTGTCCGCGGATCGGCAAATACTGCCGAATGCAGAAGTGATCGTGGTGGACGATGGCTCTACACGACGATACGACTCGGTGTCGCACACGGTTTCGGTGCGCGGGTTGATCTCCAGCCCCTATTCCATGGGCAATGGCGCGGCAATCAAGCGTGGTGCACGCGCAGCCTCGGGCGAAATCCTGATCTTCATGGACGCCGACGGACAGCACAACCCCACCGATATCCCCAAGCTGCTCAAGAAACTCGACGAGGGCTACGACATGGTTGTCGGCGCCCGTGGCCGCGACGGACAGGCGAATGCTGGTCGCGGTCTGGCCAATGCCTTCTACAACAAGCTCGCGAGCTGGATGACTGGCTTCAAAATTCTTCGATCTCACTTCTGGTTTTCGCGCGGTGCGCGCCGACAAGTTCCGAGAATTTCTACACCTGCTACCCAATGGCTTCAGCTATCCCACCACCATCACGATGGCGTTCTTTCGCAGCGCTTACGCAGTGGCCTACGTGCCGGTACCCGTCGCTAAACGTGTTGGCACTGGTAGCCACATCCGACCGCTTCACGATGGCATCCGCTTTCTGCTGATCATCTTTAAGATCGCCACCCTGTATTCCCCGCTCAAGTTGTTTGCTCCCATTAGTTTCAGTTTTGGTTTCTTGGGGCTGGGTTACTACGGCTATACCTTCGCCGTGATGCATCGCTTCACCAATATGAGCGCATTGCTGCTGAGCGCGGCGGTAATCGTTTTTCTGATCGGGCTGATCTCTGAGCAGATCACCGCGTTGATGTATCTGAATTCAGACCGCCGCGGGCCGGACTAGGGGCGGCGGCCGGTATCGCCAAAGCGCTCGAACGAAGTCGCCGCGATCAACGCGGCGGAGGCCAGGATGGCACTTAGACGCATCACCAGTGCGAGTTGGACGCCATCGACGGCAACGTGGCCGGTACTCGAGGCCAGCATTGCCAGCGATAGTTCCTGCACACCGCCCACCGACTGCAGCAAGCTGCCGAGACCAACGAGAATGCCGGCGGATGATATGAACAAGATGTCTGCGGTACCGATTTGCGGCACCAGCGTCCGCGCGATGACCCAGTAGTTGGCGACGAACAAGATCGAGGTCGCCGCTCCCAGGCCGCTGACGCCGGCCGCAATCCGCGGGGACAGGAATGGCGCGATCAAAGATTGATACGCGCGTGTCCGCCGGGCTGCGAGCCCGGCTCCCATTAAAATCAGTGCTGCGACGACAAGCGCTATCGCCGGTAGCAGTTTGAAACGACCCTCCAGCGTCGTTCCCCAAACGCTGACGGAGGCGGTGGCGAGCAGCCCCAGGGAAATCGCTGCTGAAAAGACTGCCAGGCCGGCAGTCAGTTGCGCCGGGCCTAGCGTGCGGCTGCGGTAGAGGATCGCGTACTTGAGGGCCGTGCCAATCGGCAAGCCTCCCAGCGAATTTCCCAGGGCGCCAAGCGCGGACACGCGCAGAGCTTTGGCGTTTGAAAGGCTGCCACCGAAAACTCGCGCGGTCAGACGTATCGTCAGCGCGTTCACAAACAGCGACGCGCTGCTGAGCAGCGTGGATTGCAATAGAACGGCTGCGTTGATTTTGTGGAACAGCGTTCCCTCGCGGACAGCCCAGATCAGCACTATGGCCAGTAGGGTCAGACCGATGATCGGCCGCAATCTGGCGATCACGCTGCGCCGGCGCCAAGCTGCGCGAGGATCACTTCGACTGCCTTGGCAGAAGGAAATTGGGCATGATCGAGAGCAGCGCGCCAGCCAGCATCCAGACAATACGGCCCACATCGCTCAGCGCGGTTTTTTGAACGCATTGAGATGCTGAGGCAGGAAGCAGAAGATGTCGTCGTGCCGCGGCAGGTCGGCCGCGGCACGAATCGGCACCAGGGGGGAGAGCGTTTCCTTGCCGAACCTGAGTTTGAAGACCTGGTATCGGTTGATGGACCGGATGAAATCGTAAAGATCCATCAGCTGTTCGCTGCGGGGAGGAGTAGGACCGGCTGTATTCCACGCACAGTGCGGGTGCATCGGCGGCACTCAGAAGCGCACGCGCGCCGAGTAGCATTTCGAGCTCCCAGCCCTCGACATCGGCCTTGATCATCCTCACGCTCCGAATACCGGCCTGCGCCATGAACATGGTCAAGGCTGATGACGCTGACCGTGTGAGATTTCGCGGCGACTGCCGCCGGTGGTACCAGAGAAGCGCTGCCCTTATTTATTTCGGGCTGCTCATAAATGGCACGCTGCTCGCTAGTGGCACCGAGCGCGAGCCGATGTGCATGGACGTTCCGGAAACCGTTCAGGGTGATGTTGGTCTCCAGAATTCGGTGAACGTCGGGCACAGGCTCGAATGCGTGCACACTCCCGTGCGGCCCGACGATTTCCGCCGCGGCCAAGCTCATGAGCCCGATATTCGCCCCGGCATCGACAAAGGTATCGCCGGCCGCAAGGTTCCGTCGGATGATGTCCACGGTGCCGGCTCGTAAGTGCCGTTGAAATAGATCGACGCATCCACGCCCTTGTGCCGAAGTGGGTCGAGCTCCATGCGAAAACCGTACATTGTCGACACCGACAGGGGCCCGCCCGGCGGTCGGCCGAGGAGCTTATAGCCGTTGCGCGACAGCACGCTGCAGCCGAGAGAGCCGTGCTGCACGGGGACGTTGCCGCTACTCTGCTCCACGTACACCCTCGCGTCGCCGGGTTCAATATGGTCCATTTTTTTGCCGGCTCCCCTGCGTTGACCCGTTGCCCTAGTATCGCTCCGTCCGCTGACCGGAAAGCGGCTCAGGAAGAACGATGCTGATGACTTTGATCGCCGCTTCGCGGACACTACGTGACCAAGGATCATTTCGTTTGCCCTGGCAGGAGGGGATTGCGCGTGATCGAGTGCCGCGCGGCGGTATTGATGATGATTCGCATTGAACCACTCGACTTGCGAAAAGCTCCAGCCCGGCATGAATACATTGGGGTGCTGACGCTCAGTTTCTGACCGCAGCAGCAGCAGGGTGTCCCCAGGAAAACTTTCCTCCTGAGGCCGGCCTCCGTCGGTGACAGAAACTTGCAGGTGCGGATAGCGCGCACAATTCTGCGTAACCCAGCAGACCTCGGAGTTCGACACCCCCCAGCCTCTCCAATCGCGCCAGCAGTCCGAATTCTTCCAGCTTGCGCCGCGTCGGCGGATGCAGACCCCAGATGATCTTGTCCATCCGCACCAGCGCCTCCACAGCGCTGACTAGGAATTCCATGCGGCTGCGCGACGTGATCGTTTCGAACCGGTGGATGGATACGAGCACTTTGCCAGAATCGTCCTCATTTACCGCGAGCTTTTGAGCGACCGCTTGGACGGCATCGAGCAAGGTATTGAATGCCAGATCGGCGGCGCACCCGCGACGGCGCTCAGCGATGAGATTGCTCATCTGCGTTTCTCCGCAGGCGAGCATCAAGTCAGCGTAGCGGTCAACGATCCGGCGGATGATTTCTTCGGGGAAAGGCCGCAGCAACCTGTACGTTCGTTCGCCGGCTTCCAGATGACAGATCTGCTGCCCGCACAGTTTTCCGATGATCAAACCCAGCAACGTTGACAAGGTGTCACCGTGGATGATCACCATTCCTTTCCGGGGGAAAATCCGGTGTCGAGCACGCCATGCCTGCCATAGGACGCGAAACGCCCAGAGCACGGCATCTTGCGTGCGCTCGATTTGTGTACCCGCCGGGGCCAGAAAATGATCTGGCGCATCAACGCCAAGGACCGCACGCAGCTTTTCGCACAAGGGCCCGTGCTGAACGGTATCGATGTAGGAATAGGGCACGCCGAGGTCACGCAGGCGGTGCATCAGCGGGAAGGTCTTGATGAGCTGCGCCTTGGTTCCCAGCAGAAAATAAATCACTTGGTCGCGTCTCAGTTTTCGGTGGTTGATGCGCGGCTGATAATGTCCAGTTCTAACAGGACCTCCTTGCAGCCAACGTCAGTCTGCACACCGCGCGTGACACAGTCCAGAAAATGATCGAGTTCGAGCCTCAAGCGTTCGCTGACTTTGATCGGCACTCGGAACTACCAGGTAAGGCAACCTTGAGAATGTCGTCGTCTCGCAACAATCGTTCGGCAATCACCCGCAACACCTGCGGATTGAAGCCCAAGCCAAAATGACTTCCGCGGACTTCGACACATTCGGTGTTGGGTGCCGACTCTTCGATTGAACATTGCCAGGCGACGATGCCGTCGGTCTTGCGTGTAGATCGCTGTGCAGGGCACGGGCGGCGGGTTACGGCGCTTTTGAAAGCCCGTCCCAGTCGAGGTTCACCGGTTTGCCGCGATTCATCAGTCGGAACAGGCCCATGACGTTGTTGGCGGCGGGATGGCCGTTGATCGGACTGCCGAGCGTGAAGACGCGGCGCACCAGGTGCGGTTGGGCGCGCGCCATCTCGCGCACGAACACGCCGCCGAGACTCCATCCGATCAGGCTGACTTTTTTCTGATGGCGGTGATGAAGATCTTTAAGCCGTTGCGTAAGGCCATTCTTGATTTTGGCGTTCATGCCGATATTGCGGCCCTGATCCCAGGTGCAGGCGGTATAGCCCAAGTCCGTGAGCGCGCGGCGCAGCGCGCCCGTTGAGTAGTCGGTGGCGCCAAAACCCGGAATCACCATGACGGGATGCCCGTCGCCGTGCGGCAGCTCGCGCAACAACGACTTGCGGAAGCGAAACGTCGCCATCTCCAGCCAGGCGCGGTGTTCGGCCAGCAGCAGCAGCAGCGAGGGCGCGGCAATCCGTACTTCATCCTCGCGCAACGGTTGCACGCTCATGCGATTTTTACCGCATTGATCAACGCACGCGCCTTGTTCATGGTTTCATCCCATTCCGCTTCGGGCTTCGAGTCGGCGACGATGCCGGCCCCCGCCTGCACATGCAGTTTGCCGTCTTTGATGATCGCGGTGCGAATCGCGATGGCCATGTCCATGGTGCCGTCCCAACCCAGATAGCCGACGGCACCACCGTAGATGCCGCGGCGCACCGGCTCAAGCTCATCGATGATTTCCATCGCCCGCACTTTCGGCGCACCGGACAGCGTGCCGGTCGGAAAAGTCGCGGCCAGCGCATCCAGCGGATGCATGCCAGATTGCAATACGCCCCTCACGTTCGAGACGATGTGCATGACGTGCGAGTAGCGTTCAATCGCCATTTTCTCGGTGAGCGCGACACTGCCGGTCTTGGACACGCGGCCGATGTCATTGCGACCCAGATCGATCAGCATCAGGTGTTCGGCGATTTCCTTGGGGTCGGCCAGCAACTCCCGCTCAAGCGCACGATCCGCTTCCGGCGTGGCGCCGCGCGGACGCGTGCCCGCGATCGGCCGCACGGTGATTTGCCCGTGATCGGCACGCACCAGGATCTCGGGCGAGGACCCGACGACGTGGTGATCGCCCAGATTCAAGCAGAACAGATAGGGCGACGGATTCAACCGCCGCAACGCACGATACAGTTCGATGGGCTTTTGCTTGAAGGGCGCGGTCAGTCGCTGCGATAAAACCACCTGCATCACGTCCCCCGCGCCGATGTAGCGCTTGATGCGCTCCACCGCCTCGCAATAGCGGGCCTTGGTAAACCCTGAAACGAACTTGCCAGTACGTGTGCGCTTTTGGGCGGCCGGTGCGCGGCGAACGGGGCGCGCAAGCTGCGCCTCAATCTCATCCAGACGTTTGCCCGCGCGACGCAGGTCGGCGCGCGAAGCGGGGTTGGCATGCACCACCAGCGTCAGCGTCGCGCGCAAGCTGTCGAACACGACCAGCTCTTCGGACAGCATCAAGAGAATATCCGGCGTATCCACGCCCGAAGGTTTTCCAGGACCGAGCCTGGGCTCGAAGTAGCGCACGCAGTCATAGCCGAAATAACCCACCAGTCCGCCGGCAAAGCGCGGCAGGGCAGGCTCGGGCCTTACGCGCAGGCGCGCGGCGTATCCCTTGAGCCAGGTGACAGGATCATCCGTGCGCATGCGTTCAATCACTTTGCCATCGCGCCGCAACTCAATTGCGGAGCCGCGCACGCTCAGCACCTCACGGCAAGGCAGGCCGATGAAGGAATAGCGCCCCCATTGCTCGCCGCCTTGCATGGATTCGAGCAAAAAGCTGAAGGGCCGATTGGCAAGCTTCAGATAGGCGCCGACCGGCGTGTCCAGGTCCCCCGGCAGTTCGCGCGTGAGGGCGATGCGGTTGTAACGCGCCACTTATCCGGCTCTGACTTTCGCCAGTTCCGCCCTCATCGCAGCGACGGTCGCTTTGTAGTCCTTGGCGCCAAAAATGGCCGAGCCCGCGACAAACGTATCAGCCCCGGCTCGCGCGATTTCGGCGATGTTGTCGGTCTTCACGCCACCATCGATTTCCAGCCGGATATCGCGGCCACTGGCATCGATGCGCTTGCGCGCTTCTTGCAGTTTTGCCAGAGCGGAAGGAATGAAGCTCTGCCCGCCGAAGCCGGGGTTTACTGACATCAACAGCACCATGTCCACCTTGTCCAGCACGTAATCCAGGCAATCGAGCGGCGTGCCTGGATTGAACACCAGGCCCGCCTGGCAGCCGGCCGCCTTGATCGCCTGCAAACTGCGGTCGATGTGGCGCGTAGCTTCGGGATGAAACGTGATGATGTTCGCCCCGGCCTTGGCAAACGCCTGCGCCAGCGCATCCACCGGCTCTACCATCAGGTGGACATCCAGCGTCGCCTTGACGCCGGATTTTCGCAGCGCCTCGCAGACCACCGGACCGAACGTGAGGTTCGGCACGTAATGGTTGTCCATTACGTCGAAATGGATCAGGTCGGCCCCGGCGCCAAGTACGGCGTTAACCTCTTCGCCCAGCCGTGCAAGGTCGGCGGACAGGATTGATGGGGCGATGCGAAACGGGTGAGGACTCAGGCTCATGGCGTCATTATTTCACGCAGGCTAAAGTTGCGCCCTCCCAGACCTCCCCAGTCATGACCAGCCCTCTTTTTGAATCCAGCATCACCAGCCTACCGCGCATTCACCGCGGCAAGGTCCGCGACATTTACGCCGTCGGCGACAAACACATGTTGATCGTCACCAGCGACCGGCTGTCGGCGTTCGACGTAATCCTGCCCCGCCCGGTCCCGGGCAAGGGCGCGGTATTGAATGCAGTGACGGATTTCTGGATGCACCGCTTTGCCAGCCTGATCCCGAACCATCTCGCGCCAGATATGGATCTGAAGAATTACCTGAACCCGGACGAGCTGGCGCAATGTGCCGGCCGCGGCATTGTGGTCAAAAAGCTCAAAGCGCTGCCGATCGAAGCGGTTGTGCGCGGTTACCTGATTGGCACGGGCTGGAAGGATTATCAGAAAACCGGCGCGGTCTGTGGCATCACCCTGGCCAAGGGATTGGGGCTGGCCGACAAATTGCCGGAGCCGATCTTCACTCCTGCCGATAAGGCGCCGGTCGGGCAGCATGACGAAAACATATCTTTTGCCGAAGTCGAGAAAAAAATCGGCGCGCTGATGGCGGCCAGAATCCGCGAGATCAGCCTTAAGCTCTATATCCAGGCCGCAGATTACGCGCGCGGGCGCGGCATCATCATCGCCGACACCAAGTTCGAATTCGGCCTCGACGAACAGGGCGCACTGCATCTGATCGACGAAGTGCTGACGCCGGATTCTTCCCGCTTCTGGGCCGCCGACACCTATCGCCCCGGCATCAGCCCGCCGTCGTTCGACAAGCAGATCGTGCGCGACTATCTCGAGACCCTGGATTGGAACAAGAAGGCGCCCGGCCCGATGCTGCCGGATGAAATCATTGAAAAAACCACAGCGAAGTATCGCGAGGCCCAGCGGTTGCTGACTGGCGTCTGACGTGACCGAAATGACGCTGGTCTCCGCGACCGTGCTGCTGGTGCTGGTCATGGACCCGCTCGGCAACATTCCGGTTTTTTTAACTGCACTTAAGCATGTGCCGGTGGCTCGCCAGCAACGCGTGATCCTGCGCGAAATGTGCTTTGCGCTGGCCGCTCTGGTGATTTTCCTGTTTCTCGGCGGTCAATTCATGAAAGTGGTCGGGCTGTCGCAGCAGGCCCTCGGTGTCGCCGGCGGCGTGATCCTGATGCTGATCGCCCTGCGCATGATCTTTCCCACGCGGGAAAACTCGCTTGAAGAAGAAGTGCGGGCCGAGCCGTTCATCGTGCCGATGGCGATTCCTTACGTGGCCGGCCCCTCGGCGATGGCAACCGTGATCCTGTTGATGAGCCGCAATCCCGCGCGCTGGCCTGAATGGCTGGGCGCGGTGATGCTGGCATGGGCGATCTGCCTGCCGGTGATGCTGCTGGCCGCGCCCCTGCGCCGCGGGCTTGGTGAGCGCGGATTGACCGCGGTCGAGCGCCTGATGGGGCTGGTGCTGGTTACACTGGCGATCGAGATGCTGATGACCGGTGTGATGCAGTTTGTTCGCGCACACCCTTAAACCGGGAGAGAATCCATGCAGATCAAAATCGAGATTGACGTCAAACCCGAAGAGCTGCGGCGTTTTCTCGGGCTGCCGGATGTCGCCGGACTGCAGGAGGAGATGATCAAGTTTTTGCGCGAGAAGGTCGGCGCCGCTGGCGAGAACTTCGACCCCGCAAGCTTCGTCAAGGACAGTCTCGACAGCTTCATGCGCCACCCGAAAGTGCAGCGCGTTCTGTTTGGCGCCGCCGCACAAGATGGCGAGCACCCCCGCCGGCGGCGGCGCGAAGAACCGGCGGCTGAAGAACCTAGTTCAGACTAAGCGTGCTGACGCAGCGGCGCAGCAGTTCTCGCCGCACCTGGTGATCCTGCCTCAGCCGGGCCCGGGTCTCGGGGAATAGATCCATCTGGTCGCGCAGCAACTCGCTGGCGCCACGCGCCCTGCGCGCGACCGCCATGCGCTCACGCAACTCGGCGTAATGACCGCCCAGCGCGCCCCACTCGTGGACTGCAATCATCGCCAGACCGGTTGCGGCCCGCTGCAGGACGCGGGGGGAGTCGCTTGCCGCTTTCGTGCTCATCGTTTCACCTCACTTCAATAAAAAAGGGGACTGGCGTTGTGCGCCCAGTCCCCCCGATTTTCTTCCTCAGCATTTGGATGCTGAGTGAAGCGCGTCATTTAGGCAGCTTTGACGGCCTTCTTGGTTTTCTTCGCCGCTTTCTTCACCAGCTTCTCGCCGGTGATTTCGGCCGCAATCGTCTCGTAACCGGCGACGATCACCTTGACCAGCTTCTCGCCAGTTTTGGCGAAAGTGTCGACGGTGTCCTCGATGGCCTCAACAATCGTGTCCTTGCCAGCCGGCAGATACACGATCGGGTTGGTGACGACGGCCATCAGGCCATCGGTCTTGGCCTTGCCAAAGCTGGCCACGCCCGCGTCGTACAGCGCCTTGCCGGCTTCGGTGTGAGTCTTGACCAGACCCTGCACGCCACCGACGACGATGCCATTGGCTTTCTTCAGCGTCTCGAAGGAGGCTTCCGCGGCACCCTGAGCGCGTGAGGAAACCAGCTCAAAACCGCCCTTCACATCTTCTACTACCGTTTCAAAGTTCATATAAAGCTCCTATAAGTTGATGAAGTGGAAAAGATTTTTCTTCTTCTGCTGCAATGCAGCAATTTGTGTTGATCAATGTAATTGTTGCACTGCAACATGTCAAGGCTGGTCGAGTGCCAGCCGATAAACGGTAGCGATACGTCCTTAAAAAAGATTAGTAAGGCTTGCCGTTTTTATGCGCGGCGACGGTGTTTTTATTGTTGTAGTTATCGGTTTGCTGCGTTGCTTGATTCATCCATACCAGGTCGTCGTCCGGATAATGCGCCTGATCCTGATCATTACGCGAGCCCACTTCCAGGTAGCGAGTCGGCTTGCCGGATCGGTTGATGAAGTGATGCGCATTCGAGCTGCCGGCCGGATAACCCGCGCACTGTCCGGCGCGCAGCCTTTGCTCGCCGCCGTCGGTGATCAACGTTACCTCGCCTTCGAGCACATAAACGAACTCGTCCTCATGCGTGTGCCAGTGTCGCAACGCCGACTGGCCACCCGGCCCCAACGTGACGAGATTGACGCCGAACTGAGTCAGCGAGCAGGCGTCTGCCAGGCGTTTTTTCATGCGGTCGCCCATGCGTGATTTGAACGGCTCGGGATAAGTCGAGCCACGCTGCTCGGCAAGGTCGGCAGGGTCGATCGCAGGCAATTTTAGAGTCATGGGTTTCATTTTTTCCTGTAAATAAGCGGCACCCGCTTAGGGCCATTTTCGGCCGATTGCGGGCCAAACGCGAAAACCGGTGGTACACTTTTAGTACCACTCCATTTAACGATAGGCCCCAAACAGGCCTCGAAGGCCCGTAAGCGGGTAGGCTTGAGGCGAATGAAAAACCAGTTCAAAAGACTGCATAGCGAACTTTGGGTGCACGAGCAGAAGACGCGCTACCAGCGCATCGTGGTCGGCATTGGCCGTTATGTTTATGTGGTCGCGCGCGATCTTGCCGACGGCCAGCTCAACATGCGCGCCATGGGCCTGGTCTACACCACATTGTTGGCGATGGTGCCGATGCTGGCCCTGGCGTTTTCACTGTTCAAGGCGCTGGGCGTGCACAACATGCTGGAGCCAGTGTTACTCCGGTTTCTGGCGCCGTTGGGCTCCCAGGCTACGGAGTTGTCGGCCAACATCGTCGGCTTTGTCGAAAACATCCGGGTGGGCATGCTCGGCTCGATCGGCGTGGCCTTGCTGTTCTACACCGCCGTGTCGATGATCCAGAAAGTCGAAAGCAGCTTCAATTTCATCTGGCGCGTGGAGCGCGTGCGGCCCTTGTCGCAGCGGGTCGGCGAGTATCTTGCGGTGCTGATTGTCGGCCCGGTGCTGGTGTTTACCTCGCTGGGCATCACCGCCAGCGTGCTCAACAGCAGCGTGGTCTCAAGGTTGGCCGAACTCGAACCGCTAGGCACGACCATCTACGTTCTGGGCAAATTGATGCCGTATGTGCTGGTCATTGCGGCTTTCACCTTTGTTTACTCGTTCATCCCCAACACCAAGGTCCAGTTCAAGGCTGCGTTGGCCGGCGGAGTGTTGGCCGGGTTTGGGTGGCAGTACGCCAGCGTGCTGTTCGCGTCGGTGGTCGCCGGGTCGGTCAATTACAGCGCGATCTATTCCGGATTCGCCATCGTCATCCTGCTGCTGATCTGGCTCTATATCGGCTGGCTGATCCTGCTGATCGGCTGTCAACTCTCCTACTATGTGCAGCATCCCGAGCACGTTGAACTCCACAGAAAATCACCGTTGTTGTCCGGCCGCACGGCAGAGCAACTGGGCCTGACCATCTTGCTGCTTGTAGGGCGACGCTTCATCGCCGCCGAGCCCGCGTTGGCCGAAGACGAAATCACGCGCAAGCTGGATACTCACTCCGACCATGTCAGCCGCGTTATCGAAATTCTGCTGCACCACGGCCTGCTGGTCGAAACGGGTACGGGCCGCACGGCGCTGCTGCCCGGGCGCGACCTCGACTCGATTACGCTGGGTGATGCGTGGATGCAGATCCGCCGCGGCCTTGAAACCACGCGCGCCGCGCGCGACGAGGCCAGCCGCCGCGGCGAGATGACGCTCGACAAACTGGAAAGCCATTTTCAGAAAACCGAAGGCGCCAAAACGCTGCGCCAGTGGCTGGCTGCTGAATAGCCTCACCGCTTATAGTGCGGGCCAGAAATAGTCGGTAATAAGTATCCGACACCCGTGGAGGCGGGCTCAAAATGGCGTCAGCCACTGATCGAATCTGGCTCAAGGAATATCAGCCCGGCGTTCCGGCCGACGTTGCAACCGACGCCTACGCGTCCATCGCCGATCTTCTCGACCAGAGCGTCAACGCGTTTCGCGATGCCTGCGCGTTTGAGTGCATGGGCGCGCAGATCAGTTACGACGACCTCGATCGCCTGAGCCAGGACTTCGCGTCCTACTTGCAGAACGTGCTGGGCCTGCACCGCGGCGACCGCGTGGCACTGATGATGCCGAACCTGTTGCAGTACCCGGTCGCGCTGTTCGGTGTCCTGCGCGCCGGTCTGGTCGCGGTCAACGTCAATCCGCTGTACACGACACGCGAGCTGGAGCATCAGCTCAACGATTCCGGGTCACGGGCGATCGTGATCTTCGAATCTGTCGCCAAAACCCTGCAGGAAATCCTCGGCCGCACGCGTATCGAGAATGTCATCACCACCCAGATCGGCGATCTGGCGCCTTTTCCGCGCGGGCTGGCGATGAATTTCACGGTCAAATACCTCAAGAAAATGATTCCGGCCTGGCAGATCGAGGGCGCGGTTCCGTTTCGCACGGCGCTGGCGCGCGGCAAGGCGCAGCCGTATTCGCGCGCCGCACTGACCCAAGCCGACATCGCGTTCCTGCAGTACACCGGCGGCACCACCGGCCTGTCCAAGGGCGCGGCGCTGACCCACGGCAATGTCGTTTCCAATCTGCTGCAGATCCGCGCCTGGATGCCGGCCTTCAAGGCCGGAGAAGAAACCGTCGTTACGGCGCTGCCGCTGTACCACATCTTCGCGCTGGTGGTGAATTGCCTGTTGTTCATGAGCCTGGGCGGCAAAAATATCCTGATCACCAACCCGCGCGACATGCCGGGCTTCGTCAAGGAGCTTGGCCGCCACCGCTTCACCGCCTTCACCGGCGTCAACACGCTGTTCAACGGGCTGCTGCATACGCCCGGGTTCGATCAAATCGATTTTTCACCCCTGAAGCTGACCATGGGCGGCGGCGCTGCGGTGCAAAAAGCCGTGGCCGAGCGCTGGAAAGCCGTAACCAAAAAGCCGCTGACCGAAGGCTATGGCCTGTCCGAAACCTCGCCGGTGCTGACGGTGAGCCCGATGCACAAACCGGACTGGAACGGCACCATCGGCCTGCCGCTGTCCTCGACGATTATTTCGATCCGCGACGACGAAGGCCGCGAGCTGCCGCAGGGCGAAGCCGGCGAGCTCTGCGCCAAGGGGCCTCAGGTGATGCAGGGTTATTGGCAGAAACCCGAGGAGAACAGAAAAGCCTTCACCGCCGACGGTTATTTTCGTACCGGCGACATCGCGGTGATGGATGAAAAGGGTTATTTCAAGATCGTCGACCGCAAGAAGGACATGATTCTGGTTTCTGGATTCAACGTCTACCCGAACGAGATCGAAGCGGTCGTGGCGCAATGTCCCGGCGTGCTGGAATGCGCCTGCATCGGCATTGCCGACGAAAAATCCGGCGAAGCCGTTAAAGTGTTTGTGGTAAAAAAAGACCCGGCGCTCACCGCAGATGACGTGCGTGCGCACTGCCAGAAAAACCTTACCGGCTACAAAATACCGAAATCCATCGCGTTCATTGAGGCGATACCCAAGTCAAATGTCGGCAAGATCCTGAGGAAGGATTTGCGCGGGAAGTAGGCTTTAAGGATATTTCCCCAAGGGGGCTTCGCGGAAACACGTAACGCGCGTCAAATCCCACGGATTACGGCTAAATAGGCATGCACGCGACGGCAGGAGTCACTCCGAAATTTCATCGTATCCACGCCCGATGAACTGAACGAAACAGAACCCGTGGCCGAAGGGGTCTGCCATGAGAGCCAGCTTGCCCCATTTGTGATTAACGATTGGCTTTTCCAGTTGCGCTCCAGCCAAGACGGCCCTCTGCACCGCGGATTCAATCTCCTCTACGACAAAATCAAGATGAACCGGCGTCCAATGGCGCGCGTAACTGCGTCGCTGTGAAGTGGTCTCCGAAGCCGCCGTATCCGGGTCTTTGACAAGCAAATAGATCGGGACAGGCCCGCCAAGCATCTCGACGCCAAAGGCCCCAAAACGCCGGCCAACCGTTAGCGAAAACGCGGATTGATAAAACCGGATTGCCTTGGCGAGATCGTCAACGTCAAGGTTGACCAGAAAGTTCATCTGAGCCTCTGTTGTGACGCCCAACGCCTGAACTCAATTAGTGGCTTGCCAAGGCGATGCGTAGCTAAAGTCGTCGGCCGGGGTGCTGTGTTGTGTCTCAAAGCCACCGGCGAACCCTGGCCCTGTAAGCGGTATAAGCAGGGCCGAAAAGCGCCAACAGTGCCTTCTCCTCAGGCCTGATCTGGAACCGCGTGATGTAGGCGACAAACAGGACCGGACCCAAGAGCAGCCAAGCAGACGCCAGATAGGCGGCCCACGCAACGAGCAAGAGCAACATGCCCAAGTACATGGGGTTGCGTGTCAGGCCGAATACGCCGGAGGAAACGAGTTTTGACGTCTCCTGCGGGCGCAGGGGATTGATCGTCGTTTGGGCGCGCCGAAACGAAAAGACCGCGGTGAACATCACCGCCAAGCCGGCCGCAGCGATCAATAAAGCGGCGACAATGAACGGGCTTGAGGACAACTGGGCGGTCGGCTCAAATCGCGAAGTAGCCCACATCACCCCGGCCGTAACCAATGCGACTACCGGCGGCGGAACCTTCAGTTCAAGCACTCGCATGATCATATAAAAACACCACTGAATTGGGCTTCGTAAAGATGATCGAAGGTGTCACCCGCTTACAGCACCTTTGGCCTTCGCGGGCTCTTTTTTTCAAACGTAGGTGGTACAGATTTAGTACCGCTCATTTTCCACATTCCGCCCCGATTGACTCCATGCAGCCTTAAGCGGGTGTGCTGTTTTCGTATTTAGGAAAGCGGTCGGCGATGGTGTCGCCGGTGAACTTGCCGACCCAGCCTTCAGGGATGCGGAAAAAACGGATGGCCTTGATGAACGGCTTGGGCCCCATGTCGAACCAATGCGTGGTGCCGGCCGGCAAGGTGATCAGGTCGCCTTTTTCGCACAGCGTCATATAGACCTTGCCGTTCTTGCGGATGTAGAACAGCCCGGAGCCGTCGACAAAGAAACGGATCTCGAAGTCGTCGTGGGTGTGTTCGGCTAAAAACTTGCCGCGCGCGGCGACCGCATTCGGGTTGTCGGGCGCCATGGCGATGACGTCGACCGATTTGAACCCGTACTTCGCATTCAACGCATCAATCGAATCCTTGTAGGCGGCGAGCACTTCGTCCTGGCCGTCGTCGGGCTTCAGCGGCTTGCGGGCCTCCCAGCGCTCGAACCCGATGTCGATTTCCGCCAGCGCTGTGCGGATGGCTTCGTATTCGGTGTGTTTGGCGAGTACTTTGGCGGGGTCGCTGTCTTCGAAAATCGTTACGGCGCTCATGCTTTGTTCTCCTGTAACTCGCACTCAAACATGAATTCCAGCGCCTCGACGCGATGCCGCGCCTGCGCGATGGTCTCACCCCAGGTGTAAAGGCCGTGCCCGGCGATCAAGTAGGCCGCGAGGCGGGGCTGCTGTTTCATATGGTCGTCGACGCGATGGGCAAGACGCGCGATGTCCTGATCGTTTTCGAACACCGGAATCTCGATCGCCGTCTCATGCGTGGAAATTTCCGGCAGCACCTTGAGCAGCTCGTAGCCGGCCAGCCGCACGCTGGGGCCCCGGCGCGACAGCACGGTGTTGGCGATCGAATGCACATGCAAAACACAGCCCATGCGCTCCTGCGCGCGGTACAGCTGGGTGTGCAGGCCGGTTTCGTAGGAGGTTTTGCGGGTGGTCACGCCGACCGGCGTGCCGTCGGTATCGGTCACCAGAAAATCATTCGGCGACAGCTCACCTTTGTGGCAGCCGGATGCGGTCATCAAAAAACGGTCGGGCGCAAGCCGCGCGGAAAAATTGCCACCCGTGGCCGGCACCCAGCCGCGCGCATGAAACAGCTGGCCGGCGCGGATCAGCGCATCGAGGGCGGCGTTCTTGGCGGCGTCGGGCATTGTGAAACTTTACACGAGGAAAATGCCCGCCAGCCCCAGAAAAATGAAAAAACCCATGCTGTCGGTTAACGCCGTCAGCAGATACGGACGACCCCATCACCGGGTCGCGGCCGAAACGTTGCAAGAGTCAGGGGAATCAGCACGCCGCCGGCCGCGGCAACCCACAAGTTGAACAACACGGCAACGCCGATCACCAGCGACAGCGCCCACTGCTGGTAGATCAGCAGCGTGGCGATGCCCAGCACGCTGCCCCACATCAGGCCATTGACGCTGGCCACGGCGAATTCCTTTTTGAACATCACGCGGAGTTGCGACGGCCCGAGCTGGTCCAGCGCCAGGCCGCGAATCACCAGCGCCACGGTCTGGTTGCCGGTATTGCCGCCAATGCTGGCGACAATCGGCATCAGCGCGGCCAGCGCCACCAGTTGCACGATCAGGCCCTCGAAAGCGCCGATCACGCGCGAAGCCACCAGGGCCGTCAACAGGTTGAGCCCCAGCCAAGGCCAGCGGTTTCTGGCCGAGGGCATCACCGGTGCAAACAGGTCTTCGTCCTCCGACAGGCCGACTTGGCGCAGGCTTTCGCTTTGGGCGCGCTCCTTCACCTCGTCGAGCACGGTATCCACCGTAATGCGCCCAACGACCTCCCGGTGCAGGTTCAGCACCGGCGCGGAGATCAGGTCGTATCTTTCGAAGGATCCGACCGCGTCCTTGAGCGAATCGTCGGTGAAGAAATAGTTCACGTTGAACGCCATCACCTCGCTGACCAGCGTTTCGGGCTCTTCGAGAAGCAGCTTGTCCAGTGCGAGCACGCCGCGCAAGGCGTTGTTGCGGTCCACCACAATGATCTCGCTGGTGTGCGGTGGCAGGCTTTTCTGGCGGCGCAGCAGGCGATGCACCGCCTCCAGCGTGGTGTCTTCGCGCACGCTCAGAAAATCCATCGCCATGGCGGCGCCGACGCTGTCTTCTGGAAACGACAGCGCGGAGCGCACTTCGGCCTGATTGATGCCGTCGAGCCGGTCCAGCACCTGCTGGCGCATGCCGTCAGGCAACTCGCTGAGCACGTCGGCGATGTCCTGGCTCGCCAGCGGCCGCAGCACGCTGACGATCTCGTCCAGAGGCATGCTGCGGATCAGCCCTGCACACACGGCGTTGGCGGCTTCGAGCAACACGGCACCGCGGCGCTCCGGGCGCACCAGCCGCCAGGCTTCCAGCCGCGCTTCCGGGGGCAGGCTTTCGAGCACGAACGCGACGTCAGAAGGGTGGAACTGCGACAGGCGCGTCTCCAGCGCGGCCTGTTGCTGGCGCGTGGCCAGGGCGGCGACTACCTCCGGCCGGCCGACGGCCTCAGCCGAGCGCGCCATCCATTCGCGCTCCACCGCCTGACGATTGAGCAGGTCGATGACCTGGGCCCGAGCCTGTTCCAGGTGTGCGTGGTGAGGGCGGGCTTCGGCGGAATCAGTCATGGCGCGCGCAGTTTACGCCCACAAAAAAGCCCGCATCTGCGGGCTTTTGGTTGCAAGGCAAGCGCTATTTAATCTTCGCTTCCTTGAACAGCACGTGTTTGCGCACGACCGGATCGTACTTCTTGAATTCCAGCTTGTCTGGCGTGTTTTTGCGATTCTTGGTCGTCGTGTAATAAAAGCCGGTGTCGGCGGTCGACAGCAGCTTGATCTTCTCGCGGTCTTTCTTGGCCATTAGATTTTCTCGCCGCGCGCGCGGACGTCGGACAGCACGCTCTCAATGCCTTTCTTGTCGATGATGCGCATGCCGTTGGCGGACACGCGCAGGCTGATGAAGCGCTTTTCGCCTTCGACCCAGAAGCGGTGCGTATGCAGGTTGGGCAGGAAGCGGCGCTTGCGCTTGTTGTTGGCGTGGGAGACGGTGTTGCCGACCGTGGGACCCTTGCCGGTGACTTGGCAGACTCTGGACATGTGACGACTCTCGAAAATCGCACCGGGCCGGACTGGCCGTTGGCGGATGCTGGAAAAAGGGCGCGTTTTATACCAGAGCCGCCGCTGCGGCACAATGTACCCACATCAACAAAAGCGTTTTTCATCGCATGGCCGACTCTTCACCCACGACGCGCAGCGCACTGCTCAAGGCTGGCCGTGCCCTGGCGGAGCGCCAGGGCACGGCTGCAGCACTGAGCCCGGAGGACGTCTGTGCCGAGGCCTGCCTTGCATCACCTGAGTTCGTGGCGCAGTTCGCCGACCTCAGTCAGTTCCAGCAGGCGCTGCTGCTGATCGGCCTCGACGAAGTGCGCGGCGCCCTGATCCAGATCACTCTCAACGAAAAACCGGGCCTCAAGCGCCTGACTCAGGCGATCGTGCGCTGGCTCGACGTTAACGTCGAGCGGCCGTGGGTGCGCGAGTTGATCCTGCTGCATTCCGGCGATTCCGTGATCGCCGACACCGTGCGCAAGCGCACCAATGGCCTGGTACTTCTGGCGCAGGTGGAGTTCGAATCCACCGGCCGCGAACGCGCGGCGATCGTGGCGCGCGTGCTCTCCGGGCTGATGATCGAAACCGCGCTGGCGGAATACGACGCGCGCCGCGCGCTGCCCGACCTGCGCGCCACCCTGCTGGCGTTTGTGGAGCGCACGTGAACGCGCCGAACACCGACCGGATGCTGGCGGTGGCGCCCGCCCTGGCCGCGCGGCTGGCGCTGAGTGAACTCAGCCCGCTGGTGGTCGCCGCCGCGGCGGGTCTGTCCGAAGCCGATTTTCATGCCAGTTTTGGCACGCTCACGGATTACGTGGTCCGTCTACAGCGCGATTTCATGCTGGAGATCCGCAGCCGGCTGATCCGCGACACCGCCACCACCGCGCCGGGCCAGCCGCGCCTGCGCCAGGGCGGCCTGATCTTTTTGGACTGCTGCATCAACCAGCGCCCGTTACGCGAATGGTTTTTGCAAGGACGCACGCAAACCCCGGCCGTACTCGACGGCTTGCGCAAACTGAATCAAACCTATGCGCTGATCTTGGCCACCGATTTCAAACAGGAGGGCTGGCCGCACCCCGAAGCCGGCGCACGCCTTTTCATTTCTGTGTTGCAGGAGCTTGCGCTGATCGAGCACGCCGCACAGGGGCCGTCGGCGGATGCGCGCACGGTGATGTGGGAATTTTTACAGACCTACAGCCCCGGACACAGTCCCTGAAGCCAGGCGCGTGGGCGCTGTTTGCCGGCTCTCTTTTCGCGCGGCCGTTCGTGTCCGATGGAGTCTCGGATTCTGGCGGCTCTAGCTTAAACTTGAGACATGTCTCTCGCGAACCGTCGCATCCTGCTCGGCGTCACCGGCGGTATAGCCGCCTATAAAGCTGCCGAACTGGCCCGCCGATTGATCGAGGCCGGCGCCGAAGTGCAAGTGGTGATGACGCGTTCGGCGCGTAAGTTCATCGCGCCGCTGACGTTCCAGGCGCTGACCCACAAACCCGTGCGCTCCCAGTTGTGGGACACCAAGGCGGAAATGGCCATGGGCCATATCGAACTCGCGCGCTGGCCCGACGCGATCGTGGTCGCACCGGCCACCGCCAATTTCATTGAACTGCTGGCGCGCGGCAGTGCCGACGATCTGTTGACAACGCTGGCGCTCGCCACCGACAAGCCGGTGTTCGTGGCCCCGGCGATGAACCGGCTGATGTGGGCGAATGCCGCGACGCAGGCCAACGTCGTGCGGGCGAAAAAGCGGGGCGTCAAATTTCTAGGGCCTGCCAGCGGCGATCAGGCCTGCGGGGAAACCGGCTCCGGACGTCTGCTGGAACCCGTCCAAATCCGCGACGCGCTGGCCGCGCATTTTGGCGACGGCCCCTTGGCGGGAATGAACGTGGCCGTGACTGCCGGCCCGACGCGCGAACCGATTGATCCGGTGCGGGTCTTGACCAATCGCTCATCGGGAAAAATGGGTTATGCGGTGGCCGCCGCGCTGGCCGCCGCCGGCGCCCGGGTAACGCTGATCTCGGGCCCCACGGCCTTGCCTGTGCCGGCCGGGGTATCGCGCGTGGACGTGGAAACCGCCGACGAAATGCTCAAGGCCTCGCTGGCAGCTGCTAAAAAAGCCCGCCTCTTTATCGGCACCGCGGCGGTCGCCGACTACCGTGCGGCCAACAACGTCAAACAGAAAATCAAGAAAAAATCGGACACGCTGGCGCTGCATCTGACCAAGACCACCGACATACTTTCGGCCGTGCGGGCCAAGCACCCGAAGCTGTACCTGGTCGGCTTTGCCGCCGAAACCGAAAAGCTGGCGCAGCATGCGCGCGAAAAACTGGTAAAAAAGAAATTGAATCTTGTCGCCGCCAACCTGGTCGGCAACGGCAAGGCGTTTGACCGCGACGACAACGAGTTGCAATTGTTTTGGCCGGGCGGCTCGCGCAAGCTGCGCAAGGCCGCGAAGACGGATCTGGCCCGTGATTTGGTGCGTTTCATCACCCCCCGCTTGGGCCCGATTCGGGGCTAAAAACATCCCCGCGTCTCGAAGGGTGATACACTTTTAGTACCACTGTTTTTTACGGACAATGCCCAACAACGGCTTTAATTGCCGCAAGCGGGTTGGCTCGAATGAAGAAGATTCAGCTCAAAATTCTCGACAGCCGGGCCCAAGCGCCGGCCTACGCGACGGGCGGCAGCGCCGGCCTCGACTTGCGCGCGATGCTCGATGCGCCGCTGGTGCTGGAGCCGGGCGCCACCTCACTGCTCAAGACCGGCCTGTCGATCCACATCGACGACCCCGGACTGGCCGCGGTGATTCTGCCGCGCTCGGGCCTCGGCCATAAGCACGGCATCGTGCTCGGCAACCTCGTCGGCCTGATCGACTCCGACTACCAGGGCGAACTGATGGTGTCGTGCTGGAATCGCGGCCAGACTGCTTTCACGATCAACCCCGGCGAACGCATCGCGCAACTGGTGCTGGTGCCGGTGGTGCAGGCTGTGTTTGACGTGGTGGGCGAATTCACACGCGAGCGAGCGCGGCGCGGGCGGTTTCGGCAGCACCGGCAAACATTAGAATCCGCCCCCATGCCGATTGATCTTACAAATTCGCAGGACATCGCCCGGGTCCTGACCGAGGCGCTGCCCTACATCCGGCGTTTCGCCGGCAAGACGCTGGTGGTGAAGTACGGCGGCAACGCGATGAAGGACGACGCCATGATCACCTCGTTCGCGCGCGACATCGTGCTGATGAAGGCTGGTCGGCATGAACCCGGTGGTGGTGCATGGCGGCGGCCCGCAGATCGGCGCGCATCTGGAAAAACTCGGCAAGACCAGCCGCTTCGTCGAGGGCATGCGCGTGACCGACGACGAGACCATGGACGTGGTCGAGATGATGCTCGGCGGGCTGGTCAACAAGGCGATCGTCACGCCAGATCAACGCACCAGGGCGGCCGCGCGGTCGGCCTCACCGGCAAGGACGGCGGACTGATCCGCGCGCGAAAACTGCTGGTCAAGGGCGAAGACATCGGCCAGGTCGGCGAAGTCGAGAAGATCGACCCGCGCGTGATCGCCAACCTGGAATCCGGCGGTTTCATTCCGGTGATCGCGCCGATCGGCGTCGATGCCGAGGGGCTAGGCCTACAACATCAATGCCGATCTGGTCGCTGGCAAGATCGCCTCGGTGCTCCTAGGCCGAAAAGCTGATGTTGCTGACCAATACCGCCGGGCGTTCTGGACAAAACCGGCAAGGTGCTCACTGGACTTGCCGTACAGCAGGTCGAGGATCTGATCGCCAATGGCACCATCAGCGGCGGCATGCTGCCGAAGATCCGCTGCGCGCTGGACGCGGTCAACAGCGGCGTCAAGACGGCTCACATCATCGACGGCCGGGTCGAGCACGCGGTGCTGCTGGAACTGTTTACCGATGAAGGTATCGGTACGTTAATCAGGGCGTAACGCGGCAGGCGTCTGGCCGCGGATCAATTTTAAGGCTTGGGTGCCGGGGCCACCGGTGGGCGCAGCTCCTTGTGGCGCGCGATGTCCTTGTCGAATTTGGCGATGGTTTTCTCGCGCTCCTGCTTGAGCGCCTCCACCGACTGCATGTTATCCACCAGCGCCTTGTCATATTCCTTGATCTGCGCCGCCAACTGCTTGGGCGGTTCTTTTTTCTGCTTGCGCAGGGCTTCGACGCGCTCGTGCAGATCCTTGACCGACTTCTGCGCGTCAATCACTGATTTTTCGGCCAGAACCAGACGTCCCTCCAGCGTGGTCACGCGCTCCTTGCGCATGGCCTCGAGGTCGGACGCTTTGGCGTAGGTTTGCATCAGGTATTTGTCGTACTTGGCCTGTTCTTCAGCCAGCTTGGCTTCATCGGCCTTTTGCGCCTCTTCCGCGCGCTCGTCCGCGGTTTTTTCGCGCGCCTTGGTCTCGACCACGATGCCGCGCTCGTTGAGGACATCGCGTTGCTGTTTGGCGTACTGCGGCGGCACGGTGTCGCCACACATCTTCTGGCCCTGGTCGTTGTTCCAGCACACAACCTTTTTCTTGGCCAGCGCGGTGCCGCTTACGGTGGTGGTGGCAATCAACAGTGCAATTGCTAACTTCTGCATTTCACTCTCCAAAAAAATCGTGCTTTTGCCAGTTTAGGCTTTCACACCGTATCGCGCCTGATACTCGCGGATACGCTCGACAGTATCTTTGTCCGACGCGTCACGCGTCAGGTGCAAAAGCACATCCTGCACCGTGACCAGTGATATGACCTTGAGGTTCTCGCTGCGTTCCATCTCGGCAATGGCTGAACTGCCCGTGGGGCCCGACTCCTGGCGGTCCAGCGCAATCAGCGCGGCGACCGGATTCGCGCCGGCGCTGCGCAACAACCTCACCGATTCACGCAGAGCGGTCCCGGCCGTGAGCACGTCATCCACAATCACCACACGGCCCTGCGGCTGGGCACCAACCAGCGTGCCGCCCTCGCCATGGTCCTTGGCTTCCTTGCGGTTGTAGGCATACGGCACGTCGCTCCCCGCGTCGGCGAGTGCGCAGGCCAGCGCGGCAACCAACGGGATGCCCTTGTAGGCCGGCCCGAACAGCATGTCGTAAGCAATGCCGCTGGCCTGCAAGGCACCGGCGTAGGCACGCGCCAGCTCGCGCAGCGCGGCGCCGGTGCAAAGATTGCCGAGATTGAAAAAATACGGGCTGACGCGGCCGGACTTGAGGGTAAATTGGCCGAACTTGAGCACCTCGTGCTTGAGCGCCAGACTGATGAACGCGGTTTTGTATTCGTGCATATCCGTATGATAACGAGCCATGCGAATTATCACGCTCAACACCAACGGCATCCGTTCGGCGGCGAAAAAAGGGCTCTACGGCTGGCTGGCGAAATCAAACGCCGACTTCCTCTGCGTGCAGGAAACCAAGGCGCAGTCCTGCGACCTTGAACCCGACCCGCAGTTTTATCCGGACGGCTGGCATGTCCACCTCAACTGCGCGCAAAAAAAAGGTTACGCCGGCGTGGCCGTGTATGCGCGCGAAAAGCCGGACGCGGTGCTCGACAAGCTGGGCGCCAAGGAATTCGATGACGAAGGCCGCTACCAGGAACTGCGCTACGGCAACCTGTCGGTCGTTTCGTTGTACCAGCCCTCCGGCTCTGCCGGGCCCGAGCGCCAGGCGAGCAAGGACCGCTTTCTCAAGTACTTTTTGCCGAAGCTCAAGGCCTGGCGCGCCAACGGCCGCGACTACGTGATCTGCGGCGACTGGAACATCGCGCACCAGAATATTGACCTGAAGAACTGGAAAACCAACCAGAAGAATTCCGGATTCCTGCCACACGAGCGCGCCTGGCTGGATTCGGTTTTCGAGGAGCAGGGCTGGGTCGACGGCTACCGCAGCCTGCACCCCGAAGCCACGGGCGAGGCCTACACCTGGTGGAGCAATCGTGGCAACGCCTACGCCAACAATGTCGGCTGGCGCATTGACTACCAGATCGTCACGCCGAGCCTGCGCTCCAAACTCAAGCGCGCCAGCGTATTCAAGGAGCACCGCTTCTCCGATCACGCGCCACTGATCGTGGACTACGATTTGTGAAATCGCTGCGCGAATCGCTCGCGATCTACGCGCATCCGCAGGTGCGGGTGATGCTGTTTCTGGGTTTTTCTGCCGGGTTGCCGTTTTTGCTGGTGTTCTCAACGCTGACGGCCTGGCTTTCGCAGTCCGGCATCAGCCGCGCAACGATTGGCTTTTTCGGCTGGGTGGGGCTGACGTATTCGCTGAAAGTGTTCTGGGCGCCGGTGGTGGACCGGCTCGCGCTGCCCTTACTCACGAAGCAGCTAGGCCGTCGTCGCAGCTGGATGCTCCTGGCCCAGGCCGGCATTGCCGGCGGGCTCCTTGGACTTGCGTTCACCGACCCGGCGACACAACTCACGCAGGTCGCATGGCTGGCGGTGCTGGTGGCGTTTTGCTCGGCGACGCAAGACATCGCGATGGATGCGTTTCGCATCGAATCGGCGCCGGTCGAATTCCAGGGCGGTATGGCCGCGGCGTACCAGCTGGGCTATCGCATTGCGCTGATTACCGCTGGTGCCGGAACACTCTTTATTGCCGCCAGCGAGGGTTGGAGCCTGGCCTACCAGGTCATGGCCGTGCTGGTTGGGGTGGGCATGCTGACCGTGTTGGTGACGGACGAACCCAAAGCGGCGCCGCGCGCGCCCACGCGCAATGCGGCGCAATGGCTGGAGCAGGCGATCATCGGACCGTTTCGCGATTTTTTCGTGCGCAACGGCCTTGGCAGTGCGCTGCTGATTCTGCTGTTCGTCGCGCTGTTTCGCGTCACCGATATCGCCATGGGCGTGATGGCCAACCCGTTTTATCTGGATCAGGGTTACACGTTGCAGCAGATCGCCTCCATCGCCAAGGGGCTGGGCGTGGTGATGACCATCCTCGGCGCGTTCGCTGGCGGATTTGCGGTGGCGCAGATCGGCGTGGCGCGCTCGCTGATCCTGTCTGGCGTGCTGGTGATAATCAGTAATCTGTGCTTTGCCGTTCTGGCGGGACGCGACCCGACCCTGAGCGGGCTGTCGCTGGTGATCAGCGCCGATTCGCTGGCCGCGGGTATGGCCGGCACGGCGTTTATCGCGTATCTGTCTTCGCTGACCAATATCGCCTACACCGCGACCCAATACGCGCTGTTTTCTTCGCTGATGACGCTGCCGGGGAAGTTCCTCTCGGGATACTCGGGGCACGTGGCCGACGCGATCGGCTGGCAGGGTTTCTTCCTCTACACCTCGGCGCTGGGGATTCCGGCGCTGCTGCTGGCGATTGCGCTGTTCAACCGGCGCGCAAAGACGGCGCCGGCAATTAATTAAGGGTGCGTGTCGAGGAAGTCGTTGGGGTCCTGCCAGCGTTCGGCCGGGATGTCCGAGCGCAGGTCGTCCAGTGCACCGCTGACATCCTCGGGTGCCGCGCAGGGTTTTGCCTTCAGTTCGGCCCAGTCTTCAAAGTCGTACTCCTCGAGCGTACCGTCGAAGCGCTGCACCAGCACGACTTCGTTCTTGACGTCCAGGCCGACGATTTCAAAACTATCGCCGTCACCGGACTCGAACCACTCGCCGATTGCTACGTCCTTGACCCATTCAGCCATGGCACACCTCCAAGCAGAACAGAAAAATAAATCAAACCACTGGAGTTGTTATAGACCTGTCCGCGTGCGGGTTCAAGACTTATTTCAGAATTACTATGAGCGTTACCGCGCAGACGACTGATTTAGTGTCTGTTCATGAATTATTCACGAACAAGCTCAGGGGCCGGGATTCGGAATTCGCCGATGGATTGCCTCGATGCCCTTGAGCACGTCATCGCCCAGCGCACAGTCAATGGACGCGATATTGGCGCGCAACTGCGGCATCGTCGTCGCCCCAATCAGCGTGCTGGTCACGAAGGGCCGCGAGCTCACGTACGCGAGCGCCATCTGGGCGGGGTCCAGTCCGTGTTGGCGCGCCAATTCGACATACGCGCGCGTCGCGGATTCGATCAACTCGCCGGTGTAACGCGTAAAGCGCGCAAATAGCGACAGACGGGTGTTGGCGGGCCTGGCACCACCAAGATATTTTCCGCTGAGCACCCCGAACGCCAGCGGCGAATAGGCGAGCAGGCCGACGTGCTCACGATGCGCGAACTCGGCAAGCCCGACCTCGAACGTCCGGTTGAGCAGGTTGTATGGATTCTGGATCGACACCACGCGCGGCAGTCCATTTTCACGCGACAGCCGCAGATATTCGGCGAGGCCCCAGGGCGATTCGTTGGAAATGCCAACGTGGCGCACCTTGCCACACCGAACAAAATCCGCCAGCGCGCCCAGGGTTTCTTCAATCGGCACAGCGTCGGTTTGTTCGAGATGGGTGTAGCCGAGCTTGCCGAAATAATTGGTCGGCCGGTCTGGCCAATGCACCTGGTACAGGTCCACGCAGTCGGTTTGCAGATTTCTCAGGCTGCCTTCCAACGCTTGCGTCAGGTGGGCGCGCGACTGCCGCGGCCCACCGCGCAGGTAGGGAAAATCGCCGGGGCCGGTGCACTTGGTCGTCAAGATGACCTGGTCGCGCCGGCCGGTTTTCTTCAGCCAGGTGCCGATGTATCGCTCAGTGCGGCCCTGGGTCTCGGCCTTGGGCGGCACCGGGTACATTTCTGCAGCATCGAAGAAATTCACGCCCTCGCCGGCCGCAAAATCCATCTGCTCATGCGCCTGGGCTTCCGTGTTCTGTTCACCCCAGGTCATGGTGCCCAGGCCAATCAGGCTGACGTCAATGCCTGTGGTGCCAAGCTGGCGATATTTCATTTGCGGTTTTTCAACAAGCGCTCAAGCGCGGGTTTCAGCGTCAGCTCCATCGCCAGTTCCATGTGCTCCCCGCGCACCACCAGCGTATCGGGGCGGGTGCGAAAGGCATCGGGTATGTCGGTCAGTAGAGCGTCAAAATCTACTTCTAGACGACTGCCAGGGTTGACGTGCACCACCACCAGGCTTTCCTGCGCATTCGGCACGTCGCTGACGATGAACGGGTTGCTGGTATCCACCAGCGGAACGCGCTGGAAGTTGACGTCGGTGCGCGAAAATTGCGGGGTGATGTAGGTCACGTAGTCCGGCATTCTGCGCAGGATGGTGCGGGTCACCGCCTCGGGATCGTAGCCGCGCTCAAAATTGTCGCGCTGGATTTTCTGCACCCATTCCAGGTTCACCGTGGGCGTCATGCCAATCAGCAAGTCCACGTGCCGGGCGACGTCCACCTCCGGCGTCACCACGCCGCCATGCAACCCTTCGTAGAACAGCACATCGGATGGCGGCAACGGCTGCCACGGCGTGAATGTGCCCACGTTCTGGCCGGCCGCCTGGCCTTCGGCGTCCGTGTGCAGGTAGCGGCGCGTGGTGCCGGTGCCGTGCTCGGCGAATTCCTCGAACAGGCTTTCCAGCCGCTCCCACTGATTGGCGGCTGGCCCGAAGTGCGAGAAGTTTTCACCGCGCACCAGCGCGCGCTCCAGGGTCACCAGCATCTGCTCGCGATCGTAGGCGTGGAAACTATCGCCCTCGATAAGCACCGCGCGCACGCCAAGCTCTTTGAACAAACGATCGAACATCGGCAGCGTGCGTGTGGTGCCGGACCCCGATGAACCGGTCACCGCGATAATCGGATATTTAGCTGACACGCTGATAGCCGAGGTCGAAAACCTGGTGCCCGAGCTTTTGCCCACGCACCTCGAATTTGGTCAGTGCACGCGCTTGCGGCCGCGGCAGATAACCCCCGTCGGCGGCAAGGTTTCGCAGTGCGCTTTGTGCATTGAGGGTGGCGAGCATGTGCTCAGCATAATTGGCCCAGTCGGTAGCAAGATAAAGCCTGCCACCCGGCTTCAGGCGCGATGCCGCCAGCTGCACGAACGCAGGCGAAATCAGCCGCCGCTTGTGATGGCGCTTTTTCGGCCAGGGGTCGGCGAAGTAAATCAGCAGCTCGTCAAGGCAGGAGGGCGGCAGCCAGCTTTGCAGCACCTCGACCGCATCGTGGCAGGCGACGCGCAGGTTCGTCAGGCCCGCTTCGGCGGCAAGCGCCAGCAGGCGGCCGGCGCCGGGGCGGTGTACCTCGACGCCGAAAAAATCGTGCTGCGGCTCAGCTTGAGCGCGCCCCAGCAAATGGTCGCCATTGCCAAAACCGATTTCCAGGCTCACCGGCGCAGCGCGGCCAAACAATTTTGCGAGATCGAGCGGCGCCGGGGGCGCATCGATACCGTAGGTGGCCCAGTGTTTCTCCAGCGCCGATTTCTGGCCGACGGTCATACGCCCTTCGCGGCGCACGAAGGATTTGATTTCGCGGCGCTGGGGCATGACCGCTTCAGTCATTGCTGAGCTGGATCCATTCCGCCACGGCACGGTCTGCGTCATGGCCCGTCGCCTGCAACCTGGCGACAACGCCGGCGCGATCCGCCGCAGACCGGTTCTGGCTGAATTTAAATTTCGCTTCAACATGAGTCAGCGGCATGCAAAACGCCACAATGCCCGGCAACAGGCGCTGCAGTTGCGGCGGTGGAGCAACCCACTGGTCGCTTTCATAGCGCATCGTCAGCCGTTCGATCACGCGTTGCGCGCCGGCGGCGTCGAGGATTTGGGGCCGGCCGTGAACATGCACCGCGGCGTAGTTCCAGGTCGGCACGTTGTCGTGCGGATTTTCATACCAGCGCGGCGAAATGTATTGATGCGGGCCATGAAAGATCGCCACCGTCCGGCCGCCGGCAAAGGCCGGCCAGTGCGGATTCGGTCTGGCCATATGCCCCCACAGCTGGCCCTCTTCGAGCGTCAAGGGCAAATGAGTGACGTGCGCCGGGGCGCCGTCCGCCGAGGTGATTAACGTGGCGAACGGATACTCCTGAACGATGCGCAGCGCCTGTTCGCGGTTGTGTGCAGCGAAATGGCGCGGCGTGTACATCAGATGACGCCGTCCTGTCGGCGATGAGGCGCTGGCAAAGCGCCGACGCGGCATGCGGCCGGCGAGAAACGCTTCGCGGCCGGCGACGATCGCGTGCTTCATCGCCGTGGCCATCAGCACCGGGTTCTTCGCTTCGGCGATGGCGGTGTTCATCAGCACGCCGTCGCAGCCCAGCTCCATCGCGATCGCGGCGTCGCGAGGCGGTGCCGACGCCGGCATCGACCAGGATCGGCACCTTGGCGTTCTCGACGATGGCCAGAATGTTGTAGCGGTTCTGGATGCCCAGGCCCGAGCCGATCGGCGCGGCCAGCGGCATCACCGCGACGCAGCCGATCTCCTCCAGGCGCTTGCAGGCGATCGGGTCGTCGCTGCAGTAGACCATCACCTCGAAGCCTTCTTCGACCAGTTGTTCGGCCGCCGTCGAGCGTCGCGCGGCATGTCGGGATACAGCGTCTTCGGGTCGCCCAGCACTTCGAGCTTGACCAGCGCGTGGCCGTCGAGCAGCTCGCGCGCCAGCCGGCAGGTGCGCACCGCGTCTTCGGCGGTGTAGCAGCCGGCGGTGTTGGGCAGGATCGTGTAGCGTCGACGGCGGCAGCACGTCGAGCAGGTTCGGCTCGTTCGTGCTTCTGGCCGATGTTGGTGCGGCGGATGGCGACGGTGACGATCTCGGCGCCGCTGGCCTCGATCGCGCGGCGCGTCTCGTCGAGATCCTTGTACTTGCCGGTGCCGACCAGCAATCGGGATTGAAATTTCTTGCCGCCAATGAGCAGTGCGTCGTTCATCACCCGCCTCCAATCGCATGGACGATTTCCAGATGGTCGCCGGGCTTTAGCGTCGTTTGTGCATGCTGCGAGCGCGGTACGATTTCGCCGTTGAGTTCGACCGCCAGTCGCTGGCCCGCAAGCTTCAGCTGGGCGAGCAGCGCCGACAGCGTGGCGGCTTGCGCCGCGTCGGTCGCGGTGCCGTTAACGATGATTTGCATTGCAGGTTCCCTGAAAATCTGGAGCGGGTGAAGGGAATCGAACCCTCGCTAGTAGCTTGGGAAGCTACAGTTCTACCACTGAACTACACCCGCATCCGTTGATTTTAGCCGCACCCGCTTGAGGTGTTTTTCGGTTCTTGTAATCCGGATTCATATTTTGAGTGGTACATTTTTAGTACCACTTGCAAAATCTGTACTCCGCTCGATGCCGGTTTTGGGCCCTAAGCGGGTCGGCGTATTGCTGCACAATTTTTAGCGGAAACGCGCCTCGGCGGTGAGGCCAATGCTGCTGGCACGGCCATCAATGCCTGAGCCGTGTTCGCGATACGCCTTGTTCAGCAGGTTGGTTGCGTCCAGTTGCAGGCGATAGTCCTTGCCCGGCTCCCACCCCATGCGCAGGTTGGCAACCGCATAACCGCCAGTGCCGTTGGGGTCGATGCGGTTGTCGGCAAGGTCGGTGGGGTCAAGACGGTGCTGCGACTCCGCGAAGAATAGGTACGGCTCCATCGTCACGTTGGGCAACAAGGTGTAGATCGCCGCCACCTGGCCGTTGAGCGGCGGTACGCGGTTGGCGGGCGTCTTGACGCCGCTGCTCTCTTGCGTGCCGTGGGTGTAGTTGAGCACCGCGCGCAGCGCCAGATCGGGCAGCGCCTGATAGCGCGCGCCGCTCTCAAAGCCCCAGTAATGCGCGCCGGCGATGTTCTGGTTCTGCTGGCAGGGGGCAAGCTCGCCCGCCGGGCAGCCGCCGACACCGGGCGCAAATACGCCGGCGACCAGCGTGATGCGATCCTCGTAGGTGGAATAGAACGCCGTACTGTCGAGCTGCCATGGGCCTTCGTTCCACTTCACGCCGCTGTCAATGCTGATAATGGTTTCGGGTGTGAGGTTGGTATTGGGCACCACAAAGCGACCGCCGGAGCGCGCGCCGAACTGCGCAAGGTCGTTGATGTTGGGTGCACGAAAGCCGTAGCCGAAATTGGAATTCCAGCTCAGCGTGGGCGTGAACGCATAGCGCGAGCCGACGCTGCCGGACAGGCCGGTGCTTTCGACCTGAGCGGCCGATGCGCGGTCCGAGAGTTTCAGGTCAGTGGAGACGTGGTTCAGGCGCATGCCCAGATCCAGCAGCCAGCGCGGCGTCACAGCCCACTCGTCGAATACATAAAAGCCGTAGTCGTCGCTGGTCGAGCCGTCCGGAAAACGGCTCTGGAAACCCGCAGTGCTGTTGAAGGTCAGCGCGCCGCTACCTGGCGGGGTTTCGCGGATCGTGCGGCTGTCGACCTCGTCCCTGTAGATGTCGGCACCGTAACGCAGCGTGTGGTCTTCGTTGAGCCGGGTGCGCGCCTGCGCGGTGAAGCCGTCGAGCGATGACTGGTTGAACTCGAAAATATCGCGGATCGGTGCGACGCGGGTACGGTCAATGCGGTCATCGGTCACGATCTGGCGCGCCAGGTGCAGCTCGATGGAATCCACGAACCCCAGCGGCGCGCTGTGGCGATAACGCAGGTGGTAGAACTGGCGCTGGTTGTCATAGAACGATTGCGCCACCGCGGGCGCGGCACCGAAGCCCTGCACGATCTCGTTGTAGCGCGGCAGCTTGGGCACATCGAAATACTGGAACGAGAACATCAACTCGTCATCCGGCGAGACATTCCACAAGGCCTTGAAGTCGTAAGCCCGGCTGAAATATGAAGTGCCGTTGACACGAAACGCCTGGGTGGTGCCGCCGGCGCCGTCGGGCGACTGGCCGGGTTGCGCGAGGCGGCGGTTGCCGTAAGCCACATAGGAGATACCCCCCGCAATGCTGAAGTCCTTGTTGCCGGCAGCTGCGTAAGCGCGGCCCGCGCGCGCCACATCGGCAGTGTTGTAATGCACGCGCACGCCACCCTCGGCGCCCAACGTGTCATTGGCAAACCGGTATTCGGGCGTCAGGACCTGCAAGACGCCGCCCATCGCATCGGACCCGTAGACCGCCGCATAAGGCCCGCGCAGCAGTTCGAGCCGGTCCAGATTCTGCGCGTCCACCAGGGCGACGTACTGCGAGGGCGCCGTGCGGAAGAAGGCATTGTTAAGGCGCATGCCGTCCACCAGATGCAGCACTTCAGAACCCTTGAGGCCGCGCACGATGACCATGCCCTGGCCGGGTGCGGTCTGCTGGAAAAACGCGCCGGGCTCGTAGCGCAACGCCTGGGCCATGACCTGCGGATTGCGCCGCTTGATGTCCGCGCCAGATATCACCGTGACCGGCTGCGGCACGTCGGCAAGTGCCTCGGGTTCGCGCAGCGCCGTCACGGTGATCGGCGAAATCTGTATTGCATTCGCAGTAGCGGGCACCACCATAGGCCTGGGCGAGGCCGTCATTGCGGCGCTTCTGGCTGTGCGCTTACTGCTGACTTTTGATTTTGTGCGCGAGCCAGACTGAGTTTCCTCGGTCTTGGGTGCTTCCTTGGCTTCCACCGCAGGTGCCGCACTCGACAGCAGCAGACCCAGACAAAAGCAAATGGTTTTTTTCATGGGAGCTATCGACTCTAGACGGATACCCGCTACAGCACTTTTTCGACCAGGACTCTGGCCTTCCTGAATCAGCGATACACTTTTAGCATCACGCTACATAAAAAAGTGCTGAAGTCTGTTTGGAAGCCTCGAGCAGGTGGAGTCTGCATCCAAGATTTACTTGAACTCAATGCCGAAGGTCGCTGTGACCTCGCGCGCCGGGTAGCGGTAGTACGCCGCCGCACCCCCGGTCGTCGACTCGCTAAATTCACTCTCGGATACCGCGTCGCGCTGGTCCGACAGATTGGTGCCGGAAAGCGCCCACGAGTAGTTCTGCCAGCGATAGCCCACGCTGACGTCACCAGTGAAGAACGAGGTGATCGGCCCGGTGTTCTTCTTGTTGAGGAAACGCCGCCCGGTGAAGGTGCTGGTCACCGAAGCATTGAAGCCCTGCGGAGGCGAGTACAGCAGGCCGAAGCCCGCGGTGGTGATCGGTATCATCTCCACGCGGTTGCCGCTGACGCTGGTGCCGTCGTCGGTATTGGCGGATAAGAAGCGCGAGTCGTGATAGGCCCAATGCGCAATGCCGCGAAAGTCCTTGCGCAATCGCAAGCCGGTCTCCACTTCCATGCCACGAAAGCGCAGTCTGGCCCCGTCAGTGCGGCTGAAAGCGACGCCCGGTGCGAAGTTCGCAGCGTTGGTGAAATCCAACTGGAAAAAGCTGATCTCGTAGTCCACATCGCCGTTGAGCAAAGCCCCGCGCAAGCCGGCCTCGCTGGCGTACGCCTCTTCGGGGGCGAGCAGTCTGTAGTCGTTCAGCGGGACTGCGTTGACCTTGGGCTCCATGTCGAGCGCAAACGGCTTATAGGTGTCGCGGTAGTCGCCATAAAGCGTGAGGTGATCGGCGCCGTCCCGCCATACGGCCAAGCTCAGGCCGGCCATGCCGCTCAGGCGCGTCTCGTTGTTGAACTGGTTAACGGCTGTCGTCGGGTCGGCGAGGTCTTTCTGGGCCTGAAGCGATTCGCTGGTGACATTGAGTCGCAATCCAAAAAGTACCGTCAGCGGCGATACGGGATTCCACGTTGCCTGTGTATAGACGCCGGAAAAATTGCGTTGGTCGCTGAGTGCGTTGATGTTTGTCACCACCCCCTGGGCACTGGACTGCGCCGCGCTGCCATCCCCATTGACCGTGTAGGTGTAGATGGTATTGGTGAGATCGGCCGCTCCGAACAGATAATCCACGCCCGCAACCAGGTTGAGCTCCGGCACCACCGGAATCTCCAGATGCGAATCCAGATAAACGTCGTGGAAACCGGTCTGCGCGGTGAAACCAGTCGCGGCATTGGCACCTCCGGCCAGCGTTGTCAGGAACCCGCGAATCGCGTATTGCTCACTGCGCGTGTAGGACAGGGTGGTGACCATCTTGGCGAAATCCAGCGCCAGCTCATAGCCACCCGTGAAGGTGTAACGGCGGCCGTCCACGCGCCCATCTGACGGATTGTGATTGGCGTCGAACGGGGTCGGGCCGACATCGTCGGCCAGCCGTTGCACGCCCGCAATGCCCCTTCGCCGCACAGACTGCGTCGGTGACTGGCGCAGTTCGGTGAGCGTGCCGTCAAAATGCGCGCGGCCGGGGCCCAGCGGCAGTGCCGCACGATACGAAGCCTGGCCGCGGGTGAATTCGTTGCGCTCGCCGGCCAGCACGTGCCGCTCTACGTTGGCGGTCAAGGTCTGGCCAAGGTCCGGTCCGCCGCTCAGCACCGTCGAGCCGCTGGCGAGCACGCTGCCGCGATGACCCAGGCTGAGACCCGCAACTTTCGGGCTCTTGCCGGCGGCGTAGTGGATCACGTGAATCACGCCGACGAACGAGGTCGCGCCATACATCACGGGTGCCGAACCGCGCATCACTTCGATGCGCTCAACATTGGTGAAATCAATCGTTGACAGCGACGGGTTGAAAGCGCCGCCCCATGGCACATCGTCCACGACCAGCAGAAAAGCATCGAATTCACGAAAACCCCACATCGCCGGTATCGAACCGGCCGGTCCGCCGTCGCCACTGGGTGCCACATCTACACCGGCCACCATTGCCATTGCGCCCCGAAGGTCATTGACGCCGCGGGCGCGCAGGTCGTCTCCAGAAACCACCGTAACGTGCGCAGGCAAGCTTTGCGGGGACACAGCTTCCTTGGTGGCTGTGACTTGGATCACTGTCAGCGGCACAGCCAAAGTTGCCGGGAGTACCGTAGCCGTAGCGGAGGGCCTGGTCTTGGGCTTCGGCCGGGGTTTAGCGGGCTTTTGCGCGGGAGCAGATGCACAAACCGTTAACAACGCACAGAATAGGACGAGTTTTTTCACGGGTGATCTTGAGGAATATCGGTGGATGCACAGACATTAACATCACGTTAACTATTAGTAAACGAATCATAATCAATGCGCCTGCTGCTGATTGAAGATCACCGCGACCTCGCCGCCAGCGTGCTGGATTTCTTCCAGGCGCTGGGTCATCGAGTGACGTGGTGCGCCGACGGCCCCGCCGGACTGAAGGCGGCACAAAAAGGCGATGCCGATGTCATCGTGCTGGATCGCATGCTTCCTAAACTCGACGGTGCCGAGCTGTGCCGGCGCCTGCGCAAATCTGGACGACGCACGCCTGTACTGATGCTAACGGCCATGGATGGCGTCGAAGATAAGGTCGCCGGCTTCGAAGCCGGCGCTGATGATTACCTGGTCAAGCCATTTGCTATGGCCGAGCTGCGCGTGCGCATTGACGCGTTGTACCGGCGCGCCAACAACCAGCTGGAAACTCACAGCTTGGAGGTCGCCGACCTTACTTTTGATCTCGACGGCTTGCAAGCCGTGCGCGCAGGACGAGTGGTGCCGTTGAACCCGACCACGCGCAAAATCCTGGAGCTGCTGATGCGCCAGACGCATCGCGTGGTGTTGCGTAGCGAAGTCGAGAAACTGTTGTGGGGCCACGATGTGCCCCAGGACGACGTGCTGCGCGTGCATATGAGCGCGTTGCGAACGGCGCTGGACAAGCCGCATACGCGAAAACTGCTGCACACCGTGCACGGTGTGGGTTATCGACTGGCGGAAACGCCCGCGTCATGAAGCTCAGCCTGCGCCAGCGCATCGCCCTTGCGCTGTTTGCGCTGACCACGCTCGGTGCTGGTGCGCTGGCAATCACGTTCTGGCTCGGCCATTTCTGGCTGGAAAGCCGCACGCTTGACGGCATTCTGGAACGCGAATTGGAAATCTATATCGAAGCGGGCACCCCGCCGCAGCAAGTCGACACGGCGCGCACCGGGCTGCGGCTTTACCGGCCGCAACGCGAACCCGGCCTGCTACCGCCCGTCGAGCTGCGCGACCTGGTGCCGGGTTCGTACCGCGACCGCGCGGCGAGTCAGGGCGTTTTCCATGTGCTGGTGCGTGATGCCGCACCCGGCGACCGCGTCTGGCTGCTGTACGACGTGCGCGAATTCGAACGTCGTGAGTTCTGGCTGCTGCTGGCGCTGGCGGGCAGCGTGGCGCTGATCGGCCTGCTGGCTTGGAGCACCAGCGGGTGGCTTTCGCGGCGACTTTTGCAACCGCTCGACTCGCTGGTTCAGCAACTGCGCGCACTCGACTGGAGCCAGCGCACCCATCGTCTGGCTTCGCCGCAATCGGACGAAGACACCACCGTGATCGTCACCGCACTGAATCGTTTGCTGGCGGAAGTGGATGAACTGATGCAGCGCGAGCGCGCGTTTGCCTCGGCCGCCTCGCACGAGTTGCGCACGCCCCTGGCCTCGATCCGGGCGGCGGCGGAAGTACTGGGTGCGAACGTAGAACACCCGCCGGAGCCACTGGCGCGCATCGAGCGGGCGGTAACGGCGGCCAGCCGCGACCTTGACGCGCTGCTGGCGCTGTCGCGAAACCGCCAACTGCCTGTAAGCGAAACGCTCCAGGTCGATCAGATCCTGCAAGCCCTTGCTGAACCGTATGTCGTTGAAGCCCCACCAGGACTTTATGTCGAATGGCAACTGGTGCCTCTGAGAATCGAAGCGCCGCTACCGGTGCTGGCGATTGTTTTCACCAACCTGCTGCGCAATGCCATACGGGCAGCTCGCATGCGCGTGGTCGTGCGCATGAAAGCCAGCCGAGTGGTGATTGAAGATGATGGTGACGGCGTCGCCACCGAGCTGCTGCCGCATGTTTTTGAACCGGGCGTTAAAAACGCCAGCGGCGGCAGTGGCATGGGGCTATACATTGCCAAGACCCTGGCAGATCGCATGGGGTGGAAATTGGAACTTCAAGCCCGGCGCAATGCCCAAGGCACTCGCGCCTCGTTGACCTTCCACTGAAAATTGGCTGTCATCTGCAGCAGGCGCGGGTTGGTTACACTGGCCACTGAATTTTTTCAGCAGGATAATTAGATGAAAAAACTCCTGAAAGTACTGTTGTGGGCCGTCGGCGGACTGCTGCTGCTGTTGGTCGCGCTGGCAATTGCGCTGCCCCTGCTGATCGACCCTAATGACTTTCGCGGCAAGATCGCAGAGGAAGTAACCAAGTCCACCGGACGCAGCTTCGAGATCCGCGGCGACATCAAGTTCAACGTGTTTCCGTGGCTGGCGGTAAGCCTGGGCGAAACAGTGATGGGCAACGCCGATGGCTTTGGCACCGAACCTTTTGCGGAATTCAAGGGCATAGACTTGGGCGTAAAACTGCTGCCGCTGATTTTTGAGCGCGCGGTGGAAGTGCGCACCGTCAAACTCGAAGGGCTGACATTGCGGCTGGCCAAGAACAAGGACGGCGGCAACAACTGGAGCGATCTGACCAAACCGAAGAAGGACGAAGAAACTAAAGACGAGAAGCCCGAAGAAGGCTCCAACGAAGTCAAGATCGATTCATTCAAGATCAGCGGCCTTGAAGTCAGCGACGCCAACCTGAGTTACGACGATCGCCAGACCGGCAAAAGCTATCGAGTGGAGAAATTCAATCTCGAAACCGGGAATCTGGCGCCCGGCGACCCGGCAAAACTCAAGCTCGACGGCCGCGTCATCTCTGCCAAACCGGCGCTGGATGCCGACATCAAGCTCACCACCGAGCTTGACGCGGATCTCGAAGCCAAGATTTTCAAGCTCGAAGATCTCGCGCTGGACGTCATTGCGCGTGGCGCCAACATGCCCAACGGCAAGCAGGACCTGGCGCTGCGCGGTGCGGTTGATTTTGATCAGACCCAAGGCACCGTGGCACTCAAGGATCTGCTGCTCACCGTCGTGGGGCTGAAGCTCAAGGCGGCAATCAACGGACAAGGGCTCAACGGCGACGCACCGAACCTCAAGGGCACAGTCAGCGCCGAGCCGTTCAGTCCGCGGCTGCTGTTTACGGGCCTGGGCATCAAGCTGCCGGACTCCGCCGACCCGGGCGTGCTCGCCAGCGCCAGTTTCAATGCCAACTACGAAGGCAGTCTCAAAGGCGCGCGGCTGAATAACCTGGCGCTGAAACTGGACCAGAGCGCCGCCACCGGCTCGATGACCGTCAATGATTTTTCGTCGCCTGTGATCGGCTTCGCGCTTAAGGTCGATCAGTTCGATGCCGACCGCTATCTGCCAAAACCCGAGGCACCCGGCAAAACCTCCGGCCCAACCGCCGACAGTAAGAAGACCGCACAAACCGACGACAAGATTCCGATTGACGCGCTCGACAAGCTCAGCCTCAACGGCACCTTCGAGCTGGCCAAGTTCAAGCTGCGCAATCTCAATTTCACCGACGTCACGCTCAAGCTCAACGCCCCCAAGGGCGCGGTCAAGACGCAGGAGCTCGCGGCGAAGTTTTATGGCGGCACGATCAACCAGAATGCGCGCGTAATGCCGGGCACGCGGCCGGCCTACGCGATCAATGCGAATCTCAGTGGCGTTAACGCGGGTCAGGCGTGGCGCGACTACAAGAACAAGGACGTGATCGAGGGCACCGCCAGGATCAACGCGGCGTTGACCACCAACGGCCTGACGATGAACGACCTCAAGCGTGCGCTGGACGGCGATGTCGGTTTCAGGTTTGAAAACGGCGCGGTCAAGGGCTTCGACCTGGCCGAGATCATTCGCAAGGGCGAGGCGCTGTATCGCGGCGAGACGTACGCCGCTGCTGCTCAAAAACCCAGCACCGATTTCTCCGAAATCAGTGGCAGCGCAAAGATCACCAATGGCGTTTTGCGCTCGGACGACCTGGCGGCCAAGAGCCCGCTGTTTCGCCTGGGCGGCGCCGGCACCGTCGATCTGATTGCCGACCGGATTGATTACGTCGCCCAGCCGACCGTGGTCGGAACACTCACGGGTCAGGGCGGCAAAGAACTGAGCACGCTCAAGGGCGTCACGATTCCCATCACGGTCTACGGCAGTCTGTCTTCGCCGCAATACAAAATCGACTGGGGCCAGATTCTCAAGGCCAAAGCCATGGAAAAGATCAGCGAGGAAGTCGACAAGCGGCTCAAGGAATCCGGTGGCGATATCGGCAAGGCGCTGGAAGGGCTGTTCAAGAAGAAAAAATAAGTTGCCTGTCCGTTTTTCCGCGCGGCTGCTGAAGTGGTTTGACCGCCACGGCCGCCACGATCTGCCGTGGCAGCATCCGCGCAGCGCCTACCGTGTGTGGCTGGCGGAAGTCATGCTGCAACAGACCCAGGTCGCGACCGTCATTCCGTTTTACCGGCGCTTTCTGCGGCGCTTTCCGAGCATCGGGGCATTGGCGCGCGCCCCAATGGACGACGTCCTCGCCCTCTGGTCGGGCCTTGGCTACTACGCACGTGCTCGCAACCTGCACGCGGCCGCGCGCATGATCCAGCAAAAACATGGCGGAAAATTTCCGCACGATTTTGACCAGGCGCTTGCCTTGCCAGGCATCGGCCGCTCTACCGCCGGGGCCGTGCTGGCGCAGGCTTTTGGCCTGCGTCGCGCGATTCTCGATGGCAACGTGCGCCGCGTGCTGGCGCGCTGGGCCGCGATCCCCGGCTGGCCCGGCGAAGCGCGCGTGCAGAAAAAGCTCTGGGCCTTGTCCGAATCCTTGCTGCCGGCAAAACGCCTTGCCGACTACACGCAAGCGATCATGGACCTGGGCGCCACCGTCTGTACCGCACGTGCGCCGCGCTGCTTGGAGTGCCCGCTTAATCACGACTGCAAAGCCCGGCTGCAAGAGCGCGTGGGCCGAATCCCCGCGTCGCGGCCTCGCAGAATCCGCACGCAAAAAAACGTGAACATCTTGCTGATCCGCGATAAGTCTGGTCGGCTACTGCTGGAGCGGCGCCCGCCGCGCGGCATCTGGGGTGGCCTGTGGTGCCCGCCATTGAATGCCACGGGGCGTTGGCCCGGCGCCAGAAAAATCGCGGCGCTCGATCGGGTGCGGCACGGCTTTTCGCATTTTGATCTGGAGTTGCAACCCATCGTACTGACCTGCGCTCGTACTGCCGCCGAAGATCAGCGCTGGGCTACACTGCAGGAGGCACGCAAATTGGGCCTTCCCGCCCCCGTGCGAAAACTGATTCAAAACCTATGACGCGAACAGTGCAATGCGTGAAGCTCGGCCGCGAAGCCGAAGGGCTGGAGCGCCCGCCATATCCGGGGCCGCTCGGCCAGCGCATTTTCGAAAATGTATCGAAAGAAGCCTGGAAACTGTGGGTCGAACACCAAACCCGCCTGATCAACGAATACCGCCTGGCGCTGGCCGAGTCCAGCGCGCGCAAGTTCCTGTCCGGCGAAATGGAGAAGTTTTTCTTCGGCGGCGACCTGACGCAGACCGGATACGTTCCGCCAAGGACGCCCGCTAATTCTTGACGCTGGATGACCGCGCGGCTCTAATAGGCGCCCCTCGAAGGGTCAGGTAGCTCTGTGGGGCGAAAAGCAGGGTTTCGCGAGGCACAGCCTCGCGCTGCTTTGAGCGACCGGCTATGGAAGGCCGGGCCGAAGTACTGTTAGGCGAATATGTTTCGCCACGGATGGCTGAATTTTGTCGGTTAATTTTTTAGTAGTTTGTGGCCAGGTAGCTCAGTCGGTAGAGCAGCGGACTGAAAATCCGCGTGTCGGTGGTTCGATTCCACTCCTGGCCACCATTTATATCAATCACTTACACACCAGCAGCTTACTTAGCATTCTGACGTGCGAAATGAGCGCGTCCTAAGGTGCAACAAGTTATTACTTTGCAATCGCACGGAGCTTGTCAAACGTGGTGCGCGCCAATGACTCGCAGACGAAATTCATACCTTCGATGACATTCGCAGAATATTCCTCAATTACAAACGTTTCACCTTTGTAAGTCACCTTAATGCTTAGATTATCTTTTCCGGCAAAGAAGCCAAGCAAAATCCGTGCTGCTGGAGGCCTCTGCCGAAACTCAACAATCTCAATCTCAGCAAGATCCTTGTCTGCGATCGTATGGCGTTCACGCGCTGCTATCTCGGCATAGGTCTTTTCAATAAGCGGTATAACCTTTTCATTCACTACGCAGTTGTCGCAGTTCCAACGAATACTAAGTTTCGGAACGCGAATAGTCGGCGCCAAGGAAATTGGCGCTTCCTCAGACAAAACAGTCGGAGACGGATGAAGTGGCTCCTCTGAACGCGATTTCGTTAAGGGATCGCTCTCTAATTCCTGAGCTTGGGAAATTGAATCAGTAGATTGATTAGTCAACAATACTGAATCGCTTTTAGCGGCGATTGCCACAAGTGGAAAGCCTACGACTATTGTCAGTAGAAAATGTTTCAGCATGGCGCTCTCTTCGACGGTAGAGCTAACGCCACTCAGATAGCGCAGTCTGCATTACGCCAAAATCAGAACGGCGGCTGAAATCACCAAAGGTAGCTTTTATTTTCAGTCTCAGAACGAGTAGCCCACGCCGAGACGAAACTGAGCGAAGTAGTATTCAAGGTCGGGGTTTGGAAGAGTATCTGTGAGTCCTACATATCGCTCTTCCACGAAAAGACTCAGCTGATCGGCGAAGACATAACGCATCCCTACCATTGCTTCAATACCGTCCGTGTCACTTCCAATCTTGTAATAGCTGGCACGAACTGCAAAGGTCATTTTATTGTCAACGAATGGCCCGAGCCGAAAGCCACCTCCGGCAACGTAACCGTCGTCAGAATCATCGATCACGCCATTTGAAAGTTGTAAATTGAGGAAATCTGCCTGCACGAATCCGTGAAACTTGCTCCGCAGTTCGGTCGCAAATCCGAGGCCAACACGGTATTCATCTAGCTGTACATCGGGGATTCTCGTGCCGTTCCGCTTCAGAGTGAACTCTTTTTTGTCAAAAGAAGCTTCTGTAAAGAAGCCGTTACCAAATAAAAAGTTCCCTCGAACACCTCCACCGTGAGCGTCTCCCTTAGTTTTACCCGCCAAAGGAGGCTGAGTAAATTCAGCGGTGGTATATCCGTAATACCCATCGAATTGAGCGGTTGGCGCAGGCGCTGCCGTGTGCGGGTTGGCTGCAATTACATGCGGCGTTGTAGTTAGCAGAGCGGTGCAATAAAGCGAAGTCAACAGGAAATTTCTTTTCATTTTATCCCCCTTGATTTAGTTATTTTCAATGACACTGAAGGTCTAACCCGCCTTCATAGAAGTTTCGTCACGTCTGCACGTTGATCCACATTTGGCAGAGTGTCAAATAATGGCGTTTGTGAAGGCCCAACACCCCACTCTCGACCTTACATAATTTTCTGAGTAGTGGATTGATACCCTTGTTATAGTTTGAAATCGTACTTAGAGCCACTATGACCGACGCCGTCGCTGCTGCCGATTTCGCCATGCGCAACTGGACCGGGCCCGAGCCCGGCAAGATCCGCATTGGCTCCGAGGAGCACAAGCAGCTGTTCTGCAAGATGCTGCTGGAAACGCACAACCCGTACAAACCGGCGGTGATCAACTGGCCCAAGCTGGCGCCGGACGCGCTGCACCGCGTGACCTCCCTGCCGATCTGGGACATTGCCGTGCAGACCGAAGGCCGCGCCTCGGTCCGCGTGAAGTCGTTTGCAGAACGGATTCACGACCCGCTGCTGCGCGCGGCGCTGGAAATGGACGGCGGTGAGGAGGCGCGGCACAAGCAAGTGTTGTCCAAGCTGGTTGAGGCTTATGGCATCAAGCTCGCGCCGGAGCCGGACTACCCGCCGCCCAAGGACATCGAATGGGGCTGGCTGACCACCGGCTACAGCGAGTGCGTGGACAGTTTCTTTGCCTTCGGCCTGTTTGAAACCGCCAAAAGCTCCGGCTACTTTCCCCCCGAGCTGGTCGAAACCTTCGAGCCGGTGATGCAGGAAGAAGGCCGGCACATTCTCTTCTTCGTCAACTGGCTGGCCTGGTACCGGCGCAACATGCCGTGGTACCGCCGGCCGTGGTTTTTCGCCAAAACGCTAGCGGTGTGGGCCTTTCTGATCTGGGAGCGCATTGGCATTGCCAAAGGTATCGACGCCGACGGCGTGGTGCAGGACGCCAACTTCACCATGGACGCCAGCACGGTGGTGGGCATTGATCTTTCGCCCGGAAAACTGATTGACGTGTGCTTGGCCGAAGACGCGCGCCGCATGGCCGGCTACGACCAGCGCCTGCTGCGGCCGACCACCGTACCGGCGCTGGCGCGTTTCGCCCGTCGTTTCATCAAATAGTGCGAAACCTGGTCGGTGCGCCCATTGACCCGGCGCTGGCGCAGGAAGCCATCAACATCTCCAAGCAGATCCGCAGCGGCGAAGTGACCACGGACGAAGCCTCCAGGGTCATCGAGGTGGTGGCAAAGATGACCAGCCAGGTGCTGAACCATTTTTTCGTCAAGCCAGTGGACTCCTTTGGCGGTGGATACGCCATGAAAGGCGTCGCCGAGTTTGGTGTACGCAGCGCCAGCCGGGGAATCCGCATGGGGCTGTCCAAAATGCTGCCGCGCCTTAAACCCGCACAGTGGAAGCAGGTGGCCGACTTTCTCGACGGCTCGCTCTACGATCCGGCCGCACTGAAAAAATGAGCGACGACGCCCACACGGTGAGCTTTCGCGATATCGCGCGCAGCGTGCTGCACAGCCTGCCCGACAGCTTCAAAATCACCAAGGGTGCACTGCATTTGGCCTGGCTTTCGCTGTCGCCGGATCGGCCTGTTTCAATCGGGCTGATGCTGGAAAAGCTAGCCGAAAATCACGGCGACGACTGCGCGCTGTTGTTTGATGGCAAGCGCTGGAGCTACCGCGAATTCAACAGTTGGGCCAACCGGCACGCTCATGTCTTGCGCCACCACGGCGTGAAGTCCGGCGAGGCAGTGGCGATCCTGATGGAGAACCGCCCCGAAGTGCTGGCCGCGGTGGCCGGCACGGTCAAGCTGGGCGGCATCGCCGGCATGCTCAATCACAATCAGCGCGGCGAAACCCTGATGCACAGCCTGCGCCTGACCAAAGCCCGCGTGCTTATCGTCGGCGAAGAATGCCGCGAGGCATTTGCCTCGCTGCCCCTGGGTGCCGACGCGCCCACGGTGTTATGGGACACCGACGCCAGCCTGCGCTCCGAACTCGCGCGCGCTTCCACCGCGAACCCGATGGAAACCCAGTCGGTACTCCTGCGCCAGCCGTGCTTTTATATTTTCACCTCGGGCACCACGGGCCTGCCCAAGGCCTCCGTCATGACGCACTACCGCTGGCTGCGCGGCGGCGTCGGCCTGGGCGAACTCACGCTGCGGCTGACGCGCGATGACGTGATGTACTGCCCGCTGCCGCTGTACCACAACAACGCGCTGACGGTGTCGTGGGGCGCGGTAGTCGGCGCCGGTGCGGCGCTGGCGCTGGGGCGCAAGTTTTCTGCGTCGCGCTTCTGGGACGAAATCCGCCAGTACGACGCCACCGCGTTTTGCTACATCGGCGAGCTGTGCCGTTATCTGCTCAACCAGCCGCCATCGCCCAAGGACAAGCAGCACCGCGTGCGCATGATGATCGGCAACGGGTTGCGCGCAGAAATATGGGATGCCTTCGTCACCCGCTTTGGCATTGAGCGCGTCTTCGAGTTCTATGGCGCCAGTGAATGCAATATCGCCTTCGTCAATGGTTTCGGCCTGAGCAAGACCGCCGGTTACTGCCCCATGTCGTTTGCGGTGGCCACATTCGACAACGAAGCGGAGGCGCCGACGCGCGACGCCAAAGGCTTCATGACAAAAGTCGCCAAAGGCGGTGTCGGCCTGCTGATCACCGAAATCACCGAGCGCAATCCGTTCGACGGCTATACCGACAAAAAAGCGAGCGAAGCCAAGCTGCTGAAAGATGTGTTCGTCAAGGGCGACTGCTGGTTCAACACCGGCGACCTGGTGCGCAACCAGGGCTTCAAACACATCCAGTTCGTCGACCGCGTCGGCGACACCTACCGCTGGAAAGGCGAGAACGTCGCCACCACCGAGATCGAAGCCGCCCTGAATAAATTTGCCGGCGTCGAACAAGCCTGTGTCTACGGCGTGCAGATCCCCGGCACCGACGGCCGCGCCGGCATGGCGGCGCTGACGATCAAAGAGGCATTCGACGGCAAGGCGCTGGCCGCGCATCTGCAAAAAGAACTGCCGGCCTACGCCGTGCCGCTGTTCGTGCGGCTGCGCGCTGAGCAAGCAGTCACCGGCACCTTCAAGTTCCGTAAAGTCGAACTGAAGAAAGAGGGGTTTGATCCGGCGAAGGTCACGGACCCCCTGTTCGGGCTGTTCGATAAGGTCAACGGCTACGAGCCCATGACGCCCACCGCATTCATCGCCATCACCAAGGGCGATATGCGGTTTTGAACCGGCCACCCGCTTGAGACCCTTTTTGACTCACGCCGGCTGTTGATTGAAACAGGGTGGTACACTTTTAGTACCACTGTTTTTCTTCAGTTACCTAAAAGTGGGCTGTAGAAGCAATAAGCGGGTGCCCCGATGCGCGCTTCGCACGCCCGGGGTTTGTCCATAAATCGGGACAAAATGACCTGCCGATTTGAGGCCAACGGGTGGCCGCACCGACAGGCTGAATGAGCCGTTCGGCCAAAGCGGCAAGGGCGTCGAGGTGCGAATCTGGACGCATGAAAGTCCCGATCAGCATCGAGCGCAGCCTCGATGTGCCCGCACCGTACAAAAAAGCGCAGGCCCTGCTGGCCGACCTCGAAACCACCATCAAGCGCTTCCCCAAGCTCAAGCGGCTGAAGAATCTTGGCGACAACGACTATGTATGGGAGCTGGAAACCATCGGCTCGCGTATCGCCAGGATCGCGCACGATGTGTCGTACGGCGCGCGCTACAGCGTCAATGCGGCGCAAGGCGAGCTGTCGTGGAAACCGCTGCCAAAACAGGGCAACGCCCGTATTGAAGGTGCTTTCAAGCTCACCGAAATCGCGGGCCGCACGCGGCTGTCGTTCCGCGTTCAGGGCGAACTGCACGACGTGCCGGTGCCGCTGATGTATCGTCTGGTGGCGCCGGCGTTCATCCAGGGCAAGTTCACGCATCTGGTGGACACTTTCCTCGAACGCACCCGCGATGCATTAACCGCTTAGGAATTCTTCATGGCAAATCCGATGGCCTTCGGCCTCAAAATTCTCCACAGCGTCGCCAGCTGGCCGCTGATCGACAAGCTCGGCCTGCGCAAGCAAAGCGAGAAGGTCTTGTTCCACGCCGCCAAGTCCGGCTTCCAGACGGCCGGTGCGGCGGCGCGCGCCTTCAAGGCAACACAGAAGCTGCTGAAGCCTTCGCGCCTCGGCGCGGCGAAATCCACCGACCTGTTTGACCTCACACCTACCGACGAGCAGCAAATGCTGCGCGAGTCCGTGCAGAGTTTCGCGCAGGAGCAGCTGCGGCCCGCCGCTGCACGCGCCGACCACGATTGCAAGGCGCAGGCGACGCTGCTGAAAGCCTCCGCGGACCTTGGCATCAGCCTGATGGGCGTGCCGGAAGAACTCGGCGGCGCCGGCAGTGAGCGCTCGGCGATGACCAACGTGCTCGTCACTGAGGCGATGGCGCAAGGAGACCTCGGGTTGGCCGTCGCCTGCCTCGCGCCTGCCGCGGTCAGCACCGCACTGGTGTTGTGGGGCAATGAAGATCAGCAGGCGACCTACCTGCCCTCCTTCACCGGCGACAAGGCTCCGACCGCAGCACTGGCGCTGATGGAACCCCAGCCGCTGTTCGACGTATTCACGTTGCAGACCCGCGCCAAGCAAACCGACGGTGGTTACACCCTCAACGGAATCAAATCGCTGGTGCCGCTCGCGGCTGATGCCGAATTGTTCATCATCGCCGCCGATCTCAACGGCAAGTCCGCGCTGTTCATCGTCGAGTCCTCAACGCAGGGGCTGAGCATTGAATCCGAACCGGCGATGGGCTTGCGTGCCGCCGCCACCGCGCGGGTGCACCTCAAGGACGTAAACCTGCCGGCCACGGCCTTGCTCGGTACCTCCGACAATTTTTCTGAATGCGTGAGCCTTGCGCGACTGGGCTGGTGTTCGCTGGCGGTTGGCACTTCGCAGGCCGTGCTGGATTACGTGATTCCCTACGTCAACGAGCGTGTCGCTTTTGGCGAACCCGTCAGCCACCGCCAATCGGTGGCATTCGCCGTCGCCAACATCGGCATCGAACTCGAAGGCATGCGTCTGGCCACCTGGCGCGCGGCCAGCCGCGCCGAGCGCGGGCAGTCGTTCATCCGCGAGACCGCGCTCGCTCGCCGCCTGTGTGCGGACAAGGGCATGCAGATCGGCAGCGACGGCGTGCAATTGCTGGGCGGCCATGGATTTGTAAAAGAACACCCCGTCGAGCGCTGGTATCGCGATCTGCGTGCCGCAGGCTTCATGGAAGGAGTCGTACTCGTATGATCAACCTCGAAGTTCCCAAGAAATTCTCCGGCCTGGTGATGCAGGCGCACCAGGTCGCGCAGCAGATGTTCCGCCCGATCTCGCGCAAGTACGATGTCGCCGAGCACGCCTACCCCAAAGAGCTCGACACGCTCGCCGCGCTGCTTGACGGCATGAATGCAGGCGGCGGCAACAGTGGCGCGGGCGCCGCGGGCGTGCGCCGCAGCGAGCACACCGAAGAAGGCAACCGCAACGCCGCCAACATGGCCTCGGTGCTGGGATGCGCCGAACTGTGCTGGGGCGATGTCGGTTTATTGCTCTCGATGCCGCGCCAGGGGCTGGGCAATTCCGCAATTGCCTCGGTCGCCAACAATGAACAGCTCGAGCGCTTCAAGGGCCGCTGGGCGGCCATGGCTATCACCGAGCCGCACTGCGGCTCGGACTCTGCGGCGATTCGCGCCACCGCGCGCCTCGACGGCGACCATTACGTACTCAACGGCGACAAGATTTTTGTCACCTCGGGCGAACGCGCCGAGCTGGTGGTGGTCTGGGCCACGCTGGACAAAAACGCCGGCCGCGCTGCGATCAAGAGTTTTGTCGTTGAAAAGGGCACGCCAGGTTTTGAGCTGGTGCGCCTTGAACACAAACTCGGCATCCGCTCGTCGGACACCGCGCAATTCGCGCTGCGCGACTGCCGCGTGCCCAAGGACAATCTGCTCGGTGAGCCGACGATTAATGTCGAAAAAGGGTTTGCCGGCGTCATGCAGACCTTCGACAACACGCGCCCATTGGTGGCGGCGATGGGATTGGGCCTGGCCAAGGCCTGCCTCGACGAAACCAAAAAGATACTGGAAACAGCCGGCGTGGTGATCGATTACGCCAGGCCGGCGCTGGCGCAAAGCAGCGCCGCCTCCGAATTCATCCGCATGGAAGCCGACTACGAAGCGGCGCGCCTGCTCACACTGGAAGCCGCCTGGATGGCCGACAACCGCAAGCCGAATTCGTTGCAGGCCTCGATGGCCAAGGCCAAAGCTGGCCGCGTCTGCGTGGACATTGCGCTCAAGTGCGTGGAAATCTGCGGCAGCACCGGCTATGCCGAGACCAGCCTGCTTGAGAAGTGGGCGCGCGACGCCAAGATTCTCGACATCTTCGAGGGCACACAACAGATCCAGCAGCTGATTGTCGCGCGCCGTCTGCTCGGCAAGAATTCATCGGAGTTGAAGTGACGCGCGCCTCCGGGCGGGTCACCCCGAGCGCCGTAAAGAATCTGCGCGGATTCTTCACGGCGTCCGCGATGACTCATTGATCAGGAGTCGGGCATGGAAACCTCATCTCAATCCTCGTCTCCGCAGCCGGTGGTGCAACGCGACGTCCATTTCGATCTTGGCGGCCTGACGCCCAGCACCTGGCATCCGCAGGGCGCGCATGTCAGCCACTGGTTCAATGCGATGTCGATCTTCTTCCCCGAGGGCGAGAAGTTCTTCATCAACAGCGTTCGCAACTACCAGCACCGCGTCACCGATCCGGTGTTGCAGGAAGCGGTCAAGGGCTTCATCGGCCAGGAGGCAATTCACGGCCGCGAACACCGGGTTTACAACGACTGGCTTGCCGAGCACGGCTACCCGGCCAAGAAGCTAGAAGGCTGGGTGATCAAAATTATCAAGTTCACCCAGTCCACCACCACCCGCGGCCAGCAGCTCGGGGCCACCATCGCACTGGAACATCTGACCGCGATCATGGCCGACAACATTCTCAGCGACTCGCGCGTGCTCGAAGGCACAGACCCGCGCATTGCTTCGCTGTGGCGCTGGCACGCCATTGAGGAAACCGAGCACAAGGCGGTGGCCTTTGATGTCTATCGCGCCGCCTTCGGCAGCGGCTTGCGCGCCTACTTGCAGCGCGTCCTGGTGTTTTTCTTCGCCAGCGTGGAATTCTGGATCGAAGTGCTGATTTTTCACTGGCAACTGCTCAAGAAAGACGGCATCCAGTGGAGCCCGCGCGGCTGGGGCCGGCTGTTCAAGGTCTTGTTCATCACTCCGGGCGCAATGCCGGCGGTGTTCCTGCCGTGGCTGTCGTACTTTCGGCCGCGTTTCCACCCCTGGCAGCATGACAACCGCCGGCACATCGAGCAGTGGAAGTCGGCGTTTGCCGCCGCGGGTGACATACCGCCCTGATTTGAGTGGTCCTTGGTCTCGTGGGAGACTGGGCGCAGGGCAAAAAATCATTCGGTGGCTTCGACCGGGGCCGCCGACAGAACCAGGAGACGGTCATGTCTTACGTGCGACTCGCCCCGGCGCTGGCTGCCGCGCTGTTTGTTTCCTTTGCCGCCATCGCCGTTGATACGCTCAAGGCCTATCCGTCAGAAATGATGCCGAAGGCCGCGTCCACAACCCTGCTGGACCTGGCCTGGACCGGCAAACGCTATGTGGCGGTCGGCCAGCGCGGGCATGTGCTGTTGTCTACGGACGGCAAGGACTGGAAGCAGGTGGCGACACCGGTGCGCCAGATGCTCAACCGCGTGCGCTTCCTCGACGAGAACAATGGCTGGGCGGTCGGCCACGACGGGGTGATCATCCACACCGCCGATGGCGGCGAGTCCTGGTCGCTCCAGCATTTCGATCCACAATCGCAGCAGCCGCTCAATGACGTGCTGTTTCTCGACCGCCAGCGCGGCTTCGCGGTCGGCGCGCCGGCGCGCTTGCTGCATACCCGCGATGGCGGCAAGACATGGGATAAGGCCGGGGCGGATTTTCTCAGTCTTGGCCTGCATCTCAATGTCGTGCTCCAGCTCAAGGATGGCAGCCTGTTTCTCGGCGGCGAGCGCGGGCTGCTGGCGCGCTCGACCGACCGCGGTGAAACCTGGCACATGGTCAAATCGCCCGTCGGCGGATCGATCCTCGGCGCCATCGCCGCTGGTGATGCCGGCGTGGTCATGTACGGCATTCGCGGCCGCGTGGCACGCACCGCGGATTTCAAGTTGGTGCCAGCCGACGATCCCACAAAATATGATGAGTTCGCCGACAACAACATCAGCGATCCGGCGCTGCTGGAAAAAATTCAGTGGGTCCGTTACGACAACCCCAACACGGAAAGCCTGTTTGGCGGCGCCCTGTCTGACGCGGGCAAGCTGGTGTTTGTCGGCGTTAACGGCGTGATGGTCGAAGGCCGTCTCGACGGGCACGCTCTCACGCGGGTGCCGACGCCCTCCGACACGCCGCTCACCGCCATCCTGATACGCCCCGGCGGCTATCTCGTCACCGGCCGCAACGGCGTGCAGCCGCTGCCGCACACTCCTTAAAACTCAAGGCGCCCCATGGCTGACCCCAGGAATTCCAAGACCTTTACCGAGCACGTCCTTGCGCTGGTCGAGCCGCTGATCTTCGGCAAGCGGTTGGTCACGCTGTCCGTGCTGGCCGTGATCACGCTGTTCCTGGGATACAAAGCCGCGCAGACCCGGATCGACGCCGGCTGGATCAAGACCGTGCCCCTGACGCACGAGTACATGCACACCTTTACCAAGTACTACAAGGATTTTGGCGGCGCCAACACGATCCTGATTGCCCTGCAGCAGACCGACAGCAACACGGCCCCGGACATCTACAACGAGAAATTCCTCTCAACTATCCAGAAGGTCACCGACGAGGTGTTCTTCATCCCCGGCGTGGACCGCGCGCGCGTGATGTCGCTGTTCACTCCGAACATCCGCTACGTCGAGGTCACCGAGCAGGGCCTGTCGGGCTCGGAAGTGGTGCCGTCGGACTACGAGCCGACTGAAGAAATGTTTCAGCGTGTCCGCTCGAACGTCGGCAAGGCCAACATTGTCGGCCGCCTGGTTGCCAGCGACCAGCGCGGCGCGCAAGTCGTTGCCGAACTGCTGGAAATTGATCCGGCCACCGGCCAGAAGTTGTCGTATGAGGCCGTCGCCAAGCAGCTCGAGGCGATCCGCACCAAATACGAAACCGCCGATATCAAGGTCCACATCGTCGGCTTTGCCAAGGTCGTGGGCGACATGACCGACGCTTCGGTGGAAGTCGGCGGTTTCTTTTTCATCGCGCTGGTGCTGACCAGCGTGCTGCTATGGCTCTACGTCGGCTCGTTCAAGCTGGCCATGCTGCCGATGATCTGCGCGCTGATCTGCATCGTCTGGGAGTTCGGCGCGATTTCACTGATGGGCTTTGGTCTTGACCCTTACGCGATCCTGGTGCCGTTCCTGGTGTTGTCGGTGTCGGTGTCCCACGGCGTGCAGTACGTGAAATCCTGGGCCGACGAGATCGCCCGCGGCCGCACGCCGTTCGATTCTTCGGTCCACACCTTCCGCGCGCTGGCGATCCCCGGCACCATCGCCATCCTCGGCGACGCTGCGGGCGTGGCGACGATCTACTTCATACCGATCGAGACCATCCAGGAAATGTCGCTCAATGCCGTGTCCGGCATGCTCGCGATCATCATCACCAACAAGATCCTGATGCCGGCGTGGCTGTCGTTCATCGACATCGGCGACATCGAGGCCTTCAAGGCGGCGCAGAAAAGACGCGACGACCTCAGCGAACCGCTCTGGCGCGTGCTGGTCAAATTCACGCATCGCGGCCCGGCAATCGCCGTGCTGGTGGTGGCCGCACTCGCCACGGCCTGGGCGGTGACGATGTATCCCAAGCTGCAGATTGGCGACGCACTGGTCGGCGTGCCGGAACTGCGTCCGGAGTCCCGCTACAACCAGGACTCGCGCGCGGTGGTCTCCCACTACGCCATTGGCGTGGACATTCTCAAAGTCATCGCCGAAGGCAAGCCCGACGGCTGCGTGGACTACAGCCTGATGGAAGAAGTGGACCGCTTCACCTGGCGCATGGAAAACACCGCGGGCGTGTCGTCGGTGATGTCGCTGCTTACCTACGCGCGGCTGGTCAACAGCGGCCTCAATGAAGGCAGGTTGAATGCCGAGCTGGTGCCGCGCAACCGCGACGCGCTGGTGGCGGCGACCTCGCTGGTGCCGACCACCACCGGCCTGCTCAACGACTCCTGCGACGCGCTGGCGTTGTTCGTTTTTGCCACCGATCACCGCGCCGCGACCATCACCCACCTGCTCTCCGAGGTGAAGCGCTTCAACGCCGAAAACAAGGCCATGGGCGGCCAGGTCAATTTTGCCCTCGCCTCCGGCAACGTCGGGGTCATGGGTGCATCCAATGAAGTGGTCGAGCAACAGGAAACCCGGGTCGTGGGTTGGGTCTATGCCGTCATTGTCCTGTGCATCGTTTTGTCCTACCGCACGTTCTCCGGCCTGATCTGCATCATCACCCCGCTGGCCATGGTTTCGATGCTGGGCTACGCCTTCATGGCGGTTCTCGACATCGGCATGAAAGTTTCGACGCTGCCGGTAGTGGCGCTGGCGGTGGGCATTGGCGTGGACTACGGCATCTACATTTATTCCATGCTGTCCGACGGCATCCGTCGCGGCATGTCGCTGGAAGAGGCCTACCTCTACACGCTACGCAGTACCGGCAAGTCGGTGATCTTCATCGGCATCGCGCTGGGCTCGACTGTTGCCACCTGGATCTTCTCCAACCTGCAGTTCCAGGTGGACATGGGCATCCTGCTGGTCTTCCTGTTCACCGCCAACATGATCGGCGCCATCGTCATGCTGCCGGCGTTGGCGCACTTCTTCGCTCACGAAGAGAAAAAGCACATCGGCAAGGCGACCTTGATCGGTCATTGAACCTGACACGCGCCGCGCTCATCCACTAAGGTGAGCGCGGCTTTTTAATTGGAGTTTCGATCGTGAACGACCGCGTAAAGCTCGCCGTTGATAACGGCATCGCTACTGTCACCCTCAACCGCGCCGACAAGCACAACGGCATGGACCTCGCGATGCTCGAGGCCGTGCTCGAGGCCCAGCGCGCCCTGAAAAAGCGCAACGACGTGCGCGCGGCCATCGTGCACGGCGACGGGCCTTCATTCTGCTCGGGGCTCGACGTCAAGAGCGTGTTCGCCAACAAGGCCGCGGCGGCCATCGGCCTCGCCGCGGTGTGGTCGCCGGTGCGCAATCGCTTCCAGACCTGGAGCATGGGCTGGCGCGAGCTGGCTTTCCCTGTCATCGCCTGCATCCACGGCAATTGCTTCGGTGCCGGCATCCAGCTCGCGCTGGGCGCGGACATCCGCATCAGCACCCCTGACGCCAAAATCTCAATCATGGAAGCCAAGTGGGGCTTGATCCCGGACATGGGCGGTGCGGCGCTGTTGCGCGAGGCGGTCGGCATTGATATCGCCAAGGAACTCACCTTCACCGCGCGCACCATCAGCGGTGAAGACGCCCACGCGCTGCGCCTGATCACGCACATTCACTCCGACCCCATGACCAAAGCAAGGGAGCTGATTGCCGAAATCGTCGTGCGCTCACCGGACGCCGTCGCCGCCGGCAAGTTTCTGCTGCAGGGTGCTTACAATCGTGATGAGTCGGGCGCGCTGGCCGCCGAGCGCCACTACCAGCGCAAGTTATTAGGCAGCAAGAACAACCGCATCGCCATCGAACGCGGCATAAAAAAGCTCGAAACGCCCTACCGGCCGGTGAAAGTCCGGTCTTAACTTGTTGCCGTGGCCTGGGCCGCCAGCGAGCGGCTGAACAAGGCCAGCAGGCGATGCCAGGCCTTTTGCGCCCGGGCATGGTCATAGACGGGCGAGTCGGTCACGCACCAACCGTGTTGGGTGCCCGCATACACCTCGATCTGTGCGGCCAACTTTTCGTTTGCGAAAGCAGCGCGCAGGACATCCTTGATCGTCGGTTCCTTGGCGTCGTCGTTTTCCGCGATCGCGATGAGGAATTGCGCCTGCATGCCCGGGATCAACAGGTGCGGACTGTCGGGTTTTTCGGTGACTAAACCGCCGCCGTGGAAACTGGCGCCCGCGCCGATACGCTCCGGCAGACTTGCCGCTGTACGCATCACCAGCGCACCGCCCATGCAATAACCCGCGGTGCCGATTTTGCGCTTGGTGTCGACAGCCTCCTGCTGGTCCAGAAATGCGACGAACGCTTGGGCGTCCGCCTGCGCCGTGTCCGCCGTGAGGGTGTCGCGCAATGCCATCAACGCGCGGCGGATCGCCGGATCGTTGAAGTCGGCGTGCTCCGGCACGGTTGGGGCGCGCTGCGTGCGATAAAACGGATTGACGACCAGCACCGCATAGCCGGACTGGGCGAGGCGGGTCGCCATCTGCTTGAAGGCCGGCCGCAACCCGAAAATGTCCGGCCAGATCAGCACGCCTGGGTGATGGCCCTTTGTCGGATGTACGAAGTACGCATCCGCCGTTCCGTCCGTCGTCTTGATGGCCACATCCTGGCCCTTTGTATCGGCGGCGAATCCCACTCTTGGCAGCGCATAGGCCAGGCCCGCGCCCAGCGTCATCAAGCTGAACTTGCGTCGCGTCAGCCGCGTACCGCGCTGTGCAAACCCTTCGAAATCGTCTTTCTCGCACATCGGCCGATCCTCCTGCGTCAGACATGATGTCTGATTTTTCGGACAATACACACCAAATGCCCATCACCAAAGGAGACCGTCTCGATGCACACCACGGTAATTGAAAAATGGCACGCGGTTGTGCGCTCACGCGACGCGCAGGCCTTGAGTTCAATGATCCATGCGGAGGCGACGTTCTGGTCGCCGATATTGCACGCCCCGCAGCGCGGCCGAAATCTCGTACTGCTCTACCTCGGTGGCGCCATGCAAGTCATCGGCAATGATCGCTTCCGTTATGTGCGCGAAATCATCGCGGATCGCGACGCCTGCCTGGAGTTCGAGTCTGAAATCGACGGCATCGTCATCAACGGCGTCGACCTGATCCGCTGGGACGATAACGATCAGATAATCGACTTCAAGGTTCTTTTGCGCCCGCTGAAAGGAATCACCAAAGTGCAAGAACACATGGCCGCGCTGCTCAACAGCATGGGTAAACAGAAATAATGTGCATCAGCAGCGGCCAGTAGTCGCCGCATGACGCCACCCGCCTAAAGCCTGGGGAACCCTCTGCAGCCCTTATTTGAAAAACCAGTGATACGATTTTAGTACCACTGGATTTGAGCGCAACGGCAAAAGAGCCATTGAAAGGCTTTAAGCGGGTGAAGTTTTTTTACGCTCCAGCCACGCCCCAAGAGCCGGAATCAACAGCCACAGCGCCAGGAGAGAGGCCGCCATCTGCGGCACGTTCGGCGGCGGCGGCGCGTAGATCGCATACAACTGCACCAGCACCAGCACCGCGACCAGAATCAACCCGACGCGGTCCTGACGCGCGTCCGGCTTTGCCGCGGCGCGATACACGGCGTAGCTGAGCAGCAGCACCGCCAGCTCAACGCTGTGCGCCAGCAACGGGTAATTCCACAACTGCAAGCCGAACTTGGAATCGCCACCGGCCAGCGTCAGGTCAGGCCGGTGCATCAGCAAGTCGAGAAACCAGTGCGACAACACCACCAGGGCGATGATCGTGGCGGCGCGGGCCGGGCGCCGCCACTTCCATACCGCCAGGCCGACCAGCACGGCGGCGATCGCCGCACCGAGCAAACTATGGGTATAGGGCATGTGCTCGGCAACCATCGGGTTGGAGGGCAACGAATAATCGAGACCGGCACGCTCGATGCCGGTGAGCACGAAAATGGCCCAGAAAATATCCACGAATTGCGCGGCGATAAGCAGTAGCCACAACGGTAACTTCGGCTCTACTGCCTTTCCGATAAAGGAGGCCGCGTAATGTCCGGCGAGCATGTCAGCTCGCCCGCGCTTTTGGCGACGACAGCAGCACCAGCACCAATGCCAGCAGCGCGGGCATCGCCTGCGTGTATAGGATCGAAAACTTGGCGGTGAAGGCGCCGAATACGCCGGCGACGACGATGCAACCGAGAAAGAACAGCTTCACGTCGCGCTTGCCACTGACCAGCGCCCAGACCAGGCCGGCCGCGAGAAACCCGTTGTAGAGCCCCTGGTTGGCGGCGAGTGCAGCGGACGAATGCAGCACGTCGCGTGGCAGTTCAAACACCTTTTCGCCGACGGGATGGTCCCAGAAAAACATTTCCAGAACCATGAACCCTAAATGCGACAGCGCGACAAAACCGACCATGATGTTGGCGAACATTCTCATTTTGTTTTTCCTCCAGTTGTTTTGACAGTTGTTTTTGGATAAAACAGGCGTACAAGCCCGGTTTGGGCGAGATCAATCGGCGTCAGGTATACGCCATCCGGCTGTGGAATCGCCGAAGGCACGCGCGTCATCGAAGACACAAATTCCGCCAAGAGGCCCACCGACGCGAACGAACGTACAGTTGACTCGTCGAAAATTACTGAATTTGTGATGCGGATGTGAGCGGGGGGCGCAAGCTGCACCCACAAGAACCCCAGCAATGCAGCCGCGATCAGCAGGGTGATGCGCCGCTTATTCGCGTCCAGTTCTGCGGGCATGGCCATAACGGAAGTAACCGCCCTGCTCTTCGTTGCGGATCGTCTCCGCTTCTTCCGCACCGAAGTTTCGATCCTGGGACTGGCGCAGCATCCGCGCCTCCTCATCCCCCTCATATTGCGCGACGATGCGGTTTCGCTCCTGCATGTAGCGTTGGCCCTGGTCCCAATTCTGGTCGCGCTTGCGGTCCAGTTCGCTCCAGCGGTCGAGCGCGGCCCCATCCATGCCCAGCGCGCTGCGGACTTCGCGCAGGGCGGCACTACGTTCGGCAGGCGGCATCGCCCGCAGCTCTTCCTGGACCGACGCCACGTCGAGAAAGCTGTTGAGCAGTTCGGTTTGGCGGTTCTGGATGAAGATCTCGGCCTGATCACCGTAGGCCTGCTTGACCGCATCGAGCAGCACCGCGGTCTTCTCGACGAGCGTTTTGCCATGCGCCGAGTCCAGCGTGGCCAGTGAGGCATGGATACGTTCGTTGCGCAGCTCGCCGGCAAAGATTTCGGCGGCGTCATCGCCAAAGGCTGCGCGACGTGCGTTCCACAACGCCAGGCGACGGTCCTCCGGTGACATTTTCAGTAATTCCTCGCGGTGCAGCCGTAACCAGTCGTTGTACTCCAGCAGATGACGGAATTGCTCATACAGTTCGCCGGCCAGCTCCGGAAACAATTGCTCGAGAAAAGCCTGGACGCGCTCGGCCCAATCGTCCGGATAACGCTGCATGAGATAGGCGATCAGTTGTTCGATCGCCTTGATCCGGGAATGCTTGTTCTGAATCGCCGATTTGAACTTGGCGCGCAATTGGTCGAGAAATACGAGATCGTCCGGCGCAAGAAAAACCCGGGTGCGCGCGGACGGGGGAGATGCCGCGATGGCGGGGAAGGAGTTCGTCGCCTCGGCGCTTGAGGCGGCGGCGCCTTCAGCAGACGGCGGCGTGAGCGCCTGCCTGATTCCGTCCCGCGTCTGTGGCAACAGATACGCGCCAAGCGTCGCAGACACGCCTATCACCAACCCGGTAAACAGGATCCTGCGTTGCTTGATGCTCACCTTTACGGCGCCATCCGGCGCGGGGTCAGTACCCGCCGTCGGCGATAAAGTCGGTGATGGCGGCGTAAAACTCCATCTCGTCGAAGGTGTCTGGCGGCACGCCAACCACATCCAGATGATCCTGATTGATGACCCAGTTCTTGGAGGTCATGGCGATGGAAGGCGGTGCATTCAAGTTGGTGACGTTGCCGGTGTCGGTCTTTTCATAGATGTAGTCGAGACAACCCCAGCATTCGCTGTACTGCAGGCGATAGCCCATCTGTTGCGAGTTGAGGCCGACCAGACCGTCGTCGTCGGTGTCACGACGGTTGCCGTTGCCGACGCCCAGCGCGCCGTCGCCATCAGCATCAGTCGTGGCATAGCCGTCGCCATCCGGGTCGTAAAACCCTTCGTTGACGAGATACAACACCGGATTCATCGACGAGCCCTGCTGCGCGGTCAGAAGACTGCGCGGGCGGGCGATGTACGTGGTGCTGGCGGGGTTGTTGGTGTTGAAAATCTTGGTGCCGGTGGTGATGCCGTCGCTGCTGCTGATGTCGTCATGGATCAGCTGCTTGAGGGCGGCGTAAGCGTCGTTGCCGGCGCCGTAAACGATGTTGCCGTAGAACTCGGCCAGCGTAGCGATCACCGACTGGACGCCGGGACCCAGATTCCAGACATGCTTGGCGATCGGCGAGCCGCGGTGCGGCGAAGAGATGCTGATGCCGTACTTGACGACGTTGCGACCTTTGTTCGTGTACAGCGACTTGGCCGCCTTGCGCAGATCGAGGCCGCCTTGCGAGTGGCCAATGATGTTGACGTGGGTGGCGCCGGTTGAGGCCATGTAACCGAGGATGTCCTGATACAGCTCGTAGCCGCGTTGCTCGGAAGACTGGAACGGCGTCACCGACGCGACGAACGATTTCTGGTAGAAATCAATGTCCCAGTTTTCATAGGGATCGAGCACGTAATAGCCGTAGTCGTCACCCCAGTAGTCGTAGCCGAGAATGTCGTCGAAGCCGGCCATGCCGTGCGCGAAGACAATGGGGTAGAGCGTCTTGTTGGCGATCCGCGCGGAGGCGGTCCCGGCGAAACTGATGGCAATCAGTGAAACGAGAAGCAGCAATGCTTTTTTGATCATTTTGATTTTGCACTCCCATGCAAGTCTCGCCTCTACCGGCGACTGGCTGGCACCATTCAGGCTGCCAAAAGCTGTGGCATTTTACCTGTAATGAATCCGCCGGCAATGGCGAAAAAACTCGCCTCTACAGCCGCTTGAATCGCCCCCGCCGCGTCACACCGTCGTCGTATTTATGAGTCATCCGCAGCAACTTCCTGGCGCAGGGATTGCATGGTCCGGGTATGCTGAAAACCGCCCTGTAGAAGACCACTGAAAATGGCGATGGACTGGCAGCAATACCGCTGCGACAAATTTCATGATGAGCTTTTTTCTGCCCCGGGCGCGTCGCGTCCCGCGGCCGCCACGGTGGTGGAGTTTCTCGGTGGGCTCACCACCGCTGAGCTGAGCGAGCGCCGTCAGGCCGCCGAAGCCACGATCAAGACCATGGGCGTCACCTTCACCGTGTATTCCGAAGGCAAGCAGATCGACCGCGCCTGGCCGTTCGACCTGATTCCGCGCGTAATCGAGGGCCGCGAATGGGACCGCGCCGCCGCCGGCCTTAAGCAGCGCGTGAGCGCGCTCAACCTGTTCATCCAGGACATCTACGGCGAGCAGAAAATCGTCCACGACAAGATTTTCCCAAAGGAACTGCTGGCCGACTCGGTGAATTACCGACCGCAGTGCGTCGGAATGAAGCCGCAAGCACGGTGTCTGGGCGCACATCTGCGGCAGCGACCTGGTGCGCGATGCCGACGGCACGCTGTACGTACTCGAGGACAACCTGCGCGTGCCGAGCGGCGTGTCGTACATGCTGGAAAACCGCGAGGTCGCCAAGCGCGTGTTCCCGGAACTGTTCGAGGCCACCCACGCGATCCGGCCGGTGGACGACTACCCGCAGGAGCTCTACGACACGCTCGCCGCGTTGTCGCCGCGCGCCGGCGACGAACCGACCATCGTGCTGCTGACGCCCGGCATCTACAACAGCGCCTATTTCGAGCATTGCTATCTGGCGCAGCAGATGGGCATCGAGCTGGTCGAGGGCACCGACCTGTTCGTCAGTCGGACGATTGCGTCTACATGCGCACGATTCACGGGCCGCAGCGGGTCGACGTGATCTACCGGCGCATTGACGATCTCTATTCTCGACCCCGATGCATTCAATCCGGAGTCCATGCTCGGCGTGAAGGGGCTGATGCGCGCCTGGTCGCAGGGCAAGGTGGCACTGGCCAATGCACCGGGTGCGGGCGTGGCGGACGACAAGGTGGTCTATACCTTCGTGCCGGCGATGATCCGGTACTACCTCGACGAGGACCCGATCCTGCCGAACGTACCGAGCTACCTGTGCTCGGACGCCAAGCAACGCAAGCACGTGCTGGCCAATCTCGAAACGCTGGTGGTCAAGCCAGCCAACGAATCGGGAGGCTACGGCATGTTGATGGGGCCGAAGTCGAAAAAGGCTGAGCGGGAAAAGTTTGCCGAGCTGATCGAGGCCAACCCGCGCAATTACATGGCACAGCCGATGCTGTCGTTATCCACCGCGCCGACGCTGACCGACGACGGCATCGAGCCGCGCCATCTGGACCTGCGTCCGTTCATCCTGTCGCGCGGCGGTAAACCTTACGTCACCACGGGCGGGCTCACGCGCGTGGCGCTGGTCAAGGGTTCGCTGGTGGTCAACTCCTCGCAGGGCGGCGGCAGCAAGGACACCTGGGTGGTGGATCTGGATGACGGGGGCAAAAAGTAATGCTCTCGCGTGTTGCCGACAATCATTATTGGTTCGGGCGCTACCTGCAGCGCGCGGAAAACACCGCGCGGCTGGTGATGGTCAACGGCAATCTGCTGATGGACCTGCCCAAGAGCGTGACGTTCGGCTGGCAGCCGTTGATCGACATTCTCGATGCAAATACCACTTACGCGGAGCTGTATCCGGACTCTGCCGAAAGCAATGTCGTGCGCTACCTGTTGCTCGACGAGCGCAACCCCGGCTCGGTGCTGTCGTCCCTGCACTGTGCGCGCGAGATTTTGCGCACCACACGCGACACCATGCCGCGCGAGGCCTGGGAAAAACTCAATGAGCTGTACTGGGTGGTTCGTGAGCGCGGCGAGCGCAGCATGGCGCGGGCGCGCCGGCCGGAATTCCTCGACCGCATCGTCGACGGCGCACTGCTGACCTACGGCATCCTGCTGTCAAACCTGTCGCGCGACATTGGCTTTCAGTTCCTGCGCATCGGCTCGAATATCGAACAGGCCGACATGACCACGCGCATCATCGACGTGCGCTCGACCGAGCTCACGCGCCGCGGCGAATCGGCGCCCGAATTCGACGATCTGCAATGGATGAGCGTGCTGCGTTCTCTCACCGCGTTCCAGATGTTCCGGCGCCACGGTGGCGGGCGGCTGAATGGGGTGGCGGTGATGCGCTACTTGCTGCAGAACCGCGACTTCCCGCGCTCGGTGGTGTTCTGCCTGAGCACCATCCAGAGCGCGCTGCAGCAACTGCCCCCCGCTCGAAGATTCGAGCGTGAGCTGGACCGCGCCCGCGCACTGGTGCGCGACGCCGGTGTTAAATCCCTGCTCGAAAATACACTGGAAGGCCAGACCGGCCTGCATCAGCTGATGGATGAAATCCAGACCGTCCTGAGCCGCATGCACCAGGCGCTGACCGAATCCTATTTCGCCCCCAACGATCCTAAAACTGCTGGTTGAATTGCTGCTGCTGCGCCGCCATCTGGGTTGGCGCGAATGACTGCTGCTGCGCCTGCAACTCCCAATCAAACTTGGGCAGGTTGCGAAACGAGTTCACCAGTTGCTGGCCCCAGGCTTCCTTGAGTTGCGCGTAGTAGGGCGTGTCCATATCCATGCGCACCTTGTGCGAGATCGCCAGACGATCGCGCGGCAGTAGCGCCAGGTCCAGCGGCGGGCCGACCGAGAGGTTGGATTTCATGGTCGAGTCCAGCGACACCAGCGCGCAGCGCGCGGCATCTTCCAGCGAGACCATGGGCCGGATGATGCGATCGAGAATCGGCTTGCCGTACTTGAATTCACCGATTTGCAGGAACGGCGTCTCCGGCGAACTCGAAATGCAGTTGCCCTCGGGGTAAATGAGGTAGACCGCGGGTTCCTCACCGCGAATCTGACCGCCGAGGACCAGCGTGGTGCGCAGGTCAACTGTGGAATTTTGCGATAGCGCGGCGATTTCTTGCTGGGCGCGGGTCGACAGCGCACCGACATATTCGGCCGCGTCGTACATATGCTGCGCGGAGCGCAGACTGATCGGTGCCGAGGGATTGTCGATGTCGCGCTGCAAAGCGGTGACGACCGCCTGCGTGGTCGCAAGGTTGCCGGCCGACATCAGCATCAATACACGCTCGCCGGGATACTCAAATACGTGCAGCTTGTTGTAAGTGCGGACGTCGTCGACCCCCGCGCTGGTGCGGGTGTCGGCGGCAAAAACCAGTCCTTCGTTGACCTTGATCGCTACGCAATACGTCATGAACCGATTCTACGTGCTGCGGCTTTGCAGCGTAAGCGGGCTACATGACAGACTGGCCGCCGATTCCGTGGAGTATCCATGAGCAAAGTCATCGAATTTTTCTGGGAACCCGGCAGTCCCTACACCTATCTCGCCGCAACGCAGATTGAGGCGCTGGCAAAAGAGACCGGCAGCACTGTGGCGTGGAAGCCATTTCTGCTCGGCAAGGTGTTTGAGGCGCGCAATATGAAACTGCCGGCATCAATCCCGCAAAAAGCGCAATACATGTTCAAGGACATCGCGCGCTGGGCACAGCTCTACAAGGTGCCGATCACCATGCCCAAGGTTTTCCCGGTGCACAGCCTGCTCGCCAGCCGCAGCGCCATTGCCGCGGCACAACTGGGCCATGAAGCCAAGGCCGCAGTGGCGATCCTCAGTGCGTACTGGGGCGAAGGTCTGGATATCTCGCAGACAGAGGTCATTGCGACCGCCTGCAACAAGGCCGGGCTGGACGGCGCCGCGATTCTGGCTCGCACCCAGGACCAGAGCGTGAAAGACCAGCTCAAAACCTATACCGAAGACGCCCTTGCCCGCGGCGTATTCGGCGCGCCGACGATGTTCATTGGCGACGCCATGTTCTGGGGCAACGACCGTCTCGATATCGTCAAGCGCGTACTGCAAGGAACGATCCAGCCCTAAGCTTGAACATGAGCACCTCGCGCTCGGATTTTGTCCGCATCCGCGGACTGCGATATCACGTCAGAGCCTGGGGGGAGGCGACCGCGCCAAAACTGATGCTGCTGCACGGGCTGCTCGACGCCTCGGCGACCTGGGAGCCGGTGGCGAAAATCCTGGTATCGAAGTGGCAGGTGCTTTGTCCCGACTGGCGCGGGCTCGGACACACCGAATGGCCGCAGGACGGTTACTGGTTCCCCGACTATATCGGCGACCTCGCCGCACTGATGGACCATTACGCTGCAGACGTCGCAATTCCGCTGGTCGGCCACAGCATGGGTGCGCAGATCGGCAGTCTCTACGCTGGCGCACGCCCGTCACGGGTCAGCCGCTTAGTCTGCCTCGATGGCTTGTTTCTACCGGACGGTGACACGGCGCAGGCGCCAAAGCGCATGACGAAATGGCTGGATGATTTGAACCAGGCGCGCGGGGCGAAAACCTACGCCTCTTTTGAACAGCTGGCTACCCGCGTGCGTTACCGCAATCCGCAGTTGAGCGAAGCCAAGGCGCTGTTCATCGCGCACTGCTGGGCGGCCGAGGACGCTCAGGGTCGCGTCAAATTGCTCGCCGACCCCAGGCACGAACTGCGCGGTCCTAGCATCTACCGCGCCGCCGAATCCATGGCGCTGTGGTCGCAGATCAGCGCCCCGACACTGTTCCTCGACGGCGGTAAATCCCTTTTCGCCCAAGCAATCCCCGCTGAGGAAAAGCAGCGCCGACGCGCCTGCTTTTGCGACCGCCACGAAGAGGTAATTGCCGGCGCAGGGCACATGCTGCACTTTGATGCACCGGAGGAAACCGGGCAGCGCATCGCCGCGTTTGTTGGGGGCGCTTCATGATCTGGTTCGGCGTCTTTGCCGCGCTGGCGATGACGGCGGCCTGGTATCGCGCCAGCCTGCGGGCAACCGCGACCGCGTTCGCCGTCGCGCTGGCGTTTTACGCGCCGTTTGGCGGTTCTTTCCTGATGTTCCTGCTGCTTTGGGCGATATGGGCGGTGGTTTTCATCCCGCTGTTGCTCACCCCCTTGCGGCAGGAATGGGTTTCGCGGCCACTGCTCGAATGGCTGCAAGATCGCAGCGCGGCGGAGGCCTCGGCACCTGCCTTGGCTCCCGGCGCTGAGCGCCCGCTCGCCAGCGCGCTGATGAGTGGCGCGCCCGACTGGGCGTACTGGCTGTCGCTGCCGCAGCCGGTGCTGACGCCGCACGAACTGGATTTTCTGCAAGGACCGACCGAGATTTTCTGCCGCAGCTGGCCGCAGCCGCCGGCAGACCTGAATCTGGCTACCGCCGCAATCCCGGCGCTGTATGGCGGCGGCGGATTATCAGCCGTGGCGCAACAGGCGCTGTTGACGAAAATCGCCAGTGCCGCCGGCGTACCCGCCGCGCTGAGTCTGGCGCGGATTTTTTATTGCGCCGCCCTGATCGAAAGGCTCGGTGACGAATCGCAGAAGCACGAATGGCTGGGCCAGATGGCGCAGGGTGCGCAGATTCTGGCATTGACGCAATCGTCCAGCGAAGGCCATGCCGGGCAGATGCCGGACGTGGCCGTGGTTGAACGCGGACTCTGGAAAGGGCACGAAGTGCAGGGTCTGCGGGTTAATTTCGAGAAACGCGCGATTTCAAATCTGACGCCGCTGCGCGCGGTGCTTATTGCCGTCGCCGTGCGCAACCATCCGTCGGTAAGGCGCGGCTGGGTGCTGGTGCCGCGCGGCCTCGCCGGACTGTCGGCAGATTTGTTCAGAGGCCGCGACGTATTCGTACCGCTGACGCACCTGCTGGCGGACACCGGTGGCGAGCTGCCGCAGCCCGCAGACCAGGCCGCGGCAGTACCGATGGCCGGCCGCATCGCGGCATTTGCCGGCCACGCCGGCGCAAAGCTGTGTTTGCAGAGTGCGCAGGGCGAGGACGAAATCCTCCTGCTCGCGCGGCTCGGCGCCTGCGCGTACACCCTGGAGGCACTGCGCCGCTGCATGCCTGAACTCGATGGCGCTGCGCTGCGCCTGGTCAATGCGCGCTATTGCGACGACGGCCTGCGGCTGGCCCAGCGCCTGGGCCTGACCACGGAACCCGTGGCCGACGCCGGTCTCGAAGCTGCCATGCGGCTGGCACGTAGCCCGCCCGGCTCGCAGGCGCTGCGCGCAAGCCTTGGCGAGAAGAATCCGGCGCAGGCGTTGTTGCTCTTTGACCGCGCGCTGACCGAACACCTGCGTCACGTCGCTCAGTGCTCGGTACGCGCCTTGTTGCTGGGCCTGAGCCACGGCCGGTTGCTGCCGGCACCGGTGCTCGGCGTACTGGCGCCGTATTTTGGAAGGGTCAGCCGCTACAGCGCGGCGGCCGGTTTGCTGAGCGCGACGCTGCCCTGGCTCAAGGCCACGCCTGGGCGCGCGGTGGTCCAGCGCGAACTGGCCATCGTCTGGGGTCGGCTCTGCGCGGCCGCCAGTATCCTGCGTTGCTTCGAAAACGATGGACGCCCTGCGGCCGACGAAGCGTTCGCGCTCTGGGCGCTAAGTGACATCCACCGCGAGATCGAGCAGTGGCTCGACAGCGCATTGCACGCGCTGCCCTCGCGTTTCCTCAGTGTCCTGCTGCGTGTGCTGATATTTCCACTCGGACGCTGGGCACGGCCGCCGCGTGAAGCTTGGACGGCGCCGATCCTCGAGCGCCTGCAGAGCGCGCAGGCGCCGCCGCTGTCGCGCTGGATGTATATGAGCGCTCGCGTGCTGCGGCTGCGCGCCGCGCTGTTGCTCAAGCAGGAATGCGCCACGCTGGAAGCGCGGCTGAACGATTCGCGGCTGACGCAAGCCAGACGCCTCGACCGCATCCACGAAGCGCTTGGCCTGGGACTCCTGAGTGTCGAGGAAACCGCTCGCCTGCGCGAACTGCAGAACCTGATTGAAAGCGAGTTCGACGAGCCGGCGCCCGCCATGATTGGGACCCATTCGGCACCGAACAGGGCACCGCAGCCGGCGCAGCAAAACGCGGCGCCTCAGGCTAATCTGCATGCCGAAAGTGAATACGACTCCTAGCTGTCTGATCGTCGGCGCCGGGCCGGGTATCGGCCAGGCGCTGGCACTGGCGTTTGCGCGCGAAGGATTCTCGATTGCGTTGTGTGCTCGCCACGCCGCGAAGTTGTTGGCGATCCAAGAAGATGTGCGTGAAGTCGGTGGACGTGCGGAAGTATTCACGGCGGATGCCGGCGATGAGTCCGCGCTGCGCACGATGCTGGCGCAGGCAACGAAAACACTCGGCGCGCCCGAAGTACTTATTTACAACGCCGCAGCCGCCAGCACCGGCAAACCTCTGTCGCTGTCCCGGCAACAGTTGCTGCAGGATTTTCAGGTCAACGTTGGCAGCGCGCTCTGGCTTGCCCAAGCGGTCGCGCCAGCTATGAAAACCGCCGGCCGCGGCACCATTCTATTTACCGGCGGTGGTTTCGCCTACGAACCGGCGGCCAACTACAGCTCGCTTTCTTTGGGAAAGGCCGCTTTGCGCAACCTCACCTTCAGCCTCGCGCAGGAACTCGGCGCCAGCGGCATCCACGTCGGCACCGTCACGGTTTACGGATTTGTGCAGTCCGGCACGCATTTTGATCCCTCGCACATCGCCGAAGCCTTCGTCACTTTGCAGCGTCAGCCCAAGGGGCACTTCCAGATCGAACACGTTTACCGGTAAATGCGCGCCGCATTTCCATTGGTCCGCGACACCCTCGCGCTCAAAAACCAGCGTTTTGACTTGCTGGTCATCGGCGGCGGCATTTACGGCGCATGGACCGCTTATGACGCAGCACGACGCGGCCTGTCGGTCGCGCTGATCGAAAAAGATGACTGGGCCAGCGGCACTTCGAGCGCGTCGAGCAAGCTGATTCACGGAGGGCTGCGCTACCTCGAGCACTTTGAATTTGCGCTGGTTCGGCACGCGCTGACCGAACGCCGTGTGCTTGCGAAAATTGCACCGCATCTGGTGCGACCGCTGAATTTTGTCCTGCCGCTATGGAAGGGCGCGCGCGCCGGCCCACTGAAACTGTCCGCCGGCCTGGTGCTCTACGACCTGATGGGTCTGGGCCGCCAACCCGTGCAGCGCCACAAGCATTTTCGCCGCGAGCGGTTGCTCAAACGCTATCCGTTTCTGGCGCCCGACGGCCTGCAGAGCGGCTTTCGCTACGGCGATTGCCAGGAAGACGACGCGCGGCTGTGCCTGACCGTCGTCGCGGCGGCGCAAGCCGCGGGCGCCATCACCGCCAATCGCGTCGAAGCGATTTCGTTGATCGAGCGCGAAGGTCGTGTTCAGGGCGCGGTGGTGCGCGACGCCGAAACCGGCGACCGCTGGAATCTTGAAGCGGCGATGTCCGTCACCGCCGCCGGGCCCTGGACGCCGCAATTGCTGGGCGCCGACAGTCCGAAAGTAAACCTGGTCAAGGGTACGCACCTGGTCCTGCCGGCGATACCTGATTGTCAGAGCGCATTTTTGCTGACCGCCCCGCAGGATGGACGCGTGTTTTTCGTCATCCCCTGGTACGGGCGCACGCTGCTGGGCACCACCGAATCCGCCGTGGAGACTGTCGCGAATGTGCGGCCCAACGATCCGGAAGAACAGTATTTACTCGCCGCCGCCAATGCCTGGTTGCCCGGCGTGAAGTGGACGCACGAGAATGTTCTTGCGCGCTTTTGCGGGGTACGTGCCCTGCAGGCACAGGCCACCGGCAATCTGGCCGCGATCACCCGCGAATTCATGATTGCAACCCCCCGGCCGGGGTTGATCGCACCGATCGGCGGCAAGTACACCACCGCGCGCGCCGATGCGGCGCTGATCGTCGACGTGGCGCTGCGGGCGCTGGAGCGGCCCGCCCGTGACTGCACCACGGATCGCCAGCTGTTACCCGGGGGTGATGTCGCCGGCGTCGATACGCTGCGCGCCATGCTGCAAGCTGCCGGGGTGGACGGCGAGGCCGCGGTCTGGTTGGGGCAGCGTCACGGCGCGCGATGCACGCGCGTCCTGGATCTGCTGAAGGAAAATCCGCGCTGGGGTGCGCGTCTGCATCCCGAACTGGGTTTCATCGAAGCGGAAGTCGTCCTGGCGGTACGCGACGAGGGCGCGCGCGCGCTGGAAGACATCACCCGCCGGCGCGTGCCGCTGGCGCTGCTGGTTCGGGAAGACCTCTCGGAACGGATTCGAGCGGTACTGGCGCAGGCAGGATCAGCACTTCCAGCACTGCCTTGACGCGCGCAAACACCTCGCGCGATGGCAGGCTGCGCCCCGGCGCGCAATAAGCCACGGCGTCGAGGCCGCGCTGCTGTGCCAGGAATACCGCGCGGTACGCGTGGTATTTCTGCGTGATGATCGTGAAGCGCGTCAGGCCGAATTCGGCGTAGGCGCCCATCACCGATTCCAGCGTGCGGTCGCCAGAAGGATCGAGCGTCACCGCGGCGGCAGGCACACCGGCATTGATAAGCGCCTGCCTCATCTTGCGCGGCTCGTTGTAGCCGGGCTCTCGATGGGTGCCGCTGGCGATCAGGCGCCGCACCTTGCCCAGGCGGTGCAGCTCGACCGCCGCCGCGATGCGCCCCTTGAAATCCATGCTGGGGTCGCCGTCCCAGGTATAGGCGCTGGTGCCGAGAATCAGCGCGGCCTCGTGAACGGGCAATGATGCGGCATCGCAGATCACGCTGTCACGCGTCGTGGCGACTATCCAGAAATTGCAGGAAAAAACAAAAAGCCCCGTGGTGGCCAACACCCCGAGGCCGGTATTGCGCAGCAGGCGCAGACGGGTCAGAACCCTCCCCTGCCGTCAGCCGCTTGCCGTCAGCCCATCGTCACATGAGGGCGGGCGGCGCGGCCGTGCAGCAGAGTTTCCAGATCCAGTAGAAAATCAGGCCGACCTGGATGAAGAAGAAGTTGGCGCGCAGGAACACCATCCAGTGATTGACCGCGATCATGTGGGTGACGCTTTGTGCGATGCGGGCCGCAATGAAGTACACCGCCAGCGCATCCACCACCGCGGTCTGGCCCAGTGCGACGGCCGCCAGCACGACGGCGGCGAACACAGGAAGATTCTCAACGCAGTTCATGTGCGCGTGCGAGGTGCGCACAACGAAACCGGGATCGTTACTTGGCAGGCCGCGGGTCCAGGCATCGGCGCGCGATTTGCCCGTCAGCACCCGCAGCGTGCGGTAGCCGGCGTAGATCATCGGCAGTAGCAGCGTCCAGGCGGCAAACGCCAGTAAGGCTTGGATTCCAGTCATTGCAGTGCTCCCTTGTTGTTGTGGTCTTTGATCATTGTCTATTCATTGCGGGGGCATCGCAAACAGCAGTTCGACGTTGCGATCGGCTGCCGCGCCCTGGCGCGTGCCGCCCTGCGAGCACAGCGATTCCAACCCGGCCTCGCTGATGCCGGCAGCGACCGCCTCAGGATCGCTGAGGTATAACGCGCAGCGGTCGTCGCGCTCGGCCAGCAACTTTGATTTTTCAAAGCGGTGCTGGATCACCGGCGCGCGAATCACGCCCGTGCCGTCCCCGTTGTCAAACACTTCGAGCACCCGCTGCTCTTGCGGATAATCGATCAGCGAGGCGGTTTCGATCTGCCAGAACCCCTTGCACGCGCCGGCGGTCTTGCAGACGACCGGCGTCGTGATGGCGCCGTTACTGCCCTCGGTGCCTTCCACTTTAAATGCGCGGATGCGGTGCAGATGGGTGTGGCCCGCAACCCAGGCGATTACGTTCGGCCAGCTCGCCAGCTCAGCATTGAGCTGCGCGGCGGTGACTTCGATCGGAACAGCAGCCGCAAACATGCCGAATTCGGCGAAGGTCAGATCGGGGTGGTGCGAGAACAGCATCACCAGCTGCTTGCGGTCCGCCGCTTTGGCGAGCTCGGCTTTGATCCACGCGAACTGCACGGCATCCATCGACCCATCCGACAGCGCAAACGGGTTGCGCAAAACGTCAATGGGAATCCGCTCATCCAGTCCATCCACGATCGTGTTCATCACGATCAGGCGCACGCGCTTGTTGACGCTGTCGAGCGCGTAGTAACCGTCGTTGCGATCGTTATCATCCGTGCGGCGCGCCGCATCGGCGAAATTAAAACCATGCCCGACCGGCCCCGGCGCGGCGCGGCTGAAAGAGAACTCATCGATGAATTCGTGCGGATTGAGCATGTAATGGCGGCCGGCGGCCAGCGCCACTTCGTTGGCCGGCACCTGGACCGGCAGGGTGCCGCGCAGGTACCCGTCGTGGTTGCCAAACGCAATCAGGTAGGGAAACGCCAGCCGCACGTTCTCGCACAGCGGTGCGCCGGCATGACAGCGCAAGCCCTCGGGTAGACCCGCCGCGCGGGTCAGCGTCTGGCGTTCCGGGTCCGTACTGCCGTCGGCGGCACGGCCGCTGACCACGGCCTGCTCGGTGTTCAGAATCTGTTGCAGGGTGCGTGTGGCCAGGAATTGCACCAGCGGGTCATCCGGATCGAGGTCGGCGCTTTGGGTGTCAGCGACGCCTCGGCCGGTAAAGCGCGTGCACTGGACCGCCACCAGCTCCGGCGGGAATCCCGGGGGCAAATCGGTGATGCACTTCAGCTCGAATGAGCTGAGTTGGTCGAACGTGCCATCGAGGTTGTCGATGAAGCGCCGCGTTTCCGAGACCGTGGTCAGGTCCGCGCTATCGCCGGTAACAATGGCGAACTCGATCGGGAATTTCACGTGGCAGGCGTTAAGCCGCAACACCACGTCATTGAGGGCCTCGTCGGAGTATTCCTCTTGCAGGCGCAGCGCGGCTTCAAACGTGGGATGCAGCGGGTCAAGGATCGAGCCGCCGACAATCGCGGCCCCATCGTCATCAATGATGTGATCGTCGGTGAGCTGGGCAAAACGCAATAACAGTTTCGCATCGGTTTTGAGCGTCCCCGCCACAAGATTGGTGCGCGTGATGAAGGCATCCTTGGCGTAGTCCGGGCACTGCGAGATCTTGCTCGCAGACCCCGGAACAGGATCCGGGTTCGGGTTCGGATTTGGGTCTGGATCGGGATCCGGAATTGGCACGCCCCCTACAGCCGGCGCGTCATCCGCCGGCTCGGGGTCGTAAATGCCGCAGGCGCAGACCAACGCCACCGTCAGTAGCAAGCTCCATCGAAAATGGTTCATGAAATCTCCTCCGTGAGAATCCTTCAGTGGCTCAGGCGCCGCATGCCGCGGTCCAACCCTTGTAGCGTCAATGGAAACATGCGGTCCTTGCCGAGCAGTTCGCGCGCGGCCTGGATCGAGGGCGTGTACTCCCAGTGCGCCTCGTTTTCCGGGTTGAGCCAGATCGCGCGCTCATAGGTGTCAAGCAGGCGCTTGAACCAGACGGCGCCGGCTTCCTGGTTCCAGTGCTCGACGCTGCCGCCGGGGCTCATGATTTCGTAAGGGCTCATGGTCGCGTCGCCGACAAAAATAATCTTGTAGTCGGCCGGATAGCGGTGCATGACGTCGAACAGCGGAATCTGTTCGCCGTGGCGGCGGCGATTGTCCTTCCACACGCACTCGTAGAGGAAATTGTGAAAGTAGAAATACTCAAGGTGTTTGAACTCGGTTTTGCAGGCGGAGAACAGTTCTTCGCAGACCTTCACATGCGGGTCCATGGAGCCGCCGACGTCGAGGAACAACAGTACCTTCACCGCGTTGTGCCGCTCCGGCACCATCTTGATGTCGAGCCAGCCGGCGTTGCGCGCGGTCGAGCGTGATGGTGTCGTCGAGGTCGAGAATATCGGCCGCGCCCTCGCGCGCGAAGTTTCGCAGGCGCCGCAGCGCCAGCTTGATGTTGCGGGTGCCCAGCTCGATCGAGTCGTCGAGGTTGCGGTATTCGCGCGCTTCCCAGACTTTGACTGCGCTGCTGCTGGCCGCCTTCGCCGCCGATGCGAATGCCTTCGGGGTTGTAGCCGCTGTTGCCGAACGGCGAAGTGCCGCCGGTGCCGACCCACTTGTTGCCGCCCTGGTGGCGGCCTTTCTGTTCTTCGAGTCTTTTTTTAAGTTCTTCCATCAGCTTGTCGAGGCCACCGAGTGCGAGGATCTTTTCCTTTTCCTCGTCGGTGAACAGACGCTCGGCCTGCTTGCGCAGCCATTCGTCGGGAATCTCGCCGAACAGGTCCTTGGAGGCCGCCTCGACACCTTTGAAGTAGGCGCCGAAGGCACGGTCAAAGCGGTCGTACTGGGTTTCGTCCTTGACCATCGTCGTGCGCGATAGGTGGTAGAACTCCTCGAGACTGAACAGCGCCAGGTGTTTGGCCAAGCCTTCTTGCAGGACCAGCAGCTCGGACAAGCCGACCTTGAGGCCGGCTTCGCGCATGGCGAAGAAAAAATTAAAAAGCATGGTTTAGATATTCTACGCCGCCCATGAAGCTCGATATCAAAGCGGCGGAACGCCATTTGGCCAAGGCCGACCCGGTGATGGCGCGCCTGATCAAGGCGCATGGGCCGTGCACGCTGGGCCAGAAAAAACGCGACCCGTTTCATGTGCTGTGCGGCTCGATCATCAGCCAGCAGCTTTCGACCAAGGCCGCGGACACGATCCAGACGCGCGTGGCGGTTCGCGTCGGGTCCGGGGCCTGTTTCAGGCCCGCGCATTTCCACGCCGTCAGTCAGCCCGAACTGCGCGCTTGCGGCCTGTCCAACGCCAAGGCCAGCTGGCTCAAGGAGATTGCGCGACGCGTGGATGCCAGCGAGTTTTCCTTCGCCACCCTGCGCCGGCTCGACGACGAAGCCGCCATTGTGATGCTCGACGGCCTGCCCGGCATTGGCCGCTGGACCGCCGAGATGTACCTGATGTTTGCGCTGGGCCGCGCCGACCTGTTCGCGATGGACGACGTGGGACTGCGACGCGGCGTCAACCAGTGCTACGGCAAGGGCCGGAAACTCTCCGATCGCAAAACCGCCGCCATCGCCAAAACCTGGGCGCCGTATCGCACGGTGGCGAGTTGGTATCTGTGGCGCTCCATCGAAGGGGAAAACACGGTTTGGTGAGCTTTTTTCATGCCACCCGCTTGGAGGCTTTTTTGTGCATTTTGGGGCGAGGTCCAAAAGCCAGTGGTACTAAAAGTGTACCGCCTGTTTTCGTAAAATCAGCCCGTAAAGCCCTGATACTGCTCTAAGCGGGTGGGTCCCCAAGCGCGCTGCGCGCGCCCGGGATCGGTCCACAAATCGGCGCCAGCGGCTTGCGCCGATTTGAGGCCGACGGGTGATGGCTTTTTAGGCCTGCTGCACTCTCAGACCGCAGTTTTGGCACCCATCCGGGCCGCCAGTTTGCTGCTGTGCTTGGCGACCAGCCCATAGATCGACAACTGAGGGTTGGCGCCGATGCTGGTGGGGAATAGTGAGCCATCGAAGATCGAAAGGTTCTCGATCTGATGATGCCCACCGTCACTGTTGGTCACCGAGCTTTTTGCGTTGCCGCCCATGGCGCAACCGCCCATCAGGTGCGCGGTAAACAGTGAAACCTTGAACTTGCAATATTCGAGACCTTCGATGTGCTGTTGCGCCTGGCTCCAGCTGTCGCACCACTGGCCGTCGAGATGCGCGGGCAGCACGCGTTTGGCGCCCGCCGCGAATTGGGCTTCGGCCATGCGCAGATACGAGTTGCGCATGCCTTTCCACAAATACTCGCTGGGATCGTAATCCAGCAGTGGCTGGCCGCTGCCGTCAATGCGCACCTGGCCGCCGCGGCTGTCGTCATGAAAGCCGTCGCGCATCAGGGCCAGCATGAGCTGGGTGTGGGGCAGTTGCGTCATGTCGGCTACCAGTTCCTTACCGTGGCGCATGAAAATACTGCAACTGAGGCCCGGATAATTCGGCGCGGCCTCGAGCTTGAAGCCGGGTGCGGCATGGGTGTCGTGCTTCCACTGGAACTCGTCACTGGCGACGGACTGCGGTGCGCCATACCAGCCGTTCACGGGCTGCGGCATCTGCGCCACGGTCATGTTGACCGGGTGAATGCAGGTGCGCATTCCAAGCTGTCCATGCGGGTCCGGCGCGTGCGATCGCAGCAGCAGGGCCGGCGTGTTGATGGCACCTCCGGCCAGCACGTAATGGCGGGCGCGGACCTGCACTTCGACTCCGGTCGGCGTCAGGCCAAAAGGATCGAGCGCCTGGGCGACGAGTCCCGTCACCTGGCCATCCTTAATCAGCACGCGCTGCGCTCGAATCCGGTGGATCAGTTGCGCGTTTTTCTTCAGCGCTTCGGGGATGGTGCTGACCAGCATCGACTGCTTGGCGTTGACCGGGCAGCCCAGCCCGCAGTAGCCGCTGTCCCAGCAGCCGCGCACATTGCGCGGAATGATGTGCGACTCCCAGCCGAGCTTGTCGCAGCCGGTTTTCAGCACGGCGTTGTTGGCGTTCGGCGCCATACCCCACGGCGCGATGCCCAGGCGCGCTTCCATTTTGTCGAACCACGGCGCCATTTCTTCAACGCCCGCATTTTCTACCCCGTGCATTTGCGCCCAATGCTTGAGGGTCTGCGGCGGTGTGCGAAAGCTCGAAGTCCAGTTAACGACGGTCGTTCCACCCACGGCGCGGCCTTGCAGGATGGCGATGGCACCGTCGGAGGTCATGCGGCCGGCGGCCTCCTGGTAGAGATCGGCGTACGCGCGTGCCTCGTCCATGTCCTTAAAATCGGCGGCTGTTTTCAGCGGGCCTTCTTCCAGCATCAGCACCTTGAATCCCGCCTGGCTGAGGATTTCCGCCGCGGTGCCGCCGCCGGCGCCCGTGCCAACGATGACCACATCGGCTTCAAGTATGAGGTTCTGTTTCAGCTTCGAGGCGTCGCTGACTTTCCAGCCCGACGCAATGCCCGCGGTGTAGAGATCGTCGATCACGCCCCAGCCCCGGCATTGACGGCCTTGTACATGGGGTCCCACGGTCCGGGGTACCCACTGACCCTGCGCGACACCGGCATGCAGAAGTACGACACGCTGACCAGCTTGACCAGTGCGCGGTAACCGGCGTTGAACAAACCCACGCCGCTGTCGTGCCAGCGCTTGAGAAAAGCCTGGATCTCTTCCGCGCTCGCCTGATCCCACGAATTGCGGACACCCGTCGTGAGGCGGCGCAGCAAGCCCGTGTTGAGCAGGCCGAATAATTTGCGCACTTCATCCTGCGCCGGCTTGTCCAGCAGCAGACAGCCCAAGTCGAGACGATGCAAACATTCTTCGGCGTCGCCGGCGGTCAGGACGATGCCGTCCAGCACTTGCGGAATCAGTGCGCGAAACAACGCGACGTCGGCGTCACGCAAAAACTGAAAGCCTGTCGCCGGGGGCTGGGTGCCCCCACAACCCGAAAGCGTCGCGGCGATGCCCGCGGCACTCAGGGCCGCTGAACCGGTGAGACTCAGCTTGAGAAAAGTTCGTCGATCCAGGCCGGGCGCGTGAGTCACGGCAGAACCCGGTTACTGCGATCGCCTGGCCATGAACGCGATGCGCTCGAACAGGTGCACGTCCTGCTCGTTCTTGAGCAGCGCGCCGTACAGCGGCGGCAGGGATTTTCTTGACCGAGGATTCGCGCAGCACCGCCGGCTCGATGTCCTCGGCCAGCAGCAGCTTGAGCCAGTCGAGCAGCTCGGAGGTCGACGGCTTCTTCTTCAGGCCCGGCAGTCTCGCGCAGCCCGAAGAACACTTCCATCGCTTCCTTGAGCAGGTTCTTCTTGAGGTCGGGGAAATGCACGTCGACGATCTTCTGCATCGTCTCCTTGTCGGGGAAGCGGATGTAGTGGAAGAAGCAGCGGCGCAGGAAGGCGTCCGGCAGTTCCTTCTCGTTGTTCGAGGTGATGATGATGACCGGGCGCTGTTTGGCCTTGATCGTTTCGCGCGTCTCGTAGACGTAGAACTCCATCTGGTCGAGTTCGCGCAGCAGGTCGTTGGGAAATTCGATGTCGGCCTTGTCGATCTCGTCGATCAGCAGCACCGGCTGCTGATCCGACTCGAAGCATTCCCACAGCTTGCCCTTGACGATGTAGTTGCCGATGTCCTTGACCTTGGCCTCGCCCAGCTGCGAGTCGCGCAGGCGCGAGACCGCGTCGTATTCGTAGAGGCCGTGCTGGGCCTTGGTGGTGGACTTGATGTGCCAGTCGTAGAACGGCCGCTTGAGCGCCTGCGCCACTTCGCGCGCGAGCTGGGTCTTGCCGGTGCCGGGCTCGCCCTTGACCAGCAGCGGCCGCTGCAGGGTGACGGCGGCGTTGACCGCCATCATCAGGTCGTCGGTGGCGACGTATGTTTCGGTGCCTTCAAAGCGCATGGAGATTTCGTCTCGGATTAGAACATCAGCATCGCATGAAATGCCCGAAAACCGGGATTACCCTTTCGCGCGCTGCTCCAGGATCTCCACCGCGGGCAGTTTCTTGCCTTCTAGGAATTCGAGGAAGGCGCCGCCACCGGTAGAGATGTAGTCCAACCTGTCGGCGACCCTGAATTTGTCGATGGCCGCCAGCGTGTCGCCACCGCCCGCCAGCGAAAACGCTTTGCTTGATGCAATCGCTTCGGCAATGGCCAGGGTGCCACCGGCAAAGCTGTCGTATTCGAATACACCAACCGGTCCGTTCCAGACGATGGTGCCGCAGTTCTTCAGCAATGCTGCGAATTTTTTGCGGGTTTTAGGGCCGATGTCGAGAATCATCTCGTCGTCCTCGACTTCGGTCACGGGGCGGACTTCGGCATGCGCCTCGGCGGAAAACTCCGAGGCCACCACGACATCCTCGGGCAGCGGCATATCGCCGCCGCGCTTTTTGATTTTCGCCAGAATTGCGCGCGCAGTGTCGAGCATGTCCGGCTCGTACAAGGACTTGCCGACTTTGACGCCGGTCGCCGCAAGAAAAGTATTGGCGATGCCGCCGCCGACAATCACCTGATCCGCGATGTCGGCCAGGTTGTTGAGCAGGTCGAGCTTGGTCGAGACCTTGCTGCCGCCGACAATCACCGCCAGCGGCTTTTTGGGATTCGCGAGCGCCTGGCCCAGCGCGTCGAGTTCCGCCGCCAGCAACGGGCCGGCACAGGCGGTTGGCGCAAAGCGCGCGACCCCGTGGGTGCTGGCCTCGGCGCGATGCGCGGTACCGAAGGCGTCCATCACGTAGATGTCGCACAGAGCGGCCATTTTTTTCGACAAGGCCTCGTCGTTTTCTTTTTCGCCTTTCAGAAAGCGCGTGTTCTCGCCCAGCGCAATCTGTCCGGGCTTCAGGCTCGCACCATCAATCCAGTTGCCCAGCAGCGGCACCGGCGAGCTCAACTCCCGCGAGAGCCAAGCCGCGACCGGCGCCAGTGAATGCTCGGCATCCACCTGCCCTGCTTTGGGCCGACCCAGGTGCGAAACCACCAGCACCGATGCGCCTTTTTCCAGCGCCAGCTTCAGCGTCGGGAGCGAGGCACGCAGACGCGCGTCGGAGGTGATACGGCCGTCCTGCAGCGGCACGTTGAGGTCTTGACGGATCAGCAGGCGTTTGCCCTTCAGGTCCAGGTCCGTCATCCGCAGGATTTTCATGCGTTCAATTTTTTTGACCTGCCGCAATGACTATTAATCCGGCCAGAATCAGCGCGCCCCCGAAGACGATCCGGGGCGTCAGTTGTTCTTTGAGCAGCAACCAGGCCAGAAGGACGGCGATGACGATGCTGCCCTTATCGATCAGCGCGACGGTGCCGACTTCACCGAGCTTGATCGCCTTGTAATAAAACACCCAGGAGCCGGCGGTGGTCAGCGCCGACAGTGCCAGCCATCGAAGATTTTCGCCATTGAGCAAGCCCCAGTCCGCCGCCGGAACGCTGAGCGCGGCGAAGCCCAGCACGAAGACAAAGACGAAGCAGGTGCGGACCGCAATGCCCAGCTCGGCGGAAATCCCGGTCAACCCGAACTTGGCGATGACCGATGTAAACCCGGCAAACACCATGGAGATGAAGGCATAGACGACCCACCTCTCCATGGGCACGCTCATCGCACTTACTTCGCCGCCACCACGCGCACCATCTCCAGGCACTTGTTGGAGTAGCCCCACTCGTTGTCGTACCAGCTGACCAGCTTGACGAAGGTCTTGTCGAGCGCGATGCCGGCATCGGCGTCGAAGATCGAGGTGCGCGCGTCGCCGCGGAAATCGGTGGCGACCACCTTGTCCTCGGTGTAGCCGAGGATGCCCTTCAGCGCGCCTTCGCTCTGCGCCTTCATCTCGGCCTTGATCTCGTCGTAGGTCGCTTCCTTCTCCAGCTCCGCCGGTCAGGTCAACCACCGAGACGTCGGAGGTCGGCACGCGGAACGACATGCCGGTGAGCTTCTTGTTCAAGCTCCGGGATCACCACGCCGACCGCCTTGGCCGCACCGGTGCTGGACGGGATGATGTTCTCGAGAATGCCGCGGCCGCCGCGCCAGTCCTTGGCTGACGGGCCGTCGACGGTCTTCTGCGTCGCGGTGGTGGCATGCACGGTGGTCATCAGGCCGCGCTTGATGCCCCACTTGTCGTGGATCACCTTGGCCAGCGGCGCCAGGCAGTTGGTGGTGCACGAGGCGTTGGAGATGATCGCCTGGCCGGCGTAGGTCTTGTGGTTGACGCCGTAGACGAACATCGGCGTGTCGTCCTTCGACGGCGCCGACAGGATGACCTTCTTCGCGCCGGCGTCGAGATGCTTCTGCGCGGTGACCTTGTCGAGGAACAGGCCGGTGGACTCGATGACGACATCGGCACCGACCTCGCTCCACTTCAGGTTGGCCGGGTCGCGCTCCTGCGTCAGGCGGATCTTCTTGCCGTTGATGAAGCAGGGCGCCACCTTCGACGGCGATCTCGCCCTTGAAGCGGCCATGCACCGAGTCGTACTGCAGCATGTAGGCCAGGTAGTCCGGCTCCAGCAGGTCGTTGATGCCGACGATCTCGATGTCGGCGGCGAAGTTCTGCACGGCGGCGCGCAGCACGTTGCGGCCGATGCGGCCGAAACCATTGATGCCGACTTTGATGCTCATGATTCTTTCCTTGTCTAAATTAACTTGGGTCTGCGGCAGCCGAGCAGGATTTCCATCTTGCGCTGCACGTTCTCGACGGTGAGGCCGAAATGCTTGAACACCGCCGGTGCCGGCGCCGATTCGCCATAACGATCCACGCCGATGCACGTCGCCGGCATCACCCACCAGCGGACGCCAGAACCAGCGTGACGCCGGCTTCGAGGGCAAGACGCTTGGTCAGTTTCTTCGGCAGCACCGATTCGCGATACGCCGGCGTCCTGCGCGAGGAAACGCTCGACGCAGGGCATCGAAACGACGCGCATCGCGCGGCCGGTTCTCGTCGAGCCTTGTAGCCGCATCCACCGCCAGCATCACTTCGGAGCCGGTGGCCATGATCAATGCCTCCGGCGGCGCGTGCGGTTCGAGCAGCACGTAACCGCCGCGCGTAGCACTTGCTCGCTCTGCGCCGGCGTGTGCGGCCTGCGGCGTCAGATTCTGGCGCGTCAGCGCCAGCGGCGCTGGGGCCGTCTGTGACGCTCGATCGCGGCCTGCCAGGCGAGCGCGGTTTCGAACAAATCGCCGGGACGCCAGACCTGCAAGCTCGGGTATCAGCCGCAAGCGACGCCACGTGCTCGACCGACTGGTGCGTCGGGCCGTCTTCGCCCAGGCCGATCGAGTCGTGCGTGTAGACGAAGATCGTGCCGGATCTTCATCAGCGCGGCCATGCGCACGGCGTTGCGCGCGTAGTCGCTGAACATCAGGAAGGTGCCGCCGAACGGAATGAAGCCGCCGTGCAGCGCGATGCCGTTCATCATCGCGGTCATGCCGAATTCGCGCACGCCGTAATAGATGTAGTTGCCGCTGAGCGTCGCCCGGCTGCACGGCCTGCGGCGCCTTCCCAGTTGGTCAGGTTGGATTCGGTCAGGTCGGCCGAACCGCCGAGCAGTTCCGGCAGCTTTGGCCCGATGGCATTGAGCACGTTCTGCGAAGCCTTGCGCGTGGCGATCGGCCTTGTCGGCCGTGGCACTCTGGCGATCGAAGTCGTCGATCGTGCTCGTTCCAGTCTTGCGGCAGTTCGCCCGCGATGCGGCGGCTGAGCTCGGCGCGCCAGCTCGGGAAATTCGCGCGGCGTAACCGTCGAACAGCTTTTCTCCAGTCGCGCTGCGCCGCCGTGCCGCTGGTCGCGCGCATCCCAGCCGGCGCGGATCTCCGCCGGCATTTCGAACGGCGCGTGCGGCCAGTTCGAGCGCTTGCGCGCGCCAGCGCGATTTCGTCGTCGCCCAGCGGCGCGCCGTGGCGGCTTCCTTGCCCTGCTTGTTCGGCGCACCACAGCCGATGATGGTCTTGCAGCAGATCAGCGTCGGCTTGGCGTCCTGTTTGCGCGCAGTCTCGATGGCCTTCTTGATCTCGGCCGGATCGTGGCCGTTGACGTTGCGGATCACCTGCCAGCCGTAGGCCTCGAAGCGGCCTGGGCGTGTCGTCGCGGAACCAGCCGTGGACTTCGCCGTCGATCGAGATGTTGTTGTCGTCGTAGAACATCGACCAGCTTGCCGAGGCCCCAGCGTGCCGGCCAGCGAGCAGGCCTCGTGCGAGATGCCTTCCATCAGGCAGCCGTCGCCCGCGAAGACGTAGGTGTGGTGATCGACGACGGCGAAGCCGTCGCGGTTGAAGCGCGCGGCCAGCAAGCGCTCGGCCAGCGCCATGCCGACCGCGTTGGCGAGGCCCTGGCCCAGCGGACCGGTGGTGGTTTCGACGCCGGGTGTCATGCCGTATTCGGGATGACCGGGTGTCTTGGAGTGCAGCTGGCGGAAGTTCTTCAGTTCCTCGAGCGGCAGGTCGTAGCCGGTCAGGTGCAGCAGGGAGTACAGCAGCATCGAGCCGTGGCCGTTGGACACCACGAAGCGGTCGCGGTTGAACCAGTTCGGGTCCGACGGGTTGTGCTGCAGAAAGTCGTTCCACAGCACTTCGGCGATGTCGGCCATGCCCATCGGCATGCCGGGATGGCCGGAGTTGGCCTTCTGCACCGCGTCCATCGCCAGCGCGCGGATGGCATTGGCAAGCTCAAATCGGGTGGAAGACATGGCGCGTACTTTTTAGGGGCGGCTATTGTGCCAAAACAAAAAAGCCCCGGAAGTCCGGGGCTTTGGGGTGCAGGCGAAAATTTACTTGAGGTGCTTGCTGACCAGCTTGGTCATCTCGAACATGCTGACCTGAGCCTTGCCGCCGAATACGACTTTCAGCGCGGCGTCGGCATTGATGTTGCGCTTGTTCTTCTTGTCCTGCAGGCCGTTCTTCTTGATGTAGGCCCACAGCTTCTTGGTAACTTCGGTACGCGGAATCGCCTTGGAGCCCACCACTTCACTCAGCGCAGCGCTGGGCGTCATCGGCTTCATGAAAGCCGCACTCGGTTTACGTTTTGCTTTTGCCATTGATATTTGCTCCCCTTCGTCATGGATTGGTTGACCGCTCAGCCGCACTACTACTGAATTCGGCGCGGCAATCCTAGCGCACTCGCGCGGCGATGCAATCGCCCGCGCGCGGCGCATCCCTCTTGCAATTCAGCGCGGGATGGTTTTGTCGTTGCCGCGAAAGCACCGGGGCGGAGCCTGCACGGCGCCCCGCAGGCTGCTACAATATCCGCTTATCCGTATAAGCAGATATCAATTTTCTTACGAGGGAACGCCGATGTCCGAATTTCTTTTCACTTCCGAATCCGTGTCCGAAGGTCACCCGGACAAGACTCGCCGACCAGATTTCCGACGCGATCCTTGACGCGATCCTCGCGCAGGACAAGCGCGCGCGTGTCGCCTGCGAAACACTGGTCAAGACCGGTGTCGCCGTCGTCGCCGGCGAAATCACCACCACTGCCTGGGCGGATGTCGAAGGCATCGCCCGCAAGGTCATCACCGGCATCGGCTATGACAATTCCGATGTCGGCTACGACGGCAACACCTGCGGCGTGCTGAACTTCATCGGCAAGCAGTCGCCCGACATCAACATGGGCGTCGACCGCAAGAAGCCCGAAGAACAGGGCGCCGGCGACCAGGGCCTGATGTTCGGCTTCGCCTGCAACGAAACGCCGGACCTGATGCCGGCGCCGATCTACTACGCACATCGCCTGGTCGAGCAGCAGACCAAGGTGCGCAAGCAGAAGAACTCACGCTGCGCCTGGCTGCGTCCCGATGCCAAGTCGCAGGTCACGCTGCGCTATGACGGCAACAAGGTCGTCGGGCATCGACGCCGTGGTGCTTTCCACCCAGCACTCGCCGGACATCTCGCTGAAGAAGCTGCGCGAAGGCGTGATGGAAGAAGTGCATCCAGCCGGTGCTGCCGAAGAAATGGATTCGCAAGACCACCAAGTTCCACATCAACCCCACCGGCAACTTCGTCATCGGCGGTCCGGTCGGCGATTGCGGCCTCACCGGCCGCAAGATCATCGTCGACACCTACGGCGGTTACGCCCGCCACGGCGGCGGCGCGTTCTCGGGCAAGGATCCGTCCAAGGTCGATCGCAGCGCCGCCTACGCCGCGCGCTACGTCGCCAAGAACATCGTCGCCGCCGGCCTCGCCGACAAGTGCGAACTGCAGGTCAGCTACGCCATCGGCGTGGCCGAGCCGACTTCGATCTTCGTCACGACCTTCGGCACCGGCAAGATCAGCGATGCGAAGATCGAGAAGCTGGTGCGCAAGCATTTCGACCTGCGCCCCTACGGCATCATCAAGATGCTCGACCTGATCCACCCGATGTACCAGGTCACCGCCAGCCTATGGCCACTTCGGCCGCAAGCCGCTACGACGTGAAACTCGCCAACGGTGAGAAGTTCACCGGCGTTCTCCTGGGAAAAAACCGACAAAGCCGACGCTGCTTCGCCAGGAAGCCGGTCTCAAGTAATCAAGGGAGTCATCCATGAACGCTGTGCTCAAATCCGTCACCGACTACAAGGTCCGCGACATTAACCTGGCCGAGCTCGGCCGCAAGCAGATCGACATCGCCGAAGCCGAAATGCCCGGCCTGATGTCGATCCGCAAGAAGCACGTCGACCAGCAAGCCGCTCAAGGGCGTGCGCATCACCGGCTCACTGCACATGACCACGCAAACCGCGGTGCTGATCGAGACGCTGACCGCGCTCGGCGCTTCTGTGCGCTGGGCCTCGTGCAACATTTTCTCGACGCAGGACGACGCCGCCGCGGCGATTGCCGTCACCGGCATCCCGGTGTTCGCCTGGAAGGGCGAGACGCTCGAAGAGTATTGGGACCTGACGCTGGACGCCGTCACCCATCGCGGGCCTGAAAGGTCCGGAGATGGTGGTGGACGACGGCGGCGACGTGACGCTGCTTGATCCACAAGGGCTACGAGCTGGAGAAGGGCGACAAGTGGGTGGATTCGGCGTCCGGCTCGCATGAAGAGCAGGTCATCAAGAACCTGCTCAAGCGTGTGGCGAAAGAGCGTCCCGGTTTCTGGACCAATGTGGTCAAGGAATGGCGCGGCGTCTCCGAAGAGACCACCACGGGCGTGCATCGCCTCTACCAGATGATGGAAGCCGGCAAGCTGCTGGTGCCGGCGATCAACGTCAACGACTCGGTCACCAAGTCCAAGTTCGACAACCTCTACGGCTGCCGCGAATCGCTGGCCGACGGCATCAAGCGCGCCACCGACGTCATGGTCGCGGGCAAGGTCGCCGTGGTCTGCGGCTACGGCGACGTCGGCAAGGGCTCGGCGCATTCGCTGCGCGGCTTCGGCGCGCGCGTGATCGTCACCGAGATCGACCCGATCAACGCCCTGCAGGCGGCGATGGAAGGCTTCGAAGTCACCACCGTCGAAGAAACGCTCGGCCGTGGCCGACATCTACGTCACCACCACCGGCAACAAGGACGTCATCACGCTCGAGCACATGGAGCAGATGAAGGACCAGGCCATCGTCTGCAACATCGGCCACTTCGACAACGAGATCCAGGTCGAGAAGCTGGTGAAGGCCGCAACGCACGACCAACATCAAGCCGCAGGTCGACAAGTACACCTTCAAGAACGGCAACTGCATCTACTTGCTGGCCGAAGGCCGCCTGGTCAACCTCGGCTGCGCACACGGCCATCCGTCGTTCGTGATGAGCAACTCGTTCAGCAACCAGACGCTGGCGCAGATCGACCTGTGGGCGAACAAGGACAAGTACGAGAAGACCGTGTATCGCCTGCCAAAGAAGCTCGACGAGGAAGTCGCGCGCCTGCACCTGGAAAAGATCGGCGTGAAGCTGACGACACTGACCGACGAGCAGGCCGCCTACCTCGGCGTGGACAAGTCGACGGCCCGTACAAGCCCGAGCATTACCGCTACTAACCGCTCAAGCATTTGGGGGGGCCGCGCAAGCGGCCCGTTTTTTAATGGCCCAGGAACTGTCGTTTTCGTTCGAGCTGTTCCCGCCGCGCACGCCGGAGGGCGCCGCCAAGCTGCCCGTCGCGGTGAAAAAACTCGCCGCGCGTGCAGCCAAAATATTTCTCGGTGACTTTGGCGCCGGCGGCTCGGACCAGCAGGGCACCTACGAAACCGTGGTGCAGGTGGTGCGCGACACCGGCGTCGAGGCGGCGCCGCACCTGACCTGCGTCGGTTCGACGCGCGCGCGCATCGCGGAACTGCTGGCGCAATACAAGGCGGCAGGCGTGAAGCGCATCGTCGCGCTGCGCGGCGACCTGCCTCCGGGCTCGACCACCTCGGCCGCCGAGGGCGACTTCCACTACGCCAATGAACTGGTTGAGTTCATCCGCATGACGCACGGCAGTCACTTTCGTATCGAGGTCGCCGCCTATCCCGAGATGCACCCGCAGGGCGCCACGCCCGAAGCCGACTTCGCCAATTTCGCGCGCAAGGTCGAGGCCGGCGCCGACTGTGCCATCACCCAGTACTTCTTCAACGCCGACAGCTATTTCGATTTTCGCGAACGCTGCGAAAAATCCGGCCTCACGATTCCGGTGGTGCCGGGCATCATGCCGATCACCAACCACGCCCAGCTCACGCGGTTCTCCGCCGCCTGCGGCGCCGAGATCCCGCGCTGGATCCGCCTGCGCCTCGAACAGTGGCAGGACAACAAACCCGCGCTGCAGGATTTTGGACTCGATGTCGTCAGCCGCCTGTGCGCCTCACTGCTCGACGGCGGCGCTCCTGGAATCCACTTCTACACCCTGAACCAAAGCGAGCCGACGCAACGCCTGTGGCGCAATTTGGGGCTACCCGCTTAAGGCCCAGTGCGGGCTCAAATCAGCCCGGACGAAAAACCAGTGGTACTAAAAGTGTACCACTGGTTTTCTTGAGGGAGCTACTGGGGGCCAATTAAGGCTGCAAGCGGGTGTGAGGATGTTTGACGTCCAACGGCCCGCCGCGCAACCTATCGCACTTATTTTTTACCCCCCATGTCCGACAGGCCAAGAATCGAACCCACGCTCGGACCGCCCACGCCGCTGGAGTTGCTGGCGCAAAGGCCCGTGCCGCAGCCGCCGCCACGCACGCACTGGAGCCTGTGGCTTGCGCTGGTCGTGGTGTGGGCCTCGCTGATTCCACCCCTGATGGTTGCGGCGCTGCGCTGGCTGCCGCCGCCGACCACCGCGTTCATGCTGCAATCACCAGTCAAGCCGGTGCAATACCGCTGGGTGCCGGCCACACGTCAGGCCGATGTGCTGCGCAAGGCGGTGGTGGCCGCCGAGGATCAGAAATTTTTCGAGCACCAGGGTTTTGACTTCGAGGCCATCGACAAGGCCATCGAGCACAACCGGAGGTCGCGGCGGGTGCGCGGCGCCAGCACCATCAGCCAGCAAGTCGCCAAGAACCTGTTCTTGTGGGGTGAGCGCAGCTGGGTACGCAAGGGTCTGGAAGTCAGTTTCACCGTACTGATCGAAACGTTCTGGACCAAGCCGCGCATTCTCGAGATGTACCTGAACATCGCCGAGTTCGGCCCGGGCATTTACGGCGTCGAGGCGGCCGCGCAGAAATTCTTCGGCGTGCCAGCGGCCAAAGTGACCCCCGAACAGGCGGCGCGGCTCGCCGCCGTGCTGCCGCGGCCGCGCAAATGGCGCGCGGTGGCGCCGGGGCCGTATGTACTAAAGCGCTCGCAATGGATCCTCGGACAGATGGGATATCGCCCCATTGAAGCCGAACCCTCGGTGCCGTCGCCGGATGCGGAGGAAATTCCGGTTACGGAGACACCGCAGACACCTGACACGCCCGAGGCAATGCCTGAAACGGTAGCGCCCGACGGCTTGCCCGAACCCGAAAGCCCCGAAGGTCCGCGCCGCAGTTATCTGACGCCCCTACCTCAGACCTGAACTCAACAGCGCGATGCAAGTAACTGCTGTGGCGACAGATTCCAAACTTGCCCACAGAGCCTGTGGACAAGGCTGTGAAAAACATGGCGGGTTGCGCCAGCACACGCCGAACAATGCGCGCAAAGCCGGTGGCGGATAATTTCTAACCAATCGAAAAATTGCCCATGAATTCATCAATGCGTCCGCTGGTGCTGTGCGCGTCCGGCCACGATCCCACGGGCGGCGCGGGCATCCATGCCGATATCGAAGCCATTGCGGGCAATGGTGCGCATGCCTTGAGCCTGATCACCGCCCACACTGTGCAGGACACACAAGATGTCGTGCGCGTTTCACCGGTGGCACCCATCCTGTTGGCCTCGCAGATCGAAACGCTGCTGGCCGACTGCTCGATCAGCGCATTCAAGATTGGCCTTTTGGGCGACGCGCAGCAGATTCCGGTGCTGGTGTCGGCGATCGCGCAGGCCAAAGTCCCGGTCGTGCTTGATCCGATATTGCGCGCCGGCGGGGGTGCCAGCCTGGCGTCGGCCGCGCTGCAGGCCGCGCTGCAGGAGCTGTTGTTGCCGCATGTCACGGTGCTGACGCCAAACGCCGCCGAAGCTCGGCGCCTGACGCGCAAGGATTCTCTCGATGAGGCGGCGCAGGTCCTGCAAAAGGCCGGCGTCAGGCACGTGCTGATCACCGGTGGCGATGAGCCGGGCGCCACGGTGACCAACCGCTGGTATCACGCCAATGCTGCGCCGCGAATTTTTGAGTGGCCGCGCCTGCCGGGAGGTTTTCACGGCGCTGGCTGCACGCTGGCTGCCGCCATAGCGGCGAATCTCGCCCGCGGACTTTCCATCGAAGCTGCGCTGGAACAGGCGCAGCGTTACACCCACGAGAGCCTCGCACGCGCATTCCGCATAGGCCAAGGCCGGCAGATTCCGGGCCGCGTGCGGTGATGTTTCGCGTTTTACGCGGGCTCTACGCCATCACTTCGGAGGCGATCTGCACGGATGATGCGAGGCTGTTTAGTAGCGTCGAGGCCGCGCTCACCGGTGGCGCCCGCATGATCCAATACCGCGACAAGCAGGCGAACGACGCCACGCGCCGCAGGCGGGCAACGCCTCTGTTGGCGCTATGCCGCCAACACCGAGCGCGCCTGATCATCAACGATGACATCGATTTGGCGGCTAGCTGTGGCGCCGACGGGGTGCATCTGGGCCGCAGTGACGCTCCACTTGCACAGGCGCGAAAACAACTGGGACCCGATGCGATCATCGGCGCCAGTTGCGGTAATTCATTCGAGCACGCGCGGCTTGCGGCAAATGCAGGCGCCAGTTACATCGCCTTCGGCCGGTTTTTTGCTTCGCGCACCAAGCCCGAAGCGCCGCCCGCCGACTTAGAATTGCTGATGCAGGCAAAAACTCTGAATGTGTCACGCTGCGCGATTGGCGGCATTACGCCCGACAATGCACCGGCCGTTATTGCGGCGGGCGCCGACTGGGTCGCGGCGGTCGAGGGCGTGTTCGGCGCCGCGGATATCGAAGCCGCCGCGCGCCAATATCAAAAACTATTCCTATGAAACGGTCTGAAGAGTTATTCCTGCGCGCGCACAAAACCATTCCCGGCGGCGTGAATTCCCCGGTACGTGCGTTCAAGGCGGTCGGGGGCGTGCCGCGCTTCATTGATCGCGCGCAAGGCGCCTATCTGTTCGATGCCGACGGCAAAAAATATGTGGACTATGTCGGCTCCTGGGGGCCGATGATTCTCGGCCACCAGCATCCGCAGGTCGTCGCCGCCATACAGCAACAGTCCGCGATCGGCGTCAGCTATGGCGCGCCCACCGAACTCGAAGTCGAAATGGCCGAACTGCTGTGTTCGCGGGTGCCGGGTCTGGACCAGGTGCGGCTGTGCAACAGCGGCACCGAGGCGACGATGAGCGCGATCCGGCTGGCGCGCGGATTCACCGGCCGCGATTCGCTGATCAAGTTCGAGGGCTGCTACCACGGTCATAGCGACGCGCTCCTGGTCAAAGCTGGCAGTGGGGCGCTGACGTTCGGAGTACCGACATCGCCGGGCGTGCCGGCGGATTTCGCGCGCCACACGTTGACGGCGACTTTCAATGATCTTGCCAGCGTCGAGAATTTATTCGTCGCCCATAAAAACAAAATCGCCTGCGTCATCGTCGAACCGGTGGCCGGCAATATGAACTGCGTGCTGCCCGCCGATGGATTCCTCACCGGACTGCGCCGGCTCTGCGACACGCACGGTGCGTTGCTGATTCTCGACGAGGTGATGACTGGTTTTCGGGTGCATCCGCGCGGCGCGGCCGGTTTATATGGCGTTACCGCCGACCTGACCACACTGGGCAAAATCATCGGCGGCGGGCTGCCGGTCGGCGCGTTCGGCGGACGGCGCGAGATCATGCAAATGCTCGCCCCAGTGGGGCCGGTGTACCAGGCCGGCACTCTTTCGGGTAATCCGCTGGCCATGGCGGCGGGCCTCGCCACCTTGCGCACACTCGAAGACCCGGGGCTCTACACGCGTCTTGAAAAAACCACCGCGCGATTGCTGGAGGGGATGCGCGACGCCGCCAATCAGGCAGGCGTGCCGTTCACCACCACGCAAGTCGGCAGCATGTTCGGCCTGTATTTTTCGCCTGGACCGATCGCCGGTTTTGCCGACGTGATGCGCAGCGACGCCGAACGCTTCAAGCGTTTCTTCCACGTCATGCTCGATGCTGGCGTCTATCTGGCGCCCAGTGCTTATGAGGCCGGTTTTGTTTCAGCGGCCCACGGCGAAGCCGAAATTGATTCCACACTCAAAGCCGCTGCGCGGGCCTTCGCTGCTTGAACGAACTGCAAGCCGCGATTGACTGGCTGGCGCGCTACCCGGCGCTTTCTGTGGTGCTGCTGTTTTTGTTCTGCGCGATGGAATCGCTGATTGTGCTGGGCACGCTGATCCCGACCACGCTGGTGTTATTCGCGGCTGGCGCGGCCGTCACCTTCGGTTTGTTCGAGTTCTGGCAGATGGTGGTGGTGGCCACCGCCGGTGCGATGGCCGGCGACTATCTTAATTTCTGGTTTGGTCGGCGCTACGGTGAGCGCGTGCTGCAATCCAAGTGGGCATTGCGCTATCCGGAGGCCATCCGCCGTTCGCGCGCATTAATGGACCGCAACGGCGTGCAGGGCCTGCTGATTGGACGCTATGTCGGGCTGATCCGGCCTTTTGTCGGGGCGCTGGCCGGCGCGCATGGCATGTCGCCGGTCAAATTTCTGCTGATCGAGCTGGTGTCATGCCTTTCGTGGGCCTGTGGGTTGATTGTGCTGGGCGTTATGTTCAGCGCCTCGCTGGCGCTGGCGACCGAAGTCGCGGCGCGATTGGCAGTGCTGGTCGTCGTACTGATCGTGGTCGTCTGGCTGGGATTTGTGCTGAGCCGCTCGGCCATCGGTTACGCGCAGGGTCACGCAGAAAACGGGCTGCATCGGCTGCTCGATTGGAGCCATCGCCACCGACGCCTGGGCCGCCTCGGCGAAGCGCTGGCCGACCCACAACAGCCAGAAGCACCCGGCTTGGTGATCGTGGCCGGCTTGCTGCTGGTGGCCGGTGCGATCTGGCTGTCGTTGTGGCTGGGACTGGGCTGGCGTGAACATCCACCCGCGCTGGATGCACTGATTTATCAAGGCATGCGGGACCTGCAGACGCCTTGGGCCACCGCCGCGGCGGTGGCTCTGGCGCAATTAGGGGAATGGGAGGTGTACGTGCCGGTGGCGCTTGCCACCCTGGTTGCCCTGGCCTGGAAGAGCCGCGACCGCGCGACCGCGCACTGGGTCGCCGCGGTGGCGCTGGGCGCTGTGATTTCGCTCGGCTTGTTCGCCCTGCCCGGCTTCAACACGCCGTTGGAGTTTTACCAAGGTGAACTGTCGGCACATTTTTCCGGGCGCGAATTGGCGCTGGCAACGATCATCTATGGATTCATTCCAGTTCTGCTGTCGACGCGCCGCAAGACGTCCGCGCGCATTCGCTTTTACGGCAGCGCCAGCACTTTGCTGATGCTGATTCTGCTGGCCGAGCTTTATCTGGGGGCGTTGTGGTTCAGCATGGCGCTTTACGCCATGCTTTCGGGCCTGATCTGGATCGCGGCGCTGGGCCTGGGCTACCGCCGCCATCGTGCCGAGCGTGTCGCCGGGGTGCATTTCGTGCCTCTGGTGCTGGGCACTTTCATCGTCGCTGCCGTGGCGCATTGGTCCACGGGTTACCTGCCGCGCGCCGAGGCGGCACAACCCAAATGGCCGCTGAAAACCCTGACGCGGCAAGCCTGGCTGGCGGGCGGCTACAACCAGTTGCCGACGCAGCGCGTCGACATGGCCGGGCGCCAGAAAACCGTGTTCGACATCCAGTGGGCGGGCGATCTCAAGAAGATAGAACGCGCCCTGGCGATCAAGGGCTGGAGCTGGCCGTACCGGTTGTCGGTGTCGAACATGCTGCGCTGGCTGGCCACCGACGCAAAAATCAACGAACTGCCGGTGCTGCCGCATGTGCACGAGGGCCGCCATCAGGCGCTGATGTTGCGGCGTGACATCGACGATCAGCATCAGCACCTGCTGCAACTGTGGCCGACGACCTTCCGGTTGCGCGAGGGCAAGCGCATCTGGGTCGGACAAATCACGGCGCAGCGCTCAAAGATTCGCTACCGCTTCTTGCATTACCCGGTAACCACCGAGGAGGCGCCGCCGCTTGAGGACATGCTGGAGGTCAGCGGCTTCAAGCGCGAGCGCCGCAGCGCCGAAGACGGCCGCCAGATGTGGCTGGTGTATGACTGAAGAGCCTCTGGTCGCAAAACTGCGCCGCAAAATAAACCGCGGCGATTCCTGGCTGAGTTACGACCTCGGACGGCTGTTCAGCGCCGACAAGCTGGGCGACGACGCGCTCGAAGAAATCGAAAATCGCCTGCTCGGCGCCGATGCCGGCATTGAAGCCAGTACGCAGATCGTTTCGCACCTGCGCAATGAAGTGATGGCAGGGCGCCTGCGCAACACTGAGGAATTACGCCGCGCTCTGCATGAGGCGCTGGTGACGCTGCTCACGCCTTGCGAAAAGCCGCTGGTCATCCCCGATCACACACGCCCGTTCATCTGCATGGTCGCCGGCGTCAATGGCGTCGGCAAAACCACGACCATCGGAAAATTGGCGTTGCGCTACCAGCGCGAAGGCAAAAAAGTGATTCTCGCCGCGGGGGACACCTTTCGCGCCGCGGCGGTGAACCAATTGCGCACCTGGGCCGAGCGCGCGCAGGTGCCGCTGATCGCACAAGAGGAGGGGGCCGATTCCGCCAGCGTGATTTTCGACGCGGTGCAGGCGGCCAAGGCGCGGGGCGCAGACCTCGTCATCGCCGACACGGCGGGCCGCCTGCACACACAGGCGCACCTGATGGACGAGCTGCGCAAGGTCAAGCGCGTCATCCAGAAACAAGATGGTTTTGCGCCGCACGAAGTCATGTTGGTTGTGGACGCCACCACCGGCCAGAACGCGCTGAACCAGGCGTTGCAATTCCACGAAGCCATTGGCCTCACTGGTCTCACCCTCACCAAGCTGGACGGCACCGCCAAGGGCGGTATCCTGCTCGCCATCGCGCGCCGGCTCGCGCTGCCGGTGCGCTTTATTGGCGTCGGTGAAGCGCCGGAAGATCTCGAAGTTTTCCGCGCGAAGGACTACTCGGCAGCACTTGTTGGGGAACAACCCTAGTGACTGAGGCGATCAGTTTTCACGAAGTGGGCCATCGCTACCCCGGCGGCCACGAAACGCTGGCTCAGGTCAACTTTTCCCTCGCGCAGGGCGAGATGGCGTTTCTCACCGGACATTCTGGTGCCGGAAAAAGCACGCTCTTAAAGCTCGTCGCCTGCCTGGTACGACCCACGCGCGGGCAAGTCGTGATCAACGGCCAGAACACCGTGGCCCTCAAGCGTCGGCAGATTGCGCCTTTTCGCCAGAACATCGGCCTGATTTTCCAGAACTTCAACCTGCTCTACGACCGCACGGTCTTCGACAATGTGGCGCTGCCGCTGGTGATACGCGGCTACGCTCATGACGATGTCGGCCGGCGCGTGCGCGCCGCGCTCGATGCGGTCGGGCTCCTGGGCAAGGAAAAGGTACTGCCGATCACACTCTCGGGCGGCGAGCAGCAGCGCATCGGCATCGCGCGCGCCATCGTCACCAAGCCGGCGCTGCTGCTGGCCGACGAGCCGACCGGCAATCTCGACCCGGTGATGGCGCGCGAGATCATGCAGATTTTCCGCCGCTTCAACCAGGCGGGTGTCAGCGTGCTGGTGGCGACGCACGCCGTGGACCTGATCCAGCAGTTGCCGTACCGCATCCTCAACCTGGCGCAGGGCCAGCTGACGGCCGAGGCACCGAAAGGACATCGGGACAGCGCGCATGTCTAACGTTGAAGCCAGCGGCGCACGGCCCTCGCTGATGGCGCGACTGGGCAAGGATCATCTGCGCGTCATGCTCGCCACTCTCGGAAAATTATCGCGCGAACCGGTTAACACGCTGCTGATCGCCGCGGTCATCGGCATCACACTGGCGCTCCCGGCGGGCCTGCATGTGCTGGTGCAAAACCTGTCGGCGGTGAGTTATTCGTGGGAAGGTTCGTTGCAAGCCTCCCTGTTTCTCAAAGATTCTGTGACTGAAGCGCGTGGCCGGCAACTGACCCAGGAGCTGGGTCGTCGCGCCAGCAAGGTGCAATACATTTCGCGCGAACAGTCGCTGGCCGAGTTCCGCGCGCTGTCCGGGTTCGGTGAAGCGTTGGACCTGCTGCAGGACAACCCGCTGCCCGCGGTGATCGTCATCACGCCCAAGGCTTCGCAGACGCCGCAGCAAGTGGATCAGTGGCTGGAAGAGCTTAATAAATTGCCGGAAGTGGAACTGGCGAAGATGGACCAGAAATGGCTGCAACGCCTGTACGCGATCCTCGACATCGTGCAGCGCAGCGTGCTGATGATTGCGGCGCTGCTGGGCCTGGCCGTCATCGTCACTGTCGGCAACACAATTCGTCTGGACATCGAGAACCGCCGCGACGAAATCGTGGTGATGAAACTGATCGGCGCACCGGACGGCTTCATCCGCCGGCCGTTTCTCTACACGGGTTTTTGGTATGGCCTGGCGGGCGGCCTCATCGCCTGGATTTTCGTGCAGGGCGCGCTGCTCGCGCTCGCCGGCCCGGCCCGTCAACTGGCCGGTCTTTACCAGAGCAGTTTCGCGCTCAGCGGATTGTCCTTCGGCGCGAGCCTGCTGGTGCTGGGAGGTGGCCTGTTGCTGGGAGTCGCCGGCTCGGCCTGGACCGTGAGCCGCCATTTGGATCGCATCGAACCTGCCTGAACGCGGCTATATTTGCGCCTGGACTACTCGGGGGAGACCAGAATGCATAAATATGTGCTGATCGCGCTGACAATCACATTGGTAGGCTGCACCGCAAAAACATCCTTTACATCCACCCAGCCCAATACCAAGATTTATGTGCGCGAACGTCCGATGAGCGCGCCCGCCTCGGGTGAATTCAGAACCACGTCGTTCGGCGCTTACGACTTCAAGGTGGTGGATCCGGCCGGGCAAACTTTTTACGGAGTGCTGCCGCTGAAGTTCAACCCCGGTTACATGGTCGCGGACATCCTGCTGTTCGCGCCGGGGCTGTTTTTCAACCTTCGCGAGGTCTACCCGCATTACGAGATCGACCCGGCGAGCTACGTCATTCGTTATCGCCAAACCTCGAAACAACCCTGGCGCGAATACAAGGCGTCGATCAAGGAAGAAGCGGGCGCAAAAAGATACTTCGAGAATCGATAGCCCGGTCGTTAAAAGTCAAGACCACCGGCGGAAAATCAATGAGGTATTGATTCCACCGAACGCGAAATTGTTGTTCATGACGTAATCGCACGCCAGCGTGCGGCCGCCGTTCTGCACGTAGTCGAGTTCGCCGCAACGCGGGTCCAGTTGCTGCAGATTGAGGGTCGGCGCAAACCAATCGCGATTCATCATCTCGATGGAAAGCCAGCTCTCCAGCGCGCCGCAAGCGCCGAGGGTGTGGCCGAAATTCCCCTTGAGCGAGCTGATCGGCATCCGCGTGCCGAATACGCGCAGGGTCGCCTGGGTTTCGGCGATATCGCCTTGTTCCGTAGCCGTTCCATGCGCACACACATAACCCACCGCTTGCGGTGGAAGGCTGGCGTCGTCCAGCGCCAGACGCATGGCCACTTCCATTGTTTGAGTATTCGGATGGGTGGGGTGGTCGCCGTCGGAATTGGCGCCGTAACCAACGATCTCCGCGAGCATCGTGGCGCCGCGCGCCCTGGCGTGATCGTAGTCTTCGAGAATCAGTGTGCAGGCGCCTTCGCCCAGCACCAGGCCGTCGCGCTGCGCATCGAACGGCGCTGGCGTGGTAGTCGGTGCGTCGTTTTTCAGTGACGTGGCGAACAGCGTGTCGAATACCGCGGCCTGGCTGGCGCACAGCTCCTCGGCGCCGCCCGCGACCATGAGCTTCTGCTTGCCAAATTTGATCGCCTCGTAGGCATAGCCCACGCCCTGGCTGCCGGAGGTACAGGCCGACGTGGTCGGAATGACGCGGCCCTTGAGGCCAAAGCGCAGCCCGATGTTCACCGCGGCGGTGTGCGCCATCATGCGCAGGTAGGTTGTGGCATTGATCTTGCCGCCGCTGCCGGTGAGCAGCAACGTGCCGAAGTCGCGGATCGCATCGGTGCTGCCGGAGCACGAGCCGTAGGCGATGCCCATGCGGCCGTCCTGAATTGTCGGGTCGTCGAGTAAGCCCGCATCTAGCAGCGCGCGCTCGGTGGCGCAGGTCGCCAGCAGGGCGACGCGACCCATGGTGCGAGTGATCTTGCGTGTGTAATGCACCGGCGGCGCGAAGTCCGTCACCGGCCCGCCCAGCCGCGTGTTGAGATCGACAAAACGATCCCATTCCGGCATGCGCTGAATTCCCGAGGCGCCTTTGCGCAGGCCGTCGCTGATGGTGGCCCACGAATCACCCAGCGACGTAATGCCAGCCATACCGGTGACCACCACGCGCCTCACATCATGCCCCCGTTGACCGCGATCACCTGACGCGTGAGGTACGCCGCGGCCGGCGACATCAGGTAAGTCACCAGGCTCGCGACTTCGTCCGGCTCGCCGATGCGCCCCGCGGGAATGATTTTCAGTGCCTCGGTCACCGGCGCGGTCGCGGTCATGTCGGTACGAATCAGCCCCGGCGCGACGCAGTTGACGGTGATGTCGCGGCTCGCCAGTTCCGCCGCCAGTGCTTTGGTCGCGCCGATGATTCCGGCCTTGGCGGCGCTGTAATTCACCTGGCCACGATTGCCACTTAGGCCCGACACCGAAGCCAGAGTGACGATGCGTCCCGGCTTGCGGCGGCGGATCATCGGCATCGTCAGCGGCTTGAGCACGTTGTAAAAACCATCGAGATTGGTCGTCAGCACTTCGTCCCAATCGGTATCGCCGAGCGCGGGGAAAGCGCCGTCACGCGTGATGCCGGCGTTGAGCACCACGCCGTAGGGCGCGCCGTGGACTGCCAGATGTTTTTCGAGCGCCTGTGCGGTGGCGCCGCGATCGCTGACATCGAAACACAGAGTGTGGACCGTCGTATTTAATGCACGGGCCTGCGTCGCAACCTGCAACAGCTCCGTGCTTTCGGTACGGCCGTTCAGCACCAGGTCATAGCCTGCGCGCGCCAGGCTCAGGGCAATCGCCCGGCCAATGCCGCGCGAAGCGCCGGTAATCAGGACGGTCTTTTCACTCATGATTCAAGTACTCGCGTATCTCGTGCGGGCGAAACGCCTTGATGTCGGCCTGCGCCAATGCGGCGCCGTCCGCGCCATAAATCCCGCACCGGAACGCGGCCAGCCCGCTGTCTTCACGCATGAGCAATCGCGCACTGACCTGCAGGCGCTGACCGGCGTCAAAATTCGCTACGGAGCATTGATAGTGACGTGTGCCAAACAGCAGGCCGATCTTCGCCGGCAAACCCTGACGGCGAAGTTCAAGCCCGGAAAAAATGCAGGCAGCTTGCGCCATGTATTCGACGCCGACATACGCGGGCACGCCGCCCCGGCCGTTGCCGAATGGCGGCGCGTCGCGCACCGTCAATTCAACCCGGACCGTGTCGTCGCCGGCGATGAGCAGATCGTCCAGCAGCAGCATCGGTGCGCGGTGCGGTAGCAGGTCGGACACGGATGCGCGAACTTGCAGAAATTACCCCCGATTTGTCTAATACGCGAAGCGTCGTGGATTCTAGTACGACCGCAGGAAGCTAGGGGGAATGTGTGACGGATGTGCTGATTATCGGCGCCGGACCGGCCGGTTCGGTAGCGGCTGCATTGCTGGTGCAAAAAGGCTACCGGACGCTGGTGCTGGAGAAGCAGAAGTTTCCACGCTTTTCAGTGGGCGAGAGCCTGCTGGCCCAGAGCCTGGGCCTGCTGGACGACGCCGGCTTACTGACGGCGGTGCAGATCGCCGGCTTTCAGTACAAGAACGGCGCGGCTTTTGCGCATAACGGCAAACGTTCGACCTATAACTTTGCCGACAAAAGCAGCGCGGGATTCGGCTTTACCTACCAGGTGCCGCGCGCGGACTTCGACCACCTGCTGATCCGCGAAGCCGAACGCATGGGTGCCGAGGTGCGTTTCGAAGTCGAAATCACTGCCGCGGATTTTTCAGGCGGCACACCGCGCATCACCGCCAAAAGCAAGGACGGTTCTACCGACGTGCATACGCCGCGCTTCGTGCTCGACGCCAGCGGTTTTGGCCGCGTGCTGCCGCGCCTGCTCGACCTGGAATACCCGTCCAATTTCCCGCCGCGCTCGGCGCTATTCACCCAGGTGTTCGACGGCATCCCGTCCGGCGCTTTTGACCGGCAGAAGATTCTGGTTACCACCCACCCCAGGCGCCGCGACGTCTGGTACTGGCTGATCCCTTTTTCCAACGGCAAGGCCTCCATCGGCGTGGTCGCCGAAGACAGTTTCCTGCAGCAATACCCGGGCACAAACGAGGAGCGGCTGTGGGCGCTGCACCGCGAAGACCCGGCACTCGCGGCGCTGCTGGCCAACGCCAAGCCGGCGATCCCGGTCGGCGAGTTGCGCGGCTACGCGGCCAACGTGCGCCAGATGTGCGGACCCGGTTTCGCACTGCTGGGCAATGCCGCCGAATTCCTAGACCCGGTGTTTTCCTCCGGCGTCACCATCGCAATGAAATCGGCGCACCTGGCCGTAGCCGCGCTCGATCGCCAGTTCCGTGGCGAGACCGTGGATTGGGACGCCTCGTTCACCAAACCCCTGCGGATCGGCGTCGAAACTTTCCGCAATTTCGTCGCCGGCTGGTACGACGGAAACCTGCAAGACATCATCTACGCCGAGCAGCAGGACCCGCGGGTGCGCCAGTACATCTGCGCGATTCTCGCCGGCTATGCCTGGGATGAAGATAATCCCTACGTCGGAAATTCTCAGCAGCGCCTCGGCGCACTTGCGCAAATCTGCCGGCAGAACGCCGCCAAGAGCCGCGCATGAATCGCATACTGAGTCTCTGTTTGCTGTTCGCCGTCAGCGGCTGCGCCAGCTTGCCGCCGCATGCGCCAGCGAACCCGCGTGCGTTCGACTTTGAGCGCGACTCATTGGGCTACAGCAATGAACTGGCTTGGGAATACAAAAACGATCCGGTCACCGGGCAGATCACCACCTTCAAGAGGGACCAGCGGCCGGAGTTCACCCAGCGCTGCTTCACGGTGTCGCGCACCGCCCGTCAGTTTTTCCAGTACGCACAGTTTGATCCCGCGCAGCCCAAGGCCGACGAAGCGGCCTATGTTTCAGCGATTAGCGCGGTGATGTCGCGCGAACCTGACGATGCGCGCGACAGTGGCCGGGTGGTGATTCCCGGCTATGCCGATTTACGCAGCTTCAGCCGCGAGCATGAAGCGCTGTTCAAAGCCGCCAGCGGCGGCCCGCTGAGCAGTTATTTCCAGTTCAGCAACTGGCGCATGATTTTCCCGTTCAGTCGCAATCATCAGCAGGAGACGGCGCAAAAACTGCTTGCGGCGGTCAAGGTCAATCGCCTGCCACTGGTGCACCTGATCCGCTGGGCGACGTTCCCGGTGACCGAAGTGGATCACTTCGTCATGATCACGGCCGCCGTTGAAACCGAGCAGGGCATTCAATTCAGCGTGTTCGAGCCCAACGACACGAACCGCCCGAGCCAGCTGATTTTTGATCGCGCCACCCGGACGTTTACCTTCCCCCGCAACAATTATTTTGCCGGCGGCACGCTGAACGTCTATGAAGTCAATGACGATGAGCATTTTTAAGCATCCCAAAGCCGCACCCGCTTGCGGCACTTTTTGGCCCTGTGAGGCCGCCTGCGAAAAAGCAGTGGTACACTTTTAGTACCACCTGATTTACCACCACGGCCAACAACGGCCATTGAAGGCATCAAGCGGGTCGGCATGAATCACTACGAAAAAGACACACGCAACGCGCTGCAGGCGCGCGAACTCGCGCAATGGATCGCCCACGGCCCCTCGGTGTACCAGGCCGCGCGCGTACTGTGCGAAACCGGCATCCTCGCCGAGGTCGAGCGCAGCAACCCCGCCGGCGTGACGCTGGAACAAATCGCCGAACGCGTCGCGCTGCCGCTGTATGGCGTGCGCGTATTGATGGAAGCCGGCCTTGGCATTGGGTTGCTCCTGGAGCGCGACCTCCGCTATACCAGCACCAAGACCGCGTGGTTTTTGCTGCACGACGACATGACGCGCGCCAACATGGACTTCATGCACGACGTCAGTTACCGCGGCATGTACGAGCTTGAAGCCTCGGTGCGCAACGGCAAGCCCGAGGGCCTCAAGTCCTTTGGCACCTGGCCGACGATCTACCACGCGCTGGCGCATCTGCCGGAGCGCGTGCGCAAATCCTGGTTCACCTACGACCACTATTATTCGGACGAGGCCTTCCCCGGCGCACTGCCGCTGGTGTTTGCGCAAAAGCCGCGCCGATTGCTCGACATCGGCGGCAATACGGGTAAATGGGCGCGCGCGTGCCTGAAACACGACGCCAAGGTCGAGGTCACGATGTTCGACCTGCCCGGCCAGCTCGCCACCGCAAAAACGCAGTTCAAGGATGTCGCCGGCAGCGAGCGGGTGCACTTCAATGAGGGCAACCTGCTGGACTCCACGCAGGAGCTGCCGAGCGGCTTCGATGCGGTCTGGATGAGCCAGTTTCTCGATTGCTTCTCCGAAGCGCAGATCGTCTCGATACTCGAGCGCTGCCACCGCGCGCTGGCGCCCGGCGGCCGCGTCTACATTCTCGAATCGTTCTGGGACTGCCAGCGCTATCCCATCGCTGCGTTCTGCGTGCAGCAGCTGTCGTTGTATTTCACCGCGCTGGCCAACGGCACCAGCCAGATGTACCGCTCAACCACCTTCCTCGCCTGCGTCCGCAAGGCCGGTTTCGAGGTGGAAAAGCAGCACGACGGTCTTGGCGCGCACTGTGCGAGCACGCTGCTGATCTGCAAACGCGCCGGTCAGGTTTGACGCGTTGAGTCTTTGGGCGCGGTAAATACCGCCAGGGTCAGTGTCAAGGCGATTCCCAGCACCAGCGTCAGACCGAGACTGCGCAGAAACGGCGTCGCCGAAAACGCCAGGCCGCCAAACGCGCACAGCGCGGTCATTGCCGCCAGGCCCACCGCCAGCCGGCTGCTGATCGGCGGCGCGCCGCTGCGCTGGCCCTCGCGCAGAAAAATCACGTAGTCATTGCCGATGCCGAGCACCAATAACAGCGCCAGCACGGTGAACAGATTCATCGTCTGGCCGCTCCAGCCGAGCACGGCCAGCGTCAGCGCGCTCGCACCCAACGGCGCCGCCAGCGCACGCAGCCCCTGGCCAAAACCATAGCGGACGACCAGCACCACGGCGATCAGTGCGTAAACCAGCCCCAGTAAGCGCAGCGCTTCCTGCCGCTGGCTGGCAAGCGCCGCGGAGCTTTCGGCGACCGGATCGCGCCAGCGCACGCCCGCCAATCCTTCGGCGGCGTTCGCCAGGGCCGGTGCGTTTTCGACATCGGCAAGCGTGACGGTCGAGCGCCAGCGCCCCTCACTCTCCCCCAGCCACTGCGCCGCCTGCCAGTGCAGTCGCGACGAGGTCTGCGCATCTTCGGGCAGCAGCAACGGTGCATTGATGAATTCTTCGCGTAAGTGCGCCGCCGTTTCGCGGCCAAAGCCGAGCGCCGCGAAATGCTGCGCGATGAGGCCGTCCGGCTGATACAGCGGCGCGCTCCGCAGCCGGTCGGCGGTCTGCATTTTGAGCGACGGCACGGCCTGGCTGAACGCGGTGTAGCGGCCGGCCTGCAGCGTATCGAGGCGCGCGCTCAACGCCTCTTCGCGTTCGAGCAATTGCTGGGCACTGTCGGCTTCGAGCAGAAAATAGCGGCTGTCGGCGACCATGCCAAGCACATGACGCACTTGCTGTTCCTGCGCCAACAACTCCTTGGGTGAGGATTGCAGCAGGCGGACGTCGTCCGCCGTGGACAATTTCAACAGCCCGCCGGCGGCGAAAACCGCCAGCAGCACCCACAACCACGCAGGCGCAGTGCGCGGCCGCAACAGCGTGGCCAGTTTTTCCCAGCGGGTGACGTCGCGCAGGCCGGCCGGTCGCGCCAGTGTCGGAAACGCCAGCCAAACCGTTGCCGCCGCAACCACCAACCCGCAGGCGGCGAACACCGCGATCTGCCGCAGAACCGGCAGCGAGGTGCTGGCAAACGTGGCGTAACCGAGCACCGCGGTGCCAAGCCCGAGCAGCAGGCTTGAGCGTATATGGGCCGGCGCGTCGCTCGGCTGCCAATGCAGCGGGTCACGGAACTGGTCGCACAGGAAGTGCAGCGCGTAATCCATCGCCACACCGATCAGGCTGGTGCCAAACACCAGCGTCAGGAAATGCACGGGCCCGAACCAGGCCTGAACACAAGTAAGCGCCGCGACAATGCCAAGGCCAACCGACAACAGGCCCAACACCATCGGCCGCAGGCTGCGGAACACCAGCAACAGCAACACGGCGCAGGCCAGCAGATCGCCGCCACCGAGCCAGACTGTTTCTGCGCGTGCCCGTGTGGCGGCAGCTACGGCGTGGGGCGCGACACCCGAACTCAAGACCCGCGCGCCGTGTGTCTCAGCCGCGCGACGCGCCTCACCTAGCGCACGCATCAACTCCGGCTGCAAGGACTGATCAAACGGATTACCTCGGGTTTCGGCGAACACGGGTATCCACACCCAAGAATCCTTGCGCAGCACCAACACGCCGCCTTCCACGCCCGCATCGCGCACGAACGGCGTGGCGCTCAGGTAGCGATCAAAAAAACCCAGCGGGTCCGCACTGACCGGCGTGGAGCGGCCGAAGCCGGCGGGCGAATAAAGCGCGCGCCGCGCCTCAAGGCTTATCGCGGCGGACTCCCCGCCGAGCAGCCGGGCCCGGTCGGAGGGCGTCATCAGCCCGAAGCGGGCGCGCACTTCTGCATCGGTGGGCTTCGATGCGTCTATTTCCAGGCGCACCGTGGAGAAGACGGGCGACTCGCGCAGCCGGTCCGCCAGCGCCTGCGCGCCGGCCCGCGCGACGGCGAAATCTTCGCTGCCGACGAGGAACAGCAGGCGGCGCGCGAAGCTGGCCGAGATCTGGCGATGGGCCTGTTCGGCGCCTGCGTCCAGCTCGCTGGCCGGCAGCAATGCCAGCAGGTCGCTGTCCACTTTCAGGTTGGGCGCGACACGAAACATAAAAAATATCAGCAGCAGCGCGGCGGCGGCGAGCCAGATCTGGAATCGCAGGCGTTGACTCACTGACAAGTCACTGGAATTTCGCGAGCGTTTCAGCAGGCACGGCCTTGAGGACGCGCAGATCTTTCAGATCGATCCGGGTGACGTTGCCCGAGGTATCCAGGATGCGGACACTTTGCAGATGACGGCGGCCTTCGAGCCGGATTTCGCTGAGCACGGAGGACAACACACGATGGCGTGGAAGCAGGCGCAGACTCCAGCGCGAGGCATCGCGTTCGACCTCCAGCCTGAAACTTCGCTGCAGCATGGGCAGGTCCAGCGTGAACAGCGCCGTGAGCAGGCGCGCCATTTCGGGGCTGAACGCGGGTTCATCACCCTTGTGCCGCGCGATGAGACGGCCGCCGGCCAGGACGAATTCAGCGGCGAACGGCTGTTCGATACCCCAGAGCACGCCATGGGCACGCGCGTAGGTAAACCGGCCACTGGATCGCAGCGGCTGCGCCAGATCCTTGAGGGTCCTGGTTTGCGCAAAGCGGCCGGTAAGCACCTCACTGCGCGCCATCGCCAAGGTTTCGGCGGGCAACAAGGCCTCGATTTGCGCGACCGTTTTCTGTGCCGGCGGCTGCGCCGCAGCCGTGGCGCAAAAAATCAGCAGCGCGAGACTGGCCGCGCGCTTCATGTCCCGACGCCCAGTTTTTTCAACAAAACGGGCGGTGACTGCAACTGCATTTCGCCGGTCCTGATGTTCACCGCCACCTGCACCGAATAGCCCTTGGTCATACGCTCGCGCGTGACCGCGTCGCGGATCACGTAGTCAATTTTCAGTCGGTTTTCCCATTCCACGATCTGGGCACTGATTGTGAGTTTTTGCTTGAACACCGCACCCTTGATGTAGCGCAATTGCAGATCAATGACCGGCCACGAGTACCCCGACGCCGCCATGTGATCGTAGTTGTAGCCGAGACGCTCAAGCAGCGCGCAGCGCGCGATCTCGATATAGCGCACGTAATGGCCATGCCAGACGATGCCGATCGGATCGAGGTCATGAAACGGAATATCGATGTCGATATCGATGGCGTGGGCAGCGGCGGTGTTCATGTGCGACTCGTTAAATTCCGGGACAACAGGCGCGGCGCTCGCCACAGCATCCCGAAAAACAACCGGGCGTGCATGCCGCTGATGCGCAGGTTGTCACGCCAGAGAGCAAAGTGGGAAACGCCGTCCTGCGGGTAGCTCACCCGGGTCGGCAGATTCACGACTGCGCAGCCTGACCAGTGCATGCGCACCAGGATTTCGGTGTCGAAATCCATGCGCCGGCCATGGCGCATCTCACCCCAGGCTTTGAGCGCGGGCGCCAGCGGATATACGCGAAATCCGCACATCGAATCGCGGATCGCCAGTGAAAGGGTATTGATCCAGACCCACACATGCGTCAGCCAGCGGCCGTACCGCCGGGCGCGTGGCGCGTGGGCGTCATAGAGGGCGACGCCGGCGATCACGGCGTGCGGCGTGCGGCGTGCGGCGTCCAGAAAGCGCGGAATGTCTTCGATCCAATGCTGACCGTCGGCATCCATTTGTATGGCGTGCGTGTACCCGTCGGCCAGCGCCGCCGAGCAGCCTGCCATCACCCCGGCGCCTTTACCCCGGTTATCGGGCAACCGGAGGACGTGCAACCAAGCGCCTTCTGCATTCGCGAGCGCATCAAGCACTGGCGCGCTCTGCGCGCCCGAGCCGTCATCGACCAGATAGCAGGGCAGGTTTTGCGCCTTGATGCGTGCGATCACGCCCGCAACGGCCCGTTCGTGCCGGTAATGTGGAATCACCACGCACGCGTTCAAAGCCTGATCCGCCCCTGCGAAAATACCTCGCTGCCCGTGTCGCTGACATAGCGAAAGTCCAGCTGAGGAGGTGACCAGGACAGCTCCAGCCTCAGCGTCGTGTTCGGTTCGATTACGCGCCGGAATTTTAGATCGGTAAGGCTGTGGAAATCCCCCTCAATCTGGGGCATGTGCAGGCGCGCAAGTTTCAATGCCCAATCCACCTGGGTGATGCCAGGCAATATCGGAACGCCGGGGAAATGGCCCAGAAACGCGGGTGAATCGGCGGCGATCTTCAGCAAGAGCGCACACCGGTCTTCGTCAGGGGTGGCCTTAACAACCTCAGGCAGGCTCATTGAGCAGCGCCGCCAACGCGTTCACGACGTCACCCACTGTGCGTACATGCTTGAATTGCTCTGCCTGCAATTTCTTGCCGGTGACCTCGTTGAGCTTGAGGATCAGGTCGATCACATCAATGCTGTCGATGTCGAGATCCTCGAAAAATCGCGCCTCCAGAGTGATCTTGGCCGGCTCGATTTCAAACAACTCGATGAGAATGCCGCGAAGATTCCTGAAAATTTCCTGTTCGGTGCGCATGGCCTAATTATACCGGCGACGACGCGCCAGTTCGCTCGGTAAACCACTGCAAGAATTCGCGCGTCAGGCGACGCGCGGCCACGGAAACCGGCTCGTCCGGCAGCGGCTCGGCGCATAGGGTCAGCGCCGGCTCGACCGAAATGCAAAAGTGCGGCTTTTGCGGCGGAGCCTGCCAGGGCCATTGACGCTTGGACAGAAACTCCGGCCGGCACTGCACCCGCACAGGGACAATTTCGCAGCCGGCGGCGAGCGCAATTTGCGCGGCCCCGCGCTGTACGTGCAGCGGTTCGCCGGGCCGCGTCCGGGTGCCCTCGGGGAACACCAGCAGCGTGCGTTGCGCATGCAGGCGCTCGACGCATTGGCGCACCAGCACCTCACCGGTGTCGTTGGGGATATAGCGCGCCCACTGCACCGGCCAGCGCAGAAACGGATTGCGCCATAACGAACGCTTGACGATGCAATCCACCTCCGGCAGCAGCGAGACCAGAAACACCACGTCAATCAGAGTCGGATGGTTGGCGATAATGAGCCGGCCGCGCGGCCCGGCCGGTGTGCGCAAGCGCTGCAGATGGTGCAGTTCCGAACTGAACAGGCCCATCGCCTGCCACAGGCCGATGCAGCCGCGAAAGCACAGGTTCACGAAGCGCTGGGTACGCCGGCGCATGACCTCAGGATTGAACGTGACCAGCCGGATCAAAGGCACGACCAGAAAACCCAGTGCTATTCCGCCCAGGCCGAACAGGCCGAAGGCGAAAGTCACGCCGAACGCGCGCCAGAGTCTGTTCAGCACGCGAGGCGGTAACTACCCTCGATTTCCAAATGCAGATCGTTGCGGCAGATGGTGCCTTCGACGCAACTCAATTGCACACCCGCGAAATTCTTCGCCAGTAGGGGTTGCAACCGCGGCAGTTGGGCACGATCAACGAGATACAGCTTGAAGGCCTGCGGCCTGAACGCATTTGGTGCCAGTCCCTTCAACCGCTCCGCTTCCGCCCGCAAACTGTCGAGGTTGGCCAAAGTCTCGGTGAGTTGCCCGACGACATCGCCGACATGGCGGCTCTCGTGGCCGACCACGCTGGCAGTACCCGAGACCAGCAATTCGGCGCCGTCGGTCCAGTCGAGCAGCGAGGCGCGTGAAAAACTCGGCGAGCGCGGGCCGTATTGGCTTGGGTAGCGCCAGGCATTCATCTGGCGCGGATTCTCCACCGGCTGCCCCGGCCAGCGTCCGGCCAGAAAATAAATCAGCAGGCCGTCGCCGTGCGTGCCGATGGCCGTCGCGGAAGGCAGGCAGGATTCAAAACCCGGCTTCATCGACAACGCGCGATGCCGGCCGAGATTGAACTGGCGATAGCGTTCTCGGTCGTTGTCCCCATCAAGAATCCCGGAAATGTAATTCCACATGCGCAGCCAGTACGGATAACCACGCGCAATCAGCAATTGCTCGATGCGCACGTAGGCATGGAATACCGCGCGGTCAACCCCGTGCCGGGCGATCTCCGCTTCGCTGATCAGCAATTGGCCCAACAGGATCTCGCCATTCTCGGAGTAGCCCATGCCGTCATGCCAGCCGGCCTTCACCGCGGTATCACTGAGCCAGACTTCGCCCGCCTCCCCCGACAGCGGCGGCAGCGGCACAAAAATTTCGCGCGGGTCCGGCGCGGCGCTAGCACCATCAAAGCGCACGCGCACGAGCACCCGCGTTTCATCGGCAACGGGCGTAGATAGTGGCAGAACCCGGTAAGGGCGCCGCGAATAGTTATGCAGAGCCAAGTGTCTCGTGAGAAACTGAAAAAATAATTCCTGTCATTGTAGTGCCCGCAGGCACCCTTTCTCCCTTTCCCGCTCATAAAAATTGCCATGACTCCAATTACCGCCGCCGAACAACAGATGGCCGACGTGCTGATCAAAGCGCTCAATCTCGAAAATCGCGACCCGTCCCAGGTGGTGCCGGAGGCGCCGCTGTTCGGCGAGGGCGATAACAGCTGGGGGCTGGACTCGATTGACGCGCTGGAGATCGCGCTGGCGATCCAGCAGAACTACGGCGTCGAATTACGCTCGGAGGACGAGGCAGTAAAGAAAGGATTCGCCTCTTTGCGCGCGCTGACAAACCTGGTGGCGGCGCGCAAGAAGTAAGGCACCTGATGACTGCAAAAAGCACCCGGCCTCTCTTGCCGGTGCTGTTGTGCATCAGTTATCCCTTGCTGGCGCATGCCTCGGTGATTTGGAAATCCCCGTTATTGCAATGGCTGGCGCTGATCGCCGTGCTGGCCGTGCCTTTTCTTGCCGCGCGCAATCCAGTTGCCTGGCTGTGGTATCTGCTGCTGACCGCCGTTCTGGGCACGCTGACGTTTGCTGGCGGGGGCCAGTACGCCCTTTATCTGCCGGCATTGCTGATCCCCGCCGCCGTGAGCGCCACGTTTGGCTTGTCTTTGCGGGAGGGCCGTACGCCGTTAATCACCGCGATCGCACAGGCTGCCCGCGGATCGCTGCCGGCTGACTTGCGCGACTACACCCGCCGACTGACCGCGTTTTGGGCGCTCTTGAGCGCCGGCATTACGACGGTGACGTTGTACCTGACCCTCGCCGGACCGCTCTGGGCCTGGTCGTTGCACACGAATTTTGTCAGCTACCTGCTGATTGGCGGGGTGCTGGTCGGCGAGTTCGTGCTGCGGCGTTTCTGGTTTCCGGCGCACGATCATCCCGGGTTCATTGAGTATCTGCGCATCGTCGCCCGTGGGCGTCCCCGCGCGTGAATGCAACCCCGCTGATTCAGGGCTATGACCCGGCGGCCGCATTGCTGTGGCGCGGCTCGCATCCGCTGACGCAGGCGCGCTGGTTAGGCGCGGTGATGGCGCTCGCCAAGCGCCTGCCTGAGGCCGCGTATTACCTGCCGCTGCTGGACGATCGTGCGGCATTCACCTTGTTACTGGGCGCAAGCCTGGTGCGCGGCAAGCCTTGCCTGTTGCCGGCGTCCAATGGCGCGGAGCATCTGGCCCGCCTGAAAGACGTCTATCCGGACGCGCTGACGATTGCAAACGACCCGCTCGAGTTTGACGCGCCGGACTGGAACGGCGCCGTCCCCGAAATCCCCTCGGAGCAGACCGCGGTCATCATTCACACCTCGGGCAGCACCGGCGCGCCGCAGGCGCATGCCAAAAGCTGGGCCGCGCTGCGCGCCACCGCGCCCTTGATTACGGGTCGCTTCGGCGCCGGTCTGCACATCCTTGCCACAGTTCCTGCACAACACATGTACGGAATGGAAACCAGCGTGATGACGACGCTGGCCGCCGGCTGCTCTGCGCACAGCGGCCGCCCTTTTTTTCCGGCGGATATTGCCTCCGCGCTCATGGATTTGCCGTTGCCGCGCGCATGGGTGACCACTCCGGTGCATCTGCGCGCATGCGTCGTCGCGCAGGTCTCGCTACCAGCTTTGACCGTCATCATCTCCGCCACCGCCCCGCTGTCGCGCGAGCTGGCGATGCAAGCCGAAGCGCAGTTTCATGCGCCCGTGCACGAGATTTACGGTTGCACCGAAGCGGCCAGCCTGGCGACGCGGCACACCTGCGCAGATGAACTCTGGACGCTGTACCCGGGCTTGAGCCTGAGCCAGCGCAATGACACGGCTTTTCTGCACGCCCCTTATCTTGACCAGCCGGTCGCCCTCGCCGACGTGATCGAACTGGTGACGCCGGATCGCTTCCGCCTGCTTGGCCGTTCAGCGGACCAGTTCAAGGTCGCTGGCCGGCGCGTATCGCTGGGAGAACTGACGCAGGCGCTGCTGGCCGTCCCCGGCGTCGTTGATGGCGTGGTGTTCGCACCGGAAGACGGCATTGCCGCTCGCCCCGCCGCGCTGGTCGTCGCGCCCGGACTGGATGAGGCCGCGATCCGCGCCGTGCTCGTAAAAAAACTGGACAGTGTATTTGTGCCAAGACCGATCCGCTGCGTGCAAACCCTGCCGCGAAACGCGGTGGGCAAATTGTCACGCGCGGCGCTGCTGGAACTGTTGCGTGAGTGACCTGCGCTTTGTCGTCGCCCCGGACCATCCGTCACTGGCCGGGCATTTTCCAGGCACACCGATATTGCCGGGCGTGGTTCTGTTGGATTGGGCCTGGCAGGCCTGCCTGTCGAGCCTGCCTTCGGGCGCGGTTATGCGGGGCCTGATTCAGGCCAAGTTTCTGTCGCCGGCCCTGCCGGGCGACACGCTGGATTTTTCTGTCGAGCGGCAGCCTGAGCAAGTTACTTTTCAGTGCCGCGCCGGCCCTCGCCTGGTCGCACAGGGGCGCTTCAGCTGGCGGCCACCGTGAGTTGGCAGCAACAAGATGAGCGGGGGGTGGAATGGGGCGTCGCACTCACGGTCTGGGTGGCGCGCGTGCTCGGCCGGCGCGTGGCACGGATATTTGTGCTGTTTCCTCTAGTCTGGTTTTTTCTGACGGGAACACCCGCGCGCAACGCCTCGCGTGATTTTTTAACCCGGGCGCTGGGTCGCGCACCCCAGCTGCGCGAGCAATGGCGTCATTTCCGTACGTTCACGGACTGCGCGCTGGATCGGGTTTTCCTGCTCGGGGGCGGCGCGGGATTCGACATCCGCGTGCATTGTCCGGACCCTGTGCTGGAGGCCGCGCGCCGTGGTGGCGCGCTGCTGATGGCCTGTCATTTCGGCAGCTTCGAGGCGATGCGCGTGCCCGGATCGCGTGAGTATCAATTACCCATTTCCATCCTCATGGATCGAGCGCACAGCCGGCGCTTCATCGCTGCCGTCGAGGGCCTTGACCCCGCATTGGCGCAAAGCGTAATTGACGCCGGCGATGGCGGACCTGCGTTGGTTCTTAAATTGAAAGAGGTGCTGCAACAGGGGCGGATGGTGGGCGTGATGGCGGATCGCACCCGCGAAAACGAGGCCACGGTGACGGTGAACTTCATGGGCGCGCCCGCACGCCTGCCGGCCGCGCCCTGGCAACTGGCGCAAGTTCTGGGCGTGCCGGTGATCTTGGGTTTTTCGGTGTATCAGGGCGACGGGCGCTACGACACCTCTTACGAACTTTTCAGCAGTGGCCTAAAGTCGACGCGCGGCGAACGGGCCGCGGCGCTGCAGCGCGCCGCGCAAGACTACGCGGATCGACTGGCCGATTACGCGCGCCGCGCGCCGTACAACTGGTTCAACTTCTACAACTTCTGGACATGAAACCGCTCCCGATCACTCATTACACCCTGACCTCCGCACTGGGCCGTGGCCGCGGTGCGCATGCGCAGGCCTTGAGCGCGGGCCGTGGCGGGCTGAGCCAAAAACCATTTGAGACCTGCACGTTGCCCTGCTGGACCGGCGCGGTTGACGGCCTCGATGATCCATTGACCGGCCGACTCGCGCACTGGGACTGCCGCAACAATCGCCTCGCCGAACTGGGCCTGCAACAGGATGGTTTTTCCGAGGCGGTAGCGGCGCTGATCACGCGCGTGGGGGCGACGCGTGTTGGAGTCTTCATTGGCACTTCAACTGCCGGCGTACAGCAGACCGAACGTGCGTACCGGGAGCGCGATCGCGTCAACAATCGCCTGCCCGGCTGGTTTGACTATCGCACTTCGCAAAACACCTATTCCATCGCCGGCTACGTGCGCGAACGGCTGCACTTGCAGGGCGTGGCAGTGGCGGTGTCTACCGCCTGCTCGTCCTCGGCCAAGGTCTTCGCCTGCGCCGCACGCGCGATGACGACGGGGCTGTGCGACGCGGCGGTGGTGGGGGGCGTGGATTCGCTGTGCCTGACCACGCTGCACGGATTCAATGCGCTGCAACTGGTATCTGCCGAGCCGTGCCGGCCGGCCGACGCGGCGCGCCGCGGCATCTCGATCGGTGAAGCGGCCGGTTTTGCAATTTTGGAAAAGCAAGGCAACGGCCCGCGGCTGCGCGGCTACGGCGAATCGGCCGACGCGCATCACATGTCGGCACCGGAACCCGAAGGCCGCGGCGCCAACGACGCGATGCGTGCGGCCTTGATGCGCGCCGGGCTCGAGCCGGCGATGGTGGATTACGTGCACCTGCACGGCACCGCCACACCCGCCAACGACCTGGCCGAAGACAAGGCCGTGTGTGCGGTCTTTGGCGAGCGCACGCCCTGCAGTTCGACCAAGGGCTATTTTGGCCACACGCTCGGTGCGGCCGGCATGGTCGGCGCGGCGGTGGCGATGCTCGCCATCGAACACGGATTTTTGCCGCACAGCCTGAATACACAAACGCTGGACCCGGCGATCAAGGGCGCGGTGCTGCTGAAAGCTCGCGAGGGCGTCAGCGTGCGCAATGTGGTGACCAACTCATTTGGTTTTGGCGGCAACAACTGCAGCCTCGTAATCGGGAGCGCGTGATGAAACCGCTGACGATTCATGCGATCGGCTGCTGCCTTCCCGGACTGGACGGCTGGACGGCGGCCCAGCCGATCTTGTCCGGTCAGGCCCCTTATGTTGCGGCGGACATCGGCGCCCTGACGTCGGAACTGCTGCCACCCAATGAACGCCGGCGCGCAACGGCATCCGTGCGGCTGGCATTTCGCGCTGCCGAAGACGCCGTCAAGGGCGGTGCACTCAAACCCGCGGACTGGGCCACGGTGTTTGCAAGCTCCGATGCCGATACCGCCATCATCAACCGCATCGTCACCGCGCTGGCGGAACCATCGCGCATCGTGTCGCCGACCGATTTTCATAATTGCGTGCACAACGCGGCCGCCGGCTACTGGAGCATCGGCGTCGGGTGCCGCTTGCCGTCGAGCACGCTGTCGGGCTGGGACGAAAGTTTCGCCGCCGGTCTGCTGGAGGCGGCCACCCTGGTACACGCAGACTCATTGCCGGTGCTGCTGGTGGTTTACGACATCGTCCCGCCGGAGCCGCTGCTGGCCGCTCGTCCGATTATTCGTCCCGGGGCGGTCGCGTTGGCCCTAAGCAGTGGCGATCTTCCCAATACTCCATCTTTGGCGCGCATCGAATTAACCGCAGGTGTGCATGGCAAGCAAACGTCATGTGAGGATCCCATGCTTGAGCAATTGCGCAAGACCAACCCGGCGGCGCGCGGCCTGCCCTTGCTGGCTTTGCTTGCCGGCAGCGCGCCTGGAATCGTGCGGTTGCCGGGGATCGGGGACTTACTCGAAATCCGGCGCGTCGCATGAAACTGGGGCGAGCGGATATCGCGGCGCTGATCCCCCATTCGGGACGCATGTGTTTATTGGACTCGGTGCTCGAATGGGACTCTCGACAGATCGTCTGTATCGCCCATCCCCATCGCGATCCGCCCAATCCTCTCGCCCGCGCAAACCGGTTGTCGCCGTTGTGTCTGATCGAATACGCCGCGCAAGCCACGGCGATACACGCTGGCCTGAATGCGCAAGGCGCGCCACTGCGCAAGCAACGACGCCTGGCCGGCGTGAGTGCAGCAACATTCGAAAACACGGCCGCCTTGGCGGCTGCCGAGCGTATCCAGATCGAGTGCGAGAAGCTGGCTGGCACGCAGGAGGCTGCTCGCTACGCGTTTCGGATCAGCTCGACGGAAGGTTTGGCAGCGCACGGACAATTGACAGTTGCCGGTTAGATAATCAACGGGTTATATCCTCAGAACGGAACTATTTACCCCCTTAGCACTCCAATTTTCCGAGTGCTAAAATTGTGTCCATGAAAGGAGCCCCGATGAGCGAAGTCAAAGCGATTGCCTTGCGACAGCCTGATACGGCCCGATTCCTGGTCCCGCTGGCGGGGAGCATTGACGCCTACATTTCTGCCGTCAATCAAATCCCGGTGCTGGATGCCAGCGCCGAAAACCAGCTTGCGCGGCGCTTGCGCAATGACAACGACCTCGAAGCCGCCCAGCAATTGGTACTGGCCAACCTGCGCCACGTGGTGCACATCGCTCGCGGCTACATGGGCTATGGCCTGCAACTCAATGACCTGATCCAGGAAGGCAATATCGGCCTGATGAAAGCGGTCAAGCGGTATGACCCGGACGTGGGCGTGCGCCTGATTTCGTTTGCGGTGCACTGGGTCAAGGCCGAAATCCACGAGTTCGTGCTGAAGAACTGGCGCATCGTCAAAATCGCCACGACCAAGGCGCAGCGCAAACTGTTTTTCAACCTGCGCAGCAAGAAAGACCACATCGGCTGGATGAATCGTGCCGAGGTCGAAACCATGGCTCGCGACCTCAAGGTCAAGCCCGAGGAAGTCCTGCAGATGGAAGCCCGCCTGTCCGGCCACGACAGCAGCTTCAACGCCACGCCGGAAGACGGCGAAGACGCCTACGTGCCGGAAGACTACCTGCGCGATGACAACGACCCGTATGCGGTGATCGAGAACATCGAGTGGCAGGGCCAACGCGAAGACCAGATGCGCACCGCGCTGTCGACGCTCGACGAACGCTCGCGCGACATCCTCGCGCGCCGCTGGCTCAAGGACGGCGACAAGGAAGGCCTGAAGGAGCTCGCAGAAAAGTACAGCGTTTCCGCCGAACGAATCCGACAGATCGAAACGGCGGCGATGAAGAAGCTGCGCAGCGCCATCGAGACCGCACCCGCTTAAGGCCCTGCGAGGCCGTTTTCGAGGTTTCGCAAAAAACCGCTGGTACTAAAAATGTACCATTGGTTTTTGCCACCCGCCCAGGGTCACATCAATTGCGGCGCAAGCGGGTGACAGAAAAAACCTTCCTTCACGGGTTACTATTTAACTTCACACACGACATCACGCTGATCGCAGAATCAGCACAGGGGAGTTCATGAGTATTCAATTGGCCCGCGCCGTCCTGATCATTTTCGCTGGCATCTCCGTTGCACAGGCAAAAGTCACCGTCGAAGAAGCGGCACGGCTTAAAACCGACCTGACGCCCACCGGCGCCGAGCGCGCGGCCAACGCGGCCGGCACGATTCCGGCCTGGGACGGCGGGCTGACCAAATCCCCGCCCTGCTACAAGGGCCCCGGCACCTGGTATTGCGATCCTTTTGCGGACGACAAGCCGCTGATGACCATCACCAAGGAAAATCTGGACGCGCACAAGGACAAGCTCACGCTAGGGCAAATTGCGATGTTCAATCGCTACCCGACCACCTACAAGATGAAGGTCTACACCACGCGCCGCACCCACGCGTACCCGGACTGGGTGAACGAGGCCACCTACCAGAACGCGCTCAAGGGCGAGCTGGCGGGCGGCGGCGAATCGATGAAAAACGTCGTCGTCGGCATTCCGGTGCCGATCCCCAAGGCCGGTGCCGAGCCGATCTGGAACCACAAGTTGCGCTTTCGCGGCCCCGGCGCCACCCGGTGGAACATGCAGGCGGCGGTCACCACCAGTGGCGAATACAACGCGGTAAAAATCCGCGAGGACGTCGAGTTCGCCTATGGCCAGCGTGACGCCACGCCGGAAAACCTCAAGAACGTCGCCATTTATTTCCTGCAGCAGGTGCATGCGCCGCCGCGCCTGGCGGGCATCGTCACCCTGGTGCACGAAACCATGGACCAGGTCGCTGAACCGCGCCGCGCCTGGCAGTACAACCCCGGCCAGCGGCGGCTGCGTCGCGCGCCCAACATCGGTTACGACAATCCAGGCACCGGCTCGGACGGCCTGCGCACCAACGACCAGCTCGACATGTTCAACGGCGCGCTCGATCGCTACACCTGGCAGCTCGTGGGCAAGAAGGAGCTGTACATCCCGTACAACTCGTACGCACTTCACAGCGACAAGCTGAAATACCCCGACATCTTCAAGAAAAACCACATCAACGCCGAGTTGCCGCGCTACGAACTGCACCGCGTCTGGGTGGTGGATTCCACCACGCGCGCGGGCAAGAACCACGCCTACAAGCGCCGCACGTTCTACATCGACGAAGACGCCTGGCAGATTGCCACGGTGGACATCTACGATAACCGCGACCAGTTATGGCGCGTACAGGAAGCGCATCCGGTGGTGGCCTACGACAAGCCCTACATGGTGTCGGCGGGCGAAACCGTCTACGACCTCTACTCCAACCGCTATCTGGCGATGTCGTTCAATAACGAGGAGCCGGAGTTGCTCGAGGTCAAGCTGGACCGGTCCATGTTCGACCCGTCCAACGTGCAGAAGATTACGACCAAATAGCAATCAGGTAGTGGTCGAGCAGGAGCAGCGTGAAGATCGCCATTAAATAGACGATCGAATAGCCGAAGGTTTTCATCGGCAGGCCTGGCACGGGTGCGAATTTCAAGCGCCAGGCGTAGCCCAGAAAAACGCCGCCAAAAATCAAGGCGCCGGCCAGGTACAGCCCGCCGCTCATGCGGAACACGAACGGCAGCACGCTGACGGCCAGCAGCAGGAACGTATAGAGCAGCACCTGCGTGCGCGTGAACTCGATGCCGTGGGTCACCGGCAGCATCGGGATGTTGACCTTGGCGTATTCTTTTTCGCGTTCGATGGCCAGCGCCCAGAAATGCGGTGGCGTCCAGATAAAAATAATCAGGAACAGCAGCAGCGCTTCGGGGTCGACATGGCCGGTGATCGCAACCCAGCCGAGCACCGGCGGTGCGGCACCCGCGGCGCCGCCGATGACGATGTTCTGCGGCGTCGCGCGCTTGAGGAATACGCGTGTAGATGCCGGCGTAACCGATTAACGTCGCCAGCGTCAGCCAGGCCGACAGCGGATTGACTCTTAAGTACAGCAGCGCAAATCCGCCAATACCCAGCGCGCTGGCGAACACCGCGGACTCCAGCGAGGCTTAGCGTTCCGGTCACCAGCGGCCGTCCGCAGGTGCGCGCCATGCGCGCATCGACGTGGCGGTCCAGCATCTGGTTGATCGCCGCGGCACTCGCCGCCAGCAGGGCGATGCCGATGCTGCCAAACACAAAGCGGTCGAGTGGCGGTAACCCGGTGACCGAGAGGAACATGCCGACGATGGCGGTGAACATGATCAGCATGACCACGCGCGGCTTGCACAGCTCGTAGTACTCGTTCAGGCGCGAACGCGGGGCGGCATCAAGGGTTTGCAAAAGGGCGCTCACGGGAAATCCAGAGAGGGTGATTCGCGGCAATCAGAGTCAGCAATAGTAGCGCGGCGCCGGCGTTGTGGGCCGCGGCGAGCCACAACGGCAATTGCAGCAGCACCACGCTGACGCCAATCGTGGCCTGCACGAGCAGCGCGCCGGCCAGGGCGGCGCCCTGGGCGCGGAGTCCGCGCTGCCACAATGCCAACGACAACAACAGCAGCACCGCAGAAACGGCGATAGCGCCGACACGATGCGCCCAGTGGATGGTGACGCGCGCGCGGCTGTCGAGCACGCCGAATTCGTAGTTGGGGCCCAGGCCGCGCCACAGCGTGAAAGCCTCCTTGAAATCGGTGTCGGGTTGCCAGACGCCGTGACAGGTTGGCAAGTCGGGGCAGGCCAGTGCGGCGTAATTGCTGCTGGTCCAACCGCCAAGAAAAATCTGGGCGCTCAGCAGCAACAGGGCAAAAGCGGCCAGCAATCGCAAGCCCCACGGCTGCCTTGGAGCAACGACTGCCTCCGGCAGATCCTTCTGCAGCTCGAACCAGGCGTGGCGTTCGGAGCGGATCGGTCGCTCGCGCTCCGGCTCGACGGCATCCACTTCGGGCGGCGGCCGGGACAGCCACATCCAAAACAACAGACCGAGCGTTGTCATTCCGCCTAGCAGGTGCGCGGTCACGGCCACAGGCTTCAGTTGCCAGGTCACGGTCCACATTCCAAGCAGGCCCTGGAAAATCACCAGCGCCACGAGCAACCACGGCAGTTTGCGCGGCAGATTTTCTGCGCGGCCGTACTTGGCGATCAGCGCCATCACCACGATCAGCAAGCCCAGCGTCGTAGCCGCGTAGCGATGAACCATCTCCTTGCGCGCCTTGTGCGTCTCCACCGGGCGCTGCGGATAGTCACGCTGCGCGGCGGCCACGTCACGCGGCGTGTCGGGCGCAGTGATCCGCCCGTAACAGCCCGGCCAATCCGGACAACCCAGACCCGCGTGTGACAAGCGCACATACGCCCCTATCACCACCACGCCAAAGCACAGCAGCAGCGCCAACAGGTTCAGACCGCGGAAGATCTTCATTGCGCTAGCCAATCTGCGAAAGCCTCAACAGTTTCTTGATGTCCTTGAAGATGCCGCGCGACTCGGCAGACGCCGGGTAAGTCATCAACCAGTTGCCAATCGGATCGAGTAGATACAACGCCCCCGGCTGATCCGGTGCGAAAAACGTGCGTGCCACGCCGTCGCCATCCACCTGCACTTTGAGGTCGGGATGCGCCGCCTTGAGCGACTCGCCCAGGCGGGCGGCCTGCTCCGCACTGGTTACCAGCAACACACGTTGTACGCGCTGGCGTTTTTCGTTGAGCGCGAGCCGGATCTGCCGGATCTGTGTCAGTTTTTCCAGGCAGAGTTCGTCACACGTATCGCCCGCCACATAGACGTAGCTCCAGCGGCCCTTGAGCGCGTTCGCGAAGTCCGGTGCCGGCCGCGCCGGGTTGACCAGCTCGCCGTAATTGGTTTTGGATTGGGGAATCCATTCCGGGAAATAGAAAAAGACCGCGTAGGCGGTGAGCAGCGGCACAAAGAACAGCAGCGCCAGCGGCAGAATCACTCTCAGCGCGCGGGACTTGCGGGGTACATCACTCATTGGATTTCTTCAGGTTAATACGCAAGGACAGGAACAGCAGCGTTGCACAAAGCAAAAACCAGGTCACGGCATAGCCGTAATGTCGCGAGGGCGCCAAGCCGACAAAATTGGACTGCCATTCGCGCACGAATCCCCCCGGCACATCGGCGTCGAGCAGCAGCACGCCCGCCGCCACATCATTTCCCAGCCAGAGCCCCACCTCCGTGGCGTCAGGATAGGTCACCACGCCCGGAAAAAGCGGCTGCGATGTCGGCGGCGGCGCGACTTTGAAGCCGGGTTCCGGCAATGCCCGCCACAGACCGCGGACCGTGACTTCACCCTCGGGCGTTGGCAGGGGCGGCAAGACGCGGCGGTCGGCATCCGCTGGCAGCCAGCCGCGGCTGACCACGACCACCCCGCCCGCGTTAAGCCGCAGCGGCGTCCACACGTGATAACCGGGCTGATGGCGGTGAGTCTGGTTATCCAGAAGCAGTTGCCGAGTGGCGTCGTAGCGGCCTTTTGCTTGCGCGCGCCGCGGGAGTTCTCCCGCCGCCGAATCGCGGGTCAGTGTCAGGGGCGCCTCGGCAACGGCTTGCGCCAGCGCATTGAGCAATTCCTGTTTTTGCTGGCCACGTTGGTATTGCCAAACACCCAGTCCCGCTGTGAGTCCACAGGCGATCACCACCAGCGCCATAAACCACGGGCGATTCATAAACTAAGATAGCCCGCCATGCTCGCCAAAACCGTCATTCTTGCGCTGCTCGCCGCGATACTCGTCGCGCTGTTTTCAGGTGCGTATTTTCTGCTCAAGGACCGCGCCAGCACCGACAACCGGCGCACCATGAAGGCCCTGACGTGGCGCGTCGGCCTGCAGGTTTCACTGATCCTGTTTTTAATCCTGGCGTATTTCATGGGCTGGATACAGCCACACAATCTGCAGGGCCGCTAGAAGAAAAAGCCCGCAACGCGGGCTTTTTACTTTCAGGCGAACCCGTTATAGAACGTAGACAAAAATAAACAGGCCGATCCAGACGACGTCCACGAAATGCCAGTACCAGGCCACGCCTTCGAAACCGAAGTGTGAATCCGGATTGAAGTGGCCCGCCATCAGTCGGCCGGTGATGCTGATCAGCATGATGCGTGCCGAGCGTCACGTGCATGCCGTGAAAGCCGGTGAGCATGAAGAACGTCGAGCCGTAGATGCCGCAGCCAAGTGTCAGGTTCAATTCTTGGTAGGCGTGAACGTATTCCGTCACCTGGCAGACACAGGAACGCGATGCCCAGGGAGACCGTCGCCCACATCCACAGAATGCAGGCCTTGCGGTGATTTTCCTTGAGCGCGTGGTGCGCCAGGGTGATGGTGACGCCGGAAGTCAGCAGCAGCAGCGTATTGATGAACGGCAGCTCCCACGCCGGGATGGTTTCGAAACACGCCGCCCATTGCACCGGGGCCGTTGGTCGGCCAGACGTTCTCGTAGCCTGGCCACAGTACTGTTGGTCACCGCCTTGGCGCCTTCGCCGCCGAGCCACGGCACCGAATGCTGGCGCGCGTAGAACAGGGCGCCGAAGAACGCGGCGAAGAACATCACTTCGCTGAGAAGATGAACCAGCTCATGCCCCAGCGGTAGGTCGCGTCCACCTGTGCGTTGTAATCGCCGCGCTCGCTTTCGCGGGCCACGCCGCGAAACCAGCATGAAGATGATGTAGATCGCCCACGCGCTGCCGGCGTAAATCGGCCACGGCCCCAGGTTCTTGTCCTCCAGATAACCCCAGACGCCGACGATCACGGCGACCAGGCCGGCGGTCAGCGTAAAACGGCCAGGCGCTCGGCGCGGGCACGAAGTAACGGCTGGTGGTTGTGGTGGTAGCGGGGGCATGCGTCGCCATGTTCAAGTCCTTGGTTTCTTCGGGCTCGCGTGCGGCAAGCTCGGTGACATCAAAAAAAGTGTAGGACAGCGTGACGGTGTCGACTTCCGGCGGCAGGTCGGGGTCGAGCAGGAAGCGCATCGGCATGCGCTTTTCCTCGCCGGCGGCAAACGTCTGCTGATTGAAGCAGAAGCATTCGGTCTTGCGCAGGTATTTGGCGGCGTTCCACGGCGCAATGTTCGGCACCGCCTGCGCGATGATGTCGTGTGTCTCGTGTGTTCTGCGCAATGAAATTCACCGTGGCGAGCTCGCCGGGATGCACGCGCAGGCGATTCTGTGTGGCGGCAAAGCGCATCGGCCCGCCCGCCGTTGACAGTGGTGACGAACTCGACGTTGACCCAGCGGTTCGCATCGACCACGACGTTGTTCACGTCGGCAGTGGCGAGCTGCATCTTGCCGTTGAGACCGGTGGCTTCGCAGATCGCGCTGTAGAGCGGGCACCAGCGCAAAGCCAAAACCGAACATCGCCAGCACCACAACCGCCAGCCGGCCGGTGTGGCGCCGGGCCTGCTGCCGGGTTTGGGCGTTCACTTGCTCGCCTGCACCAGCACAAACGCCGTCACGATCAGCAGCGCCAATACGACGTGCGCCCAGCGCCAGGCGCACATTGCGCCGGGCGAGATCGGGATCGTGAGGGTTCTGCACGGTTTTGAAAATCAGCTGTGCTGCGGCTTGTGCGTCAGCGGGTCGATGTCGTCGTGCACTCGCGGTCACTTCGTCGTCGGCAATCCGCGGCGGGTCCTCGAACGTGTGGTACGGCGCCGGCGACGGCACGGTCCACTCGAGGCCATGCGCGCCTTCCCAGACGCGGGCGGTGGCGGGCGTCATGCCCTTGCGCAGCCAGCATGCAACGCGCGAGCATGTTGACGATGAAGATGAACTGGCGATGAAGAAGCCGAACGCACCGATCGACGACAGCACGTTGAAGTCGGTGAACTGCACCGCGTAGTCCGGCACACGGCGCTGCATGCCGGCGAGTCCAGCGAAATGCTGCGGGAAGAAGGTCAGGTTGATGAAGATCGACGACAGCCAGAAGTGCCACTGGCCGAGGGTCTCGTTGTACATCACGCCGGTCCACTTCGGGATCCAGTAGTACGACGCCGGCGATGATCGCGAACACCGCGCCCGGCACCAGCACGTAGTGGAAGTGCGCGACCACGAAATAGGTGTCGTGGTACTGGAAGTCCACCGGCGCAATCGCCAGCATCAGCCCGGAGAAGCCGCCAATGGTGAACAGGAACACGAAGGCCACCGCGAACAGCATCGGCGTCTCGAAGGTCATCGAGCCGCGCCACATCGTCGCGATCCAGTTGAACACCTTCACGCCGGTCGGCACCGCGATCAGCATGGTGCTGAACATGAAGAACAGCTCGCCCGCCAGCGGCATGCCGACGGTGAACATGTGGTGCGCCCAGACGATGAAGCTCAGGAACGCGATCGAGGCGACGGCGTAGACCATCGAGTCGTAGCCGAACAGCGACTTGCGTGCGAAGGTCGGGATGATGGTCGAGACGATGCCGAACGCCGGCAGGATCAGGATGTAGACCTCGGGATGGCCGAAGAACCAGAAGACGTGCTGGAACATCACCGGGTCGCCGCCGCCGCCGGCCGAGAAAAAGCTGGTGGCGAAATACTTGTCGGTGAGCAGCATGGTCACCGCGCCGGCGAGCACCGGCATGGTGGCGATCAGCAGGTAGGCGGTGATCAGCCAGGTCCAGCAGAACAACGGCATCTTCAGCAGCGTCATGCCGGGCGCGCGCATGTTGAGGATGGTGACCGCGACGTTGATCGCGCCGGTAATCGACGAGATACCGAGGATGTGCACGGCGAAAATCAGGAACGGGAAACGCATCACCGGTCTGCAGGACCAGCGGCGGGTACATGGTCCAGCCGCCAGCCGGAGCGCCGCCGGGCATGAACAGCGTGGCCAGCAGCATGGTGAACGCGAAAGGCAGAATCCAGAAGCCCCAGTTGTTGACGCGCGGCAGCGCCAGGTCGGACGCACCGATCATGCATCGGCACCATCCAGTTGGCCAGCCCAACGAAGCCAGGCATCACGCCGCCGAAGATCATGATCAGCGCGTGCATCGTGGTCATCTGGTTGAAGAATTCCGGGTCGACGAACTGCAGCCCGGGATGCCAGAGCTCGGCGCGGATCACCAGCGACATCAGGCCACCGATGAAGAACATGGTGAAGCTCAGCAGTAAGTACAGCGTGCCGAGATCCTTGTGGTTGGTGGTTTTGATCCAGCGCATCACCCAGGGGCCGAAGCCGTCCTTGAGCTGGGCCGGGCCGTGGTGATGGTCGTCGTGACCGTGCGCCGCGTGATCGTGATGGGACATGGGTGACTCCGGAATTACTTGCGTGCCGCGGCAACCTGGGCGGGCGTCACTGCGCCGCCCTTGTTGCCCCAGCTGCTGCGTTGGTAGGTGAGGACGGCGGCGAGATCCGCATCCGACAGGTAGGCAAACGGCGGCATCAGGTTTTTACCCTTGAGCGTGTGCACGATATGCGCATTCACGGGGCCGTTGACGATCTTGCTGCCCTTGAGCGAAGGGAAGTTCGGCGGCAGGCCTTCACCGCTGGCCTGATGGCAGGCTGCGCAATTGGCCTGGTAAACCTTGGCGCCGTCGGACGCCGCCACAACAGGAGCGGCAGCCACTTCTACGGGAGACGCGTCGCTCATCACGGACGCCGGCGCGGCGGCGACCTGCATGTTTTCCGGCCTTGGCGTCGGCCAACCACGCGTTGTATTCGGCTTCAGGCAGGGCTCTGACGACAATCGGCATGAAGCCGTGGTCGCGGCCGCACAGTTCGGCGCAGACGCCGCGATACGTGCCGGGCGTGTCGATAACCGCCCACATTTCGTTGATGTAGCCGGGAATGGCGTCTTCCTTCACCGCGATGTCCGGCACCCACCACGCATGAATCACGTCGTTGGCGGTGATCAGGAAACGCACTTTCTTGCCTACCGGTACGACCAGGGGGTTGTCTACATTAACTAGGTAATTGCCGCCGTCGGCCTGCTTGAGCTTCTCCAGCGACTGACCACCGTCGAAGACGCCGGCCCAGCCGCTGCCTTGGGCGCCAAGCTGACGTGCGGCATTGGATTCGGCAGTGAGTGTGGAGAAAAAGCTCACGCCCTGGTCCATGTATTCGTACTGCCACTTCCACTGATAGCCGGTGACCTTGATCGACAGGTCGGCGTTGCGCGCGTCGTCCATCTTGATCAGCGTGCCGGCGGCGGGAATCGCCATGGCGATCAGGATCAGGAACGGCACGATGGTCCAGGCGATTTCGACCGAGGTGGACTCGTGGAAATCGGCCGGCTTGGGGTGCTTGGAGCGGCGGTGTGCGAACACCGAATAGAACATCACGCCAAACACCAGCACGCCGATCACGCAGCAGACCACGAAGATCACGGTATTGAGCCAGTGGATCTGCCTGCTGATCGCGGTCACACCCTCGGGGATGTTCCAGCCGTTGCCGGTCGTGGTGTAGGCCACGGCCATCTGCGTGAACAGCGCCAGAGCCGCGCCGGCGACGCCGCGCAGCCATGCTTTGTTTTTCAACATTAATTAACCCCCGTCCTTGCGACGAGATTGTAGTGTATGGCTCGATTTGAGCGCTACCCGTCAGCCTCAAATTGCGCACGACTTGTCGGCGGCAATTTGTGGGCTGATGCCGGGCGCGCGCAGCGCGCATCGGGACGCCACCCGCTTTCGGCCAAAAGTCGGCCAAAACCACGCGAATCTCAAAACCGGCGGTACACTTTTAGTACCACCGTTTTCTCTCCCATACAAAATAACCGCTTGGAAAGCACCCAAGCGGGTAGCGTATTCTTGCGCTCAAATTCAATTCAAATCCGGGGAATAGTCATGGGTCAATACAATCCGCCGCTGCGCGACATGCAATTCGTGCTGCACGAAATGCTCGAAGTCGAAAAGCATCTGAAGAAACTGCCGCCGCACGCAGACATTGACGCCGCGACCATCGATACGGTGCTGGAAGAAGGCGGCAAGTTCTGCGCCGAGGTGCTGTTTCCGCTCAACCAGGTTGGTGACCGCGAGGGCTGCACGCGCCACGCCGACGGCAGCGTGACCACGCCCACCGGGTTCAAGGAAGCCTACGCGCAGTTCGTCGAGGCCGGCTGGCCCTCGCTGGGCGGCGACCCCGATTACGGCGGCCAGGGCATGCCGCACGTGGTCAGCAGCGCCTTCATGGAGATGATGAACTCGGCGAATCAGGCGTGGACCATGTACCCCGGCCTGTCGCACGGCGCCTATAACGCGCTGAAGGCCTTTGGCACGCCGGAACAGAAAAAAACCTATCTGCCCAAGCTCACCTCGGGCGAATGGACCGGCACCATGTGCCTGACCGAAGCGCACTGCGGCACCGACCTTGGTTTGCTCAAGTCCAAGGCCGAGCCGAATGCCGACGGCAGCTATTCAATCAGCGGCACCAAGATTTTCATTTCTGCCGGCGAGCACGACCTGGCCAAGAACATCGTGCATCTGGTGCTGGCGCGGCTGCCGGATGCGCCCGGAGGCACCAAGGGCATCTCGTTGTTCATCGTGCCCAAGTTTCTGCCCGCCGACGGCGGCGTGGGCGCGCGCAACGGCGTGATGTGCGGCTCCATCGAACACAAGATGGGCATTCACGGCAACGCCACCTGCGTCATCAACCTCGACGGCGCAAAAGGCTGGATGGTCGGCGCGCCAAACAAGGGCCTCAACGCCATGTTCGTGATGATGAACTCCGCGCGCCTTGGCGTGGGCATGCAGTCGCTGGGCCTGGCCGAAGTCGCTTATCAAAATTCGCTGGCCTATGCGAAGGACCGACTGCAGGGGCGATCACTCACCGGGCCCAAGCAGGCCGATAAACCGGCCGATGCAATCATCCACCACCCCGACGTGCGCCGCATGCTGCTCACGCAAAAAGCCAACGTCGAGGCCGCGCGCGCCTTCACCTACTGGGCGGGCCTGGCGATTGACCGCGAGCACAAGCACCCCGACGAAAAAGTGCGCAAGGACAACGCCGACCTGGTTGCGTTGCTCACGCCGGTGGTCAAGGGCTTCATCACCGACAACGGCTACGAGTGCACCACGCTGGCCATGCAGGTGCTCGGCGGCCACGGCTACATCGCCGAATGGGGCCTTGAGCAATACGTGCGCGATGCACGCATCAACATGATTTACGAGGGCACCAACACCATTCAGGCGCTGGACCTGCTCGGCCGCAAGGTGCTGATGGACGGCGGCGCCAAGCTGATGAAGTTTGGCAAGGGCATCAGCGATCTGATCGCCTCGCATGCCGCCGACCCGTCGATGAAGGAGTTCACCGACCCGCTCGGCGCGCTGATGGCCGAGGTGCAGAAACTCACCGCGGAAATCGGCGGCAAGGCGATGAAGAATCCGGATGAAGCCGGCGCCGCCGCCGTGCCCTACCTGCGCATCATCGGCCACCTGGTGTTTTCGTTCGCCTGGTGCTTTGCCGCCGGAGTCGCGACCAAGAAACTGGCCGGCGCCAGTGCCGCTGACGCGCCGTTCTATAAAGCCAAGTTAACAACCGCGCGATTTTATTTCGCCAAGCTGTATCCGGAATCCGCGAGTCTGATCAAGCAGGCGCGCGCCGGCAGCGCGCCGCTGATGGAGCTGGAGGCGGTGAACTTCTAACGCCGCGGTTCAGGCGCGGGTTCGCGCGCAGTGCGAGGCCCGTCCGGGCTGCATACACTTGTTAGAGCGGGCTTGTGTTTGCGACGAGCCCTCGACCATTAACCGAGAGCAATAGTAGCACTTCCGCCCGATCGCTGCGTTGTGTCAGCTGACTTACCTTACGACGCCGTCCAGTTCTGAGACGTGTACCAACGGAGTCCTTTGCTCCGACTCTGCGCTTGTATTCCTCATCGATCAGACCTGCTCGGTGAACAATGAGATGTCGCGTCGCTTCCAACTGGCCTAGCAGCGGATCGGAAAGTGCCTTGGTGATGGTCGCCTCGCCGGGAAAGGACGCTTCGAAAGCTGCACGAATGCCAGCTGATTCCCGTGAAATCGAACTTTGGCGCTATTAGGTCACCCATAACAGACCTTAAGTCATAGCTGTGACGTGCGAGAAGCCCGATTGGCGACTTGCTTGTTCCCGATGCGGATCAACTCACCAGACTCCTGAGAACGTCCTAGACGATGCGTTGTGCGAGAAGCGTGGGGTGAGAATTAAGGACCGCAAACTCCAAACATCCTTGCCGCGCTCATCAAAGGCTCACCAGCGGCGGATGCTGGCGTAGAAGAGCGCTCGGGACTCGCAAAGCGGACTTCCTCAAGATCCTTGTTGTTCAGTAGGTGATGCAGCAGTTCGTCGGCAATGTCGACCACTGGTCCGAGCCTGCTCTACGCTCAATGGCGGACGCCCTCGTCGAATTGTTGACTCAAGCGTTTTAACTGGCCCTTTTGTTCTTCGTGAGACCGGAAACGGCGTTGGACAGGTACGTGCATTCGGTCGGCTTCCCCACCCCACATTCAGCAGTCCCATGCGAAGGGTGAGCAGAGCGTGAAGGTCCGCAACGTTCTCTACAAATGCGGTCGCGGCCTGCTTCATTTCCTTCGCCTTTTCGAGCGAGCGGACGAAGGCGTCAACTTCTTGCATCTGAGCCCGCTGTAGACGGAGGTGGTCATTGTCTTGCCCGCTCTAACGCACAAGCTAAGCCGCGTTCACGCCGAAGGCGTGAACGCGGCTGAGCGCCGGTAGGACCTCAGCGCTTTGGTGCAAGGGCATGGAAGTGATCTTCAACTCCTTGACCATGGTTTCAAGCTCTTGGCGTGCCTTCTTGCTGTTTTCGTCTTTTTCAATTGACATTGACAGGAGCCGAAGCCCGGCGGCTTGAAGGCGAGTTACGTGCAGCAGAGACTCGATGCGTTCGTTTCTTTCCTTCTCGAGCTCGAGCCGTGCGGCGTTGAGTTCCGAGGCTTGGTACAACCACCAATGACGAGGCCAAAGAAAGCCAGAGCCGTAAAGAAAGCCGAGAGTGGATCAAAGGAACCAGCAAATATTTGTAGTTCGTTCCCTTGCGTATAGATCTGGGCAATGACGAAAAAGTAAACGCCGAAGAGACACGCAGTGACGACCGTCATTGCCGCCACATGGAGAATCGGACGCATGGGACCACCCCCTATCGTTCTGAGGCCCAACGCCAATTAGATCTCATAAATGAAGCCTAACACTGCTTCGCTTGCATCCAAAAAGCGCCACCCGCTTGGAGTCATTTCGAGTTGTTTTTAGCGACATTCCAAAAAACAGTGGTACACATTTAGTATCACATACTTTCATCGGTCGTCAAAAATGCCCTGCTGTCAGCGCGGAAAAACGATTTGAGCCGACGGGTTGCGGTTTGAGCAGTGTTTTCAGGTCCAGCGCCGCGCTCGCTGCCGCCGCATCGGCATTTTCGGGAATGATGCCGAGCAGTGGTGCGGAAATCCGGCGGCGCAGGGTTTCGATGTTCTCCTGCAAGGCGGGCATCGCGGGCGGCAGCACGTTGGCGATCCAGCCCACGAACCGCGCGCGATGGCGAATCGATTCCACCGTTAACAGTGAATGGTTGAGGCAGCCCAGCCGCAGGCCGACGACCAGAACCACCGGCCACTCCATCTCCGCCACCCATTCGGCCTGCGTCCAGGTGTCGCCGTAGGGCACCAGCCAGCCGCCCGCGCCTTCGGCGACGATCCAGTCGTAGCGGTTCACCAGCGCATCGTGCGCGGCGCGAAGCGCATCGGTCGAAATCGTTTTGTGCGCGTGCGCAGCGGCCAGATGCGGCGCGATGGGCTCGGGCAGCGCCACCGGATTGATCCGCTCGTACGGCTCAGTGCTGTCGGCGGCGCGCATCAGCTCCAGTGCGTCGGCGTTGCGCAAACCCTGCGGCGTTTGCTCGCAGCCGGCCGCCACCGGCTTGAATCCACAGACCTTGCGCTTGTCTTCGCGCAGTTTGCGGATCAGTGCACACGCCGCCAGAGTTTTGCCGACGCCGGTATCGGTGCCGGTGACAAACAGGGTTTGCGCCGTCATGCGCGTGCGCGCTTGATCAGCCCGTGCAGGCTGACCAGCGTCCAGACGATTTCCATGAGCAGGAAGCCCCACTGCGATTCGATCCACGCCACCACGGTCAACACTCCGGCGCCGAGCATGTTGACCCACAGGTACACGGTGTCGTCGGCCTTCCAGCGGCCCCATTGCTGCATGCTGAAGCCGGCAAGAATCAACAGCGCGCCCACCAGCGAAACCGACTGGATCAGCATTGGAGCCCCTGCGCCAGCGTGTCTTGCAGCCGCACGATCTGCTCTGGCGTATGTGCGGCAGAAATCGTAATGCGCAGCCGCGAAGTGCCGGCGGGCACGGTCGGCGGGCGGATCGCGGCAACCCACAAACCGCGCTCGAACAGGTATTGGCTTAAGCCCAGCGCGCGCTTTTCGTCGCCGACAATCAGCGGCTGGATGGCGGTGGCTGATTCCTTGAGCGCGATTCCGAGTTGACGCGCGCCGTCGCGAAACATCTGGACATTCCTCTGCAGCCGCTGACGAATCTCGGGCTCGGCCTGAACGATGGCGAGCGCCGCGCGCGCGGCGGCGGCCAGCGCCGGCGGCGGCGCGGTGGAGAACACCCAGCTGCGCGCGCGCTGCACCAGGTACTCGATCAGGGTCTCGCTGCCGGCGACGAACGCGCCCGGCGCAGCCCAGCGCCTTGCCCAGCGTGGCGACGTAGATGTCGGGCTCCGTGCTCATGCGGCGCCGCGGCCACTCGCCAGCACGCCGAAGCCGTGGGCGTCGTCGACCATCAGCGCGGCCCCGTGCGCGCGGCACAGACTCGGCAAGCTGCTGGCAGCGGCGCCAGGTCGCCGTCCATGCTGAAGACCGTGTCGGTGGCGACCATGCACCTTGCCGCTTGGCCGCAAGCCAGCGCGTGGCGATAGGCATCGAGGTCGACGATGCGGCACGCGCAGGTAATGCGCGCCCCGACAGCCGGCCGCCATCGATCAGCGAGGCGTGGTTCAGCTCGTCGGCGATCAGCGTGTCGTCGCGCCGAGCAGCGCGCGCAGCACGCCGAGGTTCGCCGCCCAGCCGGAGGAGAACAGCAGCGCGCGCGGCCGGCCGGTGAACGCGGCCAGCTCTTCTTCGAGCGCGCGGTGCTCGCGGTTGTAGCCGGAGACCAGCGCCGCCGCGCCGCTGCCGGTGCCGGCGTCGCTCGAGCGCGCGCGCGCGGCCTCGGCAATGCGCGGGTCGGCGGCCAGGCCGAGATAATCGTTGCAGCAGAAATTGAGGCAGCGCGGCCGTCGACCGCGATCTGCGCGCCATGCGCGCCCTCGACCACGCGGCGCACGCGATACAGGTTCGCCGCGCTCAAGCGCGCTCGAGTTCCGCGCGCGCAGCCGCGCGTCGAGTCTCACGCCATTGCGCTGCGCGGGCGTCGGGCACGCGGGCGGCGCTATCGTGGCGCCGGACTCTTGTGCGGCATCCGATTCGATGCCGAGACGGCGCGAACAGCGCGCGGTCCTTGTCGTTCTGCGGGTTGCCGGTGGTCAGCAGCTTCTCGCCGTAGAAGATCGAGTTGGCGCCGGCGAAGAAGCACAGCGCCTGCAATTCGTCGCTCATCTCGGTGCGGCCGGCGGACAGGCGCACGTAGCGACTTGCGGCATCATGATGCGCGCCACCGCGATCGTGCGCACGAACTCCAGCGGGTCGAGCGCGTCGGTGCCCTCCAGCGGCGTGCCCCGACCTGCACCAGGTTGTTGATCGGCACCGATTCCGGGTGCGGGTCATGTTCGCCAGCTGGCGCAGCAGTTCGGCGCGATCCTGCGCGCCCTCGCCCATGCCGACGATGCCGCCGCAGCAGACCTTGATGCCGGCATCGCGCACGTTCGTCAGCGTATCGAGGCGATCCTCGTAGGTGCGGGTGCTGATGATTTTTCCGTAGAACTCCGGCGAGGTGTCGAGGTTGTGGTTGTAGTAATCGAGGCCGGCGTCGGCGAGCCGCTGCGCCTGCTGCGGCTTGAGCATGCCCAGCGTCAGGCAGGTTTCGAGGCCCAGTGCTTTGACCTCGCGCACCATGACCTCGACCTTCTCGAGGTCGCGATCCTTGGGCGAGCGCCAGGCCGCGCCCATGCAGAAGCGTGTCGCGCCGTTGGCTTTGGCCTCGCGCGCCGCGTCGAGCACGGCGTCCACGTCCATCAGCGGCTCGGCCTTGAGGCCCGGTGTCGTAGCGGACCGACTGCGGGCAGTACGCGCAGTCCTCGGGGCAGGCACCGGTCTTGATCGACAGCAGCGTGGAGAGCTGCACCGTGTTGGGGTCAAAATAGCGGCGATGCAGACTTTGCGCGCGAAACAGCAGGTCGTTGAACGGCAGCGCGAACAGCGCGGCGACCTCAAGGCGCGTCCAGTCGTGGCGCAGGTCGTGGCTCATGCGGATTCCCCAGATTGTTTTGTCAATCTTAACCTAGCCCTATTGGTTGACAATTGATTCTGCCCACCCGCTGTGAATACTGCCGCGCGCTGGGTGCCGCCGTGTGTGTGCCCTGCGCGCGCGATCTACCGTGGCATACGCAAGCGCAGGCACACGAATCCCTGGACCACGTGTTCAGCGCATTTCACCTGCGTGCGCCGGTGCAGGCGCAGATACATGCGTTGAAATACCGGGCGCAGTTTCGTCATGCCCGCATCCTCGGCGAGCAGATGGCGCGGCGGATTGCCGCGCGGGCTGCGCCGCTGCCACCGGTTCTCATTCCGGTACCGCTGCATGCCGGCCGTTTGCGCTTGCGCGGGTTCAATCAGTCGCTGGAAATCGCGCGCGCCCTACAGCGCGTCCTCAACGTGGAGTTGTTGCCCCAAGCCGTGCAGCGGGTGCGCGCCACCGAGGACCAGATCGGCAAAACCGCGGCCGAGCGGCGCAAGAACGTGCGCGGTGCGTTTGCCGCCACCCGTTCGCTTGCGGGCGTGCATGTGGCGTTGCTGGACGATGTGATGACCACCGGGGCGACGCTGGCGGAACTGGCGAAGGTTTGCCGCGAAGCGGGGGCCGCGCGCATCGAGGCCTGGGCACTGGCGCAGGCGCCGCTTACCCGCTAGAACGCGCGCGCTCTCAGGTAGCGGTCGAGGAAATTCGTCGCGTTTTCCAGGGCGGCGCTGTCGAAGAAGTAAGTCAACACATGGGTCATGGCCGTGAGTCGCAGCAGCTGCGCCGGCACGCCGGCGGCGTCGAGAGCGGCCTTCATGTCTTCGGCATGGTCGATCGGCACCAGCGTGTCGAACGTGCCGTGATAGAGGAAGAACGGCGGGTCGGAAGGGCTGACATGGGTGATCGGCGAGGCCTGCGCGAAAACCTCGGGAATCTGCTCGCGCGAACCACCGAGAAACTGCGGCACCAGATCGCCACCTTCGTATTTGCGCAGGTCGGTCGGAGCGCCACCGGCCACCACCGCCTTAACGCGCGTCAGCGGCCCTCCGTATGGCGTGTCGAGCGGATCGCCTTCGCCAATGGTGCCGAGCAGCGCCGCCAGATGGCCGCCGGAGGAATAGCCGTAGACGCCGATACGCTCGATATCAAGGTTTAGGCCTTCGGCGCGCGCGTGCAGCCAGCGCATCGCCTGCTGCAGATCCTGCACTTGCGCGGGGAACTTGTGCTGCGGCGCATGCCGATAATCCACGACAACGGCGGCAAAGCCGCGCTCGGCCAGATAGGTGCAGACATCCTTCATATCACCGCGCTCGCCGCCCTCCCAGCCGCCGCCGTACAGCACCATCACCACCGCGTGCGGGCCAAGGCCGCGCGGCGCGTAGACATCCGCCTTCAATTCTTGCGGCCAGCCGGCGGGTGAATACGTCAGGCCTTTTTGCACGGTGAAGTTGTGTGCGACGGCATTCGGGCTGCGCAAGCCGTCGCCGCCTTCCAACGTCGAGCAACCCAGCAGTAAGAGCGACAGTGACAAGAAAAGAGTTTTCATGGTTTGGCAGCGTAGTCCAAGGCAAGGTCTAAAAAGATGACTAGGCCGCAGTGATTATTGTTCAGGGCGCATGAAACATGATTAAGGAACTCGTGCCCGCAGGACACGATCGAGAAAATTAGCGGAAGCTTCGAGCGCGGCTTTGTCGAAAAAAGTCTGGACCGTATGCCCCATCCCGGAGAGTTGCATAAGCTCGGCCGACACGCCAACCGCATCAAGCGAACGCTTCATGTCTTCTCCCTGATCAAACGGCACGATCTCGTCCAAAGTGCCGTGGTACAGGAAGTGCGGCGGGTCGCCGGCACTCACATGCGTTACCGGAGAAGCAAGCGCATAGGCCTCGGCCAGCTTCTCGTACGGGCCACCAAGGAACTGTCTCACCCATCCCCATCTGCCCATGGTCCGCAGGTCAGTAGGTGCCGCTCCCGCAACCACCGCTTTAACGCGCGTGTCCGGCCCTCCATAGGGTGAATCCAGAGGATCGCCTTCGCCGACCGTTCCGAGCAACGTCGCCAAATGCCCGCCGGCGGAAAGGCCAAATACGCCAATGCGGCGACTGTCAACTGCAAGACTATCTGCCTTGCGATGCAGCCAATGCATTGCCTGTTGCACATCTTGTAACTGCGCTGGGAATTGAAATTGCGGGGCGAGGCGGTAGTCGATCGTGACTGCGGCATAGCCGCGCTGGGCTAAATATCCGCAAACATAGGCCATTGCACTGCGGTCGCCTTGTCGCCATCCGCCACCATGCACTAATAACACTGCAGCATGGAGCCCGGAACCTTGCGGCGTACATACATCTGCTTTCAGTTCCTGCGGCCAGCCAGGCGGCGAATAAATCAGCCCCTTCTGCACGGTGAAGTTGCGCGTGGGCGTGCCGGTGTTCGGGGGAGCGGCTTTAAGGGCGGTACTCACACTGAGCGCATACAGCAAGAAAAGATATTTCATGGGGCAGCAACGTAGTCCAAAGCAAGGGCTATGAATATGACAGCGCCAAACCCGTTATTGTTCAAAAAAGCACGAAGGCAACTTTCCGGGTCGCGGTTCCGGGCGATGTGCTGCTGCAGCATGGCCAGCAGGGCGGCCCCGGCCAGTCCTGCGAAGAATATCCAGCCGCGCCCCGCATCCCAGCCCAGGTTTGCCAGCAGCAGCAGACAGGTGGTGTGCAGCAACGCGACCGCGGTCAGGTCAAAGCGGCCGAACAGAATCGCCGAGGATTTGACGCCGATTTTCGAGTCGTCCTCGCGGTCGGCCATCGCGTAGAGCGTGTCGTAGGCGATGACCCAGCACAGGTTGGCAGCGACCAATTGCAGCACCGGCAAGCATTCCACCCGGTGCAAAACGGCGGCATAAGCCATCGGGATGCCGGCGGAAAACGCCAGGCCAAGAATCGCCTGCGGCATCGCGAACACGCGCTTGGTGAAGGGATACACGGCCGCCAGCAGTACGGCCGGCACCGACCACAGGATGGCCAGCGTGTTTTTCAGCGACGTCAGCAGGCCAAAAGCGATAATCGAAATCACCACAAACACGCGCACTGCTTCTTCAGGTGTGATGCGGCCCACGGCGAGCGGGCGGGCTTTGGTACGCGCGACCTTTGGGTCGAAATCGCGGTCGGCGAAATCGTTGATCGCACACCCCGCCGAGCGCATCAGCACCGTGCCGCCGATAAACACCAGCAACACGTGCAACGTTGGCATGCCTTCGGCCGCGAACCACAGCGCCCACAGTGTTGGCCACAACAGCAGAAAGATGCCGATAGGCTTGTCGGCGCGCATCAGCAGCAGGTAATCGCGGAATTTAACGAGATAGCTATTCATCTGACTCTCATTCTGCCGCACCCGCTTACGGCACTTTTTGCCCCAAAAATGCCCGCGACCGAAAACCGGTGGTACACTTTTAGTACCACCCGTTTTTGTGTTGCCCTCGCAAATGGCACTTTGATGGCCTAAGCGGGTGATGATTTTCTTGTACTCAAACCTGACCGTATTTCTCGACATCTCCAACCCAGCGTCGTATCAACGATGAAGACGGGCCGGGATGACGCTCCAGCCACTCGTCCGCCAGTTTTTGCAGCGGCGCACCAAGCGCGGCATCGCGCAATGGATCGGCGAGCTTCAAGCCCACCAGGCCGGTCTGGCGGCGGCCGAGCAACTCGCCCGGGCCGCGCAATTCGAGGTCGCGCTGGGCGATGAGAAATCCGTCCTGGGTCTTGCGCAGGACGTCGAGCCGCGACTGTGCAGTCAAGGACAGCGGCGGCTGGTACAACAGCACGCATTGCGATTCGGCGGCACCGCGGCCAACGCGGCCGCGCAATTGGTGCAATTGCGCAAGGCCGAGCCGCTCGGCGTTATCAATGATCAGGATGCTGGCGTTGGGCACGTCGACGCCGACCTCGATCACCGTGGTCGCCACCAGCAGCTGCGTGATGCCCGCCTTGAACGCCTGCATCTGTGCGTCCTTTTCGACCGCCTTGAGGCGGCCATGCACGAGTCCAATCTTCAGTTGCGGCAATTCGGCACGCAACGTGCGCGCGGTATCGGTGGCGGCTTGCGCTTCAACCTCCTCCGATTCCTCAATCAGCGTGCATACCCAATACGCCTGCCTGCCCGACGCGCAGGCCTTGCCGATACGCGTCAGCACCTCGGCCCGGCGCTCGCTGCTCAGGGCGACGGTGGTGATGGGTTTGCGGCCCGGCGGCAGCTCGTCGATCACACTGACATCGAGATCCGCGTACAGCGTTTGCGCCAGCGTGCGTGGGATCGGTGTGGCCGTCATCACCAGCTGATGCGGGGTCAGGCCCGCCGGGCCCTTGTCGCGCAGCGCCAGCCGCTGCTGCACGCCAAAGCGGTGCTGCTCGTCCACCACCACCAGCGCCAGATTCTTGAACACAGCGCTTTGCTGGAATACGGCGTGGGTGCCGACCACGATCTGCGCCTGAGCATTTTTGATCGCCGCCAGCGCAGCCGCGCGCTGCGGTTTCTTCTGTGTGCCCTTGAGCAGGCAGACCGCGATATTCAGCGGCCCAAACCAGGCTTGTAGCGTTTGCGCGTGTTGTTCGGCCAATAGCTCGGTGGGCGCCATGAGCGCGCCCTGGTATCCGGCCCGCGCCGCAGCGACCAGAGCGGCAGCCGCGACCGCGGTTTTGCCAGAGCCGACATCGCCCTGCACCAGACGCAGCATTGGCGCGGTGGCATCCAGGTCGCGCACGATTTCGGCGGTGACACGTTGCTGCGCCTTTGTAAAACGAAACGGCAAGTGCTTGGCCAGCTCGGTGGCACCTGCGGCCGCGAGGGCAATGCGCGGCGCTGGCTTGCCGCGGACCTGGCGTCGCAACACACGCATGGACAATTGGTGGGCCAGTAATTCTTCGCGGATCAGCCGCCGCTGCGCCGGATGCGCCATCGCCAGCAATTGCTGAGCGTCGGCATCGTCACGCGGTTCATGAATCAGCCGCAGCGCCGCCAGCGTGTCGGGCCCGTCGAGTCCCGGCAGCGGCAGATTGAAAGCAGGATCAGCGCCCGCGAGTTCCAGCGCCAGGCGAATGAGTTGGCGCAAGCGCGGCTGCGTCACACCGGTGGCGGCCGGGTAAATCGGTGTCAGGCTTTTCTCGGGGGTCAGCTCTTCGGCGCTGGAGGCGAGGCGATATTCCGGATGAATCATCTCCATGCCGCCTTGCCCCTGGCGCAAACGGCCGTAAGCGCGCACCCAGACGCCCGGCTTGAAGTTGGCCGCCTGCGTCTGGTTGAAAAAGAAAAACCGCAACAGCAGCCACTGATCGTTCTCGCTAACCGCAACGCGCAAGTTGCGCCGCGGCGAGTAGCGCACTTCGTGGTGCTCGACGCGTCCGCGAATCAACGCTTCGCCGCCGTCTTTCAGGTCGGCCACCGGCGTGAACCGGCGACGGTCTTCGTAACGCAGGGGCAGGTGAAACAGCAGGTCCTGCACCTGGGACAACCCCAGCGCGCGCAGCTTTAACGCCAGCGCAGGGCCCGCGCCGCGCAGATATTGAACCGGGGTTTGCAGCGTCAGCGGCGGGCGCGCCGTCTCGGCTTTCTTTGCCTCAGTCAAAGACGAGAACGGCGTCAGCTTCGACGCGTGCGCCTTTGGGCAATGACGCCGCGCCGATCGCGGCGCGCGCCGGATACGGCGGCGAAAAATAGTGCGCCATGATTTCATTGACCTTGGCAAAGTTGCCCAGATCGGTCAGATAGACGCCGAGCTTGGTCACGTCTTGAAGGCCGCCGCCGGCTGCCTCAGCCACCGCAGCGAGATTCTTGAACACCTGGTGGATCTCGTCTTCGACGCTGGCGTTCTGCAACGCCATCGTTTTGGGGTCGAGTGCGATCTGCCCTGACAGATAGACCGTGTTGCCGCATTTGACTGCCTGCGAATAGGTGCCAATGGCCGCTGGCGCTTTATCGGTGTGGATGATTTGTCTTTTCATTTTTTTTAGACTCGCATGACGCGCGCCACAGTGGGTAAACGGCGGATGCGGCGCATCACCCGCGCCAGATGGGCGCGGCTGCGCACCGTCAGCAAAAAGCGCATGTCCGAGGATTGCGCATCGAGTCGTTCGGCCATCTGCACGTTCTCGATGCTGGATTCAGCCTGCGCGATTTCGCCGGCGATGGCCGCCAGCGATCCGCGCTTATTCTCGCCTTTGACGCGTAACTCGGTGAGGTAATCGCCCTTGACGTTTTCCGACCAGATCAGCGCGATCCATTCGTCACTCACGCCTTTTTTCTGGCGCGGCGCCGATTGCGCGTGCTTGCAATCGGCGCGGTGGATGACGATGCCGCGCCCGACGCTGACGTGGCCGCGGATGTCGTCGCCCGGCACCGGGCGGCAGCACTTGGCGTAATCCAGCACCAGCCCTTCGGTGCCTTCGACCGCCAGCGGCAGGCTTTCGCCGGGGGCCGTCGCCGTCGAGCCCGAGGGCAGAAAATGCCGCGCCACCAGCGGCGCCAGCCGCTGACCGAGGCCGATCGAGGCGTACAGCGCCTCCATATCCTTGATGTCGTAACTTTTCAGCACGGCGAGCGCCAGCGCTTCGTCCTTGGTCTGCTTGAACGGCACATTCAGCTCACGCATGGATTTTTCCAGCAGGCGCCGCCCCAGCCGGATCGCCTCGTCCTCGCGCTGATTCTTCAGGTGGCTACGGATGCGGTGGCGCGCCTTCGCGGTCTTGACGAAATTCAGCCACGCGGCGTTGGGCTGCGCATGCCGAGCGGTGATGATCTCGACGGTCTGGCCGTTCTGCAGAGTCGTGTGCAAGCGGTTCCAGATGCTGATCGATGCGTGCGGCAACGCAACGATCGCCGAGTTCGGTGTGCACGGTGTAGGCGAAATCCACCGGCGTGGCACCCGCGCGGCAGGCGGTGGATCTCGCCCTTGGGCGTGAACACGTAGACCTCGTCCGGAAACAGGTCGAACTTGACGTTCTCGACGAAATCCAGCGCGCCGGCACCGCCCTGCAGCTCGAACAGGTTCTTCAGCCATTCGCGCGCGCGCAGTTGCGGCGCCGCCTGCGCCGTCCCGCCACCCTTGTACTGCCAGTGCGCGGCGATGCCGGATTCGGCGATGTGGTGCATTTCTCGCGTGCGGATCTGAACTTCGATCTTCTTGCCCTTGGGCCCGACACAGGTGGTGTGCAGCGACTGGTAGCCGTTGCCCTTGGGGTTGGCGATGTAATCGTTGAACTGCTCCGACACCGGGCGATAAATGTGGTGCACCACGCCCAGCGCGCGATAGCAATCGTCGAGCTTGGAGACGATGATGCGAAAGCCGAGCAAGTCCATGACATCGAGAAACTTGAGCTTTCGGCGCAGCATCTTCTGGTAAACGCTGTAGAGGTTTTTCTGCCGCCCGATGACGCTGGCGCCAATGCCTTCGTCACGCAGTGCGCGCGATAGCTTCTGCTCGATCTCCTGAATCACCTGCTTGGATTCACCGATCTGCGACTTCACCGCGCTGCCCAACACCTCGTAGCGCTTCGGATACAGGTGCGAAAACGCCAGGTCCTCCAGCTCGGTGCGCACCACGTGGATGCCCAGGCGCTGGGCGATCGGCGCATAGATGTCGAGCGTTTCGCGCGCGGTGCGGCGCCGCTGCGCCGGCTCCATGTGCTCAAGCGTGCGCATGTTGTGCAGCCGGTCGGCGAGCTTGATCAGGATCACGCGCAGGTCCTGCGTCGATCGGCGAGCAGCAGCTTGCGGAAACTTTCGGCCTGGGCTTCGGCACGCGTCAGGCCCTCGACCCGCTGCAGCTTGCTGACGCCGTCGACCAGCTCGGCGACTTCGGTGCCGAAATCTCGCGCGATATCGTCCTTGGTGATGCCGGTGTCTTCAATCACGTCGTGCAGAATCGCCGCGATCAGCGTGGTGTGATCAAGCCGCATCTCGGCGAGGGTGCGCGCCACCGCCATCGGGTGATAAATGTACGGCTCGCCCGAAGTGCGGCTCTGGCCCTCGTGCAACTTGGCGCCGTAATCAAACGCTCGGCGGACCTCCTGCACGGCCTGTGCCGGCAGATATTCTTCGAGCACCGACTCCAGCGCATCGATGCCGAACTCGCGCGCGACCAGTTGCGTGCGAATGGCCTGACCCAGGCGTTGGATGACCGGAAGTTCCATGCGCTCAGTATAGGTCGCGCAAGCGAATGCTCTATAAATGAAAAAGCCGCCCGCGGGCGGCTTTGTTCATGCGCGGTGAGTTATAGGTCGAAGCTCGGGTCCAGCGCTTCAAGCTGCATCTTCGGCGCCTGCACGGCGGGCAGATCGACTTCATCCAGCACGTCCTTGCCGGTCAGGCCATCGGCGATTTCGCGCAGGGCCAGCACGGTGGATTTGTGCGTATCCCACGGCAATTTGGATTCCGAACCCCGGGCCAGCTGGCGCGCGCGCTTGGCGGCGACCAAGGTGAGTTCGAACTGGTTGGGCAGCTGTTTCAGGCAATCTTCGACGGTGACACGGGCCATGGCGCTCTATTTCCGTAAACCATAAGGGGCGCGCATTCTAAGGCATGTCCGGGGTCAAGGCGAGGGCTGCAAAACGAGCCGTTCGAGCGCATCCAGCGTGGCATTGAAGTCGTCATTGACGACCGCATGGTCGAACTCGCCTGCATGTGCGATCTCCTCTTCTGCGTCGCGCATGCGGCGGCGGATCGTGTCTTCGGAATCCTGGCCGCGGGCGCGTAGCCGACGCTCCAGCTCCTGCAGGGAAGGCGGGTGAATGAACAGCAAAAGTGTCTGGCCCGGCAACCGCTCACGAACCTGCCGCGCGCCCTGCCAGTCGATATCTAGGAAAATCTGCTTGCCGGAGGCGAGCAGCGACTCGGTAACCGCGCGGCCGGTGCCATAACGCCGCCCAAAGACATGTGCGTGCTCCAGGAATTCGCCCTTGCGCACCAGCGCCTCGAACATCACCTCGTCAACGAAATGATAGTGCACGCCGTTTTGCTCGCCGGCGCGGGGTGTTCGGGTGGTGTATGAGACCGAGAACGCGGCGGGCACTCCACGCGCATTCAGACGGTCGATCAGTGCGCGCGTCAGCGAGGTTTTACCGGCACCGGATGGCGCGGCCACCACCACCAACCGTCCGCTCATTCGATGTTCTGCACCTGCTCGCGCATCTGCTCGATCAGAACCTTCATCTCCACGGCGCATTTCGTCATCTCGGCATCCTGCGATTTCGAGGCGATGGTATTGGTTTCGCGGTTGAATTCCTGCATCAGGAAATCCAGACGGCGCCCAGACGGCTCCTGACCGCTGAGCGCCCCGCGCAGTTCAACCAGGTGAGAGGCCAGGCGCGAGAGCTCCTCATCGACATCCAGGCGCTGTGACGCAATCGCCACTTCCTGCGCCAATCGCTGCGGCTCGACTTCCACCCCCAGATCGGCGCAACGCTGGCGCATCCTGTCGATCCACAGGGTTCGTACCAGCGGATAGCGCAGCTTCACCTGGCCCGCCAACTGCTCCAGCTTTAGTGATCGATCCTGCAGGTGCTCGCCGGCGCGAGCGCCTTCACGCTCGCGGGCGTGGTTGAACTCGCCCAGTGCCTGTAAAAAAAGCCGTCGCGCGGCATCGTGCAGTGCGCCGGTATCGGCCTGAGGTTGCGTCAGCACCCCGGGCAGTCCCAGAACCCGCACCGGATCCGGCGCGGCCGTCGTTTGCAGAATGTTCGTCAGCGCCGTCAGCGCCTGCTTGAGCGCACGCACCCGCGCTTCGTCAATCTGCAGCGTGTTCGCCGCGGTCTCCGACGCCGTCACCCGTAACGCACATTCGAACTTTCCGCGACTGACCTGCGACGCGGCCAGCGTGCGCCATTCCTGCTCGAGCGCGCGAAAATCCTCGGGCAGCTTGAACTGGATATCCAGATAGCGGTGATTGACCGAGCGTAATTCCCAGCTCAGGTGGTGGGCGGGCAAGTTGGCCTCGCTTCGCGCAAAACCAGTCATGCTGCGAATCATGGAGCGCTCAGATGGGGAAGGATTCGGCTCTACGCATCTCGCCAGGAATGGGATCGGGCGATGCGGTTGGGCTGCGGGTGCCCTGAAAAGCAAAAGCGGGCGGCGAAATTATCTGCCGCCCGCTTTCATAAATGACTACCGCTTTTTCTTTACGGCTTTTTTTGTTGCCTTCTTCGCTTTCTTCTTTGCCATCGTTGATTCCCCTTGGTGATGGATTGAGTACCTAACCGTGAGCGTTTCAAAATTGAAGACGCGTCACCGCAGTGACAATGTGACGGATAAATTTCCAAATATCAACTGGTTCAAACCGATGAAATTCTCAGCCGCGGCACTCGCCATACTTTTTTTGGGGACTTTTGGCGGATTCGCGGACGCAGTTGAAGCGGCGCGAAGCGCATCGACGTGGCGATACGAAGTCATCGCCGAGTATCCACACGACATAGGCGACTCGACGCAAGGACTCCTGCTGATCGGCGAGCGGCTGATTGAAAGTACCGGTCACTACGGACGATCCGCGCTGATAGAAAAAAATTGGCGCACCGGAAAATCACTGCGGCGCAAGCCACTGGACAGAAAATATTTTGGTGAAGGTGTTGCATCCATCGGTGCGCGCATCTTTCAGCTCACGTGGCTCAACGGCATTGGGTTGATCTACAACCAGGCGCTGCAACTTCAAGGACAATTTCACTATTCGGGCGAGGGCTGGGGCCTGACCACGGATGGTGCCCGACTGATTCTCAGCGACGGCACTTCTCGATTGCGCTTTATTGATCCGCAACGCCTGAGCGAAATCGCGAGCGTTGCCGTGCACGATCAAGGTCGTGCCGTCGAAGGGCTGAATGAACTCGAATTTGCGCGCGGCTATGTATGGGCCAATCTCTGGCACAGCGACCGGATTGCGGTGATTGACCCCGCGAGCGGGGCGGTGCGCGCCTGGCTGGATTTTTCAGCATTGCGCGGTCGGTTTGACAAGCCGGTGGGCTGGGACGCTGGCGAACACGTGCTCAATGGAATTGCCTATGACCCGCGCACCGGCCATTTTCTGCTCACGGGAAAATGCTGGCCCCTGTTGTTTGAGGTGGCGATACCGGTCAATCAGTAATACTTGTTACTTATAGATTGTCTGGCGCACGCTGGACGAAAGGTGTAATTTGCACGGTCAGTTTGAAACTCTTGACGAGGATTTGGTAATGAATATTACGCACGAGCATAAAGAGCTGTACCGAACGGTCAAGAAATTTGTCGACGACGAAATCAACCCTCACGTCGAAGAATGGGAAAAAGCCGGCATTTGGCCCGCGCATCAGGTACTCAAAAAAATGGGGCAGCTCGGCTTGCTTGGCATCAACAAGCCCGAAGCCTATGGCGGCATGGGGCTCGACTACTCTTATGAGTTGATGTTTGCGCTGGCGCTGGGGACCAGTCACGGCGGTTCGGTGCCGATGGGCGTTGGCGTGCAAACAGACATGGCGACGCCCTCGCTGGCTCGCTTCGGCTCCGACGAACTCAAGAAGGAATATCTCGCTCCGGCAATTGCCGGCGACATGGTGGTTTCAATCGCGGTGTCGGAAGCCGGTGCCGGCTCCGATGTCGCCAGCATCAAAACCAGCGCCCGCAAGGAAGGCGGTGATTACGTCATCAACGGCTCAAAGATGTGGATCACCAACGGCACGCAATCGGACTGGGCCTGCATGTTGGTCAATACCGGTGAAGGCAAGGTGCACCAGAACAAAAGTCTGATCATCGTGCCGATGGACGCCAAAGGCATCGACCGTAAAACCAAGCTCGATAAGCTTGGCATGCGCGCCTCGGACACCGCGATGATTTTTCTCGACAACGTACGCGTCCCGAAGCGCAACCTGATCGGCCAGGAAGGTATGGGCTTCATGTATCAGATGCTGCAATTCCAGGAGGAGCGTCTGTTCGGCGCCGCCAGCTCGATCGAAGGACTGAGCAACATCATTTCCGAAACCATTGATTACACGCGCCAGCGCCAGGCGTTTGGCCAATCGGTACTCGACAATCAGTACGTGCACTTTCGCCTCGCCGAACTGAAAACCGAGGTCGAGTCACTGCGCGCTTTGGTTTATTACACCTGCGACGAATACATCGCGGGCCGCGACGCAACGCAATTGGCTTCCATGGCCAAACTGAAAGCCGGCCGGGTTGCACGTGAAGTCACCGACACCTGCCTGCAGTTCTGGGGCGGACAAGGGTACATGTGGGAATCGCACGTGACGCGCGCCTATCGCGACACCCGGCTGATGTCGATCGGCGGCGGCGCCGACGAGATCATGCTCGGAATCATCTGCAAGTTCATGGGCATCTTGCCCAGCCGGAAGAAGCATGAGGAACTCAAGGCAAAGCGCGCTGCTGCCTAGCCAGTGTGGATTAGCAATATGTAGATAATTAATACTGGGGTTGACCCACTGTGCCTTGAGCTTAGGGCCAGAATGGTGTAAATCTTGCTGTGTCTCAGGGAAACAGTCTCCGGATCTTAACGATCAGAAGAACTGAAGTGTCTTGTTCCATGCTCAAAAAAGGGGAAGTCATGCGTATTTCAACCGTGTTGTTTGTCGCCGCGTGCTCGGCTTTTTTCACGAATTCAGCGTTAGCCGATGAAGCGCCGCCAGACGATCTGGACGGCCTCGGGACTGCTACTCAGTGGCCCGTTACGCAGCCACCCGCGCAGACTTCCACCACCGGAGAAGAAACCAGTTTTTTCTCGGGAATCCCTTCGATGCTGAAAATGTCGGGTCGTAAGGCCAACTATATCGACGTCATGGGTGCGTACACCTGGGGCGACAACTCTCGTGGCTTGGCCGACAATGGTTATGGCGCGAGCGCAATATATGGCACCACCTTCGAGAGCGGGCTGGGTTTTGAATTCCATGCCTTCGGCGACGTCTTTGAAACTGACACACCCAATTTCGCCGACTACTATCGTCCTGGGCTGGGACTCGATCTGACGCTTTCTTTTGGCGATCGCGAGGAATTCACGCTCTTTGCTCTGGCCGGCGGCGGCGGCGTTTACAACGACGTGGTCCCCGACGACCTGGACGAAGTTAACTTTTTCGTGAACGCGGGTTTTGGTGTTGTCACACCTCCGCTGACCGATACCGGCCTTGCGCTGCGCGCCGAAGCGCGTGCGGTTTACGACTTCAAGGACCAGTTCCCCAATAACTCGAAGGGCCAGTATCTGGATTACCGCTTTGCGCTCGGCCTCGAGATTCCGCTCTTCCACAGGGTGGAAGTGCCGGCAACTCCTAACGAGCCGGTTCGCGTGGTCCAGCTGGTACGAGAAGTACCCACTGGACTCTATGACAGTGATGGCGATGGCGTAATCGACGATGTTGACCAGTGTCCTGAGACGCCAGCCAACACCCGCGTTGATGGAAGGGGCTGTCCGCTGCCGAAGATCATCCAACTCAAGGGCGTGACTTTTGAGTTCAACGAGGACCGGCTCACTGCCAATGCAAAAACCGTTCTTGACGAACTGGTCGTACCGCTGATGAAACGCTATCCGGACATGATTGTGGTGGTCGCGGGCCACACCGACTCCATCGGAGAGGACGCCTATAACCAGGACCTTTCAGAGCGTCGGGCTAAATCCGTGGTCACTTATCTGATCGAGTCGGGCGTAATGGCCGAAAGCATGACTGCAAAGGGATATGGCGAAAGCGAGCCCATTACGACCAACGGCACCAGCGATGGCCGCGAACTCAACCGTCGTGTTGAACTAAGAATACAGAATTAAGGAGCGCACGACATGCCACGCAATCTACGAGCTCGTCTTACAAGCACTTTTCTGCTGCTCGCCGTATTGCTAACGGGATGCATCGCTCAAGGCGGTGGCAGCACTCCGGCTCCTGCACCGCCGCCTCCGGCTCCTGCACCGCCGCCAGCACCGCCGCCTGCGCCTCCTCCCGGGCCAAGCCCTATCGGCAAATGTCTGGTGCCGATCCTGGGTGGCGGAACGACGGTCAGTACGCGCGTGAGCGCGGAATGCCTTGGATGCACATTGGCCAATGAGGCAAATGTCATCGATGGCGATCCGGAAAGTTTCGGCCAGATCAACCTGACTCTCGGCCTGCTACTGGGAGAAGCAGCAATTCGCGTTACGGCTCAGCCCGGCGTCGCATTCCCAGCGGGTGGAGTGGCCGGCGCCACGGTGGAGTTCCCAGTCGGCACTCCGCTACCGGTATCTGCCGACGCCGTCCTTCCTGCCATCATCATCACTACCTTTCTTGGCGCTACACAGGTAGATCAGTACACTTTCGATGGCCTGCTGTATGCCGATGTGGCCGGATTGCTGGCACCCGACGGTCGTCTGTACTTCGGTGGCCAGACCACAGCGCCATTCGACTCTGTTGAAGCGGCCGCAAGCCCAGGGGTCGCCGGTGTATTCACCACCGTTCGCGTGTTCAACGCCTGCAGCGATGGCGAAGCGCCCGATGCGTTCCCGGGCATCGCCTTTCCGGGATTATAAAGCGCGTAAATAAACGTTCCGATTCCAGGTCACCGGAATCGGCTCCATCAAAGAAAAAGCCCCCGACCTTGCGGTCGGGGGCTTCGTCATTTGGAGCCTGGCGAGTGACCTACTCTCACATGGCAGGGCCACACTATCATCGGCGCTGAGTCGTTTCACTTCCGTGTTCGGGATGGGAACGGGTGGTTCCAACTCGCTAAAGTCGCCAGGCAAACTGGCGTGATTTGAGCTCACAGGCTCAAATCAAATTGAAAGGTTAGTAGTTGAACAACAAATCTGTATAGCGGCGATCACTCAATACCAAATGTGATTGACATCAAAAAAATGCTTGAGCGTTATATGGTCAAGCCTCACGGGCAATTAGTATGCGTTAGCTCCAGCGCATTACTGGCCTTCCACACCGCGCCTATCAACCTCGTAGTCTACTAGGGCCCTACAGGGAGCTTAAAGCTCCAGCGAGATCTCATCTTGAGGTGGGCTTCACGCTTAGATGCTTTCAGCGGTTATCCCGTCCGTACATAGCTACCCGGCGATGCCACTGGCGTGACAACCGGAACACCAGAGGTACGTCCAACCCGGTCCTCTCGTACTAAGGTTAGCTCCTCTCAAATCTCGAACGCCCACGGCAGATAGGGACCGAACTGTCTCACGACGTTCTGAACCCAGCTCGCGTACCTCTTTAACCGGCGAACAGCCGGACCCTTGGGACCTGCTACAGCCCCAGGATGAGATGAGCCGACATCGAGGTGCCAAACTCCTCCGTCGATGTGGACTCTTGGGAGGAATCAGCCTGTTATCCCCGGAGTACCTTTTATCCGTTGAGCGATGGCCCTTCCATACAGAACCACCGGATCACTTAGACCGTACTTTCGTACTCTGCTCGACTTGTTTGTCTCGCAGTCAAGCTAGCTTATGCCTATGCACTCAAAAGCGCGATTTCCGACCGCGCTGAGCCAACCTTCGCACTCCTCCGTTACTCTTTGGGAGGAGACCGCCCCAGTCAAACTACCCACCATACAATGTCCCTGTCCCGGATTAACGGGACGAGGTTAGAACTTCGAAATTATCAGGGTGGTATTTCAATGGTGCCTCCACGCCAGCTAGCGCCAGCACTTCAAAGGCTCCCACCTATGCTACACAAACAAATTCAAAGTCCAGTGTAAAGTTGTAGTAAAGGTTCACGGGGTCTTTCCGTCTTGCCGCGGGAACACTGCATCGTCACAGCGATTTCAATTTCACTGAGCCTCGGATGGAGACAGTGGGGCTGTCGTTACGCCATTCGTGCAGGTCGGAACTTACCCGACAAGGAATTTCGCTACCTTAGGACCGTTATAGTTACGGCCGCCGTTTACTGGGGCTTCGATCAAGAGCTTTGCCTTGCGGCTGACCCCATCACTTAACCTTCCAGCACCGGGCAGGCGTCAGACCCTATACGTCCACTTTCGTGTTTGCAGAGTCCTGTGTTTTTGATAAACAGTCGCAACCCCCTCTTCACTGCGACCCGTTTCGGCTCCGGCTGTGCGCCTTCACCTAGAACGGGCGTGCCTTATCCCGAAGTTACGGCACTAATTTGCCGAGTTCCTTCACCCGAGTTGTCTCAAACGCCTGAGGATACTCTCCTCGCCCACCTGTGTCGGTTTGGGGTACGGATTCTTACTGCCTGAAGCTTAGAGACTTTTCCTGGAAGCGGGGTATCAGCCACTTCGGCTCTATGAAGAGCCTCGTGTTCACGTCTCAGAATTGACCTCCCGGATTTGCCAAAGAGATCTTCCTACACGCTTAAACCGGCATCCAACAGCCGGCCGACCTAACCTTCTCCGTCACCCCATCGCAGCAATAACAAGTGCAGGAATATTAACCCGCTTTCCATCGACTACGCCTTTCGGCCTCGCCTTAGGATCCGACTCACCCTGCGCCGAATAACGTTGCGCAGGAACCCTTGGGCTTACGGCGTGCAGGTTTTTCACCTGCATTATCGTTACTCATGTCAGCATTCGCACTTCTGATACCTCCAGCAAACCTTACGGTTCACCTTCGCAGGCGTACGGA
>CAWEBP010000003.1:440000-1152982 GCA_963807375.1 uncultured Gammaproteobacteria bacterium
GCGGTGTTGTTTACGCGCGGCGGCACGGCCGCACCCCCCGTTGCCGTGACCGCCGCTGGAATCGTGCCGGCGGCCGCCGCGAAGGAAATGTCCGAGAAACTGCCGCCCTTCGACGACCTTTCTGAAACTCGCGACGCTGGCGAATCGCTGCCGCTTCCTGCCGCGAGCGCCTGGCGCTCGATTACGGTCAAATCGGGTCAAAGCCTTTCCAACGTATTTGAGAACGAGTTGCTGCCGCCGGAGGATTGGATCGCCATTCTCAAGCTGAGCGGCGACGCGCTTCGGCTCAAGAAAATCAAGGCCGGCGATGTGTTGCGCATGCGCAAGGAAGGCGACCAGCTCGCCGAACTCACCTACGCGTTTGACGATCGCCGTACGCTGCACGTGCGCCGCGAAGCGGGCCGCTTTGAGGCGCTGACGCTGGAGGCCACGATTGAACGCCGCCCGGTTCACGCCACCGGCGTGATTACCAGCTCATTGTTCTCCGCGGGCCTCACCGCAGGCCTGTCCAATACGCTGATCATGCAAATGGCCGACATCTTCGGCTATGACGTTGACTTTGCGCTCGACCTGCGGCGCGGCGACCGCTTTACCGTTATCTATGAGCAGCTGTACAAAGACGGCAAGAAACTGCGCGACGGCGAAATTCTCGCGGCCGAATTTGTCAACGAAGGCCAGTCCCACCGCGCGGTACGCTTCGCCTCGCCGGACGGCACATCGGCTTACTACAGCCCGCAGGGCCAGTCGCTGCGCAAGGCATTTCTGCGCACACCGCTGGATTTTGCACGCATCAGTTCGGGGTTCAATCTGGCCCGCTGGCACCCGGTGCTCAACCGCATCCGTGCGCACAAGGGCGTGGATTACGCCGCCGGCAGGGGCACACCCATCAAGTCCGCGGGCGACGGCCGTATCGCATTCAAGGGCGTCAAGGGCGGCTACGGCAAGGTGATCGTGGTCAAGCATGGCGCCGCGGTTGAAACCCTGTATGCCCATATGTCGAATTACCGCTCGGGTCTGGGCGTCGGTTCGCGCGTGCGGCAGGGCCAGGTGATCGGTTATGTCGGCAGCTCCGGTCTTGCAACCGGCCCGCACCTGCATTACGAATTCCGCCTTAACGGCATCCACAAGAACCCGGCCAAAGTCACCTTGCCGCGCGCCAATCCGCTGGCACGTACCCTGCTGACGCAATTCAAGGTAACCACGGCGCCGTTGCTGGCGCAGATCGACAATCTGGGTCGCAACCAGTTTGCACAGGCCGGCCTCAAGCCCGCCAAGGCCGCGCGCTAATACAAAAGGCTGTGAATACCGCGCTGTATCTGGGCCTGATGTCGGGCACCAGCATGGATGGCGTGGATGCGGCAATTTGCGAGTTCCGCGATCAACGTCTGGTGCAGGTGAGGGGCATGCATTCGCAGCCTTACCCAGCATGGCTGCGCGAGCGGCTGATGCAGTTGGTCAATCAACCCGCCGCGCCGCTCGCCGAAGTGAGTGCGCTCGATGCGCAGGTCGCCGACGTTTTCGCACAGGCTGCGCTCCGTGTGCTGGAAGCAAGCGCCTGTACCGCGGCGCAAATTCATGCGATCGGCAGTCATGGCCAAACGGTATTACACGCCCCGGACCGCACGCCGGCGGTCACGTTGCAGCTCGGCGACCCCAATCGGATAGCAGCACAGACCGGCATTACCACGGTTGCTGATTTCCGCCGCAAGGATGTAGCGCTGGGTGGCCAGGGCGCACCCCTGGTGCCGGCGTTTCATCAGGCGCAGTTTTCTGCGGCGGACGAGGCGCGCGCCGTGGTCAACATCGGCGGCATCGCCAATTTGACGTACCTGCCCGGCATTGATGCCGGCGTGCTGGGCTTTGATACGGGTCCTGGCAACGCGTTGATGGACGAATGGATAGTCGAAAAACTATGCAAACCCTACGACGAAAACGGCACGTGGGCGCAGGGGGGGCAGATCCATGACGCCCTGCTGGCGAGCCTGATGGCTCAGCCGTATTTTGCGCGCCGGCCACCCAAGAGTACCGGCCGGGGCGATTTCAATTTGCCGCAATGTCGCGCGCTGTTTCCGAAACTGGATACCTTGAATCCCGCCGACGTGCAGCGCAGCTTTTGCGAATTGACCGCACGCAGCGTCGCCGACGCAGTTTCGCGGCACGCGCCGCGCGCCGTGCGCGTGCTTCTGTGTGGCGGCGGGGCTCGCAATCGCTATCTGGTACAGCGGCTGACTGAACTGCTGCCCAATAAAGTCGTTGAACTCACCGCTGCCCATGGTCTGGATCCACAATGGGTCGAGGCCACGGCGTTCGCCTGGCTGGCGATGCGAACGCTGAACGGACTGCCAGGGAACCTGCCGGCGGTCACTGGAGCCTCCGCCAAGGCAATTCTGGGCGGAATTTACCCTGCGTAGCCGCTACCCGCCTGAGACGTTTTTAGTCCGTTTTTCGGCCAAGTAAAAAATCACAGCGGTACACTTTTAGTACCACTGTGTTTTGATGAGGCATCCAGAGTGGCCTGAAAACGGCTCAGGCGGGTGTACCGAAATCAGACCGAAAACGAGTTTCCGCAGCCGCAAGTGGTACTCGCATTGGGATTGCGGATGACGAACTGGGCGCCTTGCACGTCTTCCTTGTAGTCAATTTCGCCGCCGGTGAGATATTGCAGGCTCATCGGGTCGACCAGCAACGTCACGCCCAGTTTTTCGACCACGGTGTCGTCGGCCTCGGTGTTTTTTTCGAACTTGAAACCGTACTGAAAACCCGAGCAGCCGCCGCCGGTCACGAACACCCGCAGCTTCTGCTCATGATCCTGCTCCTCATCGAGCAGCGCGCGCACTTTCAGCGCGGCGGCTTCGGTGAAAATTACAGGAGTGGCGGTCGCGGCTTGCATGGGAATCAGGCGAGGTTCTTGATTTTGATGTCGGCGGAATCCCCTTGGATCCGCGCATCGTTGAGGGCACGCGGCGCGGCCATCGCCTCGTCGCCTTCATGCACCAGCTGGCCATTGATTACGGCGCCGCTCATCATTTCGACGTTTTTGTAATAGACGCTGCCCGAGATGCGCGCCCGCGCGCCAAGTGTCAGGCTTTCGCTGGAAATGACATCGCCGTGCACGTGGCCGTTGAGTACGATCTTGGGAGCGCGCACATCGCCTTCGACGATGCCCGCCTCACTGACGGACAGCGTGGCGCCCTTGTCGGACGTGGCGATCACCTTGCCGATGATCTTGCCATCCACATGCAAGCCGCCGGAAAAACGCACATCGCCCAACACTTCGGTCTGCCGGCCAATCAGCGTATCCACCGAGGTCGAACTGGTTTGCGCTTCTCCGGTCCAGAAATTCTTCGCCATGTCAGGGCCTCTTCTGCAAAGTCGTATTGAGTATCTTAGCCCAATCAAAGTCGTCCTCAATCTTCTGTCCACCCCCCTCGGGCACCACTTCGACCACCACACGGCTAGGCTGGAACCCGGCAGGCAGGCGGAATTCGCCGGCGAACTCCTGAAAATACTTGAACGAGAAGTTCAAGGGCTGAGCAGGCGCCAACTCCGACAGGCGCAGTGACCGCGAAACGCCGCTGCCGCGCAGGATAACTTCCACCTGCCCCGAAATCCGCCGGTCGTGACGCACCGACTGGATCAGCACCAGCTCGTAGCGATAGTGGCCGCGCTCGGTCAGCGGGGTCATTTTCAGCTCGTAAACCCGCACCCCGGTCTGCGACGCATCAGGCGAAACGATGCCCCGGTAGAACGCGACCTGTTCACGCAAGTCGGAGGCTTGTTTCTGCAGGCCGGCCAGCGAGGCTTTCACCGATTCGCAGGACTGCGTATCGATTTTCTGCGAACGTTCGAGATAAACATTCTGTTCTTTGAGGGTCCCGATCTGTTCGCGCGCGGCGCGCAAATCACGCGTCAATTGCCGCCGTTCGCCCAGCAACTGGTCGCGCTCGGTCTGGGCGCGCTCGAAATCCGACACGGTCGTTGCGCGCGCATAGGCATATAAAAGCCAGGCTCCGAGCGCCAGTGCCGCCACGGCCCCTGCAATCAGCGCGGCGCGCAGCCCCGGCCGATGCGGCGTGATCACGACCTTGTGCAGCAGGCCGCGCTCGGGCTTTAACGCCATCGCCTAGGGCCAGACGGCGGGTGAGTGCAGGCCCAGCGATTCTTCGAGCCCGAACATCAAATTGAAACACTGCACGGCCTGACCCGCCGCGCCTTTCACCAAATTGTCGATGACTGCCAGCACCACCACCGTTTCACCCCGCGTATGCACCGCGATCTGGCAACGGTTGGTGCCGCGCACGTTGCGCGTTTCCGGGTGCGAGCCTGCAGGCAATACATCGATAAACGGCTCACCGGAAAACCGTTTTTCGTACAAGGCTTGCACGTCTGCGCCGGACTTATTCAGTCGCGCGTAGAGTGTGGCGTGAATGCCGCGGATCATGGGCACCAGATGCGGCACGAACGTCAGCGCCGTCGAGACGCCGGCAATGCCGGAAAGCCCCTGTTCTATCTCCGGCTGGTGGCGGTGCCCGCCCACGCCATAGGCCTTGAACGATTCCGCCGCTTCGCCGTACAGCGAGCCCAGCTTCAGTTCACGGCCTGCGCCGCTGACCCCGGATTTGCAATCCGCAACCAGGCTTCCGGGCTGCAGCAGTTTTTGTTCGAGCAGTGGTAGAAATCCCAGCTGCACCGAAGTCGGGTAACAACCCGGGGCGGCAACCAGATGCGCGGTTTTGATCATCGCGCGATTGATCTCGGGCAATCCGTAAACCGCTTGCCCGAGCAATGCGGGTGCGCTGTGTTCGTGCGCGTACCACTGCTTGAAAATAACCGCATCTTTCAGCCGAAAGTCCGCGGACAGATCAATGACCTTGACGCCACGCTCAAGCAGTCCAGGGGCCATCTGCATGGCGGTGCCGTGTGGCGTTGCAAAAAAAACCGCTTGGCATTGCGCCAGCGCGGCGACGTCGGGCGCACTGAAGACGGCGCTGGTAATACCACGCAAGTGGGGGAACACATGATCAACCCGCTTGCCGGATTCCTGACGCGAAGTCAGCACCCGCACCCGCGCCTGCGGATGCATCGCCAGCAGGCGCAGCAACTCCGCTCCGGTGTAGCCGGTGCCTCCGACGATCGCGACGTCAATCATGGTGAAACGCTCGGCAAACGAGGCGGCGATAATAGAGCCTCAGTCGCGGAATGACGAGCCGAGCATGCTCTGGATCAAAGCGTTTCATGTGATTTTTATGGTGACCTGGTTTGCCGGGCTGTTTTATCTGCCGCGCCTGTTCGTCTACCACTGCGAAACGTCCGACGCCGCCGGCTATGCACGCTTCTGCACCATGGAGCGTCGCCTGTTCCGCCTCATGAGCGTCGGCATGTCGGGAACGATCGCGCTGGGCGTGGCGTTATGGCTGGCGTTCTGGCCGGTGCAATCGTTCTGGCTGCATGCCAAAGCGGCGCTGGCCCTGGCGCTGATCGGCTATCACCTCTGGTTGAGGTTCCTGATGAAGGATTTCAGCAACTTTCGCAACAAGCGCAACGCGCGGTTCTACCGCTGGATCAACGAAATCCCGGCGGTGTTCCTGATCGCGCTGGTGTGCCTCGCGGTGCTGAAGCCCGCCTAAGCATCCGACTTCATCTGGCTTTGCAGGTAGTTCTGCAAACCGACCTTCTCCACCAGGCCGATCTGTTCTTCGATCCAGTCGATGTGCTCTTCTTCGCTCTTCTGGATTTCGGCCAATAGCTCGCGCGTAACGTAGTCACCGACTTTTTCGCAGTGCGCGATGGCTTCCTTGTACATCGGGTGCGCTTCTTTTTCGCGCTTTAAGTCGGCCGCCAGGATCTCCGGCACGTTTTCGCCGATGAACAGCTTGCCGAGATCCTGCAGGTTGGGCAGGCCCTCGAGGAACAGCACGCGCTTGCACAGTTTGTCGGCGTGCTTCATCTCGTCGATGGATTCTTCGTACTCGTGCTTTTCGAGTTTCTTCAGGCCCCAGTTGCCGAGCATGCGTGCGTGCAGAAAATACTGGTTGATCGAGGTCAACTCGTTTTTCAGGGCCAGGTTGAGGAATTCAATGACTTTTGGATCGCCGCGCATGAGAACCTCCGCTAGAAAGTGCGGCGGGAGTATAACCGATATTTATTACTAACTTATTGTTTTTATTTGATTATTTAATTGATTCTGCTTGCGATTCTCATGCGCGTCGGCCGCCAGCGGTCATTTGCATCGCGCCTCGCATCAGCTCTTCGGCGACCACTTCCTGAGCGTACGGAACACATTTGCCGCAGCCGGTGCCGACGCCCAAGTCGCGCGACAGCTCGCGCAACGAGCAGGCTCCGGCGCGCACCGCCTCGCGGATATGCCGGTCTTTAACCGCCTTGCAGACGCAGATATACATGGAGGTGTCAGATTAAAAGCAAATGATAATGATTGTCAATTGCCAAATAACCCGCTAAAGTCTTTTTAAGAATCTTTCTCATTACTAAAAAACAGGGACGTTTTCATGGTTCGTCGCCGTCTGGCTGGTTTCGTTGCGGTATTCGCCTTGCTGCCGCTGGCAGCCCAAGCCCAGCCCGTGAAGCCGAAAAACAAGGTCCGAGCGCCGGCGCCGGCCGCGGTAAAAGCTGCGCCTACGCCCGAGCTCAAGCCGGTGGAAATGCCGGTGCTGGAGATCGTCGGAACGCGGGAAAAAAGCCAGGACCTGCCAGGTTCGGCGCAGGTGATTGATCAAAAAACCCTGCACAACAGCCGGGTATTCACCTCCAACGAGGCGCTGCGCAAAGTGGCGGGTGTCAACGTACGCGACGAAGAAGGCTTTGGCCTGCGGCCCAATATCAGCATCCGTGGACTCAACCCGACACGCTCCACCAAGATTCTGCTGCTCGAAGATGGCATCCCACTGACTTTCGCGCCCTATGGCGCCAACGAAAGTTACTATCACCCACCGGTCGAGCGTTTCGACCGCATCGAAGTGCTCAAGGGCGCTGGGCAGAACATTTATGGGCCGCAGACCTTGGGCGGCGTCGTTAACTACATCACGCCCGCGCCGCCGCAGGAATTCACCGCCAGTGTCACCAGCACATTCGGCAGCCGGGATTATTTCAATACTCATCTTCAGGTCGGAGGCAATGGTCTGCTGTTTGATTTCGTGCGCAAGTCCGGCGACGGCGCGCGCGACAACGTCCGATCGCAGCTCAATGACGCCAATCTCAAGGGTGTGTTCCAGCTCGCCCCGGAGCATGCGCTCACCGCACGCATCAACATTTACAGTGAAGGGTCGCAGATCACGTACAGCGGCATCACCGATGCCGAAGCGCGCAATTTTGGCCTGCGCTACAACCCGTTCAAGAACGACACCTTCGACCTGCTTCGCGAGGGCGTTTCGTTTACGCACGAGTGGACGCTGGGCCCGGCACTGAGTTTCCAGACCAGCGCCTATTACAACCACACCAACCGTGACTGGTGGCGCCAGGCCAGTACCACCACCGATGCCCAGTGCGGTGGCGCATTCACCGCGGCACGCCTGGCGGGGACGGCCGTTGACGTGGACGCTTGCGCTTCCGCGCAGGGGCGCATCCGCGAGTACGGCACCGCAGGCATCGAACCGCGCATGACTTACCTGCACGACCTGTTTGGCGCGGAAAACGAGCTTCTGGTCGGCACGCGGTTTTATTATGAAGTGCAGGATCGCCAGCAGAAAAATGCGGCAGCCCCGACCGCGCGCAACGGCGTGCTGGTGGAGGACAACGAACGCCGCGCCGAGGTGTTTTCGATGTTTGTCCAGAACCAGTTTGATTTTGGCGATTTCGCCATTACGCCGGCCGTGCGACTGGAGCACGTCGACTACGGCCGCAGAAATCTCTTAACCGGCGCGCGCGGCGGCACGACGATTGATGAAGTGATCCCCAGCCTGGGCGTGACGTACACGCCCGACGAAAGCACCACGCTTTTTGGCGGCGTGCATCGCGGCTTCGCGCCACCGCGCACCGAAGACCTGATCAGCAACACCAACGGCAGCGTCGCAGACCTCGACGCCGAGGAAAGCCTGAACGCCGAAGTCGGGGTTCGGTCACGCCCGGCGCAGGGGCTGGTGCTGGAGTTCGCGATGTTCCGCAATGATTTTCGCCGCCAGATCGCGGTGGGCTCCATTGCCGGTGGCAGCACGCCGCTGGCGGTCGGCGGAACCCTGTATCAGGGCTTTGAGCTGGCGGGTCGCGCGGACATTGGTGATTTTGTCGGCCTGAGCGTGAACCCTTTCGTGCAATTGGCCGTGACGATCCTGGCGACCGCCGACCAGACCACGGTGTTGTCCTGCATACCACCTGGCGCCGCGGGCTGCGTCGGCGGCAATGTTCCTGGCAGCGCCCCCGGCAACCGCCTGCCCTACGCGCCGAATACCCTGGTCACCGCAACCGTGGGAGTGGAAAACCGCCAAGGCTTCGACGCGCGCATTGAAACGGTTTACGTGGACGACCAATTCAGCGATTTCGCCAACACCGTCGATGCGCCGTTTGCGGGCAACGGGCAAGCCGGGCGCATCCACAGCTACACCGTGGTCAACGCGGCCGCGAACTACACGATCCGGCCGCTGAACGTCACCCTGTTCCTCGCCGCGAAGAATCTCCTGGACGAAAGCTACATCGTCGATCGCACGCGCGGCATCCTGCCCGGCACGCCGCAGCTATTCCAAGGCGGTTTTGAATACCGTTTCTTCTGACGCGACGGGCGCCGCGGTTTGTCGCGGTGCTTGCAAAAACGGATGTAGCTCCTCGATGGCGGCGAGGTACACGTCGCGCTTGAACGACACGACCTCGCGCAGCGGCAGCGTGGGATCGACCCAGCGCCAATGTTCAAACTCGGGTTTGTGGCCGCGATCAAAGCGCACACGGTCCTCAGTCGAAACCAGGCGCAAGGCAAACCATTTCTGCTTCTGGCCGATGCACAGCGGAACTCGCCCGCGGCGCAGAAAACGGGGCGGCAGGCGATAACGCAGCCAGCCCTGGGTGCCGCCGAGCACCTGCACGTCCGGCGGTTCCAGCCCCAGCTCCTCGTTCAGTTCGCGGAACATGGCCTGCTCGGGCGTCTCGCCGGGATTGATGCCGCCCTGCGGAAATTGCCACGCGTCCATGCGCACGCGCTTGGCCCACAGCAACTGTCCGCGCCCATTCGCCAGCACAATGCCGACGTTGGGGCGGTAGCCCTCGACATCCACCACGCGACACCTCGAAAATTTAGCTCCTCCAGATTATAGAAAGCTGAACGATAATTTTGTGTGTCATCCTGACAAAATCCGGACCCGCCGCGGCCCGGCCTTTTCCGATAACGCCATGCGTCTCGCCATTTTCGATCTCGACCATACGCTGCTGAGGGGCGACAGCGATTTATTGTGGGGCCAGTTTCTGGTCGAACAGGGGCTGGTTGATGCGGACTTCTACGCGCGCGAAAACCAGCGCTACTACGAGGACTATGTCGCCGGGCGGCTCGACATTCACGCCTTCGCGGCGTTTTCGATGGCGCCTCTGGTGAAGTACGGACACGATCCGCTGGCGGCATTGCGGCCGCGCTTTCTCATCGAGAAGATCGAACCGGTCATCGCCCCTGGCGCCCAGCCCCTGATCGAAAAACACCGTGCGCAGGGCGACGAGCTGATGATCCTCACCGCCACCTCGCGCTTCATCACCGAGCCCATCGCGCAGCGGCTGAATGTGCAAACCCTTCTGGCCACCGACCCGGATCACGTGAACGGCCGCTATACGGGCCGTATCGCGGGTACGCCGTGCTATCGCGAAGGCAAGCTCACGCGCCTCAACGAATGGCTGGCGGGCCGCACCGCGCAGGTCACGTTTTACAGCGATTCGCGCAACGATCTGCCGCTGCTGCGTGCCGCGCAAACCGCGGTCGCGGTCGATCCGGATGCGGTATTGCGCGAAGAAGCCGTACACCGCGGCTGGCCCATCATCAGCCTGAAGAACTCGCAACCGGAACTGGCGTGAAGGCGACCGCGATCCTGTTGATCGACTGCCCGGACCGCAAGGGCATCGTCGCCACCGTTGCGGATTTCCTCTATGCGCATAACGCCAACATCCTGCACGCCGACCAGCATCAGGACGCCGACCTGTTTTTTACGCGGGTGGAGTGGGATCTTGCCGGCTTCAAGCTCGACCGCGCCGCCTTCACGGATCAGTTCGCACCCTTGGCGGAGAAATTCGGGATGCGCTGGCATCTCGAACTGTCGTTGCAAAAACCTCGCGTGGCGATTTTCGTCTCCAAATACGACCACTGCCTCGCGGACTTGCTGTACCGCCATCACAGCGGCGAACTGGCCTGCGATATTCCGTTGATCGTGTCGAATCATGAGAACGCGCGTCGGCTGGCCGAATTTCACAACATTGCATTCCACCAGCTACCGATGGACGCGGCCAGCAAGAATGAGGTCGAATCACGCCAACTGGCGCTGCTGGAAAAGCATGGCGTCAACCTGGTCGTGCTGGCGCGCTATATGCAGGTGCTTTCGCCGGCATTCGTCGCGCGTTTTCCGGCGCGCATCATCAACGTACACCACTCGTTCCTGCCGGCATTCGCCGGCAGCCGGCCTTATCACCGTGCGCACGAAAAGGGCGTGAAGCTGATCGGCGCGACCAGTCATTACGTCACCGAGGATCTGGACGAGGGGCCGATCATCGAGCAGGACGTCGTGCGCGTCACGCATCGTGACCAGCTTGAGAACCTGATACAAAAAGGCCGCGATCTGGAAAAGACCGTGCTGTCGCGTGCGGTGCGCTGGCATATCGAGCACCGGATTCTGGTCTACGCCAGGAAAACCGTGGTCTTCGATTAACCCAATGCCTTGAGTACGGTGGCGTGCATAGCCGGATTGCCGGCCATGACGCTGGTGGTATCCAACCCCACCGGCTTGCCGGACAAATCCGTAAATACGCCGCCCGCCTCGCGGACGACGACGACCAGCGCAGCGATGTCGAGAATGTTGACGTTGGTTTCGATGACCGCATCGAGTTTTCCGTCGGCGAGCAGGTGGTAATGAAGAAAATCACCATAGCCCCGGATGCGATGCAAACGCGGAATCAGTGAGCCTAATCGCGCCCACGCCGCGGAGCCCGCCAGTGCCGCCAGATTCCCCGTGGATAGCGTCGCTTTTTCGATATGAGAAATGTCGCTTACGCTCAAGCGCCGGTCTGCCAGCCAGGCGCCTTTGCCCCTCTCGGCGTGAATCACTTCGCCGGCGCGCCGTCGAAACAGGGCGCATTGGAAACACCCAGAACCAACTCGCCCTTGTGCATCAGCGCAATCTGGACCGAAAACATGGGGTAACCACGGACAAATGCCTTGGTGCCGTCAATCGGGTCCACCAGCCACAGGTACTCCGCATCGAGGTTGTCGCGGCCCAATTCTTCGCCGTAAAAGCCGTGCGCAGGAAAGCGTGATTGCAAGATCTGCTTGATCATCGCTTCCGCCGCTTCGTCCACTTCGGTCACTGGGCTGGCGTCCGCCTTGGTGCGCACGGTGAAGTTGCCGCGATACGCCTTGCGGACAATCTCGCCTGCCGCGCGGGATGCTTCGAGGGCGGCTGTCAGAAATTCGCTGTGCATGGCGCGCATGATACCGGGCTAAAATATCTGCACTTAGGTGCTCGTGGCATTCAACACCACGGGTTAAACGGGAAGCCGGTGTCTCTGCAATTCCGGCGCTGTCCCCGCAACGGTAAATGGTTCGGAGCGATTCTTCAGCCACTGTCCTGTTTGGATGGGAAGGCAATCGCTCAGCACGCCATGAGTCCGGAGACCGGCCTGAGACCCCGGCGATAAGCCGGTTTCGATACCCATCCGCCTGCGGGGACGCAGGCACAGGGAGATTGACTCATGCTCATCCGCTCATTGGCACTTGTGGCACTGCTGGTTCCTGCCTTGGCGTTTGCGGTTACGCCCAAAGAAAAAAAGAAAAACCAGCCGCGAAAACCCGCTGCACCAATCCAGACTGTCGCGCCATCACCCAAATCAAAGCCCGCTGACCTGGGGACGATCATCGTCACCGCGACGCGCACCGAGCAACCGACCAACACCACGCCCGCGTTTCTGACCGTCATCAGCCGTGATGACATCGAGCGCAGTGGCGCGACGCAGGTCGTGGACGTGCTGCGCGGCCGCGCGGGCGTGGAAGTCACGGATCTTTTCGGCGACGGCAGCCGCCCGAACATCGGACTGCGCGGCTTTGGCGAGAACGCGCCATCCAACACGCTGGTGCTGGTGGACGGCCGCCGGCTGAATAATCCGGACATCGCCTCGGCAGATTTCAACAGTATTCCGCTGGACACGGTCGAGCGCATTGAAATCCTGCAGGGCAGCGCGGGCGCACTGTACGGCGACCAGGCTGTCGGCGGTGTGATCAACATCATCACGCGCACGTCGCGCAGCACCAGCGCCTCGGTCGAGCTCAACAGCGGCAGCTATGGTCGTATCGGCCATCGCGCACGCGGCACATACGCGGTTACTCGGAATCTGCGCTTTGGGCTGAATGCCAATGCGCAACACACGGACAACTATCGCGCGCATAACCGGCTTGATCTCTACACCGTCGGCGGCCGCGGCGACTACGACTGGTCGGGTGGCGGGTTGTTTGTCGAACTACGGCACGAGGACGAGCGACTGCAACTGCCGGGCGCGTTGCTTCAGGCGCAGTACGATGCCAATCGTCGTCAGGCCGCCCCGGCTTCCACGGCAGATTTCAACAACACTGCAACCGACATCGCGCGCGTTGGCGTCAGGCACGCTGTGATCGATTCCTGGACGTTCGTTGGCGAAGTCAGCAGTCGCGTCGCCAACGGCGATTTCCGGCTGACCGGCCTCAACGGCACGCAGGACCGCCGGGTCTACGGCACAACGCCGCGGTTCAGCGGTGAGATTCCGGTCTGGGGTGGACAAGCCGTCCAGCTCACCGTCGGCTCCGACATCTACGTATCGGAGTACCGGCTGATGTCGCCATTCGGCGCGCAGAAAAACGACCAGCAGACTTACGACGGCTACGTTCAGGCCGTGATTCCGATTATTCCAGACGTCGGCCTCACCGCCGCGGTGCGCTATGGCGAGGTGCACAACAATCTGCGTGACGGGTTTACGTTCGCAACGACGCAAACGCTGACTGACGAAAAAGTCGCGCACTCGCTGGGCGCGTACTGGCGAATTCTGCCGGGACTCAAACTGTTCGCGCGCCACGACCGCAATTTCCGCTTCGCCAAGCTGGACGAGTTTTTCGGCGCGGGGGGCACCGGACTGGCGCTGAATCTCAAGACCCAGACCGGCGATTCCTACGAAACCGGCATCGAATTCCAAGATCGCAGGTTGAGCCTGTCGGCGCTGCTGTACCGTCTCGATCTGAAGAACGAGATCGTGTTTGATCCGGTACTTTTTGTTTTCTTCGGTGGCAATACCAATCTGGACAAGTCGCGGCGCGACGGCGTGCTATTGGAACTGCGCTACGCCTTGCTGGAATCTCTGACCGCCTTCGGCTGCTACACGCACATAGACGCCACCGCCAAGTCGGGCAACCTCAGCGGCAAAACCATCCCGCTGACCGCTGAACATCAAGGCCGCGCGGGGTTGGAATGGTCACCGGTTAAAAATTGGAACACCTTCGTCGAGATGCAGGCTTACAGCGAGCGGTTTTTTAGCGGCGATTTCGACAACACCATTGCGCCGCTGCCCTCGTATGAGGTGGTCAACATCGGCGGTAACGGCCGTGTCGGCAGTTTCCGCGCACAGGCGAGGGTCAACAACTTGCTGAGTGAGCGCTATTCCGAAGTGGGCGTCGCCGCCTTCCCCGATCTGCCGTCGTACTTCCCGTCGCCACAAATCAATTTCCAAGTTACGCTGGGCTATGAGTTCGGGAGCAATAAGTTCTAGATGGGTCATCGATTAAGCAAAATCGTCACACGTACCGGGGACGCCGGTACGACGGGGCTGGCCAACAACACGCGCGTCGCCAAAACCGATGCACGCATCGCCGCGCTCGGCGAGGTGGACGAGCTCAACTGCCAGATCGGCGTGCTGCTGTCGCACCGGCTTCCGCGGGCCATCGCGGCAGCGCTGTCGCGGGTGCAGAACGAGTTGTTCGATCTGGGCGGCGAGTTGTCGCTGCCGGGGGTCGCGATGGTGAAGGATGCGCATCTGGCGGCGCTGGAAGCCGATGCGCAGGCCCTCAACAGGACGCTGCCGCCACTCAAGGAATTTGTACTGCCGGGCGGCGGCCCGGTCGCCGCCGCGGCGCACCTGGCCCGCGCGGTGTGCCGCCGCGCCGAGCGCGCACTGTGGAATTTGCATGCGCAATCGCCGCTAAACCCCCATGCGCCGCGCTATCTCAACCGGCTGTCGGACCTGCTGTTTATCATCGCGCGCACGCTGGCCACGGCAAAAAAAGGCAAGGAAGTGCTGTGGAAGCGCGCACCCGCTTGAGACCCAAATCAGCTGCTTGAGGCTGCTGTCGAAAAACCGGTGGTACACTTTTAGTACCATTGCTTTTTCGGCCTGACCCAAAAAGGCATTTTTTGGGCCTCAAGCGGGTGCGTGCCCCTAACGCGTGGTTCGCGCCATATCCAGCAACCCGCACAGCTCTTCGATCCCTTTGAGCATCCGCGGCGTGGCGCGCGCCAGCAGATCGGCGTTGACCGAATACAGATGCTGCTCCCGCACGGCCTTGAGTTCGGGCCAGCGCGACCAGTCATCGAGGATGTCCGCCACCTTGTCCTGGCGCGCGAATACGATGACGTCCGGGTTCTCAAACATCACCGCCTCCCGACTCACCGGCGCGGCCAGCTGCGGCAGCTCGCCGAAAACGTTGACGCCGCCGCAGACGTTGATCGCCTGGCTGATGGGGCTCATGCGGTTCACCGAATAGATCGGGCTGTTCTCGATCTGGTACATCACGCGCAACTTTTTGCTTTTCGAGTAGCGCGAGGTGAGGCGCGCCAGACCGGCACGAAAATCCTGCGCCGCTGCACTCGCCGCCGCCGGGGTGCCAAGCCATTCGCCGATCTGCTCAATAGCCACGGCAATGTCGTCGAGCTGCCGCAGCTTGAGCGCGCGCACCGGCACCGACAGCTTGGCCAGCGCGTCGAGCGCTGACTGGGGCGTGCCGCCGTCCCAGACCAGCACCAGATCAGGCTTTTGCGCCAGCAGGCTTTCCGCGCTCACCCCATGTGCGTCGGCAACCTTGGGTAATTTCGCGGCGGTTTCCGGGTAGTCGGTAAATTCTGCGACGGCCACCAGCCGGTCGCAGGCGCCGGCGGCGCAAACCAGTTCCGCCAGATGCGGTGCGAGCGTTACCACGCGCTGCGGCGGCGCGGCGGCGAGGCTGAAACTGACGGCCAGCAGGAGCCAGGCGCTAGAGCGCATTCAAGAACCCTTCCCAGTCGAAATGCGGACCCGGATCGGTTTTGCGGCCCGGCGCAATGTCGCTGTGGCCGACGATATGCGCCGGCAGCAGGTGCGGATAGGCGTGCAACAAGGCTTTAGTGGCCACTGTCAGTGCGCGGTATTGCGCGCGCTCGAACGGCTGGCTGTCGCAGCCCTCGAGTTCGATGCCGATGGAAAAATCATTGCAGCGCTGGCGCCCGCCAAAGGTCGAAACCCCGGCGTGCCAGGCGCGGCGGTCGAAAGGCACGAATTGCGTCAGTGCGCCGTCGCGCGCGATGAACAGGTGAGCCGAAACTTTAAGATCTTTGAGCGTCTCGAAATACGCATGCGCGCTCGGATCGAGCCGGTTGGTGAACAACTGCTTGACGTAAGGGCCGCCGAACTGGTCCGGCGGCAGGGAAATGGCATGGATCACCAGCAGCGAGATGTCGGCAGGATCGGGGCGCGCATCGAAATTGGGCGACGCGACGAAGCGCGCGCCCATCAGCCTGTGGGTGCGGGGATTCACCGCCTTGTGTGACGGCCGTGCTGAAGATTTTGCCTTTCTCGCTCGCGGACGAGCCGCTAAGCTGCGTTTCCGCTTCGGTCTACTCGCTGGTTTGCTCATGAAAAAAGTCGCCGCCTTCATCCTGCCTGTAGTGATTTGCGCCTGCGCCGGACAAAACGTCCAGGTGAAGGGCGTCACGGTTTCGTTCGAACCGTATGACGGTTCGCCTGCGACACCGGCACGATTCGTCACCGATCCGGAACCGGCGACGTCGCTGCCCGAAGTCCGCATCGCCTACCAGAAGCATATCTTGGGCAATGGCCTGACGCTGATCCTGCATGAAGACCACAAGTCGCCGGTGGTGGCGGTGAATCTCTGGTACCACGTGGGCAGCAAGGACGAGCGCCCAGGGCGCACCGGCTTTGCGCACCTGTTCGAACACTTGATGTTCAACGGCTCGGAGCACCACAACGACGAGTTCTTCCGCCCGCTTGAAGCGATCGGTGCCACCAAGATGAACGGCACCACCTGGTACGACCGCACCAATTATTTCCAGAACGTGCCGGTGAACGCGCTCGACATGACCTTGTGGCTGGAGTCCGACCGCATGGGTCACCTGCTGGGCGTGATCGATCAGGCCCGGCTCGACGAGCAGCGCGAAGTGGTTCTCAACGAAAAGCGCCAGGGTGAGAACGAGCCCTACGGCAAGGTCGATGACCTGATCGCCGCGGCGACCTACCCGGCCGGCCACCCGTATTCGTGGACCACGATCGGTTCATACGAAGACCTGCGCGCGGCGACGCTGCCAGACGTGAAGGACTGGTTCCGCGAGCGTTACGGCGCCGCCAATGCGGTGCTGGTGGTGGCGGGCGACATCAACCCGGCAGAAGTCAGGGCGAAGGTCGAAAAATATTTCGGCGACATCGCGCCCGGCCCGGCGCAGAAACGCCACGGCGAGTGGGTGGCGAAAATGGCGGGCGAGAAACGCGCCACGCTGCAAGACCGCGTTCCGCAGGCGCGGCTGTACAAGATCTGGAACATCCCCGGCCACTGCAGCGACGACAACAACCGTCTCGGCATTGCCGCCGCGGTTCTCGCCGACGGCAAGAACAGCCGCCTGTACCAGCGGCTGGTCTACCGCGAACAAACTGCCACCAGCGTGGATGTCAGCATCGGCCCGTTTGAAATTGGTTCGCAGTTCGCACTCGACGTAATGGTCAAACCCGGTGGCGACATCCGCGCGGTGGAAAAGGCCGTAGACGAAGAACTGCGGCGATTTCTCGACGAAGGACCGACCGCCGACGAACTGGCGCGGGTGAAAACCAAGATTTTTGCCGGTGAAGTGCGTGGCCTCGAGCGTCTCGACGGATTCAGCGGCAAATCCGCCAAGCTTGCCGAATACCAGGTGTATTGCGGCACGCCCGAGCGCTACTTCCAGTTGCTGGAAGGCATCAAGGTCGCAAACGCCACCGAAGTACGCGAAACCGCCAAGGCCTGGCTGTCGGATGGCGTGTTCGTGCTCGATGTCGAGCCGATCCCTGAATTCACGGCGGCAAAAACAGGCGCGGATCGCAGCGCATTGCCAACGGCCGGCGCGCCTCCCGTGCTCCAACTGCCGCCACTGCAGCGCGACCAGTTGTCCAATGGATTGAAAATCGTGCTGGCCGAACGGCACGAGGCGCCGGTGGTGCAGATGAGCCTGATGGCCGACGCGGGCTACGCCGCCGACCAGGGCATTAAACCCGGCACCGCGAAACTGGCCATGGATATGCTCGACGAAGGCACACGCGACCTCGATTCGCTGGCCATCTCCCGGCGGCAAGAAGAGCTGGGCGCGACGATCTCCGCGGGTTCCACGCTGGATACGTCCGCCGTCGGGCTCAATACCCTGACGGCCAAGCTCGAACCCAGTCTCGAGCTGTATGCCGAGGTGCTCCTCAACCCCAGTTTTCCGCCCCACGAACTCGAACGCCTGCGCAAGCTGCAGCTCGCGGCGATCCAGCAGGAAAAAGCCCAGCCGCGCGGCATCGCCACACGCCTGTACCCGAAGCTGATCTACGGCGAAGGCCATGCCTACGCCAACCCGCGCAGCGGGCTTGGTTATGAAGAAACGGTCAAGGCCATCACGGTTGAGGACTTGCGCAACTTCCATCAGCGCTGGTTCCGGCCCGACAACGCCACGCTGCTGATTGTCGGCGACACCACCCTGGCACAGATCAAGCCGTTGCTCGAAAAGCGCCTGGGCGGATGGCGCGCCCCCGCCGCCGAGAAATCTGCGAAAAATCTTGCGGCGGTCGATTTGCCAGCCCAACCGCGCGTGTTCCTGATCAACAAGACCGGCGCTGAACAGACGCTGCTGATGGCCGCGCATCTCGCGCCGCCGAAATCCGATCCGGACGACCTCGCAATGCAGACGGTGGTCACTGCGCTCGGCGGCAATTTCGTGTCGCGGTTGAACATGAACCTGCGCGAGGAAAAGCGCTGGAGCTATGGCGCTTTTTCCAGCCTCAGTGATGCGCGGGGGCCTCGCCCTTTCGTCGCCTACGCCCCGGTGCAAGCCGATAAAACGGTGGAATCGATTCGCGAGATGCGGCGCGAACTGAGCGAACTCATCGGACAACGACCGCTCACGGCCGCCGAACTGAGTTTTGCCAAGAACAGCCTGGTGCTGTCGCTGCCGGGAGAAAACGAAACCGTCAGCGAACTGGGCCGCTCTTACGCCACCCTCCTCACCTACGGCCTGCCGGATTCTTACTGGAACGATTACGTCACCGAAGTATCAGGCTTGGGTGCCGCCACGATCGCGGGCGCCGCGCGCAAGCTGGTGCAGCCGCAGGCGCTGACCTGGATCATCGTCGGTGACCTGTCGAAAATCGAGGCGCCGGTGCGCGCGCTGGGGATCGGCGCGGTGCAGGTGCTCGATACCGACGGCAAAGCGATACGCTGAAGCGGTTTTAGTCGAACAAATCCCAGGACGCCGGCGTTCCTTTTTTCACGTCGCGCTTCACCCGTTTACCGATCAGGCCGTCGTAATGCTTGGGCGCCAAGCCCAGCCCTGGGCGGATGGCGCGCAGGCTCTTCACGGTGAGCGCCTCGCCCTTTTGGACGTCTTCGGTGATGTAGAGCGAACGGCGGAACACCAGGGATTTTTCTTCCGCTGCGGTGCGGCCAAAACTGACGCGGCCGATCGCCTGCTGCGCACGCGCGGTTTCATCAACCAACGCTTTCAGGTCGGCCGGCTCCAGAGAGAAGGCTGAATCAACGCCACCTTCGGCGCGCGACAGCGTGAAATGCTTTTCGATCACCGTCGCGCCGAGCGCCGCAGCGGCAACCGCCGCACCGATCCCCAGCGTGTGGTCCGACAGGCCGACCTCGCAGCCAAATCGCCTGCGCAGTTCCGGGATCGTTGCGAGGTTGGAGAATTCCGGCGAGGCGGGATAACTGCTGGTGCACTTGAGCAGCACCAGATCCTTGCAACCCGCGCCGCGCGCCGCCTCGACCGCCTCGGAGATTTCCTCCAGCGTCGCCATGCCGGTGGAAATGATCAGCGGCTTGCCGGTCGATGCCGCCCTGCGGATCAGCGGCAGGTCGACGTTCTCGAACGAAGCAATCTTGAAGCAGGGCACGTCGAGGGACATCAGAAAGTCCACCGCCGTCGCATCGAATGGCGAGCTGAAAGCGACCATGCCGAGTTGCTTCGCAAGATCAAAAATCGGCTGGTGCCAGTCCCATGGCGTGTGCGCCTGCTGATAGAGCTTGTACAGCGAAGTGCCTTTCCAGAGACTGTCGGGATCGCTGATGAAAAACTCGTCCCGATCCAGGTCCAGCGTCATCGTATCGGCGGTATAAGTCTGGATTTTCAACGCGTGCGCGCCGGCTTTCGCGGCCGCTTCGACAATCGCCAGCGCCCGCTCCAGCGAACCATTGTGGTTGCCCGACATCTCGGCGATCACGAACGGGGGCTGTTGCGGCCCGATGCGAAAAGCACCGATCTGGATGGAATCGTGCGCGCTCATGCGTGCAAGGACTGGCGGTAGATAGAGTGTTCCAGTTTATACCCGGCTTCTTCAAAGGCGCGCCGCGAGGCGCTGTTTTGGGGCAGGATTTCAGCATTGACCTGCCGCGTCTTGGGGTGATGCTGTCGCAGCCACTGCTTGCCCGCCAGCAAAATGGCCGGGCCATAACCGCGCCCCGCCTGCCCGGGCACCAGATAAATTGAGACCAGCGCGTCCGAACTGTTCAGGTCATAGCGCAGCACGCCGACCGGCCCAACCTCATGTTCGGCGACCAGCAGAACCCGGTCCGGATTCGAAAGCGTGCTCGAAAACCAGCGGTCGTGGACTTCGCGCGGGATCGGATCCTGATTTTTGGAGTACTGGCGCACTTCGTCGGTATTGCGCCATTGAAATAGCCGGTCGCGATCGGATTCCTCGGCAGCCCTCAGCCTGACCTGCGGTGGCATCAGGATACGCGCCAGACGCTCGCAGCCGCGGCCATCGACCAATTGGTGATTGAGCCGGCTCATCTCACTCAGTTTGCCGGGCTGCGCGATCAGTGAATCCAGCGCCTGGGCGAAATTCTTCGGTGTAGCTTCGGCAGTCTCGAGCGCAACAATCTGCCCGCCATCAGTCAACGCCCTCATCACGGGCCGCTGATTGTCTGCGACGATCACGGTCAGCGCCGGCAATCCAAGGCAGGCGCGTTCCCACAACATGACGCCGCCCGCACCCACGGCCAGATCGGCTTGCGCCATCAGTGCGGCAAGATTCGGCGGCGCCTGAATAAATCTAATCTGGGAAATGTCCGCGCATTGCTGTCGCAGCTGATCCGCATGCGGGTTGGCGAGGCCTGCAATGACGTCGGCCTGCACGCCGGCAGGGTTCATGAAGCGAAGCGCTTCAATGACACGCCCGGTGTAGTTGGCCGCGTCCACACCGCCAAAACAAACGAGCATCCGACGCACCGTGCCCGCGCGGGGCGTAGTTTCACGATGCTTTTGTGCAAATTCTGCGCGCAACACGGCGTAGTCCGGGCCGGTCAATAATCGACAGCGGCCCGGCACCCTGCCCGCGTAACGCGGCTGTGCATTGGGTGTCTGGTCCAGCAACAGGTCACAGTCGTGCGGACGGTCGGCCAGATCGTCCAGCACGAAAACTGATCGAGCATGTCGCCGCATGCGCTTTTCCCAAGCCATGGCCAGCGCGTAGTGATCCACCACCAATAGATCAACGCCCCCGAGCGCCTGCAATACCGCCTGGGTTTCCTCGGTATCCGCCGTCTCCGTGACTTCCAGCCAATGGGCATGTGTCGTGCCGTTGTCCGCATCAAGCCCGCTGGCGGAGGGTTGTGGCAGCACATGCAGGTGATGGCCCGAGTTGCGCAGGGTGTCGAGAATATTCCCGCGTAGCTCGCGGGAGATGAAATGAATCTCTGCCCCCCGCGCGCGCAGGACTTCCGCCAGCGCCAGGCAGCGCATGACGTGACCCGTGCCGATCTGGCGCGAAGCGTCGGTGCGGATGGCGATTTTCAAATGCGTATCGGTCAGGGGAAACCTTTGCCGATCACTATGTACTGAGGGTGATTGTGCGAATCCAATGTCGAGTTCGCTGTGAATTCACAATCTCCGGCGCCTCGAATCGTGTCGTTCGCACTCGTCAAATCCCTCGCGCTCCATCCCGAAAATTTCCACTGCCCAAACGACTCTTCGCGCCAGTATTTCGGGTTGCGGTGCAGGTCCATGAGGAACTGCAATGAGCGCGGCGTTACGCCCAGCCATTTGCAGAATATATCCATGTGTTCCGGCGCGCGGTTTTCATATTGACGAACCAGCGTCAAGCCCTGCTCGCGCTTCAGTCTGCCGTGGCGGATTTCGCGGCATGCATGATCGGTGACTTTCGAATATCCGTGCTTGTACAGCTTGAGAAGATCATGCAGGTTCATGTAGTTGTAGCAATCGACGTAATCGTAACAATCGAACGTGCGCGCAAATCGCGCGGTCTGATAGCCGTGACTTCCCATCATTTTTTCGTGCTGCGCCTTGGGATCCCAACGCACATAGTTGCCGAGATAAACCCCGGTAACTCCCACCTCGTCGAGCGCACGGTCGTCCGGATAGCGGTATTGCCAGACATCTTCTTCAGTCAAGGTATCGAAGAGCGTCAACAGGTCGTCCGCCTCGCGGCCCATCAGGTCGTGATCTTTGCGATGACGTCGCGTCATCTGAACCGCATGCTCGTGGGAAAACATGCCGACCTGTTCCACGCCCTGGTGTGCGCCCCAGATGATCAACGGGACACGCAGGCGAACCGCCGTTTGAACGGGAAAGACTGATTGGCCCGCCAGGCAGTGCCAATAAATACTTCCGAATTGCCTCAAGGTGGCACGGGCAATCTTGCGCACGGAAACCGGATTGACGTTCTGAACAAGAATGTCGCAGTTAAAACGGATTCTGAGGTTAGCGAGGTTTCGTATCCCCAGCTCCGTGTTGAAATATTTGTTGTAAGTCACCAGCAGCGGGTTCAAACCCAATCGCTCTTTAACGGTGTGGACGATGTAATAAGAGTCCTGGGCTCCAGTTACCGGGACGATGCAATCGTAATGTCGCCCGTCACGGCTTCGATAAGGCTTTACCAGAGACTCCAGCGCGATCCACCGCGATCGCCAATCCAGAGCGTCCTTCTCCTCGTGTACACGACAGCCCGAGCAGATGCCGTCACCGTCCAGCACCAGCCCAAGCGGATGATCGGTTGCGTACAGGCAACGCCGGCAGAACTGGAGCTGATCCATTAATCGCCCTCCGCCGATGAAAAAAAAGCGGGCCGAATCGGGCATTGCCGGAGTTCGCGCTTCAACGCCTGCACCGCGTGCTCGCGATACGCCAGGAAATTGCCGACCGCGACTGCCGCTACGCCCGGCATCTCCAGCAGACGGGCCATCTGCGAAGGCTCGCTGATGCCGCCAAATGCAATCAAAGGCGTCTCGGTGAACGGGAAACGTCGCACCAACTGCTCGTCAAAACCGCAGGCCTGCCCTTCACGGCGCCAATCCACGAGCAGCGACTCGGATATGACCCGCTCTTCGAACAACGCTCGTGTTGCGGGTGACAATGGCGCTTGTTCCCGCGTCAGGTGATTGAGGTAACAATCGTTGCTGCCCGTTATGGACATCGGTAAAACCCCGATCACCGCCTGCGAACCGACTAGCGCAGCCATGTGACGCACAGCCGTGGGATCTGCGTGCAGTACCGAATCCACGCACAACCGGTCTGCCCCGGATTGAATGACGGCGCCAGCATCCTCGGCGGAGCGGATCCCGCCGCCATAAGCGAGCGGCGTCGACAGGCCAAGCGCACCAAGTCGCTTCACAAGATCAAGGTCGGGGCCCTGTCCGCGACGAGCGCGATCTATAGCCAGTACGACGATTTCATCCACGCCCCAACGGTCAAGGTTCTCGGCCAGTCGCTCCGGATGTCCCAAGGGCAGATACCGAGAATACCCGAACGATTGCACCCCCCAGCCGTCCCTGACGGTAATGACGCCAACCAGTCGTTTCTTAAGCACGGCTGAGACCGTCCACGAGTCGGCGCAGCAGGCCATGCCCCGCAGCCTGGCTTTTTTCCGGATGAAACTGCACCCCGACCACTCGTTGGTGGCGGACAGCCGATGCGAACGACTCCCCTGACATCGTGCGACAAATTTGATATTCGTGAGGCGTCTGAAATGCGTACGAGTGGTTGAAATAAAACGCTTGACCATCACTGTTGCTGAACAGGGGATCGTCCTTCACCAACTCCAAAGCATTCCAGCCGATATGCCAATGCGGCGAGCCTAGCGCGACGACCTCCCCTGGGATCAGCCCAAGCCCAGACGTATACCCGTCTTCGTGGGAAGCCTGTGCAAGAAGTTGCATGCCCAGGCAGATTCCGAGCAGCGAACGCCCTTGCTTTGCCTGGGCGATGAGAAACCGATCCAATCCTCGGGCCTGCAGTGCCAGCATGGCGGGCCGGAAGGCGCCGACGCCGGGTAAAAGCAAAAGGTCGCAGGACTCCAGCACCCTGGGGTCGTCGGTGACGCGGCACCGATATTCGAGGTCATACAGCGTATTTCGGACCGAGGCGTGGTTACCCACGCCGTAATCCACGATGCCTACTGTGATCCTGCTCAAAGGCCTATCCCCACCTTGAAGCGTCGCTGAATGCTCCCGCCAGGGCCGATATCAAATAAAGCCCGATTGACCGAGGCATGGACCTGTTCCCAGAAACGTTCAACCGTAATGCCGATGAACGCGCAGAAACTTTCGATGTAGGAGTCCGCGCACGCATCGTCGTGAAGCTCCACCAGTTCAATTGCGCGGTCTCGCGACATGCGGCCCAGTCGAATCTCTTCGTTCACGTAATCGGTCACGCGGCCGAATCCGAACTTGTAGTATTTGATCATTTGATTCAGCGTGACCCAGTCTTCATCGAGTGAGGTCACTCCGTACAGATCGCCGGTGTTCTCCACCGTGTCGTCGCGCTTCTCCAGTCCGTTCAAGCACGAATACGACGCGTTGTTAAGCAACGACCAGTCACCGAGAAACCAGCCCAGATATACGATTTGCAGTCCTGCAGATTCGAATTCATCAAGTGATGGGTAGCGGTACGGGATGAGCTCGCGAAGACCGGCGCCGGACTTGAGCATCCAGTCGAATCCACCGCCACTGAGCGTGTTCATGTTGCGCAGGTTGTTGCCGTCATAACCCGTGCGCCCCAGTGTTTTCAAGTCGCCCAGTTGCAGTCCCGGATTTTCACCCCAGAGAATCAATGGAATCCGGTAATGCAGCGCCAGCTGAGGCACCGAGCTGAAAAGCGCCAGCTCCGTGGAACGCGCCCAGTTGGTGAATTGGTCAAACGATGCCCGCATCAGCCGTTTCCATGTTTCAGGTGCCGGCGCGGAATAGACGAGGTCAAAACCCAGTTCAATCAGATTCGATACATTTTCTACGCCCCGCTGAGTCACCTGTTGTGGGGGATAGGCCAAGCACACCAATAAGGGTCGCATCCCCAGCTTGTCACGAACAAAAAGTGCTTGGCGTGTGCTGTCCTTGCCGCCGCTGACGCCGATGATGCAATCAAACCCCTGTCCCGACTTACGACGATGCGGTTCAACCAAGTCCTGAAGAATTTCAAACCGTTCCTGCCAGTCGACATGTTGAAGCTGTGAAAAATAATTGCATGCCGGACAGATGCCCGAATCCGTGAATTGAGTGTTGGGGCGTGTATCCGGCTGCAAGCATTGTGAGCAATACTTCATGGGCTTCCGTGCAATGCCCCGAGATGCACGATCTCCCGATGGGGCAGCCGGCAAGCCGGCGCCCACGGCGGCAGGGTGCTGGCCACTTTTCGCTCTGCCGCGACCGCTACGGCCATGGCATAGGACTCACAGCCTACAACCCAGTCGGCGCGCGCAATTGCCGCCGCGAGAGAATCCGCGTTGTCGATGCTCGCATTGATATGGGGATTCTGTTGGATCCAGGCCACGTATTTTCCTGTGGGGTCAGAGGGATGTGGACGCAGGCGAATTTTCGCGTCGTTATCCATGCCCAATTTATGCATGTTGGCCACGAAATAGTCCAATGCCTGGAACTCCCCAGCCCGTTTTTGCATACCCCATTCGGCACGTATAGGCTCCAGGACATACAGCACTTCACCTACGGTCGCTGGGGCGCGTGGCATGCCGATCTTGCGCAACATCTGCTCAAGATACAGGTTGGGTTTAACCAGGATCTTGTGTCCGGGAAAGCTTCGCTGCGCCTCAGTGAGGGCATACGAGTCGGTGACCCAGAATTCGTCTGGCCAGACGGTTTCACCATGCCGGACAAATCGTTCCGGGTAATTCACCCAGTGATCCAATACCGCGACATTGTAAATCCCGCTCGAACGCGCCTGACGCCGCGCGTCGTGCTCGAGATCGCTGGCCCAACCGGTACCGCTGAGCAGCACCGTTGCGCCCCGTATTGCCTCCTCAGCGGATGCCAACGTGCTCGACCCGGCGAATAGCGAAGCCCAAAGTTTGGCGGCTGGGCCTTGCATGACCGGCCGGTAGACCGTCTCTGCCTGTGTGCCAACCCAGGCCAGAATGAGGTTCGTCGCGCCGGCGTCATGAGCCACCAAGGCAACCGGCGAATCGAAGTCGATGAACCGGGTCGTCACGATGTAAATAATTGACCTGGAGAGTACCGCGCCAGCCAATCGGCTCGAAAAACGCAAGCGCCGATGATGTCCACCTCTCGGCCCTCCCAAAGACATTGCCGCTGGCGGCGCCATTCCACTGCCATTCCCGTCCTTTTCATTAATGCCAGCATTGATTGGTTGGTTTCCAGCGTGCCGGCACTGATCTTGCGGATGTTCTGTTGCCGGAACAAATAGTCGCAGATGCCCAGCCATGCTTCCGTGGCATAACCCTGGCCTTGAGAACTTTTGCCCATCAGAATTCCGAGTTCTGCGGTGCCGTGATTCGTGTTTGGGTGTGCCGTAATGTTGCCCAGGTGTTCGGCGTCCGGGGCGGCGCGCTCGATCGCCCAGAAAAAATCCGGCGATGTTTCAAACGTCTGACGGTAGGCGCGGCAACTCGCAAGTGTGCTTTTACGGAACCGTTGCTCGCTGTAACGCACCGTTTCCGGGTCGTTGAGCCATCCCAGGTATTTTTCCGTCAAATGCTGCTCGGAAAACGGCAGCAATCGGAGACGCGGAGTAGCCAGTGGAGGCGCGATAGCCATGGCCAGCGCTAAGCAGACCGAAGGCGGTCGAGGTTTTGCCAGACTTTCCGGAAGGCTGCGATCAGTTGATCCACTTCGTCGTCGGCCATCTCGTGCATGCACATGGCGTAGCCAAGATAGGTTTTGTCCTGCAAAGTTTCGGCCACGGGACAGATACCTTTTCTGTAATCCACTTCGCGCCGGCAGAATTCGGCAGTCCACGGGAAACCCTTCGAGCCATAAGCGATTCGTTTTTGATAGATGGGCAGCAAATGGATGTTTTGATAGGCCGCCGACACGCCGATGACCCCTTCTGCACCCAAAGCCTCTGCGATGCGGGACTTGGCGATTCCCAGACGATCCACATCCAGCACCATCGGGTAGACGTAGTACACGTGCGTGCAGTCGGGCTCGATAATCGGTGTGCGCAGACCCTCCAGTCCTTGCAAGCCTTCGGTCAGACGCTGCGCGGCGCGCTGACGGCTGGCGACAAATTTATCAAGCTTCTTCAGTTGTTCTATCCCGATGGCGCTTTCGATCTCGCCCAGCCTGAAATTGTGTCCGACCATATTGCTCAGATCGGTAAAGTTTCTCGGCCCCACCACTGCTTCGGCGTGATTGCGAATGAGCTGCAGTTTTTCGGCCAACAGATCATCGTCGGTGACGAGAATGCCCCCTTCACCGGTATGGATATGCTTGTGGTAATTGAGGCTGTACCCGCCGATGTCGCTCAGCGTCCCCGCGTAACGCCCGTGATAGCGGGCCCCGGGTGCCTGGGCCGTATCGGTAATGACCTTCAGTCCGTGGCGCTTGGCGATCTGCAGGATCGCGTCCATGTTGCAAGGATGGCCGAAGATATCGATCGCCATGATGGCGCGCGTATACGGGGTGATGTTTGCCTCGATGGAAATCGGGTCGAGACCAAACGTGCGCGATTCGATGTCAGCAAATACCGGGATCGCATTCCAGTGCAGGATCGCCGTGGCGCTGGCGCTCATGGTCCAGGGGCTGACGATAACTTCATCGCCGGGCTCAATGCCGATCGCACCGATTGCCGCGATCAGCCCGGAAGTCCATGAATTCACCGTGACGGCGTGTTTGACGTCGAAATGTCTTTCGCACTGGCGCTCGAATGCCTGCACTTTCGGTCCGCCGTAGAAGTCCGCCCCCCAGGCCCCGATGAATTGCGACAACACTCCGCCCTCAATGACCTTCTTTGCGGCTTCAGCCTCTTCCCGGCCTATGGAGTTGTAACGGCGGAACGGGCTTTTGACTGCTTTCGAGCCCCCGAAGAGAGCCAAGGCATCACCCGCGATGTTCGTCGAATTCATCGCTTGGCATCCAAAATAGTCTGCATGCTTTTCAAAGTCTTAAAAGCCTCACGCCCGGAACATAAATGGTGGGGACGTCCCGACAAGGCTGCGGCCAGCTGATCCGCGACATTCCATTGATAGCGATCCATGCCGGTCACCAGAGCCTCGACGTGTTCCGACAAAACCGTATATCCCGCGATTCGCGGGTGCTTTTCAATGCCGCGCCATTCGACGCGCTCTCCGCCACTCTCATAGCGCAGCTGCCCGTTGCTCATTAATAACTCCATCGCATGGATCGAGAACGCATTCTCGCGCGCCGCTTGAAACATGACCGTACCGTCCTTAAACGATACCAAGACATCTGCCTGCGCATCCTTGCCTTTCGCAATACGCCTGGAATTCACGCGCGTCCAGGCAGTCATCGGCCCCAGCCAGTATTCAAGCACGTTGAAGTGATGTGACCCATTGTGCATAAAACCTTTGGTGTACCAGGCCGTGCCCTTGATCGGCCCCTTGATCACACGCGCGGCCAGCCGACGTTTAATTTCGATCACGGCGGGGTCTGAGCGTCGGACGTAATTGACGAATAACTTCACTCCACGAGACGAGCAGAGCGAGAGCATTTCTCGGGCTTGATATGCATCGCCGGCCAATGGCTTCTCGCACAGTACGGCCTTGGGCCTGGTTTTGCTCAATATTCGCTGCAGGGTGCGGAGGTGGATTGCAGTAGCGGTGGCAACGACCACGAGGTCAGGCGCCGCACTGTCGAGCGCCTTATCCAGGTCATCGAAGGCCGGGAGTTGATAGTGCTGCTTGAATAGACGCCGTTGCTTTGCACTCGGGTCTACGCCGCCCAACAATCGGAATTGCGGATGCTCGGTCAATGCACGGGCATGAGAGTAAACATATCGGTCGGGATTCAGGTGCAGGTCATAACCCATGCCAATCTGACCTAGACCCACAATCAGTGCGCTATAACTCATTGTTTCGCATCCAGCGTTTTCAACACCCTCCACATGACTTGTGCGCGTTCCCAATCTTCCAGGGTGTCAATATCCTGAACCCGCCATCGCGGAATCATTACGATTGTCGAGTGCCGGTCGAAGATTTTGTCGTGTTCCAGCCACGCTTGCGGGCGTCCCCAATAGAATTGTCCGGCATCGTGCAAAGCCTCGGGAAGATCTTGCGAGCGTGTCGAAAAATGCTCGGGGTAAAACATTTCCATTTCGCCGGCCGTGTTAATGCGAAATGAACGGAAGATCGGAAATCCGAAGGTGGTGGCGGAAAAGACATAGCGCCATGACCCCGCTTCCAGCAAGGCCAAGCCCTGAAGCAGGTCTTCGCCGCGAACGAAGGGAGTTGTTGCATAAATACAGCACACAGCTGACGGCTCAACACCCTGGCGCTTTAACCAGTCGACAGAGTGGGCGACGACCCCGATCGTCCCGGCGTGGTCGTTGGACAATTCGGCAGGACGCTTGAATGGAACTTCGGCGCCAAGATGACGCGCAATCTGTGCAATCTCATCGTCATCGGTTGAAACTATCACCCGGTCAAACGCACCGCAGCTCAATGCACATTCGATGGGATGAGCAATCATCGGCTTGCCGGCAAATTCGCGGATATTTTTGCGTGGAATACGCTTGCTGCCGCCCCGCGCCGGAATGACCGCCACCCTCAAAGCACGTCCTCCATCGCATGGATCACCCGGTCTTGATCCTGCTCCATCAGGGTCGGATAGAGCGGGATTGTGATCGCCTCCTGAGCGTGCGCCTCCGCCTCCGGGAACTGGCCGGGACCAAAGCCCAGTGACCGGTAATACGGCTGCAGATGCACCGGGGCGTAGTGCAGGTTGACGCCGATCCCGAGCCTGCGCAGCTCGTCGAAGATCTGCCGATGCGACCCCGAGACTGCCTCGCGCTTCAGCCGAACCACATAAAGATGAAATGCAGACTTATTTTCAGGACGCACCGTGGGCAAGCGCAAAGGCAGCGCCGCCAACGCCTGGTCATATCGCCTCGCGAGGACGTTACGACGCTCAACGTAGCCTTCGAGACGCGGCAATTGACTTGCACCCAAGGCGGCTTGAATGTCCGTCATGCGGTAGTTGAAACCCAGCGCCTGCTGTTCGTAATACCAAGCGCCCGGAGCGTCGTGCTGGAACTGGGCCGAATTGCGTGTAATGCCGTGAGAGCGCAATAGCGCCATGCGAGCGGCGAGATCGTCATCGTTGGTCAGGGCCATGCCGCCTTCACCCGAGGTGATGATTTTGACGGGATGAAAACTGAACACCGTAATGTCCGACCATCGACAGCTTCCTACCGGCTCGCCATGTCGGGCGGCACCGATGGAATGCGAGGCGTCCTCCAGAACGCGGAATTTGAACTCCTGGGCAAGTTCCCAGATCGCCTCCTGGTCCGTCGGCTGGCCGGAAAAATGGACCGGCACCACCACCTGAGGGAGCCGATTTTCCTTCTTGGCTCGAACCAGTTTTTCACGCAGTTTGGGCACGCTCAAATTCCAAGTCTGCGGATCGATATCGACAAAATCTACCTCGGCATCGCAGTACCGCCCGCAGTTGGCCGAGGCAACAAACGTGTTGGGCACGGTCCAGAGGCGCATGCCCCGGGCTAACCCGAGTGCGCTGCAAGCGACATGCAGTGCGGAAGTCGCGCTATTCACGGCAAGGGCGTGCTTTGCCTTGACGTGTGCGGCCACACTCTGCTCGAAGCGCGGCACGGCGGGCCCTTGAGTCAAAAATTCAGAGCGCAGCACCGCCACGACAGCGTCAATGTCATCCGGCGTGATGTGATGATGGCCGTAAGCGATCAAGCGATGCCCGCTGCCCGGTTCATCGACACGATTTGCTCAAGAGTGAGGAAGTTCGAATTTTTGCCTGATTGATACTCGAAGCCCTGCTCGACCGCTCGCCCCCGTTCCCCCGTACGATTTTGTTCGAAGTCCACATTAACCGTGAACTGGATCGTGGGCCGTATGACGTAGTGATCGTCAAACTCAAGCGTCAGGTGCGAATCATCGGCGGGGCACATGATCTCGTGCAGTTTTTCGCCAGGCCGGATCCCCACGATCTGATGAGGCAGGCTGGGCGCCATGGCCCGCGCGAGATCCACTACCCTGATTGAAGGAATCTTGGGCACGAAAATCTCACCGCCGTACATCCGCTCGAAATTCCGCAGTACAAAATCAACGCCCTGCTGGAGCGTGATCCAAAAGCGGGTCATGCGTTCATCGGTAATGGGCAGACGTTCGGCGCCTTCATCAATACATTTGCGGAAAAACGGCACGACCGAGCCGCGCGATCCAACGACATTGCCGTAGCGAACAACCGCAAAGCGGGTTCGATGCCCGCCCGCCAGATTATTTGCCGCCACGAATAATTTATCGGAGACCAGCTTGGTGGCGCCGTAGAGATTGATGGGATTCGCCGCTTTATCCGTGGATAGCGCGATGACCTTCTCGACATTATTTTCGAGCGCAGCGCTGATGACGTTTTCCGCCCCGTGGATGTTGGTCTTGACGCATTCCATTGGGTTGTATTCAGCGGCCGGCACCTGTTTCAGCGCGGCTGCGTGAATCACGTAATCCACGCCCGCCATGGCTTGACGCAAGCGCGCACCGTCGCGCACATCACCGATGAAATAGCGCATACAGGGCTGGCTGTAACGCTGAGCCATTTCGAACTGCTTGAGTTCGTCACGCGAGTAGATCACCAGCCGGCGCGGCGTATAACGCTTCAGCAAGGTCTCCACGTAGTGCTTGCCAAAGGAGCCGGTTCCGCCGGTAATCAGGATGGATTTGTCATTGAACATGATGGAGTCTTGGTCCCTTGCGGCGCCTAAAGATAGCAGTTGGTGCCCACCCGCTTGAGGCATTTTGCGGCCGATTCTGTCCTCGACTGAAAACGCAGTGGTACTAAAAGTGTATCACTCCTTACGCTGTTCAGGCGCTTTTCGGCCTAAATACGCCATCAGCGGGTTGCAAGATTGAGGTCCGTTTTAGCCCTGAACGGCGTTGAGCTCGACCCTGACTTTACGTACATCGGCTGGAGTCACCGCTTTTTCGAGATTGCTGTGCTTGACGGAGTAGCGGCCTGGACTCAAGCGCCGCTTCAGTGGCATCAGGGGATCAAAATGATAGGGCAGGCCTAGATATCGCAACATTCTGAGTTTCATCCCTCGTCGCCGGTCGGAGGCTGTAAGCAGGGACCAGTTGACAGGTTGCTTCTCACGAACAGCTTCAGCCACGAACTGCGCCATGCGCAGGCACGAATTCCCATCGGTGATATGGCACCACTTCGCCAGATGGCCTTGCCGGGCGGCCTGGAGTTCCGCCGGCTCTGCCCGCTCGAGCAATTGGCGTACCAGCGGTACAAGCATTTCCGGCGTATTGCATGGCGTGGCGTGCTGGCCGTGCTCGGCGAGATAAAGCATCGGGTGTTTGTTAAAAATCAATTCGACGGTGGGCTTTCCTGCGATCCAGCTTTCCAGCGCGGTGGTACAGGTCTCGCAGGATATTTCGAGATCGCAATCGAGTATCAGCGGAGTGATCGCTCCCGCTGCGTCCAGCTGAACACGCTCGCGCTCAGACGGGTCAAGCGCCGCCATCCATTCGGCATAACGCACCGCGAACTCCCGGGGGTGCGGGCGGACTGTCACGTCGAACTCGCCCGAGCTCAGCAAGACTTTCAGATACTCGAAGATGCGCTGGCTGGCGACAAACTGGGCTTTGATGGCGCCCCAATAATCGCGATAGAGCGGAATTCGATCTTTCCATTGCGCAAACAGCTTGTCAGCGTGTTCCCTCGGAAGTTCTGCAAATTTAGCCAGTACAAAATTCGTGCAGAGCAGAATGCGCGGCCGGCGTCGCGGCCCCTGCGATGGCTGATACAGAGTCCGTGACCATGGATGGCGGTAGAAATCGAAACGCGGCACGCCGACGACTTCGATACGAGTGTGGGCATCGGGGCGGCTCGCTCTTAGGGCCTTTCGATGCGGCTCATTCCAGCAGAAATACCAGTCAATATGCGCATCCGCGTGAAAATGACCCGCGTTGTATCGCAGCTCTTCCTCGTCATAGAGAATGCCTTCATTGAGCAGCACCGCCGTCAACACGCCCATTTTGGCGAGTCGGCGTGAAAACTCAGCCAGATGGCTGGCGGTCAGGTGATTGAAAATGATCAAGTCTGGCCGATGCGCCGCCAAAACCGCGCGGTAAGCCTCAATCGGTTCAAGTATGCATTCAATGCCGAGCGCATCAAGGTGATGCGCAGTCAATGCGGCGACTGGCAGGTCACGAATCTTGCTGTCGACCAGCATGACGACTCGAGGGCGTGTTTTTGAATTATCCATGCATCACAGTAGCGCGGTGTAAGTTGTCAGTACATCATCCACCATCCTCTTGGAGCTGTAACGCTCAAGGACACTGGCACGCGCTTTTGCGGAAAAGCTGGCGGCTCGTTCACGGTCAACGATCAGACCCCCGACTGCTGCACTCAAGGCATCGAGGCTTCCGGGCTCAATCATCAGAAAATTATCGTGCAACAACTCGCGCACGCTGCCCACGTCCGTGGCCACGCAGGTGCGCTCCAGCAACAGCGCCTGTACGAGAGTCTGCGGCAATCCTTCCATCAGAGACGGCAGCACGAAGATATCCAGGGCGGCCAGGTAGGGCGAGGTGTGTTCCAGATAACCAATTCGAAGGATACGGCCGGCCGGCACGTGCTCAGCGATGAATTGATTAATTTCATCCGACTGTGGTCCGTCACCCGCGATTAGAAAAATCGCCTGTGGGTATCTGGCTGCCAATTGCTGCGCCATGCGCAAATAAAGCTGGGTGCCCTTGACCTTGCGGAATAACGCCAGCATGCCGACCGCGATTTTGTCAGGGGGGATCCCAAAACGCGCGCGCTCTGCGGCACGGTCGTAACGGCGAACATCAAATACCTCCGGGTCATGGCCAGTGGGAATCGAAACGATACGTTCCGGCCGCACCCGGCTGTCTTCAATCATCCGCTCGCGCAGAATTTCGCCAGTAGTAATGACGAAATCGGCCAACCGGTTGATCCACAACAGTTGGGTCACCGTGGGTGTGAAGTAGAGATGACGTGTGCGCACAAATTTGACGCCGGCCAGCTTCGCCGCCAGACCGCCGCTCCAAGTGTCCTTGCCGCTGTGGGTGTTGACGAGATCTATCTTCAGGCGCCGAATGAGTTGACAGAGCTGCCAAATCGAGCCGGGGTCGAACGATCGCCGGAAAGGGATTTCAAAAGCCTGGAACCCCTCCTTTTCAACCGCCAATTTAATTTTTGCGCCGGGTCGGCACGCGAGAAACAACTCCACCCCCCGCGCGCGCAAGCCCCGCATCTCGGCCAGGATGCGGATTTCCTGTCCGCCCCAGCCCGTTGACCATTCTGTGTGCAGCACTTTCATGCGCGTGCCTTTCGCGCATGCGCTTCTATAAGCAAGGCTTCCACAGCGCCGAGCTTTGATTCCAATGGATAACGCAAGGCAGTGGCCCTGGCGGCGTCGCGGCTCACGCGCAAACGGTCCGGTTCGCTCCACAAGCACATCGCCTCGGCCAATGCCTCGACACCGGCATCCTTGGACACAACGGCGCCATTGACACCTTCCGTGATCACTTCAGAGCCTCCATTACGATCAGTGGTGATGACCGGCAATCCGGAGGCGAGCGCCTCTAGCGTGGCGTTGGCAAACGGGTCGTAAAGGGTCGGCAGCACAAATACGTCCGCGGCTGCGTAACAAGCGGGAGCATCTTTGCGCGTGCCGAGGAAAACAACACGCTGTCCGATCTTTAATTTTTGAGCTTGCTCACGGTAAAGCGCGATGTCAGCGTCATCTCCCGCGATCAGCAATCTTGTATTCGTGAATCTTGCCGCAACGACCGCAGTCGCATCCAGCGTCTCTTTGAGGCCCTTACGTTGAAACCCGTTGCCCAGAAAAAGAAAAGTCGTGTCGCGCTCGGCAAAACCCAGTTCGCGGCGTAATACCGCCGCACTTGCCGCGTGAGCCTGGCGGTCATAACGTGCGCAATCCACGCCGTTGTAAATCACCGAAATGCGGTCCCGCACCGCCGGAAAATGCAGCAGAACTTCGCGCCTGACCATCTCGGAGTTGGCAATCACCCCCCGCAGCTCAGGCCTCGAAAAAGCCCGTTCCTCAATGGCTAGCGATATCTTGTCCAGCGCGCGTAGGGGGTCTTCCGCCGTGCTGGTTCTTTGCAGGAAAACCCGGTGCAATCCGCCGCCCAATCGAAGCACGTCCTGCGTCCAGGTTTTTCCCAATCCCAGCACTACGTCGTAGCGCTCCTGACGAAGGTGTGTCTCGACTGCTTGAGCAAATGCACGGACTTTGCCGGCGCTTCCGAAGCCAAAGCCGCCTAGCTTGTGGACGCGCACGTTTTGCGGCAGTGAGCCGACCTGTTCACGGCAAAGTACAGTCACGTCGTGCCCGTGGCTGGCCAGCCACGAGGCGCTGGTGGCAAGGAATTTTTCGATCCCACCATCCGGGGCCGAGCGGATGTAACTCAGCGCGATGCGCACATGGCCCCTGCCTTTGCTGAGCCATCGAGAATTTCGGAATAAACAGCCTGAATGGACTGTGACATGGCGTGCATGGAAAAGTCGCGGGCGGCGATTTCGTGCGCATGCCGGCCCATGTTCTTCCAGTGCGATGGATTCGCTGACAAATCACTCAACGCCTGGGCGAGCGGATTCGCGGCGTCTTCGAATTCCACGATGCGCCCCACTTTCCCGTCAATAACGATTTCGTTCATCCCCGGCGTGTCCGAGACAATGACCGGGCGGCCCGCAAGCATTGCCTCCATCACGACTCTCGGCACACCTTCGACGGCAGAGTAGGCCACCAGCGCATCTGCGAGTCCGAGTAGACGCGCCACATCGTCGCGGCTGCCGGCAAGCAACACCTGCCGCCCGAGGTTGTTGCGACGGACGCATTCCTCAATGCAATTTTTGTAATCGACTTCGGTACATCCGCCGACCATGACGAGGTAGTGTCTCGAATTCGCCATCAGCCAAGGGAGTGCACCTTCGAGAATTTTCAGTTGTCCTTTGATGCGGCGTATGGAGCCGATAACGATGACGAACGTCCTGCCACGACAAAACTTGTAGCGCGGGGAACCGGCACGGGATTCCACCCCATCACGGATGGTCACGAGCTTTCGCGGGTCTGCCACGTGCCGTGCCATCTCCAGCCGCAGGACATCCGCGACAACCAATACTCGGTCGAATCGTGCATACAGATATTTGCGTACGCGCCGGGCCGTAAGATCCTCAAGTCCTGTTCGGAAATGGGCGATCGCCGGAATGCCCGCGAGCCGCGCGGCCCAATAGCTCTGGGGCGCAACCCAATGCTCATTGGCATGCACCAGATCAATACGATGCCGGCGGCAGTAGCGCGCGAGGCGCAGGATCAACATGAGATTCTTCGGCAACGAAAGCAGGTTCCAGTGCCCGAACGGGAATAATGCCCAGGGTATTTTTAACTTATCGAGCCTCTCGGTGAGCCAGCCCTCAGTGGCGACCAGTACGCGAGGGTCGAAGTGACGGCGATTGAGGCATTCCAGATGTTGGATCAGGCTCACCTGTGCACCGGCCAGACCGCCGAATTTCTGGGTCAGCAGGACTCGCCGCGGGCCGGCTTTGTGTGCGGGCACGCTAACCGGGCAAACGGGCTAAGGGAGGTTGTTTGGTCATGGAAGAATCGCCCGTTGTATTTGATCGCAGACCCCCATGGCGTCTAAACCCGCTTTTGCATCCGGCAAGTTAGGAATGGATTCGCCCCGGCAGCTAGCGATAAACACCTGAAGTTCACTGAGCAGCGCTTCTTGCGGGAGTACTTCAACCGATTCTTCCAACGCACTGATGGTGTAGGGCTCTCCCAAGGCTCGTTTAATCTCAGACTGGCGGTTGATGATGATTTCTTTGCGTAGCAGGTCGCAGTCGACGAACATGTCCTGGCAGGTCGCCTGGATCCTGCGCATTTTTTTCTCAGTAATCCGGCTGGCCTGAATTCGCGAAAAGCGGCCATTCGTGTGGGTCAACATGGCCGAAGCAAAATCAATCATATGGTTTTGAGCCATACCGTGAGCTTGCACGCTGCTCACCGCACCATTCAGATAGAGGGCTAGGTCAATATCGTGAATCATCAAATCGATAACCGCGTCAACATCGGTGATGCGCGCACTCACTTTGTTGGTTCGCGTGAAGTCAATGCTGATTACTCTGTCGGAACCACCGAGCACTCGCTTGATGGCTTGCACGGCCGGGTTAAACCGCTCGATAAATCCGACTTGAAGGTTGAGGTTTGACCTCTGGCAGAACGCGACGAGATCTTCTGATTCCGGCAATGTGGCGGCGAGGGGTTTTTCGACAAAAATATTCCGTACCGTCTTTCCAATCTTTTTTACGTAGTCTGCGTGCGTCACAGTGGGTGATGCGATCACGACGGCGTCGACGCCTTGCAGGTGGTCGAAAGGATTCAGGACAGATGGCACTTCGTAGGTCGATGAAAGTTTTTCACCGATGGCGGCATTCGCATCATGAATAAATGCCAGATCAACACCTTTAAGCAGGGACAGAATGCGAAGATGGTTCTGGCCCATTCTCCCCATGCCGATGAGGCCGACGCGAATAACACTGCTCATTTAACGGCTCGCTCCTGAATCCGATTTCCAGCCTCATCCACGGTGGCGATTTGCCTTGCCGGATTCCCCGCTACAAGGGCAAAGGGCGGCACATCTTTAGTGACCACGGCACCGGCCGCAACCATTGCAAACTCGCCGATCGTCACCCCGCAGACAATTGTGGCGTTCGCCCCGATGCTGGCACCCGTCTTGACCAGGGTTGGCGTGATCCGCCAATCGGTATTGAAAGCCCGTGGGATCTTGTCGTTGGTAAACGCCACATTCGGCCCGACAAAGACTTTATCTTCGATTCGAACGCCGTGGTAAACCGAAACGCTATTCTGAATCTTGCAGCCCTTCCCGATCTTGACGGCATGATCGATATAGACATCCTTGGAAAGAATGCAATTTTCGCCAATTTCGGCGTGCTCCCTGATTTGGACGTTGACCCAGATTTTTGATCCGAACCCAATAGTGGCCGTGGCGTCAACGATCGCAGTCGGATGAATAAATAGGTCGGCTTTAGACACGATTAACCTTTATTGACGACGCCGTCCACGATCATAGCCACTTCGTCGAGTTCTTCCGGCTTCATATAGGGAAACAGCGGGAGGTTGATCACCGATCTGCATAACTGCTGGGCATTTTTACCTCCGACATGGGCGCGAAGATGGGAAAGTGCGCCAGGTTGATCGGAAATAGCGCCAGGATAGATATTGCCAAAACCGATTCCGGCCGCTCTAAGGGCGGTTTCCAGCCTTGTTTTCAACTGGGGATCTTCTACCAAACACACGTTGCAATATCCATTCTCGAGATAACCCGCCGGAGCATTGATTTTCTGCAAACCGATATCAGGCAGGTTTTTGCGGTAAAAATTCGCTGCGGAACGGCGCGAGGCTAATCGCGACGGCAGATAGTCAAGCGCAAGATTCAGGAAAGCCGCTTGTAGCGCATCGAGCCTGGAATTCCAGCCAACCGCTCCATATCCATAGTGCGCAGTTCGTCCATGGTTGCCGAGCTGCCTTACCTTATCTGCCAAGTTAGCGTCGCGGGTGAATACCGCACCGCCATCTCCAGCCGCACCGAGTACTTTGGCGGGGTAAAACGAGGTGGTAGAGATCAAGGCGTTTTTGTAAACCGATTCACCGCCGTGCTCCACGCCAAAACACTGCGCACCATCTTCGATCAGTAAAACATTTTGCGCCCTGCAGAATTCCCGAATTTCGACCAGCTTGGCGCTCGCCCACCCATAAAGATGGGCAATGACCGCCGCTTTGGGCTTGAATTGCGTCACGGCTTGCTTGAACGATTCAATCTCGATGCCGCCATCTGACAAATCAATATCCACTGTGATGGGGGCGGCGCCCACGTTGATGACAGCCTCGAACGTAGCCCAAAATGTCATGTTGGGGATGACAACTAAATCGCCATGACTGACGCCGATCGCACGAAGGGCAAGCTGAATTGCATCCGTTCCATTCGCACAATTCACGACATTGGCAACTTGGGCGTGTTCACACAAGCGCCCTTCTAAGGTCGAAAGTTCGTTACCGCCAATAAACTCCGCTCGTTCCGACATCGTTGCAACTTTCGCCGACCACCGCTCAAGAAATCCACTCTCAAAACGTCTTAAATCTATGAAAGGAACAGGCATCCAACATCTCCAGTTGCACCAACAGAAATGGAAGTGCGCAATCAGCTTATCGGATACTGTGCAGCTATGAAGGATCTTGCCCATCCCGTCAACCGCAACACTGAAGCGGCCGTCGCCTCTCACCGAAGCACGAACCAGAAAGTTCTCGATCAGTTGATTCCCGGCCTGCACCCAACATGCAAAATGCTGGATCTCGGCGCGGGAGCCGGTTACATGGCGCAGAAAATGACTTCCGCCCTTCGCGCAATGGGCCTGAAACCCGCCGAGCACTTGCTGGCGATGGACTTGTTCAGCGAGGGTTACGGGTGCACGGAGGTGCCCTTCCGACGTGCCGATCTCAATCAACCCTTGCCCTTAGAAAACGACCTGTTCGATACGATTTATTCCATCGAAGTCATTGAACATTTACGCCGCCCGTACGATTTTGTAGCCGAATGCCATCGCGTACTTAAACCCGGCGGTTTGCTGGTGTTTTCAACGCCAAACGTGTTGCACGCACTGTCGCGGTTCAAGCAGTTATTCACGGGGTTCAACGACTTGTACGTGCCCCCTTCGATCAGGCCCGAAAACGGCGGTCGTCTTTGCGGTCACATCATGCCACTTGCGTATAGTTATCACGTGTATGGACTGCGCAGTGCGGGGTTTGTGGAAATCCGCTTCGTGCCCGATCGCCTCAAGCGCGGCGCGACCGTGTTGGCGGTACTCCTGTTTCCGTTTTTCAAGTTGGCAAGCGCTTTGCACCAGCTTCGCGTTCGTCGCTACGGTGCTGACGTCTATGCCGAAAACGCCGAAGCCCTGCAAACAACCAATTCGTTCGCCATGCTGACTTCGCGCAGTTGCATAATCACTGCGCGTAAGCCCAAATAACCCTTAATCGCTCTCCGCTCTTGGCGGCCGCGTCGCAAGCGCCTTGACCGCTTCGACCGGGGTGATCTCGCCGCGCAGCACGCGCACCACCTGCTCGGTGATCGGCATGTCGACATTGTGCTTGCGCGCCAACCGCAGCACTTCAGGGGCGGCGCGCACGCCTTCAACCACTTGCTTGATCTCGGCCTGAGCCTGGTCGAGCGACTTGCCCTTGGCCAGCGCCAGCCCCATGCGGCGGTTGCGAGACTGGTCGTCGGTACAGGTCAACACCAGATCGCCCAGGCCGGCCAGGCCCATGAAAGTTTCGATGCGTCCGCCCAGCGCCTCGCCCAGGCGCATGATTTCGGCCAGGCCGCGTGTGATCATCGCCGCGCGCGTATTGGCACCAAGGCCGAGGCCGTCGGCGATGCCGACGCCGATGGCCATCACGTTTTTTGCCGAGCCGCCAATCTCGACGCCGATGACGTCAAAACTGCTGTAGGCACGAAAGCCTCCGCCGTGAAGGGTTTGCACGATGTGGTCGGCGTAGAGCCCGTCGGTTGATGCGACCGTCACGGCGGTCGGCAGACCCAGCCCGACCTCCTTCGCAAACGTGGGGCCCGAAACCACCGCCACCTTGCGGCCCTTGCCCAGAACGTCTTCGATCACTTCATGCGCCATCCGTCCCGTCTCGGGCTCCAGGCCCTTGCACGCGCTTGCGATGCCATGTTCCGGTCGCAACAACGGCGCCAGCGCCCGCAGTACGGGATTCAGGGCGTGGCTGGGTACCGCGATCAGAATGTCGTCGCCCGCCGCCACGGCCGCAGCCAGATCGGCCTCTGGCTTGAGCAAAGGCGGAAACTTGCAACCCGGCAGGTATTCCTTGTTTTCGCGCTCGCGCGCGAGCTGCAGCATCTGGTTGCCGTCGCGGCCCCACAGATGGGTTTCGATTTCCTTGCGTGCCAGGTGGATGGCCAGCGCGGTTCCATACGACCCCGCGCCCAGAACAGTGATGGCGCCCATGTCAGTGTGGCTTGGCGGTTTCCGCAGGCTGCGCCGTCACGCGATTCAAATGATCCTGAAACAGGGCGTCGAAATTGACCGGCTGCAGAAGCAATTGCGGAAAACCGCCGCGCTGCACGAGGTCGGCGACCGCCTCACGCGCAAAAGGAAACAGGATATGCGGGCAATAGGCGCCGAGCACCGCATGCCTTTCGGACGGCGCCTGGACGCCGTGCACCAGGAATATGCCGACTTGCTTCACCTCGGCCACAAAGGCCACGTCCTGCTCGAGCTTGGCGGTAACCGTCACGGTCAGCATGACTTGATGCTGATCCACGTTCAGGGTCTGCGCCGCGGTGCCGATCTGTACGTCGATTTGCGGGGTCCAGGCGCGGGTAAATACCTGCGGCGCCAGTGGCACCTCCCAAGAGGCGTCCTGGACGTAGATTTTTTGCAGGACAACTTGCTTGTTATTCGGCGTGGCGGCTTCAGCCATGCGGCGTGTCCGTCAGCAGCGGGTCGAGCTCGCCTTTGTGGTCGAGCGCGGACAATTCCTGAAATCCGCCGACGTGCTGTTCGCCGATGAAAATCTGCGGCACCGTGCGCCGGCCTGAGCGCTGCATCATCTCGGCACGCTTGGCCTCGTCGGCGTCAACGGCGACATCTTCAAATTTGACGCCCTTGGACGACAGCAGGCGTTTGGCCATTACGCAAAACGGGCAGACCCGCGTTGAATAGACCAGCACCCTTTTCATGGACCGGTCACGACGCAGTCAACGGCAGGCTCGCGCCCATCCAGTTATTGATGCCACCGCGCAGCGGATACGCCTCGGTGTAACCGGCCTTGCGCAGCTGATCGGCGCCCGTCGACGACTGCCCGCCCAGCGCGCAGACCAGCACGATCGGCCGCTCGCGCGTCTTGCTGTATTCGGTGATTTTCTCAGTGAGCTTTGCCGCCGGAATATTCACGGCGTTGAGAATATGGCCGCGCTTGTAATCCGCCACCGGGCGCAAATCCACCACCAACGCATCGCGGTCGTTGATCAGCCGCACCGCTTCGGGGGCCGAGAGCTTGCGCACGCCGGTGTAGGCGCCGACCACTTCGTTGACGGCGATCAGCAGCAATACCGCGGCCAGCGCGGCGAACAGCAGTTGATGGTTGTTGAAAAACGGGATGAGCAGGTCCATCGGTGTGAGCGTTTATGATCTGGTGCTAATTATGTCATCCCGAGCGCTGCGCTTCTGGCCCCTGCTGCTTTTGCTGGGGTTGCCGCCGTCGTGGGCGGCGAACGACGCCGAACTGGCACGGCAGAACCAGCAGTTGCTCGAAGTACGCTCACGCATCGCCGGCGTGCAAAAAGCCATGGAGCGCGACCAGCGCGAGCAGGACGCCACCCAGAAGCAGGTGGAAGTGGTGGAGCGCGCTATCGCCGACCAGCAAGGCGCCTTGCGCAGCCTCAAGGCCGACATCAGCCGGCAGACCCAACGTCTGCGCCAGACCGAAAAAGAGCTTCTGGCCGTCGAACGCCAGATCCTCACGCAAAAAAGCGCGCTCGGCCGGCAATTGCGCGGCGCCTATGTCACCGGAGAACACGAAGAGACCCAGCTGCTTCTGAATCTGGACCGGCTGACGAAACTCTCGCGCATGCTCACCTACTACGATTACCTCAATCACGGGCGGGTGCGGCGCATCGGCGAGCTGCGCGGCCTCGAAGAAAAACTGGTGACGCTGCTGGCGGCGGCGCGCAACGACGTGGCGCGACTCGACGATCTCAAGCGCGAACAGGAAAAATCGCTGATCGCATTGAAATCCAGCCGCGACCAGCGCCAGTCATTGCTGGCGCAGATCGCCCAGCGCCTCGCGGGGGCGTCACAGGATCTGCAAACCCTCAAGCAAAGCGAATCGGGATTGCTGAAACTACTCGACAGCCTGCGCGATACGCTGGCGGACATCCCGCTCAACCTTGGCAAAGGGCAGAAATTCGGCCCGCTCAAGGGCAAACTGCCCTGGCCTTTGCGCGGCAAGCTGCTGGCAAAATTTGGCGAGCCCAAGGGCATTGGCAAACTAAATTGGGGCGGCATCTGGATCGCCGCCGATGAAGGCGCGCCGATTCGCGCCGTCGCGCGCGGTCGGGTCGCCTACACCGGGTGGATGCGACGTTACGGCCAGATTGCCTTGCTTGAACACGAAGGCGGCTATTACTCGCTATACGGTCACACCCAGGGCGTCAGCGTCGAGCCGGGGGAATGGGTCGAGCCAAACGCGGTGATCGCAACGGCGGGCGCCACCGGTGGCCACGAGTCCACCGGGCTCTATTTCGAGCTGCGCAAGGGCAACGTGCCGGTGAATCCTCGGGATTGGCTGAAAAAATAACCGGATAACGCCCACCCGCTTGAAGCGATTTAAAGCCCTTTTGGACTGATTGAGAAAAAGGCTCGGTACACTTTTAGTACCACTGTTTTTCGCACTGCCGCCAAAAACGGCCCTCATTGCTTCCAAGCGGGTGGGAACGAAAAGCCGCTGTGCTAGTCTTTCAGTAGTCTTTTTGGGCTAATTTCGGAGTCATTTTTCATGTCGCGTTCCCTGCGTATTCCCCTGACGCTCGCCGCCGGCGCCCTGCTCGGCGCCAGCCTGACCCTGACCTATGGCGTGCGTGCCGAAAAGGAGAAGCCGGAATCCCTGCCGCTGAAGGACCTGCAGACGTTTGTTGAAATCCTCAATCGCGTGAAGAGCGATTACGTCGAGGAAGTCACCGACCAGGCCCTGCTCGAGAACGCGGTTCGCGGCATGCTCTCGGGCCTCGACCCGCACTCGACGTTTCTCGACAAGGCGGAGTTCAAGGACATGAACGCCGCCACCAGCGGCAAGTTCGGCGGCCTGGGCATCGAAGTGCAAATGCAGAACGGCTTCGTGCGCGTGGTCGCGCCCATCGACGACACGCCCGCCGCCCGCGCTGGAATCCAGCCTGGCGACCTGATCATCAAAATCGACGACGCCGCGGTCAAAGGCTTGTCGCTGTCCGAAGCCGTGCAGAAAATGCGCGGCGACCCCGGCACCGACATCACCCTGACCGTGTTGCGTGAAGGGGCCGACCGGCCGTTGCTGCTGGCGATGAAACGCGATGTCATCAATGTCAGCAGCGTGCGCACCAAATTGCTGGAGCCGGGTTACGGCTACCTGCGCATTACCACCTTCACCGCCACCACCGGCAAGACGCTCAACGAAGAATTCAAGAAACTCACCAAGCTCGCCGGCGACGACCTCAAGGGGCTGGTGCTGGACCTGCGCAATAATCCCGGCGGCGTGCTCAACGCGGCGGTGGACGTGTCCGACGCATTCCTCGACGAAGGCGTCATCGTGTCCATGCGCGGACGCGACAAGGGCTCCAACCGGGAATTCAGCGCGCGTCGGGGCGACCTGCTCAACGGCAAGCCCCTGGTGGTCCTGATCAATGCCGGCTCTGCTTCGGCCAGCGAGATCGTCGCGGGCGCGCTCCAGGATCGCAAGCGCGGCCTGCTGGTCGGCACGAAAAGTTTCGGCAAGGGGTCGGTACAAACGATCCTGCCGCTGGCCGACGAATCGGCCATCAAGCTCACCACCGCACGCTATTTCACACCGAACGGCCGCTCGATCCAGGCCGAGGGCGTCGAGCCCGACATCACTATCCGCCCGGTGAAATTCGCCAAGGCCACGGAAGACGACAACATTTTTGAGCCGATCGCCGAGGCCGATCTGCGCGGCCGCCTCGACAATGGCGACAAGGACAAGGCGAAGGACAAAACCAAGCCCAAAGACAAATCCACCAAGCCTACCGAGGCGGAAAAGCTGAAATCGGCGGAGGACGACCAGAAGCTCGCCGAGACCGACTACGCCCTGTACGAATCCTTGAACCTGCTCAAGGGCATGGTGATTCTGGGCAAGTGAAACGGGCGCTCGCGCTGATTGCCCTGGGGGGGGTGCTCTGCGCCTGTTCGCCGGAGCAAAATCCGCCTTCGCCATTGCCGACCCCCCGCACGCCACCCGCGGCGCCGGCGGCGCGAGTGCTGTATCTGCGCCACGACACAGCGCTGGGCGCTGAAAACCTGCGCCAGACGACTCCGGCGGTCAGCATTGTCATTGACGATCTGGGCGACCAGCCCCGTGCCGGCGAACGCGCGCTGAGGTTGCCGGGCCAGGTCGCCTACGCATTCCTACCGGGCTCACCCTACTCGGCGCGGCAGGCGCAAGCGGCGCACCGGGCGGGGCGCGAAGTACTGCTGCATCTGCCGATGGAACATTCGGGCGGCAGCCTTTACCCCATGGGTCTTTCGCAACAAACTCCGCGCGATGAGCTGGCACGGCGGCTGCACGCGGCGCTCGCCAGCGTTCCGCATGCGCGCGGCATCAACAACCATCAGGGCAGCTTGCTGACCGAGCGGCGCGAGCCGATGGTCTGGCTGATGCAGGAGATCCGCACCACCGGTGGACTGTATTTCCTCGACAGCCGCACCAGCCCGAAAAGCGTTGCCTACGAAGTCGCGCGGCAAATGGGCGTGTCGGCGGCACGGCGCGAAGTATTTCTGGACAACGTGCGCGAGAGGGCCGCAATCCGCCGCGCCTGGCAGCAGACCCTGACGCTTGCGCGCTCACGCGGCGCCGCGCTGGCGATCGGCCATCCGTATCCGGAAACGCTGGCGCTGCTCGAAGCCGAATTACCAAAGCTGCAGCGCGCCGGCGTGCGCCTGATACCGCCCTCGGAACTGATCGGTCTGCGCGGTAATGACCGGCTGCGCGTGCCGGCCCCGCTCAAAATTACGCCGACCTTGACGCTCGCCATGCTGACCCCAAGCCCAGCACTCCCAATGCCCACGACAGCGGGGGCAGCAACGGCCAAAGCAAGCCGGCCGTAATCAGGAATCCGGCCGACAGCACGGCCAGAATCATCCGCGCCTGACTTTTCCTTGATTCTTCGCGCAGGCCTTCGATGGCGCGGCGCGTGGCTTCGCCCCCGGACAAATCCTCGCCTCGCTGCAGGCGCTTGAGCAGTTGCTGCGCCAGCAGCGGCAACGATTGCGACAGGTGCGGAATCTCCTTGCGCATGCGCTGGAATGTCGCCGCCGGCGACACTTGCGCCAGCATCCATTCCTCCATGATCGGCTTGGCCGTCTTCCACAGATCCAGATCGTCGTAAAGCTGGCGGCCCAGGCCTTCGACCTGAAACAGGGTTTTCTGCAGCAGCACCAGTTGCGGCTGCACTTGATAACGGAAGCGCCGCGCGATCTGGAACAGGCGCAGCAGGAAGAAGCCGAATGAAATCTCCTTGAGCGGCTTCTGGAAAATCGGCTCGCAGACGGTGCGGATCGCCGATTCGAATTCCTCGATGCGCGTGTCCGCCGGAATCCACTCGCTTTCGACGTGCAGCTCCGCGATGCGCCGGTAGTCGCGGTTGAAGAAGGCGAAGAAATTCTCCGCCAGATAGCGCTGGTCGCCGGCGGTCAGCGCGCCGACGATGCCGAAGTCCACGGCGAGATAGCTCGGCCGCAAGGGGTTGCTGGCGTTGACGAAGATGTTGCCGGGGTGCATGTCGGCGTGGAAGAAATTGTCGCGGAATACCTGTTTGAAGAAGATCTCGACTCCGCGCTCGGCCAGCACCTTGAAATCCACGCCGCAGCCGCCGCAACTCGTTGAGCTCGCTGATCTGGATGCCGTGGATGCGCTCCATCACCAGCACTTCGGGGCGCGTGTAGGTCCCAGAACACCAGCGGGTGATAGATCAGCTCCGATCCGAGCCAGTTGCGGCGCAGCTAGGGCGCAGTTGGCGCCCTCGCGCATCAGGTCCAGTTCGTCGAAAATCACGTTCTCGTATTCGCGCACGATGTCGCACGGGCGCAAGCGCTTGCCTTCCGGGTGCCAGCGCTCGACCAGTTCGGCCAGCGTGCGCAACAGCGCCACGTCACTTTCGATCACCGGCCGGATGCCTGGGCGAATCACCTTGACGACCACTTCCATGCCCGGGTCGTTGGCCGCGGAAGGTTTCAGTCGCGCCGCGTGCACCTGCGCAACCGAGGCGGAGGCCAGCGGCGTTTCGTCGAATTCTGCGAACAATTCTCCGGTTTTTTTGCCCAGCGACAGCTCGATGATGCGCCGGGCCTCGGCGCCTGAAAACGGCGGCACCTGGTCCTGCAATTTGGATAATTCCAGCGCGATATCCGGCGGCAGGATGTCGGGCCGCGTTGACAGCGCCTGGCCAAACTTGATGAACACCGGCCCGAGCTCTTCCAGCGCCAGGCGCAGGCGCTCGCCCCGCGGGCGCGTCCCGCGCGGCTTGCGGTCGAGGAATTCGCGCAGGCCGTACCGGTTGCTGACGGTCCAGATCTTCCACAGACCGGCCGAGTTTCATGCGCGCAGTTCGAGCTGGGCAATACGCGCTTCCATGCGGTCCGTCGCCTCGCGTAACGCGTCGACGTCGTTCATCCAGCGCTCGACGTCCTCGCGGTGCACCAGGTCATAGGTTTCTTCGCGCAGATACTCGGCGGCATCCAGCGACAAAGTGCCGGCGGCGCGGCGGCTCCAGCCCAGCAGGCCGCGCGCCACGGCGGTGGCACGATGCGCGGCGCTGCCGCCCACCACCTGGGCGGCGAGTTCCTCGGCGTCAAATCCGACTTGCGCCAGCAGCGATCGAAATTTTTCCAGCAGCTCGATATCTCCGATGACCTTCAGCGTTCCGGCGGCCGTGGCCTCGCCGCGCATTTCGCGCAAGGCTTCGCTGAACAATCGCAGTGGGGTGGCGCTGACGCGCACGTCCGCCTCGCGTTCACATTCGGCCATGACTTGTATGCCCTGTGCATTCGGGAGCAGGAATAATGTCCAGTCGAGGCCGTCCGCCTGCAGCGCCAGAACCTTGCCTTCGAGCTGCGCGCATTGTGTCAGCACCACCGGTTCCAGCCGCAGATAGCGGTTGAGCGCGACTTCGACCGCGCCGCACAGCCAGTCGGGCGTCATGACTTGTATCCGCGATGCACGGCAACGATGCCACCGGTGAGGTTGTATACCTGTGCTCGCGTCAGTCCCGCCGCTTCCATCATGGTTTTCAGCGTGGCCTGATCCGGATGCATGCGGATGGATTCGGCGAGATAGCGGTAGGACGCTTCATCCTGCGCAATGAGCTCGGCCCAGGATGGGCAGAATCTTGAAGGAATATTCGTCGTAGAGTTTCCCGAGCCCGGCGTTCAAGCGGCTTGGAAAATTCCAGGACCAGAAGCCGCCCGCCCGGCTTCAGGCAGCGCGTCATCGAGCGCAGCGCGGCGTCCTTGTCGGTGACGTTGCGCAGACCAAAACCGATGGTGATGCAATCGAAACAATCGTCGGCGAACGGCAGTTTTTCGGCGTTGGCCTGTACCAACGGCACGCCGACCACGCCCCGGTCCGTCAGACGTGCGCGGCCCTGGCCGAGCATTGCGGCGTTGATGTCCGACAGCACTACTTGGCCGCTGGGCCCGACCTGCTTTGCGAATGCGGCGGTCAGGTCGCCGGTACCCCCGGCCACGTCCAGCACGCGCTCACCGGCGCGAATGCCGGCGAGGTCGATGACGAAACGTTTCCACAGCCGGTGGACGCCGAACGACATCAGGTCGTTCATCAGGTCGTAGCGGTTGGCCACCGACGTAAATACCTCGCCGACCCGCTTCACCTTCTCGGTGATGGGGACTTCCTGGTAGCCAAAATGGGTAGTACCCGGTTTGTCGCTCAAGCGCGCTTACTTTTTAGGCAGAGCGGCCAGTTTAACCAGTGCGCTGTCGCGCGACATGCCGTGCTGCTCGAGCCGCGCCAGATAGCGCCTCCAGTTTTTTTCCTGGTTTACGCCCAGGTCGTGCAGCACGTTCCAGGAATAAAGCCCGGTGTTGTGGCCGTCGTCAAACACCAGCCGCACCGCGTACTGGCCGACCGGCTCGATGCGCGCGACGTTCACCCTGCGCTTGCCCGGCACCAGTACGGCCTCGCCAGAGCCGTGTCCCTGCACCTCGGCGCTGGGCGAGAACACGCGCAAGTATTCGCAGGAAAGTTCGAAGCGCGTGCCGTCGGCATAGGCGACTTCCAGCACGCGCGATTGGCGATGCAGCTTGAGGGTCGTGGGTGTGCGCATGGAGTGGAGCAATTCTGACGTAAACTTTAAGTTCGCTTTTTTAGTTTGCCACGCGCCGCCCATGATTCACGTACGTAAAAACTGCCGTGCCTGCGGCTGCGCCGATCTCGTGCTGATTCTGGATCTGGGCAAGACGGCGCTGGCCAACGACTTCCTGAGCCCTGAAGAAGCGGCCTTTGAGCAGGTGTCGCTGCCCTTGCGCCTGAATCTGTGCCGTCGTTGCTCGCTGGTGCAACTGGCAGAAGTCGTCGACCCCGGGGTGCTTTATTCCCGCTACGCCTACGTGACGTCCACTTCGCGAACCATGGAGGCGCACCTGCAAGCACAGTGTGCACATGTGCTGGAACAGGCCGGGGGCGCCAGTCCGGCGCGCGTGCTGGAAATTGCCAGCAACACCGGCCTTTACTTACAGAAATTTCAGGCTCGGGGTTGCGAAGTGCTGGGGGTGGAGCCGGCACGCAACATCGCCGAGCTGGCCGAGACCGCGGGAGTGACGACGTGGGCGGACTTTTTCAACGCCCACAATGCGAAGCAGATTCGCCAGGAATGGGGCGCTGCCGATCTCGTGCTGGGACGGCATGTCTTTGCGCACATTGATGATTGGACCGATCTGCTCGCCGGACTCGAAGCGGTGACACACGAACGCTCGCTAGTCGCCCTGGAAGTGCCCTATCTGCTGGATTTTTACGAACACACCGAATTCGACACGGTTTACCACGAACATCTTTCCTACGTGCCGGTGCGGGCGGTCGAAGCGCTGGTGGCTTCCTCGGCATTTCGGCTGCAACGCGTGGATCACTACCCGATCCACGGTGGCTCGGCACTGATCCAGTTGCGCCGGCGTTCGGATCCCACGCCGGTGCATGCCAGCGTCCAACAGTACCTGGCCAAGGAAAAATCCCTGAATCTCTCCGATCCCGCGAGTTGGCAACCCTTCATTGAGCGGGTGCGCGGTATTCAAACCCGCCTGCCCGCACAGATTCGTGGTTTGAAGGCGCAAGGCAAGCGAGTGGTCGGTTATGGCGCCTCGGCCAAGGGCAATACCTTGCTGAATACCTGCGGGCTGACCGTGCGCGATCTCGACTACATTATTGATAACACCCCGTTCAAGCAGAATAAGATTGCGCCAGGGTCGGGCATCCCGGTCCGCCCTCCGGATACTCTGCTCAACGATCAGCCGGACTACACCTTGCTGCTGGCCTGGAATTTCGCGACAGAAATCATCGGCCGCGAACACGAATACCAAAAGCGCGGTGGACGTTTCATCGTGCCGATCCCCGAACCCCGAATCATCGAATACAAGGCCTGAAATGAACTACAAATTCAAAGTGGGTTACTGGCGCAAGCGCGCCAACAGGGCCGCGAACGACCGGCGCGAAGACAGCCAGACCTGGTGTGGACACTCCTGTCGAAAACTGCCGTCCGACTGTTTCGCCATGCAGACCCTGCTGCATCGCTGCCGTCCGCAAGTCCTGGTGGAATTGGGCAGCCAGGCTGGCGGCAGCGCGCTGTTTTTCTCCTCGTTTGCGTCAGCGGCCGGGATTGAATCCATTATTTCCGTGGACATCGAAAACCAGCCCAAACCGAAGATTCCGATTGCAACGTTCATCACGGGTGATAGCGGCTCTCAAGCGGTGTTTGACCAGGTGGCGGCATTGGTCGGTGGGCGCACCTGCTCGGTCATCGTGGACTCCAATCATCACGCCGAACATGTGGACAAGGAGTTGGCGCTGTATGCCCCGCTGGTGTCGCCTGGCCAGGCCTTGATCATGGAAGACACGCTGGTCGACGTTCTCAATTTCAAGAAATTCCGCGCCGGCGGCGGACCGCTGCGTTCCATCCAGAACTACATGCCGCAGCATCCTGAGCTGAGACTGGCCGAGGGCATCGAGCCCTACATCACCACCAACTATTTCGGTTATTGGGTGAAAAAGAAATAATCCCTCATGAGTGTCCGCTACAGCCTGATCGTTCCGTATTTTCGGACTCCGGAAATCACGCGGTTCGCCTTGCATTCCATATTCAGGTTCTGCCGGGGCGATGCTGAAGTCATCGTCGTCGACAATGACCCGGACCACCCCGGTTCACGGATGCTGGCCGAGTTTCCGCGCATCACGCTCGTCAACAATCCCACCGCGGCGCGCGGGTCGGGCGCGAACTTCGAGGCGCTGGATGTTGGCCTGCGCCATGCCAGCCGCGATCAGGTCGGCCTGCTGCACAGCGATACGATTTTTCTGAAAGAGGGCTGGGATCTGGAATGGTTCGGCCGTCTCGAGAGCGAAAATCTGGCCGCTCTTGGAACCTTCGAGCGCGAAGCCAACCCGTTTCGCCCATTGCGCAAGAAAATCCGCGACCAGTGGCATCATCTGCGGCATGATTCGCGACCCCAAAAAAGCGCCGGCAAGCTGATGCTGTTCTGGCTGCTGACGCGAAAATCGCTGCTCCAAAATCTGGATTTTCGTTTTACGCGCGACCATGACCTCACCGCCGACCGTCTGGTGGGTCAACTCAATGGGCTGGAAGTGCTGAGCTGCGTAGAAACCAGCCGTTTCATGTGGCATACCAGCGACGTCACCGGCGTTCTCACCGGGCAGATGCGGGATCCCGCCTCGATAAAATCGTTTGAAGCCAAACGTTCGCAGTTTGTAAATCACCCTTACATTCGAGAGCACTTTGCCGAAGTACTGAACGGGCCGCGGGCATGAAGAAGGCGCGAAAAGGCATTCTGCTGGCCGGCGGTTCCGGTTCGCGGCTGTATCCGCTGACGCACTCCGCCAGCAAACAGATCATGCCGGTCTACGACAAGCCGATGATTTATTACCCGCTTAGCGTGCTGATGTTGGCCGGCATCCGCGACATTCTGCTGATCTCAACCTCGCGCGACCTGCCGAGTTTTCGCGAACTGCTTGGCGATGGCAGCCAGTGGGGGCTGAATCTGTCCTATGCCGTGCAACCGCGTCCGGAAGGTCTGGCGCAGGCTTTTCTGATTGGCGAGCGATTCATTGGTAAAGACCCGGCGTGCCTGGTGCTGGGCGACAATATATTTTTCGGGCAGGGACTCCAGGAGTTGCTGGACCGCGCCAGCGCACAGCACAAAGGCGCGACCGTGTTCGGCTATTACGTCAAAGATCCCGAGCGCTACGGCGTGGTCCGCTTTGACGCGCAAGGCCGCGCCGTGGATATTGAGGAAAAACCGGCGCGACCAAAATCGCATTACGCCGTCACCGGGCTGTATTTTTACGACAACGATGTAATCTCGATCGCCCAGAACCTGCGGCCGTCTGCGCGCGGCGAGCTGGAAATTACCGACATCAACAAGGCCTATCTTAAGCGCGGCGACTTGAACGTCGAACTGATGGGGCGCGGATTCGCCTGGCTGGACACCGGCACTCACGAGGCCCTGCTGGATGCCGCCAATTACGTGCGGGTCGTGCAGGAACGTCAGGGCCTCCAGATCGCCTGTCCCGAGGAGATCGCCTACCGCCAAGGCCTGATCTGTGCCGCACAACTGGAAAAACTCGCCCAGCCTTACGCCAAAAGTCAGTACGGCCAATATTTGCTGGGCCTCCTGCAACGGGGCCATCCCGGTTGAAAATCACCCCGACCGGGCTGCCGGGCGTGTGGCTGTTAGAGCCCAAAGTCATGGGCGATGCGCGCGGCTTTTTTGTGGAAACGCTGCGCGAGACCTGGCTGCACGAGGCCGGCTTGGAATTGCATTTTGTTCAGGACAGCCGCTCGCGCTCAAGCAAGGGCGTGCTGCGCGGATTGCACTATCAGCTTGAACAGCCGCAGGGGAAGTTGATCGGCTGTTCGCACGGATCGGTGTTTGATGTTGCGGTGGATGTACGACGTGGATCACCGCATTTTGGTCGCTGGACCGGCGTCGTTCTCGACGATATCGCACACCGCCAGATTTACCTGCCGCCCGGCTTCGCACACGGATTTTGCGTGATGTCTGAAGCGGCCGATCTGCTCTATCGGTGCACCGATTATTACCATCCCGCGTCAGAAACTGGCGTAGCCTGGAACGATCCAGCCATCGGGATCGCATGGCCCCAGACGCCGGGCGGATGGCTGTTGTCCGACCGCGACAAAACATTTCCTAAACTCGCGGATCAGCCGCGCCTGCCGGCCTACGTCACGCAGTGACAATACTGGTCACAGGCGCAGCAGGACAGGTGGGCCGGGAATGCGTGGAGCGCGGCGGGAGCGAAATCACCGGGCTCAGCCGCCAGGACCTGGATCTACGCGACGCTACCGCACTTGATTCGGCGCTGCGCCGATTGCGCCCTCAGGCCGTGATCAATGCCGCCGCCTACACCGCCGTGGACAAGGCCGAAGCCGACGCCGACATGGCGTTCGCCGTCAATCGCGACGCCGTGCTGCAACTGGCAACCGCATGCGCCCGCGAAAAGATCCCGCTGGTCCATGTCTCCACCGATTATGTTTTTGATGGACGAAAAACTTCGCCTTATACCGAAGAAGATCCGGTCAACCCGCTCGGCGTGTATGCGCGCAGCAAGCAACAGGGCGAGCAGGCGTTGCGACAGGCGCAGAAGCAGCATTTGATATTGCGCACGAGCTGGGTGTTTGGCCGCTTCGGCCCGAACTTCGTCAAAACCATGTTACGGCTTGCGCGTGAAAAACCCGAGCTGCGCGTGGTCGCCGATCAACACGGCGCCCCGACGCATGCGGGCGCGATCGCTGACGAACTGCTCGGTCTGGCCCGCCGCGCCGCCAGCGGTGAGAACCTTCATTGGGGCACTTACCATTACTGCGGTACACCTTCGACCACCTGGCATGACTTCGCGCAGACCATTATTGAACGCGCCGCGGCGCTCGGGCTATTGACGAAAGCCGTGCCGGTACATGCCATCACCAGCAAGGAATACTTAACCCCGTCGCCTCGGCCAGCCAATACGCGACTCGACTGCACGCGCATCCGCGAAAACCTTGGCGTTCTGCCGCGACCTTGGCGGACCGGCCTGGACGAAGTCCTGATTCACTTAAAATCGCAGATCGCATGAACTACGTCCCGCGCAGCCTTCTCGTCACCGGCGGTGCCGGCTTCATCGGCTGTAATTTCGTCCACTACCTCCTGGCCCAGGATCATAAATTGCGCATCGTCAATCTGGATGCGCTGACCTACGCCGGGTCGCAAGAGCACCTGCGTGACCTTGCGGATGCCTCACGTCACGTGTTCGTTCAGGGCGATATTTGCGACCGGGCGCGGGTGGATCGCCTGCTGCACGAACATCAGGTGGACAGCGTCGTGCATTTCGCGGCCGAATCACACGTGGACCGCTCGATCAGCGGGCCGGGCGCCTTCGTCCAGACCAACGTGGTCGGTACCTACACGCTACTGGAGGCATGCCGTCAGTACTGGCAGACAGAATTGAAGTGGGACTCCAGCCAGTGTCGCTTTCATCACATTTCCACCGACGAGGTTTACGGAACCCTGGGGCTAAAGGACCCGCCCTTTACCGAAGACACGCCGTACGCGCCAAATTCGCCCTATTCGGCGAGCAAGGCGGCGGCCGATCACCTGGTGCGCGCCTATTTCCATACGTACAAACTGCCGGTGGTCACCACCAATTGCTCGAACAATTTCGGGCCGTTTCAGCACGCCGAAAAATTCATCCCAACCGTGGTGCGCGCCTGCCGCGAAGGGCGGCCGATTCCGATATACGGCGACGGCACCAACATCCGCGATTGGCTGTACGTCGAGGATCACTGCAAGGGTATCGCGAAGGTGTTGAAGGGGGGACGGCTTGGCCAGACCTACAACATCGGCGGGGGCAACGAGTGGCCAAACATCGAGGTCGTGCGCCTGATCTGCCGCCTGATGGACGAACTGCAACCTAAAGGGGCGCCGCACGACCGTTTGATTTCGTTCGTGACCGACCGCCCGGGCCATGACTGGCGCTACGCCATCAATGCCGAAAAAATCCGCGGTGAATTGGGCTGGACGCGCGCACAGGACTTTGAAAATGAGTTGCGAGCGACGTTGAAGTGGCTGCTGAGCACCCAATAGCCAAGACGCGCTCATGGGCCCGGCAAGGCCATTTGCAGCCCCTGAGAAAAAACAGTGGTACTAAATGTGTACCGCTGGTTTCAGGGACACCCGTAATTTGCGCCCCAGGAGGTCGCAAGCGGGTCGTGGGTATTCAGAGGATGTAGCGGCTCAAATCTTCATCGCCTGCGAGTTTTTCCAGTTTGGCATTCACATAAGCCGCATCAATTTTCAGCGGGGCGGTCGTCTGGTCCGGGGCATCGAAAGCCGGGTCTTCCATCAAGCGCTCCATCACCGTGTGCAGCCGGCGCGCACCGATGTTCTCGGTTTTTTCGTTGACCTGCCAGGCGATTTCGGCCAGGCGCTTGATGCCGTCGGCGGTGAATTCCACCGCGAGGTTCTCGGTCGCCAGCAAAGCCTTGTACTGCTCGGTCAGCGAAAAATTCGGCTCGGTCAGGATGCGCTGGAAGTCCTCGGCCTTGAGCGCGTCGAGCTCGACCCGGATCGGCAGCCGACCCTGCAGTTCGGGAATCAGGTCCGAAGGTTTGGCCATATGGAAGGCGCCGGAGCAGATGAACAGGATGTGGTCGGTCTTGATCACTCCGTACTTGGTCGAGACCGTGCTGCCTTCGATCAACGGCAGCAGGTCGCGCTGCACGCCTTCACGCGACACATCGGCACCGACCAGCTCACCGCGGCGGCAGACCTTGTCGATTTCATCGATGAACACGATACCGTTTTCTTCGACGTTTTTAAGTGCCGTGGTGCGGATCGCCTCTTCGTCCACCAGCTTGGCGGCCTCTTCGTCGGTGGCCTGCTTGAGCGCCTCCTTGATCTTGAGCTTGCGGTTTCGCGTCTTGCCCTGGCCCATGTTGGCGAACAGGGATTGCAGCTGCTGGGTCATCTCTTCCATGCCCGGCGGCCCCATCAGCTCGACGCGTGCGTTCGATGCGGTGACTTTCAATTCAATTTCAGTGTCGTCGAGGCTGTGTTCGCGCAAGCGCTTGCGGAACACCTGGCGTGATGCACTGTTTTCGGACTGTCGTGCCGGGCTGGCCTCGCCAAAATCCTTGGGCGGCGGCAGCAACACATCGAGAATGCGTTCCTCGGCCGCGAGCTCAGCCTTTGATCGCACCTGCACGGTGGCCAGCTCTCGCGTCTGCTTGATGGCGGCGTCGGCGAGGTCGCGGATGATCACGTCCACGTCCTTGCCGACATAACCGACTTCGGTGAACTTGGTTGCCTCGACCTTGATGAACGGTGCATCGGCGAGCTTGGCCAGCCGGCGCGCGATCTCGGTTTTGCCGACGCCGGTGGGGCCGATCATCAGGATGTTTTTAGGCGTGACCTCGCCACGCAGAGGCTCCGGCAACTGCATGCGCCGCCAGCGGTTACGCAAGGCAATCGCCACCGCGCGCTTAGCCTTCTGCTGGCCGACGATATGCTGATCCAGCTCCGCGACAATTTCGCGGGGCGTCATCATTTTGCCGGCAATCGGCGCCGCGTCGTTCAAGGAATGACCTCAAGGGTCAGTGAATGATTGGTGTAGATACAGATATCAGCTGCGATGTGCAGCGATTTTTCGACGATTTCCTTGGCGCTCAGCGCCGTGTTGTCGGCCAGCGCACGTGCAGCGGCGTGGGCGAACGAGCCGCCAGAACCGATGGCGATGATGCGTGAATCGCCGGTGACCTCGGGTTCCATGACGTCGCCATTGCCGGTGATCATCAGCGAAGTTTCGTGATCGGCGACCAACAGCAGCGCTTCGAGTCGTCGCAGGTAGCGGTCGGTGCGCCAGTCTTTGGCCATTTCGACAGCGGCGCGAGTCAGGTTGCCCTGGTGTTTTTCGAGCTTGCCCTCAAAGCGCTCGAACAGGGTGAACGCATCGGCAGTACCCCCGGCAAACCCGGCGATGACCTTGTCGGCGTAAAGCCGGCGGACCTTGCGTGCATTGCCCTTGATGCGGGTGTTGCCGTGCGAAACCTGGCCGTCGCCGCCCAGCGCAACCTGTGCACCGCGGCGGACGCAGAGGATGGTGGTGCCGTCAAACTGCTGCATGGCTCACTCAAAAATAAGTCGTTATCTGATGGTGGGGACGATGTCCGTACTTTTCAACCGCACGATTAAAAAAGGCGCACCGAAGTGCGCCTTTTTCCCAGCCTGCGCGAACTTACTGCGCGGGAGGATTTTCCGGAGAAATGCTCGCCTTCTCGGCGGCTTCCGGAGCAGCGGTTGCCGGGGTCGCAGCGACAGCGGGGGCGGCGGCCGGGGCTTCAGCAGCCGGGGCAACAACGGGGGCAACAGCTTCATCTTTCTTGGCGCAGGCCACTGCGACGAGGGCGAGGCTCACAATAAACACAAACTTCTTCATTTTTTTGTAACTCCCTGGAGTTTTAAATGGTGGTAATACAGTGCAGCGGCGCGGATTATGCAGATTTTTGTGCGCTGCACAACTGAGGGGGAAATTGCAATTTCCTTGATTCCGGAAAAGCGCGGATCCAGACCGGTCTTTTATCGGCGCCTGGCTCGCGGATGTGCCTGGTCGTAAACTTTGGCCAAGTGGCCAAAATCCAGGTGTGTGTAGATCTGCGTCGTGGTCAGGTTGGCGTGACCCAAAAGCTCCTGCACCGCTCGCAAGTCTCCGCTCTCCTCCAGCATGTGTGTGGCAAACGAGTGTCTGAGCTTGTGCGGATGCACGTGGGTGCCAATGCCGCTGCGCCGCGCCCAGGCCCGCAGGCTTACGGCGATTCCCGCATGCGACAAGCGCCGCCCTTTTTGGTTGATGAACAGCGCAAATTCACCCTCGCGGATTTTGAGCGCACGCAGGATCAACCACTGGCGTAACGCGGCGCGTGCCTTGGCGCCGACCGGCACGATGCGCTCCTTGCTGCCCTTGCCGAGCACGCGCACCTCCGCCAGATCGCCGGTGAAATGGTCAGGATTCAACCCGCCCAGTTCTGCCCTGCGCAGGCCGGATGAATACAGCAGTTCGGCGATGGTGTGGTCGCGCACCGTGGTCCAGCGTTTGTCCGGCGCCACATCAAGGGCGGTATTAAGGGCGTCCTTGTCCAGAGTCTTGGGCAGCGGCCGCGTGGATTTTGGCGCACGGATCTCATCGGCGGGATTGTGCGCGAGCCGCTTGCGCAGCAGCTGGAACCGCAACAAGCCGCGCAAGCTGGACAGGCAGCGCTGAATACTGCTGGCCGCGCGCGCCTGCTGGCGCAGGCTGACCACCCAGGCGCGGATCTGGTGTGCATCCAACGACCCTAACGAGGAGATCGCGCGACGCGCGCACCATGCCGCAAAGTCTTGCAGGTCGCGCGTCCTGATTTCGAGCGTGCGCGGCGCCAGGCGCCGTTCATGCGCGAGATAGCCCAGATATTCGCGGATCTCTTCCGCAAAAACTCCGGGTTCAGTCGAGCTTGGCACGCAGCGCGGCAGACACCAGCTCCGCCGTCATCTCCAGAAACAGGCGGCCCTGACGCGGCTGGAAACGCTCCATCTCGATGCTGCCCAGCGCCAAAATCCCGAGATTCTTTTCTTTTTCCAGCGGCACCAGCGCCGCCGAGCGCATCAGCGTCTTGGACTGCGGAAACAGCAACCGCGCGCGGGCCTCGTCCAGCGGACCGCATTCGATCAGGCCGGTGCGAAAAAAATTGTCGAACCCTTTGACCAACGGGCCATTCGGGTCAATACGCGTCAAGCCTTCTATGTCCTGGCGCTTGAGAAAATTCGCGGCCACGCCCACGAAGACTTCCTCAATGCCGAAATCTTCGCGCAACGAGCGGCGCAAACCCAACATCGCCGCCGCCAGAGACGGCGCCCGGATCAGCGTGCGCGCCAGGGTATGCACGCTGGTGGCGCGTTTTTCGTTGTCGCGCGCGGCGTCCAACAGGTTTTTCAGGCGGTCTTCGAGGCGCAGGCTGCGGCCGCGCAGGATTTCCACCTGGCGCTCAATCAACGACACCGCCGTGCCGGCGGCATGGCGCAGCTCAAGGGTCTCGAGCAAATCCGGGAAACGCTGCAGAAAATCCGGGTGCTTGCGCAGATGGTCGGCAATCCTGCTTTCATCCGCCGTTTCATCCACAGCGTCCAGCGCCGCGCTGTGCGCGGCAGTTTTCACGTCGGCCACTCCACTTCTCCCTGATAAACGGTCACGGCCGGACCGCTGAGAAACAGCGGCTGGCCTTCGCCCGCCCACTCCACCGCCAATTCGCCACCCCGTACAAGAACCTTCACGTGCGTGCCAAGCTTGCCCCAGATCCTCCCCACCGCCACCGCGGCACATGCTCCACTGCCGCACGCAAGCGTTTCGCCAGCCCCACGTTCATACACACGCAGGTGAATCTTGCCAGCATCCTCGATCTGCATGAAGCCCACGTTCACGCCACGCGGGAACAAAAGCTGGGCTTGCACTGCGGAGCCAATGCCCTTGACCTCGAAGCGCTCGACCGAGCGCACCAGAAATACGGCGTGCGGATTGCCCATATTAACGGCGCCAAAATGCAGGTCTCCATGCAAGCCGAGGGTCACGGCGTAACGCGCCTGGCGCGTGGGCGCGTCCAGCGGAATGTCACGCGGCTCAAAACGCGGCACACCCATGTTCACGCGGTTTTTCCCGCTCGCCGTGCGCTCGAGCTCGATCACCTGCGTTCGCGTCCGCACCCGCACGTGGCGCTTTGTGGACAGCCGGCGATCGCGGATGAACTGCAAAAGACATCGCGCCCCGTTGCCACATTGCCCGGACTCGGAGCCGTCGCTGTTATAGATGCGGTAGTCGAAATCCACATCCGGCCGGGCGGCCTTCGCCAGCACCAGCACTTGATCGCAACCCACACCAAAATGGCGGTCAGCCAGCCGCGTCACTTGCCGCGGCGTCGGCCGGAATGGCTGGCGCGTGGCGTCGACCAGCACAAAATCGTTGCCGGCACCGTGCATCTTGGTAAATGAAAGCTTCATGGCCACAGTTTATGAGAACGGACAGAGAATAAGCATGGAAAAAGTCACGCATGCGGGCGGCTGTCACTGCGGGGCGGTGCGCTTCGAGGTCCGCGCGCCCGCGCGCATGGGGGTGCAGCGCTGCAACTGCTCGATGTGTGCGAGGACGGATTTTCTGCACTTGATCGTGCCCGCGGCGGATTTCAGAGCTGCTGTCTGGCCGCGAATCACTGACCCCATACACGTTCAATACTGGCGTGGCGCAACACTTGTTTTGCAAACATTGCGGCATCAAGTCGTTCTATGTGCCGCGCTCAAATCCCGATGGCTATTCGGTCAATCTGCGCTGTTTGGACCCGGGCACTGTCGACGCGTTCGAAATTGAAGATTTCGACGGCCGTCATTGGGAGCAAAACGCCGCAGCGCTGGCGCACTTGTCGCAGAATTAACGGCACCCGCTTGCGGCACTTGGCTGCCGTTTTTATTCAAGGCACAAAAAACGGTGGTACTAAAAGTGTACCACCCGTTTTTGCGAGTGGGCCAAACCACGCTCAAAACAACGCCAAGCGGGTGCCGGAAAAACGGGTTAATTGGCCTTGATGAACTGCACCAGACGCTGGGCCAGCTCGTCGCCACGGTCTTCTTGCACGAAATGCCCGCCCCAGATGCGGTCGTGCGGCTGTCCCTTGGCGCCCGGCACGTGTTCGATCAGCGGCTTGTCGGCGCGCCCCAGTACCGGGTCGTTTTTGCCGAATACGCACAGGAACGGCTTATGCCACTGGCCGAGCTTGTCCCACGCGGCGCGGTTGGCCGGGATCGCGGGATCGTCGCTTTGCGTCGGCACCAGCCGCGGAAACACGCGCGTGCCGGCCTTGTAGCTACCATCGGGGAACGGCGCGTCGTAGGCGGCGATTTCTTCCGGCGAGAGCTTGGTCACGCAGCCGCTGTTGACGATGCGGCCGATCGGGAAACCACGGCGAAAAGCTGTGCGAATGCACGCCAGATCTTGAACGCCGCGCGACAGCGCCTGTCGTCGCCGTCGGCAGAAAGCCGTTGGTGACCATGATGCGGGCAAAACGTGCGTCGTGTTCGGCGGCGAGTCGCAAGCCGATCAGCGAGCCCCAGTCCTGGCAGAACAGCGTGATGTTATTCAGGTCCAGTTGTTCGATCCACTGCCGCATCCAATCGACGTGCTTCTGGTAGCTGTAGTCGCCCATCTGCGGCAGTTTGTCGGACTTGCCGAAGCCGATCAGGTCGGGCGCGAGCACGCGAAACCCCGCGGCGGCGAGCGGCGGGATCATCTTGCGATACAGATAGCTCCAGGTCGGCTCGCCGTGCAGCAGGAGCACCGTGGAACCGGTGCGCGGTCCCTCGTCCAGATAGTGCAGCCGCAAACCCTCTTTGAGCTCCAGATAGTTCGGTTTAAACGGATAGCCAGATAGATTCTCGAAGCGTGATTCGGGGGTACGCAGCGCTTTCATGGTTTTGACCCTATGGGCAAGGCAGTGTCTAATCAACATCTTAGGGGGAAAACATGGCGCAGGTTCTCGGACTGGACATCGGTTTTGGGTTCACCAAGGCCACCAATGGGCGTGAGTTTCCGGTTTTCAAATCGGTGGTCGGCGAAGCCACCGAAGCGCAATTTGCCGAATCGCTGATGCCGACGCGCAACATGCTCGGCCGGCACATCGAAATCGGCGGAGAAGGTTTTTACCTCGGCGAACTTGCCGAGCAGAACTCACGCGGCCGCGGCTTTACGCTCGATCAAGCGCAGTTCCTGACCAAGTACGGACGCCCCTTGGCCCTGTCGGCTCTGGCGCCGCTGGCCGAAACCGGCGAGCCGCTGCGCGTGGTTACCGGGTTGCCGGTCAGCTTTTTTCGCAAGCACAAGGACGCGCTGACCGCGCTGCTGCAGCAACGCCACACCGTCACGTTGTTCAAAGGCGACGGGCAGAGAGAGGAAAAAGTGCTCAACATCGAACGCGTGCGCGTGATTCCGCAGCCGTTCGGCTCGATGTTCAATCTGATGCTCAGCGATCTGGGCAAGCCAACCAGCCAGCGCTTCCTGAGCGAAAAGATCGGCGTGATCGACGTCGGCTTTCGCACGGCCGACTACACCATCAGCGACAAGACCAAATATTCGGAGCGCGGCTCGCTGTCATCCGACGCGGGCATTTCGCTGGCTTTCGGCGCGCTGGCCAGTACGCTGCAACAGCAAAGCGGCGTCAACGTCGAGTTGTTCCGTCTCTATGACGCCGTGAGCAAGGGCACCATCAAGATTCGCGGCAAGCGCTACGACATCACGAGCATCGTCAAGCAGGCGTTTACAGGGCTGGCGACCAAGATCGCCGGCGAGGCCAACCGCCTGTGGGCCGACGATTGGGATGTGGACGCCATCGTCATCACCGGCGGCGGCGGTGCGGTGCTGGCGCCGTACCTGCTGCCCATGCTCGAGGGTGAGGTGATTCCGGTGCCGACCGATCAGGATGCGCGGTTGAACAACGTCACCGGCTACTGGAAATACGGCCAGCACATCTGGCCAACGTAACCGCGCATGCGCGTTGCGGTGGTAACGCCGTGCTTTAAGCCAAACGCGGACTGGCTCGCACAATGTCACGATAGCGTACGAGCGCAGTCGCATCTCTGCACACACTTCCTGGTATTTGATGGGCCGGACGGCGAGCCCCCTGAAAATTTCAGCGGCCAAGTCATCCGCCTTCATCACCATCACGCTGACTTGGGCGCAACGCCACGCGGCCTCGCTTCGCTGTCGGCTGTTGGACAAGGCTTTGACGCCATCGCCTATCTCGATGCCGATAACTGGTATTACCCCCACCACATCGAGTCGCTCGTCCAACTGCATCGCAGCAGCCACGCGCCCGTGTGCACCTCAAGCATCGAGTTGCGTGCGCTGGACGGCAGTCTCCTGGGCGCGTTTCCCGCTATGGACGGTAAGCGCTTTATTGATACCAACATCATTCTCGTCGCCCGACCGGCACTCTGGCTGGTGACCTGCTGGGCACTGCACCCCCCCAAGCTGGTGCTCGCGTTAGATCATTGGTTCATGCGAAACCGCACGCTTTCACGACGTGGCCACAGCCCATTCTGGTGCTGCCCAGTAGTTGTTATCGAAGCGCCTGGCCAAGCCAGTACCGGCTGTTTGGAAAACCGCTACCTGAAGGCGTGAAATCGGCGGACTACGAACAACGTTCCGTCGCGTCGGTCCAAGCGATCCGCGCGCACTTCGCGCGGTTGGAGCAGGCACGTCGACGTCCTCGCAAACAGGCGGTTCGAATATAGTCCCGTTACTGCAGCGTATGCGGATCGGTGTTTCTTCGGGCTCAAGGCTTTTTCCAACTCATCCAGCGCCTCACCCATGTAGACCGACATGCGCTGCATGTGCGGCAGGGTGTCGCGGCAACCGGTGAATCCGACATTGAACTGCCCGGCATAGCTGACCACGGTGATGTTCAGCGCCTGGCCGTGCGACAGCAGTGAGACCGGGTACATCTGCTCCATGCGCGCACCGTTGAAATACAACGGCTCGGTCGGGCCTGGGACATTCGAAATGGTGACGTTGAACATCGGCCGTGTTTTGCCGCCAAGGCCCGATAGCATCTGCAAGATGTAAGGCGCCATGAACAGCATGGTGTAGCTGACAATTCCATCTTGGGCAGCTTCTGCAGATTCTCTTTGGCGATGGCTGCGGATTCGTGAATCGCACGCAGCCGCGCGACGGGATCATCCAGGTGCGTGTGCAGATTGGCGATGATGAAACTGATCGCGTTGCCCGAATCGGCATCATCGCCTGGGCCGCACCGAGACCGGTACGCCCGCGGTCAGCGGCTTATCCGGCAACGCCTGGATCTCGACCAGATAGCGGCGCAGGCACGCGGCACACAGCTCCAGAAACACGTCGTTGACCGTGACTTCGGCTTTCTTGGCAATGCGCTTGATTCGGTCCAGCTCGTAATGCTGGGTGGCAAGGCGGCGCTGGCCGGAGACCTTGCCGTTAAGAATGGATTTAGGGGCCGCAAACGGCAGCGCGATGGCCTCGTTGGTGCGCTTGTAGGCCTCGCGCGCAACGTCTGCAAACGCCTGCGCAATGCCGGGGACGGTCTGCGCCTGTTTGCGCGCGGCGTCGGTCAGCCGTTGCAGCAACGGCGAGCGCTCACGCGGCTCCCGGGGCTCGCGGCTGCCCTTGCCGATGGCCCACGGCGCCGGCCGGTCCGCATCGGTCGGATCTGTCGAAAGCATCCGCTGCAGCATTTTCATGCCGCCAACGCCGTCGACCTGCGAATGGTGCATCTTCATGTACAGCGCGAAGCGGTTGTTCTCCAGCCCTTCGATGATGTGGGCTTCCCACAGCGGACGGTTGAAATCCAGGCAGTGAGAGTGCAGTCGCGAGACCAGCACGCCGAGCTCGCGCTCGCCGCCAGGCGCCGGCAGCGCGGAATGCCTCAGGTGGTAGTCAAGATCGATCTTGTGATCCTCGACCCAGGCCGGCAGCACCGCTTTGAGCGCCGCCGAACGCAGCTTGAGATTGAAGGGTGAGGCAAATGTTTTGCTGGCACGCAGTCGTGCGACCAGAGTCGCCACGAAGTCATCGGGCGCGCCCTCAGGCAGGGAATAGATGGTCAGGCTGCCGACGTGCATGGGCGTGTCGGTGGATTCCACCATCAGCCAGGACGCGTCCAGCGGATTGAGTTTGGTTGCGGCCATGGTGTCTCCCCTTGATTTATTTATGCGGGCCGCATCCAGTGTGCCACGGGGCGGATACGGGCATATACTCCGTGGCCCAAACGGTCATTCAATTATTCCCGGGGGAGAGTCATGAACACCGCCGTTACGCAGTTCCCGCTGAATTCGGTCCGCATGGACGCCGAAATCAAACGCATCTTCGAGCTGCAGCGCGAGACCGCTCTGCGCTGGCGCACCTCCACCGCGGAAGAACGTATCGGCCGCATCAAGCGGCTGCACGACGCCTGTCTGGCCGATCTGCCGGCGCTTTATGACGCCGCCATGAAGGATTTTCACCGGCCGTCGGCCGAGGTGGACCTGACGGAAATGCTGCCGATCATGACCGAAGCGTCCGAGTACATTCACAGCCTGAAGAAGTGGATGAAGCCCAAGGGCGTGTGGCCCACGCGCACCACGTTCGGACTCAAAGCCTGGGTGCAATACGAGCCGCGCGGCCGCTGCCTGATCATTTCGCCGTGGAATTATCCGGTGAACCTGACGTTCGGACCGCTGATTCCGTGTCTGGCCGCCGGCAACACCGCCATCGTCAAGCCCTCCGAGATGACGCCGCACATGTCGGCGTGGATGGTCAAGATCGTCAAGCAGGTCTTTGCCGAGGATGAGGTCGCGATTTTTGAAGGCGATGCCACGGTGTCGACCTCCTTGTTGAATCTGCCGTTCGACCATATCTTTTTCACCGGCAGCCCATCGATCGGTAAGGTGGTGATGGCGGCGGCGGCCAAGCACCTGACCAGCGTGACGCTGGAATTGGGCGGCAAATCGCCAACGATCGTCGATGAAACCGCCGACCTCGATCTTGCGGCGTCAAACCTGATGTGGGGCAAGTTCGTCAACTCCGGCCAGACCTGCGTGGCACCCGACTACCTGTTCGTCCACGAGTCGGTGAAAGACGAATTTGTAAAAAAATCCGTCGAGGTACTGAAAGCCCGTTACGGCGCCACGCCACAAGACAGCGCCACATCGCCCGACCTTGCGCACATCGTCAACGAGCGCCACACCAAGCGCGTCGCGGGCCTGCTTGAGGACGCCAAGCAAAAAGGCGCAAAAGTCGTCTTCGGGGATTTCGTCAGCGAGAAGGACCACTTCGTGGCGCCGACCCTGCTCGAAAATTGCTCGTCGGATTCACGGATCATGAAGGAAGAAGTGTTTGGGCCCTTGCTGCCAATCATCCCCTACCGGGATCTGGGCACCGTGATCGACCACATCAACGCCGACCAGAAGCCGTTGGCGCTGTACATTTTCAGCCGCAACGAAACCAACATTAACCGCGTGATGAAGAACACCAGCGCCGGCGGCGCCTGCATCAACCACAGTCTGGTGCAGTTCTCGCACGGCAACCTGCCGTTTGGCGGCGTCAACAACAGCGGCATTGGCAATTCGCACGGTTTCTGGGGCTTTCGCGCCTTCTCTCACGAAAAGGGCGTGGTTCGCACCCGCTTCATGATGGCCAAGATGTTCTTCCCGCCTTACACCGACTTCGTGCGCAAGAACCTGCAAAACACCATCAAGCTGTTCAAGCTCTGGTAATTGATCCGAGGTAACAATCGGGCCAGCAAACGCTGGCCCGAATTTTTTATGGATTATTTACGCCGGCTTCGGACGCGGGATCAGGGTCTTCACCATCAGCCGGAAATACTCGCGAAACGGCGGCCCTTCCGGGAAACGTTCGGGTGCATCGCGATGCACCTGCTGGTTGCCGATGAACGTCGCGTAGGCGAATGTGCTCCAGTGCTGCGCCTCGCGCTCGGTGAGACCCAGCGCGCAATAGCATTCCTGCAGGTACGACAGTCGGCGTGCCGAAATCCGGCGCACGGCTTCGCCCACCATCGAGTCGCCCGATGCCGCAGCCAGCGCAAGGTACAGGCGGCCCGCCTTGTGACTGGCATTGGAGCGCTTGAACAATTGCACAATGCGCTCGTAGGGATCGCGGGTGCGCTGTGACTCGATAATCAATTGCTCGGTCTGGCGTTCCCACAACTTCAGCGCGGACTTGATCAAGGCATCGCGGCTGTCGAAATGCCAGTAGAAGCTGCCCTTGGTCACGCCCAGAGCGCGGGCCAAAGGCTCGACGGCGACCGCTTCGATTCCGCCCGCCGCGATGGCGTCTAGCGCCGAGTGCGCCCAGTCATCGGCACAAAGATTTGGTTTGTCGGCGGCGGAAGCGGTGGCCATGGTGACCATACGGTAGCGTATGCGAAGCCGCGACAGCAAGACCGGCGTAGACTGCTGCTCGAGGGGGAAAATCCATTGAAAAAATTCTGCACGGCGTTGACCGTTGCGGCGCTGGCCGCGTGTTCCAGCAGCGATCCGCTTTCCAGCGCAAGCCTCAAGGCGGCGCCTAAGGCAAACGACACCGTCGGCACGCTGTTCGCCGGCGCGGCGTTGTGGGACGACCCGCAGAACGCACCGCATCCGCTGTTCAATTGGCCGACGCTGTCGCATCCACCCGCTTCCAAGGCCATTCCTGCGTACTGGGTTCCCCCGGCGTCGCGCGCCTTGCCGGCAACGATTAACGGGCTCACCCACGTGGCGCGCACCGAGGATGTGGAAAGCGGCGGCGGCATGGCGGCGTTCGGCGGCCTCGCGGTACTGCCGGGGTTTGGATCCTTGTCGAGCGTGATCGACATCCGTGATCCGTCGAATCCGAAACTTATCTCGCAATTCGGCGATGACGAAGTCTCGCGCGCCTACGGCATTGGCCAGGGCTCAGGCTACGGCGGTGCCGGCCATGGCGTGATGGAAGCGGCGCGCATCGGTGCCGACCGCGGCGGCGCGATCATCGCCTACCCCAGCGGCCGTCTGGTCACCGTGCTGTCTACCAGCAACGACATCGAATCCTGGGACATTACTGACCCGCGCCAGCCAAAACATTTGCCCTCGCTGCGGGTAGAAAACAGCCACAAGGTCGGTGTCGTACCCGGCACGCCCATCGTCTACAACGCCGGCTCGCGCGGCGGCGGTACCGGCATGGGCAACATCATTGGCATGGACCATACCGAGATCTTCGACCTCAGCGACCCCGACGATCCGCAGTTTGTTCAAAACTTCGAGAACGGTTATTCCTGCCACCACATTTTTTTCTGGAACAATCCGCAAGCCAATAAGTTTCGCGCGGTCTGCGCGGGGATCGAAGTCACGCAGATCTGGGACACCGCCGATCCACGCAATCCGAAGGTTCTGGTAACGATCCCGGTGCACCACGGCGTCGCCGGCACACCGAGCGTGGGCGTCATCGCGGTGGCGTTCAGCCATTCTGCCGGGCTCAACCGCGCGGGCAACATCCTGTATGTCGGCGACGAAAATGGCGGTGGCGGCTTGCCGCCCGGCTGCCTCGCCAGCGTGGCAACGCCGGCGGGCGACGTCAGCCTGCCGATCGGCGCCGTCTGGTTTTATGACATTTCAACCGAAACCATGCCGCTGCTGCGCGGCTGGTTCAGCGCCACCCGAGCCAGCACCGGCGGCGTGGTGACCTCTAATACTTGTACCGCCCATCACGGCCGGCTGGTACCCGACCCAAAACGAGACCTGCTGGCGATGGCGTTCTACAACGTCGGCGTGCTGCTGGTCGACTTCACCAATCCGGCCCTGCCGCATGTGATCGACCGGTTTGCCGAAAACTCCAACACCTGGGAAACCTGGTATCACAACGGCTATATCTTCACGGGCGATCTGGCACGCGGGCTCGACGTGCTGACGTTACGCTGATTGAAATCTTATTTTCATCAATGTGCACTACCGAACGGTGGGGAAGCCCGCCCGGCACTTACGCTGGGCACGCTGCATAGTCATCGGGACCACTGGGGTGGATTGTGATCGACGCAACTATTAGCGCAAAACAACAGCCGCAACGCCGGGCCTTCGTCCGCCTGGGATGTTGCGCTGCGCTTGCGGTCGTGGTGATTGCCGTCGCGCCGTCTGCTGCGGCCTACGAAGACTTGTTGCCTCCGCTGGCGGCGCAGGAAAATCAATTCCAGGCCAATACCCTCACGGAAGACACCAAACGGCACATGCATTTCTCGGTGCAGACGCGCAATCTCGACATCAGCTCCGATCGCGGAGTCCTCGGCAAGGGCTACCGAGAACCCGTCTCCTCGCCCGCCCAGACCCTGGCGCGGGCGGCGGCGGCCGGGGCATGGAGAATGATGCTCAGCGCCGAGCACATGGACCGCTTGTATGCCGGCAACGGCGTAGACCTGCAGTTGCCGGCCCTGGGCAACATGCGGCTGAACTTTCGCTCTGGTGATGACAGCGCCACTGCATGGCCCATCGCCCACGGCTGGTCGCTGGGTGGCGCGTTTGAGCAGACCCAGGTTCTCGAAGGCGCGGGCATCCGCGGCGGTATCGATTTCGTCCCGCAACTGGTTGTTGACCTGGCTTCACTGACGCCAGCCGCGGATCGGCTCAATCTTTGTTTCCAGTACGCCAACTGGCACAACCAGGATGGTCACGCCACTCGCGACAAGCAACCCCAAGCGCTGCTGAGGTGGTCGTTTTAGCCAGGTTTCGGGCGCTTTAGCGCAACATGCGCGACGTGGCCTAGTACGAAATATCCATTGGGCTCTACCCCTGGCGGGCGGATAATCGTGCTCGGTGACTGGAGAGCGCGTCATGAGGCATGCAGTAACTCCCACGGGCAAAGAGCGTCGGCGTAAAGGCTTGAGCAATCGGCTGCGACGCATCGGGTTTGGCCTGCTGCTCACCTGCGGCGCAAGCCACGCCCAGGCATTCGAACTCATGGCGCCGTTCGATCGCGACCGCGACAACCTCCAGCCCGATAATCTGGGTCAAGCCGCCAAGCGCCATTTGCACCTGTCGGTCCAGATCCGCAACCTCGATAACGGACGGGATCAGAGCCTGTTTATCGGCCAATCCTTTCGCGAATCACTGTCGGACACCGGCCTGTCCCTGGCGACTGCCGCGGCCAGCGGCTCGTGGGGCATGCTGCTCACCGCCGATGATGTCAGCCGCTTGCGCGAAGGCAGCGGCATGGACCTGCAAGTCCCTGCCCTGGGCCATTTGCGTCTGAACATGCGCACCAAGGACGACGAGGGCGCATGGCCCATCGCGCGCGGCTGGTCGCTGGGCGGCTCGTTTGAACAGACTCAGATTCTCAGTGGCGCCGGCATCCGCAGCGGAATCGCATTCGTGCCCCAGCTGGTGCTCGATATTGCCGAGTTGACCCCGATCAACGATCGCCTCAACCTCAGCTTTCAATACGCCCACTGGCACAACCGCGACGGCCAGGCGACCAGCGATCTGCAGCCGCAATTACTGCTCAAATGGTCATTTTGAAATGACCCGTCAGCCTCAATTTGCGCGCAACTTGTCGGCGGTAATTCGGGGACTGATCCTTGACGCACGCAGCGCAAAAGGACCCACCCGCTTGAGATGAAATTTGGCCAATTGGGCCTGATTTGCGAAAACCGCCGGTACACTTTTAGTACCACTGCGTTTTCACCCAGGCCGCCACAGCCCCCTAAAACACACCAAGCGGGTATGGCCCTATAAAGCAAACGGCCCGCTTTCGCGGGCCGTTTTTACATCTGAAGTTGCTTATTTCTTCTTGGCCGGGGCGGCAGGTGCCGCCTGCTTCTCGACGCTGATCAGCTCGACTTCGAAGATCAGGGCTTCGTTGGGGCCGATCTTGGCGCCGGCACCGCGCTCGCCGTAGCCGAGGGCCGCGGGGATGTAGAGCTTGTACTTGGCGCCCGGCTTCATCAGCTGCAGGCCTTCGGTCCAGCCGGGAATGACGTTGCCCAGCGGGAAGCTGACCGGCTGGCCGCGGTCGCGCGAGGAGTCGAACTTCTCGCCGTTGATCAGCGTGCCGGTGTAGTGCACCGTGACCTTGTCGCTGGCTTTCGGCGTTTCGCCCTTGCCCTCTTCCTGCACTTCGTACTGCAGGCCGCTGGCGGTGGTTTTGACGCCATCGCGCTTGGCGTTGTCGGCGAGGAATTTCTCGCCGGCTTCCGTCGCGGTCTTGGCCTTGGCGGTGCGCTCTTCCATCTGCTTGGCCTGGATCTTCTTGGCGATGCTGCTCTTGACCTCTTCGCGCTGCTTGTCGTCGAGGAGCAGTTCTTTGTCGTTGAGCATGTCGTCGAGGCCGCGCTTGAGCGCGTCGACATCCACATCGCCCTTAACGGTCTTCAGCGAACGGCCCAGGTCAACACCGATGGAATAGCCGAACTTTTCTTCGTCGGAGTCGAGGCTGCCGGAGCCGCCGCCCGAACAGGCGGCGAGGAATGCGAAGGCGCACAGCGCCACAATGCGTGAGATCAAAGTCATGAATTACTCGTCTGGGGAAATGGGGGAACGGTGAAGGGCGCGAAGTATAAGGGGGGTGCGCCTCAAACGGGAGGGGTGGCGCGGCGACGGCTCAACAGCTGTTGCAGGGTCTGCTGCGCCCCATGTCCGAGCAACTCCAGCGCGCGTTCAGCCATGCGGTCGATCCGCGCATCCACTTCCAGCGTCTTGTCTTCGCGCTCCACCACCAAGCCCAATTCAATCAGCGTGCTGACATAGCCGCGAAACAGGGCCGGATCGAAGAACTCGGGCGCATCGCGGCCGGTGAGCACGGCGACGCGCTCGGCAAACAGCCGGCAGTCGGCTTCAAAGCGCTTGCGCTCGACCGGCCCAAGCTTGCGCTCCTCGGCCAGCAGCAGCGTGGTCATGCAGTAGCGCTCAAAGGTTTCGCCCATCACCCGGCCCAGGGTAGCCAGCCGGGCGAAACTGGGCTGGGCGACGTCCGGGCGCAACAGGTGGCCGGCCCCGTCGCGCATCAGCAGGCCCTGCGTCACCAGGGCATTGATCCATTCACGGGCGACGGACTCGCACTCTTCGGTCGACCACGGCAGAAAATATTCAGCGCGCAGGAACGGGTATAGCGCGCGGCAGCCCGTCACCACGCCTTCCTCCGGCAGCTCGCGGCGCGTGCGGAAAAAATTGGCGATCAGCGACGGCAGCGCGAACAAATGCTGGAGGTTGTTGCGGTAATAGGTCAGCGCCACCGCGGCACGGTCACTGGCCACCAGCAGGTCGCCCCATTCGTGGGTGATGCGCGACAGCCCGCCAATCGGCTCGGCCCAGGTCAGCACGGCCCGTGCGTCCTCGACCGGGATGTACTGGTCGGCGCTGGCCGGCCGCGCCTGCAACAGCGCAATCAGGCTTGCAATCTGCTCGCGCAATTCGTCGGCGCCGGCCGCGCGCTGGGGCGTAGACAGCAGGGCCACCGCGGTCAGCGCTACCGGGCTTGCGACAGCGGCGGCATTGATGCGCCGCGCGTTTTCCAGAGTCAGTTCAGTCACGAACTGGTTGAACCCCTCCGGCCTTGAGGGCGCGCGCTCGGTCCCGAAACCTTCCCGCCAGTCCGGCAGGTTGCGGTCGGCGTAGTCCTGCAGCAGATACGGCTCGCCAAAATTCACGTAGGGCTTGCCAAAAGACTTGGTCAGGATCTGCGTCGCCTTGAGCAGGTCCTGCACCGATTCTTTTTTCTTCTCGCCGCCGCGCAATTCCTTGAGGTAGGACTTGATCTCCCAGACCTTGTCGTAGCCGATGTACACCGGCACCAGCGCGACCTTGCGAACACGCTGGCGCAGCGCGGATTCGGCCACCATCGCCATCAGCCCGGTCTTGGGCGTCAACAGCCGACCGGTGCGCGAACGGCCACCTTCGGGGAAGAATTCGATCGGATAGCCGCGGCGGATCAGCGCATCCACATAAGCGCGAAACACCGCGGTGTAGAGCTTGTCGCCGGAAAAACTGCGGCGGATGAAGAACGCACCGCCGCGCCGCAAGATGCCGCCAAGAATCGGCATGTTGAGGTTGATGCCCGCGGCGATGTGCGGCGACACCAGCCCGGCGTGATACAGCACGTAGGAGATCAGCAGGTAGTCGGCGTGCGAGCGGTGGCTTGGCACGTAAATGAGTTCGTGCGGCTCCTGCCGCTGCGCCCACTCGCGCACGCGCTCCAGACCGCGCACGTTGATGCCTCTGTAAACCCGGTTCCAGATCTGCGTGAGAATTCGCGAAACGAAATTGACGCCGGAATCGGCATAGTCCGCGCTCAATTCGTAGGCCATTTTGCGCGCGCGTTTTTCGATCTGCGCCAGGGTCTTCTTGTCGTCCTTGGCGGTCTGCTCGATGGCGATGCGCACGCCGGGTGATAGGAGCAAGCCTTCGACCACCGCCGCGCGGCGCAGCAGGCTCGGGCCCAAAGCCGCGGTGCGGGCGCGCAGAAAATGCAGGTGCAGCGCGCGCGCCAGCTTGCGCGTCGCGCGTGCGGCATCGGTTTCCTGGCCGCGGTACTGCGCAAAATCCAGCGGCGGCGCGAAGCTGGCCAGCACGTGACGGCCGTTGGCAAGAATGGTGAAGAATTTCTGCGCCAGGCCGGCGCCCGGCGTATCGGCGAAAAACAACTTGAACAGCGATGTCTCCTGGCCGGCATCTCGGCCCCAGAAAATTGACACCGGCACCAGCTGTACGTTGTACGCCGGGTTGGACACCGCGCGCTGCATCAGGCCCGTGAGCGGGCCCGCGCGCCCGGCAATGCGCGCCTCGAGCAATACCGGCAGATACAGGAGCCCCGCCCGTGCCACGGTCGGCAGCGAGTTGCCGGTTCGGTGCGGGCGTGGCAAGCCATGTTCCTTGCAGATGCGGTCGAGCACGAACACATCCGCCCATGAGCGCTCGGCCAGCACATAGCAGACCGGGACCTCCGGCTTGAGCACCAACTGGGTTTTGAGATCGTCCGGCGCCACGCGGTAGCGCACCAACCACAGCATCGGCTTGCGCAGCCACCAGGCCAGCCAAAACAACAACGCCACCAGAGCGCGCATCGCGTCTGTCCTTTACTAGTTATTGGAGGAGTTTAACCCTTGAAAGCTGTGGGATACTTCGTGCAAATAAAATATTCAAGGGAGATTTCCATGAGCGGTCAAAACGGTCCGACTTGGGCCGGCCATCCACGCGGCCTCGCGACGCTGTTTTTCACCGAGATGTTCGAGCGCTTTACCTATTACGGCATGCGCGCGTTGCTGATCCTGTTCATGACCGCGCCGGCGCTCAAAGGCGGACTCGAAATCGAAACCGCGCAGGCCGGTGCCATCTACGGCCTTTACACGGGAGCGGTGTATCTGTTCTCGCTGCCCGGCGGCTGGATCGCCGACCGCCTGCTCGGTCAGCAAAAAGCGGTCTGGTACGGCGGCATTCTGATCGCCGTCGGCAACTTCATCCTGACGCTGCCCTTCGTCACCACGTTCTACCTGGGACTTTTGACCATTGTGCTGGGCGTCGGCCTGCTCAAACCGAACATCAGCGTCATCGTCGGCCAGCTCTACGGCAATGACACCGGCGCGCGTCGTGATGCGGGGTTTTCGATTTTCTACATGGGCATCAATCTGGGCGCGTTCATTGCGCCGTTGATTGCCGGCACCGTGGGTGAAACGCTGGGCTACCGCTGGGGCTTTTTCTGCGCCGGCGTGGCGATGGTGATTGGCCTGGTTCAGTACAAGCTCACCAGTCACTACCTTGGCGACTCGGGCGCGCTGCCGGCGCCCTCGACCGAGGCGCAAAAAGCACGCAATTGGAAGTTTGTCTGGGCCGCGCTGGTCGTGATCTTCGCGGCGTTTGCTCTTGGCGTCGGTGGCACGCTGCCGCTGAATGTCGTCTCGCTGGCGCAGTACACCGGCGGCGCCATGGTGGCGCTGGCCGTATTCTTCTTCGGCAACATCCTGCTGTTCAGCGACTGCACGCTGGCCGAGAAAAAGCGTGTCGGCGTGATTGCGGTGTTCTTCGTCGCTGCCGCGATTTTCTGGGGCGGCTTCGAGCAGCAGGCGTCGACCTTCAATTTGTTCACCCGCGACTACATCGACCGCAGCTGGCTGGGCGGCTGGTTCGAGTCGGGCGAACACCCGGTGAGCTGGTACCAGTCGGCCAACCCGATTCTGGTCATCCTGCTGTCGCCGTTCTTCGCCTATTTCTGGGTCGCGCTGGGCGCGCGCAATCTCGACCCCTCGGCGCCAGCCAAGTTCGGCATCGGCCTGATCCTGCTCGGCGTGGGGTTTGGCGTGATGATCCTGGCGGCGCAACTGGTGATCAGCACGGGCGGCAAGGTCGCGCCGACCTGGATCCTGATGACCTTTCTGCTGCAAACCATGGGTGAGCTGTGCCTGTCGCCGATCGGCCTGTCCAACGTCACCAAGCTGGCGCCGACACGCTATGTGGGCCAGATGATGGGGACCTGGTTCTTAGGCGCCGCGCTGGGCAATCTCGCCGCCGGGCTGATCGGCGGCCATGTGGGCGCCGGCGCGGTGAGCGAAATGCCGGACCAGTTCTTCAACATGCTGCTGGTCGGCTGCGGATCCGGCGTGGTGATGCTGATGTTCAGTAAGATTATCAACGGCTGGACCGGCGGCGTAAAAGCCGCGGGTCATTGAGGAAAAACGTCATGCGCATATTCTTTATTGCACTTCCCCTCCTGCTGCTTGCCGCCTGCGGCGGGAAACCCGAGGCACCCGCGACGCCTGCCGCTAGCGGGGTTACCGCCGCCGATGCCGATAGCTTCATCCAGAAGTTCAACGACGAGCGCAAGCGCGATTTCCCCTATGAAACCGCGGCGGCGTGGTTGCAGGCGACCTACATCAACGACGACTCCCAGCTCGTCGCGTCCAAGGCCAACGAAAATTATCTCGAGTACATCGGCCGCACGGTTGAGGCGTCCAAGCGGTTCAATGGCGCACAGGACCTGTCGCCCGAAACCGCACGCGCCCTGCTGCTGCTGAAACTGCAGACCGCCATGCCGGCACCGAGCGACCCGCCTGCTTCGCGAAGAGTTGGCGAAGATCGCCTCGAAGATGGAGGCCAACTACGGCTCGGGCAAGTGGTGCCGCAAAGACAAAGCCGGCAACGAGTCGTGCCTGTCGCTGCAGGAAATCGAGAAGATCATCAACGACCCCAAGGTCAGGCCCGAAGAGCGCGCCGCCGCCTGGGCCGGCTGGCACGAAACCAGCCGCCCGATCCGCAAGGACTACCAGCGCTTCGTCGAGCTGACCAATGAGGGCGCCAAGGAGATGGGCTTCGCCGACGCTGGCGAAGTCTGGCGCGGCGGCTACGACATGAGCGCCGCCGATTTCGAGGCCGAGGTCGAGCGCCTGTGGGGCCAGGTCAAGCCGCTGTACGACCAGCTGCACTGCTACGTGCGCGGCAAGCTCAACACGCAAGTACGGCGACGCCGTGGTGCCGAAGAACGGGCCGATTCCCGTCGCACCTGCTGGGCAACATGTGGGCGCAGCAGTGGAGCAACATCTATCCGCTGGTCGAGCCCTACAAGGGCGTCGGCGAGCCTCGACGTGACCGTCGGCGCTCAAGAAACAGCGCGATGACGAGTTCAACCAGCTGCTGGCGCAGTTCAAGGGCAAGCCCTCGACGCGCGAGCTCGCCGAGCTCGAGCACAAGGCCGACGCCGCGCATGGCGCGTGAAGATGACCAAGATCGCCGAGGACTTCTACACCTCGCTCGGCATTCCCGACGCTGCCCGAGTCGTTCTGGAAGAAGTCGCTGCTGCAGCAGCCGCGCGACCGCGACGTGGTCTGCCACGCCAGCGCCTGGGACATGAACATGCACGGCGACGTGCGCATCAAGCAGTGCATCGAGCCCGACGAGGACCAGCTCGACCACGATCCACCACGAGCTCGGCCACATCTACTACTACCTCATGTACAACAACCTCGCCGCCGCTCTTCCAGGGCGGCGCGCACGACGGCTTCCACGAGGCGATCGGCGACACCATCACGCTGTCGCTGACGCCGGCGCACCTGAACAAGATCGGCCTGGTGCACGGACGCAGAAGACCGACGCCAAGGCGCGTGATCAACTACGCAGATGAAGCTGGCGCTGGACAAGATCGTGTTCCTGCCCTGGGGCAAGCTGGTCGACCAGTGGCGCTGGAAAGTGTTCACCGGCGAGATCAAGCCCGAGCAACTACAACGCCGCCTGGTGGAAGCTGCGCGAGCAGTACCAGGGCGTGACGCCCGCCGCTGGCGCGCAGCGAGGAGGATTTCGATCCGGGCGCCAAGTACCACGTGCCGGGCAACACGCCCGTACACGCGCTACTTCCTGTCGTTCATCCTGCAGTTCCAGTTCCAGAAGGCGCTGTGCGACACTGCCGGGCCACACCGGGCCCGCTGCACGAGTGCGACATCTACGGCAACAAGGAGGCCGGCAAGAAGTTCATGGAGATGCTCGCGCACGGCGCAGTCGCAGCCGTGGCCGGAGACGCTGGAGAAGCTCACCGGCAGCAAGCAGATGGACGCCGGCGCGATCATCGACTACTTCGCCCCGCTGATGGCCTACCTGAAGGAGCAGAACAAGGGCCAGGACCTGCGGCTGGGCGCCCTCAGAAAAGGCACCGGCAGCGCCACCCGCTTAGGCCGCCTCAAGAGCCCTCCAGGCTCGATCACAAAAAGGAGTGGTACACTTTTAGTACCACTCCTTTTTCAGCAGCGTGTCGAAAATGGCCTTTTTAGCCCTCAAGCGGATCGCGAGAATTTAGGCCGATGGACCTCCGCGCCGTCCTCGCTGAATGCGCGCTGTTCTCGCAGTTGACGGCGGAGGCGCTCGACAGCCTCACTCGCCACGCCACGCCGCACAAATTGCGCGGCGGTGCGCAGCTGTTCGCCACCGGCGATGAGTCCGACTCGATGTACATCGTCGCCACCGGCCGGCTCAAGATGATGCTGACGGACGGCACGTTTCTGGGCTATGCCGCGCGACTCGAGCCCGTCGGCGAAATCGGCCTGATCTCCGGCGAGCCGCGCACCGCGCACGTTCACGCGATCCGCGACAGCCTGCTGATCCGCATCGGCCGCGACGATCTGCTGGCATTTTTGCTGGCGCACCCGCCGGCGCTGGTGGCCATGGCGCGCGTACTGATCCACCGGTTGCGCGAGAACCAGCGCGTCACCAAGCGCCAGCTGCTGCGCAGCGGTGGCGCGGTGGCGGTAATCCCGGCGACCCCGGGCGTCGACGCCCTGGCGCTGGCCGGCGGAATTGCGCAAACCCTGGCGCGCGAACACGACACGCAACTGCTGGACGCCGCGCGCGTGGATCGTGACCTCGGCGCTGGCGCGGCGCTTTGCGACGCCGATGACAGCGCGCTGGTCGAATGGCTCAACCGCCTCGAGCAGCAGAATCACCACCTGGTCTACGTCGGCAATCGCGAGCCCGATGCCTGGACCTTGCGCTGCTTGCGTCAGGCCGACCGCGTGCTGGTGATCGTCAACGCCGAGACGCCGGTGACCGCCGCACCGATGATGGCCGCGCTCAAATCGGCCGGCATTCTGGCCACCATCGAACTGGTGCTGGTGACCCCGGCGCAGGGCGCCGCCGGCACCCCCGCGGATATCTCCGGATGGAAAAAGCTGGACCGGCGCGCGCACGCACTATTTTGTGTCGGAGGGCGACGACGCATCGGTGGCGCGGCTGGCGCGGCAACTGTCCGGTCGCGGTGTCGGGCTGGTGCTGGGCGGCGGCGGCGCGCGCGGCTTCGCGCACATCGGCCTGTTGCGGGCGCTGCACGATCTGCGCATCCCGGTGGACCTGGTCGGGGGCTCGAGCATGGGCGCGCTAATCGGCGCGATGCTGGCCAGCGGTTTTTCGGTGGACGACATGTGCCGCATCACGCGCGACATGTTTGTCGACAACAACCTGCTCAACGACTACGTGTTCCCGCCGCGGGTGTCGCTGATCCGCGGCCGCAAGTTCACGCGCAAGCTCAAGGAGATTTTCGGCGAGCGCCGCATTGAGGACCTGCAACTTCCGTACTTCTGCGTTTCGACCAGCCTGACCAGCGGCGAGCCGGTGCTGCACGACGAAGGCTCGCTGGCGTCGTGGATCACCGCCAGCATGAGCGTGCCCGGCATCGCGCCACCCACGGTGTGGCAGGGCGAGTTGCTGGTGGACGGCGCCGTCATCAACAGCCTGCCGACCGACCTGATGCAGGTGCTGGGACGCGGGCCGATCATCGCCTCGGACGTCAGCACCGAAGGCGGCGTGCGGGCACCGGGCATCGAGGGGCCGGACGCCGAAGCCCTGCTCAACTGGACCGGCACCGGTGCCGCGCCAGGATTCCGCGAAATTTTATTCCGCACCGCGACACTGACCAGCCAGTCCGGCGTCAAGCGCCGCGCGGAACTTGCGGACGTGTACTTACGCATGCCGGTGGGAATGCTCGGGATGTTCGACTGGAAGCTCATGGACGAGATCATCGACAAGGGCTACCGCTTTGCGCTCGAGCACGTGGCGCCGGAGCGCGACAAGCTGCTGAAATAAAAAAGCCCGCTTGCGCGGGCTCTTTTACAACACTGTCAATTATTGCTTCACCACCTTGAATTCAACGCGGCGGTTGCGCGCGCGGCCTTCGTCTGTCTTGTTGTCGGCGACCGGCCGGGTCAGCCCGTAACCTTCCGCGGTCAGACGCTCGGCGGCAACGCCCTGCGAGATCAGATGATCGCGTGCCGAGTTTGCACGCCGCTTGGATAGCTTGAGGTTGTACTCCTTGCTGCCGATCCAATCGGTGTGACCGCCGACTTCGATCACCAGCGTCGTATGCACCTTGAGGCTGTCAGCGACACTGTTCAGTGCGGTGATGCCGATCGGCGTCAGCTTGGACGAGTTGAAGGCGAAGGCGACGTTCTCGAGCACCAGGGTCTCGACCTTGACGCAACCGAACTCGTCCACCTTGTATTCGCGGGGCGTATTCGGGCAGCGGTCGATGTTGTCGGGAACGCCATCGCCGTCGGAATCCAGCACTGGCGGGGGCGGCGGGGGACAGCCGTTTTCGTCGACGACCGCGCCCGGGGGTGTGTTCGGGCACTTGTCAAAACTGTCGGGCACGCCGTCACCATCGGTGTCGGCCAGCTTGACCGGCGGGGGGGGTGGCGGGCAGCCGTCGGCGTCCACCACGGTGCCAAGTGGCGTGTTCGGGCATTTATCCAGCGCGTCAATCACGCCATCGCGGTCGCTATCAGGCGGTGGGGGAGGGGGTGGCGGGGGTGGCACGAACGCCGGCGTATCGAAATCGGAACCAAACTGCATGCCAAGGCTCAGGCGCAAGTCTTCGAGGTCTTCCTTGGCGCAGGGCGTGGTCACGCAACCGGCCTCGCTGCGGTCGCGAAATATCCGGTGGTAGCGACCTTCGAGACGAAACAACGCGTCATTGAAAAACGGGTTGGGCAGATACATGCCGACGCCAAAATTGGCGTACGGAGAATAGAACTGGTTGTTGAAGGCGCCGGGGATGTTTTCAAAGAACCCGCCGCCGCCGAGCACCACGAACGGCGCGACTTTTTCCGGGTTGCCCAGGTTGAGATCAAGGCCGACGCCATAGCTGAATTCGCGCTTGCCGTTGACGCGAGATTCCGGCCACTGGCCGAAAGTGTGAATCTCGATCCCGAGCACATCCACCAGGTAGCGCCCCGCGATCAAGCTTGCGCTGGGACCGTATTCGCGGGTGTCGCGCTGATCGTCGGTCTGTACGACGCCGCCGAGCGCGCTCCAGTAGTAGCCGCGATCGCTGAGATCATAAGAGGGGGCGGCCAATGCCGAAGCTGGCAAGAGCAGCGCGGCCAGCAGGGTGAGTCCTGAGCGTTTCATTGTTTCCCCTAAAAAGGATCCGCTTCGGTGGCGGTATGGGGCACACGATGCCCGAAAAGACCTGTCTTGCAAAGGGGGTCACAATAAACCGTCATGCATTTATCGGTCGTCATTCCCACTCTCAACGAATCCGACACGCTGCCGCTGTTGCTGGAAGATCTGCGGACGCAAACCGGCGTGACGCTGGATATCGTCGTGGTGGATGGCGGCTCGACGGATGACACGGGTGCGTACGCCGCAAAACTTGGCGCACGCGTGGTTTTGGCGGCACGCGGCCGCGGCACGCAGATGAACGCCGGGGCCCTCGCGGCCTTGGCGGATGATCTGCTGTTTTTGCACGCCGACTCGCGGATCGAATCGGCGACGCTGCTGCGCGACGCGCTGGCTGTGTTGAGGCGTCAAGAGTCGCCTCGAGTCGCCGGTCATTTTGGCCTTCGGTTTTCGCGCACACGGCCCGGCCATGATTTTTTCTACCGCTATCTGGAAGGCAAAACGCGGCTCAACCGCCCGCATACCATCAACGGCGACCAGGGCCTGCTGATCTCAAGAAAATACTTCGACGAACTCGGGGGTTTCGACGTCGCGCGGCCGTTCATGGAGGACCAGCGCATCGCGACGCGTATTTTCACCACCGGACGCTGGGTGTTGCTGCCCGGAGAACTGGTGACGTCGGCGCGGCGTTTCGAATCCGAAGGCCACGCCGAACGCTACACGTTGATGGCCCTGATGACCGGCGCCGAGGTTGCCGGCTTGCATGAATTTTTTGACCAGGCACCCGGGATTTACCGCGAGCAGGATGCAACAAGCAAGCTGCCTGCGGCACCGTTTGCACGCCTGGCGCTTCGACTGATGCGCTCGCGTGGCGTGGCGGGCTGGCGCACGCTTTATCGCGGCGGATGTCTGGTGCGTGCAAATGCGTGGCAGCTGTTCTATCGCCGTGACCTGGTGCGCAATGACGGACGCGATAGCGCGCTGCAATTCCACGACCGCTGGTTTGCGCCTCTTGTGAACAATGTCTTTGGTAACACCCTGGGCGCGGCGCTGCTAGGGTTGTGGCTGCTTAAATTGAGCGCAGCCGCCCCGCCAAAAACCGCGGCTAGCGCTGCCTAGCCCGAAGCGATACTGCCAACAAGAACCCCAGGAGCATCAGTGGCGCGAACGCGCCAAGGAACAGGCCCTTGCCCTGCTTGCCGGCGGTTGCGGCCACGGTGGGTGTGGGTGTCGCCACTTTGGGCTTGTCGAATTCGGCAAACAGCCGCGGGCCGTCAGACTGGCGCACGATACTGCCGACACGGGTGAAACTGTTGGGCCCGGCCTTTTCGCACTCACCGACGCAGCCGTCGGCGTAGGCGACCAGCACGCGCCCTTCGGCGTCGACAGTGGCGTCCATGAAGTCGAGAAGGTTGCGATTGTTGCCGCTGCAACCGATGCCCGACAGGCAGATGCCGCCTTCGCGCTGCACCGGTGCATCGGGTGTGGCGTTGACCGTGACCCAGTTCTGGCCGCCGTCGTAGGTCGTGGCGATATACAGGTGCCAGATGCCGGTGTAGCTCTCCGAAATCGCCGCGCCGCGCGTGGTGCTGCCATGGAAGGCGAACGCCGCGCGGTCGCCGTCACCGGCGATCACTGCCGGGAACACCACGTTCTGCACATCCATTGGTGCCGACACATCGGTGTCGGTGTCCCACGTCAGGCCTTTGTCGCGCGACACCGCGATGCGCGCGTGGCCGTCGTAGGCGTGATAACCGAAATAAACCGTGCCGTCGCGTGCGATCGAAACCGAAGGATCCGTGCCCTGGCTCGGAACGGCTTCGGTGACCAGGCGGATATCCCAGGTCAGGCCGGCATCCTCGGAAACGACGACCGCCTGGCGCGAAACGCCGCCGACGAAGCAGCCGGAGTTGGGCACGTAAACCGTGCCGTCTGGCGCCACCTTGACGTGGCCATGGATGCCCGCGCACTCGGTGGTGTAGATGGGGATTGGCGCGGCGAAGGTGAGGCCGCCGGTATCTGAGCGCGCGCACAGCGCAGTGAACAGGTCCTGCGAGCAGTAATACAACGCGTTCGGATACAGCGGGTTGGCCGAGAGAAACTGGAACATCTCGGGATACGGACCGGCGCCAAGCGCCTGATGATCGACGCCACCGGGGATGCCGGAGCCTTCGGAGGGCGTCCAGGTGGCGCCGTCGTCGTCGGTGAATTCCAGCAAGCTGGTGGCCCCGGCCAGATGCGAAACGAAAATGCGGCCGGTGGCTTGATCGCCGGTGAGAATCGGGTCGAGCGTGAACAGCCCCGTCGTGGTGCCGGTGACGTCGGTCCATGCCGACGTACCAAAACGTTCGCCCGGCTTGGTTTCGTCGAGCGCGACTTTATAGGTCGTGGTGTTGGCCACAAAAAAAACATTGCCGGTGAGGGGGTTCACGTCGAGTGTCGGTTCGGGCGCGTCTTGCGCGGCATCGGCGGGCGGGCGGTATTCGGTGAACTTTGGCTTGGGTCCCTTCTGCGGATAGGGCGCCTGCGCATTGGTCAGGTACACAGTGCCAGCAATGGTGTCGGGCACGGTGATGATGTTGGGGAAAGTCACAATGGTGTATTCGTGCGTGCCCGGCAGCGCGGGAAAGGTGACGATCTCCGGGTTCTTCGACGACGAATTGCCGGCGATGATGCTGTCGAGTGCAATCTCATTGCCTTCGTGTACGAACAGCTCGAAGTCGTTGGTGCGAAAAGGCCAGGAGATGGACACCGCGACCAGGCCGTAAGGATTGGTCTTGCCGTAATTGTCCGGCAGGCTGACGGTGAGCCGGTAGACATCGCAGGTGAAGACTTCGTCGAAGCACATGTTTGCCCCGGCCTGCGAGGTCGGGTTCGGCACGACAAACGGCGTTCCCATCGGCGCGCCGGTGTAGGTGAGCGTTGGCAACTGCACGCTGAGCACGCCGCTGCCGCCGGCGAACACGGACAGCGGGGACAAGGCCAGCAGCGCCGCGAGTGCGGCAGAACGGGTGCAGGACATGGCGAACCTCAGGAGTTTTTGATCAGGACTGACGGCGCATGGCGGCGGAAAATCCCAGCAAGGCGAGGAGATTCCACAACCCGAATGCGCCGAGCAGCAGGCCGTTGCCGCTCTTGTCTTCAACGATGGCATCGCCGGCCTTGGCGCCACGACCGAGTCGCGCTTCGGTGCTGTAACTGCCGCCAAGTCCGTTGTACGCGAGGATGCGCACGGTGTAGGCACCGTCGGGAATCTGCGACAGCGGCAGCGTGACGGTTTCGGGCACGCCGGAACCCGACACCGACTCGGCAAACGGTTCGCCGTTGGCGTCGAGGATGTACAGCTCGAAATCCGCCTGCGCATCAAGCTCGGGGGTGGCGGCGCCGAATGTCAAAGCGATCTGCACCACTTCTTTTTTATTCTTTTCGTCCTTGCGGAATTTTTCCGGGATGGCGACCGTCAGTGCGAACTCGTCGCAGTTCATCAGCATCGGTTCGCAGACCACCGGGCCGCCGGCCAAGCCGTTGACGTCCGATGAGGGGTTCGGCACAACGAAGGGCCCGCCGGTGAAAACCAGCGGGCCGCTCGCGTCCGTCAACTCCCCAGAAGCCGGTGTTGCCGCCCAAGCCGGGACGGCGATGATCAGAGACAAAACCGCAATGCACGTGCGCATGGGTCAGCGCTTTCTTCGCGTCAAAGCCAGGCCGAACAGCGCCAGCAAGGCGGGCCAGCCGAATGCACCCAACGCCAGGCCGCTGCCCGACTTGCCGGCCGATGGCGCATTTTTGCCGTCAGAGGCATCCACCGTGAGCACAAAGCCGGTGGTTTCGGGGAAGAACGGCGTGATCTCGAACGTGTAAACGCCATTGGGCAGTTGGCTTAAGCGGGCAGAGATTACTTCCGGATTATCGGTACCCGCCGCCGCGCTGACTTGCGCCCCGCTGGAATCATTCATCCACATGTCCCAGTCACCTTCAAAGGCAAGGTTGAAGCTGACCTGCAGGCCAGCATTGGCTTTACGAAAATCGTCTGAAAAATCCACCGTCAGGGTGTAGATGTCGCAGGTGGGCAACGGCACCTCGCCGCAGATAATGGGCGGCATTTCCGCAAGCACCAGCGGATTGGGCGCCACCAAAGGCCCCCCCTCGTAACTCAGAGTCAGCGTGGAATCATTGAGCGTGCCCTCGCCGTTGGCCTGTGCGACCGAGCCGACGAGACACAGAGCGCCCAGCAACGCAACGCGGGGAATCAGACAGAAGTTCTGCATGGTGCGGATCTGTGGGGAGGTTCAGACGCGGCGGCGCGCGAGCGCCAGGCCGAACATTGCGAGCAGCGCAGTGAATCCGAACGCACCGCCAAAATGGGTGCCGGACTTGTCGGCCACGCCGGCAACCGCGCTCGCAACCGATTCAACCACCACGCTCTGCGCGGCGCTGGACTGCGCCTTGCTGTTGCCCGGGGTGGTGTATGTCACGCGCGCAAGGTAAACCCCGTTGTCGATGTAGGTGTGCTCGGCCTTGCCGGTGTCACTGTTCTGGGTGGCGCCGTCGCCGAAATCAAAGTTGTAGCCCGTGTTCATGTCGCCGCCCAAGGAGGAAGCATCGAACTGAACGGCTTCACCGGGTGCAGCCACCATGGGGGTGATGGTCAGCGCCGCCTTGTCGCCACGGCCGATGCGGATTTCAACCGACTCGCTGGTGCCCACCGGCAGGCCGGTGATCAGGCGAACGGTATAGGCGCCGTCTTTGAGGGCCTTGAGCGGAATGTTGATCGCCTCGGCAGCCGTGCCTCCGGTGGAGCTGGCGACTTCAGCGCCGCTGGAATCAAGCAAATAGAGATCAATGTCGGTGGAGTCGACGATCGGCAGCGGGTTGCTTGGCGTCATGATGATCTGCGCAACCTCTTTCTCATTCTTTTTATCCGCGCGGAATTTTTCGGAGATGGTGACCGTCAGCGCGTACTCATCGCAGGTCGTGGGAACCTCGCATTCCACCCCGGAGCCGGCAACGATGCCGCCCGGCGTGGGGAGGATGTACGGACCGCCGGTGAAGGTCTGCGGGCCGCTTTCTTCGGTCAGCGTGCCGCTGGCGGGCGTGGCGGCCCAGACCGGCGCAGCGAGGGTGAGAAGTGCAAGTGATGCAAGACGATGCAGTTTCATGGTGAGGCTCCTTGTATTAGATGCGCCGGCGCAGCAGCGCCAAGCCGAATAGGGAAAACAGGACGGGAATGCCGAAGGCGCCGAGCAAAAGGCCTTCGCCGCTCTTGCCCTCGACCACGGTTTCGTCGGATTTGGACGGCCTGCCGATGAGCGCTAACCCACTGTAGTCGGTGCCCAACGGGGTAAAGATGATCACATGCACCGAGTAATCACCGTTCTTGAGGGTTTTCATTGGAAAAACGACGGTTTCGGAAGTCTGGGGCGCGCTGCCTGCAGAACTTCCGATCTCTTCGCCGGCCGAGTCGTAGATGTAGAGGTCATAGTCCACCTGACCGCCCGGATCCTGGGGAAAGGTGATGCCAACGGTGATGACTTCCTTGGTGTTTTTAGGATCCGCGCGGAACTTGTCGTCGATGTTCACCGTGAGGGTGAAGACATCGCAGCCAAATGGCTGCAGCTCCTCACAGATGGGGGGCTGCCCGCCGGCGCCGAGTTGCGGCGTGAGATTGGTGAAGAAGTAGGGGCCGTCACCCTCCCAAGTGAGGGATGCGGCCTCGGCGGTCAACTCCCCACCGGCGGGAGTTGCCGCGAACGCCGGCGCACAAAGCACAAATAGAGTGAGCGCAGCCCAACGATGCAGTGACATGAATAACTCCGGAGCGATTTAGTGAATACGACGGCGCAGCAGTGCCAGACCGAACAACGAAAACAGGACGGGAATGCCGAAGGCGCCCAGAACAAGGCCGCCGCCCGATTTTCCGGTCAGCCCGGCAACCGCAGAACTGACGACGACAGTTTGTGCGGCGGTCGCCGCCCCCTTGCTGTTGTTGGCGTCGGCAAAGCTGACCCGTGCCAGATAGTTGCCGTCACTGGCGTAACGGTGTTCGACGACACCGGTCATATCGGTAGCTGACGCACCATCACCAAAGTCGAAACGGTAGCCCCCGGAAGGGAGCGTGCCGCTCAAAGCGCGCGCATCGAAGGTCACGGTTTCGCCGACGGCAACAACTGCCGGGCTGACATCAAACGACTTCGTGCCGGCCGCCTTGGCCTTGCCGAGCTGGGCGACGGTTTCGTAGTTTTCTCCGAGCGGCAGAAATGGAATCACCTCGAAGACGTAGTTACCGTTCTTCAGCGCCGACACCGGCACCACGATGGTTTCCGGATTGGCGCTGGTTGCCGCGTCGGCGACTAGGGCGCCGCTGGCGTCACGAAAATAAACGTCGAAGTCGCCGGCGCCGCTGGCGTTGGGCCAGGACACGGTAAAACTGACGCGCTCCTTCTTGGTCTTTTCGTCGGCGCGATATTTTTCGGAGATGTCCACAGTAAGGGCGAACTTGTCGCAAGCCAGTGGCTCGGCGACGCATTGCGGCTCACCGGAAGCCGGCGTGACGTTGGGGAAGACAAACGGCGCGGTGCCGGTCCAGGTCAGCGTTGTTTCAGCATCGCTGATCGTGCCCGAAGCGGGGGTAGCAGCGTGGAGGGCACCGGTCAGCAATAGCAGTGCGACCGAAAAAAACGTCGGGACAGGACGGAACATGATGGAAACCTCAGGTTGAGGAGCATCCTTGCTCCGACATATATCCTTCGTATGCAAGCATAACGCCAAGTGCCGAGTTGGGCGAATGAAAGTTCCGGCCCGTTACTAGATAAAACTCACCATGGGGCACCACCCGCCTGCCGGTATTCCGCGGCTTTTCTGGCGGCGCGGCTAAAAACCGTGGTACTAAAAGTGTACCAGCGGTTTTTTTAGGTTTCGCTGCGCAAGGCTAAAACAGCGGCAAGCGGGTCGGGTGCAAAAGCGCTCCGCTATACTTCGCGGCCCTAATTTTCCTCCCATTTCCTCACGAGAATCATGAGCAGCCACGATATCCGCGACACCCAACGCCCCGACGCCGACAAAGTCATTGCCGAAATTGCCGATTATGTCTGCGCGCCGCGCAAGTTCAGCGCCGAGGCGATGCAAACCGCGCGTTATTGCCTGATGGACACGCTCGGTTGCGGCTTGCAGGCGCTGATGTACCCGGCGTGCACCAAGCTGATGGGGCCGTGGGTGCCGGGCGCCACCATGGCTGGCGGCGCGCGAGTGCCGGGCACCTCGTACGAGCTCGACCCGGTGACGGCGGCCTTCAACATCGGCTGCATGATTCGCTGGCTGGACTTCAATGACACCTGGCTCGCGGCCGAATGGGGCCATCCTTCCGACAATCTCGGCGGCATTCTCGCCGTGGCCGATTACCTGTCGCGCCGCAATCTGGCCGAGGGCAAACCGCCGCTGACCGTTAAAGACGTTTTAGAGGCGATGATTCAGGCGCACGAAATCCAGGGCGTGCTGGCACTCGAAAACGGTTTCAACCGCGTCGGTCTCGATCACGTGCTGTTGGTGCGCGTGGCTTCCACCGCTGTCGTCACCCGCCTGCTTGGCGGCAATCGCGACGACGTCGTCACCGCATTGACCCATGCCTTTGCCGACGGCGGCGCGCTGCGCACCTACCGTCACGCGCCGAACACCGGTTCGCGCAAATCCTGGGCGGCGGGCGACGCCACCTCGCGCGCGGTGCTGCTGGCCCTGCGGACGTTGCGAGGCGAAATGAACATCCCCTCGATCCTCACCGCCAAAGGCTGGGGCTTCCAGGATTCCCTCAACCGCGGCAAGGCCATCACGCTGGGACGCAAGCTCGGCAGCTATGTGATGGAACAAGTGCTGTTCAAGATTTCCTTCCCCGCCGAGTTTCACGCCCAGACCGCGGTCGAGTGCGCGATGACCCTGCACGAGCAGATCAAGGATCGCCTTAACGACATCAAGAAGATCACGATCCGTACCCACGAATCGGCGATCCGCATCATCGACAAGAAGGGCAAGCTCGCCAATCCCGCCGACCGCGACCACTGCCTCCAGTACATGGTCGCCGTGCCGCTGGCGCTGGGCCGGCTGGTGGCCAGCGATTACGAGGACAACATCGCCGACCTGCCGGTGATCGACGCGCTGCGCGACAAGATGGTCTGCGTCGAGGACAAGTCGTTCAGCAAGGACTACCTCGATCCAAACAAGCGCTCGATTGCCAATGGCATCACCGTCGAATTCAAGGACGGCAAGAAGCTCAAGGAAGTCGTGGTGGAATACCCGATCGGCCATCGCCGCCGCCGCAAGGAAGGCATCCCGGTGCTGATCGAGAAGTTCAAGTCCAACCTCGCACTCAAGATCGCGCCGAAGAACGCCAAGAAAATTCTCGCCGCCTGCGATGCGCAGAAGTCTCTGGAAGCGACCCCGGTGCAGGACTTCGTCTCGCTGTTCGTGGTGTGAGCCAGCGCCTCAAGACAGGCTTGAGCCAGTTGGGTCTGGCGCAACCGCCGCTTGAGTCGCAACTGCTCGCCTATCTCGACGAATTGGAACGCTGGAATGCAGCCTATAACCTCACCGCCGTGCGCGATCGCGATGAGATGGTGACGCGCCATCTGCTCGATTCGCTGGTGGTACTCCCACACGTTTCCGGCCGCGTACTGGACGTGGGCAGCGGTGCCGGGTTGCCGGGCATTCCGCTGGCGCTGGCGAACCCGCAACTGCAGGTCACCTTGCTCGACAGCAATGGCAAGAAGGCGCGATTCATGCGCCAGGTGAAGCGTGTGCTGAAACTGCCGAACATCGAAATCGTGCAGTCGCGGGTGCAGAACTATCAGCCGTTGCTGCCCTTTGACCGGGTCATCAGCCGTGCTTTTTCCTCGCTGTCGGATTTCATCAAAGTCTGTGCGCGGCTGGTGTCGCTGGAGGGCACGCTGCTGGCAATGAAGGGCCGGCTCGACCCCAAAGAAATGTCGGAGATCCCCGCCGACGTGCGCCTGATTGAAACGAAAAAATTAATCGTGCCAGGCCTTAATGAAGAGCGGCATCTGATCATCACCGCGATCAAGTTATGACGCGCATCATCGCGGTGGCGAACCAGAAAGGTGGCGTCGGCAAGACCACGACCTCGGTGAATCTGGCTGCCTCGCTGGCCGCGACCAAGCGCCGCGTGCTGCTGGTGGATCTCGACGCCCAGGGCAACGCGACCATGGGTGTTGGCGTGGACAAGAACAAGGCGGACAAAACCTGCCGCGACTTATTGTTGGAAAAAGCCAATGCCGCGCAGGTGATCCAGCCGTTGCCCGCGCTGGGCTTCTCGCTGATTCCCGCCAACGGCGACATGACCGAGGCCGAAATCAAGTTGCGCGATGTGGCGGCCGGCGACTTTGCGCTCAAGTCCGGGCTTGCCGATGTCGCAGCCGACTACGACTACATTTTGATCGACTGCCCGCCGGCGCTGTCGAAGCTGACGGTGAACGCGCTGGTCGCCGCCACCGGCGTGCTGGTGCCGATGCAGTGCGAGTATTACGCGCTCGAAGGACTCACCGCGCTGCTCGATACCGTCGAGAAAATCCGCAAGCTGATCAACCCGAAACTCGAGCTCGAAGGACTCCTGCGCACCATGTTTGACCCGCGCAATAATTTATCCAACGACGTGTCGGCGCAGTTACTCCAGCATTTCGGCGACAAGGTGTATCGCTCCATCGTGCCGCGCAACGTGCGGCTGGCCGAAGCGCCCAGCCATGGCGTGCCGGCGCTGCTCTACGACGCGCAGTCCAGCGGCGCGCAGGCGTATCTGGCGCTGGCCGGCGAGATCATCCGTCGGCATGATGGGCGCAAATGAAACACCGCGGCCTGGGGAGAGGACTCGACGCACTGCTGGGCTCGCCGGCACGTACCGGCCATGAAGCCGCGGACGAGCAGCGCGAACTGCCCGTCAGTCAGCTTCAGCCGGGCCGTCATCAGCCGCGCCGCGCATTCGAAAAAGAAGCGCTGGAAGCGCTGGCCGATTCGATCAAATCACAGGGCGTGGTGCAGCCGCTGGTGGTGCGCCCGCTTGGGCGCAAATAAATACGAAATCGTCGCCGGCGAGCGCCGCTGGCGCGCCGCTCAAGTCGCGGGCCTCAAGAATGTGCCGGTCGTCATCCGCACCTGGACGAGCGCGGCGCGATGGCGGTGGCGCTGGTCGAGAACATCCAGCGCGCCGACCTGAATCCGCTCGAAGAGGCCCATGCCTTGCAAAAACTGGTCAAGGAATGCGGGCTGACGCACGACAAGTGCGCCGAGGCCGTCGGCAAATCGCGCGCAGCGGTCAGCAATCTTGTTGCGCCTGTTCGAACTCGAACGAGGACGTGCAGGCGCAGGTCAGGGCCGGCAAGCTCAGCTTTGGTCATGCCAAGGTTTTGCTCGGCGTGGCCGGCGCGCGGCAATCGTCACTGGCAAAGCTGGCCGCCGACCAACAGCTTTCGGTGCGCGCGCTCGAAGCGATGCTGCACGGCGGCTCGCACAAACCCAAACCGCCCGCCAAACGCACCCCGCACCGCTTCGAGTCCGACCTTACGCGTAGGCTCGGCCTGCCGGTGCGCATCCAGCAATCCCGATCCGGACGTGGCGTGCTGAGCGTGGTGTTTAAGAATCCCGTCGAGCTGGACAAGCTCCTAAAGCACATTAAATAAGAGAACACCGATGACCCATTACAAAACCGCGCTGATCACCGGCGCCTCCAGCGGCCTGGGCGAAGTCTTTGCCGACAAGCTGGCGGCCGAAGGCTCCGATCTGATCCTGGTCGCGCGTTCCACAGACAAGCTGCGCCAGCTCGCCACACGCATCACCCGCGATCACGGCGCCGACGTGGAAGTGATCACCGCTGATCTTGGGCTGGTTTCACCCGGCGCGGCGCTGGCGGCCGAAGTAACCCGGCGCGGATTCCAGGTGGACCTGCTGGTCAACAATGCGGGTTTTGGCACGGTCGGCTCGTTCATCAAGCAGGACGCGGCGCGCGAATACAACGAGATCGCGCTCAATTGCGCCGCCGTGGTAGACCTGACGCACGCGTTTTTGCCCGCGATGGTCGAGCGCGGCTTTGGCGGCATCATCAACGTGGCCTCCGCGGCGGCGTTCCAGCCTTTGCCGTACATGTCGGTGTATGCCGCGACCAAGGCTTTCGTGCTGTCGTTCAGTCACGGCATACGCGGCGAATATCACAAAAAAGGCATCCACATCACCGCGCTGTGCCCCGGCCCGGTGGATACGCCGTTCTTCGAAGCCACCGGCTCGGAAGGCCTGCGCGGCACGATACCGCGCGGCATGATGATGACGTCGGATCGCGTGGTGTCGGACTGCCTTAAATCCTTCCATGCCGGCAAGGCCGTCTGCCTGCCCGGGACCACCACCAAGCTGATGGCCGTGGCCGGTCACCTGACCCCGCGCGGCGTGCTGGGGCGCATCACCGCCAAGAGCATGAAGCGCTGAAGCAATTTCAGGTCAGCAGCGCGATCAGGATGATGATCGGGATCGGCACACCGAGAATCAGAAACAGTAGCGATCGCATGGTGATTCTCCTGTAGTCACGGCTGGGCCAGAGTGCGTCGGCCGGCGTCGATGCTCTGTGCGCCTGGCCACAGACAGCGCGAATCCAAACCCGGATAGTCACTGTTCATGGAAGCGGGCCACGCCTGTTTCCATGAATTCCTCAAACCACCGGAGTTCGTCATGCAATCCAAATCTTCGCACCCGGTCTCGCGCCGTAAATCAAACCACCAGGAGTCTTCCATGACCAATCGACCCAGTCTCAGTGAATCCATTTCCAGCAACGGCTCGGGCGTCGCCCGCGAGTTGCGCAACGTCGCCAGCGATGTTGGCGACATGATCAAGTCCACCACCGCGCTCAGCAGCGAACAGATGGATCGGATCAAGGCCAGCCTTGCCGAGCAGGTCACCGCCGCTCGCGAGTACTTTGAAACGACCAGCAACGAGCTCGCCGAGCGCGCGCGCAAATCGGTCAAAGCCACAGACGCCTATGTGCACGAAAGTCCGTGGAAGGCGATCGGCATCGGCGCCGGAATCGGTCTGGTGTGCGGCATTCTGCTGGCACGCCGCGGCTCAGAATAGTTTTCGCGAATGGAGTCGGAGTCTGCGCCAGCGGCTGCGGCTGAAGCCGGACACGGTTTTCCGCGCAGCGTCACCGTGCGCTTCGTGATGCAGCAGCCGGAGCTGGCCGTGCAGTTGTTCGCCGGAGCGGCGACGCTGCTGCTCGGCGCGCGCTTTATGAAAACCCTGACCACCGCACTGGTGGTGGCCCGCGCGGTGCGGGCCGCTGCCGGTCCGGCCGGACCCCGCTCGCCCCAACGGGAAATGGCGCTTCACTAGTAAAAAATTTCACCACCCGCTTGAGCCGAATGCAGGCGGCATTTCGGCTCACCTGTGAAATCACTGGTACACTTTTAGTACCACTGCTTTTGCGAGTATCGCGAAAAAGCACTCTTAACGGGCTCAAGCGGGTGGTACCCGCTGGGCAAGAATTTGCGCAATTTGCTGCTGCCAGCGCTCCAGCTCGCGCTGGTAAACATCGAACACGCACTGCGCGCACCCGCCGCCGCAACATTCGCCGGGCAAAGGCTCCACCGGCTTTTGCGGCAATTCCGGCGGCGTTTCAGTCACGGTGCGGGAACAACTGGCGGTTCACCCGGTACAGCGCAGAAATATCCTCGTCGCCAAAACCCTGCTTCATCAATTCATCGTAGGGCGCAAGCGTGCTCTCTGCCACCGGCAGCACGCCGCCGAGCGCTCGCGCCATGCGCTGCACAATCAGCAGATCCTTGTGATGCAGGGCCAGCTTGAACCCCGGCGGATAGTCGCCCGCGACCATGCTCTTGCCGCGGTGATTGATGAACCACGACCCCGCCGCCCCGGAGCCGGTGACTTCGATCACCTTGTCCAGCGGCAACCCGAGTGCCTCGGCGAACGCGAGGCCTTCCGTCACCGCGTGATTGATCCCCGCGCACATCACCTGGTTCACCGCCTTGGTCGCCTGTCCCGCCCCGTGCGGCCCCATGTGCAGATACCGCGCACCCATTGCATTGAACAGAGGCGCCGCGGCCGTCACGTCGTTGTCATCGCCGCCCACCATGAAAGTGAGCCTGGCGTGCCTGGCGCCTTCGGTGCCACCGGTGATTGGCGCATCGAGAAAGCTTGCGCCGACTTCGCTCAAGCGCGTAGCCGCCTCCATTGCGGTTTCGCGGGCGACCGTCGAGGTGTCAATCACCCGCTTGCCGAGCGCGCCAGCGGCAAGCGCATCGACCATTTCCAGAACCTGTGCGTCGGCGGTAACGCAAAGAATTGCGACCTCGCAGTCAGCCCAGATATCGGCGGGGCTGGCCACGGCGCGCACGTTGAATTCCGCGGCGAATTTATGCGCCTTCTCGACGCTGCGGTTCCACACCGAACCGAGCAGATGCTTGCGCGCCAGGTGGCCGGCCATGTGCCAGCCCATCGATCCCAACCCGATAAACCCCGCGCGCATCAGCCGGTCCTGGTTTCGATGATCAGGCTCTGGTTGCTGCGGCCGATCTCGCCTTGCTCATCGCACAGGCGCGTATCGGTAATGCCGCAACCATTGCCCTGGGGGATCGTGCGCGCATCGAGGCACACCCATTCGCCCGCGGGCGCTCGGTGCAGATACACGCTGAGATCGGGGTTGACGAAACTGTACTTGCGCACATCGAGCATCATGCTGACGCCGTTACCGGAATCGGCGGCGGTCATCACACGTTGCAGTGGCGTTGGCGTTTCGCCCTGCACCAGGGGCTGGCGCATGCGCATCCACATGGCAATGGCGCCACTGCCCCATTCGCCTTGCGCGATGCGCAATTCCATGCCGGTGTGATATCCGACCGGTGTGGTGAAAAACGGCATGACGAAAGGCTTCGACTGCCCGGGCCCTGGTGGCAGTTCGCGTGGCGGTGCGGCCGGCGAAGGAACCGGGATGTCGGCCTTGCGCACAGCCACCGCGGTGGCGTGCGCTAAAAGCGCGCCGTCCGCGGAATTGAGCTCCGCCTGCAACCAGTGCACCTTGCGGCCCGCGCGCAGCGCGCGAGTGCTTACCACAAGCGCCGCAATGGGTATCGGCTTCATGATCTCCACCGTCACCCGCACGATCTGCATGGCGTCGCCGGCCAACTGCTCAAGCGCACGCGCGATCAGCGCTGATGGAGGCCCGGCGTGCTGAAAATCAGGGTGCCACGGGCCGCGCGTCAGCTCAGTGGCTATGAACTGCGCGCCGTCCAAAATGAAAAACGCTGAGGGGTGCGCCACCCGCGAAGCTCCCGCGCTAAGCCTTACGCTTGAGCGTAAACGTCATCGGGCTGGCCTTTCCGTTCTTGAACGAAGTCCAGGTCTGCTTCACGGTATTGGCATCCACGCGCGTCAGCGTCAGCTCGCCCATGTAGTCGGTGTCCTTGGAGGTGAGGTTGCTGACCGAGTCCAGCTTGAACACCAGTTCGCCCGGCTTGCCGGGCTTGGCACGCATGCGCGGCTGATTGCCGCCGGCGCAATAGTGGGTGGCGACCAGCGTCTGGCCGTCCATGTGAAACATGTTGGTCATTTCGTGCGGCTTGCCCGGGAACATCACCTCGCGTACGACGGCGCCGCCGGAAGTGACCGCAAACGTACCGACGCCCTGCCGGGCGTTCTTCTCGTCGTAGTAGGTCCAGGTGCCGGCCATTTTCTTCACTTCATCCAGCAACGCGGATTTCTGTTCGGCGCTGGCGGCGGGCACAATCACCGCGTTTTTTGCGCAGGCGGACAGCAACAGAACCAAAACCAGCATCGGTAGTTTAATTTTCATCGGTCTTTTCCTTGTTATTGACTCAGGTAGGTGTAGCCGGTCAGTCCGGCTTCCAGCTCCGCCAGCAGCGCGACTGCGCTGCGCCGCCGGCATAGCCGATTGCGTCGAATTTGCGCCGATAGCTCTGGGCGAGCTCCTCCGGCGCCAGATGCACGTAGCGCAGCAGCTCGTCGGTGCGATCGCCGTGCTCGGCACCCTCGCAGCTTCCAGCCGCATCGCCGTCCAGCACCACGTTGACCGCATTGGTGTCGCCGAACAGGTTGTGCATGTCGCCGAGGATTTCCTGGTAGGCGCCGACCATGAAGAAGCCGAGCAGGTAGGGCTCGCCCTCGCGCCAGCGCGTGCAGCGCCAGCGTCGGCATCGAGGCCCTCGCGGTCGACGTAGTGGTCGATGCGGCCGTCGGAGTCGCAGGTCAGGTCGCACAGGCTGGCGCGCACGTCGGGACGCTCGTCGAGCCGGTGGATCGGCAGGATCGGGAAAACCTGGTCGATCGCCCAGGCATCGGGCACCGACTGGAACACCGAGAAATTGCAGAAGTACTTGTCGGCCAGTTTTTCGCGCAGTTCGTCGAGCGCCTCGCGATGCGCGCGCACGCTCGCGATCGAGCCGCGGCAGCGACCGCGCGGCACACCGCGTAGTAGGCTCTGTTCGGCATAGGCGCGCTGCGGCAGCGTGAGCACGCCGTGGGTGTACTGCGCCTGCGCCTCGGCCAGAACATGGCGCGGCATCGTGCAGGCATTCGAGCGGGTCCGCGCGCGTCGACCGCGGCCGAGCAGTGCGTGCAGGTCGTGCAGCACGGCGGGTCGCATCGGCCGGCGGCGCCGCGGCGTGCCCGTGCGGCGCGATCTCGTCGTCGATCACCGCGGTGATCAGCACCGCGTGGTGCGCGGTCAGCGCGCGGCCGGATTCGCTGATGATCGCCTGCGGCTCGGGCTCGCCCGCTTCGGCGCAGACTTCCTGCAGCGTGCGCACGATGTTGCGCGCGTACTCGCGCTGCGAGTAGTTCATCGAGCAGTAGCTGCGCGAGCGCGTGCCCTCGTAGTCCACGCCGAGGCCGCCGCCGACGTCGACCACGTCGACCGGCGCGCCGAGCGCGCGCAGTTCGACGTAGAAGCGCGCCGCCTCGCGCATGCCGCGCTGCGATGTCCTGCACGTTGGCGACCTGCGAGCCGAGGTGGAAGTGCACCATGCGCACGGCGTCGAGCCGGCCGGCCTGCGCGCAGCAGCTCGACCGCCTCCAGCACCTGCGCGCAGCGACAGCCCGAACTTGGATTTCTCGCCGCCGGTGTTCTGCCACTTGCTGGCGCCGATCGCCGCCAGGCGCACGCGCAGGCCGATCAGCGGCGCCACGTCGAGCGTCTTGCGACTCCTCGATCACCAGCGGCAGCTCGGACAGCTTCTCGACCACGATGTAGACGCGGTGGCCGAGCTTCTGGCCGATCAGCGCGCGGCGGATGTAGGCGCGATCCTTGTAGCCGTTGCAGACGATGACGCTGCCGGCGCGGCGCCAGGCCCAGCACCGCGGCCAGCTCGGGCTTGCTGCCGGCTTCGAGGCCGACGCGGTCGCCGCCGTGGCGCGACGATCTCCTCGACCACGACGCGCTGCTGGTTGACCTTGATCGGATAGACCGCGGTGTAGCGGCCGCCGTAGCCGAGTTCTGCGATGACATCGGCGAAGGCGTCGGTCAGCGCGTCGACGCGGTCGTGCAGGATGTCGGTGAAGCGCACCAGCACCGGCAGCTCCAGGCCCTCGGCCGGCAGGCGCTGCGCCAGCTCGTAACAGGTCGATCGCGACCGGCCGAGCGCTCGCGGTGCGGCCGCACGACCACGTGGCCGTTGCGTCGTCGACGTCGAAATAGCCCTCGCCCCAGTAGGGCATGTTGTACAGCTCGCGCGCCTGCGCCGGCGCTCCAGTCTCACGGATCGTTCATGTCGATTATCGCCCGTGCATTTGCTGCCGCTTATACTCGCGCGTCCGCATTCTGCACGTTTCGGAGAAATCGCCATGTCGCTCGACACATCGCTGGTTCACCGAAGCCGATGGACAAGACCGGCACGGCGTTCTCGCTCAAGCTCGGCCAGAAGCTGCACGAGGAGCAGACGCCGTACCAGAAGATCGAGATCTACGAGACCGCAGACCTTCGGCTATCTGATGGTGATCGACGGCTGCACCATGGTCGTCGACGCGCGACAACTTCCTGTACCACGAGATGATGTCGCACCCGGCGCTGAACTCGCACCCGAATCCGAAGAACGTGGTGATCGTCGGCGGCGGCGACTGCGGCACGCTGCGCGAGGTGCTCAAGCACCCGGAGGTGAAGTCGGCGACGCAGGTCGAGATCGACGAGCGCGTGACGCGGCTGGCCGAGAAGTACTTTCCCGAGCTGTGCGAGTCCAACGACGACCCGCGCGCCACGCTGTTCTTCGGCGACGGCATCCAGTGGATGAAGGACGCCAAGCCCGGCAGCGATCGACCTGATCATCATCGACTCGACCGATCCGGTCGGCCCGGCCGAAGGCCTGTTCGGCAAGCGCTTCTACCTGGATTGCATCAAGGCGCTGAAGCCGGACGGCATGCTGGTGCAGCAGTCCGAGTCACCGCTGCTGCACCTGGAACTGATCCGCGAAATGCACCAGGCGATGCGCGAGGCCGGCTTCAAGCAGACGCACCTGCTGCATTTCCCGCAGCCGATCTACCCGTCGGGCTGGTGGTCCGCGTCGATCGCGCTGCAAGAAGAAGGGCACGCTGGCGGAGCGGCTGGACGCCGCGCGCGCATCCAGCAAGCTGAAGACGCAGTACTACAACGCCGAAACGCATCGCGCCGCGTTTGCGGTGCCCAATTACGTGCGCAGCGCGCTGCCGGGAAAATAAGCCCGCGTTAGCGCCTGGCGCCATCCTTGTCGATCGCGCCTGGGTGCGAGCCAACAACTGGGCTTTTTCCTCGTCGGTATAGGTCGCGCTCCTTGCCGAGGCTGTCCTGTCTCGATGATCTTTACCGGCGGTCTTGTCCAGGTCACCAGCTTCTCTTTCTTTTCCTCGCAGCCGGCGTCGGTCTTGTCGCGCCATCTGTGAGCTGTTCATGCTCGGTAGCCTCTTTTCGCGCGCCGGCCCCGCCGTCGCCGCTGCCTGGATTGACGGCGACTTTCTTGGCGTTGCTCCTGCCGTGGCCGTGTCGCCGTAATGCACACGCCCCTGTGCGTCCGCCCAGCTTGTAAACCCGGCGGCGACGGCGGTCAGCGGCATCAGGAAGATCAGATGGCGATAAATGGCGCAATTCGTTTCATGAGGAAGCCTCCAAAGACTCATTGTCAGTCTACTCGCCTCAAAATCCGAAGCCCGCTATCACCGGAAAAGATGTCTGCATCGGGATCGAAGACGTGGACGCATTGTCGCCCAGACGACAGCCTTACCTGACGGAACTCGGAGCGGGCGATTATCTGTGGTGCGCCTGCGGGCGATCGAAGAAACAGCCCTTCTGCGACGGCTCGCACAAGGTCGGCGAGTTCACTGCCGGTGAAGTTCACGATCGAGCGCGCGCAGGAAATCCGCAGACCCTGTGGTTGTGCGGCTGCAAGCATTCGCGAAGAACGCAAGCCGTTCTGCGACGGCAGCCATAGCAAGGTCCGCGGCACTTGCGCCGCAACCCGTTAGGCCGCCTACAGGTCGTAGCCGCGCTCGTTGTGCTGGGTCTGGTCCAGGCCATGTTTTCCGCTCGGCGCTGACTCGCAGTCCGACGATCAGCATTCACCAGCTTGAGCAGCACGAAGGTGACCACGTGCGGTGTAAGCCGCCACCGTCACGACGCCGATCACCTGCACGCCGAGTTGCGAGCCCATCGTCCATGCCTTCGGCGTAGCCCTGGCCGCTGAACACGCCGAGCGCATGCCGAGGCGAAGATGCCGGCCAGCAAGCGTGCCGAGCATGCCGCCGACGCCGTGCACCGGGAACACGTCGAGCGAGTCGTCGATCTTCAGCACGCGCTTCATGAAGCTGGTCGCGATGAAGCAGACGACGCCGGCGCATCACGCCGATCACCAGCGCGCCGCCGGGCCCGACGTAAGCCGGACGCCGGCGTGATCGTCGCCAGGCCCGCCACCATGCCGGTGACGATGCCCAGCACGCTCGGCTTGCCGTACCGCAACCATTCCATCGCCATCCACGCCAGCGCGCCCGCCGCGGCCGAGATGTGCGTGACCAGCATCGCCATGCCGGCGTTGCCGTTGGCGGCCAGTGCGCGAGCCGGCGTTGAACCCGAACCAGCCCACCCACAGCATGCCGGCGCCGGTCACGGTCATCGTCATGTTGTGCGGCGGCATCGCCGTGCTGCGGAAAGCCGTGCGCTGACGCAGCGTCACCGCGCGCAACCAGCGCCGCAATGCCGCAGGTGGTGTGCACGACGGTGCCGCCGGCGAAAGTCGAGCAGGCCCTTCTTGAACAGCCAGCCATCGGGCGCCCACACCCAGTGGCAGACCGGCACGTAGACCACGAGCAGCCACAGCGCCGTGAACAGCAGCATCGCGGAGAACTTCATGCGCTCGGCGAAGGCGCCGACGACCAGCGCCGGCGTGATGATGGCGAAGGTCAGCTGGAACATCGCGAACACGGTTTCGGGAATCGTGCCGCTCACCGCGTCCTTCGCGCGACGCCGGCCAACAGCACTTGCTGACAGGCCGCCGATGAACGGGCCGCCCTCGGCAAACGCCAGGCTGTAAAGCCAAACAAGACCCACAGCACCGACACCACGCAGGTGATCGCGAAGCACTGCATCAGTACCGACAGCACGTTGCGCGTGCGCACCAGCCCGCCGTAGAACAGCGCCAGGCCCGGCAGCGTCATGAACAGCACCAGCGCGGTGGCGGTCAGCATCCAGGCGGTGTCGCCGGAATTCAACTCGCTGCGCAGCTGCAATCTCGGCAGTATCCACAGCAGGCGCAACGCGAATATGCGCATTAGAAACTCTCCCCTTGATGTTGAATGACGCCGTTTAGACGGCTTCTTCGCCGGTTTCGCCCGTGCGGATGCGCACGGTCTCGTTCAGGTCGTAGACAAAGATCTTGCCGTCGCCGATCTGGCCGGTCTTCGCCGACTTTGGCGATCGCGTCCACTGCCTTGTCGACCATGTCGCGTCATGCCAACGCCACTTCGATCTTGATCTTCGGCAGCAGGTCCACGGTGTATTCGGCGCCCCGATACAGCTCGGTGTGGCCCTTCTGGCGACCAAAGCCGCGCACTTCGGTGACGGTCATGCCCTGCACGCCGATGTCCGGCAACGCCTCGCGCACGGCGTCGAGCTTGAACGGCTTGATGACGGCGATGAGCATTTTCATAAATAACTCCTTGTTTTTCCGAAGAGATTTCGCTTTTAGAACTGCTAGGATTTTAGGTGATCTAGCCTCTTTGGATCATTCTAGCTCGCCATAGGTACCCTGGAAACCATCATTCCCCACCTGTGATGCCCATCACAAAACAGTGTAGATAAATCGTCTATCGCAGTTGACTAAACGTTCAGGTATTGCTCTAGTCTAAATCCAAGCCTGAAGGGAGTTATGAGAAATAGCCTGTAGGATCGTTCTGACAAGCGATTTTGCTCTGCCATAAAGCGACTTCTCAAAAAACCTTACGTGACCGCAACCATTCATCCGCTTCATCCGGAACATGCAGCAAACTCGGGGCCTGATACACCCGCAGGTCGCATGCTGCGCGCATTGGAAGAAATGGCGTCCACCCTCATCAGCGAACAGCTGCAGTCGATGTTCGAGAGTGCCGACGACCTGCTGTTCGAAATGTCGGGCAAAACCAAGAACAGCAAGGAACAGAGCCTGTTCCTTGAGACCATGCGCATCGTACGCATGGAACGGCCACGGATGCTGAAGGCCTTCCAGGAATCTCTGCATCGTGCCTTTACGCGCAGCGATCTCGAGGCGTTTGGCAGCGGCGCCGATCTCGACAATCTGGAAAGCTGGACGATGCAGGAATCCTCGGACCTCGAGGAAAAGATCGCGATATCGAACCTGGATTCCAAGGCGCACTCGCTCTTCTCCTCGGAGCTATACGAACTAGAACAGCGTATGTCGCAGGTTGCGCAACAAAGCGGCGGCACTATTTCAAGCGCCGCGCTGGCGCCCTCGCGAATCGTCGAAGCGTTCCAACGCTCCATGAAGGGAACCGACATCGAGTTCCCGATCAAACTGGTCCTCTACAAGCTGTTTGACCGGACGGTCATCTCCAACCTCGGCAACGTCTTCACGGGTGCCAATCAACTGCTCGCCGAGCACGGCTTCCAGCTCCGCCAGACTCCTCGCAAAGAAAAAGCACCCCATCAGGTGCAGCCTCAGCCATTACCGGGGTTTGCAGGTCCGACTGGAGATTTTCAGGGACCAGGCGCCCTATCGCCATCATTCCAGGGCATGGCCCGCAGTCTGCACCCCGAATATCTTTCGCAAGCCATGCAGCCCTACCTTCAGGGTGGGATGCCGGCTATTCCCGGGGGCTATGGCGCCATGCCCGGCACGCCTGGCGATCAGTATCCTGGGGTTGGCAACATTGTTCTGCCGGGTCATGGCATGGGTCTACCAGGCCAGGGCACTCATACCGCGAGTCATGACAATGCCCAGCTCGCCAGCGAAATGCTGAGCGTGATGGAAGCCGTCGGGCATGGTCAGCCGATCGACAGCTGGATGCCCGCGCAGAATCTGGCACTGGTCAGCCGTATGTTCAATGACCTGTACTCGGATCCGCGCCTCCCCGAGGCCGCCCGTCCGACATTGGGCCGCATGCAGTTCCCGGTCATGAAGGTGGCCGTCGGAGATCCCAGCTTCTTCTCCAACCCGCAACATCCGGTTCGCTCGCTGGTCAACGATGTGTTCGACGCGGCTGCGGGCGTGCGCGGAGCACAAAGCGCTGACTTTCATAGGCTGGAGCAACTTGTTCTTGACCTTTTGCAACGCTTCGATCCAGACCCTTCACGACTTCGCCAGGCGGCCCGCGATACGCACCCGGTCACTGAAGAGGAAGCCGAGCGGTTTTTGCAACAGCAGCAGCAAAGAGCGCTCGAACAACGCAGCCAGATCAAGGAAAAAACCCGCCGCATTGTCGCGCAGGAGCTGCGTCTGCACATCGGCGGCCGCACACTGCCCAAGCCACTGATGACGCTGCTGCTGTCGGGGTTTGCACCCCTGCTCTCCGCGTATTACCTGCGCGGCGGAAGTGAATCGCAGGACTGGAAACAATCACTCGAACTACTCGACCGGCTGCTGACGAGCTTTGATGCCAACTCACTGTCGGCGGCAGATCGTGCTGAAAGCGAAGCCGAAATCGTCGCCAGCGTCTCGCAGCGCTTCTTTTCGGCCGGCCTATCTGACGAGAAGGTGCACAGCCTGATCACGGGGTTAGTGGGCTCCTATCTTCTGTTGTCCTTGTCCCCCAAAGGTTTTTCGAGCAAGGTCCCGGCTGCTGTTGAGCCCGCGATTGTCCCCGAACCACCGTCTCCTGCCGTTGCTCCCGCAACAACATCGATGGCAACACCGGATATCGCCTTGCCAACTCCGATACCCGTGCAGTCTGTATCTGCGCCTGCGCCTGCGATTTCGTTGCACGGACTACCTTTGCTGCTGAAAACAGGTGAATGGTTCAAAGTCTGGGAATCTGGAGCTTCGCATTGCCGATGGCTGAAATTGCTGAATTTCTTCCCTGCACGCGATCTGATCGTCTTTGAGGATTTCGGTGCTGAAAATTTCCTTAAGATGAAATTGTCTGCATTTGTGCAGGATCTGGTCACCGAGCGCTCGGCGCCAGTGAACCCGGACCCCGCCATGCAGAAACTCATCAAGCTGCTCCCCGCCGCCGTGTCCGGACCCATCGAAGCAGGCGCGAGTTGGTTCAAAAACAACCCGCTGGCAGAAACTCGCCACGGTTGAAGCTTGGCTTCTCGGTTAAATCAACCGAAGCTGATTTTTTACTGTCGCCAAGCAGTACTCAGCCCACTCAAAATTTCTCGCCGTCCATAAAAAAGGGCGGCCTTGCGGCCGCCCATGGATACCGCTGGAGGAGACTTTAAATCAGTAGTTGTAGGCCTTCTCGCCGTGCTCCGCGAGATCGAGGCCTTCGGATTCCTGCTCATCGGTAACGCGCAGGCCGATCGTGTACTTAAGAATGGCGCATGTCACCGCCGCTACAGTGCCGCTGACCACGACCGCCACCAGTACGGCTTTGGCCTGGATCAGTACCTGGGCAGATGAGTAACCCACTGTCAGCGTGAACCAGTTCTCGTAGACGCCAACGCCGCCCAGAGCCGGGTTGACGTACACGCCGGTCAGGATCGCGCCGATGATGCCGCCAATGGCGTGCACGCCAAATGCGTCAAGCGCATCGTCGTAACCCAACAGTTTCTTCAGGTAGGCCACAGCGAGGAAACAGAGCAGGCCACAAGCCAGACCGATCACCAGGGCCCCCTGAATACCGACGAATCCGCAAGCGGGGGTGATGCCGACCAGGCCGGCGATGGCGCCAGAAATGATTCCCAGCAGTGAGGGCTTGCCCTTGAAGATCCACTCGGCGAAGAACCAGGTCAATGCGGCGACCGCGGTCGCAAACATGGTGTTGGCGAACGCCAGTACCGCGTAGCCATTGGCCTCGAGATTGGATCCGGCGTTAAAGCCGAACCATCCGAACCACAGCATCGCCGCACCGATCGTGGACATCACCAGGCTGTGTGGAGCCATCGAGACCTTGCCGTACCCGGTGCGCTTGCCAAGAAATAGTGCGACCACCAGGCCGGCAACCCCCGCGTTGATGTGCACCACGGTGCCGCCGGCAAAGTCGAGCGCCCCGAGCTGCCACAACCAGCCGGCGGTAGCGTTCTGAGCATCGACGACATCCGCTGAGCTGTAGGCGTCCGGGCCCGCCCACCACCACACCATGTGCGCCATCGGGATGTAGGCCAGGGTGAACCAGACCACCGAGAAGATCAGTACTGCTTTGAACTTCATGCGCTCGGCATAGGCGCCGGCGATCAGGGCCACCGTGATACAGGCGAAGGTCAGCTGGAACATCGCGAAGACCAGTTCCGGAATCAAAACGCCTTTGCTAAAGGTAGCGGTCGCCGTAAAAAAGCCATTGGCGTCATAGACCACGCCTTTAAGCAGCATTTTGTCCAAGGTTCCAAAAAATGGCTCGGAGCCGCTGAACGCCAGGCTGTATCCGTAAACCACCCATAGAACCGCAATCAGACAGTAGATCGCGAACGTCTGCGTCATGGTCGACAACATGTTTTTGGTGCGAACCATTCCGCCGTAAAAGAGCGCCAACCCCGGCAACGACATGAATAGCACTAAGGCGGTAGCCGTCATCATCCAGGTGACATTGCCTTCGTTGAACACCGGCGCCATTGGCGCGGCCGCGGGGGCGGCTTCTAACGGCGCGGCGGCCTCTACGGCCGGAGCTTCTTCCGTAATCACCACTTCTTCGGCATAAACATTTCCGAATGCAGTGCAGGCCGCGAACGCGGCGATCAGTGAAATCCTTTTTAATGTCATGTGCATGCTCCCTTAGAGTGCGTCCTTGCCGGTTTCGCCTGTACGAATACGGATCGTCTGCTCCAGCGAATAGACAAAAATTTTGCCGTCGCCGATTTTCCCGGTATGGGCGGCCTTGGTGATGGCTTCGATCGCGGCGTCAGCCTTGTCGCTGGCCACCGCAACTTCGATCTTTACCTTGGGCAGAAAATCCACGACGTACTCCGCGCCGCGATAAAGTTCGGTATGGCCCTTTTGCCGACCAAATCCCTTGACTTCGGTGACCGTGATGCCCGCGACGCCTATTTCGGAGAGGGCTTCCCGCACCTCATCGAGCTTGAACGGCTTGATGATGGCTGCTATTAATTTCATGTCATGCTCCTGATTAGTTTTTTAAGCGTCCGTACCGATATGGCTGGCCGGGCACAACGTCTTGAAGCATGGAATGTGCCAACGATTTCCATGAAAAGGGACCCTTTAGGATGGCTGTTTGGCACTGTTTCGGTGCATCCTTTAACAACAACGCGTCGGCCATTGCTATTTTGCTCCGCTAAACTTCATCCATGACTGAAACTCAATCGCTGGAGGATCTTGCGGGCAAACTCGCGGGATTATTGCCGCCGGGGCTCAAAGGCCTGCGCGAAGAACTGAAAGATAATTTCCGCGCATTGCTTCGCGCTCATCTTGATCGTCTTGATTTGGTTTCGCGCGAACGTTTCGATGCTCAGGCGCAACTCTTGTCCAGAGCACGGGAAAAACTGGCAGCGCTCGAGGCCCGAGTAAAACATCTGGAGGCCAAGCCTGGCGCGAGCACCCAGTAAAAAGAGCGACTCCTGCCCGATGAGCTGGGCGTAGCCATGGCCCTGGCCACGGTGTTGTCTCGTGCACAAAATGGTTTGACAGCCGACCTGGTCACGGTCGAGGTCCATCTAGCCTCGGGAATTCCGTTGGTTTCCATTGTCGGCCTGCCCGAAGCAGCAGTGCGCGAGTCAAAAGACCGCGTGAAAGCCGCCATCACGAACAGCGGCTATAAATTTCCGCTTAATCAGCGGGTCACAATTAACCTTGCCCCCGCAGACCTGCCGAAGGATGGAGCGCGTTTTGATCTGGCGATTGCCTTGGGCCTGCTGGCGGCAAGCGACCAGATTCCCGCCGAGGGACTGCGGAATCTGGAGATTCTCGGAGAGCTGGCGCTTTCTGGTGAAATTCGCTCTATCCCAGGGGCTCTGCCCGCCGCACTGCGCACAGCCGGCACCGGACGCGCAATTTTGCTGCCTATATCCAACGCTGCAGAGGCGTCACTTGTCCACGCGCTGATAGTTCACCCGTGCTCACACCTAACTGAAATCTGCGCGGCCTTGCACGCTGGAAAGCTGCCGGCATTTGTCGCGCCAGTCCGATCCTTGACTCCGGACTCAAGCCCGGATCTCGCCGAGGTTCGCGGCCAGTTCCAGGCCAAGCGTGCGCTCGTGGTGGCCGCTGCAGGCGGGCATTCGCTGCTGATGTCCGGTCCACCGGGGAGCGGCAAGAGCATGCTGGCGTCACGCCTGCCAGGAATTTTGCCGCCACTGAGCCAAGAGGAGGCGATTGAAGCGGCCGCAATCACCTCGGCTGGCACAGGATCGTTCCCGCCCGAAAAATGGATGCAGCGTCCATTTCGTTCGCCTCATCACACCGCATCAGCAGTTGCCCTGGTAGGCGGGGGCATCGGCCCCAGCATACGGCCCGGTGAAATCACGCTGGCCCATCTGGGCGTTCTATTTCTGGATGAACTAACCGAATTTCATCGCGATGTACTGGAAGCCCTGCGCGAGCCACTCGAGGCCGGGCGCATCACCATTTCGCGGGCGGCACGCCAGGCGGATTTCCCGGCGCGTTTCCAGCTGGTTGCCGCCATGAACCCGTGCGCCTGCGGGTTCTTAGGCGATGTTTCCGGCAAATGCCGATGTACGCCGGATCAGGTCCAGCGCTATCGCGCACGTCTGTCAGGGCCGTTACTCGATCGCATTGACTTGCAAATCTGCGTGCCGCGCATCGATCGGGAAGCTCTCACCCGCCCGCAAGTTTCGGCCGCAGAAACGAGCGCTCAAATTCGTACGCAGGTAATCCAGGCTCGCGAACTGCAGCTTGCTCGTGCAGGTAAATGCAACGCGCAATTGAGCGTGAAGGAAGTGGAACGGTATTGCGTCATGGAACCGCCGGCCAGAGAGCTTCTTGAATCCGCGCTTAGCCGGCTTCCATTGTCGGCACGCGGCTATCACCGGACATTGAAAGTGGCGCGCACGATTGCGGACTTGACTGCCTCAAAGGCAATTAGCAGTGCGCATGTCGCCGAAGCGATTCGCTATCGCGAACTTAGGACGTAACAAATCCTTTGCCCCAAAGAAAACGGGGGCCTTGCGGCCCCCGTAATTTTAGGGTCTAAATCAACTTGTACTGTTCAGAACTTGTAGATGGCCTTCAGCGTGGCCGAATTCTGGTAGCTGGAACCCGCGACGGCCGGGGCATTAAAGCCCGAGGACGTGTAGGCAACGCGACGGGCAGATGCACCAGTCTGTGATTCCGAACCGCCGTCAAAGCGGACTTCCGCCAGCAACTCAAGACCCGACAGCGGCGTGTAGCCGAAGGTGTGGGTGAGCGAGTTGATGTAGTCGTAGTCGGTCGGCGAACCAGCAACCTGCGGCGCACGATTACGATCGAGGCTTAGGTATTCGCCACGAACCGCAAGACGGGCGCGAGGCGTCAGCTTGATGTTGATGTAGCCAGCAATACCGAAGTCATTTTGAGTTTCGGTGTTCGTCACGCCGCCAACGCTGGGCTGCTCGATGCGGGCGAAATCGGCGTTGAGGCCGAGCGTCAGCATGTCAACCGGAGTCACACTGAACACGAGGTCATACAGTGTGTTGGTCTGATTGGCGCCAGAGCTACCAGGAACCGGTCCCGCAGTCTCTTCGTCACCGGTGTACATGGTGGCGGCATGCGAGAACATGCCCGAATTCCATGCGGCCTGGAATTCATACGACATATCCGGGTTGTTATTGGTGAACGCGTTGTTGGCAGCACCGCTGTTATGCACGCCGCCAGTAAACGTCAGTTCCCGCAACGGCGAGAAGCTGGCGCGAACGCCGGTGTGGGTCAGGGGCTGCATCACCGCGAACAGGAAGCCACGCGAGGCGTTGATGTTGCCGGCCGGGTTGATGACTTCTGAGCCTGCCAGCGTCAGCAACTTACCGCCCTGCAGCGTGAAACCGCCAATGCTGTACTGCAAGAACGCCTGATTAAAGGCGATGTAGTCAGCAACAGCGCCGGCACGACGAGCCGTTACACCGTTGAGGATGACTGCGTCTTCACCGAAAACAGGGTTAACAACCAAGCTGATGCCGTTGCTCCACTGCTTGGACATCGTCAGGTTGAGCTGATGGAACACGAACGAGCTTTTTTCAACATCGAACGCACGGCCGGCGAGCGGCGCGTCGTTGACGGAATAGTCGTAAGACATGTCCACCACGCCGCTGAAGTTGATGCCGGAAGCATCAAACACCTGCGTCAGAGTGGGGGTGGCGCAACACTTGTTGGCCGCCGGAGCTGCTGCCTTCTTACCCGCAAAAGCGGTTAAAGGCGCAAGACTGAGCGCGGTTGCGAATACAACTGCATGCTTGAGATTCATTTACCTGACTCCTTTTAGATTGTTGAACAGACCCCAAAATTGGTTGAAACAGCACTTCTGCCTTTATCTATATTAGCAGCGTTAACAAAAGTGTTACGCGCATTCTAAACAAAGCTGATTTGAAAAGGCAAGGGGTGTGCCAACTCGTCCACACCCTTACATACCGCTACTTTTGAGCATATGCACAATCGAGGCCCTGATCTCGGCGTCGGATAGCGTGGCGTCGCCGCCTCGTGCCGGCATGGCGCCCTTGCCCACAATGGCGGATTTAACCAAGCCATCAAGCCCCAGTGCCGCTTTGCGTTTACCCCAGGCACCCGCATCGCCGATCTTTGGCGCGGCGAGCACGCCGGACTGGTGACAGGCGTTACAGGCCCTCGCCACCACCTCGGCGCCCGAATAAGGTGCACGCGCTTCGGCCGGCGTGGCGGCTTTCATGAGTACCGAAGGGTCGGTCACCACCTGCGCCATCGGACGGATGCGCTCTTCGATGCGCTTGAGCGCTTCGCTGCCGTCCGGCTCGGGCGTGATCCACGCCGCAATCAGCATGATGGCAATGGTGATGCCCCCCAGCACGCCAAGCACGGCGAGAAAGCTGATTAAAAAAGTCTTGTCGTGCTGCTGCTCGTTCACGCAACGCCCCCGGAAACTTTAGGATTTAAGTGGGCGAAAGTATATCCAGCCCCGCGAATCGGGGCCAAATCCGCCCGTTCAAATTCAGTCTTTTTTGAGACAACCCTTCATGAAGGCCTTGCGCGGGTCCCCGTGCAGGTCTTGCTCTCTGGCGCTCGCGTTGCAGGCTTTCATCTTGGCGCGTTGGGCCTTTTGCTTGGGGCTCAACTCTTTTTTCGCCTTGGTGGCTGTTTTGGATTTAGCGGCTGGTTTTGTAGCTTTTTCTTTTGCCGCAGGAGCCGAAACCGCCGGTGCATTGGATTCAGCTGTTACCGGTGCGGGCTCCTGAGCGTAAACCGCCAAGGAAAATGAAAACAGCACTGCTGCGATCAGTTTCTGCATGACTCTCTCCCTTTTTGTAATTGATTGGTTTGAACAGCCCTGCCGTTATACTCGCGCGCCGATTCATCGTCTATCTCGCAGCGCAACAGATATGACCTTTCAGGACCTCGTTTTCAAGCTCCAGGCCTACTGGGCCGAGCAGGGTTGCGTGATCGTGCAGCCAATGGACATGGAAATGGGCGCGGGCACATTTCATTGGGCGACATTTCTGCGCTCGATCGGCCCAGAGCCCTGGAATGCGGCCTATGTGCAGCCCTCACGCCGGCCCACCGACGGCCGCTACGGCGACAACCCCAACCGCCTTCAGCACTACTACCAGTTTCAGGTGCTGATGAAGCCCTCGCCGCCAAACATTCAGCAGTTGTACCTCGATTCGCTGAAGATGCTGGGCTTCGATCCGCTGACCCACGACATTCGTTTTGTCGAGGACAACTGGGAATCTCCGACCCTCGGCGCCTGGGGCCTGGGATGGGAGGTCTGGCTGAACGGCATGGAAGTCACCCAGTTCACGTACTTTCAGCAGGTCGGCGGCATCGAGTGCAGGCCGGTGTCGGGCGAGATCACCTACGGTCTCGAACGGCTGGCGATGTATATCCAGAAAAAAGAATCGGTGTTTGATCTGGTGTGGTCCGACGTCGGTGGCCGCGTCGTTACGTACGGCGACGTCTATCACCAGAACGAGGTCGAGCAGTCGACCTATAACTTCGAGCACGCCGACACCGCCGGATTGTTCGAGCGCTTCAACAAGGCCGAAGACGAGTGTCAGCATCTGCTGGGGCTCGAAAAACCGCTGCCGCTGCCGGCCTACGAGCGCACGATTCAGGCCTCGCACGCATTCAATCTGCTCGACGCGCGCGGCGCGATCTCTGTCACCGAACGTCAGGCCTACATCCTGCGCGTGCGCACGCTGGCGCGAGCGGTCGCCATCGCGTATTACGACGCACGGGCACGAATCAAAGGTTTCGCGCCTTTGAAGGTTCGTGGGACATGAACCATCCGCGACTTTCGAAATGGCGTCGTAATACGGCGCCGACTCACGACGCTGACATCCCCGCTACGCGGGGCCCCTGCACGCTGTTCGCGTCGCACCACAACGCCCGCGCGCGCATCGTTGGCTTTGCACCCTTGAAGCCCGCGACATGATTCTCATCGGCATGTTCGATTCGCCATTCGTGCGCCGTGTCGCGGTCAGCATGAAACTGCTCGGCATGGATTTTGAGCACCGCAACTGGTCGGTGGGCCGCGACCAGGCGCAGATCCGCCAGTACAACCCGCTCGGCCGCGTGCCAACGCTGGTGCTCGACGATGGCGAAACATTGGTCGAGTCTTCGGCGATTCTCGATTATCTCGACGAAACCGTGGGCGCCGAGCGCGCCTTGCTGCCGCGCAGCGGGCCCGCTCGCCGCCGCGGACTCAAATTCATGTCCATCGCCAGCGGCGCGGCTGAAAAGGCCGTGTCCCAGATCTATGAGCGCGTGTTCCGTCCGCAGGAAAAGCATCACCAGCCCTGGGTAGAGCGCTGCCGCGAACAAACCGAAGGCGCGCTTAATGAACTCGACCGCGCCTGTGCGGCACTGCCGAAAAACGGCTGGCTGTTGGGCGCGGGCATGAGCCAGGCGGATATCACCACGGCCTGCGCGTACACCTTTACTAGTGAAGCGACCGCCGTCGATGCGACGCGATTTCCAGCCCTGAGTGCACTGGTGGCGCGCTGCGAGGCTATGTCGGAGTTCAAGGCGTTTCATGTCCCCTTCTTCACGCCGACGCCGCCCAAATGAAAGCCGCTGATCTGCTGATAGAACTGGGCTGCGAGGATCTGCCGGCGCGCTACGTGCTGCCGCTGGCAAATGCGCTCAAGGACGGCGTGACCGGCGGCTTGTCTAAGCGCGGCGTTCAGATAGGCGCGGCGAAAATGTTTGCGACCCCGCGCCGCATCGCGGTGATTGTCGAATCGGTGGCGGACCAACAGGCCGATCAGAAGATTGAGCGGCACGGCCCCGCGTTGGCAGCCGCGTTGAAAGACGGCCAGCCGACACCGGCGGCTCTGGGCTTCGCCAAATCCTGCGGCGTTGAGTTTTCGGCCGTCGGTCAGAAGGACGGCAAGCTTTTTTTCGCCAAATCAGAGTCCGGGCGCAAAACAGCGGAACTGATTCCAGAAATCTTCGAGGAAACACTGAAAGCAATGGACGCGCTGGTACCCAAACGCATGCGCTGGGGCAACAGCGATGAGACGTTTGTCCGCCCTGTGCAGTGGATCACCTGCCTGCTGGACGCCACAGTCATTCCCTTGCAACGGTTTGGATTGAAGGCGAGCAACGAAACCTTCGGTCATCGCTTCCATGCGCCCAAAGCCATTGTGCTCAATTCGCCCACCGAGTACGAACCCAAACTGAAGGCCGCTCACGTCTGGGCAGATTTCGAATCGCGCAAACTTGAAATCAATAGGCAGATCGAAGCCGAGGCGAAAAAACTCAAAGGCGCCGCACACATCACCGAGGAACTTCTTACGGAAGTCACTGCGCTTGTCGAGTGGCCAGTGGCGATCCACGGCCGAATGGAAGAACGCTTCATGACGCTGCCGCCAGAAGTGATCATCGCCACGATCGAAACCAACCAGCGTTATTTCCCGGTGTTCGGTACAGACGGCAAACTCTTGCCGGCATTCATTACCGTTTCCAACATCGAATCCAGCGATTTCACCCAGGTCGTCTCCGGTAATGAGCGCGTGGTACGTCCGCGACTGACCGACGCGCTGTTCTTCTGGGAGCAGGATCGCAAGAAGCAGCTGGCCGACTACGCCGCCGCGCTGGACAAGGTGACGTTTCAGAAAGACCTGGGCTCCACCGGCGACAAAGTACGTCGCATCACGAAGCTGGCGGTCCACATTGCCAGCCAGTCGGGTGAAGACAAGGCCGTGGTCGAACGTGCGGCCATGCTGTGCAAGGCCGACCTGACGACGCGCATGGTGTTTGAGTTCCCCGAGCTGCAGGGAATCATGGGCGGTTACTACGCCGAAGCATCTGGGGAGTCGAAAGCGGCGGCACAGGCCATTCGCGAGCACTACCAGCCGACTCAGGCAGGTGCCGCGATTCCTTCCACGCGCGCCGGACAGATCGTGGCGCTGGCCGACAAGCTCGATACGCTTGCTGGTATTTTTGCCATCGGCCAGAAGCCGACCGCAAGTAAAGATCCGTTTGCGTTGCGCCGCGCGGCGCTTGGCGCATTGCGCATCTGCATCGAGGGCAAGTTGCCATTAAACATTTCTGCGCTTTTAAAATCGGCGCTCGACACACAGCCATCCGGCAAGTGCGATGCCGGCACATTGAACGAGCTCACTGATTTTGTGCTGGAGCGCTTGCGCGCCTATTACGAAGCGCTGCCGATGGAGATGTTCGAAGCGGTGAAGGCGTTGGGTATCACTGCCCCACTGGATTTCGATGCGCGCATTAAGGCACTGAAAGTATTTTGGGCTCTACCGGCTGCAAAAAATCTATCTGCAGCACACAAAAGAATTCGCAATATTTTGAAACAAGCCAATCACATCCTTGGCCCTATAGACCCAAATCTTTTCGTGGAATCCGCAGAGCGGAATTTGTTCCTCAGGATGACTGAGCAGATGACACACGTTGAGCTTTTTGCAAAAGTTGCAGAATATGAATCTGCGCTCAATTCGCTCGCGAAATTGCAAGAGCCGATAGACCGCTTCTTTGATGGCGTGATGGTCAACTCAGAAAATAAAGAAACCAGAGCCAACAGACTCACGCTGTTGTCTCACTTAGATAGGCTTTGTCGTAGTGTCGCGGATATTTCGCTGTTGCCGGGCTGATAATGAAACTAGTCATTCTCGACCGTGACGGCGTCATCAACGAAGACTCCGACGCGTACATCAAGTCGGTGGCGGAATGGAGCCCGATCCCCGGCAGCCTCGAGGCGATTGCGCGGCTATGCCAGGCGGGCTGGCGGGTGCTGGTGGCGAGCAATCAGTCAGCTCTCGGCCGCGGCTTGATGGACTACGACGCGCTGTTTGCGATTCACGACCGCTTGCAGCGTGCGCTTGCAGAACTCGGTGGACGCGTGGATGCCATTTCATTCGCGCCCGAAACGCCGGATCAGCCCTCGGTGATGCGCAAGCCCAGCGCCGGGAATGCTGCTAGATCTGGGCAAGCGCCTGAACCTGAATCTGGAGAATGTGCCGGCGGTCGGCGATTCGCTGCGCGACATCGAGGCGGCGCGTGCCGCCAAGGCCAAGCCGGTTCTGGTGCGCACCGGCAACGGCCAGCGCACACAATGGAACATGCGAAAGAGCTGACGGGTGTGAAGGTATTCGACGATCTGGCGGCTTTCAGCGCCGATTTATTGGCTGTCTTAGGTGCCACCCGCTTGGAGGCTGTTTGAGCCCTTTTCAGGCCTGCGACAAAAACCAGTGGTACTAAAAGTGTACCACCTGATTTTCTGAGATGAGGTCAAAACAGCCCAAAAGTGCCGCAAGCGGGTGGGGCAATCACCGCTATTTTTTCGCGCCTGGATGACGCTCGATACTCACACCGACGCTCTCGGCCCCTGCCACGGCGCCGGGCTTGTGCACGCGGATGCGCACGGCGCTGGCCGCAAACTCTTCTAGCAATTTCGCCGCAAGCGTTTCGGCCAGCGTTTCAATCAGCTTAAAACGGCTCGCGTTCGTAAACTCGATGGCGACCTGCGCCGCGCGGTGATAGTTGAGCGCGAGTTTTAGGTCGTCCGATTTCGCACACTTGCGGATGTCGGTGTCGAGCTCGATATCCAGAACCAAAGTGCGCGGCAGCTTTTGCTCCCAGGCGTGCACGCCAATGACGCATTCAATCTTGAGACTGCGGATGAAAATCGTGTCCATGTCAGGCGGCGATCGGGGGGTGAAGTTCGTCGAGCGGCCAGCGCACGCGCAAGGCGAGCGCGCCTGTGGGTTTGCGGCCTTCGACGAGGCGCGCCCAGCCCGCATAAGCAATCATTGCGGCATTGTCGGTGCAGAACTCAGGGCGCGGGAAAAACAGATTCGCGCGGCGCTGGGTCGCCAAAACCTGTAACTGTTCGCGCAGCCGCCGGTTGGCGCCGACTCCGCCGGCAACCACCAGGCTTTGATAGCCGGTCTGGTCCAGCGCACGCGCGCACTTGATCGCGAGCGTTTCGGTGACCGCCTCTTCAAACCCCTTGGCAATGTCGGCCTTCTCGCGCTCGGTTGCATTCTTCGGCAGCGCCGTCAGCACGGCGGTTTTCAGGCCGCTGAAACTGAAATCAAGGCCAGGCCGGTCGGTCATGGGCCTGGGGAAACGAAAGCGCGGATCAACCCGGCCCTGCCCGGCCAGCGCCGCCAGCGCTGGGCCGCCGGGGTATGGCAGGCCGAGCAGCTTCGCGGTTTTGTCGAAAGCCTCGCCCGCAGCGTCGTCAAGACTTTCGCCAAGGATTTTGTAGCGCCCAACGCCTTCCACACCCACCAGCAGCGTATGCCCGCCCGAAACCAGCAGGGCAAGGAATGGAAACTCCGGGCGCCGGTCCTCCAGCATTGGCGCCAGCAGGTGCGCTTCCATGTGGTGGATGGGAATCAGTTTCAGCCCGTGAGCCGTGGACAATCCCGCCGCCACGGCGGCTCCCACCATCAGCGCGCCGATCAGGCCCGGCCCGGCGGTGTAGGCGACGGCCTCAATCTGATTAACCTGAAGGCCGGCCTGATCGAGCACCGAACGGATCAATGGATTGATCCTGCGAATGTGGTCGCGCGAGGCCAGCTCGGGCACCACGCCGCCGTACTCGGCGTGCAGCTTCACCTGCGAATGCAGGGTATGAGCCAACAGCCCGCGCGCGCCGTCGTAGACGGCAACGGCGGTTTCATCACAGGAGGTTTCAATGCCAAGGACGGTCATGGGCGTATTGTCGCTCGTTGCGCATCCTTGGCCAGGTGGCTAGAATCGCGACCCCTTTTCAGCCAGATCCAGCGAGCCTTCCGATATGCCGAGCGTACGCATCAAAGAAAATGAAGCTTTCGACGTTGCCCTGCGCCGTTTCAAGCGCACCTGCGAGAAGGCCGGCACGCTGACCGATCTGCGCAAGAAAGAATTCTTCGAAAAACCCAGCCAGATCGCCAAGCGCAAGCGCGCCGCGGCGGTCAAGCGCCAGGAAAAGCGCGTCTCGCGCGATTCGCTCAACCGCGTAAGAATGTACTAAGCAGCTTGTCGTCCTGACAAGCCGCGGCCATCCATGGCCGCGAGTTTCGGAAAAAGAATCCCATGTCTTTCAAAATTCGTCTTCAGGACGACATGAAGGCTGCCCTCAAGGGCGGCGAGGCGCTGCGTTTGTCGGTCGTGCGCATGGCGCTGGCCGAGGTCAAAAAATACGAAGCCGACAAAGGTGTGGAGCCTGACGAGGCCACGGCGCTGGGCCTGTTTGAAAAAATGGTCAAGCAGCGGCGCGACTCCGAAACCCAGTTTCGCAACGGCAACCGCCCGGAGCTTGCCGACAAGGAAGCGGCCGAAATCAAGATCCTCCAGACGTACTTGCCGCAGGCCCTGGCCGAATCTGAAGTAGCCGCGCTGATTGAGCAGGCGGTGACGCAGACGGCCGCGGCTGGCGCCAAGGACATGGGCAAGGTGATGGCCTGGATCAAACCCAAAGTCGCGGGCCGTACCGACATGGGCAAGCTCTCGGCGCTCATAAAAGCCAAGCTCGGCTAAAAACCCCGCCGCGATAAACTCGCGGCCTTATGGCCGGTCGAATTCCCGAAAGCTTTATCCACGACTTGTTGGCTCGAACCGACATCGTCGAGGTCATTGGCGCGCGCCTGGAACTCAAGCGCGCCGGTAAGGAATACAAGGCGCGCTCGCCGTTTACCAACGAAAAAACGCCGTCGTTTTACGTCAATCCCGCAAAGCAGATGTTCTTCGACTTCAGTTCCGGCAAGAACGGCACCGCGATCAGTTTTCTCATGGAGTACGACCGCCTCAGTTTCGTCGAGGCGATTGAAGAACTGGCACGAAAAGCGGGGGTGGAAGTGCCGCACGAAGGCGGCACGACCGAGCGGCTGGTGCTGGACGGCCCGCTGGATGCGCTCGCGGTAGCCGAGCGTTTTTTCAAGGCGCAATTGCGCACGCATCAGCCGGCGATCGATTACCTGAAAAAACGCGGCATCCAGGGCGAAACCGCAAAACGCTTCGGCATCGGCTACGCACCGGAATCCTGGGATGCGCTGGCCAAGCAATTTCAGGACCCCGAGCACGCGGTGAATGCCGGATTGCTGATCAAGAAGGAAAGTGGCGGCGTTTACGATCGCTTCCGCAACCGGGTGATGTTTCCTATTCGCGACACGCGCGGCCGCACGATTGGATTTGGCGGCCGCACGCTGGCCAACGATCCGGCCAAATACCTCAACTCCCCCGAGACGCCGCTGTTCCACAAAGGCCGAAACCTCTACGGACTCTACGAGGCCAAACAATCCTCGAACACGCTCAAGCACCTGCTGGTGGTCGAGGGCTACATGGATGCGGTGATGCTGGCCCAGCACGGCATCTTGGAGGCGGTGGCGACGCTCGGCACCGCGACCACGCGCGAGCATTTGCACCTGTTGTTCAAATCCACCAGCCGGATCGTGTTCTGCTTCGACGGCGACCGCGCTGGCCGTGCCGCGGGATGGCGCGCGCTCGAGCAGGCACTGCCGGAAGTGTTCGAAGGCCGCGAATGCCGCTTCATGTTTCTGCCCGAGGGCCATGACCCCGACACGCTGGTGCAGGAAATTGGCGCGCAGGAGTTCGGGGCGCGCGTCGAGCAGGCGCAACCGCTTTCCGATTTCCTGCTCGGCGAATTGTCCAAGCAGGTCAGCCTTGCCAGTGCGGATGGCCGCGCGCGGCTGGTGGCGCTGGCACAGCCTTATCTTTCGCGCCTGCGCGAAGGGCCGCTGCGCAGCCTGATGCTGGATCAGCTGGCGTCGCGCACCCGCCTCTCGCGTGAAGACCTGGAGCGCATCCAGACGGCAGCCCCCATCGTGGCCGATACGGAACCTGCTGATGCCGATGGCAACGCGGCCACCAAGCCGGTCAAACGGGCGCTGCAGTTGCTGCTGGAGCAGCCCGCGATGGCGACGCAGGTGGATGCGCCCGACCTGCTGGCGGCGGCGGGCACCCCCGGCATCAAGGTACTGGTGCAGACGCTGGAATTTTTCCGCGCGCAGCCGCAGGCTACCGTCGCGCAGTTGCTGGAGCTCTGGCGCGACACGCCCCAGGGCCGTGCGCTGCAGCGGCTGGCTGCAACGCCCAGCGGCCTTGACGACGAGGCGGCGGGGCGCGAATTTCTAGAGGCCATCACGCATCTCAGCCGTCAATTGATGCTGGAGCGCAAACAGGCGCTGGTCGACGCCGCCCGCGCGCGCGACTTGAGCGGCGCCGAACTAACCGAACTGGATCGCATCGCCCGCAAGCTCGCCGCCGGCCGTTAAGGCGATTTCACCGGGTAAATCTGCGCAAAACCCCGGCGCGGGTTATAATTTTGGGTTCCCCTTGCACAAACCGGCCCTCGCCCCGATTACAGCCCCATGAACATCGAAAAACAAACGCAGATGAAGGCCCTGATCGCCCGTGGCAAGGAGCAGGGGTATCTGACCGTGGCCGAGGTGTCGGATCACTTCCCGGAGATGGATTCCGAGCAGATGGACGAGCTGATCGGCATGCTGCAGGGCCTGGGCATCGTGGTGCACGACGAAGCGCCGGATCGTGGCCAGATGTTGCTGACCGAACCCGCCGCCGCCGCGGTGGACGAGGAAGACGAAGAGATCGAGGAAGCCGCCGCGACGCTCGCCACGCTGGATGAGCAGTTCGGCCGCACCACCGACCCGGTGCGCATGTACATGCGCGAGATGGGCTCGGTCGAATTGCTCGACCGCGAGGGCGAAATCCGCATCGCCAAGCGCATCGAAGAAGGCCTGATCGAGGCTTTCACCGCGATGGCGATGTACCCCGAGATCCACCGCCGTGCTGATCGAGGCCTACGACTTGGCCCGGAACGGCAAGAAACGTCTCGCCGATGTGGTCGCCGGCTTCTTCGACCCCAATGCACCGCCGCCGAAGGAAAACGAGATGCCCCCGGCCTTTGAGGCCGCCGCCGAGCCCAAGAATGGCGACGCCGATGAGGAAGAAGAGGCCGAACGCCACCGGGCCGGATCCGGTCGAGTGCGCCAAGAATTTCAGCAAGCTGCAGAAGCTCTACGACAAGTCCTGGGAAGCACTGAAGGAACTGGGCACCGGCCACAAAACCACGCAGACGCGCCGCTAGGCGGTGGTCGAACACCTGCTGACCTTCCGCCTGTCACCGAAAATCGTCGACGAGATCCAGCGCAACGTGCGCAGCAAGGTCGATGCAGGTCAAGGAGCTGGAGCGCGCGATCCTGCGCATCTGCGTCATCGACGCCGGCATGCCGCGCAGCGAATTCATTACCAAGTTCCCGCCGCTGGCCACCGACAAGACTTTTGCCTCGCGCATCGCGCGCGGCAGCCAGAAATACGCGCGCACCATCGGCAAGCATGCCGATGAGATCAAGGCGCTGCAGGACAAGCTGCGCAAGTACGAACTGGACAATCTGCTGTCGATCGTCGAGATCAAGGAGATCAACCGCAAGATGAGCGTCGGCGAGGCCAAGGCCCGCCGCGCCAAGAAGGAAATGGTCGAGGCCAACCTGCGCCTCGTGATTTCGATCGCCAAGAAGTACACCAACCGCGGCCTGCAGTTCCTCGACCTGATCCAGGAAGGCAACATCGGCCTGATGAAAGCGGTGGACAAGTTCGAATACCGCCGCGGCTACAAGTTCTCGACCTACGCCACCTGGTGGATCCGCCAGGCGATCACGCGCTCGATCGCCGACCAGGCACGCACCATCCGCATCCCGGTGCACATGATCGAAACGATCAACAAGCTCAACCGCATCTCGCGCCAGATGATCCAGGAGATGGGCCGCGAGCCGACGCCGGAAGAACTGGCGGTAGAAGATGGAGATGCCGGAAGACAAGGTCCGCAAGGTGCTGAAGATCGCCAAGGAGCCGATCTCGATGGAAACGCCGATCGGCGACGACGAGGATTCGCATCTGGGCGATTTCATCGAAGATCACGAACGCGGTGTCGCCGGTCGAGTCAGGCGACCAACGCCGTCGCTGCACGAAGCCACCCACCAGATTCTGTCGTCGCTGACGCCGCGCGAAGCCAAGGTGCTGCGCATGCGCTTCGGCATCGACATGAACACCGACCACACGCTGGAAGAAGTCGGCAAGCAGTTCGACGTCACCCGCGAGCGCATCCGCCAGATCGAGGCCAAGGCGCTGCGCAAGCTGCGCCACCCGAGCCGCGCGAATTACCTGCGCAGCTTCCTCGACGAGCAGTAAAACTCGCCACCCGCTAGCGGCTTTTTTGTGCCGTTTTTCGCTCGATACGAAAAACCGGCGGTACACTTTTAGTACCACTCATTTTCCGGAATCGGCCAGAAATGGCCTTTGCGGTGCCTAAGCGGGTGGCGGTTTTTTAGCCTGCGGCAAGGCGTAACTGCCGCTGATGTGGGCAATCGGTGTTTGCGGATCGGCTGCGCTGCAGACCATCACGTCCATCACCGCCAGCCGCCGGCCGAGCTTCAGCAACCGCGCCTCGGCAATCAGATCGCCCGGCACTCCCTTGTTGAGAAAATGCAGCGTCATATCGCTGGTCACCGCCATCAGCTCGGGACCGACATGGCCCATGACGCAGACATACATCGCAATGTCTGCGGCGGTGAAAATCGCCGGGCCCGAGAGCACGTTGCCGGGCCGCAGCATCCATTTTTTGTAGGCCAGCCGCACGCGCGCCAGGCCGGGCTTGAGTTCTTCCACCCGCATGAACGGCTCGCGGGAGGCAAAACCTAGGTGGATGAGCTTCTCCAGCTCAGCGGGTTGGAGTTTCAATTCCATGCGATCCACCCGAGCCCCACAGCGCTGTCCCAGATCAATTTCAACGACAGCACCAGCAGCAGCGACTTGAACAGGCGCCGGAACAGCTCCTCACTCAAGTGGCGATTCAGCAGGCGCCCCGCGCCAGTACCGGCGATCACCGCCAGCACCAGCGGCAGCAACAGGTCGGCCTGTTCGAACACGGTAAAGCCGACGCTGCCGTAGGCGAGGACCTTGAGCGCGTGGCCCAGCGTCTGGCACAGCGCGAGCGTGCCGATGACGGTTTCCTTTTTCCATTCGGGCCGAAGAAACAACCGGCCGACGAACAGCCCGGTGGCGCCGACGAACATGCCGATGCTGCCGTTGAGCAAACCCGCCAGCAGCAGCGCCGGGATTTCGGGGATCGGGTCTTCGCCGTTTTTCTTTGCCGGGGCCAGAGACGCCAGGATGAATCCCGCGAGAATCAGCCGCACCACATTGACATCCATCGTCGCCACGTAGGGCGCCACCAGGAACGGCGCGGGGATGCCCGTCAGCGAAAACCAGAACAGCGCGCGCCATTGCACGTGCTTGAGGTACGCGATCGTGCGCGAAAAATTCGCGACCAGTTGCGCACTGGCCAGCAACGGTACCGCGCTGGTCGGCGCCAGCCCGATGGCGAACAGCACGCCGATCAAGATGGTGCCGCCGCCGACGCCGGCTACTCCCGACAACGCCGCGGTAAAAAACCCGGTGGCGGTGATCAGCCAGATCAGCATTCAGAGAATCAGTGCGGTCGCCAGAAACAACATCAGGCCCATGCCGGCGATATCGGTCCCCGTGGTGAGGAAAATGGACGAGGCGGTGGAGGGGTCGGCACCGAACTTGCGCAGCGTCAACGGCACCATCACGCCGAAAAACCCACTGGCCATGCACGAGCCGATCATGGCAAGCGCAATCACCGCGCCCAGTTGCAGCGCCTGTGAATTGCCAAAGCCGCCGGCAAACATCCACATGGCGAAACCCGCGACGGTACCGGTAAACAGGCCGTTGATCGCACCGAGCGTGATCTCCTTGGCGATCAGCTTGGAGATCGGATAGCCCTCGATGTCGCCCAGCGTGATGCCGCGCAGGGTGATCGCCAGCGCCTGGCAGCCGGTGTTGCCGCTCTGGCCGGCGAGAATCGGCAGAAACGCGGCCAACGCGACGATCTGGGTAATGGTGTCTTCGAACAGGCTGACCACACCGCCGGCCAGAAACGCGGTCAGCAGGTTGATCTGCAGCCAGGGGTGGCGCAACCGGAAGGCGTCCCACATGTCGGTGGTCACGCGCTCTTCCTTGTCGACGCCGACCATGCGGCCGGACTGGGCCGAGATTTCAATCGCCTGCTGTTCGAACAGGCGATAGCCGCGAACGATGCCGGACAGCCTGCCTTGCGCATCCACCACCGGATACACCGGGTAATGGCGCTTGGCCGCCGCCTGGATCGCGTCGGCCTGGCTCATGTCCGGTGTCAGCGTGAACGGCGACTTGAGCATGATTTCGCTGAGCAGCTGCACCGGCCGCGCCAGCAGCAGGTCGCGCATCACCACCAGCCCGCACAGCCGCTGCGCGCCATCGGTGACATACAGATAGGTCAGGTCGTGCGCGTGCTCCTGCGCACGCAGCCAGTCGATCGCCTGCTGCACCGTATACGTCAGTGGCAGCACCCCCGAGGTCATTTCGGTGAGATCGGCGACGGTGTTTTCGGGTGCGCGATCGGCATCGTGTGCCAAGGCTGCGGGGCGTAATTCTTCCGGCAGGTTGGAGGCAACCAGCACCGCGAAATCGCGGGGCAATTGCGCCAGCAGTTGCGCAATGCGCTCGGGCGATTCTTGCGAAAGCAGCAGCGCCGCGTCGATCGGAACGCGCTGGCGCAAGTCCTGTATCCGCCGCAGATCGTCGCTGGTCACGGCTCCCTCACACTCGTTTTTATGTGTGCGAAGGATTATGCCGCAGCTGTCTAAAAAGGAGACGCACTCATCGACGCCGCAATGTTGTCGAGCACGCGCGCCTGTTGCGCGGGGTCGGTTTCGAGCGTGGCCAGGTCCACGCCGTCGAACCAACGGTCGTAAGCGATGGCGATCATCATCGAGCCGCTGCGCCGATCATCGCTCAGGCTCATGGCTGGACTGACCGGAATGCTGAACTCGCGCGTGGCCGGCAGCTTGACCGCCTGCAGACAACCGCCCTCGATCAGAAAACCGGGGTCCACCGGCACCACGGGCAATGCCGGAATCTGCGGGGGCGTGTCATAGCTGCAGGGCGCGAGGTAAACCGATGCGCCGCGCATATCAATGCCCTCGGCAGCCGCAGCACTGCGCACAGGCTGCAGCTGCAAACGCAGACCGCAGTAACTTCCTGGAGCGGGCGCGAGCGCGCCGAGATCAATCTCACTGCCGTCGGGCCGGTTGACGTCCACCACGCCGGCCGGAGGCGCGCCGTCGTGTCCGCCGTGCGCGTGCGCGAAGGCGAGCGGGCTAAGGCGCTCGAATATCGCAGCGGCACTGACGCAGCGTTCCAGCGCCACGGGAAGCAGATTCAGCAACCCGCGCTGCAACTCCATGTACTGACCCTCGGCCGTGCGAAAGCCCTTGGTGCGGCTGTCGCTTTGGGTCTGGGTCAGACTCGATGGCGCAATGCTGGCTGCTTGCGCGCGCGGTGTGGCCCTGATTTCGGCCATCAACCCTTCCGTCACCGTGCTGCTCTGGCAAGCGGCAAGCAAAACCACCGGCGCCAAAAAAATAAATGAGTTGTTCATGGATCAGTCCCCCGTAGGCAGGTCATAGCTCAAGCCCACGCTGTAGGTGGGTTCGTTGGATTGCTTGCCGTTGTAGCTTTCGATCAACGGTATCTGCACCCCGGCGTTGAGCGACCACTCGGGCCAGAAGTTCCAGACCGCACGCGGCGCAAGCTGCGCGAGAAAGCCACCCGAATTCTCATCGTCATTACCGCTGAAGGTGTTGGGCTCGGTCTGACGAAAATCCAGCGCGACCTGCAACGCAAGCTCCGGCAGCACGGCGTACTGGGCCAGCGCGGTGCCGACGATGGCGTCTCCAGGCCGGTAGCCCTGATAACCCTCGTCGAGCGCGTACTGGAAACTCGCGCTGACGTAAAAAAGCCATGGAAACGCATAGCGCCCGTACCAGCCGCCAAAGCTGGGCACATAAGCACCGCTACCGGGCAGTGCGTCCACGTCCACCGGCTGTCCGTTCTGGTCGTCCTGCTCCTGCGCGGTCGGCAGGCGCAGGCCCAGCATCAGTCCATACAACTCACGCACCGGAATCTCGCGCGACGGCTGTAAAAATACCTTGACCCCCAGTTCCAGGTCGCCGATGCCGCGGGCGTCGGTGCTGGCCAGCGAAGCCGCGGACACGGTTTTTTGCACGTACGGCAATTGCGCGGTCAGCGTCCAGCGCGAACTGGGCGAATAGGCGTAGCCAAGGCTGTAACGCATCTCTTCGAAACGTTGATCATCAACGCCGGGCTCACCTTGGGTTTCGTCGCGGACCAGAAAATCCGCCGAGATGCGCTGACGGCCGGCAAACGGTTTGTCTGTGCCGGTCAGCGTTAATGTGGGGTCGCCGCACAGGCAGGTCGAACAGGCCCACAGCGTTGGTGCCGCGGACACAGCCGCAGCCAAAAATAAAATGCGAAACATGGTGACGGTCCTCGTATGCGTTTTTCGCGGAGCGATAACGCGGGCGGCATGTCTAGCCGCGATCAGTTCTTTTCAGATGATCAGACGAGGAGGGGTGGACCGCGCGCGAAATAAGCCGTGGTGATGAGCGCAGCAACCGTTGCCCTGACGGCACTCGGTGAGGCGTCTGTTTCCTGCGTTGCCGCGATTGTGGCCTGTGCTGGCGGCACGACAGCAGACAAGGCCAGCGCAAACATGCATTCGCCGCTGCGTTGCGATGAAGAATCGAGTGCGTGGCCTTCGAGGGTCAACTGCGCGCCGGAAGGAGAGCAGAACGCGAGGCGCAGTCCGTCGGCATTGAATGCCGGCATGTAACCGGCCGGGATGAAGGCGCGCATAAATGCGCCCTGTAGCGCGAAGAACAGCGCAATCCAGTGCATGTGGCCGGAACGAAGCATGCGCCGTTTATAGCAGAGCGTAGGGCGGGGTTGCAGATACGTACCGGTTGGTATGTAATGGGCCGGATGCCAACCGCTCCCGCCAAACGCCAGCCGGATCTCACGCGACAGAAGTTGCTGGGTTGCGCGTTCGAAGAAATTCATAAGCACGGCTTCCGTGCCGCCAGTCTCGACGCCATCCTGGAAAACTCCGGGGTGACCAAGGGCGCGCTGTATCACCACTTTGAGAACAAGGCCGAGCTCGGCTACGCGGTGGTGGATGAAATCATCCGCCCGTTCGTCGAGGAAAACTGGCGGCCGGTGGCCAAGGCCGACAATGTCGTCGATACCGCCATCGCGCTGTGCAAGCGCCTGACCCGGCAGCGCTCGGAGATGGCGTTGACCAACGGTTGCCCGTTCAACAACCTGATCAACGAAATGTCACCGGTGGACGAGGGGTTTCGCGGGCGGCTCAACGGTATTCTCAAGGAGTGGCGCGCCGGTATCGTCAAGGCGCTCAGGCAAGGCCAGGCCAAAGGCCAGGTGCGCAAAGACGTCAACCCCGCCGACGCCGCCGCTTTCATTATTGGCGCCATCGAGGGTTGTGTGGGCATGGGCAAGGCTTCGCAGAGCCGTGAATTGCTGGAATCCAGCTTTCGCGGCATGACCGATTACCTCGAGCACTTGCGGCCCAAGCACTGTGAGGATTGATCTCGCAGGCCATTGAACCTGCCGCCGAATCGCATGAACGTCCCCTCCACAACTCCTTTTGAGCCAAGCCATGGGCACTGATTCCCGCTACGAGCAGATCGTCGTTCGTTACAGCCGCTGGGTGATTCGCCAGCGCTGGTGGGTATTGCTGGCTTCGCTGCTGATGATGGTGGGCCTGTCTGCGGGCGCGCGCCTGCTCAATTTTTCGACCGATTACCGCGTCTATTTTGGCCAAGGCAACCCCCAGCTGGTGGCATTTGATGACTTCACCAACCTGTATTCCAAGGTGGACAGCATTGCCTTCGTGGTCGAGGCCAAGGAAGGCGACGTGTTCCAGCCGCGCGTCCTGGAAGCGATCCATGTCCTCACCCAGCAATCCTGGAAGCTGCCTTACACCTTGCGCGTGGATTCGATCACCAACTACCAGCACACGCAGGCCCAAGGCGACGATCTCGACGTGCATGCCTTGGTGCAGCACGCCAGCGACCTGACGCCGGCACGCGCCGCAGAAATCCGCCGGGTTGTGCTGCAGGAGCCGTTGCTGGTGAAACGACTGGTGGCCGGCGACGGCCAGGTTGCCGCGATCAATGTCGTCGCCCAGTTTCCGCAACTATCCGAGGCGGAGCTCCCGGAGGCCGTGGCCGCCGCACGTGCCTTGCGTGCCGAGATCCTGAAAAACTACCCGGAAGTCGGCGCGATCTACATGACCGGCTCGAACATGATGTCGAACGCCTTTACCGAGGCGGCGACACACGACATTAAAACCCTGATCCCGGCGATGTACCTGGTGATCGTCGTCGTGATGTGGCTGATGCTGCGGTCGGGCAGCGCCACGCTGGCGACCATGCTGGTGGTCGTGCTGTCGGCAGTCAGCGCGATGGGTGCCGCCGGATACCTCGGTTTTCACCTGACGCCGCCTTCCGCGGCGGCGCCGCAGATCATCACCACGCTGGCGGTGGCCGACTCCATCCACCTCTACCTCACATTTTTTGCCGGGCTGCGGGAGGGCCGCAGCAAGTGGGAGGCCATCGTGGAGTCCATGCGCATCAATTTTGGTCCGGTGTTCCTGACCTCCGCGACCACCATGATCGGTTTTGCCACGGTCAACTTCACCGACTCGCCGCCGTTGCGTGACCTCGCCAACATCACCCTGATGGGCGTGGGGCTGGCCTGGTTTTTCTCCTCCTTCACGCTGCCGGCGCTGATGGCGGTCTTGCCGGCCAAGGCGCCCGCGGCACGCGGTGGTGAAAACGCCTGGCTGACGCAGATCATGGATGGCGTGGGCGACTGGGTGTTGAAACGCCAGCGCCCGGTGTTCTGGAGCATGATTGCGGTGGCCGTCGCTTTCACCGTGCTCGCATTCAAAAACGAACCGAACGACCTGTTCGCGCACTATTTCGGCCCGAGCATCGAGTTTCGCCGCGACACCGATGCCGTGGTTGAAAAGATGACCGGCTTTTATTCCATCGAGTTCAACCTCAAATCCGGCGAAGCCGACGGCATCTCAGACCCCGCTTATCTGAAAAATGTCGAGGATTTCGCTGACTGGTGGAGGACCGGGCCGTGGAAAGACAAGGTCACCTACGTCGGGCCGATCACCGACATCTACAAGCGCCTGAACAAAAACATGCACGGCGACGACCCGGCGTATTACAAGATCCCGGAGGACCGGGCGCTCGCCGCCCAGTACTTGCTGCTGTACGAGATGTCCTTGCCTTTCGGCCTGGATCTCAACAACCAGATCAGCGTGGACAAGTCGGCCACGCGCTTCACCGTGCTGTTCACGCATCTGCGCTCGCAGCAGACACGGGCGATCGAACAGTCGGCCCGCGAATGGCTGGCGCAGCGCAACATGGAGACCATCGGCGTCTCACCGGCGGTGATGTTCGCTTACATCGCCGAGCGCAACATCCGCAGCAATTTCATCTCGCTGCCGCTGTCGCTGGCACTGATCTCGCTGCTGCTGCTGCCCGCCCTGCGCTCGATCAAGCTGGGTGCGCTGTCGCTGATCCCCAACCTGATTCCGCTCGGCATCTCGTTTGGCATCTGGTACCTGATCGATGGCGAGATCAAGTTCGTCCAGGCCATCGTGCTCAACATGACCGTGGGCATCATCGTTGACGACACCATCCACTTTCTCTCCAAGTACCTGCGCGCACGGCGCGAGCTGGGTTTTGGCGCCGAAGCGGCGATCCGCCATGCATTTCACAATGTCGGCGCGGCGCTGGTGGTGACCACCGCGATCCTGGTCGCCGGTTTCGCCTTGCTGACGCAGTCCGCGTTTTCGCCCAACAGTTCCAACGCCGAGCTCACCTGTATCGTGCTGGTCGTGGCCCTGATCGTCGATCTGTTGTTTCTGCCCGTCTTGCTGCTGCGCGTGGATCGCGGCGCGAAGATCTAGCACTTTTACTCAAGGAGACTCCCGATGAAACGTTCGCTGAAACTAAATTCCCTGGCCGTGGCCCTCGTGATGGCGGTCGTGATGCCCGCGCTGGCTGAAACGCCCGAAGAAAAAGGCCTGGCCATCGCGGTGGAATCCGAACGCCGCAACGACGGCTTCGGTGACACCTCGGCCACGTTGCTGATGATCCTGCGCAACAAGCAGGGCGGCGAGTCCAAGCGCGAAATCCGCAATAAAACCCTTGAGGTCTCCAACGATGGCGACAAGTCGCTGATCGTGTTCGACGAGCCCAAGGACGTGCAGGGCACCGCGCTGCTGACCTTTACCCACAAGACCGCCGACGATGACCGCTGGCTCTACCTGCCGGCCTTGAAACGCGTCAAGCGCATCGCCTCGAACAACAAATCCGGACCGTTCATGGGCAGCGAGTTCGCCTATGAGGATCTGGGCAGCCAGGAAGTGGAGAAATACACCTACAAATGGTTGCGCGATGAAAAGCATGACGGCAAGGACTGTTTCGTGTTTGAGCGCTATCCGGTACACGAGAATTCCGGCTACACCCGGCAGGTGATCTGGACGGACAAGGCCGAGTATCGCCCCCTGAAAATCGAGTACTTCGATCGCAAGCAGTCGCTGCTTAAAACCCTGACGCTCAACGGGTACGAGAAGTACCTCGGCAAATACTGGCGCGCGGCCAAACTCGACATGATTAACCACCAGACCGGCAAATCAACCACGCTGAAATTCAGCGACTACAAGTTCAAAAACGGATTCGAATCGCGCGACTTTGACCAGAGCGCGCTGCAGTCGGCGCAATGAGGTTTCGATACGCCCTGACGTTGCTGCTGGCCGTGACGGCCGCGCCGGCGGCCGAGCGCGGAATGCTGCCGGCCCCGGGCACCGGCCCGGGGCTCTTGTCCGACCTGAGCGGCCGCTACAAGCTCGACACCGAAGTCGGCCTGGAGTCACGGTTTTTCATGTTCGCGCCGCTCGACCCGCGCCAGGCCAACGCCGACGTGTCGTTGCGCGCGCAGCCGGATTTTCTGTACGAATGGAATCGCGACACCCGCTTCGTGCTGACGCCGTTCGTGCGGCTGGATTCGGTGGACGACCGCCGCTCGCACTGGGACTTGCGCGAAATGTATCTGCGCCATCGTCAGGGCTCATTCGAAATCCGCGGCGGCGTGCGCAAGGTGTTCTGGGGCACGATCGAATCGCTGCATCTGGTGGACATCCTCAACCAGACCGACCTGATCGAAAACCCCGACGCCGAGGACAAGCTCGGCCAACCGATGCTGGATATCTCCTACATCAGCGACTACGGCACTTTCACCGCGTTCTACCTGCCGTATTTTCGCGAGCGCACGTTTCCGGACTTTGATGCGCGGTTGCGCTTCTTGCTCACGGTAGACACCGACACCGACGCCATCTACGAGGCCGGTGCGCGCGAATGGAACCCGAACTGGGCGGTGCGCTACAACATCAGCGTCAGCGGGCTGGATCTGGGGCTTTCGCATTTCGCTGGCACCGCGCGCGCGCCGCGCTTTGCGCCGGCCCAGCCCGGAGGCGTGGTACTGACCGCCAACGGGCCGATGCTGGTGCCGATTTACGACCAGATCCACCAGACCGGACTCGACGCCAACTACGTGTTCAACGGCTTCTTGCTGAAGCTGGAGGCGATTCACCATCGCAGCCGCTTCGACACCTATGCCGCATTCGCCACCGGCTTCGAATACACCTTCAGCGGCGTCTTCGGCAGCATGGATGTCGGCGCCATCGCCGAATACCTGTGGGACGAGCGCGGCGATGACGCCACCACGCCGTTCAACAACGACATTTTTACGGGCACGCGCGTCGCGCTCAATGACGAAGCTGGCAGCGAGTTGCTGGCGGGCGTCATCGTCGACGCGCAGACCCAAACCCTGTTTGCCAATCTTGAAGCCAGCCGCCGCCTCGGCGCTGACTGGAAAGCGGCGCTGGAGATGCGCCTGTTCGCCCATGCCGACGCCGCCGATCCTACTTTCGGCTTTCGCCAGGACGATTACCTTTCGCTTGAAATCATCCGCTATTTCGGCTTGAAGGGCCCATGAAGCTCTACGGGATGTCCGCCTCGGGAAATTGCTGGAAACCCGCCGTGCTGATGAAGCAACTGGGAATACCTTTTGAGTGGCAGGAAGTGGACATTCTCCAAGGCGAGTCGCGCACGCCTGAATTCCTCAAGAAAAACCCGAACGGCAGGGTGCCGTTGCTGGAAATAGCGCCGGCGAAGTTCCTCGCCGAATCCAACGCCATGCTCTGCTATCTGGCCGATGGCACGGCGTATCTGCCAGGCGAAAAATACTCGCGCGCCAAAGTACTGGAATGGCTGTTTTTCGAGCAGTATTCGCACGAGCCCTACATAGCCACCGTGCGCTTCTGGGTCAAATTTTTGCACCGACAGGACGAGTGGCAGGACAAAATCGCCGACGCGATGAAAAAAGGCCATGCCGCGCTCGGCGTCATGGAAACGCAACTGGCGAAGACGCCGTTTATCGCCGGCGACAATTACAGCATCGCCGACATCTCCCTCTACGCCTATACGCATGTCGCGCCTGACGGCGGTTACGACTTATCGAAATATCCGGCGCTCAACGCCTGGATGCGCCGAGTCGAGCAGACCCCGGCGTTTTTCCCGATGCAGGCGCGCTGAGCCTCAGCTCCCAAACTCCACACGCACACCGCTGGTTACCGCGCGGCCCGGAGCGGTGACGGCATCTTTGATGAATGAGGTGTGGTGGCGGATTTCCTCGTCGGCAAGATTACGCCCGCGCAAATAAAGCCTCGCTTTGGATTTTTCGCCAAGCTTGAAGTCGTAGCCCAAGTCCAGATTCACCAGGGTGTACCCGCGCGTCGCGGTTTCCAGCGCGGCCAGGCGGGTCTGGTCCTTAACGCTGACGAGGTCGAGCGGATCCGGTCACCCCATGAAACCCGGCGTCGAAACCAAAACCAAAGCGGGTGGGCGTGATGCGCGGCAGACTGCCGCCGCCGTTGTCGAGCCGGCCCTGCACGAAGTCGCTGAACACACGGCCGGTGAGCGTGAACGGTCCTCGCTCGATCAGCACCAGCGCGGATTGCAGCTCGAGGCCGTAAAACTGCGCACTGGCCTGCGTGTAGTCGAACAGCGTGAGTTCTCCGGTCGGATCGAAGATGAAATCCGGCGGCGGAGCCGGATTTTCCGCAACGCGATCAGGCGTGCCGTCGGGCGCGCAAGGGCCGGGATCGTCGGGATTGAGGTTGCAATCAACCGCGTTCTGAAACACGTAGTTGCTGAACTGCGTGTAATACACCGCTGCTGAACCGGTCCAGCGGCCCATGTGCTTGTCCAGCGATAGCTCGACGTTGTTCGAGGTTTCGAGTTGCAGACTGGCATCGCCCCGCTCGAAGGCGCCGGTGGCGATGTGGGCGCCGAAGCTGTACAGCTCTTCGGGGCGTGGCGCACGCTGGGCACGGCCGTAACTGACGCGAGCGTGATACGCCTGCGCGAGTGGCAGCAAGTAGCCCACCGACGCGCTGACCGGCGTGAAGTTGCGCGCGGGACTGTTGCCTTTGAGCGGGTTTCCGCGCCCGACGTCGTCCGGTGCATGGTCTATCGGCTCGGCGCGCGCGCCGAACTCCAGAATACCGTGCGGCAGCTTCAGATCCTCGACGAGGAAGAACGCCAGCGAATCGGTGACCGTGCGCGGCGTCAGCGCCTCGTCGCCGAGCGCGGCGAAATCGCGGTTGCCAATCTGCAGGCCGAGCGCGCCGTTCAGCGGCCCGAAGGCAGCATGGGTGAGTTCGATGCGCGATTGCACCTCGGCGTTGTGGAAGTCGGTACCAGGCGTCGTCGAGTCCTCGAACTCGGTGTGGCGATAGACGTTGTAGCCCAGTTGTACGCGTGCGGCCTCGATAAGGGCAAACGGCTTGCGCGTGGTGGCGCGTAAGTCGAAGCGGTTCTGGTTTTGCTTGACCAGCGCAGTCGCCTCGTTCGGCAGGCCGTAGATGCCATCGAGTGTGCTGAAGGCCATGCCGAGCGCATGATCGTCGCCGGTATAAGCCGCTGAGAACGAGCCGTTTTCCTGCGTGCTGAAACTGTTGCTGAGGCGTCCAAACGTGCCGGCCTGAGCCACGTCGGGGAATCCGGGAATGTCGAAATCAGCATTGCTGTGACGCGCGCCATCGGCGTGAAACTTGAACACGCCGTTGCCCCAATGCGCTTCGATATGACCGTTGCCTTCGCGGCCATTGTTGCTGTAGCGGCCATCGCCGGAGCCCGTGAAGCCCGTCTCCGGGTCTTCGCTCAGGTGTTCGTTGACGATATTGATCACGCCCCCGTTGGCGCCGTTGCCGTAAAGCAGCGTCGCCGGACCGCGGATGATTTCGATCTGCGTGGCGTGCGAAGGGTCGATCGTCACCGCGTGGTCGGGAGAGATGTCGGAAACATCCAGCGCACTGATGCCGTTTTCCAGCACCTGCACCCGCGGTCCCGCCTGGCCGCGGATCACCGGTCGGCCGACGCCGGGGCCAAAGCCCGAAGTCGAGATGCCGGGCTCGTTGGCCAGCACATCACCGATGTTGAACGATCGCTTGCGATCCAGCTCATTGCCCGAGATCACGGTCACCGGCACCACCAGTTCATCGGCGGTGCGGCCGAGAAACGGGCTGGCGTAGACCTCGATGGTATCCAGCGGGGCCGCGGAATCAGCCGGCGCCGGCGCAGTCACCGGCTGCGAAACCACGACAGGATTGGGCTTTGGCTTGGATTTTTTAGCGGCGGGCGCCTGTGCGCCGGAAGTGGTGGCGAACAGCAGGCTGACAACGGCGATAAACGAACGCAAGGGCGACGCGCGAAATGAAAGAAGTGCTTGCATGAAAAAAACCTCGAGGCTGAAATAAAACAACACGCCACCGTGAACGGTGGAACGGCTTTTCAGTGGGCGAGGTGTGCTGGCGGTGCGCGGCTGCGGTAGTGGTGACGCGATACGGCGTACAGTGAAACCGCGGGCGCTTGCGCGACAACGGTGTCGTCGACGACCAAATCCAGCTGCAACGTCGGCGTGACGGCGCCTGTATCGAGTGGCTGCGAATGCAGACACTGCGAGCAGGTGTGTTTTTGCGCCAGAGCGTGATGCTCGCTGGCGTGCGCCACCGCCAGCCACTGGCCAAAAACCAGTACGGCGATGAGTAACAGGCGGCGCGTCAATTGCATCGGATCAGTCTAGCGCAGCTGTCAAGTGCTGCCGGCAAAAAAACTGATCACGTCCACGGCGTCAAACACCAGCGAGATCGCCATGACCGTGGACGCCAACCCCAGCCAGCGCAGATACCAGCTGGAGAGTCCGTCGCGCAGGATGGCGGCAAAACCGACCATCATCGGCGCCGTCCAGAACAGCAAGTGCGTGGTGCCCCAGAATTTGGAAGCCCCGGCGGTGGCGATCAGCATCGGCGTGAACACCACGATCTGCAGCAGGCTTACGGCGATCCAGCGCGCTTCGGTTTTTTTGAAAGCGAAGATAAAGGACGGAACCAGCACCACAGTCATGATCAGGACCCACACCTGCACCCACGGTGGCGAAGCGGCGATGTAAGCCTGCGACGCGGCGTTGGCCTCCTGCAGTTTGGCCATCAGTTCGGCGGCATTGAGTGCTTGCATGGGAATCCTCGTTGGAATCTTCGCGCTTAAAACCATGCCACCCGCTTGGAGCTAGTTCAGGGTCTGGATGACCGATGCACGAATATTGGTGGTACTAAAAGTGTATCAGTGTTTTTTTGTATTGAGCCAAACACAGGTTGTAGATGCCGCAAGCGGGTAGCCGCTCAATGGGTGCGCAACGCGAAGCGCAATCCGAAATCCGGCGAGGCGCCGGGGTTGAGGTCTTCTTGAAACGCCAGGTCGAATGAATAGCGCGGATTGAGCGCGACACTCACACCGAACTGCGCGGGGATGCCGACGCCGTCGAGCGCTTCGAATTCGCTGCCGGTGTACAGCGCGCTGCGCGCTGAAATTTCGGTGTAGAAACTCCAGACCGGGTTGAGGTGGTAGCGCAGCCCGCCGCCGCCGAAAAACAGGGTTTCTTCCTGCAACGCCGACAGCACATCGTTGCGACTGTTCACAGATACGCCGGCCGAGGCATAACCGCGCCAGGCACTGCCCTCGGCAAACGGCAACGCGGCATCGGCCCAGAAGGCGCCGCCGGTGTTGCCGCCGGTGAGATCGGACGCCGATCCGGTCGGCAGCTTGACCTGCGCGCGCAAGGCAATCTGCGGCAGCAGCTGCCAGCCGACGCCGACGCTCATGTCACCGAAATGCGCGCCGCTGTCGTGCTCATCGAGCAGGGTGACGCCGCCGCGCACGTAGCGATAACGGTACTGATCGTCTTGCGCGAACTCGCGGCCGCCGTTGGGCAGGCCGAACACGTCGTGCCAGCCCTGGATAAAGCCGTCCATGAACCCGCCACCGAGCACGTACACCGGTAACTCGGTGTTCCAGTCCCAGTTTGGCGCCAGCACGCCGTAATAGGTCAGCGTCAGTTTCGTGGTTTCGCCGTCGAGCAGGATGCTTTCGGCGGGCGTGGCCTTGGCGACGTATTCATTGGTGAGGTCGAGCTCGAGCGTGTAGCGCGCTTGTCCCGGTGTGCTCACGTGGGGCTGACCCAGCGCGGGCAGCGCAAAACTGCGCGCCAGAGCGCCGCCGTCGGCGATTACCGGCATCGCGGCCACGGCCGCGAATAGAAAAAACACTGTACGCATTTCTAGAGTCCCCAGTTGATCGCCACACGTGTTGAAAAATCCGCTGCCGGGCCGACGAATACATCTTCAATCAGGTTGTATTCCAGTTCGACGCCGGGGGCCAACCTCCAGCGTACACCGAGCGCGGCGATCAGCGCCGGGCCGCTCAGAGTATCGAGCGAACTGTCCTTGTACAGCGCACTGTGGCTGTAGACCTGCGCCAGCACACGCACGGCGGGCGACGCGTGCCATGCCAATCCACCGCCACCAAACAACAGCCAGCGCTGCTGCTGGTTGGCAATCACATCACCGGCGAACGCATAGCCGGCGCCGCCGGAAACAAAGCCCGACCAAGCTCCACCACGCTCGAACCAGGGCAGCGCGGTGTCCACCCAGGCCGAAGCGCCGACCGCGCCGTTGCCGGCCAACTGCGACACCGCGCCAGTGGGCAGCTTGAGTTGACCGCGAACCGCCGTCATTTCTGCAACCTGCCAGCCTCCATACAGGCTGATGTCGCCCACTACCGAGCTGCCGCGCTGACGGTCGAGCAATACCTCGCCGTTGTTTGTGTACTGGATTGCATAGTCACGCGGAGGAAATCGGTCACGACTGGCGTTGGACTGGCCGATGACGCTGTGGAACCAGGTCACGACATCGTCGTAAATGCCGCCGCCCTGCACGTAAAACGGCACTTCAATCGATGCTTCGAACCCAGTTGTGAAGCTGCGGCGATAGCCCAGGCCCAGGCGCAGGGTTTCACCGTCGATGCGCAGGGTTTCGGTCGGCGTGCCGATGGCGCGAAATTCGTTGATCAGGTCGCTAGATAGCCGCCACTCGCCCGGCCCGCGCGGGCGTACCTGCGTGTCGCCCAGAGCCGGCAGCGCAAAACCGCGCGCGAGGGTGGCAAGGTTGGTGACGTGCAGCGGTGTTTCGGCGGCAGCGGCCAAGGGCAGCAGCGCAGCCGCGAGCAAAAATAATTTCATCAAAGTTATTGTCGCCGCGGAGCCGTATCGCCGTATAGCGAACGCTCTGTTAACCTCGCGCGCCCAAATCCGGCGTCTTCCACGCCAACCATGACGCAACAGTGCGGCACGGACCCACCCCCTGCCGAGCGTCCCTACCCCCATGAAACTCGCTACCGAAAATCTGCGCATCCAGAGCATCCGCCCGGTCTCCACGCCGGCACAGGTGCAGGACGAACTGCCGCTGACAGAGGGCGCCACGCGCACGGTGCTGGAAACTCGCCGCGAAATCCAGGAGATCCTGCACGGACGCGATCCGCGATTGCTGGTGATCGTCGGGCCGTGCTCGATCCACGACCCCGCCGCCGCGCTCGACTACGCCGGCCGCCTCCAGCCGCTGCGTGCGCAATTGCAGAGCGACCTGCTGATCGTGATGCGCGTGTATTTCGAAAAGCCGCGCACCACCGTCGGCTGGAAGGGCCTGATCAACGACCCGGGCCTCGACGACAGCTTCGACATCAACCGCGGTCTGCGTGTCGGCAGGAAGCTGCTGCTCGACTTAAACGAAAAAGGGGTGCCAGCCGGCGTGGAGTTTCTCGACATCCTGACGCCGCAATATCTGGCCGACCTGGTCAGCTGGGGCGCGATAGGCGCGCGCACCACCGAATCACAATTGCACCGCGAGCTGGCCTCGGCGCTGTCGTGCCCGGTTGGATTCAAGAACGGCACCGATGGCAGCGTCAAGGTCGCGGTCGACGCGGTGTTGTCGGCGCGCCACCCGCACCAGTTCTTGTCGCTCGCCAAGGACGGCCAGGTCGGCATTTTTGCGACCCGTGGCAACGACGACTGTCACGTGATTCTGCGTGGCGGCAACCAAGGCACCAATTTCGACGCGGCCCATGTCGAGTCCGCCTGCAACGCACTGGGCAAGGCCGGATTGCGGCCGCAGGTGATGATTGATTTTTCGCATGCCAACTCACAAAAGCAGCATCGCAAGCAGATCGAGGTGGGTCACAGCGTGGCCGCGCAGATTTCGCAGGGCGAATCGCGCATCAGTGGCGTGATGATTGAATCGCACCTGGTCGAGGGCCGCCAGGATATCGGCGCGCGCGAAAAAATGACCTACGGCCAGAGCGTCACCGACGCCTGCATCGGCTGGGACGACAGCGCCGCGGTGCTGGGCGAACTGGCGATGGCGGTCGCCCGGCGGCGCGCAAAATAAAAAGCCCGTCCCCGAATTTCGCGGGGACGGGCTTTGGGCAACTAAAGAAAACTAGCGATTCGTCGCCATTTCCTTGAGGTCGCCGTAGGCTTCCTGAACCGCGCCGACGGCGCGCTTGACGATGCCCTTGGATTCCATCTTGCGGCGGCCGGTGGCACGGCCCGCGGTCTGGCGGACTTTTCCTTCGACTTTCTTGGCTTTGCCTTTCACTTGATCTTTGTTCATGACCTGCTCCTGAGTGTTGGTGGATGTACACCGCCAGCATGGGCTCGCGGGCCATCACGGTCTGTGCGCAATCGCGCATAGGCACGCCGCATTTAATGATTACTGGTGCCGCTCACTTGGGGGCTGCATGCGCTGCGTGATGTCGGTGCCGATGCCGCGATAGCCGGTGTAGCGTCCGGCGCTGTCGAAGATCGGCTCACCGCTCATCTGGAAATACTGCTGGCTGCCGTCGGGATTGGTGCGGCTGTAGATGAAGTCGAGAAACGGCCGTCGAGCCGCGATGTTGGCCTCCAGCGCCGCGCGCTCGGCTTCGTTCCAGTGCGCGCCGTTTTTTGGCGCCGGCGCGTCGGGGGCGCCGGCGCGAATTCCCAGCATCTCGAGCGCCGGTCCTGACACCTGGGTGAAGCGGCCGTTGGCGTCCTGCTCCCAGTACCAGTCGGACGACAGTTCGGTGAGCCGGTGGAAGCGCTCTTCGGACTCGCGCAGTTCGGCGGTGCGCTCGAGCACGGTCTGCTCGAGCAGTTTGTTGTGGTTTTCGATTTGCTTGTACAGCAGGCGCACTTCCAGGAGATTGTGGATGCGCGTCTTGACCTCGACCAGGTCGAACGGCTTCGACACGAAATCCTTGGCGCCAGCCTGCAGCGCGCGCAGCTTGTGGCCCGGTTGCGCGGTGATCACCAGCACCGAGACGTAGCTGTCGCTGTCCACGGTCTTGAGGCCCTCGAGCACCTGGAAGCCGTCCATGCCCGGCATCAACAGGTCGAGCAGGATCAGGTCGTAGCGGTGCTTGCGGTGCAGCGCGCAAACCACGTACGGATCCATGGTGGTGGCGATGTCGGTGTAGCCGGCGTCGCTGAGCATTTTTTCCAGCAGGCGGACGTTGGCGGCCTGGTCGTCCACGATCAGGATCTTGGCTTTCAACAGGTCATTGGGACTGATCATCGTAAGGCTCCTTTATCTTTGGTCGGGTCCGATCCATCGAGCGGATCGAGCCTTTGAAATTCCACCCAGAACACGCAGCCCTTGCCGACGGTGCTGTCGACGCCGATGGCGCCGCCCATCAACTCGACCATGCGCTTGGTCAGCGCCAGGCCGATGCCGGTGCCCTCTTCGGCGCGCGCCTGCTTGCTCAGGCGGTTGAAGGGCTGAAACAACTGCGCCTGCTGCTCGGCGGACAGGCCGGGGCCGGAATCCTTGACGCTGATGCGCACCCGGCTGTCGGCGGTTTGTGTGCAGCCCACCGCCACCGTACCGGCGGACTTGTTGAACTTGATCGCGTTGGACAACAGATGGGTGACCACCTGTTTGAGTCGCGCCGGGTCGGCGAACACCCAGTACGGCTCGGCCGAGCGGCTGACGCTGATCGTCACCTCGTATTTGCGCGCCTGGCCGCTGACGTGCGCCTGGCATTCGTCCAGCATGGCAGCCACCGACACGGGCTCCGGCGCCAGCTCCAGCTCGCCCGATTCAGTCAGCGCCAGGTCCAGGATGCCGTTGATCTGGTCCAACAGGTTCCAGCCGGCCTGCAGAATCTGGCTGACGCTTTCCTTGTGCGCATCGGATTGCAGCGCGGAGTCGGCATCCAGCAGCTGTGCGAAACCGAGAATCGCGTTGAGCGGTGAGCGCAGGTCGTGGCTCATGCTTGAGATGAAATCGGTTTTCGCCTGGTTAGCCTTTTCGGCAACGGATTTGGCGCGGATCAGTTTGGCCATCGACTCGCGCGCCGTGCGGCGCAGCTCCATCTGGTCCATCACCAGCGCCGCCAGGTCCCTGAGCTGCTGGAGTTCTTCCGGCGTGACGGTACGCGGTGTGTAGTCGATCACGCACAGGGTGCCGAGGTTGTAGCCGTCGAGGGAGGTCAACGGCGCGGCCGCGTAAAAGCGCAAGCCCATTTGGCCGGCCACCAGTGGATTGGTCAGCGCGACGGGGTCGAGCAACGCATCGGGCAGCACGTGCACGCCTTCTTTGAGAATCGCCGAGGCGCACAGGCCCGGCGCGCGGCTGATTTCGCTGGCATTGAGTCCGTGATGCGACTTGAACCAGATGCGCTCACTGTCGACGATGCTGACGATCGCGATCGGCACCCTGAATATATGCGCCGCAAGTGCGGTGATGCGGTCAAACGCGCCGTCCGGCGGCGTATCGAGAATGTCGTAGCGGCGCACCGTCCTCATGCGCTGCAGCTCGTCGGTGGACAGCAACGGGGGGTAGTCGTGAGTGTCGAGCCGGATCCCGCCGGCGGCCGACAGGACGTCGGCGTCCGATCCACTGTGCGGATGGGGGCTGAGGGGAGCGGCGGGTTCGAGCATGATTTATTTCTTGATCACGGCCACAGCCGGTCGCGGCGCGGCGTCCTTGGCGGCGTCATTGCCGATCAAGCGGTCGAATTCCAGTTTGACCACGCCATAGCATTCACACACGTGGCTGTTCAGGCCCGCACGATTGAGCACGGTGATGTGACCGCGACGGTAGTCGATCACGCCCAGGTCCTTCAGTTGCCCGGCGGCTTCGGTGACGCCTTCGCGGCGCACACCGAGCATGCTGGCGATCAGCTCTTGCGTCATTACCAGGTCGTTGCTCGGCATGCGATCCAGGGTCAGCAACAGCCAGCGGCAGAACTGCTGCAACAGCGTGTGGTGGCGATTGCATACGGCGGTCTGCGCCATCTGTGTCATCAGCGCCTGGGTGTAGCGCAACAGCAGTTTCTGCATCGGGCCGGAGCGGTTGAATTCGTCCATCAGCGGCTTGGCGCGCAAGCGATACGCCTGACCCGCGGTCTGAACGGTGGCGCGGGACAGCGAGCTCTGTCCGCCCATGAACAGCGAGGTGCCGAGCATGCCTTCGTGACCGACGCCGGCGACTTCGGCGGAAGCGCCGGATTCAGTCACGTAATTGAGCGAAATGATCGCGCTGGTCGGAAAATAGGCGTGCGCCAGCGCCTCACCCGATTCGCAGAGCACCTCACCCAGGCGCATCGTCACCACTTCCAGATTCGGTTGCAGGCGCTCGAGTTCATCGCGCGACAAGGCCGCCAGCAGGTGATTTTGGGCGGGACTTTGGGTATTGGGCATGGGCTCTCGTTTGCTGGCGTTCGACGGGTTAGACAGGGTTTGGCTCGCCGCAGGCATTTTATGCTCCAGTTTCCGGAACGGTTTCCAGCCGCAGCCGGATTTCGGTGGCGACCGGCAGGTGATCCGACACGCGCTCTTCGAGCACGCTGGCGCCGACGACCTCGACGGTGGGCGTGACCAGAATGTGATCGAGCGCGCGCGACGGCCGCCAACTCGGGAAAGTTCGGTGCTCGTTGTGCGACGGCCGCAGTCCTGAATCACGCACGCCAGGATGGTCGTTGAGTTCGTGCAGGCCGCAGTTGAGATCGCCCAGCAGAATCGTGTCGGTGCGATCCTTGATCAACGCTGCCAGGTAGTTGAGCTGTTTGGCGCGGGTGCGACGGCCAAGCGCGAGGTGCGCCACGATCAGGCGCAACGGCTCAAAGCCCGGCGGGCGGATTTCAACTTCGAGCGCGCCGCGCCCCGGCAGCCAGCCCGGCAGCGCGTGGTATTGAATCGCGTGCAGCGGCCAGTGCGACAACACGCCCAGGCAATGCTGCGCGAACGGCCACAGGTCGCGCGTCACGGCGGCGTGCCAGTAGGGAAACCCGGCCTGCTCGGCCATATGCGCGACTTGGTTCAGGTGTGCACTGCGTAAGCTGCCGGCGTCGGCTTCCTGGATCGCAACGATGTCGTGGCGCGCAGCAAGTGTGGCGATGCGATCGAGTGTGGCGCGCGTGCCGCGTGTCGGCAGCACATGGCGCCAGGCCTGCGTGACGTAATGGCTGTAGCGCGAGGTGTGCAGCCCGAACTGGATGTTCAGCGACAGCAGCCGCAGCGTGCCGCCGCCGGCCACGTCGACCACCGTCGGCGATTGCAGCACGGAGTCGGAACCCGGGGTCTTGTCGTCCATGCGACGTTACAGCCAGTACGCGCCGACGCGCGCCAGTTGTTCTTGCATGCGCAGCAGCCAGGAGCGGCGGCGCCAGTTTTCTAGCGCAATCTCGTCGGACTCTTTCAAGTCCTGCGCGAACATCGAGTCCATCTGCGCGGCGAAGTCGCGGCCCACGATCACCGCATTGATTTCGTCGTTGTGCAGAAAACTGCGCCAGTCCATGTTGGTCGAACCGATGGTGGACCAGACGCCGTCCACGGACGCGGTCTTGGCGTGCATCACCGCACCGCGGCGCTCATAAATCTTGACGCCACCCCGCAACAGTTCGTCGTAGTACGAGCGGCCCAGATGAAACACCGCCCATGCGTCGGAAATGCCGGGCAGAATCAGCTTGACCTCAACGCCGCGCTGGGCAGCCTCGGTCAGCGCCTTGCGCAGCTGCTCATCTGGAACAAAGTACGCAATCGTCAGATGCACCGAACGCTCGGCGTGGCTGATCACCGACATCAGCGTCAGGTAGATCGGGTTCTGCTCGTCGTCGGGGGTGCTGCCCAGCGCGCTGACAATGCCGTCGCCCTTTGCAGTCAACTTGGGAAAATAGTTCTTGGGCGCCAGCGGCTCGCCGTTTTGCTTGGTCCAGGTTTCGATAAACAATTTCTGGAAATCGGCAACCACCGGGCCTTCGATGCGCACATGGGTGTCGCGCCAGCCCTTGGTCGGGTCGGTTTTCTGCTGCTCGCGGGTGCGCGCGCGTTTGGCGCGCGAACGGCTGCTCGACGGCGAGCTGGAATAGGTGTCGCTGATGTTGATGCCGCCAATGAACGCGATGCGGCCGTCCACCAGCAGTTGCTTGCGATGGTCACGGCTGTTGATTTCCCAGTCGGCCTGGTTGAGTTCCAGCGGATTCACCGGGTTGAATTCCAGTACCTGGATGCCGCCTTCCTTGAGCCGGTCGAAGAATTCCGCCGGCGTGGTTAGTCCGCCGACGCTGTCATAAATCAGGTTGACCTGCACCCCGGCGGCCTGTTTTTCCAGCAGCAGGTCGGCGAACTGCTGGCCGACTTCGTCGTCGCTAAAAATATAGGTTTCGAGATTGATGTGGTCCTTGGCCTCGCGGATCGCGGCGAACATCGACTGGTAGGTCGCCGGCCCGTTTTGCAGCAAGGTCAGCTTGTTGCCCAGCGTCAGCGGGCTTTTCGGGTTGATCTCCTGCGAATAGGCCAGATGTTTTTGCAGGACGTCGGTTGCGCCGCCTGCGTTTTCGAGATTTTCGATGATCGCCTCGCTGTGCGCTTCCGACACCGGACGCCCTCGCGCGCCTTCGAACGTCACTGATCCGGTCGGCGTGGTGGCGATGTCGCGCTTGGCGTCAGGCAATTGCGCACAACCGCCCTGCAAACACAGAACGCCGACGCCGACCGCGACGATCTTGAGTGCGACTTGGATGGACTGCGTCATGCGGCGTACTTCCCGGTTGGCGGACGAACCGCGAGCGGATTGTCTGCCGCCCCGTACAGGGACTCTGTGCGGTAGATCGCATAGGCTCGTGTTACGGCGCCATGGCCACCGGTGTTGTCGCCTGTCGCTGGATCTCTTTGCGCTTCATGCCCAGATACTCGTCGCGCTTAAGCTCGTGCAGTTGCACCGGGTAGCGCTCGACACTGGCGTACCAGTCGTTCAGCCGCTTTTCAACCTGCGAATCCGCGGGGGTGGATAGCGCGCCAAGATACGCCTCGATCGCCAGGTAATAGCGCATGGTGTTGCGCTCGATCACGCCGCGCACACCGTCGATGTATCGCGGCTTGCCGTCGGCGTCGCGTCCCACGATGCTGAAGCCCACCTTGTGGCTGCCCGCAGTGGCCAGGTACCCGGACAACGCCAGGCGCGCGGCCATGCCATAGGCATATGAATAGGACATGTGAAGAAAACTGCGCTGCGCATCCAGCGGTGCGGCCTCCAGCACGATGCGGTAATCACGAGTGCCCATCGGACCTTTGGCGGCGGTCAATTCGACACGCAAGTAATCCGTGGTCGACGTCACTGCGGAGAACGAAAAATCCACTGCATAAGCGTCGGCAAGCGGCTGATCGAATTTGCGGCCGACACTCAGGCTCAACGTGCGTTCCGATGCCCGGCACCCCTTGACGTTCAAATGCAGAATCAGGATGTCGCACCACGCATCAATATTGCTGAGGGCTGCGCCCGTTACGGCAAATGCCTGCCCCACTTCGGCGTAGACCTCACCCTTGAGGGCACCCGAGGCCTCGCTCGATTCCAGCACCAGCGGCCGTTGAAACTGGTTATTCGCCAACACCTCGCGCAAGCCGGCGTGCCGCGCTTTCAGCGCCGCCGCGTCCTGCGCTTGGGACATCGGCGCAAACGCGCAGAACAGCAGTGCACATAAAAAACCCCTCTCCTTTGGGGAGAGGGGCTGGGTCAAGCGCTGCAGAATCAAAGAGTCGCCTTTAGAGCGAGAGTCCCGCCGCGTTGACGGTCTTCACGCCGCGCACGTTCTTGGCGATTTCCACCGCCAGGTCGCGTTCGGCATCGCTGTCGGCCTTGCCGCTGAGCGTAACCACGCCGCCGACGGTTTTGACGTTGATGTCGGTGCCATCCACATTGCGCGCGTACAGCAGCGACGACTTCACTTTGGTCGTGATCCAGCTGTCGCTGACTTTCGCGCCGGCGTCGTTGGCGGTTGCCTTGCTGGTTTTAACCAGGTCCGGCTTGCCGGCTTTGACGCTCAGCTTGTTGTCTACCGAGGCGACGCCGCGGGTGTTCATCGCCAGACGGCCGGCGGCTTCCTTGGCGAGCGCGCTGTCCGCAGTACCCGTCAGCACAACCTTGCCGTTGTTGGTGTCGACGTTGGTGGCGAAGCCTTCGGCGTGCTGGCTCCACAACAGCTTGGACTTAATGGCCGAAGTAATGGTGGCGTCTTCAACGCTCTGGCCAAAATCGCGGTCAGTACGCTTGGGCGCGACGTAATCAGACTTGACTACGATCTGGTTGTCGACGTCCTTGATGCCGCTGACGTTCAGCGCGATCTGCTTGGCGAGATCCTTGCTGACGTCTTCTTCCACCGTGCCGGTCAACGTGGCCTTGCCGTTGTCGACCGAGACCTTGAGGTCATTGGCCTTCAACTGCGAGTTGAGAGCGAAGGTGGTCCAGATCTGTGACTCCTGGCGGGCTTCGCTGATGTCCTGCGACATGGTGTCGCCATCGGCGGCGAGCGCGTTGCTGCTGACGGCGGCCATCATCATGGCGGCGCCGGAGGCAATCAACGTCTTGCGAAACGGAATGTTGGTTTTCATGGTGTTGCTCCTTGGGGGTTGGTGTTGCGTGCTCTACTGCAAAACTTCGACTTCAATGCCGTCCAGGCTGGGCGGCGGGTAATTGGACTCGTCGTCATCCGTCCCTACGAGCGCTGAATCGAATTCGTACTCGTAGACGTTGACCAGAGGCCAAGCTTGGCGAACAAGGTTTGCTTCAATGCTGGCGGTGAGATGCATGGATGGGTCTCCGGAATTTGATGAGTTGCGTGGATCAAATTAACCGTGCCCGCCCTGGGTGTCGGTGGGCTGGCGCACTCAGTACGCCAGCCCACACATCACCAATTTCTGCTGATTACTTGTTCTTCAGATGCCGCGGCTCACCCGCTTGCGCGGCGGCCTTGGACTCTTCAGTCGGTTCCGCTGTCTTGACCTGCACGTCGGAGGGCTTGTTGGTCACCACAAACTCGACGCGGCGGTTCTCGGCGCGACCTTCCTCGGTGCCGTTGCTGGCCACCGGATTGGATTCGCCTTCGCCTCGCGCCTGCAGATTGCTGGCGTCTGCGCCCTGGGCAATCAGGTAGCGGCGCACGGAGTCGGCGCGTTTCTGCGACAGGCGCTGGTTGTAGCCGTTGGAACCCACCGAATCGGTGTGACCGACGATGCGCACGTTCAGCGACGGTTGCGCCGCGAGCGCGGCCGCGACTTCCTTGAGTGTTTCCTTGGCCGGTCCGGTCAGCTGATCAGAGTTGAATACGAAGTTGACGCCGCGCAGAACCACGGTCTGGTCTTCTTCGATGCAACCGTCGGCATTCACCGCGAAACCGCGCGGGGTGCCCGGGCAGCGGTCGCGAGAATCCGGAACGCCGTCGCCATCACTGTCGTTGTCGCGCGCTTCTTCGCGCGGAGGCACCGGCAAGGGGCGTGAGCGCTCGGCTACGACGCGGCGCGGCGGCGGCTCGGGCTGGAAGAACGCGTAACGCACGCCCGCAATTGCTGAATCCGAGCGGTAACGCGCGTCCACGGGACCGGCGCTGCTGCCGTAGGTGCGGCGGTCGCCTTCCAGGTGACGGTAGTCAAAGGTGATCGCGACCTGCGGATGAATGTCGATCGCTAAGCCGGCGCCGCCCTGCCAGGCGAAGCCCGTGCCGTAGCCGCTGCGGCTTTGAACGCCGTCGATGGTCGGGTTGTGCATCTCGATGGTGATGGCGCCGATGCCGCCGCCGATGTACGGGTGCACCACGCTGAAAAAACCGGTCTGCGTGCGCACGTCGTGCCAGATGTTCAGCATCGAGGTCCAGGCATCTTCGTTGCCGGTGACGTTTTCACTGTTATTGGTGCCGGTGACCGCGTCGTAGTTGTTGTGGCGATAGCCGATTTCGATTTCCGGACGTATCCACTGCACTTCGGGTATGACCCAGCCGAAACTCGCACCGAACATGTAGCCGGTGTCGAAGCCGAACTTGTTCTGCACGGTGCCGCTGGTGTTGCTGACCTGCTGGTCCTGCACCCAGTTGGCGCCGCCGAACAGGCCGACGTAAGGGCCGGTATTGCCGGCGGACGCGGTGAAGGTGACGGCCATAGCCGCCAGCAGCACCAATGATTTTTTAAGTAGCGAGGTTTGCATGAGAATCTCCCTGATATCCAGCCAGACAGCGCCGGGACAAAAAAACTGTCCGCGGCCAATCCGCGAACTTGGCGGCAAGATAGTCAAGGCCTTAGGGCGTGTCGGTTCGCTAACACACACATGATTTCTGGGCCGTTGTGGCTCTCGCGCTGGACACTCTTTCTTATCCACGTGCCCCGGCACGGCTTTGATACATAGATTCTTTGCGACCGCCCTTCGGTGCGCTAGCCCACAAAGCAAGTCGTGGATAGCCCCTAAAATGGCGAACGAAAACTGGCTCTAAAGGGACATTGGCCTCAAGCGGTTCGCGGAGCAGCGCGATGGGAATGCCGCCGTAAACATGCTGTCTTTTTTCGCCTCCGCGTTGCCTCTGATGCGCAGCACCGAAGGCATAATGAGAATGCCCGCGATCAGTTCATCAGGAATGGCTGGGCGGATGCGAAGGGCGCGCACAGCGCGCGGTTCGCCTTCACAGAAAAAAAGGGGTTGGGCCATGAGGCATGACTGCGAGAGCGCATTGCTTGCCGGCTTCACCGACCAGAACTATCTGGTCCTGAGCCGGTTTGCGCCTGCCCCCAGTGATTGCGGCCTCGCGTTTTTTTCCGAGCTCGGCACGACCCCCCGCGGCATGGCTTTTGCCAAAATCATGTGGGGGTTCGGGGTATGACCTTTGCACAAGCCATTTTCGACGCCCGGCGATGACACTCGAAAAAGAAGAGGAAGAAGAGCTTCGTGCCTTGGCGCTGGAAAGCGTTCGTAGCATCGCGCACGCCCGAAAAAAAGCCGAGGAAGACCTCCTGCGTGTGCAGCAGGAATTGCGCGACAGCGCGCGCCGCCTCGAACTCGCGCTGGCCGCAGCGCAACTCGGCGATTGGACCTGGGACGCGACCAATGATCTGGTGACCCTGGGCCCGCGCGCGCTCGAAATTTCGGGGCTGCCGGCCGGAAAGTCCATGACCTGGATTTCCATGGCGGAATACCTGCACGTAGACGATCGCGAACGTGTCCGGCAAGCGGTCTCGCAGGCCATGCAGATGAAGGCTGATTACGACGTCGAATATCGTGTCACCAAACCCTCCGGCGAAAACGCCTGGATCGCCGCCAAAGGACGGGTCACCTGTACGCCCGAAGGCATTGCGCAGGGCATGGTCGGGGTGGTGCAGGACATCACCAAACGCAAACACGCCGAGCAAATCCTGCGTGACAGTGAACAGCAATTGCGGGCCACCTTTGCGCAAGCCGCGGTGGGTATCGCCATTGCCGGAATGGACGGCAAATTCATGTCGATGAACCGCAAGTTTTGCGAGATTCTCGGTTACGCGCCCGACGAACTCCAGACCATGACGTTCCGGCAGATCACTCATCCTGACGACCTGCTGGAGACCGAGTCGTATGTGACTCGCCTGAAGGCCGGGCAACTCAACGATTACGGGATCGAGAAGCGCTATCGGCGAAAAGACGGGCACTACGTCTGGTGCCAGGCGACCGTGACCCTGGTCCGGGATGAAACCGGCTCTCCAGGCCAATTCATTGGCGTCATCGACGACATCACTTCGCGCAAACAAACCGAAGCGGCTCTCGCAGCGACGGCCCACGACAACGTGCGCCTCTACCAGGCGGCGCAACAATCGGCCGAGGAGAAAAAGGCGCTTCTGGAAAGTGAGCGTGAGGCGCGAGCGGCCGCTGAGCGGCTCAACACCACCAAGGATGAATTCCTGGCGACGCTGTCGCATGAATTGCGCACACCCTTGAGCGCGATCCTGGGCTGGACGCAGATCCTGCGGCACGTCAATGCCAAGCCCGAAGACGTTGCCCGCGGCATCGAAGTCATCGAACGCAATGCGCGCGCGCAAGCCCAGTTGATCGATGATCTGCTCGACATGAGCCGCATTACGTCGGGCAAGGTGCGGCTGGATATCCAGCCGGTGCTGCCCTACTCCTTCGTCCAGGCGGCCGTGGACGCACTAAGACCCGCAGCGGATGCCAAAGGGGTGCGGCTGGAAACCATGCTCGACCCTCTGGCCGGGCCGATCTCCGGCGACCCGGGCCGGCTGCAGCAGGTGGTGTGGAACCTGCTGTCCAACGCGGTCAAGTACACGCCGCGTAACGGCAAGGTACAGGTTCGGCTGGAATGCGTTAACTCTCAGATCGAGATTACGGTTGCGGATACCGGCAGCGGCATCGACCCGGACTTTCTCAATCATGCCTTCGAAAGATTTCGCCAGGCGGATTCTTCCACCACGCGCAGCCACGGCGGGCTTGGGCTTGGCCTGTCGATCGTGCGACACCTGGTCGAACAGCACGGCGGCACCGTCCAGGCCAGCAGCCCCGGCATCGGCAAAGGCGCCACCTTTACCGTGCAACTGCCCCTGACGGTGATTCACCCATCCGCTCAGACCGAGGAGCGGTTGCACCCGCGGACCAACCCCTTGATATCGACCGTGGATTTTCGCAACACCGACCTGTCGGGCTTGCGGGTGCTGGTCGTGGAAGATGAGCCGGATGCTCGCGACATGATTGCGCGCGTGTTGAGCGATTGCCGGGCAACGGTCATCACCGCGAAGTCAGCGAGCGAAGCCTTGCAGCAGATCGCGCAAGGCCCGCCGGAAATTCTGATCAGCGACGTGGGGATGCCGGAGATGGATGGTTACGAGCTTTTGCGCCGCGTTCGCAAGCTGAGCCCAGAGGCGGGAGGCCAGATTCCGGCCATCGCCCTCACGGCTTTTGCCCGATCTGAAGACCGGACACAGGCGTTGCGCGCGGGGTTTCATGTTCACGTCGCCAAACCCGTGGAGCCCTCCGAACTGGTGGCCAGCGTGGCCAGCGTGGCGGGCCGGGCAAAATTGCCGTAGCAGCGCACTCGATCATTGTTGCGCTGAGCATCGGTCTGGGGCCGATTAGTGGCTCTTCTCAGGCCCATTTCCAGCGCACCCGCTTGGGGCACACAAAGGGCCCCGACAGCGCCGTTGAAAAAACCCGCGGTACACTTTTAGTACCACTCGTTTTTCGTCAGTCGACCGCCGCCGGTTGCTGGGCGGTCGAGCGGGTGGCGTGCTGTTGCGTGATTCTCATCATCACCTCATGCGTTTTCTGGTCGTTGACCAGCGAAATCGCCGGCTCGAATTGCTCGATGCCGTCGAGAGTGACTTGAATCGAGGCATCGACGCCTTGGGTCTGCACGACACGTATGCGGTAGGGCGTGTCGTAGTAGCGATAGCTCAGTGACAGCGCCGGCCAATCCTCCGGCAGGCACGGGTTGAAACGCAGCCGGTCGTTTTCGCGCTTGAGGCCCAGCAGCGATTCGATGATCAGGCGGTACAGCCAGCCGGCCGAGCCGGTGTACCAGGTCCACCCCGCGCGGCCGGTGTGCGGGGCGACGGCGTAGACGTCCGCGGCCACCACGTACGGCTCTGCCTTGTAAACCGCCACCTCGGCCGCCGTGCGCGCGTGATTGACCGGATTGATCAGGCGGGTCAGCTCCCAGGCGCGGCGGCTGTCGCCCAGTTGTGCAAACGCCATTGCCGCCCAGATCGCGGCATGCGTGTACTGGCCGCCGTTTTCGCGCACGCCGGGCACGTAACCCTTGATGTAGCCGGGGTCGACGGGCGAGTGATCAAACGGCGGATCGAGCAGTTGGATCAGCCGGGCGTCACGGCGCACCAGCCGGCGGTCCAGCGAGTCCATCGCGGTACGGACGCGGGCGGGATCGCCGGCGCCGGACAGCACCGACCAGCTCTGGCTGATCGAATCGATCGAGCATTCGGCATTCTCATGCGATCCCAGCTTTGTTCCATCGTCGAACCAGGCCCGGCGATACCACTCGCCGTCCCACGCGTGCTGGTCGAGGTTGCGCTTGAGCTGCGCGGCCTGTTGGTGGCAACGCTCGACAAACGCCAGGTCGCCGTGCAGGCCAGCCAGTTTTGCGAACGAGACCAGCACCTCGTGGAGGAAGAATCCAAGCCAGACGCTTTCGCCCTGGCCGTCAATACCGACGCGGCTCATGCCGTCGTTCCAGTCGCCGGAGCCCATCAGCGGCAGGTCGTGCTCACCAAATCTAAAGGCGTGCTCGATGGCACGCACGCAGTGTTGGTACAAGCTGGCGCGCGCGGTCGAGCGCACCGGCAGGTCGTAGTTGGATTCTTCGTCCGCGCCGAGCGCACGCGCGTCGAGAAAATGCACGTTTTCATGCAACACGCCGGTGTCGCCGGTGGTCAGCACGTAACGGCAGGCGGCCAGCGGCAGCCATAGGTAGTCGTCCGAACAGCGCGTGCGCACGCCGCGCCCGGCCGGCGGATGCCACCAGTGCTGCACGTCGCCTTCGGCGAACTGCCGCGATGCGCACAGCAGCAGGTGCTCGCGCAGCAAGGCCGGCTGTGTATGCACCAGCGCCATGAGGTCTTGCAGCTGGTCGCGAAATCCGAACGCACCACCGGACTGGTAGAAGCCGCTGCGCGCCCGCACCCGGCAGGCCAGCGTCTGGTACACCAGCCAGCCATTGGTCAGCACGTTGAGCGCAGCGTCGGGGGTTTCGACCTGCACCGCGCTCAGGGTCTGCGTCCAGTACGCGCGGACTTTTTCCAGCGCGCGCCGGGCCGAGCCGGTTTTGCGCAGACGCTGCACCAGCTTGCGCGCTTCACCATGGCTGGGCGCGGCGCCGAGGCGGAAAATAATCTCGCGCTCCTGGCCATCGAGCAGCTCGAACGGCACCTGGATCGCACCGCAAGGGTCGAGCGCAGCGCCGACGCGCCCCGACAGCCGCGCCCGCGACAGCGCCTCGGGGTCGCCCAGGCTGCCGTTGCGACCGAGGAATTCGCTACGGTCACCGGTGAGCGTGCGCGACAAGTCATCGACGTCGAAGAAGGCGACATGCCCTCCAAAATCGGTGTTGTAGCTGTTGCGCGCAAACAGCGCGCCGCTGCTGGCGTCGATATCGGTGACCACGTGCATCGCGGTCTTTGGCCGCTGGTCGCCCAGAACCCATTCGACGTAGCCGGTGGCCGACAGGCGCCGCGAGCGGCCGGAGCCGTTGCGGACCTTCAGCACCGAAAATTTCACGGCGTCTTCCAGGTCCACGTAAACCCACAGTTCCGAGCGGATGCCGCCGCTGGTGTGTTCAAACACGCTGTAGCCAAAACCGTGGCGCGTCAGGTAGGGCATGGCCCCGCCACACGGCAGCGGCGCCGGCGACCAGAAATGCCCGCTCTCTTCGTCGCGCAGGTAGATCGCCTCGCCACCGCTGGCGCCGACCGCATCGTCGCTCCACGGCGTCAGCCGGAACTCGTGGGCGTTTGCGCACCAGGTATACGCCAGCCCGCTTTCCGTGATCACGGTGCCGAAATGAGCATTGGCCATCACGTTGACCCACGGCGCCGGTGTGCGCTGCGTCTGTGCGGTGCTGATGTGGTATTCGCTGCCGTCGGCGGTAAAACCGCCAAAGTCGTTGCTCAGAATCAGCTCCGGACGCGGCTTGCCAGCGGCGGCCGGCGGCTCGGCGCGATGCGCGCGCGACGGCATCAACCGGCCGACGCGCTGCTCGGAGAGCGCGCGGCGGTTGACCTGCTGCGCCAGTGCGCCGGCGCTGTCACTGACGATCACCCGCGCCACTGCCTGCAGCAGCAGCCGGTCTTCGGGCGATAGCTGCTCGGCGTAGCGCACAAATATTCCGCCGGGGCGGTCGATGGCATGCGACTCGTTGCCGGTGGCGATCAGGCCGAGAATCTGGTCTTGCAGCCGCTGGCGGTAGCTGATGTGGTCTTCGTTCCAGATCACCAGATCCACCGTCAGGCCCTTGAGCCGCCAATAGGCATGGCATTGGATCATCTGTCGCGCCAGTTCGAGATGCGCGCTGTCGGATATTTTCAGCAACACGATCGGCAGGTCGCCGGAGATCGCATACGGCCACAGGTTCGACTGGCCGCGCCGGTTCTGCGCCACCACGCTGGCGTCGGCGCGCAAGGCGGCGTTCGCGTACAGCACCGGCCCGGCGAGGCGCCGGTAAAGCTGCGCGTCGTCGGCACCGACGTTGATCTGGCGCAATGCCACCGCGCTGTGCGTCCACGCCAGCTCGAACACGCGGTCGGCCATGTGGCGATCCTGGTATTTTTCGACCAGCGACAGGCACGCCTCGCGGCTGCCGGCGGCCCCGGACACCCAGTCGAGCGTGACCGACTGGCCGGGCTCGATCTGCACCGTGCAGCGGATGGCGGCGATCGGGTCGAGCACCGAGCCCTGACTTGCGGACAATTCGGCGAGCGCATCAAGCGCGCGCGGGGCGCGCAGCGTGCGGCCGCGGCCGATGAAGCGCATGCGGTCGGTTTCAAAAGTCACTGTGCCGTGCGTCTCGCCTTGCGACGATAACCGATGAAACATCCACGGCGTGGTGTCGGTCGGCGACCGCTGGCGGCGCGTGCACACAATGGCATGGCGCTCCGCCAGAATCTCGGTTTGCAAAAACAGGCTGCCAAACGACGGTTGCGTTGCGTCCGCGGCCGGCGGCGCCAGCACGATCTCGCTGTAACTCGTGATCTCGATCGTGCGCCGCACGCGCGAGCGGTTGCTGAGCTTGAGCCGGCGCAACTCGATGTCGTCTTCCGGCGACACCGTGATCTCCAGGTGCGATTCGATGTCGTGGTCGTGGCGGCGGAATTCGGCGCGGCCTTCGTTGAACAGCGCTTCGTAGGTCTGTGCGCGCTTGAGCGTCGGCTGGTGCGTGGCCGACCAGAATTCATTGCTGGTCGCATCGCGCAGATAAATGAACGAGCCCCAAGGGTCGGTGCTGGCGTCCTCGCGCCAGCGTGTGACCGCCAGATCCTTCCAGCGGCTGTAGCCGCCGCCGGCGTTGCTGACCATGACGTGATAACGGCCGTTGGACAGCAACTGGACTTCCGGTGCTTGTGTCTGCGCGCCAATCGGCGCCTGCACTGCCGGCACTTGCGCGGTGGCCAGCATCGCGCTTTCCGGAGTTTCGGCGGTGCGGCTGTGGATCACCGAAGCCCTCGGGATGCGCTCTTGCAGTAGCAGCAGCGTTGCCTGGAACTGCGGGTCGGCCTCGAAGCGCCGTTGCATCGGCTGGCCGAGCAGCCGGTACGCCAGCGCCAGCAGGTTCATGCCCTGGTGGTGCGCCATGTACGAGCGCACGATCACGTGCGTGGTGCCGCGCGGCAGCCGCGACGGCGTGTAGTCGATCGCCTCGTAGAATCCGAACGCGCCTTCGAGGCCCGCTGCCGACAGCGTTTGCAGGTTCGCGCAGGCTTCTCGTGGCGCGACCATCAGCGCCAGCGCCGAGGCGTAGGGCGCCACCACCCAGTCCTCGGCGAGGCCGCGCTTTAAACCCAGGCCGGGCACGCCAAACGCGTGGTACTGATAATTGAGATTGGCATCGACGGTGTTGTAGCCGGACTCGGAAACGCCCCAGGGCAGATCGCACTGCCGGCCGTAAGCGATCTGGCGTGCGACGGCCACGCGGCAGGTCTGGTCGAGCAGCGTGCCTTCGTAGGTGGGCATCACCAGCTGGGGCATCAGGTACTCAAACATCGAGCCGCTCCACGACACCAGGATCGGCGCACCGCCGGCGCCGGTCAGCAGGCGGCTCAATGCAAACCAGCTTTCCTGTGGCAACTGGCCCTGCGCAATGGCGACGAAACTGGTCAACCGCGCTTCTGAGGCCAGCAGGTCGTAATAACTGTTGTCGCGGCGTGAGTCGTCGGCGTTGTAGCCAATGGCCAGCAGGTGGCGGCTGCGGTCGTACAAGAATTCATATTCGATTGTTGAAAACCCGGTGCACTGCTCGACCAGCGCCGCGCAGAGCGCGAGGCGCTCGCGCGCCGCGTCGTGATGGTGCGCGAGCTCGCGCAACGTCGGCATCTTTTCGCCAGCCAGGGAAAATAGCCTGATCTCCGCCAGCGCTTCCTGGCATTGGCGCGTGAGCGCATGCGCCCACAGGACCGCGGGCATGTCAGAAGCCGGGTCGAGCCCGGCACTCAATGGGGCCGCGAGGCGCTCGGCCGATTCCAGCCAGTGCTGCCAGGCCGCGGGTGAGGAGGGCGGCACGGCGCGCGCGGCGGTCACGCACTCTTGCAAGCTCGCAACCACCGCTTGCTGCTCCGGTGCGGCAGCATCGGCGAGCAGCGCCAGCGCATCGTGCAGGCCTTCGAGAATCTGCGGGCCGAGAACCGGCTGGTCGGCCAGCGCCAGCAGCCCGGCACGCAGCGTGAGCAGATGACCCACCAGGTTGCCGCTGTCCACCGAGGACAAATAACGCGGCGGCAGCGGGTTGAGCGTCTGCGTGTCATACCAGTTGAAGAAATGGCCGCGATGGCGCGGCAATTGCGCCATGGTGGCGAACGCGTTGGCGGTGCGCGCCAGCAGCACGCCGGCAGGGATATAACCAAAGTCGTAGGCCGCCAGGTTTGCCAGCAGCGCCAGACCCATATTGGTCGGCGAGGTGCGGTGCGCGGTCACCGGTCCGGGCTGCTCCTGGAAATTATCCGGCGGCAGCCAGTGGTCTTCGACGCTGACAAAGCGCTCGAAAAACGCCCAGGTCTTGCGCGAAATCTTGCGCAAAAAAAGCGTCTGCGCGGCGTCGAGTTGCACCGGCGCGTCTGTGCGCGGCGCGCTCAGCCATGCCGCCAGCAGCGGAGCGATGCTCCACGGAATGAAAAACAGCGCAGCGGCGGCGAGCGCGTGCGGGCTGTTCAGCCCGGCGGCGAACGCGGCGGCCACGGCGGTGAAAGGCGCAATCCACATGGCCCGATAGGCCGCGCCGACGCCCAGGGCGGACGCGCCGTGAGACGCCACGGCCCATTCGAGCAGGCGATGACGCGACACCGCCATGCGCCAGAGCGTGCGCACGATCGCATCGAGGCTGTAGTACGCCTCGAACGGCAGGCACGCAAGCCGGAATCCGGCGAGCGTGAAGCTGCGTCCGGCCGAGCGCAGCACACCGGCCAGATGCTGGCGCAGATGCACCTCGCGCGGCTTGCGGATCGCGTCGGTGAATGTCGCGAGTCCTGCCGGGATCAACACCACGCTGGCCACCGCCAACGTCCATAACCAGGGCAACGGCAGCAGCATCCAGCCGGCAAACAACAGCGCCAGCAATGCGGCCGGGGTCAAGCTGCGGCGCAAATTGTCGAAAATCTTCCAGCGCGACAATGCCGACAGCGGATTGCGCAGAGCGCGTCCGTGGCCGCCGGGCACGCGCGGCAGCAACCACTGCGCGATCTGCCAGTCGCCGCGGATCCAGCGCGCCTGCCTTCGCACATCGGCCAGGTAGCGCGCCGGATATTCCTCGAACAGGCTCACGTCGCTGAGCAGGCCCGAGCGGGCATGACAACCTTCGAGCAGATCGTGGCTGAGGATGCGGTTTTCCGGAAAACGGTCCAGGAGCGCACGCTCGAACGCGTCTACTTCATAAATCCCCTTGCCGATAAATGAGCCTTCCCCGAACAGGTCCTGGTACACGTCCGACGAGGCGCTGGTGTACGGATCGATGCCCGGCTCGCTGCCGCACAGTTGCGCATAGCGCGAGCGGCTGACCGCCGACATGCTCGCGGCCACCGCGGGCTGCAAAATGCCGTAGCCGCCGGTGACGCGCCGCCGTGCTTCGTCGTAGCGCGGGCGGTTCAATGGATGCGCCATCGTACCGATCAGCTCGCCGGCGACGTCGCGCGGCAGCAGGGTGTCGGTGTCCAGCGTGATGACGTATTTGACCGAAGCCAGCACGCGGATGTCGCCGACAATTTCGGAAAATCGGCCGTTACCCTGGCCCCGCAACAGCAAGTTGAGGTCGGCGAGCTTGCCGCGCTTGCGCTCGTAGCCCATCCAGATTTTTTCCCGCGCGTTCCAGCGGCGCGGGCGGTGCAGCAGAAAAAACCGGTCGCCGTCCGACTCGTTTGCGCGCGGGTACTTCTGGTTGAGCTGTGCGATGCCCTCGCGTGCGCTGCACAGCAGCGCGTCATCGGCGGGCAGGGTTTCTGCGGTGGCGTCGCAAAAATCCGTGAGCAGGGCAAAGTGCAGATGCGCGTCCTGGTTGCCCAAGTAGCGCACCTCAAGCGCCTCGCACAATTCATCGACGTTGGCGCGGTTGACCAGCAGCGTCGGGATCACCACCAGCGTGCGCAGCGAAGCCGGCAGGCCCCGCGAGTAATCCATGCGCGGCAGGCGTTTGGGTGCGGCCAGCAGGGTCGCCATCCATTGCGTCACTGCGATCGCCAGCGGGCTGAACGCCAATACCAGCAGCGCGGTGAGTGCCGCCAGTGCATTGCCTGCAACACCTGCGTGATAGCCCCGCACCGCGAGCGCCGCAGTGAATAGCGCAGTCAGCAGCGCGATCGAGCCGAAGTACAGCGCTTGTGGCGAGCGGCTTAGCCAGCGCCGTGCCCGCTGCCCTGCGTCGTATCGCGCCGCGACGGCTTGCTCCAGCTGGCGCAACCCGCGATCCACCAGATAAAAACCGATATGGTTCTGCGGCGCCTCTGGGCTTTTGCCCGCCAGCTCTACCACCGTGCGCGCAATCTCGGTTTCGGAATGCGCGCTGCGCTTGGCCAGCCGGTCGATCACCTGGCGGTAGTGATCGCGCGTGGTGAAATCCATTGCCGGATAAGCCTGTGCCGGGTCTTTGCGCAGGATGTGCTCGACAAAGCTCATCGCCTCGACGAACTCGCGCCAGTCCATCGCTCCCAGAAAACGCAGGCTGCCGACGCTGTTGCCGATCGATACCTGGTCCGCGGCCTGCTGCTGGTTTTCCGACAGCACCATCTGCTCGATGGTCTGGCTGGACTCGGCAAGGCGCTGCTCGATCCAGCTCAAGGGCAACGCGAGCGCCGGGCCATGACCCTGCAAGCGCCGCGCCAGTTCGGCGACGAACGCCGATGCCATCGGTGGATTCGAGCGCGCCATGTCGGCGACCACGATGATCAGGCTCTTGGGGTCGGACTCGGCGGTCGCCATCATCAGGTTGGCCCACACCTGCGCCTGATTGACGTGGATGCGCGCGGCGGTGATGCGGGCGCTGACGCGGCGCAAGTTTTCGATCAGCGCCAGGCGCAACATGATCGGAATCGCCCAGAGCTCACCGAGCGTCAGCGGCGTGACGCTCTGGTACGACGCGACAAACCGCGACAACGTCGCCGAATCGACGCGGCCGTCGCCGTGCGAGATCGCTTCGAGCGCCAGGTCGTAAACACGCGGCAACCCGCGCGAATGGCCGTGCGCAAGACACGGCAGCTCGCGGCTGTAGTCACTGGGCAGATGCTGGCGCGCGGTGCGTATCTGCTCTTCGATCAGGTAGAAATTGTCCAGCAGCCATTCCCCGGCCGGCGCGATCGGGGACTGCGCGCTGACCACCGCCTTGAGCACATCGCAGGTTTCGATCAGTACGCGCTCGTTGGCACCGAGGCGGCGCAGCAGGCGGTCGCGGGCGCCGAATTCGGTCAGGACATGGGTGCGGGCCAGCGATCGGCCGTGTTGCTCCATCTGCTCGGCGCTGAACAGCTCCGAGCGCAGCGGAATCTGGTCTTCGGGCGAGGGCGCGTCCAAATATTCCCGCCGCCATTCGCGCATCTGCACACGCAGCCGCGTGGCCGTACGCCGCATCAGCCTTTCAAGCACGCGCATTTCTCTGGTTATTGCGTGCGCCGCGCAGGTTGAGCGCCAGCAGACCGGCCTGCAGCGCAATCAGCGCCCAGGCCGCCACGTGCCAGGCCCAGATGGTCCACAGCAGGTTGCTGGCGATAAAAAACCAGAAGCCATAATTGCGCCGCCGCTTCGAGGGTGCCGACACCAGCCACGCCGCCAGCAACGTCACCGCCATGGCCGGCCATTGCACTGCGTTCAAGACGTTATCGAGCACGTGAAACGCTCCGCAGTTTTCGGAATTATTTTCAACGCCAGCTTGGGCTGGCGTGCGTAGCGTTTCTGTGCGCTTGCGAACAGTGGCTGGCGCCCACCCGCCCAAGGCATTTTTCGCGCTGTTTTGGTCCTGTGCCGAATGGCGGTGGTACTAAATCTGTATCACCGGAAATACCCCCTCAGCCAAAACCCGCCCAAACCCCGGCCAAGCGGGTGGGCGCCTTAAGCCGCCGATCGAAGCGCGTCGAGTACGGACGGGGTTGATGGCTTTACAGCGCGCCACAATTCAAAGCTCACGGCGGCCTGTTCCACCAGCATGCCCAGACCGTCGGCGATTTTCGAAGCTTTCTGCGCCTGCGCCCATTGGGCGAAAGGCACATGGGCCTTGCCGTAGCTCAAGTCGTAGCAGGCGCCCCCGGCGGCAAGCACCCCGGCGGACAGGCGCGGACTCTCGCCGTCATGACCGGCGCTGGTGGCATTGATGATCAGGTCGAACTGATCGCCGCGCAGCGACAGGTGCGTGGCCGGACGAAGATTGCCGTAGGGCTTGAACTCGGCGGCGATTTTTTCCGGCTTCCACGGGTTGCGGTTGGACAGCGTCAACTCCTGCGGTTTTTCGTCCAGCAGGGGTTTCAGAATTCCGCGCGCCGCGCCGCCGGCGCCAAGCAGCAGGATGCGCTGGCCGCTCACCGGCATGCCCTGCTGCTGCAGGTCGCGGATCAGGCCGATGCCGTCGGTGTTGTCACCGCGCCAGCCGGTTTCGCTGCGCACCAGCGTGTTGACCGCACCGGCGATTTGCGCACGCTCGCTGACCGCTTCGCACAGCGCGGCGATGGCGAGTTTGTGCGGCAGGGTGACATTGAGCCCGCGCCAGTTTTCGATATGGAGTTTTTTTAGTGTTTCGGCGAGCGCATCCGGCGCGACCTCAAGCGATTCATAGCTCAGCGCCTGGTTTGTCTGCTGAGCAAATTGCGCGTGAATGCGCGGCGACAGCGAGTGAGCCACCGGCTGGCCGATGACGGCGTAACGGTCCATTATTCGCCCAGCCAGACGGCGGCGTCTTTGGCGAAATACGTCAGCACCGCGTCCGCGCCCGCACGGCGCAGGCACAGCAGCGATTCCAGCACCGCGCTCGCTTCGTCGAGCCAGCCGTTTTTCGCGGCGGCCTTGATCATCGAGTACTCACCGCTGACCTGATATGCAAAAGTCGGCACGGCGAATTGATCCTTGACGCGGCGGATGATGTCCAGATACGGCAACCCGGGTTTGACCATGACGATGTCCGCGCCCTCGGCAATATCGAGCTCGACCTCCCGCAGCGCTTCGTCTGAATTCGCCGGGTCCATCTGGTAGCCGCGCTTGTCGCCCTTGAGCAGGGCGGCCGAGCCGACGGCGTCACGGAACGGGCCGTAGAAACTGCTGGCGTACTTGGCGGCGTAAGACAGCAGCAGCGTGTCGTGCTTGCCGTCGCGCTCGAGCACGTCGCGGATGCGGCCGATGCGGCCGTCCATCATGTCGGACGGCGCCAGCACGTCGGCGCCGGCGCGCGCGTAAACAATCGCCTGCTTGGTGAGAATGCCATTGGTCAGATCGTTGGCGACCTGTCCGCGCGCGTCGAGCACGCCGTCGTGGCCGTGGCGGGTGTACGGGTCCAGCGCAATGTCGACGATCACGCTCAAATCCGGGCAGGCGTCCTTGACCGCCGCAATTGCGCGCGGCACCAGACCATCGGGGTTCAAGGCCTCGTCGCCCGAATCGTTTTTGTTTTTCTTCGGAATCACGGGGAACAGTGCGATCGAGACGATGCCGAGCTTGTGCAGGGCCTTGCATGTTTTTGCCAGGTCCTTCAGTGAAAGGCGCGACATGCCGGGCATGGAACTCACCGGGCCGCACAGCGCACCTTCGGCGACGAACAGTGGCTGAATCAGTTGTTCCGGCGCCAGGCGCGTTTCGCGCACGAGTTTGCGCAAGGACCCGGACGAGCGCGTGCGGCGCAAGCGGGTGGTGGGGTAACGTGCGGGCATGTTTGCGATTATAGCCAGCGATGGAATTGACCCCTGAAACCCGCGCGTTGATTTTTTTTGGCGTGCTGACGGCGATGCTGGCGCTGGAGCGCGCGTTCCCGCGCCGCAAGACGGATGCACAGCGCGCACGGCGCTGGAGTGCCAACCTCGGATTGATCGCCGTCAACAGCGCGATGCTGTGGCTGATTCCGATTGCGGCGGTGAGCGCCGCGTGGTGGGCGCAGGCGCAGGGCATTGGCTTGTTCAACCTTGTCGCCTGGCCGGCGTGGCTGGAGATCGCGCTCGCCTGGCTGGTGCTGGACTGCGTGATTTACTGGCAACACCGCCTGTTCCATGAGCGCCGCGCGTTGTGGCCGCTGCACCGGGTCCATCACACTGACATCGAATTCGACGCCACCAGCGGTGTTCGCTTCCACCCGGCCGAGATTTTTCTTTCGGTGCTGGTCAAGGGAGGTGCGGCGCTGGCGCTCGGTGCATCGCCCCTGGCGGTGCTGCTGCTCGAAACCACGGTCAACGCCCTGGCGCTGTTCAACCATTCCAACCTGCGGCTGCCACCGTGGCTGGATCGTGTGCTGCGCAAACTGATCGTGACGCCGGATGTGCACCGAATCCACCATTCGGTACATCGCGTGGAGACCGACAGCAACTATGCCAATACGCTGATCCTCTGGGACCATTTGTTTGGCAGCTACACGCCCGCACCGCGCGATGGCCACACGGCGATGCGCATCGGTCTGGCCGATTTTCGGGACGCGCGCGAACAAAAACTGGGGTCGCTGCTCGCACAGCCGCTGAAATGACTTGGGTATGATGCGCGCCACTTAATGACCGCCGACGCCCAACAACTGACCCGCCTTTTGGCCGCAACTGCCAACGGCGACAACCGCGCGTTTGCCGAGCTGTACGACGCCGCCGGGTCGCATCTGTTTGGCCTGCTCATGCGTATTCTCAGACGCAGGGACTGGGCGGAAGAAGCACTGCAGGATTGCTTCCTCAAGATCTGGCAGAAGGCCGAAACCTATGCGCCCGACAAAGGCGCGCCCCTGACCTGGCTGATGACCATCGCCCGTTACCGTGCGCTGGATTTGCTCCGGGCCAAACGGCCGGAAGTGAACGAGGCGGACGACGAAACGATGACCGACGAGATTGAGTCGGCGGTCGCCGACGGGCAAGGCCCGCTCGAAGGCACCGAGACATTGCAGGGTCTGGGCCGGCTGGAGCAATGCATGAAAGGTTTGCAGGACGAGCAGCGGCAAAGCGTGCTGCTGTCGTATTACGAGGGCTACACCCATCACGAGCTGGCCAAGCGCCTGAAGGCGCCGCTGGGCACGGTGAAGAGCTGGGTGCGCCGCGGTTTGCAGCAATTACGTGAGTGTTTGGGACCTGAATGAGCATGGAAACGACTGAACGAATGCTGGACGCAGGCGAGTACGTGCTGGGCACGCTCGCGGGCGCTGAGCGCGCGCAGTTCGAAAAGCGCCTCGCTACGGACGCCGCCGCGCGCCTCGACGTACGCTACTGGGAAAATCAGCTCGCAGCACTGGCGCAGGCCACAACGCCCGCAGTGCCGCGCGCGATCGTCTGGACGCAGATCGCGTTTGCCGCCGGGTTGCATCGCGCCGGTGGCGGCTCGCCCCCCGCGCGCGTCTGGCAGGTGCTGACGTCACTCGCCACCGCCGCCAGCGTCGTGATGGCCATGGCGCTGTGGCAGGAGACGCAAAAGCCGCCGCAGATTTTGGTGCAGGTGCAGGAGAAAATTGTCGAGCGCCCGGCACCGGCGTCTTATGTCGGCGTGCTGCAGGTGACCGGATCGGAGGCGCGCTGGCTGGTGAGCATGACGCCTGATCGAAAGGCGATGAACCTCCACGCGGTCGGCGAATACAAGGCCGCCGCTGGAAAGTACCTGCACTTGTGGTGGCTGAATCCCGCCGGGCCGGTGTCGCTGGGCGTGCTGCCCAATGCCGGCGATGCGGCGGCCAGCCTGCCCGAAAACCTCGATCTGGAAAAAGGCTCGGGGCTCGCGATTTCGCTGGAAAACCTCGATGCCGTGCCGACCGCCGGCCCCAAGGGCCCGGTGCTGGTCGCCGCCCCGGTGATGAAATCGATCTAAAGCATGAAACCCAGATTTGAGCCGCTGAAGCGGCTCAGATTGGGAAAAATGTAGTTCAGGTTGCCGGCGCCGACATCGAACCAGTTGGCGAGCGTTGATCCGTACTGGTCTACCGCCACGCTTGGGATAAAGCGGCCGCCCTGTGTGTCGTCGGCGCTGCCAACAATCATCGAAGGCGGCATGCCGTAGATTTTTGCGCCGTTGACGGCGCCACCGACCACCCATTGATGATTGCTCCAGCCGTGGTCAGTGCCCTTGCCGTTGACGGTGAGGCTGCGTCCAAAATCCGAAGACGTGAATGTGGTCACGCCCGACGCCACGCCGAGCTCCACGGTCGCGTCGTAGAACGCTTTGAGCGCCTGCGACAGCCGCTGCAACAGCACTGGATGATCGGTGAGCTGGGCGTCGTGGGTGTCAAAACCGCCGAGCGAAACGAAAAAGGTCTGGCGATTCATGCCCAGCGCGCCGCGTATGCCAATCAGCCGCGCCACCATCTGCAATTGCGCCGCGAGCGGGTTGTCGGCGGGAAAGGCCGTGGCCAGCGCAGGCGCCTTGGAAAGCTCTGCGTCGAGCAGCGCATTGATGCGAATGCCGCGATCAAGCGTGTCGGAATAACTGCGCTCGAAGATGTGGTCCTCATCGCGTCCGCGAATCTGGTCGAATACCGCCCGAAGATTTTTGGTGCCCGCCTGCGTCGCGCTCAGTTGATTGAGCTGCTGCGCGCCACCGGAGGACATCGCGAACGCGCTGGTCTGAGCGCCGCGCTGCATCAGGTTGGCCCCCGCAATCGAGACATTCAAGGGCATCTCGCCGCCGCTGTTGGCGCCGGAGAACACATCGGCGATGCGCCCCGCCCAGCCGCTGAATGCCTGAACCTGCGGATTCACGGTCTGCCATTGGTCCTGCTGATCGTTGTGTGAAAACAGCCGTGGCGGGACGCGATCGGCGAGATAGTCGGCCCGGGTAGTGGGGAACGTCAGGCTGCCGACATTGGCCATCAGGGCGGCTTTGCCGCCGTTAAACAGGCCCTGCAATTCCGCACAGCTTGGGTGCACGCCGTAGGCGGCCCCGTCAGCGGCCGTGCCGTTCAATGGCAGTAACTGGTTTTGCGCAACCGCCAGATTCAACCGCGCCGCCGAGTAGCGGTTGTATTTTTCCGGCGTCGTTGGCACCAACATGTTGTAGCCGTCATTGCCGCCGAACAAAAACACGTTGACCAGGGCCTTGTACCCCGGCACCACGATCGTCGGGGGAGCAGGCGCCGGCGTGGGCACGGGGGTGCCGCCCCCGGGGGTCGAAGCCCCGGTGCCAAGCGGCAAATCGCGGTTGCCGCCGCAACCCAAAAGCGAGCCGGTAGACAATCCAAGCCCGGCGATGCCAGAGGTCTTGAGGAATTCGCGGCGTGAAAATTTGCGGGTCATTTCTGCACCGCGAATTCAGGTGAGGTAGCGACCAGGAATATCGCGTCCTTGGCCCGTTGTGAGCCATCGCCCGCCGGGACGGTGCCAAGATACCCGACCAGCGCCAATTTCATCGGCGCGGACATCTGGCCCGCCATCAGCACCAGATTGAGATCTTCCACGAGCAAAGACGGCGTCGATGCGCGCGCGCTGGCATTGCAGATGTTGAGGTTGATCTGGGCGTTGTCACCGCTCGGCAGCAGGCCCGGACAGATTGCCTGGTTGCGCGCGAAGCGCGTGAAGGCATTCACCATGGTCAGGCTCTGCGATTCGGTCTGAATCTGGAATTCAGGCGAGTACAGTTCGGCCATGCTGACCTCGCCGGGCGCGCGGAAATCCGGCTGGAAGAAATTGAACACCGAGGGCGAGCGCAGTGCGGCCTGGCCCCAGTCGCGCTCGGCATTTGGATAGATGAACTTGCCGTTGAAGGCGCTGGCCCCAAAGGCGCGCCAAACGGCGCTCAGGCGCAGCAAGGGCTCGCGCAGCTTGCCGAAATTACCGCTGGGCGCCGCGCGGGCTTCCGCATCGAGCAGAATCGCGCGCACCACGGCGCGTAAATCGCCGCGCTGGCCGCTGCCGTTGTTGTTGAACACCGTGGCGACGCGCTGGATGTACGCCGCTGATGGGTTGCTGGTGACCAGCCGCTGGATCAGCCGCCGCGCCATGAACGGGCCGACATTGGGATGATTGAAAATGTTGTCGAGCGCACTTTTCAGATCCTGCGCCGCGGTCTGGCCCGCGGGTGTCGTCACGCCGTTGAGCAGGGTTTTGGCCCCGGTATCGTGGTTGGCTTCAAAAGCTTTCATCGGCTGATGCGAGGTGCCGGTGGCGTAGAAATTATTGACGTCCGCCCAGCTCCAGCCGGTAAACGCGCGGGCGAAGTTCTCGATGGTGGTCTGGCTGTACGTCGGCACCGCGGTGCTGCTGCCATCGAGGTTCAATTGGCGCAAGCCGATGGAGAACAGCTGCATCACCTCACGTGCGTAATTTTCGTCGGGCCGGCGGCCACTGGCCGCGTCCGGCTTGTCGTTGTTGATCATCGACAGGTACACGCCCATTGCCGGCGACAGCGTTACCTCCTCGAGCAGCGCGCGATAGTTGCCAAAGGCGCCGCGCAACAGCACGTCGTAGTACTCGGCCAGTACCAAGGGGGTCTCGCTGAGCTGGCTGTTGAGGTCGGACACCACCATGATTTCGGACAGCGCAAACGCCACGCGCTGGCGCAACTGATCGGGCGCGGTTAATGAATGGCGCCACCACACCTCCTGGCGATCGGCCTGCGTCGGGGTGCCCAAAAAACCGGGCAGCGAAAGCGCGGCGCGGTGCGACGTAGGGCCGCGGCCGAACTGGGTGTTAAGCCAGGCGTCGTAATCCTGGCTGACGAGCGCGTCGATCTCGGTGAGAGTCGCGCCAAACGTGGCTTGATTCAGAAAGCGGGCGGCTTCCTGCGGCGTCGGCGCGGCCAGCGACATCGCGCTACACAACGTCGCGCTCAAAGCCACGACGAGTCGTGCCGCTCTAGTTGCTGAATGAAATCTCATGGGACGGCCGTCGAACTCTCGTGCCAGTACAGGCGCAAAGATAACCTCAACGTCTGTCGGAAAAGTCCTCGTGCCTGTCCCAAAGTACGTTTTACCGACAACCGGACAGATTCAGCCGGATAAGCGTGTTTTTAGCCAGGCCAGCAGATCGGCGGTGGTTTCGTCGCGGCAGTCGTCATTGAGCAGCTCGTGTCGCGCGCCCTTGTAGATCTTGACCTCGACCTGTTTGAGCCCGGCGCGCTGGTAGTTTTGCGCCAGGATGCGCGGCCCCCGCTCGCCCTGCGACACCGGATCGTGCTCACCGCTGATGATCAGCACCGGTAGTTTTTTTGGGATACGGCGCAGCCGCTCCAGCTTCGCAAGATCCCCGCAGGCTTCAAGAATGTCGCACCACAACCGCGCCGAGCAGCGATGGCCGCAGTGGGCATCGGCGATATAGGCGTCTACTTCGGTGGCATCGCGCGACAGCCAGTCAAAATCCGTTCGCCGCGCCTTGAATTTGCGCGCGTAGTCCTTGAAGCCGATCTGTTCGCCGAGCCTGCTTTTGTGGCGTGCGCCCAGCAGCAGCGCTTCGGCTTTCATCAGCGCCAGTGCGACGCGGCGCGCGCGGCCAAGGTCGCCGTGGGTACCGCTGAAAATCACGCCATCGAGACGATCGCCGTGCCGCACGGCGTAGTGCTGCAAGATAAATGAGCCCATGCTGTGACCGAGCATCGCCACCGGCGCGCGCGGCTGCTCGCGCTGCACGCAGCGCTGCACTTCATGAACCGCGCGCAGAACGTAGGTCCAGCCGTCGCGGTCGGCGAAGTGGCCGCGCTCTTTTTCGGTGAGGGCGGTTTTGCCGTGGCCGGGCAGGTCGGGCGCGTAGACCGCATAGCCTTCGGCGGTCAGTGCTTTGGCGAAGCGGGCATAGCGGCCGGCGTGTTCGGCCATGCCGTGGATGATGATCAGCACCGCCTTGGGCGAGGACGAGGGCAGCCAGCGATAGACGTGAAGTGCACGCCCATCCCGCAAGTCCTGCTGGAACTGTGAGGCTTTCACCCTGTAATGTCCCCCCTGCAGGCAAGAGTACAGGGCAGATCATGCAAGCGCACTTATTGGCGATAGACCAGGGCACCACCAGCACACGCGCGATCGTGTTCGACCGCGCCGGCAGGAAACTGGGCGTGGCGCAGGTCGAATTGCCGCAGTCGTATCCCAAGGCCGGCTGGGTCGAGCACGACCCCGAACACATCTGGCAGGACGTGCTGGCGGTGACGCGCGGCGCGCTCGAAAACGCGAAGCTCGCGGCCAAGGACATCGCGGCCATCGGCATCACCAACCAACGCGAAACCACGGTGGTGTGGGAGCGCCGCAGCGGCAAGCCGGTGCACCCGGCCATCGTCTGGCAGGACCGGCGCACGACGGATTTTTGCAAGCAGCATCATTCGGATGAAACCGACCTGAAGCTCGCCGAAAAAACCGGCCTGCTGCTCGACCCGTATTTTTCGGCGACGAAAATCCGCTGGATTCTGGAAAACGTTGCCGGCACAAAACAAAAGGCCGGCAAGGGCGAGCTCGCTTTCGGCACGATGGACACTGGTTGCTGTGGAAACTCACGGGCGGGGTCGTCCACGCCACCGACGCCACCAACGCCTCGCGCACCCTGCTGTTCAATATCCGCACACAGCAATGGGACAAGGAGCTGATGGAATTTTTTGGCGTACCGGCAAGCCTGTTGCCCGAGGTGCGCGATTGCGCCGCCGATTACGGCCACACCGATAAATCACTGTTCGGCGCAGAGATACCGATCTGCGGTATCGCCGGCGACCAGCAGGCGGCGCTGTTCGGGCAGGCCTGCTTCACGCCGGGGCTGATCAAGAGCACCTACGGCACCGGCTGCTTCATGGTGCTCAATACGGGCGGTGAATTGCGGCTGTCCAAAAACCGCCTGCTGTCGACGGTGGGCTACCGGCTCAAGGGCGAAACCACCTACGCGATGGAAGGCAGCATCTTCATCGCCGGCGCCGCGGTGCAGTGGCTGCGCGACGCGGTACAGCTGATCAGCACCGCCGCCGACACCGAAGCCATCGCCCGCAGCATCCCCGACACCCACGGGCGTTTACTTGGTGCCCGCCTTCACCGGCCTTGGCGCACCCTACTGGGACCCGGAGGCGCGCGGCGCGGTGCTCGGCCTGACGCGCGATGCGGGCATCGCCCATATCGTGCGCGCCGCGCTCGAAAGCGTCTGTTACCAGACCCGCGACCTGCTCACGGCGATGTCGGCGGATGCGGTGGCGCCCACCGAACTGCGCGTGGATGGCGGCATGGTGGTCAACGACTGGCTGACGCAATTCTTAAGCGATGTGCTGAAGATCCCGGTGGTGCGGCCGCAGACGGTGGAGACCACCGCGCTCGGCGCCGCGTTTCTCGCCGGGCTGCAGGCCGGGGTTTATTCCTCGCTCGATGATATTTCGCGGCTGTGGCAGTCCGAGCGGCGTTTTTCGCCGGCGATGCCCGTGGCAACCGCTGATCAACTTTATTCAGGATGGCGCGAGGCGGTCGCGAGGGTTCGCAGCCACTAAAAACCCTCACGCGTCGGCCTCAAATCGGCACAGTCCGTTCGCGCTGAATTGTGGACCGATTCCGATGCGCATAGCACTCATCGCGGCACCACCCGCTTGAGACCCTTTTTGCCCTGAATCGGCCGAGTTACGAAAACCAGTGGTACACTTTTAGTACCACTGGTTTTTGGCACCCGCTGCAAAAGGCCTTTTATGGGCCGTAAGCGGGTGGCAACAAAAAACTACTTGCGCTTGGCAATCTCGGCGTAATCGCGCTGCGGCGCGCCGACGTACACCTGCCGCGGACGGCCGATGCGGTTCTGCGGGTCGGCGGTCATCTCGATCCAGTGCGCGGCCCAGCCCACGGTGCGGGCGACCGCGAACATCGGCGTGAACATGTTCACCGGGATGCCGAGCGCCTTGTAGATGATGCCGGAGTAGAAATCGACGTTCGGGTAGAGCTTGCGCTCCTTGAAGTAGTCGTCGTTGAGCGCGATTTCTTCGAGCTTCAGCGCCAGCTCCATCTGCGGATCGTTCTGCTTGCCAAAGTGCTTGAGCACCTTGTGGCACTGCTCGCGGATGATGGTCGCGCGCGGGTCGAAGTTCTTGTAGACGCGATGGCCAAAACCCATCAGGCGCACGCCGCGAATTCTTGTCCTTGACCTTGGCCATGAAGTCCGGCGACGTTCTTCACGTCGCCGATGCTCGTCGAGCATGTGCAGCACCGCTTCGTTGGCGCCGCCGTGCGCCGGGCCCCCACAGCGCGGCGATGCCGGCGGCCATCGCGGCGTAAGGATTGCAGCCGGTGGAGCCCGCCAGGCGCACGGTCGAGGTGGTGGCGTTCTGCTCGTGGTCGGCATGCAGGATGAACAGCACGTCCAGCGCCTTGGCCGCGACCGGATCGACGTGGTACGGCTCGGCCGGCACCGCGAACATCATGTGCAGAAGGTTGGAGCAGTAGTCGAGGTTGTTCTGCGGGTATACTGGAACGGCTGACCGAAGTACTTCTTGTAGGCCGCCGCGGCGATGGTCGGGATCTTCGCGATCATGCGGTGCGCAAAGATCTCGCGGTGCCGCGGGTCCTTGTTGTTGGTGGTGTCGTGATAGAACGCCGACAGCGAGCCGACGATGCCGGTGAGCATCGCCATCGGGTGCGCGTCGTAGTTGAAGCCGTGGAAGAACCCCTTCAACGACTCGTTGATCATGGTGTGCTTGCGGATCGAGCTGTCGAACGCCTCCAGCTGCGGCTTGGTGGGCAGCTCGCCGTTGCAGCACCAGGTAGCAGACCTCGATGAAGGTGGATTTCTCGCGCCAGCTGGTCTACCGGGTAGCCGCGGTACAGCAGGATGCCGTCGTCGCCGTCGATGTAGGTGATCGCGCTCTTGCACGAGCAGGTCGAGGTGAAGCCGGGGTCGTAGGTGAAGACATCGAGCTTGTCGTAGACCTTGCCCACATCGAGGCCCACCGGCCCGATGGTGCCGGAAACGCCGGGCAGATCGATTTTTTCGCCGGTGGCGTTGTTGACCAGGCTGTACGTGGCTGCGCTCATCTGCGACTCCCTGAATTACCGCGATTAACCCTGAATTATTAGTAGTGCGCCGGATAACCGGCGCGAGCCACACCGCTGTCCACCGCCGCCCGGGCCACCGCGGGTGCGACGCGGTCGCGCAAGCGGGGATCGAGCGGTTTGGGAATGATGTAGTCCGTGCCGAAGGATAGCGACTTTTTGCGATACGCCGCCAGCACGTCGGCCGGCACCGGCTCCTGGCCAGTTGCGCCAACGCGCGCACTGCGGCGAGTTTCATTTCGCGGTTGATGATGCGGGCGCGCACATCCAGCGCGCCGCGAAACAGAAACGGAAAGCACAGCACGTTGTTGACCTGGTTCGGGTAGTCGCTGCGGCCGGTGGCCATGATCAGGTCTTTGCGCACGCTCCAGGCGGCCTCGGGGAGGATTTCCGGCACCGGGTTGACTGAGCGCAAACACGATCGGGTTTTCGTTCATCAGCATCAGCGTCTCCGGCTTCATCAGGCCAGGGCCGGAAACACCGATGAACACGTCGGCGCCGGCCAGTGCCCCGGCCAGGGTCTGGCGCTCGCTCGGCGCGAGCGCGAACTCGCGCTTTTCCTTGTTCAGGTCGGTCGCGGCCCAAGTGGATCACGCCTTTGCGGTCAACCAGCAGCAGGTTTTCCTTTCGTGCGCCCAGGTCGAGCGCCAGCCGCATCGAGGCCATGCCCGCGGCGCCGGCGCCAAGGCAGACGATACGCACGTGCTCGATTTTCTTGTCCTGAGCTCCAGCGCATTGAGCAGGCCGGCGCAGAGCACGATGGCGGTGCCGTGCTGATCGTCATGGAATACCGGGATATCGCAGCCGCCGCATCAGCTCTTCTTCGATCTCAAAGCAATGCGGCGCGGCGATGTCTTCCAGGTTGATGCCGCCAAACGTCGGCGCGATGCGCTCGACGGTCTCGATGAATTCCTTCGGGTCTTCGGTGGCGACCTCGATGTCGAACACGTCGATGTCGGCGAATTTCTTGAACAGCACCGCCTTGCCTTCCATGACGGGCTTGCCGGCCAGCGCGCCGCAGTTGCCCAGGCCCAGCACCGCCGTGCCGTTGGAGATCACCGCCACCAGGTTGCCCTTGGCGGTGTAGCGGTAGGCCGCTTCAGGATTCTTCTGGATCTCAAGCACCGGCACGGCGACGCCGGGCGTATAGGCCAGCGAGAGTTCTTCTGGCGTCGAAAACGGCTTGGTGATGGCGATGGCCAGTTTGCCCGGCTGGGGAAACTCGTGGTACTCGAGCGCAGCCTTTTTTAGCGCGTCGGTCAGTGAGTCTTCGGGCGAATCATTCATGGGCGTAATTTACATCCCTGTAAAAGATCGCGACGTCCGTGACGCGACATTTATGAAACATAAGAACAAATAAAAAAGCCGCGCAGGTGCGCGGCTTTTTTGCACACGCGGGCAGATCAGGTTGTAGCTTCGGCGCCTTTGGCCGCCGCGGTCTGAACCTTGCCGGCGTAACGCTTCTTGAACTTGTCGACGCGGCCGCCAGTGTCGAGGACCTTCTGCTTGCCGGTGTAGATACGGGTGGCAGACCGAGCAGACTTCGATCTGCATGGCTTCCTTGGAATAGGTGGAGCGGGTGGTGAACTTGTTGCCGCAGCTGCAGACAACGCTCACGACCTTGTAACCGGGATGGATTTCAGCCTTCATGGGAGTCTCGGAGAAACACGGGCAAATCGAAAAGGGCGCGCAGTGTAATAGCGCGCTGGGTCTGGGGCAACCCGGCCCCGCTCAACCGTTCTCACGCTCCAGCTCAACGCCAAGCCGCCGGCCCTCGGGCCGCACGCGCACCAGGATCGGCTGGCAGCACACCGAGCAGTCTTCGGTGTAGTCCTGATCGCCGGCGCTGGTGTCCACATCAAGGCCGATCCGCTCGCCGCAATAGGGGCAATCCTTAAAAACTTCCGTGACGGTCATGGCAAAAACAGCCCGGTGAGCTCGTTAAGGTAGGTGCGGCCCAGCGGGCTTGGCCGCACCCGGCTGGCGTCGCACTCCACCAGACCGCGCTGCTGGGCTTTTGCCAGTGAGGCTTCCAGTGCCGTGGCGGGTAGCCCGGTGCGGTGGGTAAAGTCTGCCAGGTCGAATCCTTCGTTGAGGCGCAGCGCATTCATCGTGTATTCAACCGGCAAATCCGACGCCGGCACGGCTTTGTTTTCTTGCAGGCACACGGCTAAGCCCGCCGTTTCCTGATAACTCTTTGGGTGTTTCTGGCGCGCACGGCGGACGATCGTGTCGCCATGGCTGCGCTTGCCATGCGCGCCGGCGCCAATGCCAAGGTAGTCGCCAAACTGCCAGTAATTGAGGTTGTGCCGGCTGCGCCGGCCCGGTTTTGCGTACGCCGACACTTCGTATTGGGCATAGCCGTGTTCGGCAAGGATCGCCTGCCCATGCTCCTGCATTGCCCACGCCGCATCTTCGTCGGGCAGCGGTGGTGGGTGCGCGTGGAATTCGGTGTTGGGTTCAAGCGTTAAGTGATAAAACGAAATGTGTTCGGGGGCCAGCGCGCATAGCGCGCGGACATCGGCCTCGGCCTCGGCGGGTGTTTGTTGGGGCAGCGCATACATCAGGTCGAGGTTGATGTTGTCGAAGCCCGCCGCCCGAGCCAGTTGCAACGCGTGCCGGGCCTCGTCGGGGCCGTGAATACGGCCGAGCGCTTGGAGGTGCGCGGCATTGAGGCTCTGCACGCCAATAGACAACCGATTGACGCCCGCTTTGCGATAGCCCGCAAAGTTTTCGGCGTCGGCGGTGCCGGGGTTGGCTTCGAGGGTGATCTCGATATCCGCTGCAAAAGCCAGCCGCTGCCGTACACCGTCCAGTACGCGCGCCATCGCCGCGCTTGAAAACAGGCTGGGCGTGCCGCCACCCATGAAGATTGAAACCAGCGGCCGCGTTTCTGGCTCGCGCAGCTCGTAATCAAGATCGCGCAGCAAGGCGTCTACGTAATCTGATTCGGGAATATCGCCCCGCAGCCCGTGCGAATTGAAGTCGCAGTACGGGCACTTCTTCACGCACCACGGAAAGTGGATGTACAGCGACAGCGGAATATCAGCCACGCAATTTCTGCGAGCAAGCAGCGCGGCGGCCTGCCCGCGATGGCTGATGCTGTTTTTAACCCCCGGCGGCAATTCGGCGGATGAGCATTGGTGCGTGGGCACGAAAAAAAGCGGGTCATAACCAAACCCGTTGCGGCCGCGTGGCTCGCGCAGGATGCTGCCGCGCCAAGACGGCCTTGCGCAATTACGGGCACGGCGTCGTCGGCGTTGCGCACATAGGCCATCACGCAGACAAACTGCGCGCCTCGTTTTTCATCTGGCGCACCGCCAAGCTCGCGCAATAGTTTCTGGTTGTTGGCGGCATCGTTTGAGGGCTTGCCGGCGTAATAAGCGGACTCCACGCCGGGCACGCCACCGAGTGCATCCACGCACAGGCCGGAGTCATCGGCCAGCGCCGGCAGGCCGGAAACTCGCGCGGCGTGACGCGCCTTCAACAGCGCATTGCCGGTAAACGTGGGCTCGGTTTCGTCCGGGCTGACGTCGGCGAATTCGGAAACACGCTTTAGAGTCCAGCCCAGCGGTGCGAACAAAGCCTGCATTTCCGCCAGCTTGCCGGCATTGCGGCTGGCGAGTACGACGGATGTGCTCAAAGCGAATCCAGCGGGCTGACCACGCCGCGCCCGCCCCGATTCAACACATGCGTGTAGATCATCGTCGTACTCACATCGGAGTGACCGAGCAACTCCTGCACGGTGCGGATGTCGTAGCCGGCTTCGAGCAAATGCGTGGCAAACGAGTGACGCAGCACATGCGGCGAGACGGGCTTGGCGATTCGCGCCAGATCGGCAGCCCGCTTGACCGCACGCTGCACCGGTTTTTCTTCCACGTGGTGATAGCGCACCGCGCCGCTGACCGGGTCGGTGGACAGCGAGCGCGCCACAAACACGTATTGCCAGCCCCATTCACGGACTGCGCCGGGGTACTTGCGCGCCAGCGCATCCGGCATCCAAACGTCCGCATGGCCCGCCTTCACGGCCTCGTCAAACAGCGTCCGGCGCCGATCCAAATGCCCGCGCATTGGCGCGATCAGCGCCTCGGGCAGCGGCGTGACGCGATCTTTGCCACCCTTTCCCTCGCGCACGATGATCTCGCGGCGCTCCAGGTCCACATCCTTCACGCGCAGGCGCAGCCCTTCCATCAAGCGCAGACCCGCTCCATAGAGCAGCCGCACGATCAACCCCGTTGTGTCGTCGTCCAGACGCTCAAGCAGCGCGCCCGTCTCTCGCCGCGTCAGCACCGTGGGCAGCCGCTGCGGCTTTTTGGCGCGCACCACGTCCTTCAGCCACGGCAACTCAATATCCAGCACGTCGCGGTATAGGAACAGAATCGCCGCCAGCGCAAGATTCTGCGTGCTCGCCGCGACCTTGGCCTGTGTCGCCAGCGCGGTAAGAAATGCCTCCACCTCCGGCGCGCCCATCTCGCGCGGGTGCCGCTTGCCGTGGAACAGAATGAAGCGTTTAATCCAGTGAACGTAAGTTTCCTCAGTTCGCAAGCTGTAGTGTCGAGTGCGGATTTTTTCACGCACCTGATCGAGCAAACGGGGTGAATCGGAATTTGTCGTTTTATCCGGCATTCGTGTCCATACAAATAAAATGAAACTAATTAATTCATATAGTTGTAGTAACGATACCAAGATTTTACGACAATGCAGTCTTGGTTATACGACACACTTGTCGTCTAATTGTAGTTGGGCGTGCACAGAATGGATCTAGGGCTTCTCCCTACGCAGCATGGTGCTGCTCAGCGCGGTTGTGGGATTTGGGGCCTTCTGGCAGTGCCGCTACGTGCTAGCGCAGGCGCGGCACATCTGAACGCGATCTTCAGGTGTCTTGGTTTGGCGCCTCGGCCGTCGTCGCTCTAGGTGCGGCCCATCACATTCGTCTCAATGCGCTACATGCCAAGGGCGCATCGGCTTCGCTGGCCTTCTTATTGACCATGCTCGGAATCTCAGTGTTGGCCGCCGACTAAATCGCACTTCACTAATATTTGGCGGCGCCAAGACAGCGCTCGGAGCATGCTCCGTTGGGTAGCGCACGGAGCCGTCTGCCGGAATGGGCGCTCCTAACCAGGCGGCTCCAGGCGACGGTCTCGCCCCGCGGGCTACGGCCACGCGGCTGAGCGCCGGCGTTAGGCATCTCAGGAGTACTCAATGAGCTCTTGGGTTTCGACCTTCCTTCAGTGGCCCGCGATCTTTCAAGGGGTCCTGGGGTCCGCGCTGTTCGCATTGATCATGTGGGCTGGTCAAAAGGCTGCGCTTTCATTTCGGCAAGGCTGCTGCCATTAGCGTTGGCGTTCGGAAGGCCCGCTGCTTCGCGACTTTGGCAGAGCGAAGGCCCTCACGTCGGGAGGCAGCGAAGAAACGAGCAGCTTCCTTGAGCCTCGGATTTATGCGCCATGGAAGGCATCACGAAAGCTCTCGTGGCTTCGGTGCTCGCATCATTGTTGGGCCAGTTTGCACCGCCCCTTGCAGTGGTCGGCTACCTTTTCTCTCTCTTCTACTTTTTTACGGCGTTGGAGTGCGTAAGGGCTTGGTCGGGGAGCAGAGACAACGCTGACTGAGCTTGAGAACGGTAGAGAAGCAGCTGCAGGATCTCGGAGTGTCTGAGAAAGACGCACTAACGAGGCGCTCCAGACCGCACGTCCACTCGGACGCCCTGCGGGCCTGCGGCCCTCGGCGCCGGCTGAGCGCCGGCGTTGGGCTTCATAAGAGCAATGGCGCACCCGGCCAGTCTCGAGGAAGCCATGCTGGCAGTAGTGCAGGCGATAAACGATGCGAACTACGCAGCGGCTGTTTCAATAGCGCAGCGCCTAGCCAATGACGGCATCCCTGATGCTCAGCATTTCATGGGTTGGTTCCATGAGCAGGGCGTCGGCGTTGCTAAGAACGAACATGAAGCATTTGAGTGGTGGCGCCGTGCAGCCGTGCAGGGCTTCGCAGCTTCTCAGCACGCACTCGGCGCGTGCTATGAAAGAGGCACGGGCACCACACCTGATCTAGCTGAGGCGTTTGCGTGGTATTCGAGGGCGGTCAATGGGGGCGATGAAGAAGCTGAAAAAGCATTACAGGTCTTGGACGAGCACCTCTCAACCGACGACAGAAAGCGAGGTCTGGAGCTGCTGCAGAAATGAAGCCCAACCAACGGTTCCAGCCGACGGCCCCGCTTCGCGGGGCTTCCCTCGCTGCGCTCGGCGCGGCTGAACCTGTGCGTTGGGCTTCACCGAACCCCTACATCGCCGCTATGGGGTTCGCAACGTTTCACTTTCAGCAGCGGCACATCTAAAGGGGGGTGCAACATGGTTACTGGTTACGATGCGAAATACGGCGCAACTCGATTTGTCGGAGCTGTCATTGCTTTTGTAGGGTGGCTCGTAATCATCGCGAGTTTGGCCGGCCTAATGGGCGCTGGCGCCTTAGCCGATGATGCGCGGCAAGACGCGCAAAAAATGGTTGCTGCGGGTGTTGCGGGCTTTTCCCTTCTCTTCACACTAATGGGCCTGTTGCTAGCAGGAGCCGGGCAACTCATCAGAGCCATGGCAGACAATACAAACAACACGGGCGCCATGCTCGCTCTCATGAAGGCGGGCACGAAACTGACCTGAGCGGCCCAACCAACGGTTCAAGCCGACGGTCAACGCGTCGCGTTGACCGTCGGCTTAACCTGAGCGTTGGGCGTCATGACGGACTCACTTCTCGACCGCGCGGAAAGATTTCTGGCTTTGGCAAAGCCGCTCGAACTAGCTGAGGCTCGAGCAAAGGCGTTGCAGCAGCAGATTGCAGATGCTCAACTCTTTGTAGGGCTTAAAGGGTGCACTCTCGTAGAAGGGCACTACGACATCATTCCAGAGTTCATTGCAGTACGGAGACTCTCAAACCCACCGGGAGTTGTGCATGTGTGCCGCGCAGCGAACTTGCGGAATACTGACTACCTTGGGGTATCGCGACATTCGGGGCACCTTTCCGCGGAACTGCTCATCGGAGGGTCAGCTACAAAGCAGCTCAACCTAGATGTTGAGGCAGCGCACGATCTTGCTTGGCATTTGATTGCCCTACTCAAACTGCAAGGTATTGATTCGCTTTAGCTGCCCAGCATCGTCCTCCGTCTCGTGGGACACCGTAGCTGCGGTGAAAGACCAAAGCATTTCATTTCGTCTTCTGGATGACATACCAAGACACATTGCCATTGACGGTCCCAATGCAGAACTCACCGCTAAGAAGCTTGCTTGGGCGGGTGCCCACTATGAGGAGGCATTTCGCTTGCGGGATCACACGCAATCACGTCGGTTTGGTCTTGCGTTTAACATCGCTTATACCTGGAACCACACGGCCGATCCGCGTCTTGCACTCGCAAATGTTTGGAGCGCACTGGAGGCCATGTTCGGAGATCAGAACGACTCTGGAGTCACAAAATCATTGGCAAGACGAATCGAATCCTGGATGCCGGGCGCGTCGTCCGAGGATGTTCGTTTGCTCTATAAACACAGGTGCGACGCTGTGCACGGTCGCTGGATTGAAATTCAAGACATAAAGGATCCGTTGGCAACAATCCATTCGGCTGCTTCGAGGGAGCTTGATCAAATGCATCGAAACATCAGCCGTTCCACTCCCAGACTGGGGCGCGTGACGCCCAACCATTGGTTAAAGCCGACCGGCCGCGCCTTCGGCGCGGCCGGCGGCTTAACCTAGGCGTTAGAAGGCGACATGAAAGTGCGCCAGTGGATTGTCGTGGTTACCACGCTCGTCGTACTGGGGGCGGTCGGGTGGCTAGCATTCACCACAGCGGCAACGTGGCTTCGCTCCCTCGACCCTTCAGTCGCCGCCGCGTTGACCACTGCGTTCCTTGGGCTACTAGGCCTTGGTTACGCGCAGTGGCACTCCAAGAGCCGAGACATTGCTGAGAGCCACCGAGCAAGCAAGATCGAGGTCTACAGCATCTTTTTTGACATCGTTGAGAAATTCCAACACGGGAAGATCAAAGACGAGGAGTTTGCTGATGGCAACGTTCCTGACTGGTTACGAAAGGATTTCACAAAACTAAACAGAGGTCTAATTCTCTGGGCGTCTCCGGGTGTGATAACGGGATGGCTGAGGTTTAGGCGAATAACGGGGTCCGGCAGCGGAAACATACTCTTGGCCATGGACCAGCTGTATAAAGCAATCCGAAAGGATTTGGGTAATAGCAACATGGGCCTGAAGGTTGGGGATCTGATCCGAATAGGTCTCAAAGACCCCGATGAGCTCAAGCCGTGAGCAAGTCGCCTTCTAACAACGCGTTCCACGCGGACGGGCCTCGCTTCGCGCGGCCCGCCGGCTGAACGCGAGCGTTAGGCCACATTTAACAGAGCGGGGGCAACATGACTACGTTCATTCTGATTCACGGTGCGTGGCACGGAGCATGGTGCTGGTACAAAGTGATTCCACGGCTCAGGAGCCATGGTCACCAAGTCTTTGCCCCGGATCTTCCGAGCCTCGGACGAGATGCGACACCCTTGGGACAGGTTTCGCTCGCTTCGTGGACGGATGTAATCTGCCAACTTGTCGATTCGCAAGCTGGGCGAGTAACCCTTGTAGGACATAGCCGAGGTGGACTTCTCCTGAGCACCGTTGCAGAGAGGCTTCCAAACAAGGTCGAGCAACTTATTTACGTTACGGCAGGCTTGTTGCGTGATGGCGAGTCTTTGGGGCAGCTTCTCGCGTCGGACGGGACATCTTTGATTCTCCCGAATCTCGTCGCTGCTGCGGACGGACAAAGTTCCTCGGTGCGAGTAGAGGCGCTCAGAGAGACGTTCTACAACGAGTCTTCGGCTGAGGATATCGCTCTTTCGACGCTACTCCTAAAGCCTGAGCCGCGAGGGCCAGCCGGCACTCCGATGCAAATCACCGACGCGAACTTTGGCTCTGTCCCGCGCTTCTACATTGAGTGTCTTCGAGATCGAGCAATTCCCCTGCAACTTCAAAGAAGAATGGTGGCGTCTCTACCCTGCAAGTCTGTGCTGACAATCGACACCGATCACTCACCGTTCTTCTCAACACCCGAACGGCTGGCTGACCTACTGCTATCGCTGACGCAAAGCGGCGGCAATGTGGCCTAACCAACGGTTCCAGCGGACGGCGCCGCTGAACCTGTGCGTTAGCTGCCAAGGAGAATCGCTATAAGTATTGAGACATTGCGTTGTGTCCTCGGGTGGTGCGCTGTCATCAACTATGGTGTTCTGCTGTTGTGGTTTCTGTTCTTCATATTTGCTCATGACTGGATGCATCGATTCCACGGTCGATGGTTTCGTTTGCCGGTTGAACAATTCGATACCATCCATTACGCGGCGATGGGGACTTACAAAATAGGCATTATTCTGTTCAACCTGGTTCCGTATATCGCGCTGCTCGTCGTGGCGTAGGGTGGCAGCCAACCAGTAACCAGCGGTTCCATGGGACGCGCCAAACAACTGGATTTCGTTTTGCTGGCGGTGTCTCGGTGCACCCCTGAACCGCAACGTTAGCCCGCCAGCGCCTTGCGCTGGTACTCCATCAGCTCGCGGATGCCGGTGGCGGCGAGGTCGAGCATGGCGTCGAGTTCTTCGCGACGAAAAGCGTGGCCTTCGGCGGTGCCCTGCACCTCGATGAAATGACCGGCGTCGTTCATCACCACGTTGACGTCGGCCTCGGCGGTCGAATCCTCGGTGTATTCGAGGTCGAGCACCGGCGTGCCGTTGCAGATGCCGACACTGACCGCCGCAATCTGGCCGAGCATGGGGTTTTTCTTGATCACGCCGCGCTTGACCAGCGACTGGATCGCGTCGGTGAGCGCGACATAACCGCCGGTGATTGCCGCCGTGCGCGTGCCGCCGTCGGCCTGGATCACGTCGCAGTCGAGCGTGATCTGGATGCCGTCGAGCGCGTCGAGGTTGACGCAGGCGCGCAAGGCGCGGCCGATCAGGCGCTGGATTTCGAGCGTGCGGCCGCCCTGTTTGCCGGCGGCGGCTTCGCGCCGGCTGCGGTCGTGGGTGGCGCGCGGCAGCATGCCGTATTCGGCCGTGACCCAGCCGCCGCCTTTTTCCTTCTTCCACGCGGGGATGCGCTCATCGACGCTGGCGGTGCAGATGACCTTGGTTTCGCCAAAGCTGACCAGCACCGAGCCTTCGGCATGCCGGGTGAAGCCGCGCTGGATCGAAATCGGGCGTAGCTGGTTTGGCGCGCGGCCGCTGGAACGGGTCATGAAAGGCTTTTTGGTCAAAAATCGGGGGCGGAGTATAGCCCCGCCTTACAATGAATCCATGAACGTGGACGAATTGGTAGACACCTTTGAATTGCTCGGCGAATGGGAGGAGCGTTACCGCTATCTCATCGAGATCGGCCGCAAATTGCCGCCGATGCCGGAATCCGAAAAGACTGAGGCCACCAAGGTACGTGGCTGCATGTCGCAGGTGTGGCTGACGCATCAGGTTAGCCCGGGCCCGCCGGTGACGCTGAGTTTTCACGGCGATTCGGACGCGCACATCGTCAAGGGCCTGATCGCGCTGCTGTTCAAGCTGTGCTCGGGCAAGACGCCGCGCGAGATTCTCGACATGGATATCGCCGCCGTGTTCGGCCGGCTGGGGCTGGAAAGCCAGATCACCATGAACCGGCGCAACGGTTTTTATTCGATGGTGGAGCGCATCAAATCGCTGGCGGCCACAGCCGCGTCATCGGCATTGGCCTAGAATCGTAAAACTTACAGAGGGGGACATGGCATGAGCACTTTTTTCATCGTTCTGGCGATCTTCGCGATCTTCACCGTCATCAAGGGCGTGGTCGTCGTGCCGCAGGGCACGGAATACACCATCGAGCGCTTCGGCAAGTACGTCACGACGTATCAGCCGGGCCTGCACATCATGGTGCCGTTTGTGTACCGCGTGGCGCGCAAGCTGTCGATGATGGAGCAGGTGCTCGACGTGCCCAGCCAGGAGATCATCACCAAGGACAACGCCATGGTCGGTGTCGACGGCGTGGTGTTCTACCAGGTGCTCGACGCGGCCAAGGCGGCGTACGAGGTGCAGAACCTCGAGTACGCGATCATGCAGCTGTCGCAGACCAACCTGCGCACGGTGATGGGCTCGATGGATCTGGACGAGCTTCTGAGCCAGCGCGATCACATCAACACCAAGCTGCTGAGTGTGGTCGACAACGCCACCACGCCGTGGGGCATCAAGGTCACGCGCGTCGAGATCAAGGACATCCGCCCGCCGGCGGACCTGGTCGACTCCATGGGCCGGCAGATGAAGGCCGAGCGCGACAAGCGCGCCGCAATTCTCGAAGCCGAGGGCGATACGCCAGTCGGCGATGCTCAAGGCCGAGGGCGAGCGCCAGTCGCAGATTCTCACCGCCGAAGGCGAGAAACAGCAGGCGATCCTCGATGCCGAAGGCCGCAAGGAAGCCGCGTTTCGCGACGCCGAGGCGCGCGAGCGCCAGGCCGAGGCCGAGGCCAAGGCCGTGCTGATGGTGAGTCAGGCCATCGCCAAGGGCGACATCCAGGCGGTGAATTACTTCGTCGCGACCAAGTACATCGAGGCACTGGCGCGCATCGCCACCAGCCCGAACCAGAAACTGGTGCTGATGCCGCTGGAGGCCAGCAGCGTGATCGGCGCCATCGGCGGTATCACCGAGCTGGCGAAAAACGCCGGTGTATCAATATCCAAATCCGCAACCTGATTGCCGGAGGTGAGTCATGGCGATTGAAAATCTGGAGTTCTGGCACTGGTGGGTGTTGGCGCTGGGTTTGCTGATTTTGGAATTGACCGCCGACCGGTACGTTCTACTTGCTGTGGGTGGCGTTTGCCGCCGCCGTTGTCGGCGGTGTGATGCTGGTGTCGGCGCCGTCGTGGCAAGTCCAGTTTGGGCTGTTTGCGGCGTTGTCCATGGTCAGCGTCTGGATGTGGCATCGCTACCGGCCCGCGATCAAGCCCAGCGATCAGCCCACCTTGAACCGCCGCGGCGATTCGTACGTGGGGCGCGTGTTCACGCTGGATACGCCAATCGTCAACGGCGTCGGCAAGTTGCATGTTGATGACACCCAGTGGCGCGTGGCGGGTGCGGATGTCGCCGCCGGTACGCGCGTCAAGGTGATCCTGGCCGAGGGCAGCACGCTGCGCGTGGAGAGAGCGAATTAGTGAAGCACCGTACAAGGGGCCGGAGCGGCGCCAGAACAAGGATCGTCGCAGCCACGGCTCCCCTGACCAGCGCATTGCGCTAAGGCAGCCGCTCGCGCGCCCGGCGTTCAGCGGCGCGGAGAATCTTTACACCCTCGGCGAAGAAATCGCGCATGCCAGCACCCATGGGCTCGGCGCGCTGCTGGCGTTGGTGGGCCTGGTCGTGCTGGTGGCACGCGCGACGCTCTATGGCGACTTCTGGCACATCGTTGCGTGCAGCATTTTTGGCAGCACGCTGGTGCTGATGTACACCGCCTCGACGCTCTACCACGCCATCCCCCTGCCGCGCGCCAAGCGTGTGCTGCGGGTGCTCGACCATTCGCTGATTTATTTCCTGATTGCCGGCAGCTACACCCCGTTTACGCTGGTGACGCTGCGCGGGCCGTGGGGCTGGTCTTTGTTCACCTTCACCTGGGGGCTGGCGCTGGCCGGCGTCGCATTCAAGATTTTCACCACCGGCAAATACGAAAAACTCTCGCTGGGGATTTATCTGGCGATGGGCTGGTGCGCGCTGGTGGCCGTGCGGCCCCTGCTGGAATCCGTGCCCCCCGGCGGGCTGGCGCTATTGCTGGCCGGCGGGCTGACCTACAGCGGCGGCGTTGCGTTTTACCTGTGGCAGCGCCTGCGCTATCACCATGCCATCTGGCACCTGTTCGTGCTGGCCGGCAGCGTGTTGCACTGGCTTGCCGTGTTTTATTACGTGATCCCGGGGCCACCGCAGCCCTGATCAAAACTCCGCCTCTCGTCCCGCTCGGCGGATTCGCCTAAGCAGCAAACCAAGGCTGAACAGCGAGGGTTATTCCAGCGGCAGGTGGTGGATTTTTACGCCGGTGTCTTCGCGTCGTGCGAGCTGCATCATCGCCTCGGCCACCGCCTCGGCCTGAACCGGCCGGTATTTCTTCAGCGGCCCGTCGAGCATCTTCGTCAGCAGTGGCGAGAGTTTTTGCGCCAGCCATTCAAATGGCCGGAATTCTCCGCGCTCACCCAGCAACAGGGAAGGCCGCACGATGTGCACCGTGGCGAATCCGGCCTCGCTGACTGCCCGCTCCATGCGCGCCTTGACCCGCGAATAGAACGACGGCGAGCGCATCGAGCTGCCCGCGGCCGAGACGACGATAAATTTTTTCGCGCCGGACTTTTGCGTCGCGCGCGCCAGGTCCACCACCATGTGGTAATCGACGCGCTCAAAGGCGGCCTTGCTGCCGGCGCGGCGCAGCGTGGTGCCAAGGCTGCAAAACACGTCATCGGCAGCGCATTGCGCCCCGAGCGTTTCGAGATCGGAAAAATCGCTGACGATGAATTTGAGTTTCTGTGAGCGCGCCGCCGGCAACGTGCGGCCCAGCACGATGACGTGCGAATAATCGTCGGCGGCCAGCGCTTTTTCGAGCAGCGCGCGGCCCACCAGTCCCGTTGCGCCGGCAATCAGGGCGGTTTTCGCCATGGTGAATCCCCTAGAATATTTTTGCGGGGCCGCAGTGTAATGGAAGCAAGCTCATCGGCAGAAAGGAAAACCCAACGCATGAGGACGGATTTCGAGCTGCATCCCCAACTGGCACAGGACTGTTTTGCGCTCGGTGATTTTCCGCTGAGCCGATTGCTGCTGATGAACGACGCCAATTATCCGTGGGTGATCCTGGTGCCGCGCCGCCCCGCCATCCGCGAGATTCACGAGCTCGACGACCGCGACCGCCAGCAACTCTGGGACGAATCCGCCGCGCTATCGCGATGGCTGATGGAAATCTTCAAGGGCGACAAGCTCAACGTCGCCGCGCTCGGCAATGTCGTGCCGCAACTGCACGTGCACCACATCGTGCGCTACAAAACCGACGGCGCGTGGCCCTCGCCGGTGTGGGGCAAGCAACCGGCGCGGCCCTATGCAGAAGCCGAGCGAATCCGACGGATCGCCCAGATCGTGCGTGCGGATGCGTTCAAGCACCCCACCCGCTTGGAGCCGATTTGAGCTCTTTTTCGAGGGCATCCCAAAACCAGTGGTACACTTTTAGTACCACTGGTTTTTTCAACCCGGCGTAAACCGCACAAAAAGTGCCCTAAGCGGGTGGGCCACCCAAGCTAAACTTGCCGCCCTTTTTCTCGTTGATGCCGTCGTGAAAGCCCATCTGCAAGACTTGTTGCGCGCCTCGCTGGACAAACTGCTCGCCGACACTGGCGCGTCGTTAACCGCGCCGCCGATCCAGATTGACGCCACCAAGGATCGCAAGCTCGGCGACTTCGCCAGTAATCTCGCCATGGCATTGGCCAAGCCGCTGGGCAAACCGCCGCGCGCGGTGGCTGAAGCCTTGGTTAAAAACCTGCCGGCCTCGAAGCTCGTTGCCAAAGTCGAAATCGCGGGGCCGGGGTTCATCAACTTTTTCCTCGTTGCCGACTCGTTTCAGGCGGTGGTGCCCGAAATTCTCGCGGCGGGCGAAAAATACGGCCGCGACGATTCCGGATCGCGCGGCAAAATCCTGGTCGAGTTCGTCTCGGCCAACCCCACCGGCCCCCTGCATGTCGGCCATGGCCGCGGCGCCGCCTACGGCGATGCGCTCTCGAACATGCTCGCCGCAAGCGGCTGGCAGGTGCTGGCGCGAGTACTACATCAACGACGCGGGCCGTCAGGTGGACGTGCTCACGCTCAGCGTCTGGCTGCGTTACCTGGAGTTGTGCGGCGAGACCGCCCCATTTCCTTCACGCGGCTACCCGGCGGATTACATCCGCGCCACCGCGGCGAAATTGAAAGACGCTCACGGCGCGGCGCTGCGCCGTGCCGCGGCGGACATCGCCACCGGCCTGGCGTCCGATGAATTGTTGCCCGATGACGTCAGCGACGCGCAGAAAGAGGAGATCAAGGCGCGGCAGGAAACTTATCTCGACGCCCTGATTGCGCGAGCGAAAAAATTGCTCGGCGCCGACTACGCGGCGGTGCAGAAGCTGGCGGTCGAAGACCAGCTCGCTGACATCCGCACCACGTTGGAGACGTTTGGCGTGCGCTTCGACCGCTGGTATTCCGAGCAGCGCGATCTGGTGGAGTCGGGGCTCGCGCCAAAGCGCGCGCGCCGAGCTGATCGCCTCGGGCCATACCTACGAAAAGGACGGCGCGCTGTGGTTTCGCACCACCGAGGCGGGCGACGACAAGGACCGCGTGCTGGTGCGCGCCAACGGCACGCCGACCTACTTCGGCAACGACCTGGCTTATCACGTCGACAAGCTGTCGCGTGGCTGCCGCTGCTGCTCGATGTCTGGGGCGCGGATCACCACGGCCTGCTGGTGCGCATGCGTGCCGCGATCGAGGCCTTGACCGGCCGCAACGATGCGCTGCGCATTCCGCTGATCCAGTTCGTCACGCTGTCGTCGGGGCGCATGGGCAAGCGCAGCGGCAATTTCGTGACGCTGAAAGACCTGATCGCCGAGGCGGGCCGCGACGAGACGCGCTTCTTCTTCCTGATGCGCTCGCACGACCAGCACCTGGAGTTCGACATCGAGCTTGCCCGCTCAAAGACCAACGAAAACCCGGTGTATTACGTGCAGTACGCCTGCGCGCGCATCGCCAGCGTGTTCCGCCAGGCCGCCGAGCGCGGGTTGGTCTACGACGAGACCCGCGGGCGTGGCCGAACTTGCGCGCCTGATCGAACCCCAGGAAAAGCCTCTGCTGACCGTGCTCGGCCGCTATCCCGAAACCGTGCAGGCGGCGGCCCGGCACTATGAGCCGCACACGATTTCGTTTTATGTGCGCGAAGTCGCCGACGCCCTGCACAGCTATTACAACGCGCACAGCTTTCTGGTGGACGACGCCGGCTTGCGCCATGCGCGGCTGGCGCTGGTCAAGGCCACCGGCGTGGTGCTGAAAAACGGCTTAGGCCTGCTCGGCGTCTCCGCGCCCGATAGGATGTAAAGCATGGCAAAGGATTTTGGTCAGCGCGGCAATCACGGCGGGCGCCACGCCCGCGGCAAGAATGAAATGCCGGGTTGGGTCTGGGGCCTCACAGGGCTTGCCATGGGCTTGGCTGTCGCCGCGGTGATCTACATCGCCAAGCCAATTCCACCGACCGAGGTCATGGCGACCCGGGACAAGTCAACGATCAAGAAAGCGCCGATCGTGGTGCCGCCCAAGGAACCTTCGCGTTTTTCATTTTATGAGCTGCTGCCCAGCTACGAGGTGGTGATCCCGCGCGGCGAAACGACGGCCGAAAAACCGGCGGCCATCGCCGAGCCGGGTTCCTACGTGATCCAGGTCGGCTCCTACCGCGAGCGCAAACAGGCCGAAGAACAAAAGGCGCAACTGGCGCTGCTGGGCATCGAGTCGCGCATCGAGCAGGTGACCATCGACAACAACCAGAACTGGTTTCGCGTGCGCATTGGCCCGGAAAAAGACCTGGCCAAGCTGCACGCGATCATGTCTCGGTTGTCTGAAAACAAGGTGCAGAACGTACTGATGAAGGTCCAGGCCTAAGCCGTTTCAAGGCAGTAGAAATCGCGCAACAGTTCGTACAGTTCGCCGTGATGCAGTTTCAGGTCCGCGCCGCGCTGGAAAAACGCCTCGGTCGCCACCGCAAAAAATTCTTCCGGGCCCTCGGCGCCGTAGGTATCCAGTACCGGGGGCCGGCGGTGGCGCTGCAACCGCTCAAATTCCCGCTGCATCACCGGCGCCCAGCGCGCGGGATCGACGCCGGCCGGGAATCCCTGACCAATGTCGAGCTGATGCGCGAACTCATGCGCCACCACATTGACGGCGTCGCCCTCCAGCGCGGTTTCGACATCCGCCCACGACAGCACCACGCGCTGGTCCTCCCAGGATTCGCCGATCTGCTCCTGAGGCTCATCGGACACCAGGCCGAACTCATCCGGCTCGCGCTGCGGCACCAGAAATGCGGACGGATACAACAGCACCGATCGTAGCCTGGGGAATACCTGCGCCTGTGGGCGCAGAACCAGCAAACACGCCAGGCCCGCGGTCAATGAGCGCATGGTTTCGGTCACGACCAGTCCGTTGCAGCCGTAAAATTGTTTGTGCGCGAGGAATTCCTCGACACGTTGATCAAACCGCGCGCGCAGTACAGGCGCCAGACGCGCCACGTGTGCGATGCGTGACATTAAATTCCCGACAGGTTCGCGTACGCCAGCATCAACCACTTGGTGCCGGCTTCGCGAAAGCGCACCTCGACCCGCGCGCGCACGTCGTCGCCGTCAAAATTCAGGATCGTGCCTTCGCCAAATTTTGGATGGCGCACCCGCTGGCCGAGCGAAAAACCGCCGACGCCGGTTTCCTTGAGCGTTGCCGTGCCAAACGGCGATTTCGTGGCAGGGGGCCGATAACCCTGAGGCGCAAACGCCGGCCGCAAAATCGCGGCGCGGGGCCGCGTTTCGACGACGAGTTCGGCGGGAATATCGCGCAGGAACTGCGAGGGCATCGCCACGTTTTCCGTACCGTGCAGGCGGCGGATTTGCGCATGGGACAAAAACAACCGGCTCATCGCCCGCGTCATGCCCACATAGCAAAGCCGGCGCTCCTCCTCCAGGCCGCCTTCGTCCACCGCGCGCTGGTGCGGGAACAAGCCCTGCTCCAGGCCGACCAGAAACACGACGGGAAATTCGAGGCCCTTGGCCGAATGCAGCGTCATCAACTGCACCGCGTCTTCGCCCGCACCGGCCTGCTCGCCGCCGGCCTCCAGCGCGGCATGGGTCAAAAACGCCATGAGCGGTGAGATGCCCTCTTCGTCGGGCTCCTCGAAGCTGCGCGCGGCGTTGACCAGTTCGTCCAGGTTTTCGAGCCGGGTTTCGGCCTGCTCGCCTTTTTCTTTCTTGTAATGGTCGCGAAGCCCTGAGCGCTCGATGACGATCTCGGTCGCTTGCGAGAGGGGCAAATCGGCAATTTCTGCCGCCATGCGCTCGATCAGGTCCAGAAACTTCACCAGTTGGCCGGCGCTGCGACCGAGTTCGCCGCCGCCGACCTTGGCCGTGGTCCACAACGAAGCGCCCGTGGCCTTGGACACTTCGCGCAATTTGTCGAGCGTGGTGTTGCCGATGCCGCGGGTCGGCGTATTGACCACGCGCTCGAACGCCGGATCGTCGTCGCGGTTGCCGATCAGGCGCAGATACGCCGAGTGCGTCCTTGACCTCCATGCGCTCGAAGAACCGCAGCCCGCCGTAGATGCGGTACGGCACGCGCTCGCGGATCAGCACCTCTTCGAATACCCGCGACTGCGCGTTGGAGCGGTAGAGCACGGCCTGCTTGACGTAGTCCATACCGCGGTTGTGGAATTCGCGGATTCGATCGAGCACGAATTGCGCTTCGTCGTATTCATTGAACGCGGCGTAAAGCTGGATCGGTTCGCCGGGCGCGCCGTCGGTCCACAGGTTCTTGCCCATGCGGCCGGTGTTTTTCGCGATCAGGCCATTGGCCGCTTTCAGTACCGTGCCGGTCGAGCGGTAGTTCTGCTCGAGGCGCACGACTTCGCACGACGGGAAATCCTTCGACAGTTTGAGCAGGTTTTCGACCTTGGCCCCGCGCCAGGAATAGATGCTCTGGTCGTCGTCGCCCACGCAGAACAGCTTGCCGCTACTGCCGGCCAGCACTTTGAGCCAGGCGTATTGCAGGGTGTTGGTGTCCTGGAATTCGTCCACCAGCAGATGGCGGAATCGCGCGCGGTAATGCTGCTGGATGGCCGCATTGTCGCGGCACAGCTCAAAGGCACGCAACAGCAGTTCGGAGAAATCCACCAGACCGGCGCGGTCGCAAGCGGCCTGGTAGGCGCTGTATATGCGCACCAGCGTGCGCTGGCTGAAGTCGCCGTCGGCGGCAAAATCTTTCGGTCGGCGTCCTTCTTCCTTCTGGCCGTTGATGAACCCGGCGACGACTTCGGGCGCCCACTGGTCTTCAGACAATTCCAGCGATTTCAAAACGCGTTTGACAAAACGCGTCTGGTCGTCAGCGTCGAGGATCTGGAAGTTCTGCGGCAGCTGCGCGTCCTTCCAGTGCATGCGTAGCAGCCGGTGCGCGATGCCGTGAAACGTGCCCACCCACATCGCGCGGATCGGGATGTTGATCAGCGTTTCGAGACGGCCGCGCATCTCGGCCGCCGCCTTGTTGGTAAAGGTGACTGCGAGAATCGAATGCGGCGAAACCTGCTCGGCGGCAATCAGCCAGGCCACACGATGCACCAGCACGCGCGTTTTGCCCGAGCCGGCGCCGGCCAGCACCAGCCGGTGCTCCGGGGGCGCGGTGACCGCCTCTTTTTGCGCAGGGTTGAGGTTTTCAACCAGCGGGCTTAGATCGCCCGCCTCGGCGTCACGCAGAACCTGCATCAGCTGCAGCTATTTCGCACGCGCGGGCTTCTGGTTTTTACGTATGCGCATGTTGATCATCTCCACGCCCATGGAAAAAGCCATGGCGAAATAGAGATAGCCCTTGGGCACATGCGCATCAAAGCCTTCGCCGACCAGCGCCATGCCGATCAGGATCAGAAACGCCAACGCGAGCACTTTGATGGTCGGATGCTTCTCGACGAAGCTGCCCACCGGGCCTGCGAAAAACATCATGACGCCGACCGCGATCATGATCGCCGCCACCATGACCGGGATGTTCTGGGTCATGCCGACGGCGGTGATCACCGAATCAAGCGAAAACACGATGTCGATGATCATGATCTGCACGATGACCGAGAAAAAGCCACTCAGCGCCTTGCCCATCGCCCCCTCGGCGGTCTGGTGATCGTCCTCCACCTGCTCGTGCAGTTCGAAAGTGGCCTTGGCGAGCAGGAACAACCCGCCGAAAATCAGCACCAGATCACGGCCGGAGATTTCCTGTGCCAGCACGGTGAACAGGGGCGCGGTGAGACGCGCCAGCCAGGCCAGCGACAGCAGCAGCAGGATGCGGGTGATGCACGCGCCAGCCAGACCAATCGTGCGCGCTCGCGCGCGCTGATGCACGGGCAGTTTATTGGCCATGATCGTGAGGAAAATGATGTTGTCGATCCCCAGCACGATTTCCAGCCCCGCCAGTGTGATCAGGGCAGCCCAGATTTCAGGGTCAGTGATCCAGCTCATGTTGGTTCAGTTTCGTAAAAAAATGGAGCGGCATGATAACGGGCCCTCAAAAAGGGAGTGCTTCCATTTGCTCCAGCAGCCTCAGCATCAGCCGGTTGTTTTCGGCAAAACGGCCAGGGTCGCGCAGGATTTCCGTGGCGCTTTGGACGTAGCGGTCTGTTTTGGGTGCGTCGATCTTGAGCCATTCGAGCGCGTTTTCGGCAGTTACTTCCAGATGAAACTGCAGCCCCAGCCGGCGGTCACCGTGGTTGAAAGCCTGCTGCCCACAAGCCGCGCTTTTGGCCAGGCATTTAGCGCCAGCTGGCAATGCGTAGGTGTCGCCATGCCAGTGAAAGGCCAGGAACGAGTCACTCAAAACTCTGGCAATGGAATTTCTTCCATCTTCTGTTAAATCCACGTTAAACCAACCTATTTCACTGTATTTATTTGGTGATACTTTGCCGCCAAGAACGTCTGCGAGCAATTGAGAACCAAGGCATATTCCTAAGATTTTCTTGTTGGTGACGCATGCGTCATTAATTAATTTCTTTTCTGGAGCCAGCCACGGATAGCGATCGACTTCGTAGATGTTCATCGGCCCACCCATGACCAACAGCCAGTCGAAATCTTGAGCGAGGGGCAGGGGGTCTGCGGCATGCAGCCGGGTGCAGCTGACCTGATGGCCGCGCCCGCGCAGCCAGGGCTCGATGCATCCGGTGTTTTCGTGTTCGGCGTGTTGCAGCCAGTGCACGCGCTGGGGCTTCATGCTTCACTTAACCGATAGACTTCGCACGATGATAACAATGCTCGCCGGCGCCATTGCGGTTTCCGCGGCGGCGGCCATCGCTGCGGAATGGAACGGCCAGGCGGGGCGCCATCGCAGTTTCTACCTGCTCAAACCGCTCACCACCTTGCTGATAATTGCCCTGGCCGCCGTGACGACGGCGCACACGCCGCCGGCTTATCGGTACTGGATATTGGTTGCACTGCTGTTCTGCGTGGCGGGCGATATTTGCCTGATGTTCTCGGGTCAGGGCTGGTTTGTCGCCGGGTTGACGAACTTTCTGATCGGCCATGCGCTGTTCATTGCGGCATTTGTGCAAGGGTTGGCGAACATTGATTTGCCGTGGTGGGCGCTGTTCTGGGGAATTTATTCGATCGCGTTCGCCGTGCTTATCCTGCCGCGAACTGGGGCGCTGAAAATCCCGGTGCTGGTCTACATGGGGGTGATCGCGGCCATGGTGTGCACCGCCCTCGTGCGCTACCAGGTTTTTGGCAGCCTCTCGGCGCTCCTCGCGCTTTGCGGCGCAAGCCTGTTCATGCTGTCGGACTCTGCCTTGGCCGTGCGCCAGTTCATCGGGCCCTATCGCTTTGCGCAGCCCATGATTCTCTCTAGCTACTGGCTGGCCGTTGGTCTGATCGCGATTTCCGTCTGATGCGCGGTATTTTTCTTTTAACGCTTCTGCTGGCGGGCTCGGCAGCCGCAACGCAATGGCCCGTACTGGCCAATCGCCAACTCGATGAAGTCAGCGGGCTTTCGCGCTCGTTGCGCGATCCTCAGGTGCTGTGGGCGCTGAATGATGGCGGCGGCGGGCCAGTGCTATATCGCCTGGGCCTGCGCGGTGAAGACTACGGCCGCGTGAATATCCTCAACGCGATGAATTTTGACTGGGAAGATCTCACCTCGTTCATGCATCAGGGCATGCCGGCGCTGCTGATCGGTGATGTCGGCGACAACCAGGGCACTCGAAGTTCGGTGACCTTGTATGCGGTCAGCGACCCGGGCCGCAAAGGCGCCGCGAAACTACTGTGGAAGGTGGATTTTCGCTACCCCGACGGTCCGCGTGATTGCGAAGCCATTGCCGTCGACGGCGAATCCGGGCACATCTACCTTTTGAGCAAGCGCGACCGCCCGCCGCAGCTTTACCGTATTGCACTGCCCGTGGTTTCTCCCGTCAAAATGCAGACCGCCGAGCGCCTTGGCCCGGTGACGTCGCTGCCATCGGTCAGCGCAGATCTGACGCGGGACAATCCGCTGGCGGCGTACTACTTTGCAATGCCGACCTCCATCAGCTTTGCGCCCGACCTGCGCTCGGTGGTGGTGATCACGCCGAACGATGCGTACCTGTTCCGCCGCGGTGCGAATCAGCCGTGGCTGGACGCGCTGAATGGGCGACCCCTACCCGTGGCACTGCCGAAACTGCGGCAGACTGAAGCCGGAACGATATCCAACAACGGCCAGCACCTTTACGTCACGTCCGAAGGACGGCCCGCGCCTTTGGTCAAAATCCTGCTGCCGGCACGGTAATATCTCAAGTCCAAATTCTGCTGATCCCATGAAAAACTTTTTTTCGGCTTCGATGGCCCTGCTGGCGGCGGCGTGCACACCACCGTCCCCGGCGCCTTCCACCTCCGTGCCGGCCGCGCCTGTCTCTGGCGTGGATACCGCGCAATTCGATGCATCAGCGCAGCCCCAGGACGATTTCTTTCTTTACATCAATGGCCAGTGGATCGCCAAGACTGAAATCCCCGCGGATCGTGGCACCTACGGCAGTTTTTACATTCTGCGCGACCAGTCGGAAGAGCGCGTGCGCCAGATCATCGAATCGCAGGCCTCCGGCGGCAAGGACGGCAGTGAGGGGCGAAAACTGGGCGATCTTTATGCCAGCTTCATGGATGAAGCCGCCGTCGAAGGGCTGGGGCTGAAGCCGATCGAACAAACACTGGCGCGTATTGACGCAGTGCAGGATAAAAACGAAATTCCCAGGCTGATGGCTCACCTCGCTCGTCTCGGAATAGATTCTTTTTTTGGGTTAATGGTGCAGCCCGACGCCAAGGATTCGGCGCGCTATGTCGTCTACCTGGGCCAGTCTGGGCTGGGCATGCCGGATCGCGACTACTACCTGCTGGGTGACAAGAAGTTCCGCGCGCTACGCACCGCGTATGTCGAGCACGTCGGCCGCATGCTGACACTTGCCGGCGACGACGAAGGCGCCGAACACGCGCGCCGGATCATGGGGCTGGAGACGTGGATGGCGCAGCGCCAGTGGACCAAGGTGCAGGAGCGCGACGACGAAAAAACCTATAACAAGGTAGAGCAGTCCGCGCTGGCCGATAAATTCCCTGGGTTTGGCTGGAGCGATTTTGCTCAAACGGCCGGCTTTGCCGGCGAAACGGACGTCATCGTGCGCGAGCCGAGTTATTTTCGCGCCCTTGGCGCGCTGCTGCGCACGCATTCATTGGAAACACTCAAGCTGTATTTACGCTGGCAGACGCTGCACGCCACGGCGGGCTATCTGCCCAAGGCATTCGTTGATGAGAATTTTGCGTTTTACGGCAAGGCACTCAACGGCATTCCGGAGCTGCGTCCACGCTGGAAGCGCGGCGTACTGGTGGTGGAGCAAAGCCTCGGCGAGGCCCTGGGCAGGATTTACGTAGAGCGGCATTTTCCGCCGGAGCACAAGCAGCGCATGGAGCAACTGGTCGCCAACCTGCAGAAAGCCTACGAGCAGAGCTTCCAGTCTCTGGAATGGATGGGCGAGCAAACCCGCCAGAAAGCGCTGCAAAAGCTGGCGCTATTCACGCCCAAGATCGGCTACCCCGAGCGGTGGCGCGATTATTCAAAGCTGCAGATCCGCCGCGACGACCTGCTCGGCAACGTTCTTGAGGCGAATGCGTTCGAGTACGACCGCAACATCGCCAAGCTCGGCAAGCCGGTGGACCGCAACGAATGGGAGATGACGCCGCAGACCGTCAACGCTTATTACCATCCGAACAAGAACGAGATCGTGTTTCCCGCCGCGATCCTGCAGCCGCCGTTCTTCAATGCGCTGGCGGATGACGCGGTGAATTACGGCGCCATCGGCGCGGTCATCGGCCATGAAATCGGCCATGGCTTCGACGACCAGGGCTCGAAGTACGACGGCGAGGGCAATTTGATCAGTTGGTGGACCCGCAACGACCGCAAGAAATTCGAAGCCAAAGCCCAGCAGCTGATCGAGCAATATTCTAAATACGAGCCGTTGCCCGGCTTTCGCGTCAACGGCGAGTTGTCGGTGGGCGAAAACCTCGCTGACCTTGGCGGCGTCACGATCGCGTATCAGGCCTACCAGTTGTCTTTGGGTGGCAAGCCCGCGCCGGTGATGGACGGGCTCACGGGCGACCAGCGCTTTTTCATCGGCTGGGCGCAAGCCTGGCGCACCAAGTACCGTGAGGCAACGCTGCTCAACCAGCTCAAGGTCGGGCCGCATTCGCCGGCGCAATACCGTTGCAACGGCGTGCTGTCGAATCTGCCGGCATTCTACGAAGCTTTCGGAATCAGCAAGGGTGATGCGATGTACCGGCCGGAGGCCCAACGCGTCAAGGTCTGGTAGTCAATCCAGCAGGGGCGAAGGGCTCTGAGGCTGCCAGCGATAACGCGCAAGATTTACGCGCCCCCCGATAAAAGTGACGCCTTCTTTTTTCAGCATCGCACGCTGTTTGCGGGCGGCGGTGCTGCGCGGCGGCAGCGAAACTCTGCCCTGGGCGTTGATGACGCGAAACCAGGGAATGGGGGAACCGCTCGGGCAGTTGAACAGCGCATACCCAGCCATGCGCGCCTGTTTGGGGAAGCCGGCAATCGCCGCGACCTGCCCGTATGTCGCCACCTTGCCGCGCGGGATGCTTTTAACCGCCGACCAGATTTTTTGGTAAGCCATGGGTGGGGCTTTCATCGCATTTAAAAATCGATTTCGCCGTTGAGAACATTTACGGCGTAACCGCCGACCCGCACCGCCGTCACCTGGCCGCCTGCTTTTGTCGCCTCCGCAAACAGCTCGCTGGGCCGGCCCATTTCTGCGCCCTGCGCGATCTGCCAGCGCAACACGCCTTCGGATTGCACAGCCTCGGTCGCCAGCGCCCCGGCCAGTGCCACGGCGGCCGAGCCGGTGGCCGGGTCTTCCATGACGCCGGAGCCGGGCGCGAACATGCGTGCATGAATCGGGGCAACGCTGCCGGCCTGACGGTGATACGCCAGAACGTGGTCAGCCCAGGCGGAAGAAAAGAGTTGTTTCCATTGCGCCAGATCGAATGCAATGCGTGCCAAGGCCTCGTCGTGGGCCAGCGGGATCAGCACGTAAGGCAGGCCGCAGGACACCAAGCGTGGTTGCTCGCAAGCCGACCCGATGTCGGCGGGCGACAGGCCCAACATCGCCGAAAGTTCGGCGGCGGCCGGAGCGGGTGGCCCGTATTCCGGCAACTTCGGCGTCGTCAACTGCGCAAACAATGCGCGGCCCGGCTCGCGGCGCACGATGACCGAAACCGGCCCCACGCTCTCTTCAAGAACCATGCTGGTTTCCGGCACATCGGGCACCCGGTTCAACTGTGCGAGCAGGCAGGCAGTCCCCACCGTGGGATGCCCAGCGAACGGCAATTCTTTGGTGGGCGTGAAAATCCGGAGCCGCGCCAGCGCGCCTTTTAAACCCGGTTTCAGAACAAAGACCGTCTCCGACAGATTGAATTCGCGCGCGATCTGCTGCATGGCCGCGGTCGCCAGACCGTCGGCTTCCAGCACCACCGCCAGCGGATTTCCGCCAAAGCGGCGCTCGGTGAAAACATCCAGCGTGTGAAAACGCAGTTTCACTTCTTGCTCTTGGATTTCCGGGGTGGCTCAGGCAAAGATGGCGCCGGCAAAGCCACGGCGGGCACCGGCGCGGTGCCGGCAAACAGCACCACCGGCTCGCCTAGTTTGAGCGTCCCCACCTTCACCTGCGGGCGCGTGCGCGCCATGTTGGCAAAAAACCGGTCAAGATTCACGCCGATGAGATTGGGAATCAGCGGCTCGTCCAGCGAGCGCGTGAAATCGTCCCAGTGGGTCGGGATCACGCGCGTGGCGCCGACCGCGTCGACGGTTTCTTTGAGGTAGGGCTCCAGATCATTGGCGAAGGCGATGCCAAGAAATGCCACATCGGCCTTGAGGCGATTCGGGCTCTTGAGCATGTCCGTCGAAAAGCCCGAGCTGCCATGAAACAGGACATTGCCCAGCGCGTGCTCGACCAGAATCGAGTACGTGCCGCCCTGCTTGTAATCTAAATAGCGTGCTGGTGGAACCAGCGGCTCGGTGATTTCACCCGTGGGCCGGCCGCCGGTGGCGCCCGCATGCTGGCTCTCGAAAAAGGTAATGGTGTAACGGCCGATGGGAATCGGCTGGCCAAGGATCGGTACGCGAATCAGGTATTCGCCCACGCGCGCGCCGCGGCCAATGTAGGCGGTGCTCTCCGAACCCACCAAGGAGGCGCGGGTCAACGCCGCGATCACGCCGGCGTCCATCGCGTGGTCATGATGCGAATGCGACACCAGCACGGCCTGCAATTTCTTTATGTCAGCGCCCACCAGCCAGCGGGCGATTTTTTCCGGGTCGGGCGCGATCTGGCGGTTGGTCAGCATGCGCATCCAGCCCGGCGGACGGGTGAAGAACGGGTCCACCAGCACCGACTCCTCGCCGTCGGACAACAGCACGGCGGCGGTGCCGAACCAGGTCGCAGAAAGCGTCGGCGATCCTGCCGGCACGTCGGGGTTGACGTATTGATGCGCCGCATAAGCGTCCAGGCCCGGGCGATGCTGCGATTTCCACGCGATCACAACCGCCAGAACGACGAACAAGGCCAGAAGTAACAGCCCGAGTCTGCGCAGCATTTTCATGGTGTAACCCTCACAAAATAATTGGCGTGATCTATGGCCGCATCGCTGCCGCGCGTCAGCGCCGCGCGCAGTTCGTCGGAAATTCTTTTCTTGGTCAGCGTGGCGTTGTCGACCTGCACGTACACGGTTTCGCCGGTGGCAATAAGGGCGGGCTTGCCGGCGATGCGAAACTCGGTGAAGAGCGTGAAGGAGGTATTGCCCAGATGCTTGGTTTGTACCGTGAGTTCGAGCACGTCATCGAATCGCGCCGGAGCTTTCCATTCCATCGTCTGCTTCACCAGCTGGTAGTCCAGTTCCGCTGACACCAGTTGCTCGCCGTAGCCGAGCGCGCGGAAGAATTCCGTCACCGCCAGGTCCAGGTATTCGCCATAGCGGGTATTGAACACGACTTTTTGCGCGTCGCATTCGCCGTAGCGGGTGCGCAGGTAGTAATGGAATCCATTCATGGCGGGTTCATTCGAGTGCGGTTTTGATCTGGGCCCAGACGCGTTTTTTCTTCGCCAAGCTTATCCCCGCATTGGCCGGGCTGGTGGAGGGCAGGGTTTCATAGCGCAAGGTCTTGCCGGCCAGTCCGGGCAGCACCAGCCGGCGATAACTCGCCTCGGCGGTCAGCCCGTTGAAAAACACCACCTGGATGGCCGGATGGGCGCTGAAAAAGCGCGCGAAGTCATTCGCCATGCCGGCGCGGATGCTGGAATCCAGACTTCCGGTCCGTTCGCAATGTTTCAGCACGTCCCAAAGCGCTACGCGGCTGCGGATCAGTGCACGCGCTCTCGTTTCATAGCGTGCGTGTGCATCAAAACCGAGCAGCTCGCCCAGCAGCGGCCAGAACCGGTTATGCGGATGCGCGTAGTACTGCTGGCGGCGCAAGGATTCCACACCCGGCATCGAGCCGAGGATCAGAATGCGCGCGCGGGCATCGGCAATGGGCGCAAAGCTGCGGACTCTCACTATTTATAGTGCGCCGCCGCCCTGAAGACTTTTCTTCCGGCATCGAAAAAAAATGTTTCGGCGCTCTTGCCGCGCGGGCCGATGTAACAAAGCGTGACGCTGCCAGCGCCGACCAGAACCTCGCTCAACTCGAAATGCGGGTTGGGCAGCAGTTCCAGCGCGCGCTTCCAGTAGGCGCCAACCGCGTTCTTGCCCTTGAGCCTGCCGGACCGCTCCCCGGTGATCTGGGTGATCACCGGCGACGACATCTCGAAGTCCTCGGTGTAGTGCGACAGGATTCGCTCCAGGTCATGGGCATTCCAAGCCGCGATCCACTCGGCCGCGAAACGCTCAGCAAAGGGTTTGTCGACCATGATTTTAAACCGGGGGTGACTTTAATCCGGAAATTGTCTTTATCAGACCGACCACAAATCTCGCGGCGTACGCGCCGTCAATCACACGATGGTCGTAGGACAGCGACAGCGGCAACATCAGGCGTGGGGCGAACGCCTTGCCGTCCCACACCGGCTTTTGCGTGGCGCGCGAAACACCGAGGATGGCGACTTCGGGCGCGTTGACGATGGGCGTGAAATGGCCAGAAACGCCGAGGCCGCCGAGGGACGAGATCGAAAAACATCCGCCCTTCATCTCGTCGGGCTTGAGCTTGCCGTCGCGCGCCTTGGCGGCGAGGTCGGCGCAGTCCTTCGCCAGCTGCACCACGTCCTTGCTCCAGACATCGCGCACCACCGGCACCACCAGCCCGTTCTCGGTGTCGGCGGCAAAGCCGATATGGCAGTACTTCTTCACGATCAGGTTTTCGCCGTCGGGCGCGAGCGAACTATTGAACTCCGGGAATTCCTTGAGCGCCTCGCTCACCGCCTTGATCAGGTAGGGCAGCAGGGTGAGCTTGACGCCGGCTTTTTCGGATTGCGCCTTGCGTCCGGCCTCCAGCTCGCTGATGTCGGCTTCGTCGTTCTGGGTGACGTGCGGGATGTTGAGCCAGGCGCGCGATAGATACGTCGCTGAAATCTTGCGGATGCGCGACAGCGGCCTGGTTTCAATCTCGCCGAACTTTGAAAAATCCACGGCGGGGATGGGCGGGATGCCGCCCCCGGATGGCGCCGAGCCGGTGAGCGCCTTTTTGACAAAGCCCTGCACATCCTCGCGGGTGATGCGGCTTTTTGGGCCGCTGCCTTTAACCTTGCCCAAATCAACGCCCAATTCACGTGCGTATTTCCGGAGCGAGGGCGAGGCATGCGGCAACTGGCCCGCTTGGGCCGCCCAAGGTGCTACCAAATCGCCACCCGCTTGGGGCGCTTTTGTTGCCGTTTGAGCAGGGGGTGCTGTCGCGGGTGGTACACTTTTAGTACCACCTGTTTTTGCGTCAGTGGCGGTTGAGGGGGTCTCATCGCCCTGAGCGGGTGCGGCAATTTCCAGGCTGCAGATCGGCGAGCCCTTGGAAACTCGGTCTCCTGCCTTGAGTTTGAAGCCGCGGACCACGCCGGCTTCGGGCGCCGGAACTTCCATCGTGGCCTTTTCGGATTCCAGCACCGCCAGCGTGGCGTCCTTTTCGATCGTGTCGCCGTCTTTGACCAGCACCTCGATCACCGGCACATCCTTGTAGTCACCGATATCGGGGACGCTGACTTCCAATATTTGCGGGGCGGAGCTGGCGGGCTTTGCCTTGGGCGCGGCGACTGGCGCGGGGGCGGCGGGCGCTTCTGGCGCTGGCGTGGCCGGCGGCACGGCAACGGCGGGGCCGGGGGCGGCCGCCTCATCGGTAATTGCCAGCGTGAGCAGCGCATGGCCCTGTGAAACCTTGTCACCGACCTTGATCTTGAGTGTGGAAACGGTACCGGCTTGCGGCGCCGGCACTTCGACGGTGGCTTTTTCGGACTCGAGTACCACCAGCGGCGCGTCTTTTTCGATCCGATCGCCGGGCTTGACCAGCACCTCGATCACCGGCACATCCTTGTAGTCGCCGATGTCCGGAACCTTGACCTCAAGCTCTTTGCCCACGAACTACACCGTCACCGGGTTCGGCTTGTCCGGCTTGATGCCGAAGATCTTCATCGCCTGCGAGATTTTCTCCGCCGGCAGTGCGCCCTGGTCGGCCAGCGCCTTCAGCGCCTTGATTGCGATCCAGCGCCGGTCCACCTCGAAGAAATCGCGCAGCGCGGGGCGGTTGTCGCTGCGACCGAAGCCGTCGGTGCCCAGCGTGTAGAACGGCATCGGCACGTAGGGCCGGATCTGCTCGCTGTACGCCTTGATGTGATCGGTGGACGAAATCGCCGGGCCCTTGCGGCCTTCGAGCTGCTCGGCGACGAAACTCTGTTTGGGTTTTTTGTCGGGGTGCAGGAGGTTCCAGCGATCCACGTCCTGGCCGTCGCGGCACAGCTCGTTGAAGCTGGTGGCGCTCCAGACGTCGCTGGTCACGCCGAATTCTTCCTTGAGCAATTCGGCGGCGGCGATCACTTCGCGCAAGATGCTGCCGGAGCCAATCAGCTGCACGTGCAGCTTGGCGGGCTTTTTTGTTTCGCTCAGCAGGTACAGGCCGCGGATAATGCCGTCCGCGCACCCTTTGGGCATCGCCAGGTGCGTGTAGTTTTCGTTGTAGAGAGTGAGGTAATAAAAAACGTCCTTGTGCTCGACGTACATTTCCTTCATGCCGTGGTGCAGCAGCACCGTCAGCTCGTATGAAAACGCCGGATCGTAGGCGCGGCAGTTGGGGACAAGATTCGCCATCACCTGCGAATGGCCGTCCTGGTGCTGCAAGCCTTCGCCGTTGAGCGTGGTGCGCCCGGCGGTAGCGCCGAGCAAAAATCCGCGGGCGCGCATGTCGCCGGCGGCCCACGCCAGGTCGGCGGTGCGCTGGAAGCCGAACATCGAATAAAAAATATAGAACGGCAGCATCGACACGCCATGGTTGGCGTAGGCCGTGGCGGCGGCGATCCACGACGACATCGCGCCGGCCTCGGTGATGCCCTCTTCGAGAATCTGGCCCTTGATGTCTTCCTTGTAGTACGCGAGCTGGTCGGAATCTTGCGGCGTGTACTTCTGGCCGACGACGGAATAAATGCCGAGCTGGCGGAACATGCCCTCCATGCCGAAGGTGCGCGCCTCGTCGGGGATGATCGGCACCACGCGCGGGCCGACCGACTTGTCGCGTAGCAGCATCTGCAAGAACTGCACGAACACCATGGTGGTGGATATTTCGCGTTCGCCACTGGCCTCGAGCAGGCGCTGAAAGGTGGTGAGCGCGGGAATCGCCAGCGTTTCGTTAACCGGCTTGCGCGCGGGCAACGAGCCCCCCAGCGTCTTGCGCCGCTCTTTCAAATAGGTGATTTCCGCCGAGTCTTCCGCCGGCTTGTAGAACGGCGTGGACGCGATCTGGTCGTCGGTGATCGGCAGCTTAAAGCGGTCACGGAAAGCCTTGAGCTCGTCCTCGCCCATTTTCTTCTGCTGGTGCGTGATGTTCTGCCCCTCGCCGGCCTCGCCCATGCCGTAACCTTTTACGGTCTTGGCCAGAATCACCGTCGGCCGGCCGTTGGATGAATTCACTGCCTGCCAGTACGCGGCGTAAATCTTGTGCGGATCGTGTCCACCCCGATTGAACTGGCCGATGTCCTCATCCGACAGCGTTTCGACCATGCGCGCGGTTTCCGGATGCTTGCCGAAGAAATGTTCGCGCGTGTACTTGCCGCCTTTGGCCTTGTAATTCTGGTACTCGCCGTCGACTGTCTCGTTCATGATGCGCACGAGGTCGCCGGTCTTGTCCTGCGCCAGGAGTCCGTCCCAGGCGCCGCCCCAGACGACTTTGATCACGTTCCAGCCCGCACCGCGGAACACACCTTCGAGTTCCTGGATGATCTTGCCGTTGCCGCGCACCGGCCCGTCGAGACGTTGCAGGTTGCAGTTGACGACGAAAATCAGGTTATCGAGCTGCTCACGGTCGGCGATGTCCACCGCGCCCAGCGACTCGGGCTCGTCCATCTCGCCGTCGCCGCAGAAGCACCAGACCTTGCGGCCATCGGTTTTGGCCAGCCCGCGGTTATGCAGATACTTCATGAAGCGGGCCTGATAAATCGCCATGATCGGCCCCAGACCCATCGAAACGCTGGCGAACTGCCAGAACTCCGGCATCAGCCAGGAATGCGGGTACGAGGACAAACCTTTGCCGCCGGTTTCCATGCGGAAATTCTTGAGCTGCTCCTCGCTGATGCGGCCTTCGAGAAACGCGCGGGCATAGATGCCGCTGGCGCAATGGCCCTGGATGTACAGCAGGTCGGCGCCTTTAGGATGTTCGGGGCCTTTCCAAAAATGGTTGAAGCCGACGTCGTACAGCGTCGCCGCCGAGGCGAAGCTGGCGATATGCCCGCCGATGCCGGCGTGTTCGCGGTTGGAGTTGATCACCATCGCCATCGCGTTCCAGCGGATGATCGAGCGGATTTTCCATTCCAGCGCATGGTCGCCAGGCGAGCGCTTCTCAAGATGCGGCGGAATGGTGTTGATGTAGGCGGTGTTGGGCGAAAAGGGGATGAACGCGCCGGAACGCCGCGATTTTTCGATCAACGCCTCGAGCAGAAAATGCGCGCGCTCAGGGCCCTGGCTCTCAAGCACCGCCTGCAGGGCTTCGAGCCATTCCTGGGTTTCCTGCGGATCGCCGTCCTTAGTAGTTCCGTCCGTCATGCCGTAATTTTGTCCGTGTCAGGAACGCATGGTACCCAACCCATTCATCCCGAGTCGCGGCATCATGGGCCGATGGACAGACGCGAACCCCTGGTACTCGAAGACGCCGAACACGCCGTCGACGAGATTCTCTTGCGCATCGGCAAGACCGTGGTCATCGGCATGCCGCTGGGCCTGGGCAAGCCGGTGGCACTGATCAACGCGCTGTACCAGCGTGCGCTGAAGGACGCGACACTAAAACTTAAAATCCTCACGGCGCTGTCGCTGGAAAAACCGGCGGGCAGCACGGCGGTCGAAAAGGCGTTTCTTGAGCCGTTTGTCGAGCGCGTGTTCGGCGGGGTGCCCGATCTCGATTACATCCGCGCCTTGCGCGACAAGACCCTGCCGCCCAACGTCGAGGTCTGCGAATTCTTCTTCAAGCCCGGCAGCTTTCTGGGCAATGCGCACGCGCAGCAACATTACGTCAGCTCTAATTACACGCACGCGGCGCGCGACGTGTTTGCCCAAGGGTGCAACGTGGTGGCGCAAATGGTTTGCAAACGCGGGCACGACGAGCACTTGCGCTACAGCCAGTCCTGCAACCCGGACACCAGCCCAGAGCTCATTCAGCTGCTCAAGGCCAGCGCTCGGCCGCACGTCTCCCTCGCCCTGGTCAACCAGAACCTGCCGTTCATGGGCCACGACGCCGAGGTCGCACCCGACGCCTTCGATATCGTCATCGACCACCCGCGCTACCAGACGCGGTTGTTCTCCACGCCCAAGCTTCCGGTCACCACGCCGGACTATCTGATCGGCCTTTACGCCAGCGCGCTGATCAAGGACGGCGGCACGCTGCAGGTCGGCATCGGCGCACTTGGCGATGCGGTGATTTACGCCAGCTTGATGCGCCACCAGCAGAATGAGGCTTACGCCAACACACTGAAATCCTGCGGTGCGCCAGACCGTTATGCGCCGCTGATCGAAGAGGCCGGCGGCACCGGGCCCTTCGCAATGGGGCTCTACGGCGCCAGCGAAATGTTCGTCGACGGTTTCATGCATCTGTACAAGGCCGGCGTGCTCAAGCGCAAGGTCTACGATTTCTGGGCGCTGCAGAAGCTGATCAACACTGGGCGATGCGACCCGGATCATTTGCGGCCCGACGTGCTCGAGGCCCTGGAATCACTCGGCGTGCGCACGCTGCGCACGCGCGATTTTGAGACGCTGCAGCGCCATGGATTTTTCAACGACGCCACGCGCTACGACCTGGGCTACCTGGTAGCGCCAGACGGCGAAAAGGTGATTGCCAACCTCGCCGACCCGTCCGCACGCAAGGTGATGGCACAAAAGTGCCTGGGCGAATCTCTGCGCGAGGGCATTGCGCTGCATGCGGCGTTCTTCCTGGGCCCCAACGATTTCTACCAGGCCCTGCACGAACTGAGCGAGGACCAACGCAAACAAATCTGCATGACCGGCGTGTACAAAATCAACCAGCTCGATCACAACCCGCGCCTATACAAGGAGCAGCGCCGGCACGCGCGCTTCATCAACACCGGCATCATGGTTACGCTCGCCGGGAGCGTGGTGTCGGACGGCCTCGCGGATGGCCGGGTGATCAGCGGCGTCGGCGGCCAGTACAATTTCGTCGCCATGGCGCATCAGTTGCCGACGGGGCGCTCGATTCTTCTGATTCGCGCGGTTCGGGATACCGAAGACGGGACGCCGCCGACCAGCAACGTGGTTTTCAATTACGGCCACACCACCATTGCGCGCCATCTGCGCGACCTCGTCATCACTGAGTACGGCATTGCGCAGTTGCGCTCGAAAACCGACAGCGAAGTGATCCAGGAACTTCTGAACATCACCGACTCGCGCTTCCAGCCGGCGCTGATGGCGCAAGCCAAGAAGGCCGGAAAGCTCGCGGCCGACTATCAGATTCCGCAGGCCCACCGACACAACACGCCGCAGCGGCTGGAAGAAATGCTGGCCCAGTCTCGTGCCAAAGGCCTGTTCCCCGACTACCCGCTGGGTTGCGACTTCACGCCGCAAGAACAGGTTCTGGCCAAGGCGCTCAAGGGCGTCAAGGCCGCGGCGGCGCGCACACCGAAGTGGAAGCTGATTCTGTCGGCGCTGGCGAGTGGCGGCGCGCCCGCCGCCGCCACGCCTTATCTGGAGCGGCTCAAGCTGGATAAGCCTCGCGGCCTGCAGGACAGGGTCGTGCGCATGCTGCTGGTCAGGGAGCTGCGGGCGGCAGGTGTTGTTCAATGAACCGGTGCCAATGCGGTTCGGGCTCCCAGATTTTCTGCAGATCTTTGCGCGCGACATCGATGGGTTCTTTGAGTTTCAGCACGCGGTAGAGATACATGAAGGCCGACACGCGCTTGTTCATGGCGCAGTGGACGAACACGCGCTTTTCTGCGTGCGCATCCATCGCGTCGAAAAATTTGTTCAAATCGTCGGTGGTGGGCGCCTCCCACACCACTGGAATATGAAGGTAGCCAAGACCGAGCTTGCCGACGATCTCGGCTTCGTTCGGCAACGCGCCCAATGAAGTGGGCAGCGCGAGGTTGATCACGGTTTCGTAGCCGGCCTGTCGTACCGTTTCGAACTGGTATTCCGCCGGCTGGCCCGCGGTGCCGATGCGCCCGCCGACGCCGAGTGCGCGGAAATTAAGAATGTCTTCGAGCGACGCCGGCGGCGTATGGCCGCGCGAGACCATCCAGTCGCGCAACGCCAGGCCGGTCGCCGCTGGCCACGGCCGCAGTTTTGCCGGCTCGATGGCGCGGTAGTCCACCAGCTCTTCGCCGAGCTTGATCACGCCTTCGGCGCGCACGTGGTAGGCGATGATCAACTGGTTCATGCGCTCAAACGTGTAGTGGCCGATCAACGTGGGCGTGTGTGCCGGCAGGCCGAGCTCTTCGTGCACTTCACGCAACACCGCCTCATCAGGCCTTTCGTTTTTTTCGAGAAAGCCGGTGATCAGCGCAAAAAACTTCTGTGGCCAGGCGCGGTTCTGCGCGAGGATGATTTTGCCTTCGTGCTCGACCACCGCCGCCACCACCGGGGTCGGGTTTTCCCATTGCACGTAGCCGCATTGCCGGTCCGGGCAGGCAAGCCGCGCGCGCTCGCCCTCGGTGCGCGCGCTCAGTGGCGTGGCGCAACACGGGCAAAACTTAAACGAGTGCGACATAGGTGCCCAGATGGGTGACCACCTCGATCCCTTCGGCGTGAATCTGGCTGGCAACCGTGATGCGCGCCTTCTGGTAGCGCTTGAGCGTGGCTACGAACTTCGCCCAGTCTTTTTCGGTGATGCGGCTGATCGAGTTGAACCCGGTGTTCACCGGCTCGGCGAATTCGCATTGACTTTTCTGGATCACCAGCTTGGCCGAAATCTTTTCGCGCGACAGTGCCTGATGCAGCACCGCCCAACCCGACAAGATTCCCATCGTTGCCAGGCTGCCGCCAAACGCCGTGCCGCGGTGATTGACGTTGGGCGCGAACGGCGCGTGAATCTCGATCTCGTGCCTGTCGCTGCGCGTCACGCGTGCGCCCAGCGCCGCAGTCAGCGGGATGTGTTGATGCAAGTAAGCCGTCAGTTCAGGCGGTGACATGGCAGAAACATAGCTTAAACCCCGCCACCCGCTCGAAGGCATTTGGGGCAGTTTGGCGGCCCGGCAACCAAGTGAGTGGTACTAAAAGCGTATCACCTGATTTGGGAATTCGGCACTTTGCGGCCTGAAATTGCCGCACGCGGGTGGCGCCATTGGGTCCATGCAAATCCGTACACAAGCAGGTTCAACGCCGACAGGATTGCGGCCAGCGCGCTCTGGCCCGCCGGCGTCAGGCCGGGCGGATAAATCAGCGGAATCAGGTAATGCGCGATGAATCCGCCGCGGTAACCGACTTCGCCGGCAAGCTCACGCAGTGAATTTTCCAATGGCGTGAGCGGACAGATGCCGTGAGTGGCCACAATCCACACCGCCCAGATCAGCGCCGGCAGATGCAAAAAAACCATCGCTCTGCGCCAGATCACCAACAACCCGCCGAACACGGCCAACAGGATAAATAGCAGATGAATGACGACGACTGCATCGGCCGCAAGTGCGTAAATCATTTGCCGATACAGAATGTGCAAAAAATGCGCCCCAGCAGATCGTCGCTGCTGAAAACCCCGGTGATTTCACTGAGCGCCTGCTGCGCCAGCCGCAATTCCTCCGCCGCCAGTTCAGCGGATGCGCGCGCCTCGATTCTTTGTTGCGCGGTCAATGCGTGCGCTTGCGCGCGAAGCAGGGCCTCGAGATGGCGCGTGCGGGCCAAGAACTGGCCTTCGCTGCCGTCTGCGAGCCCCGCCACGCGTTTGATTTCCTGCCTGAGCATATCCAGGCCCGCGCCATGGGCGGCGGCGATGCGCAGATGCACGCGATTGTCGGCATCGAAGCGCTGCGGCCCATGCCCGCTCAAGTCGCACTTGTTGTGGAGCAGCAGCGTTTCGGGCCCGCAGGGCATGCGCTCCAGCAGGTCCTGATCGGCGGGCGTGAGGCCGGTGCGATCGTCCAGCAAAAACAGAATCAGCTCGGCCTGTTCCAGAGTTTTCCATGCGCGCTCGATGCCGATGCGCTCGACCGGATCGTGGCTGGTCCGTAGCCCGGCGGTGTCCACGATCGTGAGCGGCATGCCGTCGATGACGATATTTTCGCGCAGCAAATCGCGGGTGGTGCCCGGGACATCGGTCACGATGGCGGCCTCATTTCCCGAAAGTGCATTGAGCAGGGTCGATTTGCCGACATTGGGCTGGCCGGCCAGGGCGACGGTCATGCCTTCGCGCAGCCGGCGGCCTTGTCCGGCCTCGTGGATCAGCACCCGCAGATTTTCATTGAGCGCTGACAGGCGCGAGCCCAGCTTGTCGTCGGACAACCAGTCCACGTCTTCATCTGAAAAATCCAGCGACCCCTCGACGAACACACGCAACTGGGTCAGCTCCTCGACCAGCGCCGTGACCCGGTGCGAAAACTCACCGACGAGCGAGCGCCGTGCCGCCTTCGCCGCCTGTGCGCTGGCGGCGTTGATGAGATCGGCGACGGCTTCGGCCTGGGCGAGATCAAGCCGGTCATTCAAAAACGCACGCTCGGAGAATTCGCCGGGCCGGGCCGGGCGTGCGCCATGCCCGCAGCAGGCGCGCATCAATAAATCCAGAACCACAGGGCCGCCGTGACCCTGCAGTTCGACCACGTCCTCGCCGGTGTAGGACTGTGGCGCTGGAAACACCAGCACCAGCCCTTCATCGAGCGCGTCCCCGCTGGCGTCCTTGAACTGGCGGAGCGAAGCGTGACGCGGCGCCGGCAATGTGCCGGCAATGCGCTGGCAAACCTCAAACGCCTGCGGGCCGGACAGGCGCACGATGCCGACCGCGCCGCGTCCCGCCGGCGTGGCGATGGCAACGATCGTGTCGGTGCGTCCCTTCACCCGCGCAGCCTAACGCGGGGCGACGGCTTCCCGTTCGAGCTTGCGCGTGATGTACCACTGCTGCGCGATGCCGATGAGGTTGGACACCAGCCAGTACAGCACGAGGCCCGACTGAAAAAACGCAAAGAATGCCGTGAGCATGACCGGCATCGCGTTCATTATTTTCTGCTGCATCGGATCCATGGTTATCGATTGGCCCGACAGCTTCTGCTGCGCCCACATCGAAATGCCGAACAGCACTGGCAGCACGAAATACGGGTCGGGCGCCGACAGGTCGTTGAGCCACAGTGCGAAATCCGCCTGGCGCAGCTCGACGCTTTCCAGCAGCACCCAGTAAAGCGAGATGAACACCGGGAACTGGATCAGGATCGGCCAGCAGCCGGCAAGCGGGTTGAACCCCTCTTTCTTGTACAGGTCCATCATCGCTTTTTGCAGGCGCTCGCGGTCGTCACCGAACTTCTCCTTGATTTCCTGGATGCGCGGGCCGTACTTTTTCATCTTGGCCATCGAGCGGTATTGCGCCTCGGACAGCTTGTACAGCACCGCCTTGACCACCAGCGTCAGCAGGATGATCGCCACGCCCCAGTTTTTGGTCCAGGTGTGGAACAGGTCCAGCAGCCAGAACAGCGGCTCGGAAATCGCCGTGAGAATTCCGTAGTCCACGGTGAGCTGCAGGCCCGGCGCGACTGCGCCGACGGTGTTCTGCAGCTTGGGCCCCAGATACAGGCCGGTGGTGAAGGATTGCTCGGCCCCGGGGGCGATGGTTGCCGCCTCGCCGACATACTGCCCGGTGTACACGCCGTTCTTGCCAGGCTTGGCGCTGAAGCTGTTGGTTTCGCCCGCTGGCGGCACGATCGCCGCGACAAAATAATGCTGCAGAAAACTGATCCAGCCGCCGGCTTGCTTGGCAGTGAGCGGCTCGTCGTCCAGATCCTCGAAGCTTTCCTTGCGAAACCGGTAGCCCGAGGCGTCCGGCTTCTTCTCATAAAAGCCGACGCCTTTGAAGGTCTGCACGAACGGCGGTTCGTCGCCGGTGGAAAACAGCGTGCGTTGCAGCCGCACGTAAGGGCTGGCGGACAGCTCTGCGTCAGTGCCGTTGACCAGCGTCTGGCGCAACTGCACCTCGTAGCTCCAGCGCTTGAACAGATACGACTTGCGCGCGATCAGGCCCGACGGATCGCGATGCTCAAACATCACCTCCAGCTGGTCCACGCCGTCCGCCAATGTGTAGCGGGGCTGCGCGCTGGTGTAGGCCGACAGATGCGTGACCAGGGGCCGTTCTGTGCCGGCGATGCCGCTTTGCACGACAAACAGGCGCCCGGCGCGATCGTCCAGCAGCGCCAGATTTTCGTTGGGCTTGTCTTTGGAAACCGGATAGCCCTTGAGTTCCACGCGGCGCAGCTCGGCGCCGGTGAGGCTGATCTCGACCTGCATCAGGCCGGCATCCACCAGCACTTTCGCGCCGGGCTTGTTTTCGGCCGGCGCCTCGGGGGCGGCGTCCGGCAGTTGCGCCCGCGGCGTGTCGCTGTCGTCGTCCAGCGCCTCGGGGGCGTCGGGGGTCGACGCGGTCGCGGCCGGCGCCGGCGGCACCTGCGGAAAATCTTTCTGCCACGCCTGGTAGAGGAAGAACAGGATCACGCCAAGGGCGCAGATCAGAGCGAAACGTCGGCTGTCGGTGGTGGTCATTTGATTGCGGCGAGATTTTTTCGAGGCGGCACAGGATCGAGCCCGCCCGGATTCAGGGGATGACAGCGCGTGATGCGGCCCAGCGCCAGCGCACTGCCGCGCAGGGCGCCGTGGCATTGAATCGCCTCCACGGCGTAATGCGAGCAGCTCGGATAAAAACGGCAGCGCGGGCCCAGCAACGGGCTGATCGCGCGCTGATAAATGCGCAGCAGGTAAATCAGGGCCTGGCTGATCATGCGGGTAATTTTTTCCATAGGTCGCGCAGGCTGTTGCGCAACTCTGCATTTTTAGCTTTGGCGCAGCCGCTGCGCCCCAGCATCACGATATCCATCTTCGGCAGGGCGGCCTGCTGTGCCCGAAAACTTTCGCGAGCCTGGCGTTTAATGCGGTTGCGATCCACCGCGCGCGGCGCGATTTTTTTCGACAGTGCAAAACCAAGACGCGCGATTCCGGCCGGGCTGGCCGCGATCACCGCCGTGAAATGAGCAACGGTATAGCGCCGGCCCGCATCAAACACCGCCTTGAATTCCGCCGGCGTCCGCAGACGGGCGCATGAAACGGCCACGGGCCCAAGGAAAAAAGAAACTAGGGGGTCAACTTGGCGCGGCCCTTCGCGCGTCGTCGCGCGAGCGTCTTGCGACCGCCCACGGTTTTCATGCGCGCACGGAATCCGTGGGTGCGCTTGCGGTGGACATTGCTCGGCTGATAAGTGCGCTTGGACATGGCATCGGCTCAAAAAGGGCGCGGATTGTATCCTCGGGGGGCCCGCGTATCAATAAAAATTGGCCTGTGGATAACCGTGGGGTCGGGGTATAGACTGGCCGCCGATTCAAATTCCCTCACCCTTAAAATCATATCGAGGCCCTGTCGTGGAGCTTTGGCAGCAGTGCGTTCGCAAACTGGAAGGGGATCTCTCCGGCAGCGATCTGAGTACCTATATCCGTCCGCTGCTCGCCCAGATGGCGGACAAGCGCCTGACCCTGCTCGCCCCCAATGCCGCGGTGCAGCGGCGCGTGTCGCAGGATTTTCTGGCCATCATCCGCAAGCGGGTCGCGCGGCTTGAGGGCGGTGAAGAGCTGTCGGTCGAAATCAAGGTGGGGCTGCCGCGCGTCAATCACGAAGAGCTGGCAGAAGGCGTGGAACCCGCACCGGAATTGCGCAGCCCGGGGTTCCTCAATCCTCGATATACGTTTGATACCTTCATCGAGGGCAAATCCAACGCGCGCGCCCGTGCGGCGGCGCACAGCGTGGCGCTGACGCCCGGCACCCAGTACAACCCGCTGCTGATTTACGGCGAGTCGGGGCTGGGCAAAACCCACCTGATGCATGCGATCGGCAATGCGATCCGCAGCCGCAACCCGAAGGCCAACGTGATTTATGTCGGGGCCGAGCGCTTTTTCCGCGACCTGATTACCTCGATCCAGCAGAACAAGACCGAGGATTTCAAGAAGCGCTACCGCTCCGCCGACGCCCTGCTGATGGACGACATCCAGTTCATCGCCAATAAACCGACCAGCCAGGAAGAACTGTTCCACACCTTCAATGAGCTGCTCGATGGCCGCCAGCAGATGGTGCTGACCTGCGACCGTTATCCGGAAGAGCTGGAGAATCTCGACAAGCGCCTGAAGTCGCGCTTTACCTGGGGCCTGACCCAAGCCGTCGAGCCGCCCGATCTGGAAACGCGCGCGGCGATTTTTTTGAGCAAGTCGGAGCTGGCAGGCGTCAAGGTTTCGCAGGACGTCGCGTTGTTCATCGCCCAGCGCATCCGCTCCAATGTGCGTCAGCTGGAGGGCGCGCTCAACCGCATCGGCGCCTCGGCGCAATTGACCGGGCGCGAGATCACGGTCGATTTCGCGCGTGAAACGCTCAAGGACATGCTCGCCGCCTACGAACGCCTGATCACCATCGACAGCATCAAGCGTCACGTCAGCCGCTACTACAACATTCGCGAGGCCGACCTGATTTCTGCACGCCGTACGCGTTCGCTGGCACGGCCGCGACAGCTCGCCATGAGTCTGGCCAAGGAACTCACCCAGCACAGCCTGCCGGAAATCGGTCATTCGTTTGGCAAAGACCACACCACCGTTCTGCACGCCTGTCGCAAGATTGCAGAACTAAGAAAAACTGATGTGGCGATCCGTGAGGATTATGAAAAACTGCTGCGGCAGCTCAGCGGCTGACAAGTTGTGTTTTAGGATGTGGTTTGCTGTGAACAATCTGTGCGGCTTTTTGAACACCTGTTTTTACCCTTGCGCCGCCACAGCTTATCCACAAGCCGCGGGTAGCTGATGAGGTCGTCTTTCGGAAAGGATTATTTTATGCAAGTCGTTGAATTATAAATGTTATTATCAGAGTATTCACAGCGTCGTTACTTACCTACTAGCACTACAACCAGTCTTTATTCACTAAATATCAAGAAAGAATAATTGGGTGACCTATGAAATTCGAAGTCGGCCGTAACGAGTTCCTGAGCGCTTTGCAGTCCGTTATCGGCGTGGTCGAGCGCCGGCAGACCATGCCCGTGCTGTCCAATTTTCTGCTGGAGGCATCCAAGGAAGGGCTCATCGTTACCGGCACCGATCTCGAGCTTGAATTGGTCAGCCGTGCGCAGATCAAAGTGCTGACACCGGGCAAGGTCACGATCCCCGCGCGCAAATTGTTCGACATCGTTCGCAGCCTGCCCGAAGGCGCGACCCTGACGCTGGACGGCGGCGCCGACCGCGTCACGCTCAAGTCGGGCAAGAGCCGGTTTTCGCTCGTCGGCAATGAAGCCCGAAGAATTTCCCGCGTTGAGTGTCGCGACCAGCAACAACAGAGCCCTTAAGTTGCCGCGCAAAGCGCTGCGCGACCTGCTCGATCGCACCCAGTTCGCCATGGCGCAGCAGGATGTGCGCTATTACCTCAACGGCCTGCTGCTGCACGCCACCGCAAAACACCTGCGCGCGGTCGCCACCGACGGACACCGGCTGGCAATGAGCGAAATGAAGCAGGACAGCAAACTCAAAGATGAAGTACAGGTCATCGTGCCGCGCAAAGCCGTGCTGGAACTGATGCGGCTGCTCGATAACTCCGATGAGCCCGTGGAGCTGCGGCTGGGCGAGGGGCAGATCCAGGTCGACCTCGACAGCGTGCGCCTGACCACCAAGCTGATCGATGGCCGCTTCCCTGATTACGAGCGCGTGATCCCAGAAGACAGCGACCGCCGCGTTACCGCGCAGCGCGAAAAGGTCCGCCAGGCGCTGGCCCGCGTGACGCCCGTGACCAACGACAAATTCCGCGGCGTTCGCCTGCAGCTCACTGAAAACCTGCTGAAGCTTTCGGCGCGCAACCAGGAGCAGGACGAAGGCGAGGACGAGATCGAGGTCGCCTACAAGGGGCCGGCGCTGGAGATCGGTTTCAACGTCAATTACCTGATCGATGCGCTGTCCGCGATGCAGAGCGACGAATTCACCATGGAGCTTCAAGGGCTCGGATTCCAGCGGCTTGATCCAGGAAGTCGGCGGCGGCCACAGCAAGTACGTGGTCATGCCGATGAGGATTTAAGCAGTCGCTGACCGTCGCACCCGCGCATGAAAATCGCCCAGGTTTCGGGCGAAAACTTCCGCCAGTTCGAGCGCTTTGAGCTCGCCACCGCGCCGCGCCTGAACCTGATCACCGGCGCCAACGCCGCCGGCAAAACCACCCTGCTGGAAGCGCTTCACTGCCTGGGGCGCGGACGCAGCTTTCGCGGCGCCAACGCCGGCGACCTGTGCCGCACCGGAACGAAGTATTGGCGTGTCACCGCCGCCGGAACAGGCCCAGAAGGTTTGGGTGAACAGCTGAGCGTGGCCTGGGGCGAACACGGCTATCGCCTGCACATCAACCACCGCGACGACGCCAGCCTGCTGGAGTTGGTGCAGGCCCTGCCGTTGCAAGTGCTGGACCCCGGCGCGCATCGCCTGTTGGAGGAGGGGCCCGGCTATCGCCGGCGCTTCCTCGACTGGGGTGTGTTCCACGTGGAACCCTCGTTTTTTCCAGCGTGGCGCCGATACCAGCGCGCATTGCGCCAGCGCAACGGGGCGCTCAAGCGTCGAGCGCCCGATGCCGAAACCACGGCGTGGGACCCCGAACTGGGCGTTACCGCCGATGAGATTCAACGGGCGCGCGAACAAACCCTGCCCTTGCTGCGCGAGCGTCTCGGGCCACTGATCCGGCAGTTGCTGGGCGAGGGGGAGTGGACGCTGGACCTGCACAGCGGCTGGAACCGCCAGCAAACGCTGGCCGAAGCCCTGCGCACCCACCTCAAGCGCGACCAGCGCATGGGCCAGACACTGGAAGGTCCGCACCGCGCCGAACTGCGGCTCAAGCTGGGCGGTCACGCCACCAAACACCGCGTCAGCCGGGGCCAGCAAAAACTGCTGATCGCTGCGCTGGTGCTGGCGCAATCCGGCCTGATCCAGTCGGTGACCGGCCACGCACCGCTGTTGCTGGTGGACGACTTTCCCGCCGAGCTGGGTGCACCGTTCCAGGCGCGGCTGCTTGATGCACTGCGCGCCTCCAATAGCCAGGTTTTTCTCACCGCCATCGATGCGGGAAATGCGCCGCTGGACCCCGCGCACGACGCCCTGTTCCACGTGGAACAGGGCGGGGTGGAGCGGGTGAAATTGCTATAATTCTTCGATGACGCAGACGCCTTCCGCAGCCCCCGCAGAACCCCTCCCCCCAGTATCTGAGTCGACGCTCTACGACTCCTCCGCGATCAAGGTTCTCAAAGGCCTCGAGGCAGTGCGACAGCGGCCGGGCATGTATATCGGCGACACCGACGACGGCACCGGCCTGCACCACTGCGTATTCGAGGTGGTGGACAACTCGATCGACGAAGCGCTCGCCGGACACTGCAGCGAAATCGCGGTGATCCTGCATGCCGACGGCAGCGTGTCGGTGTCCGACAACGGCCGCGGCATTCCGGTGGACGTGCACAAAGAAGAGGGCCGCAGCGCGGCCGAAGTGATCATGACCGTGCTGCATGCGGGCGGTAAGTTCGGCGGCAGCGGCTACAAGGTGTCTGGCGGGCTGCATGGCGTTGGCGTGTCGGCGGTGAATGCGCTGTCCGAGCTGCTGCTGCTCGACATCTGGCGCGACGGCAACCATTACCACCAGGAATACCGCGACGGCGTGCCGCAGGCGCCGCTGGCCAAGCAGGAGGCCACCGAAAAGAAGCGGCACGCTGGTGCGCTTCTATCCCAGCAGCGTGATCTTCTCCAACCGCGTGTTCCATTACGACATCCTGGCCAAGCGGCTGCGCGAGCTGTCGTTCCTCAATTCCGGCGTGCGCATCGTGCTGCGCGAAGAAGCCACCGCACGCGAAGACATTTTTGAGTACAAGGGCGGCATCCAGGCCTTTGTCGAATACCTCAACAAATCCAAGTCCGCGATGTCGCCGATCATCTACATGAAGGTGAAAGACGGCATGACCGAAGTCGAGGCCGCGCTGCAATGGAACGACTCCTACGTCGAAAGCGTTTATCCGTTCACCAACAACATTCCGCAGCGCGACGGCGGCACCCACCTGTCGGGCTTTCGCAATGCACTGACGCGCACGCTCGGCGACTACCTCGAGTCGTCCGGCCTCGCCAAGAAAGAAAAGATCACGATGATCGGCGACGACGCCCGCGAAGGACTCACCGCGGTGCTGTCGGTCAAGATTCCCGACCCCAAGTTCTCGTCGCAGACCAAGGACAAACTGGTCAATTCCGAGATCACGCCGCTGGTGGCCAACGTTGTCGCCGACAAGCTCAAGGATTTTCTGCTCGAGAATCCGCGCGAAGCCAAGCTGATCGCGGGCAAGGTGGTCGAGGCGGCGCGCGCGCGCGAAGCCGCGCGCAAGGCCAAGGAGCTCAACCGCCGCAAGAATGTGCTCGACTTTGCCGGCCTGCCCGGCAAGCTCGCCGACTGCCAGGAAAAAGATCCGGCGAAATCCGAACTGTTTCTGGTCGAGGGCGATTCCGCCGGCGGCTCCGCCAAGCAGGGCCGCGATCGTCACTTCCAGGCGATTCTGCCGCTGAAGGGCAAGATCTTAAACGTTGAAAAAGCGCGCATCGAAAAGATGCTGTCGTCCACCGAAGTGGCGACGCTGATCACCGCGCTCGGTTGCGGCATCGGCGCCGACGAATTCAAGCTCGAAAAGCTGCGTTACCACCGCATCATCATCATGACCGACGCCGACGTCGACGGCGCCCACATCCGCACGCTGCTGCTGACATTCTTCTACCGCCACATGTTCCAGCTCATCGAGCGTGGTCATATCTACATCGCGCAGCCGCCGTTGTATAAGGTCAAGGCGGGCAAAAACGAGTCGTACGTAAAAGATGACGCAGCGCTCAATAATTTCTTGTTAGGGGCCGCGCTCGAAGACACCGTTTGGACTCCGGGCATGGGCAAAGCACCCTTTCCTATCAAGGACTTGGAGCGTTTCATGCGGCTGCATTCGAGCGTGAATGACTTAATCGTAAAGCTGGGTCGCCGCTTCGATCCCTTCATCCTTGACCAGTTGCGCGAGCATAGCCCCCTGCCCACCGATGCCGCCGGGCTTGCCGCCTGGGCGCAAAAACTTGCGGACGATCTCAACCTGCACGACCCGCTGCGTGGCCCTTATCTGGTCGAGGCCAAGCAGATCGAAGCGGGGCTGGACGTCACCATCAACCGGCGCGCACACGGCGCCGAACACATCATCCATTTCGGCCCAGAGTTTTTTACCGGCCCCGAATACCGCCGCATTGCCGACCTGCAGCAGGCCTTGCGTCATCTGGTCGGGCCCGGCGCCATGGTCAAGCGCGGCGAGCGCACGCATAAACATCACCTCGTTCGCGCAGGGGTTTGACTGGCTGACGCGCGACACCAAGCGCGGCATGCACATCCAGCGCTACAAGGGCCTGGGCGAAATGAATCCCGAGCAGCTGCACGAAACCACGCTCGACCCGGCGCAGCGCCGCCTGGTGCAGGTCAAGTTCGAAGACGCCGTCGCCGCCGACCAGATGTTCACCACGCTGATGGGCGAGCAGGTCGAGCCGCGCCGCGAGTTCATCGAGAAGCACGCGTTGATGGTGGGCAACCTCGACGTCTAGCGCAGGACTCGCTACGGTGGCGCGATGAATCTCGATCATTTCATGCGCCCAGTACTTTGGCTTGAGCGCAGTTTTCAATTTCAGCGCGGCATTCCTTTTCGCATTTCCCGCCACGCCGCTCGGCCAGTGGATTGGCCTGCCGTCACCGGTGCCCGCGATTTACAGCGCGCTGGTGGCCATGTTCGTGGCGCTGTTCGGCGGCATGTACGCCTGGCTGGCGATGCAACCCGTGTTGCCGCGACCGATGGTGGCGCTTGCCGCCATCGGCAAGAGCATCGGTGTTTTTGCTGGCCGACGATTTTCTGGTTGGCCGGCGAAGTTCCCAGCCGCGTCGTGCAGCTCAGCATTGGCGATCTGGTGCTGGCTGCGATTTACATGTGGTGGCTGAGTTGAAGCGGCTGAGTCGAAGTTCGCGCTAGAGCTTTTTTGAAATCTAATGCAGAGTTTGAAGTGCTCATGAGCGACACGATGGCGCCACCGCCTGATAGTTGTTTGCTGGTATACTGCCATCGGCTTGCTCGTATTGGGCACGTTGTCAGTCCCCAGCGCAAAACATTGAGAACCGGAGCAGTAGGGCTGCAATGCTTGCTTTGTGCCAATGCTCGCCGAGAGATCGGCTTTATTGAATTATATTTCGAGCCAAAGGCCACGTGAGGCTGAGGGAGCAAATGGGCCCAGTACGCTCCTAAATCCAAATGGGAAGGAAGCTCGCTCGCTGTCTTCGCCGTCCTTTCCGTTCTTCTCTACGTCTCGTTTCTGTGTGAGTCTGGGCGTTATCGCGCCTTGAACGACTCGTAAAACGCCGCACCGACAATCAGCACGCCGCCGGCCATCACGTTCCAGCCGGCGAATTCGTGGAACAACAGCCACGCCAGCAAGGTCGCGTAGAGCGGCATCAATGAAGTCACCAGCCCGAGGCTCTTGGCCGGCAACGTGCGCAGGCTGCTGACAAACAGCACATGCGGTGCGGCGGTGAACAGCACACCGAAGATCAGCATCTTCCACCACCAGTCCTCGAAACCGATAAGTGCGTCGGCGTGGAACGTAGGCAACAGCACGACGCCGACGATAAGAAAGTGCCAGCCGGTGATCGCAATCGGCGGATAACTTTGCAGGTGGTGGCGATAGAGCACGTTGCGCAGGGCCATGAACACCGCGCAAAGCAGCCCCAGCGTGAGCGCCTCGGCCGAAACGCCTGCGCCTGGCGCGGCAATGAGTGCCACGCCCGCCAGCGCAATCAGCGCGGCGATGATGTCTCCGGTGTGCAGCTTGGTGCGGCCGAACAGCGGCTCCAGAAACACGGTGATGATGGGGAAGGTGTAGAAGCACACCGAGGCCAGCGCTACGGTGGAGATCTGGATGGTGCGGAAATACAAAAGCCAATGCAGGCCGAGCAGCAGCGAGCAGACCAGCAGCCAGGCCGAGTCGCGTTTGGACTTCGTGCGCAGCGGCTCGCGCCAGGCCAGCGCCAGTACGAACAACAGCACGGCAGCAATCACCGAACGCAGCAGCACCAGCTGGTCGGCCGCGATCGGCACATAGCGCGGCAGCAGGGCCGAGCCGCCGAGCAACAGCGCGCCGAGGTGCAGTTGCAACAACGCGGATTGTCTTTGCACGCCCCTCACCTTGGCCCTCTACCCGTCAACGGGGCGAGGGGACGAAAAATATCGGCACCCGCTTAGTGCCCAAAAATGCAGTTGGCGAGTGATATTGAAAAAACAGTGGTACTAAAAGTGTACCAGTGATTTTTGCAACGCAGCCAAAAATGGCACTTTTTAACGACAAGCGGGTGTCCCGATGCGCGCATTCGCGCGCCCGGGATCGGTCCACATATTGGCGCCGACAAGTCGTGCCCAATTTGAGGCCGACGGGTGGTGAGTTTTTAGCCGTCGAGCACCGAGTTGGCGACGCCGGCGGCGGTCTGGTCGGCACGAAACTTATCCAGCGATTTGGCCACCGCCGTATCCGACAGCGCGAGGATCGCCGCGGCAAACAAGGCGGCGTTGATCGCGCCGGGCTTGCCGATGGCCAGCGTACCCACCGGGATTCCGGCCGGCATCTGCACCATGGCCAGCAGCGAGTCGAGGCCTTTGAGCGATTGAGACTCCATGGGCACGGCCAGCACCGGCAGGGGCGAAAGTGCGGCGGCCACACCGGCCAAGTGCGCGGCGCCGCCGGCGGCGGCGATCACCACCTTGATGCCGCGCGCGGGTGCCGTGCGCATGTATTCCTCAAGTAGCGCCGGGGTGCGGTGCGCGGAGATTGCGCGCGCCTCGCAGGCGATGTCGAGCTTCTTGAGAGTGTCGGAGCAGTGCTTCATGACCTCCCAATCCGACTTGGAACCCATGATTACGCCCACCACCGGTTTGTTCTTGCTCATAGCTGGTCTCGAAAAGGGGCGCGAATTATTCCATGCGCCGCGTTACGGCGCGATGAGGTCGAAGTCCGCGTGGACTGATGCCGTGTAGCGAATTTCGCCGAGCGAGAATCCCATCTGCTGGTTGCCGGACTGCGACGCGTCACTCATGGCGCGCATCTCCATCATCTTGGGCATCGGCGGCATGCTGCCGCCGTCGATCGCCGAGATGCGCCACACCGGCCCGACCTTCGCATTCAGCGTTTGGGCCAGCACCTGCGCACGCGCGCGGGCATCGTCTGCCGCCTTGGCCAGGGCTTCGCGCTCGACTTCCTTGGCGCGGCTGGATTCCAGCATGGGCGGGTTGACCTGGTTGATGCCCACTTTGGTGGCGCTCAACAGGTAATCGCCGAGCTTTTCGAGATCGGTGATCAGCACCGCGATGTCGCGGCGCACGCGATAACCGTTAAGCCTCTGCCGCCGTGCTTTTTCGTCCCAGACATATTCCGGCTGGATGCTGACGCCGGTGGTGGACAGGTTCTTGTCCTCGACGCCCAGCGCCTTGGCCTCGGCGAGGTAAGCACGCACGACTTTATTCACCTCGGCCTCGCCGGGCTTGACCTCGGGCGTCAGCCGGTCGACCGACATGACCAGGCGTGCGCGGTCTGGCATCACGGAAACTTCGGCCTGTCCGCTGACCGAAACCGAGCGGCGCTCGCTGGCCTTGTCTTGCGCCGCCGCGGCCAGCGGCAGCAAAAGCAGTACGGGGAGTAAAAATCGCATGCGGAAATCTCCGGTGAAACGGCGGGTGAAGTATGCCGTGAGGCGGGGCCGCAGAGTAAGATTGCGGCCCCTAAAGACCCCCCAGGCCGCAAAAGAGTTCATGCACACCAGCGAGTCCATCACGCTCAGCCGCACGGTTATCGGCACGCTGATCCCGGCCGGTACGCCCGTGGAGCTGCCCGAAGGCACGCCCGCGACCATCACCCAGTCGCTCGGCGGCAGCTTTACCGTCGTCACCGACGGCCACATGTTTCGCATCGAGGGCAAGGACGCCGATGCGCTCGGCAAAGAAATTGTGGCGGGGCCGAACGTGGCCGCCGACGCCAGCGACGCCGAACTGGAAAAAGCCGCGTGGGACCAGCTGCACACCTGCTACGACCCCGAGATCCCGGTGGACATCGTCGAGCTCGGCCTGATCTACGAATGCAAGCTCGAGCCGCTGGCCGAGGGCAAGCGCAAGGCCGTCGTGCGCATGACGCTCACTGCGCCGGGCTGCGGCATGGGCGATGTATTGGTCAGCGACGTGCGCACCAAGCTTTTGCAGGTGCCGACGGTAACCGAAGCCGACGTGCAGATGGTCTTCGACCCACCCTGGACCAAGGACATGATGTCCGAGGCCGCGAAGCTGCAGACGGGGATGTTCTGATGAGCGACACCACCACGCGCGGCATCCGCATCGTCGTGCGGCCGCAGTTCGTGCCCGAGCAATCGCAGCCCGAAAGCAACCAATACCTGTTCGCCTATCACGTGCGCATCGAAAATCAGGGCAGCCAGACGGTGCAGCTGATCTCGCGTCACTGGGCGATCACCAGCGGCGCCGGCAAGGTCGAGGACGTGCGCGGCCCTGGCGTGGTCGGGTATCAGCCGGTACTCAAGCCCGGCGAGCTGTTCGAATACACCAGCGCCTGCCCGCTCGACACGCCGGTTGGCACCATGCACGGCGAGTTCAACATGGTGGTGCAGGACGGCGGCGAAAAATTCGACGCCTTGATCCAGCCGTTCAGGCTGGCGATGCCGCGCGCGCTGAACTAGCCGCCCGCTTCACCCGCCGCGCGGTCGAAATTTCGTCGGCGAAATAACGAAATACACAGCCCAGCACGCCAAGCGTCAGGTCCGGCCGCCCCTTGTCGGCCAGCCGGAACAGCTGGACGTAATACCAGGCCTGTCCCCCCAGCACGTTGAGCAGGCGGAAAAAAAGCAATGGACTGGTGGGTGACAGCCAGCCGGTGGGTTTGAGCACCAGGGTTTTTTCGTAACGCGGCGCCTCGCTGGTTTGGCGCGCGAGCAGGCGTTTGGGCAGATCGGCGTCGGTGCACAGTGGCCGGCCAAGGCCGATCACATCGCACTCGCCCGCGGCCAGTGGCGCCTCCATCCCGCTGCGGCTGCGAAAACCCCCGGTGACCATCAGCGGCATTTTTGCCACCCGGCGGATCGATGCGGCGTAATCCAGAAAATAGGCTTCGCGCTTCACGGTGCTTTCACGCTTTGGCGTGGCGGTGTCGGGGTTGAGTTCAAAGCCCAGCAGCCGCGGCTGCTCGTAGGTGCCGCCGGAGATTTCGAGCAGGTCAATCTGCGCGCTATTCAGCCAGCCGACGACCTGCAGGCAGTCTTCGTGTGAGAACCCACCCTTGCGAAAATCGTCCGAGTTGAGTTTCACCGCCACCGGAAAATCGTTGCCGACGGCTTTGCGCACACCTTTGAGGGTTTCGAGCAGGAAGCGCGCGCGGTTTTCCAGCGAGCCGCCCCAGGCGTCGGTGCGCCGGTTGGTCACCGGCGACAACCATGACGACAACAGGTAGCCGTGGGCCGAGTGAATCTGCACCCCGGTGAATCCGGTCTCGCGCGCCACCGTGGCCACTTTGGCGAAGCGTTGGATGAAGTCGAGGATTTCGTCCTCGCGCAACGCGCGCGGGCGGCCGTAACTGCCGGCGATTTCAAGCTGTACTTCCGAAGGCCCCACGGGCGTGCTGACGACATAGCGCGGGGATTGGCGGCCGGCGTGGGCAATCTGCATCCACAGGTGGTTGCCCGCCTCGGTGCCCGCGCGCGCCCAGCGCTTGAGCGCCTCACGCGCCCGTGCCGAATCGCCGCCGTTGGTGACGTCGATCGCGACGTTGCCGGGCCGCTCGAGCACGCGGCGGTCGATCTGCACGTTGCCGGTGAGCAGCATCCCGGCCCCGCCCTGTGACCACAACCGGTACAGATTTTCGTGACGCGCGGTCGCGCGCAGTTCGGGGTCCGCGAGTCCTTCGGTCATCGCCGCCTTGGCGATGCGGTTTGGCAGCGTCGCCCCGCAGGGCAGTTTCAGCGGCTGGGCGAGCAGGTCCATGGAGTTATTCATTTTTGGCACCGGGGGCAATAGAAGCTCGAACGCTGGCCGATGATGACACGGCGGATTCTCGTGTGGCATTTCAAGCAGCCCTCGCCTTCGCGGCCATAGACGAAAAGTTTTTGCCGGAAATAGCCCGGCGCGCCGTCCGCGCCGAAAAAATCGCGCAGCGTCGTGCCGCCCTTCTCCACCGCCTCCATCAGTACGTCACGGATATTTTTTGCCAGCGCCTCGCACTGGGCGCGCGTCAATCGGCCGGCGGGTTTTGCAGGGCGCAACCCGCTGCGAAACAGCGCCTCGGCGGCGTAAATGTTGCCGGCGCCGACCACGATGCGGCCGTCCATGACAAAACTTTTCACCGCCGCGCGGCGACCGCGCGAAAGCCGGAACAAATAATCGCCGCAAAAATCATCCGAGAAGGGTTCCGGCCCCATGCTTTGCATCAGCACATGGGTTTTATCCAGTGTCGGCCACGGCAGCACCGCGCCAAAGCGGCGCGGATCGTTAAAGCGCAGCAGCGCGCCACCGCTCAGCTCGAAATCAATATGGTCGTGTTTCTTGAGTGTGTGGCCGGACTTGAGCAGCGACAGGACCCCCGACATGCCCAGATGAATCACGATGCGGTCGGCGTTGTCCAGAATCAGGATCAGGTATTTGCCGCGACGGTCGGTGCCTGCAATGCGACGCCCCTGCGCAAACCGCTCGAAGTTTTTCGGCACCGCCCAGCGCAAGCGCCGGTCGCGCACAACGACTCTCTCGATGGTCTGGCCGAGGACATGCGGCGCAATGCCGCGACGGACGGTTTCGACTTCGGGCAGTTCAGGCACGTCGGCGATTATTGGGTATAGCGGTGCCTGTATGCGCCACCCGCTTGCGGCCCAAGAACCTCGTTTTTAGACCTGGCGCAAAAAGCGGTGGTACTAAAAGTGTACCACTGGTTTTTAACGACTCATGACCACGGCCAAAAAAAGCCTCAAGCGGGTGGCGGGTTTTTAGGCTCTGCGGCGCCGGCAGGCGCTTCTTTCTTGGCCTCCGGGAGCTTGAGCAGTTCGTTTTCCAGTGCTTTTGACAATACGTAACGAACGCCAAGTTCGGGGGAAAAAAGTTTGAGCTGCGGATCGCGCTCAACCACGATGAATTTCAACACGCGATCTTTCAGGGTGATAGTAACGGCGTCGCCCTTCACGCCCTTGGCATCAATTGCCAGCTCGTTCCACATGGACTTGGCGTTTTTCCAGCCATCAAAAACTGTGGCTGCGCCCTTGGTTTTACTGTCGACGGTCAGCCGTGGCGCTTCAACTTTCAGAATTTCACTGCCTTCGGGGATCAGGCTCTTGGAGACGAGATCGGCGTAATCCGCGTCGAGCGCGGCACTGGGCGGGTCGTCCACCAGGTAAATCGCGTCGCCGGTCTTGATATAGCGGAAATACTTCAGCGGCTCGATGCCACCGAACTCCAGCGCGGTGTCGTTGAGCATCAGACGGTACTGCGGCGGCTCGAGCTGCAGTTCTTTGAGTTCAACGCTTGCCAGCTCGATTTTCTCTTTGGTCGGCAGTTCGGCCACGCCAAGCACGCCGTTAATCTCAAACGGGTCTACCGCCGCGCGCACCGGTTCGATCATTTGCCACTGCGCGTCCTTTTTCTCCAGGCGGATGATGGTGGCACCGGGGTGTTCAATGGCGATGCGGTTGATTCCACCGGCGCCCAGCGCGGTCAGTGGCGGGCCTTTTTCTTCCTTCTCCTGGCTGAAGAAAACCGCAACCGCAAGGCCGACGGCAACCGCCGCCAGGCCGGCATTGAACTGCGCGCGCTTCATGTCAGCGGCGGCGACGCAACGCCCAGCGCGTCACGCCAAACCCGAGCAGCAGCGCTGGCAGCAAAAAGGCAAAGGTGACGTAGATCAGCACGAAGCCCCAGCCCGGCAGTTCGAGCGTGCGATCTGGCGCCTTGGGCACATCGATATTGAGCTGGGCGTCGCGCGAGGCAAGCCATTGCGCCAGATTCAGGCCCAGCAGCCCATTGCCTAATTGGCTGAGGTAGCTGTTAGAGAGAAAGTCGCTGTCGCCGATCACTGCGACGCGCTGCGGCTTGTCTTCCTTGTCGACTTTGGTGGTGCGGGTGAAGGTGGCCCCGAGCGTCAGCGGCCCCTTGGTGTCGCCGCGGTTTTCGTTGAGTTCCAGCGAGCCTTCGATGGCGCCAGTCTCAAGCCAGGCGTTCTCCGTGGTGGTCAGGAGCAATTGCCCTTCAAACCCATTGGCTGGCGCAAACGTCAGCCCGCGCACCAGCGGGAACAGGGCGTTTTCCTGAAAATCCTTGGTAACCGGATTACCCGGGTAATCGGTCGTCACATACACAAACGGCGGCAGCCCGAGCGCGGCGGAGTCGAGCAGGATGCCGGTGCCCTTGAGCCAGGTCAGGCCGAGCAGTTTGGCCACGGCGTCCATCCCCGGCGCGTGATCGGGGTCGGCCAGCCACAGCAGATTGCCGCCGGCGGCGACGTAGTCGGCGACGATTTTCGCCTCGCCCTCAAGCAGCGGCTTGGCCGGCGCGGCGATGACCAGCACCGCCGTGTTGTCCGGGATGCTGGCGCTTTTAGCCAGATTGAGCGCCTGCACCATTAAGCCTTTGTCGCGCAGCGATTGCGCAAAGCGGCCGTAGCCGTCGCGCTCGTTGTCGTTAATGCTGCGCTCGCCATGGCCTTCTAAAAACACCACCCAACGCTCGCCGGCGTAGCTCAGGCGTTGCAAAGCGCCGGTGACGACGGGCTCGGTGGTGGCGTTGAGATTTTCGCGGCGGGTCTGGTATTCGGCCACCAGTTCACCGGCTTGCTGGATGTTGTATTCCTTCACCTTCTGCGGCGAGGTGGACGGGTCAATGAACTCCACGGTGATGTCGGGCTTGATGCGGCGATATTTTTCCAGATCCGCTTCGATGCTCTGGCGGATTTCCGAGCGCGGGTACATGAAGACGAGGAACTTGATCGGGTCCTTCATCGATTCGAGCTGCTTCACGCTGGCGTCGGTCAATGTGTTGCGCTTGCCGGCGGTCCAGTCAAGCTCGGTTTTGTAGCGCACCGAAAGCCAGCCGAGCGCGACGATGACAAAAACGAACAGCCCGAGGCTGAAGAGCTGCTGTAGGAGCGTTTGCTTGCGAGTCATGGCTACGCCCTCTCCAGGTCCAGGCGTTGCACGGTGAAGCCCAGGAACAGCGCCGTGAACAACAGGTAATAAACGACGTCGGCCGAATCGAACACGCCGCGGCGCAGGTCTTCGTAATGGCCGATCAGCGAGAGGTAGCCAAACACCTGCGCGCCGGGGAAGTCCTGGTACGACAGGATTTGCGACAGCCAGACCAGCAGCAACAGGCCAAAGCTGCCGACGGCGGCGATGGTCGGCTCGCGCGTCAGCGACGACACGAACAGGCCGGCCGCACCGAACGACATCATGATCAGCAGCACGCCAAGCAGCCCGGCCGCGATGCGGCCCAGGTCCAGGTCGCTGCCGGGCAGCAGCGACAGCGGCATGGCGGCGATCAGCACCAGCATCGCCAGCATGAAGCCGACCAGGCCGAGGAACTTGCCCAGCACGATTTCAGTCAGCGACACCGGTGCGCTCAATAACAAAGTGAGGCTTCCCGATTTGCGCTCTTCGGCGAACAAACGCATGGTCATCAGCGGCATCACCAAAAGCAAAACAATGGTGGCGAAACCGTACAGCGCGCCGCCCATGTAGTCGGCCAGGCCCGTGAACTGGTCGCCCATTTCGGCGTTCTTGGCGTAGTCGATCAAAAGATTGATGAAGACGAAGCCCAGAATCATTTGCACCACGGCCAGCACCGCCCAGGCCAGCGGCGAGACAAAAATCCGGCGCAGCTCGTTTCTCGCAATGGTCAGAATGTTTTTCATGCGATCTCTCTTACTTCTTCGCCGGACGTCAGTTCGACGAAAATTTCTTCCAGGGTTTTTTGTTCGGCGCGCAGCTCAATCAGGCCCCAGTCGCGGCGGGCGGCGGTTTCGGCAATTGCTTCACGCGGGTCGGTATTGGCAATGACGGCCACGCGATAGCGGCCCTCGCCCATTTCGGTTACGGCTCCCACGCCCGGCACGCCGGCGAGCAGCGCCTTGCTGCCGCGGCGCATTTGCACGGCGACGCTGTCGAAGGCGGCGGCATCCGCCACCGGCTCGTTGTAGACCACGCGGCCACGGGAGATGATCATCACGCGCTGACACACCGCCTGAATTTCCGGAAGGATGTGGCTGGACAGAATCACCGAGTGTGATTTGCCGAGTTCCGTAATCAGGGCGCGGATCTCGCGAATCTGGTTGGGGTCGAGGCCGACCGTGGGCTCGTCGAGAATGATCACCGGCGGGCGGTGGATGATCGCTTGCGCCAGGCCCACGCGCTGCTGGTAGCCCTTGGACAGGTTCGCGATGTTGCGCCGCGCCACGTCGTTCAAGCCGCATGCGTTTTTGGATTGCGCCACGGCGGCCGCGCGCGCATTGCGCGCCATGCCGTGCAGGCCCGCACAAAAATCCAGGTATTCGTCAACCGACAGTTCCGGGTACACCGGCGGCTGCTCCGGCAGATAGCCCAGGTGGGTTTTCGCGACCTTGGGTTCGTCGCGCAGGCTGATGCCGTTGATGCGGATGTCGCCCGCGCTCGGCGCCAGGCAGCCCGCGAGCATTTTCAGCGTGGTGGATTTGCCGGCCCCGTTGGGCCCGAGCAGGCCGATGATCTCGCCCTTGCGCAGGGTGAGATTCAGGCCGGACACGGCCAACGTCGGGCCGTAGCGCCGCGTCAGGCCGCTTGCCTCAATGAGGATTTCGCCTTGCATGTTTTAGGACCTTTCGTTTTTCTGGTGAAGCGCGCCGTCAGACCGAATGGGCCGCGCAAAAGTTCCAGCGCGCGGATTTTACACAGGGCGATTAATTATAAAAATCCGCTTCGCCGGCCGGCCGGCGGCGAAAGCGCTTGTAACCCCACCAGTATTGTTCCGGACAGGCGCGAACGCATTGTTCCAGCCCCTGATTCATGGCGGTGGTGGCGACCAAGGGGTCCGGGTCGTAAATCCCCGGCGGCGCATCGAAGTAATGCGCGATGTAACCGCCCGCCCGTGGCAGGCGTTCACCAAACATGAACACCACGGGCGCGCCGGACGCGCGCACCAGCTTGGCCACCAGAGTCGGCGTGTGCGCCGCCACCCCGAGAAACGGCGCAAACAGCCCGCGGCCTGGCGGCGGGTCGTGATCGGGCATGTAGTAAACCCCAAAGCCCTGCGCCAGCAGCGGCAGCGCCGCCTTGCGTACGCCGGCCTCGGCAACTTCCATGCGGCCACCAAAGCGGCAGCGGCCGCGCAGCGACAGCTCGTTGATCACACCCTTTTGCGGCTTGTACAGGCCGTAGAACGGATAGTTTGCGGACATCGGGATCGCCACCGCCTCAAACGCGCCCTGGTGGAGCGTCAGCAGAATCACACCCTTGTCCTTGGCGAAGGCGCGCTGCAGCACCTCGATTCCGCGCCATTCCTTGACGGCCGCTTTGACTGAAACCCCAGGCCCCAACCAGACGCGCGCGGTTTCGAGATAAGTGCTGATTTCATGAGCCAGGGATGCGCGCGCAATGCGTTGCTGCTCTCCGGCGCCCAACTCGGGCATGCAGTGGCTGATGTTGCGCAGCGCGACGCGTTTGCGTGAGGAGTTCGTGATCCACATGAGCCAGCCGGCGAAGCCGCCCAAGGCTTGCAACACGGGCAGTGGCAGCCAGGCCAGCAGATGGAAAAGGACGCGCATGGATCCATTCTAGAGACTGGGCGTCCGCAGTGAGGTTTACAACCCCGCCAGAAGACCGCGGGGTCAGTGCACAATCCGCTGAGGCGGATTGAGCCTGAAAAAAAAGCCCGGCGATGAGCCGGGCTAGAAGGGAGGAGAAACCAAACCACTCCACTTGTTCGCCGAATCGTCCTGGTATCCGGCGAACAAGGGAGCGTGCATCCTGCGTTCCGAACCATCCTTGGTGCGGCACCGTTACCGTCCATGGTGTCCCTGTCCATGGCGCCGCGAAGCCACTATCTGATTTATCTAGTCAGGCCACAGCCAGTGGCTGCCGACGCGCCGTGTAATCCAATTCTTACTCCACTTCCGCGACAATGACCCGCATGATCGGATTGTTGCAAAGGGTGACAAATGCCAGCGTGAATGTCGGCGGCCGCCAAATCGCGCACATAAATGCGGGCGTTCTGGTGCTGGTGGGCGTGCAGCGCGATGACGCCGAGCCACAAGCTGCGCGCCTGCTGGAGCGCCTTCTCAGCTATCGCGTTTTTGCCGATGCGCAGGGCCGCATGAACCGCTCGCTCAAGGATACCGGCGGCGGGCTGCTGTTGGTGCCTCAGTTCACCCTGGTGGCCGATACTGACAACGGCACCCGCGCCGGCTTCAGCACCGCCGCTGAGCCGCCGCGCGCCAAGGCGCTATTCGAGCGCTTGCTGAAGCTTGCACGCGCGGCGCATCCCGACGTCGCCGCGGGCGAATTCGGTGCCGACATGCAAGTGAGCCTGGTCAACGACGGGCCGGTGACATTTTGGATCGAGGCAAATTGATATCATCCGCGCCCGATGAGCCGCAAGTGCGCTGTCTCGCGCGACACCAAAGAGACTCAGATCAAGGTCGAGATCAATCTCGACGGCACCGGCGCGTGCCAGCTGTCCGTCGGCATTCCGTTTCTTGAGCACATGCTGGAGCAGGTTGCCCGTCACGGACTGATTGATCTGACCATCACCGGCAAGGGCGACGTACACATTGACCATCACCACATGGTCGAGGATATCGGCATCACCCTCGGCCAGGCGTTGAGCCAGGCGCTGGGGGACAAATCCGGGATCGTGCGTTACGGCCATGCCTATGTGCCGCTCGACGAGTCACTGTCGCGCGTGGTGCTGGATCTGTCCGGACGCCCTGGCCTCGAGTATTTCGTTGAATACCCGCGCGCGCGCGTCGCTGATTTCGACGTCGACCTGTTCCGCGAATTTTTCCAGGGCTTCGTTAATCACGCCAAGGTGACGATGCATGTGGACAACCTGCGCGGCCGCAACGCGCACCACATCGCCGAGACCTGTTTCAAGGCGTTTGGCCGCGCGCTGCGCATGGCGGTCGAGCGCGACCCGCGCGGCGGCGGCATTCCTTCGACGAAGGGCTCGTTGTAATTCCAAATCGCATGCTCAGCGTCGGCGTCATTGATTACGGCATGGGCAATCTGCATTCGCTCGGCAAGGCGCTGGAGCGCGTCGCGGGCGACCAGCGCGTGATCGTCAGCTACGACCCCCAGGAATTGATCGACTGCGACCGCATCGTGCTGCCGGGCGTCGGTGGCGTGCGCGCCTGCATGAACGAACTGCGCCGGCTCGAACTCAACGACATGGTTGCCGAAGCCGCACGCACCAAGCCGCTGCTCGGCATCTGTCTTGGCATGCAGGTGATGCTCGAATGGAGCGACGAAAACGGCGGCGTGCCGGCGTTGGGCCTGTTTCCCGGCAAAGTCGTCCGATTTCCCGATCCGCCAGCCGGGGGCACCGAGCGCCTGAAAGTGCCGCACATGGGCTGGAACCAGGTGCAGCAGACGCAGCCGCATCCGATCTGGAACGGCGTGGCCGACAACGCATGGTTTTATTTCGTGCACAGCTATTACGCCGCGACCCGACAGACGAAACACGTCATTGGCAGCACCGACTACACCCAGAATTTTTCGGCGGTGATTGCGCGCGACAATCTGGTCGCTTTCCAGTGCCATCCGGAGAAAAGCCAGGGCGTGGGCATGCAAGTGCTGGCCAACTTCGTGAATTGGAGCCCTTGACAGAGTTTTAGGCCCAAGGTAAGTTATTAAACGTTCGGTTAATTAGGAGAACGAAATGACTACGGAGACGCTCCCGGCGCCCACCGCCTGGACTGACAGCAAACGCTATCTTTGGCTCCTCGGTGCGCTGGCCGTCACGCTGCCGTTTCAGGGGTACTGGCTAACCCTCGTCACCGGCTGGTCCATCTTCTGGTGGTTCACGCCGCTGTTCATCTATGCCGTGATTCCCGCGCTCGACTGGCTGATCGGCGAAGACACCGAAAATCCTCCGGACTCGGCGATGCAAAGTTTGATCGACGACAAGTACTACCGTTACGCGGTGATGCTGTCGGTGCCGCTGCAATGGTCGGTTTTCGTCTGGGGATGCTACATGGCGATCCATGGCGGGCTGAATGCGTTCGAGTGGTTGGGCCTGCTGGTTTCGGTCGGTTGGGTTTCGGGCTTGGCGATCAACACCGGTCATGAGCTGGGTCATCAGACCTCGCCTGCCGAACGCTGGCTGGCGAAGATTTCGTTGGCCCCCGGTTTTTACGGACACTTTTTTACCGAACACAACCGCGGCCACCATGTGCGCGTGTCAACGCCGGAAGACCCGGCGACCTCGCGCTTCGGCGAGTCCTTCTACGAGTTTTATCCGCGCTGCATCGTCGGCAGCGTGAAATCCGCCATCGAAATCGAAAAAGACCGTGCGCAAAAACAGGGCCGCAGTTTCTGGAGCATGCAGAACGACCTGCTCAACGCCTGGGCCATTACCGCCGTGCTGTGGACCGCGATGATCGTCTGGCTGGGCTGGGCGGTGCTGCCCTTCATGCTGATCCAGGCGATCTACGGCGGTAGTCTTCTTGAAGTGGTGAATTATCTGGAGCACTACGGGCTGATGCGCCAGAAAAAGCCCGACGGCACTTACGAGCGCTGTCAGCCGCACCACTCCTGGAACAGTAACCACATCGTCACCAACATCTTTTTGTACCACCTGCAGCGGCACTCGGATCACCACGCCTACCCGACTCGCTCGTACCAGACCCTGCGCCACTTCGACGGACTGCCGACGCTGCCCTCAGGCTATGCGGGGATGATCATGGTCGCGTACGTCCCGTGGCTGTGGTTCAGGCTCATGGACCCCAAAGTGGTTGCGCACCACCAAGGCGACATGAGCAAAGCCAACATCAAGCCGTCGATTCGCGACGCGGTGATCGCAAAGTATTCCGCGGCGTCCGCCTAGTTTCTCTGACGCAAAAGGCCGCGCTACACTGCGCGGCCTTTTAATTTAGTGATGACGCATGGCCTACAAGAAGTGGCGCTGTCTGATCTGCGATTTTGTCTATGACGAAGCCGCCGGCCTGCCGGCCGAGGGCATCGCCGCCGGTACCGTCTGGGATGACGTTCCCGACACCTGGACCTGCCCGGATTGCGGGGCGGCCAAGTCGGATTTTCAGATGGTAGAAGTCTGAGCTCGCGACAGCGCTGAAGCCGCGGCTCGACCAGGCGAAGAATTCGTCAACCTTCAAGGGCGGTTCTAGACAGCGACGTTAATCTCAAAAAACATGAACTGTGGTTGCAGCGTCTAAGGAGCGGGGCGGTATGAGCGAATTTAAAAACGTCGGCATCGTTAAAAAAGCCAACGTCTATTTTGACGGCAAATGTGTGAGCCACACGGTGCTGTTGGCGGACGGCAGCAAGAAAAGCGTCGGTGTGATTCTGCCGTCGAAACTCGTCTTCAGCACGGGCGCACCCGAGGTGATGGAATTGATCGAAGGCAAATGCCGGGTGACGCAAAAGGGTGCCGCCACGGCTATCGACTATCGAGGCGGGCAGTCGTTCCCGGTGCCGGCCAATTCATCGTTCGAGATCGAAACGCTCGAAACGCTGCACTACGTCTGTCACTTCGGCTGATAGACTCGCCGCGCTGGCGAAAAAATAGAATTTTCAGGGAGTACGCATGACGGTCCGCATCGCCGTGCCCAAGGAAACCGCGCCGCGTGAAAAACGCGTGGCGCTGGTGCCGACGGTTGTTCCCAAGCTCAAGAAATTGGGCATCGAGCTCACGCTCGAGGCGGGCGCTGGCGACGCCGCAATGATCCCCGATGACGCCTATGCAAAGGCCGGGGTCGCCGTTGGTGCCACAACGGCCGCCGATATCGTGATGAAAGTGCAGCCGCCGACGCTGGACGAGGCGCGCTCCTTGCCGGAAGGCTCGGTCCTGTTCTCCTTCATCTATGCGCATCGCGAAATCGAACTGGTCAAACTGCTGCGCGAGCGCAAAATCACCAGTTTTGCCATGGAGCTGGTACCGCGCATCACCCGGGCTCAAGCGATGGACGCGCTGTCGTCGCAGGCCGCCCTCGCCGGTTATTACGGCGCGCTGCTGGCCGCAACCACGCTCGGCCGCATCCTGCCGATGATGACCACGGCGGTGGGCTCGATCCGGCCGGCAAAAACATTGGTGATGGGCCTGGGCGTCGCCGGCTTGCAGGCGCTGGCCACCGCGCGCCGCCTCGGCTCGATGACCGAAGGCTATGACGTGCGCCCGGAAACCAAGGAACAGGCGGAATCCCTCGGTGCCAAGTTCGTGGACACCGGCGTGGACGCACGCGGCACCGGCGGCTATGCGCGCGAACTCACCGCCGAAGAAAAAGCCAAGGTCGCCGAGGTGCTCACCAAGCACATCCAGCAGGCCGACGCGATCATCACCACCGCGGCGATTCCGGGCCGCCCCTCACCAAAACTGATTTCAAAAACGCAGGTGGACGGCATGAAGCCCGGTGCGGTGATTGTGGACCTGGCCGCTGACGGCGGCGGCAACTGCGAGTACAGCGTGCCGGGGCAGACCGTCCGCGTCGGCAATGTCACCATTGCAGCGCCACTCAACGTGCCGTCGCTGCTGGCCGAACACGCCAGCGAGCTCTATTCGAAAAATCTGCTCAACTTTCTCGAACTCATCGTCAAGGACGGCGTGCTGAACCTGAATTGGGAAGACGAAGTGGTCGCCAAGGCTTGTCTGACCCACGCCGGTGAAATCAAGAACGAAGCGGCGAAGAAAGCCGTCGGAGCCTGATATGGACGCCACCACCACGCTGACGGGTTTTGTCGCTCTCTACATCTTCATGCTCGCCGCCTTCACCGGCTACGAAATCATCGGTCGCGTACCGGCGATCCTGCACACGCCGCTGATGTCGGGCTCCAACTTCGTCCACGGCATCGTCGTCGTCGGCGCCATGTACGCGCTGATCAACGCCACCTCGCTGACGCAACAGGTCATCGGCTTCGTCGGCGTGCTGCTCGGCGCGGGCAATGCCGCGGGCGGTTATGTCGTCACCGAGCGCATGCTCGAGATGTTCAAGTCGTCCGACAAGAAAAAAGCATGAACGCGCAGAACCTGATTGATCTGAGCGCGCTGGTTGCCTCCTTTTTGTTTATCTATGGCTTGAAGCGCATGTCGTCGCCGGTCACGGCGCGCTCGGGCATCGTCGTCGCCGGCTGGGGCATGGCAGTGGCCACGCTGGCCGCCTTCCTCTACGTCTACGACGTCAACGAGGCGGCGAAGCCGCATCTGACGACCAATGTCGCGCTGGCCGTGATCGCACTGGCCATTGGACTTGGCTGGGCGTACTGGAGCGGCAAGCGCGTGGCAATGACGGCGATGCCGCAAATGGTCGCGCTGTACAACGGCATGGGCGGCGGCGCAGCGGCAGCGATTGCCGCCGTCGAGCTGCTCGGCAACAAGGCGCACGGACAGGTCGCGCTGGTGGTCACCATCATCGGTGCGCTGATCGGAGCGGTGTCGCTGTCCGGCTCGCTGATCGCCTGGGCGAAATTGGACGGAAGAATCAACAAGACCTGGCGCATCAAAGGTCAACAAGTTTTGAACGGCAGTGTGTTTATTGCGACGCTCGCGCTCGGCCTTTACATCGTGTTCGCCAAGCACGGCCATGCCTCACCGGAACTCACGGCTGCATTCTTCATCGGTGCACTGGTGTTTGGTGTACTGATGACCATGCCGATCGGTGGCGCCGACATGCCAGTGGTGATTTCGCTGTACAACGCTTTTACCGGCCTGGCCGTCGGCTTCGAGGGTTATGTACTCAATAATCCGGCGCTGATGATTGCCGGCATGGTGGTCGGCTCCGCCGGCACGCTGCTGACGCTGTTGATGGCCAAAGCGATGAACCGCAGCGTGGCGAATGTCATCTTCAGCAATTTCGGCGTCAGCGGCGACGGGGCGCAGGACGAGATGGCGGGAACGATGAAAGCCGCCGAGGCCTCCGACGCCGCGGCGCAGATGAAATACGCCAGCAAGGTCATCATCGCCCCGGGCTATGGCCTAGCGGTGGCCCAGGCGCAGCACAAGCTCTACGAATTCGTGAAGCTATTGCAAGCCGAGGGCGTGGACGTGAAGTTTGCGATCCATCCGGTGGCAGGGCGCATGCCGGGACACATGAACGTGCTGCTCGCCGAGGCCGGCGTGCCGTACGACATCATCCATGACATGGAAGACATCAATGGCGAGTTCAAGGACACCGATGTCGCCATCGTCGTCGGCGCCAACGACACCGTGAACCCGGCGGCGCGCACCAATAAGTCCTCGCCGATTTACGGCATGCCGATTCTGAACGTGGACCAGGCCAAGCAGGCGTACGTGATCAAGCGCGGCCAGGGCAAGGGCTATTCCGGCGTCGAGAACGAGCTGTTCTTCAAGGACAACACCGCGCTGGTCTACGGCGATGCGCAGGCAGTGATGGTGAAAATGATTCAGGGACTCAAGGAGCTGGGCTGACATGAATACTCACGCGCGCGGAATATTTGCGGGATTGGTGCTGGCGACGTTGTCCGCCTGCCAGGTCTCCCAGCCCCTCACGGGCACAAAACTCGAAGGCTGCGTCAGCGGCCCCAGCACCAATGGCTTTACCTATTGCGAGATACGCAACTTTCCGGACCTGGCCACCCGCGGCACGGCGAAAATTCGTTCTACCAACGGTTCGGTCACTGCCACCGGCTCGGCGCGCAGCACGATTACGTTGGACGCGCTGATCCGCACCCGCGCGGCCACTGAGGCGCGTGCCAAGGAGATCGCGGCGCAGATCGTGATCAACACCAGCAACGACGATTTCTTCGCCACCGGCCCGGTGGCGGTGTCACCCGAATCCTGGGGCGTGAGCTTCGAGGCGCAGACTCCCGCGCCGATGAATCTGGACACGACGGCCAGTAATGGCGGCATGCGGCTGACCGGACTCGAAGGGCAGATCGCCGCGTCCGCCATCAACGGCGACATGGTTCTGGAAACCCTGGCCGGCAAAGTGAGCGCGGAGACCACCAACGGCAGCATTGAAATCCTGCTGAGTGGTGAGGCCTGGGCCGGTGAGGGGCTTAGTGCCGAGAGCGGCAATGGCGCCGTGATTTTCCGCGTTCCATCCAGTTACTCGGCGCGTTTCACGCTGGACGCGCAAAACGGCAGCACAGAATCCGACTTTCCCGGCGGCACGACCACCCAGACATCGCCCACCGATTCTCACTACGAGGTGACGCTGGGCAGCGGCGGCGCCTTGCTCACCGGTGCCGCGCAGAACGGAAATGCCGAATTGCGGCGCCAATAAGGCGCAAAAACTCGCTCACCCGCTTGGTGCCCAAAACGGCCATTTTTCTGGGTTATCCAAAACCAAGTGGTACACTTTTAGTACCACTACTTTTTACGCTGCGCCGAAATGCGGCCATTTTGGGCACCAAGCGGGTGAGCGAATTTGTGGACAAAATCATGACAATCTCCAGACGTTTGCTTGGTTTGGCCTTACTGGCCGGCTTGCCGGCAATGGTTTTGGCAGCCGAGGAGCCGCCGCTGCGCGACGTGGTGGTGGTCGGCAATAACTGGGACGGCACCGCCGACGTGTTCGACCCGCGCACATTTCAGGTGCTCAAGCGCATCAATATTGTTCCCGATCGCGAGGAACGGCTCAAAGAGATCAGCGAGTCGGATTGGAAGCGCCGGCTGTTTTACCGGTTGATCCGCTGGCGCGTCGGCGAGGGGCACGACCAGATGGTGGACGACATGTTCACCTCGAACGACGGCCGTTTTCTCTACGTCTCGCGACCGAGCTTTGCCGACGTGGTGGCGATTGACGTCAACAGCGGTCAGATCGCCTGGCGAACAAAGGTCGAGGGCTTTCGCGCCGATCACGCGGCCATTTCACCGGACGGCAAAACCTTTCTGATCTCCGCTTCCACGGCGGCCAAGGTTCACGCCCTGGACACGCAGACCGGGCGGCTGACCGGCGAATGGGTTTCTGGCGACCAGCCGCACGAGAACAATTATTCGCACGACGGCCGGCGCATCTACCATGCCAGCATCGGCAAGGTGTATGTGCCGTTCACCGCGCCTTGGCTCGACTGGATCAAGGGCAAGCGCGTATTCCAGATCGTGGACGCCAACACTCTGCAGGTGCTGAAGGAAATTGACATGGGACAGAAGGTGAAGGAGTTCGGCCGGCCCTGGATCGACAATGCAGTGCGGCCGATGGCGCTGGCGCCCGACGAAAGCCACGTCTATTTCCAGCTGTCGTTCTTCCACGGCTTCTTCGAGTACGATCTCAAGCAGGAAAAAATCACCCGCGTGCTGGATCTGCCGGTGCCCGAAGAAATCCAGAAGCTGTCGCGCTGGCGCTATCAGCTCAACTCCGCCCACCACGGGCTGGCAATGAACCAGCAGGGCACCAAGCTGTGCGTGGCTGGCACGATGTCCGGCTACGCCGCCATCGTGGATCGCGCCACGTTCAAGTACACAATCATTCCGCTGTCCGACACGCCGCTGGGCGCCAAGCCGTATTGGTCCACCGAAAGCCACGACGGTAAGCACTGCTACGTATCAGTCAGCCAGCAGGATCGGGTATCGGTGATCTCATTTGATGAAGCCAGGGAAATCGCCAGCGTGCCGGTGGGCGATCATCCGCAGCGCGTGCGAAACGGCAAGCTGCGCCTTGCCGCTACGAGCAGCGGTGCTTCTCCATGAGCACACCCGTCCTTCCTGTCACCGGAGGCTGCCAGTGCGGCGCGGTGCGCTACGCCCTGCATCAGGCGCCAGAAAAATCGCACTACTGCCATTGCCGCATGTGCCAGCGCGCCGTCGGAAATTTATTCGCGGCGCTGGCCGGTTCACCCAAGGACAAGCTCAAATGGACCGAATCGCCGCCGGACATTTTTGCGTCATCGACGCTGGCCGAGCGCGGGTTCTGTGCGCGCTGCGGCACGCCGTTGACATTTGCCTATAAGGACTCCGGGTGGATTTACGTGACCATCGGCAGCCTCGACGACCCGTCGGCGGCCAAGCCGCTGATTCATTACGGCGTCGAAAGCCAGGTGCATTGGCTGCAGATCGAAGACGAATTGCCGCGCGAGCAGACGGCGCAAAATGAAAAACTTGCGGCCATGACCACGTTCCAGTTCGGCGGGGGCGCCGCCCATGGCTGAAGTACCGGAAAAACTCGCGGGCGTTGGCGACGCCGCGGTGCGCAAGGCCACGGGCAAAAACTGGCAGCAGTGGCTGGTGATTCTCGACCGGCTTGGCGCGCGTGAAATGGCGCACAAATCCATCGCCGAGGCGCTGCGCGCACAGCACCGGCTCGACGGCTGGTGGGCGCAGATGATCACCGTTGGTTACGAGCAGTCGCGCGGACTGCGTGCGGTGCTGGAGCGCGCCGACGGCTTCGCCGCCTGCATCAGCCGCACGGTGAACACCCGGCTTGGCGTGCTCTACGAGGCGTTTTCGCAGGAGGCCGCACGCCTGGAAAAGAACGGCATCCAGGTGCGCCGGTCCGTGTCCGGCAAATCCATGCGCGTGCAGATGGACGACGGCAGCAAGCTGGAAATGAATTTCAACGAATCCGGCGGCGGCAAATCCACGGTCAGCGTCGAACACAGCCGCCTGAAATCAGCCAAGGACGCCAGCGAATCCAAGGCGTTCTGGCAATTGACGCTGGATGAACTGCAGCAAAAGCTGGCAAAACTGGGTTGAGCTTAAGGCTCAAGCCGTCTTGAAAAGCCCGAGCGAGCGACCCCCGCTGAATCCCGGAAACGTCGAGCCGGCATCGGCGTTTCCGGTGCGTGCCGCCAGCAATTCCGCCAGCGCCTGGCGGTAGTCGGTGGTGATGGCCAGATCGCCATCCTCAAGATTCGAGTCCGCCAATCCCGGCCAATCTCCGTAGACCTTGCCGCCGTTGACACCGCCGCCGAGCAAGAACATCGCGCTAGCGCGTCCGTGGTCGGTGCCGCCGGAGGCGTTTTCCTGCGCCCGCCTGCCGAATTCGCTCATGCTGATGACGGTGACGTTCTGCATGCGCGATCCAAGGTCGGTGGCAAACGCGGCCAGCGCATTTGCAAACTCGCCAAGGACGCCGGGCAGGGCCTGTTTCTCGGCTGCGTGATGATCCCAGCCGTCAATGCTGACGCAAATCACTTCGACGCCGATGTTCGCCTTGATGTACTGCGCCGATTGCTTCATCTGGCCGCCGAACCACGTGGCCGGATAGACGGCGCCGTTGTCGGGGGGAAGCTCAAACGGCTTTTCGGAAACGAGCTTGGACAGGACGGCGGCCGTGTTTAGTCCCGCATCGCCGATCACGGTTTGCGGACGGTATGGCCGCACCACCTCGTTGAGCCAGGGCTCGCCAAATCGCGAATTGAGAGTGAACGCGGCGCCATTGGGAATCGCCGCCGCCGACCCGCTGCCCGCCAGCGCCTGGTGCAGCGCATTGTCGATCGAGACGCCGCGTAGCGCAGAAGAAGCGCCGCCGCTGACAATTTCCAGGTGGCGGCCCAGCCAGCCGCTGGTAATGCTTGCACCCGCATTGATCGCCCGCTCCATGACGGACTGCGCATTGAAGTGCGAGCGATCAGCTTGCGGCGCGCCGACCGCATGCACGATGGCCAGCTGGCCGCTGCGGTACAGCGGCTCCAGCGCTGCGGCGGCAGGGTGCAAGCCAAAAAAACCGTCAAGGTTGATGGCGCCATCCGTCGACCCTGGCTCGGGGACTGCAATGGTTGGGCGTAAATCGTAGTAGCGGCTTTCTGCGCAGGGCGCCACCACATTCAAGCTGTCCATCGCCCCGCGCTGGAATACACAGACGATGACATCGCGGCTCGACGCCATCGCGCGCCGGGCCACGAACCCAAGCCCGGCGACAGCGCCGGCAGCTAAAAGATCGCGGCGATTCATCGCAACACGAAGTAGGGCGAGGCCAGCAACAGGCCGGCGATCAATTCGGCGCGGTCCTGCAACGCAGCGCCGGTCATTACTCGTGCCGGATCACCCTCGCCGGCGACCTGGATCAGGGCGTCGCGGTCGTCCGCTCGCAGCGGTCGCCGAACCAAGCGTTGCGCCAGCAGATCCACCAGACCGCTGGCTGTCTGTTCGGTGCCAATGTGTGCCTGCACATGGGAACTCGAGATGAAACGCGCTTCCGACAATAGTGCAGAAAAATTCCAGCGGCCAAGCAAACCAGTGGCACTGAGCCAATAACCGGCGTTGTCAGGATAGCCGTCCGGCGGCTGCCAGCCATGCGGCGCATGGCCCATGCCGCTGACCGACACCAAGGGGTCGGGGCCGTAATAACCGCGGGGGTCTGGTGCCAGCGCGCGCACGGCGGCAGCGACAAATTCCATTGGCCGGTGGATTTTTTCGTCGGCATGGCTGACGAAATCCGGATCCAGAATCAGCGTGCGTACCAGCGCCGGGATGGCCCCGCCATACTCGAAGAATGCAGCGGCGACGCGGCTCACGAAGTCCTCCGGGGGCGTATCGGCAACAAACCGCCGCACCAGCTTGAGGGCGATGAAGCGCGCGGTGGACGGGTGCGCGGCAAGCAGGTCAAGGACACGTTCGCCGTCTTCAACCCCGCCCCCAGCCGGGATAATCTGCCCGAGCACAATCTTCTCGTTGGCGTCGTGACGCTCGGCAATGAACCGAAATGTCTTGAACGAGTCGTCGAGACCCCAGCCTGTGAAACAGCGCGCAACCTCTTTGACGTCGGTTTCGGTGTAGCCACCGCCATGCCCAAGCGTGTGCAGTTCCAGCAACTCCCGGGCGTAGTTTTCGTTGGGGCCGATCGCCGTGTTGGAAACGTTGTCGAGGTACTTCAACATCGCCGGGCTTTTTGCGGACGCGTGCAGCAGGTCGCGGAAGTTTCCAAGTGCATGGGCGCGGATGACTTCACGGTCATCTGCGGGCTTGTAGATCGCGAGGTCGGCAACGTCGTTGGGAATGTTGAAATGGTTGCCCCAGAAATCGACCAGCACCTCAAACAGCTGACGCTGGCTGTAGAGCGCCAGATACATCGTTTTGCCGCGCAGGTCGTTGCGCATCTGTTGAGCGCTGTATTCGGGCGGCAGGACGGCCGTCGAGGATTGATAGGCCGCCGGATACTTGAGTTGTGCCTGGGTTTCCGCCGGATCCTGTTGCGACGGGGTCTGCAACTGTTCGTCGAGGTAGGCGGTGATACCAATTTGTGTGGCGTGGTCGAAATCCGCCTGCGTGATGCCAAAGCGGGTGCGCTTGAGCACGTGTACGAGTGGGTCTGGCAGCGGCAGATCATTCAGGGCGCTGTCACGTGTCATGACGCGCGCCCGCAATTCTGCCGGCTCGCTGGCGCGGCAACCGTATTGCAGCAGGGCGCTGCCCGTGGCAAGTCCCTGAAGAAAAGACCGACGACTGAGGTGCATGCGCCCCTGCTGAAACAGCCTTGTTTCCATTAGCCTAACGTGACCTGAATGCACTGTCAGCCGCGAGGGCGGTGGTTATTACATACTAACGTTCAGACACCTGCTCTGACCCAGCGCCGCAGAAGCACGATTTGCACCGCCATCATCAGCAAGGTCAGCGCCAGCATCACCACAGTCTGTGCGGCGGCGTAGCCAAACCTCAGATACTCGAAGCCGTTCTGGTAGACCAGCAGCGGCAGGAAGGTGGTCGCGAAATTCGGCCCACCGTTGGTGACAATCATCCCCGGCACAAAGGTGGTTTGGAGCGTCAGCGCGGCGTCGCGGCAGGCCAGAAACAGCAGTGCCGGCCACAACAAGGGCAGCGTCACGAGGCGAAACGTCGTCAGACGTGAAGCGCCTTCGATCGCGCAAAGCTCGTACAGCTCTGGCGGCACTTCGCGGCGCACCGCGATCAGCACCAGCATCAGCTCGCCGATACCAAACAGCAGCATCAGCACAATCACCTGACGTGCGCGCGTCGGATCCAAAAGCCAGGCGTCGGCGGGGATGCCCAGTGCAGGCAGCAGCCACGCCATCGGTCCGTAGAGCGGGTTGAGCATCCACAGCCACAGCAGCGCCCACGCCAGGTCCGGTACCGCGCCCGGCAAAATCACCGCGGTGCGCAGCGCGCCGGCTTCGCGGCGCGGCCGGTGCAGCAGCAGCGCGAGCAGCAAGGCCAGCGCGATGCGCAGGGGCACGGCTAATAAGGCCACCCAGAGCGAATTGCGCAGCGCGATTTTGAACACCGGGTCGCTCAACAGCTGCCTCAGATTCTCCAATCCGGCCCAACGCGGCGCACTGAGCGCGTCGTAATGGAACAAGGACATCAGCAGCGTGGCAACCGCGGGGAGTATCACCAGCACAATCGTGCCGAGCAGCAACGGCAACAGCAGTGCGCCCGGGCTTTTCACAGCCGCACTTCGCTCGCCGCATCAAACAGAAGCAAGCCGGCAGGGTCAAAACTCAGTTCAATCTCAGCACCGGGGCGCACGGCAAAATCCGGTTCCACGCGCGCGACCAGCGCACTGCCCTGCAGATCCAGCATGACGAACTTCTGGTCGCCCATCGGCTCTTCGCGCTCGAAGCGGGCGCGCAGCGGCGTTTCATCGCCGCGTGTCGGCGCCCAGCGCGAGCCTTTCAGGTGAACGTGCTCCGGGCGTACGCCGAGTTTCAGCGGCGTGCCGCTGATCGACAGAGATCGCTGCAATTGCGGCCGCAGCGGCAGCCGCACGTCGTGCCATTGCACGGCGTCGGGCGCAGCGGCGGTGACATCGAGCACGTTCATGGTCGGATGGCCAAGAAAACGCGCGACGAACAGATTGGCCGGCGACTGATACACCTCCATGGGTGCGCCGAGCTGCTGCAAGCGCCCGCCGCGCAAGATGCCCAGGCGGTCGGCCAGCGCCAGGGCTTCGAGCTGATCGTGCGTAACGTAGATCGTGGCGCCGCCCAGTTTGCGGTGGATTTTCAGAATCTCGGCGCGCGCGCGCAATCGCAGTGGCGCATCGAGGTTGGACAACGGCTCATCCATCAAAAACACCTGCGGATGTCGCATCAGCGCGCGCGCCAGCGCCACGCGTTGACGCTCGCCCCCGGAAAGTTGGCGTGGCTGGCGTTCCAGCAGGGCTTCGAGTTCTAGCGCCTCGGCGGCCTCGGCCGTGCGCGTTTCGATTTCCCAGCGCGTCATGCCACGCGCACGCGGGCCGAACGCGAGATTGTCCCGGATCGTCAAGTGCGGGAACAGCGCGTAATTCTGAAAAACCATCGCCACATCGCGTGCGCCGGGCGATAGCCCGCCCACCTCACGTCCTGCGATGCGGATGCTGCCGCGGCTGGTCGTCAGCCCCGCGATTGCGCGCAGCAGCGTGGACTTGCCACTGCCGGAGGGGCCCGCCAGCACCAGCAACTCGCCGTCATCCACCGACAAGTTGAAATCGCGCAGCACGTCCTTGCCGCCGAGTTCGACACCGACCCCTTGTAACTCAAGCCTCATTTGGGTTTTCCCCGGTCGAGCACGGGTTGCAACGCTTCGCGCAACCGCGCAATGAATGCGACTTCGGCCATCGCGCCTTCCTGTTCGCCGCCGCCGCGGGTGCCAGCGGTTTCATAAAACCATTCTTCGAGCAGCACATCCGCCTTGGTTTCGATTTCGTGCCACTGCGCCATGTTCGGCGTGCGCCGAAGGTGCGGCAGCGCGTCGAGAAACACCTGTGCCGAGGCGGGCGGCAGCAAAGGGTCCAGAAATGCCGGTGACTGCGCGACGCGGATGCGCGAGGGCACGATGCGTCCGGTTCTGGCGAGGATCGCCTGGCCTTCATCGCCCAGCGCAAACGCAATGAAATTCATGGCCGCGGTTTTGTCCTTGGCGGCGCGGGCCATGCAATAGGCGTCGGCATGCAAGACGCTGACCGGCGCGCCGAGACGCGGAAACGGAGCGACGTCCCAATCCAGTTCGGGGTGCGCGCGCAGGGTCGTCGTGAGCCGGCGGCTGTCGAGGAGCATGCCAAGCCCACCGCGCACGAAGCGCGATTCGTGGTGCTCGGCCTTGTAGGCGGCCAGGGGCGGCACCACGCGATAACGCTGGATCAGGCTTTTGACAAATGTCAGTGCCAGCGGCGAGGTGCCCTCGAGCGTGATTTGCGTGGGCTGGTGGAGGTCGTCGACCAATTCACCGCGAAACGACCAGATGAACGGTGCCAGGCGAATCAGCGTGGGGTCGAATCCGAGACCATAGACGCCCTTGCCATCCGCGCTGCGCGAAAACGCCTGGATCTTGAACGCGGCGGTGAGCAAGTCACGCAGGGCCCAATCCGCCTTCGGTGGCTCGGCCTTGGCCTGCGCGAACAACTTGCGGTTCCAGTACACCACCAGGCTGGACGCATTCTGCGGCAGGCACTGCTGCACGCCCTCGTATTGAAACGCCTCGACCGGTTGGGGATAGAACTCTTCTTCGTTCCAAAGGCCGCGCGCTGTCATTACCGGGCCCAGGGGTTCGAGGACATCCTTGGCCGCAAATTGGCCAAAGCGGCGGAAATTGAGCACGAACAATTCCGGCGGATCGCCCGCCGCGAAGCTGGTGGCAAGTTTGGCCATGTGATCGCCCTGCCTGCCGACCGCGATCAGATCAATTTTCGCCCCCGCGGTTTTCGCCTGATAGGCCGCAATCAGCTCCTGGTAGGCGCGGGTTTCTACGGGATCGCCGAACACCTGCAAGCGCACGCTCGGGCCTTCGGCCGGCTTGGCGCAGGCAGCCAGTAGAACGACAGACAGCAGTGCTAGCGCCCGGACCATGCGCCTTCCCGCTCGCTCGCCACCAGAAATTTTTGTAACGCCAACAGCGCCAGTACCACCGGCGCGGTCACCACGCAGGCGCCGGCCATCAGTACCGTCCACTGCGTCGGTCCCATCAGGCTCAGCGAATGCAGCATCAGCGGCGCGGTCAGTTGCGCAGTGGATTTCAAGTACAGCACCGCCTCCATGAAATTGCCCCAGACCTGCACAAAGGCGAGCAACCCGACCGCGACCGTGGTCGGCCGCACCAGCGGCAGCATCACGCGCCACCAGATCGCCAGCCAGCCCAGGCCCTCCAGCCGTGCGGCCTCGATAAGCTCAGGCGGCACGCGACGCAGCGCCAGAAAGTACAGCAGTACAAACAGCGGATTGCCCCCGGCCAGTGCGGGCGCTATGAGTGGCGCGGCGGTGCCGACCAGGCCCAGAGATTCAAACAACACGAAGCGCGGGATCCACACCGCGGTCAGCGGGATCGAGGCCGAAAGCAGCAGCAGCGTCACCGCGACCGCCTGCGCCCGTCGCGATATCTGCGTCAATCCAAACGCTGCTGTGGACGCCACCACCAACGTCAGCGGCACCGCCAGCGCGGCGATCCACAGCGAGTTGAACAGTCCGCGCAGCAGCGGCGACCAGTCAAAGGCCAGCCGATACGATTCCAGCGAAAAAGGCTGAGGCCATGGCAGAAGCGCGCGCATGGCCGCGCGCGCACCGGGCGCATGAAAAGACTCCAGCAGCATGAGTCCCAGTGGATAGACAAACACCAGCCCCAGCATCAGCGCGAGCAAGCGCGCGGCATTCTGCGGCGACGGACGGGGCAGGCGGACGGGAAACATTGGCCGTATTCTAGTTTGCGATTCGAACCCGGGATTTTTTCGTGCACTCGTTCCGCTATTACGACTTCTGTGTCGTGGGCATGGTCAGCGTCCTGCTGTGCGCCAACCTGATTGGCCCGGCCAAAGTCGGTGAGTTGAACCTGCCGTTACTGGGCGTAGTCGCCTTCGGCGCCGGCAACCTGTTTTTTCCATTCAGCTACATCTTTGGTGACGTGCTGACCGAAGTGTACGGCTATGCCCGCGCGCGCCGCGCGATCTGGGCCGGCTTCGCCGCACTGATCTTTGCCAGCGGCATGTCATGGGCGATCCTGCATATCCCCGCCGCGCCCGGCGAGCCGTTCAATGCGGTGTTGCAGCCCGCGCTGGAGACCGTGTTCGGCGCGACGCCGCGCATCATTCTGGCCAGTATCCTCGCCTACTGGGTCGGCGATTTCGTGAATTCCTACGTGTTGGCGAAAATGAAACTGTGGACCCAGGGGCGCTTGCTCTGGACGCGCACCATCGGCTCGACCCTCTGCGGCCAGGGCGTGGACTCTTTGCTGTTTTATCCGCTCGCGTTCTACGGCCTGTGGACCAACGACGCGTTACTGGCGGTGATCGCGTTTAACTTCGCCATGAAAGTGTCGGTGGAGATCCTGTTCACACCCGTCACTTATGCCGTCGTCAACCGTCTCAAGCGCGCCGAAGGTGTTGACACGTTCGACCGCGCGACGCGCTTCACGCCGTTTTCGCTGAGCGACGACGGCGAGCGGCGCAAGGTTTAGACCGCTTCGCTTTCGTCCGGCGGCGACAGCTGCCCGATCAGATCGAGCAGGCCATTGAGGCTGCGCTCCAACACCTCGCCGGTTTCGCCAACCACGCTGGTGTTGCCCATCTTGAGGGCGGTCAGGGCGAGCATCGCGGTGTTCAACTGGTTGCGCATTTCATGCACGATGAACCCCAGTTGCGCGTCGGTGGAGGGCGGCGCCATCAATGCGGGCGTCCGGTCGGCCGGCGCGGCGAGCGCGCGGCCGCGATCGCTTCGGTCAGCACGACGGTATCCAGCGGCTTGAGCAGATAGGCGTCGAATTCGGCCTCGCTCGAGGCTTCGATATACGGGTGCTCGACGTGGCCCGAGAGCGCGAAGATGCGCACGTCGCGGGTGGCGTCCATCTCGCGCAGTCGCTGGGCCACTTCAAAGCCATCCACTTCGGGCATCGACAGATCAAGCAGCACGATCTGCGGCCGGAACTCCAGTGCCAGTGCCAGTGCGGCGGCGCCATCATTGGCCTGCCGCACGATGTGGCCCATTTGGCCGAGCACCAGAGCAGCCATCGCGGCGGCATCCTTGTTGTCGTCGACCACCAGCACGCGTTGCGCTTGCGAAGCGCTATGAGCGGCATTCAGATCCATGAGAATTTGCTCTCCAGGCAATAAGAGAGGCGATTCTCATCGCCTTGCGGCCCTTCGCTCTGTGCGCTGGCGATCTTTACAGCGGTCGCGATTTAGGCACCTCGCCCAGCGGCTGGCCGCCGGGGCCGTCCTTGTAAGTGAGCCAGGGGAGCGTTGCCTGGTCGTCAACCGCGGGCAGCGAGTAGTCGCAGACCCCAGTGGGGAACGCCGCCTGCAATGCCGCCCATTGCGCGGCCGTGAACACGGCCGGCAGATAGTCCACGGCATTCATCGGTTTGAGCTGACATTTCATGACGTCTTCGGTCATTGGCATGCCGGCTTCGATGCGCGGGCTGGAGTAGGCAGTGACGATGCTGTCGCAGAACACGGCGGGCACATCCACGCCGGCACCGTTGGTGCAGCGGTCGGTGATGTCCACCGGCAGGTTCTCGATAATCTTCTGCGCCAGCGGCACGTCGCGCGGGTCCTGCGAATAGGCGGCGACCCAGCGGTCGGCGGCGAAGATTGCCGCATCGGTGTAGTTAGCGTCGCCGAGCAGCGGCACGCTGCCGCGCCACAGCAGCTGATTCCTGGCGTTGCCGAAGTTGCGCTCGAGGCGCGCGCGCATGACGTAGGTGCGATAGACGTCGTGGAACGCGCCGGGATCAGGCCCGCGCAGGTCGATGATTGCGGTCTGGTCGAGGTTGCTGGCGGTATTGATGGCCCCGCTGCGGTACAGGTAGCCCAGCGCCGGTCGGTCGGCCTCGATGCGGCCGGACATTGGATTGCCGTTGATGTCGAGTCCGCCGATCTGGGTATTGAGGTCCACGAACTGCGTCGCCGACACGCGGCCGTCGCGCAGGCCCTTGAAGCCGTACTGGATCCCGGTGTTGTCGAACGGACGTTGCGCGTAACCGTCTTCGGCCCGACGGCCGAAGAGGTTCACCATGTAGTCTTGGAGCGTGCAGCGCACGCCGGTGGGGTTGGTGTTTTCGTCGAACACCTGCTCTGCGGGTACCCCGGGGCAGCTGCGCGTCGGCTCACCGCTGTTGGGTATCGCGGTGGTGAAGGTGATGGCATTGACCGGATTGGGATGACCCTCGACGGCGGCGATCGCCAGCGGGTCCCAGCCCACGCCGGTGCCCCAGCCCGCGGGATTCTCCAGATAGTCGCGCAGCATCACGTAGTCGATGTACTGCTGTGCCGACGACCAGGCGTCGGTGAAGCTGCACGCCGGCGTGATCGCCTGATAGAAGCCGGGATAGGCGTTTGCTACTTGTTGCTGTGCCAGCGCGCCACCGGAGCAGCCGCTGCCGATGGTGTACTTCACCTCGCCGTAGCGCTCGATCAGGTATTCCTTGGTCATCACCATGGATTCGGCCTGCGTGGCGATGTTGCAGTTGTGGCCGGCGTTGTTGAGTGCGTGCGACATGGTGATGAACCCGCGACCCAGCGCGGCGTCGTTCATGACGTCGGGCGCCGAGGCCATTTCGTAGGCGGTGTCGCAACTGGCGCCGTGGAAGATCACCAGCTTGCCGGTGTAGCCCGGCTGCGGCGCCCACGGCTCGTAAGGCTGGCCCGGGTCGTAGAGCACGGCAATGCGATATTCGTCGCGATCGATGGCGCCGGTTTCGGTGCGGATGATGTACGGCACGGTGGCGCCGTTGTCGGTGGTGGTGGTGGCGACGCTTGCCGGCGGATTCGCCGGGTCGTAATCCTGCAACTGGCCGTCGGCGCTGGATTTGTATTGATAGGCGATAGTCGGTGCGCGGTTGCACTGCGCATCATCGCCACCGTTGCACGTCCAGGGCTGGATCTGCGGGCCCGAAAACACCGGGCCGCCATGCGGATGATTGATCAGCGTGAGGGTTGCGCCGCGGCCGTCGGCGAGTTTCGCGGTCAGCCGGTTGTCGCCCAGCGCAAGCCCGCTGACCACGCCGATGATACGGCCGCTGTCTCGCAACGCGAGCTGGTCGCCGACATCCCGGCCGTCGACCTCGACCTTGAGGCCCTCGGCGCTGGCCCCTTCGGGCAGCAGCACCTCCACCAGTGCGTCGCCGCTGGAAATCAGGTCGGCGCGGTTCGACAGCACGCGGATTTCCACGGTCGCAGCCTGAGCCGTGGCTTTGCCCGAAAACAGGTCGGATCGGCTGCAGGCGGTCAGCATTACAACGGCCGCAATCGTGCCGCCGAGCATAAAGGTCATTTTCATTTCTTCCTCCGCTAAAAGGGGTCGCGTGCCCCCGATAATCATCGGCGATGACGTTCGTCGCCACGCTCATCTTACGACGAGGGCTGGCGGCTGGCGTCGGTTTGTGGCGGGCCGTTACGATGCGCCAGCCGAGTTCAACCGGCATCTGGCCGGGAGTGCGATCAGTGATTGATCCAGGGGACGCAATGAAAAAATACCGCTGTAAGTATTGTTCGCACATCTACGACGAGGCGCTCGGGGATCCGGACAGTGGCATCAAGCCCGGCACCCGCTTTGAGGACATCCCCGACGACTGGTTGTGTCCCGAATGCGGCGCGATGAAGTCTGATTACGAACCGATGGAGTAAAAAGACGCCACCCGCTTGCGGGCCAGAAAGGCCGCTTGCCGCAGCGCGGCAAAAAGCAGTGGTACTAAAAGTGTATCACCCGCTTTAAGACAGGGGCCTCAACGAGCCGAAAAGCGCCTCAAGCGGGTAGCGGAAAAATTCATCGCCCAACAACCCGCGAGGCCGACATCAGCACCCAAGGCGCTGCTGTCATTCCATGAAAAGCGTCGCGGGATGCTCCAGATAGCTGCGCAAGCGCTGGATGAAAGCGGCGGCGTCCCAGCCGTCCACCACGCGGTGATCGAACGACGACGACAGGTTCATCATTTTGCGGATGGTGATCGCCCCGTTAAACACTGCCGGTCGCTCAATGATGCGGTTGACGCCGACGATGGCGACTTCCGGCGCGTTGATGATCGGTGTCGAGGCGATGCCGCCCAGGGTGCCGAGGCTGGTAAGGGTGATGGTTGAGCCGGTCAGCTCTTCGCGCGTGGCCTTGCCGTTGCGCGCAGCTTCAGCCAGGCGCTTGACTGCGCCCGCGCAGGCCCACACGTCCAGGCTTTCGGCATGGCGCACCACCGGCACGATCAGGCCGTTGGGGGTTTGCGTGGCAATGCCGATATGCACCGGGCGATAGCGCGAAACCACGCCGGCCTCATCGTCGAAGCGCGCATTCACCTGCGGGAAATCCGGCAGTGCCTTGGCCAGCGCGCGCATCAGAAACGGCAGCAGTGTCAGCTTGGGCTGGCCGTCCTTGCGCGTGTCGTTGAGATGCGCGCGCAGTGATTCCAGTTCGGTGACGTCGAGCTCCTCGACATAGGCGAAGTGCGGAATGCGCTGCTTGGAGCGCTGCATCGCCTCGGCGATCTTGCGGCGCAGGCCGATGATTTTTATTTCCTCGACGCCTTCTCGGCGTTGCATGGGCCCAGAGGCAGCCGGTGCTGACGTACCGCCGCGCGTGGCAAACGCCTGCACGTCTTCCGCGGTGATGCGCCCATTGGGGCCGCTGCCGGGCACCTGAGCGAGATCCACGCCCGCTTCGCGAGCGCGCAAGCGTGTGGCGGGTGAGGCCATCGGCTTGAGACCAGCAGCTTTCGCTTCGTCATGTCGGCGAAGGCCGGCATCCAGCGCTTTCGTGGCGCTCTGGGTTCCCGCCTTCGCGGGAATGACAGCTTCCTTAGAGGCTTCGCCAGGAGCCGAAGTCTCTAGCACCACCAGCACCGAACCAATCGCCGCCTTGTCGCCAGCGTGGCCATTGATCTTCACCACTTTGCCGGCGATCGGCGACGGCAATTCCACCGCCGCTTTTTCGGTGAGCATGTCCACCAGCGGCTGGTCTTCGGTCACGACATCGCCGACCTTAACGCGCCACTGTGCAATCTCGGCTTCGGCGATGCCTTCGCCGATATCCGGCAGTTTGAAATTGAAAGTGCTCATGGCGACGCGAGCAGCGTGGAGGGGCCCCATGTGTAGCATGGGGATCGTAGCGTGGCGAGTCGGCGCGGGCATGAAACCACTCCGCGACACTCAAGGACAAACAACAGAAGCTTCATGCCCCCTCCATGACTTTGGCCAGTCCGCGCTTGACCCGATCCGGACCCGGGAAATAACTCCATTCCAGTGCGTGCGGATACGGCGTATCCCAGCCGGTGACGCGCTCGATCGGCGCCTCGAGTTGATAAAAGCAGTTTTCCTGGATCAGCGACATCAGTTCGGCGCCATAACCGCAGGTGCGGCTGGCTTCATGTGCGATCACGCAGCGGCCGGTTTTCTTCACCGAGGCCACGATGGTTTCCAGGTCCAGGGGAAACAGGGTGCGCAGGTCAATGACCTCCGCATCCACGCCGGCCTCGGCGACAGCGGCCAGGCGACACATGCACCATCGTCCCGTATGTGAGCAGCGTCAGAGCGTTTCCTTCGCGCACGATGTTGGCCTGCGACAGCGGCACCTTGTAGTAATCATCCGGAACCGCAGACGTCGCATGCTTGGCCCACGGTACCACTGGCCGGTCGTGATGGCCGTCGAAGGGCCCGTTGTAGATGCGCTTGGGTTCGAGGAACACTACCGGGTCGTCCTCCTCGATCGCGGCAATCAACAAACCCTTGGCGTCGTAGGGATTCGATGGCATCACCGTTTTCAGGCCGGACATGTGGGCGAACAGCGCCTCGGGACTCTGGCTATGTGTTTGCCCGCCAAAAATGCCGCCGCCGCAGGGTGTGCGCACCGTTAGAGGCGCGTGATAACCGCCGGCTGAGCGATAGCGCAGGCGCGAAGCCTCAGACAACAATTGATCGAGGCCCGGATAGATGTAATCGGCGAACTGGATCTCTACCACCGGTCGCAACCCATAGACGCCCATGCCAATGGCCGTGCCGATGATGCCGCCTTCGGAGATCGGCGAATCGAATACGCGGCGCTTGCCGTATTTTTTCTGCAGTCCGGCGGTGGCGCGAAACACGCCGCCGAAATAGCCCACGTCTTCACCGAAAATCAGCACGTTGGGGTCGCGCTCCAGCATCACATTCAGCGCCGAGTTGATCGCCTGAATCATGTTCATGGTGCTCATTTCAGCAACTCGTCGCGCTGGCGCAGGAGGTGCGGCGGCAATTCCTTGAACACGTCGTCGAACATCGACGCCGGATCGTGCGTGCTGGTGCTCAGCGTGCCGAAACTTTCGGCTTGCTTCTGCGCGGCCTTGACCTGCTCGTCGAGTTCGCCGATGAGCGCGGTGTGCTGCTCTTCCGACCATCGCTTGAGCGCGATCAGGTGCTTTTTCAGCCGATCGATCGGGTCGCCCAGCGGCCACGCGGAGGCCTCGTCGGCAGGGCGGTAGGCGGACGGATCGTCGCTGGTGGAATGCGCGGCGGCGCGGTAGGTGTACAGCTCGATCAGCGTCGGCCCCCGGTTGTTGCGCGCACGCTCCGCGGCCCACTGGGTCACCGCGTACACCGCCAGGAAATCGTTGCCGTCCACACGCAGTCCCGGCAGGCCGTAGCCGAGGGCGCGCGCGGCGAAGGTAGTCTGTTCGCCCGCCGGCGATGCCCTGGAAAGTCGAGATCGCCCACTGGTTGTTGACGACGTTGAGAATCACCGGCGCGCCGGTAAACCGAGGCGAAGGTCAGCGCGTAGTGAAAATCGCGCCTCGGCGGTGGTGCCGTCGCCGACCCAGCCCGCCGCGATGCGCGTGTCGCCCTTGTAGGCCGAGGCCATGGCCCAGCCGACCGCCTGCGGGAAGCTGCGTGCCGAGGTTGCCCGAGATCGAGAAGAAGCCGACGTCGGGCACTGAATACATGACCGGCAGCTGCCGGCCCTTCAGGCGGTCGGCGCTGTTGCGAGAGCATCTGGCACATCATGTCCACCATCGACCAGTCGCGCGCGATCAGCAGGCCTTGCTGGCGATAGCTCGGGAACAGCATGTCCTTGTCGTCCAGCGCGTATGCCGCGCGACCGCCACCGCCTCTTCGCCGGTGGACTTGATGTAGAACGAGGTCTTGCCCTGACGCTGCAAGCGCACCATGCGCTCGTCGAACGCGCGCGTCAGCATCATTGCGCGCAGGCCTTTACGCAGCACCTCGGGGTCGAGCTTGGGGTCCCATTCGCCAACGGCCTTGGCCTTGTCGTCGAGCACACGGATCAGCCCATAGGCGTAGTCGCGCAGCTCGTGGTGCGTGGACGTGATCGGTGGACGCGCCAGCTGGCCCGCCGGCGGGATCAGCAAATTGCTGAAATCGGCTTTTTCGCCGGGCCGCGTCTTGGGCTCGGGGATGTGCAGCTTCAAGGGCTTTTTACGCATGAACACCCGATTCTAGTAACGGCAGGAGGCCGGGGGCAGGGTCGATCAGGGCATCGTAGGCCACGTTTTTACTAAAAGCAAAATATTTTTCGTATATGATATTAGCCGCTTCAGTCTTTTTAGAGCGTAGCGCGAAATCTGTTGGCACAGTGGGCGCGGCGGCGGGCGTTTGCGCCGAACCCGCCATTGAGAGAACAGAGGGGTTGGACCGACCACCATGAAGGTTTTCGATTTCGCGATAGTCGGCGCTGGTATTGCCGGCGCTTCGCTGGCCGCACGTTTGTCCGGCCATGGCACGGTGTTGTTGCTCGAACGCGAACCCGCCCCCGGCTATCACGCCACGGGCCGCTCCGCGGCGCTGTTCAGTGCGCTCTATGGCAATGCGCCGGTGCGTGCGTTGACGCGGGCCAGCCGCCGATTTTTTGATTCCCCACCCCACGGGTTTGCCGAACACCCGCTGCTCACGCCGCGCGGCGTGCTGCATTCGGGCACCGCGGCCGACCACGAGATCGTCGAGGCGCTTTGTGCTTCGCCGCTGGCCAAAAGAATCAGTCGCGCCGAGGCGCTCGAGCGCGTGCCGATTCTGCGTGCGCATGCCGCTGATTGCGTCGCCTCAGAACCGGACGCCAGCGACATCGACGTGCATTCGCTGCACCAGGGATTCCTGCGCATGGCCAAGTCCGGCGGCGCGACGACGGTGACCCGCGCCGAAGTCCTTGCGTTGAAGCCAGGCGGCGCCTGGCAGTTGCACACCACGGCCGGCGACTTCAACGCGCGCGTGCTGGTCAACGCCGCAGGCGCCTGGGCGGATACGCTCGCGCGCACAGCCGGTGCGGCGCCCTTGGGGTTGCGCCCGCTGCGCCGCACCGCGGTCCTGATTGATCCGGCCCCGGTGTTAATCGGTGCGCACTGGCCGGCAGTGATCGCGGCCGATGAATCGTTTTATTTCAAACCCGACGCCGGCCTGCTGCTGGCAACGCCCGCCGACGAAACGCCCAGCGACCCTTGTGACGCCCAGCCCGAAGCACTCGACGTGGCGCTGTGCGTCGAGCGCATCGAAACCGCGACAACGCTATCGGTAAAAAAACTGCGCCGCAGCTGGGCGGGCCTGCGCACGTTTGCCCCCGACCGCACGCCGGTGGTGGGCTACGACAACGTTATCGAGAATTTTTTCTGGCTCGCGGGCCAGGGCGGCTACGGCGTGCAGACCTCGCCGGCGCTGTCAGACGTCGCGGCGGCGCTGGTCCTGCGCAAGCCGCTGCCCGCGCACGTGACGGACGAAGATCTGGATGAAAGCGTCATCGCCCCGGGCCGCTGGGCCCGGCTGCCGCAGACCCTGGTCGCATGACTTCGCAAGCTCGCCTGGGGCCCGCGCTGCTTGGCTTGCGCAAGCGCAACCGCTGGACGCTGAGCGAAGTCAGCCAGAAAACCGGGCTGTCAATCTCGACGCTGTCCAAGGCCGAGCGCAACCAGTTATCGCTGACCTACGACAAGCTGGTGCAGCTTTGCGAGGGCCTGGGCGTGGACATCACCACGTTCTTCGACGACGGCCATGCCGACCCCGGCAACGGCAACGGCCGGCGAAGCGTTAACCGCCTCGATGACGGCAAGGTGGTGGACACCGCCAACTTCCATCACGTTTACCTGAGCACCGATTTGCTGCGCAAGAAGTTCGTGCCGCTGATCGCGGACGTGCAAGCGCGCACGCTCGAGCAATTCGGCGACCTGGTGCGGCATGCGGGCGAGGAGTTTGCGTACGTGATTGAAGGCGTGGTCGAAGTGCACACGGAGCACTACGCGCCGGCGCTCCTGAAGGCGGGCGAGTCGATTTACTTTGACAGCGGCATGGCCCACGCCTACCTCGCGCGCTCGCCGGGGCGTTGCCGCGTGCTGTCGATTTGCTCTGCGCCCGCGGAAGCGCTGAAGGAAGCGGTGGCCCGGCATCTCGGGCCGCCGCGCAAACCCGCGCGCCCTCCGCGCCCGCGGTAAAAATCGCGGGGCGGTTTATGGCGAGGGCGGCTGCGCCTCGCAATCCGCATCGCCGGGAGCGCAGCCGCCACTTTCGCGCTGAAAGCGTTGCCGCAGGCGTTCCTGGCGCTCCGGCGGCAGGCTGTTGAAGCGCTCGTAGCGTTCGCGCAGACGCTCGCGCTTTTCAGGCGGCAGGTTCTTCCAGCGCTCGCGTTTTTCACGCATCTGTTCACGCTGCTCGGGCGACAACGATTGCCAGCGCTGCAGGCGCTGCTGGGCGCGGGATTTTTCGTCCGGCGTCATGGACTGCCAGCGCTCGGCGCCGCGGCGCAGGCGCTGCTTGCGCTCGTCCGGCAATTGATCCCATTCGCCGGACAGCGGCTGCAGCGCCGACTGCTCTTCGGGCGTGAGCTGCGTCCACGGCTGCGCCTGCGCGCAGAACGCGGCCAGCCCGAGCGCCAGCCCGAGCGCGGGCTTAAGCAGGTTCGCCATCAAATTCGAGCCACACATACAGTTCGAGGTCCTCGACCAGTCCCGGCTCGACATCGTCGAGCATCACTTCATAGGCTTCACCGCGCGGCATGGCTGGCGTCTCGTTCAGCGGTGCGCGCGTGGGCAGCAGCGCGAACACCATCAGCGCGGCGGTTACGGCGCCGGCGGGCCCCATCCAGCCCCATGCCCAGTTCCAGACACGCTGCGGCCTGGCGGCTGCCGCCAGCGCGTGTTCGCGCGCGGCGCGCAATCGCGCGGCGGTGGGCGCGTCGAGCGTGCGCTCGGACTGGCGCAAGGCCTGCTTCGCGGCTTGCGCGAACTTGCGTTCGTCCTCGCTCATCTCGCGATTCGTTTCCTGATTCAGTTCCATACGTCCTCCAGCTGTCCGCGCAATGTGGCCAACGCGCGGAATAAATGAGTTTTGACGCTGCCGTCGCTGCACCCCATGGCTTTGGCGGTGTCGTCCACCGACAAACCCTCCCAGATGCGCAGCGTGAATGCCTGACGCTGACGCTCCGGCAACTCGCGCAAAGCCTGCTCCAGTTTCGCCATTGCTTCGCCTTGCTGCAACAGATCGGGCGCGGAAGGCTGCGAGGTGTCGGCGACCCGATCGGCGGGGCTGAAGCCTTCGTCGTCACTTTTGTCGTCCTGCCAGAACAGCACGCGGTTGCGGACGGTGCGGCGACGTTGCCAGTCGAGCACCTTGTTGTTGAGGATGCGATAAAACAGCGGCGCCCACTCGGAAGACGGGCGTGTCGCGTAGCGGCGCGCCAGCTGGATCATCGCGTCTTGCACGATATCCAGCGCATCGTCCCGGTCGCGCGTGGCGATCTGGGCGATCCTCAAGGCACGGCGCTCGACCGAAGCCAGAAAACTATCCAATTCGCGCGCTGAAGTGTCCACGGCTGCTATTGTGCATGCGGGCGATAGCGGTACGGAAAGGGTCATGTTCACGACGGATTTTCGGAGCGGTTTTGATGGGCTTTTCCTGAGAGACAAGCCATCAACGCGCCTTTGCAGCGGGGGTTGACTTTGCGGACAAAATCGCGGCCGTTATGCACATGGGCCGGTTTAAGCAAAATTTCTTCGCGATAGCAAGCATTGCTTTGAAACATCTGTGTAATGTTCATATAGACAATTGATTTATATGGTTTTTTTTATCGTAAAATTCGTCTCTGCCTGCGCATTGCCTCTGCCGCTCGTGGGGCACGCCGGGGCACAAATGCCTTTTCCCCATATTTATCCACAGTCCGAATGAGCCTGGATTTGGTCGCTGTAGGGGTAGATGCGCCGTTGTACCGCGTGTTTGATTATTTGGTGCCCAACCCGCTGCAAGAAACCCTGGCTCCGGGCATGCGCGTGCGCGTGCCCTTTGGCCGGCGGCGCGTTGTCGGCGTGGTGCTGGAAAAGCCACGCCGGGAGCCCGGCCAAGGCCACAAATACAAGCCCATTGAGAGCCTGCTCGACACCGAGCCCCTCTTGCCGGCTGAACTGCTGCAGTTGCTGCGCTGGACTGCCGACTATTACCAGCATCCGCTCGGCGAGGTGATTGCCGCCGCGTTGCCCGGGCCGCTGCGCAAGGGCACAAAGTTGCGTGCCCCGGCTAAAAAATCAGCGCCGCTGCCGCGTCAGCCTTCGCCGCCGCTCACCGGCGAGCAACAGGCAGTGCTGGGCGCGCTGGCGCCGGCGCGCGGGTTTGCTGTGAGCCTGTTGCACGGAGTCACCGGCAGCGGCAAGACCGAGCTTTATCTGCGCCAGGCCGCGGACTGCGTTGCGCGCGGCGGACAGGTGCTGGTGCTCTGCCCGGAGATCGGCCTGACGCCGCAATTGCTGGAGCGCTTCAGCCAGCGCCTTGGCGAAGGCAGCCATTTGCCGGCTCCGGCCGGCGATGAAACGCGGCACTCGATGGGCGTCGTTGCGAGTTTTCATTCCGGTATGACAGAAAGCCAGCGTGCACACGTGTGGCTGGGTGTGCGCTCGGGCGAGATCAGGGTCGTTGTCGGTACACGCTCCGCGGTGTTTCTGCCTTTCGCGCAGCTGGGGCTGATCGTAGTGGACGAGGAGCACGACACTTCGTTCAAACAGCAAGAAGGCCTGCGCTACCACGCGCGCGACGTGGCGATTCTGCGCGCGCAAAAAAGCGGTGTACCGGTGATTCTGGGCAGCGCCACGCCGTCGCTGGAAACCCTGGCGAACGCGCAGGCCGGGCGCTATCAGCATCTGCGCTTGACGCAGCGCATCAACGCTACGGCCCCGCCCCGTGTCCAGGTGCTCGACATCCGCACGCTCGAGCTGGCGCACGGATTGTCCGAGCCGCTGCTGGAGCGCTTGCAGGCGAATCTTCAATCCGGCGGCCAGGCGCTGCTGTTCATCAACCGCCGTGGCTATGCGCCGGTGCTGTGGTGCGGCACTTGCGGCTGGACGGCCGTTTGCAAGCACTGCGATGTGCGCATGACCTTGCACCGGTCGCGGCGGTTATTGGCATGTCATCACTGCGGGTCTTCAAGCCCGGTGCCGGCCCGCTGCGGCGAATGCGGCTCGACGGAATTGCAGCCGGTCGGTGAAGGCACCGAGCGCATCGAGGACGCCCTGACGGCGCGCTTCCCGCAATATCGGCTGGAGCGCTTCGATTCCGACCGCATGCGCAAGCGCGGCGAATGGACGCGGCTGCTCGCTGATGTGCGCAGCAAGAAAATCCGCATCCTCGTCGGCACCCAGATGCTGGCCAAGGGCCATGACTTTGCCGAACTCTCATTCGTCGGCATCATCAATGCCGACCAGGCGCTCTTCGGCGCGGATTTTCGCGCGATTGAGCGCATGGGCCAGTTGCTGACTCAGGTTTCCGGCCGCGCCGGCCGCGGTGAGAAAGCGGGCGAGGTGATCCTGCAAACCCGCGAGCCGCAACATGTCGCGCTAAAAAAATTGTTGAGCGAAGGCTATGACGGTTTGGCCAAGCAACTGCTGGCCGAGCGCAAGGCCGCGGGTTTCCGCCGCACGGATTCCTGGCGCTGCTGCGCGCCGACGCGCTGCAAGAACCGGCGCCCAAGCGCTTTCTCGACGAGGCCAAGCGTCAGCTGCGTGGCGAGCGCGTAACGGTGCTCGGCCCCGCGCCGGCGCCGATGGCGCGCCGCGCCGGGCGTCATCGCGCGCAATTGCTGCTGCAATCGGGCAGCCGCGCGGCCTTGCAAAAATTGCTGGCGAGAGTCGTCCCCGAACTCGACGCGTTGCCTGCCGCGCGCGGCGTGCGCTGGTCCGTGGATGTCGACCCCGTCGATCTTTTTTGATGTGCAGGCGGCATATAATTCGCGCCCTGACTTTTCATCATTAGCCCGGAACAACTCCATGAAGAAGCCCGTCAAAGTCGCCATCACCGGCGCCGCCGGCCAGATCGCCTACTCGCTGATTTTCCGCGTCGCCGTCGGCTCCATGCTCGGGCCCGGACCAGCCGGTGATCCTGCAGCTGCTCGACATCCCCGACGTCGCTGGAGAAGCTCAAGGGCACGGTGATGGAGATCGACGACTGCGCCTTCCCGCTGGTGCACGGCGTGGTCGCCACCGCCAAACCGGAAGAGGCCTTCGACGGCACCGACTACGCGCTGCTGGTCGGCGCGCGCCCGCGCGGCCCCGGCATGGAGCGCAAGGATCTGCTCACCGCCAACGGCGGCATCTTCGGCCCGCAGGGCAAGGCGCTGTCGGACAAGGCCGCCGCGACGTCAAGGTGCTGGTGGTCGGCAACCCGGCCAACACCAACGCGCTGATCGCCGCCAGCAATGCCAAGAAGCTCGACCCCAAGCAGTTCCACGCCATGGTGCGCCTCGATCACAACCGCGCGCTGTCGCAGCTCGCCGCCAAGACCGGCACCCACGCCAACGACATCGAGAAGATGATCATCTGGGGCAACCACAGCTCGACGCAGTACCCGGACATCACGCACTGCACGGTCAAGGGCAAGCCGGCCAAGTCGCTGGTCGACCAGGAATGGATCGAGAAGGATTTCATCCCGACCGTGCAGCAGCGCGGCGCCGCCATCATCAAGGCGCGCGGGCTGTCGTCGGCCGCGTCCGCCGCCTCGGCCGCGGTCGACCACATGCGCGACTGGGCGCATGGGCACCAACGGCAAGTGGGTGTCGATGGCGGTGCCCTCGGACGGCAGCTACGGCATCAAGCCGGGCATCGTCTACGGCTATCCGTGCACGACCAAGAACGGCAAGTACGAGATCGTGCAGGGCCTGACGGTGGACGCGTTCTCGCGCGCGCGCATGGACGCCACCGAGAAGGAGCTGCGCGAAGAGCGCGCGGCGATCGAAGATTTGCTGAAATAAATCTTCCGATGCAGATCTACTCGTTCAGCCGCCAGGGAGAAATCCCGGTGCGGCTGGAGCGCGTCGAGAAGCTGCCCACCGAAGGCTTCATCTGGTTCGACTTCACCCGCGTCGAGGCCGGCAGCTGGCCGGCGCACATCGAGCCGCTGGCGCAGGCGCGCATCCACGACAGCCACGTCGCCGACAGCTTCAACGGCGACCACCCGTCGTTCTTCGACTCGACCGAAGACTACGACATGGTCATCTTCCAGGGCCTGGTGCCCGAAGATTGCACCGACGAAGTATGCGAGACCGGCGCACGCAACCTGATCGTGACCAAGTCGGCGGTGTTCTACATCTTCGACCACCTGTTGGTCAGCGTTCACGCGCCCGAGAACGTCTCCTTCGAGACGATCAAGCGCCAGTTCTGCGAAACCAAGCTGCGCTTTCCGAGCACGCCGTTTGGACTGGTGCACTCGATTCTCGACACGATGGTCGACCGCTACCTGACCATCACCGACGAGCTGGAGCACCAGCTTGAGGGCGTGCAGGACGCGCTGCTCGACCCCAAGAACCCGTTCGAGGACTGGCAGGCCCTGCTCCATTACCGCAAGCAGGCCCACGCGCTGGAGCTGCTGTGCGAGCACAACCTCGACACCATCGACGCCTGGAAGCGCGACATGCGCGGCGAATTGACGGACAAGCAGCGCATACGCCTCAACGACCTGCGCGAGCACATCCAGCGCGTGATGTCACACGGCGATTCGCTGCAAAAAGATGTCGAGGTCGCGGTGCAGCTGCACTTCGCTTCGGTCTCGTTCCAGACCAACCGCGTCATGCGCACGCTGACCGTGATGTCGGCGGTGTTCTTTCCGCTGACGCTGATCACGGGCGTCTACGGCATGAACTTCAAGCACATGCCGGAGCTGGGCTGGCACTACGGCTATTACATCGTGCTCGCCGTGCTGGTCGGTGTCGGCCTTGGGTTGGCGTACGTCTTCCGGCGTCGCGGTTACGTGTAAGGGCGGCCCCCCAACACAGCACCCGCTTGAGGCATAAAAGTGCCGTTTAGAGTGATTCGAGAAAAAGCAGTGGTACTAAAAGTGTACCGCCTGTTTATGCATACACCTTTTGTGAAGCCTTAAAGCGCCTCAAGCGGGTGGTGCCAAAAAGGCCGTTGCGACGCCCGCTTTCGGCCAGAAGCGACGTCCAACGCCCGTGTTCTGCCGCGTCCAGACGCGCGAAGCGCGGCTGGGACGTCAGCTGTAACAACTTGTTGGGTTGCAGATACTCAGTGGCCGAGGCCGGCTGCCTTTGCTTGAAGCGACGCAGCAAGCTGAGTGTTGCCCGCCGTGCTCGCATGCGGCGCATATTGCTGAAAGATCTGGACGACGAAGGATTGCTCATGGCCGGAATAGGAATCGGCGATCGGTACGACGCTCAACGAACGGAAAACCTTCGGGCCATTTGTCTTGGGCGGCGAGCGTTACCGAAAGCTCCGCCAGCCGACGCCCCACCTTAATACTGGAAGCGCCCGACAAGGGTTCCTCCAACGAGAGTGATTGCTTGAGCAGCTGTTCGGCCTCAGCGAACTTGCCGAGCTGACGCTTGATGCGGCCCAAGTTGTATAGCTTTTCTGACCTCACGTCTGGACCAAGATTGCCCCAATCAACATTGGTAAGGGCGCGACCGCACAGCTCTTCCGCAGCTTTTAGGTTGCCGCTGTGCTCAGCCTCGCCGCATTCGTCCGTGTATCTGTCGGCGGTAACGCGATTTAGAGGGTTGGCGCATGCCGAAAGTGCAGCAGCGACGAGGAACGACGTTGCAACACGTTTCATCTCTGTCTCCTCATCGAGCTCTAACGCCGGAATTCAGCAGTCATCTTGGCACGAGACCTATTTCAAGAATCTCCTGACACCTTTCGTAATCAACCTCTCGTTGCACTTCAACCTTTTTGTAGGCTTCATCCGATTCGCGTTTCGTCATCTCGAGGTTGATTGGGAAACCGCACTCCTGGCCGGAGCGAGTTCCCTGATTGATGCGGAAGGTGCTGGAGACGAAGGGAACTTCAATGTAGGGCAGGACAACTGCGTTTGACCCATGCAGATGTGGTATCTGCTCTTGCGCATGCACTGCTTCCGGCGCCCAAGCAGTGGCAAAGGTTAGCAACGAGACGCAGACCTTGACCCGTATCACTGCGCAGTTTCCACTGATGCCGAACGCTGTGTTCAGCCGCGGGCCGAGCGAAGCAAGGCCGTCGTCTGGAACCGCTTGTTGGCCCTCATGGCTTGCTAATTCTGACAAAACGAACGTCTTCACTACCCACCATTGCCATCGGCAGAAACATGTACACCAGGCCAGCAACACCAAAATCCGATTTGTACTTGCCCTGGCCCTGTGCGTCTAGTCCTAGCTCCACATTTTCGTAGTAGGGCCCCACGACTGGATCGCCAGCGGTGAAGCCCGCGATGCCGCCTTTCCGTCGGATGGTTATCCGGCCATCTTTAATTTCGAAGTCCTTTCCTTCGATGAAGGTGGACTCCTTTAGTAGCGTTCGACCGGTAGCGCGAGCCCGGACTACAAGTGTCCGCTCATCCAGGGCTTTGACTTCGATTTCTTCAATGTCTTTGTGGGGCACGTCTGTCGACGGCCAAATTACCGCTGAGAGCAACACTGTGGATCCCATCTTTCCGGCTTCGCCTTTGTTCCTATATGTGCCCTCGAGAGACCGAACGTCACGGATACTCGAAAAGGGCTGATTGTTTGGCGGGGAAGAGAAGAGGACACAGCCGGCCAGGAGCGTTGTTACAAAAAGCGCAATCGCTTTAATCATGAGGGCCAAAGCCAGTTAGATTTCAAATTGGAATATAGCTTCTCAGATGCGCGGACACCGGCACGAGCATGTCCGCTTTGGGTCGAGAGCTGACTGGATCGCAGTCGGCCAGAAGCAGTCATTCAATTTCGCATTTCAGCCGCGTGGCGAGGCCACGTCCCCTGGTAGCGCTGGTTGTGTGCGATGTGGACGCATAGCCACGATGCCTGCCAAGAGCATGAGTCCAGCACTTGGAGCAAAGTTGAGCCCGAAGCCAGACATGCCAAAGAAACCCATGCTTGCTAGAAGAAATGCTGACACGGCCTCCGTTATGGGCCGTCCTCGCCAATGAGCAAATACAAGAGGAATAAAGCAGAACACGATCGGCACCGTGAAAAAGAGAATGACGCTCGGCCCGTTTACTTCATAGAACGTTCGGGTGCCGGTCGAGTTGTAGCCTTTACTGGTTGCGCCTGTAGCAGGTGAGATGGATTGCACGTTCTGCACCACTGAGTACGCAGGCATAGTAAAGAGCAACACCGAGCCAACGATTGCCGCAGCGATGGAACAAAGTACGAGGGTACGCTCTAGGCGGTTTAAGAAAAGTGATGGAGGACGGGAGTGACCACTAATAGTGGCCACGAGTGAGACAAAGAACAAACCAACTGCCCCAAACAGACTGAGAGCTGCGATGGCAGCGGTGATCAAAATCATTCCGTGCTCCTCAGTGGTGTACACGGCAAGGTTAACCCCAAGCCTTTTGAATGTCCGCTATGGGTCGACAACGGATATTGGATGCCCGGCAGGAAAAAACAAAGCTAGAAGTATTCGCCCTTGAACACGTTGGCGAACACCACCTGTTCCAGCGTCGGCTTTTCCTGCATGCCGCTCTTGCCCTTGGCGGCGGATGAAGACGGGAACAACTGGAAGCCCTTGTTGAGCAGGTAGTCGTTGACCTTGGGCCACAGCGCGTAAGAGACGGCGGCGGCGGTGCCCAGCGGCGTTGCAACCGACTTGGGCTTGTTCGATCAGCGCATCCAGCACCGTGTTCGCGGCTTTTTCTGGCGACCAGGCCGGCACGTAGTCGTACATCTTGGTCGGCGCGATCATCGGCGTGCGCACCAGCGGCATGTAGATCGCGGTGATGTCGATGTTGTAATGCTTGACCTCGGCCGACAGGCAGCGCGAGAAGGCGTCGAGCGCCGCCTTGCTCGCGACGTACGCCGAAAAGCGCGCGGCGTTGGCGAGCACGCCGATCGAGCTGATGTTGATGATGTGGCCGCTCTTGCGCTTGGCCATGCCCGGCAGCAGCTTCATGATCAGGCGCACCGCGCCGAAATAGTTCAGCTGCATCGTGCGCTCGAAATCGTGGAAACGGTCCATGGACTCGAATACCGCGCGGCGGATCGAGCGGCCGGCGTTGTTGATCAGGATGTCGACATGGCCAAAGTCGTGCAGCACCTGCGTGGCCATCTGGTCGATTGCATCGAGGCTATTGAGGTCGCAGGGGTACACATACGCCTCGCCGCCGGACTTCTGGATGATCTTTTGCGTTTCGTCCAGTTTTTCCTTGGTGCGCGCAACCAGGATCACCTTGGCGCCGGCCGCGCCGAGCTTCTTGGCGACGTTAAAGCCGATGCCGGACGAAGCACCCGTGACCAGTGCCACCTTGCCGGCGAGCTTTTGCGTCATGCCGCGCGGCAGCTTGACGTGGGTGTCGAGGTGCAACTCCCAGTATTCCCAGAGCTTGCTCGCGTAATCCTTGAGCTCGGGGCAACGGATGCCGGTGCCCTTGAGTGCGGCGCGCGCATTGCTGTCTTCGAACACCGCGCGGTTGTTGATGTAACCAAACACCGACACCGGCACGCCGATGGTTTTGGAAATCTGGCGCTTGAAGGAGTCCGGAATGTTGGCGAACACGGTGCGCGCCAGCTGGCGCGCCGGCCCCGGCAGTTCGGGCAGGTCGAACCTCTTGGCAAAGTCGGGGCCATGCGCGGCGGCCATGATGGTTTGCACCAGTTCGCCGACGCTTGGTGAGTCGGACTGGATCAGGCAGAAAGCCTGGCCGTCAAGGCCGGGCTTGTGGGCGATGGCGTCCATGGCGCTGGCAACGTAGTCCACCGGGGCCAGCGGCACCTTGCCGCCCTCGATGCCCAGCAGCGGCAACCACTTGGGCACCGCGTGGCTGATTTTCTGGATGGTCTTGAAGAAGTAGTACGGGCCGTCGATCTTGTCCATCTCGCCGGTTTCGCGTCGACCCGACCACCGCGCCAGGGCGGTAGATGCGAAACGGAACCGTGCACTCGTCACGCACGATTTTTTCCGACTCGAACTTGGTGCGATAGTACGGGTGATCGAGCCGTCTGGCCTTCGTCGAACATGTCTTCGCTGAACCGGCCGGCGAAATCGCCGCCGGCCACGGCGATGCTGCAGGCGTGGTGCAACACGGCCGGTGTGCCCAACGCATTGACGAAGTGCCACCACGTTGCGCGTGCCCTCGTTGTTGAATTCGGTCGGCGGTGTCGTCGCTCATGTTCATGTCATAGACCGCGGCCAGGTGAAACACGTGGTCGATCTTGCCGGCCAGCCGCTGGCAGTCCTCGGCCGAAATCACGCCGCTGTCGGTGATGTCACCGCTGACCATGTGCAACTGGTCGGCGTGGTCCGGATAACGCTGGCGCATGGCGTCGAACTTGTCGCGCGAGGCCTCGCGCACCAGTACGTGCACCTGCGCGCCCTCGCGCGCGAGCAGGCGGTCGAGCAGGAAACGGCCAATGAATCCGGTAGCGCCGGTGACAAAGTAATTCATGACGAACCTCTATCGGTTGACCACCAGGGTTTCTGCGATCAGGTCGTGCAGCGCCTGTTTTTTCTGGGTGAATGCCGCCATCAGGAACCCGATCATCAGGATCACCCAGGAAATGATCTTGCTGAAATAACGCAGGCTCGCCGTCCCAAAGGATATGCGCGCCCCCGACAAGCCCGTGACCTTGATGCCCAGCGCAAGCTTGCCCAGCGTGGCCTGGCGCGTGGAGGACTCCATCAGCGCCCAATACAGCCAGCCCAGGAGAAAGCCCAGGAGATTGATCATGTAGTTGTTGGACTGAATGTCGGCCTGGCTCAAGCCAAACAGCAGAACCACCGGCACCGCCGTAAGCGATGTGAACACGGCAATGATTACAAGATCGAGCAGGTAGGCAAAAAAGCGTTTCCAGAAGCCGGCATAAGCGAAAGTAGTTGCGGTCGTGGTATTCATTTGGCGGGTGCGCGTCCTTTAAAGTCTTCCATGGTTTTATAAACTCCAAAAATCTTGTCGGCGACGAAATCCCACAGCCACAATGGCAGCAAGCCGCGAAAGATCTTGGACAGATGCACGGTCCAGGGCAACAGCAGCATGGGCTTGCCGGTTTTCATCGCCGCCCAGACCCGGTCGACGACATATTCCGGCGTCATCAGCGGCGTCATCAAGGGGCCTTTGGCGCCCTCGAACATGCCGGTGCTGATGTAGCTCGGGCAGACGGTGGTCACGCGCACGTGCGGGTGGCCGCACTGCTCGAGCTCGAGGCGTACCGAATCGCTCCAGCCGATGGCCGACCATTTCGAGGCGCAGTACACGCTCATTTTCGGATTCGACACGGTGCCCGCAGCCGAGGCGATGTTGACGACGCGGCACTGCGTGCCGGACGCGATCATCGCCGGCAGGAATTCGCGCGCGATGTACATCGGCGCCAGCGCGTTGATCGACATGGTGAACCAGATGTCCTTGACGTGATCGTGCTCCCAGAACAGCTTGCCGCGCACCACGCCGGCGTTGTTGAACAGGATCTCGATGTCGCCGACTTCCTTGCGCACTTTTTCGGCGGCGGCGGTGATGGACTCGAGCTTGGACACGTCCACGGTGTAGCTGTACACCTGCCCGCCCTTGGCTTTCAGCTCTGTTACGGTTTCGAGCAGCGCCGGTTCGTTGATGTCCCACAGCACCACGGCCTTGGCGCCCTCCTGCACGGCCAGCTGGGCGTAGATCTTGCCCATGCCCATCGCCGCGCCGGTGATCAGAACTCTTTTCCCGCCGACATTGTTCATTTACACGTCCCCTTCCTTATAAGTCGCCGCGTCCTGGATGGCGCGGCGTTTCTCCAGGCGTTCGTCACGGTCCTTGTCGCTGTCCCAGATCACATCGGGGAAACAGCAGCACGCGCAGCAGGCCGATCAGCATCCACAGATAGCTCAGGCTGAACAGAATACCGCAGAACATCGAAACCCATTCGAAGCTGGGCGAGAGGAACTTGATGCCCCACCACGACATCACGTCGGTGACCGAGGCCGCCAGCCCGACCGGGAATACCCACTGGTAGGCCGGATGTGGTTGAACTGCATCGAGAACGGGATGCCGATGATGAAGAAACAGGTGGTGAAGCCGAACAGGTGCGCGTGGGTGAAGGCGATCAGCTTGCCCAGCGACATCTGCGCGAAGTAGGCCTCGGCGCTGCCGTGCAGCCGCAGCTGGTACCAGATTTCCGAGGCGCCGAAGCAGAAGGCGATGCCGAACATCACCACGGCCATGGCGATGCCGCGCTTGGCCGCCGGTCGGCAGGTCGCGCAGGTTGAGGTCGATGCTGTGGTCGTCGAACGGCACCATCCACCAGATGGCGAAAATCATGGCAAGAAAAATCACCGACCAGCGCCAGCGGCCCGCCGACCGTGATCCACGCGGATTTTTCCGGCGGCAGCTCGACGACGTCTTTGCTTTGCACCGGCTGGTCGCTGAAGAAATCGAACGATTCCTGCGCGGTTGTTGTCCTGATCGGCGGCCTGCACCGCAATCGCGCGCCCGCGTACGCAAGGAGCCGGCGAACAACCCGACAAAGACCGCCAGCATCAGTCGTGCCTTACGCATTCTTTAGCCTCACGTACAGCAAGGTGCCGGCTTTCTTCACGGCGGCGGTGATCGCGGCTTCAAGCGAGTCGCCGCTGGCGGCCGGCAGCTTGTCGACGGCAATGCCGTTGAACGAGCCGTAAATCCTGCTCGTGTTGGCCTCCGGCACCTTGCTGGCGTTGAGCGGCTTCACCGAACTGACATTGAGCAATCGGTCGGTCGTCAGCAATAAAAAGAAATCCTTGCCCTTGAATCGCGCCGGGAAAATGATCGCCGTGCCCACCGGCTTCTTGTCGGTGAGCGGCACGTAGATGGTGTTTTCGTCCTGCTTGCCCAAGATCCGCACCGAGCGATTTGGCGCGGGCGATGTCGCCGTCAGTGAGCAAGGCGTCGCGCGGCAGGTATTCGCGCACGCCGGGGAACTGCGCCTGCACCTCACGCGGAATCAGGCTGGCGGTGTCGAGCCAGTCGCCCTTGGAAGCCGGTGTGGACTTGGACGCCCCTGGGTTGGCCCTGGCCTTGGACTCGTCCTCGTTTTTCGCGCCATCGCCATCGCCGTCGAGTGCGGCGATCTTGTCGAAGGCGGCCAGATTCAAGCCGGCGTCCTTGAACTGCTGACCGTAACCGTTGAGCGGCGTGCCGCCCCCGTCCTTGTGGCAGGCGTTACACGAGGGGGTGTAACCGAATTGCTGTTTGTACAGCCGGGCGAAGGCGGGCTCCGCCGCTGCCGGCAGCGCCAGCGACAGCGCCGTCACCCCCGCCAAGGCGTGAGCCAAAGTTTTCTTATGGGACATAGCCTCCCCGCTAAAAATCAAACAAAGCCGGCACCTGGCTTCGCATCTCATCCAGCAGTTTTGGATTTTGCGCCAATTCCTGCGCCATTGCCTTGTGCTGATGCGAATCGGTGGGCGGCATCAAGAGGGCGTCCTTGTCGGTGCCGCGGTAGCGCGCCCAGTCCAGCGCATCGCGAATCCCGGCTTTGTCCTTGATGCTCGCCATGACCTCGGCTTCAGTTTTGCCGTCCATGAAATTCAGGCGTTGCGCCGGATTGCCGCGATGGCAGGCGAAACAATACGCCTCAAAATTCTTCAATGGCGAGTTTTCGGCCAGATCCAGCGGCGGCACGCCGGCGGCGGCCGGCGGCGACATTTCGGATACATCGAGGCAGCAGTAATTGAGCGTTGGCCCAGCAGCGCCCGCAGGGTTTTCACCCGGGCGAACGGCGCGGGCTGGAAGAACTCTGCCGGCAGGCGCTCCACCATCACCGAGAGTTTTGGCCACTGGAATCCGGCGGCGGTGTCCAACTGCTTGAAATCGGACTCGGTAAAAAATTGCGCCAGCGCGAACACGCCGTCGAGGTCGTTCACGCCGAGGATTTTCTTTGGCGGTCGCGGCGCCACCGGGTCGAGGTCTGCCGCCAGTTTGGGCAAGCGGTCGAAGGCTTCGAGATCCTCGTTGTCCTTGGCGCCCGGCTCGGTGGACTGGCGAGCAAACAGCCCGCGAAAAAACCCCTTGACGCCGCTTTGCTCGGCGAGCGGATCGCGATTGCGGATGTCGGATTCGGGAATCGCCACCGTGCCGCCCTGCAATTGGCGCAACGTTTGCGCGTCGGCGTCGTCGCTCACAAAGCCGCCGGGGTTGAGGCCGAACTTCAACGCCACTTTCAACATCTGCCGACGGCAGGCCGCGTCGGCACAGGCGTCGAGCCAGGCACGTTGCGCGGCGACGCGAAATGCGCCGGTGTCGGTCAGCTCGTCGAAGCGCTCCGGGGCCGAGAGCGGATTCACCACCGGCAGGGTGAGGTAGGGATCGCTTCCCCGCGCCTCGGTGATTTTGGCGGCGATTTGTGGCTGGCCATTGGTTTCGCTCCACGGCCGCTGCGGGAAAATTGGCGTGCCGCCCTGATGGCAGGTGCTGCAGATGGCGCGGCGGGCGTAGACGATGCGTGGGACGCAGCCTTCGCAGTAGTTCTGTACGAGCTGGAACTCGTAACGGCCGGCGGCCTCGTTGTAACTGATGACCTCGATCTCGTGAGCGTTCTCGACAAAGCCCAGAAACAATTGTCCACGGGGCGCCAAACCCAAAGACACATCGTTGTTCGGCGCATGGAAATCCGCGGCGACCAGCACGCGCGGCCTGGCGAAGTCCGCCGAAGCCTTCAGCAGTGAACGGCCCAGCGGGATCATCAGCGACACCGGAGGATTGGCCTGCGGGTCCTGGCGCTGGATCAACGCGACCAGGTTTTCAAATGGATAGGGCAAGCCGTCGTTCTGCGCCAGCAGATGATCGAACAGCGAGCGCGTGCCTTCGGGCGGCAGGTCGGATTGCGAAATGACTTTCGCCGACGCGCTATCCGCGGCCACCGGGGATTGCTGGGCGCGTTCGGCGACAGAAACGCCCGCCGGCTCGGGCGCGCCGCAAGCGGCAAATATCAATACGACAGCGAGTATGCAAACGGCGGTGCCAGCCCTCCATGGCGCTGCCGTTCTGCCGCTGCGCGGCTGCGCCGCGCCGCCCGCCGGGCTTCGCAAAGAGCGCATCCTCACTCTCACATCAGCTTCAGGAACTCCCGCAACGCCAGCTTCTCTTCTTTGGGCAGCGCAACGCCGAACTGGTGGCCTTTGTTCTCCACCAGGTCGTCGCACTTCATGAACAGGGGCGCATGCGGATCACTGCTGGCGAAATGCGCGATCGGCGTGCCCGCGTGAACCGGCAGCTTGATGAAGCCCTGGCCATCTTCGCGTGGCGCCAGTTTGATGTCGGCCGTGGTGACGCCGGTTTTCTGCGGTCGGTGCGCGGCGTCGTTGGGGTTGTCCGACATCATCAGTTCATCGAACGCCATTTCGAACTGCTTGATGCGGCCGGCGACGGTGTAGTCGATCGTGCCGTCCTTGAGCCGCGTCAGTTCGCCAACGGAGTTGTTGTGCAGGAACGGCGCGGTGGCCCAGGCCGACAGCAGCGAAAAATTGCGCAGGTAGCCCGGCCCGCCTTCGATTTTCTTCTCGCCGAATTTCAGGCCGCCGACCAGTGGCACCATGCGGTTGACGACTTTTTCCACCGCGCCCGGCGAGGGGCGCTTTTTGTAGTCTTCCGAGGAGAATTCCTCCCAGATGTGACCGGTGTTGTGGTTGTCGTGTAGAGCGCGGCACATGTTGGTGCCGACGATGTTGAACGGCACCGGCTCGTCGTTGGCCAGCCAGTCCTGGCCGAAGAAACCATCCTGCGCGAACTGCTTCGGTTGGCCGGCGGGAGTCAGGTACTTGGCCTTGAACTCGGCGCTGTTGCGCTCGGCGTCGGTGAATTCGTACGTCCAGAACTCCTCGCTGCCGAACACGTGGCCGTCGTAAAAGCGCGCCAACGCCTGCTTGTCGGCGCGGATGTTGTCGGGCGCGAACTTGCTGCTGTGGCAGCCGGCGCATTCGCGGGCAAAGACCTTGCGGCCTGCCGGAACCTGCGCCAGGTCGATGAAGTTCGTGCCGGGCGTGCCATCCACGTCGGTGGCCTTCATCAGGTAGGTCGGGCCGCCGGTCATCAGGAACAGGCCCAGCTCCGGCATCTTGGCGTCGGCGTGGTTCCACGCTTCGCAATCGCGCGCGCACTGCTCAATGGAGAACGGTTTTTGCTTTGCCTTTTCGCCGAAGAAAGAGCCGGGCTTGGGGAAGTTCGGCGTCCAGCATTCCTCGGTGCACATGCCGATGTTGACGTAGACGCGGATCAGCGCGAGCACGTCGCCGACGCTGTCTTCGCCACCCTTGAGCACGTGCAGGGTTGGTGCTTTTTTGATCTCGCCGGTGATCGGGTGCTTCATCTCTTCCATGAACACGCGCTTGTTGGCGAAATCCATGATGTTGTTCTGCGTGCCGGGGTTGTGCTGGAAGTCGGACGCGACCACCGAGGTATCGATCGTGCCGGTGCGATGACCGTTCATCAGCACTTGCTTGGCAAAGTTGTCGTCGGCCACGCCCATCACGTACTGCAACGGCTGGTTGGTGTACTGGTTGCCGATGGTGGCGTGGATGTTCTCCCACTTCGGCGCGTTCGGATCCTTGGGCGGATTGGTCGGGTCGAAGGCGACGTGGCACTGCACGCACGGACCGCCAAGCACGTAGCGCAGGTTTTTCTTCAGCTCGTCCTCGCGGTAGGGCGACTTGGCAGGGTCGAAGCCTGCCGGTCGCGTCGCGGCCAGGTATTTGCGATAACCGAGCACGCCGGAGGAATGCGGGTCGGGGCAGCGGTCATACCAGTGGGTACTGGCGTCGCCCTGGGTGCAGTCGGGGTCGTTGATCATTCCCCACTTGGTGAAGCGCTGCGAACGCGTGCGCGTGTCCAGCCACGGATACCAGACGTTTTCGGCGCCGACGGTGCGTGCCAGGTGCAGGTATTCCTCGTCCTGGTTGCCAAAGGTGCCCTTGAACCACACATCGCGGCCGCGTCGGGCGCTTTCACGCGCACGCTGCGCCGCCGCAGGGTCTTTCTTCTCCAGGTCCTTGAACAGATTGTTGACGTAACGGCAGCTTTCCGCGTCGTAGCCGGTGGGCTGTGGCTGGTCGCAAGGCGGCGGCGGCGACTGGGGTATCGGCACGATGTCCCAACTGATCGCGTCCTGGAACTTGTGCGTGTAAGGGCTGGCGCCGTTCTTCCAGACCTTTTTGGAGGCCAGCGTGGCGTAGAAATTGGCGTCGTACATGGCGCGGTTCTTCTGCACCTGCGGCGAGCCTTGCCAGACGCCGGTGACGCGGCCACGCGCGGCCAGGTCGTCGAGGCCCACCGAGCGGAATGTCGCCGTGTACGGCGTAGTCGGCACCGGGTACTTGCCCCATTCGGGCCAGTAGTTGTCCGCGGCGCTCGCCGTGTCCAGCGGCGTGGTCTGGATCGAGGCGACGAGAACCAGCGGCAAGGCCAGCAGCACGGCAAGTGCGAACTTCTTCATGAATCTCCCCCCATTTATTCGTGCGACCATTTTTTTTGGTTCGCGATTCTGTTTCAGCTAGGGCAGTCTAGGCCGTGTGAAACACCGCTAGCAACAAAGTCCGGCCGCCCCGACTCTGGAGGCAGGGTTTAGATTGCCGGTCCTGACTCCATAACGACGCCTCCTTGATCGAGAGCCTGCAGTTTTTTCTGGTGGCCACCCAGGCCATCGGCACCATGCTGGCGGTGGGCCTGGAACTGCGCGGCGCCGACCTCAAGCGCGCACTGGCCCACACCCGCCCCGTCGCGCTGGGCCTGGGGTTGAATCTGGTGTTGCTGCCAGCAGTCACCGTCCTGCTGCTGTTCGGTTTGAATCTGCCAGAGTCAGTCGCCGCCGGCGTGCTGCTGTCCGGTGCTTGCGCCGGCGGCAACTCCGCCGTGCTGCTGACGCGCAATGTGCGCGGCGATACCGCTTATGCCGTAACGCTGCTCTGCCTGCTCAACCTGTTGAGCCTGGCGCTGCTGCCGCTGCTGCTGGCCCGCGTCGCCGAGGCGCTCAACCTGGCGCCGCTACCGGCGGCAGAGGTCGCACGCCAGGTGCTGTCGGGGCTGGCGCTTTACATGCTGGCGCCGCTGGCGATGGGCATGTTGGTGCGCACCCGTGCGCCCTCTTGGGCAACGCGCTGGGCGCCGCGTATCGCGCGTATCGCCAACTTGAGCCTGCTGACGCTGATTCTGGCGATGTCGTTTGCCCATGCCAGCGACCTTGCCCAATTCGATTTCGCCAGCCTGGCGGCGATGATGGTTTTAATTGTGTTGAGCTTTGGTTTCGCCACCCGCATTGCGCCGCTGGCCAGTGCACTGGGCCGCGCCGTGCTCTTCAGCAGCGGCATCCGCAACCTGTCGCTGGCCTTGCTGCTGGCGCAATTGCTGGAATTACCGCCGCTGTCGACCCTGAGCATCCTCACCTATGGGTTGTTGATGTATCTGCTGGCGCTGGGGTTGTGGTGGAGGCTTAAAAACCGCCCACCCGCTTAGCGGCGATACGGACCGTTTTACGGCCCTTGCAAAAAAACAGTGGTACTAAAAGTGTACCGCCGGTTTTTGAGCCTTGCTCAAAACAGGCCGCAAATGGCCGCAAGCGGGTTAGCCATTTTCAGGCCAGAACCTGCCGCGGCGGTGTATTCATCGCGCTGCGCAGGGAAATCCAGCCAAAAAACACGACAAGCAACACGCCGCCGACGGGTCCGATCAGCCACAACCAGACATTCGGCGCATAGGGGATCTCGAACACCTGTCGCGCCAGCCCCCAGCTGATGGCTTGCGCGGCCAGCGTGGCGACCGCGCCGGCGAGAAAACCCAGCGCGGCAAATTCGGCCGCCAGTGCCTGCAGGATGACGGCGCGGCGTGCACCGAGCGCACGCAACAGGCCGATCTCACGCACGCGCTCATCGCGGGTGTTCTCGATGCCGGCGAGCAGCACCGCCAGTCCGGCCGCCAACGCGAACAGCAGAATAAATTCCACCGCGGTGACGATCCGGTCAATGATCGTGCGCACCTGCGCCAGCAAGGCCTCGATATCCAGTGCGGTGATGTTGGGAAATTCGCGAATCAGCTCGCGCAAAACAGTTCGCTGCTCTATGGGCAGATAAAAACTGCCCAGCCAGGACGCCGGTGCGTTGTCGAGCACGCCGGGCGGCGTGACCAAAAAGAAGTTCGGCCGGAAGCTGTCCCAGTGGATTTTGCGCACGCTTTTTACCGTCAGCTCGATTTCGGCATCAGCGACCTGCAGCTTCAGCCGGTCGCCAAGTTTCAGCTTGAGCCGCTGGACGGCATAGTCATCCACGGACAGCCACGGCTGGCCACGGCCGGACTCGCCCCACCATTCGCCCTCCAGGATGCGATTGTCGTCGCCGAGATTTTCGGTCCACGACAGGTTGAACTCGCGATTGATCCAGCGCTGGGTTTCCGGGTCGTCGAATGAATCCACCGTGACCGGCTCACCGTTGAGCGCCGTGAGGCGCGCGCGCACCATCGGCCAGGGCTGCGTCTGTGGCAGTTCATGTCGCGCAAAAAACGCCTGCAGCGGCGCGAGCTGCGCAGGCTGGATATTGATGAGAAATACGTTCGGCGTCGTTGACGACAGCTTTCCGCGCCAGGCTTCGAGCAGGTCGTTGCGGCTCACGCCGAGCAGCAACAGCGCCAGCAGGCACAACCCCAGCGCCGCCGACTGCGCGATGGTGCTGCCGCGCCGCCGCGCGAGGTTACCCAGCCCCAGACGCCAGGCGGCGGTGGTGCCGCGACGCAGAGAGGACAATACCCGCACCAACGCCGCGGCCAGCAGTGCGAGTAACGCCAGTGCCGCCAGCGCGCCGCCGAGCACGGTGAGCGCAAGCGTCAGGTCACCGGCCTGCCAGCCGAGCAGTGCTGCGCCGGTGAGCACGGCCATCACCAGTGCCAGGCGCGTGCGTGGCATGGCCGCGTCGTCGCGCTGGAATACGCGCAAGGGCGGGGCACGGCCGGCCTGCAGCACCGGTGGCAACGCAAAACCCAGAAGCATGATCAGGCCCAGCGCGAACGCGGCCAGCACCGGCAGCAGCGAGGGCGCAGGCAGCGTGGCGTGCATCAGGCCCGCCAACAGTTGGGACAACACCCATTGCGCGGCATAGCCAAAGGCGCCGCCGGCGATGCAGCCGATTACGCCCAGCAGCAACACCCCCCAGATCAGCGAGCCGCTGATGAAACCCTGACGCGCCCCGAGACACTTGAGCAGCGCGGCTTCGTCGCGCAGGCGCGCGCCGTGGCGTTGGGCCGACAGGGCCACCGCGGCGCCTGCAAGCAGCGTGGCGGCGAGCACCGCCAGATCAAGAAAGCGCTGCGCACGGTCCAGTGCGCTGCGCATTTCGCCGCGCGCTTCGTCCGGCCCCAGCCGCCGCAATCCCTTGGGCAAAGACAGTTGCCGCACTTGCCCGATAGCGTCGGGCGTGCCGGCGAGCATCAGCCGGTATTCCGTACGGCTGCCGGGCTGCACGAGTTGTGTTGCCGGCAGATCGGCGGCATTGATCATCAATCGCGGCGCGAGGTCGGTGAAGCCGGTGCCTCGATCGGGCTCAAAGGTGAGCAAGGCCGAGACTTTCAGCTTTGCACCGCCAATATCCAGCTGTACGCCGGGCGACAGATTCAGCTCGGTCCACAACCTCAGATCGGCCCAGGCATGGCCCGGGGCGGGAATGCCGCGCATGGTTTGTTCAGCACCGAACGGCTCCGTGCTGGTGCGCAGCGCGCCGCGCAGCGGGTAGTTTTCTTCCACCGCCTTGACTGCCACCAGCGTGCTGGCGGCACCGGCGAAGACGACGCTGGGCAGAATCACCGCGAGCGAAGTCTGCGCGCCGGTGCTGGTGATGGCGGCCATGAAATCCGGTGGAATCGCGTTGCGGCCGGTGACCAACAGGTCGGCGCCCATGGCCTCGCCGCTTTGTTGCAGCATCGCACCGCGCACGCGATCGCTGAACAGGCCGACCGCAGACGTGGCGGCGACCGCAATCGCCAGCGCCAGCATGAGTACGATGTTTTCGCCCGAGCGCAGCTGCCGGCCCAGGCGGCGCCAGGCAAATCGCAGCGGGTTAGCCATGAAGAAGGCCGTCGCGCAAGGTCAGCACGCGGTTGCATCGTTGGGCCAGCGCCTCGTCGTGCGTGACCAGGACCAGGGTCGTGCCATGCAAACGGTTCTGCTCAAACAACAGCTCGATGATCTGCGCGCCGGTGGCAGTGTCGAGGTTGCCGGTGGGCTCGTCGGCAAACAGGAGCTGGGGCCGGCGGCGAAGGCGCGGGCGATGGCGACGCGCTGCTGCTCGCCGCCGGACAACTGATATGGGTAGTGCGCGAGGCGCGCGGACAGGCCGACCTGTTCCAGCGCCTTTCGCGCCCGAATTTCTGCGTCCTCAAGACCGCAGAGTTCGGCCGGCAGCATCACGTTCTCCAGCGCGGTGAAGCCGCCCAGCAGCTGGAACGACTGGAACACGAAACCGACACGGCCGGCGCGAAACGCAGCGCGGCCATCCTCGTCCAGTTCGAACAAGGCGACGCCGTCGAGATGAACCGATCCGGACGTTGGGGTGTCCAGCCCGGCGAGCAGCGACAGCAGCGTGGTCTTGCCGGAACCGCTTTTGCCGACGATGGCAACCGACTCTGCCGCCGCAACGCTCATGTTGACGCCGCGCAGAATCGTGAGCGCGGTGCCGGTGCTGTTAATCTCGCGACGCAAATCCTGGGCAGAAATTACATTGGTCATGATCAAGTTTTTTCGGGTTCTTGTACTGGCTTCAATGCTGTTGCCGGGTGCGCTGCTGGCGTCACCAAAGATTCTGGTCCTGGGTGATTCGCTATCGGCGGGTTATGGCATTGCGCTTCCGCAGGGCTGGGTGGCGCTGCTCGAGAAGCGTTTGCGCAGCGAAGGCTATCCGTACGCGGTGGTCAACGCCAGCATCAGCGGCGAAACCACGGCCGGCGGTCTGGCGCGTTTGCCGGCGGCGCTCGCCAGCCACAAGCCCGCAAATCGTGCTGATCGAACTGGGCGCCAACGACGGTTTACGCGGACTGCCGCTGAAAACCCTGCGCGCGAATCTCACCCGGATGGCGCAGCTGGCGCGCGCGTCAGGCGCCCAGCCGGTGCTGTTGGAGATGCTGCTGCCGCCGAACTACGGGCTGGACTACGCCGGCGAATTCTGGCGCAGCTATGCGCAGGTGGCGCGCGAGCAAAAGGCCGTGCTGGTGCCGTTTTTCCTGGCCGACATCGCGCTCAACTGGGATTATTTTCAGGACGACTTGCTCCACCCCAATGCCGACGCCCAGCCGCTGATGCTCGACGCCGTATGGAAAGTGCTGAAGCCGCATCTGAAACAGGACCTCGTGCGTAAATAGCGGCAACTGTCTTTACTTTCCGGCTTCACCATGAAAATCGCCGTCGTTGGCAGCGGCATCTCTGGCCTGTCTGCTGCCTATTTTCTAGCGCCCAAACATTCCGTCGTTCTGTTCGAGCAGGACGGCCGCGTCGGCGGACACACTCACACCACAATGGTGAAGACGCCGGCGGGTGAGCAGCCGGTGGACACCGGCTGGATCGTCTACAACGGCCTCAACTATCCGAACCTCACGGCGCTGTTTGGCACTCTCAAGGTCCAGACGCGACCGACAGCCATGTCGTTTGGCGTGTCGCTCGGGGGCGGCCGCTTATGAATACAAGGGCAGCGACAACCTGCTGACCGTATTTGCGCAGTCGTCCAACCTGTTCAGCCCGCGCCATATCCGTTTTCTGCTCGACATCCTGAGGCTCAACCGCCGCTGCAACGCGCTGCTCAAGTCGGGACAACTGCCCGAAGGCACGCTGGGCGAGTTTCTGCGCGAAATTGAATTTGTCGCCGTGGCTTTCGAGCCGCTACCTGCTGCCGATGGCCGGCCTGATCTGGAGCTGCTCGCCCAAAAAGGCGCATGGACTATCCCGCCGCCGACTTCCTGCGCTTCTTCGAGTCTCACGGCCTGTTCACCGCGGTCAGCCAGCCGACGTGGCACACGGTGATCGGCGGCTCGCACCAGTACGTCAAACAGATGCTTGCGGGTTATAAGGGCGAGCTGCGTTTGAATACCCGCGTTGCCACGATTGAGCGCGACGAGGGCAGCGTGGTGGTGGCAGGCGAGCGCTTCGACGCCGTGGTCTGCGCCACCCATTCCGATCAGGCGCTGAGAATGCTGATCGACGCCGACGCCGGAGCAACGCGAGGTGTTGGCGGGCATTCCTTACAACGAAAGCCGCTGCGTCCTGCACACCGACGAATCATTCCTGCCGCAAACGCCGCAGTGCCTGGGCGAGCTGGAACTACACGCACCCCGACGACGAAATTCACGACTGCGCCGATCTGCGGCAGCTACTGGATGAACCTGCTGCAGGGCATCCCGGGCCCGGTCAACTACGTCGTTACGCTCAACCCGGTACGCGAAGTGCCCAAGGAAAAAATCCTCTTTGAAACGATCTACCACCACCCGCACTACGGCCCGGCCAGCGTCATGACACACAAGCGCCTGCCGTTGATCCAGGGCCGCGGCGGCATCTGGTTTGCCGGCGCCTGGGCCAGCTATGGGTTCCATGAGGACGGACTCAAGTCCGGCCTGCGCGCGGTGCGTGGAATTGATGCGACCTGCCTGCCTGCCTGGGCGAGCGGGCTCTAGGCGAAATACTGTGGACTATCGCCTCCGCGCGCGCCCGGCCACGGATGGCAACGACAAGCCGGGCGTCCTGTATCCCGCCCGCGTCATGCACCGGCGCCTGATTGCGCCGCTGTATCGCTTCGTCTACTCGGTCTTCTATGTGCTGGTCGATGTGGACCGACTCGACGAGACTGCATCGGCGCCTGCGGTTTTTCTCGTATAACGGCTTCAACCTGCTTTCCCTGCGTGACCGCGATCATGGGCACGGTCTTGGTTTGCGCGCCTGGGCCGAAGGCGTGCTGGCGGGCGCGAGCATCGCGCTCGACGGCGGACGTATCCGGTTGCTGGTGATGCCGCGGGTGCTGGGCATGGGCTTCAACCCGATCAGCCTGTGGTACTGCGAGCACGCGACGGCTCGCCTGCGGGCGATCATCGCCGAGGTGCGCAACACCTTCGGCGAGACCCACAGTTACCTGCTTGCATCCGGCGGCAGCGCCCTTGCGTATAACCAGGCGATAGAGAAGGAAAAGTGCTTTCACGTGTCGCCGTTCTTCGACCTTGTGGGGCGCTACCGCTTCCAGATCGCCGAACCCGGCGAACGGTTGCGGGTGATGATCCACGAGACGCGCGAGGGCGTGCCGGTGCTGGACGCGACGCTCGCCGCAGAGGCCAAGGTCCTGAGCGATGCGGCGATTGTGTGGCAGGTGCTGCGGATGCCGCTGCAGATGCTGAAAGTGGTTGGAGCGATTCATTGGCAGGCGTTGAAAATCTGGTTGCGCGGGGCAAAGTTTCATTCCAAGCCCGCGCCGCCGAAACTTGAGGTGACGTGATGATTGAAAAACAAGAACAAAGCGGCAACCCGTTCGGAAAACTCCTGAACCGCGACGGCTTTTCGCCTGATCTGCCCGATGCACTGAAAAAGAAATCCGGCCGCGTGTCGCTGGGCCTGCGCGTGCTCATGTACATGTTCCGCGGCATCCGCAACGGCCAGCTGGACGTCACGCTGCCCAACGGCGAGCGCCGCGCGTTTATCGGCCGCGAGCCGGGCCCGCACGGCGTACTCAACATTCGCGACAGCGCGATGATGCGCCACGTCCTCGCCAGCGGCGAAGTCGGATTTGGCGAGGCCTATCTCGAAGGCCACTGGGACTCTCCCGATCTGTCCGCGCTGCTCGCGGCTGCCCACATCAACGAGCCGTACTACAGGGGCCCGTACGAGAAGAACCCGCTCGGTCGCCTGTACGGCTGGTGGCAGCACCGCCGCCGCGCCAACACCAAAACGCAGGCCAAGGAAAACATCTCGTACCACTACGACCTTGGCAACGAGTTCTACAAGATGTGGCTCGACGACACCATGGCCTACAGCGCCGGCATGTTCATTCAGCCGAATGAAACGCTGAAAGACGCGCAACTGAACAAGTTCAAGCTGATGTACGAGCGCCTTGATTTGAAGCCCGAACATCATCTGCTTGAAATCGGGTCCGGCTGGGGCGGCTTTGCGATTTACGCCGCGCAGCGTTCCGGTTGTCGCGTCACCAGCATCACGCTGTCCAAAGAACAGCTTGCCGAGGCGCAGATTCGCGCGCAGAAAGCGGGCGTCGATGACCGCGTGAGCTTCGAGCTGCGCGACTATCGCGACGTTCACCAAACCTACGATCGCGTCGTCTCGATCGAGATGTACGAGGCGGTGGGCGAGGAATACTGGCCAGGCTACTTCGCGGCGATCTCCAAGGCGCTCAAGCCCGGCGGCAAGGCGGCGATCCAGGGCATCACCATCGCGCCGGGCGTTTTCCCCGACTACCGTATCAAGCGCGACTTCATCCAAAAGTACATTTTCCCTGGCGGCATGCTGTGCCCGCCCGGACTGTTTCAGGACCTGGCATCACAGGCCGGACTCACCTCGGAGAATCCGCAGTATTTCGCCAAGGACTACGCCGACACACTGGCGCACTGGCATCGCAACGTCCTGGCGGTGCGCGACAAGATCATCGACAAGTTCGATGAACGCTTCCTGCGCCTGTGGCGTTACTATCTGGCGTACTGCGAATGCGGCTTTCGCGTCGGCACGGTCGATCTCATGCAGATCACGCTCAAGAAATCATGAAAGCGCCTTTGGCGGCGTTTTCGCTCGTCGCCGGGTTCGCACTGATTGGCGTGTCGGTGTGGGCCACCGGCCACGTCGGCTTGATGCCGGCGATCCGCGACCTGCTGGCGAATCCGTCGGCCGGGTTCAACCCGTGGTTCATCGCCACGCTGTTTGACGCCTACTTCGGTTTTTTATGGTTCTGGCTGTGGATCGCCTACAAGGAAACCGCCCTCACCGCCCGGCTCGGCTGGCTGGGGGCGCTGCTACTGACCGGCAACATGGGTATGGCGATCTACATGCTGGTCCAGCTTTACAAGCTGCCGGCCAACGCCAAGGTGGAAGACCTGCTGTTGCGTCGTGGCTGAGAGTTTCTGGAAACGGCGCATCACCGGCCCGATTCTCGCCCAGCTTAAACAAGGCATCACCCCCGAAAAAATCGCGCTGACATTGGCGCTCGGCGGCACGCTTGGCATCTTCCCGATTCTTGGTTCCACGACTCTGCTGTGCGGCATCGTCGGCGTCTGGCTGCGGCTCAACCAGCCCATCATCCAGCTGGTGAATTACCTCGTGTACCCGTTGCAGATCCTGCTGCTGATTCCGTTTTACCGTGCGGGTGAGGCGCTATTCCGCCAACCACCCGTTCCGATTTTTTCAGTGACGGACTTGCTTGCGCGCTTTCAGGCGGGGCCCTGGCAGTTCATGGCCGATTACGGAATGGTTGGTGTTTACGGCATCGTGGTCTGGTGCCTGATTGCGCCGCTGGTTGCGGCGGCGGCGTATTTCGCGCTAAAGCCGCTGCTCGGATCGCTTGCCCGAGCATCGAATTCCCCACCCGCTTAGCGCCCGTTTGGGCGTCGAAAAGGCTTACCGCAAAAAATCACTGGTACAGAATTAGTACCACTGATTTTCCGAAGGCCGCCTAAAACATCCCGAAAAGCGCTCAAGCGGGTAGTGGGTTTCAGGTTAGCCGGGCTTTAGTCGCGGGCCGTTCGCCGGGCTGCATGCGGTCGAGGCGGGCATCCTTGCGCGCCCACAACTCATTGAGCCAATCCTGGAAGCGGGCGCGAAACTCAGGGTCGCCCTGGTAGTCGCCGGCAATCAGGTCCTGTGGGATCGGCCGCACATCCACGTGCATCGCGAGGTGCGATTGTTCGCCGCGCAGGAAACTCCACAGTAGGTTCTTGGTCGTTGGCTGGTAGGCGATGGTCACGTCGATCAGCCCGGCGAACTGCTCGCCCATGGCGTTGAGCGCGAATGAAATGCCCGCCGATTTTGGCCGCAGCAGATGGCGGAACGGCGAATTTGTTTCGGCGCGCTTGGCTTCGGAAAAGCGCGTGCCTTCGACGAAATTGACCACGGTGACCGGAATGGTTTTGTAGATCTCGCAGGAGCGGCGGATGGCCTTGAGGTCCTGTGTCGCGCAGCTCGGGATTTTTCTCGATCGCCTCGCGGCTATGGCGGCGCATGAAGGGGAAGTCCATCACCCAGCAGCCAGCGCCGATGATCGGCACGTAGATCAGCTGGCGCTTGAGGAAGAAGCGCACGAGCGGCAGGCGCGTGTGGAAAATGTCGAACAGCAGCAGGATGTCGACCCACGACTGATGGTTACAGATCAGCAGATAACTTTTGTTCGGGTCGAGCGCGCCGCGGATGTCCACCTCCCAGCGCACATCGTGGAACAACCGGTAGATCAGCCGGTTGCCAGAAGCCCAGTTGCTGGCCATCCACACCGCAAAGCGGCTGCAGGCGCGGCCAAAGGCTGGTATCGGCACCAGCAATTTCATCAGGGCGGCGAGGTTCATGAAGATGCCAGCCCAGAAAATCAGGTTGACCATCAGTACGCTGTAGGCGGCGACGCCGATGAACCATGCGGGCAGCAGAACGGAAATCATGCGGCCTCCCGTTTCGCATGGTAAGCAGGGCTCAGCTGCTGGACGGCCTCAATCATCGACGCCGCATGTTCCGGCGGAGTCTGCTGCAAGATTCCGTGACCCAGATTGAACACATGTCCGTTGCCGTGACCATAGCTTTGCAGTACGCGCGCGACCTCCTCGCGGATTCGCTCGGGGGAAGACAGCAGAATCGTCGGATCGAGATTGCCCTGCAGGGCGACGCGGTTTTTCGTAAATGCGCGCGCGTCGGCCAGATCAGTGGTCCAGTCCACGCCCAGCGCATCGCAGCCGGTGTCGGCCATGGCGGTGAGACGGCTGCCTGCGTTCTTAGTGAACAGGATCACCGGCACCTGCGGGTGTGCGCGCTTGAGCGACTCCACGATGCGCTGCATCGGTTCAAGCGAAAAGCGCCGATAAGCCGCCGGCGTCAGCACGCCGCCCCAGGTGTCGAACACCATCAGCACGTCGGCGCCGGCCTTGGCCTGCGCGGACAGATATTGCGCGACCGCATCGGACAGTTTGGCGGTGAGCGCATCGAATGCATCCGGCGCTTCATAGGCGAGCTTTTTGACCTTGCGCGAACTCATGCCCGCCGCCGCCTTCGACCATGTAAGTCGCCAGAGTCCACGGGCTGCCGGCGAATCCGATCAGTGGCACTTTGTTCTTGAGCGCGGACTTGATGTGGCGCACGGCATCCATCACATAGCGCAATTCGGTTTCGGCGTCGGGCACGCCGAGCGCCTGAATATCCGCGGGCGTTTCGACGCATTTGCGGAATTTTGGCCCCTCGCCCTCGACGAAGTGCAGGCCCAGGCCCATCGCGTCGGGAATGGTCAGGATGTCCGAGAACAGGATCGCCGCGTCGAGCGGAAAGCGTGCCAGCGGTTGCAGCGTGACCTCGCAGGCGAGTTCGGGGGTTTTGCACAGCGTCAGAAAGTCCCCGGCCTGGGCGCGACTGGCGCGGTATTCGGGCAGGTAGCGTCCGGCCTGGCGCATCATCCACACTGGCGTGCGATCCACGGGCTGGCGGCGCAGCGCGCGCAGAAAACGGTCGTTAACCGGCGGCATCGGCAATTTCTTTTTGCAGGGCGAGCGCCATCGCTCGCGGATCGGCGGCATCGCGGATCGGCCGGCCGACGACGAGGTAATCGGCACCCGCCCTGATCGCTGCGCTCGCGGTCATCACCCGTTTCTGGTCGGCTTCAAGGCGGTTATCCACCGGTCGGATGCCGGGCGTGACGCAGACCAGTTTCGGCCCGATCTTCCTTTGTAAGTGTTTCGACTTCGAGTCCCGATGACACCACGCCGTCACAACCGGCCGCCAGCGCGCGGCGCGCGCGCGACAGCACGAGATCCGCGACATTGCACTGGAAACCCAGATCGTTAAGGTCGCCCTGGTCGAGGCTGGTCAGCGCGGTGACGGCGAGGACTTTGAGCTTTCCGGTTTTGGCCTTGGCCGCCGCTTCCATGATCGCCTGATTGCCGTGCACGGTGCAGAAATCCGCGCCGCGCTCGGACAGCGTTACAGCACCGCGCGCGCCACGGTTTCGGGGATGTCGAAGAACTTCAGGTCGACAAAAATCTTTTTTTGCTCTGCGACTTGCAGCCAGTCGAGCAGATTGAAAAATCCCGGCGACATGAACAGCTCGAGTCCGATTTTGTAGAACTGCCCTGCCTCACCGAGGGCGACAACCAGCTCACGCGCCTTGTTGGGCGTGGGCAAGTCGAGCGCGATGATCAGTCGCTCAGCGTTGGGAAGGCGAGACATGGGCAAACTTTACCTCGTCGCCCCGGACTGCGGGGCGATGATTTTCAGGGCAAATCGGTCGCGCCCATCAGATAGCGGTCGCACTCGCGCGCGGCGCCGCGGCCTTCGTTGATCGCCCAGACGATCAGGCTCTGCCCTCGTCGGCAATCGCCAGCGGCGAACACGCCCTCGACGCTGGTCTGCGAACTTGCCGTGTTCGGCGCTGATGTTGCTGCGCGCATCACGCTCGAATCTCGAGCTCGGTGAGCAGCGCGCTTTCCGGCCCGGTGAAGCCCATCGCCAGCAGCACGAGCTGCGCCGGGTGGGTCTTTTCGCTGCCGGCGCGCTCGGCGGGCACGAACTGACCCTTGTCGTTTTTCTCCCAGCCGATTTCGACCGTGATCACCGACTGCAATTTGCCTTGCTCGTCACCGACCAGTTTTTTTACCGTGGTCAGGTAGGCGCGTGGGTCTTGGCCGAACTTTGCGGCGGCCTCTTCCTGGCCATAATCCAGCTTGTAGACCTTGGGCCATTCCGGCCAGGGGTTGTCCGCCGCGCGGTCCATCGGCGGCTTGGGCATGATTTCCAGCTGCATCAGGCTGCGGCAGCCCTGGCGCATGGCGGTGCCGACGCAGTCGGTGCCGGTGTCGCCGCCGCCAAGCACGATCACGTCCTTGCCCTTTGCGTGGATGCACCGCCGCTTCGGGCTGTCGTCGAGCAGCGCTTTGGTGCTGGCGCGTCAGGTAATCCATCGCGAAGTGCACGCCCTTCAAGTTGGCGGCCCTCCACCTGCAGGTCGCGCGCCTGCGTGGCGCCGGTGCAGATCACCGTGGCGTCGAAATCCTGCAAAAGTTTCTGCGTATCGCCGTTGCCGCCGACCGCCGTATTGCAGACGAACTTGATGCCTTCCGGCTTCCATTAAGCTTGAGGCGCCGCTCGACGATCTCGCGCTTGTCGAGCTTCATGTTGGGGATGCCGTACATCAGCAGGCCACCCGGACGGTCGTCGCGCTCGAACACGGTAACGCGATGCCCGGCCGGTTCAGTTGCGCGGCGGCGGCAAGGCCGGCGGGGCCGGAGCCGATGACCGCGACCTTCTTGCCGGTGCGCACCATGCGGCGGCTCGGGCAACGACCCAGCCCTCGTCGAAGCCGCGGTCAATGATCGCGACCTCGATGTTCTTGATCGTGACGGCGGGAGCGGTGATGCCCAGCACGCACGAGCCTTCGCAGGGCGCCGGGCAGACGCGGCCGGTGAACTCGGGGAAATTGTTGGTCTTGTGCAGGCGTACCAGCGCCTCCTGCCACAGGCCGCGATAGACCAGATCGTTCCACTCCGGAATCAGGTTGTTGATCGGGCAGCCCGACGCCATGCCGCTGACCAGCTTGCCGGTGTGGCAGAACGGCACGCCGCAATCCATGCAGCGCGCGCCCTGCTCGCGCAGCTTTTCTTCCGGCATGTGGTGATGGAATTCCTTCCAGTCTTTCACTCGCGCTGCCGGCGTGCGATCGGCCGGCAATTCGCGCTGGAAATCAATAAAACCTGTCGGCTTACCCATAATTTTTTTAGTTACCGCCAACGCGCGCGAGGTCGTGCGAGTTTTCTTCGAACGCCGCCATGATCGCCTCGTCGCCCGTCAGCCCTTGGCTATGTGCTTTGCTCAGGCACGCGAGCATGCGCTGATAGTCCTTGGGGATGACCTTGACGAAGCGCTTGACGCTGGCGTCCCAGTCCGCGAGCACCTGCTGCGCGCGCCGGCTGCCGGTGTACCGATGGTGTTTTTCGATCAGCGCTTTTACTTTTGCGATTTCGTCGGCGTCGGTAAGGCTTTCGGTGCCGACCATCTGCGTGTTGACGTTCGCCGCGAAGCGATCGCGCTCGTCGAGCACATAAGCCATGCCGCCGGACATGCCAGCGCCAAAATTGCGCCCGGTGGCGCCGAGCACGACAACGCGACCACCGGTCATGTATTCGCAGCCGTGATCGCCAACCGCCTCGACCACCGTTTCTACGCCACTGTTGCGCACCGCGAAGCGCTCGCCGGCCATGCCACGGAAATACGCCTCGCCCGAAGTCGCGCCGTACAAGGCGACGTTGCCGATGATGATGTTGTCCTCGGCGGCGAAGGTGGATTGCGCCGACGGCGCGACGATGATCTTGCCGCCCGACAAGCCCTTGCCGCAGTAATCGTTGGCGTCACCGTTCAGCTCAAAGGTCATGCCGCGCGGCATGAATGCACCAAAGCTTTGGCCGGCCGAGCCGGTGAATTTGATTTGAATGGTGTCTTCGGGCAGTCCCTTGGCGCCATGCTTCTTGGTGACTTCGCTGCCGGTGATGGTGCCGACCACGCGGTTGACGTTGCGGATCGGAACTTCCGCGCGCACCTTTTCGCCGCGCTCGATCGCCGGCTTGCAGATTTCGAGCAGCGTGGTGACGTCGAGCGACATGCTCGAGCCCGTGGTTCTGCTTGATCTGGCAGAACCGGCCGACATCGGGACCCGCGTCGGGCTGGTAGAGGATGTTGCTGAAGTCGAAGCCCTTGGCCTTCCAGTGGTTGATGCGCCTTGCGCGGCTCCAGCCGGTCGACGCGGCCGATCATCTCCTCAATCGTGCGAAAACCCAAGCGACGCCATGATCTCGCGCATGTCTTCGGCGACGAAGCGCATGAAGTTCACCGCGTGCTCGGGCTTGCCGGTGAATTTCGCCCGCAGGGCCGGGTCCTGCGTGGCGACGCCAACCGGGCAGGTATTGAGATGGCAGACGCGCATCATGATGCAGCCGACCGCGACCAGCGGCGCGGTGGCAAAGCCGAATTCCTCGGCACCCAGCAGCGCGGCGATCACGACATCGCGTCCGGTCTTGAGCTGGCCGTCGGTTTCGACCGCGATGCGCGAGCGCAGGTTGTTGAGCACCAGCGTCTGGTGGGTTTCGGCCAGGCCCAGTTCCCACGGCAGGCCGGCGTGAGAGAGCGAAGTCATCGGCGACGCGCCGGTGCCGCCGTCGTGGCCGGTGATCAGCACCACGTCGGCGTGCGCCTTGGCGACGCCCGCGGCGATCGTGCCGACGCCCACTTCGGCCACCAGTTTCACGCTGATGCGCGCGTCGCGGTTGGCGTTCTTGAGGTCGTGGATCAGTTCCTCCAGGTCTTCGATCGAGTAAATGTCGTGATGCGGCGGCGGTGATATCAGCCCGACACCGGCGGTGGTGAGTCGTGTCTTGGCAATCCACGGATACACCTTGGTGCCCGGCAACTGGCCGCCTTCGCCGGGCTTGGCGCCCTGCGCCATCTTGATCTGGATCTCTTTGGCGCTGACCAGGTATTCGCTGGTCACGCCAAAGCGGCCCGAGGCGACCTGCTTGATCGCCGAGTTCTTCGAGTCGCCGTTGGCCATGGGGATGAAGCGTTCCGGGTCTTCGCCGCCTTCACCGGTATTGGATTTGCCGCCGATGCGGTTCATCGCGATGGCCAGCGTTTCGTGCGCCTCTTTGCTGATCGAGCCGTACGACATCGCGCCGGACTTGAAGCGGCGCAGGATGTTTTCGGCCGGCTCGACCTCGGCCAGCGGGATGGCCGGCCCCGCCTTGAACTCGAGCAGCCCGCGCAGCGTGCACAGCTGCGTGGATTGCTCGTTGACCATCTGCGCGTACGATTTGTAAGTGTCGAAGCTGCCGGTGCGCACGGCTTTTTGCAGACGGTGGATGGATTCGGGGTTGAACAGGTGGTATTCGCCGTCCGCCCGATACTGGTACTGGCCGCCCGCGGGCAGCGCGTAACTGTTGACCGGCCGCTGCGGGAACGCGATGCGGTGGCGCATCAACACCTCGCGCGCGACCACGTTCATGCCGATACCGCCGATGCGCGAGGCGGTGCCGGTGAAATGCTCGTCGATCAGGTCCTGGCGCAGACCGACCGCCTCGAACAACTGCGCGCCGTGGTAGCTCTGCACCGCCGAGACACCCATCTTCGACATGACCTTGATCACGCCCTTGGTCGCGGCTTTGGTAAAATTCTTGCACGCGGTTTTGTGGTCGACTTTGGGCAGCAGGCCGTCGCGAATCATGCCGTCCAGCGACTCGAATGCCAGATACGGATTGATCGCGCTGGCGCCGTAGCCGATCAGCAGCGAGAAGTGATGCACTTCGCGCGGCTCACCGGACTCGACCACGATGCTCGCGCGCGTGCGCAAGCCTTCGCGGATCAAAAAGTGATGCAGGCTCGACATCGCCAGCAGCGATGGGATCGGCGCGAATTGATGGTTGACGCCGCGGTCGCTCAGTATCAGCACGTTGATATTTTCGTGCTCGATCATGCGCCGCGCCGATTCCCACAGGTCTTCCAGCGCGTCCTTCAGGCCTTTTTCGCCGCGTGTGGCACGAAACAGGCTCGACAATTCTCCAATGCGCAGCCCGGCGGCCCGCACCTTGCGGATTTTGGCCAAATCTTCGTTGGTCAGGATCGGGCCTTTGAGTTCCAGCCGGCGGCAATCGGCCGCCTGCGGCTCCAGCAGGTTGCCCTCGCCACCGAGCCAGACTTCGGCGGCGGTGATGAGCTCTTCGCGGATGCAGTCGATCGGCGGGTTGGTGACTTGGGCAAATAATTGCTTGAAGTAGTCGAACAGCAACCTAGATTTGCTCGACAGCACTGCCAGCGGGGTGTCGTTGCCCATCGAGCCGACGGCTTCGACGCCGTCGCGGCCCATCGGCGCCATCAGTACGCGCTGGTCTTCGAAGGTGTAGCCAAACGCCGTCTGTCGCTGAATCAGCGTGTCATGGTCGGGCGCCGGCACATCGGGTACCGCGGGCAGTTCGTCGAGATGCACCAGATATTGGTCGAGCCACAGGCGGTAGGGCTTTTCACCGACGATCTGGCGCTTGATCTCCTCGTCTTCGACGATGCGGCCCTGCTCGGTGTCGACCAGGAACAGGCGGCCGGGCTGCAGACGGCCCTTGCGCAGGATTTTTTCCGCAGGAATGTCGAGTACGCCGGCTTCCGAGGCCAGTACCACCAGATCATCGGTGGTGACGTAATAGCGCGACGGGCGCAAGCCGTTGCGGTCGAGAATTGCGCCGATTTTCCTGCCGTCGGTGAAGCAGATCGCGGCGGGGCCGTCCCACGGCTCCATCAGGCTGGAGTGGTACTGGTAGAACGCGCGGCGCGCGTCGTCCATGGTTGCGTGGCCCGACCACGGTTCGGGGATCATCATCATCACCGCGTGGGGCAGCGAGCGGCCCGAGAGCACCAGCAATTCGAGCACGTTGTCGAACATCGCCGAGTCGCTGCCGTTGGGGTTGACGATGGGCAAAATCTTGGCCATGTCCTCGCCGAACAGCTCGGACTGGAACAGCGCCTCGCGCGCATGCATCCAATTGATGTTGCCGCGCAGCGTGTTGATTTCGCCGTTGTGTGCGACGAACCGGTACGGATGCGCTCGATCCCAGCTCGGGAAGGTGTTGGTGGAAAACCGCGAATGCACCAGCGCCAGCGCGGTTTCCATCAGCGGGTTCTGCAAGTCGGAAAAATACTGGCCGAGTTGCAGCGTCAGCAACATGCCCTTGTAGACCAGCGTGCGGCTCGACAGGCTGCAGACGTACCAGTATTCGGCGCCCGCGAGCGTCGACTCGCGGATCTCGCTGTAGGCGCGCTTGCGGATCAGGTACAGCTTGCGCTCGAACGCCATTTCGTCGGCGACATCGCTGGCGCGGCCGACGAATACCTGGCGCATGAACGGCTCACAGGATTTGGCGGTCTCACCGAGCATGGAGTTTTGGGTGGGCACCGTGCGCCATCCCAGCACCGTCTGGCCTTCGGACTGCACGATCTGCTCGAAGCGCTGTTCGATGCGCCGGCGCAGCGTGGCGCTGCGCGGCAGAAACACCAGCCCGCAACCGTAGTCGCCGGCGGCCGGCAGGTCGATCCGCGCTTTTCGGGCCGCATCGTGCAAAAACGCGTGCGGAATCTGCATCAGCAACCCCGCGCCATCGCCCGTGTTGACCTCAGCGCCGCTGGCGCCGCGATGGTCCAGGTTCTCTAGCACCTGCAACCCCTGCTGAAGGATCTTGTGCGACTTGCGACCCTTGACGTCCACGACAAAGCCGACGCCGCAGGCGTCATGCTCAAACGCAGGGTCATACAGCCCCTGCTTTGCCGGTGGTCCCAATCTGTTCATTCGTGGCTACTCAAAATGCGGCGGCGGCAGTCCCCTGAGCCGTGGATCACAGCCAAAAAATCGTTCAGGGAGGCTTTACGCTGCGCTGCAGCAAAAGATTACAGAGACTGCACGCATGCCGTCAATGAGAAACGCTGAACCCGCTTGCACGCCGCAAGGGCATATTCCAGTGCCATGATGAAAATACGTGGTACTAAAAATGTACCAAGGCCTTTGCGGACACAGGCATTTGGGGCCAAAAAAGGCCTCAAGCGGGTGCTGCTTAACAGAGCTTCTTGTGTTCGCCGAGCGCGAATCGGTCGGTCATGCCGGCAATGTAGTCGGCAATCAGGCGCGGCTGTGTGGCCGGCCGGGGCGAATCCTGAACGAACCGCGGTGGTATCAAGCGCGGTTTGCGCATGTAGGTTGCGAACAGGTCGCTGACCACCTGTTGTGCCTTGGTGCTCATCCGCGAAACCCGGGGATGGCGGTAGAGGTTTTTATTCAGGAAGCGTTTCAGCGCCAGGTTTTCTTTGTACATTGCCGCGCTATAACCGACCAGTGGCTTGTTCAGTGCGCGAACACCATCGATGTGCCTGGGTCGCGCCTTGGCCAGCTTGCGCCGCGTGTGGGCAACCAGGCCGCTGACCAGGGTGCTGATCATCCGGCGGATGGTCTCGTGCCGCTGCTGGCGCTGGGTGGCGTGCGGATAAATCTCCAACACCAGGTCGTGATGACGCCGGAACAGGGGCACGGTCCGCAACTGCTCAAACGTAATCAGCCCGGCGCGCAGGCCGTCGTCGACATCGTGATTGTTATAGGCGATCTCGTCGGCAAGATTCGTGAGTTGGGCTTCGAGCGAAGGCTGCCGGCGCAGTAAAAACCGCTCGCCAATATCGCCCAGCGTGCGCGCATGTTTGGCCGAGCAGTGCTTGAGAATACCTTCGCGAGTTTCAAATAACAGGTTCAGCCCTCGGAACGAGGCGTATTTGCTTTCGAGCTCGTCCACCACCCGCAGCGACTGCGCGTTGTGCTCAAAGCCGCCGTAGGGGCGCATGCAGGAGTTGAGTGCGTCCTGGCCGGCGTGCCCGAACGGTGTATGGCCAAGATCGTGGGCGAGCGCTATCGCCTCGCACAGATCCTCGTTGAGCGAGAGCGCGCGCGCGATGGTGCGCGCGATCTGTGCCACTTCAAGCGAATGCGTCAGCCGGGTGCGGAACAGGTCGCCCTCGTGGTTGACGAACACCTGCGTCTTGTATTCCAGCCTTCGAAACGCAGACGAATGAATGATGCGATCACGATCTCGCTGAAACTCACTTCGATATTGCGGCGTCGACTCGTGAACGCGGCGGCCGCGGCTGGCGTCGGGCCGAGCGGCATAAGGCGCCAGCTTCATCGGCAGAAATGCTCCAGGGTTTCGTGCAGTTTCGCCGACTCGAATTCCGCCGTCAGCACTGCGTTGCCGATGCCCTTGAGCAGCACCAGCCGCAATTGCCCGGCCCGGACTTTTTTGTCGTGGCCCATCAGGTCGACAAAGCGCGCCGGGGTCAGGCCTTCGGGTGCCACGACCGGCAACCCCGCGCGCGCGAGCAATGCGCCGATGCGGCTCGCCTCCCGCTGCTCGAGCCAGCCGAGCCGCGCCGAAAGATCGGCCGCCATGCACAGCCCCACCGCCACCGCTTCGCCATGCAGCCACGGGCCGTGACCGGCGTGCGTTTCAATCGCATGCGCGAAGGTGTGGCCCAGGTTGAGCAGTGCTCGCGTTCCGGCGGTCAGTGATTCACGCTCGTCGTCGCCGACAATGCGCGCCTTCATCGCGCAGCATTTTTCTACCGCCTCGGCGAGCGCGGTACCGTCCAGCTTCAGCAGTTCTTCCAGGTGTTTTTCCAGCCAGCCGAAGAACGCCGCGTCGCCCAACAGACCGTACTTGATGACCTCGGCCAGGCCCGCGCTCAATTCGCGGGCCGGCAAGGTCTTGAGGGTATCGAGGTCCGCCAGCACCAGCCGTGGCTGGTGAAATGCGCCGACCATGTTTTTGCCGCGCGCATGATTGACCCCGGTTTTACCGCCTACCGAGGAATCGACCTGCGCCAGAAGCGTGGTCGGGACCTGCACGAAATCAATGCCGCGCTGGTAGATCGCCGCGCAAAAACCCGCCAGATCGCCTATGACACCGCCGCCAAGTGCCACCAGGACGCCGTCGCGGCCCAGGCGCTGCTCCAGCATCCAGTCGAGTACACGCTCGACGCCCGTCAGGGTTTTGCGGGCTTCTCCGGGGGGCAGCACCAGCGCCTGCGCGGGTGAGAGTTTCAGCGCCTGCAGCAGCCGTTCCAGGTAATGGGCGGCGACGGTTTCATCCGTCACCACGCGCACGGCACGTTCGGCGAGCGCGGAATGACCGCCGGCCGTAGCCAGTAAGCCTGTCCCGATATGAATCGGGTAGCTGCGGCTGCCCAAACTGACGTGCAGGACGGACATCAGGCGGCCTCGTTCTGCGGCAATTGCGCCGCGATCAGTCGCGCAAGGCTAAGCGCGTTGCGGCCCGCCGTATTCAACTCGAGATGCGCGGTTTCTCGGTACAGCGGCTCACGGATTGCAAACAATTTCCCCAGAGTTTCGCGGCGGTCGCCGGTTTTAAGCAAGGGACGGTGATCGGTACGCCGGGTGCGCGACAATTGCTGGTCCAGGCTTGCGTTGAGAAACACGACAAATCCGCGAGCCTTCAAGCGCGTGCGCGTGCCGGCATCCAGAATCGCGCCGCCGCCGGTGGCGATGACGACGCCCGACTGTGCCGACAATTGATCCAGAATCTGCGCCTCGCGGCGGCGGAATCCGCCTTCACCTTCTTTATCGAAGATCAGGGTGATGTCCACGCCGGTGCGTTGTTCGATTTCGTGATCGCTATCGAGAAACTGCAAGCCACGCAGCGCCGCAAGGCGGCGGCCGACCGTCGTCTTGCCTGCGCCCATCGGGCCGATCAGAAAAATATTTTGCCCAGACATGAAAAAGCCGCCGAAGATATCTCGGCGGCAGTATAGGACGAAGGATTTGCGTCAGCGCGTCATTCGACGCGCAGGCCGTCGTTGATGATCTTGGGCGTGACGAAAATCAGCAATTCTTTTTTGCCGCTGACGTCGGTCACGGTACGGAACAGGCGCCCGATCAGCGGCAGGTCGCCCAGCCCAGGCACCTTGGTTTTCGACTGAGTGGTGCTGACTTCATAAATGCCGCCGATCACCACGGTTTCACCGTTTTGCACCAGCACCGATGTTTGAACTTCACGCCGGTTCAGCGGCGGGTTGCCCTGGACCAGCCGGGTGAAGTCCGGCTCGTCCTTGTTGACCTTGAGATCCATGACGATGGAATCGTCGGGGTTGATGAAGGGCGTCACGTCCAGTTTGAGCAGGGCTTCCTTGAACGTCACCGTGGCTGGTGCGTTGCCGGATTGAGGAGTCACATAAGGAATTTCGGCACCCTGCTTGATCGTGGCGGTTTTCGAGTTGGCGGTGATGACGCGCGGCGAGGAGACGGTTTCGCCGCGACCTTCCGCCTGCAGCGCCTGCAGTTCCAGATCTACCCTGAAGTTTTTGCCCAGAATGGCGAGCGCCGCGCCGGCGGGCGTGAAGGCCGGCGGTAAGGCGGGCAGATTGACGTTGAGTGAGGGGGTGCCCACGATGCCGTCCGGGCCGATGGCCAGCGCGTTCGCGGTCGTCGTATCCACGGCCGTACCGAAGAGGCCGGACCCGCCATCTGATTTCGCGCGCGCCGAAGTGCCGAACCGGGCGCCGAGGTCTTTGCGGAAGTCATCATTGGCAATCACGATGCGCGATTCGATCAGTACTTGACGCACTGGAATATCGAGCTTTGAAATAAGGGCGCGTACATCCGCCAGCTTTTCCCGGGTCTCGAGCACCAGCAGCGTGTTGGTGCGTTCGTCCACCGTGACCTTGCCGCGGCTGGACAGTTGCGAACTGTCGCCGGACTTGAGCAGCGCGGCGAGATCGGAGGCCTTGGCGTAATTGACCTGGATCAACTCGGAGCGCAGGGGCGCGAGTTCGATCTGTTCGTTCTGCGCCAGCGCCTCGGCTTTTTCGCGCGCCTGCAGTTCGGCCAGCGGTGCAACCAGCATGACATTGCCCTGTTGACGCAGTCCCAGGCCTTTGGTGCGCAGGATGATGTCGAGTGCCTGATCCCAGGGTACGTTCTCCAGTCGCATGGCGACTTCGCCCTGTACCGAATCGCTGACCACCATGTTGGTGCCGGCAACATCGGCAATGATTTGCAGGAGCGAGCGCACATCGACACTCTGGAACGACAGCGTGATGCGCTCGCCGGCGTACTGCTGGCGGTCTTTCTTCAGCGCCTCTTTCTTCTCGGGCGTCAACGGCTGCAGTTCGATCGTGAAACTGCCGCCGGCCTGGTACGCCGCCTGTTCAAAATCGGAATTGGCGGTGGGCGTGATCGCGACTTCGACACCGCCCTTGCTGCGGGTGATGTCGATGAATTTGACTGGGGTGGCAAAATCGAGCACGTCGAGGCGGCGCAACAGCGAGTCTTCGATTTCAGCGCCGGCAAAGCGCGCGACGATGCGACCGCCTTCTTCGCGCATGTCCGCGGCCATTTTCGGATCGGACAGGGAAACGATCACGCGTCCTTCGCCTTTTTCGCCGCGGCGGAAGTCCACATGCGTCAGCGAGCCAGAGGAGGCGAGTACTTTGCGTCGCGCGGCCGGCGGAGCTTGCGTGATTCGGGTCTCGGTTACGGTGGTGGGCGCCGCCGCGGATCCCACGGATTTGCTTTGCAGATCAATTGTGATCTGCCTGCCCGAAACGCTGATTTCATAGGGTACTTGCTTGCTCAGTTCCAGCACCACGCGGGTACGGCCCTTGGCCTGCGCCGCGGCCACGCTGCGCGCCGCGCCGATACCGATTTTCTGAATGCGATCGGTGAGGGCAAGCGTAGTTCCCGGCAGATCCAGAGAAATCCGCGCCGGCTTTTCAGTCGTGAATACCACCGGCTGCGGGGCATCGCCAGACAGACTCAGTGTCAGCCGCACGTGGTCGCCGCCCAGCGAAACGAATTCGAGCTGGTCCAGCGACAGTTCGGGTGCCGCCGGCGTTTGTGCACCGGCACCACCGGTCAATAGACCCAGCGCGATCAGCCATGCGGTGCAGAACCTGCGGGCGCTCCGCGAAGGCGGGGGGGAAATCATTGGGGACATCGTTGGGGTCTTCATAATATGTTCCTCTTAACGCTACTCGGCGAGCGCCAGACTGGCGGGCCGCTGCATCCACCCGCCAAAATTGTCGGGTACGATTTCCATCAGCTCTATTCCGGCTTCGGTTACTTTGACGACCTTGCCGTAGTTCTGGCCCATGTGATCGCTCCGGGCTACGCGGTGGATCACGGCATCCGGCGCTTTGATCAGTGCATAGACCCGCTGTTTTATCTGAATCGTTCCTACCATGCGCAGGCTGTCGAGAGGGAATTCTTCGAGCGGTTCCTTGTTGCGATTGAAGTCGGGGTGGACACCGCCTGCTGCCGACGCCGCCATCTGCGCGCGAGTAATCAGATTGGCTTCGAACGGATCACGGCGCTCGGCCGGTACATAGCTGAAGGCCTGGTACTGCTTGATCTGCGGCAGCGGCTCGATGGCTTTGCTGGTGCGGCCCTTAACCTCGTTGATGAACTGGTCCAGGTCGTCGCCCTCGCCCCCGCAGCTGGCGAGCGTGGACGCGATCATCACCAGGGCGATCAGGCGCGCGCGCATCACTTCTTTGCCCCCGGTTTGGCCTGGACCATTTCGCTGTCGTCCAGATAGCGATAAGTTTTTGCGGTGGCGTCCATGCGCAACTGGTCTTTCGGGGCGTTGCCGCCGGCCGGACCGATCTTGACGTCATCAATCGTGACAATTCGCGGCAGCGCCGCGACGCCGCTGACGAACAGACCCATCGAATGATAGTTGCCGGTGATGAGGATCTTGTACGGCACTTCGGCGTAGAACTCGCGCGAGACTTCCGGCTGTGGCTGGAACAGCTCCTCTTCAAGTCCGCTGGCCACGCGCGTCTGTGAAATGTCGTTGAGCAGGTTAGGCACTTCGGTCTTGCTCGGCAGCTGCGCCAGCATGGCGCCGAAGGATTTCTTCATCTGTTCGAGCTGTTCCTTGTAGGCGTCCAGCGCCGCAACTTTTTTCTGCTTTTCCTCGAACTGCGCACGCAGCGTTCCTTCCTCGCTTTTAGCCGCTTCGGTCTGGTCACGCAGGTCAATGATGAACAAGTACCAGCCAGCAACCAGCACAAGAACCAGAATCAATACCGAGGCGGTGCCGCGCGCCCACATCGGCCAGACGCCGAGATTCTGGAAGTCGAGGCGTTGCGCCTCTTCCGAGAGTTTTTTAAAGTCGATCTGCAGGCCGGCCATCAGTTAACCTCCCCTTCGGGATTCGCCGGTTGCGGTTGCGTGAGGTTGGTGACGGTCAGGCTGAACTCGCTGGTGCGCTGCTTGTTTTTCTCGACACTTTTGATGACCACCAGCTTCGGTTCCGCGAACCATTCCGAACCTTCGAAATTTTTCATGTAGGCCGACACGCGGCCGTTGGACTCAGCGACGCCGGCAATCTCGATTTTCTTGCCCGTCTGCTTGAGCGAGGTGATGTAGACGCCTTCCGGCAGCGTGTTGATGATTTCGTCGAAAAAATGCACCGTGGCGGCGCGCGATTGCTGCAGCTGCTCGATCACGCGCATGCGCGCCAGCAGGTTGGCCTTGGTTTTTTCGAGGTCCTGGATTTCCTTGGTTTTGCGCTCGATCTCGACGATCTCAGCTTTTAGCCGCTCATTGCGCTGAATCTGGTTGTCGAGCGCATTGGTGGCGTTGAGCCAGATCAGCCCAAAAAAAAGCACGCCCGCGCCGAATGCGCCGCCGGCCATGACGCCGAACTCACGCTTGTGCTGTTCGCGCAGTTCGGCGCGCCAGTCGAGTAGATTTAAGCGTGTGGCCACGGCTTAACCTCGGACCGGGTCGAACGCGCGGCTGGCAAGGCCGCAGGCAACCAGCAGGCTGGCTTCTTCGGCCGCCAATTGCTTGGGTTTGGCGCGGTTGGCAATGTTCATGTTGGCCAGCGGACGCGCCATCGCCGTGGGCAGCTTGATCTTGTCTGACACGATTTGTTCGAGGTCCGGGATGTGCGCGCAGCCGCCGGCAAGCAGAATCTGGTCCACCGAGGAAAACTGTGAAGAGGCGGAAAAGAAGAACTGCAGGTTGCGGTCGATCTGTTGCGTGAGGTCGGCGACAAAATGTGGCAGCAGTTCGGTCAGATAGTCGTCGGGCAGTCCGCCCTGGCGGATCGAACGCTGGGCCTCATCCTGCGGCAGCCCGTAGCGGCGCATGACGTCTTCCACCAGCATGCGCCCGCCAAATGCCTGTTCGCGGGTGAACACGGTCTTCAAGTCATGCAGCACGGTGACGGCAGTGTTGTTGCCGCCGACATCAACGATCACCACGGTTTTCTTTTCACCGCGATCCACCATCTGGTGGCGCAGGAATTCGCAGGCGTTTTCCAGGGCGTTGGTTTCGATGTCAACGACTTTGGGCTTGAGGCCGGCCATTTCAATCGCCGCGCAACGTTGTTCGATCTGTTCTTTGCGACAGGCCGCCAGAATCACGTTGACCTGGTCGGAACCGGCTACCTGATCAAGCACCTGGAAGTCGAGATTCACTTCCTCGAGTTTGTACGGCACGTACTGGTCGAACTCGGCTTTGATCTGATCTTCCATCTCATGGTCGGCGAGCCCGCCAGGCATCTGGATGATCTTGGTAATGACGGCAGCACCGGCCATGGCTATGGCGGCGTTTCGGGTGCTGGTGCCGGACTTGGCCAGAGCGCGGGCAATAACCTCGCCGGCCACTTTGTGGTCGTTGATCTGTTTGTCGGTGACCGCGCCCTGCGGTAACGGTTCGGTGGCGTAGGACTCCACCTTGACCTGTCCGCTTTTGCTGCGCGAAAGCTCCAGCAGCTTGACCGAACTGGAACTGATGTCCAGGCCGATCAGATTCTGGCTTCCCCCTCCTAGCAGCGACTTCAACATCCCAGACGCTCCCCCGGTTTATCCGGCTTCAATGTAATGGCGGTCGGTTAAGATTCCTCATCCGCCGCCCTACTATAACGCGAAATATCTACTGTGCAACTCGAAGTAGCTGACCCAACTATCTGATACGTCACCGGAAGTGATGCGAGTTACTGACCGAACCCCCATGCCAACATTTCAAAACTACCCGTTGCGCTGGATCGCAGGACTCGGGCTGCTGGCGCTGGTTTTGGTGGGTCTGGTGACGCGTTCGGTGATTGATTCCGGCCTGCCGCCGGTCGATAGCATCCGCGAAATCCGTCTGCCGGTACCGCTGCGTGTGTTCACCGCCGACGGCAAGCTGATGGCCGAGTTCGGCGCTGAGCGCCGCGAACCGCTGACGTATGCGCAACTGCCCCCGTTGCTGGTGCAGGCGTTTCTCGCGGCGGAAGACGACCGCTTTTTCGAACACCCCGGCGTCGACTGGCGCGGCCTGACACGCGCCGCGCTCCAGCTCGCCACCACCGGCGAAAAGCGCCAGGGCGGCAGCACCATCACCATGCAGCTGGCGCGCAATGTTTTTTTATCCAGCGAGCGCACCTTCCTGCGCAAGGCGCGTGAGATTCTCCTGGCGCTGAAAATCGAAAAATCACTGAGCAAGCAGGAAATCCTCGAGATCTACCTCAACAAGATTTTTCTTGGCAACCGCGCGTTCGGTGTGGGCGCCGCGGCGCAGGCGTATTTTGGCAAGGACGTGCGCTCGCTGTCGGTGTCGCAGATGGCCGTACTGGCTGGATTGCCCAAGGCACCCTCGCGCGATAATCCACTGAGCAATCCGCCGCGTGCGCAGGAGCGGCGCAACTACGTGTTGCGGCGCATGCTGGATCTGCAATTCATCACGCCGGAGCAGTACCAGGGCGCCGTCACCGAACCCCTGGTGGCGCGCGAATCGCGCCCTGGCACCGAGGTCGAAGCCGACTTCGTCGCCGAGATGGTGCGCAGCGAACTGATCAGCCGTTACGGCGAACACGCTTACGAAGGCGGTTACACCGTGATCACCACCCTGGACTCGCGCCGGCAGATTGCGGCGGTCGGTGCGTTGCGCAAGGGCCTGCGCGAATACGACGAACGTCGCGGCTGGCGGCGGCCGGAAGGCCGCCTGCCGAAGGAGGCGCTGGCGGACTTGGAACTGCCGTCGAGCCAGCCGCATCCTTTGATCAATGCGGCGCTGGACTCACGGCCGCAAGTCGCGGATCTGACTGCGGCGGCGGTGGTGGAAGTCGCCACCGACCGCATGCGCTTGTGGACCGTGGGCGGACCCGTGGAGCTGAAGAAAGCAGATTTTGGCTGGGCTGGATTTTCCAAGGCTTCGCATCCGGCGCCAGGCGATATTGTGCGGCTGCATCGGTCGGGCCCGCTCGATAAGCCCGGCTGGCGCCTGGCGCAAATTCCTGAAGTGCAGGGCGCGCTGGTGGCGCTGGACCCGCGCGACGGTGCCATTCAGGCCCTGTCGGGCGGTTACGACTTTTTTCACGGCAAGTACAACCACGTGACGCAGGCGCGTCGCCAGCCCGGCTCGGGGTTCAAGCCGTTTCTGTACGCCGCCGCGCTGGCGGGGGAATTCACGCCGGCATCAGTGATTATCGATGCCCCGGTGGTGTTTGATGATCCGGCGCTGGAATCCACCTGGCGGCCGGAAAATTACGGTGGCGATTTCAAGGGCCCGATGCGCTTGCGCGAAGCGCTGGTGGAGTCGCGCAATCTGGTGTCGATCCGCATTTTGCAGGCGGTCGGAATTGATGCCGCGCGTGATTACGCGACCCGATTCGGGTTTGAAAAGACGCGGCTGCCGCGCGATCTCACGCTGGCGCTGGGCTCGCCGTCGTTCACGCCGCTGGAGGTGGCGCGCGGTTACGCGGTGTTCGCCAACGGGGGGTTCCTGATAACGCCCTATTTCATCAAGGAAATTCGCGATGCCCAGGGCACGATGCTGTTCCAGATGCAGCCGGTGCCGGCCTGCGCTGAATGCCCGGTGGTGCTCGACCCGCCGCCGGTCGAAGTGGCGTCCGAAGGTGAACCGCTCGCGGCCGTCACGGTCCTGACGCATGCGCCGCGCGTCATTGATCCGACCAACGTTTATCTCATGCGTGATCTGATGCGCGATGTCGCCACCCGCGGTACCGCCTCGCGCGTACGCGAGCTCGGGCGCGGCGACCTTGCCGGCAAGACCGGCACGACCAATGAAGAGACCGATGCGTGGTTCTGTGGATTTCAGTCCTCGCTCACGGCCGTGACGTGGGTAGGCTTTGACCATCCCCAGCCACTGGGCAAGGGCGAAGTCGGCGGACGCGCGGCGCTACCCATCTGGATGGACTTCATGAGGTCCGCGCTGGATAAAGTGCCCGAAGACTGGCCGCCACGGCCCGCCGGCCTGATCACGGTCGCCATCAACCCGCGCAACGGCCTGCTCGCCGAACCCGGCGACCCCGACGCGATTGCGGAAATCGTACCCGCCGACCGCGTGCCGCCGCCTGACGACGGTTCGTCGTTGGGAGGCCTCGAGAGTCCGGGGGATGATATTTACTGATGCGCGAGGACAATCTGGTCGAGGAAGCTGCGCGAATATTTTGCGAAGAAGCGCTGACCGATTACCGCGCCGCGCGTGACAAGGCCGCCGCCCGTCTCGGCCTTTCCCCGCGCCAGGCCCGTGCCGACAGCGCCGATATCCAGCAGGCGGTTCTTCGATATCAAGGCCTGTTCGGTGGCGCCGATTACGCCGAGCGACTCAGCGCCCTACGGCGAACGGCGGTTAAAGCGATGCGACTGCTGGCCGAGTTTGAGCCGCGCCTGGTCGGCGCGGTGGTGAGTGGCGCGATCAGCGCTTCGCATCGCGTGCAACTGCACGCCTTTGCCGACAAGGCGGAACAACTCGACTGGCTGTTGCAGCAGCGCAACATTCCTTATGCGGTGGGCGAGCGCCATTACCGTTACGCCGACGGTCGCGAGCAAGCGATTCCGGTGCTGTCGTTCGGGGAAGGTGAATTGGGCGTGGACGTTGCCGTGTTCTGCGAACGAGATGCCCGCCGCGCGCCGTTGTCGTCGCTTAATGGAGCGCCGATGAAGCGTTTGGCGTTACCCGAGACAGAAGCGCTGGCTGCACCGGAAATCCACTCTTAGCAGCGTCACTCTTCATGAAAGATGCGGCACCCGCCTGGAGCCAGCAGAAGCCGTTTTCAGACCCGTTGAAAAAACCAGTGGTACTAAAAGTGTACCACCGGATTTCACCCCACAGCCGATTCAAGCCAAAAAGCAGCCCAAGCGGGTGGCGACTCTTTAGCGTTTGTGAAATTGCAAAAAGGCCGCCAGCGTCCCTTTCGGGTCCTCCACCTGCGGGTAATGACCGACGTGTTCGGCGAGCATCACCACGTCGGGATTCGGTACGACTTCACGGTATCGCTGCGCCATGTGCGCACCGGACACCGGATCGGCGGGGCCGTTGATGAAGCGTAACGGCGACCGGGTGTTTTGAAGCGCACCCACCCAGCGTTCGCGGTTGGCGCGGCGCTCGGGGATGTAGCGCAGGATTTTGTGAAACAGCGTAGCGCCGTCGTTGTGATGCGCCAGCGTCCAGAAATCTTTCAGCTCGCTGGCGCTCGGTTGCGTCTTGGGGCCGAATACCGCCGAGAAGCTGCGGCCGAACTGCTTTTCGCCGGAGAGTTGCGCCAGCAGCGGACCCAGGGGCGTGAGCATCAGTTTCTGGATTGGCCGCGCGCGATGAACCTCCGGGAACAGGCCGCCATTGAGCAGTACGCAGGATTCAATGACAAGGCGGTTGTCATTTTTGGCCTGGCGCTCGTTGTGCCGCGCCAGCAGCTCCTGCGCCACGGTGTCGCCGTAGTCGTGGGCAAGCAGGTGAAAATTCGCGACGCCGAGCTGCGGGAGCAACGCTTCGAACAAATCGGCCTGGTCGAATATGGAATAGGGATAGCTTCTCGGCTTGGCGGAAAAACCAAAACCAATCATGTCCGGCGCTATAACGCGGCTGAAATTATTGAGCAGGTCGGGCCACAGCGCATGCCAGTCCCACGACGCCGTGGGAAAGCCGTGGATGCAGATCAGCGGTTGCCTTGCTGCCGCTACCGCGCTCGTCACGGTAAAAAATCCCGTGGCCGCGATGCGGGAAGGTTCTGCCGCATTTGCGCCACGCATCGAGTGACATGCCGTTCAGTCCTTGTAGGAAGGGTCTTTGCGGTCGAGCTTGCGCAGCAGACCCGGCCACGCCAGACCGCCGCCGAGGCCTCGCGTGACCTGCTTGGCCGCCATCTGGATGCCGTCGAGGATGGGTTTGGCGATCGGAATCAGTTCGCCGCCCCCCGCCTGCGCGCGGACCTGGATCATGCAGGCGGCCTCGAACAGGTACATGAACAGGAAGGCGTCGGCGGGCGTCGCGCCGACGGTCAGCAGGCCGTGGTTGCGCAGCATGAAAAAATTCTTGTCGCCAAGATCGGCCACCAGCCGCGGTTTTTCAGCCGCATTCAGGGCCACACCTTCATAGTCGTGATAGGCCAGCGAAGACAGCACGAACAGCGATTGCTGCGAGATCGGCAGCACCCCTTCTTTCTGCGCCGACACCGCCACGCCGTTGAGCGAGTGGACATGCATCACGCAATGCGCATCCTCGCGCGCGGCGTGAATGCAACTGTGGATGGTGAAGCCGGCCGGATTGATCTCGTAGGGGGAGTCCATGACCTTTTTGCCGTCGAGGTCCACCTTCACCAGCGACGAGGCGGTGATTTCCTCGAACATCAGGCCGTAGGGGTTGATCAGAAAATGATGTTCGGGCCCCGCGATGCGCGCCGAGATGTGGGTGAAGACCAGGTCATCCCAGCCGTACAGCGCCACCAGCCGGTAGGCCGCCGCAAGGTTGACCCGCGATTCCCATTCTTCCCTGGAGACCTTGTCGCGGACCTTGCTCATGACGGGCTCCGGTTATTTTGGCGACAGCTTGAACAGTAGGCGCAAAAACCCGCCGTAACGGACCGGGAACCAGCGTTGAATGCGGTCAATCAGCCAGGCATCGGCGCCGATCAGCACGCGGTCGCGGCCGTGCTCGATGCCATTGACGATGGTGGCCGCGGCGCTAGCAGGCGTCGTGGCGGCCATCTTCTGGAAGCGCTCCGCGATCGCTTTTTTGTCGGTGGCGCCCTGCGGGTCCACGTAATGGCGCGAGGAATTGACGATGTTGGTCTTGATGCCGCCCGGATGCACGCAGACGGTTTTCACGCCCGTGCCGTGCACTTCGTGTCGCAAAGCCTCGGTAAAACCACGCACGGCAAACTTGGCGGCGTTATAGGCGCTCTGCGTGGGCACCGCGATGATGCCGAACACGCTGGAGATGTTGACGATCACGCCCTCGTTTTGCGCCATCATCCCCGGCAGGAACGCCTTGGTGCCGTAGACCACGCCCCAGAAGTTGATGCCCATCAGCCACTCAAAATCTTCGTAGCTGAGCTTGTCCACGGTTTGCGAAACCGCGACGCCAGCATTGTTGATGACGACATGGGCGCTGCCGTATTTCGCTTTCACCGTATCGGCAAAGGCATACACGGCGGCGCGGTTGCTCACATCGAGCTTCTGCGTTAGTACATCGCCTTGAATGCTGGCGGCGGTTTCGGCCAGACCATTTTCGTTAATGTCGGCGAGCGCCAGCTTGCAGCCCTTCTGGGCCAGCATCTGCGCCAGCGCACGGCCAATCCCCGAGCCCGCGCCGGTGATCACCGCGACTTTTCCTTCCAACTCGTACATGCCGCCCCCGTTTTTAGTTTTTTGCTTCTTGCGCCCGCTGCGCCTCGACTTCCTTGATGCCCGGCGTGGTCCAGCGCGCCACGAGGATACCGATTTCAAACAGCAGATACACCGGCACCGCCAGCAGGAACTGCGAAATCACGTCCGGCGGGGTAAAGATGGCGCCAATCACAAACGCCCCGACCAGCACGTAGTCGCGGTGGCTGGCCAGAGCCGCCGGCGTGACAAAACCGGTGCGCACCAGCAACACAATTGCCACCGGCGTCTCGAACGCAAGACCAAAGGCCAGAAACAGCGCCAGCACGAAATCCAGGTACTTGCTGATATCCGTCATCACCTGCACGCCTTCGGGCGCCACCCCGATGGTGAACTTGAACACCGTGGGGATGACCAGGAAATAGGCGAAGGCGATGCCGGCGTAGAACAGCAGCGTGCTCGAGGCCAGCAGCGGCACGGCGAAACGGCGCTCGTTTTGATACAGCCCAGGCGCGACAAACGCCCAGATCTGGTAGAGCACCCAGGGCATCGCCACAAAGGTCGCCATCGCCATCGATAGTTTCAGCGGCGTCAGAAACGGCGAGGCCACTTCGGTGGCGATCATATGGGTGCCAGCCGGCATCAAAGCCATCAGCGGCGCCGCGAACAGCGCGTAGAGATCCTGAGCGAAAATCGCCAGCGGGATCAGGCATAGCGCAATGCCGAGCAATGCGCGCACCAGCCGATTGCGCAATTCCAGCAGATGGGCCATCAGCGGCTGCTCGCCACCCGCGGCTGTTTTCACGGGAGTTTGGTCGGGCCGGGCTTTGGCGCCGCGTCATCGCCGACGGGTGCTGCGAGTTGCTGGATTTCCTTTTTCACGGCGCCCGCAGCTTCTTCGTAGCTGCGGCGCGCGTCTTCCAATTGGCGTTTCAGCTCGCGGGTCTGGGTTTCACGCTCGAGTTCGCTGCTGAGGTTGCGCAGATATACCCGCGCCTGGCCGGTCCAGCGGCCGACCGTGCGCGCTACCGGGGGCAGTCGCTCGGGGCCCAACACCACCAGCGCCACCACGAAACACAGTGCCAGTTCCCAGAAACTGATTTCAAACACTAGCTTTTACTATTGTCGTCGTGCCGGGCGATGATTTCGTCGGATTTTTTCTGCGCGTCCTCTTCGCCTTCCTTCATCGCGCCTTTGAAATTCTTGATTGCCGAGCCAAGATCGCCGCCCATGTTGCGCAGTTTTTTGGTGCCGAATATCAACACCACGATCGCCAGAACAATCAACCAGTGCCAGATGCTGAACGTGCCCATAAATTTGCTCCGTTTATTTGCTGCGCGCTGCCATTTCATCGAGGCCCGAACGACCCCTGCGGCGTGACAGCTCCGCAAGAATTTCCTCCGGCGCGATGTCCTTGGACGACATCAGCACCAGACTGTGAAACCACAGATCGGCCAGTTCGTGCACCAGCGCCGACCGGTCGTTGCCCTTGGCCGCCAGTAGCACTTCGGCCGATTCCTCACCGATTTTTTTCAGAATCGCATCAAGCCCCTTGGCGTAAAGGCCGGCCACATAGGACGACGCCGGTTCGGCCCCCTTGCGGGATTGCAAGGTTGCATAAAGCTCGTCAAGCGCCGTGTCCGCCTTCTTCATGACGGCAAGTTTACGCGCTCAGGCTTTCGCTGGCGCCTGCGCGCGCCCGCGCCACATCATGAATGCCGCCAGCAGAACCAGGGCGGCCTGTACGGCCAGGCTTTGCGCGTTGGGGTAGATGCCGAGCAGTTCGATGCGCGGCGCAGGGAGCGGCGACACCGGAATCAACCCGGCGGCCTGCGTGGCGACAATGCCCTTGCCCGCAAAAATCACTGCGAGCACAAAGAGCAACACGCCCGAAGCGGAGAAGAATTCCCGCAGGGGCAGCCGCAGGCTGTATTTCATGATGCCCCAGGCCAGTGCCAGCAACACCGCCGTTGCCGCCGCCAGTCCGCCGATCACGGCGCCCTGCGCGCCGGCATCGGTCTGCACCCACAGCGCTTGATAGAACAGCACGGTCTCGAAGCATTCACGGTAGACCGCGATGAACGACAAACCCGCCAGTCCCCACAGCGTGCCGCTGCTGAGCGCTACGTTGATCCGGGTTTGGATGAACTTCTGCCACTGCGCCGCCTGCGAGCGGTTGTGCATCCAGAATCCCACCGAGAACATCACGGCCGCCGCAACCAGTGCGGCCAACCCTTCCGTGAGTTCGCGCTGCAGGCCCCCGATCTCGAAGAAATGCTCGGACACCCACCAGGTGATGCCGCCCAGCACCAGTGCCGCCACCCACCCGGCGTGCAGGTAGGGCAATGCGGCGCGCTGTCCGGTCCTGACCAGGAAGGCGGCCAACGCAGCCACCACCAGGATCGCCTCCAGCCCTTCGCGAACCAGGATGATGAAGGCTGAAACTGCGGCGCTGCCCCCCGACAGTTTGCGCGAACCCATGCGTTGCGCCGCCAGCGCCAAAAGCGCGTCCACGGCTAACGCGTGTGCTTGCACCTTTTCGTTCATTGCCCCGCTTTTCATGGCCGAGCGCAGGGCCAGCATCTGTTCTTCAATCTTCGTTTTCAGTGCGGGGTCGACGGCGGACAAAGCACCTTCAGCCAACTCGAACCCGTCGAGATACGCCGCCAGTGCGAGCGCGTAGGCGCCGCCGGCATCGCCGTTGGCATATACCTGTGCGGCCTGGTTTAGCAGCGTGCGCGCGTTTTCGATTGGCGTAATGGCCGGCGCAACATCAGCCCGTGGTTGCGCGGGGTCGTCCAAGGCCGGCGAAAAACTGCCGACATACGCCGCCAGACTCCAGCGCTGGTGTTCGGACAGTTGCGGAAAGGCCGCCATCGCTGTCCCTGCCACGCCGAGGGTGATGGTGGAATAGCGGCTGTACAGATCACGCTGCTGTGCCCGCGCGGCGTCGTGGAAATCAGTCGGCGACGGATCGAGTGTGCGTGCCAGCGGGCCGTCACCTCGGCCTTGGGCGCCGTGGCAGCTGCTGCAATTTTCAGCGAATAGTTTCTGGCCCAAGGCCCATTCCGGCGCCTGTTTGGGCTGGGTGAGGATGCCAAAATCGGCGATCAGGGCGGTGCGCATGGTCGCGGCCAGCTCGCGCAGCCGAGTCACCTCACCTTTGGATTCGACCAACGCCTTGAGTTGTGCCGCCTGGTCCTGAAGGCCGGGTGTTTTCAACACTGCGGATTTGCCCGCAACCACGGTCGAGAACTCGCGCATCTCTTCGTATTCGGCCGCGTCGACGACCTGGCCTTGCTTGACGGCCCCCGGATAATCCACGGCGATGTAGTCCAGCAACTGGATCAGGGTTTGCGCCTCCTGGGGGGTCGCGTAAGCGGGATTCAGGAAAAATGCCGCCAACAGATAAATCGCGTGGCGCATCACAACCGCACCGCGACGCCTTTCTCCGCTAAAAATTTCTTGGCGTTGCCGACCGTGTAGGTGCCTTGATGAAAGATGCTCGCGGCGAGCACCGCGTCGGCACCGCCGTTCACCAGGCCTTCGTAAAGATGTTGCAGTTCACCGACACCGCCACTGGCGATGATGGGCACCGGTACGGCACTGCTGACGGCATGCAAAAACTCGAGGTCATAACCGCTTTTGGTGCCGTCTCGGTCCATGCTGGTCAGCAGCAGTTCGCCGGCGCCCTTCTCGACCATTTTCTTCGCCCAGTCGACCGCATCAATCCCGGTCGTCTTGCGCCCGCCGTGAGTGAAGACTTCCCAGAGAAGTGGCGCGTCTTTCTTGCGCGTTTTGACGCGTTTGGCGTCGATGGCGACGACGATGCACTGTACGCCGTAGCGCGAGCTGGCTTCGGTGACGAAATCCGGGTTGGCGACCGCGGCCGTGTTGATGCTGACCTTGTCGGCGCCGGCAGACAGCAAACGCGCGCACGTCGGCGCTGGTGCGCACGCCGCCGCCGACGGTGAGCGGGATGTAGATCTCTCGGGCGACCGCCTCGACGGTGGCGAACAAGGTCGGGCGGTCCTCGGCACTGGCGGTGATGTCGAGAAACACCAGCTCGTCGGCGCCTTGCTGGTCGTAGTGGCGCGCGACCTCGACCGGGTCGCCGGCGTCCTGGACGTCTTCGAACTTGACGCCCTTGACCACGCGGCCGGGTCGATGTCGAGGCAAGGGATGATGCGTTTGGCGAGCATGGGCCGAGCGCGACGCTGCCTTTGATGGCGTCTTTGAGTTTGAGCGTGCCTTCGTATAGCGCGCGGCCGATGATCGCGCCGACGACGCCGTCGCCTTCCAGCTCCTTGAGCGCTTCGATGTCTTCATTGCTGCTGATGCCGCCGACTGGCGATCACCGGGGTCTTCACCGACTGGGCCAGCTCGCGCGTGGCGTCGGCGTTGAAGCCCTTCATCATGCCGTCGCAGGCGATGTCGGTGTAAATGATTGCTTCGACGCCATCGCGTTCGCAATGGTGAGCCGTTTCGATGACGTCGTGGCCGGTCATCTTGGCCCAGCCGTGCAGGGCAACCCGGCCATCCTTGGCGTCGAGCCCGACGATGATGTGGCGCGGATATTCAATGCACAGGTCGTGCAGGAAGTGCGGCGTATTGACCGCCTTGGTGCCGATGATGACGTAATGCAACGCCAGCATTAAGATAGCGTTGTACGGTTTCCTCGTCGCGGATGCCGCCGCCGACCTGTACCGGGATTTTGACCGCCGCCGCGATTTTCTCGATCGCGCTTGAGGTTCAGCGGCTGGCCCTTGAGTGCGCCATCCAGGTCCACCACGTGCAGGCGCTGTGCGCCTTCGTCGGCCCAGCGCTTGGCGACCGCGACGGGGTCGTCGGAAAACACGGTGACGTCGTCCATCTTGCCCTGGCGCAGGCGCACGCACTGGCCGTTCTTCAGGTCAATCGCGGGGATCAGCAGCATTCAGCAGCGCGGCAATAAGCAAAGGCGCGGTAGGTCGAAAAGGGGGAGGAAAGATGACGGCGGATATTCTGGGTGAAAATGTGCACGAGTGCCGCGCGGAAGGCAAGCGCGCATGAACAGGCCCAGCGTTCAGGAATTTTAATATCCGCTTATCCGTATAAGCGGATATAATGGAGGGGTCATGAAAATACACCCCGCTTTTGGCCGTCTTACCGCGCTGCTGAATCAGCGCCTCCTGGTTCTCGACGGCGCCATGGGCACCATGATCCAGCGCTACAAGCTGGGTGAGGCCGAGTATCGCGGCGCGCGTTTCAAGGACTGGCCCCGCGACGTCAAGGGCAATAACGACCTGCTGGTGCTGAGCCAGCCGACGATCGTGCGCGATATCCACCGCGAGTACCTGCGCGCCGGTGCCGACCTGATCGAAACCAACACCTTCAACGCCCAGGTCATCTCGATGGCCGATTACGGTATGGAAGCGCTCGCCTACGAGATGAATGTGGCGGCGGCAAACCTCGCACGCGAGGCCGCCGATGAATTCGACGACCCCGGACAAGCCGCGCTTCGTCGCCGGCGCGCTCGGCCCGACCAACCGCACCGCCTCGATCTCGCCGGACGTCAACGACCCGTCCAAGCGCAACGTCACGTTCGACGAACTGGTCGCGGCCTATCTGGAGCAGGCGCACGGCCTGGCCGAGGGCGGCGTCGACCTGTTCCTGATCGAGACGATGTTCGACACGCTCAACGCCAAGGCGGCGATCTTCGCCTGCGAGACGCTGTTCGAAGAAGCGCGGCAGCGCTGGCCGGTGATCATCTCCGGCACCATCACCGACGCCTCGGGCCGCACGCTGTCGGGCCAGGTCGGCGAGGCGTTCTGGAACTCGGTCGCGCACGCGCGGCCGCTGGCGGTGGGCCTCAACTGCGCGCTCGGCGGCAAGGAGATGCGGCCGTACATCGCCGAACTGGCGCGCGTCGCCGACTGCTACATCTCCTGCTACCCCAACGCCGGCCTGCCGAATGCCTTCGGCGAGTACGACGAAAAACCGCACGACACCGCCTGCATCGTCGAGGAATTCGCAGACGAGCGGCCTGGTCAACATCGTCGGCGGCTGCTGCGGCACCACGCCGGATCACATCGCGCACATCGCCGAGCATGTGAAAACCAAGAAACCACGTCACCTGCCTCTGAAGGCGGCGGCATGACTCTTCGCCTGTCTGGCCTGGAGCCGCTGAACATCGGGCCCGGCTCGCTGTTCGTCAACGTCGGCGAGCGCACCAACGTCACCGGCTCGGCAAAGTTCCGCGACCTGATCAAGGCCGGCGACTTCAACGCCGCCCTCGCGGTCGCGCGCCAGCAGGTCGAAGCCGGCGCGCAGATCATCGACGTCAACATGGACGAGGGCATGCTCGATTCCAAGGCCTGCATGGTCAGCTTTCTCAACCTGATCGCCGGCGAGCCGGACATCTCGCGCGTGCCGATCATGATCGACTCCTCGAAGTGGGAAGTGATCGAGGCGGGCCTGAAGTGCGTGCAGGGCAAGCCGATCGTCAACTCGATCTCGATGAAGGAGGGCGAGGAGAAGTTCATCCGCGAGGCGAAGCTGTGCCGCAAGTACGGCGCGGCCGTGGTGGTGATGGCCTTCGACGAGCAGGGCCAGGCCGACAACCTCGAGCGCCGCAAGCTCATCTGCGCGCGCGCCTACGACATCCTGACCAAACAGGTCGAGTTCCCGGCCGAGGACATCATCTTCGACCCGAACATCTTTGCGGTCGCCACCGGCATCGAGGCGCACAACAACTACGGCGTCGATTTCATCGAGGCCACACGCTGGATCAAGCAGAACTTGCCGGGCGCGAAAGTCTCGGGCGGCGTGTCCAACGTCTCGTTCTCGTTCCGCGGCAACAACCCGGTGCGCGAGGCGATTCACGCCGTGTTCCTGTACCACGCGATCAAAGCGGGCATGGACATGGGCATCGTCAACGCCGGCGCGCTGGTGGTCTACGACCAGATCGACCCAGAACTGCGCGAGCGCATCGAGGACGTGATTCTCAACCGCCGGCCGGAAGGCACCGAGAGCACCGAGCGCCTGGTCGAGATCGCTGGCAAGCACAAAGGCGATGGCGAGAAGAAAGAAGTCGCCGACGAAATCTGGCGCTCACTGCCGGTGGGCGAGCGCATCACCCACGCGCTGGTGAAGGGCATTGACGCGCATGTTGAAGCCGACACGGAACAGCTACGTGCCGAAATCGCCGCGCGCGGCGGCCGGCCGATCGAGGTCATCGAAGGCCCGCTGATGGACGGCATGAACGTGGTCGGCGATCTGTTCGGCGCCGGCAAGATGTTCCTGCCGCAGGTGGTGAAATCCGCGCGCGTGATGAAGAAGGCGGTGGCGTATCTGATTCCGTTCATCGAGGCCGAGAAAAAGCCCGGCGACGCGGTGCAGGCCAAGGGCAAGATCGTGATGGCCACGGTCAAGGGCGACGTCCACGACATCGGCAAGAACATCGTCGGCGTCGTGCTCCAGTGCAACAACTACGACGTGGTCGATCTCGGCGTGATGGTGCCGGCGCAGAAGATCATCGACGCCGCACGCGAGCACAAGGCCGACATCATCGGTTTGTCGGGGCTGATCACGCCCTCGCTCGACGAGATGGTGAACTTCGCCAAGGAGATGGAGCGCCAGGGTCTGAAACTGCCGCTGCTGATCGGCGGCGCCACCACTTCGCGCGCGCACACGGCGGTCAAGGTCGCGCCGCAGTACCACGGCCCGGTGGTGTGGGTGAAGGATGCCTCGCGCTCGGTGCCGGTGACCGCCGCACTGCTGTCGGACGAGCAGCGACCGGCGCTGATGGCCAGCATCCGCAAGGAATATGAAGAGATGCGTGAGCGCTTCAAGAATCGCGAGCAAGAAAAATTAGTACCGCTGGCCGCTGCGCGCGCTGACAAGACGCCGATCCACTGGAAGGGCTCTGTGCCCGCAGCGCCAAAATCCCCGGGCGTACAGGTGCTACGCGACTACCCGCTGGCCGAGCTTCGAGCGTACATCGACTGGCAGCCGTTCTTCATCACTTGGGAGATGAAGGGCAAATACCCGGAGATCCTCAACAATCCGGCGACCAGCGAGACTGCGCGAAAGTTGTATGCGGATGCGCAAGAAATGCTGGACAGAATCATTTCAGAAAAATGGCTGCGCGCCAGCGCGGTCGTGGGACTGTTTCCCGCCAACGCGGTAGATGACGACGACATCGAGGTCTATGTCGATGCTTCGCGCAAGACCGTACTGACGAAATTGCATCATCTGCGCCAGCAGTCCGAGCATCGCGCCGGCGTGCCGCACCGCTGCCTCGCGGATTTCGTCGCGCCGAAAGGCACACCAGACTTTGTTGGCGGCTTCGCCGTGACCGCCGGTCTCGGTTGCGCCGAGAAAGTCGCCGAGTTCAAGAAGGACAACGACGACTACAACGCAATTCTTCTGGAATCGCTGGCCGACCGTCTGGCCGAGGCGTTCGCCGAGCGGCTGCACCAGCGCGTTCGCAACGAGTTCTGGGGCCATGTCGCTGGCGAAAAACTGGGCAACGACGAACTGATCGCCGAGAAATACCGCGGCATCCGTCCGGCGCCTGGGTATCCGGCCTGCCCAGAACACACCGAGAAGGCAACGCTGTGGAATTTGCTTGAGGTCGAAAAGAACATCGGCATGCAGCTCACCGAGTCCATGGCGATGTGGCCGGCCGCGGCGGTCAGCGGCTGGTATTTTTCACATCCGGAATCGCAATACTTCATCCTCGGCCGCATTGGCAAGGATCAGGTACACGATTACGCCAAGCGCAAGGGCTGGGATCTGAAAACGGCCGAGAAGTGGCTTGCCCCAAATCTTGGCTACGAGCCGGAAGACTGAATTTATAAGCCTACCCGCTTGATCGTCGTCTCTGCCGCTTTCTGGCCCCTTACGAAAAACACTGGTACTAAAAGCGTACCACTCTTTTTCGGGGCGAGCTTCACTAGGGTCCTAATACGCCTCAAGCGGGGGGAGCATTTTTGGCCGCATCGGCCATTTTTTGCAGTCGATTGGCGCGCAACAGAAACAGCCGCGCGGTCACGGCGGTAACGACCTTGGGCAGTGCTTTCTGGGCGACGCCCCAGGCTTCACCGATGCGCGTGGCGATGCGTGCTGGGCGCTCTTCAATCGCCCGGGTGATCCAGCCAGCGGCCTCATCCACATCCATCTGCTTGAGGTACTTGTACAGTGCCGTCGGCGCGGTCATTGGCGTCTTCACCAGCGGAAAATTGATCACCGTGAGGTGCACGTTCTTGCCTGCCAGCTCGGCGGCAAGGCTTTGCGAGAAGCCTTCCAGCGCCATTTTGCTGGCGACATACGCAGCGAATCGCGGCACCGGGATCAGGGTCGAATAACTCGATATGTTGATCAGGTGACCACTGTTGCGCTCGAGCATCTGCGGCAGGAATTTCTGTGTCAGCCGCACGGCGGCGAAGTAGTTGATCTGCATAGTGCGCTGGTAGTCGTGGAAGCGGTCGAAAGATTCCTTGACCAGCCGCCGAATCGAGCGGCCAGCGTTGTTCACCAGCACATCCACGCGCGGGTGCTGTTCGAGAATGGCCGCCGCGGCGCCGTCCACCTCGGCCTCGACGGATAGATCGGCCGGATAAATCCACACCTCGCCGCCGGTCGCCTCGATGGCATCGCGCACGCGCTCAAGCTCATCCCGGCGCCTGGCCACCAGGCACACCCGTGCGCCGGCCGTGGCCAGTTGCCGCGCAGCGGCTTCACCGATGCCGCTGGACGCGCCGGTGATGACGATGGTTTTGCCGTCGATTCTTGCCTTCAAATGCCGCTCCACACGCGTTATTGAAAAACTTGGCCTAGAATCATGCCATGCGCGCGCCCCCGGACTGGTGGAAAAAATGGAAACCCCTGCGATGGCTCGCGGGTTTCGGCGTCCTGTTTGCCCTGGGCGGCGCGATTTCGCCTTACTTCATCGAGGCCGAAATGAAAGCGCCGGCCGACGCCCCACCCGAGGCTCATTTCACAGTACCCCAGGGCCAACCAGTACCCATGCTCGACGGTTTCGCCAGTTACGACTCCGTTGAAAAAACCCAGGCGGCGCTGGTCACGGCGGGCTACAAGCCGGAACTCAGGCGCGACTACAAAAAGCGCAGCCGAAAATATCCGCCGCGCGACCTCGATTCGCTGAAAGTGACCGGCTACAACCACTTGGGGGTTGCCGGCGATCTGGAACTGGTGTTCTTCAACGACCGGCTATATCTGGCAATTTTCGATATCTCCAAGCCGGGGGCTTATGCGGAAGCGCTGAGCGTTGCCGAACCCCAGCTCAAGCGCGACCGGCTCGGAACCGCCGAGCGCGAGGATGGCAGCCGCCGCGTGCTGACCAACGTATTTTTCTCGGCGGGCGAAGTCGGACGCGCCGCCGGCTCGCGCGGCTTTGCCATGTGGCAGGACCTGGATCTGCTCAAGTTGCGTAATCAATGGGAAGCGCTGTACGGGTTGATGACGCCCTAAGCTAAAAAAGCTAGTGGTGGTGCCCGCCTTCGCCGTGCACATGCCCGTGCGATGTTTCTTCCGCCGTGGGTGCGCGCACCTGGACGACTTCCACCTCGAAGTGCAATGTTTCACCGGCCAGCGCGTGATTTCCGTCCACTGTCACCAGATCGCCGGCAACGCGCGTCACCGTGACTTGGCGCATGCCGCGGTCACTCTGCGCGTTGAATTGCATGCCGGGTTGGATGTCGCGGATGCCCTGGAACATGCGCCGCGGAATCTGCTGGATCAACGATGCGTCGCGTGCGCCATAGCCTTCTTCCGGCGCGACTTGCACGTTGAGCTTGTCGCCGGCGGACTTTCCGGCCAGTGATTTTTCAAGGCCTGCCACGATATTGCCGGCGCCGTGCAGGTAAGCCAGCGGCGACCCACCCGCCGAGGAATCCAGAGTTTCGCCCGCGTTGTTTTTCAGGGTGTAGTGGATGTAGGCAACAAGACCATCGGTAATCTGCATCGTAAGGCTCCAAAAAGGGCGCGTATGCTACCAACACTTTCGCATTTCACGTCCCGATGAGAACGCTCAAATACCTTGCCGCCGCGCTGCTGGTACTGGTGGCGGTGCTGCTAATCAACGTCTGGCGCTTGCCGCCGCCGCATACCGCCGCCCCCCTGCCGGTGCTGACCGGCATTGATGCCGCCGCTGCCGCGCAGCGCCTGGCCGGCGCGGTGCGCATACCGACCATCTCCTACGGCGAAAAGGAGAAAAACGATCCCGCACAGCTGGCCGCGTTCGCCGCGTATCTGAAAAATGCCTTTCCGCGCGTGCATGCGCAACTCAAGCGCGAAACGGTGGCCAGTCACAGCCTGCTGTACACCTGGGCGGGGACGGACGCGAACATCAAGCCGATCCTGCTGATGGCGCATCAGGACGTGGTGCCGATCGAGCCCGGCACCGAGTCGCTGTGGCAACACCCCCCGTTTTCCGGCGCTATCGCCGGCGGGTTTGTCTGGGGCCGCGGCGCACTCGACGACAAGGGCAGCCTGATGGCACAGCTCGAAGCCATCGAATCGCTGTTGGCCGAGGGGTTCAGGCCCACACGCACGCTCATGCTGGCCTTGGGCCACGACGAGGAAATCGGTGGCAAGGACGGGGCCGCAAAAATTGCCGGCGTATTGATGGCCCGCGGCCTGCAATTCGAATTCGCCCTCGACGAGGGCGGCTCGATCACCGAAGGCATCGTCAGCGGCGTAAACACACCCATCGCCGGCATCCTGGCTGCGGAAAAAGGCTATGTCTCTTTCCGGCTGACCACGCGCGACGCCGGCGGCCATTCTTCGCGCCCGCCAAGGCAGACCGCCATCGGCCGATTGGCCCGCGCCGTGGCGCGCGTGCAGGACGCACCGCTGTCCACGCGCCTGGAAGCGCCGGTCACCGACATGCTCGACCGTCTCGCGCCGGAGATGCCTTTCGCACGGCGCCTGCTCATTGCCAACCGCTGGCTGTTCGGGCCGCTGTTGCGCAAGAGCATGTCGGATACACCCATCACCAATGCCATGGTGCGCACCACCACGGCGCCGACGATTATCCACGCCGGCATCAAGGACAACGTACTGCCGAGCGAAGCGTATGCGGTGATCAATTTCCGTCTGTTGCCGGGCGACACGGTGCAGGGCGTCGAAGACCATATCCGCAAAGTCGTGGCTGACGATGGCGTCGAGATCGGACGCGACGCCAGCTTTGCCAACGAACCTTCGCCGGTCGCCGATACCGGCTCCCTCTCGTTCGCGGTCATTGCCAGAACGGTGAGTGAAGTCTTTCCCGATGTGGTGGTGTCCACGGGCCTGGTCATCGGCGCCACCGACCTGCGCAATTACGCGGGTCTCTACGAACACCGCTACAACTTCGTGCCGTTTCGCATCCGGCCAGATGACCTGGTGCGCATCCACGGCCACAACGAGCGCCTGAGCATTGACGATTACGCGCGTGGGATTCATTTCTACCGGCAGCTGATCCGCAACGCGGCAGGCTAAAAAGGCGCTTAGAATCGCCCGATCGCGCCGCCCAGCGGCGCTCTTTTTTTCTGGAGCCAAAGTGAGCCAGCCGCAGGACAACCGGATGCCGCCCGGCATTCCCTACATCGTCGCCAACGAATTTGCCGAACGCTTCTGCTACTACGGCATCAACGCGATTCTTGCGATCTACATGGTGCAGTACCTGCGTTTCCCCGAGGCGCAGGCGACCACCTGGCAGTCGCTGTTCAAATCGGCGGTGTATTTCTTCCCGCTGGTCGGCGCCATCGTCTCCGACGTGTTCTGGGGAAAGTTCCGCACCATCATCACGTTCTCGCTGTTCTACTGCGCCGGTTGCGCGATCCTGGCCCTGGTGCCCGGCGAAGCTGGTCTGATTCCAGGGCTGGCCTTGATCGCCCTTGGCACCGGCGGCATCAAACCCTGCGTCTCGACCAATGTCGGCGACCAGTTCACCGACAAGAACCAGCATCTGATCGAGCGTGCGTTCTCGTGGTTCTACCTCGCCATCAACGCCGGTTCGCTGATCTCGATCCTGGCCTGTCCGGTCTTGCTCGAAAAATACGGTCCGAAATACGCCTTCGGCTTGCCGGGCATCGCCATGTTCTGCGCCACCATCGTGTTCTGGCTGGGCCGGAATAAATTCGCCATCGTGCCGCCCGCCGGCATGGCCTGGCTGCGCGACGTATTCTCGGGCGATGGCCTGAAGACCATCGGCCGTCTCGCGATCATCTATCTGTTCATCGCCTTCTTCTGGTCGCTGTGGGAGCAGTCCAACGGCCAGACCTGGACGCTGCAGGCGCAGTCCTCGCTGATGGACAAGGACCTCGGTTTCGGCCTGGTCATGCTGCCCTCGCAGATCCAGTTCGTGAACGCGCTGTTCATCCTCATGCTGGTGCCAATCTTCAGCTACGGCATCTACCCGCTGCTGGGCCGCTTCTTCACGGTGACGCCGCTGCGCAAGATCGGCATCGGCTTCTTCGTCGTCGCCGTGTCGTTCGTGCTGGTGGGCCTGCATCGAGGCGCAGATCCAGGCCGGATACAGCGTCAGCCTGTGGTGGCAGATCGTCGCCTACGCGATCCTCACCGCGGCCGAGGTGCTGGTCTCGATCACCGCGCTGGAGTACAGCTACAAGCAGGCGCCGCTGAAGATGAAGAGCTTCATCATGGCCCTGTTCCTGCTCTCGACCAGCATCGGCAACCTGATCACCGCCGGCGTCAGCAACGGCATGGTGCGGCCGCTCGCGGCCGTGTCGGCCGAGGCCGGCGAACAGACCTGGGTGACGCTGGGCGATGTCGACGGCTTTGTCACCGGGCAGAAGATCGACTTCACCGGCGACACGGGGTTGACTGTGAAACTCGCCAACGGTGAGACGCAGAAGCTGGCCGGCACCTACCTGATCGCCGCGATCGACGCCGACGCCCGGCGCGTGCAGCTGATGGACGTGATCGAGCGCAAACCGCTGGTCACCGAAGGTACGTTCGATGTTGCCAAGACCGAGGTCTCAACCTACAAACTGGTAGGCCCGCACTATTTCTATTTCTTCGCGTTGATGGTCAGCGCCGCCGGCCTGTTGTTCGCCGTGGTGGCAGTGTTCCTCAAGGAGAAGACCCACGTGCGCGAGTCCGCAGCCTGAGATGAGCGCCGTCGCCGAGTCGTTCAATACCGTGCTGCGCGAGCAGAACAAGCTGGCCAAGCGCCTGCGCCGTGAAGCGGGGCGCGCGATCATGGACTACCGCATGATCGAGGAGGGCGACCGCGTGCTGGTGGCGCTGTCCGGCGGCAAGGACAGCTGGACGATGCTCGATCTGCTGATGCAGCTGCGCGAAAAGGCGCCGGTGGACTTCGAACTGCATGCCGTCAACCTCGACCAGAAGCAGCCGGACTTCCCCGAGCAAGTGATTCCGGATTACTGCCGCAAGCTCGGCGTGCCGTTCACGATCCTCGAGCAGGACACGTACTCCGTCGTCAAGCGCGTGATTCCCGAAGGCAAGACCATGTGCTCGTTGTGTTCGCGCCTGCGCCGGGGCGCGCTCTATAGCTTCGCCGCCGAAAAAGGCTATACCAAGATTGCGCTGGGGCATCATCGCGACGACATCGTCGCCACGTTTTTCCTCAACCTGTTTCACGGCGGACGGCTGGCGGCGATGCCGCCCAAGCTGCAAATCCGACGACGGCCGCAATGTCCTGATCCGCCCTCTGGCGTATGTGCGCGAGCGCGATATCGTCGACTACGCGGCGTGGAAAGGATTTCCCATCATCCCGTGCAACCTCTGTGGTTCGCAGGAGCATCTGCAGCGCAAGCAGGTGCGCAAGCAGATGGAAACCTGGGAGCGCGAACACCCCGGACGCGTCGACACCATCTTTGCCGCGCTGGCCAAGGTCGCGCCCTCGCAACTCGCCGATACAACGCTGTTCGACTTCGCCTCGCTGGGCAGCCGCGGCACCGGTACCGGCGACTGGCTGATGCCCGAGCGGGAAGAGGGGGCGTGAGCGCAGCGGCCCGTGCGCAGCACGTACTCGCCAGGGCGAGCGCCAAGGGCTGCGACACATCGAGCCATCCCGCGCCAATTCTCAGGGCGGAGCGGACGCCGTGAACAGGTTCGCGGATCCGAACACGCTTTATTTTTTCTTCGACTACATCTCGCACAACGCCTATCTGGCGTGGACGCGACTGCCTCCGCTGGTGGCAAAGTACGGCTTAACGCTGGAGCCGGTGCCGGTGCTGTTCGCCGGGCTGCTGTCGCACTACAAGCAGCTGGGGCCAGCCGAAGTCCCGGCCAAGGCGCGCTGGATGCTGTGGAATATCCTGCGCAAGGCAAAAGCATTGAACATCCCGCTCGCGCCGCCGCACGCCCACCCGTTCAATCCGCTGGCGACTTTGCGCGCCACGTGCTGCGCCATGACCGACGCGCAACGCCTCGCGCTGGTCGACAGATTATTCCGCGCGACCTGGGTCGAAAGCCTGCCGGTGTCCGAAAGCTCGACCGTCGCGCAACTGGCCGGGGACGCACGGGTGGCTGAATCGCAGACCGAAGCCGTAAAAATCAGGCTGCGCACCAACACCGACGATGCGCTCAAGGCCGGCGTGTTCGGCGTGCCGACGATCATCGTGCGCGGCGAATTGTTCTGGGGATTCGACGACCTGGTGTATCTCGAAAACTTTCTCGAAGGCCGTGACGCTCTGGGCCAGGATCGCAGTGCCTATCAGGCCTGGTTCAACGTGCAACGCGGAGTCGAGCGGCGCCGGTGAGATATTTTTTATGGATGGCGCTGCTGATCAGCGGCGCGGCGCACGCCGATGGACTCCTCTGGCAGGTGCAGGGCCCCAAAGCCAAACACTGGATGCTCGGCTCGGTGCATCTGCTGCCGCCCTCGGCGTATCCGTTGCCAGACATGATCGAGTACGCCTACCGCGACGCCCACGGGCTGGCGTTTGAAACCGACATCGACGCGCTGGTCGCGCCCGACACGCAAGCGCAGATGTTGGCGGCCTCGCTCGAAGACCGGCCCGGCGGCATGCGCGCACGGATTCCCGCCACCCTCTACCGCGCCTTGGAGCGGCACGCCAGGAAAATCGGCATGCCGCTGCCGCCTTGCGACACCTTCAAGTTATGGTTCTGCGCCACGGTGCTGGAGTCATTTGCCATGCGCAAGGCCGGCTTTGCCGCCGAGCACGGACTCGATCAGCACTTCTACCGGCGTGCCCAGCTCGATCAAAAACCGCGTTGGGCGCTCGAAACATCACAAGAGCAGCTTCAGGTGCTGACCGGCATGCCCGAACCGCTGGCGCGGCAGATGCTCGAAGCAACGCTGGATGAAACCCTCAGTGAGGGCGACGACCCCCAGGAACTGCTGCGCATCTGGAAGCGAAGCGACCTCGCCGCGCTGGAAAAAATCGAGTCGGCCTTGCGCAAACAATATCCGGCGGTTCATGCGCGCCTGCTGGCCGACCGCAATCGCGCGTGGTTGCCAAAATTGCGTGAGCTGTTCAATTCCCCATCGCCGCAACTGGTGGTTGTCGGTGCGCTGCACATGGCCGGTGAACAAGGCTTGCCGACGCTGTTATGGACCGGTGGCTTTGCAACGACGCGGATGGTCGAAAAGCCGCAAAAAGCCCCCGCCCGCTTAGTGCCGTTTCCGGCCCTGGAAGACGAGTGACAAAAATCCAGTGGTACACTTTTAGTACCACCGGTTTTTCGTGCACGGCGACTGTGGCCAACTTTCGACAGTAAGCGGGTAGGGTCCCCATGCGCGCTTTGCGCGCCCGGGATCGGTCGAGAAAATCGGCGCAAAAAAACGGCGCCGATTTAAGGTCGACGGTTGGTGCGTTTCAGCGTAGTTTTTCGCCCAACCAGCGGCCAATCAATCCGATCTCCTCTGCGCAGACCTGGTGCGCCATCGGGTACTCGTGCCAGCTCACCTTGAAGCCGTGTTGCTCAAGAATTTCGCGGCTGTTTTGGCCTAACGCCATCGGCAACATCGGGTCGTGGCGGCCATGGCACATCAGAATGGGCGTGTCGTGGCGCTCAACTTTCGCTTCGGCCGCAAACTGGTCTGCCAGCGGCAGGTAAGTCGAGAGCGCCATTAGCCCCGCCAGACGCTTTGGATATCGCGTGCCGGCATGCAGGGCAATGGCGCCGCCCTGCGAGAAGCCCGCCAGCACGATATTTTCGGGCAATAGGCCCGCGGCGAATTGCCGGTCGAGATAACCGTGAACAATGCGTTCAGAGTCGCGAATGCCAGCCTCGTCCTGCTTTTTCATGCTGCTGAGGGAGCCAATGTCGTACCAGCCGCGCATCGCCATGCCGTTGTTGATGGTGATGGGGCGCACCGGCGCGTGCGGAAAAATGAAGCGGATGCCCGCGTCATGCGCCAAGCCCAGTTCCGGCACGATCGGCGCAAAATCGTGGCCGTCGGCGCCCAGGCCATGCAGCCAGATGACCGCCGCACGGGCCGGTGTCGCGGGTTCGATCAAGACGGCATCTTCGTGTTCGGTCAGCTTCATGCGTCGGGCAGCGGATAGAATTGGCGCGCAAACATATCAGAGCCTTTATGCGCCTCCTGCCCGCACTCCTGCTTTTTTCGCTGCTTTGCGCCTGCGGCCAGGTCGGCGACCTCTACCTGCCGGAAACGAGTGCCGAGCCGGCACCCGCGTCCGCGCCGGTCGATGAATCGCCCAAAAAAAAGAAATAACCGTGGATCATTTTGAGTATCGCGAGCAGCATCTGCACGCCGAGGACATCCCGGTGGCGGATCTTGCACGCCGTTACGGCACGCCGCTCTACGTCTATTCGCGCGCCACGCTGACGCGGCATTACCGCGCTTTTGACGACGCACTCGAGGGCCACCCGCACCTGATCTGCTACGCGGTCAAGGCCAACTCGAACCTTGCCGTGCTGCAGGTGCTGGCCAAGCTTGGCAGCGGCTTCGACATCGTTTCCGGCGGTGAGCTCTACCGCGTGCTGAAGGCGGGGGCCGACGCCGACAAAATCATATTCTCCGGCGTCGGCAAATCGGCGGCCGAGATCAAGCAGGCGCTGCTCGCAGGAATCCATTGTTTCAATGTTGAATCCGAATCCGAGCTGACGCGCCTGAACGAAATCGCGGTGGCGCAGAAGCGCCGCGCGCGCCTCGCGCTGCGCGTAAACCCGGATGTCGACCCAAAAACCCATCCGTATATCTCGACCGGGCTCAAGAACAACAAGTTCGGAGTCGAAATCGGCGAGGCGGAGCGGCTGTATGCCGCCGCCGCAAAAATGCCGGGGCTCCTCGTCACCGGCATTGGCTGTCACATCGGCTCGCAGTTGCTGGAGGTCTCGCCACACCTTGATGCGCTCGATCGGCTGCTGCGGCTGATCGACAAACTCGACGACGGCGGCATTCGGATTGAGCATCTCGACATTGGCGGCGGCCTTGGCGTGCGTTACCGCGACGAAACTCCCCCGGAGCCGGCTGAGCTTGCGCGTGCCGTGCTGGCCAAACTGAAGAGCCGTCCGGGAGGCCGGCCCCTGAAACTGATTCAGGCGCCAGGCCGGGCCATCGCCGGCAACGCCGGCATTCTGGTGACGCGAGTCGAATACCAAAAGCCGACCGCGGACAAGAATTTCGCTGGTCGTTGACGCAGCGATGAACGACCTGATGCGCCCCGCGCTTTATCAGGCCTGGATGGATATCGTCCCGGTCCATCGGGTTGCGGGCGAGGCCCGGATTTATGACGTCGTCGGACCGGTATGCGAATCCGGCGACTGGCTGGCGCGCGACCGCGAATTGAGCGCGGCCGCGGGCGACCTGTTGGCGATTCGCACCGCCGGCGCCTATGGCTTCACCATGGCGTCGAACTACAACACGCGGCCGCGCGCCGCCGAAGTGCTGGTCGACGGCAAGCAGTCGCACCTGATCCGCGCGCGCGAATCTTTCGACGACCTGGTCCGCGGCGAAACGCTGTTGTCCGAATGAGCGCTAAGCCGCTCATTCTCATCGACGGCTCCAGCTGGCTGTTCCGCGCGTTCCACGCGCTGCCGCCGCTGACCAATCCGCAGGGCGAGCCCACCGGCGCGGTCTTTGGCATGACCAGCATGCTCAAGCGCCTGCAAAAGGATTACGCCCCTGAGCGCATCGCGGTGATTTTCGATCCGCCGGGGCCGACGTTCCGCAACGAGCTCTATGCGGACTACAAGGCCACGCGCGACGAAACGCCGGAAGAATTGTCGCGGCAGTTCCCCATCGTGCGCGAGCTGATCGAAGCACTGGGACTGCCGGTATTGCAGGTGCCGAATTTCGAGGCCGACGACGTGATCGGCACGCTGGCGCGTCAGGCGCCGCGAACAGGGCTTGCCGGTGCTCATCGTCACTGGCGACAAGGACATGGCGCAGCTGGTGGACGAGCGCGTGCAACTGCTCGACACCATGAAGAACCGCACGCTCGATGCCGCCGCGGTGCCGGCAGAAATTCGGCGTAGCGGCCGGAGCGCATCATCGATTACCTGGCGCTGATGGGCGACAGCTCCGACAACATTCCGGGCGTACCCGGCGTCGGCGAGAAAACCGCGGCCAAGCTGCTCAAGGAATATGGCTCGCTCGATGCGCTGGTGGCGCGCGCCGGCGAGGTCAAGGGCAAGCTTGGCGAGAATCTGCGCGCCGCGCTGGCGGTGTTGCCGCTGTGCGCGGCAGCTGACGACCATCCGCTGCGACTTGAAATTAACCGAGAGCGTTGATGACCTGCGACCGGGCGAGCCGGACAAGGGCAAGCTCGCGATGATTTACAAGCGCATGGGCTTCAATCGTTGGCTCGAGGAACTGGGCGCCCGCCGTGCCCGCGACCTCGCCGCCGACTGCCGCCGTGGTTTCGAGCCAGATGCCGGCGCCCGCACCGGCATCCTCACCGCCAAGCCAATCACCCAAAACCCGCACAGAAACAGTCCTGGATGAATCCGCGTTCGCCGCGATGCTGGAGAAACTTAAAGTCGCGCCGCTGATCTGCCTCGACACCGAGACCGACAGCCTCGATTCGCAGCAGGCGCGGCTGGTGGGGCTGTCGTTCGCGGTCGAGGCCGGGCATGGCTGGTACGTGCCGCTGGCGCACAGCTATCTTGGCGCGCCAAAGCAACTTGCTATGCCATCGGTGCTTGCCCGGCTCAAGCCGATGCTTGAAGACGACACCAAGCCCAAGCTCGGCCAGCACATCAAGTACGACCTCAACGTGCTTCACCGCCATGGCATCGATGTGGCGGGGCGTGGCTTACGACACGATGCTGGAGTCGCTACGTGCTCGACGCCGGCGCCAACCGTCATGACATGGACACGCTGGCGCAAAAATATCTGAACCACCCGACGATCCAGTTCGCGGACGTCACCGGCAAGGGCAAGACGCAGATTCACGTTTCAACCAGGTTTCGATCGAAAAAGCCGCCGAGTATTCGGCCGAGGATGCCGACATCACGCTGCGCTTGCACCAGGCTTTGCACCCGCGCGTGGTCGCGGTGGAGGCGCCTCAAGCGCGTCTTCGAAACCATCGAGATGCCGCTGGTGCCGGTGCTGGCGCAGATCGAGCAGCAACGGCGTGTGCATCGACACCGGACTGCTGGGCCGCATCAGCCAGGAATTCGCACAGCGCATGGACGAGTACCAGCTGCTGTGCTGGAAGGAGGCCGGGCAGCGAATTCAATCTCGGTTCGCCGCTGCAGTTGCAGCAGATCCTCTATGAAAAACTGAAACTGCCGGTGCTTGGTCAAGACGCCCAAGGGCCAGCCGTCGACCGCCGAGGATGTGCTCGACGAACTCGCCGAACAGCATCCGCTGCCAAGATTGATTCTCGACTGGCGCGAGCTGGCCAAGCTGCGCTCGACCTACACCGAGACGCTGCCGCAAGCAGATCAACCCGCAGACCGGCCGCGTGCATACCTCGTATCACCAGGCGGTCGCCGCGACCGGGCCGATTGTCATCCTCCGACCCGAACCTGCAGAACATCCCGGTGCGCACCGACGAGGGCCGGCGCATCCGTCAGGCCTTCGTCGCCGCAAAAGATTCGTCGCTGCTGTCGATTGATTATTCGCAGATCGAGTTGCGGCTGATGGCGCATCTGTCGGGCGACCCGCGCCTGCAGGACGCATTCAAGAAGGGTCTTGATATTCACCAGGCCACCGCCGCCGAGGTCTTCGGCCTGTCGCCGGAGCAGGTGACATCCGACCAGCGACGCGCGGCCAAGGCGATCAACTTCGGCTTGATTTACGGCATGTCGGCGTTCGGGCTGGCCAAGCAACTGGGCATCGCGCGCAGCGAGGCGGGCAGCTACATGGAGAAATTCTTCGAGCGCTATGCCGGCGTCAAGCAATTCATGGACGAAACCAAGGAAAAGGCGCGCACGCAGGGTTTCGTCGAAACGTTGTTCGGCCGGCGGCTGTATCTGCCGAACATCCGCTCGAAGAATCAGGCGCAGCGGCAGTACGCCGAACGCACCGCGATCAACGCGCCGTTGCAGGGCACTGCGGCCGACCTGATCAAGCTGGCGATGATTGATCTGCACGCCTATCTCACCCGCGAGCAGCCCGAAATTCGCATGATCATGCAGGTGCACGACGAACTGGTTTTTGAAGGGCCGTCCGCAATCGTGAAGCAGTTCGCGCCGGTGCTGGCCGACCGCATGTGCCGCATTACTAGACTTTCCATACCGCTGGTTGCGGACTGGGGAATCGGAAGTGAATGGAATCAGGCACATAGCCCGCAGGCCCAAAGCGCTGGTCACGCAAGTCACTGACACCAGTACGAATTATCCGATTGAACTAAGCCGGCAAGGGGTGTGTCATATACCCGAGCGCCACCCCTGACGCTCCCCGTTCTCACTCCCTGAGCGGGCCGGTTTCCCCAAGCCGGAAAACTTAGCCCCGCGCTAACCCGCGGGGCTTTTTTATGGGGCACGTCACGTCCCCTCTCAAGATCGCGTCATCCACAGGCGTGTTTCAGTCAGAAGTGCCGAACCAGGGCTGTAAGCGCGCAATTGCTTCGGGGATGCCGGTTTTTTCATGTGCGGAAAACAGATCGGCGGTCGCCCGTCCGCCGAGTTTTTCGCGGACGCGCTGCAATGTGTTTTTGGCCGCCCCGGACGCCAGCTTGTCGCTCTTGGTCAAAAGGCAATGCAAAAAGCGGTTTTGCTTGAACGCCCAGCCCAGCAATTGCAAGTCGTAATCCATCAGTGGATGGCGGATGTCCATCACCAGCACCAGCCCGCGCAGGTTCTCGCGGCTCTCGATATAGCCGGTGACCAGTTCGCCCCATTCGTGGCGCGTTTTGCCCGGCACCGCGGCATAGCCATAGCCGGGCAGGTCGACGATCCGTCCCAGATGGGCCACCTCGAAATAATTCAGCAGTTGCGTGCGCCCGGGCGTTTTGGAAACCCGTGCGAGGTTTTTCTGGTCGCACAGCGCATTCAGTGCGCTGGACTTGCCGGCATTCGATCGTCCGGCAATGGCGATCTCCGGCACGTCGGGTTCGGGGAGTTGTTCCAGATGCGCGCAGGACATGATGAATCGCGCAACGCGGAAAGGATTTACGGCGACGGTGCCCATGACGTCCTAGTGTAAGATTTCGCCGCAACTTAACACGCACTCTTCAGGAAGCTTTTATGAACCGCCCCCTGCTTGCCGCTGTCGTACTCTCCATGAGCCCGCTCGCTTACGCGCCGCAAGCCTTTGCCGAACACGGCACAGCGCACGACCCGTATACCGGCGGCTCGATTGAGTCGGGCGCCACCAAGGCGGCGGCCTGCGGCGCCTGTCATGGCCCCGGCGGCAATGGCGCGATCAGCCCGCAGTGGCCCAAGCTTGCCGGCCAGAGCGCGGCGTTCACGGTCAAGCAGCTCAAGGCGTTCAAGTCTGGCCAGCGCAAGGACCCCGTGATGCAGGCCCAGGTCGCCAATCTTTCGGACGCCGACATGGACGATCTCGGGGCATTCTTTGCCGCGCAAAGACAGGTGCCCGGACTGGGCAGCCAGGACTCCATCGCCCTCGGTGAAAAACTCTACCGCGCGGGCGATGTCGCGCGCAGCCTGCCGGCCTGCGGCGCCTGCCACGGACCTGCGGGTGCCGGCATTGAGGGGGCAAAGTATCCGCAGATCGCCGGACAGAATTCCGCCTACACCGAAAAACAGCTCAAAGCCTATCGCTCGGGTGAACGGATCACCGGGCCGATGATGCTCGGCATTGCCAACAAGCTCAGCGACGCCGAAATCGCTGCGCTGTCTTCCTATATCTCCGGCCTGCAATAAGAGGAAACATTCATGCAATTCTTTGCTCGTGGCGCGATTGCGCTCCTGTCCCTACTGCCTTTGGCCTGCACCGCTGCTCCCGAAGAGGCCTGGAAGCTCGATCAGCATTACAAGCGCGCACTGACGCCCTCAACGCCCACCGACGCCAAGCGCATCGAGGTGCGCGAAGCGTTCTGGTACGGCTGCCCGCATTGCGCCGACTTCGACCCCTACGTTGAAAAGTGGCTGAAGACCAAGCCGGCCGACGTGGATTTTGCGCGCCTGCCCTCCTCGCTCGGTCGCCCGGTGGGCGAGCTGCACAGCAAGATGTTCTACACCGCGCAGACGCTCGGTGTGCTGGATCTGGTGCACAAGGCCCTGTTCGAGGCCATGCACGGCAAGAGCCCCAAACCGATGGATACCCCCGATTCGCTGCGCAGCTTTTTCGTCGTCACCACCGGCATGAACGCCAAGGATTTCGACGGCGCCTTCAATAGTTTTGTCGTTGACACGCAGCTGCGCCGCGCCGAGGACGAATTGCGCGGCTACGGCATTTCCAGCGTGCCGATGGTGATCGTCGGCGGCTCTTACCTGACCGGCCCCTCGCTGGCCGGCGGGCAGGACAAAGTGTTCAAGGTGGTGGATTTCCTGATCGAGAAAGTGCGCAAGGAGCGTAAGTAAACCTCTTAATGCGTCGCCTGCTTTTCATCGCGACGCTCGCGTTTTTTTCAGCCGCGTCATTTTCCAGCCCGGCGGTTACCGAAGCCTGCCGGGCGCTGGGCCAGAAACTCGCCAGCGTCAGCAAAGCCGGTTGCGAACAAGCCGGCCTGATCGCGGCGGCGCAATCGGTGCAGCAAAAACCGATTCTATTGCGCGACTACCCGGCGCGCACAGGCACCCCTGCAACGCGCCGCGTGCTGCTGGTCGGCGGCATTCACGGCGATGAACTGTCCTCGGTCAGTATCGTCTTTCAATGGATGCAAAAACAGCTTGGGCGTGGCGGCGCACTGAAATTCCATTGGCATGTGGTGCCGTGTCTGAACCCCGATGGTCTGCTCAGGCAAAAATCCACGCGCGTTAACGCCCGCGGCGTGGACCTCAACCGCAATTTCGACACCCCGGACTGGAGCCGCAACGCGCTGAATTACTGGCAGAAGCGCACCAAAAATGACCCGCGGCGTTATCCCGGCGCCCGGGCGCAGTCGGAGCCGGAAGTGCGCTGGCTGGCGTCGGAGATCGAGTCATTCAAGCCGGCGGCGATCATCCAGGTTCATGCGCCTTATGGCGTGCTCGATTACGACGGCCCACGCACACCGCCGCGCAAAATCGGTTTCCTGGATTTGCGCCAACTGGGGACTTATCCGGGATCGTTGGGCAATTACGCGGGGCTGAAACTCAAGCTGCCGACCATCACGCTGGAATTACCCAAGGCCGGCGCCCTGCCGTCGACGACCCAGAACGCGGCCTTATGGGACGACCTGCTGGTCTGGCTGGACCAGAACGTGCCCGCTACAACATCTCCTCGCTGACGATGCCCCACGGGCCTGCGCCATTGCGCCGCCAGAGCTGCTGTTTGCGCGAAACTCTGGACAAATTGTCACTGCGGTAATCCTGCTTGAAGCGCACCATCACCAAGTTAGATTCACCGGGATAGCGATAGGCCTCGACTTCGGTCAGCGCGACCTTGATGTACTTTTTGCCGTCGTTGACACGCCGCTTGAAGACCGTGAACTGGGCGAGATTCATCCCGTCTTCGCTGATGAAGTCTTTGGCGTAGTACGCCAGATAACGCGCGGTGTTCTTGGACGACCACGCCTGCCGCCAGCTTTCGATCTGCGGCAGAAAATCCTTGCGCGCGGCTTCCAGGTCGGCGGGCGAAACCCAGTTGACCTTGTCGCTGAGAATGACCGGCGTCTTGCCCGGCAGAAGGTAGGGTTTTAGCGCAAGCAATTCCTCGTTTGACAGGGTCACGCAGCCTTCGCTGGAGCGCGGCGGGCGCACATAGGTTTGGCGCGGCACGCCATGCAGCCAGATGCCGGAGCCGCTGCGCTTTTTGCGCTGGTCCCAGAGATTGGGATAGTCCAGCGGCAGTGAGCCGGCGCCATAGAGTTCCGGCAGTTCGCTGTCGGGCGTGAATCCGGTGATTCGATAAACCCCCACCGGCGTGCGCAGATCTCCTTGCGTCTGCTTGCCAAAGCCCTTGCGGCCGATGCCGACAAAATGGCTGCGCAAGGGCTGCAATTTGCCACCCTTGTTTTCGATTAGGTGCAGGCGGGCGCGCGACAGATCGACCACGGCGATGTGCCGGGTCGTCCAGCTGGGCTGCAGCAAAGTGTCGGGCAGGTGCCCGGCGGGTGGCGGTGCGCGCAGGCCTTGCAGGCGCAGGCTCGCTTCATCGGCCAGGTCCTGCGCCTTGAGATCACCGCTGCCGGCGGGCGGTTTTAACTTTTTGCCGGAGCGCGCAGCCAGCAGGTCTCCATACAGCCAGCGCGCCAGCCGGAAGTTGGGCTGTTGCTTGAGCAACGCCTGCAGGCTTTTTTCGGCCTCGGTCAGTTGTCCTTGCTCAAACTGCTCAGCGGCGGACAGCCACTGCTGCTCGGGTGTGGGAGCGGCGCCCGCCAATGCGCTCCACAGCCCCAGCGTCGCCAGCAAGGCGCGGATCACGGAAAAACAGGCCCTGGTCAGCGGGCGAATTCGCGGACGATTTTCCAGGTGCCGCCGCTATTGCGGAATTCCAGCACCTTGGTGATCTCGTTGGACAGCAGGTCCGAGGTGTATTTCTGGCGGAACTGCGCCTGCATGCGCTCGCCTTCCACGCGCACAACCGAAATGTTCGACACGGCCACGTTAATGCTCTGCGGCTTGCGGATGCGCTCGCGGCGTTGCGACTCCCAATCGGCACGCGCCAGCCCGTTTTCGGGACGAAAATCACTGTCATAGGCGGCGAAGTAACCGTCAAGATTGCGCGTCGACCAGGCCTTGGCCCAAGTCTGCACCGCGGCGGTGATCGCGGCGGTTTCCGGGCTGGCCACTGGCGGCGCGGCCGGTACTTCGGCGGGCGGCGGCAGGCCGGGGCTGGTGGCCAGCGACGGCCGCGGCACGGCGTTGCGATCCTGCGTGTCGAGCTGGCTGACCAGGCTCAGCTTGGTGCGCACGCCGGCGTTGCTCTGGTCCAGCGACAGCGCGCGGTTGTAGGCGGCGCCGGCCAGCGCGGCGTAGATGTCGCCCAGATTTTCGTGCGCGGTGGCATAGGACGGATGGGTGGCCAACGCCGCTTCGAGCGCGTCGCGGGCTTTTTCGTAGTCGCCCTGCTGGGCGTAGATCACCGCGAGGTTGTTGTACGGCTCGGGCAGCTGCGGGTAGTCGCGGGTCAGCTCGGCGAACACTTTAAGCGCATCAGAGGTTTTATTGAGCTTGACCAGGATCAGCCCGCGCAGGAAGCGCCCTTCCGCGTCGTCTGGCGCCGCCGACAGGTGCGATTCGATCACGCGCAAGGCGTTGTCGGTCTGGCCGCTGGCGAGCAGGGCGCGCGCTTCATCCACCGGCGGTGCCGCCGCCCACAATGCGGATGAAAAACCAAAAAACAACCATGCGGCAAGCAGGAGTTTCACGCGAACCTCGGATTTGAAAAATGTCGACGCGTAATATATCGCAATGCGTCTGCTGATCGTTAAAACTTCCTCGCTGGGCGACGTGCTGCACGCACTGGCGGCGCTCACCGATGCGGCGCGTGCGCGGCCCAGCCTGCAATGTGATTGGGTGGTGGAAGAGGCCTTCGCCGAGATCCCGGCCTGGCATCCGGCCGTGAACCGGGTGATTCCGTGCGCGTTACGGCGCTGGCGCAAGGATATTGGGGCGGCTCGGTCCAGCGGCGAATGGGCGCGCTTTCGTAAAGAGCTGCGGCGCGAAAGTTACGACCGGGTGCTCGATGCGCAGGGGCTGATCAAGAGCGCGTGGCTGGCGTCACAGGCTCGGGGCGTGCGCGCCGGCCCGGGGTTTACAAGTGCGCGCGAACCGCTGGCGGCGCTGTTCTATCAGCACCGCGTCCGCATCGCGGCCCGCGAAGAATCTCATGCGGTGCAGCGTTTGCGTCAGTTGTTTGCGCTGTCGATCGGCTATCCGCTGCCGCAGACGCCCGCGGATTTTGGCCTTGATCGCGCGCGCTTTCTCGCGCCCTCGCAGGCGCGTCCGTACGCCGTGTTTTTGCACGCGACGACGTGGGCGAGCAAGCTGTGGCCGGTGGCGCATTGGCAGCAACTGGGCCGCGCGCTGCGCGCGCAGGGGCTCAACATCGTGCTGCCGTGGGGCACGCCGGTGGAGCGCGAGCAGGCCGTGCAAATTGCCGCCGACTTTGGCGGTGAGGTGCCCGAGCGCCAGACCCTGACGCAGCTCGCCGGGCTGCTGGCGCAGGCGCGCTGCGTGGTGGGTGTGGACACCGGCCTTGCGCACCTGGCGGCCGCCCTGGCGACGCCCATGGTGACGCTGTATGGACCGACGCTGCCGGCGCTGACCGGGGCCATCGGCGCCCACCAGGTTCATCTGCGCTCTTCATCGCAAGACACCATTGACCGCAAGCGCCCGACGACGGTCAGCGTGGAAAACGTGCTCAGCGCCTTGCGCGGCCTAGTTCCCAGAGTTTGAGGTAGCGCAGGTAGGTGGTGCGCGCGTTATAGCTCGCCAACATCCAGCCCGCGCGGCCATCGAGCAGGCCACGACGCAGAAGATAGGTGCGCACCAACGTCCACAAGCCATGCGTTGCCGCTGTGAATGGGGTCGCGGTCTTGCCTTGCGCAAACGCTTGTTGTGCGCCGAGCGTTGAATAGCGGTCCTGCTTTTCCAGCGCCTGTGCCATGGTGTCGTAGGTGTAGTGCAACAAGGGCTCATTCAACTTTTGAATGGCGCCTTCGACGATCAGCCGCTCGTGAACCACGTCGTCGGAAAACCGCGCCGCGCCACGACGAAACAAACGCGTCACGTGATCCGGCCACCAGCCGCCGTGGCGCATCCAATGGCCGCAAAAACTTGAGCGCCGCGGCATTTCATACGCGGCGTAGGGGCCGCCGTCCGCCAGCACGCGCTCGATTTCGTTGCGCAATTCCGGCGTGCAGATTTCGTCGGCATCGATCGATAAAACCCAATCGCCTCCGGCCAGCGCGACCGCGCGGTTTTTCTGGATGCCAAAACCAGGCCAGCGCAGCTCGGTGTGAAAGCGCGCGCCAAATTCGCGGCAGATTTTTTCGGTGGCATCGCAGCTGCCGCCGTCGAGCACCACGATTTCGTCGCACCACTTCAACCCGGCCAGGCATTCCGACAGGTGCGCGGCGGCGTTGAGCGTGATCAGCACCGCCGACACTTTGGGTTTTACGGCATTCATGCGGGCATTATGCTTCCACCGTGCGCATCCTCTACACCTTCTTGCTGTATCTGCTGACGCCGTTTTTGCTGCTGCGCCTGATCTGGCGCGGATTTTCGCTGCGCGACTATTGGCAGCGCTGGCCCGAGCGTTTTGGGTTTGTGCCGCGGGCCCCGGGGGGCGTGGCCGTCTGGGTCCATGCGGTCAGTGTCGGCGAGGCGCTGTCGGCGCTGCCGCTGGTCAACGAGTTGCTTGCGCGCCACGGCCGCGGCCACGTCTGGATGACGACCATGACGCCCACTGGCTCGGCGCGCGTGCAGGCGGCGCTCGGCGGCCGCGTGATTCACAGTTATGTGCCGTATGACCTGCCCGGCGCGGTGACGCGTTTCCTCGACGCCGCGCGGCCACGACAGGTCGTCATCATGGAAACCGAACTGTGGCCGAACCTGCTGCAGGCCGTAAAGGCGCGCGGCATTCCGCTGACTATCGCTAATGCGCGACTGTCGCCACGTTCGCTCAAGGGCTATTCGCGCCTCGGCGGATTCATCCGCGAAGTGCTGGCGTGCACGACGCAAATTGCCGCGCAAAGCGAGCTGGATGCGGAACGTTTTCGCGCGCTCGGCGCGCCGCGCGTCAGCGTGATGGGCAATCTCAAATACGAACTCACGGTGCCTACCGAGCAGCGCGCGCGCGGACTCGAATTGCGACAACAGTTGGGCGCGTCGCGGCCGGTATGGATTGCGGCCAGCACGCATGAAGAGGAAGAGGCTGAGCTGCTCAAAAGCCATCAGCAGCTGCTCCGGCAGTTGCCGCAAGCACTGCTGATTCTGGTGCCGCGCCATCCGCAGCGATTCGACACCGTCGCGCGGCTGATCGAAAAATCCGGCATGCGTTTCATGCGGCGCAGCTCGCCGCACCCCGCCTCCCGCGACCCGCACGTTTTTCTAGGCGACAGCATGGGCGAGATGTTCGCCTACCTCGCGGCGAGCGATGTGGCATTTGTCGGCGGCAGTCTGGTGCCGGTCGGCGGTCATAACGTGCTGGAGCCTGCGGCGCTGGGGCTGCCGGTTTTATTCGGGCCGCACATGCACAATTTTCTTGGCGCGGCGCAGTTGCTGGTTGAAAACGGCGCGGCGCTGCAATGCCGCGCCGAAGACTTGAGCGCGCATCTTGGGCGGCTGCTGAACGATTCAGCCGAGCGCACGCGCCGGGGTGAGTCCGGGAAAAAGGCAGTGGAAGCCAATCGCGGTGCGTTGCAACGCCTATTGACGACCCTGGAACCTCCACCCGCTTGAACATCTTTTGGAGCAGTTCTGGCGCAGTTTGAATAATCAGTGGTACTAAAATCGTACCACTGATTTTTCAGCTTGTTGCCAAAACTGCCTTTGCGGCACTTAAGCGGGTAAGTGTTTTTGACGCGACCGCAGCATGCTTTCGGCGGCGTAGATTGCCAGCGCAGTCCAGATCAGGGCGAATCCGACGGCATGGGTGTGTGTGAATGCTTCGCCGTAAATGAACACGCCGCATATCAATTGCAGCGTCGGGGCGATGTATTGCAAAAGCCCGATCTGCGACAACGGGATGCGCCGCGCCCCGTAGGCGAACAGCACCAGCGGCACCGCCGTGACCAGCCCTGATATCACCAGCAGTGCGTCGGTGCCGGCCCCCAGATGGGTGAACGAACCCGATCCAGCGCTATGCGCCCAGAAAATGATGGCCAACGACGGCAGCAGCAGCACGCTGTTCTCCACCGCCAGTCCTTGCACCGGATCCACCGTCGCGAGCTTGCGGCACAGGCCATAACCACCGAACGAAAACGCCAGGATCAAGGCGATCCACGGCAGTCGCGCGAATTCGACCGCCAGATACAGCACGCCGCATGCGGCGAGTCCCACGCATGCCCATTGCAGGGGGCGCAAGCGCTCACCGAGCACCAGCACGCCCAGGGCGACGCTGACCAGCGGGTTGATGAAATAGCCCAGGCTGGTTTCGACGATGTGCCCGCTGTTGACGGCCCAGATGTACAGCCACCAGTTGCCGCCGATCAGCGCCGCGCTGGTCAACAGCAAGCGCAGCGTACGCGGCTGCCGTGAAAGCGCCGGGATCCAGCGCCACCCGCTGACACTGAACAAAAAGCCGAACACGAACACCGCGCACCAGACCAGCCGGTGTGCGCCGATCTGCAGCGCCGGGACCGCCGACAGCGCCTTCCAGTAAATCGGGAACAGGCCCCAGATCAGGTAGGCCCCGGCGGCGGCGAGTACGGCGCGATTCATGACAGCAGCTCAAAAAAATGGCGGCGCAGCATAGCGGAGTTACAATCCGGCAAAGCCCTTTAAATACCCGCATGGACCCGTCGCAGGACCCTGCCGCACCGATTCCCGTCGCCGCGCCGCGCCGCGACCCGGCGCTCGACCGGTTTGGCGACATCAACCCGGCGCGCCACGAGGCGCTGTTGCGCACCAACCCCGAGCAATACGCGGAGATGGTGAAGCACATCACCGCCTACGGCATTTACATGCTCGACAAGGAATGCCGCGTGCGCAGCTGGAACCTGGGCGCGCAGAACATCACCAACTGGACCGAGGCCGAGATTCGCGGCGTGCCTTTTTCGCGCCTCTTCACCGAGGCGCTGCGCGCGGACAGCACCCCTGAAAAAACCATCCAGTTTGTGCGTACCAACCGTCACGCGCGGCAAGAGCAAAACCGCGTGCGCAAGAACGGCGAGACGTTCGTGGCCATGTCGACCATGGATGTGGTGCGTAGCGAATCCGGCGAGCTGCTCGGCTTTGTCGAAGTGTTCCAGGACATCACCGAACTCAAGCGCCGCGAGCAGGCGCTATACAGCCGTGCCACCCGCGACCCCCTCACCGGGCTGTTCAACCGTGGCCACTTCACCGAACTGGCGACGCAGGAGATCGAGCGTGCGCGGCGGTTTTCCGAACCGTTGTCGATGATGTTGATCGACATCGATCACTTCAAGAACATCAACGACACCTACGGCCACGAAGTCGGCGACCAGGCGATCATCCTGTTGTCCAAGGGCTGCCTGGAGCAGGTGCGCAAGATCGATTTCGTCGGCCGCATCGGCGGCGAGGAATTCGCCGTTGGCCTGCCGCGTGCCAACAAGGAGCCGGCATTGGAGATGGCCCAGCGCCTGCGCCTGAAGATCATGGAAAAACGCATGCGCGCCGGCACCACCGAGTTCGGTTTCACCATCAGCATTGGCGTCGCCAGCCTGCGCAGCCATACCCGCGACCTCACCGAGCTGCTGCGCAACGCCGACGCCGCGCTGTACAAGGCCAAGCGCGAAGGGCGTAACCGGGTGGAAGCCTGGTTCGAATAATCTGGTGCGCCCGGAGAGACTTGAACTCCCAACCCTCAGGTTCGAAGCCTGATGCTCTATCCGGTTGAGCTACGGGCGCGCTTCAATACCGCTGTAGTTTGGGCTGTTGCGTCACTCCGCGTCCAGCCGCAGTTTCAACTTGATCTGGCAGAGACTCTGCAAATTGTGTCGGAAGGGCGTTTGCTAGGGGCAGAAAATTTGGGGCGTCGTCGTCAGGAGGATTCTGCTTGCAGGCGTTTAGCCACCGAGGCCACCGTGACTAGCAATTCCGCCGGTTCTACCGGCTTGGCCACATGCACCAGGAACCCCGCATGTAATGCGCGGGTGCGATCTACTGAACGCGCGAAAGCCGTAAGTGCGATCGCCGGGGTGTTCCCCCCTTCATCCGCATTCAAAGCCCGCACGCGTTTGAGAAATTCATAACCATCGATATCCGGCATGCCGATATCCGACAACAGAACATCGGGCCGAGCACTTTTTAATGCCACGAGACCTTCCTGCGCGGAGGAGGCGGTGAGGATTATGGCCCCACATTCGTCAAGCAGCCGGGCGATGAGTTCACGCGTGTCGCGGTCATCATCGACCACCAGCACACGAACGCCGGACAAGTCGGGTGGTGAAACAAGGGGCGCCAGTGCGGGTGCCGGGCTGGCGACCGGGGCGCGTTCACTGACATGCAATTCCCCTACCGCCGCTATGGGCAGATACACGGTAAAGGCCGAGCCCTTGCCCTCACCCTGGCTTGTGGCTTTGATCGTCCCGCCGTGCAATTCGACCAACTGCTTACAAATCGCCAGTCCAAGCCCTAAACCCCCGTGACGACGCGTGGTGGAAGAATCGGCCTGGCGGAAGCGCTCAAAAATGCGCGCCAGGAGATCCGTTTGGATACCGACGCCGGTATCGGTCACGCCTATTTCGACCGAAGACTGAAACCGCTTCAGCGTTACCTGGATGCGGCCATCGCGGGGCGTGAATTTAATGGCATTTGATAACAGGTTCCATACGACCTGTTGAAGCCGCGAGGGATCGCCATTAACGGGCCCCGCCGACGAGTCCAATACCACCCCCAGCTTGATGGCTTTCGCGTCGATCGCCGGCCGCAAGGCGGCTATGGCGGCCTCAACGACCTCCGCCGGCATGAGTGATTGGACATCCAGACGGACCTTGCCGGCCACAATGCGGCTCATGTCGAGCAGGTCGTCAATCAGTTGCGCCTGGATGCGAGCATTACGCTCGATCGTCTCGACCCCGCGCATGCGCTCGTCTTCACCGATATTCTGCCGGCGCAAAATCTGCGCCCAGCCAAGAATGGCACTCAGGGGCGTGCGCAATTCATGCGACAGAGTGGCCAGAAATTCGTCTTTAACACTGCTTTCGCGTTCGGCCTGCGCGCGCGCGGCGCGCTCGCTTTCCAGAAGTTCTGCGCGTTCCGCTGCATCGTGTCGCGAGCGCTCATAAAGCCGCGCGTTATCGATGGCCACCGCGGCCTGGGCGGCCAGCCCGACGATCAGCCTTTCGGAGCGCTCGGTGAAAACCCCCGGCGCCGGATGGCCGAAAAACAAGCCGCCGATTACCTCACCGGATCGCGAGATCACGGAGACCGCGAGGTAGCTCCTGACCGGTAAATGTCCCTTGGGCATGCCGTAGTGCGGTGAGAGATTTCCATACCTTGAGTCGGCCATCACATCGTCGACCCGTATGGGTGCCCCCCCGGTAAAGGTGGGCGCAAAGATCGGCGTGGCCCGGGGATGCCCGAATTTGGAAAATGCCTCTATTGGAGCCCCGGATAGCGTATAGAGCTGGTAGGCATTGCCGCGTTCGTCGATCGTGTTGTAAAAGAACGCCCCGAACTGTGCGCCACAGAGTTCGGTTGCGGCATCGGTAACCGATTGCACGAGCTCTTTTAATTCAAGTTGCGACGCCAGCTTCGCGCCAGTTGTGTTCAGAATCTCGAGGATGCGGCCCTCATCGCGCATCGCCCCTTCATCTTGAAAGCGATCGGTGACCTCGCGCGCCACGGCGAGTAACTGGTCTGCCGTGCCTTCTGCGCCATGGATCACGGTCATGCGCACGTCCCACCAATTAGACCGGTCTCGCCCTTCGATGCACCCCACCATGGCTCCGACGCCCTGCGATTGGGCGGAGCTGATGGCCTCGCGAGCAGTAACGCGGTCTTCGGGTCGCCACAAATCGATCCATGAGCTTCCCGCCTGCGTTCCGGCTCTGTGTTCGGGGAGCGCGCGCAGAACGTGATCGTTGGTCCAGACGATCCGGCCATTGCCCTCGAGCATAAAGATGCAATCGTCAGAGTTGGCGACCACAGTGCTGGCGATTTCTTCGCTGCGCCGCAACGCCAGTTCGGTCTGCATGCGGTGCGAAATGTCGTCAACGGCGGCGATGAACCATCGCGGCGCGCCCGTGTGATCGCGCAGCAGATTGACAGTAGCCTTGCACCAGACCGAGCTTCCGTCCTTGCGCACGTACCTTTTTTCGAGAGTGTATTCGGCAATTCGACCCGCCAGAAGATCCCCGATGCGCGCTTGGGTGAGCTCCTGGTCGATGGAATGAGTGACGTCCCTCACGGTGCGCTCACGCAATTCTTCGGTTGTATAGCCCAGGATGTTGCAAAAGCGCTGATTCACCCGCTCGAATCTGCCCTCCAGATTCGCCGTTGCAATACCAATAGCTGCCTGTTGAAACGTGGCGTTGAGGAATTGTTCCTGTTCCAGCAGTTTGCGGTCAGTTTTTGCACGCGCGATGGCGGCAGAATTCAGGGCGCCACCCAGGGCGGATAACTCGTGAATTCGAGTTTTGACCGGGGGAGGAATCCCCCCTTTGCCGAATAAGTCGGCGGCCGCCCGCAAATCATGAATAGGCCGATTGATCCTTTGAGCCAGCAGGCTCGCGGCCAGCAGCGCGAGCAGTATCGACGCAAGTGCCCCGCCGCCATAAAGCATCAGGGAGCGATTTCGGCCGACAAGGACGCTCGTGGTAGGTATGCCGATGGCCACGGACCACCCCGACCAGGGCAGCCGGACGAATGCGCTGTAAGTTTTGTCTCCTTCCAGCGTGGTCGTGGGCCCGGTGCCAAAAAGCGCATCGGGCCTGGCCATCAGCTGGACAAGCGTGGGGGCGGCGAAAGTGCCCATGTGTTTCTCGGCATCTCGCGAACGTGCAATGCGTGCCCCGCCGGCATCAAACACCGACAGCGTCCAATTATCAGGCAGCCCCTGGGACTCCACGACATCCTGGAAGGACTCCGGCGACACCACGGCGCTGATCACATATTTGAGTTCGCCTTGGCGTAATACCGGCAAGCGAATGGCAATGCCCCAGACGTCGCCCGCGCGTTTGATCAGGCGGCCCACGACAGGCTCTCGCCGCTCAATCACTTCGGCAAACGAAATGGTGTCGGCCAGTAAATAGGATGAGTCCCCGGGGGTGAAGTTGGTGGCGCGCACGAGTTTTGCGTCAGGCGTCAATAGCGAAATCGACTGCCAATTGCTCGTGTCAGCAAGCAGGCGGTCGATGAGCATCGCGAATTCGTCCAGCTTTCCGCTATCGAGAGTTGGCGACAAAGCCAGGATGCGCAGCGCGGCAATGTTTCGTTGCAGCTGGACGTCGATCGCAGACGCCGCCAGGCGGGTTACCTCAAGGCTTTTTGCAACGGCGGCTTCCCGCTGAGAATCCACCAGCGCGTAAATGGCGATCCCGGTTGCGACCGCTACCGGCAAGATCCCGGCGATGGCAAGCAAGGTCAGCCGCTTGAACAGCGTTGCAGAAAATATTTTTGACCGCACGCAGTAATTCCTTGAGAGCCGGATTCAACTATTGAATCCGGCGGGCTGTCCTAACTATCTGGCGGGCAACAGGTTATAGCAGATCGATTATTACTTGCAGTGCGCTAACCGGCACAATTTTTGGCCCCACTCGCACGATACGGCGCCGCTACTGTCGGACCGCCGCCAAACCGGGGGCACCCACGCCGAGGACGTTGAATGCGATGCTTATGGTGGTTCTGAAATGGCGCGCCCAGCAGGATTCGAACCTGCGACCCCTTCCTTCGGAGGGAAGTACTCTATCCAGCTGAGCTATGGGCGCTTTGGGCGCGGATTCTAATGCACTGAGTCTGGCTGGGCGCGCCAGTCACCGAGGCATCGGCTAAGATTGCCGCCGCCGTAGGATCGCTAGTGGGGGCGCCTTCTGGCACAAAATCTGCTTTATTTTGGGGCATAGCCTGCCGGGTAGGCGGGCGTATCTCTGTTCAATTAATTGTTCCATCGCCAGGGGGAATTCATGTCGGGTCAAAATGTAATGAAGCTGATGAAGGAAAAAGGCGTCAAGTTCGTGGACTTCCGGTTCTGCGACACGCGCGGCAAGGAGCAGCACGTATCGGTACCGGCGCACACGGTGGACGACACCCTGTTCACCGACGGCAAGATGTTCGACGGCTCCTCGATCGCCGGCTGGAAGGGCATCAACGAGTCCGACATGATCCTGATGCCCGACGCCGACTCCGCCTTCATCGACCCGTTCTTTGAAGAGCCCACGCTGGTGATGAGCTGCGACGTGATCGAGCCGTCCACCATGCAGGGCTATACCCGCGACCCGCGCTCACTGGCACGCCGCGCCGAGGCCTATCTGAAGTCCACCGGCATCGCCGACACCGCCTTCTTCGGCCCGGAAAACGAATTCTTCATCTTCGACTCGGTGCAAGTGGGACGCCGGCATGAAGGGCTGCTTCGTCGAGATCGACGCCGAAGAACGCGGCATGGAATTCCGGCACGCGACTACGAGAGCGGCAACAAGGGCCATCGCCCCGGCATCAAGGGCGGCTACTTCCCGGTGCCGCCGGTCGACTCGCTGCAGGACATCCGCTCGGCCATGTGCACGACGCTGGAAGAGGTCGGCATGGTCTGCGAAGTGCACCACCATGAAGTGGCCACCGCCGGCCAGTGCGAAATCGGCGTCAAGTTCGGCACGCTGATCAAGAAGGCCGACGAAGTGCTCAAGCTCAAGTACGTGGTGCAGAACGTCGCCCACAGCTTCGGCAAGACCGCGACCTTCATGCCCAAGCCGATCGTCGGCGACAACGGCAGCGGCATGCACGTGCACCAGTCGCTGGCCAAGGGCGGCAAGAACCTGTTCACCGGCGACAAGTACGGCGGCCTGTCGGAGATCGCGCTGTATTACATCGGCGGCATCCTCAAGCACGCCAAGACCATCAACGCCTTCACCAATCCGGGCACCAACAGCTACAAGCGCCTGGTCCCGGGCTTCGAGGCGCCGGTGATGCTGGCCTACTCGGCGCGCAACCGCTCGGCGTCGATCCGCATTCCGTATGTGGCGAACCCCAAGGGCCGCCGCATCGAAGTGCGCTTCCCGGATTCCTCAGCCAACCCTTACCTCGCTTTCACCGCGATGATGATGGCGGGTCTCGACGGCATCAAGAACAAGATCCATCCGGGCGAGCCCAGCGACAAGGACCTCTACCACCTGCCGCCGGAAGAGGACAAGAAGATCCCGCGCGTCTGCCACAGCCTCGACATGGCGCTGGAACACTGGACAAGAACCGCGAGCTTCCTCAAGCAGGGCGGCGTGTTCACCGACGATCTGATCGACGCCTACATCGAGCTGAAGATGCAGGAAGTCACGCGCTTTCGCATGACCACGCACCCGATTGAGTTTGATATGTACTACAGCCTGTAATCAGGCGCCGCACCAAGAGCCCCGCAAATGCGGGGCTTTTTTATGCCACCCGCTTGGGCCTGTTTTCGCATGTTTTTCGCACGTCCTTAAATCCATTGGTACACTTTTAGTACCACTGGATTTGCGAGTAGAACTCAAAAAGGCTCAAATCGCTCTCAAGCGGGTGGCACAGAAATAGAGCATAGATGCACCTTATTAGTGCTTATAGTTAAGATTGGCGCTATTCTGGGGCATGTGATTCCAAGGTTAGTCCAAGGCCCAGTTCTTGCTCTGGATTCTTCTATGAGATTGACCCGCGTTCATCGTTCCGAAACCCTGCTCGACAGTCTCACCACAGCCGTGGTTGAGCTCGACCGGGATTTGCGCGTGAGCACGGTGAATTCGGCCTGCGAGCACTTGTTTGGAGTCAGTCGAAAAAGCGCGATCGGCCAGGTGCTGCCGCTGGCCGTGCCCCATTTTGGGCCGCACGAAGCCCGGTTGCGTGAAGCGCTGGATGCGGGCAGCGGGTTTATCGAGCGCGAAGTACAACTGCACAGAAATGGTGAGGAATCGGTGACGGTGGACTGGACGGTAACGCCGACTCAGGGGAAAAAATCCGGCCTGCTGATGGAAATGCAGGCGCTTGACCGGCATCTGCGCATCAGCCGCGACGAACTCGCCTTGGCCAGCTTTGATGCCAGCCGTGAAATGGTCCGCGGGCTCGCGCATGAAATAAAAAATCCGCTCGGGGGCATTCGGGGCGCGGCGCAACTGCTGGAGCGTGAATTTCCCGACTCCGAACACCGCGAATACACGCGCGTGATCATCCGTGAGGTGGACCGGCTGCAAAACCTGGTCAACCGCATGCTCGGGCCCAACCGGTTGCCGCAGCGTGAGCAGCTCAATATCCACGAAGTCACCGAACACGTGCGCCAGCTGGTGGCAGCCGAGGCGCCTGCCGGGGTGCGGTTATTGCGCGATTACGACCCGAGCATCCCGGACCTGTCGGCCGACCGCGAGCAGCTGATTCAGGCCTTGTTGAACCTGGCGCGCAACGCATTGCAGGCGATTGGCGACCACGGCCAGATTCTGCTGCGCACGCGCGCACGGCGCCAGCTCACGCTCAACAGCCAGCAGCACAAGTTGGTGGCGCAGATCGATGTCGAGGACACCGGCGCGGGCATCCCGGCGCAAATCCTGGAGAAGATTTTCTTTCCCATGGTCACCACGCGCGCGGAGGGCACGGGGCTGGGACTGCCTATTGCGCAACACCTGATCCACAGTCATGGAGGCGTCATCGAATGCAAGTCGCGGCCCGGTCAAACGGTGTTTTCCATGTTCCTGCCGCTGGCACAAGACTCGTGAAGACGCTCAAGGTCTGGGTCGTGGATGACGACGAGTCGATCCGTTGGGTGCTGGAAAAATCCCTGCGCGGCGACGGCCTCGCGGTGCAGAGCTTTCCCGGCGCTGCCGAACTGTTCGATGCGCTGGAAGACGGCGCGCCCGATGTCCTGATTTCCGACATCCGCATGCCCGGCGTCAACGGCCTGGAGCTGATGGAGCGCGTGCGTGCCAAGTACCCCGCGCTGCCAGTGATCATCACCACCGCGCATTCGGATCTGGATTCGGCGGTGGCCGCCTACAAGGGCGGTGCGTTTGAATATTTGCCCAAGCCGTTTGATGTCGACGCCGTGGCCACGCTGGTGCAGCGCGCCGCCGCGCGCAAAACCAGCGTGGCCGATGCCGCCGCGTTGCCCGGCGAGGGCGCGCTGCTGATCGGCGAGGCGCCGGCCATGCAGGAAGTGTTTCGCGCCATCGGTCGCCTGGCGCATTCGCAGATCACCGTGCTGATCACCGGTGAAACCGGCGCCGGCAAGGAGCTGGTGGCCCGGGCCCTGCACGCGCACAGCCCGCGCGCCAAATCGGAATTCATCGCCGTCAATACCGCGGCGATTCCGAAGGATCTGATGGAATCCGAATTCTTCGGCCATGAACGCGGCGCCTTTACCGGCGCGCAAATGCAGCGCAAGGGCCGCTTCGAACAGGCCGATGGCGGCACGCTGTTTCTGGACGAAATCGGTGAAATGCCGACGGATCTACAAACCCGCCTGCTGCGCGTGCTGTCCGACGGCGAGTTCTATCGTGTGGGCGGCACCACCCCGATCAAGGTGGATGTGCGAGTGATCACCGCCACCAACCGCGACCTCGAAAAAGAAGTCGCCGACGGCCGTTTCCGCGAAGACCTCTACCACCGCCTCAACGTCATTCGCGTGCGCCTGCCGCCTTTGCGCGAGCGTGCGCAGGACGTGCCGGTGCTGGCGCGGCATTTCCTGGCGCGGGCGGCGACCGAACTGCAAACCGAACCCAAACGGCTGGCAAAGGATGTGCTCGCACGCCTGCAAGCCTTCGCCTGGCCGGGCAACGTGCGTCAACTGGAAAACGTCTGCCGTTGGCTCACGGTCATGGCACCAGGGCGCGATATCCATTTAGCCGATCTGCCGCCGGAACTCGGGGAGACAAAAGGCGCAAGGCGTGAGGTGCCGGCGCCAAAAGAAACCGGCGCCGCGCCTTTGCCTCCGGAAGGCGACTGGCAGTTGCTCCTGCGTGCCTGGGCCGACGCAAAACTGAAATCCGGAAAAACCGACCTGCTTGGCGAAGCGTCGCCGGCGTTCGAGAAGGTGATGATCGAAGCGGCGCTGGCGCAAACCGGCGGCGAGCGCATCAAGGCCGCGCAGCGGCTGGGGTGGGGGCGCAATACCCTCACGCGCAAAATCAAGGAACTCGGTCTCGACTGAAGGCATAATTCGCGCGACCCAACCAAAATATCTTCCGTATGCGGCATTTTGTTCTGCTCGCTTGCGTTTTACTGAGCCCGGCGCATGGCGCGCCCACGTCGGACTTTCCGTTGTCGCTGGTGGACGATCACGCGCTGGTCCCCGAGCCGCGGACGCCAAATCTGCCCCCCGCTGAGCGGGCAGAACCCAAGGCCGATGGCGCGTATGAAATTGATCTGCTGGTGCTTTACACCGACGAATTTGCCAACGCGCGCGTGGCGACCGGCGGCGCGTATGCGGCAGTGCAACAGCTGGTTTTCGCGGCCAACGCGTTCTATGTGAACAGCAAGGTGCCGGTTTTCTATCGCCTCGTCGGTGTCGAGCGCTACACCGGTCCTCAGGATTTGCAGAACTATCCCAATACGTTGAGCCTGCTGCGCGAGGAGGCCGGTGTGCGGGCGCTGCGCGACGCGACGGGCGCTGACCTGGTGGCACTCCTGCTGACCACCGACGCCACCGGCTATATCGGTGGGCGAGCTTCGCTGTTTAATGGCGGTGAGCAGTCGGATCCGCCCGGCAATGTAAATCCCGAGCGCGATGCGTTCAGCGTGATGGCCATGGGGCCGAATGCGGCGGGCAATCGGGGGCCAGATTGGCTGTTCGCGCACGAGTTGGGTCACCTCATGGGGGGTGGACACGACTTCGCCGCGCATGCGCCTTCATCTCCGTATTGGAAGACCTATGCCCACGCGCTGGGTTGCCCGATTAAGGGAGAGCAGGTTTATCCAGGGTCGATCATGTTTTCGGGCGCGGTTATTGCAGTTGGTGGCTTGGGTAACGCAAGGGGAGACTTCTTCACCAACCCGGATCTCGTACTCGACAACAGCGGCTGTGGTCTTGCTGGGATCGATGGTGTTCCGGCCAGCGGTGCCAATAACGCGAGGTCCATCCGTGAGGCGGCGCCTTATGTCGCGTCCTACCGGAACGCCAAATCAGTCCCGGCCGCGAAATCCGATAAACCTGACGGCGGCCTACTCCTGGGTGGGCTCGGCTCCCCCAGCATTCTTGCGTTGCTCTTATTGCGCTTGATCAGGCGCCACCCAGTTTTCTGAGCAGTGCTTCACTTTCCGCGTCGGCGGGAAAAAAACTTTCCACGCGCAGCTCGTCGGTGGTGACATCCAGCGGTGTGCCGAAGGTCGTCAGCATCGAGAACAGCTTCAGGCTCACCGGGCCGATTTTGAAATGCGTGGGCAGCACCGGCAGTCTGGATTGCTTCAGATCGATGCTGCGCAGGTTGCGCGGCAGCCCGGGGTAGCGCAGCACCTCGTCGAGCACCGCCTGTGTTTGCGGATGCGACAGCGCTTCGTGTGCGGTGCGCGCCAACAGCGGCGGGGCGATTTCGGCCAGGTTGGCAATGAACGGACGCAGACCGTCGGGGTGAAAGGTGAGCTTGAGCACGTTGCGTGGTCCTTCGCCGCAGACCCGCGCCCACATTTTCTCCATGTCGCCGATGACGCCGAACACGCGCGGGACCGCGGCGTTATGCAGTAGTTGGTTCCAGGCGCGGTCAACAACAATGGCCGGGAACGGCTCGTGGTGGCGGATCAGGATTTCCAGCGCATCACGCGCCGGCTGCATGTCGGCGGTCTCCAGCTTGCGCTCGCGATAGACGCCCGCGAAACCCGCGCATAACAACAGCCGGTTGCGTTCGCGCAGCGGCAGATCAAGGGCTTGGGCCAGTTGCAGCACCATTTCACGGCTCGGCTGGGCGCGGCCGGACTCCAGAAAGCTCAGGTGGCGTTGCGAGACCTCGGCTTGCGTCGCCAGATCGAGTTGCGACAGCTTGCGCCCACGTCGGCAGTCGCGCAGCAGCGGGCCAAACGCGGTGGACTCCGTGGCGGGCAGATTCATGACCTCATTCTGGCACCGCAACGGCGGTTGGCGATTACCTGGCGGGTAATTGATGAACGGTGGGGTTGGCGCAAACATGAGGTCACCACAACATTGGAGAAACACATGGTTCGTCTCGCACTGATTCTTGTCCTCGTCGCGTTCGGCGCCCTCAGCGCCTACGCCCTTTTGGATGTCGGTTACTGGGGCATCATTTCGTACCACTTTCCTTCGAGCGCCGGCTGGCAGGTGATGACCGATCTGGTGATCGCGTGCACGCTGGCGATCATCTGGATGATTTCCGATGCACGCAAAACCGGCCGCAATGCCTGGCCCTACGTGCTGATCACGATCCCGCTCGGTTCTTTCGGGCCGCTGCTTTATCTGCTGGTCGGCCAGTTCCGTGACACCAAAGTAACGGCCTGAGAAAATTTATGGATAGCCAAATCGCAATCGGGTTCGTCGCCGCCGCGTTTTTGGGCATGGGCATGCTGGCCCTGATCAAGCCGGCGTCCATCGGCAATTATTTTGACGTGCGGTTTGAGTCGGTGGATGGACGCAACGAAGTGCGCGCGGTCTACGGCGGCTTTGGCGTGGCGATGGCACTAGCGCTGTCGATCGCATTGAACCAGCCCGAATACCGAGCCGGCATTGTGGCTTGCGTCGCCCTGGCGCTGGCCGGCATGGTGGCGGGCCGACTGATCAGTGCGGTGATTGAACGGCCCGGATTCTGGCCGTGGGTTTTCTGTGGCATCGAGGCGCTCGGTGCCGGGCTTTTGTACTGGAGCTTTTCGTCGCATGGCTAACAAGGCCATCACGCTGGTATTGCTTCTGGCGGGCGCGCTCAACCATTGCCGCTGGTGGGGGTGATTTCCGGCGCAAGACTCGAGTCGTTGTACGGCGTGGCGACAGACGACCCGAATCTTCTGATCCTGCTGCGTCACCGCGCCGTGCTGTTCGGCCTGCTCGGCGGCTTTGTCTTGGCGTCCGCGTTCGTCCCGGCGTGGCGCACGGCGGCGATCCTTGCCGTCGGGGTGAGCATGCTGTCGTTTGTGGCGCTGGCCCTTGCCCAGGGCGGATTCAATCCGGCCCTGCGCAAGGTGGTGATGATTGATATCGTGCTGAGCGTGGCCCTGCTCCCGGCACTGGCATTGCACTGGAAGGAAAAATCGACATGACCTTGCGCATCGCGATGTTGTGGGTTTTTCGCGTCAGCAGTGCCATCATGGTTCTTAACGGCACGTGGATGATTCTGCACGCGTTCAACTGGTTCACCACCCTGCCGGCGGGTCTTGCCGACACCGGCCACCCCAACGGGCATTTCATCCGCGACGTGGGGCTTTGTTACGTGATTTTCGGCGTGGCGCTGGGGTGGTGCTGCAATAACCTGATCGCGCGCCGCGCCGTGTTTGTGATGTGCGCGGCGTTCATGGCGGGTCATGCGCTCGGGCATGTGGTGGAGATTCTGACCGGCGCGCTGCCGCATTCGCACTGGCTGATAGACCTGCCCGTGGTCCTGCTGCCGGGCGCGCTGTTCGCCGCGTTTGTACCTGCACCGACTTGGCGATGGCTAACGGCGCAAACATGACGGCGTTCGTGACGCAATCCGCGGCGCGCTACTCCGATGGATTTGCCTAGTTTGTTGAGGCTAATTCAAAAGCAGGCCAGTAATTGTATTTGCTAGCGGTTGCAGCCCGGCGGGGTTGGGCAACGTGGGTGGAACTTTTACCGCGGGCGGCGCCGTCGCGATGTCCCAGTTCGTTACATACACTGCCCCTTGATCGTCGCTGCGTTCCTCTGTCAGCGAATATTCCCCAGCTGGAACATCGTAGTAAATCGTGGCAAGTGCAGAAGGTGGTACAGCCGCAAAAGCGGTCGGCAGGAAGGGCAGCGCGGGCGACACTCCTCCAGGTATAGCGGCGAGCGTACTGAGACCCACGTTGTGCCAGCGGATCACCAAAACATCGGTACGTCCGCTACGAACTTCGGCAGCGCGATAGCCTGCGGTTAGGCCCAAACCGTAATTACCGAGACGTGCGGGACCAATGGGTCGTGACAATGGAGCGCGCGTCCGCACTGGAATCCCGTTGTTGGGCATGGTCAGCAGATTCAGGTTTTGTGATCCAATCGTTAAGGCTGTCTTCGGCTCCGAAGACAGCCCATAGAAATTGACTGGCGGTGCTTGGCTGCCAAGGTTTGCGAGGCCCGTATCCGGCACCAAGGCTTCGAGTCCAGCGATGCCGGCGAACGGGCTGGATACCAATCGATCGCGTGGTTTCTGTGTATGCAGCACACCCAAGGCGTCATATGCCGGCTGCAGGATGTCCTGCGTGGTCGCACGTGCAGCGAACTCGCCCGCCGTTAGTGGAAACGCGAAGGTATAGCTCGGATTGGTTGCAAGGAGCCGGTCGCTGACCTGCGTGAGTGCTGTGACCACAGGGAAGAGAGCAAGGCAGCGTCCTTTGTACGTTCCGGTGGTTGGCGCCGTTTTGCATGTGTACGTCTGAGAGTATGCAAGGGAGACTGGCGAGTGAATCGCGATCAGGTCGGTCACGATCTGCATGTCCAAGGCGAATGCAATCAAGTTGTCGGTGTCCAGCGTCGTTGTAACCGTGAAAGTCTGTCCGACGCTCACATTGGTGCTGTTAAAGAATTCAAAAGGCTCACCGGTGGTCACAGGTGGATTGAGCTTGGTCTTGGTGTACGACGCCACGGTTCGCGCGTTGTGCGCACTGAGCCAAGGCTCAAGGTCTGGCGCAGCATAGGTCGCCATCAGTACCGCAACTGTTTTAGCCAAACCATAGGAATCCCAGATTTGCTGCAGTGTCGGCGGTTGGTTGGGATTCACCGGTAGATTCACGCCCAAGGCAGGCAGATTGGGCAACGCCGTGCCGGAGAGAGCCGTATTGATCAGCGATTGGGCGAGCTGATCATTCATCAGGCCGATATTCGCAGCCGCCTTCTTGTTCGACGATCCAATAGCGTTTTCATTCAAGAATTTGATGAGTTCGAGTTTTAGGCCCGCCGGCAAGGTCTCGCCTAATGCGTCAGCGGCCAGAATAGCGCCAGCCTGTGGTGGTGTGATGCGGGGTGTGCCGCTTAGTGCCGCGGGTGCCGAAGTTGCGGCATGAGCGGGAGAAATGACCGCGACCATAGCTGCGGTCATCCAGAGACCTAAGATCCTGATTGTTCTTGGATGCACGATTTACTCCGATTTACTGTTAGCGGGGACGGCACTGACCTCTTAACGGGTCGAGACCAGCATCGGGCTGTGCATGCTTTCGGGTAAGCGGCGGTAACGGATAGGTTTCGTAGGGGGGTGCTTACAACATCTGACGATCCAGTCGTGTTTCCCGCAGCTTGCGTGTATCGGTCGGGTTGGTGGTGATCAGCCGGTCCCCTTCGCGGCGGGTGATGTACTTCCACGTCCATTGCAGCAGCACGCGCATGCGTTGCTCGCCGTCAATCAACGATGCCACGTGGACAAAGGCCCAGATGAACCAGCCAAAAATGCCGGTGACCTTGAATGCCCGCAGGTCACCAACCGCGCGGTTCATGCCGATCACCGCCATGGTGCCGAGGTCGCGGTACTTGAACGGTTTCAGCGTTTTGTTTTTGCGCCGCGCCAGCAGCAGGCTGGCGACGTAGCGGCCCTGCTGGATAGCCGCCGGCGCCAGCCCCGGCACATCGAGGCCGGTGCTATCAGTCAGTTTGGCGAGGTCGCCAATGACGAAAATCTCGGGATATTTTTCCAGCGAGCAATCGGCGCGCACCGTGATGCGGCCGGTGCGGTCGGGTACGGCACCGGTCTTTTTCGCCAGCACCTCGCCGAACAGCGAAGCCTTTACGCCTGCCGCCCACAGAATCGTCTGCGCATGCAGCGTCTCGCACTGATCGCCTTTTTTTGTCTTGACGAAGTCCGCACCGACTTCTTCCACCCGCGTGCTGTTGTGCACGGTCACGCCGAGTTCTTCCAGATGCCGCTTCGCCGCCGCGCGCAGCTTCGGCGCGTACTGCGGCAGCACGTCCGCCGCGCCTTCGATCAGGACGATGCGCGCGTTGCGCGGATCAATCGCACGAAAGTCGCCGACCATGGTCTTGTGCGCCAGCTCGCCGATGGCGCCGGCCAGTTCCACGCCGGTAGGTCCGCCGCCGACAATGACAAAGGTCATCAGCTCGTTTCGTTGCGCTTCGTCCGGCGTGACTTCCGCCAGCTCAAAGGCCTTGAAGATGCGGTGGCGGATCGCAATTGCGTGCTCGACCGTCTTCAGCCCCGGCGCGTGCTGCGCCCACTCGTCACGGCCAAAGTAATGATGCTTGACGCCGGTCGCCGCGATCAGCGTGTCGTAATGCAGCTCGCCGTGTTCGTGGAAGAGCACGCGCTTGATCGGGTCCACGTCGTAGGCGGTCGAATGCAGCGTGCGCACGTTTTGGTATTTGCGCAGCACCACGCGCTGCGGGATGGCGATATCGCCCGGAGGAATCGAGCCGGTGGCGACCTGATAGAGCAGCGGCTGAAACAGCTGGAAGTTGCGTTTGTCGAGCAGGGTCACGCGCAGGCCGGCCTTGCCCAGCCGCTTGGCCGCATGCAGGCCGGCGAAGCCGCCGCCGGCGATGACAACGTGGTGCTCAGTCATTTCAGTTCGGGATATTTTTCCTGCAACCACCTTTCCTGAAACACGAACTGTGCCGCCTGCGCGACGTCGTTGAGGTAACTGGCGTTGACCACGGCGCCTATCGCCATGCCCACCACCGGCACCACCCCGGCGGCCTTGCGCCGCCCCAGGTTCACGCCGATGCGCGAGGCCAGCGTCTGCAGGCTGAACACCGCCGCTTCCTTGGCCAACTCGCGCTCGGCGGCACGCTCCAGGCCTTCGCGCAGGGCCATGGCGTCGGCACCGCCCGGGTTGCGCAGTGCGACAAGGGCCGACTGTTTTTCCTCGGCGCTGTTGGCCGACGCCAGCGCGAACACGCCCAGCGCGGTGCGCCGGCGTGCATCCATCAGCGCGTCTTCGCCATAGCAAAGCCCGGTGCGGTAAATCGCGCGCAGCGCCAGTGTCAGCAGGGTCGGCACGTCCGCGGCCAGACCCCAGACTCCGGCAAATCCAAACACCGCGCCGCCGCCGGCCGCCATCGCCATGGCACGGCGGCGCTCGCTGCGCGCCATGCCGTCGCAGATCTCCAGCGCTTGCGCGCGCAATGCGCTCAGGTCCTGCACCTTGGCGCGCTTGAGAATCGAGCGCTCGCTCGCCAACTTGTCGGCCAGCGCGTTGGCGCCGGTGAGCGCGGCCTTGAGCGCCGAATCGGGCACCAAGGTCTGTACCGCTTTGGCAATCTGGCCGCCCGGCTTGGCCATCAGCCGCGTGCCCCAGCCGGGTGCTTGCGCCTGCCAGTGGCGGAGGCGGTCGAGTTGTTTCTGTTCGTAGGGATTCATGGCGATGAGAATGCCAGAATGGCGCATGTGTCTCATCGCTCTCGCCTGGCGTGCGCATCCTGACTACGAGCTGGTCGTCGCCGCCAATCGCGACGAGTTTCACGATCGCCCCGCCGCACCCGCCGACTTCTGGGAAAACGCGCCGGGCATTTTCGGCGGACGCGACCTCAAGCAGGGCGGGGGCTGGCTGGCGCTGCACGATTCAGGCCGCCTCGCGGCGATCACCAACGTGCGGCGCATGATTCCGCCGGACCCGAAGTCGCCCTCGCGCGGCGCGCTGGTGACGCAGTTTCTGAGTTCCAACAAGTCCGCCGAGAGTTTTTCGCTAACGCTCGGTCATCGGGCGGGCGATTACGCCGGCTTCAACCTGTTGTTGTTCGACGGCCACCACCTGAGCTACTGCACCAACAGCGATTCGTTCCAGAGCCACAGCATCGAGCCGGGCGTGCACGTGCTGTCCAACGCCAGCCTCAACACACCGTGGCCCAAAACCCTGCGCTTGCGCCGCGCCATGCAGGCGTTCATCAACCAGCGCGTCGCCTCGCGCAAGCTTTTGTTCACCGCGTTGGGCGACTGCGAGCAGGCGGCCGATGCCGAACTGCCCAACACCGGCGTCGGCCCCGAGCTGGAAAAATTCCTGTCGCCGCCGTTCATCCGCGGCGACCGCTACGGCACCCGCGCCAGTACCGTGGTGACCATCGCCCACGACGGCCGCGCCGAATTTATCGAGCGGCGCTTTGGCGCCAATGGCGTGTTCGAGAGCGAATCGCGGGCTTGTTTGCAGCTACCGCCGCGACGAATTCACTAAAAAACTCGCTACCCGTCAGCCGCAAATTGCGCACGACTTGTCGGCAGCAATTTGTGGACTGATCCCGGGCGTGCGAAGCACGCATCGGGACCCACCCGCTTGAGATGAAATTTGACCGATAGGGCTTGAATTTAGAAAACAGGCGGTACACATTTAGTACCATTGTTTTTTTGGTAGCGGGAAGAATCGACTCAAAAGACCTTCAAGCGGGTAGCGCTTTTGATATTTATTTGCCAGTCAAAACCCATGTTGTCTGATGCAGGGTGGTGCCCGATTGGTCAGTGAAAGTTGTATGGGAGTATTCCGTGAATCCCATCTCGGTAAATTTCTCAACATTCAATTTGTACCAAGTGTCTGACAAACCCCAGCGTGAATGGAAATAGTCCATGTTCCGCAAAAATGGAATGAACTGGGCGCGATACTGAATCATTGTTCCTTCGAGGCGACCCTCAACAACGCCCGGGAACAGTCGATCTTGGTCCATCGCTTTTAGCTTGATTTTCAGCTCACTAGATTTAATCCATTCCGTATATCCATCGTCTTGCGCCAAAATCGGTGCTGCAAATATGAGGAATAGCGACAGCAGGATCATCTTCATAGCGAAAAATCCTTTATGAACATGGCGAGCATTAAATTGCATCAGCGTTAGGCCTATTTCGCCTTCAGCAACTTCGCCGCCTTACCGACTTGCTCAGGCTTGACCCAGAAAATCGCGCCAAAGCGTTTCCAGCCAGCAGACACGGCGTCAATCGCTACGACATTGATTTTTGCCCTGCCGAGCTTGTCGAGGATGCCCACGATGGCGCCGGCGCGGTCAGTGCCTTGCACCAGGAATCCGGTTTTCTTCGCGCTGAGTTTCAGGTTCATTTTCTTGGCGGCGGCTTTCAGCGCCGCCGGCTTTTCGGGCATTAAATCCACCTGCGACTTGAGCCCGTTGGGGAATGCCGTCATCGCCAGCAGGTTGACGCCGCGCTGCTTGAGCCGCGCAAAAAGCCAGGCGCCCGTACCGGGTTTGTTGGGGAGCTGCAGAACGTAGTACTCGACTTTGCGGATGGTGGCCATGATTATTCCTCCGGGTTTATAACGCCTTAGCCAAGGTATTCGCCATCCGCGTCTGCCAGCCGGGGCCGGTCGCTTTCCAGCGCGCCAAGGCGTCGTTGGGCACGCGCAATGAGATGGCCGTCTTGGGTTTTCCGACCACTGGCCGGCCGCGCAGTTTGCGTTTCAGGCTTAAAGGCAGACTCAGAAAACCGCAGCGCGCGCGCCGTGGTTTCTGCTGTCCACTCCGGATTGTCGTCGTCAATCAACTCGGGATTGGGTTTCTTTTTCATAACGTTTTACCTCTCGTTTGTTGGCTTTGCGGAAGCTGATGACGCGCATACCGACGAAGCGGCTTCAACGAACACCAGCACGTGCAGATCGGCCGGCCCAGAAATCCACGCGCCTGCCAGCGGGTTTCGCCGTAGTTGCGCCGCATGTCTTCGGCGAGAACTGCACCGTTTCAAAATCAAGCTCTGCGACCCGCTCGAACGACAATCCGCGCTCGCGGATGTTCTTTTCGTTCTTGGCGGGGTCGAACTCGATCCTCACGAGATTATTGTATATGTGTATATACAAATATCAAAGCCGCGGCTATTGGCTCGCTACTGGTCCATTTCCTTCAGGGGGTGGCATGACGAGCCAAAGAACAACATAGGCCGCCAGCCCGCCGAGCCCCACAGACAGAATCGTGCCGAGTACCCAAAGCAGTCGCACGACGTCAGGCTTCCAGCCCAGAAATTCCGCGATGCCGCCGCAGACGCCGGCGATCCACTGGTCTTTTGAGCGAGCCAGCCGTTTTTCGTGTGCCATAGACATCTCCTTTAAGTCAGTCGTAGTCCGCCGTCCACCGGCAAAACGGCACCGGTAACGTAAGCGGCAGCAGGTGAGACCAGGTAGCGGACGGCCCTGGCGATGTCCTCCGGCGCGCCCATTCGCGCCAGCGGCACACGGGCAATCTCGGCAGCTTTCTGCGCTTCGCTCATGCTGTTGCCCGGCGCCCACAGGATGTGGCCGGGCGCAACGGCATTGACACGGATGCGCGGCGCCAGTTCGCGCGCGAGGTTCTCTGTAAGCGACACGAGCCCGGCTTTGGCGGCGCAATACACCGCGTGGTTTTTCATCGTCACCGAGGCGTGGATGTCGGCGATGTTCACCACCACGCCTTGCTTCATTTTGGCCGCGCAGGCCTGGGTCAGAAACAGCGGTGCTTTCAGATTGCTGCCGATGAGGTCATCAAACTGCTCTTCGGTGATCTGGCCCAGTGGCGTCTTGAAGTAGCTCGACGCGCTGTTGACCAGTGCATCGAGCCGACCCCAGCGCGCATGCGCGGCTTCTGCGAGTTTTTCGACGGCGGGCAGCGACAGCAGGTTGGCGCGCAGCGCGAGTGCGGAATCCGAGCGCGTGCGGTTGAGCTCTTTTTCCAGCGCCCGCGCTTCGGCGCCGGATGAGCGGTAATGCAAAACCACATTGAGGCCGGCGCTGTGCAGCTCGCGCGCAATCGCCGCGCCAATTCGCCGCGCCGCGCCCGTGACCAGTGCCACACCGATGAGTTCGCGCATGTATCCTTGCGCCTCCAAAAATTGCGCGAGTGAGTTTAAGTGGAAAACTGGCTCCAGGTCGTCCTGCTCGGCATCATCGAAGGCATCACCGAATTCCTGCCGATCTCCAGCACCGGTCACCTGCTGATCGCCGAGCATTGGCTGGGCGCGCGCTCCGACCTGTTCAACATCGCGATCCAATCCGGCGCGATTCTGGCGGTGGTGCTGATCTACCGCGTGCGGCTGTGGAACCTCACCGTGCATGTTTCGCAGCCCGACAATCGCGACTACTTGTACAAGCTGGCGGTGAGCTTTGGCATCACCGTGGTCGGCGGGCTTATGGCGAAAACCATCGGGCTCAAACTGCCGGAGACCGTGGCGCCCGTGGCCTGGGCGCTGATCATTGGCGGTTTTGCGATTCTCGCCATCGAAAAAGTCGCGGCGGGCCTCACGCCGAACGAAGCCATCACCTGGAAAATCGCCATCTGGGTCGGCCTGGCGCAGATTCTGGCGGCGGTGTTCCCCGGCACCTCGCGTTCGGCGGCGACGATCTTTGCCGCGATGCTCGCCGGTTGCACCTCGCGCGCCGCGGCCACCGAGTTTGCGTTTCTGGTCGGCATCCCGACCATGTTCGCGGCGACCGTCTATGAGCTTTACAAGCATCTGGGCACCGGCGCCGCCGAGCCGTGGAGCGACCTGGCGCTGGGCTTTGCAGTGTCTGCCGTGGTCGCTTTCGTCGCGGTGAAATGGCTGCTGCAGTACATCCAGACGCACCGTTTCACGGTGTTCGCCTGGTATCGCATAGTTTTTGGCGCCGTATTGTTGCTGGCGCTTTGAGCTACTTCTGCAGCCCGCCCTCCAGATAATCCATAAACAACTCACGCAAGCGCGCGGCGTTTTCTTTTTTGACCAGTTTCAGGGCGCCAAAAGGCGAGCGCCACAAGTAGCTGCGATAGGCCAGGCCGTTGTACACGCTGTTCATGTTGGTGATGAGCTTGAACTTCAGCGCCTCGTCATCGAGCTTGGGGAGCAAAGGCCTTAGCAGCGCGAAAGCCGTAGCCATGCTGCGTGCGTGCAGGCCAGCCGAAATTTCCTGGCCCTCGTGACCGAAGTCCCAACCCAGCCGCGCGATGAAGCGTACGGCGTCGGTACCCAGGGCCGGGTCTTCCAGCATCTCGATCACCGGGCCGAAAACGGCGTCCAGCACGTCGCGAACGTTGTAGGCCGCCGCGCCCAGCGTCTGCAGGCGCGCCATCTGGCTTAGCGCGCGCGGCTCAAGCCATTGCTGCAGGCTGCTGCTGATTTCACGTACCAGCGTCAGGCGATCGCCAAAATGGTAGTGCAGTGCAGAGGGGTTGGCGCCGCCGCTGGCGCGCACGATGCGGCGCAAGGAGACACCGTTGAAACCTTCCGTGGCCAGCAACTTCATGGCTTCGCGCATGAGGCGTTCGCGCGTGGGATTGTCCGCTGCGGCGGGTTCCGCGCCCGCGAGCTTATTCAGTTTTGCAGTCGTCAAATGGGACCCCTTATTTTTTTTGAGCTTGACCGATTCCGCCATATTATGATTACATCAACTGTATTAATATAGTTGTATTCGAGAGCCGGAATTGACCCGGCCAGTGAAAGAAACTTGGAGGAGTGTGATGCGAAGACTCAATGCGGCAGCAGCAGGGCTTTTGTTGGCGCAACTTGCGGTACCCCCGGCCTCGGCTGAGCCGATCGATACGTTCGCCGCCATCTATGGTCACGACTGCGTGGCCGATGTCTACAACCCGATTCGCGACGACGGAACGCGCGACCCCAACGGCGACCCCGCGCCCGGTACACCGGAATGGACGGCGCGGGGCGACGAGCACACCGCTTGCACCGACCAACGCGACCACGACAGCCGCCTGCAGCCGACGCGCAATCTCGGTACTGCGCAATACGGCGTGGATATGTACCGCGCGCCAACACGCTGGGCCAACGTGCGCTTCCACTGGGAAGAATTCCCTGCGTTCGGCATTCCCGGCGTGCCTTCATCCGAGGTCTATCTGCCGTGTTCCAACAAGCCCGGCGATTGTCCCAACCTGCCGGCAGGGCTCAAGCGCTATGACCCGCCGTACCCGGTGGTGGTTGTGTTTCACGGCGTCGTCGCGCAATACGCGCATCACCGGTTCATCACGCAGTCGTTCGCCGAGCGCGGCTATCTGGCCGTCGGGGTCAATGGGACCTCGCCGGTGTCCGGCACCCCCAACTCGCAGCGCACGGCCAATGGCAACGATGTTCTCAACTGGCTGGCCTCGCCGAGTTCCGGCGTCTACGGGCTGAAGGCCGACCTCAGCCGCGTCGGCTTTGCCGGCCATTCGCAAGGCGGCAGCGCCACGCTGAGCTACCAGGGCGACAAGCGCGTGCACGCGATGATCGCCTACGACATCAGCGATTCGGTGTCGGAGGTCAACCTCGAGCAGCCGACCATGTTCCAGCGCACCGACGGCGGCTTTTCCTCGCCCGCCACGCACACCGACTACCCTGCCGACCGTCATCGCGCGCAGTCGGGCTACAACGATCTCAAGAAGCGCGGCGTGGATGTTTTCAACTTCACCGCACGCGCTACGGTGCACACCGACTGGAACGGTTACGGTGTCGGGCTCGCCGGCAACCGGCTGATCGAGCTGCTGATCAATTATTACAGCCTGGCGTGGTTCGACCGTCATCTGCAAGGCAAGCTGGTGTTTGACGACGCTGGCATTGTCGTGACCTCGGGCGGCCGCAACGAGGCGCAAGAGCGTGCCTACCGCCAGCAGGTCGCTGAGTCGGCATTCGAGCGCCTCACCGCGCGTTACTTCGACGATTCCGCCGACATTCACAACATCAGCATGGGATTCTGGGACCCCGATCTGGCCGTTGCGTCTGGGGATCTGCTGTACGGAGGCAATCTGCTTTACGCCGTGGCAGGGCTTGAGACGCGCGACCGATTCTCACCGTACTTCCAGTCGGTGTGCTCGATCTCGCTGCCGGATTACGTTGGCGGCGGCAGTGGCAAACCGGGCGATTTCGTACCCGCAAAACGCCGCGCCGACACCACCGCCGACGGTGACATGCGCTTTATGGGTTGCCCCGAGATCTCACCGAAAACCGCTGCCAGCACAAAGCAGGGGCGCAGCCTGCTGCTCGGTGCGCTGACGCCGTGGATGTTGCTGGGCTTGCTGATTGCGGACATTCACCCGCTTACGGCGCTACTGATGCTCCACGGGCCTGTTTGAAAAAAGCAGTGGTACTAAAAGTGTACCACTGCCTTTTCGCCCAAGCCGTTTGTGGCCCCAAAAGCGCTACTAGCGGGTGCGAGATAAAAAGTTAATTCGCCGACATTCCCGCCGTAATTAGTGCAGCGGCAATCAACATCGCGCCGGCGAAACGATCCGCCCAGCGTGCGACGCGGGGCTCGGTCGCAAAGTGTGAAGCTTTATCGGCCAGCAGGCCGTAGCCGGCGAGGATCCAGAACTCCAGCACCACGCTGGTGACGGCGAGAATCGTCATCTGCATGACAACTGAATTCTCGGGCCGCACGAACTGCGGCAGCAGCGCGGTAAAGAACACCAGCGCTTTGGGATTCGCCAGTTGCAGCACGACGCCGCGCATCAGCACGCGGCCAAATGGCTCAGTCCTTTGTACGGAGTTCACGCGGACCGCCGGCGCATGTCCGCTGATGGAGCGTGCGCCGATCCAGCATAGGTACGCAACGCCCAGCCAGCGCAACACCTCAAAGGCGCGCGGCCATGCCAGCACCAGAGCGACCAGCCCCGCCGCGGACATCACAAAGTAAATGAGATTGCCGGTGAGGATGCCCAGATTGGCCGCGACGCTGGAGCGAAACCCCTGGCCGAGTCCTTGCGAAACCACCATCAGTACCGCGGGGCCCGGGGTCAGGCTCATCGCGGCTTCCGTCAGCACGAACAGCGACCACAGCTCCCAACTCATGCGTCCGCTTGTTTGAACAGCTCGAGCCGTTTTGCGCGCCGCTCACGCAATTCTTTTCCGACCGCCGGGCCGCTGAGTCCGGCGGCGACCACTTCTGCCGCCTGAATCTCGTTGGCCGCGCGCGCGGCGGCGCGCAAATAATCGGTTTGCGGGTACTCACAGTTTTCAAGCCCCAGCCGCCCGCGCGCATCGCATTCACAACCCTTGAGCGCCAGCTCGAAACGCTCCGGCCGGCGCAACGCATCCAGCCGCTCCAGAAGTTCCAGCAGCGTGAGCGCGCGCAGTTCTTTCACGCGGTGCACCAGCAGGTGATCGCGCGTGACCATCAGCGCCACATCGCGGCTGTCGTTGGGCACGCGCAACCGCTCACAGAATTTCTGCACCAGCGGTACGCCGCGCTGGTCGTGCATCTTGTGGCTGGGCCATTCGCTGCGCGGCGTCGCGGCTTTGCCAAGGTCGTGCAGCAGGGCCGCGACGCGCACCTCGAGCGGATGCTTTGCACGCGCCGCGGCGTCCACGCACATCAGGGTGTGCACCAGCGTGTCCACTTCCGGGTGGTAGTCGGCGCGCTGGGGCACGCCCGACAGCGCGGCAAGCTCCGGCATGACTTTGGCCAGCGCGCCGCAGGCATGCAGCGTGTTGAAGAAAACGCCCGGCGTGTCGTGCATCAACGCGCGTTCGGTTTCCTTCCACACCCGTTCGGCCACCAGATGATCAGCTTCGCCGTTGTCGACCATGCGCCGCATCAGCGCCAGCGTTTCCTCCGCCACGCGAAAGCCCAAAGGCGCAAAGCGCGCGGCAAAGCGCGCAATGCGCAGGATTCGCACGGGGTCTTCGGAAAAATTATCGGAGACGTGCCGCAGCCGTTTTGCCTCGAGGTCGCGGCGGCCACCGTGCGGGTCGATCAGCGTGCCGTCATCGGCTTGCGCCATGGCATTGATCGTCAAGTCGCGCCGGATCAAATCTTCTTCCAGCGTGACTTCGGTGCCGGTGTGGAAGGTAAAGCCGTGATAACCGCGCCCGGATTTGCGCTCGGTGCGCGCCAGCGCGTATTCCTCCTGGGTCTGCGGGTGCAAAAATACCGGGAAGTCCTTGCCCACGGGCAGGTACCCCGCTTTCGACATTTCTTCCGGCGTTGCGCCCACCACTACCCAGTCTTTTTCCGTGAAAGGCAGCCCGAGCAGGGTGTCGCGCACGGCACCGCCGACCAGGTAGGTCTTCATGGCGCGGCGACGGCCGCAGTGGTTTCGAGTGAGGGCGGGATATCGTTCATCAAGGGCAGCATGGTCTGCGGTTTGCCGCTCCGGCGCCAGCCGAACAGGACCCGATGGCCGAGGATGCGCTGGATGTAGAGGCGAGTTTCGTTAAACGGAACATTTTCGATCCAGATATCTGCCGCCATCGCCTGCGGAGGCAACCACGCCTTGGCGCGGCGCGGGCCGGCGTTGTAAGCCGCCAGTACCAGCGGCCAGTGGCCATTAAAATCTCCCAGCAGTTCCTTCAGGTGCAGCGAGCCCAATCGCAGGTTGCGCGACGGCTGCAGCAAGTCGGGTGTCGTGGGCCGTTCAACACCGAATTTGGACGCGGTGCGGCGCGCGGTCGCCGGCAGCAACTGCATCAGCCCGTAGGCATCGGCGGAGGAGCGCGCACGCGGGTGGTAGAGGCTTTCCTGGCGCATCACCGCGTAAATCTGATCGGCTTCAACGGAAGATTCCTTGACCGCCCGTTCCACTTCCGTGGCGTAGGGCAGCGGGTAGCGGATCGCGACATCGTCCCAGGTATCCAGTGAGGCGAGCACGGTAATGGCCTGTTGGTGCCAGCCCCAGTCGGCGGCGAGTCGCGCCGCTTCCTTCTGGGTGTCGGCGTCGAGCGGCGTGATTGCGTGGCGGAATTCGGCCGTGGCCTCGCTATCCAGTTCCGTGAAAAAAAGTTCGCGTGCACGCGCCATCGCGGGGATCTTTTCCAGCTGCGCGCGCGCCTTCGGGTTTGCCGGCAGCGGTTTATTTTCGATCTTGGCGCTGATGCCGAGGCGCTCGGCGGCAAGGAATCCGTAATAGCCGCGCTCCAGTGCCGCTTCGGCATAGGCGAGGCGCGCTTCGGTGTCTTTGCCGGTGGCCGCCAGCGCCCGCCCGCGCCAGTAACGCCAGCGCGGCTCTTGCTGTGCTCCCGCGGGCATCTGCGCAATCCATTGCAGTACCTGGGCCCAATCGCCGGCCCACAGCGCGCTGCGCAAGCGCCATTCCAATGCCTGCGCATCGGCGCGGGTGTCGAGCGTGCGGAACAACCCCACTGCCTCCGGGCGATGGTCGTAGGCCAGGCCCAGTGCAACGGCATTCAGCTGCTGCATGCGCTGTTCGGCATTGAGTTTCAGCGCCAGCGGTTCCAGCAACATCAGCGCTTCGGTTGAATCGCGCCGTGCCAGCTTGGAATAGGCCGCGAGCGTAATGCTCGCGTCGTCCGGCAGGCCCTCGCGCAACTGGCGGTTGAATTGGGCTTGCGGATTTTCCAGAAGGTTGGCGGCATCGATCAGGGCTTTCGCGGATTTTGAAGGCGCCAGGCGCTCCGCCAGTTTTCGCGCCAATCGCGGCTGGTCGGCCTGCAGCGCCAGATTCACGCGCTGGCGTATCAGATCCTCGCTCAGCGCGCCTTGCGCACGCAGCCATTCGAACGCGGGATCACAGGCGTCGGGCTGGTCCCGTCCGGTTTGCCAGGCGGCGAGGGTGTCGGCGAGTAGATTTTGAGTTTGCTTTAGCGCCAAGCGCGCAGCCAGGGCGTGACAACGCAGGGTGGCGTCGGTGGTTTCCGCTGTCGCAGCCGCGAGAAACTTCTGCCAGCTTTTACGTTCGGCCAACGACAGCAGCCAGGGTTTGCGCAATCGGTCGGCGACCGCTTCGCCGGCGTGAGCGAGCAGGAATTCTGCGATCCCGGCATCGGCTTGGTCCGGGGTTTGCGTGAGCCGGTAGCGCAGACGCGCCGCTTCAATGTACGGGTAAAGAACGTAACTTCGGAGCAAGTCATCGTTCTGGCTGCGGGTTTCACCCGCCTGAGCAGCGATGTAGGCGGTGCGGAATGCGACGCGCAAGGTCGCATCGTCCGCGGCAGTGGCAAAGGCGGATAAAAAAATCAGGGCAAGAAAAGCCGGAAGGCGCATGGGTTCGTCAGTGTGGCCGCGCGATTGTAGAGTGCGGCATGGAATCTCTTTTGATATTTCTTGCCACCGGCGCGGTCGCCGGCTTGATGGCCGGGTTGTTTGGCATTGGCGGCGGCATGATCATGGTGCCGGCGCTGGCGCTTCTACTGCCGAAAAGCGGCGTGGACGCTGCCATCGTCATGCAGGTCGCCATCGCAACCTCATTGGCGGTGATAGCGGCCACTTCGATCTCGTCAGCCTGGTCGCACCACCGACATGATGGCGTTTTGTGGCCGGTGTTCCGTGCGCTGGCGCCGGGACTGGTTGCCGGTTCGGTGCTAGGCGCGTTCGTCGCCGATCAACTCCCGGGACGCATTCTGGCCGCCATCGTCGGGGTTGGCGCGCTGCTCACCGCCGCGCAGATGTTTGCCGACCGCAAACCCAAAGCCCAGCGCCGCCTGCCGGGTGCGGCGGGTCTGGCCAGCGCCGGGGGTGTGATCGGCCTGCTGTCGTCACTGATTGGAATCGGTGGCGGGTCGCTGACCGTGCCGTTTCTGTCGTGGTGCAGCGTGGACATCCGCAAATGCGTCGGGACTGCCGCCGCGGCGGGCGTGCCGATTGCGTGGGCGGGCACGGCCGGTTTCATCGTCGCCGGCTGGGATGCGAGCGTGCCCGGAGCGCATTTGGGTTATGTGAGCCTTAACGGGTTCGCCGGCCTAGCGCTGGCCAGCGTGGTCTGCGCACCCTTGGGTGCGCGGCTAGCCCATGGGTTGCCACCGCGCACCCTCAAGCGCGCCTTTGCGGTGTTGTTGACCGGCATCGGGCTGCTCATGCTGTTAGGCAATTGATCTGACGATATAACCCCCGCTCTGCACTAGAATTCGCGTCCGAGCGTTTTTCGAATAACAGTGGAGTAACCGATGTCGAATTTGATCCAGCCTCACGGCTCCGCCGAACTCAAAGCACTTTTCGTCTCCGACAAAGCCCGCCACGCGGCGCTGACGAAAGAAGCCGAAGGTTTGCCGTCGTTGCTGCTTAATTCCGCCGCCGCCGCCAACGCGGTGATGCTCGGCGGTGGTTACTTCAATCCGCTCACCGGCTACATGAACCTGGCCGACGCGATGTCGGTGGCCAAGGACATGAAAACCACCGCGGGCTTGTTCTGGCCGGTGCCGATCGTCAATCTGACCAAAGAAGCGGGCTTCAAGGCCGGCACCCGCATCGCGCTGCGCGATCCCAACGTCGACGGCCACCCGGTGCTTGCGGTGATGGACGTCAAGGCAGTCGAGACCGTCAGCGACGCCGACCTCAAGTTCATGGCCGAAAAGATTTTCGGCACGCTCGACCCCAAGCATCCGGGCGTCGGCGTGTTCTCTGTCGCTTGGCAATACGCTGGTGTCCGGCCCGATCGAGGTGCTGAACTTTTCGTATTTCCAGACCGATTTCCCGGACACCTTCCGCACCGCCGTGGAGATTCGCGACGGAAATCAGCAAGCGCGGCTGGAAAAAAGTCGTGGCTTTCCAGACCCGCAACCCGATGCACCGCGCGCACGAGGAGCTGTGCCGCATGGCCATGGAGCGCCTCAAGGCCGACGGCCTGGTCATCCACATGCTGCTGGGCAAGCTCAAGGAAGGCGATATTCCCGCCGCCGGTGCGCGATGCCAGCATCCGCAAGATGGTCGAGCTGTACTTCGCGCCGAACACGGTGATGGTCAACGGCTACGGCTTCGACATGCTCTACGCCGGCCCGCGCGAGGCGGTGCTGCACGCGGTGTTCCGCCAGAACATGGGCGCGACGCACCTGATCGTCGGCCGCGACCACGCCGGCGTCGGCAGCTACTACGGCCCGTTCGACGCGCAGACGATCTTCGAGCAGGTGCCGCCCGGCGCGCTGAAGATCGAGATCTTCGGCGCCGACAACACGGCCTGGAGCAAGAAACTGAATCGCGTGGTGATGATGCGCGAAGCGCCCGGGCCACACGCCGGAGGATTTCATCAATCTGTCGGGCACCAAGGTGCGCGAAATGCTCGGCAAGGGCGAGGCGCTGCCGCCGGAATTTTCGCGTCCGGAAGTGGCGCAAGATCCTGAGCGCGTACTACCAGAGTATCGGCGGCTGAGTCGTGGCCGAGGCCGCACGCAAAGATATCCTGCGGGCGGCCTGGCGCCTGGCCGAGCTCTTCAAGCTCGCCCAGCTGACGCCCGAGATCATTGCCGACGCGGCCAGCATTTCCCTGGCTGATTTCAATACCCGCTTCAAGAGCGTCAGCGAATATCTCGATCAGGTGCACACGCTGTATCTGGAAGACAACCTGGAGCGCATTCTCGGCAAGACCGGCCAGATGCCGCCGGGTCTTGAGCGCATTTACCGCGGTGCGATTGCGCAACTGGATTACTGTCTTGAGGCGCGTGCCTTTCGCAATCTCATGACCGAGGCACGCCGCAGTGTGCCGCAGGTGGCCGAGAGCCAATACGCCCGCAATCGCAGCACCGCGATGCTGATCTCGCTCGAGCTCAAGGCACTGGGTTGTAAAAGTCCGACGGTGGTTGCGCGCTACTACTGCCTGATGGCCCTCGAAGCCGCGCAAATCGAATCCGAAGCCGGTGCCGTGGTCCCCGATGCACGTCAGGCTCTGCGGGATTTTCTGGCGATGTGGATCCCGGAAAAATCCCGCGCAGGGTGACGAATCAGGTCAGTTGCTGACACTTTTTTTGTAACGCCGCCGCTGCCGCCAGCGAATACGACCGTTCGGCGGCACGCGGCATGAAATTCCTTGCGCGGGAGATGCAGGCACCGGTTTAATCCGTCCTCCCATGAACCAGGCCGTATTGGAAGTACCCGCCACGGTTGAATCCCGTCGCGACCGCCTGCTCGCCGCGGCACCCCGGCTGGCGGATCTTCTGAGGCTGGAGCAATTGACGCCCGGGCTCATCGCCGAAGCATCGAGTGTCTCGGAGGCGGACTTCTGCGCCGAATTCGATGGCGTGGGGGATTACATGGCGGCGACGCATCACCGTTACATGGAAATGATCCTGAGCCGATTGATCCGCGAAACCGGGCAGATGCGCCCCGGTCCTGAGCGCATCCTGCGGGCCTCGATGCTGCAGCTCGACATTTGCTTGGAAGTGCGTGCGCTGCGCAGTCTGATCATGCAGGCACGACGCCAGATCCCGCAGGTGGCCGAAGACCTGTACAAGCGCAATCGCGCCACCTCGCTGATGATTTGTCTTGAACTCAAGTCGCTGGGCTGTAAACATCCGCTCGTGACCGCCCGCTACTGGTGCCAACTGGTGCTCGAGGCGGCGGAGATAGAAGCCGACGCCGGTGTCCGGGTGCCCGAATCCCGGCAGGTGCTGCACGATTTCCTGACGATGTCCCTTGGGGAGACACGGCCCGCCGCATGATTCGTTCCGCCACACCGGTCGATGGGGATGCGCTGGCCGCGATCTACAATCCTTACATTCTCAAATCGGTGATCACGTTCGAAGAAGAGCGGGTCACTGCCGCCGACATGGCCCAGCGGGTCGACGAGGTTCGGTCGGCATCTCTGCCGTGGCTTGTGGCGCTGGCGCCGGGCGGGGTTGTGGCGTATGCCTACGCGTCGAAATGGAAAGGCCGCTGCGCCTACCGCCATTCAGCCGAAGTGTCCGTTTATGTGGACGAGGCGCACACACGCCAGGGTTTGGGCCGCCGCCTTTATCAAGCGCTGCTGGACGACCTGCGCCAGAAAAATTTTCATGTGGCGATCGGTGGCATCGCGTTGCCCAACGCCGCGAGCGTGAAGCTGCATGAGGATTTCGGCTTTGAAAAAGCCGCGCATTTCGCCGAGGTCGGCTACAAATTCGGCCGCTGGATCGATGTCGGCTACTGGCAGCTGATGCTGCAGGGACGCTAGCTTCCCAGCTCGTCTCGAATCTTTTCCACGCGTTTTCGGTTGACGTTGAAATCGCGAATGCCAAGCCGCGATGACGAGCGCACGTGGATCACCTTGCCATCGCTGCAGAATTCGACGTCGTCGGTAAAACCCAACAGGGGCGTGCTGATTTCGGCGTAAAGATAATCTGGCCGCGCGTCGATGACGGCCGCGCCGGGCTGGGCCATCACCACATCCTTGAGTCGCTGCATGGCCGAATCCAGCGGCCCGCTGAACGCCAGCGGCACCACGTAATGCTTGTCCGACCGCGCCGTCTGGCTGGAGACCCAGTTGGGTTTCCATGTCGGTTTGGCGGTGAATTGATTGTTCCGAACCCCAAGATTCTGCGGCCGCTTGCCTGATAATTTGAACATCACGATTCCCCTTTATTCAGCGCGAATTACAGCGTAACGGCATTATCGGCCGCCTGCCGCTCGCAACATCAGGTAACGCTTTTCGGCCTCGGCGCCGCTTGATTGGGTCTGCACCAGTTGCGTTGCCGTACGGCCACTCTTGTCCATGACATTGATCTGCGCGCCCAGATTCATCAGGTGGCGCAGCACGCGGTCGCCAGAGCGCGAGAGCGCTGCGCGCATCAGCGGCGTGCGGCCGTCAAAGTCGCTCGCTTCCAGCATTGCGCCGCGATCGAGCAGAAACTGCGCCAGAGGCAGATTGTCGTTGGTGGCGGCGTAATGCAGCAGCGTGGCGCCATGGCTGTCGGTCTGGCCCAGTGTGACGCCGTGCAAAAGCAGTTTTTCGAGAATCGCCTGCGTCACCCCATCCTCTGGCGCGGGATCGCGCACGAGCCAGAAGGCGGCGCTGAGCCCCGCATTATTTTTTGCGACAGCATCGGCCTTGGCCGCCAGCAGGAGGTCGACGATGTCCAGGCTGTGGCGGCGGCACGCGTACATCAGCGCGCTATTGCCCTCGGCGTCCACGGCGTTGACCGTTGTGCCCGGGGTCAGCAGCAGGCGCCTGATCTCGGCCCCATCGCTACGGCTCGCCGCCGCCATCAAGGGCGTGTAATTCGTATCGAAGGTCACCGGCTCTAGTGCAAGTTCGGCTTTAATCTGGCGCGCCTGCTTTTCACGGGTCATTCCCGCGACTTGCGTTGGTGCCTGCGTGCTGAGTGTCTCATCCCATTCACAAAATTCGGTCAAGCGCTTGATGTTTTTTTGTCGCAGGTCGGAGCCGCCGCAGGTGTGCCTCAAGCGGGTGAGATCTGCCGAAGGCTTCAGTGCCATGACGAGAATGAACGGCTCCACGCCGCTGTCCGGCTGGCGTTGATATTCAAACACCGTGCGGCCATCCGGGGTGACCGTAACGCGCTTGAATTCGCTCCAGCCACCCTCTGGGGCGCTCAGACCGATTTCCTCGTTGCTGAGCGGAAAGGCGTTGTAGGTCATCCAGTACTCGGTCAGCGCTGTCCTGATTTCGGCGGCGTGACGCAGCGCGCTGCCGACGATCTGGTACTGCGCGTGATCCTTCATGAATTCCCGTATTTGCAGCCCGATGAAAATCACGATGATCGAGAGGATCAACAGCGCGGCCTTGTTCTGCGGCCGCCATTTCAGCTTGGGATGGACGACGCTATAGGACAGCGGCGTGTTGGCGGCCGCCAGTGCGCGGTAATAATCCTCGAACACGAGCCCGCATCCGCTGCAGCGCGTTTCGTTTTCCTGCGCGTGTCCGCAGGTGGGGCATTGCATCGGTCAGCGCCCCGTTTAGCGGCTCTGGGCGCCGGCGGCCTTCAGGGCCGCGATGCATCGCGACTGCCGCATCGGGTCGCTGATCTGCCAGGTCAGGTCGAGCGCGCTCTTGCCTTGTGCATCCTTCAGATCCAATGCGGTCTTGTGCTTGAGCAGCAAGGGCAGCGCGGGCTCCCCGCTGGCGCTGAGCACGGCATACATCAGCGCGCTGCGACCCGCCGCGTCCTGCACATCGGGCTGCGCATTGTTGTTCAGCAGCCAGTTGACCAAGCCGAGTTCGCCACGGTCGGCCGCGATCATCAGCATCGTGCGCCCGGACGCATCGCGCGTGTTCACATCAACGCCGCGCAGTCGCAGGGCGTCACGAGTGCTCAGGCTGGCGCCGTCACTGCCGGCGCCGGCCAGAAACCAGGCGCTGTCGCCGGCCGATGTGCTGAGGGCGGGGTTCGCACCGCCTTCGAGCAAGGCGTGGGCGAGGGACGGATTGCGCGCAAACGCCGCTGCCATCAGCGCGGTGCGACCGCTGATCGGCTCGATGGCGTTGATGTCGCAGGACTGGGTGAGCAGAAAAGTCAGTGCCTTGAATTGATTGCCGCGTACCGCCTCGGCCAGGGCCAGACGGCCGGTGGAATCCGCCGCGCAAAGATCGAGCCCTTCTTCGCGAAGCCGACGCAGACGCGCTTCGTCGTCATTGCTGACCGCTTCGAGCACACGGTCGGCGGCGGTGGGCAGCGGCCGGGTCGGCAATGGCCCGGCCACGGCAGCGGGCGGCGGCGGCTCTACCCGGTCGTCACAGCGCAGGGCCGCCAGCGCCAACGCGCGCGGCGAAATGCCGCGAGCGCCACAAGACACGCCAGCCTGTTCGCGGTAGGCGCTCAGGCGAAACATGAACACATGGTGGTCTTCGGTGCCGTCGCCGCTGTGAAATTCAAAGCGCACGTCGTCGTTGGGATACCACTGCACACGATCAAAACCCTTCCACGAAGGGTCCTGCGGCGGCGCCAGGCCCAACTCGGCGTGGTCTTGTGCACTCCGGCGCTGCTCGGCCCGGAAACGATCGCTGGCCGGACCAATTTTGACGGTAGCCAGATGCACGGCCTGATCCACGGTGCCGGCGATCACGCGGTCGCGCGTCCAGCGCAAGGAGTTGAACGCGCCATACAACAAGCCGATCAGGACCAGGATGAACAGCACGTGCTGAGCGTATCTCCTCATCGGGGCTTGGCCGCGCCGTCAGTTGGCCATGTCGCGGTAAACGCGGACGGTCTCCGGGTTGAACTGGATTTTGTACAGGCGCTGAGCCAGCCCGGTATTGGTTTCCGACTTGCGTTGCTCAGGGCAGCGCTTGCCTTCAGTGCTCTGTGGATTGTAGTAGCCGCGACGGCGGTCTGAGTAGGACGAATTCGAATCCGCAACCTCGCCCAGCTTGGCGCGCGACAGCGCTTCAGCGAAACGTGGCTCACCCGTTGCCTCGACAAATTGGCCGCAGACATACGCCGTCTCGAGGTTGCCGGTGACGCGGGTGATGATGAAATTGCGGTCGAGATTGCGCAGCCGATCTTGCAGTGCCATGGGCAGCCCGGAACGATTGACTTCCTGCGCCTGCCCTTCTTCGGGTGGCCGGTCACCGTAGTGAACCTTGCCATCCTTGTCGGTCCATTTGTATACACCCGCCAATGCGGGCATCGCCATCAGGCCCGCGAGCAGCAGCACTATTTTCATGGATGCGAAAGATCCCAGGTTCGCCAGCCTCTTTAATTCGGTGCCGGTCGGTCGAGAAATTCTACTCCGCGCAGCCCGCTCGCGCGCACGGCTTGCTGCACGACCGCCACCGCCTTGCGCCGCGGATAACCGCGGCGCCAGACCAGCGCAATTTGCCGCGAGGGTGCGGGAGGCGCGAACGAGCGGTGCGCCAGCAACGGGTCGACGGGCCGATTCTCGACGCTGGAGAGGGGCAATACGGTGATGCCGAGTCCGCTGGCCACCATCTGGCGGATGGTTTCCAGCGAACTGCCAGTCAGCGGTCGGGCGTCGCCGTTGTCGGGCTCGACACACTTGGGGCACGCCGCGACGACCTGTTCGCGGAAGCAATGGCCGGGCCCGAGCAAGAGCAAGGATTCTCCGGCGAGCCGTTTTGCCGGCACTTGTTTGAGCTTTTCCAATACGTGCTTTCGCGGCATCAGGACCACGAAATGTTCTTCATACAGCGGCCAGCACAGGAGCTGGTCGTCGCGCACCGGCAGTGCCAGCAAGGCGACATCCAGCTCGTTGTTGCGCAGCTGATCCAGCAGCACCGAAGTGAAATTCTCCTCGATCATCAGCGGCATCCTTGGCGCCAGCCGCCGCAGTTGGGGCACCAAGCGCGGCAGCAGGTAAGGCCCGACGGTATAAATCGCGCCCAGGCGCAGCGGCCCGGATAACTCATCCTTGCCCTCGCGCGCCAGCTCTTTGATCACCTGGCTTTCTGCGAGCACGCGCCGTGCCTGCAGGATGATGCGCGCGCCCGCGGCGGTGGGGCGCGCCTCGCCGTGCGCGCGCTCAAACAGCAGCACGCCGAGCTCGTCTTCGAGTTTTTTCAGCGCCAGCGACAGTGTCGGCTGCGACACGAACGAGCGCTCCGCGGCGCGGCCAAAATGCCGTTCCTGATCCAGGTTTACGAGGTAGCGCAGTTCGGTCAGCGTCACGCCCAATCCCGGGGGCACAGAAATTTATCCAACAGCTCGGCTTCTCGGGAGCCGGGGCTGGGCCGGTAGTCGTAGCGCCAGCTCACCTGTGGCGGCAGCGACATCAATATGGATTCTGTGCGGCCACCGGATTGCAGCCCGAACAGCGTGCCGCGGTCATGGACCAGGTTGAATTCGACATAACGCCCGCGCCGGTACAACTGCCATGCGCGCTCGGGCTCCCCGTAGGTAGTGCCCTTGCGCCGCTGCGCGATCGGCACATAGGCCTTGATGAAACGGTCACCGACGCTTTTCATCAAGGCAAAACTGGACTCGAAGCCACCTTCGGTCCAGTCGTCGAAAAACAGCCCGCCGATGCCGCGCGGCTCGCCGCGATGCGGCAAAAAGAAATAGTCATCGCACTGTTTTTTCAAGCGCGGGTACAGTGCCGCGCCAGCCGCCTCGCGCGCCGTGGCGTGCCAATGCCGCGCGTCGTCCTCAAAACCGTAATACGGCGTCAGGTCAAAACCCCCTCCCACCCACCACGTCGCGCCGGCACTAAAAAAACGCACGTTGAGATGCGCCGTGGGCACGAATGGATTCAGGGGATGCAGTACGACCGATACGCCCATCGCTCGCCATGGGTGGCCGGCCAGCTCGGGCCGCAGTTTGCTGGCGGCGGGCGGCAGTTGGTCGCCGTGCACCAGCGAAAAGCCGACGCCGGCGCGCTCAAACAATTTGCCGTCTGAGAGTATGCGGGTGTCGCCGCCCCCGCCGGCCTCTCGTTTCCAGGCATCGGCAACGAAGGTGGCGCCGCCGTCCTCGGCTTCCAGCGCGGCGCACAAGCGCGACTGCAGGTCGCGCAGGTAAAGCTCTACAGCGGGGATGTTCGGAGTGTTCAAGCGAGACTCTAAGAGCCCGCTGATTCTCCCTCGAAAATCAGGCGGCCATCAATCACCGCGCCGTGGGCGATTTCCAGTTCGGCGTACTTAACGTCGCCATGCACAATTGCCTTGGGTGTCAGCGTCAGGTGCTGAGAGGAGTGCACATTGCCCTTGACCCGGCCGTGGATCACCGCGGACGTGACGTCCACTTCGCCCTCGATGACGCCGGATTCCCCCAGCGTCAATAGGCTGGGGCTGCTGCTTTGGCAGATGACCGAGCCATGGACTTCGCCATCGATCTGCAGGTGACCGTCGAAGCTGAGTTTGCCCTCAATTTTCAGGTTGCGGCGGATCACCGATCCGACTCCTGGGGTGGCCGCTACCGGGGCTTGCTCGGGCGCGGTCCGGCTCGTTGCGATTCGCAGGTTCACCTGAACTCTCCCTGTTTTTGGAGCACCAGCATGTGCTGGCGCGGGGGCGGAATCGTATCAGGCGCGTACGACTTTGCCAGTGGCGAGGTCTCGGATCGAGGTCGGTGTGCCGTGTCCGCCCAAAGCACCGGCGAGCAGATAATCCAGTTGACCGTTGAAACGTTGCCGCACTTGAGTCGCGGTGTGCGCGGGCAGGCGCCCCGCCACATTGGCGCTGGTCGAAACCAGCGCGCCGCCGTAACGGGCACAAAGGGCCGCGGCGAGCGGGTGTGCCGTAACGCGAACGGCAATGCTTGAGCGGCCGCCGGTGACGAGCGGGGGCGCCGCGGCCGAGGCCGGAAACAGCCAGGTGTGCGGGCCGGGCCAGGTTTCGAGCGCGGAGCTCAACAGCGCCTGTGAGACCGGCATGACGTAACGTTGCAGTTGCGAAAAATCGGCGGCGATCAGGATCAGGCCCTTGCGCCAGTCGCGCCGCTTGAGGGCCAGCAGTTTTCGCACAGCGTCGTCGTTGCGCGGGTCGCAGCCCAGTCCCCAGACCGCTTCGGTGGGGTAGGCGATCACGCCGCCCGCCGCCAATGCGCGGCAGGCAACCTGCAATTTTGAGTGGAAAGGCATTACCCGCTTGGGCTCGTTTAATGGCATTTTCGCAACAGCTCGAAAAAACAGTGGTACTAAAAGTGTACCACCGGTTTTTCGTCAAGCGGATTTTGGGGCATGAAAATGCCCCAGGCGGGTGGCACGAAAAATCAACCCGGATGGACCAATTTGGCCAGTTCGGTACGTCCGTTGATCGAAAGCTTGCGATAAATGCGGTAGAGGTGGTTGGCGACAGTCGATGGCGCCAGCCCCAGCAGCTGTGCCGTTTCCTTGAACGACAAGCCCTGTGCAATCGACTCCGCCACCGAGCGTTCGCGCGCCGTGAGCTTGTCCAACGGCCCGGCTGGCCATATCTGCACGCACCACTGGTCACCCAACGGCTCGCTGCGCGCGCACAGGTCACCGATGCGAACGGTAACGCCGGCGGGCGGCAGGGCAAACGGCAACGTCGAGGCGGCGGGCTTGCCCAGATATTTTTCGACCAGCACAAGAAAGTCTGGCTGCACGTGGTGAAAGTAAAGCTGCCGATCGACGACGGCATTGGCGCTGCTCAGCGGGCCGGTTTTGGATCGCAGCCAAAGGTTCAAGAAGTAGATTTGCGACTCTGCCTGCAGCAGATGAAACACGATTCGCTGCTGACGGATTTTTTCGGCATCCGTGAATAGATGTGCGCGCTGTTTTCGGTACAGGGCCAGGATCGAGTAAATGCCGGATTGCGCATTGTGCGAGAGGGTGGACATGACACGGCTGATGCCCTCGGGCCGAAACACCGTCCGGTAGATCTCCGACTTGAAAAATACTTCATCGGGGCAGGCATCCTGCATGCGTTGCGGAACGTTGAGGTTTTTCAGGAGCAGGCGAGAAACAGGATTAATCCGCGACGTCGCTTCGAGCTGGCCCGGGAATTCCGGCGGCAGATTGACCAGTGTTACCGAACGAAACTTCCACTCGGGCGCATAGCCTCCGCCCCAGTAGGCGCAATCAAATGCAATCGCCTGGCGCACTTGCTCCAGTGCCCAGATTCGAAACCGCTCGGGCGGTATGGCGGTGCCTTGCCGATAAAGCCGGGCGATGAGTTGTTCGTCTTGTTCCCTGCGATCCGTGCTGGGAGGAGTGAGTTTTCGGACCATGGTGCGGGGTGCAGATGAGCAATCTTTACTAATGCAGCTATTGGGGGTGCGGACCTAGTATGCACCTGTCGTCGCAGCGCATTCACGCATCCAGCTCTCACGAAGAGAGGACGCTGTCATCACGGATGAGACGACCCATCCACAAGGTGACAACCCCATGATTTATTACGCGCTTGGCCTTTCGACCGGGCTCTATGCCGTGATGTTCGTCGTGCTGTGGGCCTTGGCGCGCTGGCTCGAAGTGTTAAGCCCGTGGCATGCGCAGATGCTCATGACTGCCCAAGCCCTTGGGCTGCTATTTGGGATTTTTGCCCTGTTAACGCTACTGGGAAAAGCGATCGCGCGCTTCGACCTCAAGGCGCCGTCAGCGGTGCCACCGCAATAACGGCGTTTTGCTGGCGCGAAATCACCGCCACTGCCTGCATCGGACCCAACACGATTTTTCTGCTGACCAGATAATTCTGGTTGCCGCGCACGCCCTTCAGTGCGCCAAGACTGATGGCGTCGGAAAAATCGCCGGAGGTGGGCGCTTTGGCGCGGGTCAGAATAATCTCCAGATCCGGCGCACGCTCCACGCTCAGGTCTTCAAATCGCAGCAGGCGGGTACCGTCTGGGGCTTCATATAAAAACATCATGCCGCCTGAACTGATGGCGGATTGCGCCACCAGCCGCGGTCGCCCGCCGCCTTCGTCGAACGGCGGCAAGGGTTCGTCAACAACGTATTCCGGATTGGCTGAGGGCACCTCTGCGGTTTCCACGGGTGCCGATGCGGGTAAGGTGCTGGACGTTGCCGGGGGGGCGTCCTGTTTCGAGCAGGCCGCGAGCAACAACGCCATCAAGCCCAAGCGTAGATTCATGTCTCTAATCTGCCAGCGCACGACCCCGGGTTTCAATGACCCAGGGCAAGAACAGGATGCCGAGCAGCGGAATGAAGCCGACATAGAACAGCACGCTGACGGCGGTGTTCGCGCCCTGTGCTGCAATGGAGCCGACCAGAAACGGCCCGGCCGCGGCAATCACGCGGCCGATGTTGTAGCAAAAGCCCGCACCGGTGCCGCGCAGCCGGGTCGGGAACAGCTCCGGCAGGTAGTAGGTGAAGCTGCCGAAAACGCCAAACACCGACAAGCCGATCAAAAAGTAGAAATACAAACGAATCTGCGGCGCCCAGTCGACGCCAAAGGTCAGCAGGATGGCGGCGGATGAAACCGCGAAGTAAATCGCGAACATTTTCTTGCGGCCGAGGTAGATCGCCGCCGGAATGGTCAGCAGCGTACCGATCAGTCCGCCGAGATTGAAGAAGGTGGTGGCCAGTGTCTTCCAGTGCTGCACCAGCGCCAGCGTCGCGGCCTTGTCCAAGCCCTGGGCTTCGGCGGCGGTGCGGGCAAGACCGGAGGAGACGACCGGAATGAAGGCATTGCAGCTCCACCACCCGAGCAGCGCGACCACGGCCATCAGGAATCCGGACAAGGTGATGCGGCGGAACTCAGGGCTGAACAATTCGGCGATGCGCGGTTTGGCTTGTGCCGCGACTCTCTGCCAGCGCTCCGGCTCCTTGATGAACAGGCGGATGGCGAACGCCACGCCCGCCGGCAACAGACCGAACAAGAACACGTAACGCCAGGATTCCTCCGGCACGGCCTTGAACCAGACCCCGGCCACCTGATGGTCCACAAACGTGGCGAGGAACAGGCCCATCGGCGCCGAGGTGTAAAGCAGCGCGCCGGCGGCCACGCGCTTTTCCTCCGGTACCGACTCCGCAACCATCGAGGCGCCCGCCGCCCATTCACCGCCAATACCCAGCGAGGTGATGATGCGAAAACCAAGCAGCATCCAGATGTCGGTGGCGAACGCGCAGGCGGCGGTGCCAAAGGCGTAGATCATCATTGTGATCAGCAGGGTGCGGGTACGGCCGATGCGGTCGCAAACGTAGCCAAAGATCACGCCCCCGGCGGCCCAGCCCAGCAGCAGAACCGAGGTGAGGATGCCGGTCCACTTCAGCGTTGCAGACTTGGCCTCGGGCGAGCCGATCTCGAGCCCCAGCAACGTCGGCACGCAATTAGGCGCCACGTAGTTGAACAACAGCCCGTCAAAAATATCGAAGCCCCAGCCCAGCCAGGCGGCGAACAGCACGGTCCATTGGTAGCGCGTGAAATTGAACATGGTTCTCCCCGCGCGGATTCTAGCGTTACACTGAGGCCGAGATTTGCAGCGGAGAATGGTCATGCGAATTTTGATGGTCTGTCTGGTGCTTGCGCTGGGCGCGTGCAGCGACGAAGCGGAGCAAAAAGAGATTTCCGCCAAAGGGCGCGAGGAGACGCGCAACATCCGCGCCACTGAGCACGTGGGTTATTCGGGAAATGCCATTGCCGATAAGGTCGACGGCGCGCTCAACACGCAGGATCAACGCGCACAGCGGCTCGACGAAGCCGCCGCCGAGGCGGCGAAATAGTCAGAGCGCCGGCGAGGGCTGCGAGCGGTGATGTTCGAGGATCCGGCGGTATTCCGCCGGGTCTTTGACGTGAACTACGTCTCCGGTGCGAGGGAATGTCCAGTCGTATGTGCGTGACAGAAAAAAGCGCAGCGCGGCGGCGCGCAGTGTCAGCGGCCAGGCCGCGCGCTCTGGTGCCGTGATGCCGCGCAATTGGGCATAGGCGCGCAGCAAGGCGCCGCCGCGTTCGGCGTCGTAGTGCCCGCGCACATCAAAACACCAGTCGTTGAGGGTCACGGCCAGGTCGTACAGCAGCGCATCGTTGCAGGCGTAGTAGAAATCAATCACGCCTGACAGGCGCTGTTCGACAAACAGCACGTTGTCCTTGAACAAATCGGCGTGGATGACACCCTGCGGCAGTGACGGCAGGTCGAGCTTTTCCTGCGCACCCAATTCATCGCTTATCAATGCTGCGACGCCCGCCTCCACGGCACCCGATAATTTCGCGGCGGTGGCGCGGCGCCAATGCGGGCCGCGTGAATTTTCGCAGCGACCGGCATAGGAGCCCGCGGCGAGATGCATCTGCGCCAGCAGCTGCCCGACGGCTGCACATTGCGTGGCGCTCGGGAACAGCACGCTCTGTCCCACCAGCCGGTTCACCAGCGCGGCGGGCTTGCCATTCAATGCCAATAGCGTTTGACCTGTTTTTGAGCGCAACGGCGACGGGCACGGGATATCACGCGCGGCAAGGTGTTCCATCAGGCCCAGGAAAAACGGCAGGTCGTCGTGGTGCAGTCGCTCGAACAGCGTCAGTACCCAGCGGCTGTCGGCGGTATCGACGAAAAAATTGCTGTTCTCGACGCCCTCGCCAATGCCCTGAAAACCAATCAGTTCTTGCAGCGGATATTGGCGCAGGAAGGCGCTCAACTCCGCGTGGCTGACTTTGGTGAATACCGACACGAGGGGAATGACGTATGAGGAATGAGAAGACAAGCTTAAGGCTTTTGCGCCTCGTCCCTCACTTGAATTAACGCCTCCAGAATCCCGGCGTGAAAATGATCAGCAATGTGAAGATTTCAAGGCGCCCGAGCAGCATGGCGAAAATCATCACCCATTTGCCGAAGACGGTGACGCCGGCAACGCTGGTGTTGATGGCACCGAGCCCGGGGCCCATGTTGTTGATCGACGCGGCGACGGCCGAAAAGGCGGTCACTGCATCTAAGCCCGTGGCCATCATGACGAAGGTCAGCAGCACGGTCATGCCGATGTACACCGAGAAGAATCCGGAGACGGCGTAGACCACGTCGTTGGGCACCGGCTTGCCGTCGATCTTGATCGTCAGCTCGGCGCTCGGATGCACCAGACGCTTGAGTTCGCGCAGCGCCTGGCGAACGAACACGATCAGGCGGATCACCTTGACGCCACCGCCGGTGGAGCCGGAGCTGGCGACCATGAAACCGGACAGCAGTATCAGCAGAGGCACATACATCGGCCAGGTGGTGGGGTCGGCGATAGCGAAGCCGGAGTTGGTGCCATAGGCAATCAACTGGAACAAGCCATAGCGGATCGCAGTGCCCGCGTCGTCATAGGTGCCAAATACGATCAGTGGCACACACACCAGCACGCTGAACGCCAGCACGATGCCGATCATGGTGATCCACTCGGCATCGCGCAGATAAACCCACAGGCTGCGATTGCGCCAGGCCAAAAAATGCAGCGCGAAATTGGTGGCACCGGCGAGCATGAAAACCATGACGGCCACTTCCAGCCAGACGTTGTTGAAAAATCCGATGCTGGCGTCGTGGGTGGAGAAGCCGCCGGTGGCCAGCGTGGACATGGCGTGGCACAGCGCGTCAAAAAAATTCATGCCAAGCAGCCAGTACACCGCCGTAGCCAGCAGTGTCAGCGCGACATAGATCAACCACAGGGCACGCGCGGTGCTGGCGATGCGCGGCGTCAACTTGGATTCCTTCATCGGCCCCGGCGTCTCGGCCTTGAACAACTGCATGCCGCCGACGCCGAGCATCGGCAGGATCGCCACCGCCAGCACGATGATGCCGACGCCGCCGAACCAGTGCAGTTGGACGCGATAGAAATTCAGTGCGTGCGGGAGCGTATCGAGACCGCTGGCGACAGTGGTGGCACCGGTGGTGGTCAGGCCCGACACCGATTCAAACAACGCTTCGGTGAACGAGTGCCAAGCCTGGTCGGCGAAGAAAAATGGGATGGAGCCGAACAAGCCCAGTACCAGCCAGAACAGCACGGTGACCAGAAAGCCGTCGCGTATTTTCAGCTCGCTGCGGCTGTTTCGCGCCGGCCACCACACCAGGGCGCCGGTGACCAGCGTGATCCACAGCCCCATTAAAAAGGGCTGTCTCACGGATTCGCTGTAAATAAGGTTAACCAGCAGTGGAGGCAGATTGGTCAGCGAGAACACCATCAGCAGCAGCCCGGTGATGCGCTGCACCGCTGCGTAGCGGTAGCGCAACGTGTGCTGCACGCCATTGCCGATTGTATTGGGCATCGGCTACAAAAAATTCATGCCCACGCTGAAGAGTTTCTCGACATCATGGACCCGCTTTTTCTCCACCAGGAACAAGACCACGTGATCTTCGGCCTGAATCACCGTGTTGTGGTGCGCGATGATGACTTCATCGCCGCGCACGATGGCGCCAATGGTAGCCCCGGAAGGAAGCGCTATCTCCTCTAAACGTCTGCCAACTACCCGGGAACTGCTGCTATCTCCGTGAGCGACGGCTTCAATGGCTTCTGCTGCGCCACGGCGCAGAGAATGCACTTTGACGACATCGCCGCGGCGCACACGCGACAGTAGCGCGCTGATGGTTGAGAGCTGCGGTGAAATCGCGATGTCAATGATGCTGCCTTCTTCAACCAGATCCACATAGGCCAGGCGGTTGATCAGCGACAGGGCTTTGTGTGCGCCAAGACGCTTGGCCAGCATCGCCGACAGGATATTGGCCTCGTCGTCGTTGGTGACGGCGCAGAAAACATCCACATCCTCGATGTTTTCCTCGCTCAGCAGGCCCTCGTTGGCGGCGTCGCCGCAAAGCACGATGGCGCGATCCAGTTGCTCGGACAGATAGCGTGCGCGCTCTTTGCTGCGCTCGATGATTTTCACCTGCACGTCGTTTTGCAGTGCCAGCGCCAGCCGCAGGCCGATGTTGCCACCGCCGGCCAGCAGGACGCGTTTGACCGGCCGTTCCAGCCGCCGGAGCTCCGCCATGATTTTTGGAATGTGCGCGCTGGCGGCGACGAAAAACACTTCATCGTCGGCCTCGATCACGGTATCGCCCTCGGGGATCAGCGGGCGCCCCCGCCGGTAAATCGCCGCGACGCGCGCCTCTACATCAGCGGGCAGATGGCTCGGCAGCTCCTTGAGCTGACGCCCTACCAGCAGCCCGCCGTAGTGCGCACGCACACCGGCCAGCCGCACGCGGCCATCGGCGAAGTCCACGACTTGCAGCGCGCCCGGATATTCGATCAACCGGGTGATGTAATCGGTAACCAGCTGCTCGGGTGAAATGTGCAGGTCAACCGGCAGGCCGTCCTTGCGGAACAGCGACTCTTCACGCAGGTATTCGGCCGAGCGCACCCGGGCGATTTTCGACGGCGTACGGAACAGGGTGTCGGCAATCTGGCAGGCGAGCATGTTGACCTCGTCGCTGTCCGTGACCGCGATCAGCATGTCGGCGTCGTCGGCGCCCGCGCGGCGCAGCACGTCCGGGTACGACGCCATGCCATGGATGGTGCGAATGTCGAGCCGGTCCTGCAGCTCGGCCAGCAGGCCGGGGTCGTGATCAACCACCGTGATGTCGTTGGCTTCAATCGCGAGATTTTCGGCCAGCGATGCGCCGACCTGTCCCGCGCCCAAAATGATGATTTTCACTGCGGTCGTGCCTGCCCGTGTCTCTCGCAGAATATCCGGAACGTCATGGCGCGCGCACCCTACGCCCTTGTTTGCTGCACTGCAAGAAAGGGCTCGAATGATGTGTTTTGTCTACGGCCCCTTCGGCCACTCTGGACGATGCCTTTCCTGTAGAATTCTCGACATACTAAAAACCCTGCGCCGACCACGGCCGGGCTGCGGAATAAGAATAATTCCACCGCAGTGCCACAGCGAATCGGAGGAGGGCGGCAGCGCTGAAAAACGGCGATGTCTCTTTCCAATTTATTAGCGCCGTCGCGCACGGTGTGTATTGGCTTTGAGACTGACGGAGCGTTCAGATGGCGGCTCATTTTCGCGGTGGCATAGTTCTTCTGTCGCTGGTGCTGGCCGCCTGCGGGGAAACCCGCACCGGAGTTTTCGCCGACAGTCGCGTCGAAGGTCTCGACTACATTACCGAGGGTCTGCACGGACTGACGAGCGCCACGGGCGAATTCCGGTACGAAGAGGACGCGTTAATTTCTTTTGCTGTCGGCGGCATCGGTCTGGGCACAGTGCCCGGCGATTCGATCATTACGCCTTTCACCTTGGTGCCGGGCGGTACTCTCGACAGCCCCGGCGTAATCAACCGTTCGCGATTACTTCTGACACTGGATGCGGATGGCGATTCGAGCAATGGCATACAGATCACGGCGACGCAGCGCGCCCTGGCCGCTGGCGTGAGTCTTGATTTCAGTCAGGCTTACGGCAGCCCATCGGCTTCCCCTGCAGACCCCTTCGGCATCGAGGGTGGCCCTGCTGATAACTACATCGAAGCGGCGCTGGACAACCCCGCCGCCAATCTAGTCGAAGTTTCCCGCGCGCAGGGCAGAGCTTGAACGGCTGCAACGGGAGCTGGCCGGTGAGCAAGGCCAACCCAATCAGGCGCCGGTCGCCGAAGCTGGCACAAACCAGAGACGTCATCGAAGGCCAAACGGTTACGCTCACTGGCCAGGGCACGGACTCCGACGGTACGGTCGGTGTGCACCACTGGTCGCAGACTTCCGGCACGCAGGTCGAACTTGCCGGGTAGCGGGACAGGGCCCGCGCACCTTTACCGCACCGCAGGTTTCCCAAGCGCACCAGTCTCGTCTTCGAGTTGATCGTCGACGACGATGACGGCGCGATCTCGAAGCCGGATATCGTGACGGTCACGGTGCAGGACACCTCCAATCCGACCATTGCAACTTTCCTGGTGGACGATGTGGAGCAGGCGGAAGGCGACAGCGGCACTAGGATTTTCCGTTTCACGATCACCCGCGGCGGGGACACGAACCAAATCGTTACGGTGGACGCAGTTACGGCCAACACCAGTCCGGTGGAAGCCGCCGCAGGTACTGATTACGTTGCGGCCGGACCTCTCACGCTTAGTTTTGCGACAAACGAAACCAGCAAGACTTTTGATGTCACCGTCAACGGCGATACCGCGGTGGAGTCGAACGAGAAGTTCTTCGTCAATCTTTCGAACGCCAGCAACAATGCAGTGATCAGTGATGCCCAGGGCGTAGGCACTATTACCAACGACGATGCGGCTCAAGGCTCGCCGACGCTCAGCATTGCTGACGCCAACGGAACCGAGGGCGGCAACGTCGATTTCGCGGTCACTTTGAGTCAGCCCTCCGCGCAGACCGTCACTGTCGCATTCACCGCCACTCCCGGTACGGCGAGCGCCAGTGATTTCAGCGTGACCACGCAGAGTCCGCTGAATTTCCCGCCCAACTCCACCACGCAACACATCGTGGTTGCGGCGATTGACGATTCGGCGGCCGAAGGCGATGAGACCTTCACAGTCACACTGAGCAACCCCACCAACGCAACCCTGGCCGACGCAAACGGTACCGGCACCATCAGTGCCAACGATCAGCCGACGCCGCCGCAAGGCCTCCCGCTGTGCGCACCCGAGGCAGTGCCCGGAATTGGCGGCGAATGCCTAGCCGATAACCTTCCGATCCTCGGCCCCCTCGTACAGGGCTTGATTGACACAATTTATAACTTGCTCGTGGGCGGCAACACCCCGCAACCGCCGCAGGACAATGCAAGCTGCAGGCAAGCTGCGGAAGGCACACCGTTCGAAGGCGACGCTGCCAACACCTTCTGCGACACGATCTTTCCGCCGCCTGTTACTCCGACGAGCTGCCTGGCCAATCAAAACAAACTATGTGTTGGCTCTGCCAAGCGCTCGGTTGCGCCGAGTGCCAAGCACATCGATGGTGCGGAGGAGACTCATCTCTACGCCGATCTGGAAGGCAACGTCGGCACACAGAGGCACAAATTCGGTCTTGGCGGTTACGGTCTTGGTGACCCCACCACGCTGTTGAACCCGACCTATCCTCATATAGGCAACGGATTTGCTACCGGCAACTACACCAAGCTAGAAGATGACGGCAATCCGCACTCCACCTACGTGCGCGCATTCGTGGTGGAACAAGCGGGCAAGGCCCCGGTGGCGTTCGTGACTTTGGATGCCGTCGGCGCCGGCAACATCATTCAGCGGAATCTGAAGGCCGCCGTGACGGCGGCGACCGGCATCCCTGCTGACAATATTCTATTCGGCCAGACCCACTCGCATTCTGCTGGTGATCTCCAGGGTCTGTGGGGCGGCGTGCCCGCCACCTGGTTGGATTGCGATAGCAGCAAGTTCGATTTGGATGGCTGCGGACCGAGGACAACTGGACCAAGGGCCTGTACCAGCTTGCCGCCGAGGCAGTTAAAGAGGCCTACGACCTTCGCGAGTCTGCCACGCTGACTGTTGCAACCGGCACCGTGGATCGCAACCACACCCGCACCATCAAAGCCACGCCGGATCAGACAACCGACAAGGCGATGACGGTGCTGCGCGCCACTTCGGGAAACCGGGTGATCGGCACCATCCTGCAATACGCCGCACATCCGGTAATCCTGGGCGACGACAACCGCGACGTGCACAGCGATTTTGTATTGTCCGCGCTCGTGAAGCTGGAACAAGGCGGCGGCACAGCCCTGTACTACAACGGCCCCATCGCCGATACCTCGCCGTCCGGGGTCGGTAGTGCGAATTGTTCCGAAGTGAACACGGACTACTGCGGCGCGCGTAACTACGGCCGGGCTTTGGCCAATGATGCGCTCAACATACTCGGAAGCAACGGCGTCGAAGTCGAGCCCACGCTCGAGTCCCGCGCCGCCAACGTGGTGCTGCCAGTAACCAATCCGATATTCCTGGTTGCGGGTGGCGCGCGAATGTTCAACGGCTATTACAACTTTGTCGAAACCCCGGTGGACAGTGTCCCTGAGGTCGCGATGGTGCGAAACGAACTGCCGCAGGTGGCGCCGTTCGCCACAACCACCGTCAGTCGCGTCACATTAGGCAATCCCGCGAACGGCAAGGGCCTTGAGATCGCCACCATCCCCGGTGAAGGGCGCAACTCGCTGGGCCAGTTGATTCGTCTGCTGGCGCGCAACGCCAATGGCGGCGGACCGGTTACCACGATGCTGTTAGGACTGACCCACAACAGCTTTGGTTACATCATTCCCGAGCAGGAATTTGGCGGCACCGTGGCCGGATTGCCTGACGACCTGCTGTACGAGGAAATCGTTTCGCTCGGACCGCTGACCGCACCGATGTTGCGCCTTCAAGGATATTTTCCGCTATTCGACGCTCCGCCCGCGGCATACGCGCCCGAATATCTGACTGCGTGCCAGGCGACGCCGGATTCGAACGAATGCATGTTGCAAATTCTTCAGTACCGTTTGGGTGTAAGCGAAAGTCCTCTGGATTCAGTGCTTGAAACGGTTAGCGACGGCCTCAAAACGATTGCCGAGGGTTGCCATGACATGGCCGGGCCGCTGGAGCCCATTTGCGTGATACCCGATACCTTGGCTGGCCTGCTGGATGACGGTATGCCGCCGGGCGGTGGTGCGCCCAGCAACGATTCGGTGTTGCTGCACGCCGCAGCTGATGCGCTAGCACGCGGCTGCGACATGCTCGATACGGCTCACTGCCTGTTGCCGTTCCCGAGTGACCACTTCACAGTTGCCGCGTCCCCGGATAGCCCGCAGAGCGTCAATAAAGACGGTACCGGACGCCGCATCAACTTCAACGCGCTGGCAATGCCGCGTAACGTGGCGGGTAAACCGATTGACCCGACCGAATGGAATCGCAACGATGGTTATTCGCCGGGCCAGCAGATCATTACCTACGTGCCGAACCTCGGCACTATCAAGGACTCTCAGGGCAATCCCACCGGCCCCATAGTAGGTGCGCCGCCGCTGACGGACCTTTCGAGGTCGCTCTCCAGCAATGCCTCGGTGATGGTGCTCGAAGTGCCGCGGACGCCAGAGCCATCAACGCCGCGTCAGCATCTGATCTGGGCAGAAATTGACCTTAACGCCGGGTTCCTGCTGCCTGCAGACCGGATCGAAAATCCTGATCCGACCAAGGAAAAGCGCCCAGCACTGATCATCCGTCCGGCGGTCAATTTCAATGAAGGTCGCCGTTACGTGGTGGTGCTGCGTAACCTCAAGGACAACAACGGGAATGACATTGCCGCGCAGGCGCCGTTTGCCGCCTGCCGCGATAAAGTTGTCTCCGGCTTGCCGTCGGTGCAGCAGCGCTGTCTTGCACTTGACGACCCGAACCGCGCGGACGACGTCTTTGACATCCTCGCTGCAGCCGGCGTCACGCGAGGCCCATCGCTTTATCTAGCCTGGGATTTCACCGTTGCTAGCACTGAGAACAACGTAGCGCGGTTGCGCCACATGCGTGACGACGCCTTTGTGAGTTATCTCGGGCAGACCGAGAACCCTGACGGCAGCATCGCGACGTTGGGTAACACACCGGCGTACAAAGTTACGCGGTCATCGAATCGGCTAACGAGCGCGAGGTGCGTGGCAGCTTCACCGTGCCGAGCTACGTTGTGCCGGTAGATCCCTCGCCGCTGGAGCAGGAGCGCGACATTCGCCAGATGTTGAAGGAGCAGTTCCCTCAGTTCGCGGCGGCTCTCGATGCATTCAACGATGTCCCGCGTCAGGCGTATACCGTCAGTACTCCGCCAAACCGGTTGTTCTACAACCCGGCCGATTCTCCGAATCCATCCGATCCAGAAGGCCAGCGTTACGGCGATGGTTTGCCCGACAGTATTGGCGAGATGACTACGACCTTCACCTGTCGTATTCCCAAGAAAGCGCTCGACGACCCCGCGGGATCACCGTCGCGGCCGATTGTTTACGGCCATGGCCTGCTGGGCGGACAGGAGGAGCGCGGTCCCGATCAGGATTACAACCTCACGTACTGCAAGATTGACTGGTTCGGTTTTGCCTTTGGCGACATTCCAAACGTCGTCACCGCGCTGCTCGACATGTCGAACTTCCCGGTCATTCCGGACGCCTCGCAGCAGGGCATGTTGAATTTCATGTTCCTCGCGCGTCTGCTACGTCATCCGGATGGCTTCGTGTCGGATCCGGCCTTCCGGAAGGATGGCCAGCCGCTGTTTGATAACCGCGAAGTGTTCTACGATGGCAACAGTCAGGGCGGTATTCTCGGCGGTGTTGTGCTGGCGATGTCGAAGGACATCACGCGCGGCGTGCTCGGTGTGGTTGGCATGAACTACTCCACGCTTTTGCAGCGCAGCGTGGATTTCGATGCGCAGTTCGAACCGGGCGGTTTGCCGCCGTATTCGCTGCCGGTGTATCTGAGCTATCAAGACGATCTCGATCGGCAATTGATGTTCTCCATCATCCAGATGCTGTGGGATCGCTCGGAGAACAATGGCTATGCGCACCACATCACAAACAATGCCGCACTGAAGGGCCCCAATAAGCAGGTGCTGTTGCAGCCGGCATTCGCCGACCACCAGGTTTCGCATTGGAGTGCGCAGGTCATGGCGCGCACTGTGGGCGTTGATGTCGCCGACATGTATCAGCGCAAACCAGGCGAGTGCAGCGGCGATGTCACGCACTGTTTCACCGACAAGTTTGGTTTCTTCGCGCAGCGCGATCCGGACAGTGCCGATTTCCTTGGTCTGCCGCTGGTGGGGCGCGACACCGGCGCTGCCTACGACACGGCCGGTTGTACCGGGAGCAATTGCCGCACGACGAAATCCGCCTTCGTTGAGTTTGATGAAGGCATGACCGCGGCTCAGCCGATTGGCAACGTGCCCAACCGTGCCGATGGCTTCGATCCACATGGTTACCCGCGCGGTACGATTTTTGGCCGATGTCAGAAATCGCACTTCCTGCATTCGCAGGGCCGTGTCATTGACGTGCGCGGCGTGCGCAATGTCACCAGCGCGGAAAATTGCCCGGCCCTTCCGGTCAACACGGGCTCGCCAGCTGGTGGCGGCACCCCTGCGACAGCAGTACCCGATTACGGCACCGGCGTACTCGGTGCACTGGCGCAGCTCATGTCGAGGTTGCACGACATCATCGTGGCTCTGGTGACAGGCGATCTGCAGGAAGCGGGTGCCCAACTGGTTGCTGCACTTACCGAACTGGGCGATGGCCTGACCGGCGTTGTTGGCCAGGCAAACCCGGCACGGCCAGCTACAACGATCATCGGGCTGGATCAAGAACCGCTGGACGCGTTTACACGCGCCACGTCCGCCAACCGCGATGTCGAACCGGTGATGTTGACCGGCGCGCAGATTCCGGGCTGGTCGCAATTGGCCGCGGCTGGTATCGCGCAAAACCATTTCTCCGGATTCGAGAACTTTACAGGCGCTACCGAGCCAGGCAATGGCCCCCGCAACGCCCACGCGGGAGTGTTCCTGTATCCGGCGAACTGGGTGCCGGGTGATGTGTCGGTTAATACAGGCGGCGGGGCGCCAGTCAACGAGATCGCGGCCTACGCTTACCGCGACGGTCGGTGGGGGGAGATCCCGGTACAGGTGGATGAGCGTTATCCCTACTTCCTAGCCAACGGCAATTCCACGTTCTCGTTTTACTCCGGTATTGATCAGGAACTGACCTATGCCTGGGACACTGAAAGCTGGGGCATGACCAAAGGCACGTGTAACAGGGAATACGACCCCAACGGCATCGATGTGGACAAGCCGGGTCTCTACACGCCCTTAATTCCCGACGCCAATCCGAACCAGGGTGTTTCGAAAGCAATTGTTGATCCGATTGCCGGCCTCGACAACGACGACGAAGTCGTCTTCATGGCGAGTGATGCCGGTAGCTTGGCACCGTTCGCCGGAACCCCACCGGGCGCAACTGCTGTGCAGCTCATCGCGTTGGTGGATCCTCTGCTGGCGGGCGGCGATGCCGCTACGATTCAGAACAAACGCTTTGTTTACCTCGTGCGCCAGCCGGGCGGTTCGGCCTTCAACAAGACCAACGGCTATGTGAAATACGAGCGCCATCCGAATGCCGACCAGTGGATAGACCGCAGCTTCTTCGAGGGCGGGCGGGTGGAAGACGACATTTATGACCGCAACGATCTGGGCACCAGCAACACCAATTACGGCTCCAACCTGGACGGCACGGTTTGCGACAACAGTCTGACGACTCCACCGACTCCGCTGACTCCACGCGCCGAGTATGTTTCCCAAGACCGCTTCCCGCGCGATGGCGTGACGGTCAGCACCGACCAGTATCGCTGGGAGGCCACGGGCCGCTGGATGATTCGCGACATTCGCATCAAGGACCCGGATGACGCCCTTGATCCAGATGACACCGTTGCCAATGCGAACTACTGGCGGACTCGTCCCGACCTGATTGATCGCTGGAAAGGGCGCGCCTTCCAGCAGTCGCCGGATTCGACCATTTCGGTGGTCGGTTTCGAAGACGAGCAAGTCAATTGGGAGGCCAACTCCACCCTGCTGGGTGAACGTCACGGTGCGGTGCGTGCGATCCGCGAAGTCTGGGGCGCCGACTCTGGCACCAACGTCACCAAGACAGAGACTTTCTATCGGAATGTCGTGACTTCGCGTTACCACGTGCGTGTGCACCCGATTCCGCCCGATGGTCTTTACACCTCATGGGATTACAACCGCAAGGCGATGATTTCGAACGATCCGGCCGTGCCGGGCGGCCGATACTACACTGTGTTGCGTCCGCAGGGCGTGTCGGTGGACGGCGTCAACGACGATGTCGGTCAGGTTGATGTTTTTCCTGGTTGCCGACAGTTCCACGATAGCCCGGCGGCGGGCACGCTGTTGCCAGTTCTCGCTGCGATCGCTGGCAGTATCGAGGACATCACGGACCAGATCCCGTTCGTGGGCGTGCCCGATCCCTACGGCTTGCAGAGCTGCGCGGCCTTTTTTGACGCCGCCGATCCGACCTTCAATCTGACCCTGGCCTTCGATAACTGGGAACAAGTTTCGGGAAAGGGCAACAGCGGTTCGCTGGTCTATACCTTCGAGATGAAGGGGGCGACCTCGCTGGCCAACCCGCTGGTGGTGCCGTACTACCGCGACGATGAGTGTCTCGACGACGGCACCGGTGACGATCCCCAGCCCCGCGTCTTCCCGGGCGAAGCGAGTTACAAGGACACCGTGAAGAACGCCTACGCTGAACAAGCGATAAAGCATGTGAATCAATTGGAGTGTAAGGACAAGCAGGGCGCTTACGCGGCGCACGGCATCCATTATTTTGTCACTCACGACACTGACAACGCGACGGCGCCGGTGACCACAACCGAGATTGACGGCCAGCAGTGGCAGTTTATGGTGCCGACCAACGCGCCGCAAAATGTGGCGGAGCCCTACGCAAACATCGTCCGAGTGCCGCTGCAGGCGTTGGTGGTACCGCTTACACCGCCATCAGGCCGATGATCCGCGGTATGAAGAAAATTTTGTTCGGAGTAGTCGCAGTGTTATTGGCCGCTTGCGACGACGACACTTCCGAGCCCGGTGACGGCGGTCTGGTTGGCGTCGTCGCGACGTTCTCGGTGGCCGCTCTCTCCGGAGCCGAAGGCAACAGCGGTACTTCGGTGCTGAGCTTCATCGTCACTCGCGCCGGCGATCTATCGCAGGAGGTCAGCGTGCAGGCCGCCACTGCCGACGGCAGTGCTACCGATGCCAACAACGACTACGAACCGGTCGCCCCCACCACACTCAACTTTGCCGCCGGCGAAACCATCAAAACCTTCGGGGTCACCATCAACGGCGACTCCACGGTGGAGCCCAACGAAACCTTCACTGTCAATCTGACCAACCCTAGTGCCGGCGCCGAAATCACGACCGCGCAGGCCACCGGCACGATTTTGAACGACGATTCCGCGACGGGCGGCGGCGGGGTGAAAGCGGGCGTCGGCGTGGTCGACATGACCCCGGACGTGGGTTACGGCGCCGGTCAGTACGCCGACAAGAGTCCCGACACGCCTACAGGCGATATCGATCCGTATGTGACGCATAAGACACAGAAGAAAAGCTACGGCGTCGTTTCGCGTTTGACGGCGCGCGCCATCGTTGTGGAAGGCGCCAACGGCAAGCGCATTGCGCTGCTGAAATCCGACAATTACCTGGCGCAGGACAATCTGATCCGTCGCGTCGGCCAGATTCTCGCGGAAAACAACTCGAGCATCGGCTACGACCAGATTCTTTACAGCGTCACGCATGCGCACAGTACGACCTACGTATCGACGCTGTCGGCGGGCGTGTGGGTGTTTCAGGACGCCTATGACGCACGCTTCTTCGAGGACCAGGCGCGCAAACTGGCGCAGGCGATTCTGACCGCTGAGGGCAATATGAAACCCGCGCGCATGGGCGCGACCACTGTTCGCCATAAGATTTTTAAAGGCCAGATCATGCACGCCGGAACGGAGACAACGGCACGCCGGTAGGATATCCCGACGAGTATGGCGACCAGGGCCTGGTGGTCATGCGCTTCGACGACATCAGTAATCCTGCCTTTCCGCAAGCCGCTCGCGGTCTGGGTCAACTGGGGCGAACATCCAGAAGGCCTGGATGGGTACGATCTGCACAGCGCCGATTACGTGGCCTTTTTGGAACGTTTTGTCGAGCACGATATCGGCATCCCGCTGGTGTTCAGCCAGGGCGACGTCGGCAGCGCTGAGCAGTCGGGCAACAAAAATCAGCGCCTGCGTGATGACAGCACGGTATGCGAAGGGCCGGGCGCAACGGCAGGCGCTTGCCTTGTGGGCCAGGGCGTGTGGCGCGATTGGAACCACGCGGGCTATGTGCAAAATGAGCGCAACGTCCGCTTTTTGGCCGACGCCGTCGTCAAGGGCTGGAAAGTCGTCGGCGGCGAATTGCCACTTGACGCCCTGGTTACGGGCATCCCGCCGAATAATTACGTGCCCGAAGTGCAGGTCGCGATGAGCAGTGACTTTGCGGTTGATTATCGCAATGCCTGGGTGCCGGGGCCGTTGTCGCACCCGTACCCGGGCGTCTCGGCTTGCCGCACCGAGCCCACCGTGGAAGGCAATCCGGGAGTGGCGAACGCCGCAGATTGCACTCGACCCGAGGGCAGCAACGACGATGCCCTGCATGATTTGGGAAACCATGAAGGCCGAAGGTGTGCCGCTGCCGGAAAACTACGATATTCCGTCGTTCGGCTCGGTTGAAGAAAATCTGCGACTCAAATTGCAGGCCTTCCGGCTCGGTGAAGTGTTGCTTGCCTCTTGTGCCTGCGAGGCGCAGGTGGATTTGATTCTCAATCTCGAATCGCGTGCGGACAACATCGCCAACAACATCTACGACGGCTTTGATTGGGCCTGCTTGCTGCCAGCCTATGAGAACGAAGCAAGTCTGCCAGGCCCAGAAAAGCTATTACGACAAGGCGGAATTCCCAACCGCGTTCCCGGCAGCATCGTCGATGCGGCCAAGATCGCCCACATGCGCGCGCAGGTGCACAACGATGCGGCAGGTTGGGATGAACGCCGCGTATGTCTCGTTCGCGAACGCGGAAGCCGCAGATCCCGCCATGATCAAGGGCAATTTCACCAAGGAAGAACTGCCGGCCGATCGCGGCTACAAACTGGCGGTCGGCATCGGCCACGCCGGCGACTACAACGGCTACACCGTCAGCTACCGCGAGTACATGCGCGGCGACCATTACCGCAAGGCGCTGACCGCCTACGGCCCGCACACCGCCGACTACATGGTCACGCGCATGGTGCGCATGGCCGGCGCAATGAAAGGCGCACCGGAACTGGTGCCGGAGTTGCACGACGCCGTGGCACAGGCGGACGAGCTGCGCCAAGTGGCGCTGTCACGTGCACACGGCCAGGCAACCAAGGCCGCTTATGACACCTGGCTGTCGGCATTGCCGCCAGACGTCGGGCCCGCCGCCTCGGTCGCGCAGCCCTCGAGCATCCCGTTGTTCAGCGCCGCGACGTTTCGCTGGCGTGGCGGCAACACGCGGTGGACAACCCCAGCGTCAAGGTGCAGCGCAACGTCAATGGACTGTGGCAGGACTTCGCCGACATGACCGGCGAAGTGCAGACCCGCGTGCACTGGCCGCAAGGCGTGCCAGGAATCGTCGAGACCTATACCGGACAATTTGCGTGGGAATGGACGGCGAACTTTGAAGCTTACGAGGCCTTCCCGGCACGGCTCGGCAGCACGCCGCTCGGCTCCTACCGGTTCGTGGTGGACGGCTGTATCAACGACGGTTCTTTTGCGTTTCACCATGGACGTCGTCGCGGTGCAACGCCGGCTCGGTGATGTCAGCGGGGCAATTGCCCGGGCGGATCGCGCCTCTACCTATCTGGAATGCGAATCCGTTCGCTGTGTCGGCGGGCGCTCACGCAGTCGCAGCTTACGCCAGCGTCCGGTCTTCCCCTTTATCCAGGCCGACGCCGACCCCCGCTACTGTGAGCAATGCAGCTTCCGGCCGTGGGCGGGTGCATTGTTGCTTCAGTCACGGTCGTGGTGAATGGCGTTGCAAAAGCCGTGACGGGCGCCGGCGCTTCGAGAAGTGCCGACACCAATTTGAATATTGGCGATACCGCGGTCATCACCGTCACCTACAGCGACGGTCGTGTGAGCCGTTCATACCCGTTCAAGCGCGTCACGGTGACGGCGCCGCCCGCCGGGACACCGCAACTACCGACTGGAGGAATCCCGCCCTCTGGTGGCGGTCCTGTCGGTATTCCGGGCGTAGTCGAGATTGATCCTGCAGCGCGATGCGGCTACGTCCTTGGAGAGGCGGTGTTTGGCGCGCGCAGAAATGCGCCACCCGCCTGCGCCCTTTTTAAGCCTTAATAAGGCCTGCGCTCAAAAGTAGTGGTACTAAAAGTGTACCACTCACTTTTCGGTAGCGGCTCTGCAGGCCCTATAACCGTCTCAAGCGGGTGGCCGGTTCCGAGCGTTAAAAATCACTTGCGTGTCGCCGCGCTGGCCCTGAGCCTGCTGCTGACCGGATGTTTTGGCGAGGACGACGACAACAACAACGAGGGCGGCGGCGGGTCGCGTGTGCTGACGGCCGTGCAGGTGGCGCCGGCGTTGGCCGCGCGCGTGGTCGGCGAAGCGCAGCAATTTTCCGCCACGGCGCAGTACTCCGATGGCTCCAGCACGCTGCTGGCACCCAGCGCCGCCGAATGGACTTCGAGCGTACCTGCCGTCGCCAGCATCAACAGCACCGGCAATGCGCTGGCGCTGGCCGTGGGCCGTACCCAGATCCGCGCAACGTTCGAAAACCTCACCGGGGAAGCACAACTGGACGTGAGCGCCGTCTCCATTAGCGAGGCCGCCCGGGCTGGCGTTGCGCGCAAGGATGCAAGCTGGCATCTGGGTGCCTCCGCGGGGCAATTTGCCGCGTCGGGCGCCGGCATCGCACGCGATGCGGGGTTTGATCCTTACGGCCATTCCACGCGCAAGGTCGGCTCGGACATCCTGGGCAGCCGCATCACCACGCGTGCGCTGGTGGTCGAGGGTTCCAACCGCCAGCGTGTCGCGATCGTGTCCAACGACCTGTATCTGCCCAACGATCTGCTGCACCGGCGCACCGCCACCTTGATCGCCGAGCACGACCAGTCGCTCGCTCCCGCGCAGCGCACCGGCATCACCGGCGAAAATCTGTCGATCTCCTCCTCACACAGCCACACCTCGCCGTTCTATTCGACGCCAAGCTGGGGCACCTGGGTTTTCCAGGACGTGTTCGACCTGCGCTTCTACGAATACATGGCGCAGAAGATGAGCCGAAGCGGTGATCGAGGCCGCCGGCGCGATGAAGCCGGTGCGCATGGGCGGCGCCACGGTTCAGGCCAACGACCTCCAGGGCCATACCTACGGGCCCAAAGGCGCACCCGATTCGCGCGACGGCACACCCGCCGGCCAGCCCTACGACTACACCACGCAGCAAGTCACGGTGGTGAGCTTCGACGACATCAGCAGCCCGTCGGCGCCCAAACCGCTGGCCAACTGGGTGATTTTTGGCGTGCATCCCGAATGGGTCTGGGGCGAGGAAATCGTCAACGGCGACATCACCCACGGCGTGATGCGCATGCTCGACCGCGAGACCGGTGCCACCACGGTGTGGTCGCAACGCGAAACCGGCTCGTCGGGCCCGCACAAGGACGAGCGCGTGCACAAGGGCGCCCAGCGCCACGAGTTCCAGGAGTCTGCGTTCGCCGGTGTGGACCGCGCGGCGCGAATGCTGACCGACTCGATCAAGAAGGCGCTGGCCGATCTTCAGAACAACACCCCGGAAATCGCTTCGCAGTTTTCGGGCTACCGTTCGCAGTTCGACGTGGGGTTCAACTCGCAGCGTTTCGCGCCGCCGGCGACGCGGCCGTATCCGGGCGTATCCAACTGCAACAGCAGCCGTGTGTTCGAGGGCGATGTCGGCATTCCGATCGTCGGCTTCCCTGACTGTTTCTACGATCACACCGAATTTACCGACGTGGTCACCGAGCCGTTCTTCGCGGCGTTGCCGTACAACCCCACGCAACTGAGCAATCAGCTCAACGCCGCCGGCGTGCCGGTGCCGACCAGCTACAGCGCCACCACCCTCACCGCGGTTGAAGAAACCGCCGCCGTGCACCTGCAGGTGTTCAAGCTCGGCGGCATCGTCGCCACCATGTGCCCGTGCGAGCAGTTCACCTCGGGCGCGCTGAACATCGAGTCGCGCCTCGACAAGGTGCCCGACAACCTGTGGCTCGGGATACGACTGGGTGTGCCTCGCCGAAAAACGTGGCCAAGTGACGCCACAGGAAAAGTATGCCGCGTTCTGCGCACGCCAGAACGCACGCTTTCCGGAAGACGGCGTCGGTATTCCCGGCAGCCTCGAGAACGGCGACGGCCAGCTCGACCGCATCCGTGCGCAAATTCACAACGATGCGAGCGGGTGGGAAACCGACCTGGCGTCGCTCGGCGGTGAGGCCGAATCGTCCAACCCCGACGAGATCAAGGGCAATTTCACCCACGAAGAATTCACCGCCAACGGTTACGACCTGGTGGTGGCCGTGGGCATGGCCAACGACTACTGGGGCTACATGCCCGAGTACCGCGACTACCGCTCGTTCGACCACTACCGCAAGGCGCTCAACGGCCTGGGTCCGCACGGCGCGGATTTTCTCAACACGCGGATGGCGCGCATGGCGGCGAACCTCAACGGCGCCACGGCGGCGATGCCGGACAATCCGCTCGACGCGGTGTTTCAGGTCGAAAGCGCGCGCGCCCAGGCGCTGTCCGAAACGCTCGGCGAACTCGCGCGCGCCTACACCACGATTTATGAAGCGACACTGCCGGACGACGGCGGCACGCCGGCCATCCGCACGCAGCCCGAGGACATCAAGCGATTCTCGGCCGCGAAGCTGGAATTCGTCGGCGGATCGAATTACAACGGCTCTCCCGAGGTGCGGGTGGAGCGGCAGGTCGCCGGCGCGTGGCAGACCTACGGCACGCAGGATGGCGAAGTGCAGTTGCAGCTGGCGTTCATGCCTTCGGCGGCATCGTTGCCGACGGTGGAAATACCGCTGGCCGATGAAGGCCTCGGCGCTGTGCTGCCCGATCCGCAGGCGTATGCGCTGTGGCGCGCCGGACAATTCGAATGGATCTGGACCGCGACGTTCGAGGCGTTTGTTTCGGAGCTTTCCAATCTCGGCAACCGGCCCGGCGTCACGCCCGCCGGCACCTATCGCTTTGTGGTCAACGGCCAGCACCGCGGCGCTGGCGATTACCAGCTCATCAGCGAAACCTTCGAGGTTCGACCCTGGGGCGGCATCACCGTGGAAGATCTGTCGGTTCGCGCCGACCGGCGCGTGAGCCTGCGCGCGGGGCCGCGCAGCGAGCGGCGCGTGTTCAAGGACCGGGCCGGCACGGGCGATGTGATCATTCCGGATCACGAGCCGGGCTATCTGATCGGCCCGGTGGATTATCCGGACAGCTATACCGGCGGCCTGAGCTGGATCCGCAATGAAAAACAGTTGTTCCGTTACGGACCGGGGCGCGCGGACGACCAGCTGTATTGCGGCCGCTGCACTTTCCGGCCGTGGGCAGACAGCGCGAATGTTGCGTCGGTCACGCTCACCGTGCGCCGTGCAGACAGCTCAACTTATACGATGGCCGCCGAAGCGGCGGGTGACCGCTGGGTCAGCGCGGCGCCGCTGGCGCCGGGCGAAATCGCCTATGTCGCGCCCGGCGGTATCGTCGATCAATACGGCGAGATCAACGGCACGAAGTCCGCTGAAACATCGGCCTCAATCGCCGGCAATCGGGCACCGATTGCGGATGCCGGCAAGGACTTCAGCGTCAGTGAACGCAGTGGCGTGACGCTGAACGGCACCGGCAGCCGCGACCCCGATGGCGAACTCGCCAGCTACGCCTGGACGCAGCTCGCGGGTCCTCTCGTGTCGTTGACTGCCGCCGACACCGCGCAGCCACGCTTTACCGCACCCGATGTCACCGGCAATACCGTGCTGACGTTTCGCCTAACCGTGGCCGATGCGCAGCTGGAGCAAGCCGCGGACGACATCAGCATCACGGTGGTGCCTGCCGCATCACCGCCACCGGCGTTCGACATTTGCGACCCGGTCGACGGCGAGTACTGTCTGTCCGGCATTCCGGTGCTGGGTGAATTGCTGCTGGAACTGATTCAGGCGTTGATGAGCCTCGTCGAGCCCCTGCTGGGTGGCAGCGACCCGACCGTGCCACCGCTGCCAAACAGCGACGGCGTCATCGGCGGCCTGGTGGCGCCGGTCGCCGGTCCGTTTGCAGCCGCCTGCCACGACAGCGGCGTGTTCGAGCCGGCCTGCGTTGCGGCGGAAAATTTCACCGCCGCCGCCGGTCTGTCGCGCTACGTCGATCCGCGCATCGGCAGTTTTCCGCCGGGGTTCACCAATCCGGGGCCCGTCGCGCCGTTCGGTATGGTCGCGCTCGGCCCGGACACTGAAGGCCCGCTCAACTACGGTGGTTACTACCAGCACAACGCGCTGGTGACCGGTTTTAGCCATGTGCACATGACCGCCGGCGTGTTCAAAGGCGGCCAGTTCCCGCTGATGCCGTTTACCGGTGAGCGGGTCCCGGGCGATCTGTCGCAACTCGGCTATCCGCAGCCGGTGCCCGCGTACGCGTCGGACTTCAGAGCGCGCGTCGGAAGTCGCCGAGGCCGGCTATTACGCCGTGCTGCTGCCACGCTATGGCGTACTGACGGAACTCACCGCCACCGAGCGCGTGGGCGTGCACCGCTACACTTTCAGCAACCCGGCACAGCCGCCGCGAGTATTGCTGGACGTCAGCCGCACACTCGACGGCTACAAGCCAGCGTCGGTGACGCTGCATGACAACGGCACGCTGACCGGCCAGGTGCACAGCGACGATGCCGGAGGGCACGAGATTTATTTCGCCGCGAGGGTTAACCAGCCCTTTACCGCCAGCACTTTTTCTGGCGCCGCGCTTGTGCCGAGCCAACCGTTGTCCGGCAATGATCTGGGCGTGATTCTGGATTTCGCCGGTGCCCCCGCGGTGGTTCTGGTGAAGCTGGCGCTGTCGTACACCGATGAGCAGGGCGCCATCATGAACCTGGATAGCGAAATGCCGAGTTGGGATTTCGACGCCACGCGGCGTGCCACGCGCCAGAAATGGGACGAAGCGCTGTCGCGCATTGCAGTCGAGGGCGGAACCGAAGCCGAGAAGCTGTCTTTCTACACCGCGCTATACCGTTTGCACCATTTCCCGAACCTGCACAGCGATGTGGACGGGCGTTACCGTGGACCTGATCGTGCGGTGCATCGCGACACACGCCCGCACTACAGCCAGTTTTCGTCTTGGGACAGCTACCGCGGCCAGAACGCGCTGCAAGCGGAAATCTTCCCCGACATCTACCTCGACATGGTGCGCTCGCTGCTCGCGTTCAATGAGCAGATCGGTGTGTTGCCGCGCTGGCAGCAAGGACCGGGGGATGCCTCGCACATGTCGGGTGATCCGATCATCCCGTTCATCGGTGAGGCCTGGTGCCGAGGCCAGCTCGATGCGGGCCTGCGCGCTGCGCTGTGGCCCGCGCTGCAGAATCTGCCCACCCGGCGCGATCCCGAGTTGGCCACGCTCGGCTATCTCTCGGTACCGGAGCCCGCGACTCCCATTCAGGCCATCGAAGGTGGCCCGGGGCGTGCCGGCACCACGCTCGAATACGGCATCGCCGATTTTTCGCTGGCGCTGATGGCGCAGAGCATCCCCGGCGCGAATGCCGGGGCCATCGCGGCGCGTTCGCTCAATTACCGGAATCTGCTCGATCCCGATACCAAGTGGATTCGCCCGCGCCGCGCGGACGGCGAATTCATCCAGACGTTTGCGCCGGAGCTGGGTTACGGATTCCAGGAAGGCACGTCTTGGCAGTACTCGTGGCTGGTGCAGCACGATTACGCGGGGCTGATTGCCGGCATGGGCGGAACCGACGGGGACGAGCAGGTGAATTTGCGTCTCGACCAGTTCTTCAGCTTCCCGGCCGGTGCGGCGCCACTGGCGGTGCCGGCGATCCAGAACCAGATCACCGCGTTTGGCGTCGCGTATTACGGCAACCAGTTCGCGCCCGGCAACGAACACGATCTGCAGGCGCCGTACGTTTATCACTACACCGGCGCACCCTGGAAATCCGCCGCCGTTGCGCGTGCTGCGACCTCGATCTACACCCCAACGCCCAACGGCCTGCCGGGCAATGACGATCTCGGAGCACTGTCCGGTTGGCTGTTGTGGAACATGATGGGCGTGTACCCGATCAACCCGGGCGCACCGGTTTATCTGATCGGCAGTCCGCATTTTGAGAAAGTCACGCTGCGCCGCGCGACCGGTAATCTCGTCATCGACGCGCCGGGCGCTTCCACGGCTTCAAGATTCGTCACCGGCGCGGCGCTCAACGGCGCGGCGCTTGCGAACAGCTGGCTGGTGTTGCCGCGTGGCGCCACCACGCTGCATCTGAACAGCAGCCCTGCGCCGGACATGGATTGGGCCCATGGTGTCGCCAACCGTCCACCATCACTCAGCGCGGCTCAAGGACTTTCCGCTTTTGGCTGTACGCCCTAGCCGGTTGTTTTAACGACACCCGCTCGTAGCCTTTTTAAAGCCTAATTGAACATGTTCGAGAAAGCCGTGGTACTAAAAGTGTACCAACCGTTTTTCAGTGTCGGCCCAAAAGGGCCGCGAAGCCGCGCAAGCGGGTGGCCGCTTTTGGCCGCCGTTTGCCTGCTGCTGAGCGCCTGTTACGGCGACGAATACGACGACACCGACCGCGACCCGCCACCGACAGATCGCGTGCTGACCCGCGTGCAGGTGTTGCCGTCCAGCGCGACCAAGGCCATCGGCGATACCCAGCCGTTCACCGCAACCGCGCACTATTCCGACAGCACCAGCCACACGCTCGCCTCCGATGCGCCGCAGTGGGTTTCGAGCAACGCGGCCATCGCCAGCGTCAGCCCCACAGGTCTGGCCACTGCTCTGGCCAACGGCAACACCCAAATTCGCGCCACATACGAGGGCCTCACCGGCGAGGCGACGCTCACCGTCAGCGCGGTGGCGGCGCCGTCCGTTTTCAAGGTCGGCATCGGTCAGGCCAACCACGATCCGGTCAGTCGTGTTTGCATCGGTGGCGGCTCGACCAACTGTGGCCGCGCCGCCGGCCCGGATGCGATCCGCGACCCGCTGATCGCGCGCGCCATGGCCATCACCGGCGCCAACGGCCAGACCTTCATGGTCATCACCACCACCAACATCGGTTATTTTCTGGCGTACAAGCCCGAGCAAAGCGGCCTCAACGGCATTTACGACGTGCGCCTGCGCATCGCCCAAGCCACCGGCGTGCCGTCCACCCACATCATCGTGGTCAGCGACCATTCGCATAACGGCCCCGACACCATCGGCATCTGGGGCGGCGTCAGCGCGGCCTACATGAAGATCACCGCGGATTCCGTGGTCAAGGCGGCGACGCAGGCTTTTGCGTCGCGACGCGACGCCATCCTCCGCGTGGCGTCGGTGAACCAGAACGGCAGCCGCGTGGCCGGCGTGCCGCTGCTGGATTCTTCGTATGACCTGGCGCCCGGCAATGAGCTGGCGCTGGGCAATCCCTACAACGAATTCCGCATGCTGGTCGCCGACGATGCCACCAGCGGCGCGCGCATCCTGACTTTCGTCAATTACGCCCCGCACGCCACGGTCACCAATGGTGATCGCTTCGACGGCCAGTACCGCCTCACCGGCGATTGGGCTGCGTGGCTACCCGACGAGGCGAACAAACTCTACGGCGGCATGGGCCTGGCCGCGCTCGGCGCGCTCGGCGCCACCGACTGGAACAAGACCGGCAACATCGAGGAGAAGGAAGCCGAGGCGCGCTTGCGCCTGCGTAACCTGATGCAGGCGGCGACGCTGCGCTTGGTGCCGGTGCAGGGCGCCGACGTGGGGGTGGAGAGCACCTTCATCCGCGAGCCTCTCGCGCAGCCCTTCTTGCTGCTCAACTACAAGCCGGGCATCGATCGCAACGACCCGGCCGTCCCTTCCGACGGATTCGACGTGCGCATCGACCGCTCGGTGCTGCCGCCGTTTCTCACCGGCGCCGTGGTCGGCACCTACGTCAGCGCAGTGCGCATTGGCGATGTGTTCCTGTCCACATTTCCGGGCGAGCCGTTTGGTGAGCTCGACCATGCGCTGCAAAACGAGGGGCGCATCGTGGGAGCCCGCGAGCACTTCCTGCTGGGCGGGGCCAATGATTTCTTCGGTTACATGGTCAAGAATCAGGCCACGTACGAGCAGACCCTGCGCACGGGCGCTTTTTACCTGGGCGGCTGTCCGGAAGCCGAACTCGCCGGGCAGATCGGCCTGCGCGAAGAAGGCGAGGGCGCCTGCGCTGATCACTGGACGCTGATGGTCTCGCCAACTATCGGCTCGCACATCGTTTGCACCCTGCAAGATTCGGCGGATCGCCTGGGCTTCACCACCGCCAATCGCGATGACGAATGCCCGGTGCTGACCGCGCTCGACGGCATGGCCGCGCCGCCGGAATCCGACAGCCCCTTGATCGGTCCGCTGTTCGATGCGCGCCAATCCGCCGTCGCACAGGCGCGTGATCTGGCGGCCCAATGCGCCGGCACCGGCGCGCCGGCGCCGCTGTGCATGGCGCTGGCCGATGGCGCACGCCAGGCCGAGATTTATCTGGGCGCAGAGCCGGTGCCCTCCGGCCCCGAGACTCCCGCACCTGCATCAAACGAAGGGCTGCCCAACACTGACAGCCGGCTGCAGACGCCGCTGATGACGGCGGAGCAGGCCAGCTGCGCGCCGGACAATTCCGGGCCCTTCACCGACTACATCGGTTCGTTGCACGAACACAGCGGCTATTCCGACGGCACGGCGGGAAAAATCCCGGCGGATTATTTCGCCGCGGGCAAAGCCCAGGGCCGGGATTTCGTGGGTTCGAGTGAGCATTCCGACAACGCGCTGATTCCGCTGACGGTCAGTGACGGTTGCGCCTCGGCCGAATTTCCCACTTGCATCACGCCCCTGCCGGCGGCGGAAAACCCGGCCGCGCCGGTCAGCAAGTGGGCGCTGACCTTGCAGCAGGCGCGCGCAGCGACGAACGCGAGCTTCACCGCGTTTCGCGGCTTCGAGTGGACGTCTGATCGTTTCGGCCATATCAACGTGTTCTTCTCGCGCAACGATTTCAACGCCAAATCCACCGACGGCTACACCGCGTCGATGGAAGGGTTCTATAACTGGTTCAAGACGCTGCCCGCCGCGGGCGGCGGGGCCGATGGCCTGCTGGTGTTTAATCACCCCGGCCGCGAGGACATGCTGCATGCCGGCTCGCCGGTTGGCGATCCTGCGTATGCGTTCAACGGATTTCAGTACCGCGCCGACGCAGACCTGCGTGCGGTCGGTGTCGAGGTGTTCGGCAAGAGCGGCGACGCTTACGACACCGACAACAGTGCGCCGCCCGGCGGCTGGTACGCGTTTGCGTTGGATCGCGGCTGGCATCTGGGTCCGGTCGGCGCCGAGGACGAACATGGCGTGGAGTGGGCCAAGCCCACGCGCGCCAAAACCGTTTTGATCGCGCGCGACCGCAGCGAAGGCGCGCTGCGCGAGGCGATGCTGGCGCGGCGCTTTTACGCGCTGTCGCAGGGGCACAATGACATCCGCCTGAGCTTTACCGCCGCCGGCCAGCCGATGGGCTCGCGCCTGGCGCGCACGTTAGGTGCCTTAGTGCTGCTCGAAGGCACGGTCACATCCGGCGCCGCGATCCATCACGTAGACCTCGTCACCCGCGGCGGCGCGGTGCTGGCCACACGCCTTGGCAACACGATCAGCGCGGCGGTGACGGTAGCCGCCGGCGAGCGTTGGTATTACTTGCGCGCGGTGCGTGCCGACGGCCGGCCGGTGGCGTATTCCGCGCCGATCTGGATCCGCGGTGGCGGTGCGTATCCGACTTGCGGCGAGTGGCTGGCGGGCGATCTGCACGTGCACACGACGTATTCGCACGATTCCTACGGTGGCCCCGCCGACGACAACACCGGGCCCGAAGAGTTTTATACCCTCGGCCACAGCGTGGAAAACCAGTTTCGCATTGGCGCCCTGCGCGGACTGGATTACCTCGCCATCACCGACCACAACAACGTGCGCTCGCAAAGCGACCCCGGATTTGGCGCGTTCGGCCTGATTGGCTTGCCGTCGTACGAAAACTCCCTCAGCGGTCATGCGCAGATGCACGGTGCGCGCAGGGTTTATGAAGGCGGCAGTTCGGCGGCCGGCGTCAATACGCAGGCGGCGGCATTGCGTGCCGACGGCGGCGTGTTCCAGATCAACCATCCGGCCGACAAGAACGCAGCGCCGTATGCGCCCGACAATCTGGGCTGGAGTTACGGCTTTGGCGTGCAACCCGACGTCATCGAAGTCTGGAACATCGGCGTGCGCGCCTACCAGGCGCCGCTGCCGTCCTACACCAACAACGACGCCTCAACCCAATTCTGGGAAGACTGGCTGAATCGCGGCCATAAAGTCGGCGCCACCGGCGGCAGCGACAACCACTGGGTGACGCTGACCGCGGCGGCCGGCGCCGGCCAGCCGACGACCTGGGTATTTGCGCGCGAGCGCAGTGCGCGCGGCGTGCTCGAAGGCCTGAAGGCCGGCCGCACCTTTATCAGCCACCAGCCGCCGCTGATGGCCGGTCCGCGCGTGCTGATCGAAGCCGACCGCGACGGCGACGGAATTTTTGAATCCATCATCGGCGACACGGTGCCGCGCGCCGCGGCGCTGCGCGCTCGCGTGTCCGGCGCGCCCGGCGCCCTGGTGCGGATATATTCCGGCGGCGCGGATTTCATCGAAACCGCCATGCCGCTGCTGGCGCTCGAAACCACGGTGCCGATCAGCCTGCCCGCCGCTCGCACGTGGCTGCGCGCCGAAGTGCTGTTGCCCGACGCCGCCGAAGCGCGTGCGATGCTGTCGCCGGTGTGCGACGCGCTCGGCCAGCTCGGCGAGAATGGGTTCCCCGAGGACACCGGCACCACGTATTGCCGCAACCGTCTGGCCGTATTGGCGATGACCTCGGCAATTTATTTGCAGTAGCGGGTTCAGGAGGCGTTAATGCGCACACTACTCATGTCTGTTGCGGTGATCTGCGTCCTGCTCATGACAGCCGGGGCGTCCGCCAACCCGCCGCCCAGCAATTACGGGCCTGACCCGCAATTACCGCCGCCGCAAAAATCGCTGATTCCGACCGTCCACATTGCGCCCGCCACCGGCTGGCCGGCCCAGGCCAAACCCGCCGCGGCCGTGGGCTTGGGCGTGGCCGCTTTTGCCGGCGGCCTTGATCACCCGCGCTGGCTGCACGTACTGCCTAACGGCGATGTGCTGGTGGCCGAAAGCAATGCACCGGAGCGCCCCGACGACAGCAAAGGCATCAAGGGCTGGATCACCGGGCGAATAATGAAAAAGGCCGGCGCCGGTGTGGCCAGCGCCAATCGCATCACCTTGTTGCGCGACGCCGACCAGGACGGCGTGGCCGAAACCCGCACGGTGTTTTTAAGCCAGCTCAATTCGCCCTTTGGCATGGCCCTGGTCGGCGATAATTTTTATGTCGCCAATACCGACGCGGTGATGCGCTTTGCCTACGTCAGCGGCCAGACCACGATTACCGCGGCGGGAACCAAGCTGGCGGATCTGCCGGGCGGGCCGCTCAACCATCATTGGACCAAGAGCCTTATCGCCAGCGCCGATGGCTCCAAGCTGTATGTCGGCTCGGGCTCCAATAGCAATATCGCGGAAAACGGCATGGAGAACGAAACCGCGCGCGCCGCCATTCTGGAAATCGACACGCGCAGCGGCGCCACGCGCGTGTTCGCATCGGGCCTGCGCAATCCGGTCGGGCTCGCCTGGGAGCCGCACAGCGGCGCGCTGTGGACGGCAGTCAACGAGCGCGACGAACTCGGCAATGACCTGGTCCCTGATTACATGACGTCGGTACGCGACGGCGGGTTTTACGGCTGGCCGTACAGTTACTTTGGCCAGAACGTGGACGAACGCGTAAAGCCGCCGCGTCCTGATCTGGTTGCCAAGGCGATCAAGCCGGATTATTCGCTCGGCGCACACACCGCCTCGCTCGGTCTTGCCGCGGCGCGCGGCAACACGCTGACGGCGAAATTCAAAGAAGGCATGTTTGTCGGCCAGCACGGCTCCTGGAATCGAAAGCCGCACAGTGGTTACAAGGTTATTTTTGTGCCGTTTGCCGCGGGCAAGCCCGCGGGGCAACCCGTGGATGTGCTGACCGGTTTCTTGAGTCAAGAGGGCAAGGCCTACGGCCGGCCCGTGGGTGTCGCCCTCGACCGCCGCGGTGCTTTGCTGGTGGCCGACGATGTCGGCAACGTCATCTGGCGGGTGAGCGCCGCCAGTGCTCAGTAGCGCAGATTCAAACCTGCATACGCGCCAAGCCCGGGCGCCGGTTCGTAGTAGCGGCCGTTACTTTCATTAACGATCACCGAGCCGATATGGGTTTTGTCGAGCAGGTTGTCCACGCGCACAAAAGCCGATAGCCGCGCCGAGTCCCAGCCAAAATCGCGACCGGCGCTGGCCCCCAAAACCGCATACCCCGGCACGTGCGCCGCACCGGCGTCGTCAGCCCACAGGCCACTGACCGCGCGCACGTCCGCCGCCGCGCGCCAGCCGGCGGCCGAGTGCCACTGCAGTTCCGCAAAACCGTTGTGAGCTGCAATGCCGGGGATGGGAGTGCCGGAGTTGAAACGCGCCTCCAGCCAGGTGTAAGCGGTGTTGATTCGCCAGTGCGCCGACAGCGGCCGGCGCAAACCCAGCTCGGCGCCGCGCCGGCGTGCACCGCCGATGTTCTGAAAAGTGGTGCGGCCGCCACTGCTGCTGAACACCGCGAGCTCGTTGCGCGTGTCGGCTGCAAACACGGCAGCTTCAAACGAGGCGTTACCGGCGCGATGCTTCAATCCCAGTTCAAAGTGATCCGAACGCGCTGGCGCCAGGCCCAGATTCAGGCCGGCGCCGCCATCGCTGCGGTAGGCGATCTCGTTATAGGTTGGCGTTTCGAAGCCCTGGCCATAGGACGCGTGCAGGCTCCAGTCCTCGCTCGCCCGGAACAACAGGCCGGCAACCGGCGTGGTGGCGACAAAGTTTTTTGAGCCGCTGTCGTCGGGGTTGCCGGCATTTACAAAATGATCAATCGCCTCGAAGTGAATGCGGCTATGCCGCACACCCAGCGACGCGGTCCAGGCGTCGGCGAATCGCCAGTCGGACTGCAAAAATTGGTCGAGGTTGTAGACCAGGGCGTCCTCGTCGCGCCGCAGCGCGCCGCGCACGCCGGTTTGCGCACCGGAAAAATTCTCGTAGCCGCGCCGGTGCTGGTCCTGCCGGTCGTAGACCAAGCCGCCCGTCACTTCCAGCGGCCGGCCGTCGAACTCCTCGCGCCAGGTCCATCGCGCTTCGGCCCCGCCATACAGGTTGGACAAATCCACCACGCCACCCGAATGCAGCGGGCTGGCCTGCGCCGCCACCGGCACCGAAAGAAACTGCAATACGTCGCGGCTGCCGAAGTAAGCCGTCATCTGCAGGTGGTTGCGCCCGCTGGGCCGGGTGTAGACCGCGCCGCCTTGATATTGATGCACGCTTTTTCGCGTGTTGAATTGAAGCGCGCTGGGCGATGCCTGCCGCGGGTCGGCCCGCGCCTGGCTCCAGGTCAGCCCTTGGGGGTCCTGCGCTTCGGGCAAATCAAATGTATTGAGCAGCAGTTTCACGTGCCCGGCCCCTGCGCGCGTGTCCAGTTTCAGCGAACTGATCCAGCGCTCGGCGGCGCTGTGGCGGCGCCAGCCATCGCTGTGCAGATAGTTGCCATCGAGGCTGTAGTTCACCGGCTCCAGGGCGCCGCGCAGGTAGGCGCTGGCCTGTGCAAAACCAAAACTGCCGCCACCCATGTTTGCGCCGGCCTGCGCACGGCCCCCGTCTGCCGTGATCAGTTGGATCACACCGCCAGCGGAGTTTCCGTACAGCGCGGAAAAAGGCCCGCGCAGCACTTCGATGCGCTCGGCGCTGGCAAAGTCAAAATGCGAGGTCTGGCTTTGGCCGTCGGGCTGCGTCGCCGGAATGCCATCGACAAACAGGCGCAGCCCGCGCACGCCAAACGTCGAGCGCGCACCAAATCCGCGAATCACGACCTGCTCGTCCTGCGCATAATTCTGGCGGTTGCGGGCGCTGACTCCCGGCACGGCGGCGAGGTAGCCGGACAAGCTATGCCCCGGCTGGTGGGCGGATTGCCGGTCCGCCGCAATTGAACTGATCGCGGCGGCGACATCCAGCTCGGACCGCGGCGTGCGCGTTGCCGTCACGGTTAGGCTGTGCGTTGCGGCCGGCTGGTCCGCCGCCGCCGGGCCCGCAGCAGAAAAAAAGAAAAAAAAGACGCTACCCGCTTGGAGCATTTTCCAGGCCTTTGTACACATGGGTAAAACACCAGTGGTACTAAAAATGTACCACTGGTTTTTTGCCATGGGTTCAAAACGTCTCGAAACGCTCATAGGCGGCAGGTAGCTGGTTTTCGGTTATGCGGGGTGAAGCACAGACCCAGGGGCACCCAGGGTGCATTGTTCGGGCGTTGTCCACTCAACCCCCTCATACAGGAGTTCATCATGAATAAGGATCAAGTCAAAGGCCGCGCTCGCCAGGTGGAAGGAAACGTCCAGGAAGCCGTGGGCAAGGCGGTCGGCAATCCCAAGCACAACGTCAAGGGCAAGCTCAAGCGCGCCGCCGGCAAGATTCAGGCCGCCTACGGTGACCTCAAGGACCGTGACGAGCGCTCCGACCTGCGTAGCGGCGTCTGACGCACGAGCTCAAACAACGTCCAACCGGAGACCTCCATGAATTACGAAGAAAACGATACTTTTGGAATGTACGGCAGCAAAACCCCTGGCCCGCGCACGCACAAAGGGCCCGGCCCTGAGTTGATGGGCGCCGGCACCTTGATCGGCAACGATGTGTGCAACTTCAAGGGCGAGAACATCGGCGAGATCAAGGAAATCATGCTCGACATGCGCCATGGCGATATCGCCTATGCGGTGCTGTCGTTCACGGCGTTCTTGAGCCTTGGCGAAAAACTTTTCGCGGTACCGTGGGACGCCTTGACGCTGGACACCGTGCACAAGCGGTTCACGCTCAATGTTGACAAAGATCAGCTCAAGAACGCGCCGGGCTTCAACAAGGACGCCTGGCCGGACATGGCCGATCAGACCTGGCGTGACCAGATCAGCAGTTACTACGCGTCGCCGCTGAACTAAAAGGCCGCATACCTCACCCCGCCGCGTGGCGGGGTGAGGTCAGTTAAAGCGTTTTTTCGACAGATCCCATCCACGCAAGGCGTCTTGGACTTGCAACACCTTGCCGCCGGCTCGCTGCAGGCGGTCAATGACCAGCGCACCAGTGCCGCAGTTGACCGTGATGCCTTGATCCCCAGCCGCCACCACGTCGCCGTGGAGCCCGTCTCCTCGCGTGCTCAAGGTGCGTGCAGAAAAAATGCGGATGCGCTCGCCCTCCAGCTCGGTCCAGGCAATAGGCGCCGGGTTGAATGCGCGCACCGCGCGCGCCAGATCACTAGCAGGCTGCGACCAGTCCAGCCGCGCCTCAAGCTTGCTGATTTTTTTGGCGTAGGTCGCGCCGGTTTCTGGCTGCGGCGTTTGGGTTAATGCCCCTTGTTCGAGTTGCCGCAGGGTTTCAACGATTAGTCGGGCGCCCAGCGGTGCAAGCCGGTCATGCAGGGTCGCGGCGGTGTCGTGTTCGCCGATATCCAGAGACTCTCGCCGCAGCATCGCGCCGGTGTCGAGTCCGGCGTCCATGCGCATGATGGTGATGCCGGTTTGGCTGTCGCCCGCGAGGATCGCGCGCTGGATCGGCGCCGCGCCGCGCCAGCGCGGCAGCAGCGAGGCGTGGATATTGATGCCGCCGTGGCGCGGAATCTCGAGCGCCGGTTGCGGCAGAATCAATCCGTAGGCAACCACCACCATCACATCGGGATTCAGTGCGCGCAGTTGCGCCTGCGCCGCCGCGTCAAATTTTTGCGGCGTGAACACTGGCAGTTTCAGGTCGCGGGCTTTTTCGGCAACGGCCGATGACTGCAGTTTCTGGCCACGTCCCGCCGGGCGGTCGGGCTGGGTGAAGACACCGGTTATTTCGTGGCCGGCGGCGGCGAGTGCCCCGAGCGCCGCAACCGAAAATGCGGGCGTGCCGGCAAACGCGATTTTCACTCGCCGTCCTGTGGGTCGTCCTTCGCGCCTTCCTTCTGCCGCTTGAGCAGGCGCTCGCGCTTGAGTGACGACAGGCGATCGATGTAGAGCTTGCCGTCGAGGTGGTCGACCTCGTGCTGGATGCATTGCGCCAGCAGGCCTTCGGCTTCGAGCTCGTAAGGTTTGCCCTCGGCGTCTTGCGCGCGCAGCCTGAGTTTTTTGTAGCGCTTGACGGTTTCGCTGACGCCGGGCACCGACAGGCAGCCTTCGTCCATGTCCTCGGGTTCACTGGGCGCGAGGATTTCCGGATTCACCAGCACGCGCGGTTCGCGCACGCCTTCTTCGCGCGCGCAATCCATCACCGCTACGCGCTGTGCCACACCCACTTGCGTGGCAGCCAGGCCCACGCCCGGCGCGGCGTACATGGTTTCGAATAAATCGGCGATGAAGGTTTTCAGCGCCTTGTCAAAGTGCGTGACTGGGCGCGCTTTTTCGCGCAAGCGCGGGTCGGGATGATGCAGGATGGGAAGTGCGGCCATGAGAGATACTTTTAAGAACGCGCTCCAACTGTTTGCCAGCGCAGGGTTTTGTGCCAGAATCCGGACTCAGATTCACGCCCGGGGGGCCGTCATGCGCAATCTTATCATCGGTCACGCGCTTATCTTGCGCGCCGCTTTGCTGGCCGCACTGCTGGGCCTGTTGAGCGCATGCGTGGCGCAAGAAGAGCGGCCGATGGAAGAATACTCGGAGCCCGCCGACCCGCCACCCGTTGAACAAACCGTGGCAGAACCCGCGCCCGCGCCGGCCGCCAAACCCATCGCCAGGCTCAAGCCCGCCGTGCCGCTGCGCTACACGGTAAAAAAGGGCGACACCTTGTGGAGCATCGCCCAGAAGTTTCTGCGCGACCCGTGGCAGTGGCCAGAGCTGTGGTACGTCAATGCCAACGTCAAGAACCCGCACCGCATTTTTCCCGGCGACGTGCTCGAACTAATTTTCAAGGACGGCCGCCCGATTCTGGCGCAGGACATGGACGCCAAGGCGCTCAAGGCCGGCAAGACGCCCCTGGGCACCACGCAGTTGTCGCCGAAAGTGCGCGATGGCGGCAGCACGCTGGCGATTCCGGCCATTTCGATCGACATCATCCGCAACTACCTGACCGGGCCGCGGCTGGTCACGCTCGACGAGCTCGAAGGCGCGCCCTACCTGCTGGATTTCGTTGATGAGCGTTTTTACGGCGACGCCGGGCTTTCGTCCTATGTGCGCGGCACGGTCGAAGGCGGCCCGCTGGATTTCGAGATCGTGCACCTGGGCGACGCCTACCGCGATCCGGACGACGACGCGCTGCTGGGTTACGAGGCGCTGCCGGTTGGCCAGGCCAGGCTCACTGTTGAGGGCGACCCGGCCACCGTGCTGATTACCAAGTCCGTGCGCGAGGCCAGCCAGGGCGATCGCCTGTTGCCGGCCAACCAGTTGCCGTACGACGCGCAGTTCTTCCCGCATGTGCCGTCGGCCCCGGTGGGCGGGCGCATCATCTCGGTCTACAACGGCCTGTCGCAGATCGGCCAGTACCAGGTGGTGACGCTGAACCGCGGCACCGATCACGGGCTGGAGCCCGGGCATGTGCTGCACATCTTCCAGACCGGCCGCATCGCGCAGGATCGCGTGCTCAAGCAGACGACCGTGCTGCCCGACACGCACGCCGGCAGCCTGATGATCTTCAAGGTCACGCCGCGGCTGTCGTATGCGCTGGTAATGACAGCCACGCGCGCCATCCACATTCTCGATCGCGTCGAAACGCCAGACCCGCTGAAGCCCGAGTAATTAGTAATTAAACTGCGGCGGTGGATTCCGCCGAACTTCGCGCTCACTTAAAGCTGATCCGCGCCCCCGGCGTCGGGCCGGTGCTGGGCGCAAGGCTGCTCGACAATTTCGGCAGCGCCCGCTTGGCGCTGGAGGCAGGGTCAGCAGCGTGGCAAAAGGCGGGCATCCCGCACTCGCTGCATAAAGGCCTGTCCCAACCCAACGAAAAATTCCTGGCTGATGACTTGGGCTGGCTCGAGGGCGGTGAGCGCGGCCTGCTGGCACTTAACGACGAGCGCTATCCAAAACACCTCAAGGAAATCTCCGCACCGCCACTGGCGCTGTTTTATCAGGGCGATGTCCGCGTGCTGGCGCAACCGCAACTGGCCATTGTCGGTGCCCGTGCCGCCACGCCGCAGGGCTTGGAAAGCGCCAAGGGTTTTGCCGGGGAGCTGGTCAAGCGCGGATTGGTGGTGACCAGCGGTTTGGCATTGGGCATCGACGGCGCCGCGCACCGGGGTGCACTGGAGGCCAAGGGCAAAACCGTTGCCGTCTGCGCCACAGGGCTCGACCGTGTGTATCCCGCGCGCCATCGCACGCTCGCGCACGAAATCGCCGGTAGCGGCGTGCTGGTTTCGGAATTCCCGCCCGGCACGCCGCCGCTGCCGGAGCATTTTCCGCGGCGCAACCGCATCATCAGCGGCTTGTCGCTGGGCGTGCTGGTGGTGGAGGCGGCGACGGAATCCGGCTCGCTGATCACCGCGCGCCTCGCGCTGGAGCAGGGGCGCGAAGTGTTTGCGGTGCCGGGCTCGATCCACGCGCCGACCTCGCGCGGCTGCCACGCGCTGATCCGCCAGGGCGCCAAGCTCACCGAAACCGTGGCCGACATTCTGGAAGAACTCGGCGGATTCGTGCATGATGAAACCGATTTCGCAGCCACGGATGTATCCCCCCAACCAAAGTTGGAGCCGATGCAACAACGCGTGCTGGAGGCCCTGGGTTTTGATGCCGCCTCATTCGACGTCCTCGTCGAACGCACGAGGCTCCCTCTTGAAAATCTCGGCAGCGCCTTATTGGCTCTGGAATTGCAGGGCTGGATCGGCGTGCTGCCGGGCGGTAACTACCAGCGACTCCACTAAAGGACTATGAGCCATGAATGAGAGCGTCCTCGATGTGCTGATGTACCTGTTCGAAAATTATCTGGATGGCGAGTTCTCGGACACCGAAAACCACGACACCCTCAAGGAAGAGTTGGCCGGCGCCGGCTTCCCGAATGATGAGGTGGAACACGCGTTTGCCTGGCTCAACGGCCTGGCCGAACGCCGCGAGCAGCCGCAACTGACGGGCGCGCCCGGCGCGCTGCGCATCTACGCCAAGCCGGAGCTGGAACGCCTGTCCACCGAATGCCGCGGCTTCATGCTGTATCTGGAGCAGCTCAGCATTCTCAACGGGCAGACGCGCGAGCTGGCGATTGATCGATTGATGGCGATCAACGACGAGATTGATCTGGAGCGTGTGAAGTGGGTGGTGCTGCTGGTGCTGGTAAATCAGCCGGGGGCGGAGGATTCAGCGGCGCAGATGGAAGACCTCGTCTATTACGAGGGTGATTTTCTGCATTAACGCCTAAGCTCAGCCGTGTTGTTGCCGTAGCGATGCGGAGAAAAACGGCGGCTAGAGCGCCTTATTAGCCCTGCGCCCTGCTCATGTGCCTATAAACCCAATAGAAGACGGCCAGCGCAATGGCTGCGCTTGCCGGAATAACAAGAGCTGCGAATTGCAAATGCTGATAGCCGTATGCGCCAACTGAGCCACCGAGAACGAATCCTGTAATAAGCAACATAAACAGCAAAGCCTTTCTTGTGTCTATGGGATGACCGCGCAGCCTGGCTCCCAGCATGGTTCCAAGGTCTGTGAACAATCCCGATACATGCGTGGTTCTGATGGCTGCACCGCTGTAAGTGCTGACCATGCCGTTTTGAAGCCCACAAGCGGCTGATGCCAAGAAATGCCCTGAATTGGAACCGCGACCCAATGAGAGCATGGCCAATAAAAGCAATGCTGCCTCGATGAGTAATGCCACGCTGTATCTGCGCCCCAGACGCAAAACCGCGCCGTCAATAATCGCCCCACTCAATGCTGCACCGAGCATGAAAGAAACTATGATGAGAAATAGATGCACGCTCTCTGCTACGTCGAGGCTGACCAGTGACAAACCCAGCAAAGTAGAAGTGCCCGTGAGATGCGAAACTCCTTGATGCTTGAAGCCTAGCAGCCCAATAGCATTTACAGCCCCAGCAATAGAGGCCAGCCAGAAACCGCCAACCTCAACCCAGCGTGGGAGTTTAGTGAACACTTGCTATTGCACCTGCGTGACTAACTGCGATTAGTTCTTAGGAATGAAGCCTAACACTGCTCTAAACGACTCCAAAAAAGCATCACCCGCCTGGAGCTATTTCGAGCGCTTTTTCGCAGATACTCAGAAAACAGTGGTACACATTTAGTACCACTGTTTTTATCGGCGTATTGATTTTGTGTGTTTTTGGACCGTAAGCGGGTGGCATCAAAATCAACAGCGTTCCGGCCTAAAGGCCGGGTAACTTTTGGCAAACGCCCCAAAAGTCACCAAAAGTGCTCAGGCACCGAATGCGCCGAAAGAATTCCTGCGCTACTCGTTCAAGCGAAGGGTAACCGCACCGACACGGCATCCCTGCCGTGACGGTGCGCGGCCCACATCCTTGTGGGCCGCCCTGCGCTTGATCTGCGTTGCTCGGACGGCGCATACGGCGCCAAGAATCAAAAGCGGTTGAGTGCTTTGCTCCGTCTTACTTTTGTGACTTTCATGCGCCCACAGGCGCAATAGTCTTCAGTGAGTCGTGCGATTCTGACCCTGACGCCGAGCGGCATCGCGCTGCGGCCGCCCGCTGTGCCACGACGGACGCTGCCCGCCCTTGCGCGGCGGCCCGCCGTGCGGTCGTTGGCCTTGCGGCTGTGCCGGACGTGCGTGCTGATGCTGATGCTGATGCTGCGATTGCAGCGCTTTTTCTTCCGCTGTGGGCGCCGAGCCCGGCTCAAAACCAGGTACGGCGGTGGAGGGGATGTCTTTTTTCAGCAAGCGCTGGATGTCGCGCAAAAATTCGCGCTCTTCGCTGCTGACCAGCGAGATCGCCTCGCCCGCCATGCCCGCGCGGCCGGTGCGGCCAATGCGGTGCACGTAATCTTCCGGCACGTTCGGCAGCTCGTGGTTGATCACATGCGGCAGTTGTTCGATGTCAAGCCCGCGCGCGGCGATGTCGGTGGCCACCAGCACGCGGGTTTTGCCGGCCTTGAATGCGGCCAGCGCCTGCGTGCGGGCGTTCTGCGACTTGTTGCCGTGGATCGCCATGGACTGAACGCCGTAGCGGATCAACTGCTCGGTGAGCTTGTTGGCGCCGTGCTTGGTGCGGGTGAATACCAGCACCTGCTGCCAGTCGCCCGCTTTGACCAGGTGCGCAATCAGCGCGGCCTTGCGTGGCTTGTCGACCGGGTGCGCGCGCTGCGCCACCATCTCGGCGGCGGTGTTGCGCGGCGCCACATCCACCGTGGCCGGGTTGTGCAGCAGGCCTTCGGCCAGCTTGCGGATGTCCGGGTTAAAGGTCGCCGAAAACAGCAGGTTCTGGCGCTGCTTGGGCAGCACCGCGATCACGCGACGGATGTCGCGGATGAAGCCCATGTCGAGCATGCGGTCGGCCTCGTCGAGCACCAGCATCTGCAGCGCCGACAAATTGACCGTGCGCTGGCCCATGTGGTCGAGCAAGCGGCCGGGTGTGGCAACGACGATATCAACGCCGCGGCGCATCAGGTCGGCCTGCGGGTTGAAGTTGACGCCGCCAAAAACAATGGCGACCTTCAACGCCGGCAGATGGCGGCCGTAGGTGCGCACCGATTCGCCGACCTGCGCCGCGAGCTCGCGCGTGGGCACGAGCACGAGCACGCGCGGTGTGGGCAGCCGTGGCGTGGCCGAGAGTTTTTGCAAAATCGGCAGGGTGAACGCGGCTGTTTTGCCGGTGCCGGTTTGGGCCGCGCCAAGCAGATCGCGTCCGGCCAGAATCAGCGGGATCGCCTGTTTCTGGATCGGGGTGGGGGTGGTGTAGCCCTCGTCAGTGAGGGCACGCAACAATTCGGGCGCAAGGCCCAGTTCATTAAATGACACGGTGTATCTCCTAATACCGCCTTAAGGCACTCGAAGGAGTGCAGGACCGGTTTAGGCAGACATGAATGAAAAAACTGCGTAGATCGATAAATCTAACAACAGGGCGCAACCGGAGCGCCAGAGTGATTTGAAGCGCGCGCAGTGTAGTCGAACCCGGTGGTTTCTGCTGCCGCGCGCTTTACAAGTTGCCGGGCTCCCACGTATATAAGCCGCCACATGAGCAAGAATCTGGTCATCGTCGAGTCGCCCGCCAAGGCCAAGACGATCAAGAAATACCTCGGAAAGGATTATGAAGTCCTGGCCTCCTACGGCCACGTGCGCGACCTCGTGCCCAAGGACGGCGCGGTCGATACCGCCAACGGCTTCGCCATGAAGTACCAGGTGATCGACCGCAACGAGAAGCACGTCAACGCGATCGGCGCCGCGCTGAAGAACGCCGACGCCCTGTTCCTGGCGACCGACCCCGACCGCGAGGGCGAGGCGATTTCCTGGCATCTGGTCGAGTTGCTGCGCGAGAAAAAACTGCTCAAGGACAAGCCGGTCAAGCGCGTGGTGTTCTACGAGATCACCCAGCGCGAGGTGCAAAAGGCGATCGCCAACCCGCGCGAGATCGCCACCGACCTGGTCAACGCCCAGCAGGCGCGGCGCGCGCTCGATTACCTGGTCGGCTTCAACCTGTCGCCGCTGCTGTGGCGCAAGGTGCAGCCGGGGCTGTCGGCCGGCCGCGTGCAAAGTCGCCGGCGCTGCGCCTGATCTGCGAGCGCGAGGAAGAGATCCGCAGGTTCGTGCCGCAGGAGTACTGGACGATCGAGGCGCGCGCCGACAAGGCGGGGTCTGCGTTCAAGGCGCGGCTGGTCGAGTTCGAGGGGCAAAAGCTCGAGCAGTTCACCCTGACCAATCGCGGCGGCGCCGAAGCCGCCAAGAAACTGATCCTCGATGCCGCCAAAGGCGAGCTGCGCGTGGCGTCCATCGAAAAGAAGCAGCGCCGGCGCAATCCGGCGCCGCCGTTCACGACCTCGACGCCTGCAGCAGGAGGCCAACCGCAAGCTCGGCTTCACCGCGCGGCGCACCATGCAGGCGGCCCAGCAGCTGTACGAGGGCGTGGACATCGACGGCGACACGGTCGGCCTGATCACCTACATGCGTACCGACTCGGTGAACCTGTCGCACGACGCGATTGCCGAAGATCCGCGAGGTCATCGCCAAGCAGTACGGCCCAAGGCGCTGCCGACCGAGCCGCGCGTCTACAAGACCAAGTCCAAGAACGCGCAGGAAGCGCACGAAGCCGTGCGCCCGACCTCGGCCGCGCGCACGCCGGACCAGATTGACAATTCATTGCCGCCCGACCAGGCGCGGCTGTACGAGCTGATCTGGCGCCGCACGCTGGCCTCGCAGATGGAAGCGGCGGTGTTCGACACCGTGGCGGTGGAGTTGCGCGCCGGCGAGCCGCACGCGTTCCGCGCCAACGGCTCAGACTCTGATCGAAGCCCGGCTTTCTCGCGGCCTACAACATCCAGCGCCGAAGACCCGGCCGATGAGGATCACGAAGACGACGAGGCGCGACTGCCGCCGCTGATCGAGGGCGAGCGGGTGAAGCTGGTCGAGGTTACGCCGGAGCAGCACTTCACCGAGCCGCCGCCGCGCTACACCGAAGCCAGCCTGGTCAAGACGCTCGAGGAATTCGACATCGGCCGTCCTTCGACCTATGCCAGCATCATCGGCACGCTGCAGGCGCGCAATTACGTGCGTGCTGCAGGGCAAGGCGTTTGTGCCCGACCGACGTCGGCCTGATCGTCAACCGTTTTCTGGTCGAGCATTTCGCGCAGTACGTGGACTACAAGTTCACCGCGCATCTCGAAGACGAGCTCGACGAGATTTCGCGCGGCGAACGCGAGTGGATGCCGGTGCTGGAAGAATTCTGGGGCACGTTCAAGCCGATGGTGGATGCCAAGCTCGAAGTCGATCCGCGCACGCTCAACAAGGCGCGCGTGCTCGGCAACGACCCGGTCAGCGGCAAGCCGGTGACCACGCGTCTTGGCCGTTTCGGTCCGTTCGTGCAGCTCGGCGAGAAGACCGAGGGCGGCGAAAAGCCGCGCTTCGCCTCGCTGCGCGGTGCGCAACGCATCGACACCATCACGCTCGAGGCGGCCATGGAACTGTTCAAGCTGCCGCGCAAGCTGGGGCTCACCGCCGAGGGCGTCGAGGTCGAGGCCAATATCGGCCGCTTCGGCCCGTACGTGAAGCACGGCAAGAATTTTGTCTCGATGAAGAAGGACGACGATCCGTTCACCATCGAGTTGCCGCGCGCACTCGAGCTGATCGAAGGCAAGCGGCTGGCCTTGATCGCGGCGACGCTGAAAGAATTCGACGGCGCGCCGGTGAAAATCATCAAGGGCCGGTTCGGGCCCTACATCACCGACGGCGAGAAAAAAGCGCGCATCCCGCGCGGCGTTGAGTACGATTCGCTGTCGCTTGAGCAATGCCTTGCGCTGATCACCGAGCAGAATGCGGCGCCCGCCAAGAAATCCCGCAAGCCCAAGGCCGAGAAAAAGGCCGAGCCAGAGGCAGACAAAGCCGGGCCTGCCAAAAAGCCGGTGAAGGCGAAGAAAAAGCCTGCCGCCGCCAAGGCCGCCAAGCGCAAGAAAGCGGCCTGAGCATTCGCGGTGAATCGGCCTGGTTTTTTTGTGCTGGCGCTTTTGTTCTGCGCCACCGCTACGGCCGGGCCGCTGCGTTTTGGCGCGGGACTGTGGGACTACGAGGTGACCGGCAACGACGTCGACAATGGCGTGCGCCGCGATTTTCAGAGCGACCTTGCGGTGCAGCCCACCGCAAAAATGCGGCTGGCGCTGGAGTTCGACTGGCGTGACGCGTGGTTTCCAGACCTCGCGGCGACCTACAGTGAGTTCGGCGGCGAAGGCAACGTGGCCGGCGAGACGGGCGACGGTCTGCTGGGCCTTGGCGGCGGCAGCGCCGGGGTGGAAACCAGGGCCGAGCTGCGCAACATGGATATCACCCTGCGCTGGCCTTTGGCCATCGGCGCGGTTACTTTTTCGCCCGGGCTGTCACTGCAAAAACTGGATGGCGAGGTGACCATTGAGGATCCCGCCAACAATTCCCACACGCGGCAGGAGCTCGACGAGATTTTTCCGCAACTGCACGGTGAGCTGCGCTGGGAGCCGACCGACTGGGCCAGCCTGAGTGGCGTGGTGCAGGCGATAGCCAGTGGCGATCAGGCGGCCAACGAATACAGAATCATGGCGGGGGTGAATTTATTCAGCGCGCTGCGCATCGAGGCGGGCTGGCAGCAAAAGCGTTACGACCTCAAGCAAGACGATTTCGAGTTGCACGCGCGCCTGCGCGGCCTGTTGTTCCAGGCCGGCCTGACCTTCTAGTTCGCGGCTTTTTTGGCGCTCGCGACGACGGGCGTGTAGAGCGGGCTTGCCTGCGCCGAAAAATATTTGGCCAGCGCGTCGATATCGGCGTCGGTGAAGTCCTTGACTTGCGCGTTCATCACCGCGTTCTTGCGTGCGCCTGAGCGGTATTCGTGCAACGCCTGCACCAGGTAATTGCGGTATTGACCGGCCAGCACCGCGGCATCGGGCAGCGTGGGCTTGGCGCCGCTGGCGCCGTGGCAGGCCACGCACGTGGCGGCTTTTTCCAGATCGCTGTTGGTGCCGGCACCGGCTTTTCCGCCGGGGTGGGCTTCGGCCTTGGCGAGGTAGGCCGCGATATCGGCCATGTCCTGCTCGCTCAGGTTGGCGGCCTGGGCCTGCATGGTCTTGTGCGGACGCTCACCGGACTTGTAGGCCTTGAGCGCGGAGACGATCAGGCCTTCGCTCTGGCCGCCGAGGCGTGGCACGCGGTAGGTCGGGTAAACGTTGTTGTAGTTGGGGATGCCGTGGCAGCCCATGCAGGTATTGGCTTTGATGCGACCGGCTTCGGCGTTGCCGGCAGCGAATGAAGGCGCGGCGGCAATCATCAAAACCGCGGCAGCGGCGCGGCACATAGTGCGAATCATCGTAAAAGTCCCCGGCCGTAGCTGTTGGCTTGTTTTGTGACGTCTATGATAGTGCCGTTCAAACGATAATCAAAGGAAAGCGCTCGAATGGCGTCATCGGCCGAAACGGTACGCGAACTCGCGTCGGTGGACCTCGGCTCCAACAGTTTTCACATGATGGTGGCGCGCGCCGCCGGCAGCGAGCTGCAGGTGGTGGACCGGTTGCGCGAAACGGTGCGTCTGGCCGGTGGTTTGGACGAAAACAGGCACCTGAGTAACGAGGCGCGCGAGCGCGCGCTGGAGTGCCTGCAAAAGTTCGGCCAGCGGCTAAAAGGCCTGCCCGCCGTGCGCGTGCGCGTGGTCGGCACCAGCACCCTGCGGCGCATGAAAAACCGCGCCGATTTCGTGCGTGCGGCGGAAAGCGCGCTGGGACATTCCATCGGCATCATCTCCGGCCGTGAAGAGGGGCGCCTGGTCTACGCCGGGGTGACCCATGGCATGGGGCTGACCCAGCCGCGCCGGCTGGTGGTGGACATCGGCGGCGGCAGCACTGAGCTGATCATTGGCCACGGCACCACGCCCAAATTGATGGAGAGCGCGGCAATCGGTTGCGTGGTCCACACCCAGGCGCATTTCGCCGACGGTGAAATCACGCGCAAGCGTTTTGCCCGGGCGCGGCTGGCGGCGCGCATCGAGATGGAATTCCTCGAACGGCGCTATCGCAAAACCGGCTGGGATCTGGCGATCGGATCCAGCGGCACCATCCGTGGCATCTGGCGCGTGCTGCGCGCCAAGGGTTGGGTCGAGGACGAGATCACCCGCGAGGCGCTGGAAAAATGCGTTGAGCTGGTGGTGGACGCCGGCCATGTGTCAAAGCTTGATTTTGACGACCTGCGCGAAGACCGCCGGCCGGTTTTTGCCGGTGGCCTTGCGGTGCTGGCGGGGGTGTTCGACAGCCTTGGTCTTGAGCGCATGCAGACCTCCGAGCGCGCGCTGCGCGAAGGCGTGCTCTACGACCTGCTGGGCCGGTTGTCCGACCACGACGTGCGTGAGGGCGCGGTGACGGCGCTGGCCAAACGCTACGGCGTGGACGTGCGCCATGCGCAGGCGGTCGAGCGCACCGCGCTGCGCTGCCTGGACCAGGTCGAGGAACAATGGAAACTCGACCGCAAATTGTCGCGCACGCTGGTCGGCTGGGCCGCGCGGCTGCATGAAATCGGCTTGGTGATCGCGCATTCCGGGTATCACAAGCACGGCGAATATATTTTGCGTCACGCCGATCTGCAGGGTTTTTCGCAGACCGATCAGAGCCTGCTGGCGGCGCTGGTGCGGTTGCACCGCGGCAAGTTCGCGCCCGCGGTGTTCGAGGATCTGCCGCAGGACTGGGTCGAGACCATCCGCCGGCTGGCGGCGGTCCTGCGATTGAGCGTGCTGTTGCACCGCTCGCGCGAGGGCAGCCAGCGCCCACGACTGGAACTAAGCGCGGGCCGCAATAGCCTGGACTTGAAATTCCGCAAAGGCTGGCTCGAGCGCCGGCCCCTGACCCAGGCGGACCTCGAGCAGGAGGCCGAATACCTCAAGGCCGGCGACTTTCGCCTTAAATTCGACTAAACAGATTCCCCCCCCCGTCGGCCTCAAATTGGCGCAAGCTGTGTTGCGCCGATTTGTGGACCGATCCCCTTGTGCGCGTAGCGCACATCGGGACCGCCACCCGCTTGGGACCCTTTCGAGGCATTGCAGAGACCTGGCTGAAAATGACTGATACACATTTAGTACCACGCGTTTTTCCGGCGCGGCCTGCAGGGGCTTTCCATGGCCTCAAGCGGGTGGCGTTTTTGTTGCTGTTTTTCAGTCTCCCGGCCAGCGCCGATTGGCGTGAAGAACTGAAAAAAGCTCTGCAGTCCTTTGGCCAGTCGCAAGCAACCCAGGCCGTGCTGAGCGATAGCGAAATTCTCAAAGGCCTTAAAGAGGCGCTTGCACAGGGCACCACCAAAGCGATCACCACGCTGGGCCGCAGCGACGGCTTCTGGTCCAACGCACTGGTGCGCGTGCCGCTGCCGGAGAACATCGGCAAAATCGAAAAAACCCTGCGTATGTTCGGCGCGGGCCCGAAGGTCGACCAGTTTCACCTGACGCTGAATCGCGCCGCCGAGCAGGCGGTGCCGCAGGTGGCCAACATTTTTGGCAACGCAGTGCGGGTCATGACGATCCAGGACGTGCGCGGCATTTTGAGCGGGGCGCCCGATGCCGCCACCGAGTTTTTCAGGCGCAGCACGGGTGATGCGATCCGCGCCAAGTTTCTGCCGCTGGTGAAGTCGGCGACCGCCAAGGTTGGCGTCACCCAGCAGTACAAGGGGCTGTCGAAGAAGTACGGCACGATGATGCAGCTCGCCGGGGTGCCGGTGGTGGAGCTGGACGCGTTCGTGACCGAAAAAGCGATGGACGGCTTGTTCACCACCATCGCCCAGGAAGAAGGCCGCATTCGCGCCGACCCGGCAGCGCGCACCAGCGAAATCCTGCAGAAAGTCTTTGGCGCGAAGCGTTAAGCCGCTGAAACCTCTTCAAGAAACCGCAGCTGCACGCCCTTGCCGATGGCTTTGGGGTTACGGGTGTAGCTGCCGTCGGCTTTCAGGTACCAGCTCTGCACCTGGTCATCAAGATACGCCTGCACCTGCTCGATCACGCGCTCGCGCAGTTTCTTGTCCAGGATCGGAAAGGCGATTTCGACGCGGCGGAACAGGTTGCGCTCCATCCAGTCGGCGCTCGACAGGAACACGTCGGGCTCGCCGTCGTTGTGAAAATAGAACACGCGGTGTGCTCGAGGAAGCGGCCGACGATCGGAGCGCACGCGGATGTTCTCCGACAGGCCCGGCACGCCGGGCGCAGCGAGCACATGCCGCGCACGATCAGGTCGATCTGCACGCCCGGCCTGCGAGGCGCGGTACAGCGCCTGGATGATCTCCGGCTCGACCAGCGCGTTCATCTTGGCGATGATGCGCGCCGGCCTTGCCGTCTTCTTGCGCGTGTTCGGTTTCGCGCTCGATCTTCTTGAGCAGTTCCTTGGCCAGGGTGAACGGCGATTGCAGCAGATGCTTGAGCTTGGATGGCTTGCCCAGGCTGGTGAGCTGCAGGAACACCGCGTGCACGTCCTTGCAGATGTCCGGGTCGGCGGTGAACAGGCCGTAGTCGGTGTACTGGCGCGCGGTGCGCGGGTGGTAGTTGCCGGTGCCCAGGTGCACGTAGTGGCGCAGCTTGTCGTCTTCGCGGCGCACGATCAGGCACATCTTGGCGTGGGTCTTGTGGCCGACCACGCCGTAGACCACGTGCGCGCCGACTTCCTGCAGTTGTTCGGCGAGGTCGATGTTGTCGTCCTCGTCGAAGCGCGCGCGCAGCTCGACGACGACGGTCACTTCCTTGCCGTTGCGCGCGGCCTCGATCAGCGCATCGACGATCGCCGACTTGGCGCCGGTGCGGTACAGCGTCTGCTTGATCGCCAGCACCTTGGGGTCCTTGGCGGCCTGGCGCAGGAACTCGACCACCGGCGTGAACGAATCGAACGGGTGGTGCAGCAGCATGTCGCGCTCGCGGATCGCGGCAAAGATATCGCCGGCCAGCGCCTTGGGCTGGCGCGGCGCGTACGGCGCATACTTGAGCTCCGGCCGGTCCACCAGGTCGGGGATCGCCAGCAGCCGGTTGAGGTTCACCGGGCCGTTGATCTGGTAGACGTCATCGAGCGTCAGCTGCGTGACGTCCATCAGGTAACTGCCACATGGCTTCGGGGCAGTTGTGCGCGACTTCGAGTCGCACGGTGTCGCCGCACTGGCGCCGCGTCAGCTCGCCTTCCAGCGCCTCAAGCAGGTCCTCGGCCTCTTCCTCGTCGACCAGCAGGTCGGAATTGCGCGTGACGCGGAACTGGTAGCAGCCGCTGGCCTCCATGCCGGGGAACAGCTCGTCGACGTAGGCGTGGATCACCGACGACAGGAACACGAAATCGTGCGGGCCCGAGCCTCGACGTCTTTCGGGATCTGGATCAGCCGCGGCAGCGCGCGCGGCGCCTGCACGATGGCAAACGCCGGTGTTGCGGCCGAAGGCGTCCTTGCCCGACAACGAGACGATGAAGTTGAGCGATTTGTTGAGGATGCGCGGGAACGGATGCGCCGGGTCGAGCCCGATCGGCGACAGCACCGGCAGCAGTTCGTTGTCGAAATAGTCCCTGAGCCAATCGTCCTGCTCCTGACTCCAGTCGCCGCGGCGCAGGAAGCGGACTTGCTCCGTCTCCAGTGTCGGGGATCAGCACCTCGTTGAACACGCGGTATTGCTCTTCGACCAGCGCATGTGCGCGCGTGCTGATGGCGCTGAGCAGTTCAGCGGGGGTCAACCCGTCCACGCCCGCGGTTTTGCCGCCAGCGTCGGCAACCTGCTTCAGGCCGGCGACGCGGATCTCGAAAAATTCGTCGAGGTTCGACGAGGAAATGCACAGGAACTTGAGCCGCTCCAGCAGCGGGAAGGAGACGTCCAGCGCTTGCGCCAGCACCCGGTGGTTGAATTCCAGCAGCGACAGTTCGCGGTTCAGGAACAGGTCACTGGGCGCCGCCTCGGCGATGTTGACGGTTTTTTTCTCCGCCGCTTCAGGCGGCGGAGTATCTTTGGGTGTCATAGGCGTGCTGATTGAAGAGCGCGCCTGTGACAAAGGCGTGACGCTCATTTGACGACGATCTTCTGGGCGGCCTTGACGATGGCCTCCGGGTCTACCTTGCCCGGCACGTCGAGGCCTTTTTGCACCGCGGGGCGCGCGCGCATCCGCGCCACCCAAGCTTTGACGTTGGGCAGATCGTCAATGCTTACGCCGGCCCAACTGTGGATATGCACCCAGGTAAAGTTGGCCATGTCGGCAATCGTGTAGTCGTCACACAGCCATTCGCGGCCCTCCAATCGGGTTTCGAGCACTCCGTAAAGCCGCTTGGTTTCCTTGTGGTAACGGTCAATTACTTCGGGGATTTTTTTGTCCCAATAGCGGAAGAACACGTTGGCCTGCCCCTGCATGGGCCCAATGCCGCCCATCTGGAACATGATCCATTGAATGACCTGCGATTTCTTTTTGCTGTCGGTGGGCAGGAATTTGCCGGTTTTTTCGGCCAGATAGATCAGAATTGCGCCGGACTCGAACACCGAAAAATCCCCGTTGTCCTTGTCGACGATGGTCGGGATTCGGCCATTGGGGTTGATCTTGAGATAGTCCGGCTTCTTCTGGTCGCCGGACATGATGTTGACCACTTTCACCTTATAGGGCAGGCCCATTTCTTCCAGCGCAATCGAGGCTTTCCAGCCATTTGGGGTGGGGGCGGTGTAGAGCTCGATCATGGGAATAGCCGCGAGAATCGGGCCGGAAACTCTACTCCAACCCCAAAACCGCGGCATCTGCCATAGCGGCTGTCAAGGATTCGCTACATTGGGTTTGGGATTGGGCAGGTCTAATGACGGCAAGGCGGTGAAATTCGCCAGCCCCGATCCTGTGCTGAAAATTTGCTTCAGCAGTCTTCGCCGTTAGGTTGGGCTACTTTTAAGGGCGGCGTTCCGGGTAATCCGTGAATACGCCGCTTGCCCCGGCGTTTTTCCAGTAGCGGATTTCGTCGGGCTCGTTGACGGTATAAATCAGCACGTCGAGCCCGCGCGCGTGCGCCTCGGCAATGAGGGGCGCATCGGCGAACTCGCAGTTGAGGTTGACTGTTTTGGCTCCCAACTCCAGCGCGTCGTCAAAACCGCGCAGCGGCAGGCCGTCATACAGCGCCGCGATTGGGGTGTCCGGCTGCAAGCGGCGAAACTCGCGCAATTCCGGCAGATGGAACGACGACACCAGATACGCGCCCTCACGCCCGCGCAGCGCATGGGCGACCGCCGCGGCCGTGCCGTTCCAGGTCTTGAGTTCTATATTCACCGCCGCACGTGTACCAATAGCATCCAGCGCTTCGGCCAGGGTCGGGATGCGTTCACCGTTGCCGGCGTCGAGACGCCGCAGCTTGTCCCACGGACAATCGGCCGCGCGCCCGTGGCCATCGGTGGTGCGATCCAGCCGCAAGTCGTGCAAAAGGAATAGTTGCCCACATGGGTGGAGCTGGACATCAAATTCAAGAGCGTCGGCGCCAAGCCGGATGCCGGTTTCGAGCCCGGCCAGGGTGTTTTCAGGTGCGTGGCCGCGGGCGCCGCGGTGGCCAATGAGCTTGAAGCCGGAGGGGTCGCGCCCGCTCACATCTCGCCGACTTTGATGATCTTCATGGTGTTGGTGCCGCCCGCGCTGTTCATGTCGCCCTTGGTGAACAGCACGCGATCACCGTCCTTGAGCAGGGCACGCTTTTTCAAAAAGTCCATCGCCTCGCGGATCGGCGCCAGCGTTTCGAGCTGCGAGGGGTCGAAATCCAGCGGATACACGCCGCGGCACAGCGCCATGCGCCGGCGCGTGCGTTCGTGACGGGTGAGGGCGTAAATCGGGATCGAGGTGTCGCGCCGCGACATCAACAGCGCGGTGGTGCCGGACTCGGTCAGCGCGACGATGGCCTGCGCATGCATGTGGTTGGCGGTCCACATCGTGGCCATCGCGATCGCCTCATCGGTGCGCTCAAAATGCCCTTCGAGCTTCAACCCGCGCCGGTCGGTAGGAGGCGAGTTCTTTTCGGCGCCTTCGCAGACGCGTGCGACCGCTTCGACGACCTTAACCGGATGCCGTCCGGTCGCGGTTTCGGCGGACAGCATGATGGCGTCAGTGCCGTCCATTACCGCGTTGGCAACGTCGAGCACCTCGGCGCGGGTTGGAATCGAGTTGACGATCATGGATTCCATCATCTGCGTCGCGGTGATGACCATGCGGTTCATCTCCCGTGACATTTTGATGATGCGTTTCTGCCATCCCGGTAGTTCGGCGTCGCCGATCTCGACGCCCAGGTCACCGCGCGCGACCATCACCACGTCGGATGCGCCGATGATCTCGCCCAGTTCGGTCAGTGCTTCTGCGCGCTCGATCTTGGCCACCAGCGCCGCGGTACCGCCGGCTTCCTTGACCAGTTGACGCGCCTCCAGCATGTCGGCGGCGCTGCGCGGAAACGACACCGCGATGAAATCCACCCCCAGCCCGACCGCGTGCTTGAGATCGGAGCGGTCTTTGACCGTGAGTGCGGCGGCGGACAAGCCGCCGCCCTGGCGGTTAATGCCCTTGCGATCGGACAGCAGGCCCCCGACGATCACGGTTGTTTCAATGCGCGTGACGCCGACTTTTTCGACCTTCAATACGATGGCGCCGTCGTTGAGCACCAGCGTGTCGCCGGGCGCCACATCGCGCGGCAGGTCCTGGTAGGCACAGCCGACGATGTCCACGCTGCCGGCGTCCGCCGGATGGGCGGTGTCGAGGGTAAACGCCGCGCCTTCGGCGAGCTCCACCGGGCCATTGAGAAAGGACTCGATACGGATCTTCGGTCCTTGCAGGTCGGCAAGGATGCCGATATCGCGGCCGAGCTTGGCGGCCACCTCGCGGACCCGCAACGCGCGCCGCGCGTGGTCTTCGGGCCGGCCGTGCGAGTAATTCATGCGCACCACGTCAACGCCGGCGGCGATCAACCGCTCAAGCACGCGTGGGGCATCCGTGGCGGGGCCGAGCGTGGCCAGCATCTTGGTGGCGCGATTCATCGTATTAGCTTAACGCGTGCAGGCGGCAAAAATTGCGGCAAACTATTCGAACCTAAAGGAGCAAACATGAATCGGATTCTGGCGGTGAGTGTCCTTATCTTCAGTGGAGCGGCCTTTGCGCAAGAGGCCCCGCCTGAGCCGCAACCGGCGGCCAGCCCAGCGCCCGAGGCGAATGCCTCCGAGGTCAAAGCGCTTGAACCCGTGGACCAAAGCAAAGACGAAAAAGCCGCCAAGTCGTCGGACGATGACGGCGGCGTGACCTACAGCGCGATCGGCATCTCGCGTGTCAGTACCGAGTTCGACAACCTTGAACCGACGATCATGCTCAACGGCGGGTTCGGCATTCGCGTGCCGACGATCGACTGGGTCGCGGCGGAAATTGATCTGGGTATATCGATCATCCCCGGAAAAAACGACGGACGCACGGCCTCATCCAACTCGGGCGGCGGCGGTGGAGGGGGCGGCGGTTTGCCAATCATCGGCGGCGGCGGTGGAGGGGGTGGCAGCAGTGCACCGAGCGGGAACTTCACGCGTTCTTCGGAGGACTTGAATCTTTTTTCCATCGGCGTGTTTGCCGTGCTGCGCACTCCGCCGGACTGGTTCCACGGCTTCTACGCCAAGGGCAAGGCCGGCTATGGCTATGTTCAAAGCGGCGGTAATTTCGACGGCGGCATTGCCGAGATCAACGATGACGGCAGCGGCACGGCTTTTGGCGCCGGTGCGGGCTGGCGCTACGGTAAATTCGGCGGCGTCGAGTTCCTCTACACGCGATATCCCGCAGAACTGGATTCGCTGGGCTTTAGCGTGAGCTTCGGTTTCGGCGGCGGCGATTCTGACTAAGCTCGGCACACCGCTCGCCGCAAACGCGACGCGCTTGCTCCTGCTTGGTTCGGGCGAACTGGGCAAGGAGGTGGTCATCGAAGCCCAGCGCCTGGGCGTCGAGTGCATCGCGGTGGACCGCTACGCCGATGCGCCGGCGATGCAGGTGGCGCACCGCTCGCATGTGATCAAGATGCTCGACGGTGACGAAATCCGCCGCGTGGTCGAGCTCGAAAAACCGCATTTCATCGTCCCGGAAATCGAGGCGATCCATACGCCGACGCTGCTGGCACTGGAGTCCGAGGGCTATACGGTGATCCCGACCGCGCGCGCGGCGCGATTGACGATGGATCGCGAGGGCATTCGCCGGCTGGCCGCCGAGGATCTCAAGCTGCCGACTTCGCCTTATCGTTTTGCCGCAACGGAAAGTGACTACCGCGCCGCGGTAAAAGCGCTCGGCATGCCTTGCGTGGTCAAGCCGGTGATGTCGTCCTCCGGCAAGGGCCAGAGCGTGGTCAAAACCGAACAAGACATCGCGCACGCCTGGTCTTACGCGCAGCAGGGCGGGCGCGCCGGTGCCGGCACGGTCATCGTCGAGGGCTTCATTGATTTTGATTACGAAATCACACTGCTCACCGTTCGGCATGCGGGCGGCACCAGTTTTTGCCCACCGATCGGCCATTTGCAGATCGACGGCGACTACCGCGAGTCCTGGCAGCCGCACCCGATGAGCCAGACCGCGCTGAAAAAATCCCAAGACATCGCGCGCACCGTCACCGACAGCCTCGGCGGGCGCGGGATTTTCGGCGTCGAGCTGTTCATCAGGGGCGATGAGGCGATATTTTCCGAGGTGTCGCCGCGCCCTCACGACACCGGCATGGTGACGATGATCGGCCAGGATCTGTCGCAGTTTGCGCTGCATGTGCGCGCGATTCTCGGTTTGCCGGTGCCCAATATCCGCCCGCGCGGCCCGGCGGCGTCGTGCGCGATTTTGCTCGAAGGTGACCAGATGGCGCCGTCGTTTTGCATCGATGGCGCGCTGAACGAGCCGGACACCCAGCTGCGGCTGTTCGGCAAGCCAGAAATCCTGGGTAAGCGGCGCATGGGCGTGGGTTTGGCGCTCGGCGATGACATCGAGGCGGCGCGCGCCAAGGCACGGCGGGTGGCCGGGGCGGTAAAAAAGGGCGAATAGATCCGCGGGATTCATAGCTATTACGCAGCCGTCTGCGTAGAATGCGCGCCCTTTTTGTCGCAACGCAGCATTCCATGATTCAGAACCTTCGCAACATCGCCATCATCGCCCACGTCGACCACGGCAAGACCACGCTGGTCGACAAGCTCCTGCGCCAGTCCGGCACGCTCGACGCGCGCGAGAACCTCGGCGAACGCATCATGGATTCCAACGACCTGGAGCGCGAGCGCGGCATCACGATCCTGGCCAAGAACACCGCGATCCGCTGGAAGCGCACCGATTACCGCATCAATATCGTCGACACGCCCGGCCACGCCGATTTCGGCGGCGAAGTCGAGCGCGTGCTGTCGATGGTGGACTCGGTGCTGTCTGCTGGTGGACGCGGTCGACGGCCCGATGCCGCAGACGCGCTTCGTGACGCAGAAGGCCTTCAACCTCGGCCTCAAGCCCGATCGTGGTCATCAACAAGATCGACCGCACCGGCGCGCGCGCACACTGGGTGGTGGACCAGGTGTTCGACCTGTTCGACCGCCTCGGCGCCACCGACGAGCAGCTCGATTTCCCGATCATTTATTGCTCGGCGCTGAACGGTTACGCCGGTGACAACCCGGACATCCGCGAAGGCAACATGGACCCGCTGTTCCAGACCATCGTCGACCAGCGTATCGCCGCCGGGCGTCAACGCCGAGGGCCCGTTCCAGATGCAGGTCACCTCGCTGGCGTATTCGAGTTATGTCGGCGTCATCGGCACCGGCCGCATCACCCGTGGCGTGGTCAAGCCCAACCAGCCGGTGACGATCGTCGGCCGCGACGGCGCGCAGCGCCCGGGCCGCGTGCTGCAGGTGCTGGGCTTCATGGGGCTGGAAAAGGTCGAAGTCGCTGAGGCGCAGGCCGGCGACATCGTCGCCCTGACCGGCATCGACGACCTCGGCATTTCCGAAACCATCTGCGACGCCAAATCGCCCGAGGGCATGACGACGCTGCAGGTCGACGAGCCGACCATGACCATGACCTTCGAGGTCAACAAGTCACCGTTCGCGGGCAAGGACGGCAAGTTCGTCACCAGCCGCCAGATCGGCGATCGGCTGGATCGCGAACTCAAAACCAACGTCGCGCTGCGCGTGGTACCCGGCGCCTCGGCGGACCAGTTCAAGGTTTCGGGCCGTGGCTTGCTGCATCTGGGCATCCTGCTCGAGAACATGCGCCGCGAAGGTTACGAAGTTGCGGTGTCGCGTCCGCAGGTGATCCTCAAGGAGATCGACGGCGTGGTGTGCGAGCCGTACGAAATGCTGGTTGCCGACGTTGAAGAAAAAGACCAGGGCGGCGTCATCACCGGCATGGCCGAGCGCGGCGGCAAGATGGGCAACATGGTGCCCGACGGCAAGGGCCGCGTGCGCCTCGAATACTCGATCCCGACGCGTGGGCTGATCGGTTTCCAGACCGAGTTCATGTCGATGACCTCGCGGCACCGGCCTGCTGTTCCACAACTTCGACCATTACGGCGCCGAGGGCCGAAAACAGCGGCATCGGCCAGCGCCACAACGGCGTGCTGATCGCCAACGAGCCAGGGCATGTGCCTGGCGTATGCGCTGTTCGATCTGCAGGAGCGCGGCCGCCTGATGGTCGAGCACGGCGACGAGGTCTACGAAGGCCAGATCGTCGGCATCCATTCGCGCGACAACGACCTGGTCGTCAACCCGCTCAAGGGCAAGAAGCTGACCAACATGCGCTCGTCGGGCGCGGACGAAAAGCTGATCCTGACGCCGCCGGTCAAATATTCTCTGGAGCAGGCGCTGGAATTCATCAACGACGATGAGCTGGTCGAACTCACGCCCGACTCGATCCGCGTGCGCAAGAAATTCCTCAAGGAACACGAGCGCAAGAAGGGCGGTCGCGACACGGGGTCGTGAGTCCGCATCGCGGACAAACGTGGACGCGGGAGCGAGCAAACAGGCCGCATACGCCGTGGGTCGAGCTGCATTGATGCTGAGCGCGGCCGAAAGAGCGGAATAAGCTGTACCCGCTTGAGCCGTTTTCGGTGCTTAAAACGGCCAATCCGTAAAACCAGTGGTACACTTTTAGTACCACTATTTTTTCGCACCGGCCGCATTCCAGCCTGAGATGGGTTCAAGCGGGTAGTGCCCCGATACGCGCCACGCGCGCCAAGGATCGGTCCAAAAATCGGCGCACAAAAGGGCTTGCGCCGATTTGAGGCCGACGGGCTTTTTTTAAGCCTTGGGCACTGGCAAACCCGCCAGCAGTTCCGTCAGGTCGCCGTGTTTGACCGGCTTGACCATGTAGTGATTGAACCCGGACTCACCGGCGCGGCGCTTGTCGCTTTTTTGTCCCCAGCCGGTGAGCGCGATCAGCACGATGTCGCGCCCCCATTCCTCGGCGCGGATTTTCTGCGCCACTTCGTAGCCATTGAGCTTGGGCAAGCCGATGTCCAGCAGGATCACTTCGGGATTCACGCTTTTTGCCATGTCGACGGCTTCCTGGCCGTCGTGCGCGCATTGCACTTCATGGTTGCCCAGCTTGAGCAGCAGCGCCAGCGACTGCGCCGAGGCGCGGTTGTCGTCCACCACCAAGATGCGCCGGGAGATCTTGTTGGCCTGCGCGGGGGCCGCGGGCTTCTGCGGCGGTTCCGGCAGGGTGGTGGCCAGGCCTGGACGCTTCTTGATCAGCACCGGCAGGCGCAGAGTGAACTCGCTGCCGCGGCCGGGGCCGTCGCTGCGCGCGGACACGCTGCCACCGTGCATTTCAACCAGCGCCTTGACCAGCGCAAGGCCGATACCCAGGCCGTCGCTGGTGCGATTCAGCGCGGTGTCGCTTTGCACGAACAGCCCGAAGATATGCGGCAACTGATCGGCGGCAATGCCGATGCCGTTGTCCTGGACGCGGATCACCACCTCTTTGTTCTGCAACTCGATGATCAGCCAGACGCGGCCACCAAACGAGGTGAACTTGCGCGCGTTATTGAGCAGGTTGCCCAAAACCTGCTGCAGGCGCGTGGCATCGCCATCCACGTACACCGGCATCGGCGGCTGCGTCACCGCCAGTTCAATGCCCTTGGCGACGTATTCGGGGCGCACGGCGTCCACCGCATGCTTGATGATCGCCAGCAGTTCGACCTGGTCCTTGCGCAATTCGATCTTGCCGCGGCTGATGCGGCTGACGTCGAGCAGGTCGTCCACCAGCCGCGCCATGTGGCCAATCTGGCGCTCCATCATCTTGGTGGTCGAGCGGTAGGCTTCCGGGCTGGCCTTGGCCGTCATCAGGATCTGCGCGGCGTTGCTGATGGTCGCCAGCGGGTTGCGCAATTCATGCGCGAGCAGCGCCAGGAATTCGTTCTTGCGGTGGTCGGCCTCGGACAGGTCGGCGGCGGATTGGCGCAGCACGTCTTCCAGCCGTTTGCGCTCGGTGACATCGTAAAACGCACTGATGCCGCCGGTAACCTCGCCGCTGTCGCCGATCAGTGGCGAGAAATTAACAATCACCGTGATGTGCGAGCCGTCCGGCCGCTCCATCAGCACTTCCGCGTCGCGTACCGCGCTGCCGGTGCGCAGGGCCTCGACCAGGGGATTTTCCAAAGGCGTCAGCGGGCCGCCGTCCGGCCGGTACAGTTTGAGCGAGGCGAAGTAGCGCTCGCCCGGGTTGTTGCGTTCGGGCTCGCGGCCCCACAGTTCGGCCGCACGCTGGTTGTAATCCAGCAGGATGCCATTGCGATCGCAGGAAAAAACCGCGACCGGGCCGGATTCGAACAACGCACGAAAGCGTTGCTGGTTTTCCTCCAGCTGCTGCGCGGTATGGCGTTGCGCCGAAACGTCGCGAAAAATCAGCACGCAACCCGAGACTTGGCCCTGCGCATCACGGATCGGCGCGGCACTGTCGTCGATTGCGCGCTCGCTGCCGTCTTTGGCGATCAGCACGCTGTGGTTGGTGAGGTTGCTGGCGACGCCCTCCTTGAGCACGCGGGGCACCGGGCTCACTTCGGGCCGCCGGGTGGTTTCGTTAACGATGCGGAAAACCGCGTCCAGCGGTTGGCCGCGCGCGTCTTTGTCGGACCAGCCGGTGAGATTTTCGGCGACCGGGTTGAGGCGCACGATCCGCCCATCGATGTCGGTGGTGACCACGCCATCGCCGATGCTGTCGAGCGTGACGCCCAGAGTTTGCTCCGCGCGGACGATGCCGCGGCCAACGCCGACGCTGATCCAGATGCTCAGCAGCGGTACGCACAATAAAAACCCAATAACCGCCAGCGACATGACTTCCAGCGTCCGGTTGGCCTGGGATTCCGCCGTCGTGATCTGCCGCTGAACCAACTGCTGAATGCCCGTATTGAGGATATCGCCCATCAGCCTGCGCAGCTCGACGAATCGTTGCAGATCAGCAGGATCCGCCACCAGCTGGATGTCTTTTTGCTCGATCAGGCGAATGCTCAGCGCCCGGTATTCATCGAACAGCACGTCGTTGCGGGCGGCTTCGGCCCGGTAGCGTCCAGAGGTTTCCAGTCGCTTGAACGTCATATTGAAACTTTCGAATGCGGCAGCGGCGTCGATGGCCCGCTGACGGGCTTCGGGCTCGGCCGTCTGCAAGTAGCGCAGCGTGGCCATGCCGACACTGACCATGTTGATTTCCATCTCGTAGGCCGCGGCGCTGAGCGGCTCGACCTTTTCGGTGATGACCGCGAGATCGGCCTGCAGGCTGCGCAACCACAGGCCGGTGCCCGATACGCTCGCCACCTGAAGGAAGATTAAAAAGCCGAAGCCCAGCCAGAGTCTTTGTGTAGTGGTCACGGCGTAAGTTTACTCACCCAAAAATTCGCCAAAGCCCTTTAACGGCTCGACACGATCGCAGAACGTCTTGATCACCACCAGCAGCGGCACCGCCAGCAGCGCGCCGAGCACGCCCCACATCCAGCCCCAGAACAACAGCGACAGGACAATTACCACCGGGTGCAGGCGCAGGCGCCGGCCAAGAATCAGCGGGGTGATCAGGTAGCCCTCGGTGGCGGTGATCAGGTAAAAAACTCCCGGTACCAGCAAGCCGCGCCATAGTTCGTCAAAGCTCAGCAAGCCGACAATCGTAAGCACGCTGAAGCTGGCAATGTCGCCCAGGTAGGGCACGAAATTGAAAATGCCGACCATCACGCCCCACAACACCGGGTTTGGCACGCCGAGCAAATACATCGCCAGCCCCACCGTACAGCCAAGGGTGAAATTAATCGCGGCCACCGTGAACAGGTACGCCGAGACCTCGGCTTCGATCCGTTTTGAAATATCCACGGCGCGCTTTTTGTCGGCCAGTCGCGGCGTTACGGCGACCACCTTGCGCAGGAACAGATCCTCCGACGCCAGCAAAAAGTACAGCAGGATCAGAATGCTGACCACGCTCACCGTGAATTCGCGCGCCGCGTCCATCACGCGGCTGGCCAGACTCGGTGATTTGACCGTGACCTCCGGTATTTTTTTGCCGCCGCCGCTGGCGATGTCCTCGGTCATGACCTTCACCTGTTCGGTGGCGGTCGTGACCTCCTTGACCGAGCCGGTGATCCGGCGCAGTTTTGCGCTGATTTCGCGCAGTGCCTGCGGCGTCTTGTCGAGCCATTTGCCGGCGGGGTCTGCGAGGTTGTAAACGCCGCCGCCGATCGCCCCCAGCAGGCCCAACACGATCATCCCCGCGCTGAGGGATGCCGGAATGTGCAGACGCTTGAGCCCGCGCACCACCGGTGAAAACACCAGGCTCAAGATCAGCGCCACGACGATCGGCAGTATCAGCGCCTGCGCAAAATGCAACACCGCCAGCACCGCCAGCAAAAACAGCCCGATCAGCGCCCAAGTGGCGGTGCGTGAATCGCCCATGAGGCGCGCAAGGCCGACCCCGCTCTTTTCGGCGTCGACCACTGGTGATGACTCACTCAAAGAACACTCTCCCGGACATTACGAATTGTGCGGCTTGCGCACCCGTGGGCTTCTGTGCGTTTGCCCACAGACGGCATTTGCTCTGCGGGCAAAACTTTTCATCCAATTCGGAGACGCGCCGATGAAACACCTTCTGCCCCCTCTGCCGTACAAGCCTTCGGCGCTGGCGCCACATATCGATGCGCGCACGATGACGTTGCACCATGACCTGCACCATGCGGCCTACGTCAAGGCGCTGAACGAGGCGCTGGAGGGCGCCCCTGAACTGCTGCAAGGCAAAACTGCCGGCTGGCTGCTGCTGAACCTGGACAAAGTACCCGAAAATATCCGCACCACGGTGCGAAACAACGCCGGGGGACATGTCAATCACAGCCTGTTCTGGCAGGCGATGTCTCCGGACGGGGGCGGCGAGCCCGACGGCAAGCTCGGCGAGGCGATTGATCATTCGTTCGGCAGTTTCGCCAAGTTCAAAACCCAGTTCGAAGAGGCCGGCAAGGCACAGTTCGGCTCGGGCTGGGTGTGGCTGGTCAAGGCGCGCACCGGCGGTGACAAGCTGAAGGTGCTGACGACCCCGGGCCACGACAACCCGCTGTCGCAGGGATTCTTTCCGCTGCTGGTCAACGACGTCTGGGAGCACGCCTATTACCTGAAACACGAAAACCGCCGGCCGGATTACCTGAAGGGCTGGTGGTCGGTTACCCACTGGAAGGAAGCTGCGCACCGCCTGGAGCGTTTCCATGAGGCGGGTCAAGCCGCCAAGGCCGGCTCCGGCGTGCTCGAGGGCGTGGCGTAGGGCTGCGTGCGCCGCCGCACAGACGCATTGAGCATCCGAAAGCAATCTGGCGCCGTGCAGTCCCGCACACCCCTTCAAGGAGTTCACAAAAATGAATCTAAAAACAATTTTAACTGCATCAATGCTCGCCACCACTTCGCTGTTCGCGGTGGGTTGCGCGTCCGATGGCCATGAGCGCCAAGTCGGCCAGGTGTTCGACGACGCCGGCATCACGACCCGAGTTAAATCCGCGCTGATCGCTGAAAAGAATGTCAAAGCGCGCCATATCAAGGTCGAGACGTTTGAAGGCGTGGTCCAGCTTTCCGGCTTCGTCAACTCGAAGTGGGAAATTGCGAGGGCGGGCGAAGTCGCCAATGGTGTCGAAGGCGTGCGCAGCGTTCGAAATGACCTGATCCACAAGCCATCGCCTAAGTAAGGCTGAAAGCTCAACGCTTACCGCTGTCAACTACACCAACGAGGAGTAAGAACATGAAACTGAAATCAGCTTTGTATACGGGAACGGTCGCCAGCATTGCGCTGGTGATGATGAGCGGCTGTGCAGAAACGAATCACCGCCCTGATCACCACGATCGTTATCACCAGCACCCTCACGGCCACCATGTGGCGAACACTGCCGATCAGCCCGCGCCTCACCGTATGGATCCCCGATTGCATCATCCGCACGGGTATGCGACTCATCACGGGCACGCGACGCACCATCAGGCGGAACGCCATGACGATGCCCGCACCCGCGACGACAACCGGCATCACGAGCGCACCACGGGCGACCGTATGGACGATACGGCCATCACCGCGAAGGTCAAAACAGCCTTGCTGCGTGAAAAAGGCATCAGATCATCCGCCATCAAGGTCGAGACGTTTGAAGGCGTGGTCCAGCTTTCCGGCTTCGTGAACTCGAAGTGGCAGATCAACAGAGCGGGCGAGGTCGCCAATGGCGTCGAAGGTGTGCGCAGAGTCAGAAATGACCTGATCCACAAGCCCTCGCCGAAGAAAAGCTAAATGCTCAAGGCAATCTACGGCGCCGGACTCGCCGCCCTCGTGGGCGGGTTGGGGTACGGCGCCGTGTTGCTGCAAGTTTCCTATGAGGCGGTTGCGGTTGGGGCCATTACCCTGCCGGGAATCGCCGTCCGCGCCGGGCTGATATCGCCGCGCGGCAACGGGCTGGCCGGCTGATCGCCAGGTCGCAAAAAAACACTTTCACCCCAAACAATCTTTCGAGGTGCCGCATGTCTTTCGCGCTCTATATCACCGGGTTTCTGATTTTCATTGGCGCGCTGATTTACGGCGCCGTCCTGCTGAATGTTTCGAGCCAGTGGATTGTCGTGGGCGCTCTGGCGCTGATCGGGCTCGCCGTGCTCACGGGCGTCAAGGCGACTCGCCAGAAAGACCCGGCGTAATCCGGATCGGCGGCGCTCACTACCCACTCCACTAATAAGAGATTTTTATGACCGCGATCCCCATGACTGCAAAAACGGCACCGGCCTCGGTTCTAACCGACGTTAAAACGCTGCGCAGCCGTGCGCGCAAGCACATCGAAGAGGGTGCGGTCACCGCGGGATATTCAGCCGACCGCACACGCGTGATCAAGCTGCTCAACGAAGCGCTGGCGACCGAGATGGTCTGCGTGCTGCGCTACCGCCGCCATTACTTCATGGCCAAGGGCATTCACGCCAAGAGCGTCGCCGACGAGTTCCTGGTGCACTCAAACCAGGAGCTGGCGCACGCCGACAGCATTGCTGAGCGTATCGTGCAGCTCGGCGGCGAACCCGACCTGGCGCCGGACGGCCTGTCGGACCGCAGCCACGCCGAATACGTGACCGGCTCCACGCTGGTGTCGATGATCAAGGAAGATCTGGTGGCCGAACGCATCGCCATCGACAGCTATCGCGACATGATTCTCTACCTCGGCCACGACGACCCCACCACCAGCCAGATGCTCAAGGGCATTCTGGCGGTCGAAGAAGAGCACGCCGATGAACTGGCCGATCTGCTCGAGGATCTACCGGCGTCGAAATAGGCCCCGGCTTCACGGTTGTCCTCGGCGGCGCATGGCGCCGCTTTTTTATTTACAGCACCCGCGAGCCAGAGCGGCGCGAAGCGCGGGTGATTGCCGGGCGGTTTCTTGCGGCGGCTCCCGTTGTGCCGCTCGGCCATCCTGGCCTCGCACACAACCCGGCTTCGGGCATCCAGCCCCTCAGCGCTCGTCGCAGTGTGACTCGCCCCAATGCTTCGCAAACGCCGTGTCGCCGCCGCCCAAAAAAAACCCGCTGGTGCGGGGGAGCAACCAGCGGGCGAATGTCTGAATCCGAAGAGCGAGCGAAAACCTCGGGGGGAGGTGGAGAGTGCTCGCCGGGAGTGCAAATCCGGATTCAGCTTGCTACGCCGATTAAGTTACGCCCCGGCCCCGCTGCGTTCTGTTCGCTAGGTCACACAGCAAAAAAATTATTTGTGTGCGCTCGCGTACAGACGCTTCCGGCTGCCCTCGCGCACGCTGGAGTCCCTTACACAACCCAAGAAGAAACAACCATGCTTGAAACAATCGCGGTCATACTTTTAATCCTGTGGGCCCTCGGCATGGTGTCGTCTTACACCATGGGCGGGCTTGTTCACATCCTGCTGGTGGTGGCGGTCGTGGTGATCCTGATCCGCGTGATCCGCGGGCAGAAAGTCGTCTAACCCAAGCACACCTACAAGCACACCCAACGGAGTAAATAAAAATGAAAATCATCGCAATTCTTCTGATTGTGGCCGGCGCCCTGGCGCTGGGTTACGGCGGGTTCAGCTACACCAAGGAAGAGACCAAAGCCTCCATCGGTTCGCTGGAGTTGAAGGTGGACGAAAAGAAGAACGTCAACATTCCGGTATGGGCGGGCGTCGGCTCGATCGTGCTCGGCGGGCTGCTGCTGGTCATGGGCGGCAAGAAATCAGCAATTTAATTTAATGAGAGGCGCCTCATGTACATGACACGGCAGGTGGCACAGGATCAGGACTACAGCTACGCCGCCGAGCTTGTGCAAGTGGCATCCCAGGATGGCCGGTTGACGCTGGAAGTCGATTCCAGCGCCTTCCTGCCACCCGGTACCGACGTCGCAACGCTGGCGCCGCTTTCGGATTTCACCCACACAGCGGCTTATTCAGCACAAATGGCCAGTACACCCGGCGCCGAGATGGCGCCGGTGGTTTTTGCCGTGATCGCAGCGGTACTGGCATTGCTGGCCCTGTACATGGCACGCGGTCCACGCGGGCCCAACGCCATCACCTGATGGAGCCGTATGCGCTGATGCGCAGCGCGGCGCTGCTGTTTGGGCTGGCAGCGCTCGGCGGTTTATTGATGGCCGGCATGCGCCTGACCGGCTCGCCGCGGCCTCCGGCCTGGCTGGCGATGGGTCACGGCATGCTCGCGGCGGCCGGTTTGACGCTGCTGATCTATGCCGCCGTAAGTGTGGGCGTACCCATTCTGGCCCAGTACGCCATCGCACTTCTGATTTTGGCCGCCATTGGTGGCGTGGCCATGAACCTGTTGTACCACTGGAAAATGATGGCGCTGCCGGTGCCGCTGATGATTTTGCATGCCCTGCTGGCGATCGCCGGCTTTGGCCTGCTATTGATGGTTATTTTCGGCCAGCCACAGATCCAAAACGTCTAGGACCGCATCACGGGCCCTAGTTTTTCCCTGCCAGCTGCGCAACGATCGCCGGGTTCTCCAGCGTCGAAACGTCCTGGGTGATTTCCTCGCCTTTGGCGATGGAGCGCAATAGACGCCGCATGATTTTTCCGCTGCGGGTTTTTGGCAGAGCCTCCGCAAAACGAATGTCATCGGGCTTGGCGATGGCGCCGAGTTCCCGGGCGACATGCTCGCGCAATTCCTTCACCAGCTTCTCGGCCTCCTCGCCCTGCGGACGCGGGCCCTTGCAGGTGACGAACGCAAAAATACTTTCACCTTTTATTTCGTGCGGCCGTCCCGACCACCGCGGCCTCGGCGACGCGCGGGTGCGATACCAGCGCGGACTCCACTTCCATGGTGCCGAGACGATGTCCGGAGACTTTCAGCACGTCGTCGGCGCGGCCCATGATCCAGTAGTAACCGTCCTGGTCGCGGTGCGTGGTGTCTCCCGCCACATAGAATTTATTCTTGAACTGCGACCAGTAGGTCTTGAGGTAGCGCTCGTTGTCGCCCCAGATGGTGCGCAGCATCGAACGGCCAGGGCTTGGTGATCACCAGCAATCCGCCCGCATCCTTGGTGGTCACGGGCTCGCCCGCCTCGTTCGACGACATCGGGGAAAATTCCCGGCAGCGGCTGGGTGCACGAGCCGGGCTTGGTGGCCGTCGCGCCCGGCACCGGCGCCATCAGGATCGCGCCGGTTTCGGTCTGCCACCAGGTGTCCACGATCGGCAGTTTTTCCTTGCCGATGACGCGGTGGTACCACATCCACGCCTCGGGGTTGATCGGCTCACCCACGGAGCCGAGCAGGCGCAGCTTCGACAGGTCGTAGGTGTTCGGGAATTCCTCGCCCGATTTCATCAGCGCGCGGATCGCGGTCGGCGCGGTGTAGAAAATCGTCACGCCGTGGTCCTGGCAGATCTTCCAGAAGCGTCCCGCATCCGGAATCACCGGCGCGCCTTCGTAGATCAGCAGGGTCGCGCCGACCGACAGCGGTCCGTAGCAGACGTAGGTGTGTCCGGTGACCCAGCCGACGTCGGCGGTGCACCAGAAAATGTCGTCGTCGCGGATATCGAACACCCACTGCATGGTGACGTGCGCGCCCAGCAGATAGCCGGCGCTGGAATGCTGGATGCCCTTGGGCTTGCCGGTGGAGCCGGAGGTGTAGAGCAGGTACAGCGGATGCTCGGCCTCGACCGACTTCCGGTTCGCAGTGCGCGGATTGCTCCGCGATGAGTTCATGCCACCACAGGTCGCGGCCGGCGCGCATGTTCACGGCGTGCTGCGTGCGCTGGTAGACGATGACGTGTCTCGATGGAGGCGCAGCCCGAAGCGAGGGCCTCGTCCGCGGCTTTCTTCAGGTCGACAATCGCGCCGCCGCGATGACCGCCGTCGGCGGTGATCAGGATCTTGGCCTCCGCGTCCTCGATGCGGTCCTTCAGCGAGCCGGCGGAAAATCCGCCGAACACCACCGAATGCGTCGCGCCGATGCGCGCGCAGGCCTGCATGGCGATCACCGCTTCGGGCGTCATCGGCAGGTAGATGTTGACGCGATCGCCCTTGCTGACGCCCAGTGACTTCAAGCCGTTGGCGAGCAGGCAGACTTGCGCGTGCAGTTCGCGGTAGGTCAGCGTGCGCAGGTCGCCTTTTTCGCCCTCGAACCGGATCGCGATCTTGTCGCCGCGCTTTTCAAGGTGGCGGTCGATGCAGTTGACCGAGACATTGAGTTTGCCGTCGCCAAACCAGTGGTAGTTCGGCGCTTTGGAGTCATCGAGTGTTTGGCTAAACGGCTTGTGCCAGCTCAGTTCCTCGCGCGCAAGGCGCGCCCAGAAGCCGACCGGATCTTTGGCCGCCTCGGCGCGCAGTGCCGCGAGCTTCGCGGCGTCGAGCCGGGCCTTGGCGACGAATTCCGGACGCGGCGCAAACCGCCGCGCTTCTTGCAACACGGACTGAATATCTTTTTCGCTCATGGCTGCGGATTATGCCCGCAGCGTTTTATTTTTTGCGACGCACCTTGGTGGATGGCGGCAGCGGCGCTGCCATGCCCTGGTACGCATATCCCGGAATCTGATTGCCCTTGGAATACATGCATTGCTGATAGGCGATGTCGTATCGGCGTTGCAAGCCATAGCCGCGATCGCCGTACTCCCAGTCGTCGCGGGCGTCGGCCGCGCCGAGCAGCCCGCCGATGCCGGCGCCGATACCCGCAGCCTCGCCCGACTGCCCGATGAGCGCGCCGGCCGCGGCACCGAGCAAGGCGCCGCCCAGGGCGCCGGCGGCGGTGTGATCGGAGGCCAGCGCAACATCACTCAGCTGGCTTTGCGCATAGTCGCGACAGACGTAGTTATCTTCCTGAAAGACTTCAAACGGCTTGTTCGGCGCGGGCATGACCGCCACCGAGGGCGCCGACGGCACGCTCGCGCAGCCAGACAGGGCAGCCAGCGCAAGACCCGACAACGCGACGCGATGGGGTATTTTCATCGGCGTTTGGATTTTGTCGCGGGCGGCGTTGCGGGCACTTCGGTCCAGCCGGAGGCGCACTCGCTGACATGCGGGTAGTAGTAGCCGGAGTCTTCGCACAGGTACCAGCTTTGCGCCGGCGGGGGGCCCGAGGCCACCACGGGTGCGGGTTGCTGGACGATCCGCGTCGTTTCGTAAGGCGCGTAGACCGGAATGGGGTCGTAGTAATAGTGCGTGGGCCCGACCACCCACCAGCGCCCGTGCCGGCCGCCATGCCAGCCGTGGTGCCAGTAGCCGGAGTTCCAGTGCGGGTTGTAGTGGCCGCCGTAGCCGTAATGCCGGTAGGGGGATCCGAATTGCAGGCTGATGCCCACCCGCGGGGCACTGTTGTGGTGACCGCGGTGGCCGCGATGATGCCCGTCACGCGCAAAGGCCGCCGCGGGCGCCAGCGCCATCAGCGCGATGATTGTCGCCAAAATTCCTTGACGCAGTAGCATGGGACGCCCTCCTTCGGTCTGGCTGAATACCCTCGACAACGCGCTTCGGATGCATCGGTTGACCGCATACTTCGCCCATGCACTACCAGCACCAGTTCCACGCCGGCAATTTTGCCGACGTTTTCAAGCATGTGGCGCTGTGCGGCCTGTTTGCGGCGCTCAATCGCAAGGACGCCCCCTGGTTTTTCCTCGATACCCATGCGGGAGCCGGCCGCTACGACCTGAACAGCGCCGCTGCCGGCAAGACCGGGGAGTGGCGTGAGGGCATTGCGCGCCTGGCGCAACTCAAGGAGGCGCCAGAACCTCTGGCGACCCTGTTGAGGTTGGCGCAAGGAAGGCACTACCCGGGTTCGCCGCTGATCGCGAAGGCCTTGGCACGGCCGCAGGACCGCGTGGTGTTGTGTGAAAAAGTGCCAATGATTGCCGCACAGCTCAAAACCAACTGTGCCAGTGCCGAGCTGCACGAGCGTGACGGCTACGAGGCGGCCTCGTTGTTGCCGCCCAAGGAAAAGCGCGGGCTGATCCTGGTCGACCCGCCGTTCGAGCGCCCGGACGAGTTCGACGCCGCCGCGCAATTTTTAAAAAGCGCACAGGCGCGTTTCGCCCACGGCATTTACGCGGTCTGGTATGCGCTCAAAAACCGCCGCGGCGCCGACCAGTTTCTGCGCAAGGCGGCGGCGTTAAACCGGCCATGGCGTGCGTTTGAGTTCGACAACGGCGCCAAAGCCGAAGGCCAGATGCACGCGTGCGGCTTACTGGTGCTGAACCCGCCGTTCCAGTTCGACGCGGACATTCGCCCGGCGATGGAATTGCTCGTCGAGCGCCTGGCCCAGGGCCCCAATGCTTCGTATGAAGCTAAATCGGCCACACCCGTCGGCCTCAAATCGGCGTAAGTCTTTATTTGCCGAGCTGTGGTCCGATCAGGCGCACGCAAAGCGCACATCAGTGTCCACCCGCTTAGATGGTGTTTGAGTCCTCGCAGAAGGACTTGTTAAATTACGCGGTACACTTTTAGTACCAGTGTTTTTATAAACTCCTTTCTACGCGCCCGAAAATGCCTGCAAGCGGGTGATGCCTTGAGAATCGCTATTACCGTTGATTGACGCATCGGTGATGCCGGTGCAGTCTGCGTTGCATGGCATTGTGGAAATCCAAACCGCGGCGCGTGGTGATCGAGCGGCCGGCCGGCGGGTCAAAGCGCTGGCAACTTGGCAGCACCGGCGGTGCGTTGCGCAGCGTGCGCGTGGTGGACATTCACCGCGAAACGCCGAGTGCAGTCACCGTGCTGGTCGAGCCCGAAGATGGGCGGCGCATCGTGTTTCGCGCCGGCCAATACCTGACGCACTGTTTTACTGTTGACGGCCAGGTCGTCAAGCGCGCGTATTCGCTGTCGGCGGCCGAAGGCGGCGCGCTGGCGTTCACGGTCAAGGCGCTGGCGGACGGCGTCGCCTCGCGCCACGTCAGTCAGCGCCTGAGCGTGGGCGATCGTTACACCATCGCCGGCCCGAGCGGCGAGTTTTTGCTCGACCCCGCCAGCCGCAACGGTCTGGCGTTTCTCGCCGCCGGCTCCGGCATCACGCCGGTCATCAGCCTGATGGAAACCGCGCTGGCGCTGGACCCCGGCCGCACGCTGCGGCTGGTGTATGCCTCGCGTGCACAAAACGAAATCATTTTTTGCGACCGGCTCGAGGCGTTCGCGCGCCGCCATCCGTCGGTGGAGATCATTCACGTGCTGTCGCGGCCGCACAGCGGCTGGAGCGGCGAATCCGGACGGCTCACCGGCGAGCGCGCCGCGGCGCTGCTCGGCACCGGCGATAACGACTATTACCTGTGCGGCCCGTTGCCGCTGATGGACGCGACCGAAACGGCGCTGCGTTTGCGCGGCGTGCCGGCGGCACAGATCCGCCGCGAACGGTTTTTGGCCGCGCCGCAAGCATCCATGGGGCGGCCCACCGCGCCGCAGGAAATCGTCTTCAAGCGCTCGAACCGCAGCGTGCAGCAGCAGGTCGGCGAAACGATTCTCGAAGCCGGACTGCGCGAGGGTGTGGAGCTGCCGTTTTCCTGCACTGTGGGCGGCTGCGCAAGCTGCAAGATCCACGTTGTCGAGGGGCAGGTCGCCCTCAATGAACCCAACTGCCTGGCGGCGGACGAACGCGCACAGGGCTATACCCTGGCGTGCTCGGCGTATGCTGCCAGCCGCATTGTTGTTGATTTTTAACGGAGCGCTTCCATGACTCTCGCCGATCGCATGCTCAAGGGGTTGCCGCAAAAAGCCCAGAACACGATTTATTCCACTTTCGACAACATCCACATGATGATGTCGGTGGGCAATGCCAAGGTCGCGGCCTCAATCGCACCGTCGGCCATCCGCGGATTGTTCACGCGCGGCGCACAGGCGGATTCGGCCAGCATGCAGGCCAGCCACGCGACTCATTTCGACCTGTCGTACAGCAGCGAATTCCCGGCGATGTACGAGCTGTATCGCCGCGCGGTGGCCAACCAGTGGAACGGCGACCGCGATCTGGACTGGAGCATCAGCGTCGACCCCGAGAATCCCGAGCGGCCGATCATGCCGCTGGACTACCTGCCGTTTCCGCAGCTCGAAGCCAAGGGCATCAGGCTCAACGCCAAGGAAAAGCTGCGTTACGCACACGACTGGACCGCGTGGTCACTGGCGCAGTTCATGCACGGCGAGCAGGGCGCGCTGTACGCCGCGGCGCAGGTCACCGAGAGCGTGCAGTGGATCGACGCCAAGCTCTACGGGGCGACCCAGGTGATGGACGAGGGCCGCCACCTGGAGGTGTTCTTCCGCTACCTCGACTCGAAGATGAACAAGCTCTACGTGATCAACGACAACCTGTTCGTGATCCTCGACGACCTGCTCACCGACCGGCGCTGGGACGTCAAGTTCCTCGGCATGCAGATCATGGTCGAGGGCCTGGCGCTGGGCGCCTTCACCACGTTTTACAACATGACCAACGAGCCGTTGCTCAAGCAGTTGCTCAAGTACGTGATCCAGGACGAGGCGCGCCACGTGCACTACGGCGTGCTGGCGCTGCGCGAGCACATCACCAAGGAGTTGTCGGAGTCCGAGCGCCGCGAGCGCGAGGACTGGGCGTTTGAAGTGGCGCTGCTGATGCGCAACCGCTTCCTCGGCCGCGAGATGTACTACGACTGGTTCGAGGGCCGCATGTCGCTCAAGGACTGGGACGAGGTGGTGCTCAACGCGCCGAGCATGACAATGTTCCGCCAGATCATGTTCCAGCGGCTGATTCCCGAACCTCGAATACATCGGCCTGATGTCCGACCGCATCAAGGCCCAATACGCCAAATCGGGTCTCACCGATTTTCTCGGCGGCAAGAACGCCACGCAGCTGTCGGCAGAAGACCTGCTCAAGCCGGACGAAACCGTAACGCGCGTCATCAGCCAGCAGGCGGTGCATTAAAAAACATGTTTGATGCTGGCGCGCACGCGCAACGGTTGCGCGAGCAGGGCTATACGATCATCGAAGATTTCCTGCCAGCGGACAGGCTGCGCCGTGTGCGCGAAGGCCTGGCGCCGTTTCTCAACCGCCATAACGGCCGCAATAATTTCGAAGGCTATAAAACCGAGCGCGTTTACACGCTGGTGGCGCGCGGCAAGATCTTTGAAGAGCTGGTCGAGGAGGCGCGCATCCTTTCGTTGTGCGACCGGTTCCTTAAACCCGGGTACCTGCTCACCGCCAGCCAGGCGATCCAGATCCGGCCCGGCGAAACGCCGCAGCCCATCCACACCGACGATGCGTTCTACACGCTGCCGCGCCCGCGCGCGGCCATCGGGGTTTCGACCATTGTCGCAGTGGACGCCTTCACGGCAGAAAACGGCGGCACCGAAATCATCCCCGGCAGCCACGCCTGGAGCGACGACCAGCTGCAAGGGTTGTATGACCAGGGGCTCGATGCCGACGCGCCGGCCAATCCTAAATTCGAACGCCAGCTGGTGCCCGCCGTCATGCCGGCCGGCGCCTGCATCGTATTTCTCGGCACGCTGCTGCACCGAGGCGGCGCCAACCGCAGTGCGGCGCCGCGGCTGGCTTTCTCCAACCAGTATTGCGAGCCGTGGGCGCGCACGCAGGAGAACTTCTTCCTCGGCATTCCGCCGCCCATGGCGCGCGCCATGTCGCCGCGGGTGCAGCAGCTGCTGGGCTATTCGATCTGGCCGCCATTCATGGGCCAGGTCACGGCCTCGCACCCGATGAAGGCGCTTGAGCCGGGTTTCGTTCCACCGGTTTTGGCGCAACGTCCGTCATGACCGTCGAGACCTTGTACAAGGGAAAGTTTCTCGAACTCAAGCGCGAGGGCCGCTGGGAATACGTGTCGCGCATCAATGCGCGCGGCGCGGCGCACATCGTGGCGCGAACGCCTAACGACGAATGGCTGCTGGTGGAACAGTTCCGCGTACCGGTGAATGCACGCACCCTCGAGCTGCCGGCCGGCATCATCGGCGACGAAGCCGCGCATCGCGGCGAAACGGTGGAAGCCTCCGCGCTGCGCGAACTACTTGAAGAAACCGGTTACCAGGGCGGCTCGGCGCGCATCCTGCACGCCGGCCCGACCGCGCCGGGCTTGACCAGCGAGATGCTGTATTTCGTCGAAGTGCGTGAGCTAAAAAAGATTCATGCGGGCGGCGGCGTCGACGGCGAAAATATCACCGTGCACCGCGTGCCGTTCATGGGGCTTGAGGAATGGTTGCGGCATCAGTCAGGCCAGGGGCTGCTGGTGGATCAGCGCATCTACGCCGCGATGGCGCTATTGCGAAACTAGCGCAGGTGGCCGGTGTAGTGTTTTGCCTGCTGGTTGCCCAGAGCCGAGTCGGGGCGGCTTTTCTGTTGGCCAGCACACGGACCGCTGGCGTGCGTGGGATACAATCACATGACCCAACGGAGATTTCGTCATGCGCATTTTCATTTCCCTGATTCTTGCCTCGCTCCTTGCGGCCTGCGCCACGACGGCCCCGCCCAAGCCCGCGCTGTATCCCAACGACAAATACTCCAAGAACCCGGCCGCGGCTGACGAAGCCATTGGCGGCTGCATGTACCAGGCCGAAGCCGCAGGCCTCAAAGACAACACCGAACATCAAATTCTCAAGTCCACGGCAGGCGGTGCGCTGATCGGTGGCGCGGTAGGCGCCGCGGCAGGTGCCGTGATGGGTGATGCGGGCCGCGGTGCGGCCACGGGCGCGGTGATTGGCGGCGCGGGCGGCGCTGCGCACGGCGTCGGCAAGCAAAATGAACCCGGCAGCATCTACAAGGAATTCGTCAATCGCTGCTTGGCCAAGAAGGGTTACGAGGTTATCGGCTGGCGTTAAAGTAGTCGCGGGCCCCTAATTAATTGCGGGCCCGCCAGAGTCCTTCATGAGTGCACTGCCCCAGGCTTCGCTGCCGGATGCTCATCGCCTGAGCGAAGAGGTTTCACGCCCGTTTCCGTCCAGCCACAAGATCCACGTGCAAGGCACGCGCAGTGATCTGCGCGTGCCAATGCGCGAAGTCACGTTAACGCCGACCAAGTCGCGCAATGGCCTATTGGCAAATCCGCCGGTCACGATCTACGACACCAGCGGGCCGTATACCGACCCGGCGATCAAGATCGACCTGCTGGCCGGGTTGCCGAAATTGCGCGCACCGTGGATTGCAGGGCGCACCGGCAATGTGAGCCAGATGCATTACGCCCGGCGCGGAATCATCACGCCGGAGATGGAATACGTGGCCATCCGCGAAAACGCGCGGCTGGCTGAGCTGTCCGAAAGCTACAAAGCTGCCGGCTACCTCAAACGTCATCGCGGCAACGCGTTTGGCGCCAAGTTGCCGGAGCTGGTGACGCCTGAATTCGTGCGCGACGAGATCGCAGCAGGCCGCGCCATCATCCCCGCCAACATCAACCACCCCGAACTGGAGCCGATGATCATCGGCCGCAACTTCAGGGTTAAAATTAACGCTAACATCGGCAATTCTGCAGTAACTTCGTCTATCTCCGAGGAAGTGGAGAAGATGGTGTGGTCCATCCGCTGGGGTGGAGACACGGTTATGGACCTGTCTACCGGCAAAAACATCCACGAAACCCGCGAGTGGATCATCCGCAATTCGCCGGTGCCCATCGGCACCGTGCCGATCTACCAGGCGTTGGAAAAAGTGAACGGCAAAGCCGAGGACCTGACCTGGGAAATCTACCGCGACACGCTCATCGAGCAGGCCGAGCAGGGGGTGGATTACTTCACCATCCACGCCGGCGTGTTGCTGCGTTACATCCCGCTCACTGCCGAGCGTGTCACCGGCATCGTTTCGCGCGGCGGCTCGATCATGGCCAAGTGGTGTTTGTCGCATCACAAGGAAAATTTCCTTTACACGCACTTCGAAGATATCTGCCAGATCATGAAGGCGTATGACGTGAGCTTCTCGCTTGGCGACGGCCTGCGCCCGGGTTGTATTGCGGACGCCAACGACGACGCCCAGTTTGGTGAGCTCAAAACACTGGGCGAGCTGACCCAAGTGGCGTGGAAGCACGACGTGCAGGTAATGATCGAAGGCCCCGGCCATGTGCCGATGCAGCTGATCAAAGAGAACATGGAAAAAGAACTGGCCGAGTGCTTCGAGGCGCCGTTCTACACGCTGGGCCCGCTGACCACCGACATTGCGCCCGGCTACGACCACATCACCTCGGCCATTGGCGCCGCGCAGATCGGCTGGTATGGCACGGCGATGCTTTGTTACGTCACACCCAAAGAACATCTGGGCCTGCCGGACAAGGACGACGTGCGCGACGGCATCGTCACCTACAAGATCGCCGCCCACGCGGCCGACCTGGCCAAGGGCCACCCTGGCGCGCAATTGCGCGACAACGCGCTGTCAAAAGCGCGCTTCGAGTTCCGCTGGGACGACCAGTTCAACCTGAGCCTCGACCCCGAAAAGGCCAAGGACTTCCACGACGAAACCCTGCCGCAGGACGGCGCCAAGCTGGCGCACTTTTGCTCCATGTGCGGCCCGCATTTCTGCTCGATGAAGATCACGCAGGACGTGCGCGACTACGCCGCCGCGCACCAAGTGCACGAACGCGAAGCGCTGGCCAAGGGCATGGCCGAAAAATCCGCCGAGTTCAAGCAGCAAGGCGCCGAGGTTTACCGCAAGCTGTAGACGCACTGCACGGGTCAAGGAGTACACGTGTCGTCTTTTAAAACCGCATTCGCTGGCATGGCCGTTTTGTCTGCGGTGCTCATGGCCGGCTGCGAAAACAGCAGCGGGTTAAACGGGCGCGCATTGGCCTCGACTGGCGCCCTGCCGCCCGGCGCAATATTTGGCACCGACGCCGCGTGTCCTGCGCCGCGCTGCTTTGATGTTGCCGTGCCCTTGCCCGAAGGCGTGGCTGTGACCGACAACCGCGTGCGCGTGATTCTGCCCGTGGACTACGGCGTCTCCGGCAAGCGCTTTGCGGTGCTTTATCTTTTGCACGACGCCGGGGGTTCGTACCGCGTCTGGACCGAAAACACCGACATCCTCGAGCTCACCCGCGGCCTTGACCTGATCATCGTCTTGCCCGACGGCGGCAGCGGCGCCGACGCTGGCTGGTACACCAACTGGATCGACGGTTCGCGCCAGTGGGAAACTTTTCACATCGACGTGATGATTCCGTGGCTTGAGCAGAATCTGGATGTGCTCGGCGATGGCCATCGCGCGATTGCCGGCGTTTCCATGGGCGGTTTTGGCACCATGAGTTATTCCGGGCGCCATCCGGGCTTGTTCGCCGCCGCCGCCGGCATCTCGGGCGCGGTGGATCTGCTCTACATCGAGCAACTCAGTGCGCTGGTCACCCTGGGTTTGCAACCGGTCATTTCCACGCCCGGGGCCAGCCATTGGGGCGACCCCGCCACCAATTACGCCGAATGGCAGGCGCACGACCCCGGCTTCAACATTGAAGGCTTTCGGGGCATGAAGGTATTTTTGTCCAGCGGCAACGGTCTGGTCGGCGGCGCGCACGACGACCTCGCCGGCCCGACGCAGGCGGGCGCCTATGCGGTCGAAAACATTGTCTGGCAGATGAACCTGAGTTTTGCGCAGGCGCTGAGCGCCGCCGGCATCGAGCACACCACCTTATTCTATGGACCCGGCTATCACGGCTGGCCTTATTACCGCGATGAACTCGCCTGGGCGTTGCCGCAATTAATGGCCGCGATTCGCCCCTGAGGCCACGCGCCGTGAAAGCCAAAACTATTGTCCGCAGCGCGTGTCCTAGGCTCGCGACATTCTTCAAGGGGGGCGTTTTTGTGTTGAATCTGCAATCCATGGTGTTGGGGAATTCGGTCCAGGACTGGCTTACCGCGCTCACGATCGCGCTGATCATCAACCTCTTGGTCGGGCTCATTAAGTGGGCGGTGATCTTCCGTCTGGCGAAAATCCTCAAAAAGACCGAGACCGCGCTCGACGATTCGTTAATTGAAGTGGCGCGGCGTACGCGTCAGTGGCTGGTGTTCGCGGTCACGCTTTACATCGGCGTCTCACTATCTCGAGCTGCCGCCGAAGCTGGACAGCACCTTGAAAATGATCGCGACGGTCGCGGCATTCGTGCAGATCGGTTTGTGGGTTGGCACCGCGCTGGATTTCTGGGTTGGCCGAGCGCGCCAGCGCGCCTTGATCGAGGATGCCGGCGCCGCCACCAGTATTGCGGCGCTGAGTTTCTTGGGCGCACCTGCTGATCTGGGCAATCGTGCTGCTGCTCACGCTCGACAATCTTGGCGTCAACGTCACCGCACTGGTGGCGGGCCTCGGCATCGGGGGCATCGCCGTCGCGCTGGCAATGCAGAACATCCTGGGCGACCTGTTCGCGTCGTTGTCGATCGTCATCGACAAGCCTTTTGTCATTGGCGACTTCATCGTCGTTGATGACTACAAGGGCACGGTCGAGCACGTGGGGCTCAAGACCACGCGCGTGCGCAGCCTGGGCGGCGAGCAACTCGTGTTTTCCAACAACGACCTTCTCAAATCGCGCGTGCGCAACTACAAGCGCATGTACGAGCGGCGCATCGAATTCAGCTTTGGCGTGCTGTATCAGACCCCGGCAGACCAGCTCGAATGGATCGTGGACGAGGTCAAGCGGATCATCAACGCGCAGACCCATGGCGCGTCTTCGATCGCGCGCACTTCCAGAAATTCGGTGACTCCAGTCTGGACTTCGAAGTCATCTACTGGATAAAGAACCCCGAACTTCAACCACTACATGGACATCCAGCAGACGATCAACCTCGCATTGGTGCGCAGCTTCGAGTCGAAAGAAAATCGGCTTCGCTTATCCCAGCCGCTCGCTGTTTCTTGAAACGCCCATTCGCATCGAAGCCGGCGCGCTCCCCACGCCAGCCGCGCCCAAAGCATGACCGACGGCGACGACCCCTTCCGCCTCAAGCAACTGGACGATCGCCTCGCCAAAGCGCGCGGCATGGGCGGGGTAGACAAGCTCGCCAAGCAGCAAGCCAAAGGCCGGCTCAACGCGCGCCAGCGCATCGAGCAACTGCTCGACGAAAATACTTTTGACGAGCACGGCCTGCTCGCCGTCAGCGACCTGCCGGACATGGCCGACAAAACGCCCGCCGACGGCAAGATCGGCGGCTTCGGCGCCATAGAAAAGCGCACCGTGTTCGTTTCGGCGGACGATGTCACCGTGCTTGCCGGCGCGGGCGGCCGCGTCGGCGTCGGCAAGCAGTTCAAGGGCATGCAATACGCGGCGCAAAAAGGCTATCCGTGCATTCACCTGGGCGACGCCGGTGGCGCGCGCGTGCCCGACATCATGGGCAGCGCCGGCATGATGAGCATGGTCTACCCGATCAAGAATTCCGAGCCGCGCCACCGCCGCGTGCCGCTCATCACCGCGATCATGGGCGAATGCTTTGGCGGCGCGGCGTGGACGGCGTCTTTGTCCGACATCGTCATCCAGGTCAAAGGCACGGCGATGTGCGTGGGTGGCCCGTCGATTCTCGAAATCGCCACCGGCGAAAAAGCCAGCACAGAAGAACTTGGTGGCTGGGAGCTGCACGCCAAAACCACCGGGCAGGTGGATTTGTTTGCCGAAGACGATGCCGACTGCCTGCGCCTGATCCGCCGGGCGCTCAGCTACCTGCCCAACAACGCCAATGAACTGCCGGCTGCGTTACCGCCAGAGCCGCAAGATGTGCGACTGCGACACGGCGCCGCGAGCGAAGCGAGCGTGGGTGCGGGAGCAGGCGCGGAACCTGGCGCAACGGCCGGTTGGAATAGAAATCGGATCGAGAATATTACTGATCTGGTTCCGGCGGACGCTCGCCAGGTCTACGACATGCACCGCCTCATCGACGCCATCTGCGACGAAGCCAGCGTGCTCGAACTCAAACCGCTCTACGACGGCAGCCTCATCACCGCACTCGCGCGCATCGAAGGCCGCGTCGTCGGCATCCTCGCCAACAACCCCAAGGTCATGGCCGGCGCCATGGGGCCGGGCGCCTGCGAAAAAGCCGTCAGCTTCATCTGCCTGTGCGACTCCTTCCACATCCCGCTCGTCTTCCTGCACGACACGCCGGGCTTCTTCGTCGGCAAGCGCGCCGAAGAAGGCGCCATGCCGCTAAGAATCATGAACTGGATCGAAGCCCTGCATCAGTCCAGCGTGCCGCGCATCAGCCTCATCGTGCGCAAGTCCTACGGCATGGCCCACTGCAACATGAGCGGCGGCAACATGGGCAGCGACATCGCTGCTCGCCTGGCCCACCGCCGACGTCTCCTTCATGGCCCCCGCCGTCGCCGTCAACGTGGTTTATGGAAGAAAGCTCGCAGCACAAGCAGCCGTCGCGAAACCTGAAATGGAAGAAATGCAGTTGCGACACGGTGCCGCGAGCGAAGCGAGCGTGGGTGCGGGAGCAGCTGCTGTGAGCTCGGCTAATGATGTTCTATCCAAGGGCAATGGAACAAATTCAGGTCCACGTACAGCAGAGGAAGCAATGGCCGAGATCACGAGAACCAATGCGCCGTGGGACGCCGCCGGCAAAAACTACACCGACAAAGTCATAGACCCGCGCGACACCCGCATCGAACTCGCCCGCGCGCTGGCCCGCGCAGCGGGCGCGGACGGCGAGGGCGGCCGCAGCAAACGCCACCTCGCCAACTGGCCTCGGATGGCCTAAATAATTGCCACCCGCTTGGAGCGTTTTTTGGCCTAAAAACGCTGTTTCAGAAAAAGTGGGTGATACACTTTTAGTACCACTGTTTTTTCTTCAAGGCCCAAAACAGCTCGAAAAAGGGCTCAAGCGGGTGGGGGAAAGTTTGGATTCAGACACCGTCGCTCAACAGTTCGGAAGGCTATCGAGCTCGGAATAATCGCGCCTCGCTATGTGACGAAGGATGAACGTAATTAAATAAATGCTACTTATCGTCTGTCGCCTCAAAGTCATCAAACTGCGATTCTAATCTGTGCGACAAAAATCTAAAGCGATAGGTGAGCTAGCGGCTTTTGGGATGGCCTTACGGGCTTTTCGGCAGCGCGCGCAGTTGTCCCAAGAACAATTGGCCGATATTTCTGGGATTTCATAGGACTTACGTGGGAGGCGTAGAGCGAGGCGAGCGCAATGTCAGCCTTCTTAACATCCATGTTTTGGCGGAGCAATGCACGTCAGTCCCGCAGAGTTGCTTGAAGCGGCTGAAAAAGTTCGACAAGAGCAATAAAGAAAATGAGAGATGATTCGGTGCAATCTTGCAACAAGCCACTAAAACCAAGAGTCAACAAATATGACCCGCCAATGTTGCGCTGTTGCTATGGTGAAAAGGAGCACGATGGGACTTGCTCAGAGTTTTTTCCATATCTTGAGCACTTAAGAGAAGTGAGTCCCCGAGTCGCTGCAAAAATTGCACGTGACGCAACTAAAACTACCGGCGCATCTTGGAAAAGCGAGGATGCAGGGCCGAACAAATTTCGCGTTGGACAATGCAACTATCCGACGCCGAGCTAAAAGTTCTGGGCATCGATATGTCGAAGCTAAAACCATGGGTCGTTGCCAAACTGCGTGATAAGTCCGCGAGCTATTCAGATTGCATGAGCACGGCTCAATATTTAACTTGGTGCGCTTATGGGATGGTCGACGCCCGGATCCCGATGCATACACACGTAAATACTTGGAAGTGCGGTTTGGACCGATTGTGAAAGGAGTGACGGGCTGCCTTATCTGCCGCGCTCCCCTAAACTTCAAGCTGTTTTCACGAGGCTCGTCGAGGGAAGGCTGAGATTGAGACAGCACACGCTCAGCCTCGTGCTCATACCCCTGGAAATGTAGGATTTGCCCATAGACACTGCAATATTGCACAGGGAGATAAGAGCCTTGACCAATTTTACGATTGGATCAAAGGCATCCTTGAGCGTGCGGCTCGAACCTAGAGTTCATAGTCTGGCCCAGACATCGCTTGCAAGTCGGCTAGAAGTGCCGCGCGGCGTTGTAACGTTTCACGGAATTGTGCGATCCGAGAGCGACACACGGCCCATTTCCGTGGAGAAGTGGGACGCGCAGTTCGAGCAGCCTGCCCCCGAGCGTCCCTAAAGTTGATTGAATGAAAACTAGACTGCGCATTCGCAATCTTACAGAAGGTAGGTTGAGCGCAAACAATAGTTCATAAGGATCGAGTTGCGGACTTTTCAAAGTACTGATGATTCGCAGATGACTTTGTACAACGCATCGCGAATTTCGTTGAGTCAAAAGCGCTGTTGTTCCAATTCGATAACGCCCATCCACGACGATAAGTATGTCCCCAGCCTTAAGCTGCTGTTGCCGTGCGAACTCCCCATAGATTTGTTCACTGACGGCTTTAGTAGGGTCTGTTGAAATTTCGAAATTTGAGAGATCAGATGTGCGAACGAATGGAACGTCGCCGGTGCCATAGGCATCTGAGCCGACTTCATGCCCTTTCTTAATACTGATGATGCGATCCGCGATCAGATCAGCCAAAGTGGAAAAGGCCGCCCCTCGAGTTAGTTCCTTCTCGTTCGCGCTTATCTCGTCACGGTCATAGTGATAGCGAGGGACAACGTAGCGTTTCCCCTTTAGGTCTACGGGACGCCAGAGATCAGACGATAAACCTTTGCTGTGAAATGAAGTTGCGATTGCAGGAAAATCATCGCGCTGTTGTGTTCCATTTGTGAAATAAGCGCGACCGCGGCGGTCATGACCGCAATGCAATGCAACTGCAACACGAGTAGTTGACTTTGCGCGCCGCTTGGGTTGTTCACTCTTTGTAAAGAATAGAACGTTTGTTTTTGTATCAGTGCCGGGTTGAAAGGTTGTGCGGGGACAATCCAGAAGGCCAACAATCGCTCCCTGCGTTTCAAGCCAGTCCCACACGTAGGTTGTTTGTTTATTCCCGAAAATGCCTTCCGGTAAAACAATCCCTAGACGTCCACCCGGCTTTAAGCCTCTTACACAAAGTTCAAGAAATAATATTTGAGGATCTTCGCTGTTACGAAGCGCGCCCGTTCGCACCCAAGACCCTCTATTTTTATCTTCAGTCCAGATGTGTCCGAAGTCGTAGTTGCGCAGGATCGTTTCGTCCTTTACTCCGATTTTTGCGCCAAAGGGCGGGTGGTCAAAATTACGTCATAGCTGCCTTCAAGCGGTATTCCTGTATTTTCTTTCCACTTGGTTATTGATAGTGAGTTGAAGTCATACACGTTTGCTCGATTACGGCTAAGGATTTTTAAGAGTGCACCTGCGAGTCGTGCGAGGCCTGTGTCTTTATCGACACCTACAAGTCGGCCTGACGGCTGATGATGCGGATACTTGCGTTGCTGATAGACCTGCGTCTCCGCAAGGAAACCACCAGTGCCGCAAGCTGGGTCAGCCACTGCGTCGTCAGGTTTTGGATCGAGAATTTCAACCATCGCTTTAACAAGCGATTTTGGCGTGAAGAATTGACCCTTCTCGCCACGTAACCTTGGCCCGATAAGCGCTTGGAAGGCCTCACCCAAAGCATGAGCGGGAGCGTGCGATAGGTCCAACTCGGAAAGTTCAGCCAGCGCCATACGTAAGGAGTCATCTCCGAGAGCAAATACTTGCTTGGCGTTGAGCAGCTCTGGAAATGATTCACGTAGCATTGGCAAAAGTACTTTGTTGGCGGAGCCGCGGCCACCAACATAAGTGGCAAGGCTTTGCGCCCCACCGTTCATTTCAGAAGCCAACTTGCTCAACAGCAGCAAAGAAAGATCTTCGATAATTAGCTCAGCACGACTGGCCTTACTATTCGTATAGAGGTGGTAATAGATCCGCTTAAAGGCCTCTGGAAGACTCTGGCGCGCTTGCGCGAGACTCCCACCAGGGAACATGTCGCCGGTTATCGGATAGCCGCTAGATTGAATTTTTCCCATAAGCGCCGTGGACGACTATAAGTATCATGACACGACGTGAAGATACATTGATCTCTTCAGCTCGTAAAGCTGTTGCCGATTCATGGGGACCTAAGAGCGTCCTCGCGAAAATTACCCATTACTACTAGGTAATTCTTGGTTGGTCGCTGTCCACCCGCTTGAAGGACTTTTGGTCTCAAAGCGGCCATTACCAAAGAAATAGTGGTACTAAATCTGTACCGCTGTTTTTCGTTAGAGCCAAAAACAGGCCGAAAAATGGCGCAAGCGGGTGAAACAAAATTTGCACTCACAGCGGCGGTGTATCACCAACTGTTCTCGGATGGCCTAAGTCGTTAGTTCTCTGGCTGGTTGAGAAACTGCTTGATCTTCGGCTCGGGCTTCCAGTAATTCGGGCCCTTGAGAAACTTGCCGTTGGCGTCGTAGATCGGCTTGCCGTCAGCGCCGAGCTTGCTGTCGTTGCTGTCCATGATGATGCCCAGCACGCTTCCAGCGGAATGCCGTACTTCAGCGCCTCGGAGCGGCAGTAGACGATCACGTCGCCGAGCAGGTCGGCGATCGCGACGCCGAGGTCCAGCCGGGGCGTCGCCGCCTTCTGCGGCCGTCACGATCTCGTCGATCTCGTGCACCTCGTCCATCAGGGTCGCCTTGAATTTGCGCAGCCGGTCGGCCACGTCGGCCGGGATGTTGAGCCGGTCGTGGCGGCGGGCAGCTTGTACATGGCGTTCATCGCGCGGATGCGGTCGGCAAAAGTCTTGTCCATCGATTTAGTCCCTGAAGTTCTCAAACTGCAGCGGCAGCTCCAGCTTTGCTCCACGCAGCAGCGCAATCGCGGTTTGCAGGTCGTCGCGCTTCTTGCCGGTGACGCGCAGCTTGTCGCCCTGGATTTGCGCGTCCACCTTGAGCTTGGATTCCTTGATCAGGGCGATGATCTTCTTGGCCTGCACCTGCTCGATGCCCTGCTTGACGGTGATCTTCTGCCGCGCGGCGGCGAGGTTGGTTTCGACCTCGCCCATGTCGAGGCAGCGCAGGTCGATGCCGCGCCCCGCAAGCCGCTCGTGCAGGATGCCGAGCATTTGTGTGAGCTGGAATTCGCTGGCAGCGGACTGGGTGATGACGCTGCCTTCGAGCTCGAAGCTGGCGTTGGTGCCGCGCAGGTCGTAGCGGTCTTCGAGCTTGCGCTTGGCTTGGTCCACGGCGTTGACCAGCTCGTGCTGGTCCACTTTAGAAACGATGTCGAAGGAAGGCATTGGATATCCGGGTCGTTATTCGCCGATTATTTTGACCAGCACGCGCTTTTTGCGTTTGCCGTCCGCGGCTCCGCAATTGCATGGTACGGAAGCTTATCCTTGTCGCCGCAGCGCCGACTCACGACGCTAGATCCCACGCCTCTGGCGCGGGCCCCTCCACGCTGCTCGCGTCGCTACTCACCTATTATTTTGACTAACACTCTTTTTTTGCGACGACCGTCAAATTCACCATAGAAGATTTGCTCCCACGGGCCGAAGTCGAGCTTGCCCTTGGTGATGGCAACGGTGACTTCGCGGCCCATCACCTGGCGCTTGATGTGCGCGTCTGCGTTGTCTTCGCCGGTATCGTTGTGGCGCCACTGGCTGGTGGGCGCGTGCGGCACAAGCTGCTCCAGCCAGCGCGTGAAGTCGGCATGCAAGCCACGCTCGTCGTCGTTGATGAACACCGAGGCCGAGATATGCATGGCGTTAACCAGGCACAGGCCTTCTTTAACGCCGCTTTCGTGCAGGGCTTGCTCAACTTGGTCGGTGATGTTGACGAAGGCCAGCCGGCTGGGGACTTCGAACCAGAGTTCCTTGCGGTGTGATTTCATGCTTGCTCCTGGCGATCGGTGCTAATTTTAAATGACTGTGAAACCCCACTCCGCCGCCTGCGAGCGCAACCGCGAGCCGATTCTGGCGGTGCTGCGCAAGCATTTCGCCGACCGCCGCCACGTACTGGAAATCGGCAGCGGCACTGGGCAGCACGCGGTGCACGTTGCCGCCGCGCTGCCGCATCTGGTGTGGCAGACATCCGATGTGGCGCAGAATCACGCGGGCATCCGCGCCTGGCTGGATGAAACCGGCCTGCCCAACACGCCCGCCCCACTGGCGCTGGATGTGAACGGGCCATGGCCGGCACAGCGCTTCGATGCAATCTTTAGCGCCAACACCCTGCACATCATGAGTTGGGCCGAGGTGCAGGCACTGTTTGCAAAGTTGCCGGGCGTGATGACGCCCGATGCCCGCCTGGTGGTCTATGGGCCGTTCAACTACGGCGGCCGCTTCACCAGCCAGTCCAATGCGCAGTTCGAGCAAACCTTGAAGGGCTGGGGCGCGCACATGGGCATCCGCGACTTTGAGGCGGTGGATGCACTGGCGCAGGGCATTGGTTTGCGGCTGCAAGCAGACCACGCCATGCCGGCAAACAACCGTTGCCTGGTGTGGGAGATGCCACCCGCTTAGGCCTCAATTAGCCACTTAAAACCAAGTATCGAAAACAGGGTGGTACTAAATCTGTACCACCCTGTTTCGTATAGGGCCTAAAACAGGCCAAAAAATGGCCCAAGCGGGTTGGCCTAAGTACCGGCTCCAACGAGATAAAAAAGACTACTGACGCCAGCCCCCTTGCGTGTTAACGTCGCTGCAATAAATACAGTGGGTGGACGAGCGATGCGAAAGATTGCGATGCGTGCTGTTGTTGCTGTGCTGCTGCTGGGCTTGGCGGCTTGCGGCGACGATAACCCCGACCAGGGCAGCGTGGACGTCATCATCCCCGGTGGCCCCGTTGTCCCCGGTGGCCCTGGCGACATCGGCACCGGCCGCACCTACAAGATCGCGCTGGGCACCAATGCCACGCGCGACATGATCACGGCCATGGTCAGCGCCGTGCCGGGCGACACGATCGAGTTCGGTTGCGGGTTTTACGACCTCACCACCAATCTGCAGCTGGCAAACACCGAAGCCATCACCATCAAGGGCTGCGGCAAGGACAAGACCGTGCTGTCGTTTCGCGGCAGCAACCAGCCCAACGGCATCCTCGCAGTCAACATGCGTGGCTTGGTGATTGAAGACCTCACCGTGGCCGACACCAGCGGCAACGGCTTTGAATTGCGCTCGGTGGATCACGGCACGCTGCGCCGCGTGCGCGCGTTCTGGTCCACGGGCGGCGGTCGCACAAGCACAACACCAATCACCAAGGACAACTTCACCACGGTGATGAAGGTTGATTGCACCGACCCGGCAACCCTGAACCCGGAAGCGCCCGAGAACATGTATCCGGGCGCCGACACCAGCTCGCCCAATTACACCGTCAGCCCCAATGCCGGACGCTACGGCATCTACCCGGTGGGTTCGCAAAACATCCTGATCGACGACGCCGAGTCCATCGGCGCTTCCGACGCCGGCATTTATGTCGGCCAGACCAACAACGCCATCATCCGCAACAGCCGCGCGGCGTTTAACGTGTTCGGATTCGAGATCGAGAACGTGCAGGGCGGCGAGTACCACGACAACATCGCCGAGTGCAACACCGGCGGCTATCTGATCTACGACCTCGACGGCAACCTGCGCCAGTACGGCGACCGCACGCGCATGTACGACAACAAGTCGCGCATGAACAACACCTACAACTTTACCAGCAGCGGCTTTGTCGGCAGCGTGCCGCCGGGCAGCGGCATGATCACGCTGGCCTACGACCGCATCGACGTCTTCGACAACGAATTCAGCGACAACAACACCGGCGGCATTATCCATGTCAGCTACGAGCTGTTTCCCGAAGGCGGCGGACGGCCCTCGGAAAAGCGCATCGACTTCTACACCGAAGGCATGCACATCTTCCGCAACAAGTTCACCAACAACGGCAACGCCCTGCCGAGGGCCACTACCCTGGACCTCGTGAATCAGGACGTTGCACGGTTTCTGCCGGCGATTATTGGCCTAAAAACCACGGCCGCCTGCGCCAACCCCGCCAATCTCGCCGCGTGTATCGCGGCCGGTGGCACCGGTCTCAATGCCGTTGGATTTCGCGGCGCGCATATCATTTGGGACGGCCTGGAAGACGCTCCGGCTGAAACCTGCGCGTATCCAAAAAAACCCAACGGCGATCCGGTGCCCAAGGACGAGCGCGGCAAGCCGCAGCACACCAACGAGGAAACTCCCACCTGCCATTACAACCTGTACAAGTTCAACACCGCGACGCCAAAAGCGCGAATCGTGCCGGACTGGTTCGCGTCCTGTATTGACGACGACAACACGTTCAGCAATGACAGCATCAAGTACATGAATTTCCGCGGCACCAAGGGCGCCGACGCCGCCATCGCCCTGGCCGTGGGCAACGAGCCGACGCCGCAGCAACTGCAGGAAATCCCGGATTTCCCGTCCAGCTTTGACATGAGTCCGCACCAGTGCGTGACCAAGTACGGCAAGAATCTGCCGCCGCTGCCGGCGGTGGTGATCCCACCGTTCGTACCGAGCAACGACACCGACGCCACGCCGACGCAGGCGGAAATCGACGCGCTGTGCAATGCGCCGCTGAAGACCGGCAAGGTGAATTTTGCCGCCGCCCGCGTCAATTGCCCGACGCTGGACAAGTACAACCTGTTCAAGAACGCGCAGGACCCAACCAGTGAAGCCAACACCGCCAATCCGGGCGGCGAAAGCGACACCAACACCCCGGGCGTGCCGTTTGTGCTCAATACCAAACTGTTCTCCGACTACTCGGTGAAGTACCGCGTGCTGTTCATGCCCGAAGGCGGCAAGGCGGTGTACAAAGACACCTCCACCGACGGCGCCAACGCCACCATCATCTACCCGGTCGGCACCATCATCGCCAAGACGTTCGCCTTCATTACCAGCGAGACGGCGCCGGTTACCGAAAACGTGGTGGAAACGCGGTTGCTGATCAAGCGCCTCAACTCCAAGAGCCACACCACGCGCTGGGACGGGCTGGCGTATATCTGGGAAACCGTGGACGGCAAGCGCGTGGCCAAGCTGTCGCAGTCGGGCGGCGTTGCCAGCGTTTCGTGGAACTTCAAGGATGTGGATTCCAATGTTGCGCAAAGCGGCTCGACCAACTACCAGATTCCTAATGCCAACCAGTGCCTGAGCTGCCATTCGCGCGAAGACAGCGAAGCCGGCTCTGCGCCGATCGGCACCAAGGTGCGCAACATTAATCGCCCGTACAAGTCGGAGTCGTCAAAGGTTACCGGCCAGAGCACTCATGCCAGTAGCGGCATGAACCAGGTGGCCTGGTTGTGCAGCCGAGGCTTGATGCTGGGTTGCCCAACCGACCTCGGCGTTAACGCCACCAGCCAGATCGCGACCAAGGTCGAGCGATTGCCGATATTCAACAAGACCGGTGATGGCCATGCGACCGATACCAAGGCAGACATCGAAGCCCGTGCGCGCGCCTATCTGGAGGTGAATTGCCAGCACTGCCATAACGTGCGCGGCTTTGCCGCCAGCACCGGCCTTTATCTCAATACCAGCGGCCCGGTTGGGCTGGCGCACGGCATCTGCAAGCACCCCACTGCCACCGGTACCGAAGGCAGTGGCGGCCGTCCGGTGGATATTTTCCCCGCGGACCCGTCACGTTCGATCATCGATTTTCGCATTGGTCCAAGCGCCATCTCCCCGGCAGCAGTGATGCCACCGCTGGCACGCAGCGTGCCGCATACCGAAGGCCACGCGCTGATCGCGCAATGGATCCGTGATGTCATCGTCAAGGACGAGTCGAAGTACCCCAACTCGGGAAATTGCGGAAGCTAACTCCGCATCGACTGACAAGCGCAGTTGCAGGAGTTAAACCCTGCAACTGCCACTCTTCAGGTCTTCATGATGTTTTTGCCCGCTTTGCGGTTCTTAACCGGACCGCGACCGCCGGGTGACTTGGCGGCGCGTTTTTTGGCTGCGGTCATACGACCGCCTCTGCTCTTCTTCATTAAAATTGCTCCTTCGCGTTGGACAGCTGGATGTTGCTTGCCTCCAAGCACGGAGGTGGCCGATTTTAAAAAATCGTCGCACGGATGTCTGTGGGTCAGCGCACAGAGCTATGCGTACCCAAACTCCAAAAAATAAATAAACGCGAAGCCGTTTTAGCGCGCGACCGGATTGCCCGTTGTTTCCGAGCGCCCGACGCTTGCGGGGTCGGGCGCGGTGCGCAGCACGCGGTCGGCGGCGCCCATCGAAACGCCCCACCAGTAGTTTTCGTTGCGAAAGTGATGCAGCCGGTGCTCGCGCACGCGGCGCTGGTAATACGCCAGCGGCGGGCACCAGCCAATGTGCGCGAGGTAGTGGCTCCATTCGTAATTGAGCCCGAGCCATAAATAGACGGCGACAAACGTCAGCGCCAGCCGGGTGTCGGGTGAGAGCACGACGATCAGCACGAACAGCGGCACGGTGATGGGGAAAATGTGGCGCGGGATGAACACGCGCGGCAAGTACCACGGATTGCCGTGATGCTCGCGGTGTGTCTGCGGCAGGCGAAAATCAATCGTACGGCCAAAAAGTTTGACCGGCTTGAAGTGCAGCATGAAGACGTGGATCAGCCATTCGTTAAAGGGCCAGTAGGCGATGATCGCCAATGCCACCCACAGGTCGTTCAGCGTCCACTGGCCCATCCACAGGCGGGCAACGGTGGCCGTGAGCGCCATTGCAAAAATAAGCTGAGGGCTGATGTTGCTGGCAAATACGCGCACCGCCTCGGCGGCGGTTTTGGGCGTGTCCTTGGGCATCGGCGCCGGTTTGGCAACCGGCATCGAAACCGCGGCGGCGTCTGGAGTCATGCTCGCCATCCTACGCCTGTAAAACGGGCCAGTGATTAATTACGCGCCCGTTGCGTACGACCACCAGCGGGCCGAACTGCAGCATCACGGATTCGCTTTGCGTAGGGCGCAAAAACACGTGGTCGTCCACACCCAGCGCGGTCGCCGCCGAACCGTTGGCCATTTCCTGGTTGGAGCTGTGGCCGTAGAGGCCGTTGTCACGCAGGCCGCGTGGCGATTCGTAGCGCGCCATCCAGCGCCCGCCGTAGAGGAAATAGGTTTTCTGCTGGTTCGGATCCCAGGCCGGGTTCAGAGCTGACACGGCTTCAAGCCCGGGGATCTTTACGCCCTCGGCGGTTTTCAGTACCGGCGTGGCAATGAACAGGGCCGGTTGGTGCTGGCTGAGCGTCTCCAAATCAAAGTCCGTGGGCTTGACCAGGCCCGAGCCGACAGAAATGTCATTGACCAGATTGTCGTTTTCGTAGAGCCGGTAGGTGGGGCTGCCGCCGCCGTTCAAGGTGAGGTCTTCGCGCCAGAGCTTGGGATGCTGGTGGCGCAGGTGATCGACAAAATCCAGGTAGGTGCGCAAAACCTTGGCAAACAGGTTTTCACGCGACCCGAGCAGCCGCGGCAACTTGACCACGTGCGGGTCGTAGCCCATGAATCCGGCAAACTCCAGATGCTGCGGATTCTCCTCGATGAGCTTGAGCATCGCACTGAGGGTTTGATTGTCGGTCACACCGCCGCGATGCAGGCCGACGTCGATTTCGATGTTGATGCGCAGCAACGTGCCCAGGCTTTTGGCAACTTCAAGGTACTGAGCGGTGCGTGCCGGCGTGTCGAGCAGCCACTGCAACTGGCGCACAGGGTCGAAACGGGCCCAGGTGCTCGCGGTAAAAAGTCTGTGCCGATGCCGCCGGCAACGGCTTGCCCAGCAGGATGTCGGCGCCCGGAAAAGCCGCCGCTTCGAGCGTCAGAAACGGCTGGTGGAACGCCATCAACCGATGGCTGCCGGTTTTTTTAGCAATGTAATCCAGCAGCGGGATCGAGGGCAGCGACTTGGCGACCGCACGAAAATGCTTGGGCGCGCGGATCGACTGCATCATCACGCCCAGGTTGTGGTCAAGCCGGTCGAGGTCCAGTACCAGGCTGGGTCGCATGGGCCCGTTGGTTTTCAGCTCGGCGTTGAGTGCGCGGAAGTAATCATCGTAAGGCGCGCCCTCGTCGCCGGGCTTTGCCCACCACAGCGCGGCGCCCGCGCCTGCTGCCAACAATAAAGTCCGGCGTTTCATGTGACCTCGAACAGTGAGCGCAGATGCGCGTTGAGAAATTTGCCCTTCGGGTCCAACCGGCGGCGCACGCGCTGCCAGTCGTCCCATTTTGGATACAGCGGCGCAAGCTGTTTCGCCGTCAGCGTGTGCAGCTTGCCCCAATGCGGGCGTCCGCCGTATTTCCAAAAAATCGGCTCGACTGCGGCAAACAGCTCCTGATAACCCACTTCGTGAAACTGGTGGATGGAGATGGAGGCTGAGGCGCGGCCGTAAAACGGCGACAGCCAGCAGTCATCCGCGGCCACCGTGCGGTATTCAACCGGGAACAGCGTGTTAATTCTCTTCTCGCGCACGGTGTGCAGGATCTCGCGCAGGCAGTCCGGGCCGCTTGCCACCGGCAGCTCGTATTCCATTTCGTTGAAGCGCACCTTGCGCGGGCTCGGGAAAATCGCGTACGAGCGGCCCGCCCGTTCGACATCCGTGTGCAGCGCCATCAGCAGTTTTTGCATGGCGTCGTCGAGGCGCGGCGCCCGGTGGGCAATTTCGCTGACGCCCTGCAACACGGCATCCACCGGCAGTTCATACGAGGCGGGTGGCGTTGGCTCGCGGTCGGTTTCGTTGAGCACCTTCACCAGGGCCGTGCTTGCGCCAAAAAACACCCAGAACTCGTAGTGGCGGTTCTGGCGCACGCTCTGGTCGAGGTTCTTCATCACCGTTTCGAAGTCCTCGGCGTACTCACGCTCGACCAGGGAATACGCCTTGCGGTTTTGCAATTTGATTTGGGTGGCAACGCCGAGTGCGCCCAGGGACGTGCAGGCCGCGTAAAAAACGTCGGCATCCTGATGCGCATTCGCTTCGACCACGCCGCCGTCGGCGGTAACCAGCCGCACGCCGCGCACCGCCGAAGAAAACGAGCCCAGCGTAATGCCGGTGCCGTGTGTACTGGTGCCGCAGGCACCGGCCACGGATTGCGGGTCGACATCGCCCTGGTTTACCAGCCCCTGGCCAAGGGCCCACAGCGGTTCACCCAGATCGCGCAAGCGTGTGCCGGCCCAGACCGTGGCCTGCAGTTTTTGCGCATCGTGCGAAACCAGCCCCGCCAGATGGTCGAGAGAAAGCAGGGTGTCGTCGGTTTTGCACAACGCGCTGAACGAGTGGCTGGCGCCGGTCACGCGCACGCCGCTGCCGGCGGCGCGGATCTGCGCCATCAGTTCGGTTTCGTCTTTCGGGGTCAGCCAGTGTTTTGGCAGCGATTGCTGCGAGCCCGACCAGTTGCTCCATTGGCCTTGGGTAGTCTTGGGCGCCGTCGGCGTGCAGCCCGAGAGTACCGGCAGCACCGCGGCGGCGGCGCCAGCTTTGAGCAAGTGGCGGCGGATGAGATCCATTTACCGGCTTAACTCCTCAATCACCTGGCGCATTACTTTTTTTGAAAACAGCAGTTCCACGTGCCCGAGACCCGGAAAGTAAAGGGTGCGCGCATTGGGATAGCGCAGCTCGGCACTGTCCTGCGGATACACGATGTTGTCGTGTGGCGTGAGGATCGAGGTGATCGGCACCGGGCAGTCCCTGGTCTGGAGCGCAATGCCCGCGGTCATCCACGGGCTCTTGATGCACATTTGCTCGGCGTTGGTTGCCAGCTTGCGCAGGGCATACGCGCCGTAAGTGCCGTGGTGGGGCGTGCCGAGCGTGATGATGCGGTCGATGCGCGACGCCCCGCCGTTGTGCAGGTAGGAGCGGCTGATCAACCCGCCCATGCTGTGGCCGACCAGTGCCACCTGCGGCGCGCCGGTCTGGGCGCAGATTTCTTCGATGAGGGCGCCGAGCCGTTGTGCTTTTTCGTCAATGCAGCCGAAGACCGGCTCCAGCGTTACGGCGTAAACCGGCCCGAGTCGGGCGCGCTCCAGCGCGCGCACAAAAAACCACCAGTAGGCACGGTTGCAGATAAACCCGTGCACCAGCACCACCGGCGTACGCCGGCCGGGCGCGGCGGGCAAGGGCGCCTGCGGCATCAGCCAGCGCTCCAGCGGAAACAAAACGTTGAACGCCAGAACCGTGGTGAGGTATTCGGCGAGATACAAGCGCAAGCCGGCAAAAAAACCGATCTGGTGTTCGGGCTTGCGCGCATATTTGCGCCGCTCGCCATTGCGAAAACCCTCGGCGACGATCAACGCACGAAAGCCGAAGAACCACGCCGCCAATGCGCTGGTGATCGCGCCGACGCCAAGGCCGTTGCGCCGCATGAGCCACGCCGCCAGCGCGAAGCCGCAAAGCTCAAGCAGCCAGACGGCTTGCATGGTTCGTGCAATACGGCCGGTCTGTGGCTGAATGTGATTCATCCCAACTCCCGTTTCTGCCCACCCGCTTGCGGCCATTTTGGGCTGTATCCGGACCGTTAGGGAAAAACAGTGGTACTAAAAGTGTACCGACCTGTTTTTGTATCAAGGCAAAAACGGCAAAAAAATGCCTTGAGCGGGTGGCGCTTTAGGGGCAGATTTCCGGCTCACCGGTGATGGTGAATGCGCTGGATACGCCTTCATAGGTCGCGGCATCGAGCAGTGGCGTCATCCTCGAGGCACCCACGTGGCGCAGGCGGTAAGTGCCGGCCGGTGTGTCGCGCGGGATGGTCCACGCCGCTTCGGCGGTGGACGGGCCTATAAACGGCGGATCAATCGGCAGCGGCGAGGGCAGCCTTGGTTTCCAGACATAAAACAGCTCTGGGTCGCGGTCAGTCGCCGCGACTTCCCAGCTGCCGCCCGCACTCTGGCGTTCGGCGTAGACGTAGGAAGATTGGATCTGCAGGTCATTGCGCGGATGGCCGGCCTGGAATTCCGCCCGCACCGTGTCGCCGCGCGCGGCGCTGGCCGGCACATCGGCGACCAGCGCACCGAAGTCGGTGGTCGGACCGCCCGGAAGATCGGAAGGAATATAGGGCGGACGAATCAGGCGCGGCGTGGTGTCCGCCAGTGTGGCTGGGCCGTTGGGCGCGGGCGCACCCTCGCGCAGGCTGATCGCGAGCTTGCGCGTTTCCTGTTGTACCGCGGCCAGCGTCCAGGGCCCGTACAGCGTAGAGGCGCCTTCGTACTGCTGCGAGGAATATTCCTCGCGCGTGGTCAGATAATTGACGTAATCGTTGGCCAGGCCCGCGATGACGAGCGTGTCGATGCCCACGGGCGCCAGCTCGTCGAGCAACAGCTTGCGAATACGCCGGGCAGAAACCGTGGTGACCTCCCACGGCAGGCCGAGCAACGCAAAGTTGCCGATACGGAAAATCTGCAACGGCAGCACCGACGGGCCGGCAGGCAGAAACACCGGCTTTTCCGCCTGGCAGGAATAATCCGCGCCCGTCGGGTCGGGCAACTTGCTGCGGTTGCACAACACGGCCGTGGCGAACAGATTGCTGGGGATGTCGGTGTCCCATGGATTAAACGGCGGAATCTTTGAGCCGAGCAGTACGGCCACGTCGCCGGCGGCGGCGTTGATGAGATCGGGCGATGACGCACAGCTCACGCCCTCGTGACTGGGGCCGGGGCCGTCTTCGGCACCCGCGCCAAAGGACACGCCCAACGTGCCAGAGCAGGTGCGCTTCACGTCCGCATCCAGCTCTGCCGGGTGACGCAGGCTCGCCAGCACCACGGGATCGCTGACGGTAATCGCGCTGATCGGAACATTCATGTAGCGAAAATCAACCGGTCCTGACAGCGGCGCGCCTTGAGTGAAAAGCTCCAGCGATTTGGCCAGTTGCTTGGTGCCGGCAATGGCGTTGGATTCATACGGATCTTTGCCGCCGCCGCGTGTGGGATCGGGGAAGGGCCGCTCGCGAACCCGCAAATTGGGCGAGGCATCGCCCTCGTTGGTCTGGGCGAACGCCGCGACGAAACTGTCCGTGCCCGGCGTGGCGGCGTAATCCGTTTTCATGATGCGCTCGAAGCCGTGCGAGGCATAACCCTTGTGGTCCGAGCTCACCAGATTCAATTCGGTGCCAAGAATGGTCGGATGCACGCCAAACCAGTTGACCACGCCCACGGCCGCGCCGTCGCTACGCACAAGGTTCAGCTGCACGAAGCGCTTGTCGGTGTCGATCGGCTCGCCGCGCGCGTTGAGAAACTCGCGACGTTCAGCCTCGGCGTTCAGCACAAACGCGGGCAGTGAGCGATTGATGTTGGTATTGAGCAACTCGCCCACGCCCAGGGTGATCGGCGCCGTCTGCGGATGAGCCTCAAGGTTTGCGTGCGCCAGGCGGATCGCCGCCACCATTCCGCTGACGATGGTCTGATACACCAGGTCGTCGTAGCCCAGGTGAAACAGGTTGCCGCCGTCGTCATGCGAATACCCGGCTGGACCCTGATGCGTGTGCGTGGGCGTCAGCATCACGTTCTCGGGTTTATAAAACCTGGACAGTTCCGGGTCGGCAGCGAGGGCCTCGAGCACGCCGATACGCAGCGCGGGCCATAGCAGGCCGATGTCGGCGGACAGAAACATCACGCGCTGGCCGTTGCACGGCGAGGCGATAGCAAACGCGCGCGCGTACTGGCGCGTGTGCAGGCCGCTGAACACCTGCAGCGGATATTCCCAGCCCATGCCGCTGGTGTTTGCCACCGGCCCGGTCACGTCGTAAAGCCCGCTGCCGATTAAAAACTGCGTGTTGTTCTGGCACGCGCCTGCCGGCTGTGCGCCGGGGGTTACGGGCACCTCAAGAGTGCCGGTGGCGTCCAGCCCCAGGCCGACTTCAAGGAACGGGCTGTTGAGAATGCATTGCGCGCGCGGGCTGTCGGCGAAAAGTGCCGCGCTGGAGGAGGCTGAGGAGAGGAGGGCACGATCGCCGCCCGGCGTGCTGTTGCGACAGCCGACCAGCAGCAGGACAGCGATTGTGCAGCCAACAAACCGGTTCATTTCCTTGCGCGGGCGATGGCGGCGCGCACCTGGCGAGGCGCAGTGCCGCCGACGTGGTCGCGTGCGGCAACCGAGCCTTCGGGCGTCAGTCGCGCGTACACGTCTTTTTCGACCTTCGGTGAGAACTTCTTCAGCTCGGCCAGCGATAAGTCGGCAAGGTCGCAATTCTTTTTCGCGGCATAGGCAACGGCGCTGCCCACCGCATGATGCGCGTCGCGAAATGGCAGGCCCTTCTTGACCAGGTAGTCGGCCAGATCGGTCGCGGTCGAAAAGCCTTTGGCCGCGGCGGCTTGGCAGGCGTCGCGATTGACTTTGATGTGCGGCACCATCGCGACGAATACGCGCAGGCAGTCGCGCGCGGTGTCATGCGCGTCGAACAGCGGCATCTTGTCTTCCTGGTTGTCGCGGTTGTAGGCCAGCGGCTGGCCCTTCATCAGCACCAGCAGGGCATTGAGCTCGCCGATGACGCGGCCGGTCTTGCCGCGCACCAGTTCGGGCACGTCCGGATTCTTCTTCTGCGGCATGATCGAACTGCCGGTGCAGAAGCGATCGGGCAGCGACACGAACCCGAACATCGGCGTTGGCCCACAGGATCAGCTCCTCGCTCCAGCGCGACAGGTGCACCATCAGCAGCGCGCAGGCCGCGCAGAATTCGATCGCGAAGTCGCGATCGGAGACGGCGTCCAGCGAGTTCTCGCTGACGGCCGTCGAAGCCGAGCAGTTTGGCGGTGTAGGCGCGGTCGATCGGGTACACCGTGCCGGCCAGCGCCGCGGAGCCCAGCGGCAGCACGTTGACGCGCTTGCGCGCAGTCGGCAAGGCGCGCGCGGTCGCGCAGGATCATCTCGCGCCAGGCCAGCATGTGATGGCCGAACGTCACCGGCTGCGCGATCTGCAGGTGGGTGAAGCCGGGCATCACGCGTCCCGGCTTCGCGCTCGGCGAGCGCGAGCAGCGCGTGGCCAAGCTCGTCGATCAGATGCGCTCAGCTCGTCGATGGCGTCGCGCACGTACAGCCGCAGGTCGGTGGCGACCTGGTCGTTGCGCGAGCGGCCGGTGTGCAGCTTCTTGCCGGCCTCGCCGATGCGGTCGGTCAGTCGTGCCTCGATGTTCATGTGCACGTCTTCGAGCGACTGCTTCCAGGTCGAAGCGGCCGGCCTCGATGTCGCGCCGGATGCCGATCAGGCCGCGCGACGATGCGCGTCGGCTTCGTGTTGCGTCAGCACGCCGACCTTGGCCAGCATGCGCGCGTGCGCGCTGCTGCCGGCGATGTCCTGCCGATATAGGCGCCGGTCGAAACTCACCGATTCCGTGAAGTGCTCCACCAGGCTGTCGGTGCTTTCCGCAAAACGGCCGCCCCACAGCTTTTTGGGCGTTTTTACGGGTGTTTTGGGCTTCATAAATAGCGGCGTAGACCGGATGAAGGCAGTATAACAACCGCACCTTTAAGGCCTGTTCACCTATATTTCACGCACGCGACGGGAGATCTATATTGCGCAGGAACAAGAACCAGGTGCGTGGTGAGTTCTCCCCATTGAGAGATGCAGGACAACGCCTCGCGCAAAAGGCGACGCATGCAAAAAGGACTGTGCCTCGAATCGCACCAGGCGCGTGCGAAAAATATTTGATCAACCCATAAAGACACGCTCAACGTGCGCCCGATACAACCCGCCCTGCCGACACCGGACCTGATTCCAGACTTCTGCCAGCTCCGCGCGTTGTTGATCCTGGTTGCGGTGATGGAAGGTTTCGCCGCCGTGCTGACCCTGATGGGCCCGGCCCGCGACCTGGAATTGCTGACGCGCTTCATCCTGGTGTCGCTGTTCCTGCAGTGGCTGGGCTTTTGCGGCGCCGCGCTGCTGTGCAAGGCGCGCATCTGGCTGGACCAGACCCGGCCCCAACTGGTTTTCGCCGCGTGCTGGGCGCTGCTGGTGGCGATGACGCTTTTGTTGTCGTATCTCGCCCATGTGGTGGCGCAATACGCCAGCTTTGGCGCGGTACTGCCCGACGACTCGCGCTGGGTGTTCGTGCTGCGCAATGGCTGCATCGGCGCCATCGTCTCGCTGCTGGTGCTGAGGTATTTCTGGCTGCGCCAGCAGTGGGCCACGCAGCTGCGCGCCGAAGCCGACGCCCGGCACGACGCCCTGCGCGCACGCATCCAGCCGCACTTTTTGTTCAATTCGCTCAACAGCATTGCTTCACTGATCGCGACCCAGCCGGCGGAAGCCGAACGCATGATCGAGGACTTGTCTGCCCTGTTGCGGGTCGGGTTGGACGTGCGCACGCGCCTGGCGCCGCTGGCCGAGGAGATGGACATCGTCGAATCCTATCTGCGCATCGAACAGGCCCGGCTCGGCAGCCGGTTGCGGGTCGAGTGCGACATCCCCGATTCGCTGATGGACTGGGACGTGCCGCTGCTGAGCGTGCAGCCGCTGGTGGAAAACGCCGTGACCCACGGTATTTCTCGCCTCACGGACGGCGGCGTGTTGCGCCTGCGGGCACGGGCCGAGATCGCCTTGCTGGTGATCGAGGTGGAAAACCCGGTGGCGGATGCCGGCACCGCGGATCACTCCGGCCATCAGGTTTCGCTCGACAATATTGCCCAGCGGCTGGCGCTGATTTATTCAGAGCGCGCCAGCCTCAAGACCGGCGTTGAAGGGGCGGTGTTCCGCGCCGTTCTGCGCATTCCGAAAACCAAAGCCAGTTGACGCATGAAGATACTGATTGTTGACGACGAGCCCCTGGCGCGCGACCGGCTCAAGCGTCTGCTTGCGGAGTTCCACGGCTATGACGTCGTCGGCGAGGCCGCCGACGCCACGGACGCGCTGGCGTTGACCCAGGATCTGCAACCGGACGTGGTGTTGCTCGACATTCGCCTCGGACAGGGCGACGGGTTGCAGGTAGCGCGCGAACTGGCGCAGGCACCGTTGCCGCCGGCGGTGATTTTCACCACCGCTTATGCCGAGCACGCCCTGTCGGCTTTCGATGCGCAAGCGCAGGCTTATTTGTTGAAGCCGATCCGCCGCGAAAAGCTGCGCGACGCCCTGCAGCGCGCGCGCCGCCCCTCGCGGGCCACCGAGTTCAAGCTCGAAGCCACCGAGGCCGCGCGCCCCAAGCGCGCATTCGTGATCGCGCACACGCGCGAAGGGCTGATGCGTGTGGCTGCCGAAGACATCCTGTATTTCGAGGCCGACCAGAAATACGTCAGCGTGTTTCATCCGCATGGCGAAGTGCTGATCGAAGAATCACTGAAGACGCTCGAAGACGACTTTGCGCCCTGGTTCGTGCGCATTCATCGCAAAGCGCTGGTCGCCGTGCGCCACGTGCTCAGCCTGGAGCGGGTGCCGGGGGAGGCGAGGAGCACCACCTGTTGCGCCTGCGCCATGTCGACAAGCCCTTGCTGGTGTCGCGGCGGCGGTTGGCCGAGGTGCGCCGCCTGATCGAACTGGCTTCGAAATCAGCGTGAGCACCCTGCGTATTGCCACGCGCCAGAGCCCGTTGGCACTGTGGCAGGCGAATCACGTCAAGGCGCTTTTGCAGCGTGCGCACCCCGAGGTGGTCGTCGAGCTGTTGCCGCTCACCACCAGCGGTGACCGTTGGCAGGAGCAATCGCTGGCCAAGGCCGGGGGCAAGGGCTTGTTCGTCAAGGAACTCGAAGAGGCGTTGCTCGCCGGCCGGGCCGACCTGGCGGTGCATTCGATGAAGGACGTGCCGGCACGCCAGCCGCCGGGGTTGGGCCTGTTTTCGTTTCTCGCGGCAGAGGATCCGCGCGATGCGTTTGTCAGCGTGCGTTTTGCCAGCCTCGATGAATTGCCAAAAAACGCCGTCGTCGGCAGCTCCAGCCTGCGGCGCCAGTCGCAGCTATTGGCCCAGCGGCCCGACCTGAAGCTCAAGGATTTGCGCGGCAACGTCGGCACGCGTCTGAAGAAACTCGATGCCGGCGAGTTCGACGCGATTCTGCTCGCCTGCGCCGGACTCAAGCGCCTGGGTCTGGCGTCGCGCATTCGCGACCCGCTCGACCCGCATCAATTCATTCCCGCCGTCGGCCAGGGCATCATCGGCATCGAATGCCGCGACGACGACAAGCCCACGCAAAAACTCGTGCGCGCGCTCAACGACAGTGCCAGTAGCACACGGCTTGCGGCCGAGCGCGCGCTCAACGAAGGCCTCGGCGGCAACTGCAACGTGCCGGTGGCGGGGCACGCGGTGCTCAAGACCGGCCGCATTTGTCTCACGGGGCTGGTGGCTTCGCCCGATGGCGAGAAACTGGTGCGCGCCACGCTGGAAGGCGCGGCGGCAGAAGCCGAAAACATCGGTCGCCTGCTGGCGCAGCAGTTGCTGGTGATGGGCGCGAAAAAAATTCTGCAGGGATTGAAAGCGTGAGTGCGCTGGCAGGCGTGCGCGTGCTGGTGACGCGCCCATCGCAGCAGGCGGAAAATCTGTGCCGGATGATCGAAGCGCAGGGCGGCACGCCGGTGCGGCTGCCGCTGCTGGCGATCCAGCCCACCGCGCACCCGGCGCGCGCCGCGCAGGTGCTGGCGGCGGCGCGCAGCCACGACGCCTGGATTTTTACCAGCGCCAACGCCGTGCGCCACGCCGAGCCCTTGTGCCGCCCACCGTGGCCGCCGCGCATCGCCGCGGTCGGCGCCGCTACCGCCGCGGCGCTCGAGGCCGGCGGCATCGAGGTGCAGATGGCACCGCTGGCCGCGCACTCCGCCGAGGCACTGCTGGCGCTGCCCGAGCTCGCGCAGATTCGCGGCCGGCGTTTTCTCATCGTCACCGGCGAAGACGGTCTCGACGTGCTGCCGCGGATTCTTTACGAGCGCGGCGCGCAAGTCGAAATCGCAGAGGTGTATCGTCGCGTGCCCCTGCCTTACGACGCCGATGCCGTGTTGTCGGCGCTGCGCGGTACCGACGTACTGGTGATCACCAGCTCACAGGCGCTGGATCATCTGGTCGCGCTGACGCCGGAGGGCTCGCGAGCCACGCTGTTCAAAAAACAGATCGCGGTGCCAAGCGATCGCGTGCGGCAACAGGCGCGCGCGCTGGGATTCGTGCACGATGCGCAGGTCACGCAACCGATGTCCGACGCCGCCATCGTGCGCGTACTGATCGACACCCTGACAAAAAATAATGACTGATCCACACGCTCCTCCCCGTGCCCGGCCGCGCCGCTCTCTGGCGCCGTTGCTGTTCGTGGTTCTGCTGGGCGCGGCAGGTTTTGGGTTTTACCGCGAGTGGAGTGCGAATCATGAAGCGGCGTTTTCGCAAGACCAGCGACTGCGCCAACTGGAGCGTGATGCGCAGCAACTAAAAGACGACGCCGCGCGCATGGCGGCGCAGGACCAGACAGGGCTTGCGAACCTGAATACCCGTTTCGAGGCGCTTGCCGCGCAAACCGCGGACCTGGCCGGTGCCGTCCAGAGCGGACGGTTGCGGGTGCAGGCGGCGTCGGCCGAATTGCTGTTGACCGCCGCGCTGCAGCGCGTGCAGATCGACCGCGATCCCGTTGCGGCAGCGCGGTTGCTGGAGCACGCCGACCAGAGGTTGGCTGCCGCAGGCGACGCGCGCTTGGCGAGCGTGCGCAAGGCGCTGATCGAAGAGCGCGTGGCTTTGCTCGCCGTCCCCGTGCCTGATCGGGAAGGCACGGCACTGTTGCTCGCGGCGTTGATCCGCCAATCGGCGCAATGGCCCATCGAGTCGGCCTCCGTGGCGCGCTTCGAGCCAGCGCCATCCGACGCACCTGCCGCCGTGGTGGCGAATACGCCCGAAGGCTGGTTGCAACGCGGCTGGACGCTGGCCAGGCACGCGCTGGCGGCAATGTTCTCGCTGCGCCGCGATGATCGCAGCCTGCGACACGCACTGGCGCCGGAGCAAGAAGGGTGGGTGCGCCAGATATTGCTGCTGAAGCTGGAAGGCGCGCGGCTGGCGCTGTTGCGCAGTGACAGCGCCAGCTTTCGCGATCTATGCCTCTCGGCAGCCGCTCTGCTGGCTCAGGATTATCGTCTCGCCGATGCCGGCGTACGCGCGGCGCAGGCGGACCTGCAACGATTGTCGCGGCTGAATCTGGAGCCGCCAATGCCGGAAACCGGGCGCGCGCTGAGCCTGCTGCGCGCTCTGCTCGAGCGTTCTGCATAACCATGTCGATGCGGGGTATTGGCTTTTTACTGCTGGCGCTGCTGCTGGGCGCCGCCGTCGCGGTGTGGCTGTACGCCGACCCGGGCTACGTCTTGCTGCGCTGGCGCGGCTGGGTGCTGGAGAGCTCATTGCTGGGATTTGCCGCCGCGCTCATCGCGGGGGTGGTGATTTTTCAGCTGGGCAGCCGCCTGCTGCTGACCGGTCTGCGCCTGCCGGCGATGTTGCGCGAGCGCAGCGAGCGTCGTCGCAGCGAGCGGGCGCGCACCAGCTTCGAGGCGGGGCTCAGCCACCTGCTTGAAGGCCGCTGGTCACAAGCCGAGATCGAACTGGTGCGCCGCGCCGCCGACCACCCCAAGGGCGCGCTCAACTATCTGTTGGCCGCGCGCGCCGCTCAACGACAACCGGGCGCGGAATCCACCGAGCGGCGCGACCACTATCTCACCCAAGCCAGCCAGCAGGGCTCGCCGTCCGTGTTTGCCGCACAACTGGCGCACGCCGAATTTCATCTTGAGCGCGACGAGCTGCTGCCGGCGCGCGCCTTGTTGCGCGGCCTGCACGAGCGCGATCCCGCCCATGGCTATGCGCTGGAGCTGCTGGCCGAAACCCTGGCCCGCACCGACGACTGGGAGGCGTTGCGCCCGTTGCTGGCCGAACCCGCGGCGGTACGCATGCTCGGTGAAACGCGCCACCGCGAGCTGTCTGTGGCGGCCTATGCAGGGCTGCTGCAGGTGGCCGCGCGCGAAGCGCGCCTGGAAACACTCAAGGCATTGTGGGAATCCGCAGGCGCCCTGCGCGGGCAGCCCGCCCTGCGTCGCGCCTATGCGCGTGGATTGATTACGCTCAACGCGCATGCGGAGGCCGCGGCACAGATCGCCCAAGGCCTGCGGGAAGGCTGGGACGGCGAACTGGCATTGCTGCACGGCGAGCTGGTACCGGCCGACGCGTTGACGCACCTGGCCACCGTCGAACACTGGCTCGGCGAGTTTGGCGAAAAGCCCGAACTGCAGTGGGTTGCCGGGCGCACCTGCGCCAACGCACGGCTATGGGGAAAGGCGCGCAGTTATCTTGACGCCCTGCTGCGCCAGCAGCCGACGCCGGCGGTGTATCGCGAACTGGCGAAGCTCAGCGACGCGACCCAGAATCCCGCAGAAGCCGCACGGTTTTATAAACAAGGTCTGGAACTGGCGGCGGCGCAAAACAAATAATCCTGCCTTCCCGCGCCGGCGGGAATCCAGGTGGCGCACAGCGCCATGGTTTTTCCAACGCAAGGAGGCGTGACATGGTCGGTTATCTCTGGTTCAACGGCGCTATTTTTCTCATCATCGGCCTGCGCTGCCTGGTCAGCCCGGTCGAGGCGGTCGCCATTCCGTATTCAATGCAAGCCGATTCCAGGGACGCACGAAATTATCTGCGGGCCTCGGCCGGCGGCGTCACTGTCGCGGCGGGCCTTCTTTTGTTTGCCGGCGGATTTTTTGCAAAATACACCTTTGCTGCGCTGATGCTCGCGATCACCCTCTTCGCGGGGCTGGTGTTTGGCCGCCTCGTCAGCCTGCTGGTGGACGGCAAGCCCAGTGTAATTCCCTTCATTGCCGGTTCACTCGAATTGCTCGGATTATTGTTCGGTATTTATTGGTTTTTTCAGTAACCCGCTTGGGCGGTGTTGAGCCCCGAATTCACGGGTGCTGAAAAACCGGTGGTACATATTTAGTACCACCGGTTTTTCGCAGGAGGCGCAAAACCGCCCCAAGGGGCCGCAAGCGGGTGGCGGTTCCAGTGCTTTGCTGTGTGCGTCGCCGCACCGACGCAGTCGATTTTGTGGAATAGCGTCGTTCCACAATAATCAGGAGAGACGCTTCATGTCCGTTCTACGAACCCTTATTCTTTGCGCGCTGCTGTCACCGGTCGCTGCCGTTTATGCGCAGAGCGACGTCGAAGGCTGCAAAGACCATCCGTCATTCAATCGTCTGCCGAACTTCCATATCGCCGACTGCGAAAGCAGCCAGGCCGAGCAAAAGCACTTTCCCATGGGGCCGGTGACGAAAACCAAAAAAGAACCTGCGCTGGAAAGCGTGCAGGGTCCTTACATGCGCATTCACTATGTGCTCAACGATGGTGCCGTCAAACCGGGCGCTGACAAAATGATGCGCGATTTCGCCACCGCCGCAAAGCTGGGCGGCGGCAGCGTGATGGGAGAGTACCCGGGCGCGTGCAACTCGACGTTCTCCAGTCCGCCGGTGCCCGGCGGCGACAGCTGCATCAATCACGGTGTGACGATGAAGTCCGCGGTGGGGGGCAAAGAGGTCTGGGCTTTCATGCAATCCACCAAGGAAGCCGTCGGCAAAACCGGATATGAATTGCGCGTGGTTGAGCGCGAGGCGGGCAAGCCGAATCCGGTCGCCAACGAAATGCTCGAAAAAATCATCAAGGAAGGCTACGTCACGCTGTACATCAATTTCGATATCGGCAAGGCGTCGATCAAGTCGGAATCGGTTCCGACCATTGTTCAGATCGTCGAGATGTTGAAACTGGCGCCCGACATGAATCTGGAAGTCGGCGGACATACCGACAACGTCGGTGGCGAGAAGTCCAACCAGACGCTGTCCGAAGCGCGCGCCCAGCACGTGGTCAAGACCCTGATCGAAAGCGGCGTGCCCGCCGCGCGCCTGACCGCTAAAGGCTATGGACAGAGCAAGCCGATTGCGGACAACAAAACCAACGCAGGGCGCGAAGCCAACCGCCGCGTTGAATTGCGCAAGATTTAACGCGGGGGCAATAGATTCTGTAATTCGTCGCCGTGCCGGCGCAGCCAGGCACGGTGAATTTCAAAATCCGGCATCTGCCGCGCGACCAGGTTCCAGAACCGCGGCCCGTGCCCGCGCCAGCGCAAATGGCACAGTTCGTGGATCGCGACGTAGCGGAATACCTGCGGCGGTGCCAGCAGCAGGCGCAACGACAGCATGATGCGGCCGTCCGCCGCGCAGCTGCCCCAGCGTGAGCGCGTGTCGCGAATCCTCACGCCGCGATATCCAAACCCCAGGCGCGCGCTTTCCTGATCGAGCAGGGTGGCGGCTTCACGCGCGGCTTCGTCACGCAGTGCCGCGATCAGCACGCGTCTCAATCGGGACGGATCGGCACATGCCTTTGATGACGCGTAAATCCGCACGCGGTCCGATTCGAACCGCACGACCGGTTTGCGCAGGGTGGTGCTGATCACATCAATGGCTATTTCACGACCGCGCAGCGGCAGGCGGCCCTGGCCGTCCCAGCGCATGGGCTGCGGCACGGGCTGCAGACGACGCTGGGCGCGCTGGCGCGCGATCCAGGCACGGCTTTGCTCGAGGAATTGATACGCCGCCGTGCGTGAAGCACGTTGCGGAATCGTCAGTACCACCCCGCCGTCGGCGCGAACGACCAGGCGGATGCACCGCGCACGGCGACTGATGCGCTCGACGACGCTCGGCGCCTCGAAATCGAGCGCGACTTGTGTTTCCAGGGCGCTAGCGCTTGCCGGGCCAGGTTTCAAAGGCGTAATCGAAAGAATCGTAGAACAGATGATCGGCATCGAGGCCGGCGGCGCTGAAAGCGCGCTTGCCGGCATGCACCATGGCAGGCGGGCCGGCGATATAGATTTCGTGCCCGGCCAGGTCGGAATACGACTTCAGCAGCGCTTCATGCACGAAACCGCGCTCGCCCGGCCAGTTCGTGTCCGGTTCGGACAAGACCGGGGTGTAACGGAAGTTGGCGTGCGTGCCGGCCCATTCGCGCGCCCGGGCGTCGAGATACAGATCGCGCCGGGCTCGGGCGCCCCAGAACAAATGAAACGAACGCCGCGTGCCCGAGGCAAACGCGGCCTCGAGCATTGCCTGTATCGGCGCAAAGCCGGTGCCGCCGGCCATCAGCAACGCCGGGCGCGCGGAGTCCTCACGCAGATAGAACGCGCCGAGCGGGCCTTCGATATGCAGCACCGTGCGCTCCGGCATTTCGTTCTGCACGTAATGCGCAAAGCGCCCGTCGGGGGTGATGCGCAAATGGAATTCCAGCCGCAGGCTTTGCGCGCCGCCGGCATTGGCGATGGAAAAACTGCGGCGGCGACCGTCAGCGAGTAGAAAATCCACGTACTGTCCCGGCAGGTATCGAAACGCGGGTTCTTTTGGCAATTGCAGCGACAGGCCGATGACATCGTGCGTGAGCAGGTGTTTTTCAATCACGCGCACCGGCAACTGGCGCGGGCGCAGTTCTTCGAGCCGCGCCGGTTGATACAAATCCAACTCCAGATTCGAGCGCGGCTGCGCCAGACACATGAGGATGTAACCGGCATCAATTTCGGCGTCGGACAGCGCCAGCGGCTCCTGAATACTGTGCACATCACCCGAAATGCGCCGCACGCGGCACGAGCCGCAGCCGCCGCTCTGGCAGCCGAACGGCAGCGCCAGCCCCTGGCGCAAGCCGGCGGCAAGGATGGTTTCGTGGTCCGCGGCGTCGAAGCGGATGTCGGAATGGGCGAGATGGATTTGGTGCGGCACTTCGATCAAACCTTACAAGACGTGACTACAATTCGCCATCAATTTACGAGGGGACAACGATGAGTGTGCTGACCGAGTTCCGGGAATTTGCGGTGCGCGGCAACGTCGTGGACATGGCGGTGGGCATTACCGTGGGCGCGGCCTTCACCAAAATCGTCTCCTCCGGCGTTGGCGACCTGATCATGCCGCCGCTGGGATTGCTGATCGGCGGCGTGGATTTCTCCGATCTGGCGATTACGCTCAAGGCGGCCAACGGCGACGTGCCGGCCGTGGTGCTGGGTTATGGAAAATTCATCCAAACCCTGCTGGATTTCACCATCGTCGCGTTTGCGATCTTCCTGCTGGTCAAGGGCATCAACCACCTCAAGCGCAAAGAGGCCGCGGCACCGACGTTGCCGCCACCGGTGCCAACCAAGGAAGAAGAACTGCTGACCGAGATTCGCGATCTGCTAAGAAACCGCTGATTGCCGGGCTTGATGGCGCGCCGCGAGGAAAAACAGTGGAATCGCCAGCGCGCCTATGCCTTGCATGCACAGCAGGGTCAGGGTGATCGGCTCGGCGTAACCGGCGGCGGCGAACGTGTCCGCCAGCCAGCCGGCGGTGGCGTTACCGCCGCCCGCGCCGATCAGTGCGCCGCACAGCAGAAACATGGCGACCGCCGAAGCACGGTGCTGCGCCGGCACCTGCTCCTGAACCGCCGACAGCGCCGGGCCGAACAGCATCAGTGTGCACATCGAGCCGAACACGGCGAGGCTGTAGAACAGCGCGCTGTGTCCGGGGATCACGCGGTAGAGCGTAAGCAAGGGCGCAGCGATCAGGAACAGCCAGCCGAGAAACTTCAAGCGTCCACCCGCACTGCGCCTCTGCACCCAGTCGGCGCCGGCGCCGCCGAGCAGCGCGCCAAGACAGCCGCCGACGAGGAAGATCAGGCCGGTGATTTTCTGCGCATCGGTCGCTGCGTAGCCGCGCTCCTTGACCCACCACAGCAGATCGAGAATGCCGCCGCCGAGCGCGAACACCAGCACGGTACAGGCGGCCAGCGTCCAGGCGAACGCGCGGTTGTGACGCAATTCGTGACGCATGGCGCGAAAACTGTCTCCGAACGAACCGTTGCGCGCAGCGCCCGCGGTTGCCGCGCGCGGATCGCGCATCAGCGCCCACACCAGCAGCGCCGCGACCACACCGAGCGCGCCCAGCACTAAAAACCCGCCACGCCAGCCGAGGCTGGGGCCGACGATGCCCGCGAAAATGAAACTGCCGCCGATGCCCAGGGGGTAACCCATGTAGTAGATGCCGCTGACCAGCGCCCGCCGTGCCGGCGCCACGCGGTCGGCCAGCAGCGACATCGCCGCGGGTGTCAGGCAGGCTTCTCCGACGCCGATCAGCATCCGCGCCGCCGCCATCTGCGCGAAGTTTTTCGTAAGACCGGTCGCGGCAGTCAGCGCGCTCCATAAGGCAAGTCCCGCCGCGATCAGGTGCGCGCGGTTGGTGCGGTCGGCCAGCGAGCCGGCGAAAAGGCCGAGCACGGTGTAGACCCCGGTGAATACCACGCCGGTGAGCAAGCCGAATTGCAGATTGCTCAGGCCCAATTCCGGAACGATGCTGGTGGAGAACGCGATCAGCAGATAGCGGTCGGCGAAGTTGAGGACATTCAGCAGCATCAGCGCCAGCAGCAGGCCGCCGGCGTTTTTGGGGGTAGTCATGCAGGTCCTCGAATGATGGGAAGAATAACGTGCGACGCGCGTTGCGCGTCATGGAAGATTTTCTGCGTGGCGGGATGCAGCCGCGTCGCCTCGATGCCGAGCTCGCCGGTGTTGGGGTTGCGGTCGTAGCGCGGAAAATCACTCGAGGTCACCAGCACGCGCAGCCGATGGCCGGCGCGCAGCACGATGGAAGTCGCCCACAGATCAATTTCGTAACGCAGCACCGCCTCCGGTTCGATCAGCGCGGGTTCGGTCATGGAGGCGCGATAGCGCGCACGCAGCACGCCGTCGCAGATGTTGTAGGTGCGGCCGTCGGGATGCACGTCGCAAAGTTTGATCATCCAGTCGGTGTCGCGCGCGCTGCTGGCGGCGTAAAGCACGGCCCGCACTTCGCCGGTGATTTCCAGATCCTGCGCCAGCGCCTCTGACGTATAACAAAGCACGTCGCGGCGCGACAGGAGGGGCGCCTGATCCACCGGGCCGCGCCGGTAAATCGCCGGCATCAGCAGCGAGCCGCCGCAGGTGGGCGTCGGGTCGTTCGGGTCGTAGACGTAGGTGTCGGGTTGCTCGTCGCCAGGCGCCACAAAGCCAAGGCCGCCCTGCGCGCGCAGATACAACGGTGCGGCGCCCGCTCGCGCCAGCGGCCATTCCTGCTCGTCGCGCCAGCGGTTGAGGCCCTGCACAAAAATCCGCACCGGCGCTTCCTCGTCCACGCCATTTTTCTTGCCTTTGAGCCAGCGATCAAACCAGCGCAGCTGCAGCGCGGTGAGGTCTTCCTTGAGGTCGAGAAACATACCCGATGCGCGCAGGCCAAAGTCCAGGTCGCCGACGTGGTTCATGAACATGCCGTGTGACCAAGGCCCGATGACGATGCGCGTGCCGCGCCTTGCCGCTTCCGTGCCCGCGGAATTTTTCATCGAGGCGTAGTGGTTGAGGTCAGCTTTCAGCAGCAGGTCGTGCCAGCCGGCGACGATCAGCGCCGGAACCTGGACCTGGCGATGGCGCTCGCTCATCAGCAGCGAGTCCGTCCAGGCATCCGGCGCCGGATGCGCGAGCGTCTCGAAGAAGAACGGCACGAAGTCCGCATCGCCAGGCCGTGCCGGCGCAAATGACTTCAGCGGCAGTTGCCACACGCGTTCCTCATACGCATCGATATCGCCCACCAACTGCAGGAACGACGGCCACAGGTCGGGCTTGCCTTTTTTTCCTCGCAAGAGGGCGGCCGGGCCGATGGCCTGCAGCGTCCACATCACCAGTACGCCCCAGCCCAGTGCGCCGCCGCGCCACAGGTGATCGCGCCAGAAATCGTTCGGCGCGGTGGTCGGCGAAATCGCACGCAGCGCGGGAGGCGCGCTGGCGGCGGTCAGCCAGCTGGTGCCGCCCATGTAGGAGACGCCATACCCGCCCACGGTGCCGTCGGACCACGGCTGATTCGCCGCCCAGGCCACTGAATCAAAACCATCGCGCCCTTCGTCCTGGTACAAAAAGAACGTGCCGCCGTCCGAGGCCCAGCGGCCGCGCACGTCCTGGATCACCACCGCGTAGCCGGCGGCTGCGGCGCGGATCGGGTCGAGGGTGATGGCGGTCAGTGGCAGCAATTCCTTGTTATACGGCGTGCGCTGCAACAGCACCGGATAGCGCCCCTCTTGCGAGGGGCGATAGATGTCCGCACGCAGTACCGTGCCGTCGCGCATGGCCGCGACGACGTTCTTTTCAACCAGGACCGTCATCAGTACAGATCAAACCAGGCCTTGATGCCGCTGGCGCCGAGCGAATCCACGGTGAACTCGTGGCCGCCCGGATGCTCAAGCTTGGCGCGCGTAAGGCCCTGGGCACCGAGCTTGTTGTAGTACGCGTACATCGAAGTCAGCGGCACGATACCGTCGTTCTGTCCGTGCCAGAACTTGGTCGGTGAATGGTTGGACGGCAACGTCGGCACCGAGCAGGCATAGGAGCAGGTCGCGTAGCTCGCCGAGACGATACCGAGGGCCTTCCAGAGGCTGCTCCCGTTGAACGTGACCGCCATGCGGCTGGAATTAAAGCCGCCGCTGGAAATGCCGAAGGCGTAACGCTTGTTCAAGTTGTACTGCGAGGCGGCGCCGTAGCTGCCGCCGGAGATCTCGCCGAAAAAATCCGGGAAGAAGTCGTAGTCGCAGCTCGCGCTGTACGGATAGATCACGTTGGTATGCCAGTACTGGTAAGAGCCGCTGGACGCCGGCGGGTCCGGGACGATGACCGCATATTTGCGGCCACCGTTGGGCGCATCGAGCAGCTCGCGGATGATGTGCGGCACATAGCCCTGGCCGAACGGCTGGCTCATGGTGTGGATGAAAGCATTGTCGACGTCGGTGAGCTGAGTGCCGGCGTAATAGAACGCCACCGGCCAGCCACCGGAGGGCGGCGTGCCTTCGGGTACCTGCCAGCGCACGGGCCGGTTCACGTAGTAGCCGTTGCACCAGTAGCCATTGAAGCGCTTGGTATAGGAACAGCTGGCGTTGCCGTTGCCATCCACGCTGCAGCGCGCCGCCTGCGCCGGGCCGCTTGCGCCCAGTGCCAGCGCCAGAACCGCGATGTATCTCAGTGTGCAAATTCTCATCGTGCACCTCCTCAGGTGTGTGGAGAAATTTATTGCATCGGGTGTGCTGTAAAGAAATCATAGACCGCGCGTGTCACGTTGGGGCCGTGCGGATCGGAGAAACTGCCGGCGCGGCTACCGCCGAGGTAATTGTGGCCGTGGCCGTGAATGATCCAGAAATCAATCAGGCTATGGCCCCCGGCATCGAGATAGTGCTCGATGGAGTGCGGATAACTTTCAGCCCCCAGCGCGCCGGCGATGCAGGGAAGCGCGAGGGGTGCGCCAAGGCACAGGTCGCCAGGGCTGCCAAGGCCTTCAAGCAGGCTCGCATCGAAACCGTGGTGCTCCGTGGAATCGGGCTGCGGCGGCACACTGGCGTTGGGCAGTCCGTCATCCACGCGGTCATTGGTGCCCAGCCATTGGCGCACCGCCGCCACCCCCAGAGGAAAAACCGCGGCTTCATCAGCGGTGCCGTGCAATACGATGACCGGCAGCGTGCGCGCGTATTCACCCATGGCCTGCGCGGCCAGCGCGCCGCTGAAATCGGTACCGGTGTAGGGGCCGCCCGCGAAGATCGCAATCGCCGCATAAAGATCGGGGTAAGTCGCACCCAGGGTCGCCGCCATTTCTCCGCCGGCCGAAACGCCCATGACGTACACCCGCGACGGATCGATGTCGTGCGCTGCCATCACCTGACGCGTGATGCCGGCGATGGTGGCCGGTTCGCCGGCGTCGCGGTTGAAATGCGCTGGGTGGAACCAGTTCCAGCAACGGGCGCCGTTGCCGTCGAGCGCGACGTCATTCGACAAGCGCTGTTCGGGCCAGGCCACCGCAAATCCCTTTTCTGTTCCCAATTCGTTCCACAGCGTGCCGGCGATGGCGTCCAGCGCGGTCTGGTTGCAGCCATGCAGGTACACCACCAGCGGCATGGGCCCGGCCGCGCGCGAGGTGGGCACAAACAATTCGTAGTCGCGCTCCGGCAGGCCGGGCTGCGCGTAGGTGTGGTGCGTCAGCGCACGGGCAGTGGCCGCGGGGGTAGATTCCTCACACGCACCGAGCGCAAGCGCACACGAAAACACCGCTGCCCTTTGTAGCGCGGCGACCGGGTTCAGTCGCCCTTTGCGGCGGAAGGATCTGGCCGTGTGAAGCATGCTCACACGCGCGCTGCGCCCGGAATGAAAAAAGTGCGCATCAGAAACTCCAGCGCAATTGGCCGTAGAAACGGCGCGGCGGCTCGACGATACCGACGAACTGCTTGGGCGACAGATCGCCCTGGCGGATGTAGGTGATCTCGTCTGTGAGGTTCTCACCGATGATCTTGAATGACCATTTCTGTGAGGGGTTGCCAAAACCAAGGCTGGCCCGATAGCGCCAGAACGCCGGCTGGATCTTGCGCTCGTCGAGGTCGATGTCGGTGAATTGCTCGGACGCGTACTCGGCGCTGACGATCAGGTCAGGGCGGATGCCGGCCCATTCGAAGGCGGGCGTGACAAAGGCGCTGATCGTGCTGTTGTACTTGGGCGCAAAGGCGAACGGCTTGCCGGTGGCGTCGCAAAAAGCCATCCCCGGTGCGTCACGGTCGGCCGGGCAGTCGTTCTTCTTGTGATCGAGATACTGGGTGTCGTTGAGGCCGACGGTGCCGAAGAATTTCAGCCAGTTGGCGGCCTTCCAGGTGACGTCACCTTCGATGCCTTGCGCGCGCGCTTTGGGTGCGTTGATCACCTTGGTGATGCCAAGGCCGATGGTGGAAAGCGTGATGTCACCCGTTTCCGGGTCCACGCCCGTGGTCTGCGGTTCGCGGGTCAGCACCTGAAAGTCGCGCACTTCCATGTAGTACACCGAAAAATTCAGCGCCAACCGGCGATCAAACAGCGTGCCCTTGGCATCAATGCCGTACTCCTTGGTGAACTCGGGCCCGTAGCCGAGCTGGTCCTCGACGTCGCGAAAGGCAAACGCATTGAATCCGCCGGACTTGAACGAGCGCGCCGCGTGAGCGAACAGGCTCAGACCTTCCGTCGGCTGCCAGTTGAGCGAACCCTTGTACTGGAAGAACTGGTCCTCGCGGGCACGCGCCGCCTCGAACTCGTCGATGCCTGCGGCCTTGAGCACGACGCCGGTGGGCGTGGTGTAACGCGAATCCCAGCTCGCCGTTTTCTTTTCCTGGCTGTAACGGCCCCCGAGTTGCAGGGTGAAATCCGGAAAGAAGCGCCACTGGATCTGCGAGAACAGCGCCTTGGTTTTGGAGTCCTGCTCGAAGTCCTGGCGTACGTTTTCGATGACCTCGGCCATATTAAAAAGGATGTGGGTCGGTGCCAGTCCCAGAATCTGTGGCAGCAGCGGCGGTTCCGATTCGCCACCGCTGCCTTCGGCGGCCGCGGTCAGGTCGAGGAAGGGTCCGACGGGAATCTCGAAGTTGTAGAAACCGTCCTCAATGGCGGTGTTCTGAATGAAGGCGCCGACCAGCACGTCGCTGTCGCCAAAGTTCAACCCGAAAAGATCGTTCAGCCCGAACAGCCCCGACAGGCTCGGCGACAGCAGCCGCGCCTCAAAAGTCGTCGTCGGCGCGAGGTCGGCGCCGGTGCCGTTGAGCGCATTCGCCGGCGAAAAATCGGTGTCCAGTTCGAACTGTGTTTCCATCACCGAGCGCCCACCCAGCAAAGCCAGGTTCCAATCGAAGAAATCGCGCGTCCATTCGCCGTTGAAGGTACGGATCTGAGTGTCGCGGCGATCGGGGAAGTCGAGCGAGGTCACGCCGTTGCCGCCGACAAAGTCCACATTCGGGTCGTACTTGCGCAGCGTCGACTTCATCGACTCGGTGATGTTGATCAGCTCGATCCCGGTGCCAAGCGAGGCGAGCTGCACCTGCTCGTAACTGAGCTTGAGGCTCGACTGAAACAGATCGGGAGCCACGGCCTTGACGCGGAAACCCTGGTTGTCGCGGCCCTGCAGGAACTCATCGGCCCGCGGCGAGATCGCCTTGGTGGTGTTGAAGATGTAGCCGCGCTGGCTGTCGCTGAGACCGGACACGCGCACATTAATGAAATCCTCGATCAAGGTGCCGCCAAGACCGAACTCGATGCGGCGGCGGTCGAATTCGCCGGCTTGGGCGTCCACATAACCTTTGAACTCGGGAGTCGGGTCCTTGGTGATGATGTGCAACAGGCCGGCGGTGGTGTTCTTGCCAAAGGTGGTGCCCTGCGGACCCCGCAGCACTTCGACCCGGCTGATATCGAACAGGCTGGAATTGAAGTACTCGACGCGCCCATAGGGGATGCCGTCGATCGCCAACCCGGCAGGCGGCTCGAACGCCTTGTTGTTGTTGTTTGTGGTGAAGCCGCGGATGCGCGGAATCATGAAAAAACCCGCCTCCTCGACCTTGACGTTGGGCACGAACAGCATTGCCTCGCGCACATTGGTGATGGCCATGTCGGCGATCATCTTTTCATTGACCACCGAGATCGAGATCGGCACGTCCTTGACGGACTCGTCGCCGCGTTTCTGGGCAGTGACGACGATCTCTTCGAGGCCATCATCTTGCACCCGTTCGGGCGGCGCATCGGCAACATTGACCGGCACGGTGGCGACCGGCGCGGCGGCGCTCTCGGCTTCCGGCGCGGGAGCCGGCTGCGTGGGTGGCGGTGCTTCAGGCGCGGCAGTGTCCTGCTGGGCAATGGCCGCCGTGGTCATCATCAAGCCGGCGACGCCGCCCGCAAGCAACAGACGCTGCAAATGTTTCGCTGACTGCATGATCACTCCTCGCGTTCTCTTTGGAACGCCTGAATTTCTATTTGCGAATTACGTTTGATTCGTCTGCGCCGACGATGCGGCAGGCGAATTGCGCATAGGTGTCTGCCACGGTCTCGGCCGACAGTTCATGGTCGGCGGTGTACCAATAGGCGACGCGCAGACCCATGCCCCCGATCGCCGCCAGCGCCAGCCAGGTATTGGGCACCGAGAACACACCCGATGTGCGTCCGCGCTCGATGACATCCACCAGCAATTGCCCCGACTGTTCGCGCAGGACATTGGACGGCGCCGCCAGCGCCTTGCTGAGCACGTGCAGTTCGGAGTTGGCAACGATTGCCAGCATCGACAGCTCGCAGTGCATGCGTACATGCGTGCGCACGTAGGTGATCAGTTGCTCGCGCGGGTCGGACGAGCTGGTCAGCATCGCGTTGCGCAGGCGCTTTTGATGTTCTTCGTGGCCGATGCGGATCAGGTCCGCCAGCAAATGTTCTTTGGACGCGTAGTGGGCGTAGATCGTTGGCGGTTGTACGCCCGCCGCCTGCGCGATGTCGCGGATCGAAGCGCCGGCGAAGCCATGCTCGGCGAACAATTGCAGGGCGGCATCCAGTACCACGCCGCGCGCACCGGCCGGCCGCACGCCATCGGGTAGAGCCGTCGTGGTTTCGGCCAGGCGCCGGGTGGGTGCAACCACGGTTTTGGAAAGTTTCAGGATCGTCATGTTCTATAACGAGCGTTATGTTTCACGAATTATGCTGAATGAATAGTGATTGTCAATGCATATAACGTTCGTTATAGTAGCGCGCATGCCTGTTGCTACGGTTAACCACATCCGGATGCATTTTGAAGACGCCGGTCAGGGCGCCCCATTGCTGTTGATTCACGGCCTGGGATCCAGTGCCGCGGATTGGGCGGATCAGATCCAGCATTTTTCGCGCACGTACCGGGTCATCGCGCCGGACCTGCGCGGGCACGGGGCCACCGAGCAACTCGCCGGGCCTTACAGCATCAGTCTGTTTGCCGCCGACATGGCGGCGCTGCTCAAATCGCAGCGAATTGACTCGGCCCACGTCGTCGGTATTTCGCTCGGCGGCGCGATCGCGTTTCAGTTCGCCGCCGACCAGCCGGCTTTGACCCGAACGCTGACGATCGTCAACAGTGGCCCGGAAATGATTCTGCGCACATTTGGACAGAAACTGATGATCTGGCAGCGTCTGGTCATCGTGCGTCTGCTCGGGTTGCCGCGAATGGGAAACATCCTGGTCAAGCGCTTATTTCCGGATCCCGCCTCAGCCGCTGTGCGCGCCGGGTTTGCCGAACGTTTCGCCAAAAATCGGCTCGCGCCCTACCTGGCAAGCCTGCATGCGCTGATCGGCTGGAGCGTCAGCGCCCGACTCGGCGAGATTCGCTGCCCGACCCTGGTGATCGCTGCCGACCAGGATTACAGCCCGGTGGCGCTCAAGCAGGATTACGTCGCAAAAATGCCGAATGCGCGCCTGGTCGTGATCCCCGATTCGCGCCACGCCGTGCCGATGGAGCGGCCGGCTGAATTCAACCGGGTACTTGAAGAATTCCTGTCGGCGAATCAGGCCTCGCGGTAGTTGAGATCGCGGCCGTAGGTTTCGGTCAGCTTCCATAGCGCAAGAAAGGCCAGGCCGAACACCACGCCGCCGACGGCCAGCGTCGCCCCGATCCAACCCAATGAAACCGACAGCGCCTTCACCGACAGCGTGATCGGCACCGTCATCGCGCGCACGAAATTAGGCACCGAGGTGCTGACCGTGGCGCGCAAATTGGTGCCGAACTGCTCGGCGGACATGGTGATGAACGCGGTCCAGTAACCCTGGGCTAATCCCATAAGGAACATCAGGTGGGCGAAACCCCGTGGTGTTTCCACCTGCATCAGCGCAAAGGTCAGTGCCGCCATCGCGGCAAAGCACAGGTAGATGATGCGCTTGCGCGATTTCATCCACTCGCTGATCAGCCCGGAGAATCCGCTGCCGATGGCCAGACCAATCGCCTGCCAGCGCAGCACGTCGGCGACTTTCAGCGGCTCGGCCATGTTCAACGCCTTGCCGAATTCCGGCGCCAGCGTGACAAACAGCGCCGACACGTACCAGATCGGTACGCCCACGGCGATGACGCAAGCGAACTTCAACAGCGGGCCGGGCCTGAACAGGATGCGCAGGTCGCCCTGGCCGACCGTGCCTTTGTTTTCGGTATACATCTGCGATTCGCGCAGGCCGTACCAGCGCCCGGCCAGCACCATGAAGCCCATGACGCCGCCAATGATGTACGCCGTGCGCCAGTGAAAGTCCGCGCCGACGTAGGACGCGAACAGCGCGCCGCACAATCCAAGGAACGAAATCACCGTGGTGCCGTAGCCGCGCTTGTTTTTCGGCAGGATTTCCGAAACCAGGGTAATTCCGGCGCCGAGCTCACCGGCGAGGCCAAAGCCGGCGATGAATCGCATCACCGCGTATTGCTCGACGTTGACCACCAGGCCGCTCAGAACATTGGCGACCGAATACAAGGTGATGCAGGCCAGCAGTGCAAACCGGCGACCAAGTTTGTCGCCGATCACGCCCCAGGTCAGCCCCCCGACCAGCATGCCGCCCATCTGCAGGTTGAGCAGCGCAATGCCCCAGTCGGTGTTGGCGGCGCCGGTGATGCCAAGCTCGTTCAGCGAGGCCACGCGTACCACGCCGAAAATCACGATGTCGTAGAGGTCGACGAAATACCCGAGCGCCGCAACGGCGACGGAGAAATACACACTCCTCTCTTTCATATCGCCTCCGTGAGCTCTATTGGTGTCGGAAGCAGACGCGTGTCGGCGCTATCCGCACTCGCCTTGCCGTCGACCCCCTGCGGGGGCCACTCGCCGGGACGCTCATGCGGAAATGAACAACCCGCCGTTGACCGGAATGTTGACGCCGGTGAGATACGCCGACTCGTCTGCGCACAAAAACGTCACGACGCGCGCGATTTCCGCCGGTGTGCCCATGCGCCCCAGCGGAATCTGTGCCTTGATCTTCTCCAGCGCCTCCGGCTTGATCGCCGCGGTCATCGGCGTTTCGATGTAACCGGGCGACACGGTGTTGACGGTCACGCCCTTGGCCGCGCCTTCCTGCGCCAGCGCCATGGTGAATCCGTGCATGCCCGCTTTGGCCGCTGAATAATTGGTTTGCCCGAACTGGCCTTTCTGGCCGTTGACCGAAGAGATGTTCACCACGCGGCCAAAACCGCGCGTGCACATGCCCTCGAACACGGCGTGCGTGCAGTTGAACACGCTGTCGAGATTCGAGGCGAGCACGGCGCGCCATTGCTCCGGCGTCATCTTGGTGAAGCGCGAGTCGCGCGTGATGCCGGCGGCGTTGACCAGAATATCGGCGGCCCCCAGCGCCGTTTCAAGTTTTTCGATGGCGGCGCGCGCGGCGGCGTAATCGCCCAGATCCGCGAGTTCGGACACAGCATCAAAGCCCAGCGAGGATTTCCACTGTGCGATACGCGCCGCTTCGGACGGGTGGCCGAGTGCGCCAACGCGGCAGCCGGCGCGATGGAGATGGCGGCAGATTTCCGAGCCTATGGCGCCCGTTCCCCCGGTGACAATTGCGACTTTCTGCTTCATTTTTGTCCCACCCGCTTGGCGTGTTTTTCGGGCCCTGCAAGACACGGGTCGAAATCAGGTGGTACTAAAAGTGTACCGCCTGTTTTCGAATATCGGGGAGAAACGGCAAAAAAGTGTTTCAAGCGGGCAGCCCTCTCAATTACCTTTTTTACGCTTCCCGGCATACGGCGCCGGCGCTTGCGCATCGAACTGACGTTGCAGCGAGCGCTGCGTATCAATCAGTTCGATGCTGATATCGAAATCCAGCATGAGCGGCTCCGAACGGCGGCCATCCGGAGCGATGGCCACCGCGCTCATTTTCACCGGCGCGCTGATGTAGACCGGCTCGGTGTAGAGCGGCAGGCCATTGTCCCGATTGCCGCCGGGCGCGCCTAGGTCCGCGCCGCCACCTGTGCTGTAGACGATGAATGCATCCGGGTCACTGGCGGTCAGTTTCACGAATTGCGGTTGCTCAAATACGCCGCCGGAGGGTTGTGCGGTGAGCGTCAGCGGCAGGGGCGCATGCGCATCCTTACGCTTGTAGTGCGCCATCGGGCTCGACAAGCCGCTGCGTGCGCTGTGCGCGAAACAGGTGGCGAGCGTGCCGTCGGTCAGCTCGAAACGGGCCGCGCCGGTGGAAGGCGCCTGCGGATACTTGCCGCCGGTTTCGCAGTGCACTTTTGCATCGGCCTGGTCGGCGAACACGACGTTTGCTTCGCGCAGCAACTGCGGCGGCTCGGCCTGCGGGATCGGCTCCTTGCCGAAAAACTCCAGCATCACGTCCATGGTCTGTGGCATGCGCGGCAGCTCCAGATGGTCGTAATGCGTGCCGTGCTCGACGTTGTAGGCGACGTTCTTCGCGCCTTTGAGTGCGCCGCTGTGCTCATACGGCTTGGGAAACAGCACATCGCCCCAGCCGGTGCCGTCGTACAGGGTCAGGTAGCGCGTGGCGCCTGGCGTTTCGCCAATACGGTTGAGCTGGGTCAGCCACGGCGAACCCGGGTAGATCTCGAAAGCGACAGCGCGGTTCTGACCGCGCGCATCGGGGCGCGCCGTCCACACGCCCTGGTTGGCACCGGCGGCGGCCACGAACGTGCGCACGCGGTGCCACGCGTTGCGCTGCATCATCCACTGGCGCACCAGGGTGACGCCGAGCGAATGGCCAATGATGTCGACCTGGCGGATCGGCCGGCCGGTTTTCTGCGACAGGTATTTCTGCACTTCGGTGACAAAGGCCTCGAGCGTCGCCACCGACAAGTCGGCGCTGTCAAACGCGCGCACGTTGTTCCAGCCGTACGAGGGCGCCCACAGCTCGTCGTCGCGGTAACCCTTCTGCTTGAAATACGCGCGCGCGCCCAGCCAATAGTTGGCACTGACCGTGTTGCCGTGGACGAAAATCACCGGCGTGCGGTTGACGCCGCCGGGTTCGCCGCCCTTGGCGCCGCCAAACCCGCCGACCGGCAAGCCGGTTTCGTTGGAGACCGGAGGCGTGAAGTCGCGCGCAAAATCATTCAGCCGCGGCACTGGCCTGCCCACCAGCGGGTACAGCACCTCGCGCGGCGCGCACGCGCCGAGCAGCAGCAACACCGGCAGTAGAAACTTCACGGTGCCCACAGCAGGTAAACGAAGCGCAGTTCGAAGAACGGCGACGCCGAGACCGCGCCGGCTTCCTGCACCCCATTGAGCGCGGTGCGCTGGCAGGTGGTGTTGGTTGAGCTGGCGCAGTTACTGATCGGCACTCCGCCCGGATCGGTGACGACCTCGAAGTCCATGTCGAACTGCGAGCCGCGCCCGGCAATCGGATACGCAACGCGAAAATCGATCACCGAGGACGTGCGGTAGATGTAATAAATGCTGGCGGTGAGTAGCGTGCCCATCACGCCGCGGTCTTCGCGCGTGCCCGGCACCGGCACCAGACGAAAGTTGGGTGCCGCGCTGCATTGTGCCGGCGGAATGCCCGCCACAGAGCAGCCCGTAAATGCCGGCAGCGGGTCTTTGAACGCCACCGTTACCTTATCGAATTTGTTCGGACCTACGGTACGGCGGTAGCTCAAGCCCACATCGAGGAACCATTTTTCGGTGAACTTGAACGCCAGGTTGCCTTCGAGGTTGTACAGGTCCGCCGGACGCGTCGGCGTCAGCCCGCCGTACGATGGTGAGTCGTTGGTGCCGTTGATCTGATACGCCGCCGTACCGTCGAAATACCAGCGGCCCCAGGCTTCCGCATGGGCGGCGATCTGCGGTACGGTTGTCCAGTAATTGGTGCCGATATTGAGCAAGGATTTTTCGTCGTAGTCGCCGATGGGAAATTTCTGCGTTACCGACCACAGGCCATTGCCTTTCACCGGACCCCAGCGGTATTCGTTGGTGTAAAGGCCGCCGAGCACGAACAGGTCGCCAATGCCGCTGGCATTCGAGCGCAACCCGAACAAACGTGATTGGTCGGTGACGCGGCCACTGCCCTGTTGCCAGCCGGCCGTGCCGATCACGCGAAAGATCTGGTTGTGGGTGTTCAGGTAGGGCACCGACGTGTTCTCGAACAGGTTGCCGATCCACAAATAACGGAACAGGCCGAGCAGCGCTTCGACCGATTCGCCAGGCGGGATCGCCGGTGCGCCCGGGGCACCTGGAATCTTGGGCGTGCCCAGCGGCACTTTCATGCCATCGCGGTCGTAAACGTCGGTGATCGAGGTATAGATCAGCGTGTGGTCGGCGTAGGCACCGCGCGGCAGGATTCCGTATTCGGACAGGTGCGGCGTGAACACAATGCCGGCGTGTGCGGCAGGGCAGGCCAGCATCAGGGTGATCAGCAGGCGCCTCATAGCCAGAAATCTCCCTGCTTGTGGCTGTAGGTGAAACTCAACATCCAGAAATTGCTGGCGTAACTTCGCGCCGACCCCAGGCCGTCGACGCGCGCGCTGCCGTTGGGTGTGGGGTTGCAGCCGCCGGGCAAGGCGACGCAGCCCATGGGTTGTTCTCGAAACGGCAGGTCGAACGCACCGCTCTTGCCGGACTGCGGCAGCCAGTAGTTCACTGACAGGCGCAGGCGCGGTATCACGAACCAGTGCGCGCCTAAACCCAGGCTTAATTCACGTGTGCCGCCATCGGTGAACGTGCCCGGATCGGGAAAGGACTCCATGCCGAGGCTGGCCGAGGGCGCGTTGTTGGCGAAGCGCACACGCGAATATTCATTGGCTTCGCCCTGTCGCGCGTAGAGCGAGGCGCTGAGATAAACCGGGCCGAAAATCTTGCGCGCCAGCGTGGCGTCGAGCGCGAGATCTTCGCCGCGCCGCGACGGCTCCTGTCCGCCAAACGCCGGCTCTTCGTTGCGCTGATAGGTGCGGTAACTGGCGCCGGCGTCGAGCACGAAGCCCAGTCCCTGCGCATGCGCGCCGAGCGTGCCGCCAAACGCGAACACGTTGCCACCGACGTTGTTTGGCGAATCGGGGTCGCGCGCACCGGTTGGCAATGTCATGTGTCCGAGCAAAAACAGCGACAGTGGCGTGGTTTTGCGCGTGCGCCAATCGCCAGAACCCAGCAGCGTGGGTCCGAACTCCAGTTCGATGTCGGTGATGCCCTCGCTCTTGTCCACCTGTCCATTGGCGGTGATGAACGTGTTGATCGGCCCTTCGGTGGCAAGCTTTGCGTAGCCCAGTGTGGCGCGCGCGCTCCACAGCCTTGAGGAGATGAACGGCAGGGCTTCGGTTTCAAACCAAGGGAAATGCCACTCCAGATTGACCGTACCGCGCTGCTCGGGGAAGGCATTGCCGGCCCCGTAGGTCGGGGTCACCGAGTTTGTGCGGCGGCCGTGCTCGTCAAAGATTTCATCGCGCGGGTTGTCGCGATACGTGGCGGTGCTGTACATCCCGGGATACTTCGAAAGATAACGCCCGAACTCCAGCGAATCCGGCTGCGCCTGCGCGGTGGACACGACAGCCAGCGAAATCAGAATCAGGACAAGCCTCATGCGGCCTCCTTGTTTTGTGCGCGTGCAATGCGGCGGATTTCGGGCTTGTTGATTTTGCCGGCGCCGGTTTTGGGCAAGGACGTCAGAAACAAAAACTGCTGCGGCACCTTGTATCCGGCCAACCGGCGCTTGAGTTCGAGCTTTAGCGAATCGGCATTCCAATGCGTGGCGGGCTTGAGCGAGACCGCGGCAAGGCCCACTTCGCCCCAGCGCGGGTGTGACACCCCCATCACCGCGGCCTCGCCAATGCCGTCGATCTGGTGCAGGACCGATTCGATCTCCACCGGGTAAACATTTTCACCGCCGCTGATATACATCTCCTTTCTGCGGCCGACGATATAAAAACGGCCCTCCTCATCCTGCCGCGCCAGATCGCCGGTCCACAGCCAGCCATCACGGAACGCTTCGGTAGTCTCCGGCTCACGCCGGTAATACCCGGCACAGACCTGTGCGCCTTTGAGCGTGAGTTCGCCGATGTCTCCCGGCTTCACTGGAGATGCGTCGGGTTGGCGGATGACGGCCTGCAGTCCGGCCATGGGACGGCCCACGGCCTCCGGGTGGCGTTCGGCCTCGTCGAGCGAGAGCGCAAAGCAGTTCACGCCCGCCTCGGTCATGCCGTATCCCTGCTTGAAGCGGATGCCGCGCGCACGAAACGCTTCGCGCAACGGCGCCGGGCAGGGCGCACCACCGGAAATCGCCCACTGCACGCGCGACAGGTCGGCGCTGGCAAACCGAGGATGCTCGACCAGCATCTGGTACATGGTCGGAACCAGAAACCAATGCGTGACAGCAAGCTGTTCGGTGAGCTGCAGATAAACGCCCGGCTCGAATGTTTCCATCAGCACGACGCGGCCCCCGCAATGAAGCAGCGGTGTGGTGAACGCATTGAGCGCCGCGTGAAAGCACGGCGTCGCCTGGATGGCACAGTGATCCGCGGTGATATTCCAGTCCTGCACTGTGGCGCGCGCGTTGGCCTGCGTCTGCCGGTACGGAATCATCGCGGCTTTTGGCAGGCCCGTGCTGCCACCGGTGAACAGCAGCATGTGAATATCTTCGTCATCAAGCGATGACTGGGATCGCCACTCTGGCGCTTGCGCGAGCCAGTGTTCGTAGCCGTCTAGAGCAAACAGCGGCCGCTGCGTTTGCGTGGCCAGGTCGGCATGACGCTCGTCATGAAACAGAAGGGCGGGGGCGATGTACTCCGCCAATTGCCGCTGCTCGTCGGGGGCAAGCCGGAAATTGAACGGCGTGTAGAAAAACCCCAGTCGTGACGCCGCCAGCAGCAAATCCAGATGCGCGATGTGATTGAGCGCGAGAATGCTGACGCGGTCGCCGTGCTGGATGCCCCACTCCTTAAGACGAGCCGCGAGTTGGCGCGACCGGCGCTCCATGTCGCCATACGTCAGCCAGCGGTCCCGCCACCAGACCGCCGGCACGTCGGTTTTGGAGCCGAGCAGGGAGGCGGTCATTTCAATGCACGCGCAGGCACATCGCATTCCAGACGTAGCCGATGCCGGCCGACAGCAACAGCACGCTGTCTCCCGGCTTCAGGCGTTTTTCGTCCTGCGCCAGTTTCAGCGACAGCAGGATGTCGATATGGCCGATGTGGCCGTAGCGCGACAGGTAAATCGAACGTGATTCAGCGAGGCCGATACGCCGCAGAATTTCGGCATGCGCGCTGCGCTTCATGTGCACCACGGCCACGTGGGCGATCTGCGAGGCAGAAATACCGGATCGCGCGCACGCCTCTTCGGCGACCGCCGCGAAGTGGGCCAGTGATTTTTCCTCCAGCCGCGATTTCATGCCGGTCGGGTCTGGCACCTGCAGGCGATGATCTGCCAAATTGCTGCCATTTTGCGGCTGCAGAGTGCCGCCGACCGGTACGATGACGTCCAGCGAGAAACTACCGTCGGTGCGAAAGGCGCTGCCGAGAATTTCATAGCCTCGTTGCGCATTTTTTTGCACCACGGCCGCGCCGCCGCCCGCAGCCAGGTTGTACAAAAAGCGTACGTTGGGGTCCTGGTAGGAAACCAGGTCGCTGTTGCGGTAGCCGCCGGCAATCAGCACGCAGGCCATGTCGTCATTGGCCTTGAGCGCATCCGCCGCCAGTTTCAGCGCCAGCACCGAGGTGCCGCATTTCTGGCCGACATCGTAGGCGTAGGCGCGATGCGCGCCGACATCAAAAGCGAGCTTGATGCCGGCGGTCCACACCGGGTATTCCTTGTGCTCTTCGACGATCGATACGACCTGGTCCACCTGCATCGGCTCGACCGCCGCCGCCGTCAAGTGCCTCGCGCGCGGCACGTACGCCCATGCCGCACGGGTGGTCGTTCGGGCCCGGCACGACTTTTTCCTCGATGCCGAGCTTGTTTCGCACGACTTCCTCGGGGATTCCCGAGGCAAGAGCGATGTGGCGGGCCGTGTGTCGCGTTGGCGGCAGATAAATGCCAAGGCCCGTGATGAAACTCATTGCGCGCTTTTTTTCGGGCGCGGCAGAATCTGCGGCGCCATGCCGCGGCCGACAAAGCGCATGACCTCGTCCATCACCGCGCGCTCCGGCAGCTTCTTCTGCCACAGGCAGTAGCGCAGCCCGAGGAAATGGCCGATGCCCATCATGGCCCACGCGCGCACTTCACCGTCGCCGGCAAGCAGCTGTCCTTCTTTCGCCGCCATGGCAAGACCCTCGCCATAACCCTGCGCGAGGCGCTCGTAATACTCACGGTGCACGTTGCCATCGACGAATTGTGATTCCTGGACGATGCGGTACAGGCCGGGATGCTTCGAGGTGAATTCGAGAAAGGCATCAAGCCCGCGGCGTTCGGCGTCCATGCGGTTTTTCACGCCCTTGAGCGCGTCGGCGGTGTGTTTGCGCAGCGCGTGGCCGATGTCGCTGACCAGCGTCAGGAACACCTCTTCCTTGGTGTTGAAGTACAGGTAAAACGTGCCCTGGCCGATGTCGGCGCGCGTGGTGATCGAGCTGACCGAGGCTTCGTGGTAACCCTTTTCGCCGAACTCGATCTCTGCCGCATTCAGCAGCCGGCGGCGCGTGGCCTCGCCACGTGGCGTGACGGGAATTTTGGCTTTGAGTGTCGGTTTGTTCATTCGGCAATTCCGGTCTGATGGAGCGTCATTGTGTGCGCGAATGTGCCGGCACCCTCTAACATGACACCTGATTCAGGTGTCAATATTGAGCGCAATTGATCAAAACTGTCAATTGAGAGTGCACCCTATCAGGCGCGGTTTCGCGGCGGTATGCGCAGCGTTTGCCCGAGGCGCAAGCGGTTGGGCTTGATGCCCGGATTGGCCGCCAGTACAGCGCGCACGGTCGTGCCGTAGTGCCGGGCAATGCGTTGAAACGTATCGCCCTTGCGCACACGGTGTTGCGCGTAATACTCGCGCTGGCCGGTAAAGCGCTCCTGGCTGCCGAGCGCCGCATAACGCATCCGGAAGCCTTCGCCATGCCCGACCGGAACGCGGATCGAATCGCTGGGCGGCACATACAACTTGCCATCGACCACGTCGGGACGGTACGACGGGTTCAAGCGGCGGAACATTCCGTCATCGACGCCGGCGCAGCGGCGCAGCGCTTCGTATGTCACGTATTGTTCGGTGCGCACGGTTTCAAAACGCAACGGCTGGTCATGATCCAGCGAGCCGAAATGCTTGCGGTAATCGCGCTCCACCGCAGAGGCAGCGAGGAATTCGGCGTAGAAATTTCGCGACGCGAATCCAAAGCGGCGGCCACCGTCCCAGCGGGTCAGCAGGTCTTCGAGCGTCGTACCGCCGGTTTCGCGCAAGCCGCGCGCAAGGCCGGCACGGCCGTGGTTGTAGGCGGTCAGCGCCAGCGGCCAGTTGCCCAGCTGCAGATAATCGTCGCGTAGATGCTTGGCGGCGCCTTCGGTCGAGGCCCAGGGGTCGGCGCGCTGGTCGACGACCTCGTTGAGCTGCATGTAGATGCGTGCGGATGAGGGCATGAATTGCCACAAACCCGCGGCGCCGACCTTGGAATACGCCTCGACATTGAACGAGGATTCCACCAGCGGCAGGCGTGTCAGCCGTACGGGCAGGCCATACGCTTCAAAAATCCGCTCCATCTCGGGCAGGTAAGCGCCGGAAATTTCCAGCGCGCGGCGCGTGCGCTCGCGCAGTCCGCGTTGGGCGCGCCACTGGCCAAGGGCGTTGGTAAAGCGGTTGTCGTCATTGCTGTCGCTGAACAGCGACCACAGCAAGCGCTCTTCGCCGCTGAGCGCCTCGGGATTGTTGCGGTGTTCGTGCACCCGGCGCAGTTGCTCGTCGATGCGCCGCTTGGTGCTCTCTTCCACCCGGCGCTGAAGCCGGCGCACATCGGCGACGCTGCGGCCGGCTGCGAGCTCGTCGCGGAAATCAAGAATGCCGTAAATCTTGTGCGGTTCGTTCTGGTTGTGGATCACGCTCTGGTATTCGGAAAACTCGCCGAATACCCGCGTCCAGAACGCCACGTTGGGTTTGAGAATGGCGGGCTCGGGAAAGCCGCTGTCGAACGCCTGTGCGCCAGCGCAAAGCGTCAGTCCGAGCCACAGCGCCGCACTTTTTGAAAGCCTTTTCATATGCGCACGATGCTATAGCAGTGCCACGCCAGGCGCTATCGCTTTATGCTGACGACATGAAAATCGCTTATCCCGCCCTCGAGCCGTTTCGCACCCATCGCATCAAGGTTTCTGCGCTGCACGAGCTGTACGTTGAAGAATGCGGTAACCCACAAGGCAAGCCGGTGGTCTTCGTGCACGGTGGCCCCGGCGGCGGCTGCGAGCCGTGGCACCGGCAGTTTTTCGACCCGCAGAAATACCGGGCGGTGCTGTTCGACCAACGCGGATGCGGCAGGTCCACGCCGCACGCCGAACTGCGCGAGAACACGACCTGGGACCTGGTCGCCGACATGGAGAAAATCCGTGCGCTACTGGGCATCGAAAAATGGGTGGTGTTCGGGGGCTCCTGGGGCTCGACACTGGGGCTGGCCTACGCTCAAACTCATCCCGAGCGCGTCTTTGCGATGGTTTTGCGCGGCATTTTCCTGCTGCGGCCCGAGGAAATCCGCTGGTTCTATCAAGAAGGCACCAGTTGGATCTATCCGGACGCCTGGGAGCACTACCTCAAGCCAATCCCCGAGGCCGAGCGTGGCGATTTCGTGCAGGCCTACTACAAGCGCCTGACCAGCTCCGAGGCCGGCATTCGCTCCGAAGCGGCGAAAGCCTGGAGCATTTGGGAAGGCGCGACCAGCAAACTGTTTCCCAGCGATGACTTGGTGAATCGCTTCGGGCAGGACAAATTTGCCGAAGCCTTTGCGCGCATCGAATGCCACTATTTTGTGAACGGCGGTTTTTTCAAGACGCCCAACTGGCTGCTGGAGAATGTGCATCGCATCCGAAAGATTCCCGGCGTCATCGTTCAGGGCCGCTATGACGTGGTCTGCCCGATCAAATCCGCGTGGGATCTGCACCGGGCCTGGCCCGAGGCCGACCTGCAGATCGTCGCCGACGCCGGCCACGCCGCCAGCGAAGCCGGCATCCTGTCAAAACTGATTGAGGCGACAGATCGTTTTGCCGTGCATTAACCCTCGCGGATGCAGCGCGACCCCGACCGGCGCGATAATCGCCAGCGGAGGTTGCCGATGACAGGCGTGATGAAAATACGTGCCGCCACGAGGGTTGCCGCCTGTGTGGTTTTAATCGGCTTGATGCCGGCGTGCGGCGATTCGCAAAGCGTGACAGCGCGAGCGGCGGCGCCCCAAGACACCACCCAAGGTTCCACCAGCCCCGAGCCGGCGGCCGAGATCGCCTGCTCGACCGTGCTGGCCTCGAACGCCGATCTGGTGAATGTCGCGTTTCCGGACGAATCGGCGAAATACTGGTTCATCCAGTTGCCATACGTGCCCAACACGCGCTTTCGGCTCGAAGGCCGCTACCCCAACGCGCGCTATTTCTCGTACAACAGTTACGACGCCCAGTTGCGCCAGGTCGACAGCCTGGCTGATTTCCAGCTCGATCCGGCCGAAGGCAGCGTCAATCCGTTTCGTACTCCCAGCCAGACGCCGGGTGATCGCTGGGGCGGCGATTACGTGATGTATCTGGTGCCCTCCGAAGTGCCGGAGCCGCGGCCGGCCAACCATATGTATTCCGCCAGCACGACATTGATCCTTGCCGGCCCGCAACCGAATCCGCAGTTGTCGCTGCTGTATCGCGTCTATGTCGCATCCGACGGCGACACCGGCGAAGTTGGGTTACCGCGCATCGTCATGGAAACCGCCTCCGGTGATCAGGCGATCGTCGGCCTTGAACCCTGCTCGGTGATTCCGGACCTGCCGCTGTCGCTGGGTCTCAACGAGGCGATTGCCGATGCAGACTTTCCACTGGACTGGCCGGCGCTGCCGCTACCGCCACCGAGCGCGCGCTTCAAGCCGGTGTTCCGCAAGTTCTACAGCCTGCCGGACACGCTCACGCGCAATACGCCGCTGCACGACATTTTGCCACCCGACACCAGCGGCGGATTCCTCGGCAATCGCGACAACGCCTATGTCGGCGTGCGTTACTTTCGTGATCAGGGTGATTCGTACATCGTGCGCGCCAAGGCGCCCACCTGGGCCGGCGATCCGCGCCTGGGCGGCACCGCGCCGCAACTGCGTTACTGGAGTTTCTGCACCAACGAGTTTGCAAGCCAGCGCTTTGTCGCTTGTGCCCGCGACGACCAGACAGCGCTCGACAGCCAGGGCTATTTCACCTTTGTCGTTTCCGACCCGGCGGACCGGCCGTCCAATGCGCTCGCCACCAACGGCATTACCTGGCTGCCCTGGGGCGGCCTGTATCCCGACTCGTCGGCGATCTATCGGCACATGTTGCCGGCGACGCACTTTGACCAATCCATCCAGGCGATTCCGTTCGGCACCGATGAGGCCGAGGTGATGCAGGCGTACTTCCCGGAGACGGTCTATTGCAGCAAGGCAGTGATGGAGGCCGCCGGTAATTCCGCCAGGGCGATTTTTGAGGCCTGCCAGTCGGCTTACGTTGCGCCCACGCCGATCACGGGAGTGTTGCCCTGAATCTCCACCTCGCAGAAAAGATGAGAAGGAGGGGGTAATGACACGCAAGTGGATTTACAAACCGCATGTCGAAGGCACGGCCTCACGCCAGGCCCATGCCGACCTGCCCGCCGGTACCTTCGAGCGCGAAATCAGCAAGGAAGGATTCTTCGGGCCTGCCTCGCACCTGTACCACCCGCGCCCGCCGACGGGTTGGACGAAATGGCAGGGCCCGCTGCGCCCGCGTGCGTTCGATCTGGTCAAGCTGAAAAAGACCGGCGCCTCGCCGTGGGATGCCGCTGAGATCCTGCACAACGCGCACCTGCGATTTCGCCAGTGGACTTGCCTGCGCTCCATGAATCATCTGGTGCGCAATGCGGACGGCGACGAGTTGTTGTTCATCCACCTTGGCAATGCCGATCTTTTTTGCGACTACGGCCATCTGAACCTCGCCGCGGGGGATTACGTGGTGCTGCCACGCGGCACGATGTGGCGACTTGAAGTGGCAAAGCCCGTCACGCTGCTGCTGATTGAGGCGACCCATTCCAGCTACACGCTGCCGGACAAGGGGCTGGTCGGTGAGCACGCCATTTTCGACCCCGCGATGCTGGATGTCCCGGCCATCGACGCTGCGTTCAAAACGCAATCAAAAAAACCCGGCACCTGGAAAGTGCGGGTCAAACGCCGCAACCGCATTTCCACCGTGACGTATCCGTACAACCCGCTGGATGCCGTGGGATGGCACGGCAACCTGCACCCGGTGCGGATCAATGTCAGGGATTTGCGGCCCCTGGTCAGCCATCGCTACCACCTGCCGCCGTCGGCGCACACCACGTTTGTTGCGAATCGCTTCGTGGTCTGCACCTTCACCCCGCGGCCGTTCGAAACCGACGGCGGTGCTTTGAAGGTGCCTTTCTTCCACAACAACGACGACTACGACGAAGTTTTGTTCTATCACGCGGGCGATTTTTTCTCGCGTGACCATGTGCATCCGGGAATGATGACGCTGCACCCCTGCGGCTTCACTCACGGCCCGCATCCGAAGGCGTTGAAAAAGATGTTGAAGCAGGACAAGCCGGCGACCGACGAATATGCGGTGATGATCGACGCCCGCGACGCGCTGGATATCGGTACCGCAGCAACGAAGGTTGAGAGCGAGGGTTATCACCTCTCCTGGAAGGGCTGAGCCGGTTACCCGCTTGCGGGCGTTTGGTGCGGGTTTCGATCCACCGCAAAAAATGAGCGGTACACTTTTAGTACCATCTGTGTAGACAAATCTGCCTAGAGCGGCCAAAAAAGGCTCCAGGCGGGTGCGCCTCAAAGTATGCTTAACGACGCAATTGAGCAGTAAAAAAACTGCCGTGGAGGAGATATGAGCAAGATTCGACTGGGCCTGCTGCTGGCCACCCTGTTTTTCATGTCCGCCTGTAATCGCAGCGGCGAACACGGCAATGGTCGCGGGTTCAGGCCGAACCAGCAGCACGGTGGATGCCGACTTCCACACATTGAAAACACCGCCGCTCGCCGTCGGTGAATTCGAGTTGATCACCCTGTCGACGCTGCCGGACACCGTCACCGGAGGCGACGTGCTGGTCGGCGTGCGCGGCCTTGCGTCCGGCGCGGCATACAAAGTCACCCGCAACGGCGACGATGTCAGCGCGGTTTTTTCGCAGCTGCCGAGCGGTGAAGCGCGTGGACTGGTCGGCGGTCTCGTTTGACGGCGCCAATATCCTCGGCGCTGAATCCGGCGGCCGCGTGGCGACGCTGGAAGTGAAGAATCACCCGATCACCGGCCCGGTGCTGTCCGGCCCTCACCAGACGCCGTTTTTCTGTCGCACAGAGGACAATGGCCTTGGCGCACCGCTCGACTCCAATTGCTCGGCGACGACCAAATACGAATGGCTGTACCGCGCGCGCGACCAGAGCTTCAAGCCGCTGGCCGACCCTTATGCGGCGTATCCCGACGACACGGTAATGACCGAACTGCTCGACGGCCGCGCCGTGCCGTTTGTGGTGCGCGTGGAATCCGCCACCATCAACCGCGGCATCGTGCGCATGGCGGTGCTCGACGACCCGGCCGCGCGCGGGCCCGACGCGCCGTTTGCTACCGACCGCTTCAATGGCCGTGTCTACCAGGCCTACGGCGAATCCTGCGGCGTCGGTTATCAGCAGGGCACCAATGACATTTCATTCGCGCTCGGCGGTTTTCCAGAACCCACGGCGATTTCCGCCGACAAGCTGCTGATCAACCTCGTCGGCCTCGACCAGCGCCTGGGCAAGGGCGATGTCACCGTGCACTCCACGCTCGCCGCCTACGGCGTGCACTGCAACCCGCTGATCAGCATCGAGAGCATGATGATGATCAAGGAGCACATCAGCGAGCAGTACGGCCTGGTGCGCCAGGTCGTTGGCACCAACGGCTCCGGCGCCGCGCTGCAGCAGTACAACGCCATCAACAACGCGCCCGGCCTGCTCGCCGCCGGCATGCCCACCGCCACGTTCGCCGATATCGTCACCACCGCGATGACTGTCACTGACTGCGGCTTGCTGGACCACTACTACACGAACTCCAGCCTCAACTGGTCAATGCAGAAAAAGGCGGCGGTCAACGGCCACGCGCTGCAGCACAACCTCGAATTCGGTGGCGAGAATCTCAATTCCATCTGCGTGTCCTGGCGCGACGCCTTTTTCAACCGCGTGATTCCGGACGAAGGCTGCCCCGGCCAGATTCCCGGCGAGATGCGCTACCACCCCGAAACCAACCGCGGCGGCGTGCGCTGCACCGTGCAGGACGCGAACGTCAATTACATCGGCCGCGATCCGGCGACCGGCTTTGCCAAGATGCCGGTGGACAACGTCGGCATCCAGTACGGGCTCGCCGCGCTCAACGCCGGCACGATCACGTTCGATGAATTTCTCGATCTCAATCGCAGCATCGGCGGCCTCAACATTGACGGCCGATTCGTGCCGCAGCGTCACGCCATGGATGCGGAGCTGGAAGCGCAGATTTATCGCATCGGCGGCGTCGTCGGCCGTGGCGCGCTCACCGAAACCCCGGTGATGGATTTTGCGCCCTACCTGGACCTCATCCCCACCGCCAACATTCACGAGGCGATTCGCCCCTTCATCTTGCGTGCCCGAATGAAGGGCAGCGGCACACAAAGCATCTGGCGCGGCGTGGTCACTCAGCCCGACGGATTCACCGAGATGGACGAATGGCTGGCGAACCTCGATGCCGCTGAGGTGCCCTACGGTGGCGATCACAGCGCCGCGGTCGCCGCTGCGCGCCCGGCTTCGGCGGCCGACAAATGCGCGTTCGGCACCATCGGCGGCCGCCTCGAGTTCTCCAACGCGCTGTTTGGCCCGCTCGGGATTTATTCCCCACTGCTGCCGGGCGTGGCGGCGATCCCGTTTGTGGCGGTGCCGCTGCGTGTGGACGTGCCGGAAAACTTTGACGCGCCCGACAGTCTTGGCCCCTGCGGCGTGATTCTCGAAGTCCCGCGAACGCCGCGCATGGCGGCCGGCATGCCGCTGACCGACGACATCATCAAATGCCAGCTAAAGCCGGTTTCAGCCAGCGACTACAGTGCCGCACCGAGCGAAGCGCAACTGAACGCGCTGCGCGAGATTTTCCCCGAAGGCGTTTGCGACTACAGCAAGCCCGCCGCCGGCGATGTCGAGAAAAGCCTGATCTGGCCTTCGGTCGGTGGCGCAGTACTGGAGCCGCCGCACGAACTCAAGTGGCGGGTGGCGCGTTCGGGCTAATTACTTTGCGCAGGACGAACCGGGCATGGGAACTTTCCAGCCCGGGTCGTCCACCGCGTAGGCGCGGACCTTGAGGTAATCCTGCGGGTCGCTGAGGTAATCCAGCTCGGGCGGGTTTTCCAGCGCGGCGATCTCCGCGCGCCACTGCGCCTCGTAGCTGGACGCGCCGCCGCCGACCACCGGCGCCCAGGCGTCGTGGTGCGAGGGCAACGAGACTTTCGGATGCGCGTGCTGTACGTACAGCCGCGGATCGCGCAGGCCGTTGAGCGGCTGGTTGAAGCCGACGATGGCGCCCACCTGTACATCGACACAATCGGGGAATGAGTCCAGCGCCGTTTGCACCGCCTGCGCATTCGGATTGCCGTCGAGTATCGGCCCCACCGAGTCATGCCACAGCAGGCTGAAATCACCCACACGCAGGTGATACGCCCAGGTGCCGCCCTGCGGATCGTCCAGCGTTTCGAAAAAGCGCTGGATTTCCTGCGGGTCGGTATTGAGAAACAGGACATACGGCAGCAGGTTGGCGACGTTGATGAACGGGATGCCCGGATCCTGCGGCTCCGGAGTTGCCGCCGAATGGATGTGCTGAAGGATGTGCACTTCGGCCATGTCGCTCCACAACTTCACGGCTTGCGCGGTGCCCGGCACGGGCAAGGTCGCGGTGCCGGTGATCAGGCAGGCGAAGTTGCCGTCGTTGCCTTCGCGGGCAGCGTCGGCCTTCGCCGTCGCGCAAATTTCTTCGGAGCCGACCACCACGGCGCCGGTGCGGCCGGCGACATAGCCGGCGTCGGCCGCGTGGTCGAAATGCCCATGGCCGATCAGGATCGCTTCGGGCATCAGCTCCGCGAGTTCTTCGCGGCCGATCGGGACGTAATCCTTGTGCGCCCCGACGATCTCCCAGGCGTCGAATAAAAACAAATGTCCACCGGCCGAGGCGATGAAGCTCGACACGCCGTACCACCACAGCTTGACGAACGCCGGATCGGTGGCGCCGGCACCGAGGATGCGCTCGCGCGCCGCCAGTACTTCCGGCGGCAGTTTCAGGTCCTTGGCAGCCGGCAGCGGAATCCATTGCGCCAGTGGCACTGCCGCACTGCCATTTTCGATGGATGACGCCTTGGCGCTTTGCGGCGGATCGCTCGAAGAGCAGGCCGCCAGGCCAAACCAGCAAAGGAGGATGAGCCAGAGGGCTGTCGGAAACTTCATGTGGATGCAATTGTGCGCCGACGACTCATTTCCCGCAAAATCGCGGCATGAAACTGGCAACTCTCAAGGACGGCACGCGCGATGGGAAACTGGCGGTGGTCAGCCGGGATCTTGAGCGCGCCGCGCTGGTGCCGCAGATCGCGCGTACGCTGCAAGCCGCGCTCGACGACTGGAATCATCTGGCGTTTGCGCTCGAGGAAATCAGCCGCTCTTTGAATCGCGGCGCGCTGGCGGAGACGTTCGCTTTTGAACCACGCGAATGCTTGTCGCCGCTGCCCCGCGCCTACCAGTGGGCCGACGGCAGCGCTTACGTGAATCACGTCGAGCTGGTGCGCAAGGCGCGCGGCGCGGACCTGCCCGAGAGTTTCTGGACCGATCCATTGATGTATCAGGGCGGCAGCGACAGTTTTCTGGCGCCTGCCGAGCCCATCCGTGTCGTCAGCGAAGATTACGGAATCGACCTTGAGGCCGAAATAGCCGTCATCACCGGCGATGTGCAGATGGGCGCGAGCCCCGTCGAGGCGGGCGAAGCGATCCGGCTGTTGATGCTGGTCAACGACGTCTCCTTGCGCAATCTGATCCCGGCCGAGCTCGCCAAAGGCTTTGGTTTTTTCCAGAGCAAGCCGTCGTCGGCGTTCTCGCCGGTCGCGGTTACGCCGGACGAGCTCGGCGAAGGCTGGAAAGGCGGCAAGGTCTGGGGTCCGCTGCACTCACGGATCAACGGCAAGCCGTTTGGCGCGCCAGACGCGGCAACGGACATGACCTTCAGCTTCCCCGCACTGATCGCGCACGCGGCCAAGACGCGGCCGTTGTGCGCCGGCAGCATCATCGGCAGCGGCACGGTGTCCAATCGTGGCGAGGATGGCGGACCGGGCAAGGCGATTGCCGACGGCGGCGTCGGCTATTCCTGTATCGCCGAATTGCGCAGTGTCGAGACCCTCTTGCACGGCAAGCCTAAAACTTCGTTTCTGAAATTTGGCGATCGCGTCCGCATCGAGATGTTCGACGAACGCGGGGCCTCGATTTTTGGCGCGATCGATCAGGCGGTGGAGAAGGCCGCGTGATGAAGCTGTATTCCTATTGGCGCTCGTCGGCCAGCTACCGTGTGCGCATTGCGCTCAATCTCAAGGATATTCCGCACGAGCTTGTCGCGCTGGATATCGTTGGCGATTCCGGCCAGCAGTTTTCCCCTGAATACAGGGCGCTGAACCCGCAGTCGCGCGTACCGCTGTTGGTGGACGGCGATTTCACACTCAACCAGTCACTGGCGATGCTCGAATACCTGGAATCCAAACAACCTAGCCCCGCACTGGTTCCGGCGGACGCCAAAACCCGCGCGCGGATGTGGGCGTTTTGCCACACCATCGCCAGCGACATCCAGCCGTTGCAGAATCTTGGCCCGCTGGCCTACCTGACGCGTGAATTCAAGGCCAGCGATGAGCAGAAAAATATCTGGCTGCGCCACTGGATCGAGCGCGGCCTGTCGGCACTCGATCAGGAGCTCGGCAATGCGCCGGTCACGCCGTTCGCCTTTGGCGAGGCGCCGACGCTGGCCGAATGCGTGCTGGTGCCGCAGATTTACGCCGCGCGGCGCTTCAAGTGCGATGAATCGAAGTTCAAAAAGCTGGCCGCCATCGCCGACCACTGCAATCAATTGCCGGCGTTCGATAAAGCACGGCCGGAGGCGCAGCCCGACGCCCCGGGTGCCTGACCTACATCGGTAGCAGCAGCCGCCAGACGATGGCGGCGAGCGCGCCGAAGGTCAGAATCGCGCGCAGTCTGAAGTATCCCGGGAAAGCGCCCATGACGCGCTCGCGCCACAGGTCGGCCAGCAGCGAGAGTGAGAAGATCACCGCCAGCGCATACAGCGTGTTGCGCAGGCTGAGCAGGGTGCTGGCCCAGATCAGCAGCATCAGCGCCGAGGCGATCAGAATACCGGCGCCGTTGCCGCCCTCGCTGACCACAACCACGCCGAAACCCCACAGCGCGCCAGTCAGGAATACCGCGACCAGAATCACGTAATTGATCCAGGCACTGTTGAGCCAGGACGGCGCCGATTCCGGCCAGAAGGTCAGCATCAGCGGTCCGACCAGAAACGGCAGCAATCCGGCATAGCTCAGTGCGACCAGCCAGTTCGGCACTTTCATGCGGTTCTCCGTGCAGGAATTACGTATCGCGTAAACAGTGTACGCCGGGATTCCGGTATTCGATGACGCACCATCCGGGAAAGCAGACTTGCACGCTACCCGCTTGGCGCCTGTGGCTGCCATTTTCAGACCATGGATAAAAAACCGTGGTACTAAAAATGTACCACCCAATTTCAATCATGGCCTGCAAACAGGCCAAAACAGCTTTAAGCGGGTGTAGTCCAGATTCGCGCTGCGTCGCGCCAAGGATCGGTCCTAAAACGTCGTTACGCCGATTTGAGTCTGACGGGCAGCGAATTTTTAACGCGCAAACGCTTCAAATTCTCGGCGTGATTCAGACGCAGCTCGCGGCGCAGCTGGGCTTCTTCGTAGCGTTGTTTTTCCTCGTCAGTTTCAGGAACCAGCGGCGGCACCTTGCGCGGCTTGCCGTTGCTCATGGCCACGAACGTGAGGTACGCCGAGAGCACGTGGCGGCGCTCGCCGCCGGCAGCGTTGACGGTGTCAACTTTGACGCCGATTTCCATCGAACTGCCCCAGGCGCGGTTGACCGAGGCGTTGAATACCAGAACATCGCCCTTGCGCGCCGGCGCGATGAAATGCACGGCATCGACGCCGACGGTGACGCAGACCCCACCGGCGTGGCGGTCGGCGCAGACTGCGGCATAGCGGTCCAGCTGCGCCATGATCAGGCCGCCGAATACGGTGTCGTTGGAATTGAGGTCGTTGGGAAACACCATGTAGACCTGCTCGCGTACCGCCGAATAGGACACCGGCCGGGGCGACAGCGGTACGTCGTTCATGCGGGCTCCTGAGGGCGTTTGCGCAACTGCTGAATCTCGAACCACTGCCAGGACAGCAGCACGGGTGTGCAATAAACCACTTCGCGCAAGCGCTTGGCCAGCGACAACGACAGCGACACTTCACTCGGCAGGCCCAGCACCGTGCCGATCATCATGAGCCCGGCTTCCTGCAAACCAAGTCCGGCCGGCACGATCACGATGATATGGCGGATGAACATCACCGTGGCTTCCAGCGCCAGCGCGGTAGCGAAATCCACCGGGTGTCCGAGCAAGTGCAGCGCCAGCCAGGTTTCGATGGCACCGAGCGCGTAACCAGAAATCTGCCAGGCCATCGCGCGCAGCAAGCGCCAGGTCCGATTGAAGATGGCCCGCATCTCGGCATCCAGGTTCTTGCCGTTAACCCAGGCCGACATCTCCGGGCCGATGACCTTGAACAAAAAAGTTTCGATGCGCCGGAACATCGACCCGAAGCGCAGCGTCAGGCCGAACAGGATCGGGATGGGCAGCGCGATGATCAGGCCCAGCAGGATCGTGCGCGTCTGTTCCAGCGTCCCCGTCGTCAAAATGATCAGGCACACCCCCAGCGCCGCGAACAGGTACTGATTGCAGATCGTCATGAACACTTCGGCAATCACCGAGGCCACCACCGCCGTACCATTGTTGATGCGCGTGCGCGCCAGCCGGATTCCGACGACATCGCCCGCGATGTTGGTCACCGGCAACATCCCGACCGCTTCGCGCACGGAGCAGACCCAGAACAAAAACGGCCAACTTGCGCGGCGCAGCGGATCAATCGGCTTGAGCAGGCCGCGCCAGGCCATGGTGTCGCAGCTCAGCGGCAGCATGCGCAGCGGCACCAGCAGCAACAGGGTCCAGCCCGCCTGCCCGAGAATGCCCGCGACATCGCCCAGACCCTCGCGCATCACCAGGACGGTGACCAGCGCCAGCCCCACCAACGCCAGCAGAATGGCCCACTTTTTCATGCGTGCAGCACGTCCATAAATCCGCCGCGTGGGATGTTCAGCGCATCCATCTTTGCCCGCACGCGTGGCGACATCAGTGCCGCCAGCTCTTCGGCGTGGCGGTAATCCGCCATGGGTTCGGCAATGGCACGGCCCGACAGCGTCGCAGGATGCAGGTAAATTTCGGTGACCCCCGGCTCAAGATGATTCAACACGTCCAGCATCGCGGATTCGTCCATTCCGCCACTGTGCACGAGGCCGGCGACCTGGTCGTTGCAGGCGACGGCTGATTTTTTGAGCGCGCGCCGAAGCCACATCAGCGCGGGAGCGATGACGGGGGGTGCGCCGGCTTCCGCCGGCAGTCGCACCGTGCGCAATCCGAATTCGCGGCCTATCGACAGCATCAGTGACGATATTGTCGGGTGCAGATGAAAGTGCCGGTGTGCATTGACATGGTCGAGTTGCAAGCCGGTGGCCTTGAACGCTTCAAACTGAGCGCGGAGTTCGGCGGCGACCTGGCGGCGGACCCAAGGCAGAAAGAAAAATCGCGCACCATCGCGCGCCATCGCGTCGTCAGGAAAACGCCCCTGGGCGTCCACCAGATCGGGGATCTGTTCCGGTGGCAGCACCGCGCGGCCCTCGGTCAGCACCAGGTGCAGGCCGATGCGCAACTTTGGATTGCGCCGGGCGATTTCCACGGCTTCGGGCACGAATGCCTCACCGACCATCAGGCTGGCTGCAGTCAGTACCCCGTCACGATGCCCGCGCTCAACGGCCGCGTTGATCGCCGGATGGCGGCCAAAGTCGTCGGCGGTGATGATCAGCCCGGTGGGTTTATTCATGGCCCATAAAAAAGCCGCGAGAACAACTCGCGGCTTTGGTAAAAAAGAATCTCAGGCTTCGTGGGCGCGCAGAAAGCGCATGAACTCGACGCCTTCGCGAAGGCGGCGCTTCATAGTGTCCCAGCTCTTGAGCATTTCCTTGACGATTTCCCAGATCTTGCTCGGGCGGAAGTAGAAGCGCTTATAGAAGGTTTCCATGCTGTGGAAAATCTGGTCCTTGTTCAGGTGCGGATAGCTGATTGCCGCCAGCTGCACGCCCTTGCTGTCCACCAGGTTCACTGCGTCGTTTTCCTTGAGCCAGCCGTTTTCCACTGCCTGTTTGTACATGGTGGTGCCGGGGTAGGGCGCCGCCAGCGACACCTGGATGGTGTGCGGGTTGATGGATTTGGCGAACTCGATGGTTTTCTCGATGGTTTCCTGGGTCTCGCCCGGCAGGCCCAGGATGAAGGTGCCATGGATGGTGATGCCGAGCTTGCGGCAGTCCTCGGTGAAGCGGCGCGCGATATCGGTGCGCAGGCCCTTCTTGATGTTGAGCAGGATCTGGTCGTCGCCCGACTCGTAGCCGACCAGCAGCAGGCGCAGGCCGTTTTCCTTCATGATTTTCAGCGTGCTGTACGGCACGTTGGCCTTGGCGTTGCAGCTCCAGGTAACGCCAAGCTGGCCGAGACCGCGGGCGATTTCCTCGACGCGCTCGCGTCCGTCGGTGAAGGTGTCGTCATCGAACATGACTTCCTGAACTTCGGGCATGTTGTCGCGGATCCACTTCACTTCCTCGATCACGCTGGCGGGCGAGCGCACGCGGTAGCGGTGGCCGCCAACCGTCTGCGGCCACAGGCAGAACGTGCACTTGGAGCGACAGCCGCGTCCCGTATAAATGCTGACGTACGGGTGCTTGAGATAGCCGATGAAGTAGTTGGAGATTTTCAGGTCGCGCTTGTAGACATGCGAGACGAACGGCAGCGCGTCCATGTCTTCAATCGTGGCACGCGGTGCGTTGTGCTTGACCGTGCCGTCGGCGAGCTTGTAGCTGATGCCGGTGATTTTCTCGAACGGCAGGCCTTCGGCGACTTCCTTGCAGGTGTAGTCGAATTCTTCACGACAGACAAAATCAATCGCCTTCGAGGCATTGAGCGAGCCGGTCGGGTCGATCATGGTCTTGGCGCCGACCATGCCGATGGTGATGCCCGGCTTGCGCTGCTTCAGCAGCTCGGAAAACTTGGCGTCGGTCGGGAACGACGGCGTGCTGGTGTGGATAAACACCAAATCGTAGTCCTGCGCGATTTTCAGCGTCTCTTCAACGCCAATCTCGTCTGCTGGCGCGTCCAGCACCCGCGACCCCGGCACCATCGCCGCCGGCTGCGCCAGCCAGGTCGGAAACCAGAACGATTTGACCTCACGCTTGGCCTGGTAGCGCGATCCGGCGCCGCCATCGAAACCGTCAAACGACGGCGCTTGCAGGAACAGAGTTTTCATGGGTTTTTTGTCCGGTGCCCTGGGGCAAAAATTACTGGTGGGGACGCAGTTTATCTGAACCGCTGTGGTCCATCTCCAGGCGCTGCCCGCGCCACATCACCGTACCGCCCGGTAGCGCCGTAAGCCATTCAGCGAGCAATAAAAAGTCGCGCAACGGAATCAGAAGAAGGCCGGTGAATTGGTGCGGGTTCTGCGCCAGGTGAAGTGCGCTGCGCAGTGTCAGCCCGGTCAGGGCAATCGCGATGCACAACGGCGTGGGCGAAAGCACAACCGCCAGCGCCAGCATGGGTGTGGTCATCGTCACGAACAAGAACAGGAATCCGGCCCAGGCGAGCGAGCGCGTGGTGCGCATCCAGCGCAGTTCCTGGCCCCACAGCCCACGCAGGCTGGCATCGGTGACGTCGGTGGTGACGCGCATCGGCGACAGCACGGTGTGTAGCCCCAACCGGCGCGGCAGCTCACCCAGCCAGTAGTCGTCGGCGAGCTGGTCTTTGACTGCCCTGAAGCCGCCAATGGCCTCCAAGACTTCCGCGCGCATCGCCAGCGTTGCGCCGGCAGAATATTTTTGCACACCAAACAGTTGCGTCAGCAGCACCGACGGCGCAAACCAGTCGTTAATGAACTGTGCGCCGAGCCGGCTCCAGAAGCCGCCCCGCGCTTGCCCCCGATACAGGCAGGTGACAACGCCCACAGCCGGATCCGCCAGCGGTGCGGTCACGGTGCTCAAATAATCCGGCGTCACGGCGATGTCGCTGTCGGCCAGAACCAGCCACGGATGCTTGGCGCGCTCGTACAGGTTGATCAGGTTGTTGACCTTGGGATTGCTGCCGTGGCGGCGCGCGTCAACCACCACCTCGATGTCGAGATCGTGATACTCGCCCTGCAGGCGGCGCGCGACCTCGGCGGCGGGATCATCGAGGCGCTGCACCCCAAAAATAATCTGGAACTTCGGGTAATCCTGTACGCAAAAGCTGCGCAGGTTTTCATACAGGCGCGGCTCGTGGCCATGCAAGGGCTTGAGGACGCTGACCGGTTGCGGGCTTGCCGTGCACTCGTGCGAGTGCCTGCGCCCTGCCCACAGCGCAAATAGCGCAACGGCCACATAGGCGCTGGCAATTGCGGACAGGGTGATGCCGAACAGTTCTAAAAACATGGAGTGCGATGGTGGGCCCTGCTGGACTCGAACCAGCAACCAAGAAATTATGAGTCTCCTGCTCTAACCAATTGAGCTAAAGGCCCGCGCGATAGGTCATCAGAGAATTATAGTGAGTCACGACCGCCGCGCTGGAAGCAAGCCGCCTCGGATTTTGGGACTGCAACCCGCCACGGCCCGCCATAGGTGACGTTGTCGGTGACGTGAGCGCAAAGCGCACAGGCGGCGAGGGCCGCCGTCAGCGCGCAATCACCCGGATTTCGAGCATGAATTTCGAACCATGCATCCCAGGCCGGCCGGGGTTTAAGGGCTAGCATGCGCCCCATGAAGCACGGCCTGAGCAAGTTGCCATCCCGGCTTGCTCGTGACGTGGGACACCCCTTAGCGTCAACGCATCCAGTCGTTGTCCGTTACCGTATTCACCCCTGACCGCCTCCTGATGAATGCAGCCATAGCCTTCAGCATGAGGCGCGAATAATTCACCTACCCGGCCACCCGGCCATTTCATTCAAGGAGCAGTAAACATGCGTATGACAAAGAAACCCCTGGCGCTCGCAATTGGCGCTGCGTTCGCGCTCACCGGCGTAGCCGCTCACGCGTCCGTGTTCCAGGCCACCGATCTGGGGGCCGGCTACATGGTCGCCAGTGCAGGCGATGCCAAGAATGCCGAAGGCAAGTGCGGCGCGGACAAGAAAGCGCATGACAAGAAGGCCGACGGCAAGTGCGGCGAGGGTAAATGTGGCGAAGGCAAGTGCGGCGCGGACAAGAAAGCGCATGACAAGAAGGCCGACGGCAAGTGCGGCGAAAAGAAGTAAGCAGGCATTAAGGCAATTTTGCGGCGCCCGAATTCAGCCCGGGCGCCGCTTAGCCATAAGATTTTCATGTCTTCGATCACGCCCCACGTTCACGGCGCCGGGCTTGGCCTGCGACGAGAGTTGATGCAGCCGCTGCTGGCAGAAAAATCCAGCGCTCTCGGCTTTCTCGAGGTCGCACCTGAAAACTGGATGAAGCTCGGCGGCGCGTTCGCGCGCCGGTTTCGCTCGTTCACCGAGCGGTTCTCCTTTGTCACGCACGGCTTGTCCTTGTCGCTGGGCAGCCCCGCGCCGCTGGACGAGGATTTCGTCCGCGACGTCAAACAGTTTCTCGATCTGCACCAGATCCGCGATTACACCGAGCACCTCAGCTACTGCTCGGACGACGGCCATCTTTACGACCTGATGCCGATCCCCTTTACGGCCGAGGCCGTGGACTACGTCGCCGCGCGCATCCGCCGGGTTCAGGACATTCTCGAACGGCGCATCGCCGTGGAAAACGTCTCGTACTACGCCGCGCCGGGGCAGCAGATGAGCGAGCTCGACTTCATCAAGGCCGTGCTCGAGCGCGCGGATTGCGACCTGCTGCTCGACGTCAACAACATCTACGTCAACAGCATCAACCACCGCTATGACGCCGCCGCGTTTCTCGACGCCCTGCCTGGCGGGCGCGTGCGCTATATCCACGTCGGCGGCCATTACCACGAGGCCGAAGACCTGCGCGTGGACACCCACGGCGCCAACGTGATTGATCCGGTGTGGAAACTGCTGGAGCGCGCCTATGCCCGCCTGGGCCCGGTGCCCACGCTGCTGGAGCGCGACTTCAATATTCCGCCGATGGCGGAGCTGATGCAGGAGATCGCCCACATCAAAACCCTGCAGCATCCCGCTGCCCAGAAACATGCCGCTTGAATTCTTGCGGGTACAGCAGCGCTTTGCCGCGCACTTGCGCGATCCTTCGACGAATCCGGCACCGGCAGATATCGAACCGCGGCGCATGAAGATTTACTCCGACCTGTTCTACAACAACGTCGAGGGGTTTTTGGCGACGGGTTTCCCGGTGCTGCGCAAGCTGACGCCGGATGCGCGCTGGCATTCGATGGCCCGTGATTTTTTCTCGCGCCACCGCTCGCGCACGCCGCTGTTTCACCGCATCGCCGAAGAGTTCCTGAATTACCTCGAAGAAGAGCGTGGCGTCGTCGCCGGCGACCCCGCCTTTCTGCGCGAACTGGCCCATTACGAGTGGGTCGAGCTGGCGCTGTCGGTGGCCGAGGAAAAACTCACCCCCGAAATCGCCGAGCCGAACGGCGATCTCATGGCGCATATTCCGGTGGTATCGCCGCTGGCCTGGACGCTGGCCTACGAATTTCCCGGTGCATCGCATCGGCCCGGATTTTCAGCCCGCCGCGCCGCCCGCCCAGCCGACGTTTGTCATGGTCTATCGCACCCTGGCGGACGAAGTGAAATTCATGGAAGTGAATGCAGTGACGGCACGGTTGATGGAGTTGATAGCGCAAGCGCCCGACTCAGGCGGTAAATTACTGGAGCGCATCGCCGCGGAACTCCAGCACCCAAAACCGCAAGCCGTGGTCGATGAAGGTGAGAAGATACTGACTGACCTGCGCCAGCGCGGAATCATTCTTGGAACGAAACGATGAGCACGACTGAAAAAGCCACCTTCGCCGCCGGTTGTTTCTGGGGCATTGAATACAAATTCGGCAAGGTGCCGGGCGTGACCGCGACCGCGGTCGGCTATGAGGGCGGCCATATCGATCAGCCAACCTATAAGCAGGTCTGCACCGATCGCACCGGCCACGCCGAGGTGGTGCAGGTGGAGTTTGATCCGTCCAAGGTCAACTTCGAGGCGCTGGTGCGAAAATTCTTCGACATCCACGACCCGACCACGCTCAACCGCCAGGGCCCGGACTATGGCTCGCAATACCGCTCGGCGATTTTCTACCACTCACCGCAGCAAAAACAGGTTGCTGAGAAAGTGAAGGCCGAACTGAACAATACGAAGTTCGGCGGCGGCATCGTTACCCACATTGTTCCCGCCGCGACTTTCTGGCCGGCCGAGGAATACCACCAGAAATACGCTGAGAAACATCCTGAATCACACTGCGCAATCTAAAAAAACGCTACCCGCTTAAGCGCGTTTTCAGCCGTTTTCGAGCCTGGCCCGAATAACAGTGGTACTAAAAGTGTACCGGTGTTTTTTTCAAAAGCGGCGAAAAACTATCCGAAAAGCACCCAAGCGGGTGGCATGTTTCGGCATGCCAATGTCACCGGCGTGGTCATAATTCGTCGTGATGAGTCCTGCACATCGCTTCAACGTCCTGATCCTCTGCACTGGCAACTCGGCCCGCTCGATCATGGCCGAGGCCTTGATCAATCATCTCGGTGCGCCGCGGTTTCGCGCGTACTCCGCTGGCAGCCGGCCGGCCGGCCAGGTCCATCCGCTGGCATTGAAGACGCTCGAAATACATCAGGTTTCAGCCGCCGGTGCACGCAGTAAAAGCTGGGACGAATTCGCGCAGGCCGGCGCGCCGCAGATGAATGTGGTCATCACGGTTTGCGACAACGCGGCCAACGAGGCCTGCCCGGTCTGGCCCGGCGCGCCGGTGACGGTGCATTGGGGCCTGCCAGACCCGGCGGCAGCCGCCGGCAGCGAAACACAAAAGCTCAAAGCCTTTGACGAGGTTTTTATGCGCCTGGATGCGCGCGTTCGCGCGTTCACCGCGCTGCAGGTAGAGCAACTCGCGCCCTCACGCCTGGCGCAAGCACTGCAACGCATAGCTCGGGAGTTTTAGCGCCGCGCATTGTCGGCGTTGTCGAGCAGCAAGCCGACCTCCAGGATTTCGCCCTCGGGGTTCAGGTCGCGCGCAATCAGTTCGAACGAGCCCAGCGGAATGCGGTCACCCAGTTCGACCTTGCCGCGCAGGCGCAGGGCGAAGGCTTCGCGCAGGGTCTTGCCAGCGAGGTCCGGCGGCAGCGGCAGACCGAAGCGCTGCGTGATCGTGTCCACGATGACGCCGGGTTCCAGCGAAAAATCGCCGAGAAATTCGCGCTCGTTTCCGGCCGGAGTGCCGGCGTAGATGCGGTCGAGCAATTTGACGTGGCGCTCGGCGCAGAACAGATACACGAGGTCATCAGCTTGCAGCTCGCCCGCCTGATGCGGTCGCAAGGATTGGTCATCGCGCACCACCAGCGAAGGCCGTGCCCAGCGCGGGATGCGGATGCCCTGCAGCACCGGGCTGCGCTCGCTCAGGCGGTAGCCGACCAATTCGTGGGTGGCGCGGCCCGGCAACTCGACGTCCAGCCGGTCCACCATGCCGCTGTTACCGGGTTCGATCTGCTTCAGCCAGCGCGCCACCGGGCGAATGGTCCACCCTTGAATCAGCAGCGAGAACACCACCATCAGGAAAATGGTGTTGAAGATCAGGCGCGCCTGGTCCAGGCCCGCCATCAGCGGCAGCAGCGCGAGCAGGATCGACACCGCGCCGCGCAGGCCGACCCAGGAGACAAACGCCATCTCGGCCCTGGGCAGGCGGAACGGCGCCAGACACAGCACCGTCGCCAGCGGCCGCGCGAAGAAGGTCAGCCAGATCGCCAGCAGCAGTGCCGGCACGATCACAGCCGGAAACTGCGAGGGCGTGGCGAAAAGGCCCAGCGTCAGGAACATCAGGATCTGCGCCAGCCAGGTCATCGCCGACTGGAAGCGGCGCAGCGAGTACTTCGACTTCATCGGCTGGTTGCCGGCATACAGTCCGGCGAGGTACACCGCGAGAAAGCCGCTGCCATTGAGCAGGTTGGTGCCGGTGAAGATGCAGATCACTGCCGACAGCGCGACCAGCGGGTAGAGCGCAGTGTCGAGGTTGAAGGCATTGACCAGCCGCACCAGGCACCAGCCGCCGGCGAGGCCGAGCAGCACGCCGAAGCTGATCTGCTGCAGCAGCGTGACCACCAGCGTGGTCAGCATCGCCGTCGGCTCGCGGCTGTGCTGGATGGCCTCGAGCAGGGTCAGCGTCAGGAAGACCGCCACCGGATCGTTGCTGCCGGACTCGATCTCGAGCACCGCACGCACACGATCGCGGATGCGCACACCGCCGGCGCGCAGCAGGAAGAACACCGCCGCCGCGTCGGTCGAGGCGACCGCGGAGCCGAGCAGCAGGCTTTCCACGCCGGACAGCGGCAGCAGGGACTGGGCCACCAGCGCCACCAGCGCGGCGGTGAGCAGCACGCCGAGGCTGGCCAGCGTGAAGGCCGGCGCCGCGGCCGTTCTGAAATTACGCTTGGGTGTGGCAAAGCCGCTGTCGAACAGGATTACCGCCAGCGCCATCGAACCGATCCAGTAGGCGAGCGGCGTATTGTCGAAGTGCAGTTGTCCGGGGCCGTCTTCGCCGGCAAGCAGGCCAACCAGCAGAAAGCCGAGCAGCAGCGGCGCGCCCAGCCGGAATGACAGCACGCTCGACAGGATGCTCATCAGCACCAGTGCGGCAATCGCCAGGGTCAGCGCCTGTCCTGTGTCCACGTCAGAGCCCTCGTCCGGGGCTTTGATTATCGCCGCCGCGCCCCTGTGGCTGCGAACCGCTAAAATTGCATCTTTCCCTCGTTGCACAGCCCCATGTCTGTCGCTGAACAGGCGGCGCTACGCCGCACCTTCGCCATCATCTCGCACCCCGACGCGGGCAAGACCACGCTGACGGAGAAACTGCTGCTGTTCGGCGGCGCGATCCAGCTGGCGGGCACCGTCAAGGGCCGCAAGGCCACGCGCCACGCCACCACCGACTGGATGGCGCTGGAGCAGCAGCGCGGCATCTCGATCACCACCTCGGTGATGCAGTTCCCGTACAACGGCCGCATCGTCAACCTGCTCGACACGCCGGGCCACGAGGATTTCTCCGAAGACACCTACCGCACGCTCACCGCGGTCGACTCGGCGCTGATGGTGATCGACGCCGCCAAGGGCGTGGAGCCGCGCACCATCAAGCTGATGGAGGTGTGCCGCATGCGCGACACGCCGATCATCACCTTCGTCAACAAGCTCGACCGCGAAGGCCGCCCGCCGCTGGAACTGCTCGACGAGAGTCGAGCGCGTGCTCGGCATCGCGCTGCACGCCGATCACCTGGCCGCTCGGCATGGGCCGCGACTTCAAGGGCGTGTATCACCTGCTCGAAGACCGCTTCTATCTTTACTCCGGCGACAAGCTGCAAGGTCTCCGAGATCGAGACGATCGACGGCCTGCACACGCCGGGCCTCGACGAGCGCTTCGGCTACGCCTACCAGACGCTGCGCGACGAGATCGAGCTGGTGCAGATGGCCGGCAACGGCTTCGACCTCGGCGCCGTACCGTGCGGCCAAGCTGACGCCGGTGTTCTTCGGCTCCGGCGATCAACAACTTCGGCGTGCGCGAACTGCTCAACGGCTTCGTCGAATGGGCGCCGCCGCCGCAGCCGCGCGAGTCGCCGAGTTCAAGGGCAACGAGTACGAGATCTATCCCGAGCACAAGAAATTCACGCGGCTTCGTGTTCAAGATCCAGGCGAACATGGACCCCAAGCACCGCGACCGCGTCGCCTTCGTGCGCGTCTGCTCGGGCAGCTATCGCAAGGGCATGCACCTGCACAGCGTGCGCGTCGGCGACACCGGTCGCGCATCGGTCAGGCGCTGACCTTCATGGCCAAGGACCGCGAAGCGGTCGAAGAAGCCTTTCCGGGCGACATCATCGGCCTGCACAACTACGGCACGATCGCCATCGGCGATTCGTTCTCCGAAGGCGAGAACCTGCGTTTCACCGGCGTCCCCAATTTCGCGCCGGACCTGTTCCGCCGCGTGGTGCTCAAAGACCCGCTCAAGGCCAAGCAGCTCAACAAGGGCCTCGACCAGCTCTGCGAGGAGGGCGCGACCCAGGTCTACCGGCCGCTGACCAACAACGACATCGTGCTCGGCGCCGTCGGCCAGTTGCAGTTCGAGGTGACCGCAGTTCCGCCTCAAGGACGAGTACGACGTCGAGGCGGTGTTCGAGCCGATCACCGTGCATTGCGCGCGCTGGCTGCTGGGCGACGAGAAGAAGCTCAAGGAATTCGTCGACAAGAACGACGGCCGCATCGCGCGCGACCATTTCGGCGACCTGGTGTATCTGGCCTCGAGCGCGGTGAACCTGTCGATGATGCAGGAGCGCTATCCCGATTTGAATTTCACCAACACCCGCGAGCACAGCTCCGGATGAAGATTCTGCAGTTCAATTCCGCGTTCGGCGGCGGTGGCGTGGACAGCGCCACGTTTGATCTGTGCGTCGGGCTGGCTCAGGCCGGTGACGAAGTGTGGGTGGCCGGTGGCGTGGGCCGGCCGCTGACCGAAAAATCTCGCGGCGTTGCGGGCGTCACTACGCTGGATGTTCCGTATCGCCGGCCCTATGCCAGCGTGGGACGACTGGCAAGGCTGATCCGCCGCCACGGCATCCAGATCGTGCACGCCCATCAGGGCGAGGATTACTGGGCGGCGATTCTCGCTGCCCTGTGGTCGGGCAGGTTTCCCCGCGTGGTGATTTCGCGTCATCTGATGACAAGACCCAGCGCGATGAGCCGCACGTTGTTACTGCGTTTTGCCCACGTCGCGGCGGTATCCAAGGCGGTTTACGGCGTGTTGGCGGCAAACCTGAATGGGCCGCGAACAAAGCTGCATCAGATTTACCCGGGCATTGATACCGAACGATTTCGCCCTTACCCCAATACTGGGAGCGACGCATGGCGCGCCGCGCTCGGGTGGGACGCCAACACGGTGGGATTCGGCCTGGTCGGCCGCTTCGTTTCAGTCGGCACCAAGGGCAATCTGGATTTCGTCAATGCCGCGGCCAGGGTGCACGCCGAGGTGCCGCAGGCGCGTTTCGTGCTGGTCGGCGAAATGATGCTGGCGCAGTCGCAGATCGCAGCGGTCATCCGCGAAAAGGGACTTCAGGAAATCATCAAGGTCTTGCCGTTTTGCAATGACGTGCTGCCGGTATTGAACGGGCTCGACGTGCTGGTGCACCCGCCCAGCGGCAACGAGGCGCTGGGGCTGGCGGTGGTCGAGGCACTGGCCTGCGAAAAACCGGTGATTGCCACGCGGCTTGATGGCATACCCGAAACCTTTATCGACGGCGAGCACGGCACGCTGGTGCCACCCAGCAATCCAAACGCGCTGGCATCTGCGATGAAACAACTGGCGCTGGACGCCGGACTGCGCGAGCGTTTTGGCAAAGCGGGCCGCCTGCACGCACTTAAAGTATTTGACCGCCGGCATTACGCCGCACGCATGCGCCAGCTGTACGCCCTGATCGTATGACCGAGCCGCGTTCCCGCGTTTACCACCGGCTGGCGCCGTTTCGCGACTGGTTTGGCCAGGGGCTGCCGATTCTTACGTATCACAAGCTCGGCGCACCGGCGCGCGGCGCCAAGCTCAAGGGTTTGTATGCGCGCGAACGCCTGTTTGAAACGCAGTTGCGCGAGCTGCACGAGGCGGGATTCACCAGCGCCACGCTCGATGAGGCCGCGGACGATGGCGTGAAACCCGGGCGTGTCGTCATTACCTTCGACGACGCTTACGTGAACGTGCTGCGACTTGGAATAGAGCCGCTGGCGCGCTACAAATTCCAGGCGATGCAGTACGTAGTCTCGGACGCCATCGGCGGAACCAACCACTGGGACGTGAAATGGGGCGAGGCGGCCGAACCCCTGATGGACGCCGCGCAACTGCGCGAGTGGATCGCATCAGGCCATGCCATCGGCTCGCATACGTCATCGCATGTGAACCTGACCAAGGTTTCGCTCGACCAAGCGCGCGAAGAAATCAGCGCGAGCAAAAAAAAGCTCGAAGACCTGTTTGGCATTCCCATCCACCATTTTTGCTATCCCTACGGCGGCTGGAATGAACCGGTGCGCGATCTGGTCGCAAAGGCCGGCTACCAAACCGCGGTGACGCTGGACTTTGGTCTCAACACGCCAGCCACGCCAAAACTGGAACTCAAACGCCTCATGGCCCGCCACCAGTCCTGGGGGCTGAAGGCGATCCGCGCACGCTGGTTTGGCAAGTAACGGATGCCGGTAGCCAAGCACGATGCGTTTGCGGCACTGCGCTACCCGGAGTTCCGCCGCTTAAGCATCGCCACGTTCCTGATCACCGCGGCAATCCTGATTCAGCAGGTCGCGCTCGGCTACGAGCTGTACCGCATCACCGGCGACCCCTTGGCGCTGGGGCTGGTCGGCCTGGCCGAGGCGATTCCCTTCATGACACTCGCGCTGTTCGGCGGGCATCTGGCCGACCGGCGCGAAAAAATCGCGCTGATGCAGCTTTCCATGCTGGTCATCATGTTGGGCTCGGTGGTGTTGCTCTGGGTGACGCGGCCCGCGGCCTACGCCTTGCTGTCGCGCTCGTCGCTGTTGTGGACGATCTACAGCACGATGTTTCTGCTGGGACTTGCGCGCGGCATTTATTCGCCCGCCGGCTCATCGCTCAAGGCATTTTTGGTGCCGCGTGCGTTGTATCCAAATTCATCGACCTGGATCAGTACGTTCTGGCAGGCCGGCGCGGTGCTCGGCCCCGCGGGCGCCGGATTCATGATTGTTGCGTTCTCATTGAGCGGCACGCTGGCGGTCGTGCTGGCCGCCTTCGCCGTAGCCTTCTGGCTGATCTCGGGTATCGCACCGCGACATCCCCCGCCGCAGGACGCGCTAGCCCCCAACGTCTGGAAAAGCCTGCGCGAAGGCCTGGACTACGTGTTCAAGACGCGGATTCTGCTTTACGCGATTTCGCTCGACATGTTCAGTGTGCTGTTCGGCGGCGTGGTCGCAATCCTGCCCGTGTTCGCCAGCGACATTCTCGTGGTGGGCCCCGAAGGCCTGGGAATTTTGCGCGCCGCGCCGAGTGTCGGCGCGCTGCTGACCATGCTGGTCTGCGCCTATTACACGCCGATGCAAAACGCCTGGCGCAATCTGCTGCTGGCGGTGGCGGGCTTTGGTCTGGCCACGCTGGTGTTTGCGTTGTCGAAGAGCTTCTGGCTGTCGGTGGCGATGCTGTTTCTCACCGGTGCGTTCGACAGCATCAGCGTCATCATCCGCCAGACGGTTCTGCAGGTGATGACGCCCGACCACCTGCGCGGTCGCGTGCAGGCGGTAAACAGCATGTTCGTCAGTTCATCCAACGAACTCGGCGCGTTCGAGTCCGGTCTTGCCGCTAAATTGATGGGCACGGTGCCTTCCGTGCTATTTGGGGGTGCGCTGACGCTGGCGACGGTCAGTTATATCTGGCGCCGTTCCAAGGATTTATTTGGGGTGAAGCTGCTTTGATTCGAGCCACCCGCTTGAGGCTTTGCAAGAGCCTTTAGGGCCGATATCAAAAAAACAGTGGTACTAAAAGTGTACCGCGCGTTTTTCGTGTCTTCTTGGAAATGACTATTTGAGGTCTTAAGCGGGTGGGGTCCCGATCCGCGCTGCGCGCGCCCGGGATCGGTCCACGAATTGGCGCCAACGGCTTGCGCCGATTTGTAGCCGACGGGTGGCTTTTTTTGGACTCAACGGACTTCCTCAACCTTCACCATCACGCGGTGCTGGGTCTGTTCGCGGCTGCTGCCACGGTGAAGCATGCCACTGGATTGCTGGCTGACGGTCTGCACCGCGCTGCCGATGTCGAACCATTCGCCGAGTGGTGCGCTGATGGTGGTGTTGATGCTTTGCACCTGAACGCTGCCACGGGCGACGCCGCGGGTGACGAGACGCTCCGCGCGCGGGCTTATTTCCAGCTCCACCATCTTGCCCTGCACCCGCGGCACAACGATGAAGCCGGTCAACACGTCGCGAAAATCCACCTGCTCGGTGACTCCGCCGCCCGGCGTCGAGTAGCTGCTGACGTACGGCACGCTCTGGCCGATGTGGATTTGTGCTTCGCGCCCCTCCAGCGCACGCACCTGATGGGTGCCCCCGCTCTGGCTGCTGTTGCGCTCGTCGCCAATTTCAATCGTGGGCTGATGCGGCACCGTGCCGTGCGGCCCCGGTGCGGCCACCGCGCCGCCGTCGAATTTGTACCTGCCGCTGACGCCCGCCGAGCGCCGGCTGGCTTCATCGAAGCCGTCCTGCTGCACAAAAATCAGCAGTTGGCGCGGCGGCTTGTCGAGTGCGGCGAGCACGCGTTTGATTTCTGCTATCTGCTCCGGCGTCGCGCGCACCACCAGCTTGCTGTCGAGCGCGCTGACACTGCCGCCGGGCGCGACCAGCGGTTGCACCATCGGCAGCATTTCGCTGCCGCGGCGCGAGCGCAGCTCGATCACTTCGGTCACGGTGGCCTGGGCCGCGGCGCCCAACGCAATCAGCATCAGGATTACAGCACTGCAATTTCGGATCGGGCGCATGGGTACTTTCGCAGAGGAAGCAAAGATTCTAAGCCGGTCTAAATCTTGATGTGTACCCACTCGCGCTTTTCCCAGGCGGACGTGAATATCGCCGTCTGCATCAGGCGCGAGATGCCCAGCGCCAGCCAGATGGTGAGCAGGCCAAAGCCCAGCACCGGCCCCAGCAAATAAGCGGCCGGCAGAAACAGGCCCCACTGCAAACCGGTGGCGACGAACATCACGCGCTTGCTGTCGCCGGCACCGAGCAGCGCATTCATCATGATCAGGCCGAGGCCGTCGAGAAAAATCGTTGCACCGACCAGCCGCAGCGGCCAGCGGCCAAGGTCCACCAGGTGCTGCTCGCGCAGGAAAAAGCGCAGGTCGAAGTCGGCAAACAGAACCATGCCAAGGCTCAGCGGCACAAATATCCACAGCCCGACCTTGAAGACGTCCCAGACCCAGCGGTGCGCATCCACGGCGTCCTTGCGGCCCAGCGCCTGCCCGACCAGCGTCGTCGCCGCGATGCCAAGGCCGATCGCGGGCAGGATGGCGGTGAGGGTGAGGGTGACCAGCACGTTGGCGACGGCGAGCTCGGCGGTGCCGACTTTGCCAATGATCCAGAACAGCGCGACGAAGCCGCTGGAGAACAACAATTGCTGCACCGACGAGGGCAGGCCGAGCTTGAGCAACGACTTGAACTGCTCGGGCGTCGGCTTGCGCGTCATCAGGCCCTGCACGGGTTGGCGCGACTGTGCGATCCAGATGTAGGCGGCGGTGCCGACGAAAATCGCCAGCGTGGTGCCGAGCCCGGCGCCGGCGGTGCCCATGCGCGGCAGGCCGAACAGTCCGTGGATCAGCGAGTAACTGAAAATCACGTTGAGCACGTGCATCAACACCAGCGTGTACATGTAGTAGTGCGCGAGCTTGAGCGCACTCCAATAGCCGCGGAAGGAAAAGTTCATGCCCACTGCGACGATGGCGACCAGCCGCCATTGCAGATACGCGGTGCCTTCGCTCACGACGACCGGATCGGGGTTGAGCGCCGCCAGCATGGAGGGCGCGGCAAGCACCAGGATCAGGGTCAGCGGCAAACCGATCATGATTGAAAGCATCAATCCGCCGTTGAGCGGCGCGGCGGCTTCGTCGGCGCGGCCCTCGCCGATGCGCCGTGCGGCAATGGCCTGTACCGCCGGCGAGATGCCGGTGATGAACGCCACCGCCATGAAATTGACGAAGTTGGAAATGCCGGTGGCGGCGAGCGCGGCTTCGCCGAGGCTGCCGACCATCCAGGCGTCGGCGAGGTTCAGCAGGTTCTGCGACATCATGCCGCCGATGATCGGCAGCGCCAGGTGCAGCACTTGATCGCGGCGCTCCCGCGGGACGATCAAGCTCATGGGCAGCTAATGAGATTCTTCGATGACGTTGACGACCGCCGCACTCAACTGAAAAGGCTTGTCCGCGAAAGCGTTTTTTAGATTGGCAGGCAAATGGCGCTGATCGAGTTGCAGCAGGGTCATCTGCGCGAATCCTGGCTTGGCGCCGCGCAGCTCGCCGGCCCAGGCCTGAACCGCCTGATCGTTTTTGGGCTCGATGCCCAGCCGGGCCAGTTGCGTTGGCAACAGCGCCTTGGCACCGGCGTCGAGCGGGGCGGTGGAGCTTTGCACTTCGACCCAGGTGTTGAGGTCGCGATCCAGCAGCGGCGCCGCCAGCGTCTGCATCAGTCTTGAGTCCATGCGCCGCTCAATCCATTGGCCAACTCGTGCTGGCAAACCCGTAGCCGTTTGAAACCCTGGATTGTCTTTTGGCGCGGGCAGCGCCTTGCGCAGACTGAGTTTGAAATGTGCGCGCAGGTGCAGGCGCTCGCCGCCGGCTTCGGGCTCGGACTTCATCTCCAGCTGCATCTGCCACAGCGGACCGGCGCGGCCGGGTATCAGTGCCGACAGCGATAGCGCTTCACCGTTGAGGCGCTCGGCAATCATCGTCTCGCCGGCGCGGCGCAGGGACTGCAGGCGGCTTACGATTCCCATATGGGCTCATCTTACAAGTTCGTTGTCCGCGGCCGGGTTCAGGGGGTTTTCTTCCGCCAGTCCACGGTCTTTGAAGCGCAGCGCCTGAATCTAAAAGGCTGGATCAGGAATTTGCCCGACGCCAGCGTCGAAGGCCTGGCGTGCGGCGACACCGCCGCGCTGGAAAAGCTGCGGGCCTGGCTGCAAAAAGGCCCGCCCGCGGCGCGCGTGACAGCGGTGGAATGGGGTGCCAGCAACGAGTCCGCGCCTGCCAGCTTTACGATTTTGCCTTGATCTTTTGCAAGAACTTGGCCGTCGCTTTTTGCGCGGCTCTGAAATACATCTCGGGAGCCAAGCGCTTGAAGTGATAGCGCTGCCTTGCATCCGGGTGCGGGATCACCATGAAGCGGTTGTCCATCACCGCGTTATAGATGTCGGCGGCGACGTCTTGGGCGGTCACTTGGGCTTTGTCCATCAGGTGGCTGACGATTTTTTCAATCTGCGGCGAGTTGCCGGTGGAGCCGCCCGGCGCACTGGCCTGGCTGGTGGCGAGCAGGTTGGTTTTGAAGAATTCGGGGCAGACGACGCTGACGCCGATGCCGTTGGGAAACAGTTCAAAACGCAACGTTTCTGACAGGGAAACCACCGCCGCCTTGGCGACGTTGTAGCTGGCCATGGCCGGCGGATTGGCGATGCCGGCAAAGCTGGAGACATTGACGATATGGCCACCGTTCTGCGCCTTCATCAGCGGGATCACCGCGCGCGCGCCGCGCAGCACGCCGTAGAAATTGATGTTCATCACCCAGTCCCACTGCGACTGCGGCGCGTCTTCTACCGTGCCACTGCTGCCGACGCCGGCATTGTTGACCAGCACATCCAGGCCGCCCCAGTCTTTTTTTATGCGCTCGACCGCGGCGGTGAACGAGGGCTCAGAGGTGACGTCCAGCGCCATGGCCAGGCCTTGCCCGCCACCGGCTTCAATCTGCTTCAGCGTGTCGGCGGCGGTGGTGGCGTCGCGGTCGGTGCAGGCCACACGCCAGCCGTTTTTTGCGAAAAGTAGCGCCAGCGACCGGCCAAGACCGCTGCCGGCGCCGGTGATCAGGGCGCGTTTGTCGAGCAGGTTTCTCACCCTGCCGCCATCTCGAATGCGCGTTTGTAGATGAACTCGAACGAGAACGCGCGCGAGTGGGCGCGTTTTTCGATGTATTCAGCCACCTTCGCCATCCGCTTGGGCAGTTGCATGAGCTTGTCCTGCGCGGCGCGCCCGGCGCTCGACAGATTGCTCATCTGGTCAATCGCCCAGTGCTTGATCAGGTCTTCGACCAGCCTGAGATATTCGCGCGGGCCATAGATGCCGGCGCGACGCTCGACCTCGGACATCTGCGCGAAGCCGTCGATGTTGTGGCCGGGCATCGCCAGCGCGGGTGCGACAGAGGCCAGCGCCGCCAGCGCGCGGTTGGTGTCGGCCTTCAGCACTTCGGAAAAACTGTCGCGGTAGAACACGTAGTGGCGCGATTCGTCGGCCGAGATGTGCGCGAGGATGCGCTGGATCAGCGGCTCGTATTCGCCGGCGATGCGGCCGGCGTTGGAGTGCGAGGTCTGCGTCGCCTTTTCCTGCAGGCTGGTGTAGGCCAGCAGGCGGTAGGGGTCGGCGTGCCATTCCGGGTTGAAGCCGGCCTCGATGTACTGGTACTGCATGCGCTCGAGCGCGACCATGTCGAAGACGCGGGCGTCGCGCACGTAGTCGCGCAGCACGCAGCCGTGGCGGTCTTCTTCGGCGGTCCACAGGTTGTTCCATTCCGACCAGACGCCGTCGTGGCCCATGTACTGGGCAACCAGGCGGTGAAAATGCGGCAGGCCTTCTTCGGTCAGCAGGTTGAGGGCGAGCGCCACGCGCACGCTGTCGGGCAGGCCTCGGCGCGTTCGCGCAGCGCGATCAGTTCGGCGTCGTGCTCGGTCGGTGTTGGGCAGCAGCTCGCTGGGCATCCACAGCTTGCGGCTGTCCTTGTGGCGCTGCATGAGGCTGCGCACCTGTGGCGCGACGGAGTTCAGCACTTCGCGCTGCGCGGGCGAGGTCGGGATTCATGGCTTGGATCTCGATGCTCATACGTTTTACGTGCGGCAGGTGCCTTAAACAGATGCCAGGGCCGGATTAAGGTCAGGAATTCCTGCCGGGTGCGCTGGTCCTCGCGGAAGCGGCCGATCATCATCGAGGTGGTCATCGACCGAATTCTGCTTCTCGACGCCGCGCATCATCGCGCACAGGTGTTTCGCCTCGATGACGACCGCCACGCCCTTGGCGCCGGTGACTTTCTGGATGCTTTCGCCGATCTGCTTGGTCAGGTTTTCCTGGATCTGCAGCCGGCGCGCGAACATGTCGACGATGCGCGGGATCTTCGACAGGCCGATGCACCTTGCCGTTGGGCAGGTAGGCGACGTGGCACTGCCGATGAACGGCAGCAGGTGGTGCTCGCACAGCGAGTACAGCTCGATGTCGCGCACGATCACCATCTCGTCGTTGGTCGACTCGAAAATGGCGCCGTTGACGATCGTCCTGCAGGTTCTGCTGTAGCCCTGGGTCAGGAATTCCAGCGACCGTGGCGGCGCGCTGCGGCGTGCGGCGCAGTCCCTCGCGGTCGCGGGTTTTCGCCGATGGCCTCGATGATGGCGCGGTATTGCTCTTCCATGGCATGTTTCTGAATAGTCGGATTCGAGATTGTCTGACAGCCAATTTCGCCCGATGTCCGCAGTAGCGCTTCCAGCCGAAATCAAACCGGTGCCGGTGGACCTGATCCGGCCCGGCAGCGCAGCAGGCGCGGCGCTATTTCGATCCCGAGGCGCTGGCGGAGCTGGCCGAAAGCATCCGCGAATCCGGCGTGGTGCAGCCGATCGTGCTGCGCACCCGCGTCTGGGGCTACGAGTTGCTGGCCGGCGAGCGCCGCTGGCGCGCGGCGCAGCTCGCCGGTCTGCACGACATCCCGGCGGTGATCCGCGACGACCTGACCGACACCGAAGCCTTCGTCGTCGGCCTGATCGAGAACCTGCAGCGCGAGTCGTTGACGCCGATGGAAACCGCGGCCGGCCTGAAACGCCTGGGCGAGATGTTCGAGCTGACCCACGAACAGATCGGCGCGCGCATCGGCAAGTCGCGCGAATACGTCAGCAACCACCTGCGCCTGCTGAACCTCGCGCCCGGTGCAGGCGCATGGTCAACGAGGGCCTGATCCCGCTGTCGCACGCCAAGGTGCTGGCCGGGCTCGATGTGCGCGACCAGAAGCGGCTTGCAGTGGATGTGGTTGCCGGCAAGCTCACCGTGCGCGCGCTGGAAAAACGCGTGCGCATCCTGCTGGAGCGCACGCTGGTGTTCACGCCAGCCAAGCCGGGCGACTGGCGGGCGCTTGAATCGCGATTGTCTGATCAATTGGGCTATCCCGTGCTGGTGCTGGGCGGAAAATCAGGTAAAGGCGAGCTGCGCATCCGTTTTCATTCGCTGGATGAGCTCGACGGCCTACTCGAGCGCATCGGCTGCAACCCGAATGGTTGAGCGTGCGCCAATCGTTATTTTTTTCCACAGGGGGCGTGGACAAACCTGTGGATAAGCCTACTGTGCAGTGCAACAAACCTAGATTTTTCGGGCTTTCCAGAATTAATGGCGATTTTGTGACCGGCAAACTTTTAATGCACCAAAAATGAACCTGGAAACTCTGCGCTGGGACATCCGCCAACGCTTGATGTACCTCGAAGCTCAGGTAATTTGGACCGGGCGCGTGGCCCCTGCCGATTTGCGCGCCACTTTCGGCGTCACCACGGCGCAAGCCGACAAGGACTTTGCGCTGTACCAGGAGCAGTGTGGCGAAAACCTGCTGATTGAAGAAAAAACCGGTAGTTACACGGCATCAGACCGTTTTGAGCCGCGACTGCTGCGCGGCAGCGCGCAGGAATTTCTGCTGGTGCTGCGTAACCAGGGGCTCAGGGCGGGCGCCCCGGATTCCCCATTGGCGACGCTGATGGGAGGCATCGCACCCGTCGAGGTGATCGAGCGGCCCGAGCGGGAGTTCGACGTGCGCATTCTGCAGCGCGTCACGGCCGCCATCCGCGAAAAACGCTGGCTGGCCGCCGATTACCAGTCGATGACCCACCCCGAGCCGCGCAAGCTGCTGCTGGCGCCGCATGCGCTGGCGTGCGCCGGCCGCTGGCATGTGCGCGCCTGGTCGCAGGCACATAACGGCTACCGCGATTTTCTGCTCGCACGCATCAGTGGCCTGCCGGAACTGAAAGACCCGAGCGATAAAAACGCGAACGACGATTGGGACTGGCGCAATTTCGTGCAGGTTAAGGTCGGTGCGCATCCGGGCCTGACGCCGGCGCAAAAACGCGTAATCGAATCCGACTACGGCATGCACAGTGGCATGCTCGAACGCGCCATACGCGTGGCGCTGGTGCCGTATTACCTGCAGATGCTGGGGCTCAGCCGCGAAAGCGCCGAGCAATCGCCGGCCGAGCAGCCATTGATCTTGCTCAACCGTACCGAGTTGGAGGTTTACAACCGCTTCGCCTGATTAGAGCAGCTTGTCGATTACCAGTGTGGCGGCGGTGGCGCTTCCCGCGACAGACACTACGGTCGACGCACCGGCACCGGAATTCTGTACGGCCAGCACATCGCCCGCGGCGGCCGCCACGATTACTTCGCCTGAACATTCGGGCGCGACTTGCTCCGTGAAACTGGTGCAACTCGCCCCACCGCCCGCAATGGCGGCGGAATTCCGGGTGAGCGAAAAGTCTCCATCCCTCGCGACTCGAATTTTGTAGCGCACACGGTAAGTTCCCGCCGTAACTAGCGTAATCAGTTGGCGGGTAGCGTCGATGGTGAATGACCCCGTGCCGCTGGTCGGTCCGTCTGAGCCAAATGCCACGTTCGCAGCGGCTGCGAGCACTTGTCCTGCGCCAGCGGTTGTATCGAAGACAAAAAAGAAAACGCTGGTTCCGGACGGGCCAGCGGGTCCAGTTACCCCGGCCGTACCGGCCGCACCGGCAGCACCCGCGGGTCCGGCAGGACCCGTGGCACCCGTTGCACCAGCAGGTCCGGGCGCTCCGGGTGCTCCATCCGCTCCGGCAGGGCCTGCGGCACCTCTCGCGCCTGAGGGCCCCGGTTCACAGCCGGCGAGAAATGCGACGATCAGCAGCGCCGCAAATAGTTTGAAAGTGTTCATGGAATATCCCCTGGTCGTCCCTGAGAAGGAAAAATTCTCACCCGCTTAAAACATATTCCGGCTGTTTTCAGCGTGTTCGTCAAGTTCGGTGATACGATTTTAGTACCACTCAATTTCGCCATAACTAAAAAACATACCCAAATGGGCCGCAAGCGAGGAGTGCCGTTTTTTTGAGCCACAAATGACAAGGGCCGCTTTCGCGGCCCTTGTTTGAAGCGATAGAAACTTACTTCTTTTCTTCGACCGGCTTGTCTTCGGTCTTGGTTTCGCTGCCCGCCTTAACGTCGGCTTTGACTTCGGCATTGGTGTCGCCGGTCACGGCATCACCGACGGCGGCGCCGGCACCGAGTACCGCACCGGTGGCGGTCGAAACTCCGGCTTTGACTTTCTTGCCCGCCTTCTTGGCGGCTTTCTTGGTCTTGGCAGTGCCGGTTTCGGCGCCGGCCTTCACGTCGGCTTTGACTTCGGCGGCCTTGTCTTTCACGGCTTCGGTGCCGGACTCGACCTTGGCTTCGGTCGCGGCCTTGGTCTCTTCCATTTTGGTCGCGGCTTCGTCTTTCTTCGTTTCAACCGACGTCTTGACGTCGGCTTTGACTTCAGCGTTGGCGGCGGCATCGGCGGCGAACAGCGGGGCGGACAGCATCAGGGTGGCGAGGGCAAACGGTGCAATGAGCGTCTTCATGAATTTTCCTTATTTTTGAGGGGAGGGGATAAAGGTGGATCTGATGCTTGAAACCTTGTTACTTCTTCTCTTCGACTTTCTTTTCTTCGGGCCCGGTTTCGGCGCCGGTACCCAATACCGCATCGGTGGCTGTTACGACTCCGTCCTTGATCGTCTGGCCGACTTTCTTGGCGGTCTTCTGTGTTTTGGCAACGCCGGATTTGGTCGCGTCTTGAACGTTGGTTTTGACTTCCTGAAACTTGTCTTTAACGGCGGTGGTGCCGGCTTCGACTTTGGCTCCCACGGCGGCCTTGGTTTCTTCGAACGTGGTCACGACGGCGTCCTGGGTGGATACGGCCGCCTTTTTGACATCGGCCTTGGCTTCGGCCGTTTTGGCTTCGTCGGCGAGCAGCGGAGCGGACAGCATCAATGAGGCCAGGGTGAACAAAGCAATGAGCTGTTTCATTTGTTTTCCTTATTCTTGGATTATTGGGAGGCGGTGCGAAGCCTGTTAGGCGCTGGGAATTCGCGTGCGTGCTTTTTCAGATGAACCAACAATAGCGAAATGGCGGCGGGCGTGATGCCCGAGATGCGCGCGGCCTGGCCCAGGGTTTCGGGGCTGTGCTGGATCAGTTTGGCGCGCACTTCGTTGGAGAGCCCGGCAACAGCGGCGTAATCAAAGCTTGACGGCAACGCGGTTTCTTCATGCCGGCGCGAGCGTTCGATTTCGTCCTGCTGGCGCGCGACATAGCCGGAATACTTGACCTCGATTTCGATCTGCTCGGCAATGATGGGGTCATCCAGTCCGCCCAGCCGTTCGCGCAGGCAGGCGTAATTCACCTCGGGCCGGCGCAGGTAGTCCAGCGCGGCAATCGAGTCGCCCTTGTCGGTCTTGACCCTCAGGGTGGACAAACGGCTGCGCTCCGTGGTGATGGCATTTTGCTTGTCACAGAACGCAGACCAGCGCCTGTCGTTGACAAGCCCCAGCCGGCGGCCGGTGGGGGTCAGTCGCGCGTCGGCGTTGTCCTCGCGCAGCAGCAGCCGGTGCTCGGCGCGCGAGGTGAACATGCGGTAGGGCTCGGTGGTGCCGCGGGTAACGAGGTCGTCCACCAGCACGCCGATATACGCCTCGTGCCGTGCGGGCGTCCAGGGGGCTTCGTTCTTCACTTTCAGCGCGGCATTGGCGCCGGCCAGCAGGCCCTGCGCCGCGGCTTCTTCATAGCCCGTTGTGCCGTTGATCTGGCCGGCGAAAAACAGCCCGTCGATGACTTTGGTTTCGAGAGACAACTGCAAGTCGCGCGGATCGAAATAGTCGTATTCGATGGCATAGCCCGGCCGCACGATGCGCGCATTCTCAAGCCCCTTGATGGTGCGCACGAACCGCTCCTGCACGTCATACGGCAGCGAGGTCGAAATGCCGTTGGGATAGATCTCGGTCGTGGAAAGGCCTTCCGGCTCCAGAAAAATCTGGTGTGAGGCCTTGCCGGCGAATCGATTGACCTTGTCCTCGACGCTCGGGCAATAGCGCGGGCCAGTGCCTTCGATTACTCCGGTGAACATCGGTGAGCGGTCAAAGCCGCCGCGGATGATCTCGTGGGTGATTTCGTTGGTATGGGTGAGGTGGCAGGGCACTTGTCGCGGATGCTGGTCACGAGTGCCGATAAAGCAGAACACCGGCGTCGGCGTGTCGCCCGGCTGTTCTTGCAGAACGCTCCAGTCAATCGTGCGGCCATCGAGGCGTGGCGGCGTGCCGGTCTTGAGCCGGCCGACGCGCGGGTGCAGCTCGCGCAAACGCGCAGCAAGCGCATTGCTCGGTGCGTCACCGGCACGGCCGCCGGGATGATTTGTCAGCCCCACATGAATCTTGCCGCCGAGAAACGTGCCAGTGGTCAGCACCACGGCGGGCGCGAAGAATTTGAGCCCCATTTTGGTGACGACACCGCGCACGGCAGCGGCTTCGACCACCAGGTCTTCGACTTCCTGCTGGAACAGCGTGAGGTTTGGCTGGTTCTCCAACGCGTGGCGTACAAACGCCTTGTACAGCGCGCGGTCGGCTTGCGCGCGGGTGGCGCGCACCGCCGGACCCTTGCTGCCGTTGAGCGTTCGAAACTGGATGCCGGCGTGGTCGGCGCCATGCGCCATCAAGCCGCCCAGCGCGTCAATTTCCTTGACCAGATGGCCCTTGCCGATGCCGCCAATGGCCGGATTGCACGACATCTGCCCCAGCGTTTCGATCGACTGCGTGACCAGCAACGTGCGCACGCCCATGCGCGCGGCCGCCAGCGCGGCCTCCGTACCGGCGTGGCCGCCGCCTATGACAATCACATCGAAATGGTGCTGCTCAGACATACCCCGCCCTCAATGGGGCGCGAATTCTACTCCCCTGTGGGAATAAATCAGGGGCTGCTGGGCTTGCAGGGATACGCCTCGACGAACGCTTCCAACAGCAGGGTTTTAGCCGGCTCTTCCATGCGCTGCGGGCTCTTATCGAGATATTTCTTGGCCACGGCGATGGCCTGGCTCTGGGAGATGCCTTTGCCGGGGCAGAACGTCACGAAATAACTGGCATCCCACACGCCGGACACATAGCCGATGGCCGTGCCGGCATCGAGACGGCTGCCCGGAGTCTTCTGGCTCACCAGCTCATAGGCATAGATCGCTTTGCGCAATTCCGTACCAGAGAGGAAATCGGCACTCGCAGCGCCGCAAACCAGAAGAAGGGGGACCAGCAGTATTTTTTTCATTGGAGTTCCAGTATTAAAACGCGATCTTGCCGGTGAGCATTTGGTACCACATGCGCATATCCCCTTTGTACGACAACCAGGGGTATTTGAATGTCGCCGGTTTGTTGTGCTCGAACATGTAGTGACCGACCCAAGCCCAGGCATAGCCCTGAACAAAAGCCACCGCAATCAGCCACCAGGTTTGCGTGACGAGCGCGGTGGCCAACAGCGCCATGGCAATACTGGTGCCGATGAAGTGCAGGCGACGGGAAGTGCGATTGGAATGCTCGCTGAGGTAATAAGGGTAAAACTCGTCGAGGTTTTTGTATGGGGTGACTGTTTCGGCCATGGCGGTCTCCGCGCTCTAATGATCAAAGTATAGACCCGTGAGGGTGCGCGAGCGCGAAGCGCCAATGAATGTCTGACGGGTTTTGGCCCCTGCATGCGGCATCCGGCCGGCGGGGTTCTTCGCAGGGCGAGGCGCTCGATTGCTGCGCTCTTACCGTGACGTCGCAGCCTCTTCTGGAGTCAGTCTTCCCAACGCCTGCTCGCAGGTGTCTTGGGGTTGCAAACGCTGCAACTGCCGTCGTGATTGCAAGGCTTGCTGAATGACCGGCACGAGCTTTTGCGCCAAAAATTCGTGCCCTGCCGGATACATGTGCGTGCCGTCGCGAAAAAACATCGGGTCAATCGCTTCGGGCTTCAGTTTGCGGAACTCGTCGGCGCCCCAAAAGCTGAATAGGCCCGGGCGTTTGGCCAGCTCGCGGGCCTGAGCCGCCAAGCCCTGGTCGTCAAAAACATAGCCGGCCTTGCGATCCAGAATGTTCGGTATCACCAGCACCAGTGGTACACCGTTGCACAGCGCGAATTCCGCCGTCCGTTCAGTGTTGCGCGCGATGCGTTCTCGCCAGCGCTTTTCCAGCGGCGAATCGGGGTCGCGCAGCTGTTCGGTGATGCGGGCCATTTCGTCATGCACCGCGGTCAGTTCACGAATCGGTGGTGACAGCCACTTCCAGTACGCCTGCTCTTCCTTCATCTGGAACAGGCGCGCGATGGTGAAGCTCTTCATCAGCCAGTTGCGCGGGTGCCACGAGCGAAAGTTTTGCGCGCGATTCCAGTCCAGATCGTCCTCGTATTCATTGCCGCCATGCAGGTGCAAGAGCAGCACGTCCGGCTCGTGGCGCATGGCCTCTTTGAGGAGAATCAGGCTGCGCACGCTGCCGTAGCCGGGAATACCCAGGTTGTACGACTCGGCGGGCGTGCCTGCCGCCTTCAGCGACTCGCCGAGCTTGTAGGCGTACGCCGTCTCCACTGCTTGCCCGCGCGGCACCGAGCCACCGATGACGAATGCCCGCGTCGTGCCCGCCGGTTTGGGCTTGGGAATCGTCTGCGGCCGAAAGCGCGCACCGCCGACCCGGCGCAGCTCGGTGCGGTTGTCGTATTCAAACCAGCCGGCGGTCGGGTGGTAGCCGTATTCGAAGCGACCGAGAATGCCGTCGGAGAAAAACACATGCGCACCGGCTTCCAGAAATGCCCAAAGGCCGAAGGCAATCAGGAAGGCTTTGCTAAAAAATTTCATCAGAATTGGAAGTAAATGAACTCGACGTCGATCGTGACGCACGAGACAACAAGCATGAACAAGAACCAGTAGAGGGCGCCGCGCAGCCACACCGGCACATGGTCGAGCGCGGATTCGTCCTGCGCCCGCCGGGTGACGAATTGCAGGATCCACAGTGGGATCACGTGCAGCGCAATCCAACGCGTGGGACCTTTGAGGTCGGCCCAGTCGGTGCCCGCCCAATCCGACAGTCCGCTGAGCATGCGCGCCAGCATGTCGGCGTCGGCGCTACGGAAGATAATCCAGCCCAGCGCTGTCAGCAGGAACATCGTCGGGATCGAAAGCAATTTCGCCCAGCCCTCGGCGGTTTCTAGCCGCGTCAGTGGCGGCGTTATCCGGTACAGCACCAGTAGCGCACCGTGGTACGCACCCCACAGCACGAACATCCAGGTCGCTCCGTGCCAGAGGCCGGCAATCAGCATGGTCAGAAACAGGTTGCGCAGCGTCAAGAGATTGCCAAAACGATTGCCGCCGAGGGGGATGTACAGATAGTCGCGGAACCACGACGACAGGCTGATGTGCCAGCGCTGCCAGAAGTCGGACGGGCCGCGTGCGGAATACGGAAAACGGAAGTTTTCGGTGAGGCGCACGCCCAGCAGGCGCGCCGAACCGCGCGCGATATCGGTGTAGCCGGAAAAATCGCCATAAATCTGAAACGCAAAGGCGAACGCGCCGAGCGCCACCCAGCCCGCGCTTGGCGTGGGCAAGGCGAACGCGTAATTGGCGATGAGCGCGCAGTTGTTGGCAACAAACAATTTCTTGAAGAAGCCCACCAGCAGCAGGCGCGCGCCTTCGTGCAAGTCGCCTAGCGTGAACACGCGCGGCGCTTCCAGTTGCGGCAGCAGATCGCGTGCCCGCTCGATCGGCCCGGCCACCAACTGCGGGAAGAAGGCGATGTACACCGCAAACAGCGGCAGGTCGCGGCAGGCGTGGATCTGCTTGCGGTAGACATCCACCGAATAGGCGATGGACTGGAAGGTGTAGAACGACACGCCCACCGGCAGCAGGATGGCGAGCGTGGCCGCATCGGTGGGCAGGCCAACGGTGTTCAGCAGCGCCGCGGCCGAGTCGATGAAAAAATTAAAGTACTTGAAGAACAGCAACACGCCCAGATTGCTGAGGATGCTCAACAGTAAAAACGCCTTACGCCGCGCCTCGCCTTCCAGTCGCCACAACGATTCGAACACGCCGACATAGGCCAGGCTCAGGCCCAGCGCCGCCAGCAGGTAGATCGTCGCCACCGGCTGCCCGCTCAAACCCAGCGCCTGGATCAGCAACAGCCACAGCACCGGCAGCAAGGCCAGCGTCGCGCTCGAACGGCGCGCGGGCTTGGCCCCGCCGTCGATGGCATTGACGCAGAAAAAGTCGATGACCGTGGTGGCAAGGATCAGCGACAGGAAGCGGATATCCCACACGGCGTAGAAGGTGTACGACGCCGCCAGCAGCAGCCAGATGCGACCGCGCGCGGGCAGCCGCCAGTACAGCAGTACGACCGTGGCCAGGAACAGCGGGTAATACCAGGCGGTAAACGACATGCCTGATTCTTTATCGAGTCGTTATCATGGAGTTCAAACAGTCTAGGCGAAGCACTCGTGAACAAGAAAATCCTGATGAGCGTGGGGCTGTACGTCATGGCGGCGATCGTCGTGTCCGCCTGGGCGCTGCCGCAGTCGCAGATGATGTTCTTCGGTGTGCGCATGGAGTTTCTGGCGTTTGGCCTGACGCTGCTGGGCGTTGCCCTGTTTCACGACAAGACCCTGGAAGTCGGACTCACCGGCCTCGCCGCCGTGCTGACTATGAAGCTGCTGGCGGATGCCACCTTCGAGCCGGCGGTGCATTTCACCCACGAAGCGCCGATTCTGATCAACCTGTTCGGCTTGCTGCTGGGGTTCGCGGTACTGGCGCGCCATTTTGAACAGTCCGAGGCGCCCGAACTGTTGCCGCGCATCCTGCCGGACGGCTGGCTGGGCGGATTCACATTGTTGGTGTTGGTGTTTGTGTTGTCGGCGTTTCTCGACAACATCGCCGGCGCCATGATCGGCGGCACCATTGCCCTGCATGTCTTTCACAAGAAGGTGCACATCGGTTATCTCGCCGCCATCGTCGCCGCCAGTAATGCCGGCGGTGCCGGCAGCGTGCTCGGCGACACCACGACCACGATGATGTGGATCGACGGCGTGGACTGGCGCGACGTCCTGTCGGCCTATACCGCCGCTGTGCCAGCGCTGTTGTTTTTCGGCGTCATTGCGGCGCGCCAGCAGCACGGCTTTCAGCCGATCCAGGAGCACATCGAAGGCCAGCACCAGCTGCAATGGCCGCGCCTGATCGCGGTGTTGCTGATTCTGGTTGGCGCCATCGCCGCCAACCTATTGCTGGATTTTCCGGCTGCCGGAGTCTGGGCGGCGATCGGAATCGCCGGGCTGTTTACCAAAACCGACTGGAAAGTCCTGCCGGATTCTCTCAAAGGCAGCTTGTTCCTGATCTCACTGGTGGCGACGGCCTCGATGATGCCGGTCGAGACCTTGCCAGCCGCGTCTTGGCAGACCGCGTTCGGCCTCGGCTTCCTGTCTTCGGTGTTCGACAACATTCCGCTGACCAAGTTGGCGCTGGACCAAGGCGGCTATGACTGGGGCGTGCTGGCTTACGCGGTTGGTTTTGGCGGCTCGATGATCTGGTTTGGATCGAGCGCCGGCGTAGCGATTTCAAATTTGTTTCCGCAGGCCAAAAGCGTCGGTGGCTGGCTCAAGTCCGGCTGGCACGTCATCGTTGCCTATGTGATCGGTTTCTTCGTCATGCTCTGGATCATGGGCTGGGTGCCGCACGAACCGCATCGTGAGACCGCCACGACGCCACCCGCTGCAGAGGCTTTAGCGCACTAAAACGCAGAACCCCGAAAAACAGGGGTACACATTTAGTACCACTGTTACTCGAGATGTACCAGAAAAGTACCCAAAACAGCCGCAAGCGGGTGAGCGTTTCATCCTCGAAGCGGCGTAACAGGTATCCCGACTGAAATCCCCGCACCCGTTTTAGGCCGTTTTTTAGTGCTCTGTTTTGTCCGGCGGCTTGCCGGCGCCGCGCAATACGCGACCAACGATCTTGTTCGTACCCGATATCGCTTCATAGACGCCATCGGCGATGAAGTCGTGGGTCTTGCGCACCGCTTTGACGGTGTTGCGGGTGGCGGGGATGGCCTCGAGCAGGCCGAACGGGATCGCCGCGATGCCGCGATGCGCGCTCTGCACCAGCCGCGTACTGCCTTCAACGCTGCCTTCAGCCACGGCGGATGCAGCGGCCAGCCGTTGGGCTCGATCCAACACCCGTCGCAGTTCCGCGAGCTGCACGCTGCTGCGCTGAATCAGCGCGTCACTGGCGGCGACACGGCGCAGGATTGAATACGCGGCAACGGCGGCGCCCGCGGTAAGGGCGCCAATAACGGTCAGCATCAGGACCTCAGCCATGCAGTTTTACTTCGGCCTTGATCCCACGATCGGCGAGTTGCTGGCGGATGATGCCGCGTGCCTGGCGGTACACCTCGCGCCGCACGATCACGGGTGTGAGGCCGCTGAAAACCCGGCCAAGCCGTGATTCCTGGGCCGCAACTTCCAGTGGATTGAGGATCTCGATGGTGTAGAACGGGGCCGACTGGATGCTGGCCCGTTGTGCCTCGCTGCGCAGATCGCGTGGCAGTGCGCCGATCCCGGCCGCGAGGGTTCCGGCGCTGTGGTTCAAGGTCGTCGTGCGGCGATGCAGCATCCAAAGCCAAGTCAACAACGTCACCACCATCAGCAGATTGGCCGTCAGCAGAATATGAGTCAGCGTCATGATTGAATCCCCTGCGTCTACGTCGCCGCAACAGCCTACCCGTCAGCCTCAAATTGCGCACGACTTGTCGGCGGCAATTTGTGGGCTGATCCCGGGCGTGCGCAGCCCGTATCGGGACCCACCCGCTTGCGGTGAAATTTGGCCGGTAGAACTGGGTTGACGAAAAGCAGTGATACACATTTAGTATCACTGCTTTTTGCGCAGTGCCCCAAATGCGCCTCAAAAGGCCGCAAGCGGGTACCGTGTTTTGCAACGCTTCGTGCTACAGAAATGCGTTCCAGGACGGCGAGACGGCGAACGCAGCGTGGATCAGACCAACGTGCGAGTAGGCTTGCGGAAAATTGCCGCTCTGCCGATGCGTTGACGGATCGTAGTCTTCGGCCAGCAAGCCAAGAGGTGACTGCGCCGCCAGTGAGCGTTGCATCACTTCGCGGGCTTCGGCGGTGCGGCCCGCACGCGCCAGCGCGTCGATCAGCCAAAACGTGCAGAGCACGAAGGCTACGGTCGGGCGGCCAAAGCCATCATCCTCCCGATAGCGCATCAGCCAGCCGTCGAGGTTCAGCTGCTCGCGCAAACGGTCCACGGTGCTGTGCAGGCGCGGGTCGTGGGGCGGCAGGAATCCAAGCGGTGCCATTTGCAACAGGGCGGCGTCAAGCGCATTGCCGCCGTGGGTGGAGGTGAACGCCGAGAGTTCAGGGCTCCAGGCCTCGCGGCAAATCCGCTCGTGTAACTGCACGGCGGCCGCCTCAAACTCAGCGGCGAGTGGGGGCCGGTATTGTCGGGCGATTCGCGCCATGCGGTCGGCGGCGGCCCAGCACATCAGGCTGGAAAAAGTCTGCGGCTGCCAGGCGGTGCGCAGCTCCCACAGTCCGGCGTCCGGTGTACCGGCTACCGACAGGGCCTTGCGCGTCAGTTGTTCCAGCAGTTCCAGGCTGGCCTCGGTGCGTTCGAGCTGGAATCGCTCGTCGTGGAATACCGGCGTCAGCGCCAGCACCATTTCTCCGTAGACATCGTGCTGCTGGTGCAGCGCCGCGCCGTTACCGATGCGAACCGGGCCGTCGCCGTTGTAGCCCGGCCAGGTTTCAAGAATCTTTTCTTCGAGGTCGGCGCCCCCATCCACTCGATACAGCGGCGACAGGTTCAGGCCGGTCGAGCGCCCGGCGACATTCAGCAGGTACTGGATGAACTGTTCGCGCTCCTCGAAATGTCCGAGCAGGCGCAGGGCGTTGAGCGTGTAGTAGGCGTCCCGCAGCCAGCAATACCGGTAATCCCAGGTGCGGCCGCTGCCGGGCGATTCCGGGATCGAGGTGGTGAGCGCGGCGACGATGGCGCCCGTGTCCTCGTAGCAGTGCAGCTTGAGCGCCAGCGCCGAGCGGATCACCTCGCGCTGGTACAGCGGCGGGATGTTGCAATGCTTGACCCAACGCTGCCAGTACAGAACCGTCTGGGTCAGAAAACGTTCGCACAGCGGCGCCAGGGCCTCCTCCACCGGAGCGCCCCAGGCCAGCACCAGATATTTTTTTTCGGTCAGTGCAAACGGCGTGTCGTTGAGATACGACAGCGAGAGGTCGGTCGTCAGGCGCAGCGGGCTGTCATAACCCTCGTAGCGAATATGGTGTGAGCCCAATTGGCGCTCGGGTTTTTGCCGTGACCAGCCCAGCCTCGGATCGCAGTGGATGCGGATGCGTGGCGTGCCACTCAGCGGTTCGACAATGCGGACCAGTTGCGTCGGGCGAAAGCTGCGCTCGTTCTGCACGAAGCGCGGCGCGAAGTCGAGGACGCGAAAGCTGCCGTCGGCGCTCTCGAAGCGCGTTTCCAGGACATTGGTGTTGTCGAGATAACGTTGTTTGCCGGCGCTGCCGTCGGCGGGAGCGACGCGGAATTCACCGCCGCCGGCTTCGTCCAGCAGGCGCGCGAACAGCGGCGGGGAGTCGAACCGCGGCATGCACGACCAGACGATGCCGCCGTCGCGATGCACGTGCGCGGCGATCTGGCAGTTGCCGATCAGACCCAGATCTTCAAGTTGCATGTGTCAAAACTAGCAGATGCGGGCTTGACGCAGAGCGTGAAAGGCGAGTTTCATGCGAGATGCGATTCGGAATCCGCTTTGTCCTGGTCTTGATCACGGGCCTGGGGCTGCTCAGTGCGGCCAGCTGGTTTGGCGTTCAGCGCACCACGCGCGCGTGGTTTGAGCGCGATGTGGCTTTGCGGGCGGATTTGGCCGTGATCGGGCTGCGGCGGACGTTGGCGGCAGATTTAAGCCGCCGCGATGTTCGTGACCTGCGCAAGCTGCTCATCGAAATCACCCGAGACGAAAGAATCCTGGCGGCGGCCGTCTGTGACGCCAAGCTGCAGCCGCTGGCCGAAACGCCGAATTTTCATGAGAAATTCGGATGCGCGCAGATCAGCCCGCACGTCCGTGCCGGCGACCGTTTGCAGAGCTGGCGCCAGATTGCGGAGATTCCCGGCGGCCGCGTGCATGCCAGCGCCATACCGATCCTGGACGACAACGCCGCGCCGCTGGGTGTCGTGGTGCTGGTGCATGACCTCAGCTTCGCCGCCCGCCGCGAGGCGGAAACCGGCCGCTATTTGCTGATGGCCTTCGGCGTACTCACGTTGCTGGCCTCCGCCGTGACGATCATCGCGTTTCGCCTGTCGTGGCGTGATTGGAGTGCCGAACTGCGGCGCATGGTGCGCGGAGAAACCGACACGCGCCGCGGCGAGTTTGTGCCGCTGATGAAAGACATGCGCGAACTGCTGGAGCGGCTAGCCACCGAGGAGGAGGCCGACCTGCGCGGCGGCACCTGGACGCCTGAGCGCCTGCGGCTGACGCTGAATCGTCATCTGCACGGCGAACGGATCATCGTCGTCGCCAACCGTGCGCCGTATCTTCATGTCCGCGACGACGCCGGAAAAATAAAGGTATTGCATCCCGCCAGCGGACTGGTCACGGCGCTGGAGCCGATCATGCGCGCGTGTTCGGGCGTCTGGGTGGCGCATGGTGCGGGCAACGCCGATCGTGAAACCGCCGACGCCAACGGCCGCATCCGCATGCCGCCCGGCGAGGGCTCGTACTGGGTCCGCCGGGTGTGGCTGACGCCCGAAGAGGAGCGTGGCTATTACTACGGGCTTTCCAATGAGGGGCTGTGGCCGTTGTGTCACGTGGCGCACACGCGGCCGGCGTTTCGCGCCGAGGACTGGCTGCAATACAAGAACGTAAACCAGAAGTTCGCCGACGCGGTGCTGGCGGAAGTGGATTGCGCGGATCCGGTGATTCTGGTGCAGGACTACCACTTTGCGTTGCTGCCCAAGCTGCTGCGCGAACGCCTGCCGCAGGCCACCATCCTGACGTTCTGGCACATCCCATGGCCGAACGCCGAGCAACTGGGCATCTGCCCCTGGCATGTCGAATTGCTGGAAGGCCTGCTGGGCAGCAGCATCATTGGTTTTCACACCCAGCTTCACTGCAACAATTTTCTTGACGCGGCAGACCGCTTTCTGGAATCGCGCATTGACCGCGAGACGCAAGCCGTGGTGCAGCATCAGCGCAGCACGCTGGTCAAGGCTTATCCGATTTCAGTTGAATGGCCTAATCACTGGGTGCAGGCCGCGCCGCCGGTGGCAGACTGCAGAACGGCGCTGCGCGATGAACTCGGGTTGCCGCACAGCACGCGCATTGGCCTGGGCGTGGACCGGCTCGACTACACCAAGGGGATCGAGGAGCGGCTGCGCGCGGTCGAGCGCTTGTTCGAGCGCAAACCCGAACTGTGCGGGCACTTCACGTTTATCCAGATTGCCTCACCGAGCCGCACGCTGATCGAGCGCTACGCGCAACTGAACCGCGATGTCGAAGCCCTGACAGACCGCATCAACGCGCGCTGGGCGACCGACGCATGGAAGCCGATTGTGCTGCGCAAGACGCACACCGAACCGGCCGACGTGTTCCAGCTCTTTCGGGCGGCAGACCTGTGTTACGTCAGCAGCGTCCACGACGGCATGAATCTGGTCGCCAAGGAGTTTGTCGCGGCTCGGGATGACGAGCAGGGCGTGCTGGTGCTGTCGCGGTTCACCGGCGCGGCGCGCGAGCTGACCGAAGCCTTATTGGTCAACCCTTACGATCTCGAAGAAGCCAGCGCCGCGTTACTGGCGGCGCTGGAGATGTCGCCGGCGGAGCAACGCGCGCGCATGCACTCGATGCGAGCACTGGTCGCCGAATTCAATGTGTATCGCTGGGCCGGACGCATGCTGCTCGATGCCGGCCGCTTGCGGCGGCGCGAACAGCTGGCGGGCCGGTTGACCTCGACGCGGGAAGATTAAGACCTCCGGTGCTGCCGATCCTCGATCATCCTGCACTGCTGCAGGCGCACGCCGGTCCCCAGATTCTTCTGGCGTTTGATTTCGACGGCACGTTGGCGCCGATCGTGGACGACCCCCAGGACTCGTGCATGCGCGAGTCCACACGAACCCTGCTCCTGCGCCTGGCGCATCAGCAGCCTTGCATCGTCATCAGCGGCCGCGCACGTGCGGATGTGCTGCGCCTGGTGGACGGCATTCCGCTGCAGGAGGTTATCGGCAATCACGGACTCGAGAGTTCCGGCGCGTCCTTGGATTCGATAAAGGACAAAGTGCGGGAGTGGCGCACGACCCTTGCCCCCGTGGCGCACGCGCTGGCGGGCGTGCAGATCGAAGACAAAACCTACTCGTTGACCCTGCACTATCGCCGCAGTTTTCAGCACTCGCCCACCGCCGAGGCCCTGCGTACTGCGGCCACGCAACTGGCGGGCGCGAGGGTGGTCGAGGGTCTTTATGGCATCAACCTGATCCCGGACATCGCCATTCACAAGGGCACCGCGCTCATGGCGGCGCATCGGCGCCTGGGCACTCGGCGCATGGTGTTTATCGGCGATGAAGAAACGGACGAAGATGTCTTTGAAATGACCGATGCGGACCTGAGCCTGACGGTGCGGGTAGGCCAGTCGCCGACCTCACGTGCGCGCTATTACCTGCGCCACCAGACCGAGATCGAGCAATTTATGCAAGGGTTGCTGCTATCCGGGCTTGCCACCTCGCCACCCGCTCAAGTGGGCTGAGGGCCGTTTCCAGCCACTGTCGAAAAATCAATGGTACTAAAAGTGTACCACTGGTTTTTCGAATCCTGCCGTTAAAGCCCTAAAAGCAGCCCAAGCGGGTAAGGGCCTTCAAGTGTTGAATAAAGCGCCCTACATGTATTTTTGACCGAGCGCTGAATTACACTAGCGAAAGAATAAATTTCACGGGGAGAGAAGAGTCCGTGACACCCAGCCCAGCGCTCGGTTACGTCGCGTTTTACGCCCTGCTCGTCATTGGACTGGCGGCGGTGATGCTCGGCCTTTCGTGGGTCCTTGGCGAGCGCACGCGTTACACCAAGGCGACGCTCGACCCCTACGAGTCCGGCATCGTGCATACCGGCGGCGCGCGCTTTCGCATGTCGTCGAAGTTTTATCTGGTGGCGATGATGTTCGTGATCTTCGACCTGGAAGCTGTCTACCTGCTGCACCTGGGCGGCTGGTCGGCGCGCGAAGTCGGCTGGCCCGGCTACATCGAGGCGATGATGTTCGTCGCCATACTGCTGCGGCGCTGATCTACCTGTGGCGCGTCGGTGCGCTGGAATGGGCGCCACAAAAGCAGAAAAAAGCGGACCGGCGCTAGCTGACATGTCCGACCGAAAAACCCCTGAAGAAGTACGAAGGTCCCGGCGCCGCGCCGACGCTCGACGAACAGGTCAAGTCGCAGCATCTTCCTCGGCAAGCTCAAGGACATGGCGGACTTCGCCGTCAACTGGGGCCGCAAGAACTCGCTCTGGCCGTACAACTTCGGTCTGTCCTGCTGCTACGTCGAGATGGCGACCGCGTTCACCAGCCACGCACGACCTCGCGCGCTTCGGCTCCGAGGTCATCCGCGCCTCGCCGCGCCAGGCCGACCTGATGGTCATCTCCGGCACGCTGCTTCATCAAGATGGCGCCGGTCATCCAGCGCTGCTACGAGCAGATGCTCGAGCCCAAGTGGGTCATCTCGCATGGGCTCCTGCGCCAACTCCGGCGGCATGTACGACATCTATTCCGTGGTGCAGGGCGTCGACAAGTTCCTGCCGGTGGACGTCTACATCTCCGGCTGCCCGCCGCGCCCCGAGGCGTTTCTGGAGGCGCTGATCCTGTTGCAGAACTCGATCGGCGAGGAACGCGTCCGCTGTCGTGGGTGGTCGGCGCCGCAGGGCGTGCCACGCGCGCCGACAAGCTGTCGCAGCGCGACGTCAAGCGTGCTGAGCGCATGGCGCGCGACCGACCTGCGCACGCCGCGACTACGAGTCTGAGGACGACGGACTGCCCATGGCCGACGGCGCGCACCGGCATCCACTAGTGCGCGGCAAGCGCCGTGCATCGCGCACTCGAGCTTGCCCGCGGCGATTCGCCGACGTCGCGCATTCGCAGATTCAGCAGCAGACCGCCGACGGCATGCCGACGCTGTGGGTGCAGCGCCGGCCAGCTGCACGAGGTGCTGAAGCTTCCTGAAGCACGAGGTCGCAAGCCCGTACCAGATGCTGTACGACCTCACCGCGATCGACGAGCGCCTGCGCCAGAACCGCGCGGGCCAGCCGCAAGCCGATTTCACCGTCGTCTATCACCTGATGTCGTTCGAGCGGAACGCCGACATCCGCGTCAAGGTGCGCGCTCGAAGGGCGAGACCCGAGCGCTGCCGACCGTGACCGGCCTCTGGCCCAACGCCAACTGGTACGAGCGCGAAGTCTGGGACCTGTTCGGCATCAAGTTCGACGGCCACCCGCACCTGCGCCGCATCATGATGCCGCCGCACCTGGGAAGGCCATCCGCTGCGCAAGGACCACCCGGCGCGCGCGCACCGAGTTCGAGCCGCTTCCATGCTCGACCAGCTGCAAGGCAGACGCGCGAGCAGGAAGACGCTGCGCTTCAAGCCCGAGGAATGGGGCATGAAGCGCAGCGGCGACGACCACGACTTCATGTTCCTGAACCTCGGCCCGAACCACCCGTCGGCGCACGGCGTGTTCCGCATCATGCTGCAGCTCGACGGCGAGGAGATCGTCGACTGCGTGCCCGACATCGGCTACCACCACCGCGGCGCCGAGAAGATGGGCGAGCGCCAGTCCTGGCACACCTACATCCCGTACACCGACCGCATCGACTACCTCGGCGGCGTGATGAACAACCTGCCGTACGTGATGGCGGTCGAGAAGCTGGCCGGCATCAAGGTGCCGCGACGCGCGTCAAGGTCATCCGCGTGATGATGTGCGGAGTTCTTCCGCATCACCTCGCACCTGCTGTTCTACGGCACCTACGTGCCAGGACGTCGGCGCGATGTCGCCGGTGTTCTTCATGTTCGTCGACCGCCAGAAGGCCTACGACGTGATCGAGGCCGATCACCGGCTTTCGCATGCACCCGGCCTGGTTCCGCATCGGCGGCGTCGCGCACGACCTGCCGAACGGCTGGGACAAGCTGGTGCGCGAGTTCATCGACTGGATGCCCAAGCGCCTCGACGAGTACGAGAAGATGGCGCTGCAGAACACCATCCTCAAGAAGCGCTCGCATCGGCATCGGCCGCGTACAACACCGAGGAAGCGCATCGAATGGGGCGTCACCGGCCCCGGCCTGCGCGCCACCGGCTGCGACTGGGACTTGCGCAAGGCGCGGCCGTACTCGGGCTACGAGAATTTCGAGTTCGATGTGCCGACCGGCCAACAACGGCGACGTCTACGACCGCTGCGTGGTGCGCGTCGAGGAAATCCGCCAGCGCTGCGCATCATCGAGCAGTGCCTGAAGCAACATGCCGGCCGGCGCCGTACAAGGCGCGATCACCCGCTGACCACGCCGCCGCTCAAGGAGCACACGCTGCAGGACATCGAGACCCTGATCACCCACTTCCTGCAGCGTGTCGTGGGGCCCGGTGATTCCGGCCGGCGAGTGCTCGATGACGGTCGAGGCGACCAAGGGCCTCAACAGTTATTACCTGACCAGCGACGGCGGCACCATGAGCTACCGCACGCGCATCCGCACGCCGAGCTTCCCGCACCTGCAGCAGATCCCTTCGGTCATCGCAACGGCATGATGGTGCCGGACCTGATCGCGTACATCGCCTCGATCGATTTCGTCATGGCCGACGTGGACCGCTAAGCGATGACCAGTCAAGCTTATCCGACCTGCCCACAGGCCGAAGCGCCTCGAGCTGACCGCGAGGAGCATCGCGCGATCGAGCACGAGCTGCCGCATTACGAGCAGCCCGCGGCGGCGGCCATCGAAGCACTGAAGATCGTGCAGAAGCATCGCGGCTGGGTGTCGGATGAGGCGGTCAGCCGACATCGCCGCCAAGCTCGGCACCTCCGCCGCGCCGTCGACTGCGTGGCCACGTTCTACAACCTGATCTATCGCCGCCCGGTCGGCCGCCACGTGATTCACGTCTGCGACTCGCGTCACCTGCTGGATCATGGGACGAGCCCAAGCTCAACGCACAGCTCGAAGCACAAACTCGGCATAAGCCGGGCCAGACCACGACAGACGGCCGCTTCACGCTGCTGCCGATCGTGCTGCCTCGGCACCTGCGACCGCGCGCCGGCGATGATGATCGACGACGACACGCACCGTGATCTGGAAACAGCGGACGAGAAAAAACTCGACACGATTCTGGGGCAGTACAAGTGAACGCACCGACCAAGCCACTGACCTGCCGCATGCGGCGCGCAGCCGCTGACGCTGGACGAATACCAAAAGCACGGCGGCTACCAGGGTCTGCGCGCGGCCCTGAAGCTCGCACCGCCGGACGTCACCGCGCTGGTCAAAGACGCCAACCTGCGCGGTCGCGGCGGCGCCGGCTTCCCCACCGGCGTGAAGTGGGGCCTGGTGCCGATGGGCGAGACCGCGTCCAAGCACAAGTACCTCGTCGCCAACGCCGACGAGATGGAGCCGGGCACCTTCAAGGACCGCCTGCTGATGGAGGGCGACCCGCACCAGCTGATCGAGGGCATGATCATCGCCGGCTACGCGATCCAGGCCGACGTCGGCTACATCTTCCTGCGCGGCGAATACATCGTCGCCGCCGACGCGCCTGCGCAAGGCGATCGCCGAGGCGTACGCCACGGGCTTGCTCGGCAAGAACATCCTCGGCACCGGCTTCAACTTCGAGCTGCTACCTGCACACCAGCGCCGGCCGCTACATCTGCGGCGAGGAAACCGCGCTGATCAACTCGCTCGAAGGCAAGCGCGCCATCCCGCGCGCCAAGCCGCCGTTCCCCGCGATCAGTCGGGCCTGTGCGGCAAGCCGACCGTGGTCAACAACGTCGAGACCCTCTGCAACGTGCCGCACCGATCGTCATTACGGCACGGACTGGTTCAAGCGCGCTTGTCGCAAGTGCAAGGACGGCGGCACCAAGCTCTACGGCGCGTCCGGCAAGGTGAAGCAACCCGGGCACCTGGGAGCTGCCGATCGGCACCACCGGCGCGCGAATTGCTCGAAGAGCACGCCGGCGGCATGCGCGACGGCTGCAAGCTGCAAGGCCTGGCTGCCGGGCGGCGCGTCGACCGACTTTCTCACTGCCCGAGCACCTCGACCTGCCCGATGGATTTCGACTCGATCGCCAAGGCCGGCTCGCGCATGGGCACCGGCCTGATGATCGTGCTCGACGACCAGACCTCACATGCTCGGCATGGTGCGCAACCTGGAGAAGTTCTTCGCCCAGGAATCCTGCGGCTGGTGCACGCCGTGCCGCGACGGCCTGCCGTGGAGCGTGAAGATCCTCGGGCGCTCGAGGCCGGCCGCGGCACGGCCCGGCGATCTCGAGACTGCTGGCGCAGCATGACCCGGCTGCTCGGCCCCGGCCGCACCTTCTGCGCCCACGCACCCGGTGCGATGGAGCCGCTGCAATCGGCGCTGAAATATTTCCGCGCCTGAATTCGAAGCCGGGCATTGCCCGCGGCCTTGAAGGCTGGCCGTGATGACAAAAGCCACCTTCCACGTCGACGGCCGCACGATTGTAGTGCCAGTCGGCGACCAACCTGCTGCAGGCGCTGCCTGGCGCAGGGCCTCGACCTGCCCGTACTTCTGCTGGCATCCGGCGCTGGGCAGCGTCGGCGCCTGCCGCCAGTGCGCGGTCAAGCAGTTACAAGGACGAGAACGACAAGCCCGGCCGCATCGTGATGTCCTGCATGACGCCCTGCGCCGACGGCACCTGCATCTCGATCGAGCATCGCGGAAGCGACGCGAGATGCGCAAGGCGGTCATCGAATTCCTGATGACCAACCACCCGCACGACTGCCCGGTCTGCGAGGAGGGCGGCCACTGCCACCTGCAGGACATGACGGTGATGACCGGCCACAACTACCGGCGCTACCGCTTCACCAAGCGCACCCACCGCAACCAGGATCTGGGCCCGTTCATCGGCCACGAGATGAACCGCTGCATCTCCTGCTACCGCTGCGTGCGCTATTACAAGGACTACGCCGGCGGCACGGACCTCGACGTCTTCGGCTCCGCCGACAACGTCTACTTCGGCCGCGCCGAGCGACGGCACGCTGGAAACCGAGTTCAGCGGCAACCTGGTCGAGGTCTGCCCGACCGGCGTGTTCACCGACAAGACCCTACGGCGAGCGCTACACGCGCAAGTGGGACATGCAGTTCGCACCGAGCATCTGCACGAGCTGCTCGATCGGCTGCAACATCTCACCGCGGCGAGCGTTACGGCGCGGTCAAGCGCATCGAGAACCGCTACCACGGCGAGATCAACGGTTACTTCCTCTGCGATCGTGGCCGCTTCGGTTACCAGTACACCAACGACGCCGAGCGTCCGCGCCGTGCGCGCGGCAGGAGCGGCGAAGTCCTGACGGCCGAAGGCGCTGTAGCGCGCGCGGCTGTCAATGATCGCAAGGCAAGCGCGTCATCGGCATTGGTTCGCCGCGCGCCTCGCTCGAGACCAACCACGCCTGCGCGAGCTGGTCGGGGCCGGGAATTTCTACCGCGGCGAATCGCAAGTCGTGCGGGGACCTGAACTCGCTCGCGACCGAGATCCTCAGCAGGGGCCCGGCACAAATCGCCAGCATCCGCGACGCCGAAGCCGCCGACGCCGTGCTGGTGCTGGGCGAGGACGTGCTCAATACCGGCGCACGACTGGCGTCTGGCGCTGCGCCAGTCGGTGCGGCAGGAGGCGTTCAAGATGGCGGCCGCCGCCAGGATTCCGCAGTGGCAGGACAGCTCGGTGCGCATCCTTGCTCAGGACGCCAAAAGCCCGCTGTTCATCGCCACACCTGCGGTCACCGGCCTCGACGAAATCGCGACCCGCACTTTTCGCGATACGCCAGCGCGGATCGCGAGCCTCGCGCAGCAAATTGTCCATGTGCTCGACCCCGATGCGACACCGGCCCTTGGCTTGAGCGAAACCGACGCCGATCTGGCGCGCCAGATCGCGCAGGCATTGAAGAGCGCCGAGCGCCCACTGATCGTTTCCGGCACCGGCTGCGGGTCCGTCGAGGTATTGCAGGCCGCGGCCAACGTCTGCACCGCCTTGGCGAAAGCCGGAAAATCACCGCAGATTTCTCTGGTGTTTGCCGACAGCAACAGCGTCGGCACGACCTTGATGGGCGGCGGCACGCTCGACGCCGTGCTGACGCGCGTGCAGTCCAGCGAGGTCGACACCCTGATCGTGCTGGAGAACGACTTGTTGCGTCACATCAGCGCTGGTTCCACCGAGGCGGCGCTGGCAATGATGCCGAACACGATCGTGCTGGATTGCGATCAACACGGCAGTGACGGACCGCGCCGATTTGCTGCTGCCGGCCGGCAGTTTCGCCGAATCCGACGGCACGCTGGTCAACAACGAAGGCCGTGCACAACGCTACTTCCAGACGTTCGTGCCGAAAGACTCCGACATCCAGGAATCCTGGCGCTGGTTGCAGCAGATCGCGCAGGCGGTCGGCAAGGATCTGGGCGACGACCTCGACGCGCTCACCGCCGGTTGCGCCGCGGCGCAACCGAAACTGGCGGGCATCGTCGAGTGCCGCCCCGACGGCGAAGTTCCGCATCCAGGGCCAGAAGATTCCGCGCCAGCCTCACCGCTACAGCGGCCGCACCGCGATGGATGCTCAGGCCGACGTGCACGAGCCGCGTCCGCCGCAGGACCGCGACTCCCCACTGGCGTTCTCGATGGAGGGCGCGCGCAGCCATCTGCCGGCCGCAGAAATTCCGATCTTCTGGGCCCCGCGCTGGAACTCGCCGCAGGCGGTGACGAGCTTCCAGCAGGAAATCGACGGCCCGCTCAAGGGCGGCGATCCCGGCGTGCGGTTGCTGGTGCCGGATGCAAATGCACGGCCGGCGTATTTCGAACGTGCGGCACCGATTGAAAGCGCCGAATTGCGCGTGACGCCGCTGCAACACCTGTTCGGCAGCGAGGCCTTGTCCGCGCTCGGTTCAGCCGTGCGCGCCAGGATCCCCGCTTCGTACATCGCGCTGAATCCGGCGACGGCGAAAAAGCTGAATTTGCATGAAGGCGCCAAGGCCGAGTTCGAGGTGGCGGGCGTTTCATTGATCCTGCCGGTGAAGTTCAAGTCCGAACTGGCGCACACGCTCGCCGGCTTGCCGGTGGGTCTTAAGGGCGTGCCAGCCATAACCGCGGGCACTCCGCTGAAGATTGCATCGGGAGCGTTTCGTGAATCTGCCGCAGGAGCTGATCATCGTCGCGATCCTGCTCGCGGTGGTCGGTACGTCGGCCATGCTGATCTGGGTCGAGCGCCGCGTGCTCGGCCTCTGGCAGGACCGCTACGGGCCGAACCGCGTGTGGTTTCTCGGCCTCGGCCAGGTCGTCGCCGACATGATCAAGATTTTCATCAAGGACGACTGGATGCCGCCGTTCGCCGACAAGCTCGTGTTCGTGCTGGCGCCGGCCATCGTGATGGTGACGATCCTGCTGGCCTTCGCGGTGGTGCCGATCGCGCCGGGCGTCGGCATCGCCGCCGACTGGAACATCGGCCTGCTGTTCTTCCTGTCGATGACCTCGCTGGCGGTGTACAGCGGTGATGCTCGGCGGCTGGGCCAGCAACAACAAGTATTCGCTGCTCGGCGCCATGCGCGCCACCGCGCAGACCATCAGCTACGAAGTGTTCATGGGCCTGTCGCTGCATGGGCGTGGTGATGCAGGCGGGCAGCTTCAACCTGCACCGAGATCGTACGGCGCAGCAGGGCACGCGTTCTTTGGATGGCTTCAACTGGTTCATCCTTCCGCAGTTCCTGGGCTTCATGATCTTCTTGATCGCCGGCCTTGCCGAAACGCACCGCCTGCCGTTCGACCTGCCGGAAGCCGAGCAGGAACTGACCGCCGGCTTTCACACCGAATACTCCGGCATGAAGTTCGGCATGTTCTTCGTCGGCGAGTACGTGGCGTGGTGCTGATGTCGGCGATGCTGACGGTTCTGTTCTTCGGCGGCTGGCTCGGGCCCGACCTTCGGCTGGACGTTGTTCGGCGTGGAGTTCATGCCGTTGCTCTGGTTTGTCGGCAAGACCTTCGTTCTTCATGCTGCTGTTCATCCTGCTGCGCGCGGCGCTGCCGCGCCCGCGCTACGACCAGCTGATGCGCTTCGGCTGGAAGGTGATGCTGCCGCTGACGCTGGTCAACGCCGCGGTCACCGGCGCCGTGGTTGCTGTGGAAGTGCGCCATGAAAGACCTCGTTGATACGGCTTCTGCACGCAGCTGCTGTCGCCTGTGGCGTGATCTTCGGCACAGCTTCCGCAAGCGCGCCACCATCCAGTATCCCGAGGAGAAGCCCTACGTGCCGCCGCGCTACCGCGGCCGCATCGTGCTGACGCGCGACCCGGACGGCGAGGAGCGCTGCGTGGCCTGCAACCTGTGCGCGGTGGCCTGCCCGGTGGGCTGCATCGCGCTGCAGAAAGGCGAGAAGGAGGACGGCCGCTGGTACCCGGAATTGTTCCGCATCAACTTCTCGCGCTGCATCTTCTGCGGCTTGTGCGAGGAAGCCTGCCCGACCTACGCGATCCAGCTGACGCCGGATTTCGAGATGGCCGAGTACAACCGCCAGAACCTGGTCTACGAGAAAGAGCACCTGCTGATCAGCGGCACCGGCAAGTAGCCCGGACTACAACTTCTATCGCGTCGCCGGCATGGCGATTGCCGGCAAGGACAAGGGCGAGGCGCAGAACGAGGCCGCGCCGATCGACGTGAAGAGCCTGCTGCCGTGGACTCACTGCCATCGTTTTCTACGTCTCCGCTGCGATCGCGGTGCTGGCCACGGTGCTTGCCGTGATCACGCACCGCAACCCGGTGCACGCGCTGCTGTACCTGATCGTTTCGCTGCTGGCGGTCGGCCGGTGATGTTCTTCACGCTCGGCGCGCCGTTCGCCGCGGCGCTCGAGGTGATCGTCTACGCCGGCGCCATCATGGTGCTGTTCGTGTTCGTGGTGATGATGCTGAACCTCGGCGACGCGGCGGTGCGCGCAGGAACGCAGCTGGCTGCAAGCCGCGCATCTGGATCGGCCCGGCAACTGCTCGCCGGCGCTGCTGCTGGCCGAACTGCTGTACTGCTGTTCGCGCAGCCGGGCTCGGCCATCAGCGGCCAGCGAAAGTCGGCGCCAAGGCCGTCGGCATCGCGCTGTTCGGGCCCTACCTGCTGGCGGTCGAGCTGGCCTCGATGCTGCTGCTCGGCGGGCTGGTCGCGGCGTTTCACCTCGCGCGGCGGGAGAACATCAAATGACGGGGATCCCGCTGGAGCACGGCCTGATGCTGTGCCGGCGTGCTGTTCTGCGCTCGGCCTGCTCGGCCTGCTGGTGCGCCGCAACATTACTCTTCATGCTGATGTCGTCTGGAGATCATGCTGAACGCCGCCGCGCTGGCCTTCGTCGTCGCCGGCAGCCGCTGGGGGCAGCCGGACGGCCAGATCATGTTCATCCTGATCCTCACGCTGGCCGCTGCCGAAGTCGCGGTCGGCCTGGCGCTGGTGCTGCAGCTCTATCAGCGCTTCAAGACGCTCGATATCGACGCTGCTCAGCAAGATGAAGGGCTGAAGCACATGCTCGACCTTCTGCCACTGGTGTTCGTGTTCCCGCTCGCTCGGCTTCCTGATCCTGGCGTTCGCGCGCGGCCGGCTGCCGGAAAAGCCGGCGGCGATGGTCGGCGTCGGCTCGATCGGCCTGTCGGCGCTGCTGACGCTGCTGATCGGCTGGCGAATTCCTGTCGCAACCCGCCGGAGGGCGGCGCCTACACCCAGGTGCTGTGGACCTGGATGACCGTCGACGGCTTCGCGCCGCAGCTTCGCGCTGCGCCTCGACGGCCTGTCGCTGGTCATGCTCGGCGTGATCACCGGCGTCGGCTTCTTCATCCACCTGTTCGCCACCTGGTACATGCGCGGCGACGACAGCTACGACCGCTTCTTCTCGTACATGAACCTGTTCGTCGCCAGCATGCTGTTCCTGGTGCTCGGCGACAACCTGCTGTTCCTGTACTTCGGCTGGGAAGGCGTCGGCCTGTGCGTCGTACCTGCTGATCGGCTTCTGGTACAAGGACCCGGCCAACGGCGCGGCCGCGCGCAAGGCGTTCGTCGTCACCCGCGTCGGCGACACCTTCATGGCGATCGGCCTGTTCATCCTGTTCCACGAACTCGGCACGCTCGAACATCCAGGAATTGATGGTGCTGGCGCCGCAGCAGTGGACCGGTCGGCTCCGACATCGCGACGATCGCCGCGCTGCTGCTGCTCGGCGGCGCGGTCGGCAAATCGGCACAGCTGCCGCTGCAGACCTGGCTGCCGGACGCGATGGCCGGCCCGACGCCGGTGTCGGCGCTGATCCACGCCGCGACCATGGTCACCGCCGGCGTGTACCTGATCGCGCGCACCCACGTGCTGTTCGAGCTGTCGCCGCTCGCGCTGCAACTGCGTCGGCTGGGTCGGCGCGATCACGCTGCTGATGGCCGGCTTCACCGCGCTGACGCAGACCGACATCAAGCGCGTGCTGGCCTACTCGACCATGCGCCAGATCGGCTACATGTTCCTGGCGCTCGGCGCCGGCGCCTGGCAGCGCGGCGATCTTCCACCTGATGACGCACGCCTTCTTCAAGGCGCTGCTGTTCCTCGTCGGCCGGCTGCGGTGATCCTGGCCATGCACCACGAGCAGGACATTTTCAAGATGGGCGGCCTGCGCAAGCAGATCCCGTTCACGTTCTGGGTGTTCCTGATCGGCTGCGCTCGGCGCTGGTCGCGCTGCCCCGGCACCTCCGGCTTCTGCTCGCAAGGACGAGATCCTGTGGCAGGCCTGGGCCAACGGCCACCACGACCTGTTCTACGCCGGCCTGTTCGGCGCCTTCATGACGGCGCTGTACACCTTCCGCCTGATCTTCATCGCCTTCTTCGGCGAGCCGCAGCGAGCCGACGAGCGTGCACGTGCCGGCCACGGCATCGCTCACTCGCTGCCGCTGGCGGTGCTGGCGGTGCTCGCGCGTGCTCGGCGGCTGCATCCCCTGCCGCTGGAGTCGGTGCTGCCGCAGCCGCGACATCGCCGAGCGAGCGACGGCCAAGCACACGCTCGAGACCATCTCGGTGCGGTGTCGGCTGGCCGGCATGGCGCGTGGCCTGGTTGCTGTTCCTACGGCACGCCGCGCGTGCGCGGCTGCGATCGCGAACAACGCCATCGGCGCGCTGCTGCGCCGCTTCTGGTTCAGCGCCTGGGGCTTCGACTGGCTGTACGACCAGCTGTTCGTGCGGCCTTACCTGTGGTTCGTCGCGCGTCAACGCGCAACGACGGCGTCGACGTGGCGATCGGCTGATCCCGCGGCATTCCGCGCGCTGCACGGCTGGCTGCGCGCGCAGCCGCAGACCGGCCAGACTGCGCTGGTACGCCGCTGGGCATGGTCGGCTGGCGCGGTGCTGGTGCTGGCGGTGGTGCTGCTGCGATGCACGAACGACCCGATGATCCTGGTCTGGCTGATCGCTGATCCCGTTCATCGGCGGCCTGCTGTGCTGGCTGGGCGAGCGCACTTCGGCATCGCGCTTCCCGCGCTGGATCGCGCTGTGCACCATGCTGCTGGTGCTGGTCCTGTCGCTGCTGGCTGTGGGCGACCGGCGACTACTCGATGTCCGGCATCGGCGCCGGCGCCGACCCGCACTGGGCGCTCGAGTACCAGGCGCCGTGGATCCAGCGCTTCGGCATCTCGTTCCACCTCGGCCTCGACGGCCTGTCGCTGCTGCTGATCGTGCTGACCAACCTGCTCGGCGTGATGGCGGTGGCCTGCTCGTGGAAGGAGATCGACCGCTACGTCGGCTTCTTCCACCTGAACCTGCTGTGGAACCTGGGCGGCGTCGTCGGCGTGTTCCTCGCGCTCGACCTGTTCCTGTTCTTCTTCTTCTGGGAAATGATGCTGGTGCCGATGTACTTCCTGATCGCGCTCTGGGGCCACGACGCGCCCGGGCGGCAAGCGGCCGCATCTACGCGGCGACCAAGTTCTTCATCTTCACCCAGGCCTCCGGCCTGCTGATGCTGCTGGCGATCCTGGGCCTGGTGTTCGTCAACCACGACAGCCACCGGCGTGCTGGACTTCGACTACGCGACCTGCTGAAGACCGAGATGTCGCGCCGAGCTCGAGTACATGCTGATGCTCGGCTTCTTCATCGCCTTCACGGTCAAGCTGCCGGTGGTGCCGTTCCACTCCTGGCTGCCGGACGCGCACTCGCAGGCGCCGACCGCGGGCTCGGTCGATCTCGCCGGCATCCTGTTGAAGACCGCGGCCTACGGCCTGCTGCGCTTCGGCCTGCCGCTGTTCCCCAACGCCTCGGCCGAGCTTCGCGCCGATCGCGATGTGGCTCGGCGTGGTCGGCATCGTCTACGGCGCGTTCATGACGTTCGCGCAGACCGACATCAAGCGTCTGGTCGCGTACTCCTCGGTTTCGCACATGGGCTTCGTGCTGATCGGCATCTACGCCGGCACCGAGCTGGCGCTGCAGGGCGCGGTCATCACGATGCTCGCGCACGGCATCTCGGCCGGCGCGCTGTTCATCCTCTGCGGCGAGGTCTACGAGCGCCTGCACACGCGCGACCTGCGCAAGATGGGCGGGCTGTGGTCGACGTTCCCGTACCTGCCGCCGATCGCGCTGTTCTTCCGCTGCGCCGCGCTCGGCCTGCCGGGCCTCGGCAACTTCGTCGGCGAGTTCCTGGTGCTGCTCGGCACCTTCAAGGTCGATCTCGGCGTCACGCTCGTCGCCGCCACCGGCCTGATCCTCGCCGCGGTGTACTCGCTGATCATGATGCAGCGCGCCTTCCACGGCCCGGTCGAAGTCCGAGGAGCAAGCTCGAAGACCTCAACCGGCGCGAGCTCGTCAGGTGCTGGCCTCGATGGCGATCCTGCTGTGGCTCGGCCTGTACCCGCAGCCGGTGCTCGACACCTCGGCCGCGGCGATGCAGGCACTGGCGCGTGCTCTACGCGGCGGCCGGAGGCGCGCCATGAGCTTCACGCATGGCTCAATGGCTGGCGCTGCTGCCGATCCTGGTGACGGGCAGCTACGAGTATCGCGGTGATGATGGCGCATCGCGATCCGGCGCAACCACTGGTGGAACGCCACGATCGTGCGTCGCCGGCCTCAACGCCGCGCTGCTGGTCAGCTCGCTGGTGTTCTTCGGCCCGCTGCTGTTTCCAGACCTGATTCCGCAGGTGCTCCGCAGCAGGTCACGCCGCTGCTGATGGTCGACGGCTACGCGCTGTTCTACATGCGCGCCTGATCCTGTCGGCGACGCTGGCCACGCCACGCTGTCGCACGCCGTACCTCGAGGGCTATCGCGAGAACCCAGAGGAAGAGGAGCTCTACCTGCTGCTGACGCTCGCCGCGCTCGGCGGCGTGGTGCTGGCGTGCAGCAACCACTTCGCCTCGTTCTTCATCGGCGCTGGAACTGCTGTCGGTGCCGCTGTACGGCATGATCGCCTACCCCTTGCACGACAAGCGCTGCGCTCGAAGCCGGCGTCAAGTACCTGATGCTGTCGGCGGCGCCTCGGCCTTCCTGCTGTTCGGCATGGCGCTGATCTACGCCGACAGCGGCACGCTGGCCTTCCCCGGGCTGGCGCAATGCCTGTCGGCTGCGAGACGCTCCGGCGACGCTACATGCTGGTCGGCTCGGCGCTGATCCTGGTCGCGGTCGGCTTCAAGCTGTCGCTGGTGCCGTTCCACCTGTGGACGCCGGACGTCTACGAAGGCGCACCCGCGCCCGGTGACCATGTTCCTCGCCACCGCCAGCAAGACCGCGGTGTTCGCGGTGCTGCTGCGCTTCTTCGCCGAAGGCGGCGGCTAGCCAGCGGGCGTGCTGCTGCAACGTGCTGTCGGTGCTGGCGATCGTGTCGATCCTCGTCGGCAACGTGCTGGCGCTGCTGCAGAGCAACCTCAAGCGCCTGCTCGCCTACTCGTCGATCGCGCACTTCGGCTACCTGCTGGTGGCGCTGATCGCCACCGGACCGCTGGCGGTCGAGGCCGTCGGCGTCTACCTGATCACCTACGTCGTCACCACGCTCGGCGCCTTCGGCGTCGTCACGCTGATGTCGAGCCCGCTTGGGCGAGCGCGACGCCGACCAGCTCTACGACTACCGCGGCCTGTTCTGGCGCCGACCGTTTCTGGCCGCGATTCTGACCGCGATGCTGCTGTCGCTGGCCGGCATCCCGGTCACGGCCGGCTTCATCGGCAAGTTCTACGTCATCGCCGCGGGCGTCGACGCGCGACTGTGGTGGCTGGTCGGCGCGGTGGTGCTCGGCAGCGCCATCGGCCTGTACTACTACCTGCGCGTGATCATCATCATGTTCATGGGCGAGATGAAGCACATCGGTTTTGACGTGACGCTCGGCTGGGAGGCGCGCGCCGGCGGCCTGGTCACCTTGCTGCTGATGTTGCTGATGCTGCTGATTGGAATCTACCCCGAACCGTTGCTCTTCCTGATCAGTCACGCCGGGCTCACAGCACACTGATGGCGCACCGCCGCCCGACGCGGCTCCCCGAGTCGAACTCCACCGAACCGCCGCGCGGCGGCGAATGGCGCTCGCTGGCAACGCTCCTGCCTTACCTGCGCGAATTCCCGGCGCGGGTCAGTCTGGCCTTGGCGTGCCTGGTACTAGCCAAGCTGTCTGGCGTGGCGCTGCCGCTGGTACTCAAACACCTGGTGGACAGCCTGGGCAGCCATGCGACCCTGATCGCCGTGCCGCTGGCGCTGCTCGCTGGTTATGGACTCCTGCGTTTTGCCAATGTCTTGTTCGGCGAGCTGCGCGACGTCGTCTTTGGCCGCGTCACCGAGCGCGCCATCCGCCGCGCCTCGCTGGATGTCTTTCGCCACCTGCACACGCTCGATCTGGACTTTCACCTGACGCGACGCACCGGCGGCCTGTCGCGCGACATCGAGCGTGGCATAGCCGGCATCAGCTTTTTATTGAGGTTTTTGCTCTTCAACGTCGTGCCAACCCTGCTGGAAATCGCGCTGGTCTCGGTGATTCTCTGGAGCCTCTATGGGGGCTCGTACGCGCTGATCGCCGCGCTGGCGGTCGGGCTGTACATTATCTTCTCGGTGGCGATCACCGAATGGCGCACGCGGTTCGTGCGCGAGGCCAACCAGCTCGACTCGCGCGCCAACACCCGCGCCATTGATTCGCTGCTGAATTACGAGACCGTCAAGCTGTTCGGCGCAGAAGCAGAGGAGGCCGCCGCCTACGACCATACGCTTGCCGCCTGGGAGATCGCCCAGCGCCAGAACCGGCTGTCGCTGTCCGCGCTCAATGTCGGCCAGGCGCTGATCATTGCCGGTGCCGTCACCGGGCTGATGTGGATGGCCGCCGAGGATGTCGTCGCACAACGCGCCACGCTCGGCGATTTTGTCGCGATCAACGCCTTCATGATGCAGTTGTTCGTGCCGCTCAACGTACTCGGGTTCGTCTACCGCGAAATGCGGCGCGCGCTCACCGACATGCAGCGCATGTTCGGGCTGCGCCAGCAGGTGGCGAAGGTGCAGGACGCACCGAACTCGACGACGTTGCTCGACACTTCGGTGCGCGTCAGCTTCGAGCGTGTCGCTTTTCGCTATCACCCCGAGCGGCCGATCCTGCGCGACGTCAGCTTCGAGATTCCGCAGGGAAAAAAGCTGGCGGTGGTCGGATCCAGCGGCGCCGGCAAGTCTACGCTGGCGCGCCTGCTGTTTCGCTTCTACGACGTTGAATCCGGCCGCATCGCGCTCAATGGCAAGGACCTGCGCGCACTCACCCAGGATTCGCTGCGTGCGCACATCGGCGTGGTGCCGCAGGACACCGTGCTGTTCAACGACACTCTGGCCTACAACATTGGTTATGGGAAAACCGGCGCGAGCCGGGCCGATATCGAGCGCGTCACTAAGCTTGCACATCTCGACGGCTTCATCGCCCAGCTGCCGCGTGGCTATGACACCGAAGTCGGCGAGCGCGGACTGAAGCTCTCCGGCGGCGAGAAGCAACGTGTCGCCATCGCCCGCGCTCTGCTCAAAGACCCACCGCTGATGATTTTCGACGAGGCCACCTCGTCGCTGGACTCGGTGTCCGAGCGCGCGATTCTCGAAGCCCTGCGCGAAGCGGCGCGTGCACGCACCACGCTTGTCATTGCGCACCGGCTGTCCACGGTCACCGACGCGGACGAGATTGTGGTGCTGGAGCGCGGGCTGATCGCGGAACGCGGGACGCACGCCCAATTGCTTTCTGCAAATGGTGTTTATGCAAGGCTATGGGCTTTGCAACAGCGTTCAGAGACGCCACCCGCTTAAGGCTAATTCCCGGCGGTATCGACAGTGCTCAAAAAACATGGGTACTAAAAATGTACCGCGGGCTTCAACACAGAGCTGTTTTCAAGCCTAAATCCATCTCAAGCGGGTGGCGTATGGACGCCTATGCCGACGCGCTCAATCAGATAGCGATCCAAGACGGTCGTCTCCAGCTGCGCACCTGCAAGACCGATATGACCGTCTGGGCGCAGCAGATAGAAAGAGGGTTTCTGGATGCAAAGCCGCGACAGTTCCAGATCGTTGTCGGGGTCGTCGGGTGTGTGGTGTATGAGGATGTTCTCACTTTGAAGTGCAGGGGCAGGCTGCCCGAACACCAGCAGGTTGAAGCGCGTGTCGTCGAAGCGTGAATATAAATCGTGTGCCTTGCCGTCTGGCTCGAATTTGAGACGCAGCCAGGGGAAGCGATCTCCAGCGCGCGGCGCGCTGCCGGGCAGGGCGGGCTGGTTCTCTGACAACGGACTTTTGCGGTACTGGATGCCGATCTGGGCGATGGTGCGGTAGGCGAGCTTGCGAACAAAGTCGAAGCGCATGGCCAGGGCGAGCACGCGAGCCAGGATGCGTGTGCGCAGCAGTGCGGCCAGCCAGGTGTCGGAAACCACCAGCGCGAACGCGCGGTCGGTCGTTTCTAGCAGCCGGTCGGCCACCGGCATGCGCTCGCTCGCATAGGAATCGAGCAACGATGGGCTGGCTTGCCGCGTGACAACCCGCGCCAGCTTCCAGCCGAGGTTGTAGGCGTCCTGCAGACCGGTATTCATGCCCTGGCCGCCGACCGGGCTATGCACATGCGCCGCATCACCCAGCAGGAAGCAGCGACGGTCGCGGAATTTCTCGGCGCGGCGGTGATGGATGCGATAAGTCGAAAACCAGCTGCACTCCAGGAATTGCAGTGTGGCGCCGGCCTCCTTGCGCACGGCTGGGGCGACGGCCTCGAATTCGAGGCCGTCACGGTCGCGCAACTCTGGCGGCAGGATGCCGATTACGCGCCAGTGATCCGTTCCGCGCATCGGAAAAAACAGGTGAAAGCCCTTGCGCCACAAATAGACGTTGAGTTCGCCCGGCACCATCGGCCCGGTCACGCGCGTATCGGCGACAAAGAACACGTGCTCGTAAGGCGCGCCGGGAAAGCCGAGTCCGCTGAGGTGGCGCACGGCGCTGTGCGGGCCGTCGCAGCCCGCTACCCAGCACGCCTGGACCTGACGTGTCGTGCCATCTGCCTGTTTGAGCGTGGCGTGAACCCTGTCGGCAGCTTGTTCGAGACCGGTCAGCTCGGTACTCCACTGCACCTGGATGTCGTGTGGGCGCAGCGCATCGCTGAGCAGACGCTCATTGACGTCCTGACCCAGCATCAGGACAAACGGAAACGGACTGAGATCTCGCCCGATATCGCCGAGCGGTATGCGCGCCGTCGGCCGGCCTTCGACCCAGAGATTGGCGCCGGTGGCACGCTGGCCGAGTTCGAGCGCCTGTTCGGCGATACCGAGGCGCGCATAGATTTCCAGCGTGCGCGACTGCACGGCGAGGGCCTTGGTCTGCACCGAAGGGCCGGAGTTGCGGTCAATGAGGTGGGCGCGCACGCCATGGCGTGCGAGCTGGTTGGCGAGCATCAGTCCGGTCGGCCCGGCGCCGACAATCAGACACATCAAGAATTTCGTCAGGCGGCAATTGCCTGCCCCCAATAGTTATAAGTCAGCGGCCGTGGGCCCGGCAGGTACATCGTGTCGAGCGTCTGGCATTTGAACCCGGCTTCTGCGAGCAGGGCGGGGATATCGCGATTGAGGTGGCAGCCGCCGGCGATTTTCTTCCAGTTCGGAGTCAAACGGTTTTGCCAGCGCCGCACGCTTTCGTCGGGTGCGCGGCCGTGTTCGCAGAACAGCAGCCGGCCGCCGGGCTTGAGCACGCGACGCATTTCGCGCAGCGCAGCCACCGGATCGGGGATCGTGCACAGCGTGTAGGTGCAGACAATGGTGTCGAAGCTGGCGTCTGGCTGCGGGATCGCCTCTGCCGACAATCCGACCAGATCGACATTCAGGCCAGCGTGCGCGATGCGCCTTCGTGCCTTGGCGTGCATCTGCAGCGCCGGGTCAAGGCCGGTGATGTGGCTGATGCGGTTCTTGTCGTAGTGGGGCATGTTGAGCCCGGTGCCAATGCCGATTTCCAGCACGCGGCCGCAGGCCAGTGGAACCAACTTCTGGCGCTGGCGTCGCACCGGCCTGATCCCGCAGGCGAAATCCAGCAGGTGCGGCAGGATGTGTCGGTCATACCAGTTTTCGCTCATGGATCGCGCACCTGAGGGGTTATGGAATAATCGGCCCCTATCAGGGCAAACGCAATGCAGCTATCGCAGCTTGTCGAGGGTCTTAGGCGTTACTCGCCATCACAGTTGGCGGCGCAGATCGTCACGCCCGAAATCGAAGAGTTGTTCGCGCGCATGCCCAAGCCGGTCGGCAGTTTTGGCTTTGACCCTTGGGGCTATAACGAAAACACCGCCAAGCTCGGCGTCGCCGCGGTCAAATGGCTTTACGAAAAATATTTTCGCGTCACAGCGCATGGGCTCGAGAACATCCCCGCGAGCGGACGCGTGCTGGTGGTGCCCAACCACTCCGGCCAGCTGCCCATGGACGGGGTGCTGATCGGTTATGCGCTGGCGACCAACCCGAATGCGCCGCGCTATGCGCGCGGCATGATCGAGCGGTTTTTCCCGACCGTGCCGTGGCTCGGCAACTGGCTCAACTCGGTCGGCGGCGTGATTGGCGACCCGATCAACTGTTCACGCATGCTGGACCGCGACGAGGCGATTCTGGTATTCCCCGAGGGCGTGCGCGGCTCCGGCAAGCTGTACAAGGATCGTTACCAGCTTCAGCGCTTCGGCAATGGCTTCGTCCATCTGGCGATGACGCACAAAGCGCCGATCATTCCCTGCGGCGTCGTCGGCTGCGAGGAAACCATGCCGTCGCTGTACAACATCGCACCGCTGGCCAAGTTGCTCGGCATCCCGTACGCGCCGGTGGCACCGCCGATCCCGTTGCCGGCGCGCGTGTACCTGAACTTCGGCAAGCCGATGCATTTCAAGGACGGCAAGATCCCAGAAGCCAAAGTCACCGAGCGCGTCGAGAAGGTCAAGGACGAAATCCGCAACCTGATCGACAAGGGCCTGGCCGAACGCACGAAGATCTACTGATGGCTGATAAAAAAACCGTTCTCGTCACCGGCGCCGCCGGCTCGCTGGCCAAGCGCGTCATTGCGCGCCTGCACGGCAAGGCCAACGTGGTGGCGGTCGACTTTCGCCGCAAGGTCGAAACCGAGGCGGGCATCCCCAGTCTACAAGGTCGAGATGCACAAGCGCGGCTTCGAGGACATCTTCCGCAACCACAAGATCGACGCGGTGATCCACCTCGGCCGCATTTTCGCGCACGAGAACAACCCGCGACATGCGCTACAACGCCAACGTGCTCGGCACCAAGAAGCCTGCTCGAGCTGTGCCGCAAGTATTACGTCAAGCAGGTGATGATCCATTCGACCTACTACGTCTACGGCGCCAGCCCGTACAACCCGGCGCTGCTCGACGAGGACACGCCGCTGAAGGCCAGCGAGATCACTCAGGACCTGGTCGACTCGGTCGAGCTGGAGAACCTCGCGCAGCATTTATCTGTGGAAGCACCCGGAGCTGAACATCACTATTCTGCGTCCCTGCAACGTGCTCGGGCCGGGGGTCAAGAACAGCATGTCGCTGCTGCTCTCGCGGCCGCTGGCGCCGGTGCTGGTCGGCTTTTCGCCGCTGATGCAGTTCCTGCATGTCGACGACATGGCCGACGCCTACGTGGCCGCGTTCGAGCAGAACCATCCGGGCATCTACAACGTCGCGCCGGAGGACTGGGTGCCGTACCAGGAGGCGGTGACGCAATGCGGCTGCCGTCGCGCTGCCGGTGCCGTCGATTCCGCCGGCTGCTGCCCAAGCTGATCAGCAGCGTGCTCAACTGGAATGCGTTCTTCCCGCCGTACCTGATCAACTATTTCAAGTACCCGGTGATCCTCGACGGCGCGCTGTTCCGCGAGACTTTCGGCTGGAAGCCCAAGCGCAACCTCAACGACATCTTCAGCTACTACCGCAAGAACAAGCAACTGCCGCGTGATTGAGCGTGACAATCGCCGCGTTAGCCACAATTCATTTTCGCGCGTTGCCGGCTCGTACTGCGCCTAGTCTTTCAGCTAGAACCACTTGCAAGGAGCTGAACACTCGAAAATCGACATCGGCATCGACAAAGACCCAGCGCAAGGCCATCGCCGACGGCCTCTCGCGGCTGCTGGCCGACGAGTACACGCTGTACCTGAAGACGCACAACTTCCACTGGAACGTGACAGGCCCGATGTTCAACACGCTGCACCTGATGTTCGAGACGCACTACACCGAGGCCGCGCTGGCGGTCGACCTGGTGGCCGAGCGCATCCGCGCGCTCGGCTTCCCGGCCCCCGGCACCTATGCGCGAGTACGCGAAGCTCAGTCTCGATCGAGGAAACCGAAGGCGTGCCGGAGGCGATGGAGATGGTGCGCCTGCTGGTCAAGGGCCATGAAGCCTGCGCACGCACCGCGCGCTCGGTGTTTCCGCTGGCCGACAAGGCCGGCGACGAGCCGACCGCGGACCTGCTGACTCAGCGCATGCAGGTGCACGAAAAGACCGCCTGGATGTTGCGCAGCCTGCTGGAGTGAGTTCACAGGCGGGCAGGTCCGCGCGCGAGCCGCTGTCGCTCCTGATTTTCGCGCTGGTGGCGTTGGGGGTGTCGGGAATCGGACCCAAGGACCGTCTGACGTGGTGGCTGGAAGTGGCCCCCGTCCTGATCGGCGCGCTGCTGCTCGTCCCAACGTTCTGGCGCTTTAGGTTGACCCCGTTGGTTTACCGTCTGCTGACGGTGCATGCGCTGATTCTGGTCGTGGGGGGCCACTACACCTATGCCGAAGTCCCTGCGGGCTTCTGGGTGCAGGACCTCTTCGGCTTTACGCGCAACCACTACGACCGGCTGGGCCATTTCGCTCAGGGATTTGTGCCGGCACTTGCTCGCGCGCGAAATCCTGTTGAGAACGTCGCCGTTAAAGCCGGGCGCCTGGCTGTTCGTGCTGGTGACCTGCGTCTGTCTTGCGTTCAGTGCCTGTTATGAGTTCATCGAGTGGGGCGCCGCGCTGATGGGTGACGAATCGGCAGACGCATTTCTGGGTACGCAGGGCGATGTCTGGGATACCCAATGGGACATGTTGCTGGCGCTGATCGGTGCGCTGAGCGCGCAGATATTCCTCTCCCGTCGGCACGACCGCCATCTCGCGACGTTGGCAAAATAGCGCCATGCCCGCTCCCATCGCTCCTGTGCAACTGCTGTCCGTGCGCCGACTCAAGGTTTATCACCCGCTGCCGCAGGCCTGGCCGTGGAGCAGGCCCGGCTATGTGAAGGCGGTGGAGGACGTTCATTTCAACCTGCACGCCGGTGAAACGCTGGGCATCGTCGGCGAATCCGGCTGCGGAAAATCCACGCTGGCGCGCGCGCTGGTGGGTTTGCAACCGGTGACATCGGGCGGCATCAGCTACGGCGCACACGATCTGGCGCGACTTGCGAAAACGCAATGGCGACCATTGCGGCGTGATATCCAGATGGTGTTTCAAGACCCCGTGGCCAGCCTCGATCCGCGCATGACCATCGGCGAGTCCGTCGGTGAGCCGTTATTCGCGCTGCATCCTGAAATCACGGTAGCCGAGCGTCAGCGCCGGGTGGCGGAAATGCTCGAGCGGGTGGGGTTATTGCCTGCGCACGTCAACCGCTATCCGCACGAATTCTCGGGCGGCCAATGCCAGCGCGCTGGCATTGCACGCGCGCTGATCGTAAAGCCGAAGATTCTGATCTGTGACGAGCCGGTGTCCTCGCTCGACGTGTCGGTGCAGGCGCAGATCATCAACCTGCTGAGTACCCTGCAACGCGAAGAAAAGCTGACGATGATTTTCATCGCCCATGATCTGGCGGTAGTGCGCCACCTGTCGCATCGGGTACTGGTGATGTACCTAGGCCGTATCGTCGAGCAGGCCAGCACCGAAGAATTATTCAGCGCGCCGCGCCACCCGTACACCCGCGCGTTGCTGGCGTCGGTGCCGGGGAATCCTTTGAGCATAGATGCGACCGCGCACGGTGATCTGCCAAGCCCGTTGGAGCCACCGAGCGGCTGCGTGTTCCGCACGCGTTGCCCGATTGCCGATTCGCATTGCGCCGACGACATCCCGCATCTGCGCCGACTCGGGCGCACGCATTACGCGGCGTGTCACTACGTGCAGGCGCAGTCCGCGGACCAGGCCCTAGGCCTGGCTTAGCCGCAGTTGGGTTTTTTGCCGGCCGCGCGCGCCTGCTGGTAAAGCGGCTGTGCAATGGCCTGACGTTCGGTGAGTTGTGCGATGCGCGTGCCGTCAGCCGGATGGGTCGACAGCATCTCTGGCGGTTTGGCGCCGCCCGCCTGAGCCATATTGCGCCACAGCTCGACCGCCTGCGCCGGGTCGAAACCCGCGTTGGCCATCAGGTCGAGCCCGATCATGTCCGCCTCGGATTCCTGCTTGCGCGAATGCGGCATGTTGAAAAACACATTGCCGGCGAGCTGGAAGATTCTGGGATCGTACCCAGTGCCCGCCGCCGCCACCGCCGACACACCTTGCGTCAGCATGCCTTCGGACACGCGCTCGGCGCTGTGGCTCGCCTGCACGTGGGCGATTTCATGGCCGATGACCGCCGCCAGTTGCGCCTGGTTTTTCGCCACATTAAGCAGACCGGTGTAAACGCCGATCTTGCCGCCCGGCAGCGCAAACGCGTTGACCTGCTTGCCTTCGAACACGGTCACTTCCCAGTCGCCGCCGATTTCGCGGGTGAGGGCGCGCGCCACGCATTGCACATAGGCTTTCGTGCTGTTGTTCTGGGTGGCCGGGGTTTTCTGCTGCATCTCGCGATAGGAGGCGACCCCCATCTCTTCAATCTGGTCGTTCGATACCAGCATGATCTGGTTTCGGCCCAGCGGAGAGGTCGCGCACGCGGCGATAATCGATACTGAGAAAATGGCGAGGATGAGGCGCATGGCAAACTCCCTGAAGTTGGAACGCGGATACCTAGGATGAAAATTGGCACGAAAGCAGCCTCTTTGATTGTAGGGTCTTATTTTGTGTTGTCTGTTGGCTGGGCCACACAGCCGCCCGCTCCCAAGCCCACGCAGACGCCCGAGGCGGTGGTGCGCTTGCAGCTCAATGCGTTGCGCAACAATGATCGCCCGCGCAAGAACGCCGGCGTTGCGGTGGTATTTGCATTTTCCTCGCCGCCAAACCGCGAGCAGACCGGGCCGCTGGATCGCTTCACCACGATGATTCACGGCCACTACGCCGATCTGGTGAATCACCGCGAAGCCAGCCGTGCTCGAAACGCAATACCAGGACGATCAGGCGATCCAGCCGGTGGAAGTGGTTTCCTCCAAGGGTGTTCGCTTCCGTTACCTGTTTGTATTGCGCCGTTATGACCTGCCGCAAGGCCGTTGCTGGCTCACGGATGCAGTCATCGGAAAGCCGGCGGAGGCACAGCGTTCCGCCGCTTGGACGCAAGACGGATTAGCGTTACAGTAAATGCGGGGTCGCGATGCAAATCGCGATGGTAAATTTGCGCGAAGGGGGATTATTCAAAAATGGCTGATCGTGAATCGGGGACTGTGAAGTGGTTCGACAACGCCAAAGGCTACGGCTTCATCAGCCGCGGTTCCGGGCAAGAAGACGTCTTCGTGCATTTTCGCGCTATCAAAGGCGAGGGATTTCGTGCGCTGCAGGAAGGCCAGAAAGTCGAGTTCAGTGTCGTCAAGGGCCAAAAGGGATTACAAGCCGAAGACGTCAGCGCGGTCTGATGCGCTCTGCAAACCGCCGGCTTTTTCACCTTCGCATTCGACACGCGGGTGCCGATACCAACTATCGCCGTCGCGCCCAAGAATCGAGCGGCGCGACCCTTACTGAATCGTGGCTGGAAACACCGGGAGCGTGGCGGCAATGCGCGCATCGTGTGCCGGCACCATCCTCAGTTGTGGAAACTGTCTGTGCAGCGCCGCGACCCGCGCGATGGACTCGCGTACCGCCGCGCTGTCTTCACCGATGAGTTGACGCGCGATCCACGGCCGCTCGGCTGGCAGTTCGATGCCTTCCATCTGCCAGACCAGATCGCCGAGAAGAACATAACGAGTGCCGGAAGGCAGCGTGATGAACGCGATCACGGAGCCGGGCGAGTGACCGGGTGCGGGCACCAGCACGATGGAGCCGTCGCCCCAGACATCGTGGCTGCGCGAAAATCCCAGATAGGGGCCGCCGCCAAATTCATAGCGTTTGTAATTCAGTGCGCCAAAGCTGCGGATCAGCGCCGACATGCGACTGCCGTCTGCAATGAAGGTCTGTTCTGCCTCGGGCACCCACACCGCGACGCCGGGCAGGCTGTCGAGACCGCTGACATGATCCCAATGCGCATGGCTCAGGACCACGCCCGCAAGTTGTTTCAGGGCATAGCCTTGCGACTCCAGTTGCGCGGCGGCGGGCGTGCCTTTTTTATATTGGGTGGTGGCCTGCATCAGGGCCGGCAGTTGCTTGAAGTGTGCGTCAACGTCGCGCCCAAAGCCGGCGTCGAAAAGCAGATCGCCGCGGGGATGGCGCACCAGAATCACGCCCATGGTGAATTCGCGCGGCTCGCTAAAGCGTCCGCCGCGAAACGCCAGCGCCGCTTTCGATTCCATGCTCCCGGTCGGCAGCAGGCTCAGCGACATCGCGGCGGGTGGGGACGCCGGCGGCAAGTCGCCCCCTATCGGCGCGGCGACTTCAAGCGTGCCGGCGGTGAATGTCCAGGCCAGCGCGCCAAGGCCAAAGGCCAGCAGCAAAACCACGGCAAGCAATAGACGTTTCATACGGTGCTCCTGTCAGGGCTCCAAGCGTTCGATGCGCCAGGTTGATTTATCGCGCCGATAAAGCAGCCGGTCATGCAGGCGGTCGCGGCGGCCTTGCCAGAATTCCAGCAGCTCGGGCTTGACCGCGAACCCGCCCCAGAACTCCGGGTGCGGCACGTCCTGTCCGATGAGGCGTTCGCTGTTTGCGGCAAGGCGCGCGTCCAGTTCGGCACGCGTGGCCACCACCTGCGATTGCCGCGAAGTCAGCGCGCTCAGCTGCGACAGCCGCGGCCGTGAGTGGAAATAGCGCTCGGACATTTCTTTGGTCAGGCGCTGCGCGCGGCCTTCGATGCGAACCTGGCGCTGCGGCTGGTCCCACCAGAACAGCAACGCCACGTTGGGCTGGTGCGACAGTTCAAGGCCCTTGCGCGATTTGTAGTTGGTATAAAAAGTAAATGCGCCCTCGTGCAGACCCTTGAACAGCACCATGCGCGCCGACGGCTGACCCCGCGCGTTGACCGTGGCCAGCGTCATCGCGGTGGGTTCGACCAGCCCGGCGGACTCGGCGTCGTGCATCCAGCGGCTGAATTGCGCCAGCGGATCGGGCAGTGCGTCGGCTTCCAGCAGCGGCGGGTTTTTATCGTATTGCGACATAATTGGCGGCCATTTTGCCGGAACATCGTCATGACCACTTTCAGAGCCCTGCGCGTCCACCAGATCGAAAAGAAAACCGCGGCGCAATTCGACACGATCAGCCTGGCGGATCTGACCCCGGGCGAAGTGGTGGTGCAGGTGCATTACTCCAGCCTCAACTACAAGGACGCGCTCGCGGTCACCGGCAAGGGCCGCATCATGCGCCGCTTTCCGTGCGTCGCCGGCATTGATCTCTCAGGCGTGGTCACCCAAAGCGCGAGCCCCGCGTTCAAGCCGGGCGACAAGGTACTGGCCACCGGCTGCAATCTCGGCGAAGCGCTCGATGGTGGCCTTGCCGAATTCGCGCGGTTGCCGGCCGATGCCGTGGTCGCGTTGCCATCAGGACTCTCGCTGTTTGAGGCCATGGCGCTGGGCACGGCCGGATTCACCGCCGGGCTTGCGCTGCGGCGCATGCTGGAAAATCACCAGAGACCGGACATGGGTCCGATCGCGGTCACCGGCCCCACCGGCGGCGTCGGCTCGGTGGCGATCAAGTTGTTCAAGCGCGCCGGCTTCACCGTGCACGCCATCACCGGCAAGGCCGGCACAAGGCGACGAGTATCTGAAATCGCTCGGCGCCGATGCGGTGATCGACCGCCAGACTTTGAACCTGGGCACCAAGCCGATGGAAGCCGCGACCTGGGGCGGCGCGGTCGACAACCTCGGCGGCGAGACGCTGACCTACCTGACGCGCACGGTGAAACCCTGGGGCAACATCGCCAGCATCGGTCTGGCGCAGTCGCGCGAGCTGCACACCACGGTGTTGCCCTTCATCTTGCGCGGCGCCTCGTTGCTTGGCATTCACTCGGTCGAATGCCCGCGCCCCTGGCGGCTGGAAATCTGGAACCAGCTCGCCGGGCCCTGGAAGCCCTCGGCCCTGGCAAAAATCGCCGCGCACACGATTACCCTGGACGAAGTGCCCAAAGCGTGCGACACCTTGATCGCCGGCCAAATGCAGGGCCGCTACGTGGTGAAGATCGCAGGCTGATGCATAACCACGATCACGGTCACACGCACGACCACCCTGCAGCGCCGCAGGAAACGCGGCGGCTGGGGCTGGCGATCGGCATCACGCTGGGCGTCGCTGCCGTGCAGGCCGTCGGCGGCTGGATCGCCGGTTCGGTGGTCTTGCTGGCAGATGCCGGCCACATGCTCACGGACGCATTGGCGCTGACGCTGGCCTGGTTTGCATTGCGCTGGAGCCGTCGTCCGGCCGACGCGCAATATTCCTATGGGGGCGCGCGCTTCTCGGCACTGGCGGCGTTCGTCAATGGCCTGGGCATCATCGGCATCGGGTTTGGTCTGGCGTGGGAATCCATCGAGCATGTGCGCAGCCCGGTGCCGGTGGATGCGCGCCTGATGCTCGGCGTGGCGCTGATCGGAGGCGCCAGCAATCTGCTGGTGCTGCGCATGCTCGGCAGCGGCGCCCATGCGCACGGCAGTCTCAACATGCGCGCAGCGGCGTTGCATGTCGCCAGTGATCTGCTGGGTTCGGTGGCGGCTATCGTCGCCGCCATCGCGATATTGACTACCGGCTGGGTACTGGCCGACCCGATCGCCTCGCTGCTGGTGACGGTGCTGATCGTGCGCAGCGGCGTGATCATCCTGCGCGAATCGGCACGTGTGCTGCTCGAAGCGGTGCCGAAAAACTTCGACAGCGCCGCGGTCGAGCGCGACTTGCTGGCCCACGTGCCGGAGGTTTCCGGCGTGCATCACCTGCATGCGTGGTCACTGACGGGCCAAACGCCGATCGTCTCGTTGCACGCGGTGGCTCAAGCCGGCGTGAATCCCGATGCGGCCCGCCTGAAAATCCAACACCGGCTACAGGATCGCTTCGGCATCAGCCACGCCACGGTGCAGATCGAACTTGCACCCTGTGTGGATGCCTGTTCGGCCTCGGCACTGGAAAAAAATCTTCCACCCGCTTGAGGCCTGCCGAGCATCAAAACCGAGTGTTCCTTAAAACGGGTGGTACACTTTTAGTACCACGGGTTTTGTAACTGCAGCCAAAAACACCCCTAAATGCACCTAAGCGGGTGCTGTCTAAAAAGCGACCCCGAAGCGTTTCAGCGCCAGCGTCATGCCCAGATACCCCAGGGCGGTGAGCGCGCAGGACGCCGGCAGTGCGACCCAAAAGCTGACGCCGGCTCGCAACAGCGCCGGCAGCGCCAGAAACAGCAGCAGCGAAGGAATCACCAGCCAGAACACGCTGCCGGACAGCACCGCAATCTTTTCGGCGTCGCGGGTGTCGAGATACAACCAGACAAACGCCAGCACCGACACCAGCGGCAGCGAGGCCAGTAGCGCTGCCACGCTGCTATTGCGCCGTGCGATTTCGGACACCGCCACGATCAGCGCCGCCGATAGCGCGAATTTGAGCGCCAGATAAGTCATGCGGGCTGTATTTCGCTATTCCGATGCGAAGAGGCGGGTTTGTAAAAACAGCATGAACGACACCGGATTCGAACCGTAATGCGGTCGCAATTCATCCGGCACCAGGTAACCACTGACGAGGGCTCCAAGGGCAAAGCGCAAAGCACCCATTGCACCCAGATGCCGTAGACCGCCCAGTGAAAACTTGCCGATCCCGAACTCTTGTCCAGCCAGGGGCGACGGATCTTCAAACAAGTGATCCGTCTTCAGGTATTCCGCGCGCCCGAATACGGAATACGGCGAGGCGAAATGCCAGATGGACTCTGCCAGATAGCCGGGGTGGCTGGCGCCTGATTCGTGATTGACGCCCGCCGCAACGGTGCTGCTCCACAGGGCCTCACCCACACTTTGGAAGTGACTTGCCGATACGGTCGTGCGATGCAACGAAACTTCAGGTTCGAGTTGCTCCGAACTCGCGAGATAGCCATGGCTGGCCTGCAGTGACCATTCCGGCGCTGGATTGAAGGAGATGCGTCCCGAGTAGGAATCAAATTCCTTGACCTCGATGTTGTAACGATTCTGATCGGGTTCGCGGCCATTGAAGGCCGAGGCTTCAAGCTTCCAGTTGCCCGAGGTGGCCCCCACCGTCACCACACCGAATGTGATGTGGGTGGAGTCCAGCCAGTGGTGCGTCAACGGTGCTTCGGGAATGTCGATGCCCGAGGCGCGATGCATGAATGCCGGCGGCCCCAGCGCCGGCTCGCCGGGCAGGCCCGCGTAGCCGAAGACCGACCCAGTGCCAATCGGCACGCTGTAAGTCGCGGCCAGCTCCATGAACAGGTCATGCGGATGCTGCCGGTCCACCAGCGGCGTGATGCCATCTGCCGTTTCACCGGTCTGAAACAGCAGCGGGTATCCGGCTTTGCCCATCAGCGGGTCCAGCGACAACATGGTTCTAATGCCGAACGTGCCCGGCCCCAACTCGCGCTGCCCCATTCCCATCAACATGCTCGGCACAAAAAACTTGTTGCCGCCGCGTGGACCGCCCTGATGGTCGTAGATCAAATGGGCGAAGCCGTGAAACATCAGCATCCACTCACCCGTCATGACGTGTATGCCCTCCATGGGAGTCTCCTCGGGCTGCCAACTGGTGCCGGAAGCCTCGCGAGTCATGGGGTATGACCCGAGCATTCCGGGCATTTTCATTTCATCGTGGTGCCTGTCGCCGTGCTGGGCGTGGACCGCCCTTGGCATGGTCGAAACAACCGCAAACAGCGCGGTCGCCCATGCAAATTTGAGTAGCGAGTTTGCCACTTTAGTCTCCTGTTTCAGGCATGACGGACAGCACGATACAGCGACAGCGTTCCCCACATCGTGGCGAAGGTCTTCGTTTCCGTCACGTCCACGAATCCGGCTTCGCACATCAGTTCCGGCAGATGGCCACTGACGTTGCCAGCGGTGTTGTCGAAACCGTCCAACAGCTGAATTCCGTAGAACGCAAAACGCATCAGCGGATTGCGTGCCTGGCCCCAGTCGGCGACGTGCAGTTCACCGCCGGGTTTGAGCACTCGCGCGATCTCGGTGAACGTGCGGCGTTTGTTGACAGTGCTCAAGTGGTGAAAGAACAGGCTGCTGACCACGCGATCGAAGCGCTCCGCCTCATAGGGCAAAGCGTAGGACAAGGCCTGGTCGAATTGAATGGAGGCCCCGGCGCGCGCGGTCTTGGCTCGCGCCCGGGCCAGAATCACCGGATCCCCGTCGACGCCGGTGATCGTAATTCCGGGATGGCGCTGTTTGGCGATGAGGGTCAGCGTCGCCGTGCCGCAGGCAAGGTCAAGGACCATTTGTCCGCCCTGTAGATTCGTCTGAGACAAAAGCGCGGATTTAAACGTGCGTTCGCGCGTGGTCCACCGCACCACGATGTCGTACGCGGGCGTCAGGCATGAAAAGGCCAGCGCGGGCACATATCGCCCGGACTCAGAGTTCATAAAGTTTTCAGTGACATTTATGCTTGATGTTTTTACGCAACAGCCACCAGTTCACCGGCCATGCCACGACAAAACCCGCAGGCAATGCCGCGGCGTAACCCAACCAAAACATCGGAGAAAACACCGAGGTCACCTGCAAGCCGCCCACGTGATAATCGGTGAAATTCATCGCGAACTCCATCGCCGCAATCGAGAGGGTTTCACCCAGCCAAATGGTTTTAAATGCCTGCATCCAGCTTTGCCCCATTTTGACCAGCGGCCACAATCCCAGCGTGTACCCGCTGGTGAAGCCGAGCGCGGTCGCCAGTGCCATCGTTGTCCAGGGATTGAAGCCCAGGCTGACGCCAATCGCCAGCCCGATCCATTCGCCAATGGCGCAGCCAGTGAGACAGTGCAGCGTGGCCGACGTGGTTAATCGCGATAACGGCATCTCCGTTCCACCGTGCCCATGATGCGCATGCGCCTTGGGCTGCGGCGTGCCGTGGTCGGTTCCACACTGGTGATCACCGGATAGGGGATGAGTGTCGAGGTGTGCGGGTTTGTTTTGCAATTCCATGCTCCTTAGTTGCAAGGCCCAGCTTGTGCGAGGACCCCTTCGATTATGGGACAGCCCTTGAGTGAACCCTGACCCGAACAACGCTTCACGAGCGTGGCGAGTGCGTCGCGGATCGCGGTCAGTTCTCGCAGTTTCCGGTTCAGGTCAGCAAGACGCAGTTCGGCCAGATGCTTAACGCCTGCGCGATTGCCGCCGCCGGCGTTCAGTTTCTGCAGTTCGCTAATCTCTTCCAGGTTGAAGCCCAGCAACTTTGCGCGGCGGATGAAACGCAGGCGACCGACATCATCGGCTGAATACAGCCGGTAGCCACTTTGTGTGCGCGGTGCTTCGGGCAAAAGTCCTTCGCGCTCGTAGTAGCGCACGGTGTCTATCCCGACACCCGCCTGTTTCGCAACCTTACCGATGGTCAGTAATTGCATGATCACGTTCTCCAGTTCACCCACAGCTTAAACCCTGGTCTTTGGTCCAGAGTCAAGCATGTCAACGGCATGACCTCGCGCTTTTTGTGCGGAAAGTAACAGACGTAAACCAACGTTTGACTAATAGTCGGCTTACGAATTGGGAGCAAGGCTCACCGTGCTAAAAACATCCATATCGGCCATCAGGAGACGAGACCGCAACAAAAAAGCCGCGCGGGCGGCTGCGCGCCTGCGGCCGCCGCGCCATGGCCAGATCGTGCCAAGCAATTTTCGGCCGCACCCGTTGCTGGCGGGCGCCCATTTGCAAACCATTGCGACGTTATTGCGTCCGGCGCCCACGCTCGTCTTGCGACGCGAGCGGCTGGAACTGCCCGATGGTGATTTCATCGACCTCGGGTGGAGCGGGGACCACAATACGAACGGCCCGATTGCGGTGCTGGTGCATGGTTTGGCGGGCGGGTTCGATTCCAAGTACCTCCTGGGCACTGCAAGCCAACTGATTGCAAAAGGCTGGCGAACGGTGATTCTGCAATTGCGCGGCGCCGGGCCGGAGCCAAATCGTCTGCCGCGCTGCTACAACCAGGCCGACACCGAGGACCTGCGTTATTTCTGGCATTTGCTGCGCCAGCGCGAACCCGAGGCATTCATCGCATCGATCGGCTGGTCGCTGGGCGGCAACGTTACGCTCAAGGCGCTGGCGGAAGAAGGCAGGCGTGCGCCAGTGAATATGGCGGCGGCCGCCTCGGTTCCCTTCACTATCCGGCCCTGTGCCGAACGCTTGCGCCAGGGCTTTTCGCGCCTCTACCAGAAGCGGCTGCTCGGCGAGGTAAAGGACGCACTGCGGCGCAAGCACGAGCGGGTTCCACCTCCTGCCGTCGTTAATCTGCCTGCCGCGCTTGCCGCCCAGGACTTTATTGAATACGACGCCGCGCACACAGCGCCATTGGCGGGCTACCGCGACGTCGAGGACTATTACGCCCGCGCTTCTTGCGGCCAGTATTTAAAGAAAATCCGCCGCTCGACCCTGGTGGTGCAGGCCCTGGACGACCCCTTCATGGCAGCCGACATCGTTCCCGATGCGCAGGCTTTGTCGTCCCACGTGACGCTCGAAGTGGCGCCCAACGGCGGACATGTGGGCTTTGTCGGCGCTGATACGCGCGGACTGCCGGTGTGCTGGCTCGAACAACGATTGACGGAATACCTGCATCAAGGGTTTCAGCGGCAAACACTCGCGGCGTCCGATTTTTAACTCAGGAGAATCCCATGCAAGAACAGACCCAACCCGGCTCCGGCAAAACGTTGCATAGCCCGGCTCACGATCGCATGCAGTCGTGCATTGACGCTTGCGGTTACTGCCATGAAACGTGTTTGCAAACCGCAATGACGCATTGCCTGGAGGTCGGCGGTAAACACGTTGAGGCAGGACATTTCCGCCTGATGATCAACTGCTCGGAAATCTGCCAGGCCGCGGCCAACCTGATGCTGAGCGGCTCGGACTTTTCCGCGAGGCTCTGCGCCCTGTGCGCCGACCTCTGCGATGCATGCGCCGAAAGTTGCGAGGCGATCGGTGACATGGACCGCTGCGTCGAAGCCTGCCGCGAATGCGCCGACAGCTGCCGCAAGATGGCCGGCACCCAGCACTAACCCGTTACGCGGGAGAATCACCCAGGCGCAAGAGAAAAAAGCGCTTTATCGACTCTGGCGACGATCGTCGCTATGCAGAGCGGTTCGTTGATGTATCAGGGCGGGCGATGCGGTGCAGAGGACCAATGGACATGGGCAATGCGCCACCCGGCTTTGGTGTGGGTCATCACCAGGGTTTCGGTGGTGTCCAGGTCCACTTTTTTGCCCTTGAACCGGCCGCTTAACCGGTTGCGGGTGGCGACCCAGGCCGTTGCGCCAGCGCCGCCGCTGGCCTGTGAGAGTTGTTTGCGCTTGAGTTTCGCCACAAAAGCGATATCCGCCGGCAGATGGCTGACGGCGTATTCGGCGGCAGAGCTTTCGACGCCGCCCGATTCATAGATCAGCACGTTGGGCAGCAGAAGACCGCGCACGGCCTTTTCGTCACCTGCCGCCAGTGCACGGCTGAACAATTCCGCAATGGCACGCGGATCAGCCTGTGCCCAAGCGATGGGGCTGAATGACACCAGTAAGGCGGTCGCCACGAGAGCTATCCATTCAGTGCGCACGGCAGGCCTCCTCAGGCTGGGGGTTTGATTATCTTGCCGACAGGAGTACTCATGCCAGCGCGGGCAAACCGTACGCGAAGAAAACACCCATGGCATAGCACAGCACCGAAAAACCGTAGATCCACGCCGAGACGCGACGGGTTCGTGCGCAGGCTGCGGCCAGCAGGGGGTCGGCCGGACACGGCAAAAAGCGCGCGCGGTACTGCAAGGCGCCGGCCACCAGCAGCATCAAGCCAGCGAGTCCAAATACCAGCGTCTTGTGCGCGGACAGCCACACCAGCTGCGGGAAGGTGCTGACCAGTCCGGCCAATGTGGCGCCAGCGCCAATGGACACCAGCAGTGCCGGCAGCGCACAGCAGATCAGCGTGCCGGAACTGGTGAAGACCGACGCCACGGCAGTCCAGAAATTACTGCGCAGGCCCGCTTCCATTGAGGCCGTGCTCATGGCGACTTCAACGCCCCTCGCAAGTTACTGAGTGGCGTTTCGCTGCGTTGGATTTTAACGAGTGTATAGCCCGCCTCCTTGAGTAAATTATGCAGATCGCCATCGGCGATGTCCTGCCCGGCTTTGAGCGATACCGCGACCAACCCGCTTTCCAGACTCACAAATACGTCATCCGTCGCCGCGAGTTTGCGCAGCTTTTTCTCGATGCCCTGCGCGCAGAACGCGCAGACCAGGCCGTCCACTTTCATTTCAATGGTTTTGGATGCCGCGGCCTGAGCACACACGGAAAACATCAATGCCGCAAGTAAAGCTAGTAATTTATGCATGGGAATCTCCTAGAAATTGAACATCAACATGGATTGCAGTTTTCCATCCAGCGTGCCGCCGCCTTCAAACCAGACGCTGCCCCAGCGGTAGGCCTTGAACAAGCGCAGCAGCGCCGCCGTTTCGAGGCCGGGATAAATTCCGCCGGAATAAAGCCGTGTTTGCGCCACCAGCCACGTCGCCACATCGCCGTAGTCATGCGCATAAGGCGCGACGCCCAGCTGCAGCGTGTCGATGCGGTGGGTGAAGGCTTCACTGCCCTGAAAGTCGGTCTTGATCGAGCCGTAAAAGCGCCGGGTCTCGTAGTCCGCCTGTGCGCCGGCATTGCCGGCAAATACACTGCCGGAAAAATCCGAGCCGGTGGCGGCGCCCAGACCGCCATAAACAAAAATGTTGCCTTGGGCGGCGGGTAGATTCCAACGCTTCACCAGATAATTCAGGCGGGTGTAGGTGATGTCGCGTGAAAAAGCATCGTCGTGGGCATCCAATCGCAGATGACCGGCGCCGACCGAATACCAAAAACGCGGCGCATAGAAACCTTGCACCTCGCTCATGGTGCCGGCGCCGTACTCGGTCATGACGGTGTAACCGTCCTGAAAGGCGATCGGCTTGGTGTGCGCGGCCCACGGCATGAGCAGCAGAAACAAAAGAAAATTGCGAGACATCGAACTCTCCAAAGGATGGAAGGCCCGCGTTGAGCGGGACTATTCACACTTCAAAGAGTGATCGGCGGCCTTAAGCGCTCGTGGTGATTGACGCTGAGAGGTAGATCGCTGACAGCACGCGGCCGGAACATCACGGGCATCGGCGCGGCAATGAAAAACGCGGGAATCGCGACGGCTGCCTGCCCCGAACACAGTGTTCCGCAGGAGCAATCATCCTCACAGCAGGACATGGGTTGGTTTGTCGCATCGTCATGGCAGGGCGCGGCTTGCTCGACGGCGGCGGGTAGCATCGTTGCCGCGGTCGACGCCCAGGCGACGCCCTGCACCAGCAGCAAGCTGGCGGTGAAAAGCGCGACGAGGGGGCGGGACTTCATGATCCCATTGACCATACGCCTCGGGTTGAGTTCAGTCTAGCGGGCGGCGTGCCGTAAAAAGGCGGGGATCAGTGCACAATTCGCAAGGCAATTCCCGTCCGAGGGGCGTCCTATGAATATCCTGAAATGGATTTTGATCGTAAGCAGTGGCGTGATGTCCGGGTGCGTGACGCTGCCACCGGACCGGTTGCCGTTGCAGCTCAACGAGGTGCAGTCGCTGGGCAAGCAGGACGTTGCAACCGACGCGCTGATTGACCAGATCGAGCAGCGCGGCGTTGATTTTGAAATGACCCAGGCCAGCGCCACGCAGCTGAAAAGCGCAGGCGTCAGAGAGCCGGTAATCCGCTACCTGCAGGGCCGCGCCGCTGGTGAGCGCGCCGCGTCGAGAAATTATTCCCTGCGCGAGCCCTTTGGCGACCCCCTGTGCTCGTACAACCGGCTGCTCCACCCGATGCCCGCACGCTACTTCCTGGTCCGATAAACCGCTATTGCGTCAGTTGTATGCGGCTGATCTTGTCCGCTTCGATCTCAGTGGGCCGGAACGGGAAACGCTTCCAGCGCTTGGCCGAGTATTCGCGGGTGAAATCGGTGTAATGCGGGTTTGCCGGGTCGGTGGATTGCGAGTAGGTGATGAAGCCCTCGGCCACCGGTTTAAAGCCGGTGCCGTCCGCCTCCCAGGTCACGGTCTGAATGTAACTGTTGCCGTAGGTCACGCGATAGCCACCGGCGTCGAGTGAGTTCGTCGAGACGATGGTGAAAGCGCCTTCGCCGCCGCTGCCTCCGACAATCGGGATCACCTCGTCGCCAATCACGCCGGAGCGCTGAATCTCGCCGAGCGCACGATTAAGCGGAATATTGGCGTTATTGATTTGCGTAACGGCCCGGCCCAGCGCCTCTTGCACGAACGGCGATGCAAAATTAATCCCACGCGGCGTGTTGACGGGGTCCGTCGTTAAGAAAGGCGTTTGCCACAACAGCGGATTGGGCCCGACACCCGCAGGATTAGGCGCCGCCAACCGGTAAAACTCACGCCAGATGTGAGAGCCGACATCGGCCAGATTAGACTGCATGCTCCAGTCACCGAGCACGTCGCAGGCCTCCGCGACGTCCACGGGACCATCGCGGGTCATGGCATAGCCCAGCACGCAAACCCGCTCGACCACGTCGTCGCGCGCCAGTTGCGCCGAATAAATCTGCGACGACAGGACCGTGTCCTGCAGTTCTTTCAGGTCGAATTTCTTGTCGCTGTTGGCATCGAAGGTGACCCCGAGGTTGTCGTCGCCGGCCTGATCGAGATGGCGCAACACCTGCTGGATGCACAGCCGCGTGCGCAGTGAGCGCGCGGTGCCTTCGCTGCCGATGATGCTGTTGTAGCCCGTGATCGGCGCGGCCGGGTGCGTCAGCCAGTAGCTGTCGTTGCAGTTGTGTACCCAGTCGTCGCGTTGCAGCGTCGGCAGGTTGGCCGGGCCGAAGATGCCCGGGCGCCGGCGCATCGCTGTCCGAGCCCCATTCGCAGGTCGAGCGCGAGCCATCGAGTACGCGGCAGGCCCGGCACCACTTGCTGGAGCGCCGCATGCAGCGGCAGCGCCTGGCAGGTCTGGATTTTCTCGTCCGTGATGTGCGGCACGACGCTGACATCGCCGTAGTACGCCTTGCCGTTAGGCCCGCTGGCCACGGTGTTGACCCACGGAATGCCAAGAATGGATTTGTGCAGGCCGATGAATTCGTCCAGGGATTTGGCCTGGTTCCAGGCGGCGAACTGGTTGATCAGCCGGTCGTTCTCGGCGTTGGCGTCGCGCAGCGTGTAGGCCTTCACGGGCGTCCACGGCAGCGCGTTTACACCGCTCACCGCCAAGCCCATGATCGGGCCGTAGTGCGTGCGATAAAGCGTGCGCGTGATCGGCGACTCGCCCTTGACCTCGATCGAAAGCGGCACCGCCTCCATGTCGCGCAATGCTGCCGTCGTAGACGTACTGCGTGGGATTGAGCGGGTTCAGCGTCAACTCGTAGATGTTGAAACGGTAGGCGGTGGAGACGGTGTGGCTCCAGGCGACGTGATCGTTAAAGCCGATCAGTACCGCCGGCACGCCGTAGAGCGAGCTGCCCATGATGTCGAGCTTGCCGGGAATGGTCAGGTGCGAGATGTACAGCCGCTCGGTGCCGCTCCACGGAAAATGCGGATTGCCAAAGACCATGGATTGCTGGCCTGGCGACACCGCATCCTTGCCCAGCGCGTACATGTTGCTGCCGAACTTGTCGCGGCCCTCCGGCATGAAGGCGCGCAGCGCACCCGGGTCGGCTTGCAACAAACGTGTGAGTTCCGCAGTCGAGGGCTGCGCGGTTGGCAGGGCATTTGTTGCCGGCGGCTGTGCCTGGGCGACGCCGCTGACGAAAACCGATGAGCTGGCGATCAGCGCCAGCCGGTAATAGCGGCGGTACATGTCGGCCTCACTGATCGGTGCCACCCAGTCGGTGTCGCGACAACTGGCGTGGCGGCCCGCATGACCGCCGGCTTTCAATTCGGAGATATAGCGGTTCCAGCCATCCACAAAGCCTTGGGACACCGCCTGCAACTCCGGCACGGCCGAGTTCTTCAGACGTTGCCAGACGCGCATCGGTTGCCATGAGTTTCCAGAAAAAATCGCTGTCGATATTGGCGGCGATGGAGCCGTTGGGCACGATGAAGTAAGACCCGTCGCGGCCGTAGAACTTTGTGCGTTCGCCACGGATGGTGACGAAATCTTCCTGCAGCACACACAGGTTGTCTTCGGCATGCGCGTAGCCGTAGCCATAGCCGACGCTGCCAAAGTTATCGCCCTTGATGTGCGGAATGCCCAGCGCGGTGCGCGTGACTTCCACGCTGTACGGAATCTTGCCGGGTGTGGCCGGCGCCGCGCCGCCACCCCCCGGGCCAGGCGTGGACCGGTTGCAGGCAACCGTGGTCAGCATGACCACAAGCATCAGGAAAATTTTACGCATGGCAAGACTCCTATTCATAACCTGCTCGATGTACCCAGGACCCTCGGTCCTGATAGGGCATGGTGACGCAACTCGTCAGCGGCAGCGTGCCGTCGGGCACCATCGGCACGGTACCTGCGAGCACATTGGACCCGGGGCCGATCACGCCCGACAGCGAGCAGATCTGACTGCGCGGATGGATGCGGCGGGATTTTTCCAGATCGGCTGCGGTCATCGCCGTGCCGCCGTTGTATTGGGCGGCGAGCCGCGACAGCGCGCTGTCGAGCGCAGCGAGCATCACGGCATCGCGGGTGCGGCCGTTCGTGTAATCGCGGCGCACGGTCAGGCCCGAACTGGCGGGGTTCAAAATACGCAGCACCAGGTTATCCATCACGCTCTGGTCGAACACGTGGCTGCCCACACCGGCAACGCGGCTGAAAACCGTCAAGCCCGCTTCGGCGTTCGGATTGTTCGGGTCGGGATCGGGAATGCCGGCGTCAATCACGTTGTCCTTGAGCGAGGCGAACAGCTCGTCGCGCAGCGCCTGCGTGTATTCGCCGAACACCGTCGCGGCGGGGCCGTCTTTGGCCGCCTCATCTGCGAGATTGATGTCCGGGCCGTAGGCCACGCCGTCCCAGCCGAGCATCAGATCAAGCGTGGCCTTTTGCATTTCAGTGAGCGAGGCGGCGGAAGCGCGAAACGCGGCGATCAGCGGCAGGTATTCACGCGCCTTGTGATCGCGCGTGCCGTGGTGTTTGTCGATGCTGCGCAGATCGGCAAAAGTCCAGTCACGGCGCGTGGCCAGTAATTCAAGAATGGAGGTCACGCGCTGGCCCGCGCCGCCGGGGCGCGAGGTCGAACCCAGCCCCTCGCCATCGAGCCAGCCGAACGCGGGCTTGTTGTTCCAGTTGGCGACAAACCCTTGCGCCGGGTCTATCGTCTGCGGTGTTTTTTCAAACGCCAGATTCGGTCCGAAATCAAATTCACCGGTACCGGGGCTTGGCAGGCGCATGTCGCTGTTCGCCGGTCTCGAGGGAAAAAGCCCGGGGTGGAAATACGCGATATGGCCGTCGCGCGTTGCCACCGTCACGTTTTCGTTCCAGGTGACTTTCTTTGTGGCCGCGACAAACTCGTCAAAACTTTTGGCCTTGTTCCATTCGCGCACGCCCTCGATGGTTTCGATCTCGCGCAGCCACATCGCATAGCTCAGGCTGCGCGCCAGGCCCTTGGCGTCGTCGCGCGCAACGATGGGGCCGTGGACCGTGCGGCAGATTTTTGCGCTGGTGGTGAAAACCGCCGGACCCACAGGCACGCCTTGCTGCGCCGCGCGGTAACGGAAGGTCTCGTTGCGGCAGTCCATATCCCGCCATTGGCCGTTGTGCAGATACTGATCGTCCTTGATGGTTTCGATGAAGGAGTCAATCGTCTTGCTGTAACCGGTGGTCAGGCCCCACGCCGCGTGCTCGGTGTAGCCGATGCCGACCGCGGGCAGAATCGGCACCGAACTGCCGCGCGCGTGGTAGTCACCGGCGTGGATTTCGAATTCGACCAGCAGCAGCGGATAGCTGTAGCCAAGCTGCGGGCCGCTGACCATCAAGGTGCCGCCGCTTTTCGTTCGCGATGGGCCAATCGCATACGCCATCGAGCCGCCGCGCAGATGCGCGCGCAAGTCGTGGAGTGCGCGCACGGCGCTGGCGCCCGCATCGCGCGCCGCCTGTGCGCGATGCGCCCGTGTGTGCTTGCGTGACCGGGATTCCGCCTTCGGGAAAACCACCTTGCCCGCCGCGCCCAGTCCGCCGACGCCCGGAATGCTGCCGGGGCCGGTGGGTTGCGAGCACGGCACCGGTGCCGGCGACGCGCCAGTGCCGGCGCCTTTCCACACCGTATCCGGCAGCGTCACCGCCCAGTCCGCCATCTGGCGGAACACGGCGTCGCGTCCCCCGGCGCTCTCCGGCTGGTTGGAAAACACGCCTTCTTCGCGCGGCACGCTGACGGCGGCCTTGCTGTCTTCGAGCCAGGTCATGTCGAGAAACGCGTCCTGCGCCGCCGCCCGCGAACCGTATTCGGTTTCGAGCTGGCGCAGCATCTGGATATTGAGAAACTCGTTGCCGCCTTCGGCGGCCACGAAACGGGTGATGAACACGCCGGCCGCCAGCACGTCTTTGACCGTAAACACCGCCGGTACGGTGGTGAGCAAGGCGTATTCCCCCGGCAGCAACCGCGGGTCGAGCATGACCTTCTCGCGCCAGGCATTGGCGCCGTCCACATAGCCCAGGACCGCATCCTTGGCGTCCTGGCTCAGGCCATCGAATATCGTCTGATACTCGGCGTCGGTATAGGTCACGGTACGTTGCTGGATGTCGCCCGGGACGCCGCCGCAACCGGTGAGTTCGGCAAAGGTGCCGGCGCCCATGCGCCGAACGGCGTCCATCAGAAACAGGCGATCTTCGGCAATCGCATAACCGACGCCGAACCAGACGTCGCGCACGTTGGGCGCATAAATGATCGGCACGCCGTAACTGTCGCGATAAATTTCGACGCCGGGAATCGGCGACACCATCGCGCCGGGCTTGGTGCCCAGCGCGCCGGGCTTGGCGTCGAAGTTCCAATAGAGCAGGCGCTGGTCGTCCACATGCGCACCGTAATCTCCGGGCTCGCCGGTGATTGTCCCGCGCAGTTGTCCGGCCAGCGGAAAAAATCCGGACTGCCCCGGCGGCAGCGCGGTTTCAACCACCAGCGTGCGCGAACCGCCCGCTGCGGCCCCGCCCGGCGTGGTGCCGTCGCCAGGCGCACTGTTGCGGCAGGCGACCATCGACAAGCACACACCACAGGCAGCAAAAAACGCTGCGCGCATCGCTCCTCCAGATTGGTTTATTAACCGCTAATCAGGTCACTTTAATGGCTGGATGCCATTGCTGCATCCGTATAGGTCATCCTGACTATCACCGTGCATTGGAGCTGGCGGATAATGGCCGCCGCGAAGGAGCGTTTTTCATGAAAACAAAAGCCCTGACCCGGATCGGGTCGCTCGTGGTTTTAGCCCTGCTGGCCAGCTGCAACTCCAGCGAGCCCTACTCGGGCAAGGCCAGAACCCATGCGAGCAAATCCACCTTTTTGATCTGCCCCGGCCCCGATGCGCAGAAAGAAGCGCTGATCGCCTTTTTCGATGCGCGCGAGGGCGACACCATCGAGTTCTGCGAAGGCAAATTCGACTTCGACACCGGCCTGATCATGACCGGCAAGCGCGGCATTACGCTCAAGGGCGCCGGCCGCGACAAGACCTACCTGCGCTTCGAGAACAGCAATTCGCAGGACGGCATCAGCATCAACCAGGTGGACGGCGTGGTGGTCGAGAACCTGACCATCTACGACGCGCCCGGCAATGGCTTGCGCATCTTCCGCACCAACCACGTCACCATCCGCGGCGTCAAAGTCGGCTGGAGCAACTCCGACCCGGCGACGCCCTACGGCAACTACGACGCCACCCAGGAATCCTGGAGTACCAACGGCGCCTATGCGTTCTACCCGGTGATCACGCGTTACGTGCTGATCGAGGATTCGATATCGGTGGGCTCCTCCGACGCCGGTGTCTACGTCGGCCAGTCCAGCGACATCCTGGTGCGCCGCACCGAGGCCTACCACAACGTCGCCGGTTTCGAGTTCGAGAACACCTACCGCGCCGAGTTCGTCGACAACATCGCGCACGACAACGTCGGCGGCTTCCTGGTGTTCGATCTGCCGGGCCGCGTGCAGTTCGGCGAGAAGAACCGCGTCCATCGCAACAAGTCGCTACAACAACAACATCAGCAACTTCGGCCCGCGCGGCGCCGATCGTCGGCTGCGCTGCCCGCCGGCACCGGCATGCTGGTTCTGGCCAGCGACCAGCTCGAAGTGCACGACAACGAGATCTACGACAACCGCACGGTCGGCATCGCCATCGTCAATTACGGGCTCGCCGATGCCGCCGAGGCGTCGACCAATTACGATTTCTTCCCCGAAGGCCTGCACATTTACGACAACACCTTCCGCGACAACGGCTATGACCCGCAGTTGCCGGAACTGGACCGCGCATCCTGCACCGGCGACCCGGCCTGCCCGCCGGGCTGCCGGGTCCGCCCGATTTGCCGACCGCCGACAGTCCGACCAAACCGGTGGATTGCCTGAGCGACAACCCGACCTTGCTGCCCTCGATCCTGCTGGTGAAAAACAAGGGCAAGTCTGCGCACATCATCTGGGACGGCGGCGTCGACTCGCCCAACGATTGCGACCAGCGCGTGCCGGTGGACCGCGACGGCATTCCGCTGAATCAGCCCAACCCGAACGAAACCGCTGCGGCCCGAGCCGCGCACCGACGAGCGCGGCAAGCCCAACCTCTACCAGTTCGACCCGATTCCCAGCTGCAAGTAGAACGCCTGGAAGTTCAACGCCGACGGCTCGCTGAAGAAGCCCGAGAACGGCATGTGCGTCGAGGGCAACAACATTTCGAGAACACGCTGACGCATCCGACCGGCTTGCTGGTGGACGATTTCGCCAACGTGCATTTCTCCACCGCCGACCCGACCGACCCGATGAACCTGCCGCTGTCGGACAACGCCAAGCCGCAGGATTGCCCGACGGTGCCGCTGGCGCTGATGCCGCAGTTCGTCCCGGTGCTGCCGCATTTTGTGCCGGACCCGAACGCCGACCCGCGACCCAGCGACGCCGAAATCGCGGCGGTGTGCGGCGCGGTCAAGCCCGGCGAGATCAACTACAACGCGGTGCTCAACTACAACTGCCCGCGGCTTTCCGACTACGGCCTGTACGTGGACGAGCAGGATCCGCGCAAGGGCACGATTGGCCGCTCGATGCCGTTCGAACTGAACACGGTCTTGTTCTCCGACTACGCCTCCAAGTACCGCTTCATGATTCTGCCGCCGGGCACCAAGGCCGAGTACCAGGACCATTTGACGTGCGAAACCCTGAACATCTACGACTGTTATTCGCAGGCGTTGCGCTTCCCGGTGGGTACCGTGTTCAGCAAAACCTTTACCTTCAAGAAAGGCAGCGAGGAAGACGTGGTGGAAACGCGCCTGCTGATCAAGCGCCAGAACAAGGCGGGCGGTGTGTACTGGACCGGCTTCGCCTATCAGTGGCAGACCGGCGCGGACGGCCGGCGCTACGCGGAGCTGAAAATCGAAGGCGCGGAAAAAAGCGTGTCGTGGGATTACGACGATCCGGACGGTGGCGCGCACTACGCCGGTTCGACCGCGAACTACGCCATCCCCAACGCCGGCGCCTGCGTGCTGTGCCACAACGGCGACGACCTCGAAGCCGGTGCGCCGCCGATCGGCCCCAAGCTGCGCAACCTCAATCGCGACAATGATTTTGCCGGCGTCAGCCAGAATCAGCTGGCCTACATGCAGCAACTAGGGTTCGTTGACCTGCCGGGCGCGCCCGAGACACTGGAGAAGTTGCCCAAACTCATGGTGGCCGGCAGCAGCGGTGAAGCCGCCGATTCACCGGCCGACGTTCACAAGCGCGTGCGCGCGTATCTCGAAGTGAACTGCTACCACTGCCATAACAGCGCCGGCAACGCGCAAAACTCCGGGCTCAACCTCAACTCCTTTACCGAGCCAATGCGTACCGGCAACGGCATCTGCAAGGTGCCGATTGCCGCCGGCCGCGCCGCCGATTTTGGCAACTGGGACATCGAGCCCGGCAATTCGGGCCAGTCGATTCTTGCGGCGCGTGTCGCCAGCACCGAAGCCGGCATCAAGATGCCGCCGCTGGCGCGCAGCGTGATGCATGCCGAGGCGGTGACGCTGATCAACCGCTGGGTGGATGACATCGTCGGTGGCTTTGCCCATGCCGACGACAATTTCTGCGGCGGTGGCACCGGTACGCTGCCCATTCCTCTGATGCGGCCGCTGCCCGAAGTGCTGCCGACGCCCGCCCAACTCGCGCCCTGGGGCTAAAACCCACACCCGCTTCGGCCTAATCGGGGCTGTTTTTTGGTCGATTACGAAAACCCGGTGGTAGCTAAAAGTGTACCACCGGTTTTGCACCACCCCGGTTTTGGGGCTAAAAGCACCCGACAAACGGGTGGCATCCAGCGAGCACTGAATTCACGGCCGCCGCTGAAGCGACGCCGACATGAGGGCCGAAATATCAGTGGCGTTTTGCATCCAGGGACCAGCCGCCGGCGCCGTGGACAAACAGCATCAATAATCCGCCGGCCATCGCCAGGTTTTTCATGAACAGGATCATCTGCGCCTGATCGCCGAAATTGGTGTGGAATATGACTGCCGAAGCCACTGAAAAACCCGCCAGTGCCAGCGCAGCCCAGCGTGTAAACAGCCCGAGCACCAGCGCAAGCCCGCCGCCGATTTCAAGTGCGATGACCAGCGGCAGCAGTTGGGCCGGAACGCCCATCGCCTGCATGTAGCCCCCGGTACTGGCGTAGCTGGCGCCGAGTTTGCTCAGCCCGGCCAGGACAAAGATGTGCGCCATCAAGAGCCGCGCCAACAAAATGATTGCGTTATTCATATGCATCTCCTTATTAGTTAACGGGTAACACCATTTGCACGATGAGGACGATCGACAGGATAAAAACGGCGGTCATGACCAAACCCATGACGACGAACTTCCATGGACTGACAGAGGAGAAATCGCGCTGGCGGTTTTTCGCGGTTTGCACCCCGAACATCGCGGCAAGGACGCTTTGCAGCGCTTGCAGCCAGGTCGGTTGCTTGGGCTCAGTCATCTAGAGAATCTGCGCGGCTTCATCAAACGGCAGCCGCGGGCTGCGCGGGAACAGCCGGGAGCCGTCGCCATAGCCGATGTTGACCATGAAGTTGGATTTGACCTTGCCGTTGGCGAAGAACTCGCGGTCGACTTTCTCGTTGTCGAAACCCGACATGCCGCCGACATCCAGCCCGAGTGCGCGCGCCGCCAGCATCAGGTAGGCGCCCTGCAGCGTGCCGTTGCGAAACGCGGTGGCTTCGATCTTGGCCGGCTTGCCGGCAAACCACGATCGGGCGGTCTGGTCGTGCGGGAATAAAAACCCCAGCTTTTCGTAGAACTCGGTGTCGTAACCCACCACGGCCGTCACCGGGGCCGTGCGGGTTTTTTCAACGTTGCCCGAGTCCATCAGCGGCAGCAGCCGGGCCTTGGCCGCCGCGCTCTTGATAAACAGGAACCGCGCCGGCGAGCAGTTGGCGCTGGTGGGTGCAAACTTGAGCAGCTCGTACAGCTCGCGCAACAATTCGTCGGTCACCGGGCGCGGCTGCCAGACGCTGTGCGTGCGTGCTGTGCGAAACAGCGGGTCGAATGCTTCGGGTGTCATGGGGCAGTCTAGTCGGCCGAGGCTTATTTTTAAGTATTACCGAAAAAGTCATTGACCCGCCCGAGAGCGGCCCAGTAAACTTCGCGCCCCCAATCCGCAGACGTTTATAGTGACGAACGCACAGGCGGTCTGGGGGGCGACAGTCGGCACCGCGATTGGGGTGCAATGGTTGGTGGTTTTGGTCCTCGCCGCGATGGCATGGGGGTTGGGCGGGCAGACAGGGGCATTTTCGGCATTCGGCGGCGGCGGCGCGGTTGCGCTGGCCAACAGCGCCTTGGCTGTGTGGCTCACGATCCGGGTCTACCGGGTCGGTACGCTGTCACCGGCCGCGATGCTGGGGGGAGAGTTGCTCAAGCTGGGATTGACCGTGGCGCTGCTGGTGATCGTCGCGGTGAATCTGAAGCCTTTGAACTGGATTGCCTTGATCGTCGGCGTCATCGGCGCGCTCAAGGCGCAGTGGCTGGCATTGTGGTTTACGAGAAACGTTTAGGGAAGATCAGGCAACTACATGTCCGCAGAAAACACCGAACAGGCCATGACGCCCGCGAGTTACATCGGGCATCACCTGACGTTCCTGAAAAAGCCGGTCGGCGACGGCGGCTTCTTGACCTTGCACGTGGACACGCTGGTCACCTCCGCGATTCTTGGCATCGTGGTCTTCGGGTTTATCTGGTGGGTGGTGCGCGGCGCGACGGCCGGCGTTCCCAACAAGCGTCAGGCCTTCGTCGAACTGTGCGTCGAATTCGTCAACGAGCAGGTCAAGAGCATTTTCCACAACGACATCAAGTTCGTCGCGCCGCTGGCGCTGACCGTGTTCATGTGGGTGCTGTTCATGAACGCCATGGACTTCCTGCCGGTGGACATCATGGCCGCGGGCCTCAATGCCGTCGGCATTCATGAATTCCGCCTGGTGCCGACCGCCGACGTCAACGCCACCTTCGCGCTGGCGCTGTCGGTGTGGGTGCTGATGATCTTCTTCGCCATCAAGGTCAAGGGCATCGGCGGCTTCATCCACGAACTGTTCTTCGCGCCGTTCGGTGCGCCGAAGCTCACGCTGAATCCGCTGAGCTGGATTCTGCTGCCGCTGGCCATGGCCGCCAACTTCCTGATGCAGATGATCGAGTACATCTCGCAAGCCGCTGTCGCACTCGTCTGCGCCTGTTCGGCAACATGTACGCGGGCGAGATCATCTTCCTGCTGCTGTGGCTGTGGGCCGCGACCGGCCTGGTCGGCACCGCTTCGCCAGCATCTTGCTCGGCGTCGGCTGGGCGATCTTCCACATCCTGATCGTCGCCCTGCAGGCCTTCATCTTCATGATGCTGACCATCGTCTACATCTCGATGGCGCACGAGCATCACTAACGTCATCTTAACTCCTTACCACTTTCACCAGAGGAGCACTCAAATGGAAAACGTTGCAATTTCTGGCCCTGATTCAGGCCTACACCGGCGTCGGCATCGGCCTGATCATCGGCCTCGGCGCGCTCGGCGCCTGCGTCGGCGTCGGCATCATGTGCTCGCAAGTTCCTGGAAGGCGCCGCGCGCCAGCCGGAACTCGCGCCGATGCTGCAGGCCAAGGTGTTCCTGCTGCTCGGCCTGATCGACGCGTCGTTCATCATCGGCGTCGGTCTGGCGATGATGTTCGCCTTCGCCAACCCGCTGCTGGCCGTCATCCAGTAAGTCGCCGCGCGCAACCGATTCCTTGCGAGGTAGCGGCATGGATATCAATCTGACGCTGTTCGCGCAGGCGGTGGTCTTCGCGATCTTCATCTGGTTCACGGCCAAGTTCGTCTGGCCGCCGCTGATGCGGGCGGTCGAGGCGCGCCAGAAGACAGATCGCCGACGGCCTGGCGGCCGCCGAGAAAGGCGCAGCGCTCTTTGCAGGATGCGTCCGTCAAGAGCGACGAGGCCCTGAAGGCCGCCCGCGCGCAGGCGCAGGAGATTCTCTCCGCTGCCAGCAAGCAGGCGGCGCAGCACGGTCGAGCAGGCCAAGGGCCAGGCGCAGACCGAAGCCGAGCGCATCAAGGCCGCGGCGCGGGACGAAGTCGCCGCGCGAGGTCGAACAAGGCGCGCGAAGACGCTGCGCAAGCAGGTCGGCGAGCTGGCGGTGATCGGCGCGTCCAAGATCCTGAAGCGCGAGATCGACGCGCAAGGCGCATGCCGACGTGCTCAAAGAACTGGCGGCGCGAGATCTGACAATGGCCGAGCTCAGCACCCTGGCCCGCCCGTACGCCAAGGCGATTTTCGAGCTGGCGCGGGACGAGAAGCAAGCTCGCCGACTGGTCGGCGCTGCTGGCGGGCTGTGCCGCCGCCGTGCGCGACCCGCAAGGTCGCCGCCGCCATCGGTCATCCGGCTGTCGGCCGCGGGCCAGCTGGCGCGACGTGCTGGTGCAGGCGCTGGCAAGGCCACCGGCGAAGGCCAAGAATCTTCTGCAGCTGCTGGCCGACAACAACCGCCTGAAAGCTCGCGCCGGCCATCGCCGAGCAGTTCGAAGCGCTGCGCGCCGAGGCCGAATCGCGCGTCGATGTCGAGATCACCTCCGCCATCGCGGTGGATGCCGCACAGCAGAAACTGCTGGCCGACGCGATCAAGAAGCGACTCAACCGCGACGTGAACGGTGGAGTGGAAGACCGATGAAGCTCTGATCGCCGGCGCGGTGATCCGCGCGGGCGATCCTCGTGATTGACGGCACGATTTCCGGCGAGCTGGCGCGTCTGCGCCAGACGCGCTGACTGCTGATAAGCACGGGCACGCTAGATAAGACGTACCATGCAATTGAATCCTTCCGAAATCAGCGACCTCATCAAGAGCCGCATCAAGAACTTTGAATCGGCGACCGAGGCGCGCAACACCGGCACCATCGTCTCGCTGCAGGACGGCATCGTGCGCGTCCACGGCCTGTCCGACGCGCTGCAGGGCGAAATGCTCGAGTTCCCGGGCAACACCTTCGGCCTGGCGCTGAACCTCGAGCGCGACTCGGTCGGCGCCGTGATGCTGGGCGACTACAAGCATCTGGCGGAAGGCGAGACGGTGAAGACCACCGGCCGCATTCTCGAAGTGCCGGTCGGCGAGGCGCTGCTCGGCCGCGTGGTCAACGCGCTGGGCCAGCCGATCGACGGCAAGGGCCCGATCAAGGCCACCGAGCTATCAGCCCGATCGAGAAGGTCGCGCCCGGCGTCATCGCGCGCAAGTCGGTGAGCCAGCCGGTGCAGACCGGCTACAAGGCGGTCGACGCGATGGTGCCGATCGGCCGTGGCCAGCGCGAGCTGATCATCGGCGACCGCCAGACCGGCAAGACCGCGCTCGCGATCGACACGATCATCAACCAGAAGACCTCCGGCATTAAGTGCATCTACGTTGCCATCGGCCAGAAGGCCAGCTCGATCGCCAACGTGGTGCGCAAGCTCGAAGAGAACGGCGCGATGGCGCACACCATCGTCGTCGCCGCCTCGGCGTCCGAGTCCGCCGCGCTGCAGTTCATCGCGCCGTACTCCGGCTGCTCGATGGGCGAGTACTTCCGCGACAAGGGCGAAGACGCGCTGATCATCTATGACGATCTGTCCAAGCAGGCCGTCGCCTATCGCCAGGTGTCGCTGCTGCTGCGCCGCCCGCCGGGCCGCGAGGCCTTCCCCGGCGACGTGTTCTATCTCCACTCCCGCCTGCTGGAGCGCGCCGCGCGCGTCAACGAGGACTACGTCGAGAAGATCACCGGCGGCAAGGTCAAGGGCAAGACCGGTTCGCTGACCGCGCTGCCGATCATCGAAACGCAGGCCGGCGACGTCTCCGCGTTCGTGCCGACCAACGTGATCTCGATCACCGACGGCCAGATCTTCCTCGAAACCGACCTGTTCAACGCCGGTATCCGTCCCGCCATGAACGCCGGTATCTCGGTGTCGCGCGTCGGTGGCGCGGCGCAGACCAAGGTCATCAAGAAGCTCGGCGGCGGCGTGCGACTGGCGCTGGCGCAGTACCGCGAACTCGCGGCCTTCGCGCAGTTCGCCTCCGATCTCGACGAAGCCACGCGCAAGCAGCTCGAGCGCGGCCAGCGCGTCACCGAGCTGATGAAGCAGAAGCAGTACGCGCCGCTGTCGGTCGGCCAGATGGCGGCCTCGCTGTACGCGGTGGAAAAGGGCTACATCGACAAGGTCGAAGTCGCCAAGGTCCTGGCCTGGGAAGCCGGCCTGCACCAGTACCTCGCTCAGCAGCCACAAGGCGACTGCTCGACAAGCTCAACACCGGCGACTGGAACGACGCGCTCGAAGCCGAGCTGAAGGCGGCGATGGAAGCCTACATCAAGCAGTCGGCGATCTAAGCGAACCTACGAGAAGAGACCCGTGGCCGGCGCAAAGGAAATCCGCACCAAGATCAAGAGCGTGAAGAACACGCAGAAGATCACGCGCGCGATGGAAAAAGTGGCGATGTCGAAGATGCGCAAGGCGCAGGAGCGCATGGCAGCAGGCGCGTCCGTACGCCGAGAAGATCCGCCGCACGCTGGGCCATCTGGCGCAGGCCAACCTCGAGTACAAGCATCCGTTCACGGTGCGAGCGCGAGGTCAAGCGCGTCGCCTTCCTGATCGTGTCGCCAGCGACCGCGGCCTGCGCCGGCGGCCTCAACATGAACATGTTCCGCGCCGCGGTGCGCGCGGTGCGCGAGTGGAAGGACAAGGGCGTCGAGGCCGACTTCGCGCTCATCGGCAACAAGGCCATGTCGTTCTTCAAGCGCGTCGGCGGCAAGGTGCTGGCGCACGGCCATCGCAGCTCGGCGACAAGCCGCAGCTCGAGCAGCTGCTCGGCACGCATCAAGGTGCTGTCCGATGCCTACCGCAACGGCCAGGTCGACCGCGTCTACCTGGTCTCGCAACGCAGTTCGTGAACACCATGACGCAGAAGCCGCCGATGCGGCAGCTGCTGCCGGTCGAGCCGGTCAAGGACGAGAGGCCTGCTGAAGCACTGGGACTACATCTACGAGCCCGATCGCGCAGGAGCTGCTCGACACGGTGCTGCAGCGCTACATCGAGTCGCAGGTGTACCAGGCGGTGATCGAGAACGTGGCCTGCGAACAGTCGGCGCGCATGGTGGCGATGAAGTCCGCCTCCGACAACGCCGGCAAGATCATCAACACGCTGCAGCTTGTCCTACAACAAGGCGCGCCAGGCCAACATCACCAAGGAACTGTCCGAAATCGTCGGCGGCGCAGCCGCTGTCTAGCGTTCTAACGAGATATTTTTGCAGGCTCGGTTAGGAACGACATGAGCACCGGCAAAATTGTCCAGATCATCGGCGCGGTCGTCGACGTGGAGTTCCCGCGCGACGCGATCCCCAAGATCTACGACGCGCTGACGATCGACGGCACCGACGCTGACGCTGGAAGTGCAGCAGCAGCTCGGCGACGGCACCGTGCGCACGCATCGCGCTCGGCTCGTCCGAAGGCCTGAAGCGCGGCCTCGTCGCCAAGAACACCGGCGCGCCGATCTCGGTGCCGGTCGGCAAGGCCACGCTCGGCCGCATCATGAACGTGCTCGGCGAGCCGATCGACGAGGTCGGCCCGGTCAAGTCCGAGGAGCACTGGGCGATCCACCGCGCGGCGCCGAGCTACGAAGACCAGGCCGGCTCGACCGAGCTGCTGGAAACCGGCATCAAGGTCATCGACCTGCTGTGCCCGTTCGCCAAGGGCGGCAAGGTCGGCCTGTTCGGCGGCGCCGGCGTCGGCAAGACCGTCAACATGATGGAGCTGATCAACAACATCGCCAAGGCGCACTCGGGCCTGTCCGTGTTCGCCGGCGTCGGCGAGCGTACCCGCGAGGGCAACGACTTCTATCACGAGATGATGGAATCGGGCGTCATCAACGTCGAAGAACCTCGTCGAGTCGAAGGTCGCGATGGTGTACGGCCAGATGAACGAGCCGCCCGGCAACCGCCTGCGCGTGGCGCTGACCGGCCTGACCATGGCCGAGTTCTTCCGCGACGAAGGCCGCGACGTGCTGTTCTTCGTCGACAACATCTACCGCTACACGCTGGCCGGCACCGAAGTGTCCGCGCTGCTCGGCCGCATGCCGTCGGCGGTGGGTTACCAGCCGACGCTGGCCGAGGAAATGGGCGTGCTGCAGGAGCGCATCACCTCGACCAAGAAGGGCTCGATCACCTCGATCCAGGCGGTGTACGTGCCGGCGGACGATCTCACCGATCCTTCGCCCGCGACCACGTTCGCGCACTTGGATTCCACCGTCGTGCTGTCGCGCGACATCGCCTCGCTCGGCATCTACCCGGCGATCGATCCGCTGGACTCCACCTCGCGCCAGCTCGACCCCAACGTCATCGGCGCCGAGCACTACAACACCGCGCGCGACGTGCAGGGCGTGCTGCAGCGCTACAAGGAACTGAAGGACATCATCGCGATCCTGGGCATGGACGAGTTGTCGCGAAGACCGACAAGCAGGCCGTGTCCCGCGCGCGCAAGATCCAGCGCTTCATGTCGCAGCCGTTCTTCGTCGCCGAGGTCTTCACCGGCTCGCCCGGCAAGTACGTGCCGCTCAAGGAAACCATCCGCGGCTTCCGCGGCATCGTCGACGGCGAGTACGACCACCTGCCCGAGCAGGCGTTCTACATGGTCGGCACGATCGACGAAGCGGTCGAGAAGGCGAAGAAGCTCTGATGGCATCGCATGGCAACCTGCACGTCGACATCGTGCGGCCGAAGGCCACATCCACTCGGGCGAGGCCGACGATGGTGTTCGCGCCGGCGGCGCAGGGCGAGGTCGGCATCGCGCCGCGCCACGCGCCGCTGCTGACGACGATGAAGCCGGGCACCGTGCGCGTGCAGCAGGCCAACGGCGAAGAGCTGTCGTTCTTCGTCGGCGGCGGCATTCTCGAAGTGCAGCCGCACCTGGTCACGGTGCTGGCGGATACCGCGCTGCGCGCGAAGGACGCGGATGAAGCCTCTGCCGCCAAGGCCAAGCAGGACGCCGAAGCGAAGCTGGCCGGCGCGAAGTCCGAGATGGACGTGAAAAAGGCCCAGACCGAACTGATCGAAGCCGCGGCACGCATGGAGTTCGTGCAGAAGCTGAAAAAGACCACGCGTTAAGGGCTAAGTGCGCTGGCGAACAGCGCCGCGTGTAGATTTGCGGCATCTTTCTTTGTCCGTCTCAAAGTCCGCGGTGGTCCAGGAATGTCCCTCTTCACCCGATGGCGAAAAGCGCTCCTGACCCGCTGGCGCAAAAGTCACGTTTCCCGATCACGCAAGCTGATCATTGCATTGGGCGTGCTGGTCATTGTGCTGGTTGCTGCGCGTCTCGCGTTGCCCTACTGGGCGCTGGATAGGCTCAACGAGCGCATGCAGGTCATGGGCGAATACCGTGGCCGTGTCGCGGATCTCGATATCCACCTGTGGCGCGGCGCGTACAGCTTGACCGACGTGGTGATTGAAAAAGCATCCGGCAAGGTGCCGGTACCGCTGTTGAAGGCGCCCCACACCGACATTGCCATCAGCTGGAAGGCCTTGTTTCACGGCCACATTGTGGCGCGCGTGCACTTCGAGCGCCCGCACCTGACACTGGTGGACGGTCGCAGCCGGCAGGATACGCAGACCGGCCGTGGCGTGGACTGGCGCAGCCAGCTAGAGCGCCTTTTGCCGACGCGCCTGGACGATCTGCGCATCAGCGACGGCATCGTGACCTTTCGCAATTTCTTTTCTCGGCCCCAGGTTGATCTGCACGCTACGCAGGTCGAAGCCACGGTCGAAAACCTGACCAATTCGAGTGGTGAATTGAGCAAGCGGCCGGCGCTGCTCAGGGCCAAGGCCAATGTACTCAATGGCGCACCGCTGGCGGTGCAGTCGCGCTTCGACCCGTTTGGCGGCTTCGACAATTTTGACTTTGACCTGACCGTGCAGCGCATCAAGCTCACCGAGCTCAACGAGCTTTTCCAGGCGTATGCGCTGCTCGACGTCGAGTCCGGCGCCGGCGAATTCGTGGTGCAGATGGTGGCGCGCGACGGTCGCGTGCGCGGCTACGCCAAGCCATTGTTCCGCGACATCAAGCTGATCAACTGGAAGGAAGACGCCAAGAACCCGCTGAAGCTGGTCTGGGAGATGATCGCCGGCACCTTGATCGCGATTTTCAAAAACCACGAGCTCGACCAGTTCGGCACCCGCATCAACTTCGAAGGCCCGATCAAGGGCCCGGATATCGACACGATGGACGCGATCATCGGCATCCTGCGCAACGCGTTCGTCGAGGCGTTGCGACCGGGGTTTGAAAAAATCAAAAAAGACGAGCCAAAACCAAAACCAAAGCCTTCCTCAACGCCCCAATCGTCGAAAAAGCTGCCGGAGCGGGTTGAAATGCGTTAAGCGCGTCTGCCTCAGGGGCCACGCAAGTGACACAATAGGCGGATGAAGTCGCCCCTCCACGTTGTCATCCTCGCGGCCGGTCAGGGCACGCGCATGAAATCCGCGTTGCCCAAAGTGCTGCATCCGGTGGGCGGCACAGCGATGCTCGGGCATGTGCTCAACACCGCTGCCGCACTCAAAGCCGTTGCCGTGCACATTGTGCATGGCCACGGGTCCAAGCTGATTCGCACCTGGTACGAGGCCCGCGACCGCGATGGCCGCGTCAAGGACCCTTCCATCGTCTGGATGCTGCAAGGCCCGCAGCTGGGCACCGGCCACGCGGTGCAGCAGGGCATGGCGGAAATCCCCGATGCCGCGACGGTGCTGGTGCTGTACGGCGACGTGCCGCTGATTCGCGCCGAAACGCTGGCGCCCGCGATAGCCGCGGGCGAAAAAACCCTGGCGCTGGTGACGGCCCAGGCCACCCATCCCAAAGGTTATGGCCGCATCTTGCGTGACAAGAAAGACGCAGTCACCGGCATCGTCGAAGAAAACGACGCCAGCGACAACGAACTGAAAATCTGCGAGATCAACACCGGTTTTCTGGCGGCGCCGGCCAAGCGCCTGCGCGGCTGGCTGGGCCGGATCAACAACGACAACGCGAAAAAAGAGTATTACCTGACCGACGTCGTCGCCCTGGCGGCAAAAGACGGAATGACCATCGCCACGGTGACGGCTCCCGAAGAAGAAACGCTGGGCGTCAACGACCGCAGTCAGCTGGCGCAACTGGAGCGTTTGTTCCAGCGCCGCCAGTCGCAAGAACTGATGCAGCGCGGCCTTGCGCTGCGCGACCCGGTGCGCTTCGACCTGCGCGGCACCCTGAAATTTGGCCAGGATTGCGCGGTGGATGTCGGCGTGGTCATGGAGGGCGACATCGAGCTGGGCCTCAACGTGTCCATCGGTCCGTACGCGGTGCTCAAAAACGTGAAACTCGGCGACAACACGCGGGTGGAATCGCATTCGGTGGTGGAAGGCGTCGTGACCGGCCGTGATTGCCGCATCGGCCCGTTTGCGCGAGTACGCCCCGAGACCAAGTTGGCCGATGAAGTGCGCATCGGCAATTTTGTCGAGATCAAGAAAAGCACGCTGGGCGCGGAGTCCAAGGCCAATCACCTGGCCTATGTCGGGGATGCGACGGTCGGCGCGCGCGTCAACATCGGCGCCGGCGTCATCACCGTCAACTACGACGGCTTCAACAAGCACCCGACGCTGATCGGCGACGACGCCTTCATCGGCTCCGACACGCAGCTGATCGCGCCGATCAAGGTCGGCGCGCGCGCCACCATCGGCGCCGGCTCCACCATCACGCGGGATGTGGCGGCGGGCGGCCTTACCCTGTGCCGCGCGCGCGACCAGCGTTCGCTGCCGAAGTGGACGCGGCCACAGAAGAAAAAATAACTCTCAGCAAACGCCACCCGCTTGGAACACTTTTTGGCTCAATTCGAGGCGTGCCAGAAAGGCAGTGGTACTAAAAGCGTATCAACGGTTTTTGTTTGAAGCCTCTGCCATGTCTAGAATCCGCTCAAGCGGGGGCGGGTGTTTTGGCGAAGTTCGAGCAGGTTCTGTTTGACATTGGGCGGTATAGCGCCCATACCGGATCACGGACAGCGGACGTTACACGGATGGAACGCGCTCCTGCCTCACGGAGTTTCCATGACGAGCAGTTACGACGTTAATCTGGTGTTGCTGTCCATCTTGGTGGCGATGGCGGCGTCGTACAGCGCGCTCGATTTGGCCGGCCGCGTCACCGCCAACAGCGGTCGCGCCGCGCAGCAGTGGCTACTGGGTGGTGCCCTGGTCATGGGTGGCGGCATCTGGGCCATGCACTTCATCGGCATGCTCGCCTACGAATTGCCGATCAAGATGGCCTATGACGATGGCCTGACCCTGCTGTCGATGCTGATCGCCATGCTGACTTCGGGCTTTGCACTGAAATGGGTCAGCGGCAGCCATCTGGATCTTTCGCGCCTGCTTGTTGGCGGCGTAGTCATGGGCGCCGGCATCAGCGGCATGCATTACACCGGCATGGCCGCCATGCAGATGCAACCACCGATCCAGTACGACCCGTTTTTGTTCAGCGCTCTCGGTACTGATCGCGGTGACCGCCTCCATCGCCGCGTTATGGCTGGCATTCACCCTGCGCTCGGGCACCTCGGCACGCATCGTATGGGCCAAGCTCAGCGCAGCGATGGTGATGGGCATAGCCATTACCGGTATGCATTACACCGGCATGGCGGCGGCACAGATTGCGCCAGGCGCTATTTGCACGGCGACGGCCGGCTTGAATATTGACCACGAAGCGCTGGGCTACATCCTCAGCGCGGTCGCCATCGGGATCATCGGCATGACCGTGCTGGGCTCGCTGTTCGATGCTCGCCTTGCCTCGCACTTGGCGCAGACCCTGCAATCGGTGGAAGCCGCCAACCGTGTGCTGGAGCAGAAAATCCGCGAACGCGACCTGGCCCAGGCAGAGCTGCGTACCAGCGAGCAGCATTTCCGGGTGCTGATCGAGCAGGCGGGCGACGGCATCCTGATTTTTTCGCAGCAGGCGCGCTACCTCGATGTCAATCAGCGCAGCCTCGACCTGCTCGGCTATTCGCGCGACGAACTGGTGGGCGCCGATATCGACATGGTTCTCGACGAAACCGAGCGCAAGGAGGTAGCCCCGGAGCTGGCCAACATACTGGCGGGCCGCGATTACAAATCCGAATGGCTGATGCGGCGCAAGGACGGATCCACCTTCCCCGCCGAAATCAGCGCCAAGCTGCTCAGCGACGGCCGCGTGCTGGTAATTTTGCGCGAAATCACCGAGCGCAAGCTGCAGGAAAACCGCATCCAGCGCCAAAGCCGCGTGCACGCGGTGCTCAGCGGGGTCAATGCGCTGATCGTGCGCTGCCGCAACCGGCAGGAACTGTTCAAGGAAATCTGCCGCATCGTGGTGGAGAAGGGCCATTTCCGGCTCGCCTGGGTCGGGCTGCTGCAAGACGGCATCGTCAAGCCCATGGCTTTTCACGGCAACGACAATGGGATTTTGCAGTCCTTGCGCATCTGCCCAAGTGAGGAGGGCAAGAATAGCGACAACAGTTGCGGCCCGACGGCCACTGCGCTGCGCCAAGGCAAACCGGAAGCATGTAATGACATCGCCCAGGATCCACGAATGCGGAACTGGCATGCCGCCGCCGCGGAGCTCGGGCTGGGCTCGTTCATCTCGCTGCCGTTGCTGCTCGGCGGGCAAGCCGCCGGCTCCTTCAATCTTTATGCAGCAGAGCCCGGCTTCTTCGATGATGAGGAAATCAAGCTGCTGACGGAATTATCGGCCAACATCACCTACGCGCTCGAGTTCATCGCCAAGGATGAGCAGCTCGATTATTTGGAGTTTTACGATCCGCTAACGCGTCTGGCCAACCGCAATCAGCTCACCAACCGTCTGGCCCAGTACATGCTGGCGGCGAGCCAGGCACGCCAGCGGCTGGCGCTGGTGAAGCTGGATATCGACGGCTTCAAGCCGATCAACGATCTGGTGGGCCGGGCGGGCGGGGATGAAGTGCTCAAGCAATGCGCGGCCCGGCTGGTCAGCCTGATCGGCAATGCCAGCCACGTCGCCCGCACCGGCGCAGACCGCTTTGCCATCGTGGTTGAGGATTTCAAGGACAACGACATCCTGATGCGTTTTGTCGAAAACGAGCTGGTACCGGCGCTGGGCGCGCCGATGACGGTGGCAGGACATGTGCTGCGCCCGTCTATCCGCGTGGGCATCGCGGTTTACGAGGACGACGGCAACGATCCTGAAAGCCTGCTGCGCAACGCCGAGGCGGCAGTCAAGAAGGCCAAGCTGGGCAGTGAACGCTATTTGTTTTACACCCAGGAGATGGGCGTTGCCGGTTCCGAGAAGCTGTACCTCGAAAACCTGCTGCGCCAAGCCATCGACAAAAATGAATTTGTTCTTTACTACCAGCCCAAGGTGGATCTGCGCAGCGACTCGATCGTGGGCGCCGAGGCGCTGATCCGCTGGAACAGCCCGGAACTGGGACTGGTCCCGCCGGACCGGTTCATCCCGATGCTTGAGGAAAACGGCTCTGATCCTGCGCGTGGGGCTCTGGGCGATGGTGCAGGCCATCCACGATCACCGCGCATGGCTGGGTCAAGGCCTGCCGGCGCCGCCGGTTGCCGTGAACGTGTCGGCCGTGCAGCTGCGCCAGAAGGATTTCGTCGAAGTGGTGCGCAACGTACTGGCCACGCATTCTGGCGATCGCCCTTGCCTGGATCTGGAAATCACCGAGTCGACGCTGATCGGCGACACCGAGGGGCATATCGCCAAGTTGCAGGCGGTGCGCGACCTTGGCGTGCAGATTTCGATTGACGACTTTGGCACGGGGTATTCGTCGTTGTCGTATCTGGTGCGCTTGCCGATCAGCACGATCAAGATTGACCGCTCGTTTGTGCTGCGCATGGGCGACAGTGCCGACACCATGAGCGTCGTCTCCACCATCCTGTCATTGGCGCACTCGATGAACCTCAAAGTGGTGGCCGAGGGCGTGGACTCGGAGGAGCAACTCAAGTTTCTGCGCCTGTTGCGTTGCGACCAGATCCAGGGTTGGCTGTTCAGCAAAGCCGTGCCGGCGGACGACTTTGCGCAGCTGTTGCGCGAAGGCCGGCGTCTGGGCCAGGCCCCGGCGACATAGTTCGATGCCATCAGCGGGGCCACCCGCTTGAGCACGATTTGAGTGTGCTGACGCGCGATCCATAAAAAACCGTGGTACTAAAAGTGTACCAACGGATTCGCAAAATCTGCGACTACGGCCCCACTAACCCCTCAAGCGGGTGAGCCGAAGAACGTAGAATGTCCCGCCTCATCAGCTCCTATTAACGTCCATGTGCGGAATCGTCGGCGCCGTTGCGCGCCGTGACATCTCCAACCTGCTGGTTGCCGGCCTCAAGCGGCTTGAATACCGCGGCTACGATTCGGCGGGCGTCGCACTGGTCCACAACGGCAAGCTGCAGCGCGCGCGCGCCGTCGGCAAGGTCATGCATCTTGAAACCGCATTGGCGCTGCAACCGCTGGCCGGCCGCACCGGCATTGCGCACACGCGCTGGGCTACGCATGGCGTGCCGGCCGAGCGCAATTCGCATCCCCACGCCTCGCGCGCGGTGGCCGTCGTGCACAACGGCATCATCGAAAATCACGAGGAATTGCGTGCCGAGCTCAAGGCCAAAGGCTGCACCTTTGAGTCGGAAACCGACACCGAGGTCATCGCGCATCTGATCCAGTCGTTGATCGACGAGGGCGTGGACTTTCGCGTCGCGGTGCAAAAAGCTGTCACGCGCCTGCATGGGGCCTATGCGATTGCGGTGACGCATGCCGGCGACCCGCAACGCCTGATGGTGGCGCGCTACGGCTCGCCGCTGTGCCTGGGGCTGGGCGAGGGCGAAACCTTTGCCGCCAGCGAGGCCGAGGCCATCCTCAGCGAAACGCGCCGCTTTATATATCTGGAAGAAGGCGACGTGGCCGAGCTGACGCTCGGCGGCTACTCGATCTGGGATCGTGAGGGCGCGGCGGTGCAGCGGCCGGTGGTGCAGTCGGCCCTGTCCGCCGACGCCGTCGAAAAAGGCCCGTATGCGCACTTCATGCTCAAGGAAATCCGCGAGCAGCCGACCGCTGTCGCCAACACCCTGCAGGGGCGCATCGCCGGCGGCCGGGTGCTGGAGGCCTGTTTGGGCCCCAAGGCCGCCGAACTGCTGGCCAAAATCGAGCGGGTGCAGATCGCCGCCTGCGGCACTTCGTACCATGCGGGCCTGGTGGCCAGTTACTGGTTCGAGCAGATTGCGAAAATCCCTTGTCGTGCGGAAATCGCCAGCGAATTTCGCTACCGAAAGCCGGTGATCGAGCCGGGCACGCTTGTTCATCACCATCTCGCAGTCCGGTGAAACCACCGACACCGTCGAGGCGCTCAAGCACGCCAAGACGCAGAACGATCGCCGCCAGCCTGGTGGTCTGCAACGCGCCGGAGTCCTACCTCGTACGGGAGTCTGATTTTGTGCTGCTGACGCATGCGGGCCCCGAGCGCAGCGTGGCGTCGACCAAGGCGTTCACCAGCCAGCTGGCGACTCTGGCGCTGGTGATGCTGCTGCTCGCCCGTCGCCGGGGCCTCAGCGCCGAGGCCGAACGCGACTTCGTCCAGCAGCTGGAAAAAGCCCCGGCACGGATCGAGGATGTGCTGGAACACGACCACGCGCTGCACGCGCTGGCCGAGCGTATCAAGGACAAGCAGCACGCCCTGTTTCTGGGCCGCGGGGCGATGTACCCGGTGGCCATGGAAGGCGCACTGAAACTAAAGGAGATCACTTACATCCACGCCGAGGCCTACGCTGCCGGCGAACTCAAGCACGGCCCGCTGGCCCTGGTGGACGCGCAGATGCCGGTGATCGCGGTGGCGCCGCGCGGCGAGCTGCTGGAAAAAGTGAAATCCAACCTGCAGGAAGTGCGCGCGCGTGGCGGCGAGCTGTTTGTCTTCGCCGACCGCGAGGCCGGGTTCAAATCGGGCGAAGGCGTGACGGTGTTCGGGTTTCCGCACTCCGACCCGCTGACCGACCCGATGGTCTACACCGTGCCCCTGCAACTGCTGGCCTACTACACTGCGGTGCTGCGCGGCACCGACGTTGATCAGCCGCGCAATCTGGCCAAGAGCCGCGGCGCAAACGCCGCCGCCGGATGCGGCGCAACTGATGCTCGAAAGCGCACGCCAGTGGCAAGTGGATCAGCGTCCGGATCTGGCGCGAGTGGCGCTGGAAAAATTGCTGCGCAGCCGGCCGGGCCATCCCGAGGCCTCGCGTGAGTTGGTTCTGCTCGAAATCCGTTCGGCACGTTTTGACGAGGCTAAGAAAGCCCTGGCAGAACTTAATCAATACCACCCCGGGAATTCCGCTGTCGCCGAACTCACCGCGGCGCTGCGTCTTGCCACCGAGGACCGCCTGCGCCTGGCGACCGCGCGCCGCTTGTACGAAACCAGACGCTATGACGAAGCAGCGCAGGCCATGCGCGAATTGTTTCCGCAGGGCCCGCCGCCAGGCGACTACGGATTGGAATACTGGGACGTGATTGCCCGCAGCGCGGGCGGCAAAGCCGAGGCCCGCGCTGGTCTGCAGGCTCTGGCACAACAATTTCCAGATGATTCGCGCTATACGGTCGCGTTGGAGCCGTTGCTCGAGCGTCCGGTGCCGCCAGTGCAACAACGAGTGGCGAAACCTTCCGCGCCGGAACGGGTGGCGAAATTGCGCGCCCGGGCCGATGTGGCGCTGGAGGCGGGCCAGTCCGCGGAGGCGCTGCGCCTGCTGATTCAGGCGGTGGAACTGGAGCCGGCCTATGCCTGGGCGCGCTTCGACCTGGCCCGGGTTTATCAGAAGCTCGACAAGAATTGGCATGCCCATGCGCTCATGGACGAAGGCTTGAGGCGCGCACCCGCGGATTCCGAAATGCGCTACGCCGCGGCCCTGGTGTACGCCAGCCTCGACGATGATGCCGCCGCGCAGTCGGCGTTAGCGGGAATTCCGGCGGCGGCGCGGACCAACAACACCCGCGATTTGGCGCAGAGGCTGGCGACGAAATTGCAGCCACCAGCGGTCGCGCCGCCGAACCGTATCCCAGTACTGCGAACCGAGGCAGACGCCGCACTGGCCGCCGGTCGTACCGGCCAGGCGCTGCGCATACTCGAGGAGGCGGTAGCACTGGATCCTGCTTACGCCTGGTCGCGTTTTGATCTGGCCAAGGCCTACCAGAAAATCAGGCGCATGCAAGACGCGCGCGCGATCATGGACGACGGCGTGAAACGCGCACCCGCGGATGCCGAAATGCGCTACGCCGCCGCTTTGCTCTACGCCAGTCTCGATGATGAAGTCGCGGCGCTGGCCATGCTCGCGGCGATTCCCGCCTCGGGACAAACCGACAAGAGCCGAGAATTGGCGCTGCGACTGACAACAAAACCCCAGCCACCGCCGGACGCGCCGCCGCCAAATCGCACGGCGGAGCTGCGTACCAAGGCAGACGCGGCGCTCGCGGATGGGCAGATCGAGCCGGCGTTGCGATTTTTACTTGAAGCGGTGAATCTGGACCCCACATTCGCATGGGTGCGTTTTGACTTGGCCAAGCTTTATCAGCGGATCGAAAGAACCGCGAGATGCGCGGGCCGTAATGGACGAGGGCTTGAAGCGCGCGCCAGCAGACGCCGATATGCGCTATGCCGCAGCCTTGCTGTATTCAAGTCTGGATGAAGACGATGCCGCGCTGGCGGTGCTCGCGGCAATCCCCGCCGCGGATCGCAGCGAAAATACCCTTGAACTGACGCAGCGATTGCAACGCAGCCGTGCGCGGCGTCGCAATGGTTTTTTCACTGCCGGGCCCAGATTCCAGGACAAGCCGGGCAGTCAAGGTCTCTCGCAGTATTCAGCAGTGTTCGGACCGATGGAATGGCGTGAGCCGCGTGGCGGCGATGAATACTGGGTTGCGCACGTGAGTCCGGTGACACTGGATGCCGGCGTGTTGCCGGCGCGGTACAGCGACGCCGCGCTGTTCGGACAGGTGCAGGCGCGCGGGCCGGTCTCGCTGGCCAATTTCCCCGGCGGCGCTGCGCAAAATGCGCAGGGCGTGGATCTGGGGCTTGTCTACGAATCGCCGAACTGGCGCGTGGACCTCGGCACCACCCCGATCGGATTCCTGGTTACCAATGTGGTGGGAGGCTTGCGCTGGTACACGGATCTGGGGCCGTTGAGTTTTCGTGCGGGATTGGCGCGTCGGCCAGTGACCGGCAGCCTGGTGTCGTACGCCGGCGCACGCGATCCGGCCAGCGGCCAGGTCTGGGGCGGGGTGGTCAGCAACGGATTTGAATCGGCGCTGGGTTACTACGGCGCCGGCCGCTGGAGCGGTTCTTTCAGTGCGGGCGCACAGTTGCTGACCGGTCACCGCGTGAAGACCAATTCGCATTTCCGGTTTCGCCTGGCCACTGACTGGAAACTGGTTGACCTGCCGTCGCAGGAATTGACCGCCGGGCTGGCGGCAACCTACTGGCGCTACGCCAGGGAATTGAGCGAGTACACCTTTGGCCACGGCGGCTACTACAGTCCGCAGTCGTATCAGTCACTGGCCCTGCCATTGGATTGGCGCGGCCGCTATCGGCGGCTGGGCTTCCAGTTGCGGGCATCGGCATCCATCAGGCGCTACGACCCAATCGCTGATTCAAGTCCACGCGAAGCGCACGTGCTAGCAGAATATTTTCGACCTGCGTCAGGGCTCGCAAGGGAGCGCTCAGCAACATCCAGAGTGATGCGCCGAGCCCCAAGATGACTCGCCGCACCGCTTTGCCCAATTTCTCCAGCCAAAGCGGTGAAGGTTGTGCGCGGTCGGGGTCTATCAAAAAAAGACGCTTCAGCCACAGGCGAAGACTGTGCGGATCCCCGACGCCCAGCGACTCTGCGATGCGGCGAATCGAGGCTTGGAGCATTCGAGGATGGCTGGCTTGGCGTGGGAGATCCCGTCGGGATTGTGCCCCATGCCCCGCGCGTGGGTCAGGGCGCGGACACCCCGACCAAGTCGAAAGTCACGGTGGAATAACGGTTCCCACCAGATCGTAGGTGTCCGCGTGCGTGATTTTTACCTTGAGCCGCTGGCCCACTTTCAGCTTGCCGCCGGAAACCGAAACGGTGCCGTCGATCTCTGGCGCATCGGCGTGTGAACGGGCGACAGCAGTTTCGCCGTGCACTTCGTCAATCAGCACTTCAAGCGTCTTGCCCACTTTGACCGCGAGCTTTTTTTCGCTGATCTGCGCCTGCGCCTGCATGAAGCGGTGATAGCGCTCTTCCATGACTTCATCCGGCACGGGATTGGATAGGGCGTTGGCGGCGGCGCCTTCCACCGGCGAGTACTTGAAGCAACCGACGCGGTCGAGTTGCGCCTCGTCGAGCCAGTCGAGCAGCTCGTCGAATTGCGCTTCCGTTTCGCCGGGAAAGCCGACGATGAAGGTGCTGCGCACGGTGATGTCCGGGCAGATCTTGCGCCAGGCCGCAAGGCGCTCCAGCGTGTCTTCGGCGGCGGCCGGGCGCTTCATCGCCTTGAGCACGGCCTTGCTCGCGTGCTGAAACGGAATGTCGAGGTAGGGCAGGATTTTGCCTTCGCGCCATCAGCGGAATGACGTGATCGACGTGCGGGTAGGGGTAGACGTAATGCAGCCGCACCCACGCGCCGAGTTCACCGAGGCCACGGCACAGATCCAGCATGCGGGTTTGGTATTCGTTGCCGCGCCACGACCCGCCGGCGTACTTGAGATCGGCGCCGTAGGCGCTGGTGTCCTGCGAGATCACCAGCAGCTCCTGCACGCCGGCTTTCACCAGTTTCTCGGCTTCATTCAGCACTTCGACAATCGGCCGTGAATCCAGCCGGCCGCGCATGGACGGGAATGATGCAGAAGCTGCATTTGTGGTTACAGCCTTCGGAAATTTTCAGATACGCGTAGTGTTTCGGCGTGAGCTTGATGCCCTGCGGCGGCAGCAGGTCGATGAACGGGTCGTGCGCCGGTGGCACCGCCGCGTGCACCGCCTTCATCACGCCGGCGTAATCCTGCGGCCCGGTGATCGACAGCACGTCCGGAAAACGGTCGCGGATGATGCTGCCCTTGGCGCCAAGGCAGCCGGTGACGATGACCTTGCCGTTCTCGGCGATCGCTTCGCCGATTGCTTCGAGTGATTCGGTGACGGCGGACTCAATGAACCCGCAGGTATTCACCAGCACGACGTCGGCCTTGTCGTAGGACGGCGAGGTTTCATAGCCCTCGGCGCGCAGCTGCGTGAGGATGCGCTCCGAATCCACGAGGGCCTTCGGGCAGCCCAGCGAGACGAAGCCCACGCGCGGCGCGGGCTTGCGTTTACGGCGAGGGGTGGCGGTGGCGATCATGGCGGGGCGCGATTTTACTCTGCTAGTCTGGTTAGGGTTTCCGGGAGAAGCAGATGAGCAATTATTACGAAAGCGATGACCTGAAGAAATTCGGCGACATCGGCAAGCACGGCAAAGAGCACGCCGACCTGTTTTTCAAGTATTACGCCGCGGTCACCGGCAGCGACGGCGCGCTGACCAAGCGCGAAAAATCGCTGATTGCGCTGGCGGTCGCGCATTCCGAGAAGTGCCCCTATTGCATCGACGCCTACACCACCGCCTGCCTTGAAGCCGGCGCCAATCCAGCAGCAAATGATCGAAGCCGTTCACGTGGCGGCCGTCATGAAGGCGGGCATCACCCTGGTCCATTCGGTGCAGATGCAGAACCACCTCGACAAGCTGGTTTTGTAGCCGTGAACGCACGGGCATGAATCCGGCGCACGAATCTGTTTTCACGCGGCCGTGCGTACCTAGGATGATCGAATGACGACCTTGATCCTGGGCCTTTTGTGCGCCGCGCTTCTGGCCTATGCCAACGGCGCCAACGACAATTTCAAGGGCGTGGCGACGCTGTTCGGCAGCGGCGTCAGCGATTACAAAAAAGCCCTGACCTGGGGCACCGCGATGACGCTCGCGGGTTCGGTAGCCGCGGTCTGGTTGTCCGCAAGCCTGGTGGACACGTTCAGCGGCAGGCAGTTTGTTTCCGCCGCTACTTTGGCGCTACCCGGATTTGCGCTGGCCGTAGTTGCTGCTGCCGCCGCGACGGTGCTGTTGGCCTCTCGCATTGGCGCGCCGGTCTCGACCACCCATTCACTGGCCGGCGCGCTTCTGGGTGCCGCCATCGCGGCTCCGGACTCCGTCATCAACTGGAGCAAGGCCGGTACTTCCATACTCCTGCCGCTGGGCCTTGGGCCGCTGCTGGCAATCATCGCCGCACTCTTGATCTACCCGATACTCACGCGCCTGCGTGCCGTGCTGGGAATTACGCGCGAAACCTGCGTCTGTGTTGGCAATGAATGGGTCCCTCAATCCAATGGCACGGCGCTGGGCAGGTTCAGCGTCGTCATCGAAAGCCAGCAGGTCTGCCAGGAGCGCTATACAGGGGCGATGTTCGGCATCTCTGCGCAAAAACTGCTCGACGGCCTGCATTACCTGTCCGCCGGTGCGGTGAGTTTTGCGCGTGGCGTCAACGACACGCCGAAAATCGTCGCGCTCATGCTGCTCGCCGCACCGTTCACCGGTCAGGGCGTGGGCGCATTTGTCGGGGTGGGCGTGGTTATCGCCCTGGGCGGTCTGCTGGGCGCGCAACGAGTTGCAAATACCCTGTCGCATAAGATCACCGCGATGAATCCAGGCCAGGGGCTGACGGCAAATCTGATTACTTCGACACTGGTGATGGCCGCCTCGCCCCTGGGCCTGCCGCTATCGACCACCCACGTCTCCTGCGGTGCGCTTTTTGGTATTGGCGCCGTAACACGACAGGCGCGCTGGCGAACCATCGCGGGCATCGCCGCCGCGTGGCTGATCACCCTGCCGCTGGCGGCGGCGCTCGGCGCTATGCTGATGCGACTCAACCTACTGAGCTACGCATGAACGGCGATTTCAATACGCACGCATCGATTCAGGACTACTACGGCAAGGTCCTGAAATCTTCGGCTGATCTGCAGACCTCGGCCTGCTGTCTGGCCGAATCGCTGCCCGCCGCATGTGCTGGCGATCCTCAAAGACATCCACCCCGAAGTGAAGGAGCGCTTCTACGGTTGCGGCTCGCCGATTCCGCCCGCATTGGAAGGCGCCACCGTGCTGGATCTGGGCTGCGGCTCGGGCCGCGACTGCTACGTGCTGTCGAAGCTGGTCGGCGCAAAGGGCCGGGTGATCGGCCTGGACATGACCGACGAACAGTTGGCGGTCGCGCGCAAGCACCAGGTCTGGCATGCCGACAAGTTTGGTTACGCCAACACCGATTTTCGCCAGGGTTACATCGAAGACCTTAAGGGCGCGGGCATCGCCGATAACAGCGTCGACCTCGTCATCAGCAACTGCGTGCTGAACCTCTCGCCCGACAAGGCGCGCGTGTTTCGCGAGATTTTCCGCGTGCTCAAGCCCGGGCGGCGAGCTGTATTTCTCCGACGTCTTTGCCGACCGCCGCATCCCAGAACCGCTGACGCAAGATCCGGTGCTGCTCGGCGAATGCCTGGGCGGCGCGCTCTACACCGAGGACTTCCGCCGGCTGATGGCCGAGGCCGGCTGCCTCGATGCGCGCACGATCTCAAGCACGCCGCTGAACATGAACAACCCCGAGATCGCCGCCAAGGCGGCAACATCAAGTTTTATTCGATCACGGTGCGCGCGTTCAAGCTCGAGCTTGAAGACCGCTGCGAGGATCACGGCCAGGTCGCGTACTACATCGGTACGCTCGCCGAAGCAGCCGCACGCGTTTCGACCTGGACGATCATCATCACTTCGAGACCGGCCAGCCGATGCTGGTCTGCGGCAACACCGCCGACATGATCTCGAAGACGCGTTACGCCCAGCACTTTCCGTGTCGTCGGTGACAAGAGCCGGCATTACGGCTTGTTCGATTGCGGCCCGACGCCGGCGGCGAAAGCGCGACGTACCGGCCGGGGCCTGTTGCTATGTGCAGCGCCGTGCCGGCTCGAGCGAACTGACGCCGGCTAAATACGATTTCGGCGCGCTGCTGCGCGACAAGCAGATCGAATTGGCGCCGGTCTGCGATCGAGACCCTGCAGGTCAACATCACCAAGCTGTGCAACCAGGCCTGCCGGCATTGCCACGTGGATTCGCTCGCCGGCGCGCACCGAGAAGCTGTCGCGCGACGGCGTCGAGAAATTGGTCGAGATCCTCGCGGCGCATCCGCAGATCACGCAAGCTCGACATCACCGGCGGCGCGCCGGAGCTGCATCCGGATTTCGACTGGCTGGTGGTCGAGGCGGCGAAGCTGGGCAAGCACGTGATGGTGCGGCACAACCTCACGGTGCAGCTCGACGGCCATCCGGTGACGAAGGCAGAGCAAGGAATACCTGCCGGAGTTCTTATGCCCGGCAGCGCGTCGAGGTGATCTCGCTCGCTGCCGTACTACCAGGAGTTTTTCACCGACGCCCAGCGCGGCAGCGGCGTGTTCGTCAAAAGCATCGAAGCGATGCGTCGGCTGAATGAGGTCGGCTACGGCATCGACGGCAGCGGCTTGATGCTCAACCTGGTCTACAACCCGGTCGGCCCTTACCTGCCCGCGTCGCAAGCAAGCCTGGAGGCGGACTACAAGCGGGAACTGAAGGACAAGTTCGGCCTGGTGTTCAACCGCCTGTTCACCATCACCAACATGCCGATCCACCGCTTCAAACTGCATCTGGAAAAATGCGGCCAGTACGAGGACTACATGGACAAGCTGCTCGCCGCGTTCAACCCGGCCGCCGCCGAGGGCGTGATGTGCCGCAGCCTCATCAGCGTGGATCACGACGGCGATATCTTACGACTGCGACTTCAACCAGATGCTGGACATGAAAATCGCCAATGCCAGCATTTTTAATTTCGATTTCGATGCGTTGATGAATCGCCAGATTCGTTTTGACTCCCATTGCTTTGGCTGCACGGCCGGGGCGGGCTCGTCTTGTGGCGGGGCGGTGGCACCCGCTTAAGGGCTAAAAGTGCTGCTTGAGGTCTTGTCGCCAAAACCACTGATACACTTTTAGTACCACCGGTTTTTCCGTTAGGCCGGATCGGGCCGTCCAAAGGTCTCAAGCGGGTGGAGTGATATCAGCCCTCTACATCCTTTGTTAACGCCGCCGGCATGGCTTTTTCGGCCGCTGCGCCCATTTTCCTGAGCTTCTCGACACGGCCCACCAGATTGCCCTTGCCTTCGCGTAACTGGCCCAGCGCCTTGTCGTATTGAGTTTGCGCTTCGCCAAGGGCACCCCCGACATTGAGCAGCGATTCGGCAAAGCCGACGAACTTGTCGTAGAGCGCGCCCGCTTGCTGTGCGATCTCCTGCGCGTTTTTGGTCTGGCGGTCGAGCTGCCAGCTGCTTTCCACCGCCCGCAGCGTGGGCAGCAAAGTGGTGGGGGAGACCAGCACCACACTTTTTTCGAAGGCCTCCACAAACAGGGCCGTGTCGTGGCGCAGCGCTTCGACGAACCCGGCTTCGTTGGGCACGAACATCAGCACGAAGTTGAGCGAGCTGATGCCCTCCAGCCGCTGATATTCCTTGGTCGAGAGCTCCTTGACATGCTTTCGCAGCGAGGCGACGTGTTCGTCCAGCGCCAGCGTGCGCGCCCCTTCGTCGACGGCGGTAGTGCTGTTCAGATAGGCGTTCAGCGAGACCTTGGAATCAATGATGATCTGGCGCCCGTCGGGCAGGTTGACCAGCGCGTCGAGAAAAAATCCGTTTCCTTCCTTGGATTTGGCCGACACCTGGACACGGTATTCGTGGTCTTTTTGCAGCCCGGCCAGCTCGAGCACGCGCGACAGCACCAGCTCGCCCCAGTTGCCCTGGGTCTTGGACTGCCCGCGCAGGGCCAGCGCCAGCTGATTGGCTTCGACGGATACTTTCTGGTTGAGCGATTGCAGCTGGGTGATCTGCTCTTTCAGCGCCACGCGATCGCGCGTTTCCAGCTCGTAGGACTGGCGCACCTGCTGCTCGAACGTGCCGATGCGCTCGCGCAGCGGCTTGAGAATCGCCTCGATGTTCTGCTGATTCTGTTCGGTGAAACGTTTGGACTTGTCTTCGAGGATGTCCTGCGATAACTGCTTGAAATGCGATTCCAGCAGGCGCTGTCTCTCATCGGCCGCCGTGCGCTCCTGCGCATGCAGCGAGCGCTGCCAGAAATAACCCAGCCCGGCACCCAGGGCGGCGCCGACGAGAAAGAGCAGCAGCGAAAAAAAGATCAGTGTCATGACGGCATTTTAGCGGCCATACGTTTGGCGGCATGTGTCGCCAATACACCCACGACCACACACGCTATCAGCGCGGGCAGTAGAGCAAGTGCGCCAAGCGTAGGCATGGCGTTTCCGAGCACGAGAAAGAACACGACAAAGCCCATCAACCCGGTGAGAAATCCACGCAGCGCCAGTAGCAGCGCGTCGCGCCCGGCCTTGGCCAGCGTGAATGCCGGAATCACCGTCGCGGCGACCGGCACGCCGGCCAATACTCCGGTCAGGCTGGGGCCCAGAAAATCGGCGGCCGTGGTCAACGTCAGCACCAGGGCGACGGCCGCAATGATTCGCGCCAGCAGCTCGATTTTTGGCAGATGCGCGGCGGTTACCGGCGCAGACGGTTTGGGCAGGATGAGGGTTGCGGCAAACCACAGGCCGGGCAAAACGGCGAGGCCGAGCAGCAGCGAGTACGCCAGCCCGGCTTTGTCCAGCAGGACGGCCGCTGTCAGATAGCAAACCCAGCCCAGAGGAATGGCGACATACCAGCGTCCGTGCACGCTGGCGTAGCCGACGACGAGCAGGTAACACAGGGTGGCCCAGACGCCGACGGGTGCGGCGAGCGCCACTTGCATCGCCATCTCGGCGCCGTCGGTGAGCCAGATCGCCAGCACCACCGGGCCGCCGATCAGCGGCAAGCCGCCGACGAGTCCTGCGATATTCGGCCCCCAGCGCTTGCCGGCCAGGCTGGCCAGCCCGATCAGCGCGGGTGCGGCAAACAGCTTTACCGCGAGTGCGAGGCTGATCAGTTGCAGCCCGCCAGCCGTATGTCGACGGGTCCGTCGCTGTCCAGTTCGATTTCGGCATTGCAGTCCAGGCCCGCGCGCTGCGGGTGTACCGTCAGTGCCGCGATGTTGCTGGCGCGGATGACCAAGTGGTTGCGCACCGGAGCGGGCATCGCCGGCATCCACTCCAACACGCGGCGCGTAAACGGGGCGGGTTCGAGATAGCCGCCCGTCAGCAAGCCGTTAGTCTGTACCGGCGCCAATACCACCGGCTCCGCCAGACCCAGCCCCTCGGTGCGCGCGTCTATCGACCCTAGTCCTGCCGCCGGGTCGCGCAAGCGTAAACCCGACAGCCAATAGGCTTTGTCGGCGATGACGTCCACGCGCGCCTCGTCCTCGGCTGGCGCCAATACATAGGTGATGTGCGCGGGATTCCGCTCCACCCGTGCGCCGCCAAGAAATTCCTCGCCAAACGGGTAGAAGTCGTTGGTGGAAGGCGAGAGGTGATCCCAGGTTTCAAACCGAAGCACGTCGTAGCGATAGCCCAGATCGCTCAAGGCGGTGACGGTGCCTTCGGTGGACACCACCGGCTGCAGTTCGTCGAAAGTGCTGTTGCACATCATTACCGGCACATGGCGCAGCGAGGCCAGTTTTTCTTCGCCATCCCCGGCCGCGGCGACGATCGGCATGATGCGCGCGAACAGGTCGGGGTAGCGTGGCGCTAAGCGAAAGCTGCCGATGCCGCCCATCGATACGCCGCTCATCACGACCGCGTCCGGGTCCAGCGGATAGTGGCGGGCGACGTCGGCCCAGGCTTCGAACACGTCGGCCTCGGCCACTTCAAAATAAAAACCGTCGGGACCGCGACCGGCGGGCGTCAGCACCAGCGAGCCGTTGCCGTGTTCACCCAGCGACTGCGCGTGGCGCGAGCCGAGGTACTGGTTGAGATTCGCCGACAGCGCATGCAGCAGCAGCGTCAGGCCGTAACCACCGGCCGGCGCGAGTTTGTCGGGCACATAAAGCGTGTAGGGCTGCAGTTGGCCGACCATGGCGCCGTCGCAGGGCCGCGCGGCGGAAATGCCGCCACATTCCTTGAGGTAGTCCACCCCCTGGCCGAAGACGTAGCGGCTGGCAAAAATGCGGTTCATGAATCCACTGCGCGGCACGGCGGACTCGTCACTGGCGCCACGCGCCAGCAAATCGAAATCCACGTCGACAAAAAAAGCGCTGACATCACCCAGGGCCAGGGCACTGGCCTGAGCGTATTCACGCCACCAGCGGCCCTGGATCCGCGACAGCACCGCAGCGTCGACGATGGTGCGGCCGCTAAACGGGCCGAATTCGGGCATCGGTTCGCTGGCGCGGAATGCCAGATTGAACAACGCCGCGCTGATCGGCAGGGCGCCTCCCGGCGCGGTGGCGCTCGCCACCAGGCCCGGTTGCAGGTACGCATTCGCCGCGGCGTCCCACAATCCAACGCCGGCGGCCATGCGCACACGGTCTTGGCCCGGATTCCATGCTTCGTGCGCGATGCGGATCTCAAACTGGCGGCGTTCCAGATCAACCGTCACGGTCGGTGCCGGATTGCGTACGCTGCCGTCGGCGGCACGGATCAGTTCGGCCGAGTTGCCGTGCACCGTCAAAAACCACTCGGCGGGTGAACTCACACCAGCGCCGTGCGGCCATTCGAGCGGGTCGGCGGAAGCACCCAGCGCGAGCGTAAAAGCGACGCGCTCCGGGTCTTGCAGCGTATTGAGCGTGATGCGAAAGAGCGTGGCCCCCGTCTGTGGCTTGACGCGAAACTCGACCAGGTCCGCCGCGTTGTTGGCAAAAACGGGATCGGTCGGATACGTCAGCGTCCCGGCCTTGGGCGAGAACAGATAGGCGGTGGCGCCTTGCGGGTCGGTGGGGTCCAGAGGCCCCAACGCGCCGTGATCATCAAACAGCCAGTCCTGATACAGGAATTCGCCGCAGCGATAGGCACTGGCGCCGGAGATGAGTATCGGCGGAGCCGTCCACGCGCCGGTGTTCTCCAACTGCGGCGTGCGCGGTGGCGGCAGATACAGCGCGGCCGGCCCGGGCCGCGGTTCGACGTGATTGGGCAACGACTGGGCCGAGTGATCCACCGGCGTGTTGGCACATTCAATGGCTGCGCGGACCCCGATACCGGCGCCAACGCCCGGAGCAACGGGGGCGGAGTGGTTGCAAGCGGCGAGTAACAGCGTGGCAATTCCGGCCAGCGGTGCGCGGGTGTTCATGTTCTCTCCTCATCATAGAGCCGCGCGCTCTGATGGCGCCATGGCGAAACTGAACTTGCGTCCTGATTCTAGTCATTCCCTGCAATAAACGGTTTATTCCTGAAATACAAATCAGGTTTTCCAATTAATATTTCTATGGCTACAACGCGGATTGTCGCGCGCTTCGATCCATGGATGAAGCGTTTTACCCACCATAAGATTTCGGAGAATGATTGATATGTCGGATTTCAGGGTTCGCGCGCCCGCCGTCCCTTGCCGGGCAATGGCTATCGCGTTGCTCACGATGTTCGTTGGTGCTTGCAATAACAGCTCTGAGCCGTACGCAATGAAGCGAGCCGTGATTGAAGGGGTCAGCCAAGATTCTCCGCCCTACAGCCCAGCCTCGCCCGGAACATTTATCGTGAATAGCGAGGATGACGATGCCGATGGACAACCCGGCGACGGCATTTGTGCCAGTGCCGCGGGCGTCTGTACTTTACGAGCCGCCGTGCAAGAGTCCAACGCGACCCTTTTGTTCAGCACCAATGTGTTTACGCGCACCAATGTCATTATTTTGCCAAAGGGGCATTACCGCTTCATCGATCCGCCCCTGGTCCCGACGGTGGTTGCCGAGGGGACTTCCGAGGAGGGGATGTTGTCGATCCTGGGCTCGACCAACATCCGCGGCGCGGGCGCGCGCGACACGATCATCGACGGCAATAACGTGGACCGCGTGTTCGGCGTCGCCCCAAACGCGATCTTTTCGATTGCCGATGTCACCATCACCGGCGGCGCGGGTGGCGGAATCTTCAATCAAGGGCAGCTGACGGTGACGCGAGTGACCGTTACCGGCAATCAGGCCTCTTACGGCGGCGGCATCTTCAACACGCCCACCAGCTCGGCCATCATCGAGTCCAGCACCATCAGCAACAATGTGGCGGAAAACGAGGGAGGCGGGATCCGCTTCGATGCTGCCGGATTGGTGATCAACTCCACCATCAGCGGTAATTCCATCCTGTCGAGTTGCTGCACGGGCGACGAAACAGATGGCGGCTCAGCAGGCGAGGGCGGCGGCATCGACGCGCGCGGCGGCGGCCCGGTGACCATCATCAATTCCACGATCGTCAACAATCACGCCGCAACGGGCGGGGGTGGCGTCAATATCGCGACGTCGTATCAGGGCGACCCGGGCGGCGTTTTTGACGCGCTGGGCAACGAAATACTGGGCCGGCCAATGGAACTGATTAATACCATTATTGTTGGCAACACCTCCGACCACGGCGCGCAAAACTGCAAAAACACGATCGCCGCAATTCATTCGATGGGCGGCAACATCGCCGACGACGATAGCTGCGTGTTAAACGCCGAGCGCGACATGCCAAATACCGACGCGCTATTGGCCCCACTGGCCAACAACGGCGGCCTGACGGATACGCATGCCCCTAAGCCGGGCAGCCCGGCGCTGAAAAACGCCTTAACCGAGCAATGCCCCTCACTGGATCAGCGCGGCGTGGAGCGCGGCGCTCCATGCGACAGCGGAGCATTTGAAGCCTCCCGGTTTTAACCACAACCAGGTTGGCCGTGACGCAGGCGGGCAATTCTTGATGGAAGCGGAAAATTCGCCGGACTAATAAATTTTTTGCAGGCTAGGTTCGCTTCTCACGCGTCTTATGCTTGCGCGCGAACGCCAGCAGAAATTCCATCTGGTCGGCGAGGATCCTGCGGTTCTGCAGAATCAGATACTCAGCAAGATTCGGTGTATACGGAATCGCCAGCAACTTCATGTTGGCTTCTTCCGGCGTGCGGTCATCCTTGACCTGATTGCAGCGCTTGCAGGCGGTCACGCAGTTTTCCCACAGACCGGCGCCGCCGCGTGAGGCAGGGATGACGTGATCGCGCGTCAGCTGCGAGGCCGGGAACACCTCGCCGCAATACAAACACAGGTTTTTATCGCGCTGAAACAGGGTGCGGTTGGTCAGCAGCGGCACGCCGCGTTGAAAACGCTTGGAGCGGTCGGCGACGGCGACGATCGAGCCGATGCGCAGCTTCGACTGCTTGCCGGTGCGCGCGCAGGTGCCACCGTGCAATACGAAACGCTCTTCGCCCGCCTCCCACACCACGCGCTCGCGCGCATACAACGTGGCGGCGGTCTGCCACGTGATCCACGACACCGGCAGGCCGCCCGAGTCGAGTTTAAGGATGTGCGGGATGGTGACGGTACTCATTGCGTACCATCTTGCAGAAGGTGAGAGGAAAAGAGCAAGTATTAACCAGTGACCGATTTACGCTGCTGTTCGGTGGAAATGGAGTGCAGGAATTCGAGAATCTCCGGCATCAGGCGCTCGGGCTTTGTGCGCAATTCCAGGATGGAGTGCGCATTCAGCAGCCTGGCATTGGGCAACTGGCCTGCCAGTACGTACGCATCCTTGTGTGCATGCAGACGATCGCCCTGGTGGCCGATGATCAGCGCCGGCATTTTCAGTGCGCGCCGCTGCGGCGCGGTGGGCACCACCGGCCCGACCAGAATGCCGTGCAGTACCGCGCTGGTCACATCCGGGTCCTGCGAGGCGGCATTCAGCACGCTCACCGCCCAGCCCGCGCGCGGGCGTGGCAGTTTCTTGAGCAGGCGCGTGAACGGGCGGTAAATCCCGCGGCCCCAGCGCACGGCGGTCAGCACCGGTGCCAACAACACCGCCGCAAACGGCGTCGACCATTCCATCACCGGCATTTCCAGAAACAAGCCGCGCACACGATCGGGCACGCGCACCGCGATATGCAAGGAGGTAATGGCGCCGAGCGATACACCGCCGACCACCGCGTCGCGAATGCCGAGGTGGTCGAGGCAGGCAATGCCCTGCTCGGCGTAGAAATCGATGCGGTGCTCCGCCGGATCGGTGGGCTTGTCGCTGTTGCCGTGCCCAAGCAGGTCGAGAAGAATCACCCGGAAGCCCTCGCTGGCGAATTTTTGCGCCAGTTCGCGGTTGACGTGCGAGTCGAGCAATATGCCGTGCATCAGCAGGAACGGAAGGCCGGTCTCGCCGTAAATTTCGTAAGCCAGCCAGTGGTCGCCGTGCTTGAAGCGATTGCTGTGAACCGGAACCGGTGCGCTCATCGAATCCTCCGTGATGGATGGAGCCGAATATACCGGTACGAGCCCTTACCGCGCAGTGCCTCGGCCGCGGGCGTGACGGTTAACATGCGTGCCCCGCATTCAACTCCGCACGGTTCTCATGACAAATTACCCGCACCTGCTGGCGCCCCTTGATTTGGGGTTCACAACGCTGCAGAACCGCGCGCTGATGGGTTCGATGCACACCGGCCTGGAGGATCGTAAAAAGAATTTCCCGCGGCTGGCACGCTACTTCGCCGAGCGCTCGCGCGGCGGCGTCGGGTTGATGGTCACCGGCGGTTTTTCGCCAAACGTCGCCGGCTGGGTGTCGCCGTTCGCCGGCACGCTGGCCACGAGCGCGGCCGCGCGTTCGCACCGTGTGATCACCGATGCAGTGCATGCCGAAGGCAAGGCGAAAATCGCATTGCAGATTCTGCATGCCGGCCGCTACGGCTATCACCCGCTGGCGGTGTCGGCCTCGCGGGTGAAATCACCGATTTCGCCGTTTGCACCGCGCGAGCTGTCCGCCAGTGGTGTCGAAAAGCAGATCAAGGCCTATGTGCGTTGCGCGCAGCTTTCGCGCGAAGCGGGCTATGACGGTGTCGAGGTAATGGGCAGTGAGGGTTATTTCATCAACCAGTTTCTCGTTACCCACGTCAACAAGCGCACCGACGAATGGGGCGGGCCGTTCGAAAACCGCATGCGCCTGCCGGTGGAGATCGTGCAGCGCACGCGCGAGGCGGTGGGCAAGGACTTCATCATCATCTATCGACTGTCGATGCTCGACCTGATTCCCGATGGCCAGACCTGGGACGAAGTTGTAATGCTGGCAAAAGCCATCGAGAAGGCCGGCGCCACCATTATCAACACCGGCATCGGCTGGCACGAGGCGCGCGTGCCGACGATTGCCACCAGCGTGCCGCGCGGCGCGTTCGCCTGGGTGACGAGAAAGCTGAAGAGCGAAGTTCGATTGCCGCTGTGCACGACCAATCGCATCAATGCGCCGGATGTCGCCGACAAGATCCTCGCCAGTGGTGACGCCGACATGGTGTCGATGGCGCGGCCGTTTCTGGCCGATGCGGAGTTCGTGAAAAAAGCCATGGAAGGCCGTGCGGACGAGATCAACACCTGCATCGCCTGCAACCAGGCCTGCCTCGACCACACCTTCAAGCTCAAGATCGCAAGCTGCCTGGTCAATCCGCGTGCCTGTCATGAAACCGAGCTGAATTACGAGCCGACACAGCAGAAAAAACGTTTCGCTGTCATTGGCGCCGGCCCGGCGGGCCTGGCGGCTTCCACCGTACTGGCCGAGCGCGGCCACGAGGTGCATTTGTTCGACGGCGCCGCCGAAATCGGCGGCCAATTCAACATGGCCAAGCGCATTCCCGGCAAGGAAGAATTCGAGGAGACGTTGCGCTATTTCGGCAGAAAAATTGAACTCACCGGCGTGAAACTGCATTTGAACAAGCGCGTCAGCGCCGATGACCTGATCGCGGAAAAGTTCGATGAAGTGCTGCTGGCGACGGGCGTCACGCCCCGCGATCCGAAAATCAAGGGGCAGGACGGCAATCCAAAGGTGTTGTCGTACGTGGATGTGCTGTTGAGAGAAAAGCCGGTCGGCAAAAAAGTGGCGGTCGTGGGCGCCGGCGGTATCGGTTTCGACGTGTCGGAATACCTCGTGCACGAAGGCCACTCGCCGACGCTCGATCTGGGTCTGTGGATGAAAGAATGGGGCGTGACCGACCCGGCAAAAACGCGCGGCGGCGTCACCCGCCCGCAGATCGTGCCCCCGGCAAGGCAGGTCACGTTGCTGCAACGCAAAGCTACGGCGCTGGGAAAGGGGCTGGGCAAAACCACCGGCTGGATCCACCGCAGCGCATTGAAGATGAAGAACGTCGAGATGCTGGCGGCCGTCAACTACCACGCCATCGACGAGCGCGGCCTGCACATCAGCTTTGGCGAAAAGCGCGAGAAGCCGACGCTGCTCGAAGTAGACACCATCGTTCTCTGCACCGGGCAGGAGCCCCTGCGTGAACTGCAGGCGCCGCTCAATGCCGCCGGCGTGAAGACGCACCTGATCGGCGGCGCGGACGTTGCCGCCGAGCTGGATGCCAAGCGCGCCATCAACCAGGCCTGCCGGCTCGCCGCCACATTATGAAAATCGCCGGGGTTGAGGTTCACATCGAAGGTGCGGGTAGCGAAACCCTGGTCATGATCCACGGCTGGCCGGATACGCACCGCGTCTGGGACAGCACGGTGGCGCACTTCAAGACCCGCTATCGCTGCGTGCGATTCGATTTCCCCGGCTTTGAGCCCGGCGGCGCACGTGCCTACACCATTGCCGAACTGACCGCGATCTTTCGCCAGATCGTTGAACAGGTGAATGGCGGCAAGCCGGTGTTGCTGTTGGTGCACGACTGGGGCTGCTTTTTTGGCGGCCAGTTCGCCATGCGCAATCCGCAACTCATCAAGAAGATGGCCTGCGTGGATGTCGGCGACCCGCAATCGCTGCAAAAGGAAACCACGATCGGCAGCGGCCTGATCATCCTCGGTTATCAGTTGACCTTGGCGCTGGCGTGGAAAATCGGAGGGCGCATCGGCGTGGCCATCAACCGCCTCATGGCGCGCGCGCTGGGTTACCGCCTTGACATGGCGTACGTCCACGCCAACATGGCGTATCCGTACTGGGTGGTGTGGTTCGGCCGCGGCAAGCCGGGCAACGAAGTCGTTGCATTACGCCCATCGTTCCCATTCATGTTCATGTATGCGAGCCGCAAGCCGGTGATGTTTCACGCACAAAGCTGGCTCGACTGGATCCGAACCAAGCCCGGCAATGCGGTGGTGGAGATGCCCACCGGCCACTGGGTGATGGTGCAAAAGCCCGAGCAGTTCAATCAGGTGATTGGAGACTGGTTTTCATCACCACCCGCTTGAGGCGGTTTTAGCCTCAAAAAAGCTGGGAGGCGAAAACCGGTGGTACACTTTTAGTACCAGCGTTTTTTGACTGCATTCCAAAATGGGCAGTGGTTGGCAGTAAGCGGGTGATGCCCCGATGCGCGCTAAGCGCGCCCGGGGTCGGCCCACAAATCGACGCAAGAAACAGCGCGCCGATTTGAGGCCGACGGGCGAGCCGTTTCAGTGATTCAGCATGATGAATACCTGCATCTCGCCGACCAGAAAGCCCAGCACCGCGCCGACGGCGATCAGCATCCACTCGTCCTGTTGGAACGCCGGGCGCAGCAGCGATTCGAATTCCTGTTCGTCGAGCTCCTGCATCTTGGTGATGAGCGTGTTGCGCACGTCCATCGCGCTCTCGGCATATTTCTCGACGCTCTTCATCGTCGCCGGCAACTGGGCGATGAGTTTTTCGGCGGTGGCGCGCTTCATCGCCTGATACTTCTCACCCCCGACTGCCATCACTACCAGCGGCTTGGCCAGCCCGGCCTGTTCGTCCATGTTTTTTTGCACGTGCTTTTGCACCAGGGCGTAAAGCCGGTCGGACATCGGCCCCTTGAGCACCGCCTCCATGATCGCGCTCGGCGTAATGATCTCGTCGGCGATCAGCGCGCCATATTCCGCCGACACTTGCAGGCGGCGCTTGAGGAACAACCCCTGCCATTCGAACAACCCGAAAAAATACTTGGTCGGCTTCTGAGGGCGGAAAATCATTTTCAGCGCCAGCCAGTCGGTGAACCAGCCGGTGAAACCGCCGAACAGCGGCATCACCCAGGGCGAGTGCGTCAGCGCCCAGGTGACGGCCTGTACGCAGCCGATGATGAAGCCAAAATAAATCCCTGAATGCGCAATGAAGCGGAACTCGACGCGCCCGACTTCCTGAAAAATCCGGTTGAGCAGTTTCTTGTCGCGTGTCAGGTGGGTGACGACCATGTCCTTGAGGTCGAACACCTGGTCGAGGTTTTGCTGCATGTCGCGCATGATCGCGGCGACCATCTCGGGCGCCTCGGCCTGCACGCGACGGATGATGCGCTGGCGTAACGCCTCGGGGATCGCCTCCCACAACCCCGGCTGGAAACTGGAGGCGACTTCACGCGTGACCTGTTCGAGCGTGGCGATCATCGCCGGTTCGACTTCGCGGGCGACGCGCACCGGGTCGAGCCGCCCGAATACGTCCGCCGGCGAAATCAGGCGCGAGGTCATGGTTTCAGTGGCGACCGTTGCCATGCGCTCGGCGTTGCGCGGGATGATGCCCTGCCAGCCCAAGAGCCGGTAGCCGAAAATGGTTTTCTTCGAGCCGACGAATTCCAGCGGCTGGAACATCATGCGGATCGCGACCAGCTTGGTGACGTAGCCGATCACCGCCGCGACGATCGGCATCGACGCGTAGAGCCACCAGTTTTTTACAACGTCGGCGCTGATCTCGGACCAGGACATGGCGCGAGTCTAGCGTTCAGAACGTATAGCTGAGAGACAGCGCGAGATTGTCGCGGTCGATGCGCGTGTTGTGGCGGCCGCCACCGGTAAAGATCTGGTAGACGGCGCGCCCGGTGAAGGATTCGGAGAAGTTGATGTCGGTGCCCAGCGAGAACTCCTTGCGGTCCTCGACAAAATTCTGGATCGGGAAGGGCGCGATGCCGTCGATGTCCCAGGCGGCGATCAGCGTGGGCATGAAGGTCCAGCCGAACATCACGTCGTTGTATTCCAGCCGCGTGATCGAGCGCACGCCCCAGGCAAAGTCGTCGGCGAAGCCGTCGGTCTGTTGCGTCGGGTTCAACCGCCCGGTGTCCACGGAGGTGTCGCCGCTGCCGTCGGCGCCGGGGCCCGCGTGGGTGCGGTTGGGTCCGCCGCCTTCAAACTGCAAGTCGTTGAGCGAGGGCATGTCGAACACCATGGTGCCCCCCACTTCTCCGATGAAGATGATCTGGTCGGCGCCCAGCGGGTTTTCCGAGATCGCCTTGATGCCGGTGATGTCGAACTGGCCGACCTTCATGCGCTCGTAGCCCAGAATCTGCTGATTCGCCGCGACCCGCTCGATGCCGCGGTATTTTTTGAGAAAGCTCGGCACTGCCGTGTCGGCGCCCGGAAACACCGAGGTGCCAAGTCGCGCCAGCGTTTCGACCGGCACCTCTGGAGGAATCACGCCGAGCACGTCGAGCAGCGCATCGGCCAGCGGATTACCTGAAAGACCGGTCGGGTCGTTGCGGATCGTGTTGGCCGGCAGCGCCGGCTGCAGCGCGGTGAAAATGACGTCTGTCAGGTGTACTTGCAGCGGCAGGTTCGGGCGGAACGAATATTCGCCAGCAAATGACCAGCCGAACGCGGTGGTGTTGAAGCTGGCGCCGTACAACTGAATGTCTTCGGGGTAGTCGAGGTAGGCCTTGAACGTATCCAGCGGCAGCGGCTCGAGACCGAGCCCGGACGGATTCAGGTCGCCGTTGAAGCCGCGGCAGTCAACGGCCGCGGCGGCGGCATTGAGCGAGTCGCGTGCGCAGGAGTCGTTGGTGGCGAACGTCGCCGCGTACGGAAAGCGGCTGTGGTAGTTGAGAAAGTAAAGTCCAAACTCCGTGCCGTCGTTCAAATCCTTGGCGAAATAATTCAGGCGAAATCCGTACTGTCCGCCGCTTTTGGGTTCGTTGGGCGGCAACAGGTAAGTGGTCGCGCTGGTGTTGGAAACGGCACCGATGGTGTTGTACTGGCCATGCGCCTTTTCTCTTGCGGAAGGGGTCTTCGCCGAACTGCCCGAGGCTGATCATGGCGTAGGTACCGCCGATCAGGTCGCTGTCGGCAAAAAAGCTGCCGCGCGGGTCGGGCACGACCGGTTTCCAGCCGAATTGATAGACGATTTCAGTGGTCAGGCCTTCGAAAATGTCAGTGGAGAGCAGGATCACCGGCACCGGCTGGAAGATTTCGCCGATGTCCACACCGGGCATTCGAAACAGCGCGGCATTCGGGGGATTGATTTCGGCAATCGAGTTGAGCGCCACCAGCGTACTTTCGCCCCAGCGCACCGTCTGCTGCCCCATGGAGAGCGAGCCGCGGCGCTCGCCGAACTCGAAGCTGTACTGAATATAGGCGTCGAGCAGGTTGGCGCCGAACGCGAAGTCGCGGCTGATGCTGTCCGGCCGCGTCGAGGTGGCGGGCTGGTACTTGTCGTCGGGGTGGCGCTCGTCGTAGTTGTGGTTGAGCGGGTCGTAATAGCCCACACCCTTGACGCGAAACAGCACGTCCTTCCAGTTGATCGAGAGGTCCGTGGTCAGCTTGTTGGTGGCGGCGACGATGTCGAACTGGTCGTAATTGAGCACGCCATCGTCGGCATTGACGCCGGAAAATGCGCCCGCCGCGCGTACCAGGCGCAGGTTCGGCTCGGGATCATTGTTGATCGAGATGCAGGTATCAGGGCACAGGTTCTTCTGGCCGGGCACCGCCTGCTTGCTGATCAAATTGATATCCGGCTCCTCCAGGCGCACCGCAATGCCGGTGCTGACGCGGCTGCGTAGCGAGCCGGTGATGCCGAAGGTATCGAACTCAAATGCCTGAACGCCGCCGCAGACGGGCAGCAAGAATAAAAACCAGGCGCGAAAACGCATGAACTCCCCCCACTTATATTTTTTTGCGTCGGTCACATTATGCGCCTGCACGCGGTGTCTTCCACATTGACCGTGCCGTGACCGCACGTTGTCTCTACGGCAAACTGTCGGCTTATGCGAGATTCGGGGCAGCTGCTGCAAATCGTCCACCAAGGCATGGTCAAGGCCGGGTTGGATGTGCAGGCGATTTATCACCGGCTGGGTTACGACGCCGAAAAACTGCCCCTGCGCGAACTGCGCACGCCACACCAGATGCAGGCGTTTTTCTGGCAGACCGTCGAATCGGTTACCGGCGACCCCGATGTGGGCCTGCACTTGTGCCCGCATCTGCCGGCGTTTCGCGGGGAGGTGCTCGAATACCTGATGTTCAGCAGCCCGACGCTGGGCGAGGGCGCTGCGCGAGCGCTCAAATACCTGCGCCTGGTCAGCGATGCGCTCAATGTGCAGCTGGTCAATGACGCCAGAGGCGCGCGGGCGATCGTCGCGGCCACCGCCTTGCAGGCGCCGCAGCTGCGCCACACCGAAATCTGCGTGATTTACGAGCTGATTCAGTTCGTGCATTCGGTCACCGAGCGCCAATACCGCGTGCAGAGAATCCGCTTGCATTGCAGCCGTCGCGCACCGCTGAAGGAATACGAAAAAATATTCGGCTGCCCGGTGGAGTTTGACGCCGCGGCGTCGGAGATCTGGTTTGACCCCGCGATGCTGGCCTACCGCTCACCGCGCTATGACGCCGACCTGTTCAGGTTGCACGAGGAGCTGGCCGAAAAACGCCTGTCCGCGATCAAGCGCCAGGACCTGATCGAGCGCATTCGCGCGATTCTGGCGAAGAAGCTCGAATTGGAGTCCTGCGAGCTCAAGGGCGTCGCGCGCGAACTGGGCATGCCGCCGCGGCGCTTGCGCTTCGAGCTGACGCGCGCCGGCACCAGCTTCAGCGAAGTGGTCGAGCAGTTTCGCTACGCGCTGGCGCGCAAACTCCTGGCCAAAACCAGTGAGCCGATTGAGCACATTGTTTATCTCACCGGCTTTTCCGAGCCAAGCACGTTTTACCGTGCGTTCAAGCGCTGGTCCGGCAAGACGCCGGTGCAGTTTCGCGATCAGGCGAAGCCGAGCGACGCGGCAAAAATCCGCATAGACAAAATAACTACAGAAATAACAGCTTACCCCTGTCAGTTTTGCCCTACATCCGTCTAACTTCATGGGCAGACGGAGGTACTCGACATGAAAAATCTATTGGTCATTGTTGTCGTTTGCCTGGTGAGCGTGGGCTGTGCAACCCAGGGTGGCCTGCGAGTGGGCGTTGCACAAAGGTTGAAGGTCATTTCGCTTGAAGACGGCACTGGCTTTACCCAGCTGGATGAAGGGCCCGAATCGGGCGGGGTTGCGTGTAATTAGCATTTAATTTTGTCTGCGCCTTCAGGGCGCAGGTGATCTGGCGGCGGTTCGCCTTAGCGTCAGGCCTTGCAGTCCTTTGGGCCATGCCATGGCCCACGGACTGTGGGAAGATAATTCCAGCCGTACCCCATACAACTACAAGCAAAATCATGTGCGCCACTGGAGAGCAGACATGCGTCACACACTGATTGTCGCGGGCCTCGCCTGCTTTTTTTCCGCCGCCTCATTTGCTGCCGCCACACCTGAAGAAGCCGCCAAGCTGGGCAAGGAACTGACCGCCGTCGGCGCCGAAGCCGGCCCCAACGCCGACGGCAGCATCCCCAAGTGGACCGGGCCGATCAATTTCACCGCAGAACAAAAGGCCCTGACCCTGGCCAAAGTCAAAGAGCTGCAGAAACTTGCGACCAAAACTTCGCCCGAAACATTCAAGGCCAACCTAAAAAAAGCGATTGAGGGCGGTGACATCAGCGACGCGATTCCGGCGGAACTCAAAACCATCTACGAAGGCGTGAAAGAACAGATCGGCACCGCCGGCAAGCGTGTGGTGACCATCACCGCCGCCAACCTCGCGCAGCACGAGGGCAAGCTGACCGAAGGCCACAAGGCACTGCTCAAGGCCTACCCGAGCTACAAGATGCACGTGTTCCCGAGCGTGCGCGCCGCGTTCTTCCCCGACGAGATTTACGCCGCCACCGCCAAGAACGCACTCAGTGCCAAGTTGCAGGCTACCGACGACGTGCTCGACGCCAAACTCGGCGTCGCCTTCCCGATTCCAAAGTCCGGCGCAGAGGTCATCTGGAATCACAAGCTGAATTTCCGCGGTTCGGCGGCAATCCGCTACAACGACCAGGCGATCGTCAAGCCCGAAGGCGGCTACAAGCTGACAAAAATCATCGAGGATGTGAAGTTCAAGTACGCCAACATCAAGGAGCCGCCGGCCGCCGATAATAAAATCCTGGCGTACTACCTGGCCAAAACCATCGCGCCGCCGCGCGTCGCCGGACAGACTTACCTGGTGCTGGAGCCGTTCATTGGCAACCGGGTGGCCTACATTTACACGCCCAGTCTTGGCCGCGTGAACCGCGCTCCGGATGTCGGCTACGACAACCCCTCGGTAGGCACCGACGGTGAGCAGTTCAACGACCAGGTGGACATGTTCAACGGCGCGCTCGACCGCTACACCTGGAAGCTGATCGGCAAGAAAGAAATCTACATCCCGTACAACTCGTATGTCATCAACACCACGACGTTACTGCCGTACAAGGAGCTGCTGACGCCCCTGCACGTCAACCAGGATTACGCGCGCTATGAACTGCACCGCGTCTGGGTGGTCGAGGCCGAACTCAAGCCCGGCCAGCGCCACCAGTTCAAGAAACGCCGCTTCTACGTGGACGAGGATTCCTGGCGCATTGCCGCGGTGGATTGCTATGACAACCGCGACCAGCTGTGGAAATTCCAGGAAGGCCACCTGATCACGGTGCCGTTCCTGCCGACCACGACCTCGATCCCGGAAGTGATCTACGACCTGCAGAGCCGCCGCTACTTCACCACGGCCATGATCAACGAGGGCGAAATCGTGAATTTCGAGGCGCAATTCCCCGACAGCTATTTCGACCCGGCTAATTTGAAGCGCCTCACCCGCGGTCAGTAACTCTAGGCGTTCGCCAAAAACGGCCGGGCGACCGGCCGTTTTATTGGTGCGCCGTCATATCCGCGCTCAGCAATAACAAACTGCTACCCGCTTGGCGGCTTTACCGGCCTTGTTTTTTACGCTGAGAAAAACACTGGTACTAAAAGTGTACCGCTCATTTTACGGATAATACTCGCCGAAGGTAAAAACCAGGCTCAAGCGGGTAGCGCATTTTCCAATGATCAAGGCCATAGTCACTGACATCGAGGGCACCACCTCTTCGATCGATTTCGTCCATCAGTCGTTGTTTCCGTATGCGAAGAAGCACATGCGTGGGTTCTTGCGTCACAACGCGCGGTATCCGGATGTGGCCGCGCATCTGCATGAAGTTGCGCGCATTGAAAAACGCCAGCTGACCTGGGAAGACGCGGCGGACGTGCTGGAGCGCTGGATGTCAGAGGATCGCAAGGACACGCCACTGAAAGCCTTGCAGGGCATGGTCTGGAGCAAAGGCTACGAAGCCGGTGAGCTTAAGGGCCACGTCTATGCCGACACGCCGGTGTATTTGCGGCGCTGGCACGAGGCGGGCAAAAAGCTGTATGTCTATTCCTCGGGCTCCGAAGAGGCCCAGCAATTGATTTTCGGCTACAGCGAAGCCGGTGATCTTACGCCGCTGTTTTCCGGGTTCTTCGATACCCGGGTCGGGGCCAAGCGCGAAGCGCAGTCGTACCGCAACATTCTCAAACAGATCGGTCTTGCCGGCGACGAAGTTTTGTTTTTATCCGACATCGGCGAGGAGCTGGAGGCGGCGCGCGAAGCCGGCATGAAAACCTGGCAGTTGTTGCGCGACGCGAAGGCAAAACCGTTTGCCTCGCATCCTCAGGCGAAGGATTTTTCAGAGATTACGGTTTAGTCAGCCACGCCCAATCGGCCTTGGCATCACCCAGCGCGGCGAACCCCGGGTTCAGCAGAGACTCTTTTTCGTTGTAGCCCAGGATTTTCATCTGCGGCAGTTGCCAGACGGCGCCGCCAGCGGCTTCGAGCACGCATTGACCCGCCGCGGTGTCCCATTCGGATGTCGGGCCGGTGCGCAGGTACAAATCCGCATCGCCCGCCGCGATGCGGCAAAACTTGAGCGAGCTGCCGATGCCCAGCGCATCAAACGGCGGTGCGTGTTGCAGGACGCGATCCAGCGTGTCGTCGCGGTGCGAGCGGCTGATCAGAAACCGGGGGCGTTCGGGACAGCGGCGCGTATGAATTGCGCGGGGCTGGCCGTTTTTCCAGCCGGTAGCGCCGCCACCGGCCGCGCCGGTGTAGCTTTCGGCCAGCACGGGCGCATGAACGACGCCCAGCACGGGAGATCCGTTTTCGATCAGCGCGATGTTCACCGTGAACTCGCCATTTCGCTTGATGAATTCTTTGGTGCCGTCGAGCGGGTCCACCAGCCAGTAACGCTTCCATTGGCAGCGTTCGGTATAGGCAATGCCGGCGCCTTCTTCCGACAGCACAGGCAGCGTGGGCGAGAGCTTGCCCAAAGCCGCAAGGATGAGATGGTGCGCTGCCAGGTCGGCCTGGGTCAGGGGTGAATCATCGGCTTTGCTGGTGACGGCAAAGTCAGAGTTATAAATTTCGAGGATTTTTTCGCCGGCTTCGAGCGCGATTGCCAGGGCGCGGTCGAGCAGTGTTTGTAAATGCATGCCGATATCATACGGTTATGAAACGCGCCGTCGTAAACTGGTCCGCAGTCGACCACGTACTGCTCGACATGGATGGCACCGTGCTGGACCTGGCTTTCGATAACCATTTCTGGCGCACCGCCGTGCCGGCGGCCTACGGCGAAGCGCGCGGGCTCACGCCCACGCAGGCGCTGACCGCGCTCGAACCGCATTTTCTTGAGATCCAGGGGACGCTGGACTGGTACTGTCTCGATTATTGGAGCCGCTACACGCAGCTCAATCTGGTGCAGCTCAAGGCGGATCTGCGCGAACGTATTACGCCTCTGGACGGCGCGGAGGACTTCCTGCGCGCGGTGAAGGCCAGCGATCGCCCGTTGTGGCTGGCAACCAATGCGCATCGCGGTTCGTGGTCGCTGAAACTGGAAAAAACCGGATTTACCGGCTGGTTTGATCGCATCGTGTGTTCGCACGATTTTGGCTATCCCAAGGAAGACCCGCGTTTCTGGCAGGCGCTGCTCACGACGCACCCGTTCGATCCCCGGCGCGCATTATTTGTGGACGACTCGTTGGCCGTACTGCGCGCCGCACGCGAATTCGGTATCGGCCAGATTGTGGCAATGCACCGGCCCGACACCACCCAGCCACCGCGTGAAATCAGCGGGTTCGCCTCGGTGGAAAAACTCTCGGACCTGCTGCCGATCGAGTGAAGGCAGGGACGTCCCGGGGCCACGGCGAAGCCGGGGATGCCGCGCAGCGCGCGGCTTCTAATTCATTGCAGGCAACGCGGGAGCGTTGCGGATCAGCGCCGATTGGGTCGCCGCGAATGACGGCTGTGGCGGTTGACGTGCCGGGTTTCACGCTGACGTTCGCGACGCGCCTCTTCGACGCGCACGAAATCCAGCGGGATCAGCGATTCCGCCCCGGCCAGCGGCGGCAGCTTCTTGCCGATGTAACGCTCGATTTCCGGCAGTGAATAGACCCAGGTTTCGCAGCAAAACGAGATGGCGTCGCCGGATTGGCCGGCGCGTGCGGTGCGGCCGATGCGGTGCACATAGTCCTCCGCGTCCTGCGGCAGGTCGTAATTGATGACGTGCGATACCTCGGGGATGTGCAGCCCGCGTGCGGCGACATCGGTGGCGACCAGGATCGGCAGCGTGCCGTCCTTGAATTCTTGCAGCAGCCGCTCGCGCTTGTTTTGCGGCACGTCGCCGCTGATGGTGGCGGCGCGGAAGCCGTTGGCTTTCAGCGTGCGCTCGACCAGCTCCGCCTCGCGCTTGGTGTTGACGAACACCAGCGTGCGCACCAGTTGCGTGCGCTCGCAGCAGGCCGACCAGCGTCGGCAGCTTGTCGTCGTTGGCGACGTGGATCAGCGATTGGCGCACCTTGTCGGCGGTGACCTGCTCGGGCTCGATCTCGATTTTCTGCGGGCTGTTCATGTGCTCGTAGGCGAGCTCAAGCACGCGGTGCGACAGCGTCGCCGAGAACAGGTAATTACGGCGCTGCGCCGGCGGCGGCATGCGCCGCAGGATGTAGCGGATGTCGTCGATGAAGCCCAGGTCGAACATGCGGTCGGCCTCGTCCAGCACCACCACCTCGATCTGCTTGAGGTTGTAGACGTTCTGCTTGAAGTAATCGATCAGCCGTCCCGGCGTGCCGATCAGGATGTCCACGCCGGCGGCCACGGTTTCGCGCTGCGTTTCGTAGCCGGTGCCGCCGTAGACCACGGCGACCTTGCAGGCCGGTGTCGCGGCCGATGCCGATGGCGTCCTTCTGGATCTGGATCGCCAGTTCGCGCGTCGGCGCCAGCATGAACGCGCGCGGTTGCCCGGGCGGACCCTTGCGCGGCACGCGTCAGCAGATGCTGCATTGTTGCCAGCAGGAAAGCCGCCGATTTGCCGGTGCCGGTCTGCGCCTGTCCGGCGAGATCCTGCCCTTGCAGCGCCAGCGGCAGGCAGGCGGCCTGGATCGGCGTGCAGTGGGTAAAGCCGAGCGCGTTGAGTCCGCTTTGCAACTGGGGATGCAGCGACAGCGAGGAGAAGGCGAGAGTGGAGAGATGTTCGAGTTGGGGCATAGGTTGCGTGGTTTTCCCACGCTTGCTTTCGTTAGAGGAATCAGCTCAAATAGCTGCAACTAGCACGGCTACGGCGCAAGACAAGAAACAAGCGCCGGTTGGATTCGAGCCAAGATCGTTGCGATCCCCTCCAGTTTAAACAATCTGCACCGCGCCTGCGGCGTCTCGCAGCACAAAGACCCTTAAGCGCGTTCATCTACCCCGGCAACAGCCACAGAGAACCTCTTTTAAAAGGAACATTTATGAGCGAACACATCAGCCCCGTCACCGACGACAGCATTTGACGCCGAAGTACTCAAGTCCGGCCAGCCGGTGCTGGTGGACTTCTGGGCCGAATGGTGCGGTCCATGCCGCATGATCGCGCCGATCCTTGAGCAGGTCGCCGCCGAGAACACCGGCAAGCTCAAGGTGGTCAAGCTCAATGTCGACGAGAACCAGAAAACGCCGGCGCAATTCGGCATCCGCGGCATTCCGACGCTGATCCTGTTCAAGGACGGCAAACCGGCGGCGACCCAGGTCGGCGCGGTGCACAAGGCGCAGCTCGCGGCGTTCGTCACGCCCCACCTCGCATGAACAATCCTGAAGGTGGTGGCGGTCCCCCCCAGCAGCCGAACCCTCCGCAGCCCCACGGCGGCGGCGGACATCAAAACAAGAACCGGCACCGTAACCAGCGATTTCGTGGACGTCACGGCGGTGGTGGTGGAGGCGGTGGCGGTGGCGGCAACAACTTCAATCCCGCCCAGCATCACGGCGGCGACCCCAACGGCGGCAGCACCGCTGCGGCCGAAGAGGCCTTTGAGCGAGAACTGCTGGCCGCTGAAGCTGCGGCGCTAGCCGCCGGCGGCCCGCCCCCCAAGGTCTTAAATCTCACCGAGCTGCGGCGCAAAAGCGCCGCCGAGCTGCTGGAGATCGCAGAAAAGCAGGGCGTCGAAAACATCTCGCGTGCGCGCAAGCAGGATCTGCTCTTCCAGCTGATCCGCGCGGCCTCGCGCCGCGGCGAACACATCTATGTCGAGGGCGTGCTGGAAATGATGCAGGACGGCTATGGCTTCCTGCGCTCGCCCGACAGTTCCTATACGCCGGGGCCGGACGACGTCTACATTTCGCCCTCGCAGATCCGCCGCTTCACCTTGCGCACCGGTGACACCATCGCCGGACGCGTGCGCCCGCCGCAAGGACAACGAGCGTTACTTCGCACTGCTAAGGTCGACACCATCAACTTCGAGGCGCCCGAGGCGAGCAAGAAGAAGGTCAACTTCGAAAACCTGACGCCGCTGTTCGCGGACGAGCGCTTCCAGATGGAGCGCGGCAACGGCACCACCGAGGACATCACCGCGCGCGTCATCGATCTGGTTGCGCCGTTCGGCAAAGGCCAGCGCGGCCTGATCGTGTCGCCGCCCAAGGCCGGCAAGACCATCATGCTGCAGAACATCGCGCAGTCGCTGATGGCGAATTACCCCGAGGCTCTACCTGATCGTACTGCTGGTCGACGAGCGGCCGGAGGAAGTCACCGACATGCAGCGCACCGTGCGCGGCGAAGTCGTGGCGTCGACCTTCGACGAGCCCGCCACGCGCCATGTGCAGGTCGCCGACATGGTGATCGAGAAGGCCAAGCGCCTGGTCGAGCACAAGCGTGACGTGGTGATTCTGCTTGACTCCATCACGCGCCTGGCACGTGCCTACAACACCGTGGCGCCTTCCTCGGGCAAGGTGCTGTCCGGCGGCGTCGACGCCAATGCCCTGCAGAAACCCAAACGCTTCTTCGGCGCTGCGCGCAACATCGAAGAGGGCGGGTCACTGACCATCATCGCCACGTCGCTGGTCGACACCGGCTCGAAGATGGACGAAGTGATTTACGAAGAGTTCAAGGGCACCGGCAACATGGAAGTGCACCTGGAGCGGCGCATCGCCGAAAAGCGCGTGTTCCCCGCGATCAACATCAACCGCTCCGGTACCCGCAAGGAAGAGCTGATGATGGACCCCGCCGAGCTGAACAAGATCTGGATCCTGCGCAAGCTGCTGCACTCGATGGACGAGCTGGCGGCGATGGAACTGCTCTACGACCGCATGAAGCAGTCCAAGACCAACGAAGCGTTCTTCGACTCGATGAAGCGGAACTAGCGCCGGTTTATCGCGCGCCAGCCGATGTCGGTGCGGTGCTGTTCGCCGCGCCAGCTTATTTTTCCGACGGCCTGATACGCCGCCTGCTGGGCCGTGGCGATGTCGTTGCCGCTGCAGACAACACACAGGACGCGGCCGCCGCTGGTAACCACCTGGCCGCTGTTTTCTGTCGTGCCGGCGTGAAACACCTTGGCCTTATGCAAATCTGACTCCAGCCCGGAAATGACATCGCCTTTTTTCACGGTGCCGGGATAACCTTCGGCCGCCATGACCACGCCGAGCGCCGGGCTTGGATTCCAGCGCGGTGTCGTTTGCGCGAGTTTTCCGTCCACAGCCCCTTCGAGCAGATCCAGCAGGTCGGACTCCAGGCGGAACAGAATCGGCTGGGTTTCCGGATCGCCTAACCGCGCGTTGAATTCAATGACAAACGGTGCCCCGTCTTTGCGGATCATCAATCCGGCATAGAGAAAGCCGGTGAAGGGGGCGCCTTCGGCACTCATGCCCTTGAGCGTCGGTTCGATCACCTCGCGGCAGGCGCGCGCGTGGACTTCAGGCGTCACAACCGGAGCCGGCGAATACGCGCCCATGCCCCCGGTGTTGGGCCCGCGGTCGCCATCGAAAATCCGCTTATGATCCTGCGCCGAAGCCAGCGGGACGTAGTCGTGTCCCGCGGCGACAACGATGAAGCTGGCTTCCTCGCCGTCGAGGAAATCTTCAATCACCACGCGCGCACCGGCGGCACCGAGCTTGTTGCCTGACAGCATTTCGCGCGCGGCGTCTTGCGCCTCGGCAACGGTCTGTGCCACCACCACGCCCTTGCCAGCGGCCAGGCCGTCGGCCTTGACCACGATGGGTGCGCCGCGCTCGGCGATGTAGTCGCACGCAGCGGGGCTTTGTGTAAAGACCCGGTACTGCGCGGTGGGGATCTTGTGGCGGGCGAGAAAATCCTTGGTGAATGCCTTGCTGGCTTCAAGTTGCGCGGCGGCACGCGTCGGACCGAATACGCGCAACCCCTGCTTGCGGAATTCGTCCACGAGCCCCAGCGCCAAAGGGCCTTCAGGCCCGACGACCGTGAACTCGATTTTTTCGCGGCGGACGAGCTCGATCAGCTCGACGATGTTGTCTGCCTCGACCGGGACGTTTCTGCATTTCGTTTCTTGCGCAGTGCCGGCATTACCGGGCGCGACCAGTACCTCGCTGACCCGCAAGGATTGCGCCAGCTTCCAGGCCAGCGCGTGCTCGCGCCCGCCGCTGCCGATGACAAGGATTTTTTGTGTTTGCAAGCGAGCAGTCTAGTTTCGGCGCCAATCGTGGAACTTCTCGACCCATTTCAGCAGTCCCTGCGGCGCATGCGCTTTCTTCCAGTTGCCGGCGGCGTACTTGTTCATCTCCGCCAGCGTCGGGTAGATGTGGATGGTGCCGAGAATCTTGTTGAGGCCGATGCCGTGGCGCATGGCCAGCACGTACTCGGCGATCAGGTCACCCGCGTGCTCGCCCGCAATGGTGACGCCGAGGATCTTGTCCTTGCCCGGCACGGTCAGCACTTTGACCAGGCCGTGCGCTTCGCCGTCGGCGATGGCGCGGTCCAGTTCCTCGATGTCGAAGGTGGTGACTTCGTAAGGAATGTTCTTCTCCTTGGCTTCCAGTTCGTTCAAGCCCACGCGCGCGACTTCCGGCTCGGTGAACGTGGCCCAGGGGATGACCGAGTAGTCGACCTTGAACTTACCGCCGCGCAGCAGCAGCAGCGGACCGAACAGTGCGTTGACCGCGCAATACCAGGCCATGTGCGCCGCGGTGTGGGTGAACTGATAGGGGCCGGCGACATCGCCACAGGCGTAGATGTTCGGGACGTTGGTCTGCAGGAAGCTCGTTGACCTCGATGGTCTTGCGCCGGTGAGCTTGCACGCCGAGTTCTTCCAGGCCATAGCCCTTGACGCGCGCGCTGCGCCCGACCGCGACCAGGATCTGGTCGAAGGCAATGCGCTCTTCCTGTCCGTCGGATTCGCAGACCAGGAACTTCTTGTCCATTCTCGACGACCACGCTCTTGGCCTTGGTGTTGACGCGCACGTCGACGCCCTCGGCGACGAAGCGCCTGCGCACCATCTCGGCAATTTCCGGATCCTCGCGGATCAGGATGCGCGGCAGCATCTCGACCTGCGTCACCTGCGAGCCCAGACGTGCGAAAGCCTGCGTCAGCTCGGAGCCAATCGGGCCGCCGCCGAGAACGACCAGGCGCTTGCGGCTGTTCGCGCAATGACCAGACGGTGTCGGACGTCAGGTAGCCGGCTTCCTTGAGGCCTGGGATCGGCGGCACGAAGGGCTCGGCGCCCGGCGGCGATGACGATGTTCTTCGCCGTGAGCTTCTTGCCGTCCACTTCGACGGTCCAGGGGTCAAGCAGCTTCGCCGTGACCCTCGATGCACTCGACGCCCAGAGCCGGTATAGCGCTCGACCGAGTCGTGCGGCTCGACCGTCTTCACGACTGTCGGCGACGCGCTCCATGACCTCGGCGAAATCGAGCTTCGCCGACGCACGCTTCGAAGCCGAACTCCTGTGCCGCGGATCCAGATGACTCGCAAACTTGGCCGAGCGCATAAGGGCCTTGCGACGGCACGCAGCCGGTGTTCAGGCAGTCGCCGCCCATCTGGTGCTTCTCGATCAGGGTGACTTTGGCTTTGACCGCCGCGGCGATGTACGCCGTCACCAAGCCGGCGCAGCCGGCGCCGATGACGATGAGATTGCGGTCGAATTTGGTCGGCTTGCGGTGCTTCATTTTTGGGCCTGCGCGCCGCGCGAACGCGGTCGATAATTATTTTGGCAATCAAGGGGAATACTCCGAGCAGGACGAACGCGCCGAGCAACTCCAGCGAAAGGATATCCGAGGGTTTGTTGATTTGCGCCAGTTGGGTGCCGGCGTTGACGTAAATCAGCGTGGCGGGCAGCGTGCCGACCTGAGTTGCCCAGTAATACGTCCAGGTTCGCAGGGGCGTCAGGCCCATCATCAGGTTGACGAAGAAAAACGGGAATAGCGGCACCAGGCGCAGCGTAAAGAGGTAGAACGCACCGTCGTTGGCGATGCCCGCGTTGATAGTCTTAAGCCGTGCGCCATATTTCTTCTGCAACCCGTCGCGAAACAGGTAGCGCGAACTCAAAAACGCGACGGTAGCGCCGAGGGTCGAGGCGAACGACACCAGTGCCGCGCCCCAGGGCAGGCCGAAGATCGCACCCGCGGCGATGGTCAGAATCGTCGCGCCGGGGATGGACAACGACGTGACCAGCACATAAACACCGAAAAATGCGGCGGCGGTCAGCACTGGCTGAGCACTACGCCAGCCTTCCAGGGCCGTGCGCTGGTTTTTCAGAGACTCCAGTGTGAAGAATCGACCGAGATCAAGGGCTATGAAAACGGCGATGACCGTGACGATGAGGGCCAGCAGAATCAGGCGTTTTTTCTTCACGAGGTCAGGGGACGAGCAGGACTTTGCCGATGTTGCCGCGGCCTTCGATGTGGGCGTGCGCGGCACCGGCGTCCGGGAACTTGAAAACGTTGTCAACGTGCGGCCGCACCCAGCCCTCGGCGACGCCACGCAGTATTTCGGCCATCCAGGCGTTGAATTTGGCGTATTCGCCGTACATCGAGTGGATGTTGATGCCAAAGGCGCCCCGGTTGCCGGGTATGAGCTTGAGCGGGTGGAAAAACGGCGCGGCCAGCGCCAGCTTCACCAGCTCGAACTTGGCGCGCGCACCACCGACCGCGGCAGAGGAAATGCCAAACATGCCGATGCGGCCGGTGGGGCGCAGCACCGAGTACGTCTTGCTCCAGTTGGCGCCACCGATCGGATCTATCGCCAGCTCAACGCCGTTGCCCTGAGTCAGCCGTAGCACTTCGATTGGCCAGTCAGAGCGCATGTAATCCACGCACTGCGTGCAGCCGCGCGATTTCAGGAATTCGTGTTTGCGTGCGTTGGCGGTGCCGATGCTGAGGGCGCCCACGTGCCGTGCGATGTCGAGCGCCGCAAGGCCGACCCCGCCGCCGGCGTTGTGAATCAGCACCGTGTCGCCACGGCTCAGGCCGCCCATCGCCATGAGCAAACCCCAGGCGGTGATGTAATTGAGCGGGATTGCCGCGGCCTGCTCAAATGAAAGCGCTGAGGGCTTTTCCCACACATAGCGCACATCGCATCGGACCCGTTCGGCATAGCCACCAAAATCGGTCAGCGCCAGCACGGACCGGCCAAGCCAGCGCGCGTCCACGCCATCGCCCAGTGCCTCGACGATGCCGGCGACCTCATAGCCGACAACAACCGGATATTTCTTCACCGCCGGATAAATGCCCTGGCGCGCAAGCACGTCGGCGAAATTAATGCCGCTGGCCAGTGTGCGAATGAGCACTTCGCCGGGCCCCGGCTTGGGATCGGCAGTTTCACGGACTTTGAGGACTTCGACACCGCCCGGCTTTTCGATGTAAATCGCGCGCATGCAGTTGTTTTTTTCGTGGAAGCGGCGATGCTAGCGCAGCACGGCCCTGTGCGCGCAAAAAAATGCCGGCCCATGGCCGGCATAAGTACACCCTCAGGAATCCGATTGGGGGAATCGGTTCGTGGACTGCAGGGGTACTTACGCGGCAATCCGCAGGTTGGATTCAGCCGGACTCAAAAAACGGCGCACGGCCTCGGCCGCTGCTCCCGGGTCTTCCTGCATGAAGCAATGGCCGCCGGGCAGGGTTTGCACGGTGACGTGTGGATTGAGGTTGCGCGCCAGTTTTGCCGCCCTGGGGAAAAAGCTCAGGCTTGAAGATCCGTACAGGAACAGCACCGGCACTTCGATTTTCGCAAAGTAATCCCAGGCGTAGATAGTGCGCTGGTAAATCTGCGCCTCAAGTTCTTTGGGGCAGCACAGCACCCGTTCTTCGCGGCCCTCCTCGCGCGTGGCGTAGTCCACGAAACTGGACAACGCCTCTTCGGTCCAGCCTTGGTAGATGCCTCGCCCGCGCAGACGCTCGATCACCACTTCGCGGGACGCCCAACGGTCGCGACGTCTGCGCGCGCCATTGACCATTGGGTTTTGTCCCAGCGCGCCCCAAGTGCGCCAGAGTTGCCAGGCCACGGGAGGCATGACGATGGGGTCCAGCAGCACCAGCGCGCGGAACAGGCCCGGATTCTCGGCGGCGAGCTTCAGCGTGAGTGCCGCGCCAAAGCTGTGACCCATGCCAATGAGGGGAGGATGTAAGTGATGTTCTGCAATGACGCCCGTGACGCGGCGACACACGGCATTGATGCCAGAAAATTTCACCGGCGCTTCGCTTGCGCCGTGCCCTTCGATGTCATGCGTGAACAGGCCGAAGTCCGTCAGCAGGCCGCTCAGAAAGGGCCAATAAACGCCGCCGCAGAATCCGTTGCCGGACAGAAAGTGGATTATTTCGTTGCCATCCGCACGGCGACCGCGCAGGGTTGGCAGTCCACCGCCGACGGACTCCCAGGCTCGTGTTCGCGCGTGATAACCGGCGCCGGGCGCCGACACCAACTGAACAGACATTAAATCTAGAGAATTCCGGTCTGTTTCAGCGACTTCAGCAGCAACTGTGTGCTTTGCTCCAGGCTCTGCTGGTCGGTATCAACCACCAGCTCGGGCTTGGTCGGCTCTTCGTAGGGCGAGTCAATGCCCGTGAACTGCTTGATCTGGCCCGCACGGGCTTTTTTGTACAGACCTTTGGGGTCGCGCCGTTCACAGATTTCGAGCGGCGCCTTGACGTAAACCTCAAAGAACTCACCGGGCGCGACCATGGCGCGCACCAGATCGCGGTCCGCGCGAAACGGCGAGATAAACGCGGTGATGGCAATCAAACCGGCGTCGGCAAACAGCTTGGCGACTTCTCCGATACGACGGATGTTCTCGACGCGGTCGGCGTCGGTGAAGCCGAGATTCTTGTTGAGGCCCATGCGCACGTTGTCGCCGTCGAGCAGGTAGCTGTGATGCCCGGAGCGCAGCAGTTCGCCTTCCAGTGCATTGGCCAGCGTGGACTTGCCGGAACCGGAGAGGCCGGTGAGCCAGATGATCGCGGGCTTTTGCTTCTTCTGCGCGGCGCGCTCGTCGCGGCTGACCTTGTGGGCGTGCCAGATGAGATTGGTGGACATGGAAAACTTCCGCTGAAAATTGGGCGCGCAGTATAACGAGGCCTGCCGCTTCGCTTGATGAATATCTTTAGATTGATTCGTAACTAACAAAGCATGGCGTGGCTTGCTTAACTAAAATGCGCCACCATGAATGCACCCGTGAATAAACAGAACCTCGAACGGCTGAATGCCGACCTCGGCAGGGACCCCGGCAAAATTCTCGACTGGGCTATGGGCCTTGGCCGTCGCACGGTGGTCTCGACAAGCTTTGGCCCTTTTGCCGCCGTGACGCTGCACATGGCCGTGCAAAAACAGCCGGATATTCCGGTGATCTGGGCGGATACCGGATACGGCACAGCGGAAACCTACCGATTTGCCGAAGCCGTGATCAAACAGCTGAATCTGAAATTTCACAATTACCGGCCGCGCCGCTCCAAAGCGCATCGCGAGGCCGTGGACGGCCCCACGCCGGTTTTGGGCGATCCGCGCCTTGCCGAATTCACCCGCGAAGTAAAGCTGGAGCCGTTCGAGCGCGCGCTCAAGGAGTTGCGTGCCGAAGTCTGGATCACCGGCATCCGCGCCGAAGAAACCGAAGAGCGCGCAGCGATGAGCCCTATTTCGCTGCGCTCCGACGGCATCATCAAGGTCGCGCCGGTGCTGCATTGGTCAGCCAAGCAGATGAACGACTATTTGAATCAGCACGGCCTGCCGAATAATTTCGATTATTACGACCCCACAAAGGTCGACGATAAGCGCGAATGCGGACTGCACACCGCCATCTAGAATAAGCGGGCGGTTCGGGGGAACCGGGGGGAGACTTCGCAGATGGCCATGAGATGGCGCTCACTCGCAGGCGGTGCACTTTTGATTGGCTGCGCCGATGCCTGGGGCCAGGTCGAGCCGTCACCGCCGTCCGAGACGCAGCCGTCGTCCGGCGTGCTGGACGAAGTAGTGGTGACCGCACGCCGTAAAACGGAGCGCAGTCTGGATGTTCCGATCTCGTTGACCGTGCTGGATGGCCAGTCGCTGGGTGAGGCGGGTCTGACGCTTGCCACGGATATCCAGGAGCGCGTGCCCGGCCTCGTCGTTTCTGTTCCCAATGCCCGGCTGACCAGTTTCACCATCCGCGGGCTCGGGTCGTCGTCGGCGAACGACGGCATTGAGAGCAGCGTGGGATTGTTTCTCGACGGCGTATATCTAGGCCGCCAGGGTCTTTCAATTTTCGACCTGATTGATCTGGAGCGCGTGGAGATTCTGCGTGGTCCGCAAGGCACGCTGTTTGGCAAGAACACCACGGCGGGTGCGATCAGCATTGTGACCAGGGCACCGACAGATGATTTCGAAAGTCGTCTCGAAGGCACTGCGGGCAACCTCGGTGCCCGGCAGTTGCGCGGCAGCATCAACGACAGTCTGATAACCGGAGAGTTGGCCGGACGCATGACCGCCTACCTGAGCCAGCGCGACGGCACCGTGGAAAACGTATTCGATGGCGACAAGCTCAATACCCGCAACAAATACGGGGCTCGCGGTCAACTGCTGTGGACGCCACTGCAGAGCATCAGCGGCCGCTTGATTCTCGAGTACGGAAACAACCACGAAATCTGCTGCGCGTTCCCGCTGACCGCTCCGGTGCGCAGGCCGGTGCGCGAGCGCGACGCCTATATGGAATACACGCGCGTCGGCACCGATCCTGCCGAACGCCGCACCGACTCCGACGCGCCAACGCGATCCGACATGCGCCAGATGGCAGCATCCGCGGAAGTTAGCTGGGCGCTCAGCGATGTTCATCAGGTGACCAGCATCAGCGCCTGGCGCGACTGGTTTTTTCTGCCGCTCAACGACGATGCCACCTCGCTGCATTTGGCCTCGACCAGCACGCTCAACCAGCACAGCCAGCTCAGTCAGGAATTGCGACTGACTTCCAACTTCAATTCCTTCGACACGGTGCTGGGCCTGTATTACATCCACCAGCGCCTGGACGGGCTGGAGCGCGTGATTCTTGGCGATGATCTGGTCGGCTGGGTCTTCGGCGGCTTGATCCGCGAGCGCGCCTTGCCCTTTGCCACCGAGTCGAACTCCGGCGCGGTGCTCTACGCGATCATCCCCCCCGAGACGCTTGACGGCATGACTGTCGACACGCGCTACTTCCAGACTGCGGACAGCGTCGCTCCGTTCGGCGCTCTCGACTGGCATGTCACCGAGCGCCTCGATTGGTCTTTTGGGTTGCGCTACACCTATGAAATGAAGGATTCGGCGGTGGCGCGCACACGTTATGGCGGCAACCCGGATGCCACCATCCTCTCGACCGGGGATCCGCTGTTTGGGATCGCTCAACCGTTGTTGCCGCTGGTCGAGCCGATCACCGGCGTAATTGAGGAGCTCATCGGCACCCCGCTGCCCACGCGCGGCTTCAACGGCATTCTCGACGACGTGGCAGGAGGCGAATACGCGCGCGAAACCGGCTACAGCGAGGGCGATTTCTCCGGACAGACCTCGTTGTCGTACAAATTGACTGCCGACACGGTCGGCTATGGCTCGGTCGCGCTGGGCTACAAGGGCGGCGGCATCAATCTGGGTTTTACCGGGGAATCCATCGAGCCCACCTTCCGCCCCGAACAGGCGATATCGTACGAAGCTGGCCTCAAGGCCCGGCTGTTCAGCCGCCTGTCGCTGAATTTTGCCGTCTACCAGACCGACGTCAAGGACTATCAGGCATTAACCTTCGATAACGAGAAAACTTTCCTGCCGAATCCCCGCCAGATCAACTTGCTCAACGTCGGCCGGGTGCGCCTGCGCGGTGCCGAGCTGGAAGGCTACGGCATGGCCTTGCCCGGCCTGTTACTGCGTGCCGGCCTTGCCTACAGTGACGCGCGTACCACCGAATTCCCCAACGCACCGAACGAAGACACGCGCGAAAACGACAAGGATCTTTCAGGCGAGCGGTTGTACAACGCCCCCGAATGGAGTGGGAACGCCGGTGCCGAATACACCTGGCTGATCGGCGCGCGCTTGGCCCCCTATCTGGGGGTGGACTATTCCTATCGCACCGGATATTTCGGTACGGTTGAGCATGGCCGCGCCAGCTATATCGAGGGCTACGGGCTTGCCAATGTGCGCGGCGGCCTGCGCCGTGAGGATCAGGGCTGGGATGTTTCGGCCTGGGCACGCAATGTCACCGGCGAGGATTACGTATCGACGGTTTACCCGCTGTACGGCGTCGGCGACTATGGCGCGGTGCCCGGCGATCCACGTACATTTGGGTTGACCTTGCGCATGGAACTGCGATGACCCGGATATGACCGAATACGTCTGGCTGGTCGCGGCGGTGTTCTTCGGCTATGCCGCGCTCGAACTGTTGATGGGTGTATTTCACACCCGGAAAATGTCGGCACGCGAAACCTGGCTCGACATCGCGGCTTTTATGCAGGCTACCGTTCTGGTCGGGCCGCTGATCGTCTACGGCAGTGCGGCCATCGAAACCTATCTGTTGCCCCAAAGTGCGGGTGCGTGGAGCCATGTTCCCTGGGGCTGGCAACTCGCCGCCTTCCTGGTGTTCGAGGATATGGTGCAGTACTGGTATCACCGCACCAGTCACAAGTTTGCTTGGCTGTGGGGCGTGCACAAGTTCCACCACACGCCGGTGTACATGGGCGTGCGTGTGGTCTGGCGCAACGGCTTTTTCTACGACTTGATGATGCCCAACCTGTGGTTCGCCGGGGTTCTGGTATATCTCGGGTTCGGCGAAGTTTATTTCTGGTATTACCTGGTCAAGCTGGTTATCACCATGGGGGCGCACAGCGAAGTGCGCTGGGATCGCTGGCTGTATCGCTGGCGCGCGCTGCATCCGCTGGCATGGCTAGTGGAGCGCACGGTCTCGACGCCGGCCACGCATTTTGCGCACCATGCGCTGGACGAGGACGACGGCATCGGCCATTACAACGGTAATTTCGGCAATCTGCTGTTTTTCTGGGACGTGTTGTTCGGCACGGCGCGGATCACACGCCAATATCCGCCCCGGTTTGGGGTGGCGGTCGACCCTGCATCCGGACCAGATCCCTGGTACGTACTTATTTTTTATCCGTTGTTCCGGCGGGTTTAAATACCGCGACGGGCGGTATACTTTTGGTTAAAGCCTAAATAGGAGGCGCCTGCTGCAAGCGCGGGCGCGAGGCGGTATGTGGACTGTGGTTGTGCGTAACCCGCAAGGAATCCAGCTGCACCGGCTGCCATTGAGCGGCCGGCTGGTGATCGGCCGCACGCACGACTGCCAGATCATCCTGCCCTCAACCGCCATTTCGCGTCAGCACGCGCGCATCGAATTGTTCAAGGACAAGCCGGTGTTTGTGGACCTGGGCAGTTCCAATGGGTCTACGCTCAACGGCCAGCCGTTGACCAAGCCGGCAATGGTGGATGAAAAAAGCCGTATCGAAATCGCGGGATTCCAGATCAATTTGGAGCGCGACGCGCCTGTCTCCAGGCCGGTGGAAAATCCTTCTGTCGCCGCGCCTATTGCGCCTGTCGCGGCCGCCCCTCCGCCCGCACCATCTCCGCCTGCAGCCACAGTTGCCGCTACGGATGATCCGCCTGCACCCACAGCTGAGCCGATAGCGATACCCGTGACCGGGCCGCAAGCTCCAGCTCCAGCTCCAGCACCAGCACCAGCACCAGCACCAGCGTCTGGTTCTGCACCGGTAGATGCTGCTGAGCCCATTGCCGCACCTGACTCTAGTGTCGCGCCGAGCGTACCCGCCGCTGCCCCGTTTTCGGCGCCCGTGGCTCCACCACCGGCCGCACCCACACCGCCGCTGAATCCGGATGCCGACGATTTGGACTTGTTGCCGCTGATGCCGACGTTATCGGTTCCGGCGAAAAAACCGGCTGCGGTGCCACCCGGCATGAATTTTCTCGACATCCCCAGCGCGCCGTCACCGACCGCTTCCGCACCCAAGCGCGCCGCGACCGATTCCGCGGTGGAATTGCTGGATCAGCAACTGGCCGGTATCCGCACCTACCGCGACGATTCCGTGCAAATCGAGAAAGCACGCGCGCGCAAAGTGGACGAAGAATGGCTGCTGGTACTAAAGGCGATGAGAGAGCTGAAAGAAAAAGTCGGCAAACATCCCAAGGTCCAGCACTTCACCTTTAGCCGCGACGAGCAGGAGATTTCAGTCAAGGTCGAGGACAGCAGCAAGCGCGGTTACAGCTATTACGTACTCAGTCGGCGCCATCCCACCGGCAAGTACGACGATCTGGGGGTGGTCTGGCTGTGCGAGTTCGGCGGCGAAGACTACACCTACAAGCAACCCAAGGACGCAATGGCCGATCTGGTGCGTCGTCTAGCGCCGCGATTGGCCTGATAAACCCGCCACCCGTTGGCCTCCTATCGGCACCAGCGTTTGGCGCCGATTTGTGGACCGATCCTGGGCGCGCTTAGCGCGCATCGAGACCCTACCCGCTTACGGACTTTTTGGGCCGTTTGTGCGGCGATATTCAAAACAGGTGATACACTTTTAGTACCACTGTTTTTTGAGTGCAGGCTCAAAAGGCACTCCAGAGGCCCCAAGCGGGTTACCGTTTTTCACGGCGTGACGATGTTGAATTTGCCCTCGGGCTTTTCGAACAGCGCGAAAAAACGCACCAGGTCCAGCCGGCTGCCTTGCACTTTCAGGTCGTCGGACATCAGCGTGTCTTTCAGCCCCGCCTTGCCGAGAAGCATTTTCAGATACAACTCGTGAGTGAGGTTGAGCGTGACATTGGCCTTCGGGTCCGTACCGCTGCGGTGATGCAGCACCGCGTTCTTGATGTGGAGCACGTAGCTTTCCTTCAAGTCGGTGAAGACCAGATTGAGTGTCAGGTCCTTGCCTTCGGCGTCTTTACCCTTGAGGCGCGCGGCCATGGCGTCAAGAAAACGCGGTACCGGTGTGTGTCGCAGCATGTCGAGCGATGTCGCCAGGTCCACGCCCTCGTTGGGCGCGCCGTGGCGCAGTTCAAACGCCCCGGTCAGATAGACATCCCGCCAGGGGCCTGATTCGGACTGGTAGCCGAGTTGATCGTAGGTGCGTGCGAGCAGGGCCTTGGCCGGGTCATTGCCCGGGTCGGCGAAGACCAGATGGTTGAGGAGTTGCGCCGTCCAGCGGTAGTCGCCCTCGTCGAACGAGGCCTGGGCTTTTTTCAGGACTTGATCGGCGCCGCCCATCAACTCGACGTATTTCTTGCCGGCTTCCACCGGCGGCAGCGGGTTTAGATTGGCCGGGTTGGCGTCGTACCAGCCCAGATAGAACTGGTAGACCGCTTTGGCGTTGTGCGAAACGGTGCCGTAGTAGCCCCGGCTGGCAAAAGTCTTGCGCAGCACTTCGGGCAACTTCAACTCTGCGGCAATCTCGTTGGGCGTGGCGCCTTCCAACGCCATGCGCAAGGTCTGGTCGTGGATGAACTTGTAGGTGTCGCGCTGTTTTTCCAGGTAATCGCGCACGCGTTCACGCCCCCACACCGGCCAGTTGTGGCTGCCAAAGTAGATTTCGGCCTCGGGGAACAGGTGCAGCGCTTCGTCGATGTAATTGGCCCACTTGAGGCCGTCACGCACCTTGGCGCCGCGCAGGGTATAGAGGTTGTGCATCGTCTGCGTGACGATTTCTGCACCAAGGAATGCCTTTTGTTCAGGCAGATACAGATTCATTTCCGAGGGCGCTTCAGACGCCGGCACGTTCTGGAACACGATGCGCACGCCGTCCACCGTCAGTTCCTGCCCGGTGCGTTCGATGATTTCGGTGGGATCGAGGACACCGAGGTTGCCGTAGGCGACGGTCTTGCCGACACCGGAATCCACATGCCCACGCACCGTGCGCGGCAGGCGCTTGCCGAACATGTACATCGAGCGGCGCACCATGGCCGGGCCGGCAATGATGTTTTCGCTGGTGGCTTCTTCCATGAAGCCGGGCGGCGCGATGATGCGAACACGCTGTTTTGTGGCCTCCTCGGCACTGAGCAGGCCCAGCACCCCACCGAAGTGGTCGGCATGGCTGTGGGTGTAGATCACCGCAACGACCGGCTTGTGGCCGAGCTGCTTGCCGGCAAAGTCCATCGCACGCAGCACGGTTTCGCGGGCGGTGAGCGGGTCGACGATGATCCAGCCGCTTTTGCCCTCGATGAGGGACATGTTCGAAATATCGTAGCCGCGTATCTGGTAGATGCCGTCGGCGACTTTGAACAGCCCCTGATAGTTGTTGAGCGTCGCGTGCCGCCACAGGCTGGGGTTGACGCTGGTTGGCGCCGCACCCTTGATGAAATCGTAGGACGGCATGTCCCAGATCACGGCGTCACCGGGGCCGGTGATTCGCAGATCGGGGTCGCTGGCGATCAGTCCGCGCTGGGCGTCTTCGAAGTCCTGCGGGTCGGCGAGCGGCAGTTCTTCGGCCACGCTGGCATTGGCGTTCGTGGTGATAGCCGTGGGCGCGGTAAAGCCGTCGGCATCGGCATCGGCGTTGGCAGACGCATCTTGTTGGGGCTTGTTGCAGGCAACCACCGCCACCGCGCACAGCATTAGCAGGATTTTTTGCATGTCCATCGTTCCTCCGCGTCTATTTTTTGGCAAAGCCTAGCGCGAATCCTGCGGCAAGGGTCAGCCCGGCGGCGGTTCGTCGGGCGCCGCCACCGACGATCCGGGCCTGTACTTGAGCTCCTTGGTGTCGTCGTAGATCCGCTGTGGTATGTCGAAGTCGGCGATCTGCAGGCCATTGGCCTTCATGCTTTTGACCAGACTGACCAGCACGGCGCTATTGCCCTTGGTGGCAATGCCGGAGCCCGTGCGCGCCACCATATGTTCGAAACGCTCGATGAAGCTGGTGCGGTCGCGGTGAGCCGCGCCGCTGGTGTTTTTGGAGCCGGCCCATTGGCGCGCCTGCTGAAAATCAATGGCGGTGGCCACAAACGCGCAGGCCGGCATCACCACCAGCACGAAATCGCCATAGCGGCTGAAACGCCCGCCGTTTTCGACGGACGAAAAAACAGTGCTGGACACTAGGGAGCTCCGAAGCGGGCAAGGGCTGCAAGTAAGCGGGGCCAGGTTGCGATGCTGGGAGCGTGCAGGGCGCGCAAGGTTTGATTGCGCGTCGGATGGGGCATTGTGCGCTCTTTATTGCGATTAAGATTTCGACCATGCGCCTGAACAAGTACATCTCGGAAACCGGCCTGTGCTCGCGGCGCATGGCCGACGCGTGGATCGAGCAGGGAAAAGTGCAGATCAACGGCAAGCGCGCGGAACTCGGCACGCAGGTCGGCGAGACCGACGAGGTAAAGGTCAACGGCCGCGTCATCGGCCGGCGTACGCAGCAGCACGTCTACCTTGCCTTGAACAAGCCGGTGGGGATCACCTGTACCACCGAGCGCCACATCCTGGGCAACATCGTCGACTTCGTGCGCCACAAGGAGCGGATTTTTCCCATCGGACGGCTCGACAAGGAGTCCGAGGGGCTGATCCTGCTCACCAGCAACGGCGACATCGTCAACGAGATCCTGCGCTCTGAAAACAATCACGAGAAGGAATACCTCGTCACCGTGGACAAGCCGCTGACCGACCGCTTTATCACCGATATGGCCAGCGGGGTGCGGCTGGCCGAACTGAATGAGGTGACCAAGCGCTGCCGCGTTAGCGCGGTCAATGCGCGCGTATTCCGCATCGTGCTCACCCAGGGGCTCAATCGCCAGATCCGTCGCATGTGCGACGTATTCGGTTACGACGTGCGCCGTTTGCAGCGCGTGCGCATCATCAATGTGCAGCTGGGCGCGCTGGGCATCGGCAAATGGCGCGATTTGAGCGAGGCTGAACTGCACGGCTTGTTGCCAGAGCGTTTTGCCGCGCGCCAGACGGGATGAGCGGCAAGGATTGCGATGTCCTGATTCTCGGGGGCGGCGCGGCGGGGTTGTTCTGCGCATTCCATGCCGGCCGCCGGGGCCGCCGGGTGCGGGTGATCGAACGCGCCAACCGCGTCGGCAAGAAAATCCTGATGTCGGGAGGCGGCCGCTGCAACTTCACCAACCTGCGGGTCGAGCCTGAGCATTTCCTTTCCGGCAATCCGCATTTCTGCAAATCCGCTCTGGCACGCTACCGGCCCGAAGCGTTCATTGCCCTGGTGCAACAGCACGGCATCGCGTATCACGAAAAAGAACTGGGACAGCTGTTCTGTGACGACTCGTCGAAACAGATCGTGCAGATGCTGCTCGAGGAGTGCGCCGCGTCGAAGGTCGAGGTACAGGTTGACTGCGAGGTGCATCGGGTCGAGCACGGGTCAGACGGGTTTGCGGTTCACACCGCGCGAGGCGTGCAGCGCGCGCCGCGCTTGGTGGTTGCCACCGGCGGGTTGTCGATTCCGACCATGGGCGCAAGCGGATTCGGTTACGAAATAGCGCGCCAGTTCGGACATCACGTCTTGCCGACGCGCGCGGGCCTGGTGCCGCTGACTTTGTCCGGCCGTCCGCTGCAAGAATGGAGTGACTTGAGCGGCGTCTCGTTGCCGATCGAAGCGTCGTGCAACGGCGCGTCGTTCAGCAATGCCATGTTGATCACTCATCGGGGCTTGTCCGGGCCCGCCTTGCTGCAAATATCCAACTATTGGCAGCCCGGCGAGGCACTGAAAATCGACCTTGTGCCCGGTCGCGAAGCACTGGAATTCTTGGCCGATCGCCAGCGCAGTCACCCGGCGTCGGAACTCAAAACGGTATTGGCGGAGGTATTGCCCAAGCGTTTTGCACAGCGATTTTGCGATCTGCTTGCCCCGAGCAAGCCGATGCGCCAGTACGTTTTGGGGGAGCTGCGCGTCATCGCCGCCCATCTGAATGCATGGCCGGTGACACCGAGCGGAACAGAAGGCTATCGCACCGCTGAAGTGACATTGGGCGGTGTCGATACGCAGGAGATTTCCTCGAGCACTTTTGAATCGCGCCGGGTGCCGGGCCTGCACTTCATCGGCGAGGTGCTGGATGTAACCGGCTGGCTGGGCGGCTACAACTTCCAGTGGGCCTGGTCGTCCGCGCATGCTTGCGCACTTGTCTTGTAGCGCAGGGTGTAGATAAAACAGCCCACCGGGTACTCCAGGCAGCACTGTGATAGTTTTGTGCCCGAGTTCGCTCCATGTCAGCGATCAGATGCGAACCCCAATTTAAAGGTGCCTGCCATGAGGAGTTTCAGATCAGTTTTTTCCGCTAGCGCGTTGGCGTTGCTGCCCATGTTGTTGCTGGCCGGATGTGATGACGACGATGACACCGGCAACGCAGGCGGCGGTGGCACGGTGGTCGTGCCCGGTGGGCCGGTGACAACACGTTACGGCCTGGCCAATGCCTGCTTCGCACTGAAGTCGGTGCAAAAAAATGCGTTTGCCGTCAAAGGCGCCGGCGGCGCCTATGCCGCAAGCGCTCCAACCGCCGCAGGCGGGCAGGCGTTTTTCATGAAACCCACCGCGCTGGGCAATTATCTGTTTTACGCCAAGGACGCTACCTTGCTGGCGGTTTCGAGCGGCGAAGTGGGCAGCGCCGCCGCACCCTCCAACAACACCGACTGGACCGTGGATCTGAAATCGGACGGCAGTTTCAGCATCACCAATTCCTCCGCCGTCCGCACGCTGGCGGTGAACCCCGACACCGGCGCTCTGGTCCTGGTGATGGCGGCGACCGGCGACACCGGCAAATTTGCATTTGAGTCTACGACCGGCTGCGTCTCATATCCCGAGATGCCCACGGGCATCGATGGCCCGACGTACAAGGCCAATGCCATCGGCACGCCGGTGATCGGCTTTGCCGAAGTGCATGCGCACATGGCGATGGGTTCCGACATGTCGGACGGCACCGGCACGCGCGGGCCGTCGGCCGGCGGCGTCATGTACGGCCACGCCGTTAATCGCTTTGGCGCGCCGCATGCGCTCGAAGATTGCGCAAGCATGCACGGCGATGGCGGCGTGCTCAGCCCTGAATGGCTGATCCTCGACGGCGGCGATGCTGCGAATGCGCAGCACGACACGCAGGGCTGGCCAACATTCGTGGACTGGCCGAAGCGAGATTCGTTGCTACACCAGCAGATGTACTACAAGTGGGTCGAGCGCGTTTACAAGGCCGGTTTGCGCACGATGGTGATCCACGGCACCAACATCGAGGCGCTGTGCGATATCGCCAAGATCTCCGGCGGCAACAAGGACCCCGACCTGCTGGACGAGGACTGCACCGACATGGGCGTCGGCGTCAAACAGGTCGAGTACCTTTTCGACATGGAGAAGTACATCGACGCGCAGGAAGGCGGCCCGGGCAAGGGCTGGTTTCGCATCGTCAAGGACCCAACTGAAGCACGCACAGTGATCGCCGACGGCAAGATGGCCGTCATCCCGGGTCTCGAGTTCTCGAACATCTTTCGCTGCAACGTCAACTTCACGCCGGCCGACGCGGCGAAGACCCCGAACGAAGCCGGCACCTCCGCCTGCACCAAGGCCGACATCGATCGCGAGATTGACGAAGTCTGGAACCTGGGCGTGCGCGCCGTATTCCCGTATCACGACGTCGACAGTTCGCTGGGCGGCACGGGCATTTTCAGCTCGATCCTGAATTACGTCGGCTTCTTTGGCACGCAGGGTTTCTGGCGCACGTATCCGTGCGAAAACGGCGGAGTAGGCGACACTTTCTTCTACGACGCCGGTGCCGTGATGGAATCCGCCCCGTTGAACAACCCGATCACCGCCGCGGTGGCGGCGATGACAGGCGGCGTCACGCCGTTGTATCCGCCGGGCCGCCAGTGCAACGCGCGCGACGTGACCCCGCTGGGCCTGTACGCGATCAAGAAGATCATGCAAAAAGGCTTCACGCTGGACATCGACCACGCCGAAATCCGCAGCAAGCAGATCATGCTCGACCTGGTGAAGAACTTCGCGACGCCCTATCCGATGATCTCGGGCCACGGCGGTCATGGTGGCATCAACAACAACCAGATCAAGCAGATGATCAAGCAGGGCGGCATCGTTTATCCGTCGAGCAGGAACGGCAAGGAGTACAAGGATTTTCTGAACAAGCTCAAGCCACTGTGGACGGCGTCCGGCACCACCCGGCCGCTGGCTATCGGCTACGGCGCCGACCAGAACGGTCTGGCGGGGCAGCCGGGTTCCCGTGGCGCGGCCGCTACGCGGGTGGTTCATCCCTTCACGCTGTTCAGTGGCGCGGGTTGGGGCCCGCAGTACTCAGCCGCCGGTATCGAGCCTATCGTGGTCAAAGAGCTGTCGATCAAGCCGGCCGACTGTGCCGGCTGCACCGGCGGTAAAACCTGGAACATGGACACCGAGGGCATGTCGCACTACGGCATGATCGCGGACATGGTCGAGGAAGTCCGCATCGAAGGCGGCCAGGAAGCCACCGACACCCTCTACCGCTCGGCCGAAACCTACCTGCAGATGTGGGAGCAGACGCTGGCGGCTTCTGCCGAGGCGCGCGTAAAACTGGTCCCCTGATCCGCCGGCGCTCGCGCGTGTGCTGATACCGGCCCGCGTGCGCATCTTTTTCTTCGCCGTCGCTCTGACCCTTCCGGTCGGCGCGGCGGCGCATGGGTTTGGCCGTCTGTACAACCTGCCGGTCCCGTTCTGGCTTTATGCCTGGGGCGCCAGCGCCGCCCTGCTGTTGTCGTTCCTGCTGGTCGGCATCTTCGCGGTGGCGCCGCCGACGGTCGCGGCACCAAAGTCGCGCGAAATCGGTGACACGCGCTGCGTCCGCGCCTTGCGTCGTGCGCGGCCGGCGCTGCAGGTCCTGAGCGTCCTCATCCTTCTGCTGTGCATTGCCACCGGCTTTCTCGGCAGCCGCGATCCATACCGCAATTTCAGCATGACCTTCTTCTGGGTTGTGTTTCTTCTGGCCTTTACCTACTTCACGGCGCTGCTCGGTGATTTTTACGCCGCGCTCAATCCCTGGCGCGCGCTTGCCGGTGCAACCACTCGCGTCGTGAGCGGATTCGCCCGAGGGCGCGTGCGCTACCCCGCGTGGCTGGGCGACTGGCCGGCACTGATGTTGTACCTGGCCTTCATCGCCTTTGAGTTGTTTGGCCACGGACGGCCGAGTTCACTTGCGACCTTGCTGCTCGGGTACACGCTACTGAACCTCGTCGGCGTCTGGCTGGTCGGCGCCGCGGCGTGGTTCCGGCATTGCGAGTTCTTTTCCTTGTTCTTGCGGCTGGTGGCGTTGATGGCGCCGCTGGACTACCGCCCGGGCGTGGACGGTGCGCGCGGCACGTTGCATTGGCGCCGGCCGCTGATGGGGCTGGTGCAAGAGCGCCCCGAGTCCTTAAGCACGGTGGTGTTTGCGCTGGCGATGCTGTCCACCACCGCGTTCGACGGCCTGCGCGCCACGCAGCCGTGGGTCCGATTGTTCTGGAGCGATCCAACCGGAATCGTGACCGCGCTGGCGGGCAAGCCGCCGATGCAGGCCTTCACCACCCTGGTGCCCTGGTACTTTCGCTGGGAAACACTGTGCCTCGTCGTATCGCCCTTTTTGTATCTCGCGGCATACCTGGCCTGCATTCAAGCCGCCCGGATTCTTACGCGCAGCGAGCGCACGCTGCGTGATTTGGCGCTGGACTTTGGCTACACGCTGCTGCCTATCGCGCTGGTCTACCACGCCACGCACTACGCCACGCTGATCCTGACCCAGGGCCTGAAGATCGTGAGCCTGTTGTCCGACCCGTTTGGCTGGGGCTGGAACCTGCTGGGCACGGCAAAGTTGTGGCGCGCGCCAATCCTGCCCGAGATGGGCCTGGTCTGGCACACGCAGGTGGCGCTGATCCTGCTCGGGCACATCGCCAGCCTGTACGTGGCGCACCGCATCGCGCTGCGGGTGTTCCCGACACGGGGTCGTGCGCTGCTCAGCCAGCTGCCGATGCTGGTGTTGATGGTCGCCTTTACCGTCGCAGGGCTATGGATTCTCGCGCAGCCCCTGACGGCGATGTTGCTGCGCTAGAAACCCGGCCAGCCGCGCCAACCGCGAAGAATTATTTGTTGCGGTCGGCGGGCCGCGGTTTGTGAAAAGTCTTTTTGTGCGAATGCGGCGGCGCTGAATGCCGCGGCGGCGGGGCGCTGCCCGCGCCAACCTTGCTGATGCGCAGTTTCTGACCCACGACCCAGACTTTTTGCAGCAGGTGCAGGATGTCCTTGGGCATGCCCTCGGGCAGATCAATCAGGCTGTGGTCGTCGAGGATTTCGATGCGGCCGATGTTGGCGCTGTCGAGCCCCGCCTCGTTGGCAATGGCGCCGACGATGTTGCCGGGCTTGACGCCGTGCTGGTGGCCGACTTCGATGCGGTAGGTTTCCTTGCCGGTTTCGCGACCGCCTGATCGCTGCGGTCTTTCGCGCGGACGTTCGTCGCGCGATTCACCGCGCTCGTGGCGTGCAGACGATGAACCGCGCTCGTGCCGTGGCGGCGCAAAAGTGCGTTCACGATAAGACGGCGCGGGTGCCGGGGCGGCAATTGGCGCCGGAGCGGGGATTTCACCCTGCAACAGATGGGCGAGGGCGGCGGCGATATCCAGCGCCGGTACGCTCTGCTCGCGCTCGAATTTTTCGAGCACGCCGCGGTATTTGGCAATGCTCGCGGCATTCTTGGGTTCGCCCAGCGCCAGCGTGATTTTTTCCCTGAACTTGGCGCTGCGCAGATCGGCGATCTGGCCTTCCGTCGGCAGTTCCATCGGCGTGATGGTCTGGCGCGTGGCGCGCTCGATCATCTTCAGCATGTGGCGCTCGCGCGGCACCACGAACAGGATCGCCTCGCCCTTGCGCCCGGCGCGGCCGGTGCGGCCGATGCGGTGCACGTAGGACTCGGTGTCGTTGGGGATGTCGTAGTTGACCACGTGGCTGATGCGCTCCACGTCCAGTCCGCGCGCGGCGACGTCGGTGGCGACGATGATGTCGAGCTCGCCGTTCTTGAGCCGCGCCACGGTGCGCTCGCGCATTTTCTGCTCGATGTCGCCGTTGAGCGGCGCCACCGCAAAGCCGCGCGCCTCGAGTTTCTCGGCGAGCTCCGTCGTGCCCTGCTTGGTGCGGGCGAAAATCAGCATGCCGTCGAACGGCTCGGCTTCGAGGATGCGCGTGAGCGCGTCGAGCTTATTCCCGGTCGCCAGCCAGTAACGCTGGCGCGTATTGGCGACGGTGGAGGTCTTGGTCTTGACGGTGATTTCCGCCGGCGTTTTCAGGTACGTCTGCGCGATGCGGCGGATCACCGACGGCATGGTCGCCGAGAACAGCGCCACCTGGCGCGTCGCCGGAGTCTTCTTCAGGATCTTTTCGACATCGTCGATGAAGCCCATGCGCAGCATCTCGTCGGCTTCGTCGAGCACCAGCCAGCTCAGCGCATCGAGCCGCAGCGTGCCTTTTTCCATGTGGTCGATCACGCGGCCCGGCGTGCCGACCACCACGTGCACGCCGCGGCGCAAGGCGGCGAGCTGCGGGCCGTAGCTCTGGCCGCCGTAGATCGGCAGCACGTGGAAGCCGGGCAGGTACTTGGCGTATTTCTGAAACGCTTCGGCGACCTGGATCGCCAGCTCGCGCGTCGGCGCCAGCACCAGCGCCTGCGGAAATGCCTTGCGCACATCGATCTTGGCCAGGATCGGCAGCGCGAACGCCGCGGTCTTGCCGGTGCCGGTCTGCGCCTGGCCGAGCACGTCGCGGCCTTCGAGCAGCGGCGGGATGGTCGCGGCCTGGATCGGCGAGGCGGATTCGTAGCCGACGTCGTTCAGCGCCTTGAGCAAGGGCTCGCTTAAAGCGAGGTCGCGGAACTGAACGGCAGCGGTTTCGGGGAGATTTGCGTTAGACATGTCGCCAGTATGAGGCCACGCCTATGAAGACGGCGGATAGATGGTCTGAAATAGCCACCCGCTTGAGCCGTTTTTGGGCTCAAAAACGATGGTGCGGGATTTGCAGTGGTACTAAAAGTGTATCAGTGCTTTTTCATTGAGGCCGGAAAATGGGCGAAAAAGCATGCAAGCGGGTGGCGGATTTCTCGTTGTGTGAGTGGTCGAAGGGCAACCGCTATGAATTGCTGCTAAAGCGAGAAAGATACAAGCCACAGCGTTCCGTCTTGCGGCGGGCTACTTTTGGCATTGCCCCAAAAGTAGCCAAAAGGTCTAGCGCCAAGCTGCGACGACAGAGAGCCCTGCGTTCCTCACCTCACTTGCGGAATAGCCGCGCCGACGCGGCATCTTCTGCCGCGACAGTGTGCGCTCGCGACTCCATTGTCCGACGCCGTGTTTCGTTATCGTGCTGCCAGCAGCCACCCGGTTCCTCGTGTGAGCATGGAAAAGCCACGGCGCATCGCTCTTGTATCGCCGACAGAGATCAGATTGGCGATGATCGTATCGAAGCTCTTGCGGAGACAACTCTGGTCAAGCGGCCAATGATTGCCACGGGCCAGTACTCCAATGAGACGTTATTGGATATGAAAAAGGTAGCGCGGTAGTCCGTGAAGCTAGTACCGTTGCCGAACAGTCAGCGCGAGCACAGCAAGTTACTGCGGCACAGACGACCTATAACTGGCGTCTTAACGCATCACGCTCTTGCTGTATTGGCGGTTACTACCTCGCTGTTCTCGGCTTGGCTTGCGAACGTATGCCACCTTTGCGGCTTTTGAAGTTCCGCGCCGTTTGCGCTGTCCGAGCATCGCAGTGATTAAGACGTGGAATCGCCATGGATGGCGTATTCCGCACCAGCGAGGCAGGACGCCTCGTAGCTGCGTCTAGTCTTATTCACGAGAAGCGCAGGAAGTCTTTCGGCGCAACTGAGCGCTAGACCTTTTGGTGCACATTCTGGGGCAATGCCAAAAGGGCCACCCGCCGTAAGGCGGAACAGTCTTGAAAATCGCCACCCGCTTACGGCCCAAAAACGAACAAAACCGAAGCCACAACAAAAACAGTGATACTAATTCCGTATCACTTATTTTCTTGTATCAAAGAAAATCAGCGAAAAATGGTCTTAAGCGGGTAGCGTTAAAAAATACTCAAGCCGCTGCTGACAAGGCTTCAAGCTCATCCGCAGCCGTCATCCAATCCTTCTCGACACCGGCAATCTGCTTGCGCAATTCAGTCTGCTGCTTTTGCAGCTTCGCAGCCTCTGGCGAAAGCCCGCCCTCGTACAGCGCCGGGTCGGCGAGTTTTTCGTCGAGCTTGGCCAGTTGCGCGTGCAGGTGCGAGAGCTGGTTGTCGAGTTTCTGCACTTTGTCTTTGAGCGCGCGTTCATCCGCACCCGCTTTGCGGCGGTCTTTGGCGCTGTTCCCGGTCTTGGCTTCTTTTGCGCCGGTGGTGGTTTTGTCGCGCGAGCCGAGCCACTTGGCGTAATCGTCGAGGTCGCCGTCGAACTCCACGCATTTGCCGTCGGCGACCAGCAACAGGCTGTCGCAGGTGGAAGAAATCAGATGGCGGTCGTGCGTGACCAGCACTACCGCGCCCGCATAGCCGAGCAGTGCCGTCTCCAGCGCATGGCGCATGTCGAGATCGAGATGGTTGGTGGGTTCGTCCAGCAGCAATAAATTTGGGCGCTGGTAGACGACCAGCGCCAGCGCCAGCCGCGCTTTTTCGCCGCCGGAGAACGGGGCGACGGGTTCGAACACGCGGTCGCCACGAAAGTTGAAACCGCCAAGAAAGCTGCGCAGTTCGCCTTCGGTGGCTTTGGGGTCGAGCCGTTTGAAGTGCAGCACGGCAGAGGCCTTGGGGTCGAGCTGCTCCATCTGGTGCTGGGCGAAATAGCCGACGTTAAGGTGTGGCGAGCGCGTGGCGTCGCCGCCCAGCGCGGGCAGTTCACCGGCCAGCGTGCGCACCAGCGTCGATTTGCCGGCGCCGTTGGGGCCAAGCAGGCCGATGCGCTCGCCGGGCGCGATCAAAAGCTTGAGGCCGCTGATGATGGTCTTGCTGCCATAACCGGCGCGGGCGTCGTCAAAGCGCACCAGCGGCGAGGGCAGGCGAGCGGGCTGCGGAAACTCAAACTCGAATTCCGAGTCGGCGTGCACCGCCTCGACCAGCGTCATGCGCTCGAGTTGCTTGACGCGGCTTTGCGCCTGCGTCGCCTTGGTCGCCTGCGCCTTGAAGCGGTTGATGAAGCTTTGCAGGTGCGCGATCTGGCGCTGCTGCTTGGCGTGGGCGGAAGTCTGCAGCGTGAGGCGCTCGGCGCGCTGGCGCTCGAACTGCGAGTAGTTGCCGCTGTAGAGCATCGCGGTGCCGCCGTGCAGGTGCAGGGTGTGGGTGCACACGGCATCGAGGAATTCGCGGTCGTGCGAAACGCACAACAGCGTGCCGGGGTAGACCACCAGCCAGCTTTGCAGCCACAGCACGGCGTCGAGGTCGAGATGGTTGGTGGGCTCGTCGAGCAGCAGCAGGTCGGAGCGGCACATCAACGTGCGCGCCAGGTTCAGGCGCATGCGCCAGCCGCCCGAAAAACTGGCGACCGGTTGCACTTGTGCGTCCGAGGTAAACCCAAGCCCGTGCAGCAGGCGCGCGGCGCGCGAGCGCGCGGCATAACCGCCAATGGTGTTGAGGCGCTCGTGGATGTCCGAGATCGCGTGGACGTCTTCCTTGGCCTCGGCGTCAATCAGCCTGCGTTCGAGCGCGCGCAATTCGACGTCGCCGTCCAGCGTGTATTCGATGGCCAGGTCCGGCAGGTCCGGCGTTTCCTGCGCCACGGTGGCAACCACCAGGTTCTTCGGGATCGACACCGTGCCGATATCGGTCTGCAATTCACCCAGCAGCGCCGCGAACAAAGTGGACTTGCCGGTGCCATTGCGGCCAACCACGCCCGCGCGCCAGCCGGGATAGATCGTGAAGTTCAGATCTTCCAGCAGTTTGCGCGGGCCGCGGCGCAGGGTGACGTTGGCGAAGGTGAGCACGAGATCGAAGCAAGGCGATAGAAGGGCGCGCAGTCTAATGATTTGCTTGTCAGTCAGCGCAGCACTAGCCTTAGCCGCACAACAAACGAGGGGAGTGCAATGCAAATCACCATGTTCTACGCCGGCTTGCTGGCGCTGTGGTTTCTGGTCCTGAGCGTCCGTGTTATCCGCATGCGCGGTACGGCAAAGGTCAATCTTGGCGACGGCGGCAACGAAGCCATGCTGCGGCAGATTCGCGGCCATGCCAATTTCGCCGAATACGTGCCGTTAGTCCTGGTGCTGCTGGGTGCGCTGGAAGCAACCGGCATGCAGGCCTGGGTGATCCACGCGCTGGGCGCCACGCTGCTGGTAGCGCGCCTGCTTCACGGCATCGCGTTTTCGTTTACCGAAAAATGGTTCCTCGGTCGTTTCCTCGGCACGCTGGTGACATTTATCGTCCTGGCCGTGGCCGGCGGGCTCTGCGTCTGGAAGGGATACCTGCTGCTGTAGTTTCATGGCGACGCACGATCCGACCCGGCGGGTCCTGATCAAGACGGGCGGTGTGCTGGCGCTCACCGCCACTGTTCCGTTGTTGTCGCACTGCCGCAGCTCGGATCCGGCAATGCTCGCCGCCGATTCTGCACTCGCCCGGCCGCTGGCCGGTGCGACAGTGCCCGCAAAGTTTCTCGACCCGACGCAGTTGCGCGCCCTGCGCGCACTGGTTGATCGGCTGATTCCGGGCCAGCCCGAGGATCTCGATCCCGGCGCGGTGGCCGCGTTGTGTGCCGAGGCGATCGACCATCTGCTGGCGGCCTTCCAGACCACGCCGCCATTCATTTACGCCGGCGCGCCATTTTCCGATCGCGGGGGCCACGACCAGAATAATTTTCTTGAGTTCATCCCGCTCGACGCTTATGAAGAACTGGCCTGGCGCATTGCCATCGAGGGCTCGCAAGGCAGGCCCGAGCGCGAGTTCAACGGGCCGGTCAAAGGCATGCAGCAGATTTACCTCGAAGGCTTGGCGCGGCTGGAGGCCATGGCGCAGGCGCAGGGTTTTGATGATTTTTCTGCCATGCCCGGGCCGCTGCGCGACCTGCTGCTGGCCGACCCGCGCGAACCGGCCGTGCAGGATCTGCTCGACATCGCCTTCCCCGACACGCTCGACGCCATGTACGGCGCGCCGGAATACGGCGGCAACCACGCGCTCGCCGGATGGACCTTCACCGCATTCGATGGCGACGTGCAGCCGCGCGGCTACACCGCCGAGCAAGTGATGAACGCCGACAACCCCGGCCTGCTCGACGACCTGCCTTCCTCCTTGATGGCCGCAAACCTGCCGTCGCTGCTGGCCGGCGAGAACATGGCCGCGGTGATGATGGACGCACAAGGCTCGCTGCGCCGTCTGCGTCTGCGCTTACAGCCGATGGCGCAGAAAAAGCGCAGCGCGTGGAATCTGGGAGCCACGCGTGCCTGAGGCAGTCATCGTCGGCTCTGGCCCTGCGGGCAGCATTGCCGCGTGGGAGCTCGCGCGCGCCGGCTGGTCGGTGACGGTGCTGGAGCGTGGCCGCAATCTTCGCCCCGGCTTCGGCGAGGTCGAAAGCAAGGACTTGCGCACGCTGTACTCCAGCGACGAGGTCAAGACCTCGCGGTTGTTTGGTTTTCCGCATCCCGTGCTGGAGCCGCTCACCGGCCGCACGCAGGCGGAAGCGTCGGCGGGCAACGAGCGCTCGATCCAGGGCCTGCACGTGTCGCTGGGCGCGGCGGTGGGTGGCACCTCGCTGCACTACAACGCCAAGTTCCCGCGTTTCTGGAAGCAGGATTTTGCGCAGCGCTCGAATCTGGGACCGGTCGAGGGCACGCAAGTTGCCGACTGGCCGATCCGCTACGAAGATCTGGCGCCGTACTACGACGAAGTCGAGCGCCATATCGGCGTGCAGGGCGATGTCGCCCGCATGCCGGCGCGCACGCTGGAGCAGGCGCCGCGCAGCGGGGCGTTCGTCATGCCGCCCAACCCCACCGGTTACGCGGCGCAGCTGTTGTCGCGCGGCGCACAGAACGTCGGCTGGAACCCGTATCCGTATCCGGCCGCGGTCAATTCGCAGGTTTTCGACGGCCGTCCGGCCTGCAATTCCTGCGGGTTGTGCTCGTCGTTCGGCTGCCCGATTAACGCGCGCGGCGACGCGATGGTGAGCTACCTCAACCCCGCCGTTCGCAGCGGACGCGTGCGGGTGATCGAGCGCGCGCTGGCGCATCGCATCCAGACAACCGCCGACGGGCGTCGTGCCACCGAAGTGCGGTATTTCGATGCGAACGGCCTTGAACGCGCCATTGGCGCCGACAAGATTCTGATTGCCGCCAGCCCGGTGCAAACCGCGCGCCTGCTGCTGTTGTCGGCCAGCGGCGCCCATCCCAATGGCCTCGGCAATGGCTCCGATCAGGTCGGGCGCAACATGATGTTTCATTACTTCACCATCGGCGGGGCGTTCTTCGAGCGCGACGTGCAGTCGCTGCGGGCGCAGAGCACGACGGTGCAGGTCGACGATCTGGTCGGGCCCTTCACCGGGCCGGCAATCACGGCGCTCGGCGTGCCTTACATCAAAGGCGGATTGATCCAGGTCGGTGGCGGACTGCCGCTGCTGCAGGAGGCATATTTCTACGCCGGCCTTGGCATTGCACATGGCCGGTCGCACAAGAACGCCATGCGTCTGTCGGTGGGCCGCCGGCGTATCGCCGGCATCCAGTTTGTCGGCGAGGATCTGGCGCAGGCCAACAACAGGGTGGACCTTGACCCGTCGGTGAAGGACTTTCGCGGCTTGCCGGCGCCACGCGTGACGTGGTCGCCGCATGCACACGAGCGCGCCTCGGCGGCTTATACCGCGCCGCTGCTTGAGGCCATGTTGCTGGCTACGCCCAGGCGCGGTCGGCGCGGTCGTCACGCCCGGCCCGCTGCTCAGCGACAACCCGCAACTCACCGCGCACCACGCCGGCACCGCACGCATGGGCGATGACCCGGCCGCCAGCGTGTGCGACCGGCATGGCCGCCTGCACGAATGCGAAAACGTGCATGTGGTGGACGGCTCGACGTTTCCCACTTTTCCCGGCTTCAACCCGACCCTGACCGTGCTGGCCAATGCCCTGCGCATTGCGCGTGCCGTGGCGTCGAACACCGCTTGAGGATTGCCATGAACATGACCCGTGTTTTTCTATTGCTTGGGGCCCTGGCACTGGCGGCGTGCACGCAATCAGAGAACGGCACGGCGGCGCCCGTCAGCCCGCCCGCAGGCGCGGGGCCCTTCAAGCTCCTTATTTATTCACGCACGGCGGGGTTCCGGCACGCGTCGATCGAGGTTGGCATTGCCGCAGTGCAAGAGCTGGGTGAGGCAAACGGATTCGAGGTGACGGCCACCGAAGACCCGGCGCAGTTCAATCTCGACACGCTCGGTCAGTACAAAGTGGTGTTGTTCCTCAACACCACGCTCGACGTGCTCGGCCCGCAAGAAGAAGCGGCGTTCGAGCAGTACATCCGCGGCGGCGGCAGTTTTGTCGGCGTGCATTCAGCCGCCGATACCGAGCATGAGTGGCCGTTTTACGGCGAACTGGTCGGCGCTTACTTTCAGGCGCACCCGGTGCTCAATCAGCCCGGCACCTTGCGCATCGAGGATCCCGATCACCCCTCGACGGCACACCTGCCGCAACCGTGGAGGGTGCCGCTGGAGGAGTTTTACAGCTTTGGCACCAATCCGCGGGGCTCGGTGCGCGTGTTGCTGAATATCGACGAAGGCAGTTACCTGCAAAAACCCAATACCAGCTGCGACCCGCGCGGTCCGACGTTTCCGGAAGGGTTCAGCGGCGTCATGGGCGATCACCCGGTCAGCTGGTGTCACGACAAGTTTGCCGGCCGCGCGTGGTACACCGCGCTCGGCCACGAGGCCTACTTGTATTCACTGCCGGATTTTCGCGAGCATCTGCTCAACGGCATTTTCACCGCGGCACGGCGCGTGGAGGCCAATTGCGCAATCAACCCCAAGCCCGCCGACGTACCGGACTACGTCGCGCCGGAGCAGAGCTCGTGTCTGGATCAGCTGCCGTTGCCCGCGGCCAGCGCCTGGCGAAACTCGAGGTAGGCCGCGGCGACTTCGGAGCTGGCCTCCAGTTGCGGCAGGTGGCCGATGCCCGGCAGGATCTGCACCTGCGAATTCGGCATCAGCTTGTGCAGGATTTCGGCGCTGGAGACATCGGTGGCCAGGTCCTGTTCGCCCCAGACAATCAGCGTCGGGGTTTTGAGCCCGTTTACGCGCGGTTCGAGCGAAGTCTTTTCCCAATCCTTGACCAGGTCGCGAAAGATGCGCGTGTGCAGATCGTAATTGGCGATCGCGCGCTCGGCAATCACGTGCTTGACGCTGGCCGGGAGGTACGGCGGCTTGAGCATGACGACGCTCAGGATGCGGTCGAATTCTTCACGGCTTTTTGCAAACAACAGGTATTCGCCGCGTTCGATATAGGCGTCGCGCACGGCCGACTGCTTGGCGCTGGCGACACCGGCGGCGTCAATCAGCCATAGGCTTGAAACCTTATCGGGGTGCGCGGCGGCGTAACTCGCCACGATCCAGCCGCCCATCGAATTGCCGCCCAGGTGGGCTTTCTTGATATTGGCCGCGGCCAGAAACTGATCGAGGCGCTCGACCTGTTTGAGAATGCCGTAGTCGCCATCCACCGGTTTGCTGGCGTCGCCAAAACCCGGCAGGTCGATCGAGATCACGCGCATCTTGCGCGTCAGCGACATCGCCACGCGGTCGAAATTGTCCTTGTCGGCGCCGATACCGTGCACCAGCACCAGCGGGTCGCCGGTGTAATCCGCCGGGCCGCCTTCGAGGTAGGGCATGTCGAAGCCCGGAATCTGCGCCAGCTTTAATTCGAGGCCGGAGATTTTGCGTTGCAGCGCCACTTGCCCGCGCGCCATCGGCTCGGGGATGACGCGTTCGAGCACGCCGATGACGACGAGCAGCAGGACGATGACGCCGACAATTTTCGCGAGAGTGCGCATTTCGGGGTTCTCAGGTTTTCTTGGGGTCGATGTGGCGCATGAGGGATTCCTGCGCCACGCTGGCGACGAGCCGGCCGCTGCGATCATAAATCAGCCCGCGCGAAAACCCGCGCGCGGCCTGCGACGAGGGTGATTCCATGCAGTACAACAGCCAGTCGTCGGCACGCACATCGCGGTGAAACCACAGGGCGTGATCGATGCTGGCGCAGATCATGTCGCGAGAGAACCAGCTCTTGCCGTGCGGCAGCAGCGCCGTGGACAGCAGGTTGAAGTCCGAGGCATAGGCCAGCACCGCGCGATGCAGCAGAGGTTCGTCGGGCAGTTTGCCCGCGGCGCGGAACCAGATCTGCTGCGCCGCGTTGCGCGTGTCGGGCTCCAGCGGATTCCAGGGCAGCACGGGCCGAAATTCAATCGCCAGCGGGCGCAGAAATCCGTCGCGGAATTTTTCGGGCACCTCCGGGTGTTTTTCGATCCAGCTTTGGCGCAGCGCGTGAGAATCCGTGAGCGTCTCGGGTGCGGCGACCTTGGGCATGGGGGCCTGGTATTCCAGCCCCGGTTCGGATTTTTGAAACGAGGCGATCATGGACAGGATCGGCTGACCGTTCTGGATCGCCTGTACGCGCCGAGTGGTGAAGCTGTTGCCGTCGCGCACGCGGTCCACTTCGTAGACGATCGGCTGCGCCATGTCGCCCGGCCTCAGGAAATACGCGTGCAGCGAATGCGGTGCGACATCGTTTACCGTGCGCGAGGCCGCCACCAGCGCCTGGCCGATCACCTGGCCGCCGAACACACTCTTGCCGCCGAGGTCGCGCGACTGGCCGCGAAACATGTTGATTTCGAGCGGCTCGAGGTCGAGCAGGCTGACGAGGTCTTTCAGGATGCGATTCATGGGCCGGGTAGTCTAGTTATTTTGCCAACCGCTTAGCAGTGCCTTCGTTGCCGCCACCGGAACTTCAGGTTCAAGGGTGTGTCAAGAGAGCGGTCGTCATGCGCGTTGATGGTGTTCGTCAGAGCTCACGTGTGACGTCCCGCGCCGACACGTTATGAAGGTGCGATCTAGGGGAAGGAATGAAAGCGTCCTGTGACCAGAGTGCCCTTGCGCGCATAACGCTCAGTTTTCTGGTCGTTGCCACGCAAGTTGAGGGCTTGGCATGGGCCGGTGTGGCCGAAAGCGCCAGCGCGCCACGGCAGACGGCCGCGCTTGATCTGAGAATACCGGAGGACCCCGATGCCATAACCATATTCGGCGAGCGCGAATATCTGTATGAGTCAGACCGGAAACTGGCTCGGCTCAAATCGGCGCTGCCCGGCCTGGGGACGGATGTAGCGCCGCAGGGGAGTTTTGCGGAGAACCTGGTGGAAAAGTGGAGAAAGGGGCGGGATTTCGACGCGCTCAGTCCAGCTCAGCAAAGCTTTTTTCAGCGCGTCTTGGGGATCAACGAAGGTCCCGGGAAATAACGCGCACCCGCTGGGGACCTTTTTCAATCATTTTTTCGGATAGTGCGCCGTACAGTGATACGCTTTTAGTACCACCGATTTTCGCGCAAGTCCGGTTTTTGCTTCAAAAATCCTGCGAGCGGGTGCCGTCTAGATACGGCCTTTGATGATGTCCTGAGTCTGCGTCGAGACGGCGCGGCCATCCAGCAGCAGCCGTGTTTTCCAGGCGACTCTCAGCCCGGACTTGGGGCGCGTATCGGAGGTCAGCGTCAGTTCGATTTCATCACCGAGCTTCAGGCGCAGGGGTTCGAGCAGCGGCAGGTAGACCTGCTCCCAGTGCGTCGCCGGTGCAAACGGCGAGGTGCTGATGGAAATGCCCGGCACCAGTTCACAGGTCCACCACAGTGCAAAGCCATGCAGCGCGGTGGCGCCCAGGTCGTCCACGCGCCAGCGCAACGTCGCCGTGCGCAGGCTCGACGGCTGAACGGAATCAGGGCCGGCGCCAAAAGTGATGCGATCCCACTCGCACGCATGGCTATCGTCGCCGCCAAGGTCGGCCGGCGCGACCAGCTTCACGTACATGTTGTTGAGCGAGGCTTCACGCGCGGGCGTCAATTTGAGCCCGAAGCCGACGCGCGGCCAGACATCGATTTCGTCTTGTAGTCGAGAAGCAAACACCGGCGCGACAATCTGCCTCAGTGCGGCAGGAATCATGACGCCGCCGGTAGCGAGAAAGCGCCGTGCATCGACCATGGTTTCGAGCAGGCCCTCCTCCAGCGCGAAATTGCCCAGTGTCTCTGAAATGACGATGTCGGTTTTGGCCGGCTTTTTCACTTCGGCCGAATGCGCCTGCACAAAATTCAGGCCGGTGATCTTGTTGACGCGCGCCAATTCACGGGCAAGCAGTAGCGTGTCGCTGTATTCGATCAGCGTGCACTGCCTGGCTTGCAGCTGACGCGCGATGAAGCTGATGAATCCGGTGCCGGCGCCAATGTCGGTCAGCGTACTCTTGCCGGGTTGAATGACTTTTTTCAGCGCCGCCAGCAGGGCCTGATTGCGCAGGCCGTCGCCGAGGAGTTTGCGGTGCAGTTCGATCTCGCTCATGCGCGCATTGTCGCCGACCCCGCACAATGTGCGCATGAGTCTGCGCCTGCCGGATTACCCCGCCCTTGTGGCGTTGCCGGCCTTGCGCAAAGCGCTGGCAACACGCGGCTGCGCCGTGCTGTCCGCGCCACCGGGCTCTGGCAAGACCACGACGGTGCCGCTGGCCCTGCTCGATGAGCCCTGGCTGCGCGGCAAGAAGATCTTGATGCTGGAGCCGCGCCGGCTTGCCGCCCGTACCAGCGCGGCGCGAATGGCGCATCTGCTGGGTGAAAAAACTGGTGAAACCGTCGGCTACCAGATTCGCTTCGAGCGCAAAATATCGCCACGCACGCGGATCGAGGTGATCACCGAAGGATTACTCGCGCGGCGTCTGCAGGCCGACCCCGAGCTGCCGGGCGTGGGGCTGGTGATCTGCGACGAATTCCACGAGCGCAGCCTCGATGCCGACCTGGCGCTGGCGTTGACGCTGGATGCGCGTGCGAATCTCAACCCCGACCTGCGTGTGCTGGTGATGTCGGCCACGCTCGACACCGCGCGCGTGGCCAAACTGCTCGGCGACGCCCCCTTGATCGAGGCGGACGGGCGACTGTTTCCGGTGGATGTCCGTTACCGGCCGACACGCGGTGAAACCGAGTTGGACGAGATCACCGCCGCCGGCGTGATGACCGCACTCGCGGAAACGCCGGGCGACGTGCTGGTGTTTCTGCCGGGCGCGCGCGAAATCCGTGACACGCAGCGTCGGCTGGAGTCACGCGCCCGCAACGTCTCGATCTTTCCGCTGTTTGGCGATATGTCGTCCGCAGATCAGGACGCCGCGCTGGCGCCCGATCCGCAAGGTCGTCGAAAAGTCATTCTGGCGACCAACATCGCGCAGACCAGCCTCACCGTTGAAGGCGTAACCACAGTGGTGGACGCCGGCTATGTGCGCGCCGCGCGCTTCGATGCCGCCAGCGGCGCCAACCGCCTGGACACGCTGCGCGTGTCGCGCGCCTCAGCCGACCAGCGCGCCGGACGCGCAGGGCGCCTCGGCCCCGGTTTTGCGTATCGCCTGTGGAGCGCAGAGCAACAAGGCCATCTGCCCGCGCACGACACGCCAGAGATTCTCGCGTCTGATCTCACCCGCTTCGCGCTGGAGCTGGCGACATGGGGGACCGCCCCGGAGAATCTGGCGCTGCTCGATCAGCCGCCGGTATCCGCCTGGTCCTATGCGCAGGAGCGTCTGATCGAAATCGAGGCGGCGGATGCCGCCGGCCGCATTACCGCACATGGCCGCGAACTCGCGCGCCTGCCTACCGCGCCGCGATTCGCCCACATGCTGCTGAAAGCCCGTCAGGCAAATCTGGCGTACACCGCCGCCTGGGTGGCTGCAGCGCTGGAAGGGCGCGACGCCACCGGGCAGACCGACCTTGCCGCACAGATCGCGGCAGCGGCAATGGGTCGTGGCGATCCCAATGCGGCGCGACGATCGCGCGAATCCACGCGCCAGTTCCTGCGTTTGCTCGACGAGCCCGACCGCGACGGGCGCGTGGATGAAACCGCCATTGGCCGCGTGTTGGGCTGGGCGTATCCAGAGCGCCTGGCAAGACGGCGCCCCTCGCAACTGAAAACCGCGCGCGACGTGGCGTACTTGTGCGCCGATGGCGGCGAGGCACGCCTGATGCAGGGCGATGCGCTGTCGCACCAGGAATGGCTGGCGATTGCGCACTGGGACCCGCAGCCGCCGCGAAAAATCCGGTCGGCGGCGGCGCTGACTTTTGCGCAGATCGAACGCGATCATGCGGCGCAGATCGAAACCGTCAAGCACGTGCGCTGGAATACGGAGACAGAATCCATCGTTGCCGAAGAACAGCGCCGGCTCGGCGCCATCGTGCTTTCGGTGAAACCGCTGCGAGATGCGGATGCGCTGCGCGTTGCGATGATCGAAGGTGTGCGCACGCTCGGGCTCATTGCGTTGCCGTGGACGGAAACCCTGCGTCAGTGGCAGGCGCGGGCGCTCTCGCTGCGGGCGTGGCGCGCAGACGAAAACTGGCCCGACGTTTCGGATACCGCGTTGCTGGCGTCGTTGGCTGAATGGCTGGCGCCGTTTCTCGACGGCGTGACTCGCCGCGACCACTTGGCGCGAGTGGATTTAGCGGCGGCGTTGAACTCGACACTGAATTACGATTTTCAGCGCAAGCTCGCCCGATTCGCGCCCACCCACATCGAAGTGCCCACCGGTTCGCAGATTGCGCTCGAATATTTTGCCGATGGGCGTGCGCCGGCGCTCGCGGTGAAATTGCAGGAGATGTTCGGCTGCGCGAAAACACCCACAGTCAACGACGGCCGCACGCCGGTGGTGGTGCATCTGCTGTCGCCCGCCCGGAGTCCGGCGGCCGTCACGCAGGACCTCGCCAGTTTCTGGGTGCGCGGCTATGCCGACGTGAGAAAGGATTTGCGTGGCCAGTATCCGCGGCACCCATGGCCCGATGATCCGCTGACCGCGCCGCCGACGCGCCGCGCGAAGCCCAGAGGCACTTGAACCTTGACGCTTGGGGGGTCGGCCACGACAATACGCGCCCTTTTGTGAGGCGGGTGAGGGAATTCGCAGGCGAGGGGAGGGATACTCAAGCGGTCAACGAGGGCAGACTGTAAATCTGCTGGCTCACGCCTTCGAAGGTTCGAATCCTTCTCCCTCCACCACGGATTTTTTGCGGGCGTAGCTCAATGGTAGAGCTGTAGCCTTCCAAGCTACTGACGAGGGTTCGATTCCCTTCGCCCGCTCCAGTAGTTTTGAGGGACAGTTTTTGGGTAGGCTGCAGTGATTGGCGAGGGTTACGAAGTCCATCCATGGCCTTCGCCCTTCGGGCGCGCCTTCGGCGCGTACGATTTCGTTCCAGACGAAATCGCCGATTCCCTTCGCCCGCTCCAGTAGTTTTGAGGGGTTGTTGAATAGTTGCCCACCTAGCTCAGTCGGTAGAGCACACCCTTGGTAAGGGTGAGGTCGCAGGTTCGATTCCTGTGGTGGGCACCAGATTAAAGCGCGGCGTGCCGCGTTTTAATCTGGTCACTGGCGGTTTTAAGGAGTTAAAAATGGCAAAGGAAAAATTCGAACGCACCAAGCCCCACGTCAACGTCGGCACGATCGGTCACGTCGACCATGGCAAGACCACGACCACCGCCTGCCTGACCAAGGTCAGCGCCGACAAGGGCTGGGCCACCTACATCCCCTACGACCAGGTCGCCAAGGCCTCCGAGAGCCAGGGCCGCCGTGACGCGACCAAGATCCTGACCATCGCCACGTCGCACGTGGAGTACAGCGACCAAGAACCGCCATTACGCCCACGTCGACTGCCCCGGCCACGCCGACTACGTCAAGAACATGATCACCGGTGCCGCCCAGATGGACGGCGCGATCCTGGTGGTTTCCGCCACCGACGGCCCGATGCCCCAGACCCGCGAGCACGTCCTGCTCGCCAAGCAGGTCAACGTCCCCAAGATCGTGGTCTGGCTCAACAAGTGCGACCTGGTCGACGACGCCGAGCTGCTCGACCTGGTCGAGATGGAAGTCCGCGACCTGCTGACCAAGTACGGCTTCGACGGCGACAAGACCCCGGTCATCCGCGGCTCCGCCACCAAGGCCATTGCCGGCGACCCCGCCTAGGTCGCCAAGGTCGAAGAGCTGTATGACGCCCTCGACACCTTCATCCCCGAGCCCAAGCGCGAGATCGACAAGCCCTTCCTGCTGCCCGGTCGAAGACGTCTTCTCGATCTCCGGCCGCGGCACCGTCGTCACCGGCCGTATCGAGCGCGGCATCGTCAAGGTCGGCGAAGAAGTCGAGATCGTCGGCATCCGCCCCACCCAGAAGACCATCGTCACCGGCGTCGAGATGTTCCGCAAGCTGCTGGACGAAGGCCGTGCCGGCGACAACGTCGGCCTGCTCCTGCGCGGCACCAAGAAGGAAGACGTCGAGCGCGGCCAGGTCTGTGCAAGCCCGGCACCATCAAGCCGCACACCAAGTTTGAGGGCGAGGTCTACGTCCTGACCAAGGAAGAAGGCGGCCGCCACACCCCGTTCTTCAAGGGCTACCGCCCCCAGTTCTACTTCCGCACCACCGACGTCACCGGCTCGTGCGAGATCAAGCAGGAAATGGTGATGCCCGGCGACAACATCGCAGATGACGGTCGAGCTGATCAACCCGATCGCCATGGAACAGGGCGTGCGCTTTGCCATCCGCGAGGGTGGCAGGACCGTCGGCGGCGGGTGTGGTCACCAAGATCCTGGCCTGATTTACCGGGATTTCGCGTAAAGCCACTTCACAAGGCGGGTTTGGCCGTATATAGTGCGCGGCTCGATTTCGTGCGGCGCGGCAACAGGGCGTAGCTCAACTGGTAGAGCGTCGGTCTCCAAAACCGAAGGTTGGGGGTTCGAGACCCTCCGCCCTGCCATTCGACTGCCTAGCACGACAAAACGCTGGAAATACAGGCACATGACTTCGCAAACCAGAAGCACAGACGACCGGTTCACGCACGGACACGGCGCTGCTCGTGTTGTCGGTGGTCGCCGCTCGTGCGGCGGCATCTCGGCGTTCTACTACTTCGCCGAACTGCCTACGTGCTGGTGCGCGTGCTGCTGCTGCTGGCCGGGCTTGGCGTCGCCGCGGCGCTGGCGTATCGCACCGAGCACCGGCCGAACTGGCTGGGGCTACATTCGCGGCGCCCGCATCGAGCTGCGCAAGATCATCTGGCCGACCCGCCAGGAAAGCGTGCAGACCACGCTGATGATTGCGGTGGTCGTGCTGATCACGGCCCTGCTGCTGTGGGGGCTGGATTCGACTCTTGCTATGGGGCGTTAAAAGCCTCACTGGCCGCGGTTGAAGCATTGAAGGAAATGGACATGTCCATGCGCTGGTATGTCGTGCACGCCTACTCGCAGTACGAGAACAGCGTCAAGAAGGCCCTGATCGAGCGCATCGCGCGCGCCGGCCTGCAGGACAAGTTCGGCGAGATCCTGGTCCCGACCGAAGAAGTCGTCGAGATCAAGGACGGCGTCAAGCGCATCACCGAGCGCAAGTTCTTCCCCGGCTACGTGCTGGTGCAGATGGAGATGAACGAGGACACCTGGCATCTGGTCAAGTCGACGCCCAAGGTCATGGGCTTCATCGGCGGCACGCCGGACAAGCCGGCGCCGATCTCCGACAAGGAAGCCGAGACGCATCCTCAACCGGGTCGAGCGAGTCGGTCGAGAAGCCGCGTCCGAAGACGCTGTTCGAGCCGGGCGAAGCGATTCGCGTCAAGGAAGGCCCGTTCGCCGATTTCACCGGGCGTGGTCGAAGAAGTCAATTACGAGAAGAACCGCCTGCGCGTGGCGGTGCTGATCTTCGGCCGGTCCACACCGGTCGAGCTGGAATTTTCACAGGTCGAAAAAGGCTAAAGGCGTTTTTCGTTTTTTGTTTCCCGGGGAGTCCGGGTTAATCCGGGCGCTTGCACCCACCAGGAGTAGAGCGATGGCAAAGAAAGTACAGGCCTACGTCAAGCTGCAGATTCCTGCAGGCAAGGCCAATCCGTCGCCGCCGGTCGGCCCCGCGCTGGGCCAGGAGGGCGTCAACATCATGGAGTTCTGCAAGGAGTTCAACGCTGCGACGCAGAAGCTCGAGCCGGGCATGCCGATCCCGGTCGTCATCACGGTCTACTCGGACCGCTCGCTTCACCTTCATCACCAAGACGCCGCCCGCGACGGTGCTGATCAAGAAGGCCGCCGGCATCGAGTCGGGCCAGCCCGACACCGCACACCAAGAAGGTCGGCAAGATCACCCAGCAAGCAGGTCGAGGAGATCGCCAAGATCAAGATGCCGGATCTCAACGCCGGCAGCATGGAGGCCGCGATGCGGCTGATCGCCGGCTCCGCCCGCAGCATGGGCATCGACGTGGTGGAGAAATAAGTCATGGCCAAGGAAAACAGCACAGCTAAAGTCATCCACCTGAGCAAGCGCCAGAAGACGTATCAGGACAAGGTGCAGCAGGGCAAGCACTACCCGCTCGACCAGGCGATGGAGCTGCGTCAAGGACGTGCGCGACCGCCAAGTTCAAGGAGTCGGTGGATCTGGCCATCAACCTCGGCATCGACGCCAAGAAGTCGGACCAGAACGTGCGCGGCTCGACCGTGCTGCCGCACGGCAACGGCAAGACCGTGCGCGTCGCCGTGTTCGCGCAGGGCGCCAAGGCCGAAGAGGCCAAGACCGCCGGCGCGGATGTCGTCGGCATGCAGGACCTCGCCGACAAGATGAAGGCCGGCGAACTGAATTATCAGGTGGTCATTGCCGCGCCGGACGCGATGCGCGTGGTCGGCGCGCTCGGCCAGGTGCTCGGCCCGCGCGGCCTGATGCCCAACCCGAAGACCGGCACGGTGACGCCGGACGTCGCCACTGCGGTCAAGAACGCCAAGGCCGGCATGGCCAAGTTCCGCACCGACAAGGCCGGCATCGTGCATTGCTCGATCGGCTCGGCAGATTTCGAGCCGGACAAAGATCAAGGAAAACCTGCTCGCGGTACTGCGCGACGTGCGCAAGCAGCGCCCGCCCTCGGCCAAGGGCATCTTCATCAAGAAGGTGACGCTGTCCTCGACGATGGGCCCCGGGCGTCCGCGTGGATGTGGGTTCGTTGCCGGAGTAAATCGTACAAGATTTTGAAGTGTGGTGCAAAGCCACTCGTCAGAGACCGTAGGTGCCGCAAGGACTTAAAAGAGCAATCGCCTACGCAGACGGTGGCAGCGAAATGAAAGCTTCGCGACGCCGTAACAGGTGGGTTTTCAGGCCGCAAGCCGGAAAGCCTGTTCGTCAACAGTAGCAACGGAGGTAGATGTCGGATGCCCCTCAGGCTGGAAGACAAGAAGGCCCTGGTTGCGGAAGTGAACGAAGTCGCGAAGCGCGCGCTCTCGGCGGTTGCTGCCGAGAACCGCGGACTGACCGCCGGCAAGTTCGACGATCTGCGCGAGCAAGGCCCGCAAGAACGGGATCTACCTGCACGTGGTCAAGAACACGCTGGCGCGCAAGGCGGTGAAGGGCACCGAGTTTCGAGTGCCTGGATACCGGCGCTGGTCGGTCCGCTGGTGCTCGGATTCTCGCTCGAGGATCCGGGTGCGGTCGGGCGCGTGATCAAGGACTTCGCCAAGGACAACGACAAGCTGGTGGTCAAGGCGGTCGCCGTCGGCGGCACGCTGTACGGGGCCAAGGACATCGACCGTCTCGCCTCGCTGCCGACCAAGGAGCAGGCTCTGGCCATGCTCCTGGGCACGATGATGGCGCCGATCAGCAAGTTCGTCACGTACCTTGAACGAGACCCGACGCCAAGTTCGTCCGCACGGTTAAGGCCGTGGCCGACAAGCAGAAGGCCGCGTGATCGCGAATTCATTCTTTCTGCATGGTTTACACACATTTAACTAATTAACGAGGCAACACACATGGCAAGCAAAGAAGAAGTTCTCGACGCGATCGCCAAGATGTCGGTGATGGACCTGGTCGAGCTGGTCAAGATGATGGAAGACAAGTTCGGCGTGACCGCCGCGGCGCCGGTGGCTGCTGCGGCCGGCCCGGCCGCTGCTGCGGCCCCGGTCGTCGAAGAGAAGACCGAGTTCACCGTCGTCATGACGGCGGTGGACGCGGCGAAGAAGGTCAACGTCATCAAGGTCGTGCGCGAAATCACCGGCCTGGGCCTGAAGGAAGCCAAGGACCTGGTCGAAGGCGCCCCGCAGACCGTGAAGGAAGGCGTGGCCAAGGCTGACGCCGAAGCGATGAAGAAGAAGCTGGAAGAAGCCGGCGCAAAGGTCGAACTGAAGTAAGCATTACCAGCGTGAACGGAAGGCCGGGGAATCCGGCCTTCCGTTCCGCGCTGTCTCCGCTGTACTGAAGAAAAGAGTCACCCCAATTCATCTGTCGAGAGCACACATGGCCTACTCGTTCACCGAGAAGAAACGCATCCGCAAGGATTTCCGCAAGCAGGTTGAAACGCTGGAGATCCCTTACTTGCTGGCGGACGCAGATCAACTCCTATCGAGAGTTTCTGCAAGCCAATCTGACGCAGGCGAATCGACGCGTGCAGGGACTGCAATCCGCGTTCCGGTCGGTGTTCCCGATGAATTCATACAACGGCGCCGCGTCGCTGGAGTTCGTCAAGTACCGACTCGACGAGTCGGTGTTCGATGAAAAAGAATGCCGCGTCCGCGGCCTGACTTACGCCGCGCCGCTGAAGGTGCAGGTCAAGCTTGCGATCTATGACCGCGAGTCGAAGGAAAAGAAAGTCAAGGAAGTGCGCGAGCAGGAAGTCTATCTCGGCGAAATGCCGCTGATGACCGACTACGGCACCTTCATCATCAACGGCACCGAGCGAGTCGTCGTCAGCCAGCTGCATCGCTCGCCCGGCGTGTTCTTCGACCACGACAAGGGCAAGACCCACTCGTCGGGCAAGTTGCTGTACTCGGCGCGCATCATTCCCTATCGCGGCTCCTGGCTGGATTTCGAGTTCGATCCGAAGGACAACCTGTTCGTGCGCATCGACCGTCGCCGCAAGCTGCCGGTCGACGATCCTGCTGCGCGCGCTGGGCTACAACAACGAGCAGATGCTCGAAATGTTCCACGAGCAGAACGTGTTCAAGCTCAAGGACGAGGGCGCGGAACTCGAACTGGTTGCCGAACGCCTCAAGGGCGAGACCCTGGCGCAGTTCGACATTACGCACAAGGGCAAGACGCTGGTGGAAACCGGCAAGCGCATCACCGCGCGCCACATCAAGCAGATCCACGAGTCGGGCCTCAAGAGCCTGCACGTGCCGGACAGCTACCTGGTCGGCAAGATTCTCGGCCGCGACGTCATCAACAAGGACACCGGCGAAGTCATCGTGCCGTGCCAACAGCGAAATCAACGAGGAGTTGCTCGCGAAGTTGCGCAAGGCCGGCGTCAAGGATCTGCGCACGCTCTACGTCAACGACCTCGACAAGGGCCCCTACATCTCCACCACGCTGGCGATCGACCCGTTCACGCACGCGCCTTGAGGCGCTGGTCGAAATCTATCGCATGATGCGCCCCGGCGAACCGCCGACCAAGGACGCTGCCGAGACCCTGTTCCAGGGCCTGTTCTTCGGTCACGAGAAGTACGACCTGTCGGCCGTCGGCCGCATGAAGTTCAACCGCCGTCTGCGTCGCACGCGGTGCTGGGGCCGGGCATTCTGTATGACGGAATGTATTTCAACATCGCCAAGTTCAAGGACGAGGAAACACAGAAGAAGCTGCAGAAGGAATACGGCACTTCGTCTGACATCGTTGACGTGGTTAAGCAGATCATCGCGATCCGCAACGGCGAAGACATCAGACCGACGACATCGACCATCTCGGCAACCGCCGCGTCCGTTCGGTCGGCGAAATGACCGAGAACGTGTTCCGCACCGGCCTGGTCCGCGTCGAGCGCGCCGTGCGCGAGCGCCTGGCGCTGGCCGAAGCCGAGAACCTGTTCCCGCAGGATCTGATCAACGCCAAGCCGGTTGGCGCGGCGATCAAGGAGTTCTTCGGGTCCAGCCAGCTGTCGCAGTTCATGGATCAGAACAACCCGCTGTCCGAAGTCACCCACAAGCGCCGCGTGTCGGCGCTCGGGCCGGGCGGCCTGACCCGCGAGCGCGCCGGCTTCGAAGTGCGCGACGTGCATCCGACGCACTACGGGCGTGTCTGCCCGATCGAAACGCCGGAAGGCCCGAATATCGGTCTGATCAACTCGCTCGCCTGCTATGCCCGCACCAACGAGTACGGCTTCCTCGAAACGCCGTATCGCAAGGTGACGGACAGCAAAGTGTCGGACACGATCGACTATCTGTCGGCGATTGAAGAGGGCCGTTACGTCATCGCGCAGGCGAACTCCGAATTATCGCCGGCCGGAAAGTTCAAAGCGGACCTGATTTCCTGCCGCTTCCAGAACGAGTTCACGATGATGACGCCCGACAAGGTCCAGTACATGGACGTGTCGCCGCGCCAGATCGTTTCGGTCGCTGCCGCGTTGATTCCGTTCCTCGAGCACGACGACGCCAACCGCGCGCTTGATGGGCGCCAACATGCAGCGCCAGGCGGTGCCGACGCTGCGCAACGAAAAGCCGCTGGTCGGCACGGGCATTGAGCGCCGCGTGGCAATCGACTCGGGCGTGGCGATCGTCGCCAAACGTGGCGGCCTCGTCGACAAGGTCGATGCCTCGCGCATCGTGATCCGCGTCAACGACAATGAAACTGTTGCCGGCGAGGCGGGCGTGGATATCTACAACCTGATCAAGTACACGCGCTCCAACCAGAACACCTGCATCAACCAGCGGCCGATTGTGAATCCGGGCGATGTGCTGGCGCGTGGCGATGTCATTGCCGACGGCCCGTCGACCGACATCGGCGAGCTGGCGCTGGGCCAGAACATGCTGGTCGCGTTCATGCCGTGGAACGGGTACAACTTCGAAGATTCGATCCTGATCTCCGAGCGCGTGGTCGAGGAAGACCGCTTTACCACGATTCACATCGAAGAGCTGACCTGCGTTGCGCGCGAAACCAAGCTCGGACCGGAAGAAATCACCGCCGACATCCCGAACGTCAACGAGTCCGCGCTGCGCAAGCTCGATGAGGCCGGCATTGTCTACATCGGTGCCGAGGTCAAGCAGGGCGACATCCTGGTCGGCAAGGTCACGCCCAAGGGCGAGACCCAGCTGACACCAGAAGAAAAACTGCTGCGTGCGATCTTCGGCGAGAAGGCCAGCGACGTGAAAGACACCGGTCTGCGCGTGCCCCCGGGCATGGACGGCACGGTCATTGACGTGCGCGTATTTACTCGCGAGGGCATCAAGAAGGACAAGCGCGCGCTCTCGATCGAGGAATCCGAGCTGGCGGCGGTCAAGAAGGATCTGGGCGACCAGTTCCGCATTTTCGAAGACGACATTTACGACCGCGTGCACAAGCTGCTGCACGGCAAGACCTCCGACGGCGGCCCCAAGCCGCTGAAGAAGGGCGACCGCATCGCCAACGACTACCTGGAAGCGCTGGAGCGCGACAAGTGGTTCGAGATCCGCTTGCATAACGAAGATGCGCAGAAGGAACTCGAAGCGTTCGGCAAGCAACTCAAGCAGCAGAAGGCCGAGTTCGACAAGCGCTTCGAGGCCAAGAAACGCAAGATCACCGCGGGCGACGAACTCGCCCCGGGCGTGCTGAAGATGACCAAGGTCTATCTGGCGGTGAAGCGCCGCGTGCAGCCGGGCGACAAGATGGCCGGCCGTCACGGCAACAAGGGCGTGATCTCGCAGATCGTGCCGGTCGAAGACATGCCGCACATGGAAGACGGCACGCCGGTCGATATCGTGCTGAACCCGCTGGGCGTGCCCTCGCGCATGAACATCGGCCAGCTGCTCGAGGTCCATCTGGGCTGGGCGGCCAAGGGCATCGGCAAGAAGATCGACGACATGCTCCGCCAGCAAAAAGCCGTGAGTGAACTGCGCAAGTTCCTCAACAAGGCTTATGCCGGCAAGAACGCCGAGCAGGTGCACCTCGACAAGCTGTCTGACGCCGAAATTCTGGCGCTGGGCCGCAACCTGTCTTCGGGCCTGCCCATGGCGACTCCGGTGTTCGACGGCGCCAGCGAAGAAGAGATCAAGGACATGCTCGAACTCGCGGGACTGCCGCGCACCGGCCAGACCACGCTGACCGATGGCCGCACCGGCGATACGTTCGCGCGGCAGATCACGGTCGGTTATCTGTACATGCTCAAGCTCAACCATCTCGTGGACGACAAGATGCACGCGCGTTCCACCGGCCCGTACTCGCTCGTTACCCAGCAGCCGCTGGGTGGCAAGGCGCAGTTCGGCGGTCAGCGCTTCGGCGAAATGGAAGTCTGGGCGCTGGAAGCCTACGGCGCGGCTTACACCTTGCAGGAAATGCTGACGGTGAAGTCAGACGACACCAATGGCCGCACACGCATGTACAAGTCCATCGTCGATGGCGATCACCGCATGGATGCCGGCATGCCGGAGTCGTTCAACGTCCTGGTCAAGGAGATCCGCTCCATCGGTCTCAACATTGAGCTCGATCAGAACGCCTAAGGCACGCACAGAGAATTCGGAAGAAACCATGAAAGAACTATTCAGTCTGCTGCGCACCCAGGACGAAACCGCCGAGGATTTCGACGCGATCACGCATCGGCCTGTCGTCTCCGGACACCGTCCGTTCCTGGTCTTACGGCGAAGTCAAGAAGCCCGAGACCATCAACTACCGCACGTTCAAGCCGGAGCGCGATGGCCTGTTCTGCGCCAAGCTGTTCGGGCCGATCAAGGACTATGAGTGCCTGTGCGGCAAGTACAAGCGCCTCAAGCACCGCGGCGTGGTCTGCGAAAAGTGCGGCGTCGAAGTCACCGTCGCCAAGGTGCGCCGCGAGCGCATGGCGCACATCGACCTGGCGTCGCCGACCGCGCACATCTGGTTCCTGAAGTCGCTGCCGTCGCGTATCGGTCTGCTGCTCGACATGCCGCTGCGCGCGATTGAGCGCGTGCTGTACTTCGAAGCGCACATCGTGGTCGATCCGGGCCTGACGCAGCTGACCAAGGGCATGCTGCTGACCGAAGAGGAATACCTCAACGCCGTCGAGAAGTACGGCGACGAGTTCGATGCGCGCATGGGCGCCGAGGCCGATTCTCGACCTGTTCAAGGCGATCGATCTGCAGAAAGAAACGATCAAGATCCGCGAAGACATCACCAAGACCGGTTCCGAAACCAAGATCAAGAAGCTCGGCAAGCGCCTCAAGCTGATCGAGTACTTCCTCACCTCCGGCAACAAGCCGGAGTGGATGATCCTGACCGTGCTGCCGGTGCTGCCGCCGGACCTGCGTCCGCTGGTGCCGCTGGATGGCGGACGCTTTGCGACCTCCGATCTCAACGACCTTTACCGCCGTGTCATCAACCGCAACAACCGCCTCAAGCGCCTGCTGGAGCTGAATGCGCCCGACATCATCGTGCGCAACGAAAAGCGCATGCTGCAGGAATCGGTGGATGCATTGATCGACAACGGCCGTCGCGGTCGCGCGATCACCGGCACCAACAAGCGCGCGCTCAAGTCGCTCGCCGACATGATCAAGGGCAAGCAGGGCCGGTTCCGTCAGAACCTGCTCGGCAAGCGCGTCGACTACTCCGGCCGTTCGGTCATCGTCGTCGGTCCGACGCTCAAGCTGCATCAGTGCGGCCTGCCCAAGATGATGGCGCTGGAACTGTTCAAGCCGTTCGTATTCTCCAAGCTGCAGCGCCTCGGCATCGCCACCACCATCAAGGCGGCGAAGAAGATGGTCGAGCGCGAGGAAGCCCAGGTCTGGGACATTCTTGAAGAATGCATCAACGAGCATCCGGTGCTGCTGAACCGCGCGCCGACGCTGCACCGTCTCGGCATCCAGGCGTTCGAGCCGATCCTGATCGAAGGCAAGGCGATCCAGCTGCATCCGCTGGTCTGTACGGCGTTCAACGCCGACTTCGACGGCGATCAGATGGCCGTGCACGTGCCGCTGTCGCTGGAAGCCCAGATCGAAGCGCGCGTGCTGATGATGTCGACCAACAACATGCTGTCGCCCGCCAACGGCGACCCGATCATCGTGCCGTCGCAGGACGTGGTGCTGGGTCTGTACTGGATGTCGCGCGACCGCGTCGGCGCCAAGGGCGAAGGCATGAAGTTCGCCGACGTCAGCGAAGTGCATCGCGCGTACGAGACGCAGCAGGTGGATCTGCAGGCCAAGATCAAAGTGCGCCTGCGCGACTACATCGAAGAGGCCAAGGGCCTCAAGGAAGTCGTCCGCGTCAACGACACCACGGTCGGCCGTGCGCTGCTGTCGGAAATCCTGCCGGCCGGCATCCCGTTCTCGCTGGTCAACAAGACGCTGACCAAGAAGACCGTCGGCGCGCATCATCAACCAGGTTTACCGTCGCGCCGGCACCAAGGAAACGGTGATTTTCGCCGACCAGCTCATGTACATGGGCTTCCGCATGTCGACCAAGTCCGGCATTTCGTTCTGCGTGGACGACATGGTCATTCCGGATGAGAAGGCCAAGATCGTCGATCAGGCCGAAAAGAAGGTGAAGGAGATCGAGCAGGAGTACACCAGCGGTCTGACCACCGGCGGCGAGCGCTACAACCGCGTGGTCGACATCTGGTCGCGCGCCAACGACGAAGTGTCGAAGGCGATGATGGTACGCATCGGCTCCGAGATCGGTTAAGGACAAGAAGGGCAAGAGGTCAAGCAGCCGAGCTTCAACTCGGTGTTCATGATGGCCGACTCCGGCGCGCGCGGTTCGCAGGCGCAGATCCGCCAGCTCGCCGGCATGCGCGGACTGATGGCCAAGCCCGACGGCTCGATCATCGAGACGCCGATCACGGCGAACTTCCGCGAAGGCCTCAACGTGTTGCAGTACTTCATCTCGACCCACGGCGCCCGCAAAGGCCTGGCCGACACCGCGCTGAAGACCGCCAACTCCGGGCTACCTCACGCGTCGTCTCGTGGACGTGTCGCAGGACGTGGTGGTTACCGCGACCGATTGCGGCACCGAGAATGGCCTGCTGATGACGCCGATCGTCGAAGGCGGCGACGTGCTCGAGGCGCTGCGCGATCGCGTGCTCGGCCGTGTCGTGCTGCGCGACGTCACCATCCCCGGCGAGAACAAGGTGCTGGTCGAAGCCGGCACGCTGCTCGACGAAAAACTGGTTGACCTGCTGGAAAAGCACAGCGTCGACGAAGCTCTGGGTGCGTTCGCCCATCACCTGCGAGTTGTCGTTCGGCATCTGCGCCCAGTGTTACGGACGCGATCTGGCACGCGGCACGCGGATCAACATCGGCGAGGCGGTCGGCGTCATTGCTGCCCAGTCGATCGGCGAGCCCGGCACGCAGCTGACCATGCGCACCTTCCACGTCGGCGGCGCGGCTTCGCGTTCGGTGTCGGCGGACGGCGTCGATGTCCGCGACGCGGGCAGCTGCCAAGTTCCATAACCTCAAGACCGTGCGCCACAAGGACGGCCATCTGGTGGCGACTTCCCGCTCCGGCGAAATCGGCGTGATCGACGCCAACGGCCGCGAGCGCGAGCGCTACAAGATTCCGTACGGCGCGACCATCAACATCGCCGACGGCGACGAGGTCAAGCGCCGGCCAGCGCATTGGCCAAGTGGGATCCGCACACACATCCGATCGTCACCGAGATCGCGGGCGCCGTGACGCTTCGAGGATTTCGAGGACGGCATCACCGTCAACCGCGAAACCGACGACATCACCGGCGTCGCCACGCTGGTCGTCACCGAACCGAAGACCCGCGGCAGCGCCGGCAAGGACCTGCGTCCGCTGGTCAAGCTGGTCGACGGCCGGGCAAGCGAGCTGAACTTCCCCGGCACCGATATTCCGGCCAGCGTACACGCTGCCGCCCAAGGCCATCGTCACGGTCGAGGACGGCGCGCATGTAGGCGTCGGCGACATCATCGCCACGCATTCCGCAGGAAGCGTCGAAGTCACGCGACATCACTGGCGGTCTGCCGCGTGTTGCCGATCTGTTCGAGGCACGCAAGCCGAAGGACCCGGCGGTTCTCGCCGAGGCCACCGGCACCATGCGTTTCGGCACCGCGCACCAAGGGCAAGCAGCGCATCAAGATCGTCACCGCGAAGGGCGACGAAGTCGAGCTGCTGGTGCCGAAGTGGCAACAGATCAGCGTGTTCGAAGGCGAGCACATCGTGCAAGGGCGAGCAGATCACCGACGGCGAGCCGAGCCTGCACGACATCCTGCGTCTGCGGGCGTCGTCGCGCTGGCCAATTACCTGGTCAAGGAAATCCAGGACGTCTACCGTCTGCAGGGCGTGCGCATCAACGACAAGCACATCGAAACGATCATTCGCCAGATGTTGCGCAAGGTCGAGATCACCGAGACCGGCGACACCAAGTTCCTGCAGGGCGAGCAGGTCGAGATCTTCCACGTGCAGGCCGAGAACAAGAAACTCACCGGCAAGAAGGAACACGCCGCCAAGTTCGAGCGCCAGTTGCTGGGCATCACCAAGGCCTCGCTGTCGACCGAGTCGTTCATCTCGGCGGCATCGTTCCAGGAGACCACGCGTGTGCTCACCGAAGCTTCGGTGCGCGGTTCGCGCGACGAACTGCGCGGCCTGAAGGAAAACGTCATCGTCGGCCGTCTGATTCCGGCCGGTACCGGCCTGGCTTACCACGAGCAGCGCCGCAAGGCGCGTGGCGGCAGCCTGCTGGCCGACCTGCAGATGGGCGGTGGCGGTGGCGCGTTCGAGCCCGCCGGCGCTGACCACATCGGGATCGGACACGGTCCGGACAAGGATGAGGCTGAAGAGGTCAAGGACGTGAAGGAAGCGGCCGAGTAATTTAAAGCTGCGCTGTACAAAAGACCCCGCAGCTGCGGGGTCTTTTTTTTGCCGTATCGCCATTAGATCTGTGACAACGGTCCCGTACGCCAGGGGGATTCCTAGTTGCGCGACACGAACTTTAAAAGAGCACCACCGCGCTTATAAGTTTTTCAAGCCGTTTTCGGACATTTATGAGAGGGAGGTGGTACGGAATTAGTACCACCCTTAAAATATGACCGAAGGTTTGGGGGTAGAAAACGGCCCAAGCGGGTGGCCTGCAAATCCATAGATGAAAAAGTGTTGACATCGTTGGGGCCGCTCACTATGATGCGCGCCCTTTCCACAGCGGATGCCTTTTTACGCGGGCAGTTCGTTGTTGTCTTTAACAAACCCTGGAAGCTCCAAATCGTGCCAACGATCAATCAGCTTGTGCGCAATGGCCGTACCTCGACGGTCGCAAAATCGAAGGTGCCGGCGCTCGGTCGGCAGTCCGCAGAAGCGCGGCGTCTGCACGCGCGTCTACACGACGACACCGAAGAAGCCCAACTCGGCGCTGCGCAAGGTCTGCAAGGTCCGCCTCACCAACGGTTTCGAAGTCATTTCGTACATCGGTGGCGAAGGCCACAATCTCCAGGAGCACTCGGTCGTCATGATTCGTGGCGGCCGCGTCAAGGATCTTCCCGGCGTTCGTTACCACACCGTCCGCGGTATCGCTGGACTGCGCCGGCATCGAAAAGCGCCGCCAGAGCCGTTCCAAGTACGGCGCCAAGCGCCCCAAGGAGCCGGCTGCCGCCGCGAAGAAGTAAGGAACCTAGCCATGTCACGTCGCCGCAAGCCTGAAACCCGCAAGATCCTGCCGGACCCCAAGTTCAAGTCCGAGCTGCTGTCCAAGTTCATCAACATGATCATGGAGCACGGCAAGAAGTCGCGCGCCGAGAAGATCGTGTACGGCGCGCTCGACACCATCGTCGACCAAGAAGAAGGTCGACGAGCCCCGCTGCCGGTGCTGCAGACGGCGCTCGACAACGTACGCCCGTCGGTCGAGGTCAAGTCCCGCCGCGTCGGTGGTGCGACCTACCAGGTGCCGGTCGAAGTGCGCGCCGTGCGCCGCAACACGCTGGCGATGCGCTGGATCATCGACGCCGCCCGCGCGCGTGGCGAGCAGGGCATGGTCGACGCGCCTGGCCGGCGAGTTGATGGACGCCTCCGAGCATCGCGGCGCCGCCGTGAAGAAGCGCGAAGACACCCACAAGATGGCCGAAGCCAACAAGGCTTTCGCCCACTTCCGCTGGTAATCTCGTGCACGGAATCCGACATAGAATCAAATCAGTCATGGCCCGCACCACCCCCATCGAGCGCTATCGCAACATCGGTATCTCCGCTCACATTGACGCGGGCAAGACGACGACGACCGAGCGCGTGCTGTTCTACACCGGCGTCAATCACAAGATCGGCGAGGTGCACGACGGCGCCGCCACCATGGACTGGATGGAGCAGGAGCAGGAGCGCGGCATCACCATCACTTCGGCCGCCACCACCTGCTTCTGGAAGGGCATGGGCGGCCAGTTCGACCAGCACCGCATCAACATCATCGACACGCCCGGGCCACGTCGACTTCACGATTGAAGTCGAGCGCTCGATGCGCGTGCTCGACGGCGCCTGCATGCTGTACTGCGCGGTCGGCGGCGTGCAGCCGCAGTCCGAGACGGTCTGGCGCCAGGCCAACAAGTACAAGGTGCCGCGCCTCGGCCTTCGTCAACAAGATGGACCGCGACCGGCGCCGACTTCTTCAAGGTCGTCGACCAGATGAAGAAGCGCCTGCGCGCCAACCCGATGCCGATCGACATCCCGATCGGCGCCGAGGACAAGTTTCAGTGGCGTGGTCGATCTGGTCAAGATGAAGGCGATCATCTGGGACGAAGCGTCCAAGGGCATGAAGTTCGAGTACGGCGAGATTCCGGCCGATCTGATCGAGACCGCCAAGGAGTGGCGCGACAAGATGGTCGAAGCCGCCGCCGAGTCCAGCGAGAGCTGATCAACAAGTACCTCGAAGGCGCACGAGCTGACCGAGGAGGAGATCAAGCGCCGGCATCCGCGAGCGCACGCATCGCGCTCGAGATCTTCCCGATGCTTTGCGGCAGCGCCTTCAAGAACAAGGGCGTGCAGGCGATGCTCGATGCCGTCATCGAGTATCTGCCCGCGCCGACCGATCGTCCGCCGGTCGCAGGCGCACGATCCCGACAAGTACGACGCACGATCATCGAGCGCCAGGCCGACGACGACGAGCCGTTCTGCCGCGCTCGCGTTCAAGATCATGACCGACCCGTTCGTCGGCACGCTGACCTTCATCCGCGTCTATTCCGGCGTGCTCAACTCCGGCGACAGCGTGTTACAACTCGCGCTGTCCGGCAAGAACGAGCGCATCGGCCGTATGGTGCAGATGCACGCCAACGAGCGCAGCGAGATCAAGGAAGTCCGCGCCGGCGATATCGCCGCCTGCGTCGGCATCTAGGACATCTTCACCGGCACCACGCTGTGCTGATCCGGCACAAGCCGATCGTCTTCGAGCGCATGGTGTTCCCCGAGCCGGTCATCAGCCAGGCCGTCGAGCCCAAGACCAAGGCCGACCAGGAAAAGATGGGCTTCGCGCTGTCGAAGCTGGCGCAGGAAGATCCTTCGTTCCGCGTGCACACCGACGAGGAATCCGGCCAGACCATCATCTCCGGCATGGGCGAGTTGCACCTCGAAGTCCTCGTCGAGCGCATGAAGCGCGAGTACAGGTCGAGGCCAACGTCGGGCAAGCCGCAGGTCGCGTATCGCGAAACCATCCGCAAGATCGGTCGAGCAGGAAGGCAAGTTCGTCACGCCAGTCCGGCGGCCGCGGCCAGTACGGCCACTGCTGGCTGCAAGCATCGAGCCGCATCGAATCCGGCGGCGGCTTCGAGTTCGAGAACGAGCATCATCGGCGGCTCGATTCCCAAGGAATACATTCCGGCGATCGACAAGGGCGTGAAGGACGCGCATCAAGAACGGCGTCATCGCCGGCTACCCGGTCGTCGACGTCAAGGTCTCCGTGATCGACGGCTCGTACCACGAAGTCGACTCCAACGAAATGGCGTTCAAGATCGCCGGCGTCGATGGGCTTCAAGGAAGGCTGTCAAGAAGGCCAACCCGGTCATCCTCGAGCCGATCATGGCCGTCGAAGTCGAGACGCCTGAGGACTACATGGGCGACGTCATGGGCGATCTGAACCGCCGCCGCGGCATCATCCTGGGCATGGACGACAACGCCGGCGTCAAGGTGATCACGGCCGAGGTGCCGCTGGCCGAAATGTTCGGTACTCGACGACGCTGCGCTCGATGTCGCAGGGCCGCGCGACCTACACGATGGAATTCAAGAAGTACCAGGAAGCCCCGGCGCAACGTCGTCGCCGGCCTCACCGAAGAAGAAGCTGACTCGAATTACCCACTGACGCTTAAACCGATTAGAAGAGAGATCGATCATGGCAAAGGAAAAATTCGAGCGCAACAAGCCGCACGTGAACGTCGGCACGATCGGTCACGTGGACCATGGCAAGACGACGACGACGGCGGCGCTGACCAAGGTCAGCGCGGACAAGGGCTGGGGCACGTACGTGCCCTACGACCAGGTGGCCAAGGCCTCTGAGAGCCAGGGCCGTCGCGACGCGACCAAGATCCTGACGATCGCGACCTCGCACGTGGAGTACGCGACCAAGAACCGCCACTACGCCCACGTCGACTGCCCCGGCCACGCCGACTACGTCAAGAACATGATCACCGGCGCGGCCCAGATGGACGGCGCGATCCTGGTGGTGTCGGCCACCGACGGCCCGATGCCGCAGACCCGCGAGCACGTCCTGCTGGCCAAGCAGGTCAACGTCCCCAAGATCGTGGTCTGGCTGAACAAGTGCGACCTGGTCGACGACGCCGAGCTGCTCGACCTGGTCGAGATGGAAGTCCGCGACCTGCTGAACAAGTACGGCTTCGACGGCGACAAGACCCCGATCATCCGCGGCTCCGCCACCAAGGCCATTGCCGGCGACCCGGCCTGGGTCGCCAAGGTCGAGGAGCTGTACGACGCCCTCGACACCTTCATTCCCGAGCCCAAGCGCGAGATCGACAAGCCCTTCCTGCTGCCGGTCGAAGACGTCTTCTCGATCTCCGGCCGCGGCACCGTCGTCACCGGCCGTATCGAGCGCGGCATCGTCAAGGTCGGCGAAGAAGTCGAGATCGTCGGCATCCGCCACCACCAAGAAGCCATCATCACCGGCGTCGAGATGTTCCGCAAGCTGCTGGACGAGGGCCAGGCCGGCGACAACGTCGGCCTGCTGCTGCGCGGCACCAAGAAGGAAGACATCGAGCGCGGCCAGGTGCTGTGCAAGCCCGGCACCATCAAGCCGCACACCAAGTTTGAGGGCGAGGTGTACGTCCTGACCAAGGAAGAAGGCGGCCGTCACACGCCGTTCTTCAAGGGCTACCGCCCGCAGTTCTACTTCCGCACCACCGACGTGACCGGCAACTTGCGAGATCAAGCAGGAAATGGTGATGCCCGGCGACAACATCCAGATGACGGTCGAACTGATCAACCCGATCGCCATGGAAGCAGGGCGTGCGCTTTGCCATCCGCGAGGGTGGCCGCACCGTCGGCGCCGGCGTGGTGACCAAGATTCTCGCTTAAGCTTCGACTAACATTCCAGACGCATCAATCGCTCTTTAATTTCTTTAAACCTGAGTTCAAAGCATGGCCGCGACCAACCAGTCCATCCGCATCCGGCTGAAGGCCTTCGATCACCGCCTGATCGACAAGTCCGCGCAGGAGATCGTCGAGACCGCCAAGCGCACCGGCGCCGTCGTGCGCGGGCCGATCCCGCTGCCGACGCGCAAGGAGCGCTACACGATTCTGGTCTCGCCGCACGCCGACAAGGATCGCGCGCGACCAGTACGAGATCCGCACGCACAAGCGGCTGATGCAGATCGTCGACCCGACGGAAAAGACCGTCGACGCGCTGTCCAAGCTCGATCTGCCGGCGGGCGTGGAAGTGCAGATCAAGGTGAACTGACGCATGACCATCGGAATTATCGGACGCAAGGCGGGCATGACCCGCGTCTTCACTGACGACGGGTGCGTCGATCGCCGGTGACCGTCATCGAGTGCACGCCCAACCGCGTGACGCAGGTCAAGACGGTCGAAACCGACGGCTACCGCGCGGTGCAGGTCGCGGTCGGTGACAAGAAAGCCCAGCGCGTCAACAAGGCGCTGACCGGTCACTACAAGAAGGCCGGCGTCGCCGCGGGCCGCGGCCTCTGGGAATTCCGCCTGAATGACGGCGAAGGCAAGGACCTGAAGCCAGGCGACGAGATCAAGGTCGATGTGTTCAACGGACGTCAAGGCAGTCGACGTCACCGGGACCTCCATCGGTAAGGGTTTTGCCGGCTGTGCATGAAGCGCTGGAACTTCGGCGGCGGTCGCGCCAGCCACGGCAACTCGCTGTCGCACCGCGTGCCGGGCTCGATCGGCCAGCGCCAGTCGCCGGGCAAGGTCTGGAAGGGCAAGAAGATGGCCGGCCACATGGGTGCCGAGCGCGAGACCATGCTGAACCTCGACCTGGTGCAGGATCGATGCCGAGCGCAACCTGCTGCTGGTCAAGGGCGCGGTGCCGGGCGCCAAGAACGGCAACCTCATCGTCGCCCGACGGTGAAGTAAGGGACAGTCATGGATATCCAGCTACAGACAGCAAAACCAAGCTCAGCGTCTCCGACGCCGTGTTCGGCGTCGAATACAACGAGCCACTGGTTCACCAGGTCGTCACCGCCTACATGAATGGCGGCCGCGCCGGCACCAAGGCGCAGAAGACCAAGGGCCAAGTTCGCGGCGGCGGCAAGAAGCCGTGGAAGCAGAAGGGCACCGGCCGTGCGCGCGTCGGCTCGATCCGCAGCCCGCTGTGGCGCGGCGGCGGCGTGATTCATGCCGCGCAGCCGCGTGATTTTTCGCAGAAGGTCAACCGCAAGATGTACCGCGGCGCGCTGCGCTCGATCGTCTCGGAGCTCGCACCGCCAGGGTCACCTGATCGTGTCGGACAGCTTCAGCGTCGAAGCGCCGAAGACCAAGGGCCTGCTCGAGCAAGCTGGAAAAGCTCGGCGCGCAACGACATTCTGATCGTCACTGACGCAACGTGATAAGAATCTGTACTCTGTCGGCGCGCAACCTGCACACGCGTGGACGTCTGCGACGTCGACGCGTCTGAATCCGGTCACGCTGCTTTCGCACGAGAAAGTGCTGATGACGCAGGACGCGGTCAAGAAGCTGGAGGCCTGGCTGTCATGAGCATGAACGCATGCGAACGTCTGCACGCGATCATCCTCGCGCCGGTGGTTTCCGAGAAGAGCCACGCGCGTCGCCGAGAAGCGCAACCAGGCCGTGTTCAAGGTGCTGCGCGACGCGCAAAAGCCCGAGATCAAGGCGGCGGTCGAGAAGCTGTTCAAGCGTCAAGGTCGACGGGCGTGCAGCACGCTCAACGTGAAGGGCAAGACCAAGGGCTTCGGCCAGTCGCACCGGCCGCCGCTCAGACTGGAAGAAGGCCTACGTGACGCTGGCCGAAGGCCAGCAGATCGATTTCACCGGCGGCGCCAGCGGCCTAAAGGACAAAGATCTCATGCCACTGATCCAGATGAAGCCGACTTCGCCCGGGCCGCCGCCACCAGGTCGCGGTCGTGCACGGCCGCACCTGCACAAGGGCGAGCCGCACGCCCCGCTGGTGGAAGATCAGAGCATGCACGGCGGCCGCAACAACAACGGCCACATCACCACGCGCCACAAGGGCGGCGGGCACAAGCAGAATTACCGCCTGATCGATTTCAAGCGCAACAAGGACGGCATTGCCGGCCAAGGTCGAGCGCCTCGAATACGACCCGAACCGCACCGCGCACATCGCGCTGCTGCTGCTACGCCGACGGCGAGCGCCGCTACATCATCGCGCCGCGCGGCCTGAGCGCCGGCGATCACGGTGCAGTCCGGCAGCGATGCCGCCGATCAAGCCGGGCAACGTCGCTGCCGCTGCGCAACGTGCCGATCGGCTCCACCATCCATTGCATCGAGATGCGCCCCGGCAAGGGCGCGCAGCTGGCGCGCTCTGCCGGCGCCGTCGTGCAGCTGGTGGCGCGCGAGGGCGACTACGCCACGCTGCGCCTGCGCTCCGGCGAGATGCGCAAGGTCCACACCGAGTGCCGCGCCACCATCGGCGAAGTCGTCGAACTACGAGCACAACCTGCGCCAGTACGGCAAGGCCGGTGCCAAGCGCTGGAAGGGCATCCGCCCGACCGTGCGCGGCCTGGCGATGAACCCGGTCGACCATCCGCACGGCGGTGGTGAAGGCAAGTCCGGCCAGGGCAACCCGCATCCGGTTTCGCCGTGGGGCCAGAAGACCAAGGGCCTCAAGACCCGCAACAACAAGCGCACGCAGAAGTTCATCGTGCGTACCCGTCACCAGAAGTAAGCGAGAGCACGCCATGTCTCGTTCACTCAAGAAAGGCCCGTTCGTCGACCACCACCTCGCCAAGAAGGTGGCGGACATGCCGGGCTCGCGCGTCAAGAAGCCGATCAAGACCTGGTCGCGCCGCTCGATGATCACGCCGGACTTCGTCGGCCTGACCATCCAGGTGCACAACGGCAAGCAGCACATGCCGGTGTTCATCACCGAGAACATGGTCGGCCACAAGCTCGGCGAATTCGCCCCGACGCGCATCTTCAAGGGCCACGGCCTCGGCGACAAGAAGACCGAGAGGCCGCCGCCAAGTCGCACCGGGTGCCGGCGCGCCCGCCGCTGCTGCCGGCTCCTGCCGCGAAGAAATAAGCCATGCAGACCCAAGCCATCCTGAAGTTCGTCCGCCTTTCGCCGCAGAAGGCGCGCCTCGTCGCCGACCTGGTGCGCGGCAAGAAGGTCGACGAGGCGCTCAACATCCTCAAGTTCTCCAACAAGCGCGCGGCCGGCATCCTGCAAGAAGGTGCTGGAATCGGCCATCGCCAACGCCGAGAACAACGACGGCGCCGATGTCGACGAGCTGCAAGGTCCGCGAGATCTATCGTCGACGAAGGTCCGACGCATGAAGCGCATCATGCCGCGCGCCAAGGGCCGCGCCGACCGCATCGTCAAGCGCACCAGCCACATCACGTCAGGTTCGCGTCGGCGACGGCCAACGCAAGGCTAAGGACGTCAAACTCATGGGCCATAAAGTCAATCCCAACGGTTTCCGCCTCGGCATCACCACGCAGTGGACGTCGAACTGGTACGCCGAGCGCAGCGCCTACGGCGAGAACCTGATCAAGGACATCGCGGTGCGCGAGTTCCTGCAAGAAGAAGCTGGCGCAGGCCTCGGTGTCGCGCATCCAGATCGAACGCCCGGCCAAGTCGGCGCGCGTCACGATCCACACCGCGCGCCCCGGCATCGTCATCGGCAAGAAGGGCGAGGACATCGAGAAGCTGAAGCAGGAAGTCGCCAGCAGATCATCGGCCTGAAGCCCGATGTCCGTGCACATCTCGGTCGAGGAAATCCGCAAGCCGGAACTCGACGCGCAGCTGATCGCCGAGAGCGTCGCCGCAGCAGCTCGAGCGCCGCATCATGTTCCGCCGCGCCATGAAGCGCGCGGTGCAGAACGCCATGCGCCAGGGCGCCGGCGGCATCAAGATCCAGGTCGGCGGCCGCCTGAACGGCGCCGAGATCGCGCGCGTCGAGTGGTATCGCGAAGGTCGCGTGCCGCTGCACACGCTGCGCGCCTACGTCGACTACGGCACCGCCGAAGCCAAGACCACCTACGGCGTCATCGGCGTCAAGGTCTGGGTGTTCAACGGCGAAGTGTTCGAGGCCGACGCAGCACGACAAGAAGACGAAGCCGCCGACGCGGCCGCTGCCGAGGCGGCTTAAGGACGGAGCAACTGCCATGATGCAACCCAAACGCACCAAGTACCGCAAGCAGAGAAGGGCCGCAACCGTGGCCTGGCGCTGACCGGCAACAAGGTCAGCTTCGGCGAGTTCGGCCTGAAGTCGACCGAGCACGGCCGCATCACTGCGCGCCAGATCGAGGCCGCGCGCCGCGTCATCACGCGCTACGTCAAGCGCGGCGGCAAGATGTGGATCCGCATCTTCCCCGACGTGCCGGTGACCAAGAAGCCGCTGGAAGTCCGCATGGGCTCGGGCAAGGGCAACGTCGAGTACTGGGTCGCCAAGGTGCAGCCCGGCAAGATGCTGTACGAAATGGAAGGCGTGACCGAAGTCGAAGCGCGCGAGGCGTTCCGCCTGGCCGCGCGCCAAGCTGTCGGTGAAGACCGCCTTCGTCAACCGGACGATCATGTAATGAAGAACCACCGAATACGTCAAAGTCCTGCGCGGCAAGGACGCGAAGGCGCTGGACGATGAGCTCGCTCGCGCTGCGCAAGGAGCAGTTCAACCTGCGCATGCAGCAGGCCACCGGCCAGCAGACCAAGTCGCACCTGATCACGCAGCGCGCGCAAGAAGATCGCGCGCGTCAAGACCGTGCATGCAACAGGCAGAAGAAAGCGTCATGAGCGAAACCCAGACCGAAACCACGGCTCACGGCCAAGGGCGCACGCAGTCGTCGGCCGCGTCGTCAGCAACAAGATGCAACAAGACCATCACCGTGCTGGTCGAGCGCCAGATCATGCACCCGATGTACGGCAAGTGCCTGCGCCGCTCGACCAAGCTGCAAGCGCGCACGACGAGAAGAGCGAGTGCACGGAAGGCGACCTGGTCGCGATCGCGAGATGCCGTCCGCTGTCGCGCCACCAAGCACTGGACGCTGGTTGCAGGTGCTGCAGAAGGCGGCGGCACCGGCTTCTGAAGTCGCGGCGGGAGTCTAACAGCCATGATCCAACAAGAAAGCTTATCTGGTCGCCGCCGACAACAGCGGCGCGCGCGCTGGTCCAGGTGATCCAGGTCAAGGGCGCGACCTATCGCCGCTACGCCGGCGTCGGCGACCTGATCAAGGTCACGATCAAGGACGCGATTCCGCGCGGCAAGGTCAAGAAGGGCGAGGTGCACGACGCCGTCGTGGTGCGCACCAAGTTCCCGATCCGCCGCAACGACGGCTCGGTGATCCGCTTCGACTCCAACGCGGCGGTGCTGCTGACCACCAAGCTGGAGCCGATCGGCACCCGCATCTTCGGGCCGGTGACGCGCGAGCTGCGCGACCGCTTCATGAAGATCGTGTCGCTCGCGCCCGAGGTGCTCTGAAGCCATGAACAAGATCAAGAAAGGACGACGAAGTCGTCGTCATCACCGGCAAGGACAAGGGCCGTCGCGGCAAGGTCACGCGCGTGCTCGCCAGCGGCAAGCTGCTGGTCGAAGGCATCAACGTCGTCAAGAAGCACCAGAAGGGCAATCCGCAACGCCGGCGTCGCCGGCGGCATCATCGAGAAGGAAATGCCGATCCAGATCTCCAACGTGCGCTGTGGAATCCGAGCAAGGCCAAGGAAGGGCGATCGCATCGGCTTCAAGTTCGTCGGCGAAGGCGCCACGCGCAAGAAAGTGCGCTTCTTCAAGTCCAACAGCGAAGTCGTCGACTGGTTAAGAGAGTCATCATGGCTCCGAATCTACAGACGCACTACAAGCGAGAAGGTCACGCCCGCGCTGCAGAAGAAGCTCGCGCTGCAATGCGATGGCGGTGCCGCGCATCACCAAGATCACGCTCAACATGGGCGTGGGCGAGGCGACCGATCGACAAGAAGATCATCGAGCACGCCGTGCAACGACATGATCGCGATCGCCGGCCAGAAGCCGGTCGTCACGAAGACCAAGATCGCGATCTCGGCGTTCAAGGTGCGCGAGAACTATCCGGTCGGCGTCAAGGTGACGCTGCGCCGCGAGCGCATGTGGGAGTTCCTCGAGCGCCTGATCTCGATCGCGCTGCCGCGCATCCGCGACTTCCGCGGCATTTCGGCGCGCGGCTTCGACGGCCGCGGCAACTTCAACTTCGGCATCACCGAACAGATCATCTTCCCCGAAATCGACTTCGACAAGGTCGACGCGGTCCGCGGCATGAACATCACCATCACCACGACGGCGAAGAACGACGAGCGAGGGCCAAGCGCTCCTCGACGCGTTCAGCTTCCCGTTCCGAAGGAAGCTAAGTCATGGCCAAGCGCAACATGATCAACCGCGAACTCAAGCGCACCAAGCTGGTGGCGCGTCACGCCAAGAAGCGCGATGCCCTGCGGCGACCGCGATCAGCAGCCAGACGGCGACCCCCGAGGAAAAGTACGCCGCCATCGTGGCGCTGCAGAAGCTGCCGCGCGACTCGTCGCAAGAGCCGCCAGCGCAACCGCTGCAAGATCACCGGCCGTTCGCGCGGCGTTTACCGCAAGTTCGGCCTGTCGCGTCACAAGCTGCGCGAAGCGGCGATGCGCGGCGAAGTGCCGGGCCTGAAGAAAGCCAGCTGGTAACCCGAGATCCTCATGAGCATGACCGATCCGATTGGCGATTTCCTGACACGCATCCGCAACGGCCAGATGGCGCGGCAAGAAGACCGTTATCTGCGCCCGTCCTCGAAGGTGAAGGAGGCGATCGCCGCCGTGCTCAAGGACGAGGGCTACATCGGCGATTTCCGCGTGCCGACCGAAGGCGACAAGAAGACCATCGACCGTCGCTCTCAAGTACTACCAGGGCAAGCCGGTCATCGAGCGCATCGACCGCATCAGCAAGCCCAGCCTGCGCGTCTACAAGGGCAAGGACGAGTTGCCCAAGGTGCTGGGCGGCCTCGGCATCGCCATCATTTCCACGCTCGCAGGGCGTGATGAGCGACCGCAAGGCGCGCGCGGCCGGCCATGGCGGCGAAGTAATCTGCGTCGTCTCCTAAGAAAGGAGAATTCATGTCGCGAGTTGCCAAACAACCGATGCAATTGCCGCAAGGGCGTCGAGATGTCTGTTGCCGGACAGACCGTCACCGTCAAGGGCGCCAAGACCAGCCTCACGCTCGAACTGCCGTCCGCCATCAAGGTCGAGATCAAGGGCCAGCGAAGCGCACATCACCGCCGATTCGATCAAGGCGGACAACTGCCTTGCCGGCACCGCGCGCGCCAATCTCAGCAACATGATTCAGCGGCGTCACCAAGGGCTACGACAGGAAGCTGCACGCTGGTCGGCGTCGGTTACCGCGCCGCCGCACAGGGCAAGAAGCTGAATCTGACGCTCGGCTTTTCGCATCCGGTCGAGTACCCGATCCCGGAAGGCATCACGGTGGAAACGCCGACACAGACCGAGATCGTCGATCAAGGGCGCCAACAAGCAGATGGTCGGCCAGGTCGCCGCCGACATCCGCGCTTATCGCCCGCCCGAGCCGTACAAGGGCAAGGGCGTGCGTTATTCCGACGAGAAAGTCGAATTGAAAGAAGCGAAGAAGAAGTAAAGGTTGATGCCATGAACGAAGAAAAAGATCAGCCGCGTCCGCCGCGCCAAGCGCGCGCGCATGCAGATCCGCGAGCTGGGCGTGCACCGGCTGTGCGGTGCTATCGCACGCCGCGCCACATCTACGCCCAGATCATCGCGCCCGATGCCGGCCAAACGGTGGTCGCCGCGTCGACGCTCGAGAAGGAACTGGCCAAGGGCCTGAAGGCCACCGGCAACGTCGAGGCCGCCAAGAAGATCGGACACGGCGATCGCCCAGCGCGCCAAGGAAAAGGGCATCACCAAGGTCGCGTTCGACCGCGCCGGGTTCAAGTATCACGGCCGCGTCAAAGCGCTGGCCGACGCCGCCCGCGAAGGCGGTCTGGAGTTCTAAGGAAATTATGGCATTCAATCGCAATCAGGGTTCGACGACGTCCAGGCCGGCGGCGACTTCAAGGAGAAGCTGGTCACGGTCAACCGCGTCTCCAAGACGGTCAAGGGCGGCAAACAGTTCGCCTTCACCGCGCTGACCGTGGTCGGCGACGGCGCCGGCCGCGTCGGCTTCGGCTACGGCAAGGCGCGCGAAGTGCCTGCCGCCATCGCCAAGGCGATGGAGCAGGCGCGCAAGAACATGATTATCGATGCCGCTGCGCGGCACTACGCTGCAGCACGAGATCTGGGGCACCCACGGCGCCACGCGCGTGTTCATGCGCCCGGCGTCGGACGGTACCGGCGTGATCGCCGGCGGCGCGATGCGCGCGGTGTTCGAAGTGGCTGGCGTGCAGAACGTGCTGTCGCCAAGTCTTCGGCTCGCGCAACCCGATCAACCTGGTGCGCGCCACCATGGACGCGCTGAAGCGCATGAACCTGCCTTCCGACATCGCCGCCAAGCGCGGCAAGACGGTCGAAGAAATTCTCGGCCTGAAGACCGCCATGACCCAAGAAACCCGACGCCAAGAAGATCAAGCTGACACTGCTGCGTTCGCTGCACGGACAGTTGGCCAGAGCACCGCAATAACGTGCGCGGGCTGGGCCTGCGCCGCCGTCACCAGTACCGTCGAGGTCGCCGCCACGCCCGCAGATCATGGGCATGGTGCGCGGTTCCGAGTTCATGTTCAAGGTCGGAAGAGGTCTGAAATGAGACTGCTCAACAAGCATCAAGCCGGCCAAGGGCGCCAAGACCGTTCGCGTGCGCGTCGGGCGCGGCATCGGCTCCGGCCTCGGCAAGACCGCGGGCCGCGGCCACAAGGGCCAGCGCGCGCGCACGGGCGGCCGCGGCAAGATCGGCTTCGAAGGCGGCCAGATGCCCATCCAGCGCCGGCTGCCCAAGCGCGGCTTCAACTCCGCCGCTGAAGGGCCTGACCGCCGAAGTCCGCCTGTCCGACCTGCGAGAAGATCAAGGAAACCGAGATCGACCTCGCGGTGCTGAAGGCCGCAGGGCATCGTGCCGCTGGAAGCGCTGACCGCCAAGCTGATCAAGACCGGTGAGCTGACGCGCAAGGTGACCCTCAAGGGCATTCACGCGACCAAGGGCGCGCGCGAAGCCGTGACCGCCGCCGGCGGCACGTTCGCCGAGTAAGCTAAAACGGCCATGGCGCGAGGTACTCCACAGGCAGGCCGCCGGTATGGTGCCTGATCTCACCAAGCTGGGTGACGTCAAGGCGCGCCTGTGGTTCCTGCTTGGCGCGCTTGTCGTCTTCCGCATCGGCACCTTCATCCCGGTGCCGGGCATCGACCCCGTGCAGCTGGCGCAGCTGTTCGACCAGAGCCGCGGCACGATCCTGGACATGTTCAACATGTTCTCGGGCGGTGCGCTGGAGCGTCTGTCGGTGTTTGCCCTCGGCGTGATGCCGTACATCTCCGCATCGATCATCGTGCAGCTGCTGGCGTCGGCGGTGCCGCAGCTCAAGGAAATCAAGAAGGAAGGCGAGTCCGGCCGCCGCCGGTTGACCAAGTACACGCGCTACGGCACCCTGGGCCTGGCCACGTTCCAGTCGATCGGCGCTGCCTATGCGCTGCAGAAGAGCGGTGTCGCGGTAAACGCCGGCCTCCGGCTTCATGTTCACTGCGACGGTTTCGCTGATCACCGGCACCATGTTCCTGATGTGGCTCGGCGAGCAGATCACCGAGCGCGGCATCGGCAACGGCATTTCGATGATCATCTTCGCCGGCATCGTCGCCGAACTGCCGCGCGGCGCTGGGTTCAACGGCGCAGCTGGTCAGCGAAGGCTCGATGAACGGTTTTCAGGTGATCCTGATCTTCGTGCTGGTCGCCGGCACTGACCTGGGCTGTCGTGTTCGTCGAGCGTGCCCAGCGCCGCATCCCGGTCCACCATGCGCGCCGCCAGCAGGGCCGCAAGCTGTTTGCCGCGCAGACGCAGCATTTGCCGCTCAAGCTCAACATGTCGGGCGTGATCCCGCCGATTTTCGCGTCGTCGATCATCCTGTTCCCGGCTTCGATGGTGCGTTTCTTCGGCGACGAAGGCGGGGGCGTCATGCAGCGCGTCGCGAACATGCTGTCGCCCGGCGAGGCGCTGTACATGGTGCTGTACGCGCTGCTGATCATCTTCTTCTGCTTCTTCTACACCGCGCTGGTGTTCGATTCGCGCGAGACCGCCGAGAACCTGAAGAAGTCCGGCGCCTTCATTCCCGGCGTGCGTCCCGGCGCGCATGACCGCGCAAGTACATCGACCTGGTGCTGACGCGCCTGACCGTGGCCGGCGCGATCTACGTCACCGTGGTCTGCCTGTTTCCCGAGATCCTGATCACCGGCTGGAACGTGCCGTTCTACGTTCGGCGGCACCTCGCTGCTGATCACCGTGGTGGTGGTGATGGATTTCATGGCGCAGCTGCAGGCGCACCTGATGTCGCACCAGTACGAGGGCCTGCTGAAGAAGGCCAACCTGAAGATCGGCGGTGGCGACACCGTCGGCAAGCGCTGCGGTTGACGCCAGGCGCACTGAAGTCCAGTTGTAGAGAGTTCACTATGAAAGTCCGAGCATCAGTCAAGAAGATGTGCCGTAACTGCAAGGTCGTCCGCCGTAAGGGCGTCGTGCGCGTGATTTGCACCGACGCCGCGTCACAAGCAGCGGCAGGGTTGAGCATTCCGCGTGCAAATTGCTATATACTGCGCGGCTTTTCGCGCGTCACTGATCAGAGGTTCGTTCATGGCACGTATTGCGGGCGTCAACATCCCGGCCAACAAGCACACCGTCATCGCGCTGCGCGCGATCTACGGCATCGGCACGACGCGCGCGCAAGACGATCTGCGTCAGGCTGCCGGCATCAAGCCGGACGCGCAGGTGCAAGACCCTGACCGAAGGCGAGCTCGACAAGCTGCGCGCCGAGATCGGCAAGTTCACGGTCGAGGGCGATCTGCGCCGCGAAGTGTCGATGAACATCAAGCGCCTGATCGACCTCGGCTGCTACCGCGGCCATGCGCCACAAGCGCGGCCTGCCGGTTCGCGGCCAGCGCACCCGCACCAACGCCCGCACCCGCAAGGGCCCGCGCCGCGCACGATCCAAGAAGTCACTGAAGCTGAATCCATGAGCACGCCTAATGGCCAGACGCTCCCGCAACCGCCGCCGCCGCCGCTGCGCGCCAAGCGCAAGAAGGTCAAGAAGAACGTGACCGATGCGGTGGCGCACATTCACGCGTCCTTCAACAACACGATCATCCTGATCACCGATCGCCAGGGCAACACCCTGTCGTGGGCGACGGCGGGCTCCGCCGGCTTCAAGGGCTCGCGCAAGTCGCACGCCGTTCGCCGCGCAGGTCGCCGCCGAGAAGGCCGGCACCATGCGCCGCCGAGCACGGCGTCAAGAATCTTGAAGTGCGCGTCAAGGGCCCCGGCCCGGGCCGCGAGTCAGCGGTGCGCTCGCTCAATGCGATGCGGCTTCAAGATCACCAACATCACCGACGTTACCCCGATTCCGCACAACGGCTGCCGCTCGGCCAAGCGCCGCCGCGTCTAAGGCTTTTAGAGAACTGATCATGGCTCGTTATATTGGTCCGAAGTGCAAGTTGTCCCGCCGTGCCGGCGCCGACCTGATGTTGAAAGGCCGCGGCCGTTCGCTGGACACCAAGTGCAAGCTGGAAACCCGTCCGGGCCAGCATGGCGCCGTCAAGCCGCGCCTGTCGGACTACGCGCTGCAGCTGCGCGAGAAGCAGAAGCTCAAGCAGATGTACGGCGTGCTCGAGCGCCAGTTCCGCAATTACTACTTGAAGGCGGCGTCGACCAAGGGCGCCACCGGCCTGCTGCTGTTGCAGATGCTGGAGCAGCGCCTCGACAACGTCGTCTACCGCATGGGCTTTGCCGACACCCGCGCCGAAGCGCGCCAGCTGGTGTCGCACAAGGCGATCCGGTCAACGGCAAGCACGGTCAACATGCCGTCGTACCACGGTGCAGCCGGGCGATGTGGTCGAAGTGCGCGAAAAAGCCAAGAAGCAGACGCCGCATCGCCAGTGCGCTGTCGGTCGCCGCGCAGGTCGGCTTTCCGGACTGGCTGGATGTCGACGAGAAGGGCCTGAAGGGCACGTTCAAGACCGTGCCCGAGCGCGAGCCAGATCGTGCCGGACATCAACGAAAATCTGGTCGTCGAGTTGTACTCGAAGTAATTCGTACGTTCTTACCTTCACGCAATCACCGAGGGCTTGCTCCATGCAGGGCACCGTCACCGAGTCTTCTCAAGCCGCGCGATGATCGAAGTCGAAGCCGATTTCCGCCAATCGCGCGCGCGTCACCCTCGAGCCGATGGAGCGCGGCTACGGCCACACGCTCGGCAACGCCCTGCGGCGCATCCTGTTGTCGTCGATCCCCGGCGCCGCCATCACCGAAGTCCAGATCGACGGCGTGGTGCACGAGTACAGCGCGATCGAAGGCGTGCAGGAAGACGTGCTCGACATCCTGCTCAACATCAAGAATGTCGCGATCAAGATGCACGCGCGCGAGAGCGCCACCCTGCGCCTGGAGAAGTCCGGCAAGGGCGTGGTCAAGGCCAGCGACATCCAGCTCGACCACGACGTCGAGATCGTCAACCCGGATCTGGTGCTCGCACATCTCACCGGCGGCAAGCTCAAGATGACGCTCAAGGTCACGCGTGGCCGCGGCTACGTCGCCGCCGTGGGTGCCGGCAGCCTGACCGATGAAGAGCATGCGTCGATCGGCACGCTTGCGCCTCGATGCGTCCTACTCGCCCGGTGCGTCGCGTCAGCTACAGCGTCGAGCGCGCCCGCGTCGAACAGCGCACCGACCTCGACAAGCTGATCCTCGACATCGACACCAACGGCGGCATCGACGCCGCCGAAGCCGTGCGCCTGGCCGCGCGCATCCTGCGCGACCAGCTCGGCGTGTTCGTCGACCTCGAGGCCGAAGCCGCCGAAGTGGCCGCCGCCGAGCAAGAAGGAGCTGTCGCCGATCCTGTTCCGTCGATCGACGATCTGGAGCTGACCGTGCGCTCGGCCAACTGCCTCAAGGCCGAGAACATCTATTACATCGGCGACCTGGTGCAGCGCACCGAGACCGAGCTGATGAAGACGCCCGAACCTCGGCAAGAAATCGCTGACCGAGATTCAAGATGCGCTGAAGATCGCACGACCTCGACCTGGGCATGAAGCTGGATCACTGGACGCCGCCCAAAGTCGCCGCCTAATTCTTAAAGAAAGAGAACCGTCATGCGTCACAAGTCTCACGGCAACCACCTCGGCCATTCGCCTTCAGCCACCATAAGGCCAACATGCAGAACATGGCAGCGTCCCTGTTCCAGCATGAGCTGATCCGCACCACGCTGGCCAAGGCCAAGGCCCTGCGCAGCGTCGCCGAGCCGCTGATCACGCGCGCCAAGACCGACAACGTCGCCAACCGGCGCCTGGTGTTCGCGCGCCTGCGTGACCGCGCGATGGTGACCAAGCTCTTTACCGATCTGGGACCGCGCTACGCCAAGCGCGCCGGGCGGCTACACCCGCGTCCTGCGCTGCGGTTTCCGTGCCGGCGACAGCGCGCCGATGGCTTACGTCGAGTTGGTGGACCGCGCGCCGCCCAAGGTTGAAGAAACCGCGCCTGACGCCACCAAGGCCCCTGCAAAGAAAGCAGCCGCCAAGTCAGCCGCCAAGCCAGCGGCAAAGAAAAAAGCCGCCGCTTAAGCAGTATCCGCAGCAAAAAAACGGGCGCTCAGGCGCCCGTTTTCGTTTTCAAAGCGGCGACCCGCTTGGCGTGCTTTGTGGTGGTTTTTCGCCAAGATCTGCAAGGCACTGATACACTTTTAGTACCACCCATTTTCATCGACTGCGCGAAATGGGCTTAAAAACGACCTAAGCGGGTGGGCGGTGTGCGAGCCGAGCAAAGGCCTCCGGCGGCAGGCGCTCGGCACGCTCGGTGGGGTTGATGCCGGCACCCCGGATTTGATCGGCGCTCAACATCCCCTTCAGCGCGTTGGCCAGCGTTTTACGGCGCTGGCTGAAGGCGGCCTTAACCACGGCGTCGAAGCGGCCGAGGTCCTCAATCGGAAAAGGCGCTGGCCGCGGCGTCAGGCGCACCACGGCAGAGGTAACGGCGGGCGGTGGGCGAAAAGCGCCAGGGCCGATCTCGAACAGTTTCTGCGCGTCGGCGCGCGCAAACAGGGCAACCGTAAGCCGCCCGTAATGCTCACTGGCCGGTGCGGCACAGATGCGGTCCACCACTTCTTTTTGCAGCATGAAGTGCATGTCGGTGATGGCGTCCGCCTGTTCCAATAAATGAAACAGCAACGGCGTCGAGATGTTGTAGGGCAGGTTGCCGCAAAGCCTCAGCTTTGGCGCCAGTGCAGAAAAATCAAAATCCAAAGCGTCGGCCTGATGAATCTTCAGCCCCGGATGATTGGCGCAGGTCGTCAGCAGATGCGGAATCACGTCGCGGTCCAGCTCCACCACCTGCAATGCGCCGGCGGCGTCGAGCAACGGCTTTGTCAGCGCGCCAAGCCCAGGGCCGATTTCGACCAGCGTGTCACCGGGTTTCGGGTCGATGAAGCGGACGAGCTTGGCGATGACATTGGCATCGTGCAAAAAATGCTGGCCGAAACGCTTCTTAGCGAAATGCCCGGCCATCAGCGTGCTGCAAGTGTGACGGCCAGCTGAACTGCGGCTTCAAAGCTGCTGCTCTGGGCTTTACCCGTGCCCGCAAGATCCAGCGCGGTGCCGTGATCCACCGAGGTGCGGATGAACGGCAGGCCCAGCGTGATGTTGACCGCCTCACCAAAGCTGGCGTGCTTGAGCACCGGCAGGCCCTGGTCGTGGTACATCGCCAGTACGGCGTCGGCTTTATCCAGATATTTGGGCGTAAACAGGGTGTCGGCGGGCAACGGGCCAGTCAGGCGCAGGCCTGCCGCGCGCAGTTTTTCCAGCACCGGGGTGATCACCTCGATCTCCTCGCGGCCCTGGTGGCCGGATTCGCCCGCGTGGGGGTTCAGGCCGGCGACCAGAATCCGTGGCCGGCGAATGCGGAATTTTTTCTGCAGATCGGCGTGCAGCACGTGCAACACGGCTTGCAGGCGCTCACGCGTGAGTGCGCGCGGCACGTCGGCCAGCGGCAGGTGCGTGGTAGCCACCGCGACTCTCAGGCCAGCGCCGATCAGCATCATGACCGGCATCGGCGTGTGGCTGAGTCCGGCGAGAAATTCGGTGTGGCCGCTGAACGCAAAACCGGCATCGTTGATCACTGATTTTTGCACCGGGCCCGTGACCAGCGCTTGTGCGCGGCCGCCGACGCAGTGGCGGGTCGCCACCCGCAGAGCCTCCAAAACCGCCGCGGCATTGGCCGGATTGAGCACGCCGGGTTTTACTTTGGCGGCCAGTCTGACCGTCAGCAGCTTCAAATGACCGCGCCGGTGCGCACGGGCCTTGGTTGAAAGATCCGCCTCGCTCAAGGTCAGGGGCAGTTGCAGCCGTTTGGCGCGCAAGAGCAGCAACTCGGGATCGGCCACCGCAATTAATTCCGCGCGCCAGTTTTTTTGCGCCAGCGCAATCAGCAGGTCAGGGCCGATGCCGGCGGGCTCACCCGCGGTGAGCAGCAGGCGCGGTATCGGCATCGGTCAGGGCGTGGCAGGTGCCGCGGGAGACGGGGGTGCTGTTGTTTCGGCAGGCGGCGCTGCAGGCGTAATCGGCGTGGCCGGCGTGGCCGGCGTGTCCGGAAAAGCCGCAGGCGGCGGCGCAGGCTGCGCCGCGGGCGCGACGGCCGTCGCGGGCTTGGTGATGGTTTTCGCGCTCAGGCGCGATTCGACATACGCCTCGGCTCGCAAGCGGCGCAGCCACAGATCGTATTCTTCGCCACTCTTGCGGTTGGCAATGGCCTGGCGCGCGCGGGCGCGACGGCTGTCGTCGGTGATGTCGCGCACGCGCCGCTCGATCACCTTGGCGATGTGCCAGCCAAAACCGGTACGAAAAGGCTCCGACAGCTCGTCGGGCTTCAGTGCGTCGAGTACTTTCTGGAAGTCGGGCGAGAACAAACCCGGCTGCGCCCAGCCCAGGTCGCCACCGCCGGCCTTGGAGCCGGGATCGTCGGAAAACTGCTTGGCCAAGGTCTCGAAGCTTTCGCCTTTGACGATGCGGTCGTAGAAATCGCGGGCCTGTATGCGGGTTTGTTCTTCGTCGCGAATCGCGTTGGGCGTCAGCAGAATGTGCCGGGCGCGCGTTTCTTCCACGGAGTCGCGTGCCACCAGGCTGCGCTGTTCTTGCAGCCAGATCAGGTGATAGCCCGAGCCGCCTTCGATGACATTGCTGACGGCGCCGGGCTTGAGCCGCAGCAGCGCACGGGTGAACAGGTCGGGCAGATCCTCGCCCTTGCGCCAGCCAAAATCGCCGCCTTCAAGCGCCTGCTGCCCGTCGGAGTTTTCGACCGCGACCTTGGCGAACGGCTCGCCGGCCTTGATGCGCTTGAGTAGAGCTTCGGCCTTGGCGCGGGACTGCGCGCGCGCGGCGTTGTCGGCGCCTTCGGGGACGCTGACCAGGATGTGCGAGAGGTGATATTCGTTGTCGGCGGTCAGCTGCTGCTCGTTGAGCAGGGTGGCGATGTCCTGGTCGGTGACCAGCACACGGCTTTCGACTTCCTTGGAGCGCAGACGGTTGATCAGAACTTCGTCGCGGATCTGCTCACGCACCGCCAGGTAATCAAGGCCGTCGGTGCGGATGCGGTCGGCAAAGGCAGGCAGGCTCATGCCGTTCTGTTCGGCGATGCGGCCCATGACTTCGTTGAGCTCGCGATCATCCACGCGCAGGCCGGCTTCCTGCGCGCGCTGAGTCTGCACGCGCAGCGTGATCAGGCGCTCGAGCACCTGTTCTTCCAGCACGTTATCGGGCGGCGCCGTAATGCCGCGGGAGATGATCTCCTGCCGGGCGAGGGCCAGCGCGCGCTCCAGCTCGCTTTGAAGCACCACGCCGTCGTTGACGACAGCAACGATCCGGTCAATAGGTTCGATGACCGCCCCAGCCTGGGCGGAGAAAGCAACAGCAAGAATCAGGAGCAGGCGCACGGGGAAATCAGAGCTTTTTCGAGGGGCGCTAGGGTACCACTAACCCGCCCTAATCCTCCGGCAACAGGCGGCTGGTTTTGCCACCAAGATTCGCCAGACCTTTGAGTTCCAGCTGCAGATAAACGCTGTTGGTGAACTCGCCCTTGTTGTTGATCAGATAACGCCGGCCCAGCACGCGCAGCGACCAGCAGCACGAATCGTAGCCAAGGCCGCCGAGCAATTCCTGGGTCTGGTTGTCGGGCAACGAAAAGCGCCAGCGACCGGTGAAGTTCCAGTGGTCGGTGAACGGCACCGGCACCTGCATCGACAGGTCGGTCTGCTCCAGCAGGCGCTCGCGGAAGCGATACGACAGGTCGGCGCGCCAGCCGGCATCGCGGTAGCGCGCGGTGTAGCTGTTGCGCTTGAACAGCCCACTGTCGGCCGACCATTGCAGGTTGGTGCCCAGCGACCATTGGTCGTTGATCTGGTAGTCGGCGGCGGCGATGAAGTCGGTCGGGCCTTCGTCGGGCCTTATGCAGGGCGGCAGCGCGCACGGCGGCAGCACGCGCGTTTTCGACAGGCGGTAGATCTGGCCAACGCTGGCGTTGAGCCGCACGATGCCGCTGGCGGGTTCGAGCAGGCGGGTGGTGACGGCAAAGGCAATATGGTTGGCGTCGCCAATGCGGTCTTCGCCCGAGAAGTTATTGCGCGCGAACAACTGCACGAAATCGAAGTCCGGCACGCCGCTGTCGAGCACCGGCAGGTTTTCCTGATAACGGTAGGGCACGTACAGGTAGAACAATTTTGGCTCTAGTGTCTGCACGTCGTTGGAATCGGTGAAGCGTTCAAAGCGCAGGCCGCCCTCGGCCGACAGTTGCGGCAGCGTACGGGCGGGGAATTCGGCAATGCCCGGCCCCGGGTCCGGCACGTGATACAGCGTGCTGCGAAAATTCGCCTGGCTCAGGATGTACCAACTGGCGCGGTCTTTTTGCAGGCGCAGGTAGGGGTCCAGGTCCACGCGTTGCGCGCGTTGCGGCTGCAGCGCGGTGGCTTGTTCGCGCTCGAAAAACGCGTACTCGGCGTTGAGGCCGGCACGCACGTCATAGAAACTGTTCTTGGTCAGCGTCGCAAAACGGATCTGCGGCAGGCGCCGGTAGGGCTCGTCCACCGGCAGCACATTGCTGGAGATCGTCTGGTAGTCCTGCGCCAGCACCGTCGCGCTGAAGCTGGCCGGCTGGACGTAAGTCATGAGCACGTGGCGATCCAGGTGCGTCACCGAGCTGGCTTCGAGCCGCGAAGACAAATCCTCGAAATAGGCCTGGTCGCTGACCTCGGCATAGCGGCCCTCAAAGGCCAGGTTCGAGGTCAGCAGCGCGCGGTGGTTGGTTTCGATCAGCGCGCGCGACTGCTTCAGCACTTCGTCTTCGGGCAGGTATTCCACCGCCAGATCGCCGCTGATGTCCTCAAACAGGTAGCGGCCGCTGGCGTTGAGCTGGATGCCGCGCTTGGACATGTAACGCGGCATCAGCGTGGCGTCGTAGTTTTCGGCCAGGTTCAGGTACAGCGGCACGCTGAGGTCAAAACCGGTCTTGTCAGAATCGCCCACGGTGGGTGCCAGCAGTCCGGTACGGCGGCGGTTGTCGGTGGGCCAGCGCAAATAGGGCGTGTAGAGCACCGGCACGCCGCCAAACTCGATACGTGCATGGCGCGCCACGGCAATACCCTTTTTCTGGTCAATGCGGATATGGCCGGCGCGCAACTTCCAGAATTCACTGTCGCGTGCGCAGGTGGTGTACGAGGCCTGATCGGCCTCGACCAGCCCCGGCCCGACCAGCGACAGCCGGCTGGCTTCACCGCGGCCGCCGTTGGCGGGCAGCACAAACTCCGTATCTTTAAAGCTGCCGGTGGCGTTGCCCAGATCGAACTCCGCGCTTGCGCTGCGGATCATCACGTTACGGTCCTGGTAGGTCGATGGCCGTTGCAGGGTGACGCGGCGCGTCTCCTTGTCGTAGTCCAGCTGTTCGGCGGCCAGTAAGCGCTCGCCCTGTAGCAGGCGCACGGCACCGCGCAGGCGCGACCAGCCGGTCTCCTGCACTTCCACCTGGTCGGCGGTCAGGGTGATTTTGTCCGAGTCTTTGTTGTTGACCGCGTCCAGCGGCATCTGCAGCAGCGGTGCGTGCGGGCACGTGGCTTCGACGGCCCATGCCGTCGGCATCGTGCAATACGCGCTAAGTGCGGCGATCAGTAGGGCAGGGGTGCGCAAGCGAAAGGGTTTCCTGAGGTGCACAGTATGGTCAGCGCGTTGCGTGCGCGCAATGAAATTAGCGGCACACACCGGTAAGCTGCGCGCGCATGAATGACGCAGGTCTTGATTCTCGCGCCGCGCTCGCGCGCGAATGGGCGCTCGCACGGCTGAACCTGGCTACGGCGCACTTTGCGCCCGCCTCGGCCGACGCCAGCTTTCGCCGCTATTTTCGCCTGCGCGACGGCACGCGCAGCTGGATCGTCATGGACGCGCCGCCGGACCGCGAAGACAGCCGGCCGTTCATCCAGATCGCGCGCTGGCTGAGAGGGTGGAAGCTGAATGCCCCAGAAATTATTGCCGATGATCTCGCGCAGGGCTTCCTGCTGTTGTCCGATCTTGGCGAAAAAACCCTGCTGCACGTGCTCAATGAGCAAAACGCGGATGCGCACTTTGGCGCCGCGCTCGACGCGCTGGTGCAAATGCAGCTGGCCGCGCAGAACGACCCCGCGGTCGGACAGCTGCCGGCCTACGACGCCGCGCTGCTGTGGCGCGAAGTGCGGCTGTTTTCCGAGTGGTATCTCGAGCGCCACCTCGGCGTGAAGTTGTCGGGTGACGAGGCCAACGAACTCGAACGCGCCATGGGCCTGCTGGTGCGCTCGGCGCTGGCGCAGCCGCGCACCTTCGTCCACCGCGACTTCATGCCGCGCAACCTCATGGCCGGCGACCCGGTCGGCGTGCTGGACTTTCAGGACGCGGTGCACGGGCCGATCAGCTACGACGCCGTGTGCCTGTTCAAGGACGCATTTCTAAGCTGGCCACCCGAGCGCGTGCACGGCTGGCTCACGCAATACTGGCAACGCGCGCTCGAGGCGAAGTTGCCGGTGCCGGCCACGTTTGCCGAGTTCTGGCACGAGGCCGAATGGATGGGCCTGCAGCGCCACCTCAAGGTGCTGGGCATTTTTGCGCGCCTGACACACCGCGACGGCAAACCGCACTACGTTGCCGATACCCCGCGCTTTGTGCGCTACGTGATGGAGGTGGCGCCCAAGTACCCCGAGCTGGCGCCGCTGACTGCGATCTTCGAAAAGCACGTGCTACCGAAAGTAAAGTTGTGAAGGCGATGATCCTGGCCGCTGGGCGACGGCGACACGGCGTCAGGCGCGAAGCGGCTGTGGGTGCGGGAGCCGTCGCACTTCCTGCCATTCGGTGCTCGTGATGAAAGCAATGATCTTGGCGGCAGGAAGAGGCGTGCGCATGGTGCCGCTCACCGACCACACCCCCAAGCCGTTGATCGTGGCGCGCGGCCGTGCGCTGATCGAGCATCACCTGCTTGCGCTCAAGGCCGCCGGCATCCGCGAATTCGTCATCAACCTTGGCTGGCTCGGCGAAAAAATCCGCGCGCATCTGGGCGAGGGCGCAAAGTTTGGTGTTTCCATCCAGTACACCGAAGAAGGCTGGCCGGCGCTGGAAACCGGCGGCGGCATCTTTCGTGCGCTGCCCTTGCTCGGCAGCGAGCCCTTTGTCGTCGTCAACGGCGACATCTACGCGGGCTATGACTATTCCAAGCTCAATGCGGTGCGCGACCCCGAGCGCGCGCACCTGGTGCTGGTGCCCAACCCCGCGCACAACCCCAAGGGCGATTTTGGCCTGGCCAATGGGCGCGTTATCTCGGTGTGCACCCAGAGCTTCACCTTTAGCGGCATTTCGGTGCTGCACCCCAAACTGTTCGATGGGCAAACCGGCGGCGCTTTCCAGGTTGCACCCCTGCTGCGCGAGGCCGCTCTGCGCGGGCAGGTCAGTGGCGAGCTCTTCAACGGCCTGTGGTCCGACGTTGGCACGCTGGAGCGCCTCACCGCGCTCGAAGAACATCGCCCCGCCTGAAGTCTTGGCGTAAAACGGCAAGCGCCACGATGGCAATACGGTTTTGTTTTCTCGCCACTAAGGGCGATTCTGCAAACCAGCACGGCTGTGCCATAACGCCATGACCAATCCGTTTGGCCTGCCGGTGCTCGAGCAGCCTGTCCCGGTATCCCCGGTCGCGCTGCGGCTGGTGTCTGCCGGTGTCGAATCGCTTTGGTCGCGCATCGTGCGCGCCAATCCGCTCGCCGACTCGCGCCCCTTGCTGTTGAGCTACGACGTGCACCCGACCCCGGCAGGGCCGGTGCTGATCGAGGTCAACACCAATGCCGGCGGCGTGCTCACCGCGATGCAGGCCGCGCGCCACGGCAACGAATGCTGCGCCGACTGGGAGCACGGGCAGCTGGAAGCGCGGCTGCTGGCGCTGTTTCGCCGTGACCTGCTGGGTGCAGACCGCGCCGCCACCGGCGCCGTTGCCATTGTTGACGATCAACTCGGGTCACAGCCCTTGCTCGCCGAGATGCAGGCGCTGGCCAGCCTGCTGCGGCCATTGGCCCTGAGCGTGGATGTGCTCGATGCCGCCGAGCTGCAGTACACCGACGGCCGCCTGCGCCACCAAGGCAAGCCGATAGACCGCGTGTATTGGCGCAGCACCGATTTTCTTCTGACCCAGCCGGAGCACGAACCGGTGCGCCGCGCCGTCGCGGAGAAGTCAGTCGTCCTCGCGCCCTCGCCAGAGGCCTATGCGGCCATCGCCGACAAGCGCCGCATGGTGGAGTGGTCTGCAGCGCCCGGAGCTGGCGCGTTGATCAAGCAACCGGGCTTTCGTTTCGCATCGCCGAGACTCTGCCCATGTCGGCGCGCACGCAAGACGAGTGGTACGGCGAGCGCAGCGAATGGGTGTTCAAACCGGTTTCGGGCTACGCCAGCCGCGGGGTTTACGTCGGCAAAAGCATCAGCCGCAAGAAGCTGGCCGAGCTGCCGCCAGAGGCTTATCTGGCCCAGCGTTATGCGCCGCACCCGGTCGTGGATCGCAGCGGCAGGGAATGGAAGTACGACGTGCGCTTCTTTGCCGACCGCGGCCACATCATCGGCGCCGCCGCGCGCGTGTTCCACGGCCAGGTCGTCGGCATGAAAGAGCCGGGCAGCGGCTTTGCGCCCATCCGCGTCGATGCCGCGTGCTGCCTGCTTGGCGCATTGGGCACGGCAAAGGGTCAGCAGGCCGGTTTACAGGGTTAAATACCCGCACCCGCTTGAGGCAGTTTTAACCCGTTTTTCTCAAGGTTGAGAAAACAGGTGGTACTAAAAGTGTAC